>NZ_JBSSDY010000001.1:2815000-3265212 GCF_054061195.1 Lysobacter sp. HA35 | reverse complement strand
TTTTTGCTTCGTTTCAGGTCCGGCGCCGCGGTCGCGGTGCGTTCCCTTCAACGGGGCGCGCATTGTGCACAGCGCCTCGACGTTTGGGAAGAGGCAATTTGCGGTTGCGCGCCACTCGTTCATCGACACTTGACCGTGGCGCGCTCGTACCGGAACGTCGTCCGCACTTTTCGGAGGCGATGCCATGAACAAGGGATGGGTGCCGTTGCTCGCGCTGTTGCTGGTAACCGGTTGCGCGAGCGGACGTGACGCGTGGGTGGAGCTTTCGGGTAAGCGCTATGCGGTCGAGCTTGCGAACACTGAAGAGAGCCGCGAGCGGGGCCTGATGTTCCGTGACGAAATGGCCGCCGACCACGGCATGCTCTTCCTGCATGACCGAGAGGAGCCGCTCGCGTACTGGATGAAGAACACCAAGATCCCGCTAGACATCCTGTACTTCGACACCGGCCGCAAGCTCGTATCGCAGCAGCGCGACGTTCCACCCTGCACGCTCGGCGACGCCTGCCCGCCCTACCCGAGCGGTACGCCCGCTCGTTACGTGCTGGAACTCAATGCGGGACAAGCCGAGCAGCTCAAGCTCCAGAACGGTGCCGAACTCAAGCTGGGGCCCGGCATCGCGCCGCTCAAGTAAGCGATCAGACTTCGGTCATCTCGAAGTCATCCTTGGTGACGCCGCAGTCCGGGCACGTCCACGTGTCCGGCACGTCGTCCCAGCGCGTGCCGGGTGCGATGCCTTCTTCCGGTAGTCCTGCCGCCTCGTCATAGATGAAGCCGCAGACGACGCACATCCAGGTGCGGAACGGGGCGTTTTCTGCGGGCATCGACATGAGCGGATAATGCGTGGATTGCGGGCGCGCATTGTCCCACCCGCCACACTTCGCGGAAAGCATGTCTCCCACCCTGCCGCTGTGGCCGCGTCGCGGCCTGTATGCGATCACGCCGGACGAAGCCGACACCGGGCTACTCGTCGCTCGCGTTGCGCCTGTGCTCGAGGCCGGCGCTGCGGTGCTGCAATATCGCAACAAGCAGGCCGATGAAGCGCTGCGTCGCGAGCAGGCGGTCGCACTGCAGCGGCTGTGCCGAGCGCATGGCGTGCCTTTGATCACCAATGACGACTGGCGGCTTGCGTTGGACATTGGCGCAGACGGCGCACATCTCGGTGGCGACGACGGCGACGTACGTGAAGCGCGGCGCGCGCTTGGCGACTCGGCAATCATCGGCGCGTCCTGTTACGACAGCCTCGACCGTGCGCGCGACGCCGCGAATGCTGGCGCGAGTTACATCGCGTTCGGAGCATTCTTCCCGTCCGGTACCAAGCCGAACGCACGCCGCGCAACACCCGCGCTTCTGCGCGACAGTGCGCAACTCGGGCTGCCTCGCGTCGCGATCGGCGGCATTACGCCCGCGAACGCCCGCATCGTCATCGACGCCGGCGCCGATCTCATCGCCGTAATCGGCGGCCTCTTCGAATCGCCCGACCCGAGCGCCGCTGCGCGCGCCTACATCGACTGCTTCAAGGATCCCGCATGAACCACACCACGTCCGAGCAACTGTTCGCCCGCGCTTCCGAACTGCTGCCGGGCGGCGTGAACTCGCCCGTACGCGCGTTCCGGTCCGTCGGCGGCAGGCCGTTCTTCGCACAGCGCGCCGAAGGTGCGTATCTGCATGACGTCGACGGCAATCGCTACGTCGACTACGTGGGCTCGTGGGGGCCGATGATCGCCGGCCACGCGCATCCGCGTGTGCTCGCAGCGGTCGAACGCACCATGCGCAACGGCCTGAGTTTCGGCGTGCCGAACCCGCTGGAAGTCGACATGGCCGAAGCGATTACGCGCATCGTGCCGAGCTGCGAAATGGTGCGCATGGTGAACTCGGGCACCGAAGCGACGCTGTCGGCAATCCGCCTCGCGCGAGGTGCGACCGGCCGTACGCGCATCGTCAAATTCGAAGGCTGCTATCACGGCCACGGCGACAGCTTCCTCGTGAAAGCCGGCAGCGGCGTCATGACGCTGGGCCTGCCGAATTCGCCGGGCGTTCCGGCGGCGCTCGCCGACCTCACGCTGACGCTGCCCTACAACGACTTCGATGCCGCGACCGCGCTGTTCGACAGCACCGGCGACGAAATCGCCGCGCTGATCATCGAACCCATCGTCGGCAATGCGAACTGCATCCTGCCGCGCGACGGCTACCTGCAGCACCTTCGCGAGCTGTGCACGAAACACGGCACGATCCTGATCTTCGACGAAGTGATGACGGGCTTCCGCGTCGCGCTCGGCGGGGCGCAGCAGCGTTACGGCATCACGCCTGATCTGTCGACGTTCGGAAAGATCATCGGCGGCGGCATGCCCGTGGGCGCGTACGGCGGGCGTCGCGACCTGATGCAGCAGATCGCGCCAGCCGGCCCGATCTACCAGGCCGGCACGCTGAGCGGCAATCCGGTGGCGATGGCCGCCGGGCTTGCGACGCTGGAACTGATCGAAGCACCCGGTTTCCACGATGCGCTCGAGCGTTCGACCCACGCACTATGCGACGGCCTCGAAGCGGCGGCCCGCGATGCGGGCGTCGCGTTCCACACCACGCGTGCGCCGGGCATGTTCGGCCTGTATTTCCGCGAAGGTCCCGTCGAAACGTTCGAAAACGCGAAGGCGTCTGACACCGCGCGTTTCAACCGCTTCTTCCACGCGATGCTGGAGCGCGGCGTCTATCTCGCGCCGTCGGCATTCGAAGCCGGCTTCATGTCGAGCGCGCATGGCGATGCGGAGATCGCGCACACGATCGCCGCCGCACGCGAGGCGTTCGCAGAACTGTGAGCACGACGCCGTCGCTGGTTCTGTTCGACCTCGACGGCGTGCTTGCCACGTATGACCGCGCCACTCGGGTGGCGCATCTCGCAAATTCCTTGAGCGTGCGCGTCGATGCGGTGTGGTCGGCGCTGTTCGACAGTGGGCTCGAGGATCGTTTCGATGCGGGCGAGATTGGCGCGGATGCGTATCTCCTCGAGCTCGGTGAGGGACTCGGCGCGCGCGTGGACCGGAAACTCTGGGCGGCTGCGCGATGCGCCGCGATGGATGTCGATGACACGCTTCCCGCGCTTCTTTCCACCGCCCGCGAACATGCCGACATCGCGGTGCTGACCAACAACGGTGAACTGCTGGTCGAACTGCTGCCGCAGATCGCACCGTCGCTGGCGGCCGCATTTGGCGATCGCGCGCTGTGCAGCGGCCGATTCGGTGTGCGCAAGCCCGACGAGCGCGTCTATCTCGAAGCGGTTCGGATGCTCGGCCACGCGCCGGGATCAACGCTGTTCCTCGACGACTCGGTCGCTAACGTCGACGGTGCCCGTCGCGCAGGTTTGCAGGCCGCGCACGTGGCGATGCCGGCCAACCTCGCCGGCGTGCTGTCGACTTACGGACTCGGCTGAGGCGCCGCGAAGTCCTGCAACGCGGCGCGCAGGCGCGTGAGACCTTCCGCGACGTCGGCATCGCTGATGTTGAGCGCAGGAACGAAACGCAGCACATCCGGGCCCGCCTGGAGCAACAGCAAGCCGTGGCCGACGCAGCGGTCGAGGATTTCGGCGGCGCGTCCGGCGAATGCGGGCCGCAGCTGGGCGCCGATCATGAGTCCGCGGCCACGCACATCGTCGAACAGACCGAACTCGCGGTCGAACGACGCGAGCGCGTCGCGAATCGCAGCTGCCTGCTTCGCGACATTGCCGAGCACCGCATCCGACGACAGCTCGCGCAATGCCGCCAGCGCGACCGACGCCGCGAGGGGATTGCCGCCGAACGTCGTCCCGTGCGAGCCGAATTGCAGCGTGTCGGCTGCATTCGGACCGGCGAGCATCGCGCCGATCGGGAATCCGCTGCCGAGCGCCTTGGCGAGCGTCACCACGTCCGGGCGCACGCCGTAGTCCTGCCACGCGAACAGACGGCCCGTGCGGCCCATGCCGCACTGGATCTCGTCAAACATCAGCAGCGCGCCGTGCGTATCGCAGAGCTCGCGCAGCGCGGCGAGGAGCTCGGGCGTCGCCGGCATGACGCCGCCTTCGCCCTGCACCGGCTCGACGAGCACTGCGCAGACGTCGCCTGCCGCCATCGCCTGATGCGCGGCGTCGATGTCGTTGAACGGCGCGTAGCGGAAGCCCGGCGGCAGCGGCTCGAAACCTTCGTGGTACTTGGGCTGCGCCGTCGCGGTGACGGTGGTCAGCGTGCGGCCATGGAAGCTGCCTTCGAAGGTGAGAATGGTGCGGCGCGAGGGCTCGCGGCCCTTCGACGTCGCCCAGCGGCGTGCGAGCTTGATCGCGGCTTCGTTCGCTTCCGCGCCGGAGTTGCACAGGAACACGCGCTCGGCGAAACCCGACGCCTCGACCAGAGCCTCGGCCAAGCGCAGCGGCGGTTCCGACACGAAGACGTTGCTGGTATGCCAGAGCTTGCCGGCCTGCGCGGTCAGCGCTTCGATGAGTGCCGGGTGCGCATGGCCGAGCGCGTTGACCGCGATGCCCGCGCCGAAGTCGACGTATTCGCGGCCATCACGATCCCAGACCCGCGCACCGCGGCCGTGGTCGAGCACGATGCGGCGCGGGCGGTAGACGGGGACGTAGTAGCGGTCGGCCAGGCCGAGCAGCGAATCGGAATCGGACATCGTTATCGACTTCGGAACGCCCACTCGGCGCAGCGGCATTGTCGTCGATCGCGATCGGCGGCGGCGCGACGTAGCGCGCGGTCCGCCGCTACATAGCGTCCCGCAGGGGGCGCATCACCACACGCCGGTGTTCGCCATCGACGCCCACGGCTCCTGCGGCGTTAGCGCATCGCCGCGTTGCAGCAGTTCGACCGAAATCAGGTCCGGTGAGCGCACGAACGCCATGTGGCCGTCGCGCGGCGGGCGGTTGATCGTGTAGCCCATCGACAGCAGCTGCGCGCAGGTCGCGTAGATGTCCTCGACCGCGAACGCGAGGTGGCCGAAGTTGCGCGCCGTGCCGTAGTCCTCGTCGTCGTAGTTCCAGGTCAGTTCGATCTCCGACTCCGGGTTCTCCGGCGCGCCGAGATAGACCAGCGTGAAGCGGCCCTGCGGAACATCGCGGCGCCGGTTCTCGACGAGGCCGAGGCCGTCGCACCAGAAGCGCAGCGAGGCGTCGAGATCGCGGACGCGGACCATGGCGTGCAGGTACTTCATCGACTCACCTCAGAGGAACAGGTCGGGCAACAGGGGCTGCGAAGGATCGACGGCGTAGCGTGCGAAATCGGTGACGCCGGCTTCGCGCAGCACCTCTTCGTCGATGAAGAAGCGGCCGGTGGCCTCGCGTGCCGGTCGCGTCAGGATCGCGTGCGCGGCGTCGGCGACGATCTCGGGACGACGGCACTGTGCGGCGTCGACACCCGGAATCATGTTGATCGCATCGGTCGCGATGATCGTCTTCGGCCACAACGCGTTGATCGCGACGCCCTGCTCGCGGAACTCGGCCGCGAGGCCGAGCGTCACGAAGCTCATGCCCATCTTCGCCAGCGTGTAGGCGGCATGCGGCCCCCACCATTTCGGGTCGAGGCTGGGCGGCGGCGCGAGCGTCAACACGTGTGGATCCGGCGATTGCAGCAGTTGCGGCAGGCAGGCCTGGGTGACAAGGAACGTGCCGCGCGCGTTGACCTGCTGCATGAGGTCGAAACGCTTCATCGGCGTGTCGAGCGCGCCGCGCAGCCAGATCGCGCTGGCATTGTTGATGAGGATGTCGATGCCGCCGAACGTGTCGGCAGTCGCGGCGACGGCCGCACGTACCTCGTCCTCTTCGCGGATGTCGCATTGCAGCGCCAGCGGCTGACCGCCGGCCTTCGCGACTTCCTCGGCGACGGTGTGGATCGTGCCGGCCAGCTTGGGATTGGGGACGTTCGACTTGGCGACGATGGCGACGTTCGCGCCGTCGGCCGCTGCGCGCAGTGCGATCGCGCGGCCGATGCCGCGCGAGGCGCCGGTGATGAAGACGGTCTTGCCGGAAAGGGTGCTCATCGATGCGTCCGTGGTCGGTGGCTCAGGGCTTGGGCCCCTGCCCTTCGTTGTCCTCCCAGCGCAGGACGCGCCGGGTAATGAAGCGGTAGGCGTGCTTGCCGGTCGCGAACCAGAACTCGCGCACCCATGAGCGGCGCTTGAGCACGCGGCGCTCGGTCGGGGTCAGCGCGTCCGGGCAATACGTGCGCTTGTGCTTGAGTAGGTGGCGCAGGTCCTCCCGCGCGAGCAGGCGGATCCACTTGGATCGCGCGTGGCCGCGGCTGGCCAGCTGGAAGTCGATGACTGCCGGCGAGCCGTCGTCGAGCACCAGCCAGTTCGCTTCCTTCGCAAGATCGTTGTGCGCGAGGCCGCGACGGTGCAGCCGCTGCAGCAGGCGCCGCGCGTCGCGGAAATAGGCCACGTCGCCGCGTGGCGGGCGCTGGTACATCGCCGCGCCGCTCATGTAGCTGCGATCGAGGCGTCGTCCGTCCCAGCGCAGCAGCTGCGGAACGGCGTCGAGCCCGCGCACCGCCTCGAGTCCGCGCGCTTCGCGTCGCGCCAGCCACCACGCAGGCAGGCGCAACCACAGCGGCACGTGCGCGAGATCGCGACGCACGAACACGCGCTCGCCGTCGCGCATGAGCGCGATGCGGCCGAAGCTGTCGGCCTTGAGCGCCTCGATTTCGATCGGCGCGACGGTGGGCGATGCGGCATCCATCGTGCGAAGTGTACGGGTCGCATCGACGCTGCCGCTTCCGATACAGCGGCTGCTGGGGATAATCGGGTCGATGACATCCGCCTGGCTCGCGTCCGCCACCGCCTGGATCAGCGCGCATCCGCTCGCTGCGGGCGCGCTGATCTTCCTCGTCGCGTTCTGCGATGCCGTCATCGTGCTCGGCATCGTGGTGCCGGCGCTGCCGCTGCTATTCGCGGTCGGCACGCTGATCGGGCTCGGCCACGTCAACGGACCGTACGCGGTCGCGAGCGCGTCGCTGGGCGCGTTCATCGGTGACGGCATGAGCTACTGGATCGGGCGACGCTGGGGGCCGCAGCTGCGCACGCGCGGGCCGTTCGCGCGCTGGCCGCAGTGGCTGGAGCGCGGCGAAGCGATGTTCCGTCGCCACGGCACCAAGAGCATTTTCATCGCGCGGTTCGTCGGCGCGGTGCGGCCGTTCGTGCCGGCGATCGCGGGGATGCTGCATGTTCCGACGCTGCGCTATCTCGTGCCCAGCGCCATCGCATGCGTTGGCTGGGCGGTCGCGTTTCTCGCGCCGGGCTGGGTGCTGGGCGCGTCGTACGAGGCGGTGGAAGCGGTCGCGGATCGGCTGGCACTGGTGCTCGGTGCCCTGCTCGTCGCGGTGGCGATCGCGTGGGCCGTCGTGCTGTACACGTGGCGCTGGTTCGCCGGGCATGCGGACTCGCTGCTCGCGCGGCTGCTGTCGTGGTCGCGGCGCCATCCGCTGTTCGAGCGCTACGCGATCGCACTGGTCGATCCGAACCGGCCCGAATCGCCGTCGCTGCTGATGCTGGCTGTGTGCCTGCTCGCGATCAGCTGGGTGTGGTTCTCGCTGGTCGCGCTGCTGCTCGCGAACGGTGGCCCGCTCGGCATCGACTACCGGGTGCACGACATGATGATGTCGCTGCGCAATCCGCTGGCCGACCAGTTGATGGCCGGGCTCGCGAGCCTCGGCGATGCGCAGGTGCTCGGGCCCGCCGCGGCAGTCGCGCTGCTCTATCTGTTGTGGCGACGCCGCTGGATGGCCGCGGCGCACTGGCTTGCCGCGGTGGTGTTCGGCCTTGCGCTCACTGCGATGCTCGAGTCAGTGGTCGACATGCCGCGTCCGCCTACCGCACCGCCGGGCTTCGGGTTTCCGTCGGTCGCGGTGACGATGATGACCGTCGTGCTGGGCTTCTTCGCCGTGCTGATCGCACGCGAATTGCCGGGTCGACGCCGCGTCTGGCCGTACCTGCTTGCGGGCGTGCTGACGACGCTGGTCGGTTTCGCGCGGCTGTACCTCAGCGCGCACTGGACCAGCGACATCATCGGCGGCACAGTGTTCGGCATCGTGTGGTTGCTGGTGCTCGGGCTCGCGTACCGGCGCCACGTTGCGCGTTCGTTCTGGATGCGCCCGCTGGCGACGCTGTTCTACGTCGCATTGCTGGCCGGCGCGCTATGGCATGCGCCGCGCGCATCGGCACCCTTGCTCGCGCGCTTCACGCCGCCCGAAGCGACGCTGGTGCTCGACGCGAACGCATGGTGGACGACCGATTGGCGACAGCTGCCCGCCGCCCGCGAGGATGCGGGTGGCCTCGGCGGCTGGCCGTTCAACGTGCAGGTCGCGGGCGATCTCGCGCCGGTGCGCCGGACGCTCGAATCACGCGGCTGGCGCGTGCAGCCGCAGGCGGACTGGAAGGCCGTGCTCGGCCTGCTCGACGACGATGTGCCGCCGCAACGTCAGCCCGTGTTGCCAGCCAGCTTCGGTGCACGCGCCGAGACGTTGCTGATGGTCCACGACGGCGCGCGTTTCGACGAACGCTTCGTGCTGCGGCTGTGGCGCGCACCAGCGCTGCTTGGCGATGGCACGCCGTTGTGGGTCGGCACCGCGCAACGACTCGTGCTGACGCGACCGTTCGATGCACTCGCGCTGTGGCGGCCGCAGCGGTTCACGCAGACCGATGCGCAACTCACGTTCGATGCACTTGGCGCGCTGCCGTCGCAAACGCAGGACGCAGGCGACGGCACGTCCGTGTTGCGGATCCGCACGACGCGCTGAGCGTCATCGCGGCGGTCAACCCGCGGGCAGTACGCCTTCCGCGCGCAGCAGCTCGACGAAGCGACGCGGCGCGCCGTCGAAACCGCCGTTCGACATGAACACCACGTGGTCGCCCGGGTGCACGCGGTTGTGCAGCTCGCGCATCAGCGTGTCGACGTCAGGAACCGTCAGCCCATCGCCGCGCAAAGCGCCGACCACCTTGGTCGCATCCCACGGCAATTCCGGGCGATGCAGGAACACCACGATGTCCGCCTGCGCCAGCGAAGGCGCTAGCGCATCGGAATGCGCACCGAGGCGCATGGAATTGCTGCGCGGTTCCATCGCGACCGCGATGCGCGCATCGCCGACCTTGCTACGCAGGCCTTCGAGCGTGGTTTCGATCGCGGTCGGGTGATGCGCGAAGTCGTCGTACACCGCGAGGTCGCCGACCACGCCGACGACTTCCATGCGTCGCTTGACGCTCTTGAAGCGCGCGAGCGACGGAATCACCTTGCGCGGCTCGACCCCAACCGCATGCACCGCGGCCAGCGCAGCCAGCGCATTCATCACGTTGTGCCGGCCCAGCAGCGACCAGTGCACCTCGCCCTGTTCCTTGCCTTTGTGCAGCACGACGAACTTCGAACCGTCGG
Organism: Lysobacter sp. HA35; assembly: GCF_054061195.1. Lineage (NCBI taxonomy): Bacteria > Pseudomonadati > Pseudomonadota > Gammaproteobacteria > Lysobacterales > Lysobacteraceae > Lysobacter > Lysobacter sp. HA35. Next base: position 3,255,830 of record NZ_JBSSDY010000001.1, on the reverse strand, counting down.
GTTCGGTGAGTCGTGCCGTCCAGTCGAACGGTTTCGCGTTTACGTCGGCATCGGCCAGGCCGAAGGTTTCGACCGGCGTCCAGCAGCCCATCTCCAGCACCTCGGAAATGCGCGCGTCCTCGCCGTTGACGATCAGGCGGCCGCGACGCGGCACCGTGCGTACGAGGTGGTGGAACTGGCGCTGGATCGCGGCGACATCAGGAAAGATGTCGGCGTGGTCGAACTCGAGGTTGTTGAGGATCGCGACCGTCGGCCGGTAGTGCACGAACTTGCTGCGCTTGTCGAAGAATGCGGTGTCGTACTCGTCCGCCTCGACGACGAATTCCTTGCCGGTGCCGATGCGCGCTGATACGCCGAAGTCTTCAGCGACGCCACCGATCAGAAAGCCCGGATCGCGATGCGCGGCTTCGAGCAGGAACGCGAGGATGGTGGTCGTCGTGGTCTTGCCGTGCGTGCCGGCGACGGCGAGCGTCTCGCGGCCCGGCAGCACATTCTCGGCGAGCCACTGCGCGCCGGAGGTGTAGTCCATCTGCGCATCGAGCACGTGCTCGACGGCGGTATTGCCACGCGACAGCGCATTGCCGACGACCACCTGGTCGCAGTCGGCGTCGATCCATTCGGGTGAGTAACCCTGCGCTAGCTGGATGCCGAGCTGCTCGAGCTGCGTCGACATCGGCGGATAGATCGCCTGGTCGGTGCCCTGCACGTCGTGGCCGAGTTCGCGGGCGAGCGCGGCGACGCCGCCCATGAACGTGCCCGCGATGCCGAGGATGTGAAGCTTCATAGGGAATCCGTCGTGCGGTCCCCGGCGACGCGGGGACGGGTCAAGGCGTGGCGAGTCGGCTGTTGCGGCAGCCCGAACTCACGCATTCGCGCACACGATCCTGCAGGAAGCGTGTGCGCTCGATCGTGGTGCGCGTGGCGCAGTCGAGGTCGACGTAGAAACCGTCGCCCTTGCGCATCGAGCACTGCTCGTTGCGCTGGCGCATCCACGCGAGCTGGCCGTCCTTCAGCGCGGTGTGGCCGGCGGCGTCGAGCTTGCCGTTGAGCGCCTTGTACGCCGCGTTGAGGTCGGTGTCGGCCTGCTGGTAGACCTTGTTGAGGCAGTACAGGCCGTCGAAATCGTTGTTGACGCGGTCGCAGGCCGAGTTCGCGAACGCGGCGCCGGACACAGCGAACAATGCGAGAGCGATGAATCCTTTCATGTGCATCTCCTTGGAAAAATCAGCCGACTTCTTTCACCGGCGCGATCGTCTCGACGATGCGGGTGAACACGTCGTCCAGCGAACCCACACCGTCGACGACCTTGAGCTGGCCGTGCTGGCGGTAGTACTCCACGACCGGCGCGGTCGAATCGTTGTAGATCTGCAGGCGCTTGCGCACGGCGTCCGGCGAGTCGTCGGCGCGGCCTTCCGCCTTGGCGCGGCCGGCGATGCGCTCGACCAGCAGCTCGGTCGGCACGTCGAGGAACACGGCGTGGTCCATCGGCTGGCCGATACGCGTGAGCAGCGTGCCCATGGCGTCGGCCTGCGCGAGGTTGCGCGGGTAGCCGTCGAGGATGAAACCGCCGCGGGTGTCGGGACGCGAGAAGCGGTCCTCGAGCATGCCGAGCAGGATGCCGTCGCTGACGAGCTCGCCGCGCGCCATGATTTCCTTCGCCTCCAGCCCGAGCGGGCTGCCGGCGGCGACTTCCGCGCGCAGCAGGTCGCCGGTGGAGATGTGCGGTACCTGCAGGTGCTCCCTGAGCCTCGCGGCCTGCGTGCCCTTGCCCGAGCCCGGGGCTCCCAGAAGTACCAATCGCATTCGTCGCTCCTGATGGATCTCCGACCTGTTCGCAGCCGCTCCACGCGGGGCGACGCCAATGCCGGCATGATGTCGGCAGCTTACCGCATACCGTCCCGAATCCTCGACACCCATGGCCGCCGGAACCCTGCTCTACGCCCAGTCGGGCGGCGTCACCGCCGTCATCAACGCCACCGCCTCGGCCGTCATCCAGGCGGGCCGCCAGCACGGCGTGCGCGTGCTCGCCGGCCGCAACGGGATCCTCGGGGTGCTGCGCGAGGAACTGGTCGACACCACCCCGTTGTCGGCGTCCACGGTGAAGGCGCTCGCCCACACGCCGGGCGGCGCGTTCGGGTCCTGCCGCTACAAGCTCAAGTCGCTGGACGCCGACCGTGCGAAGTACGAGCGGCTGATCGACGTGTTCCGCGCCCACGACGTGCGCTGGTTCCTCTACAACGGCGGCAACGATTCGGCCGACACCGCGCTCAAGGTGTCGCAGCTGGCCGCGGAGTTCGGCTACCCGCTGACCTGCGTCGGTGTGCCCAAGACGGTCGACAACGACCTCGCGGTGACCGACACCTGCCCCGGCTTCGGCTCGGCCGCGAAGTACACCGCGGTGTCGGTGCGCGAAGCCGCGCTCGACGTCGCCGCGATGGCCGATACGTCGACCAAGGTGTTCGTGTACGAAGCGATGGGGCGGCATGCGGGTTGGCTTGCCGCCGCCGGTGGACTCGCAGGTCGCGGACCCGACGACGCGCCGCATCTCATCCTGTTTCCGGAGCGCGCGTTCGATGAGGCGGCCTTCCTGTCGAAGGTGCACGAAGTGGTCGAGCGCGTCGGCTACTGCGTCGTCGTCGCGAGCGAAGGCATTCGCACTGCGGACGGCACGTTCGTCGCCGATGCGGGCGCGGGCAAGGACGCGTTCGGGCATACGCAGCTGGGTGGCGTCGCATCGCATCTCGCCGCGCGCGTCAAAGACACGCTGGGCTACAAGGTGCACTGGACGCTGCCGGATTACCTGCAGCGCTCGGCGCGGCATCTCGCATCGGAAACCGATCTCAAGCAGGCGCTCGCCGTCGGCCGCGCGGCGGTCGACTACGCGATGAAGGGCCGCAATGCGGTGATGCCGGTGATCGTGCGCATGAAGGATCGCCCGTATCGATGGACCGTCGCGCCGGCCGCGTTGTCGGACATCGCGAACCACGAACGCACGATGCCGGACGACTTCATTCGCGAGGACGGCTACGGCATCACCGATGTCGCGCGTCGATACCTTGAACCGCTGATCCGTGGCGAAGCGCCACCGCCGTACGGGCGCAATGGGATACCGAAGTACGTGCAGGTGGATCTCTCTCTCGTGCCGCCACGCCTTTCCGCGTTCCCATAACGCGCTGCTAGACTTCCGAGACCGCGCTTGCTGCGCGGGCCTACTCGAGACAAGGACGCCATGAACACTGCAAGGATCGCGGTTGCTGCCGCGCTGTTGACGATGTGCGCCGTGGGCACGGCATCGGCCCAACACATCTATTCGCGCTCACGCCATGACACGGTCGAGCACCGTGACGGGCTCTTCGATACCGCCGAAGCAGAGAGACTTCTGGAGCCGGGCACAGGCAGTCTCAGCGGCGTCCTGATGCTCGCGTCCAAACCCGGGCTGCTCGCGCGAAAGCAGGTGGTGTACGCCGACCGCGAACTCGTCACGCTGTTTCCGATGACCACGTATCTGAAGAGCTGGCTCGATAAGTACCAGACCGACATGGTGATCGGAATGACATTCATGTCGGATGATGCGGCGCGTTACACCGCGCGCGTGATAACCGACAAAAACGGTCGTTTCGAGATCCGTGGTCTTCAACCCGGCCGCTACCTCCTGCACGCATCCGTACCGTATTCGGTGGATGGAGTGCGACGCGAAGAGACAGGCAAGCGCCAATACAACATTGACTACTGGAACGGAACCGCGACATCGAGCCCGATCTACAACGAAACCGCGATCAAGATGGATCTCGAGCACTACGTCAACATGGTCGTTGACGTACAAGCCGGAAAGCCCACAGTTCTCGACGCCATCAAGTAATGACAAGGAAGTCGACATGAACCGCCACAACTGCCTAACTCGAGCACTTCCCGCCGTCCTTTTTGTTCTCGGCACCGTCGCCGCGCTACCTGCATTCGCTCGCGAAGGCTGTACGCAAGGCCCACGCTGTTGGTACGTAATCTTTGGCACGGGCGATACACCGAAACGTGACCTGTTCCTTGCCCGGCGCGTGGGCGCACAAGACGGCGATGAGCGACGCGTCGCCGTGACGCAGGTGTTCGAAACGCCTTCGCCTAGCGACTACGTGACCTACTCGATTGCCGTCCGCTGCGGGACGCGACAGATAAAGGTGGAGCGGATGTTCGCGGCTGCCACCAACAGCCAATTCATGACGAAGGACAACGTCCTTGATTGGCGGGCGGCGCCGCAGAGCTGGATCCAACGTGCAGTCGATTTCGCCTGTGACCCGGCGGCTCAGTCTTCGCCCGAGCGACTACAGATGAGCTTCTTTTCCGAGATCTACCGGGATGTCGATGCGGCCGCGCTCGCCCGGCAGGCGTTCTGGCAGGAGATGCTATATCGCTGACACGGACAGCCGATGTGCTGCGTAGCCGTCAAATGCGGTGGCTGACGACCCGCGTCTACTAGCGACGTCGGCAGCCGTAACCGTTTCGCGCCCGCTTACGCGCCACCGCAAACCTTCCCTTCCACCGCCACCTTCGCCGTGTACGCAGGCGTCGGTGCGGCCTTTGCGGCATTGGCCTTGGCATCCTGCAGGTAGAGGCGTGCGCGGCCCTGGGCGTCGAGCTGCAGGGTTTTGCCATCTGCGGTCAGACGCCAGATTTCGACGACGGCCTGCAGCCCCGGGCAATCCTTCGACGGAATGCGCACGACGTCGTTGAGCTTCCAACCCGATGCTTCGCTCGGCTTGGCCTTCTCCGGATTCAGCAGTCGAGCACGCGCCTGGCAGGTCGGGCTGCTGCGCACCGGCGCGAACTTGTACGGCGCGGACGCGTTGCCGGTGAAGGTGCCTTCCAGCCACGCGCAGGCCTCGGGGATCGCGCGGACCATATGGGTGACGCCGTTCGCCTGCGGCGCGCTGGCGGGGCGCTGGATCTCCGGGGTCGCGGCGGTGGCGAGGCCGGTCGCCAGCACGAGGAACGAGGAAAGGACGGCTGCGCGCATGGACGGTCTCCTGTCGAATGGCGGCGAGCCTCGCACGGATGCACTGAACCGGGCGTTCACCGGCCGCTGGCGGGTCATCACGCAGCGCAACATTCGTTGTCGCAATGCCTGTGCCATAGTCCGGCGGTCCGTGCGGTCGAGGCCGCCAGGAGCTCAAAACACCGTTGTCCGATGTCCACTTTCTAGTTGGGGAGGGGGTTCATGCTGGAGCAGTACGGTTTGATGTTGGCGGTGATCTGCGCCGTCGTCGCGATCCTGTACGGGATCATTTCAGCGCGGTGGATCACCGCTCAGCCTGCGGGCAACGAACGCATGCAGGAGATCGCGGGCGCGATCCAGGAAGGCGCCCGGGCCTACCTCAACCGCCAGTACATGACGATCGCGATCGCGGGCGTCGTGCTGTTCGCATTGATCGGCTTCTTCCTCGGCTGGCCCACGGCGATCGGCTTCCTGGTCGGCGCGGTGCTCTCGGGCGCGGCCGGCTACATCGGCATGAACGTGTCGGTGCGCGCGAACGTCCGCACGGCCGAAGCCGCGCGGCGCGGCATCGGCCCGGCGATGAACGTCGCGTTCAAGGGCGGGGCCATCACCGGCATGCTGGTGGTCGGCCTCGGCCTGCTCGGCGTCGCCGGTTACTACGCGATCCTGCACCTGCACATGGGCTACAGCGAGGAAGCGTCGCTGCACGCACTGGTCGGCCTCGCGTTCGGCAGTTCGCTGATCTCGATCTTCGCGCGACTGGGCGGCGGCATCTTCACCAAGGGTGCAGACGTCGGTGCGGACCTGGTCGGTAAGGTCGAAGCAGGCATTCCAGAGGACGACCCGCGGAATCCCGCGGTGATCGCGGACAACGTCGGCGACAACGTCGGCGACTGCGCCGGCATGGCGGCCGACCTGTTCGAAACGTATGCGGTGACGGTGATCGCGACCATGCTGCTCGGCGGGCTGATGTCGGCCGAAGCCGGCACGCACGCCGTGCTCTACCCGCTTGTGCTCGGCGGCGTGTCGATCATCGCCTCGATCTTCGGCACTTTCGTGGTGAAGGTGAAGGAAGGCGGCTCGATCATGGGCGCGCTGTATCGCGGCGTCATCGTGTCGGCGGTGCTCGCGGCGATCGCGTTCTTCTTCGTGACGCAGCAGCTGATGGGCGATTCGAAGTACGGCGCGATGTCGCTGTACTACTGCGCGCTCATTGGCCTGGCGCTCACCGGCGCGATCGTCTGGATCACCGAGTACTACACCGGCACGCAGTACAAGCCGGTGCAGCACGTCGCGCAGGCATCGACCACCGGCCACGGCACGAACATCATCGCGGGCCTCGGCGTGTCGATGAAGTCGACGGCGATGCCGGTCATCGCGGTGTGCCTCGCAATCTGGGGTGCGCACTATTTCGGCGGCCTGTACGGCATCGCGATCGCGGCGACGTCGATGCTTTCGATGGCGGGCATGATCGTCGCGCTCGACGCCTACGGCCCGATCACCGACAACGCGGGCGGCATCGCCGAGATGGCGGAACTGCCGCCGGAAGTGCGCAATGTCACCGATCCGCTCGACGCGGTCGGCAACACCACCAAGGCGGTCACGAAGGGTTATGCGATCGGCTCGGCGGCTCTCGCGGCGCTGGTGCTGTTCGCCGACTACACGCACAACCTCGACGTCGCCAACGCCGCGCGTGCGGCGGCTGCTGGTGTCGCGGCAACGCCGATCACCTTCGATCTCTCCGATCATTACGTGATCATCGGCCTGCTCATCGGCGGCCTGATCCCGTACCTGTTCGGTGCGATGGCGATGGAAGCCGTCGGCCGTGCAGCAGGTGCCGTGGTGGAGGAAGTGCGCCGCCAGTTCCGCGACATCCCGGGGATCATGGAAGGCACCGGCAAGCCGCAGTACGACAAGGCGGTCGACATGCTGACCAAGTCGGCGATCAAGGAGATGATCATCCCGTCGCTGCTGCCGGTCGCGGTGCCGATCGTGGTCGGGCTCGTGCTCGGTCCGAAGGCGCTCGGCGGCCTGCTGATCGGCACGATCGTCACCGGCATCTTCGTGGCGATCTCGATGACCACCGGCGGCGGTGCATGGGACAACGCGAAGAAGTACATCGAGGACGGCCACTTCGGCGGCAAGGGGTCCGAGGCGCACAAGGCGGCGGTCACCGGCGACACCGTCGGCGATCCCTACAAGGACACGGCGGGCCCGGCGATCAACCCGCTGATCAAGATCATCAACATCGTCGCGCTGCTGCTGGTGCCGCTGCTCGGCTCCTGATGCATCGACTCAACGCGTGAAGCGAAGGGCGGCCTGCGGGTCGCCCTTCGCCATTTCAGAGACCTGAGAAAAGCTCAACGCGACGTTGATCGTCGCTTCGCTACGGTCCCGGGCTGCCGTGCGCCGCATGGCTTTCGTGGAGCCCGACGTGAACGACACCAACTGGCAGGCCTCGTTGCAGAACTCCCTGGGCGTCTACCTGCCGAGCGTGCTCGGGGGCATCGCCATCCTGCTGGTTGGCTGGATCATCGCGCTGGTAGCGGCCACGGCCACGCGACGTGCCCTTGCCGCGATGGGCACCAACCAGCGCGTCGGCGCGCATACGCAGAGCCATGTCGACTTCGAGCGCATCGCCGGCCGCGTCGTCTTCTGGCTGATCATGCTGCTGGCGCTGATCGGCATGTTCAGCGTGCTGCGCATCAACGGCGTATCCGGCCCGCTCAACACGCTGGCGACGACGGTGATGCTGTACGTGCCGCGGCTTCTGGTCGCGGCTGCGCTCGCTGTCGTGGCGTGGCTGGTGGCGACCGTCGTGCGCACGCTGGTCAACCGCACGCTGTCCACCACGCGTGTCGACGAAAAGCTCGCGCGCAACGCGGACATGAAGCCGCTGTCGCAGTCGATGGGCAACGTCGCCTACTGGCTGGTGCTGCTGCTGTTCCTGCCCGCGATCGTCGGCGCGCTGCAGATCGAAGGGCTGATGACGCCGCTCACCGGCATGACGTCGACCCTGCTCGGCATGCTGCCCAACCTGTTCGCCGCGGCGATCATCGGCGGCGTCGGCTGGCTGATCGCGAAGGCCGTGCGCGGCCTGGTCAGCAACCTGCTCGCCAGCACCGGCATCGACCGCTGGAGCCAGGAGCATCCCGATACGCGCGGACTCAAGCTGTCCGACCTCGGCGGCACACTCGCGTTCGTCATGGTCATCGTGCCGGCGTTGATCGCCGCGCTCGACGCGCTGAAGATCACCGCGATCTCCGCGCCGCTCACGCGCATGCTGAGCATCTTCTTCGACGCGATCCCGAACCTGCTCGCGGCGGCGGCGATCCTGATCCTCGCGTGGTTCCTCGGCCGCTTCGTCGCCAGCCTGGTCGAGCGTCTGCTCTCCGACCTCGGCTTCGACCGCCTGCCCGCGCGACTCGGCCTCGGCCATGCGTTCAGTGATCCGGACGCGACGTCGACCGCGACCACTGACGCCACATCCGACGTGCTGATGGCGACGTCGACCATGGAACGCGCCGCGGAAGCCGAAGACGCGTTGCCGACGCCGACCGATGCGATGGCGCGCACGCCGGAGTCGACGCCGACCTCGACGATCGCCGCAACGCGCGCGTCGTCGTCGACCGGCACTTTGTCGGCGTTCGGCAGCAAGCTGGCGCTGTTCTTCATCATGCTGTTCGCGACGGTCGAGGCCGCCTCGCTGCTCGGCTTCGCCGGCATCAACGCACTGCTGCAGCAATTCATCGACTTCGGCGCGGACGTGCTGCTGGGCCTGGTCATCCTCGCCGTCGGCTGGTGGCTGGCCGACGTCGCCGCGCGCGCGATCGAGCGCGCGAACCCGGAAGGCCGCGGACTCGCCCGCATCGTGCGCTTCGCGATCCTTGGGCTGGTCATCGCCATGGGCCTGCGCGCGATGGGCGTGGCCGACGACATCGTCAACCTCGCCTTCGGGCTGGTGCTGGGCGCAGTGGCCATCGCGTTCGCGCTGGCGTTCGGCCTGGGCGGCCGCGACGCCGCAGGCCGCATCACCCGCCGCTGGGCCGACGACTACCTCGAACGCCGCCCGCCGGACGAACCGCATTGAGGGCGCCGGCGGATGACGTCACCTCGTCGACGTCATCCGCCGGCCGGGGCCCGGTGCTGCAGTGCAGCACAAGGACCGCTAAAATCCGCCACCCGCGCCCGCCGACCGGCGGGCGCATCGCTATCTGGAGCACAACCGCCATGGGCCTGGACCTCGTCCCCACCGGCAAGAACCCGCCGCACGAGATCAACGTCATCATCGAAATTCCGAAGGACGCGGAGCCCGTCAAGTACGAGGTGGACAAGGAAACCGGCGCGATCTTCGTCGACCGCATCCTCTCCACGCCGATGCGCTACCCGTGCAACTACGGCTACGTGCCGCACACGGTTTGCGGCGACGGCGACCCGGCCGACGTGCTCGTCATCCTCCCGCTGCCGCTGATCCCGGGCTCGGTGATCCGCTGCCGCCCGGTCGGCGTGCTAAAGATGACGGACGAAGCCGGCTCGGACGAGAAGATCCTCGCGGTGCCGGTCGACAAGGTGTTCAACGGCTACTCGCACATCAACGACATCGACCAGGTCTCGCCGCACTGGTGCGACCGCATCGGCCACTTCTTCGAGCACTACAAGGATCTCGAGAAGGGCAAGTGGGTGAAGATCTCCGGCTGGGGCGGCGCGGAAGACGCGAAGCAGATCCTCGCCGAGGCGATGAAGAGCTACGACGATTCGAGCGATAAGCCGAAGTATTGATCGGTCGTTCTTTGACGAAAACGGCGCCTTTGGGCGCCGTTTTCGTTTCGGGAGTCATGCGGCGTCGGGTCGCACCGCGACCTGCGCGATCGTCGAGAGCATCGCCCCGTGCCAGGCGAGTTCGTTATCGAGCGCGAGCGACTGGCTGATCGGCGTGACCGCGTCGACGTAGCGACGCAACGCGTCGCGAAACCGCTCGCGGCCGACCGGCTCATCGCCGAATTCGAACCAAAGGCCCTGCCACTCGCGCGCGAACCGCGCGGTGAGTTCATGCACGGCGCGCCACGCCGGATGCGGCACCGCGTGCGAGAACAGCAGGCCAAACAGCGAGGTCATCTCCCACGGGCTCATCACCGTCGGCAGGTTTCGCGCCTCGCAGGCGAACTCGACGTCCGCATCGCCTTCACCAGGCGCGATTAGCGTCGGCGACCAGTCCGCGCGTCGCTCGTCATGGCGACGGCCGCGCGCGACGAAGTCCCAGAACGCACCGCCGCCGACCGTGTCGACAACGAGATGGACGCGCGACTCGACGGCATCGTTGAGCACGCGATGCTGCCGCCACGTATCGAAGATCCAGCACTCGCCGGCGGCCATGTTGATCGCGGCGCCACCGCATTCGAAACGCACGGTCGGCTGAGTGACGATGGGAACGTGCACGCGGACGCGCTCGGCCCAGTAATAGAACTGGTCGGCATGGCGGGTGACTTCTGCATGGCCGGAAAGGCGCATCAGCCGGCTACGGCCGACGGTCGCACCGAGGCTGGCGAACACGCGACGCAGGTACGGCGAACGCTGCAGCGCGGGCGTCGGACGCATCACGCCGGTAAACGACTCGTCGTGCGGATTACCGTCGACGGCGACGAGCGGCAGCATGGAGTTGCCGGCGAATCCCTGCGGATGCGGCATCCACGCATCTTCGCCGAGTGCATCGACTTCGCGTGCGAGCGCCTCAGCGTCGAAACGCAGCGGCAACTGGATAAACGGAGCGTGGAGTTTCATCGGTGTCGGAACGGGAGATCGCCGTCATCCTACTCCGCGAGGCTGCGACCGGCCGCGGCCGCGGCCCGTTTCGCCAGCTCGCCTCGGGTCGCGAGTTGCGCCTCGACTTCCGCCTCGCGGCGGCGCCATTTCGACGCGTCGGGCTTCGTCGTCGTGTAGCGGGATAGCGGCAGGTCGCCGGTGAGCGGGCGGTCCCATTCGAAGCCGGCCCAGTCGCATACGCGTCGAAGCTCTGCATCGGGGTCATCGAGCAGTGCGGCGTAGTCGACTCCGAGCACGCGGTCCGGTTCGAGGGCGGCCAAGTCGTCCAAGAGCACGCGCGTTGTTGCTTCCCACTGGTGCCCAACAATGTCGGCAAGCGGTCGGCCGGACAGCTCGCGCCATCCGGGCACGAGCAACAGCGACCACGGCGGGCCGTCCCAGCCCGGCAGCGATGGATACGTGCGGAATCGCCCCGACTCCCAGCTCTCGAGCATGCTGGCGATCACCTGTCGCGGGTCGCGATGCAGGTAGACAAACCGCGCCTCGGGAAACACCGCCCGCAGGAACGGAATGCGCAGGGCATTCTTCGGCGTCTTCTCCAGCATGCGCACCGGCGACATGCCGTCGACGCGGTGGCCGTCGCGATCGCGCAGCTGGTCCATGAAGCGTGTTCGCAGCGCTGCGGAAACGGCCGGAATCGCATCGCCGGCTCGCAGGATGTTCGATTCAAAGTCATGCGCCGCAGGTGTCAGCGACTCGATGCCTTCGATCAGCGAATGGCTTTCATCGCCGATGGTGACAACACCGCGGGCCCGCGCCAGCGTTTCGAATAGCAGCGTCGAACCTGCGCGCGGCGGGCTGACGATGAAGACCGGGCGGTCGAATTGCGGATCGCGCGTCTCAAGTGCGGCCAGCCGATCGCGGCTGCTCGCGTCCGCCGAACCGTCTAACCAAGCGAACACCTGGCGCTCGAGCACCGCCGCGAAACCGAGCCCGTTGCGAAGGCTGGCCGCGTCCGCGCCAGCGCGTTGCAGTCCCACGCGCGCGTCGTCGATCAGTGCGCGATTCCGTGCCCGCGCGGCGGTGTCGACTGTCGCCGCCCAATCACCGCGCCACGCACGCACGAACCGCGAGAGCACCGGTTGAATCCGATCGACGCCGGGACGGACTACATCGGCAAGCAATGCACCGATCGTCGATTCGATTTCCCAGGGGTCAGGCATCCGTTCCTCGCGCCCGAGTCGTAACGACGGAAACTCGCCGCCGTTTCGCGACGCGTACGGCTCCGGCATACCGCAGGCATCGGCGACCAGCGCGAACCCTCGATCGTTGCCGAGATTCGCGAGTCGGTGTGGACGCCACGTGTCGATCGCACCCAGCTGACCGGGCTGCAACGCGACGCGGCCGCCGTCGATGTCCAGTGTCCAGCCGGGCGTGAGCGGTACCAGCACCTGCATTCGATCACGCGCGACGCGCCGTGCATCGGTTTGCAGCGGTGTGTGCGCGCCGGCCTCGAAGCGAAGCACGTGTGCGTCCGCCCAGGCCACGTCGAACGCCGCGAGCCACTGCGTGAACGCGTCATCCTGTGCCACGGCCACGTTCGCGGCCTCGGGGCCGACGAGCGCGATCGCCGCGCGCTCACCGACGCCGTCAACCGCACGCCACGCTGACTCGTCGATGCCGCGCGCCGCGTCCAGCAGCGTGGACGCGGGTGCGGCAAACGGCAACGCCATCCACGGCCGCGGAAGCCTCATGCGGGCTCTCCGTTACCTCCCATGACGCCTCGCGATTCGTGCATCACGCCTTGTGATAGACCTCAGCGCCCGTCGCGCGGAACTCCGCCGACTTCTCCGCCATGCCCTTCTCGATATCGGCGACCGACTCCGGGTGCTCCTTCGCGTAGTCGCGCACGTCCTGCGTGATCTTCATCGAGCAGAAGTGCGGGCCGCACATCGAGCAGAAGTGCGCGACCTTGTGCGCGTCCTTCGGCAGGGTTTCGTCGTGGTATTCGCGGGCGCGTTCAGGGTCGAGGCCGAGGTTGAACTGGTCTTCCCAGCGGAACTCGAAGCGCGCCTTGCTCATCGCGTTGTCGCGGGCCTGCGCGCCGGGGTGGCCCTTGGCGAGGTCGGCGGCATGCGCGGCGATCTTGTACGCCATCAGGCCTTCGCGGACGTCGTTCTTGTTCGGCAGGCCGAGGTGTTCCTTCGGCGTGACGTAGCAGAGCATCGCGGTGCCGAACCAGCCGATCATCGCCGCACCAATGGCGCTGGTGATGTGGTCGTAGCCCGGCGCGATGTCGGTGGTCAGCGGGCCGAGCGTGTAGAACGGCGCCTCGCCGCATTCGGCGAGCTGCTTGTCCATGTTCTCCTTGATCAGCTGCATCGGCACGTGGCCGGGGCCTTCGATCATGGTCTGGACGTCGTGCTTCCACGCTATCTTGGTGAGCTCACCGAGCGTTTCGAGTTCACCGAACTGCGCGGCGTCGTTTGCATCCGCGATCGAGCCGGGACGCAGCCCATCGCCCAGCGAGAAGGCGACGTCGTACGCCTTCATGATTTCGCAGATGTCCTCGAAGTGCGTGTAGAGGAAGTTTTCCTTGTGATGCGCGAGGCACCACTTCGCCATGATCGAACCGCCGCGCGAGACGATGCCGGTCACGCGGCTCGCGGTCAGCGGCACGTAACGCAGCAGCACGCCGGCGTGGATGGTGAAGTAGTCGACGCCCTGCTCCGCCTGCTCGATCAGCGTGTCGCGGAAGATCTCCCAGTTGAGTTCTTCGGCGCGTCCATCGACCTTCTCCAGCGCCTGGTAGATCGGCACCGTGCCGATCGGCACCGGCGAATTGCGGATGATCCACTCGCGCGTTTCATGGATGTGCTTGCCGGTCGACAGGTCCATCACCGTGTCGGCGCCCCAGCGCATCGACCACACCAGCTTCTCGACTTCTTCCGCGATGCCGGAAGACACGGCCGAGTTGCCGATGTTCGCGTTGACCTTGGTCAGGAAGTTGCGACCGATGATCATCGGCTCGCTTTCCGGATGGTTGATGTTGTTCGGAATGATCGCGCGGCCGCGCGCCACTTCGTCGCGCACGAACTCCGGCGTGATCAGCTTCTGGATGTTCGCGCCGAACGCTTCGCCCGGATGCTGGCGCAGCAGGTGCGCTTCCCGGATCGCCTCGATGCGCTGGTTTTCGCGGATCGCGATGAACTCCATCTCCGGCGTCACGATGCCCTTTCGCGCGTAGTGCATCTGGGTGACGTTCGCGCCGCCGATCGCACGACGCGGAAGCGCGCGATTTCCGAAGCGGATATGCGCGAGCTTGGGATCGTGCTCACGCGCGCGGCCGTACTCGGACGACAGGCCAGGAAGTACTTCGGTATCGCCGCGCTCGGCGATCCACTGCGCGCGCAGTGCCGACAGGCCGGTCGACAGATCGATCGTCGCCGTCGCGTCGGTGTACGGGCCGGAGCAGTCGTACACGGCGAGCGGTGCGTTCTCTTCGCCACCGAACAAGGTCGGCGTGCGCGCCAGCGCGATTTCGCGCATCGGTACGCGGATGTCCGGGCGCGAGCCTTCGACGTGGATCTTGCGCGAGCCCGGAATCGGGCGGACGACGTCGGCCGAAAGCTTTTCGGCCTGCTGGAGGAGTTCGGTGGCGACTGCGTTCATCGGGTCATCCGCTGCATGGGAGGTCGAACGTCGAAGGTCGACGTTCACTGCGAGCGGGCGGCGCGCGGGCGCAATGCGCCCCGCGAAGCTTCCCTACGGCGGTCTCAACCGCATCAGGTTCGAAGGGACTCTCTCAACCGGCCCGGCCGGTACCCCCGCTTCGAGGCGCATTTCAACACGCGCGCCGCCCCCAGGCCACCGGCCGGGCCAAGCGGCCATAGCGACAAAGCCTTTGACAAGCCCGGCGCGGCGGGCGTTTACTCGGGTCGTGACCGCCCTTCGCGCCCCTGCCGCCGCATCTTCCGTCGCGACCTCCGCGACGTGCGGCGCCATGCGCAACGGCCTCGGTACCAGCACCCGCACCACCACGACTCCGTGGCGGATGCGGTTGCGCGTGATTCCGGACTGACCGTCCGCCACCCGCCCCGCATCCGATCCGGATGCGGCGGTCATGCATCCCAACGGACACGGGGCTCCTGCCAAGGAGTGCCCTGCCATGTCCGCCGTACTGACCGAACGCCGACGACCCGCCCCGTTACCGCAGCACGCGCCGCGTGGCGCGTGCGCGCGGACCGCCACCACCACGATCGCGCTCGGCCTGGTCGGCCCCGGCAAAGTCGGCCGCGCGTTGCTGACGCAATGGGCTGACGTCGCACCGCGCCTGCGCGCGCAGGGCATCGACCTCGTGCTGCGCGGCGTTATGGATCGTCGCCATCTGTGGCTCGGCGCTGCACGCGCTGACCTCGACGCCGTGATGCGCGAGTTCGATGCGGCGCCGGCCCCCGACGTCCACCGTTTCGCGCCGCATCTGGTCGACGAAGGCCGCGTGCAGGCGGTGATCATCGACTGCTCGGGCAGCGACGACGTGGTCGACCATTACGCGCGCTGGCTCGGTCAGGGCGTGCACGTGGTGACGCCGAGCAAGCGCGCCGGCAGCGGCCCGCTCGAACGCTGGCTCGCGATCCGCGACGCGACCCGCAACGGTGCGCGCTTCCGCCACGAAGCCAGCGTCGGCGCCGGCCTACCAGTAATCCAGACGCTGCGCAGCCAGCTCGACACGGGCGACGACCTGCTGGGCGTCGACGGCGTGCTGTCCGGCACGCTGGCCTGGCTTTTCCATCGCTTCGACGGCACGCGCCCGTTCTCGGAACTTGTCCGCGAGGCGCTGGATCTCGGCTACACCGAGCCCGATCCGCGCGATGATCTGTCGGGCCTCGACGTCGCCCGCAAGCTGGTCATCCTCGCGCGCGAGGCGGGCCATGCGATCGAACTCGACCATGTCGACGTCGAAAGCTTGGTGCCCGCCGACCTGCGCGACGTGCCGCGCGACGCATTCCTCGCGAAACTCGACACGCTCGATGCACCGATGCAGGCGCGATTCGACGCCGCCCGCGCGTCAGGCCGCACACTCCGCTACGTCGCCAGCTTCGACGGTCGCGACGCGCGGGTCGGCCTGGTGATGCCCGGTCCGGACGACGCGACGGCGCACGGCCGGCTCACCGACAACCTGATCCGCTTCCGCACCCGCCGCTACGCGGATAATCCGCTGGTGGTGCAAGGGCCCGGCGCGGGCCCCGAGGTCACGGCCGCCGGTGTGTTCGGCGACGTCCTCGCGATCGCCCAGTATCTCGGAGCCCGCCTGTGAACCAACCCGATGTCAGCCCGCGCGACGTGACCGACCTGCGCCGCGTCGCCCGCGCCTTCGCGCCCGCCAGCATCGGCAACATCGGCGTCGGCTTCGACCTGCTCGGCCACACCATCGAAGGGCCGGGCGATTCGGCGACCGTGCGCATCATCGACGAGCCGGTCGTGCGCATCGATGGCATCGACGGCGACGTGCCGGGCTTGTCGCGTATTCCGCTCATCGCCGAGCGCAACACCGCGGGCCGCGCGTTGATCGACCTGCGCGCGCATCTCGGCTTGAAGCATGGTTTTGCGTTGACGTTGCACAAGGGCATCGCGCTGGGCTCGGGGCTAGGTGGGTCGGCGGCATCGTGTGTTGCTGCGCTTGTCGCGGCGAATGCGTTGCTCGACGTGCCGCTGTCGCGCGAAGCGCTGTATCCGTTCGCACTCTCCGGCGAATCCGTCGCGAGCGGCAGCCTGCACGGCGACAACGTCGCGCCGATGCTGCTCGGCGGCGTGGTGCTGGCGACCGAAACACGTGCGATTCGTCTCGACGCACCCGAGCTGTTCTGCGCGGCGGTGCATCCGGCGTATGTGCTGGAAACCCGTGACGCACGCGCCGTGCTTGCCGCGCCGTATCCGTTGGGCGAGATCGTCCACCAGACGTCGCATCTCGCGCTGTTCCTCACCGGCCTGGCGCGCGGTGATCGTGCGCTGATCGCCGAAGGCTTGCGCGACGTGCTGGTGGAACCGCGTCGTGCCTCGCTGATACCCGGGTTCGCTCAGGTGAAGCAAGCGGCCATCGATGCCGGCGCGCTCGGCGCAAGCATCTCCGGCGCGGGCCCGACCGTGTTCGGTTGGTTCGACACGCGCACGCAGGCCGAAAGCGGCGGTGCCGCGATGGTCGACGCCTTCGGCAGCGCCGGCCTCAACAGCCGCGCCTACGTGTCGCCCGTCAACGGCCCACGCGCCGAAATCGTTGCATGAGGTACCTCAGCACGCGCGGCAACGCGCCGGCGGTGGATGTCGATAGTGCGCTCGCGGCAGGTCTGGCGCCGGACGGCGGGCTCTACATTCCCGAGACCATTCCTGCCGCGGCGTCGATTGATCCATCCCACGGACTTGCACGCACGGCGGCGTCACTGCTCGCGCCCTACTTCGAAGGCTCGTGCATCGCCGACGCCCTGCCATCGATCTGCGACGACGCCTTCGATTTCCCGGCGCCGCTGCGCGAACTCGATCGCAACACATTCGTCCTCGAGCTGTTCCACGGGCCGACCGCCGCATTCAAGGATTTCGGCGCGCGCTTCCTCGCGCGTGCACTCGGTGCATTGCGTCGACCGGACGATCGCGAGACGACCATTCTTGTCGCGACGTCGGGCGACACCGGCGCTGCAGTCGCGGCCGCCTTCCATCGTCGACCCGGCTTCCGCGTCGTCGTGCTGTATCCCGACGGCCGCGTATCACCGCGACAGGCGCATGGTCTGGGCTGCTGGGGCGACAACGTCCGCGCACTGCGCGTCGACGGCACGTTCGACGACTGCCAGCGGCTGGTGAAGCAGGCGCTCACCGACACGGCGTTGCGCGAGAAGGTCGCGCTCGGCTCCGCCAATAGCATCAGCCTCGGTCGCCTGCTGCCCCAAGCCGCCTACTACGCGCAGGCCTCGCTCGATTTCCAGCGCGACCACGGCGCACCGCTCAACTTCATCATCCCCACCGGCAACCTCGGCAACGCGACCGCCTGCTGGCTCGCGCGACGCATGGGCCTGCCGATCGGCGACATCGTGCTCGCCTGCAACGCCAATGACGTCCTGCCGCGCTACTTCGCCGGCGAGATTTACGCACCCGCCGACACCCGCGCAACACTCGCGAACGCGATGGACGTCGGGGCGCCGAGCAACTTCGAGCGCCTGCGCGCGTGGCATGCAGGCGACGACGCGTTGCGCGGTGCGATGCGCGCGCTGAGCGTGAGTGACGCAAGCATCCTGGATGCCATCGAACGAGCGGACCACGCGCAGAACTACGCGCCTTGCCCGCACACGGCGACGGCTCTCGATGCATTGCAAGCGCTTCGCGAAAATGGCGACGAGCGCCCGTGGGCCATCGTCGCCACAGCGCACGCCGCGAAGTTCGAAACAGTGGTGGAACCGCGCATCGGCCGCGCCGTGGAGTTGCCACCATCGCTCGCTGACTGCCTCGCGCGCCCGGCCCACGCGGAACCTATGCCGGTCGACTACAACGCCCTTCGCAATCTGTTGCTCGCCTGACCCGCGACGCCGCTACCATGGCGGCGTCCGCGGTCGCGACGGGGAGGTCGCTCGATGGCACAGGGAGTTCTCGGCTGGACGCGCTGGCGCGGGCGGTTGCGGCGTCGCGATTTCCTCGCGCGGCTCGTCATCGCGACGCTCGTGTTCGTGGTGCTGTTCGTTTTCCTCGATCGCATGGTCGGTTACGACAGCACGCTCGTGCTGTATCCGCCGTACTTCGTCGTGCTCGCGTCACTGATGACGCGCCGCCTGCATGACCAGGCGCGATCGGCGTGGTGGCTGCTCGTGCCGATCATTCCCGTGCTCGGTCCGCTGATCCTCGCGTGGCGACTCCTGCTCACGCGCGGCACGCATGGCACGAACCAGTACGGCGACGATCCGCGACTGCGCGGCTACGACTACCTGCAGGTGGCGATCCATGAACCGGCCTGACGTCCCGGCGACGAGCACCGGCGTGATCGTAAACGACGTCACGCGGCTCAATCCCGTACGCGTCTGGGCCGTCGCAACGCCGACGTCGACCCAGGAGGTCGTCGAAGCGATCCGTCGTTCGGATGGGCCGATCTCGGTGGGTGGCGGCCACTTCAGCATGGGCGGGCAGACCGCGAGCCCGGACAGCCTGCACCTCGACATGCGTCGCATGAATAGCGTGCTGCGCTTCGATCCGGTCGCGCGCACGATCCGCGTGCAGACGGGCATCCGCTGGTGCGACATCCAGCGCTTCGTGGATCCGCATGATCTCTCCGTGCGGATCATGCAGACGTACGCCAACTTCACGGTGGGCGGGTCGCTGAGCGTCAATGTGCACGGTCGCTACATCGGACTCGGACCGCTGGTCCTGTCGGTGTGCTCGATCCGCATCGTGCTCGCGAACGGCGATGTCGTCGATGCGAGCCCGCATGACAATGCGGAAATCTTCTACGGCGCGATCGGCGGCTACGGCGGGCTGGGGGTGATCGTCGAGGCGGAGCTGTCGCTGGACCAGAACGTGCGGGTCGAACGCGTGCACGCCTGCATGCCGACCTCCAACTACGCGCGCTGGTTCCGCGAGAACGTGCGCAACGATCCCGCATCCGTCTTTCACAACGCCGACCTGTATCCGCCGCATTACCGCCGCGCACGTGCCTTGACCTGGCGACGCACCGAACGCGCGGCCACCGTGCAGCATCGCCTGCAGCCGATGCGCCGCTACTTTCCGCTGCACCGCTACTTCATGTGGGCATTCACCGAGACGCCGGGCGGCAAGTTCCGCCGCGAGCGCCTGCTCGAGCCGCTGCTGTACCTGTCGAAGCCCGTGCACTGGCGCAACTACGAAGCCGGCTATGACGTCGCCGAGCTCGAGCCCGCGTCACGCCGCAAATCGACCTACGTGCTGCAGGAATACTTCGTGCCGGTCGAACGGTTCGACGAATTCGTGCCGCGCATGGCCGAGATCCTCGCGCGGCATCGCGTCAACGCGGTGAACGTGTCGGTGCGTCATGCGTTCACCGATCCGGGTTCATTGATGGCGTGGGCGCGCGGCGAGACGTTCGCGTTCGTGCTGTACCACAAGCAGCGTACGCGCGAGAACGCGAAGGCGCGCGTCGCGGTGTGGACGCGCGAGCTGATTGACGCCGCGCTCGCCTGCGGCGGCACCTACTACCTGCCCTACCAGCCGCACGCCACGCCCGAGCAATTCCATCGCGCCTATCGGCGCGCGAAGGAGCTGTTCACGCTCAAGCGTCGGCTCGACCCCGACTTCCGCTGGCGCAACGTCCTCTGGGACACCTACTACGCGCCGCACGCTAACGAGAACCCGATGGACACCACCGCTGCCACGCCCGCGGGCGACTTCCACGCCGTCTACGGCACCACGACCGGCAGCGACGCCTTCTATCGCTTCCTGCAGAACATCTACCGCCTGTATCCGGAAGACCGCTTCCACACTTTGATTCGTGACGCGGTGCGCGAGAGCGGCGACGACGAAGCGATCTACCGCACGCTCCAGGCGAAGCTGCCGTCGATCAAGCCGTTCCTGTCGGAGCTGACGTACGCGGTGCCGTCGCTGTCGAAGCAGAAGAAGGAGATGTCGCGGCAGATGCTGCAACTGCTCGGCAGCCGCCGACGTTTCGACGGGCACATGGAAATCGGCAGCGTCGGGCGTTACGCCAGCGACCTGCGCAAGCATGTCGAGCTGTGCGGCGATCTCGTCGTCCTGCACGAAGCAGCGCCAACGTATTCGCCGGTCGACATCGTCGAACGCGGCGGCCTGCGCAAGCTCGGTCGCTACGTGCCGCTCGACGATTACGCGCCGATCCCGCAAGAAGCTGTCGTTGACGAAAGCCTCGACCTCGTCACCTGCCTGATTGGGCTGCACCACATTCCGCTCGACCGGCTCGATGCGTTCATCGCGTCGCTGGGTCGCGTGCTGCGCAAGGACGGCGTGTTCATCCTGCGCGACCACGACGTCGCCGATGCACCGATGAATGCGCTGGTGAGCCTGGCGCACGCGGTGTTCAACGCGGGGCTCGGCGTGCCGTGGGAGACTAACGCGAAGGAACTGCGCCATTTCCGCACCGTCGCCGAATGGATCGAGATCCTCGGTAGACACGGCTTCGAGCCGATGGGCGAAGGCCTGCTTCAGGACCACGACCCGACGCTCAACACGCTGCTGGCGTTCCGACGCACGTGAAGCGCGCGCTCACTGCCCTCGCAATCGCCGCGTTGCTGACGCTGCTGCCGGTCGCGGCGGCGGTGCCCGCGTCGGCGCCCGATCCCCTCGCCATTCCGGCGGCCGAGCAGCGCACCGGTGACCAGACCTTCCTGACGTTTCCTGAGTGGTTCCTCGTCTTCAGCCCGGACGAA
Source organism: Lysobacter sp. HA35 (assembly GCF_054061195.1). NCBI lineage: Bacteria > Pseudomonadati > Pseudomonadota > Gammaproteobacteria > Lysobacterales > Lysobacteraceae > Lysobacter > Lysobacter sp. HA35. The sequence continues at coordinate 3,234,680 of NZ_JBSSDY010000001.1, read as the reverse complement.
TATGCGGACATGCTGGAGGCGCGTCAGTCGCCGAGCCGCTTCCCGTTCTTCGCACACATCGGGCAGTTCTGGCAGGCCTACGGTCGCGTCATCGACTCCGTGCGCGGCCGCTGGGCGTTCAACGGCGAGTACCACACGATGATCGTCGTCATCGGTGCCAGCACGACGGTCGAATACGGGCTCAAGGGCGCGTACGAAACGCTGATCGGTCGACTTGGTGAACTCGGGGCACCACCGCTGTCGACGCCCGAAGACCGGCTGGCCGCGAAGGAAGCGCGCGACTACGTCGAGTTCATCCGCGTGCGACCGTGGTACGAGTTCGATTTCGTCACGCCGCTGAAGACGCTGTGGCGCGACACGCCGGCGACCGGCGCGCACTTTGTCCGCAAGTGGGGACGCCGCTACCTGCTCACCAGCGAGTGGCTGATCAAGGCCGGCTATGCGGCGTTGATCGAGAAGGCGACGCATACGGCGTTCGAAGCGGCGAAACCGACGACCAGCGCGGTCGTCGCGTCGCTGCCATCTGACATCGAAGCGAAACTCCCGGAGATGCACGTCCTCGCACGCGATGGCGACGTCGCGCGCGTCACGTTGCCGCGCTATCAGGCATTCACGCCGTACGCGACCGCGATCGCCCGCGACGGCGGCACGTTCCGCGACATCGCCGGCAACCGCGGTGACCTGCTCGTCAGCGTGGTGATGCCCGCCACCGCCGACGCGCCCCCCGGTACGCGCCTGCTGTTCCGGCAACCCGTCCTCACCCGCCCCGGTTACGAACGCCGCGCACTGGTGACGTCGGTCGCTGGCCTTGCACCGCTGCTCGTCGCACGCGATGCAGCCGGCGACGAAGTCGAACACGTATTCGACTACTGACATGAAAATCCTGCGCGTCATGCGCCGCACCGCATTCGTCGTCATTACGACCCTTGTCGCCTACGTGCTGATCAGCGTGGCGTGGGTCGGCCAGCACGAGCACGGGAACGCGCGTGATACAGCGCCGCGCAGCGGTCAGTTCGTCGACGCCGGCGGCGTGCCGGTGTTCGTGCAGGTCAGTGGCCCGGCGGATGGCGCGCCCGTGATGCTGGTGCACGGCACCGGTGCGTGGAGCGGCACGTGGTTCTCGCTGGTGCCCGCGCTGACGAAAGCCGGCTACCGCGTGATCGCGGTCGACCTACCGCCGTTCGGCTATTCGTCGAAGGCTATCGATACGGATTTCTCGCGACCCGCGCAGGCGTCACGACTGCTCGCGGTGCTCGACGCGTTGCAGGCGCGCAAGGCGCGCGTGGTCGGTCATTCGTTCGGTGGCGGGCCTGCGCTGGAACTTGCGCTGACGGCGCCGCAGCGGGTCGAACGGCTCGTGCTCGTCGACGCTGCGATCGCGCTGGATGCCGCACCGAACGACCCGCACACCCTCGCCTGCCGCCTGCTTGCGCATCGCGGGCGCGTGGCCGTCGTCGCGGCCACCGCGACCAACCCGTTGTGGGCGCGCACGCTGCTGCGCAGCTTCGTCGCGCGCAAGGACGCGGTGACCGACGCGCGCCTTGCCGCGTACCGCGAACCGCTGCAACTGCGGGGCAGCACGAATGCGCTCGGCGTGTGGGCGCACGACTTCGCCTGCGCGCCACGCACGGGCGCTAGCACGCGACCGGACGACGTTGCGCGTCTCGCCGTGCCGCTACATTTGATCTGGGGCGATGCCGACACGATCACGCCGCTTGCGCAGGCGCAGCGACTCGACGCGCTCGTTCCCAGCGCGCAGCTCGATGTGCTGCATGGCGTCGGCCACATCCCGCACATCGAGGATCCGGCGTCCTTCGAGCCGCTGCTGCTGCAGGTGCTCGCAAGGACGCCGCCGCCATCACGCTGACTGCGGCAGCGCGTCGTCGTCCAGCGCGGGTGCACGCGCCGTCGCATCCGCCGGCACCTTCACCCGGAACCATGCGGCGTACAGCGCAGGCAGGAACAGCAGCGTCAGGAACGTGGCGACCAGCAGGCCGCCCATGATCGCTACCGCCATTGGCCCGAAGAACGCGCTGCGTGACAGCGGGATCATCGCGAGGATCGCGGCGAGCGCGGTCAGCACGATGGGCCGGAAACGTCGCACCGTCGCTTCGACGATCGCTTCCCACGCATCGCGGCCGTCGTGGCGATCCTGCTCGATCTGGTCCACCAGGATCACCGAGTTGCGCATGATCATGCCGGCCAGCGCGATGGTGCCGAGCATGGCCACGAAGCCGAACGGCACGCGGAATACCAGCAGGAACAACGTCACGCCGATCAGGCCCAGCGGTGCGGTGAGGAACACCATCAGGCTGCGCGAGAACGAACGCAGCTGCAGCATCAGCAGGGTGAACACGACGAAGACGAACAGCGGCACGCCGGCGTTGATCGAGTTCTGCCCGCGCGCGGAGTCTTCCACCGTACCGCCGATGTCGATCGAGTAACCCGCGGGCAATTGCGCACGCAGCGATTCGACCGTCGGCATCAGCTGTTCGACGACAGTCGGCGGCGTGAGCGCGTCACGGATGTCGGCGCGCACGGTCATCGTCGGCTGGCGATCACGATGCCAGATGATGCCGTCCTCGAAACCGTAGTCGAGCGTGGCGACCTGCGTGATCGGCACGCTGTGGCCGGTCGATGTCGGAATCATCAGCGATCGCAATGCGTCGAGGTCGCTGCGATCACGCGCCGAGCCACGCACATCGATACCGATCAGCTCGGTGCCTTCGCGATACGTGCCCACATTCGTGCCCGACAACGCAGCCGACAGCGACTGCGCGAGCTGGGACGAGCTGATGCCCAGCGCACGGGCGCGTTCCTGGTCGAGCTTGAGGCGCACCACCTTGCTCGGCTCGTCCCAGTCGAGGTTGACGTTGGTGACGTGCGGATTCGCCAGCACCTTCTCGCGGAGTTGCCCGGCGATGCGGCGCACGTCCTCGATGTGTTCGCCCGATACGCGCAGCTGGATCGGGTAGCCGACTGGCGGACCGTTCTCCAAGCGCGTCACACGAAGCTGCAGGTCCGGAAAGCGTGGGAACACGTCGCTGATCAGCCATTCGCGCACGGCTTCCCGCGCGGCGATGTCCTTCGGCGTCAGCACGAATTGCGCGAAGTTGGCGGCGGGCAGCTGCTGGTCTAGCGGCAGGTAGAAGCGCGGGGAGCCGGTGCCGACATAGTCGACGTAACTCGCGAGATCCTTGCGCGTGGCGAGGACCTTCTCGAGCTTCTCGACCTGCGTCGCGGTCTGCCGGAGCGAACTGCCTTCCGCCAGTTCGACGTCGACCATCAGCTCCGGTCGCACCGAGTCCGGGAAGAACTGCTGCGGCACGAAACGGAACATCACGATCGACAGCACGAACGCGCCGGCGGTGATCGCCAGCACGGTCTTGCGTCGGCGCACGCACCACAGCACCCAGCCGCGGAAGCGCGTGTAGAACTTAGTCGCGTATGGATCGTGCGCGCGTCCGTCGTCGGGCGTCGGCAGCGGCGCGATGATGTCGGCGAACGCAGGATGACGATCCGCTACACGCAGTCGATACGCCTGCCAGCGTGCAGCGATCGAACCCGGCTTCGGTGCACCCGCATGGCCGTGATCCGGCAGCAGGCGATCGCCGAGGTACGGAATGAACATCACGGCCGCGACCCACGACACCAGCAGCGCGATCGTCACCACCTGGAACAGCGAGCGCGTGTATTCCCCGGTGCTCGACTGCGCGGTCGCGATCGGCAGGAAACCCGCCGCCGTGATCAACGTGCCGGTGAGCATCGGGAACGCGGTGGATTCCCAGGCGAACGCCGCGGCCTTCAGGCGGCTGTATCCCTGCTCCATTTTGATGGCCATCATCTCGACGGCGATGATCGCGTCGTCGACAAGCAAGCCGAGCGCGAGCACGAGCGCACCGAGCGAAATCTTATGCAGGCCCACGTCGAAATAGCTCATCACCGCGAAGGTCATCGCGAGCACGAGCGGAATCGACAGCGCGACGACGAGACCGGTGCGCACGCCGAGCGAGAAGAAGCTCACCAGCAGCACGATGCCGACCGCTTCGGCGAGCACGCGGATGAATTCGCCGACCGACTCTTCAACGGCCGCCGGCTGATCCGACACCTTGCGCAGCTCCATGCCGACCGGAAGCATCTGCTGCAACTTGTCGCGCTGCGCTTCCAGCGTCTTGCCGAGCGCGAGGATGTCGCCGCCGTCCTTCATCGACACGCCGATACCGATCGCGTCCTGACCCATGAAGCGCATGCGCGGCGCCGGCGGATCGGCGAAGCCGCGTCGCACCGTCGCGATGTCGCCGAGATGGAAGGTGCGGTCGCCGACGCGGATCGGGAACGCGGCGATGTCGTCGACGCGATCGAAGCGGCCGTCGACGCGCAGCGCGATGCGTGACGAACCGGTTTCGAAGAAGCCTGCGGGCGCGACGGCATTCTGCGCGTTCAATGCATCGAACACGGCCTGTGCAGGGATGCCCAGCGTCGCGAGCCGCGTGTTGTCGAGCTCGATCCAGACTTTCTCGTCCTGCACGCCGAACAGCTCGATCTTGCCGACGTCGGGTTCTTTCTGCAGTTGCAGCTGCACGCGCTCGGCGTAGTGCTTGAGCACCGCGTAATCGAAACCCTTGCCGGTCAGCGCGTAGATGCTGCCGAACGTGTCGCCGAACTCGTCGTTGAAGTACGGGCCCTGCACGTCGCGCGGCAACGTCGGCTTGATGTCACCGACCTTCTTGCGCACCTGGTACCAGAGCGGCGCGATCTGGTCCGAATGCAGCGAATCCTTCGCGGCGAAGATCACCTGCGATTCGCCCGGGCGCGAGTACGAGCGGATGAACTCGTACTGCCCCGTTTCCATCAACTTCTTTTCGATGCGGTCCGTGACCTGCGACGCGACTTCGTCGGCCGTCGCACCCGGCCACATCGTGCGCACGACCATCACCTTGAAGGTGAAGCGTGGGTCCTCACTGCGGCCGAGCTTGAGATACGCGAGCGTGCCGGCGATCGCGAGCACGATCATCGCGTACACGACCAGGCTGCGATGGCGCAGCGCCCATTCGGAAAGATTGAAGCGCATGTCGGTGTCCTTACCGGCGAACGGGGCGGTTGTCGCGATCGACCGGCGTCACCGCTTCGCCGTCGCGAAGCAGATGCCCGCCTGCCGCGACGATCCAGTCGGACGACATCACGCCGCGCAGCACCGGCACGCGGTCGCTGCCGAACGCACCGGCCTGCACGGGGCGCAGGTGCACGGTGGAGGTGCGCGGGTCGACCACGAACACGGCGTCGCCACCGGATGCACTGCGTTGGAGCGCGGCGAGCGGCACGCTGACCGTCGAATCGCCGTCGCCCTGCAGGTAGACGCGGGCGCTGGCACCGAGTTCGGCGGAGGCGCCGTCGTCGAGCGTGGCGCGCACCGCGAACGTGCGCGAAGCGGGGTCGGCCGCGGGTGCGATCTCGCGCACGCGGCCCGAAATCCGCGTACCGGGCGCGGACCAGAGCTCGACCTGCACCGTATCGCCCGGTCGAACCTTGCGCACCGCGCCCTCGGGCACGGCGAACGACACCTCGCGACGGCCATCCGCCGCCAGCGTGAAGACCGGTTGTCCGGCGCCAAGTACCTGCCCGGCCTCGGCCTGGCGGGTCGCGATCGCGCCATCGCGTGGCGCGCGCAGCTGGGTGTAGCCCGCCTGGTTGCGCGCGACCTGCAGGTTTTCGCGCGCGGCGTTGACCTCGCCTTGCGCGGCGGCCGCGGCGGCGTTCTGGGCGTCGATGCTGGAGCGGCTGACCAGCTGGTCGTGGCCGAGCTTGGCGTAGCGAGACTGGTCCGAGCGGGCGCGGTCGAGCTGCGCCTGCGCCGCGGCCAGCTGGGCCTGCGCGGCGCGTGCCTGGGCCTGCAGGTCGCCGGCGTCGAGCACGGCCAACACGTCGCCGCGATGGACGCGGTCGCCGATGTCGACCCGGCGCTCGATCAGGTTGCCGCCGACCCGGAACGACAAGACGGTCTCCTCCGCGGCGCGGATCTCGCCGGCGAACGAGGCGGACGCGACGTCGGCCCTGTCCGGATGGACAACGAGCACGGGACGCGGACGTTCGACGGCCGCCGGGGCGTCGCCGCAGCCGGACAACGCGAGAGTCGAGGTGGCGACGGCGAGGCCGGTAACGAGGGGGAGCAGACGCATGTCAGCCTCAGCGGCAATTAATGAACCGGTCGGTACTGTAAAATTACCGAACGCCCCGGTCCAGTATTTCGAGTAGGATTCCGACCAATGGCCCCGATCCGCCCCTACCGTGCCGACGACACCGCCACCCGCGCGGCCGGTCCCGGCCGTCCGAAGGACCTCGCCAAGCGCGAGGCCATCCTCGAGGCGTCGAAGAAGCTGTTCGTGCAGCTGGGTTTCGACGCGGTGTCGATGGACCAGATCGCCGCCGAAGCTGGCGTCAGCAAGCTCACCGTGTACAGCCACTTCGGCGACAAGGAGACGCTGTTCGCCGCCGCCGTCGAATCGCATTGCGCTAACGGCATGCCCGCCTCGCTGTTCGAGGACCGCCCGGAAACGCCTGCGCGCGAGCGCCTGCTGGAGATCGCGACGGCCTTTTACGCGATGATTTCGTCGCCCGAAGCCATCGCCGGGCATCGCATCCTGTGCAGCCCGCAGCTCGCGAACTCCGACCTGCCGCAGATGTTCTGGGAGTCCGGCCCGCGTCGCGTGCAGGAAGGGTTCGCAGCACTGCTCGATGCACGCGTCGCGACCGGTGAACTCGACATTCCCGACACTGCGCTCGCCTCGTCGCAGTTCTTCACGCTGCTCAAGGGCGAGCCGCATGCACGCATGGTGTTCGGCTGCGGATGCGGCGGCGACGTCAACCTGACCCCGGCCGCGCACGTTGCCGCAAGCGTGGAAATGTTCCTTCGCGCGTACGGCCGTCGGTGAGCTTGGATCGTGACCGCAGTCCCGGTGACTTCCGGCACTCGGGTATTCAGGCGGCCGCACGCGATCCTGAACACCCCGGAGCCACGGGTCCCTCCCGGTAGAATTGCCGTCCTTTTCTCCTCCGATCCACGCCGATGACGCCCGACTACGCCTACGCTCGCGAAATGATGGTGGAACAGCAGGTCCGTCCCTGGGACGTGCTGGACCCGCGCGTCGTCGCCGTGCTGGCCGCGGTGCCGCGTGAGCTGTTCGTGCCGACCGTGTATCTCGGCGCCGCGTATGCCGACGTCGCGCTTCCGCTCGCGCATGGCGAATACATGCTCAAGCCGGTGGTCGCCGGTCGCGCGCTCGAAGCGCTGCGCCCGAAGGACACCGACGACGTGCTGGAGATCGGCACGGGCAGCGGTTACGTCAGCGCCTGCCTCGCACAACTCGCGCGCGAAGTGACCAGCATCGATCGCCATGCCGACCTCGTCGACGCCGCGCGTGCGCGCGTCGAGCAGATGGGCGCCGCGAACGTGCGCTTCGAAGTCGCCGATGCGCTGTCGTGGAATACCGATCGCCAGTTCGACGCGATCTGCGTCAACGCGGCGGTCGACACGATTCCGCAGCAGTTCGTCGCGATGCTCAAGCCCGGCGGCCGCATGTTCATCGTCCGCGGTCGCGCGCCGGCGATGGAAGCGGTGTGCGTGCGCAACGAAAACAGCACGCCGCGCATCGAATCGCTGTTCGAAACCGATATCCCCTACCTCGCCGGCGCTGCGCCGGTGCCGGTGTTCCAGTTCTGATTCCGATGCCCGCACGGGGACCATGCGGGCACCGGCCCCCGGTTTGCCATGACGACGCCGCGCCGAACGCGCGGTTTTCCAGGAAGCTCCCGACATGATCCGCCGTCCGCTCGTCCTCGCCCTTGTGCTTGCCCTGGCCCCCGTGGCCGCTTCCGCGGAAGACCTGCTGCAGGTCTATTCGCTCGCACGCGACAACGACCCGCAACTCGCGGCCTCGCAGTCCAACCGGCTGGCGGTCCGCGAAGGCGAGGTGCAGGCACGTGCTGCGCTGCTGCCGCAGATCAACGGAACCGCGAGTTACAGCAAGTCGCGCAGCGACGGCTCGTCCACCCAAACACAGCTGGATACGAACACCGGCCAGTTGGTCACGTTCGCCAGCGACTCTTCGGGAACTACGACCAGCCACTCGCTCGGCGTAGACGTCTCACAAATGGTCTTCGACCGCTCGCGCTTCACGGTCCTCAAGAGCGAGCAGGCCTTGAGCCGCGCGAGCGACTTCAACCTGCAGGCCGCGGACGATTCGCTGATCACGCGCACCTCCGCCGCCTACTTCAACACGCTGGTTGCGATCGAGACGCTCACTGCGGCCGAGGCATCCGAAGCCGCGCTGAAGAAGCAGTTCGAGGCCGCATCCAAGCGCCTCGAAGTGGGCCTCGCGCCCATCACTGACGTGCACGAAGCGCGTGCCCAGTACGACAGCGCGCGCGCCAACACGATCGTCGCGCGCAACGCGGTGCTCGATTCCTATCAGGCTCTGGCCGAGATCACCGGCAAGCCGCCGGGTGCATTGAAGGCGCTGCCGGAAAACTTCCAGCCGACGCTGCCCGAACACGGCAACGCCGAGTCGTTCGTGAGCCGTGCGGTCGAAAACAATCCGTCGCTGCACGCGGCCGAAGAACAGCTCGCCTCGGCGAACGAGAATGTCGAAACGGCGCGCTCGGGTCATTGGCCGACCCTGTACCTCAACGGTTCGTATGGCGATCGCAACTCGACAACTGACGGCACGTTCCAGCGGCTCGGTGTCACGTCTCCCAGTGATACCCAAAACCAGAGCCGCGGCCCGAGTGTCGGCGTCACGCTCAATGTGCCGATCTTCTCCGGCGGCGCCACGTCCTCGCGCGTCCGGCAGGCGCTTGCCAATCGCGACGTCGTCGCCGACCAGGTCGAGCAGCAGCGTCGCGCGCTGATCCGCAACACGAATGCGGCGTACCAGGCGCTGGCCGCAGGTATCACCGAAGTCGAATCGCGCCGCGCCGCGCTTATTTCGGCACGCGCCGCGTTCGAGGCATCGCAGGTCGGTCTCGAAGTCGGTACGCGCACCGTGCTCGACGTGTTGAACAACCAGCAGAACGTGTTCGTCGCACAGCGTCTTTACTCGCAGGCCCGCTACACGTTCCTGCAGGCGCGTCTGCTGCTGGCGCAGTCGGTCGGCACGCTCGGCCTCGATGACCTGCAGGAAGTGAACCGCCTGCTGACGGTCACCGCGCCGACGCCGGTCGCGCTGACGCCGTAAGCGCAAGCCACATCCGCAATGCAGAAGGCCGTCGGAAACGACGGCCTTTTTGTTTGTGCGGCATGGGCCGGCTCGGCGCCCGAATCAGCTGCGCGGCGGGATGTCCGCGTCGACCAGCTCAAGCGTGCGTTCGAGTGCACCGCGCCCGGATTCGACCAACGCTCGACCCGCATCCGCCATCGATGCGCGAAGCACTTCATCGCCGAGCATCGTGGCCAATGCATCGGCGACGCCGGCTTCGTCCTGCGCGATGCGCAGCGCGCCGGCGCTTTCAAGACGATGCGAGATGTCGGCGAAGTTGTGCAGGTGCGGGCCGGTGGTGATCGGCGTACCGGTCGCGGCCGGTTCCAGCAGGTTGTGGCCGCCGACCGCCTGCAGCGAGCCGCCGACGAATGCGACGTCCGCGCAGGCGTAGAAGTTGAGCAGCTCACCCAGCGTGTCAATTACGAAGACGTCGCAGTCGGGCGTCGCCCAGCGGTCTTCGGATCGGCGCGACGCGCGGAAGCCCGCGGCGGTCGACTGTTCGCAGGCAGCGCGGAAACGTTCGGGGTGGCGCGGCGCCCACATCAGCAGCAGGTCGGGCCAACGGCCACGCAGGCGTCGATGGATGGCGAGCACCGCGATTTCTTCCTCGACATGCGTGCTCGCGGCGATCCATGCAAGACGCCCCGCTCGACGTGCGCGACAGTCACGCCCGAACGCGTGCACGGCTGCCGGCAGCGCCATGTCGAACTTGAGGTTGCCGGTCTCGTGCACGCGTTCCGCGTCGGCACCGAGCGCAACGAAACGCCGCGCATCCGCATGCGACTGCGCGCCCACGCCACGCAGTGTGCGCACCGCGCGACTCACGAGGGGTGCAAGCACGCGGTAGCCACGCAGCGATCGCGCCGACAACCGCCCATTGAGCACATACGCGGGAACGCCGTGATCGCGGCAACCGAACAGCAGGTTCGGCCACAGCTCCGTTTCCATGATCAACGCCGCATACGGGCGGAAGTGGCGCAGGAAGCGCGACACCGCACCCGGCAGGTCGTACGGCAGGTAGGCGTGGTCGACGCGATCGCCCCACAGCGATCGAACGCGCGCCGAACCGGTCGGCGTGATCGTGGTGACGAGCAGGCGCAGGTCGGGTCGACGCTGCAGCAGTGCGTCCACCAACGGAATCGCGGCATTCACTTCACCCACCGACACCGCATGCACCCACAGCACGCGATGGTCGCGCGGCGCACCGAAGCTCGCGTAACGCTCACTCCAACGCTCGAAGTACGCGGCTTGGCGGAAGCCGCGCCAGATCAGGTGATAGACGGTGATCGGCGTCAACACGTACAGCGCGAGCGAATACAGCGCGCGCAGCAGCGGTTCGAGACGATCGCGAACGGGCGCGTCCATCAGTACGGCGCGGCCTCGCCGTCGGGACGGCGCTTGAACCGGCGATGGATCCACAGGTACTGGGACGGCGCTTCGCGCACCATCGCTTCGATCGCTGAATTGACGCGCGCGCTGCCGGTCGCTGCGTCGGTCGATGGAAAGTTGTCGATCGGCGGCGCGATGCGCAGCACGTAGCGGTCGCCCTCGCGTCGATGGAAGAACGGCACCACGGCGCAACCGGTGAGTCGCGCGAACTGGTGCGTCGCGGTGATCGTCGCCGCCGGCACGCCGAAGAACGGCGCGAACACGGTGTCCTTGCCGCGCATGTCCTGATCCGGCGCGTACCAGAGGAAACCGCCCTGCTTGAGGTGGCGCATCGCGGCGCGAATTTCGTCGTTCGCGAACATTGCCGCGGCGTAGCGCAGGCGGCCACGTTTGACCGCCCACTCCGTCACCGGATTGCGGTAGCGGCGATACATGCCGGCGAGCGGCACGTGGTCGCAGAGCAGACGTCCCGACATTTCCAGCGTCATGAAATGGCCGGAAATCATCAGCACGCCGCGACCCTGCGCCTGCAGCTCGCGCAGGTGCTCGAGGCCTTCGATGACGACGTCGCGACGCATCGGCGCAATCTCGCCCCACCACGCACGCGCGAATTCGAACAGGCCGATGCCGAAGTCGCGGAAAGTTTCGCGCAGCAGGTGTGAGCGCGTCGCTTCGTCGAGTTCGGGAAAGCACAGGCGCAGATTCACGCGCGCTGCATGCCTGCGCGGCGATGCGAGCAGGAACGCAACCGCACCCAGCGCGCGACCGAGTGCACGCTGCAGACCCCACGGCAGATGCGCGGCACCAGTCAACAATGCAACGCACGCGCGCATCGGCCAGTAACGCGCACCGCGCGGCACCGGTCCGGGCGACGTCGGGCTCGCGGCGTCCGTCATGCGTCGACCGTTGCGGCGACGTCGCGATCCGTCGCGTACAGGCTGCCGGCGTACAGCGCGAACAGCATCAGCGTCAGCCCGCCCCAGAACGTGGAATAGAACGCGAGGTGCGTGTTGAACGGGAACACGGTGACGACCAGCGCGTACATCGCCGGCAATGCCCGGCGTCGCGCCTCGGGCGTTGCGTAACGCCATGCACGCCATGCCTGCGCGGCGCCCGCGAGCCACAGGATGAGGCCGAAGATGCCGGTCTCGCTGAGGATCTCGAGCACGATCTGGTGCGCGTGCAGTGCCGGGCCGTCGCCCCACTCCGCGCGCTGGCCCGGTAGCGGGTCGCAGGACGGGAATGCTTGGCGGAAACGACGCACGCCGATGCCGTTGACCGGATGCTCGCGCACCATGCACGTCGCCGCCGACCAGATGCGGCCGCGGCCGGAGAGCGCGCTGTCGACGTCGCGATGGTCGCCGGCGAGCACGAGCGTCGTGCGCTGGATGCGCTCGCGCACCTGCGGAACGCTCACCGTGAGCAGCGCCAGCGCGACCGCGCCGAATGCGAACACGCCCGCGAGGCGCTTCCATCCGAGCAGGCGCCAGCCGGACAGCAGCAGCACAAGGCCATACGTGATCCACGATGCACGCGAACCGGCGAGCACGATCACCATGCCGATGCCCGCCGCGGCGACGAGCCAACCGGTCGCACGGAAACGTCGCGCGGCTTCGTAGAGCAGGAACGGCGACAGGCTGGCGACGACTTGGCCGAGCTTGAGGTTGCACGGGCCGAGGAAACCGCTGAGTCGATCGACGGCGATCGCGGCGTCGGCGGGACACATGCCGTGCCCGCTGATCGCATGCTTGGCGTGATCGATCACGTTGAAGATCGGGCTCATGCCCGTCATCGCCTGAAGCAGCGCGTCGGCGACCCAGACCAGCACGATGATGCCGAGGCCCGCGAACGTGCGACGGCGGCTTTCCGCATTCGCGACCGACGCGGCGACAAGCCACAGGAACGGCAGATGGCGCAGGTCGGCAGCGGCGTCGAGCAGTGAACGCGGTGGGTCGAACGTGTCGAACGCGGAGACCAGTCGCGGCACCCAGTAGGCCGCGAACATCAGCGTCGTCAGCGCCCAGGCCTGACCGCTCAGCAGCCGCGTGCCGCCACGGAAGCGCGCGCGCACGAGCATGTACATCGCGATCAGCGCGCCGATGACCAGCACCGCTTCGGCATAGCCCGGCGCCGGCCACAGCGCGACGAACGCGAGCACCCACGCGGGCGCCCAGCGCCAGCCGGTTTCGGGCACGCCGTCAGCCGGCGAGTTCGTGATAGACGCCAAGCGTCGACTCCTGCATGGCCTGCAACGTGAGCGGAATGCTAGCCGGCAGTGCCGGTGGCTGCGCGAGAAGATCGCGCGCCGTGGCGTGCAGGCGGTCGAGATCGAACGGCGCGACCGCGCCGTGCGGCTCGAAGTCATCGAGCAGTTCGCCGACGCCGCCATGCGCCCAACCCAGCACCGGGCGGCCGACCGACAGCGCCTCGATCACCGTGCGACCGAACGACTCCGGCTTGCGCGAGAGCTGCAGCACGAGGTCGCTGGCGGCGTAGGCGCGTGCGATGGCGTCGGTCGGCGGCGTGAACGCGATCGCGTCGGCGATGCCCAGCTGCTCCGCGTCGCGCTCGAGCTCGGCGATGTAGGCCTCGCGGCCCGCTTCGCGCGCGCCGGGCAACCACAGGCGCGCGTCGATGCCGTCGCCGCGCAGCTTCGCGAGCAGCGCCAGTCCGTCGCCGTGTCCCTTCAGGCGCGTGCCGCGGCCGGGCAGCAATAGCAGCGGGCCGTTGCCCTGCAACGCGGAATGTTGCGACGCCGCCCAGGCGCGCGCATCGCGATCCGGATGCGGTGTACGCGGGAATGCAGTCGCATCGATGCCGCGCGGGATCACCCGCAGCTTGGCGGTGTCCGTGGCCGGGTAATGACGCAGCACGTAGTCGCGAACGGTGCGCGACACGCAGATCACGCGCTCGCCGCGGGTCATCACCGCGCTGTAGCGCGACGGCGAATTGAGGCCGTGCACCGTGGTGACGAAGCGCGGACGCCGCGACGCATCGATGCCACGAAGCGCCATCAGCCCGACCCAAGCCGGCATGCGCGAACGTGCGTGGACGATGTCGGCACCGTCGATCACGCGTCGCAACGCACCGACATGGCGCAGCACCAGCGGCGACTTGGCGCCGATGTCGAGGGTTACGTGCTGCGCGCCCAGTGCTTCCAATCGCGGCACCAGCCGACCACCGCGCGAAACGACGACCGCGCGATGCCCGGCATCGACCAGCGCCTCAGCGATCTCGAGGGTGGAACGTTCGACGCCACCCGACTCCAGCGCAGGCAGCAGCTGGACGACGGTGAGGCGGCGATGCGGAGCGGGCGTCATGCGGCGCGAGGCCGTGGACGCCTCAGTCTTCCAGGACGAAGTGCGCGCCGCAGTACGGGCACTGGCACTCGCGCTCGGCCTCGATGGGCAGGTAGACGCGCGGGTGCGAGTTCCACAGCGCCATTTCGGGCAGCGGGCAGCTCAGCGGCAGGTCCTTTGCGCCGACGACGTAGCGCTGGCGGGCATTGGCCGGCTCGGCGGTCTGCGGGGCGCTGGTGGCGTTGCGGTCGGTCATGGACGGCAGGACGGTGCGGTGAGGCCGGCGATTCTACCAGCCGGGCCGCGACGGCCCGTCAGTGCGGCAGGTCGAACAGCAGGACCTCGGCCGCGCCGTTGGCTTCGATCGCGAGGGGACCGCCCTCTTCCACGAAGCCCAGCGCATCGCCGGCTCGCAGCACGCGGTCGGCGGCCATCACGGTGCCGCGTGCGACCTGCAGCCAGTAGCGGCGGTCGCTGTCGAGCGTGTGGTGGACGCTGGCACCCGCCGCGAGCTCGACGCGATGCAGCCGCGCGTCCTGGCGGATCGCGATGCTGCCATCGGCGCCGTCGGGCGATGCGAGCAGCACCCACTCGCCGCTGTCGTCGCCGGGCTGCGGTGCGCGCTGCGCATAGGCCGGAGGCGCGTTCACGCGATCGGGCTGGATCCAGACCTGCAGGAAATGCACGGCCTCGGTCTTGGACGCGTTGAATTCGCTGTGCTGCACGCCGTGGCCGGCGCTCATCCACTGCACTTCGCCACGGCCGACCGTGCCACCGCCGCCCGCGCTGTCCTTATGCGCGAGCTGGCCGTCGAGCACGATCGACAGGATTTCCATGTTCGCGTGGCCGTGCGGCGGGAAGCCCCCGCCGCCGGCAACGCGGTCTTCGTTGATCACGCGGAGCGGCCCGAAGCCCATCCACTGCGGGTCGTAGAAGCTGCCGAACGAGAACGTGTGGTGGCTGTCGAGCCAACCGCCGTGCTTCGCATGGCCGCGTGAATCGCCCGGGCGCTCGATGATCATCGTTGTTACTTCTGCTTCGGCGGCATCGGCGCGCCGTCGGCCTTCGGCACCATCGCTTCGGTGGTGATGCGGATCTGGATGTCGTCGCTGACGTTCGGCACGTACTTGGTGACGCCGAAATCGCTGCGCTTGATCGTGGTCGTCGCATCGAAGCCGACCGCTTCGCGCTTGCTCATCGGATGCGGGCCGGCGCCGTTGATGGTGACGTCGAGCACTGCCGGCTTGGTCACGCCGTGCACGGTGAGGTCGCCGGTGACGCGCAGCTTCTTGTCGCCGGCGGCTTCCACCTTCGTGCTGGTGAAGGTGATGGTCGGGTACTTTTCGGCGTCGAAGAAATCGGCGCTGCGCAGGTGTTCGTCGAGCGCGGGAATGGTGGAGTCGAGGCCGGCGAGCGGCAGTGTCACCTTCACCGACGAGGCGCCCACGTTCTGCGGGTCATAGACGATCGTGCCGTCGGCCTGGCCGAAGTTCGCGAACGGGTGCGAATAACCGAAGTGCGTCCACGTCGCGGTGACCTGCGTGTGGTTCGCGTCCATCGTGTAGGTGAGCGGTGCGGCGAAGGCGACGCTGGCGAGGCCGGCGAGTGCGAAACCGAGGGCGATGCGCTTGAACATGGACGGAGCTCCGTGTGGTGTCGCTTAGAGGATTCGCGCTGCTTCGTCGAACGGCAGACGCGGCGAACGGTCGAAAATCTTGCTGGCATCGCCTTCCCCGAGATTGACGAGGAAGTTGGAACGGATCTTCGTGCCGCCGAAGAACTCGGCGTCGACCTTCGCATTGTCGAAGCCCGACATCGGGCCGGTATCGAGCCCCAGCGCACGCGCGGCGAGGATCAGGTACGCGCCCTGCAGCGAACCGTTACGCAGCGCGATGGTTTCCAGCTGCGCCTCGGGCTTGGTGTCGAACCAGCCCTTGGCATCGGTATGCGGGAACAGGTACGGCAGCTTGTCGTAGAACGCCATGTCGTGCGCGACGATGGCGACGACCGGCGCTTCAAGCGTCTTCGCACGGTTGCCTTCGTCCAGCGCAGGCGCCAACCGCTGCTTGGCTTCCGCGGACTTGAGGAAGACGAAGCGCGCCGGCGATGCGTTCGCGGTGGTCGGGCCCATCTTCACCAGGTCGTAGAGCCTGTGCAGCGTCTCGTCGCTGACCTCGCCGGTGAAGCGGTTATGGGTGCGGGCGGTGACGAACAGCTGGTCGAGCGCCTCCTTCGACAGCGGCTGCGACATCGGCATTTCCTCGACGTGGGGTGGGCGCAGTGTAGAGTCACGCCCGCAAAACGGCCGTGGCCGCCCCAGAACGGATCGATCTGACCCGTGCAACGTTCGACCCCAACCCGAACCCTCGTCGTCACCGATGGCCACGCCGGCAACGTGCGCCAAGCGCGTGCATTGGCGGACGCCCTGAAGCTGCCGACGCAGGACCTCGTCCTCAGGCCGCGCCTGCCGTGGCGCTGGTTCGCGCCGCGCATCGTCGGCAATGCCGAGCGTGCGTTCGGCGACGAGTTCGCGCAGCGATTGCGTGATCCGGACCTCGCGCAGACGCTGGTGATCGGTTGTGGCCGCCAGGCCGCGCTGGCGACGCGACTGCTTCGCACGCGTGGTGCGCATGCCGTACAGATCCTCGACCCGCGCATCGATACGTCGCATTGGGACGTCGTGATCTCGCCGGCGCACGATCGTCTGCGCGCGCCGAATGCGATCGAACTCATCGGCTCGCTCAACCCCGTGCAGGACACGTGGCTGGGCGCATCGCGTGCGGCGTTCGCAGCGCTGGGTTCGTTGCCCGGCCCGCGCACGACGCTGCTGATCGGTGGGCCGACCTCGAACATGCGGCTCTCGGTACAACGACTCGATCGATGGCTGCGCGACGTGCGCGCACTGATCGAACGCGAAGGCGGCAGCGTCTTGGCAACGACGTCGCGTCGCACGCCGCCGAAGATGGTCGCGCGGGTGAAGAAGCGTCTGGCCGGCTTGCCCGGCGTGGTGTGGACAGGCTCGGTCGACGGCCGCAATCCCTATGCCGCGCTGCTGGGTTGGGCCGACCGCATCATCTGCACCGCGGACTCGGTGAACATGCTGTCGGAAGCATCCGCGACGCGCGCGCCGGTGTTCGTTGCTGGCGAGCGCAAGATCCGCGGTCGGCCGCGTCGCTTCGTGAACGCACTGCTCAAGTCGGGGCGGATCCAGCCGCTGTCACGCGAGCTGGTGCGGTTCGATGCGGAGCCGATGCGCGAGACGCAGCGCGTCGCGGCCTTGCTGCGGGAACGTCTCGGTCTTCCTGCGCCGTCGAAGTAAGGCTCAGCCGCGGTCGATGTCGCGGCGGTAGACGTGCTGGGTCTTCGTGCGCGTGAAACCGATCCCTTCGTAGAACACGTGCGACACCTCGCGCGCTGCGTTCGAGCGCACGACCAGCGCATCGCCGCCGTGCGCCTGCGCCCATTGCTCCGCGGCCTGCACAAGCAGGCGACCCGCACCGGTGCGGCGGCGGCCGGCGTCGACCACGAGCCCGGTGATCTCGAACGTGATGCCGTACTCGATGGTGAGCCGCCTTGCGACCGCGATCCATCCAACGACATCGCCATCGACTTCCGCGACGAACGCCGCGCCATGCACGTCGTCGGCAAGCAGGCTCAAGCGCTCGGCCATCTGCTGTTCGGTCGCGGCGTAGCCGAGCTGGCCGGACAGGGCGGCGATCGCCCGGGCATCGTCGACATGCGCGTTGCGAACGGTCGTCGTCATCGCGTCATCCGAGGAATTGCAGGCCACAGGCTTGCGCGGCTTCGCGGACAATCGCCCGCGCGGCGTCGATCGCGCCGCCGGGCGGAACACGTCGTGTCCGACGGTCGAGCGTGCAGTCCAGCCCGCTGGCCAGCATCAGCGCGTGCGCTTCGGCGAGTGGCGTCGCGACGGCGTCATCCATTACTCGCGCCGCACGACACGCATCGATCAGCGCGCGTGTATTGCGCGGCTCCAGCAGCGACGGCGCGTGCGACGCATGTGCGAGCACCAATGCCTGCAGCACGAATTCGAGATCGACGAGCCCGCCCTCACCCTGTTTGAGGTCGAAGTTCGCTGCGTCGGATCGGTCGAGTTCGGCGCGCATGCGCTGGCGCATCTTCGCGACGTCGTCCATCACCGTCGCGACGTCGCGCTCGCGCCCGAGCACCTCGGCGCGGACGTGCTCGAAGTCGGCACAGAGCGATTTGTCACCGCCGATGCAGCGCGCGCGCACGAGCGCCTGGTGCTCCCACGTCCACGCGCGCTCGCGCTGGTAGGCGGCGAAGCTGGCGAGGCTCGAGACGAGCAGGCCCTTCGCGCCATCGGGGCGCAAGCGCACGTCAACGTCGTAAAGGCGTCCTGCACCCGTCGCCGCACCAAGCAGCGCGACGACCTTCTGCGCGAGGCGTGCGAACCAGCGTTGCGCGTCGAGCGTGCGCGCGCCGTCGGACTCTGCGTCGGCCGGTGCGTCGTACAGGAAGACGAGATCGAGGTCGGAACCGAAGCCGAGCTCCTCGCCGCCGAGACTGCCGTAGCCGAGCACAGCAAAACGCGCGCCGGGCACACGCCCGCTCGCGGCCGCGACTTCGTTCTCGGCAATGCGAACCACGACGTCGACGACGGCATCGGCGAGCCACGCAAGTTGCCGCGCACTTTCGTCCGCCGGCTGACGACGATCCCGCACCGCCATTGCGATGCGAAAACTCAGCGCCTGTCGCACTTCGTTGAGCGCGCGCAACGCGTGCTCGGTGTCGTCGATGCCTTCGACTGCGGCATTGCAGGCCGCGCTCAGTTCGTCGCGGTCGGGCAAAGTGCCGGCGATGCGCGCGTCGAGCAATTCATCGAGCAGAAGCGGATATGCGGCGAGCCGCTCGGCAAGCAGCGCGTTGTGCGCGACCACGTCGACGAGGCGGCCCAGCGCGACGGGTTGCTCGTCCAGCAATGCGAGATACGCGCTTCGGCGCAGCACATTCGCGACCAGAGCGACCAACCGACGCATCGCGAGCAGCGGCTCGCGCGACTGCGCGGCGCCGTGCAGCAGCGCGGGCATTACTCGATCGAGGCGCGCGCGCGTCGCATCCGACAACGCGTGCACTGCGGGCGATCGCGCGAAGTCGCGCAGCAGCGCGTCGGCTTCGTTCGCTTGGGGAAATCCGGCGTCGGCAAGCGTCGTCGCGTCGCCGCGAGCCGGCAAAGCGCACCAGTAGACCCCGAGTGCATCGGGTGCGGCGGAGCGTTCGCGCGGTGCAAGCAGTGCGTTGAACTCGGCCGTCACGCGAGCGCGCACCGCATCGAGTGCGACGCGGAACTCGTCCCAGTCCCGATAACCAAGCCCGGTAGCGATGCGATGACGTGCGGCCTCGTCATCGGGCAGCGCATGCGTCTGCGCATCACGGAGCATCTGCAGGCGATTTTCGACGCGACGCAGCGTGCGGTAAGCGGCGATCAGGGTGTCCCCTGTTTCCGCGTCGACATGCCCGGCCTCGACCAGCGCACGCAGCGACGGCAGCAAGCGACGTCCGCGCAACGCCGGCTCGCGACCGCCGCGGATCAGCTGCAGGGCCTGCACGAGGAACTCGATCTCGCGTATCCCGCCCGGCCCGCGCTTGATGTCATCGACCAGCTCGCGACGCGCGACTTCCGCCGCGATCGACGCCTTCATTGTGCGCAGGCCGTCGAGCGCACCGAAGTCGAGATAGCGGCGATAGACGAACGGCCGCAGCGTTTCGAGAAACCGCTCACCGGCTTCGACGTCGCCCGCGACGGGCCGCGCCTTCTGCCACGCGTAGCGCTCCCAGTCGCGGCCTTCGCGCTGGAAGTACTGCTCGAGCGCGGCGAATGACCACGCGATCCGTCCGGCGGTGCCGAACGGCCGAAGGCGCAGGTCGACGCGATGCGAGAAGCCGTCGGCGGTGACTTCGTCGAGCAGCTTCGCGAGCTGTTGGCCGAGCCGGGTGAAATAGCCTTCGGCATCGAGCGGACGCGCGCCATCGGACTCGCCGCCATTCTCGTAGGCGTACACGAGGTCGATGTCGGAACTGAAATTGAGTTCGCCGCCGCCGAGTTTGCCGAGACCGAACACGACCAGTCGCTGGATGCGACCGTCGGCGTCGCGCAGGTGACCATGGCGTGCGACGAACTGCGCTTCCAATGCATCCATCGCGAGCGCCAGGCAACGCTCGGCGAGTTGCGTGCTGCCGGCGAGCGTCGTGTCGACATCGTCGAGGCCATGCACGTCACGCCAGATCAGGCGCGTCGAAGCAGCGGTGCGATAGCGGCGCAGTTGCGACGGCCAGTCGGACGGCGTCGCGGGATCGAGGATGGGTTCGGTGACCGGCGATGCACCGTCGTCGGCCAGCAGTTGCGCGAGAAGCGTCGGATCGCGTGCGAGTACGTCGATCGCGAAGTCGCTTGTGCGGGCGACGTCCGCGACTCGATCGGCTGCGTTCTGCGCGACGCCGAGACGACGGATCGCGCGTTCGACCGCGGCGTCGACGGCATCCGCGGCGCGGGTCGGTTCGCTCATGCGCGGCATTCTGTCACGCGCCTTGCGCAAACCCGGGACGAAAAAAAGCCCGCTGGTGTCGCCACCAGCGGGCCTTTGCTCCCTCCCCCACGTCGGGATGCAGCTCTATCGTTAAAGAGACGTGATGGTGAATGCACGCTGCAGTGCAGCAAAAACTTTACCGTTCAGGCGGCCGTCCGTGGTCGCCCCACGCTCGGCCCTCTCAGCGAGCGACGGTAATGACCGGCGAACGCCAGGTTTCCCAATGCGCCGGGTTGCTGGAATCGCCGTTCGCCTTCAGCACCTGCAGCAGCACGGTGTAGCGCCCGTTCGGGACCGTGTACGCCCTGCCGCCCTGCGTCGTCGTGCCGTCCCACGAGAACGCGTAGAAGCCCGTCGCCGACGAGTTGCGGCCGAAGAACTGGGTCGAGAACGCGCTGTGCCACGAACGACCGGAGTCCGCGTCGAACACGTCCATGCGGATCGCGGCGGACTGGTGGTCGAAGTGGATCAGGAAGAACGGGATGTCGTTGCCCGCCATCGTGTACGCGGCGCCCGACGGCTGGTTGAAGTACGAGCTGCCGGTGAGCTTCGCGAGCCACGGGAAGCCGTTCGCCGTCGGCACCAGCACCTGACGCGCCTGGTAATCGCCGATGTAGCCGGCGAACGGAACGCGCAACGTGCTGCTGCCATCGTTGGGCGTCATGACGACGTAGCCGCCGTAGATGCCGCCGTCGTAACCAATGCCGGTTTGTGCCGGGGTGATGGTCACGTTGACCGACGCCGTGCCGTGCGGCGCGACCGTCACCGACGGAGCGGAGAAGTTCGCCGCCACGCCGCCGCCGATGAAGTACTGCGGCGCGAACGTGCTGCCGAACGTGCCGACCGACTGCACGGCGCTCATCGCATACGTCACCGGCGTCGACCCGTTGTTGCTGAGGGTCAGCGTGCGCGTCTGCGGGCCCGCTTGGCCTTCACCCAGCGACAGCTTGCCGGGCTCGACGCGCGTGGCTTCGACGATGGCGCGATCGATGTGCAACATGCCGGCGCCCGCGCGATGCGTGGCTTCGATGTACGGGCCACCCGGAGCGCCGGACCACGTCGACGGCTGCGCAGTGTTCTGCAGGATCGAACGCACGGCCTGCGCCGGCGTGCGCGGCAGTGCCTGCAGCAGCAGCGCCGCGGCACCCGCGACGTGCGGCGACGACATCGAGGTACCGCTCAGCGAGGCATAGCCACCGAGTTCGAGCGGGAACGTCGAGTAGATCGAGCCGCCCGGTGCGCCGATGTCGGGCTTGAGCGTCAGGTCGGGCGACAGGCCCCACGACGAGAACGACGAGATCAGCCCGCCGGTCGGATTCGGCTGCGAGACGTGGAAATCGCCCCAGGTGATCTGCGTCGTGCCGCTCGCGATGCGGCCGTCGAGCAATGCGCCGTCCGCGGCGCTGATACCCACGGTGGGGATGTTGACCGACGGAGAACCGGCGACGGTCGGGTTCAGTGCGCCCGCCACGTTGTTGTACAGCAGCACGCCGACCGCGCCGGCGGCCTGTGCGTTCGTCGCCTTGATGTAGAACGAGCAGGTGCCGCGACGGATCAACGCGACCTTGCCGGCGAGGCTGTTGGCCGGCAGCGCGGAACACGCGTCACTAGTCGACGACGTCGTGCCGGTGCGCGCGAGAACGCCAGTGCCCGAGCTCGGCGGCGGCGGCGCGCCGGTGGCGGCATTGAAGCCGACCTTCGCGTTGTCCGGCGACACCTGGAACGCGGGCTGCGCGATGCCGATGTTGTCGTACGACGCGACACCGATGACCTTGTCGCCGACGCTGGGCGCGCCGAGCGAATACATGCCGGTGGCGGCGTCGTTGCCTGCCGATGCCACTACGACCATGCCGTGGTCGACCAGGCGCGACGCGGCCTTCGCGGTCGGCGATTGCGGCCAGTCGAACGCCGAACCTATGCTCATGTTGAGCACCTGCATGCGGTCGGCCTGCGCGCGTTCCATCGCCGCGAGCATCACGTCGTCGGTGGTCGAACCCGAGCAACCGAACACGCGATACGCGCCGAACGACACCTTGGGCGCGACGCCCTTGACCGACCCGTTCGCACCGATGATGCCGGCGACGTGCGTGCCATGGCCCGCGCAGTCATCGGGACGCGCATCCGGCGTCGGCACCGGGTTGTAGGCGGCTGAGCTGGGATCGGCGTTGTACGCATCGCCCACGAAGTCCCAGCCGGCGATCACGCGCGCGCTCGGGAACGGGGTGCCACCATTGACGCCGCCACCGCCGAAGGCCGGATGGTCGATGTCGATGCCGGTGTCCATCACCGCCACGCGCACGCCCGTGCCGTCGAGGCCGAGGCTGTTCTGCGCGATGTCCGCGCCGGTCATCTGCAGCGCGGTGTACAGGTCAGGGTTGTACTGCGAGCCCGGCGTGCTGTCCGGCATCTTCACCGTCTGCACCGGGTAGACCGCCTTGACGCCCGGCATGCGCGCGATGGTGCCGAGCTGCGCACGCGAGACGGTGATCGAGAAGCCGTTGAACAGGTTGTCGAACGCGTAGTTCTCGATGTACTTGACGCCCGCACTGCGTGCGGCGTTGCGGAACGACTGCTTCTCGCTCGAGAGCTGCGCCGCGGAGCCGCGGTCGGCCAGCGGCGCATTGCTGAGCTCGACGAACCAGCGCTGCGGCGACTCGTCGACCGGCGTGCTGTCGGCGTCGGCGGTCAGGCCGGACTCCTGCGATTGCAGTTCGATGTAAGGCGGCACGTCAGCCGCAAGCGCGGCGACGCACGCGCATGCGAGGACGGATAAAGCGAGGGTGGACGACTTCTTCACGGCGAAACCTCGTCAGTTCGGGGGAGGGGGAGCCACTGGACGGCGGTTGAACGCAGCCCCCACGCCGGACAGGACGAAGTGGAAGCCGTGATTTAGCCTATCTTCACGAAACGCGACATGTGTCACATATCGGACGCCCTGCGACGAACGGTCGGGCAGGCTCGGACCGGGCCATGCCGTGCTTGGCCCAAAGCCGGTCGCCCAAAGAAAAAGCCCCGCTTTCGCGGGGCTTTTCGTGTTGCGGTGCAGCGGAAAGCGGGACTTAGAAGTCCATGCCGCCCATGCCGCCCATGCCACCGCCGCCGCCCATGGCCGGCTCGTCCTTCTTCGGCAGCTCACCGACCATCGCTTCGGTCGTGATCATCAGGCCGGCGATCGACGCGGCGTTCTGCAGCGCGGTACGCGTGACCTTGGTCGGATCCAGGATGCCGGCCTCGATCATGTCGACATACTCGCCGGTCGCGGCGTTGTAGCCGTACGCGCCATTGCCTTCGACGACCTTGTTGACGATGACCGACGGCTCTTCGCCGGCGTTGGTCACGATCTCGCGCAGCGGCGCTTCCATCGCGCGCAGGGCGATCTGGATGCCGTGGTTCTGGTCTTCGTTCGCACCGGTCAGGCCCTTGATCGCGGCCTTCGCGCGCAGCAGCGCAACGCCGCCGCCCGGAACGATGCCTTCCTCGACCGCCGCACGCGTGGCGTGCAGGGCGTCTTCGACGCGCGCCTTCTTTTCCTTCATTTCGATCTCGGTCGACGCACCGACCTTGATCACCGCGACGCCACCGGCGAGCTTGGCAACGCGCTCCTGCAGCTTCTCGCGGTCGTAGTCGGAGGAGGTCTCCTCGATCTGCGCCTTGATCTGCTTGATGCGGCCTTCGATGCCACCGGTTTCGCCGGCGCCGTCGATGATGGTGGTGTTCTCCTTCGAGACCTGCACCTTCTTCGCGCGGCCGAGATCCTTGATCGTCGCCTTCTCGAGCTGCAGGCCGACTTCCTCGGAGATCACGGTGCCGCCGGTGAGGATCGCCATGTCTTCCAGCATCGCCTTGCGGCGATCACCGAAGCCCGGCGCCTTGACCGCGCACACCTTGACGATGCCGCGCAGCGTGTTGACGACGAGGGTCGCCAGCGCTTCGCCTTCGACTTCCTCGGCGATGATCAGCAGCGGCTTGCCGGCCTTGGCCACGCCTTCGAGCACGGGCAGCAGGTCACGGACGTTCGAGATCTTCTTGTCGTGCAGCAGGATGAACGGGTCGTCCAGCTCGGCCTGCATCGACTGCTGGTTGTTGATGAAGTACGGCGAGAGGTAGCCGCGGTCGAACTGCATGCCCTCGACGACGTCGAGCTCGTTCTCGAGGCCCGAACCGTCTTCAACCGTGATCACGCCTTCCTTGCCGACCTTGTCCATCGCCTGCGCGATGAGGTCGCCGATGTTCTGGTCGGAGTTGGCCGAGATCGCACCGACCTGCGCGATTTCCTTGCTCGTCGACGACGGCTTGGAGATGTTCTTCAGCTCGGCGACGGCAGCGGTGACCGCCTTGTCGATGCCGCGCTTGAGGTCCATCGGGTTCATGCCGGCGGCGACCGCCTTCATGCCCTCGCGGATCAGCGCCTGTGCGAGCACGGTCGCGGTCGTGGTGCCGTCACCGGCGTTGTCGGAGGTGCGCGAAGCGACTTCCTTCACCATCTGCGCGCCCATGTTCTCGAACTTGTCGGCCAGTTCGATCTCCTTGGCGACGGACACGCCGTCCTTGGTGATCGTCGGCGCGCCGAAGCTCTTCTCGAGCACGACGTTGCGGCCCTTCGGGCCGAGCGTTGCCTTGACGGCATTGGCGAGCACGTTGACACCGCGCAGCATCTTGGCGCGCGCGTCCTCACCGAAACGAATTTCCTTGGCAGCCATTTGCAATTACCTCTGTCAGCTAAAAGTGTTCAAAAAGGAGATGCGGGTACGGAAGGACGCGATCAGCCGAGGACCGCGAAGATGTCGTCTTCCTTCACCACCAGGTACTCGGTGCCGTCCAGCTTCACTTCCGTGCCGCTGTACTTGCCGAAGAGCACCTTGTCGCCGACCTTGACCTTCGGGGCGCGCAGGTTGCCGTTGTCGAAGGCCTTGCCTTCGCCGACCGCGACGACTTCACCCTTGATCGGCTTTTCGGTGGCCGAATCGGGGATGACGATGCCACCGGCCGAGACCTTTTCTTCTTCCATGCGCTTGATGACCACGCGGTCGTAGAGCGGCTTGATGTTCATGCACGAACCTCCGGCTAAGCGATTAAGTGATTGAAATTACAGCGAAAGACGGGAAATTTTAGCAGTCGACGCCCGCGAGTGCCAAACACCGGGCGTGATGCGCCCGCATCGCGGACGGGGCGGGATATGGGATGCGCCTCGCGGCTTTCAAGGGCCAGCGGGCGAAAAAGTTCGGACGAACCCGAGGCCTGCGGTCGTCACAAGTACGAAACGCGCAGACAAAAAAAGAGCGCGTCCCGAAGAAACGCGCTCTCGGCTTTTGAGGATGGCTATCCGAGCTCGCGCGATCCGGCGCGTCTCCCCAAGAACCCGTGACCCCATGTCTGCCGACGGTCCCTGTCGACGTGGGGCGATTGTGGGCGGTCCACGTCACCCGCGCCACCCCGCCGCTACCGATAGAGACGTCCGATTCCGGTAGCGGATGGAAACCGGACATTTATGAAATCGTATTCATTCCCGGGTTTCATCCACCCTTCATCCAATAGTGTGACCCGAAGCGCACCTCATGCCGGTTTTATTGGTAGCGAGGTGAAAAACGGTAAACTCGGCCCTCGGGCGTCATTTTCACTGACGCGGAGCGTCACTTTCGATGAATTCCCAGCAGCGAATCCGCCTCGCCCGACGCCACGCTGGCCTGTCGCAGTCGGCGCTGGCCGAGGCCGTCGGCGTCCAGCGCAGTGCGGTGAGCCACTGGGAGGCCGTGCAGGGCAAGAGCCCGAGCATGTCCAACCTGCGCCGCGTGGCGACGGTGACCGGCGTGCAGTTCGAATGGATAGCGACGGGCCGCGGCCGCATGGCGCTGTCGGCCGACGACGCGATGGACGGCGTCGCCGCGGTGGACGCCACGATGGTGGACGAGCCGCTCGAGCTGCGCATGCTCACCGCCTTCCGTAGCCTGCCGCCGCGCAGTCAGGCGCCACTGGTGGAACTGATGGAACAGATGGCCGCGCTGCGCACCGGCCGCTCCCGCAGTTCCAAGCGCGAAACCTGAGGCCGCGCGCGGCCGCTCGCTACAATCGACGCATGCACGCCGTCGTCCTTCATTGCACCTGCCCGGACGCGGCGACGGCCGATCGCATCGCGACCGCGCTGGTTGACGAACGCCTCGCCGCCTGCGTGCAGCAACTGCCCGGCCTGCGCTCGACCTACCGCTGGGAAGGCCGCGTCGAACGCGCCGACGAGATCCTGCTGCTGATCAAGACGGCGGACGACCGCATCCCCGACGTCATCGGTCGCGTACAGACCTTGCACCCCTATGACGTGTCCGAACTGCTCGCGCTCGATGCGACGGCCGGCGCACCCGCCTACCTCGACTGGGTGATCGCCCAGAGCCGACCGAATGCCTGACCTGTTGCGCCGGATCGCCGGCACCTGTTTCCTGCTCCTCGCCGCGGTGTCGTTGCGCGCGCACGCGATCACGCCCGATCAGCTGCCGCCGGTCGACAGCGTGTTTGTGCCGAGCGCGCGTTACACCGACGGCGCGATCGAAGTGCGCTGGACGATCGCGAAGGGCTACTACCTGTATCGACATCGCATCGGCGTGCAGGCCGACGCCGGCTTCGACGCGGGCGCAGTGCGGCTGCCCAAGGGGAACGCGCATCACGACGAATTCTTCGGCGACGTCGAGACCTATCGCGATGCGCTCGTCGCCACGCTGCCGGGCACGCCGTCGGCCGCCACCACTGTCGTGACGATCAAGTACCAGGGCTGCGCGGATGCGGGCGTCTGCTATCCGCCGCAGACGCGACGACTGACTGTCGACCTGCCTCTCGCGAACATGGCGCCTGCGTCCGCACTCGGCCGCTCGCCTTTCGCGCTCGCACGCGGCGCGACCGGCGGCGTCGACGCCGCACCGCTGCCGGCCGAAGACGCGTTCCGTTTCGAAGCGATTCCCGGCACGTCGAACGCCGTGCTGGTGCGCTTCTCGCCGGCGCCGGGCTACTACCTGTATCGCGATCGCACCACGTTCCAGCTCGATGCCGCGTCGCGCGCTGCGGGCTTCGCGCTCGCCGCGCCGCGCTGGCCGCAGGCGCGCATGCATCGCGACGAACATTTCGGCGACGTCGCGGTGTATTTCGACCCGGTCGACCTGACGTTGCCGGTGACGCGCACCGCGACGACCGCGCGAACGCTCAAGCTCACCGCACGCTTCCAGGGCTGCCAGAACGACGGCATCTGCTATCCGCCGATGACGCGGACGGTCGATGTGGAGTTGCCGGCGGGTGCGATTGCGACGACTGCGGCGAGCGCGACACCGACTGCGTCGTCGAACGATGTCGCGTCGTCCGCAGCAAACGACGCAGCGAGCATCGCGACGACGAACAACGACGCACCCGTCGCGGCGAGCACCCCGCTCGCGATGCCCGCACGCCAGGCACCGCCCGCGCCACGCAGCGTCCAAGCCGGCGACGCGCTATCCGCGCTACTGCTCGCGCTGCTCGGCGGGCTCGTGCTCAACCTGATGCCGTGCGTGCTGCCGGTGCTCTCGCTGAAAGCGTTGTCGCTCGCCGAAAGCCATTCGCCGACGGCCGCGCGTCGCCATGCATTCGCGTACACCGCGGGCGTCGTGCTGAGCTTCGTCGCGCTCGGCGGTCTCGCGCTTGCGTTGCGACACGCAGGGCACGCGCTTGGCTGGGGATTCCAGCTGCAGGAACCCGTCGTGGTCGCCGTGCTGGCACTGGTGATGTTCGCGCTAGGGCTGAGCCTGTCGGGCGTCTGGCATGTCGGCGGTCGTTGGACGGGTGCGGGCCATTCGCTGACGGAGCGAAGCGGCCTCGCCGGAGACTTCTTTACGGGCGTGCTCGCCGTCGTCGTCGCGACGCCCTGCACCGCGCCGTTCATGGGTGCCGCGCTGGCGTGGGCCTTCCTCGCGCCGACTGTGCTCGCGCTCGCCGTGTTCGTCGCGCTGGGGTTCGGGCTCGCCCTGCCCTTCATCCTGATCGGGCTCGTGCCGCGGCTCGCCGCGATGCTGCCGCGTCCCGGTGCATGGATGGAGACGCTGAAGCAGGCGCTCGCGTTCCCGCTGTACCTGACGTGCGCGTGGTTGCTGTGGGTACTCGGCCGCCAGCGCGGGCCGGATGCGATCGCCTGGACGCTCGCGGCCGCCGTCGCGATCGCGTTCGCCGCGTGGGCGTGGAACCGCACGCATCATCGCGGCCGCGCCTGGGGCGTGGTCGCTTTGGTGGTCGCACTCGTCGGCGCAGGCATGGCGCTGACGACCGTGCATCGCCTGCCGCGCCCGAACGCGACGCCGGTGGTTGATTCGTCGCGCGAACCGTTTACCGATGCGCGATTGGCCGCACTGCGCACCGAAGGCCGCGTCGTCTTCGTCAACATCACCGCAGACTGGTGCGTGAGCTGCAAGGCCAACGAACGTGCCGTGTTCGGCCGCCCGGGCTTCACCGACGCGCTGCGCGCGGCGAACGCCACCTATCTCGTCGGTGATTACACGGACGTCGACCCGGCGCTAACCGCCTTCCTGCAGAGCCACGGTGCCGTGGGTGTCCCGCTCTACGTCGTCTACCCGCGCCACGGCGAGCCGAAGGTATTGCCGACGCTGCTCACGCCCGACATCGTCGCGACCGCGCTCACCGAAGCGGCACGATGAGGACGCGAACTGTCGTCATCGTCGCGGTACTCGCGGGGATGCTCGGCGTGGCGGCGAGTCTCGCAACGGATGGCAGGTGGCTCGAGGGAACGCGACTGGGCCAGCTCGTGGAACGCAACGCAGCGACAGCGCCATCGCCCGGCACGCACGCCCCACAGATCGAACTGCCCGGTCTCGACGGCAAACGCCACACCGTCGTCGAACTCGCCCATGGCGGACCCGTGCTGGTGAATCTCTGGGCCAGCTGGTGCGGCCCCTGTCTCGAAGAAATGCCGGCACTCGACCGATTCGCCCAGAAACAGGACGCGAACGGCGTGCAAGTGGTCGGCATCGCACTGGATGACGCCGCAGCGGTTCAGACCTTCCTGCGCGCCCACCCGGTGGCGTATCCGATCCTGATCGACACCCCGGGTCCCGCCGATACGGGCACGCGGCTCGGCAACACGCGCGGCGTACTGCCCTACAGCGTGCTGATCGCCGCGGACGGCCGGATCCTTCGCACGTCCGCAGGCCCGCTCAATCCCGCTGACCTCGACGACTGGGCGGCGCAGGCGCTTCGAACGCGCGATTGAATTTCGCCCAACGTCGGCGATACGGTAGCGAACGTCTGGACAGGTTTTATCGCGAGGCGCAGACTGCCCGGCCACGACGTCGGAACGGGTGAGCCATGGCGAAGCTGCTGGTCCTGCATGGCCCGAACCTCAACCTGCTGGGCGAGCGCGAGCCCACCGTCTACGGACGCACGTCGCTCGCT
Source organism: Lysobacter sp. HA35 (assembly GCF_054061195.1). Taxonomy (NCBI): domain Bacteria; kingdom Pseudomonadati; phylum Pseudomonadota; class Gammaproteobacteria; order Lysobacterales; family Lysobacteraceae; genus Lysobacter; species Lysobacter sp. HA35. The sequence continues at coordinate 3,204,758 of NZ_JBSSDY010000001.1, read as the reverse complement.
GCGATCGACCGCGCACTCAAGCTCGACGCCGAATCGCACGGCCATACGCTCGAGTCGGTGCAGTCCAACGCCGAGCACGAGCTCATCGACCGCCTGCACGCGGCGCGTTCGGACGGCACCGAGTTCCTGATCATCAATCCCGCCGGCCTCACGCATACCAGCGTGTCGCTGCGCGACGCCGTGGCCGCGGCCGACCTGCCCTTCATCGAAGTGCACCTGTCGAACCCGCATGCGCGCGAGCCGTTCCGCAAGCAGAGCTATTTCAGCGACCTCGCGATGGGCGTGATCTGCGGGTTCGGCGCCGACAGCTACCGCTTCGCGATGGACGCCGCGGTGACCTGGCTGGACAAGCGCGCGGCGGCGCACGCCAACCGCTCCTGATACCTCCGCGATCGGCGCGCGATGCGTGTCGATCGACTCCGAATCCACACACGAGGCCCGACATGGACCTGCGGAAAATCAAGAAGCTGATCGACCTGCTCGAGGCGAGCAATCTCTCCGAGATCGAGATCAAGGAAGGCGAGGAAACCGTGCGCCTGGCGCGCACGCCGACGCGTGAAGTCACCTACGCGCCGGCGCCGACCTACGCGATGCCGCCGCCGCAGCAGCAGGCCGAGCGCCCGATGCCGATGCAGAGCCCGAGCGAAGCCGCGACCGGCGGTTCGGCCAAGCCCGGCAACGACCTGCCCGACGGGCACGTCGTGCGCGCCCCGATGGTCGGCACGTTCTATGCGTCGCCGTCGCCGGACAAGCCCTCGTTCGTCAGCGTCGGCCAGTCGGTGAAGGCGGGCGAGACGCTCGCGATCATCGAGGCCATGAAGATGTTCAACCCGATCGAAGCGGACGTCTCCGGCACCGTGCTCAAGGTGCTCGTCGAGAACGGCCAACCGATCGAGTTCGACCAGCCGTTGTTTGTGATTGGGTGAGCAGGAGCTGTCCGGCGGCACTGCCGCCGGCCTGCGAACGCCCGTCGGCCGCGCGGCCGATGGGCAGGACGTTCCCGAGCTCCAAGCCGCATTGGACATAACCCATGCTCGATAAAGTAGTCATCGCCAACCGCGGCGAAATCGCGCTGCGCATCCTGCGCGCGTGCCACGCGCTCGGCATCCGCACGGTCGCCGTGCATTCCACCGTCGACCGCAACCTCAAGCACGTCGCGATGGCGGACGAGTCCGTCTGCATCGGCCCGGCGCCGAGCGCGCAGAGCTACCTCAACATGGCGCAGATCATCGCGGCCGCCGAGGTGACCGACGCGCAGGCCATCCATCCGGGCTATGGCTTCCTCAGCGAGAACGCGGACTTCGCCGAGCGCGTCGAGCAGTCCGGTTTCATCTTCATCGGCCCGAAGGCCGACACGATCCGCCTGATGGGCGACAAGGTCGAAGCGATCCGCGCGATGAAGGCGGCGGGCGTTCCCTGCGTGCCCGGCAGCGGCGGCCCGCTGGGCGACGACCCGACCGAGAACGTGAAGATCGCGCGCGAGATCGGCTATCCGATCATCGTGAAAGCCGCGGGCGGCGGCGGCGGTCGCGGCATGCGCGTGGTGCATACCGAAGCCGCGCTGGTCACCGCAATCCAGACGACCAAGCAGGAAGCCAAGGCCGCGTTCGGCAACGACATGGTCTACATGGAGAAATTCCTGGAGAACCCGCGCCACGTGGAGATCCAGGTGCTCGCCGACGGCCAGGGCAATGCGATCCACCTCGGCGAGCGCGACTGCTCGATGCAGCGTCGTCATCAGAAGGTCGTCGAGGAAGCGCCGGCGCCGGGCATCACGCCCGAGCTGCGCGCGGAGATCGGCAAGGTCTGCGTCGAAGCCTGCGTGCGCATCGGTTATCGCGGCGCCGGCACGTTCGAATTCCTGTTCGAGAACGGACGCTTCTATTTCATCGAAATGAATACGCGCATCCAGGTCGAGCATCCGGTGACGGAACTGGTGACCGGCATCGACCTGGTGACCGAACAGCTGCGCATCGCATCGGGCGAGAAGCTGCGCCTAAAGCAGGAGGACATCGTCCTCGAAGGCCACGCGATCGAATGCCGCATCAATGCGGAAGATCCGGACACGTTCATGCCCTGCCCCGGCCTGATCGCGCATTTCCACGCGCCGGGCGGCCCGGGCGTGCGCGTCGACAGCCACATCTACGAGGGCTATCGCGTGCCGCCGAACTACGACTCGATGATCGGCAAGCTGATCGTGCATGGCCCGACGCGCGAGATCGCGATCGCGCGCATGCGCGTGGCGCTCAACGAGATGGTGGTCGACGGCATCAAGACCAACATTCCGCTGCAGCAGCGCATCCTCGCCGACGCGGGTTTCCAGCAGGGTGGACAGAACATCCACTACCTGGAAAAGCGCCTGAAAGAGCAGAAGGAAAAGGCGATCGCGATCGGTTGATCGCGGCGATCACATCGCGACGCACGGCGGTCATCCGATCGCCTCATCGTGCGTCGCCAACGGTTTCACTACAGGAGTCCACGATGCACAAGGGAATTGCGACCGCGTCGCTGATTGCGCTTGCCACACTCGCCGGCTGCAAGAAGCACGATGCCGAAGCACCCGCCGATGCCGCTGCGACTACGCCGGCACCTGCACCCGCAGCGGCGCCCGCCGAAACGCCCGCACCGGCCGCAGCGGATCCGGCGAAGTCCGAGGCGCAGGCTAAGCTCGATTACTCGACGATGGAAGACAGCTACATCAACGACGCGAACGCGCAGTGGGCGGTCGCAGCGAAGGCCAGCTCGGCGTTCGGCGATGCCAACAAACTGCCGTCGGAGTCGCACGACCAGAACACGGCGTGGCAGGCCACCGGCGCAGTCAACGGTGACGAGTGGACCAACAACAACCAGGACATCGGCTTCGACTGGCTGCAGCTCGACTACGAGCGCCCGGTGTCGGCAACCGAAGTCCGCGCGGTGCTTGACGAAGACGCGGTGAAGTCGATCACCAAGGTCGAACTGATCGGCGTCGACGGCGCCGCGCACACCGTGTGGAGCGGCATCAGCGACACCGGTCGCGACGAGCGCGGCTCGCGCACCTGGTTCGTGCGCAAGTTCGACGGGACGCCGTACCCGGTGAAGTCGGTCAAGCTGACCTTCGCCAACAACGTGTCGTCCGGCTACAAGACGGTCGACGCCGTGCAGCTGGTCGGCAAGTAAGCCATGCCCTTCCTCGAGCTCTCGCTGCCGTGCACGGAAGCGCTGCAACCGCGCTACGAACGAGCGCTAGAGAATGTCGGCGCGCTGGCGGTCACGCTGGTCGATGCGCACGCCGATGCGCCGGACGAACAGGCGATCTTCGAGCCCGGCGTCGGCGAAACCCCGCTGTGGCACGAGATGGTGCTCACCGCGTTGTTCGAAGCCGGCACGCCGCGCGAGCCGTTGCTGCAGGCGCTGGCCGCGCAGGACGAAGGCCTCGACTGGTCACGCGGTGAGTTCCGCGACGTCGAGGACCAGGACTGGGAACGCGCATGGATGGACCAGTACGAGCCGCTGCAATTCGGGCGTCGTACGTGGATCGTGCCGTGGAACCACGAACTGCCTGAAGGCGCGGACGCACCGGATGCGGCGGTGGTGCGGCTCGACCCCGGCCTCGCATTCGGCAGTGGCACGCATCCCACCACGGCGCTCTGCCTGCAGTGGCTCGATGCGCTCGCCGATGATGGCGTGCTCGACGGCGCGCGCATCCTCGATTTCGGCTGCGGCTCAGGCATCCTCGCGCTCGCCGCGCTCAAGCTCGGCGCGGCGTCGGCGATCGGGGTCGACAACGATCCGCAGGCGGTGACGGCGACGCTCGACAACGCGGAACGCAACGGCGTCGCGGATCGTTTGTCCGTGTATCTGCCGCAGGACGAACCCGTTGCGACGTATCGGGTCGTCGTCGCAAACATCCTTGCGTCCGCGCTGATCGAACTGCGTGATGTCGTCGCCGCGCGCTGTGCGCCGGGCGCATTGCTCGCCATGTCGGGCATCCTCGCCGGGCAGGAAGGCGAGGTCGCCGATGCGTATGCCGACGTGCTGGACGACGTGCAGGTCGAGCAGCTCGAAGACTGGATGCGGGTGAGCGGTCGACGCCGCTGACGGCGCCGCCTGTGAACCACGTCGCATTCCGGGCGCGAGGCATGGTGGAATAGCGCCCATGTTCAAGCCCTGCCCCAACTGCGGATTCCTGGTCGCCCTGATTGCCGGGCGCGAAGCCAGCCAGCGCTGTCCGCGCTGCGGCAGCGCGCTCGTCGGCGAGAACGAGGTGCTCGATCCGGATCAGGACGTGCCGCAGCGTCGTCGCCTGGACACTGAGCGCGCGCCTGCAGAAGCACCGGTGCGCGAACGCGCTGAAGCCGAATTGCGCGCGCCTGCCGAGCCGGCGCCCACGCAAGAACCGGTTGCCGCGATCGAGGCAGTCGTCGACGACGTCGAAGCTGCGCGCAACGACGTGCCCGCGGATGTCGCTCCAACGCCCGACACGATGCCGCGCGCGACCCACGACGGCCCCAGCTTCGTCCGCCGCCGCGAAGCCCGTCCCGCAGGTCGCCGCTGGCCGCTCGCCACCGTTATCGGCGCGCTCGCCCTGCTGTTCGCGCTGCAGTTGCTGCTCGCACAACGCACCGCGCTTGCCGCCGACGCACGCTGGCGACCGCTGGTCATGAACGCCTGTGGCGTGCTCGGCTGCAACGTACCCGCGTGGCACGAACCGCAGGCCTACCGCATGGTCACGCGCAACGTGCGACCGAACCCGGCCAAGCGCGGCGTGCTGCACGTCACTGCCACCGTGCGCAACGATGCACAGTGGCCGCAGCCGGCGCCAACGATCGTGCTGAGCCTGTCCGACCTCGACGGCCGCCTCGTCGGCGCGCGCCAGGTCACGCCGCACGACTACGGCGAGCGCGTCGGCGCACTCATCGCGCCCGGCGACAGTCTCGACATCGCATTCGACGTGCGCGAGCCCGGCGCACGCGTCGAGTCGTACGACTTCCAGCTGCAGTAATCCCGGTTCATGCGTGATGTTCGCCACCGTTCGTCGCGCGGCGACCGGCGGCGTTCCGTCGCCCCGTTGTGCGCGACGTGGTCGGGCTAGACTCCGCGTCCGCCCGCGCAGACTGCGGGTTGTCGAACTGCCATGAGCGCTGCTGCATCCGACCTCGCCCCGAACGTTACCGACATTCGCCCCGGCGCGCGCACGCCGCTGCGCGAGCACGTCGCCGTTTCGATCCGCCGCTTCCTGCGTGACCTGGACGGCTGCGATACCTGCGATCTGTACGAAGTCGCGCTGCGCGAACTCGAGATTCCGCTGTTCCAGGAAGTGCTGCGCCATTGCGACGGCAACCAGAGCCGCGCCGCGCAGCTGCTCGGCATCCATCGCGCGACGTTGCGCAAGAAGCTGCGCGAATACGGCCTAGCGCAGGGCTGATCGCGTCGCTCGTTAGATGACTGGCGCGGGTTCCGCGACGCGCCAGTACGCACTCAACTCATCCGGAATGTCCGGCGGACAAACGCCACAGGCGCGATTGCCCGGAACCGCGTAATCAATGAATTTCGGATACGGCAGGTTGAGCCCCGCCATGATCGCGACGAACTCGTCCACACTGCGCTCGCCACCGAGCCGCGGATTGCGCGCGCGTTCCTGTCCGATGCTGGACACGCGGCGTCCCTGGTAATCATGTGCGGGATACACCAGCACGTCGTCGCCGAGCGGGAAGAGTTTGTTGTGCACGCTCGCATACAGCACGTGCGCATCGCCATTCTGGAAATCGGTGCGGCCGCAACCGTCGATCAGCAACGCGTCACCGGTGAATACGCGATCGCCGCTCGCGATCGCGAAATGGCTGTCGGTATGGCCGGGCGTATGGATCGGTTGCAGTCGCAACGAACCGATCTGCAGCGGCTCGCCATCGACCAGCGGGACGTCGGTCAGCGGCAGCGTGTCCATCTCCGGAAACGCCATGCGGCTGCCAGTCTCGTGCTTGAGCGTCAACGCCGAGGTGATGTGGTCGGCGTGGATGTGCGTGTCGATCGTCATCGCCAACCGCAGGCCGAGCGAGCGCAGCAACTGCAGATCGCGCTGCCACTGCGGCAGCACCGGATCGATCAGCACCGCCTCGCCGGTTTCCGCGCAGCCGACGAGATAGGTGTAGGTCGACGACACCGGATCGAACAGCTGGCGGAAGATCATCGGGCGTTCCTTTGCGATGTCGCCATCGTCGACCGCGGTCGGGGCCGGCCGCGACGATACGCGGCGTCGATAGGAACGGTAGCGCAGTCCGGGCGGGCGGCGGTGCGCCGGTATAATTCGCGCTTCCCCACGTCGCTCCCAACGCCATGACTGCAGCCCTGAACGGCCCGTCGGTGAAGCTCCGCCGCGCCCTGTTGTCCGTCTCCGACAAGACCGGGCTGCTGCCGCTCGCACAGGCGCTGGCGCGCCATGGCGTCGAGCTGGTGTCGACCGGCGGCACCGCGAAGGCGCTGCGCGACGCCGGCCTCGCGGTTCGCGACGTCAGCGAACTCACCGGCTTCCCGGAAATGATGGACGGCCGCGTCAAGACGCTGCACCCGATCGTGCACGGTGGCCTGCTCGGCCGCGCCGGCACCGACGACGCGGTGATGCAGCAGCACGGCATCGGCGCGATCGACCTGCTGGTACTGAATCTCTATCCGTTCGAAAAAGTGTCGGCCGATCGGTCCAGTTCGTTCGACGACGTGATCGAGAACATCGACATCGGCGGCCCGGCGATGCTGCGTTCGGCCGCGAAGAACTTCGCGCGCGTCGCAGTGGCGACCGATCCCGCGCAGTACGACGCGCTGGTCACCGAACTCGACGGCAGCGATGGCGCGCTCTCGGGCGGGACGCGTTTTCGCCTCGCCGTGGCCGCGTTCGATCGCGTCGCGCAGTACGACGCGGCGATCGGCAATCATCTTTCGTCGCTGCAGGACGACGGCACGCGCGCCGTATTCCCGGCGCAGCAGAACAGCAACTTCATCAAGGTGATGGACCTGCGCTACGGCGAGAACCCCCACCAGCAGGGCGCGTTCTATCGTGACCTGTGGCCGGTGCCGGGCACGCTCGCGACGTTCACGCAATTGCAGGGCAAGGAACTCAGCTACAACAACCTCGCCGACGCCGATGCCGCATGGGAATGCGTGCGCCAGTTCGAGCGCCCGGCCTGCGTGATCGTCAAGCATGCGAATCCGTGCGGCGTGGCCGAAGGCGTGGCCTGCGGCGATGCGTACGAGCTCGCGTATGCAACCGATCCGACGTCGGCATTCGGCGGCATCCTCGCGTTCAATCGCACGCTCGATGGTGCAACTGCGAAAGCGATCCTCGACCGCCAGTTCGTCGAAGTGCTGATCGCGCCGGATTACGACGACGAAGCCCTCGCCTACGCCAAGAAGAAGGCGAACGTGCGTGTGCTGCGCATCCCGCATGGCGACGGCCGCAACAATGTCGACGTCAAGCGCGTCGGCTCGGGCCTGCTGATGCAAACCGCCGACATCCGGGAAGTCACGCGCGACGAGTTGAAGGTCGTCACCAAACTCGCGCCGAACGATGCGCAGATGGCCGACCTGCTGTTCGCATGGCGCGTCGCCAAGTTCGTGAAGTCCAACGCGATCGTCTACGCGAAGGACCACCGCACCGTCGGCGTCGGCGCCGGGCAGATGAGCCGCGTGGTCAGCGCGAAGATCGCCGCGCTCAAGGCCGAGGAAGCCGGGCTCGTCGTGCCGGGCTCGGTGATGGCGTCGGATGCGTTCTTCCCCTTCCGCGACGGCATCGACGCCGCCGCGGCCGCGGGCATCAAGGCAGTGATCCAGCCGGGCGGCTCCATGCGCGACGCGGAAGTGATCGCCGCAGCCGACGAGCACGGCCTCGCCATGGTGTTCACCGGCATCCGCCACTTCCGCCACTGACGCCGGCTTCGCGCGGTCCCCGGACACTGCGCGCATGCTTCGAGCGCCTCTCCTCCTCCTGGCCGTCGCCTCCGCGGCGTCGGCCCGCACGCCGCAGCCGGCGCCCGCGCCGGTGCCGACGGACGTCGTCGTGTCCGACCGCGAAGCGGTGCGCGTGCTGTCGTCGGAATACGAGCACGAGACGGCGCGCATCAAGGGCGACTGGAAGGTGGCGAACGACGCCACGTCGTCGCGACGCATCTGCGCGGACTCCGGCGTACAGCCACGCGAACGTCGTATCGCGGTCTGCACGACGACATCCGCGTCGAGCACCAGCGCACCGCGCATCGACCTGTTCGTAATCCGCGCCGGCGCGACGCGTCGCGATCCTGCGCAACTGCGCACGCGCTTCCGCGGCATCGACGCACGCGGCGTGGATGCGGCGTCTGGCGATGTCGGCTTTCTTGCGCTCGGCCCGGCGGATACGGGCTTCGTGATCACCCGCCACGACACCGCCGCGATGCCGCAGCGCGCGTACGAATCGCTGTACGCGGAAATCGCCGGCGAGCTGCGGCAGATGCTCGCGGTGACGTCGGTCGTCACCAATCGCGGTGCGTGCACGCCGATGACCTCGCGTCACTGCAGCAAGCGCCTCCTCGAACTCGAGTGCACGCTGCAGGCCAATGCCTCGCACATCGACAACGGCTATTACCTGTTGCAGCTGCAGGTGGCCGGCACGCGACGCGGCGACATCGTCGAACGCACCATCGACATTCCACGCGACGCCTACGGCTACCGCATATCGGCGCGCGACCTGAAATCGCGCGGTTGCGACACCAGCGAGTGACACCGGCGGGCCGCCCGGCCCCATGCGTCCCGTAAAATGCCGCGTCCCCGCATTGATCGACGCGCACGCATGAAGATCCTCGTTATCGGTTCCGGCGGCCGCGAGCACGCGCTGGCCTGGAAGGTCGCGCAGTCCGCGCGCGTGTCCGAAGTGCTGGTCGCCCCGGGCAATGCCGGCACCGCGCGCGAGGCCAAATGCCGCAACGTCGACGTGCGCGCCACCGATATCGATGCGCTGCTCGGGCTGGTCGAGCGCGAAGGCATTTCGATCACCATCGTCGGCCCGGAAGGCCCGCTGGTGGCCGGCGTGGTCGATCGCTTCCGTGCGGCGAACCACCGCATATTCGGGCCGACCGCGGCCGCCGCGCAGCTGGAAGGCAGCAAGGCGTTCGCGAAGGAGTTCCTCGCGCGCCACGGCATCCCGACCGCGCATTACGCCGTGCATACCGACGTCGACGCAGCGCTCGCCTACGTGCGCGAGAAAGGCGCACCCATCGTCATCAAGGCCGATGGTCTCGCCGCGGGCAAGGGCGTGATCGTGGCGATGACGCTTGGCGAAGCGGAAGACGCCTTGCGCGACATGCTCGCCGGCAATGCGTTCGGCGATGCGGGTTCGCGCGTGGTGATCGAAGAGTTCCTCGATGGCGAGGAGGCCAGCTTCATCTCGATGGTCGATGGCCGCACCGCGCTGCCGATGGCGACCAGCCAGGACCACAAGCGCGTCGGCGACGGCGACACCGGCCCGAACACCGGCGGCATGGGCGCGTATTCGCCCGCGCCGGTGGTGACGCCCGACGTGCATGCGCGCGTCATGCGCGAGATCGTCGAGCCTACCGTGCGCGGTATGGAACGCGATGGCGTGCCCTTCAGCGGCTTCCTCTACGCCGGCCTGATGATCGACGCCAGCGGCGCGCCGAAGGTCATCGAATTCAACGTGCGCTTCGGCGATCCGGAAACGCAGCCGGTGATGCTGCGCCTGCAGTCGGATCTGGTGGACCTCGTCGAAGCGGCGATTGCGGGCAAGCTCGACGCGGTGCAGGCCGACTGGGATCCGCGCGCGTCGCTCGGCGTGGTGATGGCCGCGGCGAACTATCCCGACACGCCGCGCACTGGCGACGTCATCAACCAGTGGGACGTGCCCGACGAAGAGCCGGGCGCGAAGGTCTTCCACGCGGGCACGAAGCTCGTCGGCGAGCATGTCGAAACCGCGGGCGGCCGCGTGCTGTGTGCGTGTGCGCTGGGCGACACGGTGGCCGAAGCGCAGAGTCGCGCGTATTCGCTGGTCGCCGGTATCTCGTGGGATGGCGAATTCCATCGCCACGACATCGGCTGGCGTGCGATCGAACGCCAGCGCGCCGTCGCCGGCTGAACGGTTCTTCAGCCCGGCGGCTCCAGAACGGCCGCTGTCCACGGTCCCCATGCAGGGCCGGCCGTAGGGTGGTGGTCGCACTGCCGCCTGGGCCCGCATGGACTTCAATTCCACCCGCTTCATCGAACCGGCCGAGGCGTTTGCGCCGGACGCCGGCGACGGCCTCGCGGCCCGCTTCCTCGACCATGTCGCCGATGCCCGCTTTCCGTGCGTCGGCGCGAAGGCGGCGCTGAGCCGCGGTGCGATCCAGGTTCGCGAATACCCAGCGCTGGGCTGCCCACGCGGCGCCGAACGCCTGCTCGATGCGTTGGCCGAGTTCGGCGAGAGCATCGACGCGCTGGGCGATGACGACAGCACGGTGCACAGTTTCGTCGCCGTATTCGACGCCCCCATTCCCGCGAACGAAGCCGAATTCGAACGACTGCTGTGGCTGCAGCTGCAGCATCTGCACGACATCGACCGTGCGCGCGGCAACGCGTGGGCCGGCGACGTCGCCAGCGACCCCGATCATCCGCTTTTCAGCCTCAGCCTCGCCGGCCATCCGTTCTTCGTGATCGGCCTGCATCCGAATGCATCGCGCATCGCGCGTCGTTTCGAGCGCCCGGCGCTGGTGTTCAATTCGCATCGCCAGTTCGATCGCCTGCGCGCTGACGGCCGCTACGCCAAGATGCAGGCGGCGACGCGCGGGCGCGACACCGCACTGCAGGGCTCGATCAATCCGAACCTCGCCGACTTCGGCACCGCATCGGAAACGCGGCAGTACAGCGGTCGCGCGGTCGAAGCCGAGTGGCGATGCCCGCTGCACGTGCGCACCGGAGGACTGCACTGATGACGCAGGTCCATCGCATCGAACCGTGCTCGGCACAGGCATTCGAACTCGAGGAAGGCGACGAACTCATCGTCATCGACCCGGAAGGCCAGCAGGTCAGCGACCTCACCGCATTCAATCGCCACGACCTGCGCGAATACCTGTCGTCAGGCCGCACGATCGACTACGCGTCGAAACTGTTCCTGACAACCGGCGACGTGCTGTATTCCAACCGCAGCCGGCCGATGTTCGACATCATCGAAGACACCTGCGGCCGCCACGATTTCACGCTGACGCCCTGCTCGAAAGACACGTTCTCGATCATCTACGGCGAGACCGAAAACCGCCCCGGCTGCGAAGGCAACCTGGTGCGTGCGCTGGAGCCGTACGGCATCGAGGTCGACCGAATCCCGATCGCGTTCAACGTTTTCATGAACGTCGCCGTGGACGGCGACAGCGGCGTGATTCGCGTGCTGCCACCGCTGAGCCGTGCCGGCGACCATGTGCGCCTGCGCGCGCGCATGCCGCTCGTCGTCGGTATGACGGCGTGTTCGGCCGGGCAGTCGAACAATTTCCACTACAAACCCATCGATTACCGGATCGAGCGTGGACACGCTTGACGCGACTGCCGTCGCTGCATCGACCGCGCGCGCGGCGCCACTGCCGACCGGGCGCTTCGAGCGCCTCCCGAAATCGCTGAACCTGGTGCCGATGGTGCTGCAGTGGCTGTGGCTGGGCCTGCGCTATCGCAGCGTCACCCTGCCCTCGTGCGCGAACCCGGGCATCACGTCGGGCGGATTGGTCGGCGAAGGCAAGCTGGAATACTTCGATGCGATGGGCGCGTTGGCGCGGGGTGCGACCGCCGACTACATCGACATCGTGGCGGGGCAGTGCACGCGCGACGATGCGCTCGGACGCATGACCGCATCGGGACTCGACTTTCCGATCGTCGCCAAGCCTGACGTCGGCTGGTGCGGTTATGGGGTTCGCTTGCTGCGCGATGCATCGGATCTCGACGACTACCTCGCGCGCTTCCCGTCCGGCCATCGCTTCCTGTTGCAGCGCTACCTGCCCGCACCGGGCGAAGCCGGCCTGTTCTACGTCCGTGAGCCGGGGGAGGCGCGCGGGCGGCTGCTCGGCATCCTGCTGCGCCACTATCCCGCGGTGATCGGCAACGGTCGCGACACGATCGCCACGCTGGTCGAACGTGACGCGCGGCTGCAGCGCGCACTGCATGCACCGGGTCACGAACTTGCATTCGATCCGGCCCACGTGCCACGCGCCGGCGAACGCGTGCGCCTGTCGACCGTCGCGTCGACGCGTGTGGGCGGCGCGTACGAAGACGGCACCTTGCATGCGACGTCGGCGCTGACCGAGCGCGTCGATGCGATCGCGCAGGACATGGGCGACTTCCACGTCGGCCGTTTCGACGTGCGCTACGAATCGATCGACGCGCTGCGCGCGGGCGAATTCACGATCATGGAGGTCAACGGTGCAGGCTCGGAAGCGGTGCATGCCTGGGACCCGAAGTATTCGATCCGCGACGTCTACCGCATCGTGTTCGCGAAGCAGCGGCTGCTGTTCCGCATCAGCGACGCGATGCGCCGGCGTGGACATCGTCCGATCGGTGCGATCGCACTGGCGCGGTTGTACCTCGCGCAACGTCGAGCGATCCGTGCGTATCCGCCGTCGAACTGACGAGGCGGCGCGTCGCGCCTGCGGCGAGTGCGAAGCCGGCGATCGCCGCAGGCAGCAGGTTGTAGACGACGCGGAACACCAGCAGCGCGGCGAGTACGTCGGCTCGGTCGCCGGGCAGCGCGGCGAGCATGCCGGCTTCGAAAACGCCGACACCGCCGGGCGAGTGGCTCACCACGCCGATCGCGGCGGACGCGATGAACGCAAGGGCGAAGTGCGCCGGATCACGCTGCACGGCGCCGGGCATTAGGACGTACATCGCGGCGATCGCGCACAGTGCCTCGGCGAACGCGACGATCAGGATGCGCGGCGTGGTCTGCAGCAGCGGGCCTGGCAAACGCGACGCGACGGCGGTTGGTAGTCGCGGCAGCGCATACATGGCGACGCCGATGAGCGCGGCGAGCATTAGCGTGGCGACCACGCCGACCCACTTCGCTGTCACTGCAAGCGCGGCCAGCACGACCGTGCCGATTACGACCGCAGCGCCGACCACGATCACGATGCGCGCGACCTCCGCGGCGGTGATGCGATAGGCCCGATAGAACGCAAGCCGGAGCGACGGTGCGAGCACGGCATGGAAGCCGAGCGTGTTGCAGAGCGCATGCGCCATCGCACCGCGAGCGAATGCGCGGCTCGCCGGAATCCTGGGCGCGCCCGCGATGCGGCACGCGAACACCTCGATCACGCCAAGGGCGATGAAGCTGAGCGCGGTGAAGGCTGCACTTGCGATCAGCCTGGCAACCGGAATCGCCGCGACTGCGCGAGCGACAGCATGCAGGTCGAACGTACGCAGCTGGACGAATAGCTCGACGCCCGCCCATACGATCGTCGCGACTGCCGCAAGCACCGCAACCGCTCGCATCGCACGCGATCTCATGCGCCCGCTGCCGGGAGCACGGACGCAACGGTAGCGCGCACCGTCGATGCCGCGATCTTTCGATCGATACCCAGGTCACTCGCCGCAACCGACGGATGCAACGTCACCCGCACATCGGTATTTCGACGCGCGAGGAAGCGCCATAGGTGCGACGCCAGCGTATCGTCGTCGATGTAGGCGTACGCACGCCGTGCTTCAGCGTCCGGCCCGGTGACTTCGATCGTCACCGGCTGCACGGTCGTTCCATCGACCGCAAGCGCAGCGAATGCCGGCGATCGGAATGCGCGCACCGTGCGGCCGTCGCTGGTCGTGCCTTCCGCGAACAACACGATGTTCGCGCCGTCGGTAAGTGCACGCGACATCGAGTCCAGCGCCGCGGTCGCATCCGCGCTCCGGCGGCCGATGAACACGGTGCGCTGCAGTCGCGACAGCAGGCCGAACAGTGGCCAGCCGCGCACTTCATTCTTGGCGACGAAGCGCGCCGGCAGATACGCGCCCAGCACCGGCACGTCGAGATACGAGAGGTGGTTGGAAACCCACGCGGTTCGTGGCGCGGTGCTAGGTGCGCCGTCGATGTGCACACGCAGCCCCAGCAGACGGGTCGCGGCGCGATGGAACAGCATCGGTAACCGCGAGACCAGCGGATGCCCGCGACGCAGCACGCACAGCAGCAGCGCCTGCGCGACGCCGAGTGTCAGCGCGCAGGCCAGCAGCGCGACCAAGCGCCAGGCACGTCGCATGGCTCAATGGTCGTTGGCAAAGGCGACGCGTGCGGGCTCGGCGCGTACCGGGCGGTAGCGACGCACCGATCGCGCGGACAGCGCTTCGGTCGGCAGCACGATGCAGACGTCAATCGTGCCGAAGTCGTGGTCGACGTAGGCGCCGTCGCCGATGCGCGCGCCGAGGCGGATGTAACCCTTGATCAGCGGCTCGAGCGAGAACAGCGCGCGATGGTCGTCCAGCGGACGCACCGGCCCGACCGGCAGCGGAATCGCGCCGTCGCCGCGAGCGCGCGGCCGGATGGTTGCGGGCGCGAGGTGGTGACGTTGCAGGTAGGCGAGCTGCAGCCGCGCGGCATCCGGATCCGTGCCCGGAATGCTCGCGCAGCCGAACATGAGCGCGATGCGGTTCGCCGCGACGTAGTCGCCGATCGCGCGCCACAAAAGTGCGAGCACGCCGCGCGTTCGATACGGCGGCAGCACGCAGGAGCGGCCGAGCTCCATGAGCGGCCCGTCGACGCTCGCCAGGGGCGCGAGGTCGAACTCCTGCGCGGCGTAACCGCGTAGTGCGGCTGCGGCATCGGCATGCGCCACCACGCGGTAGGTGCCGACCACGCCCGCGTCGTTGCCGCCGTAGGCCGGGTCGATGACCACGATGTGCTCCATGCGCGCGTCGAACTCGTCGCGATCGAGCGGCACATCGGAACCGGTGCCGTCTGACGCCCGGAACACCACATGACGCAGCTGCTGTGCGGCGCGGACCTCGGCCGGCGTACGCGCAAGGCGCACTTCGAGTGGACCGGTCGGCGCGGAACTCGGCAAGGGAAGCGGCATGTTCGGTACGCGCGGAAGACCAGCAGTCACCTTCCGGGCGGCCGTGTGTAGCGGCCATGAAGCGGCAGTTTCGCCGGCGTGACAGCCCGGTTAGTGGGCCGCGACGGCTTCCCGGTCCAGCGGCAGGCGCAGCTCGAACGTCGACCCGAGGCCCAGGCCGGGGCTCGTCGCGGTCAGCGAACCGCCATGCAGCTGCGCCAGGCTGCGCGCGAGTGCGAGACCGATACCCAGCCCGCCGTGCCCGCGCTCGGGGGTTTCTTCCGCCTGCTCGAACAGCCCGAACACACGCGCGAGCAGCGCGTCGTCCATTCCCACGCCGGTGTCGTGCAGGCGCACCACCACATCGCCGCCATCGATGCCAACGGTGAGGGTGATGGTTCCGCCCGGCGGCGTGTACTTCGCCGCGTTGTTGAGCACGTTGGTGAGGATCTGCGTCAAACGCACCGGATCGGCGTCGAGCGTGATGCCGTCGGTGCTGTCCTCGACGTGCAGGCTGTGGTGATGGCGCGCAATGATCGACTGCGTCTGCTCGACCGCACCGGCGACGATGTCCGACAGCTGCACGCGACGCGTCTGCAACGTGGTCAAGCCACGCGTTACGCGCGAGACGTCGATCAGGTCCTCGACGAGGTTGCGCATGTGGCCGGCCTGGCGATCGATGATCTCCGCCGCCTGCCGCACCGTGGCTTCGCGATCGGGCGCCATGCGCAGCAGCTGCACGGCGGTGACGATGGGTGCGAGCGGGTTGCGCATCTCGTGCGCGAGCGTCGCGAGGAACAGGTCCTTCTGGCGGTCCGCTGCGCGCAATGCGTTCTCGCTGCGCTCGAGCATCTGCTGCGTGCGCTTGATGTCGTCGATCTCGGTGCAGGTGCCCATCCAGCGCACGATCGCCCCGCTGCCATCGCGCACCGGCAGCGCGCGGCCGAGCACCCACTGGTATTCGCCGTTGCGGTCGCGCAGCCGGTATTCGACTTCGTAGGGCTCGCCCGTTTCCAGGCTGTGCCGCCAGCGCGCCCATGCATGCGGCTGGTCGTCGGCGTGGAACATGCCGGCCCAGGCTTCGCCATCGGTCGATCCCACCGGCACGCCGGTGAAGTCGTACCAGCGGCGGTTGTAGTAGTCGTGGAAGCCGTCAGGCTGCGTCGACCAGATCATCTGCGGCACGAGGTCGGCGATCGTGCGGAAGCGCGCTTCGCTGTCGCGCAGTGCGATCAGCGCGGTTTCGCGATCGGTAACGTCCGCGCCCTGCACGAAGATCGCGTCGACCACGCCGCTCGCATCGCGCACGGGCTGGTAGACGAAATCGACGTAGCGCGTGTGTTCGATGCCCTCGCCCGCGCGCAACGCGACCGGCACGCCACGGCCGACGAAGGGCTCGCCCGACGTGCGCACCTGGTCGAGCAATTGCACGAAGCCCTGGCCGGCGACTTCCGGCAACACATCGCGCAGTGCGCGGCCGAGGAAATTGGTGCGGCCGACGAGCAGTTCGTAGGCTTCGTTCGCGAGTTCGAACACGAAGTCCGGCCCGCGCAGCACCGCCATGAAACCGGGCGCCTGCGCGAACAGGTCGGTGAGGAATGCATCGCGTGCGCTGAGCCGGTCGTTGTCGCGCTGCACGGCGGCTGCGCGCGATAGCACCCCGCTTTCGACCTGCGCGCGCGTCAGCCCGGTCGCGCTGCGCGAATGCTCGAGCTCCTCGCGAAGCCGCTGTACTTCGGTGACGTCGGTGGTGTGCTGCATGACGGCGACCACGTGGCCGTCGTCATCGAGAATCGGTGTATGCGTCGCGCTCCAGTAGCGCACGTCGACCTCGACACCGTCCGGCGTCTCGGTGCTGATCGTGTACGGGATGAGCGCCAGCGTGTCGCGCTCGCCGGTTTCGAATGCACGTTCGAACGAGCGACGCAGGATGGTCGACTGCGAGGTGCCGTCGTCGTTGACCGTGCCGGGAAACATCTCGAACACGCCGCGACCCACGAGATGCTCGCGGGAAAGTCCCGTCAGCAATTCGTAGGCGTGGTTGGCGTCGAGGTAGCGCAGGTCACGGTCCAGCACCATGTAGGCGTTGGGCGAGCTCCGGAACAGCGCGTCGAAACGGATGGGCAAGGGCGCCTCCGGGGGGAGAGGCGCCCAGTATGGAACGGTCCGGTCGCAACAGGCGCGCCGAACCGTTCACCTAGCGGACTCAGCCGTTCAGTAGCCGCCGAAGCTGCCGGCCGCGCCGGGGAACACCACTGGGCTTTCGGTGCCGTCCTTCGCCACGGCCGCCACGCCGAAGAAGTAGTTGTCGATGACGATGTTCTTCAGCGTGTACGCAGTGACGTCGCCCACCCAGCGGCTGTGCGTCCACTGCGGGTCGGTGGTGAGGCGCCAGTAGACCTTGTAGCCGGCGAGGTTCGGCGCCTCCGCAGCACTCGGTCGCGTCCACATAAGTTTGGTGTCGGCGGTGACCGCGCCTTCCACCTTGACGCCCGCCGGCGGCGGCGGCGCCCATGCCATCGAGGCCAGGCTGACGGCATCGAGCGCAGTCAGCTTCGCCGCGTAGCCGAAGTCCACGCCTTCGATCACGTCGCCGTAGGGCTTGCCGTTCTCGACGCGCACGTCCTGGTGCTGGCGGTCGTAGTTCTCGTTCGTCTCCATGACGCGCACGCCCGGATAACCCGCCTCGTTGAACGGGCGGTGGTGGCCGCCGCGGCCGAAGCGGTCGAGCCGGTAGACCATCATCACGTCGAGGTTGGGCACGTAGTCGGCCATGCGGTCGATGTAACGGCCGAGGTTGCGCGACGGCGAATCGTCCTCGCCGCCTTCGAAGCGGCGCTGCTTGGCTTCATCCGCCGTCTCGACGATGCGCACGCCTTCGGAGAACACGCGCGCCGTGGTGTTGTCGACCACGCCGTTGATGCCGGCGCTGTTGCCGATCATGTCGTTGTTGAGTTCGGCCTCGAGGCGCCAGCCGTTCTTCTTCGCCTCGGCTGCGACGAACTTGCCGCCGAACAGGCCCTGTTCCTCGCCCGATAGGGCGCCATAGACGATCGACGCCGGGAACTTGTATTTCGTCAGCACGCGCGCGGCTTCGATCGTGCCCGCCATGCCCGACGCGTTGTCGTTCGCGCCCGGCGCGTCCAACGTTGAATTCATCACGTCCGACACGCGCGAAT
Organism: Lysobacter sp. HA35; assembly: GCF_054061195.1. Lineage (NCBI taxonomy): Bacteria > Pseudomonadati > Pseudomonadota > Gammaproteobacteria > Lysobacterales > Lysobacteraceae > Lysobacter > Lysobacter sp. HA35. The sequence continues at coordinate 3,186,574 of NZ_JBSSDY010000001.1, read as the reverse complement.
CGATGTCGCCGCTCATCATCACGTAACGGTTCGGGTCCGACGTGCCGCGCTGGATCGCGATCACGCTGATCACCTTGAGCGGCCCGGGAATGCGCGGCTCGCCCTGCACCGTGCCTTCGACATAGCGCACGTCCAGGCAGCCGCCGCAGTCCTTCGAGATGCGCTGGAACTCCGCATAGATCCACCGCGTCGCCGCACCGATCCCGCGCGTATCCGACGTCTGGTCCGACAGCGTGTGCCGCGTACCGAACGACACCAGCTTGCGCACGTCGGCCTCGATGCGCGCCGCGGACGGCGCGGTGCCGATGTCGTAGAGCCTGGGGTTACCGGCCGGTGGTTGCGGCGCCTCGGCGGCGAAGGCCGGGGTGGCGAGCATCAGGGCGAGTGCAGGAAGCGTGCGTCGCATGGCGGAGGCCTCGGTGATCGATCGGCCAAGCGTAGACGGACGGATGCATGCGTGCCGAGACCGGCGTCGTGCCGTGGCGGTGTGGTGACGCGGCCTACCCGGCGCGACTGCAACCCTCGGACAAACGATCGGGTCGCGGGTACGTTCCCGCGCGAACCCGAAGCTTTCAGCGACGCGCTACCGCGCGACAGCCGGCAGCAAGAACGAACCGCACAACCGCCGCTGCGCGCGCCCGCTCAGCCGCCCAACCCGGCCACCTGCACGACCGCAAAGATCAACCCACCGATCAGCGCACCCACTGCCGTGCCGTTGTAGCGGATGAACTGCAGGTCGCTGCCGACGGCCAGTTCCATCTCGCGCGTCATCTCCTCCGCATTCCAGCGATGGATGCGCTCGACGATGAACGTGCGGATGCTGTCGCGATGCTCGTCGATCAGCGGCTCGATCGTCTCGCGCACGCCGCTGCTGATCCACGCGCGCATGTCCGCGTCGTCGAGCAGGCGCGCACCGACCTCCGCGATGCCGCGCGCCACGCGATCGGCGATCACCGAATCAGGCTTGGCCGCGTCCTCGTGCACCCACTGCACCACGTCCATCAGCAGCGCGCGCACGTAGGTCGCGAACTCGTCGCCGTCGAGCAGGCGATCGCGGTACTCGGCGATGTCGTCGCGCAGGCGCTCGTCGCTGCGCAGGCGCACGACCAGGCCCTGCACCTGCCGCTCGACGTACTGGCGCATCTCGTGGTCCGGGTCTTCGGCCATCTCGCCGATCAGGTCGATGCCCGCGGAGATCAAGCGGTTCGCCGCATAGGCATCCGCGCCGAGCCAACTCATCACCCGTCCCACTTCGCGCCCGACGCGACGCTTCACCTCGTCCTGCACCTCTGGGGATTGCAGCTTGTCCGACACGAAGCGCAGCAGGTCCGTCACCAGCGCCTGGTGTCGGCCGTCCGCGGTGAAGCGCTCGATGCCGAGCGCCGCGAGCCCCGACAGATCGAGCGTGCGCAACTTGTCGCGCGAAAGATCGTGCACGAAGCGCAGCAGGCGCTCGTCCGACAGCACATCCAGAAACCGCGACGCACCACGCGCCACCACGCGCCCCACCTTCTGCGCCGTCAGCGGATCCGCAAGCCGACGCGCCAGCGCGCCGCCGATATCCACCTCGCGCAACTTCTCCGCCACCTGCTCGCGCCCGAGGAAATGGTTGCAGACGAAATCCGCCAGGCTCTCGCCAATGGCGTCCTTGCGCGTGGGAATGATCGCCGTGTGCGGAATCCAACGCTGCCCGAGCGGATGACGGAACAACGCGACGACGGCGAACCAGTCGGCGAGGCCACCGACCAGCGCGGCCTCGGCCATGGCGGCGAGGAGGTTTAGCGACCAGTGCGGCGTGTGCTGCTGGGCGATGCGGGCTGCGAGAAGGACGAACGCGGCGAAGATGAGCAGCGCGGCGGCGATGCGCTTTCGGCGGTCGAGCGCGGTGACGCGGGGGTCGGTTTCGGGCGTCATCGCAGCACCCTATCAAGCCAGCTGTCGGCTCCCCGTTTGACCTTGGCCGCTGCCCTGCCTGGGCGGATGAAAGCACCCTGGATTAATGCGCTCTTCTACTGGGCGTAGCGGCTATCCTGGCGCGAATTCGGGAGCGCTCTATGCCTACGTTCGGCACGGCCTACTACGCAGCCGATATCGCCGAGTTCATCGATGCAGATCCCGACGCTGTCCTCGGGCGCCTCGCGATGAGCAGTGGAGATGACACTCTCGAACAGAAGAACGCCTGGCAGACCCAGATTGCGTTGCTCAAGGACGCGCTCCGAGGCCACTCGGGCCACGTGTTCATGGAGTTTACGGTCCCACGCCTCGGCGACCGAATCGACGCAGTGGTGCTCTCGGGCGATGTCATCGTGCCGATAGAATTCAAGGTCGGAGCGTCGCGATTCAACACGGCCGACGTCAATCAGGCGTGGGATTACGCCCTAGACCTAAAAAATTTCCACCTCGCAAGCCGCGCGGCGCAAATCATTCCAGTTCTCGTCGCCACAGGCGCTCAGCTGAAAGCGAACCGCGTGTCGGAACCATACGCAGACCTCGTCTACTCCCCGCTTCTCACCAACGGCGATGACCTGTCCGCGATGATGGACAGTGTTCTGGCGCGAGCCACTACAGCGCGTCTTGACCCGGCGGCGTGGGTGGCGTCACCTTATTCACCGACGCCTACGATTATCGAAGCCGCGCGCGTTCTGTACGCAAGCCATTCTGTCCAGGCGCTTGCATGCAACGAGGCCGGTGAGAATCTTGCGTGCACTGCCCGAGCAGTCGATGAGCTGGTGGACGCCGCGCGTCAGGACGGACGCAAAAAAGTCATCTTCGTCACAGGAGTGCCGGGCGCCGGCAAGACGCTTGTGGGCCTAGACACGGCAACGCGCCGTCATGACCAGTCCAGCGACACACATGCCGTCTTTCTATCCGGAAACGGGCCACTCGTCGCCGTGCTGACGGAGGCGTTGACCCGCGATGAGGTGCGCCGACGACGGGCGTCTGGGATTCCCGCGAAAAAGGGCGAAGTACGCCAGAGCATCAAGGCCTTCATTCACCTGATCCACCACTTTCGCGACGCGGGGATCAGAGCGACGACACCACCTAGCGAGCATGTGGTGATCTTCGACGAGGCGCAGCGAGCTTGGGACTGCGCGATGACGTCAGACTTCATGCGCCGCAAGAAGGGATTGCCCGGCTTCGAAGAATCGGAGCCGGAGCTGCTGCTCTCATACATGGACCGACACCGCGACTGGGCGGTCGTCGTATGCCTCGTTGGCGGTGGGCAGGAGATCAACCGTGGCGAGGCCGGCATCAGCGGATGGATCGACGCCGTGCGGACCCGATTCACAGACTGGGACGTCCACATTTCGCCCGAACTCCACGACTCTGAGTACGCCGCTGGCAAGGCGCTAGAGCGACTCGGCTCCGATGTGACGGTAGTCAACGATCGACGCCTACATCTTTCGGTGTCGATGCGCTCATTCCGCGCCGAGCATGTGTCCCGCTTCGTGAAGGCTCTACTCGACAGTGAAGAAGCCAGGGCACGCGACGTGCTGCGCAACCTGATCGGCAAATATCCCATCGCTCTGACTCAAGACCTTGAAACGGCGCGCCGCTGGCTTCGCGCTCACGGAAGGGGAAGCGAGCGCGCCGGCCTTGTTGCGACTTCAGGCGCCATGCGGCTAAAGCCGCACGCGATCGACGTTCGGGCTCCGATTAATCCTATTCATTGGTTCCTCAACGAACCTGATGACATCCGCGCCAGTAGCTTCCTCGAAGACGCTGCTACGGAGTTTCAAGTGCAAGGTCTAGAGCTCGACTGGGTCTGCGTCAACTGGGATGCCGACCTGCGCAAAACATCCACTGGCTGGACCCATCATTTGTTTGCGGGCACCAAGTGGAAAGCGCTCCAGAACGAGGCGCGCATCCGCTACCTCATTAATGCTTACCGCGTACTTCTTACCCGGGCGCGGCAAGGCATGGTGATCTTCGTACCTCCCGGCCACCCTGGGGATTCGACTCGGCTACCCGACTTCTACGCCCCGACTTACGACTACCTGCGGGCACTCGGAATTCCGGCTATTTAGAACATCTAGATCAACGAAACTTGCGTCCGGAAGCCGCTGGTTCCGTCGCAGTGGAAGTCCGGCGAGCCGCTGGGGCCACTCGGCGTTGGCTGTAGCGAACCGGCCGCACGCACGCATGGCACTGCCGGGGCTGCGACACCGACCCGCTAACATGTCGCATGACCGAAGCCGTCGAATTCTCCGATCTCCCCCTCGACCCCACGCTGTTTGCCGGGCTCGACGCGGCGGGCCATACGCGCATGACGCCGGTGCAGGCGCGCAGCCTGCCGGCGTTGCTGGAAGGCCGCGACGTGATCGCGCAGGCGCCCACCGGCAGTGGCAAGACGGTCGCGTTCGGGTTGGGGCTGCTGCATCGGCTCGACGTGTCGCGCATCGCGCTGCAGGCGCTGGTGCTCTGCCCCACGCGCGAGCTGGCCGACCAGGTGGCGCGCTCGCTGCGCAAGCTCGGCACCGGCATGCCCAACCTCAAGCTGCTCACGCTCACCGGCGGCGTGGCGCTGGCGCCGCAGCTGGCATCGCTGGGTCATGCGCCACATGTGGTGGTCGGCACGCCGGGCCGCGTGCAGGAGCTGCTGCGCAAGAAGGCGCTGAACCTGCGCGACGTGGGCGTGCTGGTGCTGGATGAAGCCGACCGCATGCTCGACATGGGTTTCGAGGAACAGATCCGCGAGATCGTGAAGGCCACGCCGCGCACGCGGCAGACGCTGCTGTTCTCGGCCACGTTCCCTGATGCGATCCGCGAGGTCGCGCAGGCGTCGATGCGCGAGCCCGTCGAAGTGCATGTGCAGGGCGAGAGCGATGCGCCGGCGATCGAGCAGCGCTTCGTCGAGGTGGAGCCGGCGCAGAAGGTCGCCGCGCTTGCGGGCGCATTGCTCGCGCAGTCCGACGGCCGCGCGGTGGTGTTCTGCAACATGCGGCGCGACGCGGATGAAGTGGCGTCGTCACTCGCGCACCTCGGGTTCGACGCGCTCGCATTGCACGGCGACATCGAACAGCGCGATCGCGAGGAAGTGCTGGTGCGTTTCGCCAACGGCAGTTGCGACGTGCTGGTGGCCAGCGACGTGGCCGCGCGCGGGCTGGACATCGACGATCTCGGCCTGGTGGTGAATTACGACGTGCCGAGCGACCCCGACACCTACGTGCATCGCATCGGCCGCACCGGTCGCGCGGGGCGTGGTGGTGTCGCACTCACGCTGTGCACGGGCCGCGAGCGTTCGCGGCTTGCGGCGATCGAAACCGCATTGGGCATCGACGCGGTGCTGCGCAAGCCGTCGCTGGCGCCGTTGCGCAATGGCGTCGGTCGTCGTGCACTGATGAATACGCTCCGCATCGACGGCGGCCGCACCGACAAACTGCGCCCCGGCGACATCGTCGGTGCGCTCACCGGCGAAGCGGGCCTGCCCGGCGATGCGATCGGCAAGATCGACGTGTTCCCCACGCGCAGCTACGTGGCGGTGAAGCGCGAGCACGCATCGCGTGCGCTGTCGCGCCTGCAGGAAGGCCGCATCAAGGCCAAGCGCTTCCGCGTGCGCCGCATGTGAGCGACGACGCGCCGCGCATCTGGGTCGACGCGGACGCCTGCCCCGCGCCGGTGCGCGACATCCTGGTGCGTGCGGCGAATCGCGCGCAGGTGCATGTGGTGTTCGTCGCGAACCAGTGGATCCGCCTGCCGACATCGCCGTGGCTGCGTGCGATCCAGGTGCCGCAGGGGCCGGACGTCGCCGATACCGAAATCGCATCGCATGTGCGCGCCGGCGATCTGGTGGTGACGCAAGACATTCCGCTGGCCGCGCGTGCGATCGAAGCCGGCGCAACGGCGATCAATCCGCACGGCGTGGTGTTTACGAAAGACACGATCGCCGAGCGACTGTCGATGCGGAACTTCATGGACGAGTTGCGCGGCGCGGGTGTTCGCACCGGCGGGCCGGCGCCGTTCCATGCGCGCGACCGCCAGGCATTCGCGGCGGGTATCGATCGGTGGTTGGCGCGGCGTCGCTGACGGACGTCGCGCAGGGCCGCGTCAGGCGGCGACGAACTGCGCGAGTTGTCCGCTGCCCGCGATCAGCAGGCCGATCACCGGCAGGCAGGCGAGCATCGCGCGCGGCGTGCGCATGGGCGACACACCGGCCTGCGCGAGCAGCGCGCCGATGAACACGCCCGGGAACAGGTTCATCGCGATCGCCCAGCTGCCGCCTACGAGCAGGCTGACCAGCGCGGTCATGCCGCTGATGGCGGTGGCGGTGATCAGCGGCGACACGGCGTCGGTCGCGGCGATCGGTCGGATTTCGGCATCGAGAAAGCGCATGACGCTATCGATACCCCGACGTCGGTGTAGATAACGTTACGCCCGGGTGAGCCGGCGGGCGCAACGCCATGCGGCTCAAGGGTTTCGCGACGCAGCGAGCAGTTCGGCGCCGGCCTGCGGGGCCCGCCTGAACAGGTTCACCGCGAACAGCAGCAGCGCGAGCAGCACCAGCACCGAGCCCGGGCCGACCACCGGGCCGGCCCAGGAGCGGCCGGCGATCGAACCGTAGATGCCGATCGGCAACAGCACCGCGCCCAGCGTGTGGGTGACGTAGTGCGCGGTGACCATGCGCCCGGCGAGGTCGGGCCGCGAGTTGTAGAAGACGCCCGCGACCATCATCAGCACCCCGCCGACAAGGTTGAGATGCGCATGCACCGGCGCGTAAGTGAAGTTCTGACTTGCGCCCATGACCATGCCCATCACGATGCCGCCCAGCAGGAGCAGGATGCCGGTGCGCAGGAACAGCGTGCCCTTCATGGCGATTCCCCTGACGCGCCGGATGGCGCGCCGGAATCATCCGATGGCGGCGACGGCTGCGGAGGCCGTCCATCGGCACGCACCTCCGCCATCCGACCGCGCCCGCCGCTGCGACGGACGCGGCTCGACTCACACGCGCGGCGGATCGGTCTCGCGGTCCCAATGGCGATGCATGGCGACCGCCGCGACGAAGGCTTCGAGCGCGGCGTCGATGTCGCCACCGTCCATCAACAGCAGGCCGGGGTCCGGCGAGCCGTCGGGCAGATCGGTCGGCAGGCCGGCGGCGGCGACGAGCCGCTGCGATTCCCCGAGCGCGAGGATGGTCTTGCAGTGGCGGTACTGATCCTTGAGACCTTCCAGCGTGCGGCCGTTCGCGAGCAGCGTGTCGACCGCGCCCGCGCCATCGGGCAGCACGATCGCGTCGAACAGGAAGGCCGGTTCGTTCTCGAGCGACGCATCGGCATCGAGCACGCCGCCATCGGACGTGCGCACCGGACCGATGCGCGGGCCGACCAGGCGCGGCACCGCGCCTTCGTCGAGCAACGCCGCCTGCATCGCGGTGACCGATGCGCCGTCCACGCCATCGGCGACGACCAGCGCGATCTGTCGCGTGCGGATGCTGCCGTCGCCGGGACGCGCGAGCAGCGACAAGGCATCGGATGACGTGACTTCCGGCTTCGGCGCTTTCGCGAGCACCGGCGGCATCGCTTCCGGCACGTCCATGCCGAGGCCTGCAGCAACACCTTCGGCGAGCATGTCCGACACGTTGGCGAGCATCGACACCACGCGTTCGCGCACGGCCGGCACCGTTACCTTCGAGAGTTCGAAGCGGAACGCCGCGATGATGTGCGCCTGTTCGATCGGCGTCTGGCTGTCGAAGAACAGGCGCGCCTGGTTGAAGTGTTCGGCGAATTTCTCGGGCTTGCCGCGCACTTCGTTGCCTTCGACCGGTTCGGGGAACGCGACGAAGCCCGCGCCGCCGGCCTGGAACGGGCAGCCGCCCGCAAGGCTGTTGGGTTCGTATGACACGCGGCCGCGATTGATCGCCTGGCGATGGAAACCGTCGCGCTGGTTGTTGTGGATCGGCGCGATCGGCGCGTTGATCGGGATCTCGTGGAAGTTCGGCCCGCCCAGGCGCGTGAGCTGCGTATCGACGTAGGAATGGATGCGCCCGGCGAGCAGCGGATCGTTGGTGAAGTCGATACCGGGAATGACGTGCGCGGTGCAGAACGCGACCTGCTCGGTCTCGGCGAAGAAGTTGTCGGGATTGCGATCAAGCACCATGCGCCCGACCGCGCGCACCGGCACCAGTTCTTCGGGAACGATCTTGGTCGCGTCGAGCACGTCGAAGCTGAATTGCTCGGCCTGTTCCTCGGTGAACACCTGCAGGCCGAGTTCGTACTCCGGGTACTGGCCGGCTTCGATCGCTTCCCAAAGGTCACGACGGTGATAGTCGGGATCGGCGCCGGAGATTTTCACCGCCTCGTCCCACACCAACGAATGCGTGCCGAGCACCGGCGTCCAGTGGAACTTGACGAAGACGGCGCGACCCTTCGCATTGACCATGCGGAAGGTGTGCACGCCGAAGCCCTGCATGGTGCGATAGCTGCGCGGGATCGCACGGTCGCTCATCTGCCACAGCAGCATGTGCGTGGACTCGGGCATCAGCGACACGAAATCCCAGAACGTGTCGTGCGCACTCGCAGCCTGCGGCATCTGGTGATGCGGTTCGGGTTTGACGGCGTGCACGAGGTCCGGGAACTTCATCGCGTCCTGGATGAAGAACACCGGGATGTTGTTGCCGACCAGATCCCAGTTGCCCTGCTCGGTGTAGAACTTCACCGCGAAGCCGCGCACGTCGCGCGCGGTGTCCTTGCTGCCGCGCTCGCCGGCGACGGTGGAGAAACGCACGAACACCGGCGTGCGCTTGCCTGCGGCCTGGAACGGCGCGGCCATCGTGATGTCGCTGATCGGCTCGTACGCTTCGAAGAAGCCGTGCGCGCCCGAGCCACGCGCATGCACGATGCGCTCAGGAATGCGCTCATGGTCGAAGTGCGTGATCTTCTCGCGCAGGATGAAGTCCTTCAGCAGCGCGGGACCGCGCAGCCCGGCCTTCAACGAGTTCTGGTTGTCAGAAATCGGCACGCCCTGGTTGGTGGTGAGCGCCTGCCCGGTCGAATCGACGCGCACGCGATCGAGCGGATCCACCGTCGGGTTCTCGCCGATACCGGCCGGTGCACCGGCCTTGTCGTTGACGTTGACCTCGGTGAGCGTGCTGGCGCCGACGATGGGTTCGATGTCGACGTGGTCGCCTTCGGGCGCGATCGGAATCGCGCCGCGCTTGGCGAACTCGGCGGGCTTGGCCGTGTTGACGGGCATCGCGGCCGCGACCTGCTGCGTCTGCGCCATCTTCTCGGCGGCTGCATCGCCGGTCCCGCTCGGCGGGCCCTTCGCACTGCCGCTATCGGTCTTGCGCGCAGCGGCCTTGCCGGCGGTCTTACTTGCCTTGCTCGCGCTGGTGGACGCCATCTTGCGGCCGCTCGTCTTCTTCGTCGCCATCGTGTCGCTCCTGTGCGGCACGGCGCCGCGACGCGCAGGCTAGGAGCGCCGCTGTGACGGCAGCTTGATTCGGCGGCGACAACTGCCGCTTGCTTCGATGCGCCGCGCGACATGCGTGGCTGTCGCGCTTGCAGTTCGCATTGCTCGACGACGATGCCTTAGCGCGTCGCTGCAACGTCGCGCTTCGCCGCTTGCTTTCACGATGTGGCGTCGCACCCCGACCTACTGTCGCGGCCTCCGCACCATCGCGGCTTTCGATGCCCGGACCGGACGCGCGACAAACCTACGTCTTCAAACCGCACGAGCGCCCGCTGCTGCCGGGTTCGCCCGCCACGCCTGAGCATCCGATGCCGCGCCGCATCGCGTACGCCGCGATCGGCGTGCTCATCGCGGTCACTGCGGGCTTCAGCAACGGTCTCTTGGTCGCGAACCTCCCGCAGATCCAGGGCGCGCTCGGGCTGACGTCCGTCGAAGGCGGCTGGTTGAGCGCGGCGTACTCGATGACGAATGTCTGCACGAGTTTCGTGCTGATCAAGTTCCGTCAGCAGTACGGACTGCAGCGCCTGACGCGCGTGTTCCTCACCGGCTTCGTCGCACTCAGCGGCCTGCAACTCATCGTGCATACCTACGGCGGCGAGATGGCGATGCGACTCGCGGCCGGCGTGATCGCCAGCGGATTCACGCCGCTCGGCTTCTTCTACATCATGCAGTCGATGCCGGCGGCCGCGCGCATGTCGGGAATGATCATCGGCGTCGGGCTCGGGCAGGTCGCATTGCCGCTGGCGCGCGCGATCTCGCCGATGCTGCTCGCCAACGGCAGCATCGAAACGCTCTACATGTTCGAATTCGGCCTGAGCCTGCTGTGCCTCGGCTGTGTCGCGTTGTTGCGACTGCCGCCGAGCGACACGGTGCGCGTGTTCGAGCCGCTCGATGCGCTGACTATTGCGTTGTTCGCGCCGGGCATCGCGTTGCTCACGGCGGTGCTGGTGCAAGGGCGCATCGTCTGGTGGACGACGTCGTGGATCGGCTACGCGCTCGCGGCATCGGTGGTGCTGATCGGCGCAGCGTTGCTGGTCGAGCATCACCGCGCCAATCCGATGCTCAACACGCGGTGGATCGGCAGCCGCAACATCCTGCGTTTCGCGGCCGCGGCGGCCGTCATGCGCGTGCTGCTTTCCGAGCAGAACTACGGTTCCGTCGGTCTGCTCACCACGGTCGGCATGGGCCAGGACCAGCTGGTGAAGTTCTGGTCAGTGGTCGCGCTGGCCACGCTGTTCGGGCTGGCCGCCAGCATCAAGAACCTCGACACGCGCGACCTGTTGCGCCCGGTGGTGACGTCGACCGCATTGATCGGGCTGGTCGCTTTATTCGACGCGCACGCCAGCAATCTCACGCGACCGGCCAACCTCTACATCACGCAGGCGGTGATGTCGTTTGCGGCCATCTACTTCATCGGCCCGATGATGATGACCGGCGTGCTGCGTGCGCTGGCGCGCGGGCCGAACCACATGGTCAGCTATTCGGCTGTGTTCGGCATTTCGCAGACGCTGGGCGGCCTGGGCGGCGGCGCGCTGCTGGGCACGTTCCAGATCATGCGCGAGCGATTCCATTCGAACGAACTCGTGCAGGGCCTGCTGCCCACCGACCCGCTGGTGAGCAGCCGGCTGCAGACACTGGGCGCGGCGTACGGGCGCGTGCTCGGTGACCCGACCCTACGGCAGGCCGAAGGCAGCGTGCTGCTTTCACAGCAGGTCACGCGCGAGGCGAACATCCTCGCGTTCAACGACATGTTCCTGCTGATCGGAGTGATTGCCTGCGTCGTGCTCGTCTGGCTCGGCGGGCGCTGGGTCTACCTGCGCACGCACGGCATCAATCCGCTGGCCGAGGAATTGAGCGCACTGCAGAAGATGAGGGCCAGCCAGCAATGACCGAAGGCCGCGAGCCGGCGCACGACGCCCCGTCGAAACCGCGACTCGACGACCCGATCGAGACCGGCGCCGTGCCCTCGTCCGACTCGCGCGGCTGGTCGCCACCGCGCAACGGCCCGTGGCTGACGGTGCTGTTCGCCGCATTGCTGGTCGCCGGCGCGTGCGTGGTGCTGTACGCGTGGGACCTGCCTCCGTTCCGCCACAACGCGCAGGTCACCGACAACGCCTACGTGCGCGGGCAGACCACGATCATCGCGCCGCAGGTCAACGGTTACGTCACCGAAGTGCTGGTGCAGGATTTCGTGCAGGTCAAACGCGGGCAGCCGCTGGTGCGCATCGATGACCGCATCTACCGGCAGCGCGTGCAGCAGGCCGAAGCGAATCTCGCATCACAACGCGCGGCACTGGCGAACTCGTTGCAGAGCCGGCGCGCGAGCGAGGCGACGGTGAGCGGGCAGTCGGCAGCCGTCGCGAGCGCGCAGGCGCAGCTGCAGCGCGCGCAGGCCGACATGCGCCGTGTCGATGATCTTGTCGCCGAAGGTTCGGTGTCGCTGCGCGAGCGCGACCAGACGCTTGCCGCATTGCGGCAGGCCGAAGCGGCGGTGCGACAGGCGCAGGCACAACGCAGCGTGGCCAGCGAGCAGGTGCGCACCGTCGAAGTGGGACGCGGCAGCCTCGAGGCGGCGGTGGCGAGCGCGCAGGCGGCGTTGCGGCTCGCGCAGATCGATCTGGAAAACACGGTGGTGCGTGCGCCGCAGGCAGGCCAGGTGAGCGAGGTCGGCGTGCGGCTCGGGCAGTACGTCACCGCGGGTTCGCAGTTGTTGTTCCTCGTGCCGTCCAACGTGTGGGTGGTGGCGAACTACAAGGAAGCGCAGACCGCGCGCATGGCGCCGGGGCAACGTGCGACGTTCCGTGTCGATGCGCTTGGTGGTGCGATGCTCAACGGGCGCGTGCAGCACCTTGCGCCTGCCGCCGGCAGCGAGTTCGCGGTGATTCGCCCCGACAACGCGACCGGCAACTTCGTGAAGGTGCCGCAGCGCATCGCGGTACGCATCGCGATCGATCCGGGCCAGCCGCTCGCCGCGCGCCTGCGGCCGGGTATGTCGGTGGAGGCCAGCGTCGACACGCGTACTAACGGGAGCGGTCGTTGAAGGTCGCCGCAGCCGCGATGCTTGCGACGCTGCTTGCCGGTTGCGTCGGCCGGATGCCGCGTGCGCCTGATGCGGCGCGCGTGCAACCGCCGATCGCGTGGCGCACGTCGGTCGGCCCGACAATCCCGGCGACGACGACGTGGTGGACGCATTTCGGCGATCCCGTGCTGACGCAGCTCGTCGAGCAGGCGCTGGCGAACAATCCCGACGTGGCGATCGCGGCGGCACGCGTGGCGGAAGCGCGCGCGCAGGAACGCGTGGCGCGTTCGCAGTTGCTGCCGTCGCTCGATCTCGGCGTGTCGGCATCGCGTTCGCGCAGCCTGAGTGCGCTGGGACGCGCGACCGAAAGCACGGTGGCGCAACCGGTGTTCCAGGCGTCGTATGAAGTCGACCTGTCGGGTCGATTGCGCGACCAGGTCGAAGCCTCGCGTGAGACGACGCTCGCGACCGACGCCGCGCGCGAAGCGACGATGCTGTCGGTCGCGGCGGCGACCGCGAGCGGATACATCACGTTGCGCTCGCTCGACGCGCGGCTCGACGTCGCGCGCACCACGCTGAAGACCCGCGCGGAGGCACTGCGCATCGCACGTTCGCGTGCGCAGGCCGGCTACACGTCGCAGCTGGAACTGCGGCAGGCGCAGGCGGAGTTCGAGGCGGCGGCGCAGATCGTTCCACAGGTGCAACTGGCAATCGCGCGTCAGGAGAACGCATTGCACGTTCTCGCCGGCGCGCCACCGGGGCCGGTGCCGCGCGGTCTGCCGCCGTCGCAACTGTTGCCACCCCCGGTGCCCGAAGGCCTGCCGTCGGACCTGCTGCGACGCCGGCCGGACATCGCGCAAGCCGAGTACACGCTAGCCGCGAGCGACGCGAACCTCGCCGTCGCGCGTGCGCAGTTCCTGCCGCAGGTGCGGCTCGCGGCGACCGCCGGCGGCCTGTTCACGCGCGCCCTGCCCGACCCCATCGCCATCTGGTCGATCGGCGGCAGCATCCTCGCGCCGTTGTTCAACGGCGGGCGACTACGCGCGCAGGCCGATGTCGCCGCCTCCCGTCGCGACCAGGCGGCGTTCGCCTACCAGCGCACGGTGCTCAACGCGTTCCGCGAAGTTGACGACGCGCTCGCCGCCACGGTGTCGCTCGCACAGCAGCGATCCGCATTGCAGGCCGAAGTCGACGCACTCACCGACGCGCTGCGTCACGCGACCAATCGCTACCAGGCGGGCTATACGTCCTACCTCGAACAGCTCGACGCGCAGCGCGCGCTGCTCAACGCGCAGCTCGCGCTGGTGCAGGCACGTGCCGACGAACTCAATGCGCGCGTCGCGCTGTTCCAGGCCATGGGCGGCGGCTGGTCGATGCAGTGATGCGCGCCGTGCGGCGGAAAGACGCGGCGCTCTGCTAGGCTCCGGCCCGTCCCGGGGGAGACCAGCGCATGGCGCACAACCAGTTCCAATTGCTCGGCCAGCGCCGCTTCGCGCCGTTCTTCGCCACGCAGGCGATCGGCGCGTTCAACGACAACGTGTATCGACAGGCCATCATCGGCCTGCTCGCGTTCCTCGCGGTCGGCACGGCGGAAACGACGCTCTACGCCAACCTCGCGCCGGCGATCTTCATTGTCCCCTTCTTCATGTTCTCCGCGTTGGCCGGGCAGATCGCCGAGAAGTACGAGAAGTCGCGACTGATCCGCGCGGTGAACCTGTTCGGCATCGCGGTGATGGCCGTTGCCGCAACGGGCTTCGCGCTCAAGAGCCTGCCCGTGCTGATGGTCGCGCTGTTCCTCACCGGTGTGCACGCCACGCTGTTCGGGCCGGTGAAGTATTCGATCCTGCCCGCGGTGCTCGAACCGCAGGAACTCACCGGCGGCAATGGCCTCGTCGAGATGGGAACGTCGGTGGCGATCCTGCTCGGCATGCTCGCGGGCGGCGGCATCTTCGCGATGGGTCATGCGGATGCGCCGATGATCGCTGCGGGCGCGGTGGTGCTGCTCGCGGTGCTGGGCTACATCACCAGCCGATCGATTCCACGTTCGGATGCGAACGCGCCCGACCTGCGCATCAGCTTCAATCCGTTCCCCGAATCGCTGCGCATCATCCGCATGGCGCGCAAGCAGCTCGCGGTGCGCAACTCCATCCTCGGTGTCTCGTGGTTCTGGTTCGTCGGCACGATGCTGACGTCGCAATTGCCCGCGTATGCCGACGTCAATCTCGGCAACGGCTCGCTCTATCTATTCGCGCTGGCGCTTTTCTCTGTCGGTACCGGCATCGGCTCGGTGCTCTGCGAGAAGCTGTCGGCGCGCACGGTGGAAATCGGGTTAGTGCCCGTCGGTGCGTTCGGCATCACGGCGTTCCTGCTCGACCTGTACTTCGCACGCACGGGGGCACCAGCGTTGACGGGGCTCGCCCTGGGCGACTTCCTGCATGCGCCGGGCGGCGTTCGCATCGCGATCGCTCTTGCGGGCGTCGGCCTCTCGGCCGGCATCTTCGTGGTGCCGCTGTTCGCACTGATCCAGAGCCGCACGCCGAAGGGCGAGCTGTCGCGCGTGATCGCGGCGATGAACATCCAGAACTCGGTGTTCATTGTCATCGCGGCATTAAGTGCGATCGCATTGCAGCGGTGGCTGCACTGGACGATCCCGCAGCTGTTCCTCGCGCTCGCGATCGCGAACGCATTGGTGATGATCTGGATCCTCACGATCGTTCCCGAATTCGCGATGCGCTTCCTCAGCTGGGTGCTGGTGCGCTCGCTGTACCGACTGCGCTCGCGCGGCATCGAGAACATTCCCGACGAAGGCGCGGCGCTCATCGTCTGCAACCACGTCAGCTTCATGGACGCGCTGATCCTCGCCGGCAGCATTCCGCGGCCGGTGCGTTTCGTCATGTACTACCGCATCTTCAACGCGCCGCTGCTGCGCTGGATCTTCCGCACCGCGAAGGCGATCCCGATCGCCGGCGCACGCGAAGATCCCGCGCTCATGCAGAAGGCATTCGACGAGATCGATGCCGCGCTTGCCGAAGGCGAGCTGGTCGGCATCTTCCCGGAAGGCGGCCTGACCAAGGACGGCGACATCGCGGCGTTCAAGTCGGGCGTCGAGAAGATCCTCGAACGCCGCGCGGTGCCGGTGGTGCCGATGGCGCTGCGCGGCATGTGGTCGAGCATGTGGAGCCGTCGCGACGATCGCCTCGGCCGCGCCCGCCTGCCGCGCCGCGTGCGCGCGCATGTGGACGTGATCGCCGATGCGCCGGTCGACGGTACCACCGCCACGGCCGATTCGCTGGAAGCCAAGGTGCGCGCCCTTCGCGGCGACGCGGCCTGATCGACCCGCCCTGCTAGCATCGACCCCGACGTTTCAAACTCCGACCCGACAGGACGACCCGCCATGAGCACACCGCCACCCATCACGCCGCCACCGTCGCCGATGCCGCCGCACGCCGGCGGCGTTCCCGTTCCGAATTACATGGTGTGGTCGATCATCATCACCATCGTGTCGCTGTGCGTCTGCTGCATCGTCGGCACGATTCCGGGCATCGTCGCGATCGTGTTCTCGTCGAAGGTCAACAGCGCGCTGGATCGCGGTGATTTCGCCGAGGCCAAGCGTTCGTCCGACACCGCCAAGCTGTGGTGCTGGATCACGACCGGCCTGTGCGCACTCGGCCTGCTGATCAACATCGGCATGATCGCCACCGGCGGCATGGCGCGTTACACGCAGGAACTGCAGCAACTGCAGTCCATGCAGCATCGGTGAACACGCTCGACGCCCGACGTACTGCGGCCGTCACCGCGCTCGGCGCGGCGGCGCTCGCGGGCGTCGGGCTGCTCTACCGTTTCGATCCGAACGCGGCGTCCAGCCTGTTTCCCGGCTGCCTGTTCCGTGCGTTCACCGGCTTTTACTGCCCGGGCTGCGGCATGACCCGCATGCTGCATGCGCTGGTGCATGGCGACATCGCAGGCGCGGCGTCGATGAACGTACTCGCGCTGATCGGGCTTCCGGTGCTCGCGCTGTTCGCGTTCGAACAGATGACGCATCGCCGCCTGCTGCACGGCGTCGCACGACGCATCGCGTTCAACGGCCCGCTGTGGATCATCGCGGCGCTCGTCTTCGGTGTATTGCGCAACCTGCCGTGGGCGCCGTTCACGGCGCTGGCGCCGGGCTGATCAGGCGGTCGCGGCGAGCCATTCGCGCAGCAGCCAGTGCGCGATCGATAGGCGCGCCGGCGGCATCAGCAACGAACTTTCGGTGTCTCCACGCGCTTCGGCATCGAGCGCCGCGACGATCTCCTCGCGCTCGAACCAGCGCGCATGCTCGAGCTCGTCACTGACGTGCACTTCGCCCGGCCGCGCGACGGCGATGAAGCCGATCATCAGCGAGGTCGGGAACGGCCACGGCTGCGAGCCGAGATAGCGACACGCGAGCACGCGCACGCCGGTCTCTTCCATCACCTCGCGCACGACGGCTTGTTCGAGCGTTTCGCCGGGCTCGACGAATCCGGCAATCAATGAATGACGTTTCGCCGGCCAGCTCGCCTGTCGACCGAGCAACAGGCGCGTGCCCTCGCCCACCGCGACGATGATCGCGGGATCGGTACGCGGGTAGTGCTCGCGCGTGCAACGCAGGCAGCGGCCGAGCCAGCCGGCACGAACGAACTCGACTTCGCCGCCGCAGGTGCCGCAATAGCGATGGCGCAGATGCCAGTGATGCAGCGCATGCGCGGTCGCGAATGCGCTGGCTTCGGTGAGTGGCCATGTGGCCGCGGCGGAGCGCAGGTCGATGCGCGCGTCGCCAAGGTCGGAATGCGTCTGCGCGAACCAGCCGACGCCGTGATCGTCGAGGCCGAGGAAATACGCGCCGTCATGCGACGCATCCAATGCATCGCCGCGAACGATATCCGCCGCGCCCGATGCATCCGCCGCCGCGCGACCTTCGCCGTCGATGCGCAGAACGCGACCGCCACGCCAGAGCGACGCGAGCGCTGTCGCATCACCGCGCAAATGCTCGGCGCGATCCAGCGGCGCAAGGCAGGGGTTTTCTCCGACGAGCGAATACGGCGCGCCGGATGCGGAGGTCATGCGGAGAACGAGGACCCGCAGCCGCAGGTGGTCTTCGCGTTCGGATTGCGGATCACGAACTGCGCGCCGTGCAGGCTTTCGGTGTAGTCGACTTCCGCGCCCATCAGGTACTGCAGGCTCAGCGGGTCGACGACCAACGTGACGCCATCGGTCTGCACCGCCAGGTCGTCCTCGCCGCGCTCCTCGTCGAACTCGAAGCCGTACTGGAAGCCGGAGCAACCGCCGCCCTGGATGTAGACGCGAAGGTTCAACGCGTCATTGCCTTCCTCGTCGATCAGCTGACGCACTTTCGCGGCCGCGGCCGAGGTGAACAGCAGCGGCCGATCCAGCGACTGGTAATTCGGCGCGGTCGGCAGGTCGATCATTTCCATGCGGTCAGGATACCAGCGCCCGTCGCAACGCCCGGCGAACGTGCCGCGACGCTGCGTTCAATGCGCGGCGTCGGGCGAGCCGGTCGCTTCCGCCCACGTCAGCGAGCGCTCGACCACCGCCCCGCCGCGTGGCTGGAGACGCACGGTGACCTGCGCGGGTGCGAAGCCCGCCGGCAGGAAGAGGTCGCCTTCGATCTGCTGGAAATAGCGGAACGAGTACGGCTCGCCGACCGCTTGCGGCTGCTGGCGAAGCGTCGCCCAGTCCAGTGTCTGCAGCCGGCCCTGCTGGCTGCCTTCGACGGCGAGGGTCAGCGTGCCCGTACTGACCGCCGCGCGGTCGAGGTTCTGCGTCAGCACAGCGGTGAAATGCCAGGCGCCGCCCGGCTGCCGCTGAAGGTGCAGCGCGTGGACGCTCAAGCCGTGGCGCTGGCCGGTCGCGCCGACCAAGCGCTCGTAGAAGTCGACGTCGGCCTTGAGCTGCGCGATCTGCTCCTCGCGATCAGCAAGCGTCGACTGCAGCCGCCCGTTCGCGTCGCGACTGACCTGATCCGAGCGCGTCAGCGTTGCGACGCGCTGGGCGAGCGCGTCGGTCGCCGCGGCATCGCAGGGCGCACGCGTAGTCCGCGCCACCTGCCAGACGCCCCAAGCGCCGAACAGCAGCGCGAGCAGGAAGACGAACAGGGCGGCGACCAGCCCGATCCCGGTGCGGGCGACGGTGGACGGTGTCGGACGTGGCGACATGTCGGCCTCGACGAAGCGGCAGTGCCCGCAGTATGCCGACGCCGCCTGCACGCGGGCGGACGTTCCATGTCAGCGGCCGTCCGGAGAGCCCGTCATGCCTGCAGCCCCGTTGTTCGCGCTCGGCCTCGTCCTGGCCTGGCTGTCCGGAATCCGCGTCTACCTGACGGTGTTCGGCATCGGTGTCGCCGGCGCGCTGGGCTGGATGGACCTGCCGCCTGCCCTCGAAGTCGCGAAGTCCCCGTGGGTGCTCGGCGTTTCAGGCGCGCTGGCGTTGATCGAATTCTTCGCCGACAAGATCCCGGGCGTCGATTCGGCCTGGGACCTCGTGCACACGTTGCTGCGCGTGCCGGTCGGCGCGTTCCTGACCGCCGCGGCGCTGTCGCCCGATGGCCATCTCGGCGCGGGCGCACTCGCAGCGGGCGCGAGCGTCGCGCTGGCGAGTCACGGCCTGAAGTCGGGCACGCGCGCCCTGCTCAACCTGTCGCCGGAACCCGTCACCAACTGGAGTGCGTCGCTCGGCGAGGACACCGCGACGGTCGGCCTGCTGGCGTTGGTCGTCGCGCATCCGATCGCCGCGCTTGGCTTGGTGGCAGTGATCAGCTTGTTGATCGCGCTCGCGATCGCCTGGTTGTGGCGACGCGTGCGCAGCATGATGCGCCGCGCGGCGCCGGCATCGCGCGCGGTCGTCTGATCAGCTTTCCATCTTCGACTGCAGGTACAGCGCGTCGCCGAGGCGATCCATCAGCGCGAGCTGCGTCTCGATCCAGTCGATGTGTTCTTCCTCGGACTCGAGGATGTCGGCGAACAACTGGCGGCTGACGTAGTCGCCGACCTGCTCGCAGTACGCGATCGCCTCGCGCAACACGGGCAGCGCTTCGTATTCGAGTGCGAGGTCGCAACCCAGCACTTCGCGCGGGTTTTCGCCGATCTTCAGTTTGCCGAGCGCTTGGAAATTCGGCAGGCCGTCGAGGAAGAGGATGCGTTCGGACAGTTTGTCCGCATGCTTCATCTCGTCGATCGACTCGTGGTACTCGTGGTCGGCGAGTTCCTTCAGGCCCCAGTTCTTCAGCATCTTGGCGTGCAGGAAGTACTGATTGATCGCGGTCAGCTCGTTGTAGAGCGAGCGATTGAGAAACTCGATGACCTTGGCATCACCCTTCATGGGCCGGCTCCGTGACGCGGAGCGCGAACTCTAA
This sequence comes from Lysobacter sp. HA35, assembly GCF_054061195.1. Lineage (NCBI taxonomy): Bacteria > Pseudomonadati > Pseudomonadota > Gammaproteobacteria > Lysobacterales > Lysobacteraceae > Lysobacter > Lysobacter sp. HA35. Next base: position 3,166,757 of record NZ_JBSSDY010000001.1, on the reverse strand, counting down.
ACCGGCGCGCGATGCGGCGTCGGTAATGCGAATCGACCGCGTTGGGTCAAGCAGCCCGAAGCACCGGAAGCGGCACGGCATGCAGGCGCGCGGTGGTCTCTTCGAGGATCGCCGTCGCCATCTCGACGCAGCTGCCGCAGGTCGCGCCGGCGCCGGTGCGCATCGTCAGCTCGGGCAGCGTCCGGCAACCGGCTTCGGCCGCTTGGCGGATGTCGCGATCGGTGACGCCGTTGCAGATGCACACGTACATGGGGACCGGGAGCGTTATTGGGACGCCACCAGTCGAACACGAATGAGAATGATTGTCAATTGGAAGCGGGCTCAGGCGCCCCGGCCTGCAGCGGCCCGTACCCGCCTGACCGCGGCCGCTGGCGGTTCTGCGGGCGGGCGTTGCGTGGGTCGTACGGATCCGGCATCGGCGTCGGGATGGCGGAAGCGCCCGCGATCTGCCGGGCAGACGGCGCCAGATGCCGCAGCGCACGCGAATACACGCCGCGCTTGAAGGTCACCACATGGTCGAGCGGGTACCAGAAGTCGACCCAGCGCCAGTGGTCGAACTCGGGCTTATCGGTCAGGTCGAGGCGGACCTCGGTCTCGTCGCCCTTGAGGTGCAGCAGGAACCACACCTGCTTCTGGCCGATGCAAACCAGCCGGTCGCGACGCCGGATTGCGCGCTGCGGCAGCCGGTAACGCAGCCAGCCGGGTGTGGCCGCCAGCACGTCGACGTGCTCGGGCAGCAGCCCGGTCTCTTCACGCAGCTCGCGGTACATCGCCTCGAGCGGCGTCTCGTCGGTGTTCATGCCGCCCTGCGGGAACTGCCAGCCATCGCGATGCACGCGGCGGGCCCAGAACACGCGCCCGTCGGCATTCATGATCACGATGCCCACATTGGGGCGGTAGCCGTCCGGATCGATCACGATGCGGACCTCGATCGCTTAGGCACGAAGCCATTGCGATCGACTCTGCCACGCGGGCCGGTCGACAACAAGCGAACGCCGCGCCCGGCCGCCGGCGATTGACAGCCAGCGGCCGAACCGGAAGAATTCGCGGTTCACCGCATGGCTATGTAGCTCAGCCGGTTAGAGCACAGCACTCATAATGCTGGGGTCGGTGGTTCGAGTCCACCCATAGCCACCATGCAAAAAACCCGCCGATGTGCGGGTTTTTTTGTGGGCGGCGTTTGGGTTCTGGAGATCGCGATCGACCCATCGAGTTCGTGCCAAGGGTCGAACGAGCCCGATGTCGGTGACAGCGCCGGATCGACGCCGGACAATCGCATCACCTGTTTCGACAACCGCCGGCCCGCGAACCAGCATGCGCATTCTCGTCATCGGCGCGTACGGGCAATTCGGACAGCGGATCGCCTCCGAACTCGTGCAGGACGTCGCGATGCAGGTGATCGTCGCCGGGCGAAGTGCGTCCGCAGCGGAGGGATTCGCCTCGGACCTGCGAAAGCGTTACCCGAACGCGTCCGTCACCGCTGCGAGCCTGGACGTCGACTCGGCCGACCTGCAGAGCAAGATCGCAGCGCTCGCGCCGGATGTCGTAATCCACACCGCCGGGCCGTTCCAGCAGCGCGACTACCGCGTCGCCGAGGCCGCGCTCGCATGCGGCGCGCACTACATCGACCTCGCCGACGGACGCGAGTTCGTCATGGGCATCGCTCGACTCGATGCGCTCGCGAGAGCGGGCGGGCGATGGGTCGTATCGGGAGCAAGCAGCGTGCCCGGGCTCAGTGCAGCCGTCATCGCGGCGCATCAGCACGAGTTCGCCGAACTGCGTTCGATCGAGTCGGCGATCAGCCCCGGCAATCGCACGGCGCGCGGGCTCGCGACCACGCAGGCGATTCTCGGCTACGTCGGCCAGCCGTTTCCCGCGCTCATCGATGGACGCTGGCAGGAGGTTCGCGGATGGCAGTCGCTCCGGCGAATCCGCGTACCGCGCGTGTCACCACGTTGGGTCGCACGTTGCGACGTGCCCGACCTGTCCGTGTTGCCCTCGCGCTATCCGACGCTGCGTCATTGCGACTTCCGCGCCGGCCTCGAACTGCGGCGCATGCATTTCGGACTGTGGCTCGCCAGCTGGCTGGTGCGCGTCGGCGCAGTGCGCAGCCTTGCGCGATGGGCGCGGCCTTTGCTTCGAATGAGCGAGTGGTGGCAGGCGACGGGAAGCGACGTCGGCATCATGACGGTGGACATGCGAGGCCTCGGCCACGACGGCAAGGCGAAGCACGTCACGTGGCAGATCGTCGCTAGGGATGGCAGCGGCCCGCAGATTCCCGCGACCGCCGCCGTCGTGCTCGCACGCAAACTCGCGCGCAACGAATTGCCGAACGGTGGCGCGCGTTCTTGCGTCGATCTCTTCACGCTCGACGAGTTCATGCAGGTGCTCGAGAACTTTCCGATCAGCGCGACCACGCACGTGCACTAGCTGATGAAACGTTCGCGTTGTTCCGGCGACGGTACGTGGCATGACGCGTACTGCCCGAAGTAGCGATAGCGATTTCGCGCGATCGCGCGATAGATCGGATCCCGCGCGAACCGCGGCACCAGCGTCACGACAGCGGCCGCCACACGCCATATCCCGCCGAGGTCGGAAAGCACGCGCGCGATCGCGTTGGTATCGGTCCACGCGTGGTCCCCCGCAACCAGGAGGAACGACACCGGGTCATCCGGATCGAGTCCGTGCGTTTCCAGCAGCGCGCGTCCAGCCGGCGTCTGCATCGCCGCGAAGCGATAACGCTGCTTATGGTCGTGTCGCAGCAGGAAACGCACCCATCCGTTGCAGAGCACGCAGACGCCGTCGAAGACGATGACTTGCGGTGGATCAATGTTCGACATGCAGCCATCCCCGGTAGTGCACGAGCAGGCCGACGACGGGAAGGCGCGCACTTACATCGAAGGTATAGCGACCGTCGGGCATCTCGCCCTCCAGCGCAGCCACGCCGTCGAACCATCGGGCAGGAAGCGGAACCCCGAGCGCTCGCACACGCACCACGGTCCATGTCAGCCGGCCGTCGTCGATGCCGAGCCGGAAGCCGAACGTCACGAGTCCGAGTCGTTCGCACAGCAACCCGTTCGACGCCCAGAGTCGCGAACGCATCGCGTGCCCGGCGACGTGGCGAGTCCAACACTCGTCACTGCTCGTTGCTTCGATGTCGACGCGGATCGGCCCTTGTCCCGCGGGCGGCAGTCGAGTCGCCCATGCGCAGACTCGCGCCAACAGACTCGTACCGCGCTCGACCTCCACCTGACCGTCGTAGGTGGTCTTTCCCGCGCGTAGATGCAGCTGTTGCACTACTTCGGGCAACTGGTCGAACGTCGGGCCTAGCAGATGCGCGAACAGTGGACGTCGATCGCGCCAGGTCACGGGGGCATCGCCGTATCGGTCAGTGCGGCGTTCGCGACACGTGCGGGCAGCGCAGCCAGTGCATCGAGGAACGCCGCAGGCAGCGGCACCGTGCCAAGCCATCCCTGCCGCGTACCCGACAGCACGCGAAGCATCTGGCCGCGACCGCCAGGCAACCGCGACATCGGGTGGAACGTGAGATCGCGCAGGCGCGCCCAACCGTCGCGCTCGGACTGGAACAACGGCGTCAGCCATCGACTCCAGAAGTGATAAATGCCGACGTGGCGGCGACGCGTCGCCACCGCCTGTTCGAGCGCCGCCTCGACCGACGCGCACGACCGCAACGCATCGCGAAGGCCGAGCGCGTCGAGCAGCGCCATGTTGACGCCCTGGCCGAGCTGCGGACTCATCGCATGCGCAGAGTCGCCCAGCAGTACGGCGCGACCGCGATGCCAGCGTCGGTGCACCGTGTCGCGATAACGCGCACGCGCGAGCCCGCCGGGAACTTCAACATCACGCAGACGCTCCATCGCCGCGGGCCACACGTTCTCTACTTCCGCCCGCCATGCGTCGGCGTCGGCGTCGGCGATACCGGCATCGAGCGCCGTCGCCGGCAGGCTCCAGAAGAAGCTCAAACGCGCAACAGGGTCACCGGGACGCGTGCCGACCGGCAACATGCCGACCATGCGTCGTGCGCCGACGTAACGCTGCTGCAGGACGTCGCGCCATGCCCAGTCGTCCGCAGGCACCAGGCACCACTGCGCGCCCCAGGGATAGGGCCGATCAAGCTTCGCCGGTGCGATCCGCGACCGCAGCGACGACGCCGCGCCGTCCGCAACCACGACAAGGTCGAACCCGTCGTGACGATGTCCGTCCGCATCGGTGATCGCGCCCGCCTCCGCATCCACGTCGACGATCGTCGAGCCGCAATGCAGCACGCGGCCTTCCGACCACGCGGAGTCGAGAATCGAAAACAGCGCACCGCGCTGTAGGCCGAGACCGAACAGGCGCGCGTCGAGTTCGCCGTAGCGCATGTCCATGACCGGTCGCCCGCTGGCGGTCTCGCCGTATAGACGCGAGACGACAGCGCCGTGCGCGAGCACTGAATCGAGCAACTCGAGTTCCCACAGCACGCGCTGGCCAACGGGTTGCAACAGAAACCCTGCGCCGACCGGTCCGAGTGTCTTCGTGCGCTCGAAGACTTCGACGTCGTGCCCATCGCGAGACAGAAACAACGCGACGGCCTGGCCCGCCGTGCCGTAGCCCACCACCGCCACCCGCAACCGCCTGACCATCCGAACCGTCTTTTGCGCATTGCCGATGGCGCAATTGTACCGGCCAGCTATTCATCCAGATCGAGCGCCCTGTCAGCTTCCTCGGCTGCGCAGCGATTGACGACCGGTCAAACGGGGAACTGCATTGCATCCGGCTCCGCCATGTCGCTCGCGTCATCGGCGTCGACAACCCGATCGCGACCCGCTGCCTTCGCGCGATACATCGCACGATCGGCACGCGCCACCCATGTCACGTCATCGTCGTCATGGCGTTTCGCAGCGAAGCCGATCGAACACGTCACCTGCACCTCGCGCAAGCGCACGTCGCGACGGATGCTGCCGGCGAGCGCGTGCAGGCGTTCGCTTGCGGCGCTGCGACTCTCGTCGCCGAGCAGCACGACGAATTCCTCGCCGCCGAGCCGGTAGAGATCGCCCGCATCGAGGACGTGGTCGCGAATGACCGCGGCGGTTTCTCGAAGCACGCGATCGCCGACCGCGTGACCGTACGCATCGTTGATGCTCTTGAAATGATCGAGGTCGATCACCGCGAGCACCGCCGGCGCGTGTGAATGTGCGGCACGTCGCACGGCGTCGTCCATCGCACGCCGGTTGCCGGCCTCGGTAAGAGGATCACGCAACGCGAGACGGCCGAGCAGGCTTCGAAGCCGCTCCACGTGTCGGGCGACCACGTACGACAACAGGGTGATCAACGCGCCGGACAATGCAAAGGCGACAGTCGCATCCAGCGGCGCGAACCGCGGCGTCAACACGAATGCGTTGAGCAGCATGGTGAGTGACACGACCAATGCTGCAGGCGTCGCACTGATCGCGAACGACGTGACGATGATCGGAAACACCCAACCCAGGCCGTTGAGTCCGACCACGTGCATGTTGACGGACGCGAAGATGGCATTGACCAGCACCAGCGCGTCGCCGGGCCACGGGCGCGAGCGGGCCACGTGTATCGCGACAAGGACGCCGATCAGGCACGCGATCCATGCGGCGTCCAGAATGGCCGCGTTGCCGCGCCCCACGCGCACGTTCAACGCGCCAACGACTACGAGCTGCACGGCGAACGCGCGCGCGATCCAGAGCCGAAGGCGGTAGCGGTAACGCGCGTCGATGTCGTCGAGCGTGGCGAACATGCGCAGATCCCATGGGTCGCCCCACATGCGTAGCGGCGCGGCACGCGCGAGAACGGCCGCATCGAACGCCCGGTAATTGCTGCTATGCAATACGACCACGCGGTATGCGAGGCGACCATTCGTCGGGACAAAAAGCGCGAGAGCGGCCTCGGCAATGGCTTCGCGTGCGCCAGCGCTCGTTGTTGCCGAAAGTTCAGCAGCGCGACCAAATCACCGTGCGAGCATTCGGCATGACCGGTCGCGAGCGTGCCCACGACGAATTGTCCCTCGAGCTGGAGTCGCTCCAGCGTGCGCAGGGTGCGCTCCGCGCAAGCGAGATGCGCGTATGGACGCTGGTGCAGGCGCGCTGCCCCGAACTTGCCGCCTTGCTGCTGGATTTCTGGAAGAACGACGAGGCGGCGCTGGCGCGATGGTTGTGCGCGCGACGCGGCGACGAATCGCCGGCCGAACTCATCGAGCGCGGTCGCGTGAAGGAAGTGATCGCGCAGGTGAAGTGGGCTGCGAGCAGCGCTTATGTTTGACGTGACGCTGCACGCGTGACGCCGCAGCGGCGAATGCGCACGGTACCGTCGACGCGGTCTTCTATAGCCGCATGCACTCCGTTGCAGCTAATTGCCGCTACCTGAGCTGATCGTCTGGCTGATCGGCCGATGTGTTGCACTCGGAACGCGCGTCGTGACGATGCATAGGCGCACTGCCGCATTGCCCCAAGGGGAATCCACGACCAGCGGTCGTTCCACGCATTTATCGGGCTCCTACGATCGAGGTCGGAGGCCGACATGAATACGGATGTCCGCGTCGACGGCGCTACCTTCGTGCTACGCGTCATCGGCACGGCGACGCTTGCGGAACTGCGCGCCGCGGCGCTGGACGCGGTACTCGCCTGCCGCGACAGCGGACTGCATCGCCTTTTGCTGGACTTGCTCGATGCCCGCGTCGAGCCGGTGCCGGCGCTCGTGCAACGCATCGACATCGTGCAGGAATGGGCCGAAGCGGCGCCCGACGGGTTTTCGCTCGCACTCGCGGCGCGCGAGGAGCTTTTGCATAACGACCGCGCCGGACTATACGTCGCGTCGCGACTTGGCCTGGATGCGCATGCATTCACCGACCGCGCGTCAGCCGAACGCTGGCTGCGCAAGTCGTCCACCGCTGCGCACACGTGAGGTCACGCATGGAACTCGCCCGCCACCTCGACGACAACTGCCTGATCGTGCACCCGATCGGCGAACTGCCGCTGACCAACGCCCGCGCGATCGCGCTCGACGCCATTGCCGAGGCACGCGCCTACGAACTGCAGCGCCTGCTGCTGGACTTCACCGACGCAACGATCTCGCCGCTTCCCACGCTGGCCGAGCGCTTCGAGATCGTGCGCGAATGGGCCGATGCGGCGCCCGAACCCTTCACGCTCGCGATCGCCGCACGCGAGGAAATGCTCGATCCCGATCGCATCGGTCAGATCATGGCCACCCGCCTAGGCCTGCAGACGCATGTCTTCGAGGATTCGGTCGACGCACTGATGTGGGTGAAGCGCCAGCGGGTGCCACGGTCGTTGCTGCTTGAGAATCCGATGTATCACTAGCGATTTCCCGCCACGGCCCTGCCCGCCCCGCGTGATGCGTGCCCATCGCGATGGGCATCTGCCGTCGCGATCCACGCGGCCACGCGGTGCCGCCTTATCGCCCGGCAGGAAGCGCCGCGCGGACCGTTGCTTAGGACTATTCCTACCCGCCAGCGCGGCGTCGCCGGATAGCGGCCGTGGCCGGCGAAGGCGAGGATCGTTGTCACCCAGTGCCGCGATAGCGGACACCGAAAGACGCCAGTGGTCGCGACGCGCGACGCGACGTCGGGTGACGTCGGAGAGTCCTCATGACGAGCTACCGTGCTCGCCGCAATCGCACCGCCCTGCTGACGACGCTCGGGATCATGGTCGCGCTCGCGAACCTGGTCGGCGCATTCGCGCTTGCGATCCGCTGACGATCCTGCAGCGACGGATTCGAAGCGATCAGCCGCTCGGATCCGTCGCGACATATTCCGGCCGCACCCGACTCGCTACTTCACCTCGAACTCGCCGACGAAGATCGTTTCCTTCTTGTCGCGCAAGCGCAGGGTGATCCGCTGGTCCTTCTGGCGCGGCGTGCCGAAGTGCGTGCTCAGCCAAAGCTGCAGCGTCGTGGCGCCGGTGACGATCTGCTGGCGATCGCCGAAGTAATTGGCCTCGACCTTGTAGCGGCCCGGCTTCGCCGTGCGCAGCGCGAATTCTTCCGGCCCGTAGCCGCCCGTGAAGTCGCGGGACATTTGCCCGCCCTGGTACGTGAGGCGATGCCCGTAATAGGCCTTCTCGCCGTTGGGGTCCGTCACCCACAGGTCCATGTCGCTGTTGTCGGCGTCCCAGCTGAGCACCGCGCGCAGGTCGAGCGGCATGTTGCGGATGAGGTCGGCGGGAATGCGATGCGTGTCGAGCGGCGTCGGCGATGTCGCGACGAGGGCATTCAGTTCCGCAAGCGCGGTGACCTCGATGCCTGGGAAGCGATCGTCCCACGTGCCGGCCACGACTTCGTAGAGCAGGTCGACCGCCTTCTGACGATCACCGAGCGCAGCGTGGGCCAGCGCGAGATCGCGATAGCTCTGCGGCTCGTCGTCGCTCATCGCGAGCACCTGCTCGAGCACGGGCACCGCGAGCTCCGCGCGTCCCGCCTGCATCAGCCGATAGCCGAGCACGCGCAGCACGTGGCGATTGTCGAGATCCATCTCCGCGACGTTCGACAGCACACGCAGAGCGAGGTCATCGCGCTTGCGGTCGAACAACACGTCGGCGACGTCGAGATAGAACGCAGTGCCCGGTTCGGCGCGGGCGCGCTCGTCGAGATACGCCGCGTAGGCCGCGTCCGCGTCCAGGCCACGCAGGCGACGCGCGAACGGGGAATCGGGCGTCCACGGCTGCAGTTGCACACCGATCTCGGCTGCACCTTCGGCGCGTTCGGCATCGCTGATACGGCTTCCGGTCACCTGCACGCTGTCGAGCGATTGCGCACGACGCTGCGCCTGCTCGGCGTTGGCCGTCGCGCTCGCCGCAGCCGCATCGCCCGCCGCACGTTCGGCCAGCATCGGCGCCTCCTCGACCGACATCGGTGAGGGTGCAGGTGGAGGCGCATAGGCGACAGCGCCGCGCACGTCCTCATTCTTGGGCTTCGGCGGCGCGCCCTTCGGGAAGGCGGTCGACCACCACTCGATGCGTTCCTTCCACTGCGACCGCACGGCATCGAGCTGCTTGCTGCGCGCTTCGTCGCGTTCGGCGGCAACGGCGGCGGCGCGTCGCGCGTACTCGTCGCGCAATTCATCGGGCGGCGCGATCGAATAGCGGACGTAGTCGTCGACGTTTTCGAGGACGATCAGCGAACTGCCCGGCGTGACGATGCTGAAGTCGCTGCCCATGCGTGCGATTGCGGCGCGGTTGCGCTCCGGCGCGTCCATCAGGCGGGCGACGCTGTACTGCGCCCACATCGGCGCGGCGGCGTCGCTTTCGACTGCGCCGTTCAACGGCACGTCGATGCGCGTGCGTTCGGTGCCGCGCGCGACGTTCAGCGCGACGCGCGGCTCGGCATCCAGCATGCGGCCGGCGACGCGTACGAAACCGTTACGTGCAATGTTCGACTCGGCGACCACGTCGCTTGCGCCGACCGCATCGATGCCGACGATCCTCGGCAGATCGAACAGCAGAAGGTCGCGTGCCGCGGCAAGGTCGCTCATCGAGTCGAGATTGATCGACGCACCGTTGCGCGCGTCGGCTAGCGCAGCGAGTCGTGCCGAATCGCCTGCGACGCCCGCACGCACGGTGTAAAGCCGCTGGCGCGTGTCGAAGGCCGGGAACGTCGCGCCGCCGTAGTTGAACAGCCCATCGCCGAAGAGCAGCGTCTCGCCGGCATCGGTTGGAAGGGTCCAGCCACGTAGCGTCGTGGCACCGTCGTAGACAGTGGTTTCGAGCGCCTTGCGCAATGCGCTCCAGTCGCCGGTACGGATGCTGAAGTGCACCGCAGGTTCCGTGGTGTCGCGGAAGCGCACGAGGTCGACGTCGATCGATCGCGTCGACTGGAAATACGCATCCAGCAACGCGAACTCCAGGTCGTGCGCGCGCTTGGCGCCGGAGGCCGAGCTGTCCCAGAGGAGAACCATCTTGGACGGCGGGGCACGGCGTTCCGGTTTCAGCGCGACCGGGACATCCGCGACGAAGTACCGTTCGCCGTGCCAGGTCTGCACCTGCGCAACCGGCGTCGCCACCGCAGGAAACACTAGGCGGATGCTGCGGCCCTTGGCGACGTCACCGGTGTGCAGCGTCGTCTGGTAACGCCCATGCGCACCGCGCTGGAATACCGGGTCATGAAGCGCGCCGTCGATATGCGGAACGCCCGCGGCGTGCACAACAAGTGGCAACGTGTCGAGGCCTGCGGCGAACGCGGTCGGCAGCGGTACGGATGTCGAATTCGCCGGCAAGGCCTGCGACAACACGATCCGGACGCTTCGCGTGCCCTGTGGGGCAAACGGGTAGATGCGCAGCCGGAAATGCTCGCCCTGCGCTTGCTCGAGCAGGCCTGGGTCCGCGCCACGACGCTCGATTGCCTCCAGCACCTGGCGGCCCCGCTCCTTTTCGACCGGCACCGCCGCGCGCATGTGGCCACCGATATCCAGCGCGAACCCGACCACCTGCTGGCCGGGCTGCAACGGGAAGTCGAGGCTCCCTTCGAGGACGCGCGACGACGGATTGCGGAAGGTCATGTCGAGCGTGGTGCGGACGGTGCCGCCAGCCTGGTCGACCGACATCGCTGCGCGTTCCAGCCGCACCGGCGTGTCGCGCTCGGCGGTCGACACCAGCGGCGGTGCAGTTAGGTCGCGCTGCGCGTACACGGCGCACGGCAAGGCGAAAAAGGCGCAGACGAGTGCGGCGATGGGCGATCGCATGGCGTGAATCCGTTGAATGTCCCCGGCTAGAACGTACCCGAGGACGGGCTGGGGTTACAGCCGCTTCGGTCGCCGCCGGTGGCGTTGCCGGGTCACGCGTCCATCATCCAGCCGCATCGTCGATAAACACGACCTTCCACGGCCCGAACACGTCGACATCGCGTGCAGTCGCGGCGTGCAACGCTGCAGGCTCCCGCGCGACGAGGCCTTCCGCATGGTCCGCAATACGCGAACGCTGATGATGTGGGGCCTGCTCGCGGCGGCGACGGTCGCAGCGCTGGGCAGTCGCACGATGCCGTTGCCGCGCAGCGCGGACGCGCCATCACTGCTCGACCTGATGCCGGGCGTGGTCGGGCTCGGTGCTTACGAAACGCAGGCGTGGAAGAAGGGGTCGCCGGGCGCGGTGGACGTGCCGCCCCCGGTCGCGACGGACGTGACGCTGGAAGGCAATCGACAGCCGCGCGGTCCGCGCGAATCACGCGACGAACTCGACCGCCCGATGCGTTGAATCAGACGCGCACGTCTTCCGCGCGCGGGAACACCGCGGGCTCGGGCGCCGTCACCTGCAGCAAGACTTCGAGCGCCTCGCGCAGCAGTTCGCCGGGCGGCGGGCCGTCGTGCTCGTCGGCGGCAAGCGCGGCATCGGCACGACGCAGCCACTGCGGCACCACGACGTCGCGCACGTGCGCATAGCGCGCAAGCAGCAGTTCGTCGTACTGGCGCACGAGCCGCATGTGCGCCATCGCCACGTCCCACGAACTCAGCAGCATGGTCAGGTGATCGAGGCGACGGCCCATTGCATCGGGCCGCGTACCGGCCTCGACCGCGAAGGCGTCGTAGGCCTCACGGCCACGTTCGGCGATCTCGGCGAGGCGCGCACGTTGGCGTGAGATGTGTGCAGCCGCGTCGTCGAGTTCACGTACGTGGGTGAGCACATCGAGCGCGCGACGCTCGGCGAGTTGCAGGCGGATGCGGATGTGTTCGTGCGCCTGGCGTGCACGCGCCTGCGAGGACAAGTCACGCCCAAGCAGTCGGCCGACGATCGTGCCGCGGCGCGGAACGGTGCGTGGATCCGCGACTTCCAGTGCCTGCACGATCGCGGCGATTTCATCGAGCAGTCCCGATGCGCTGCGACGTTCGATCAGCGCCGTGGCGCGATCCAGATCGACCTGACAAATGATTTCCCGATCGACCCGACCCGCCGGGTCCTGGTCGCTGCCCTCGGTCGCATCCACCGCGGTCTGGAGCAGTTGGGACGTCACATCGACTCCTGGCTGGCGCGAAGCGCATGACGGCGCGTTCGACTGTTTCGTCGCATGCCGACGCGGACCGTGACGGCGCGCACAGTCCCGAGTGTATACCGAGTTTCGCGGGCGGCGGAGTGCGCCCGGTCGCGGTCCGACTGCAGGGTCATGTCTTCACTGAGGCCGGCGACGCATGCGCGCTGGCACTAGGCGCTGACCTTCACGAGTGCGTTCAATGACCTGGTGCGCCGCGGACTCGCAGTCATCGTCCTCGAGGTTGGGGTCAGCGGAGTCGGCGCACCGACGACGATACGCAACGGTATCGACCGCGACGACTCGCGCTCGAAGTCATTGCGAGCGGCGGGAATCAGGCGTCGTCCGAAGCAAATCGACGCACACGACCAACCGCGGCCTGCACCGCATCCACGCTGACCGGCTTGGTGAGATGCAGATCGAACCCCGCGGCCGCGGCCTGCAACTTGTCGGCCTCGCCACCCCACCCACTCACCGCGACGAGCGTGATCGACTCGCCATCGGCGCGGCCGCGCAGGCGACGTGCAAGCTCGTAGCCGTTCATCACCGGCATGCCGATGTCGAGGAAGGCGATCTCCGGCTGGAATTCGTCGACCAGTCGCAGGCCGTCGATCGCCGAGTACGCGACGCAGGTCGCGTGGCCATCGAGCTCGAGCATCATGCCCAGCGTTTCCGCGGCGTCCTGGTTGTCGTCGACGACCAGCACGCGACGTCTCGGCTGCGCATCGATCGCTGTTGCACGCGGCGCGGCGAAATCCGGCAGATCCGGCGCGAGAGGCAGGCAGACGGTGAACGTACTGCCGCGACCCAAGCCATCGCTGTGCGCCGTGACCGTACCGCCGTGCATGTCGACGAGGCGACGCGCGAGCGCCAGCCCGATGCCGAGTCCACCCTGCGCGCGTTCGAGCGTGCGGTTCACCTGCGCGAACATGCCGAACACGGCACCCAGCGAATCCGGCGGAATGCCGAGGCCGGTGTCCGATACCGATACGCACGCGGTGTCGTCGCAGTCGTAGACGCGCAGCGTGATGTCGCCGCCGTCCGGCGTGTACTTCGCGGCGTTGGTGAGCAGGTTGCCCATGACCTGCGCGATGCGCGTGGGGTCGGCGTCGATCCACAGTGGCGTGCCCGGCAGGTCGAGATGCAGACGATGGCGTGCGCCTTCGATCAACGGCCGTGCCGATTCGATCGCGGCGAGCGCGGCGTCCTGCAGCGAAATGCGATCGCGCTGCAGGACGACCTTGCCGCTGGTGATGCGCGAGACGTCGAGCAGGTCGTCGATCAAGCGCACCATGTGCCCGAGCTGGCGCTCCATCATCTGCCGCGTGCGACGCGCGGTGTCCGCATCGTCGGTGAGGTTGAGCACCTGCAAGCCGGTGCGGATTGGCGACAGCGGATTGCGCAGTTCGTGCGCGAGCGTGGCGAGGAATTCGTCCTTTCGACGGTCGGCCTCGCGCAGCGATTCTTCGGCTTCCCGACGTTCGGTCACGTCCATCACCGCGCCGATGTAGCCGAGGAATTCGCTGCCCGCACCGAAGCGCGGACGCGCGGTGACGTGCAGCCAGCGATACGCGCCATCCCAGCGTAACGCGCGGTATTCGTCGGAGAACGCACGGTGCTCGCGCGCGGCTTCCTCGAACGCGATGGAATAGCCTTCGAGGTCGTCGGGATGGATCATCGCCTTCCAGCCGAAGTCGAGTTCGGCTTCGTAGAGGCGACCGGTGAACTCGGTCCAGCGCCGGCTCACGTAACTGCAGCGGCCATCGGCTTCTGCGACCCAGATCATGATCGGCGCGGTGTCGGCGAGCTGGCGGAAGCGCGCCTCCGATTCGCGCAGTGCCGACAGCGCCTTCGCGCGTTCGATCGCCGGCCACAGTCGCGCGATGACTTCGCGCACCAACTGCTTCTCGTCGCTGCGCCAGTCGCGTGCGTCCGCCGCGGCGACCATCAGCGTGCCGACCAGGCGTCCTTCGATGACATACGACGCGGCCGCAAGCGCGACGGTGCCGTGCGGCACGAAGTTCACGGCGAACGGCGCGGTCATCGGATCGCGTCGCACGTCCGAGATGGCGACCGCATCGCCGGACGCGAGCGTGATGCCGAGTTCGCTGGTGAAGAACGCACGCGCGTCGTAACTCTCCGAGAGGCGCGGCACGTCCTGCGTCCACTCGTGCAGCACGCGAACGCGACCGTGCTCGATATCGATATCCGATAATGTGCAGCGAACGAGTCGCAGATGTTCGCCGAGCAACTGCAGGCCGATGTCCGCGACCTCGTCGACGTTCAAGGTCTGGCCGATGCGCTTGTCGAGCTCGGCGAGGAACGCGGCGGTGACATCGGCACGCTTGCGATCGGTGATGTCGGTATGCGTTTGCATCACCGACTGCGGCTGGCCCATCGCATCGCGCGTGAGCACCCAGCGCGCGTGGATGATTCTCGGCGCCCCGTCCTTGCGGTGATGCACGACCTCGCCCTCCCAGCGCCCGTGTTCGAGCAGCATGCGGCCAATCTCGCCAAGCGCTAGCGGGAACTCGGTGCGCAGCAGATCGCGTGCAATGCGGCCGATCGCTTCGTCCTGCGAAAAACCGTAGAGCCGTGCGGAGCTGTCGTTCCAGTACGTGATGCGGCCATCGAGGTCGCGGATCAGGATGGCGTCGCTGGTGAGGTCGAGCAGGCTCGCCTGTTCGGCGAGGCGACGCGCGTTGCGACGCTGCTCGGTGATGTCATTGATGGTGCCGAGCACCGACACGGGCACGTCGTCCTCGTAGACCGCACGCCCGCGTGCTTCGACCCACAGCTCGCTGCCGTCCGGGCGATTCACGCGGAACTGGCTTTCGAACAAGGTGTGATGCTCGACCGCATAGGCCAGCGTGGCGCGAACGCGTGGCAGATCTTCCTCGTGCAGCAACGTGGCCGCGCCCGCACGCGTGTGCTCGATCGCGTTCTCGGCGATGCCGGTGATGCGCGCGCATTCGGGTGAGAACGCCATTGCGCCAGTCTGCAGGTCGATCTTCCACAGCCCGGTGTCGGAGGCTTCGAGCGCAAGTCGCAGGCGTGTCTCGCTCAGGCGCAGTGCCTGCTGCGCGCGTCGCTCGTCGGCAACGACGGCGAGTACCAGTGCCGATGCGGCCATCACCGCGAGGAAGATCTGCAGGTCGACGTAGCGTGCGTGCACGTCGAGCGTGGCGAACGGGCCGTAACCAAACGTGGTGCCGACGACCGCGATCATCGAAATCAGGAAGCAGGCGGCGCTCGCACCGCGCAGTCGCAACGAGAGCGCAGCCCAGATCAGTGGGCAGTACGCGATGAACGTGTACATGCGCTCGCCGTGGCGCATGAAGACGAAGGCGGCGATCGCGGCCGATATCACGAGGCAGGCCGCGAACTCGCTCCACCAGCGCGCTGTGCGCGGCCACGTGCCACGTGCCCAGGCGAGCACCATCGTGCCGACGATCAGCACGCCGGTGACGTCGCCCAGGTACCAGTGGCTCCACATCAGCCAGATGCGATCGGCGCCGAGGTGCAGCGGCGCGGCTATCGCGAGCGAGCCGACAGTCGATGAGATGGCGGCAATCGATGCCGCGACCACCGCGAACAGAAGGAAGTCGCGGAACGATTCGAAGGATGCATTGAAGCGCGAGCGCTCCAGCGCGACCTGCCCGCTGTAAGTCGCCAGCGCGTTGCCGCCCGCGACGATCAGCAACACCCACCACGCGCTCGGTGAGTGGTTGAGCATCGCGCCGCCGAGGTAGCCGAGCATCACGCCCGGCCAGAGATACCGTCCGCGCAGGACGAGCACCGCGAGCGCGACGCCCGCGGCCGGCCAGATCGGCGAGGCGACGCCGCGGGTCATGCCCCAGCGCAGGCTGACGAAGGCCAGCGGCGCGTAGATCGCGGCCAGCGCGAGGATATGGACGACCGTCGGCAAGAGCGGCCGCGGCGGGCGTGCCCGGGTGGGGTCGATCGCAGCGGTGCTCGGGACGGAATCGGACACGCGGGACCGGTCGAAGCCGCAACGGCCGTACGTTAGCAGAGGGCGCCGCACGGTCCGCGAGCGCGAGGCTGGCCCTTACAATGACTGTGATGGACATCTTCAAAGCCTTCACGCTCGAGGCCGCGCACCGTCTCCCGAACGTGCCCGACGGGCACAAGTGCGCGCGCCTGCACGGCCATTCGTTCCGGGTGGAGATCCACGTCTCCGGCGAGCCCGGCGCGGACACCGGCTGGGTGATGGACTTCGCCGATCTGAAGTCGGCGTTCCGTCCCTTGTACGACCAGCTCGACCACCAGTACCTCAACGAGATCGAGGGGCTGGAGAACCCGACCAGCGAGCGGCTCGCGTCCTGGATCTGGGACCGGCTGAAGCCCGCGCTGCCGTTGTTGTCGGAAGTCGTGGTCCACGAGACCTGCACGTCCGGCTGCCGCTACCGGGGCCCGGCTGGCTGACGGCCGCGGCGTTTCCACGCCGCATCTCATGTTGTTTCCGTACCCAAGCGGCAGTGGCCGGCCGCCACGGCACGCTCACGTCCCTGAAACCGTGACAACGACCGATGAGCGGTTGTTGCACTGCACAACGGATGCGCCTATGCTGCAACGCACCATCAACGCTGTATCGGCCTTCAAGGCCAGGAGCCCGCCCATGTACGCACAGTTCAACGAGCAGTTCGCCGCGGCCACCCGTCAGTTCGCCGACACGGCCGCCCGCATCAACCGCCTGACCCTCGAGAACGCCGAGGCCATCTTCGGCCTGCAGCTCGCCGCCATCGAAGAGCGCAGCACCGCGACCTTCGCGTTCCTCGGCGAAGCCGCCCAGGTCCGTGACCTCGACAGCGCCAAGAACCTGTGGCCGAAGGGCGCGCAGATCGCCCGCGAGAACGTCGAGCGCGCGCTGACTACCGGTCAGGACGTCCTCGGCCGCGTCGCCAAGGTCAACGAGTCGGTCGCTCAGATCGCCAAGGGCCAGTTCGAGGCGGCGACCCGCACCGCGAACGACACCGTTCGTCAGGCGCAGGACCAGTTCTCGCAGGCCGCCAACGGCGCCGCCAAGGCGACCGAGCAGACGGTCAACGCCGCTGCCGGCAAGTCCGCGAAGTAAGTTTCTCTCTCCAGTTCCCACTGGAACCGAACCCGGCAGCTCACGCTGCCGGGTTTTTTTATGTCTGCGTGTTGGGTGATGTGCGCTCCAGACGTCCGGGCTGCATCGCGCGAAGTGCCGTGATCGACGCAGACGGGCTCGCGCGATAGCAACATCGCAACCCTGCTGGACCACCGTTGTCACGGCGCCAAAAAAGAAGCCCCCGCAATGCGGAGGCTTCGATTTGCAGCGGGTCGACTCGACTCAGAGCGGAATCTGTCGATGGATCTCGTTCGGGTCGAGCTTCGGCGGCTCGTCCAGCTTGTCGCCCAGCAGACGGCGCACTGCGACGTAGAACACCGGGATCAGAAGCAGGCCGAGGAACGTCGCGAACAGCATGCCGCCGATGACGCCGGTGCCGATGGCGTGACGCGAGTTCGCGCCGGCACCGGTCGAGATCGCGAGCGGCATCACGCCCATGATGAACGCGAACGACGTCATCAGGATCGGGCGCAGTCGCAGCTTCGCCGCTTCCACCACCGCCTGGCGCAGCGGCTTGCCGAGCTGACGCTCCGCGATCGCGAACTCGATGATCAGGATGGCGTTCTTCGCGGCGAGGCCGATGACGGTGATCAGGCCGATCTTGAAATAGATGTCGTTCGGCAGGCCGCGCATCATCGACAAGACGATCGCGCCCAGCACGCCGAGCGGCACCACCAGCAGCACCGACACCGGCACCGACCAGCTCTCGTACAGCGCCGCGAGGCACAGGAACACCACGACGATCGATAGCAGCATCAGCATCGTGGTCTGGCTGCCCGACAGGATTTCCTGGTGCGACTGCCCGGCCCAGTCGTAGCCGAAGCCCGGCGGCAGGTCGTTGTTGACGATGCGCTCCATCGACGTCATCGCCTCACCCGAACTCTTGCCTGGCGCCTGCGAACCCACGATCTCCACCGCGGCGAAGCCGTTGTATCGCGTGAGCGACGGCGCGGCTACGGTCCACTTCGAATGCACGACGTTCGACAGCGGCACCATGGCCGCGGTGCCATCGGCGGACGTCATGCCCGGTGCCGGCGTGTAGAAGTGCGCGAGCGATTCGGGCCCGGTGCGATACGGCGCATCGGCCTGCATGGTCACGTGCTTGACGCGGCCACCCTGCACGAAGTCGTTGACGTACACCGGCGCGAGCATGATCTGGATCGCGCTGTAGATGTCACCGACCGACAGGCCCATCGCCTGCGCCTGCACACGATCGACGTCGAGCTTGAGCTGCGGTGACGGCTCGAGCGTATTCGGACGCACGCCGACCAGCGTCTTGTCCTGCCCCGCCTTCGCCAGCAACGTGCCCATCGCCTGCTGCAGCGCTTCACGGCCCTGGCCGCTGCGATCCTGCAGGTACATGTCGAAGCCGCCGAACGCACCGAGGCCGTTCACGGTCGGCAGGTTGATCACGAAGATCTGCGCGTCGCGGATCGGGAACAGGTGCATGTTCGCCTGCTGGATGAACTCCGTCGCCGTCGTCTTGCGTTCGTCCCACGGCTTGAGCTTGATGAACGCCATGCCGACGTTCTCGCCCTGGCCGATGAAGCTGAAACCGGCGACCTGCATCATTCCCGCGTAGCCGTCGATCTTGTTGACCGACTGACGCACCTGCTCGAACACCGCTTCGGTACGACGCAGCGTCGCGCCCGGCGGCAGCTGCACGATCGCGAGCGCGTAGCCCTGGTCTTCTTCCGGCAGGAACGAACCCGGCATGCGCCAGAACAGGAAGCCCGTGAGCACCGCCAGCAGCGCGAACACGCCCATCCATCGCGGCGTGTGCTGCACCGCGCTGCGGATGTGGCCGACGTACGTCGTCGCCATGCGGTCGTAGATGCGGTTGAAGCCGCGGAAGATCGGGTTACGTGCGTCGTGATGCGCGCTGGGCTTGAGCAGGTTCGCGCACAGTGCCGGCGTGAAACCGAGTGCGAGGAATGCCGAGAACAGCATCGCCATCGCGATCGTCAGCGCGAACTGTCGATACACCGCGCCCGCCGAACCGGCCTGCAACGCGCTGGGGACGAACACCGCGGCGAGCACCAGCGTGATCGCGATGACCGCGCCGGTGATCTGCTGCATGGCCTTGTAGGTGGCCTCGCGCGGCGGCAGGCCTTCCTCCGTCATGATGCGTTCGACGTTCTCGATCACCACGATCGCGTCGTCGACCACGATGCCGATCGCCAGCACCATGCCGAACAGCGACAGCTGGTTGATGGTGAAGCCGAGGATCTTCATGCCCAGGAACGTGCCGAGCAGCGCGACCGGGATGACCAGCGTCGGGATCAGCGTCGCGCGGATGTTCTGCAGGAACAGCAGCATCACCAGGAAGACCAGCACCATCGCCTCGAGCAGCGTCTGCACGACTTCGTCGACCGACACCTGCACGAAGTCCGAGCTGTCGTAAGGCGAGAACCACTGCACGCCCTTCGGGAAGCTCGGCTGCAACTCGTCCATGCGCTTCTTGACCGCCGCGGCGACGGCGAGCGCGTTCTCGCCCGGTCCAAGCTGCACGGCGAAGCCGGCGGCCGGCTGGCCGTCCCACTTCAGGTCGAAGCTGTGCGCCGAACCGGTGACCTCGACGCGCGCCACGTCGCGAAGCCGCACGCTGGCGCCGTTCGGATCCGCGCGCAGCAGGATGTTCTCGAACTCCTGCGGCGTGGAGAAACGTCCTTCCGCCGCGACCGTCGCGGTGAACATCTGCGACGCCGGCGACGGCTCGCCACCGACCTGGCCCGCGGAGAACTGCACGTTCTGCGCGCGCACCGCGGCCAGCACCTCGCTCGCGGACAGGCCATAGGCCTGCAGCTTGTCGGGGTTGAGCCAGATGTGCATCGCGTATTCGCCGCCGAACAGCTGCGTGCCGCCGACGCCCGGAACGCGCGAGATCTGGTCGAGCACGTTGGATGCGAGCAGGTCGGACAGCTGGTCCTTGCCGATCGCGGGATCGGTGGAACGCAGCGCGACGACCGACAGGAAGCCGGAGTTCGCCTTCGCCACCGTGATGCCGTTACGCGTGACGTCCGCCGGCAGACGCGGGGTCGCCTGCGCGACCTTGTTCTGCACCTGCATCTGCGCGATGTCGGGATCGACGCCGGGCTTGAACGTCAGGTTCACCGACGCCGAACCCTGGCTCGACGACGCGCTGAAGTAGTCCAGCCCGTCGATGCCGGTGAGCTGCTGTTCGATGATCTGCGTGACGGCGCGTTCGACGGTCTGCGCGTCCGCGCCCGGATAGCTCGCCGACACGCCGACCTGCGGCGGTGCGATGTTCGGGTACGACTCCACGCCGAGGCCGCGGATTGAGAGCAGGCCCGCGAGCACGACCATGATCGCGATCACCCACGCGAACACGGGGTGGTTGATGAAATAGCGGGACATGGCGGATCAGCCCTTGCGCGCGACGGGCGCGGCTGGCGGCGCGGCGCCCGCAGCGGGCGTTTCCGTCCACGGCACCGGCTTGACCGCGGCACCGGGCTGCGCCTTCTGCAGGCCGGAGACGATCACGCGATCGCCCGGCGCGAGGCCTCGATCGACGATCCACTTGCCGTCCTGCTGGCGATCCGCACCGACGTCCTTGCGAGTGACCTTGTTGTCCGCGCCGACGACGTAGACGTACGCGCCCTGCGCATCACGCAGCACGCCGGCCTGCGGCACGAGGTACACGCCGTTCTGCAGGCCCAGCGTCGCGCGCACGCCGACGTAGGTGCCCGGCAGCAGGCGACGGTCGTGGTTCGGGATGCGTGCGCGCAGCGACACCGCGCCCGTGGCGGGATCGACCACGCTGCCTTCGAAGTCGAGCGTGCCGCGTTCGGTATTCATCGAACCATCGGGCAGCACGATCTGCACGTCGCGATCGGCCGGCTCGCCGCTGGTCTGCGCGCGACGCAGCTGGTCGAGTTCCGCGACCGAGATGGAGAAGTTCGCGTACAGCGGATCGATCTGGTCGACCGTGGTGAGCAGCGTCGCCGTGCCCTGCCCGACCAGCGCGCCTTCCGTTACCTGCGCGCGACCGGCGCGGCCGGAGATCGGAGCACGCACCGTCGAATAGCCGAGATTGATGCGCGTGCTCGACAACGCGGCGCGCGCCTGCTGCACGGCCGCCGCGGCGGAACGTTCGGCCGCGAGCGCGTTGTCGACATCGGACTTCGCGATGTACTGCGTCGGTGCGAGGCGACGCGCGCGTTCGGCCGTCGCATGCGCGTTCGTGTAGCTCGCCTCGGCCTGCGCGACCGCGGCCTGCGACTGGCCGGTCGCCGCGCGCAGTTCCGCCGGGTCGATCTCGAACAGTGCCTGGCCTTCGCTCACGTCCGCGCCTTCCTCGTACAGGCGACGCTGCACGATGCCCGGCACGCGTGCGCGCACGTCGGCGCTGCGGAACGGCGCGAGTCGACCGACCAGATCCTTGCTCAGCGGCAGGGCCTGCGGCGCGACTTCGACGACACCGACTTCGGCCGGCGGCATCGCGCCTCCGGGGCCCATGCCCTGCTGCTGTGCGTCGCCACCCTTGCAGGCAGCGAGGCCGAGCGACAGGACGCCGGCCGCGACGATGAGGCGCGTGTTGGAAATCATGCGGGGGCTCCGAACGAGGCTGCAGGCCAATTTGTGCACTGCGGAGTATAGCTATGCCCGAAGCGGCTGCCCGGGCGGAAAGTCATGCGCGACCACCGCGACGACGCACGGTCGACATCGGTCGTTGCATGGGCATGACACAGTCAACGCACGAAAGCGGCGCATCCGGCCGCAGGGCTGCGCGCTAGACTTCGCGCATGACCTTCACCGCCTCCACGCTCGACGGCACCAAGCCCGAGCAGTACGCGCAATTGCTCGAGCAGGCGCATGGCCTGCTGCACGGCGAGCGCGATCGCATCGCCAATGCGGCCAACCTGTCGGCGCTCGTCTACAACGCGTTGCCTTCGCTCAACTGGGTCGGGTTCTATTTCTTCGACGGCACCGAACTCGTCGTCGGCCCGTTCCAGGGGCTGCCCGCCTGCGTGCGCATTCCGCTGGACAAGGGCGTCTGCGGCGCCGCGGCGTCGACGCGCGAAACACAGCGCGTGCCCGACGTCCACGCATTCCCCGGACATATCGCCTGCGATTCGGCGTCGCGTTCGGAAGTCGTCGTCCCGCTGATCGCGCGCGACGGTTCGCTGATCGGCGTGTTCGATCTCGACAGCCCGGAACCCGATCGTTTCGACGCCGACGACCAGCGCGGCCTCGAAGCGATCGCGCACGCCTTCGTCGAATCCCTGGGCTGAGCCATGACCGACGCGCCGAAAATGCTCAACATCGGCGGCAAGTCGGCGGCGTGGCTACGACAGGTGGGCCTGCGCACCTGGGACGACGTCAACGCGATCGGCGCGGTCGATGCGTACCTGCGCGTCAAGCGTGCGGGCTTCAAGCCCAGCCTCAATCTTCTGTATGCACTCGAAGGCGCGCTGACCGGTTGCCACTGGCAGCAG
Organism: Lysobacter sp. HA35; assembly: GCF_054061195.1. Taxonomy (NCBI): domain Bacteria; kingdom Pseudomonadati; phylum Pseudomonadota; class Gammaproteobacteria; order Lysobacterales; family Lysobacteraceae; genus Lysobacter; species Lysobacter sp. HA35. The sequence continues at coordinate 3,144,185 of NZ_JBSSDY010000001.1, read as the reverse complement.
GTCGACATCGAGCGCCGCGCGGAACTCACCGCGCTCGCGCAGGCCGGCGTCGCGCTGCTGCCGTCGTCGCGACGCGGCCCGCCGGCGTCGGAAGTCACGACCACGATGGGCGACGCCCACCAGCCCGAACCGGATGTCGAAGCGCCTGATGCGCTTTCGTTCTGAGCGACGCCGCGCGCGGCACCGTGCTTTCCCGTAGACTTCGCGCCGCTTTCGGGTGACCTGCGATTCGCAGGTTGAAACGGGAAGCCGGTGACGCGCACTGCGCCAGCCCGGCACTGCCCCCGCAACGGTAAGCGAGTCAATCCGCGGCATCGGCCACTGTGACGTCATGTCACGGGAAGGCGCCAAGGAGGGATGCGAAGTCGGCATCCACTCGCGAGTCCGGAGACCGGCCCGATTGTCGACTGGTTGCGATGCGGAGGGCATTGCGGCGGCTCGCGTCGCCTTGCTGCGCCGTCGTCCCGCTTCCGCCTTCTCCTCGCGATTCCTTATGACCGCACGACGTGGGGTCGTGCACGCCGGAGAAGTACCGCAATGACGTATCGCCTCATCACCCTCGCCATCGCCGCGTCGATGGCGACGCCCGCTTTCGCGGACGACGCGACCAAGCTCGACACTGTCGTGGTCACCGCGAACCGCGCGCCGGTCGCCGTGCGCGACGTGCTTGCGCCGGTCGAAGTCATCGACCGCGCCGAGATCGAACGCAGCCAGGCGCGTTCGCTGCCCGACCTGCTGCGCGGCCGCGCCGGCATTTCGATCGGCAACCAAGGCGGGCTCGGCAAGCTCACCACCCTCTTCATGCGCGGGTCCGAATCCGACCACGTGCTGGTGCTGGTCGACGGCGTTCGCATGGGTTCGGCGACGTCCGGCCTCGTCGCGTTCCAGGACATTCCGGTCGAGCTGATCGATCGCATCGAGATCGTGCGCGGCCCGCGTTCGAGCCTGTACGGCAGCGAGGCGATCGGCGGCGTCATCCAGATCTTCACCAAGCGCGATACCGGCGCGCTGACGCCGCGCATGTCGATCGGCGCGGGCAGCCGCGATACGTATGAGGCGAGCGCGGGGTTTGGTGGTCGTGTGGGACGTGGTTGGTTGGGCGCGGATTATTCGCATCAGGAGACGCGTGGGTTCGATTCGTGCCGTGGTTTCTTCGATCCGGTGACGTTCGACGGTGCCGGTTGCTTCACGAACGAACCCGATCGCGACGGCTACACGCGCGATGCGCTGTCGCTGCGCGGCGGTATCGACATCGCCGACGGCTGGAAGGCCGACGCGAACGCGCTACGCGCCGAAGGCGACAACGAATACGACGGCTTCTACAACCGCTCGAAGGTCGTGCAGCAGGTGATCGGCGGCGGCGTGACATGGACGCCGTCGAGCAATGCGTCGCTGCGACTGCAGGCCGGTCGCAACCGCGATGCGTCGGACAACTTCTCCGGCGCCACGTTCCAAGGCGACTTCGCGAGCAATCGCGACACCGCGTCGCTGCAGGGCGACTTCACCGTCGCCGAAGGGCAGCGTCTCAGCGCAGGTGCCGAGTGGCAACGCGACCGCATCGACGGCACCACGCCCTACGCGCTGAAGCAACGCATCGATCGAGCGGGCTTCGTGCAATACCAAGGCGATTTCGGTGCGCTCGACCTGCAAGCGAGCGTGCGCCACGACGACAACCAGCAGTTCGGCGGCCATTCGACGGGCAATCTGGCGTTCGGCGTCGCGTTCGCGTCGCAGTGGCGCGTCACGCTTGGAGCGGGCACTGCGTTTAAGGCGCCGACGTTTAACGAGCTCTACTACCCGTGCTGCAGTAACTCTGCGCTGCAGCCGGAAAGCTCACGCACGATCGAAGCGGGCGTCGCATGGAGCGGTGCGGTCTCCGGCGCGCGTCTCGACCTGTACCAGACCACCGTCGACGATCTGATCTCGTACAGCGCGGCCTCGCTACGTCCCGAGAACATTTCCCGCTCACGCCTGCGTGGCGCCGAGCTGAGCGGCAATACGACGCTCGCGGGCTGGACGGCATCCGGCAGCATCAGTTGGGTGGATGCGAAGAACCGAAGCGACGGCCTGTCCGGCTTCCTGCTGCCGCGCCGCGCACGCGAAAGCGCGCGCCTGGATCTGGACCACGACTTCGGCGCGTTCCGCTTCGGCATCACAGGTGCTGGCGAAGGCGCGCGTTACGACGATCTCGGCAATACGCGTCGCCTCGGCGCGTTCGCCACGTTCGACCTTCGCGCGGAATACGCGTTCACGCCCGCGCTGCGCCTGCAGGCGCGCGTGGAGAACGTGTTCGATCGCACGTACGAAACCGTCGAGTACTACCGCCAGCCGGGCCGCGGTCTGTTCGTCACCCTGCGCTACGCGCCCACGCCGTAACCGCATCGCGACCGTCGGCAGATGCCGGCGGTCGCGTCAGTGTCGCCCGGGTGCAGGCACCAGTCGCGCGAGGCGTTCGTAGTCGATCGACAGGCCGGTCATGTCCGGGCGCACCGCGCGCAATGTGCACACCAGCTCGCCGTAACTGTCGGCGAGTTGTGCGAACAAAGTGGCGTATGCATTACGTCCGCCATCGGCGATACCGGCGTACGCACTGCGGCCGATGTCGATGAAGTAGCGGACGTCGACGCGTCGTCGCTCCGCAAGCGCGGGATACAGGCCCGCGATCAACAGGCAGCGGTCGCCGACATCGCGCAATGAATCGTCGCGTGCGCGACCGGTGAGCGACTGCGCGTGCAGCCATTCGATCGCCTGCGTGCGCGCGAGCAGGTGGCCGTCGCCCTGGTGCCTGAGCAGCACGAAGACGAGGTAGCTCTCGCGCGATTCGTCCAGCGCGCAACCGGCGCGCTCGCCCGCTTCATGCACCAGCGTCTGCCACAACTCGGCAGGCGCGCCCCGACGCAATTCGACCATCCCCGGACCTCCGTCGCCAAAGACCCACAACCTGGCTATCGGCCCGCGCGGGGCCGACTGGAGACAAGAATTAACTGGCGTCCGGTGAACGCTTCGAAACCGCGACGTGCGTCAGCGGCGATAGACCCAGTGCCGCGACAGCAGGAAGCCGATCACGCCGAGGATGAACTCGACGCCCGGCTTGGCGAGCCACGCCCAGTGCAGGCCGACGCCGCGATCGATCGCGCCCAGCGACCATGTGCTGACGATGGTGGTCGACACCCACATCACCATGTAGCGCGTGAATTGCGGACCGCCCGGCGCGGTGTCGCCATCGCCGAAGGTGAAACGCCCGTTCATGCGGAAACCGAGCATCGCGCCGGCGATGCGGCCGATCACGTTCGCGATCTCGATGCTCATGCCGGCATGGCTCAGCGCGACCACGACGGCCCAGTCGACCAGCCACTGGATCAGGCCGATGGTGAGGTAGGCGCGGCTTTGTCGGCTGAGGCTCATCGTGGACCGGGTGCGGGAAGGCGCCAGCACTTTACCGGGCCGACGGTCAGGATCGGGTGGGCGGCGGTGCGGGCCAGGCCTGCACGGCGCGCGGGGGTTGCGTCTTGTTCACGCAGAAGCACGATGTCGATGCGGTTCGCGCGCAGCAGCTGGGCCCACGCGGCGCCGGTCGGGTCGGCGTCCGCCTGCATCGCCGCCGTATTCAGGCGCGGCGAATACCAGAGCGTCGTGCGCCCGCGGCCGGCGAGCTCGGCATGCGCTGCGCCGCCGAGGTCCAGCACCGTGGCGTCCGGCGCGAGTGTGCGCAGTTGCGCGTTGGCGACTCGCTCGGGCGCGTAGCGCGCAAACAGCGGCGCATCACGGCCGCCTGCGACGAGCGCGTGCTTGATGCCGCCCGTGTGCAGGATCCATTGCGAGTTGGCTTGGAACGCGAGATCGAGCACGCACAGTGCGATGCCCAAGACCGCGACGCGACGCGGCGGGATGACGTGCTGCATCGCGACGACCGCGATCGGAATCATCAACACGATCCCGGGCACAACGTACCGCGCGTAAGCGATCAGCATCATTGGCGCGGCGATCGCGAAGAGCGCGCAGACGGCGAGCACGCGGGTGCGACGGTCGATCAATGCAGCGATCGCGGCGCCCGACAGTGCGATGAGCGCGAAACCGATGCCGCCGTTCCAGCCTTCGAGGTGCGCGCGCGTCATGAAGGTCATCGACCACGGCAACGGCACGCCAGGCAACGTGTGCCAGCGTGGATCGTTGAAGTCGACCGGCGCGAAACAGGGTGAGTGGAAGAAACCGTTCAGTAGCGGCAGCACCGGGTTGCCGCAGGTCAGCGTCGCGTAGGCGTAGCTCGATCCGGCGACCGCGAGGAAGGCGAGCGTTGCGACGAGCGCTCTACCGAGGCGCATGTCCTTTCGACGCCGCCATGCGGCGATCAGCACCAGCGGCGCCGCGGCGAGCAGATGGATGGACTTGAGGCCCGCGAGCAGGCCCGCGAGCACGGCGATCGCGATCAGTCCGCACGCACCGCTTCGCGGTTTTGTCGCAAGACATGCCAGCGCGAGCATCACCGCCATCGCCGGCAGCTCGGTCTGCATGCTGCCGGCGAGTGCCGCGATGGGCGGCAGCGTGGCAACGAGTGCAACGGTCAATGCGCGCGTTGTCGCGGTCGCACCGAGCGACGCCGCAAGCCTCGATGCACCGATGACGATTGCCAGCAACCACATCGCATCGACGGCGCCGCGCGCTTCCTGCCGCGCGATCACCTGCACGATGCCCTGCACGACATCGCCTGCCCACGGCGCGAGCGCCCAGACCTGCTGCGATGCGTCGAGCGCATAGCGCCCGTGCTCCATCAATTGCCACGGCAGCCCGAGGTGGTAGGCGAGATCGTCGTACTGCAGCGTCGGCAGCCACGCGCCCGCAGAAGCGAGGCCGACGGCGAGTGCGGCGCCGCTCCATGCGCGTGGTGACTCGTCGATGGTCGAACGCCATGCGTCGCGCGTTTGGCGCAGCACGCCGAACAGCGCGTGCCGACGAACAGCGATTAACGCGACGAACACCACGACATACAACCAAGGCGAATGCATCGGCGCCGGCAGCAACCAGCCGACGACCCCGGCAATCACCGCCGCGCCGACGCAGAACGCCGTCGCGATGTCGTCGACGAACCACGTACCGATCGCGACCGCACCGGCCGCCAGCAACATCGTCGCCAGTACCGGCACCGGCCCGGCCATCACCAGCAGCGCGATGAACCCGACCAGCGCGATGCCATCCGCAATGCGGCGCCTCGCCACGCGCGCCACGCCCCACGCGATCGCCAGCCACAGCAGCGCGAGCACCAGCGATTCGCCGAACCGCGCGGCCGGCAGTGCGGCCCACATGCGGTGACCGACGAAACCCGCCACGCACGCGAGCGCGCCCGCTTCGACGAGGCGTCGGTGGAGAAGGACGCCGGGCGTCGGGGGCAGAGGCGATACGGACACGGGCGGGGATGGTAGAGGCTCGCCCGCTGCTTGGGCAGCCGCGCCTGCCGGCCGTCACCGGCGCGACCGTTAGAATCCTCCGTCCACCCTGCCGCCTGTGACCGCCATGTCCGCGCCCCTGCACGTCGTCATCCTCGCCGCCGGTGAAGGCAAGCGCATGAAATCCGCGCGCCCGAAAGTGCTGCAGCCGGTGGCGGGCATTCCGATGCTGCAGCACGTCGTCGACACCGCCCGCGTGCTCGAGCCGGCCGGCATCCACGTGGTCTACGGCCATCACGGCGAGCAGGTGCGCGCCGCATTCGACGGCCAGTCCGACCTCGACTGGGTCGAGCAGACCGAGCGCCTCGGCACCGGCCACGCCGTGCTGCAGGCGATCCCCGAAATCGATCAGGACGCGCGCGTGCTCGTGCTGTACGGCGACGTCCCGCTGATCCGCACGCATACGCTGCAGACGTTGCTCGAAGCCGAAGGCCGCATCGCGATGCTGGCCGCCGAAGTCGACGACCCGAACGGCTACGGCCGCGTGATCCGTGACGCCGCAGGCAAGGTGGCGCGCATCGTCGAGCAGAAGGACGCGACCGATGACGAGCGCCAGATCACGACGATCAACACCGGCATCCTCGTTGCCGACGCCGCGCCGCTGCATCGCTGGCTGACGCACCTGACCAACGACAACGCGCAGGGCGAGTACTACCTCACCGACGTGTTCGCCGCTGCCGCGGACGAGTTCGGCCCGGCGGAGATCGTTCTCGTCGACGATCCGATCGAAGTCGAAGGCGCGAACGATCGCTGGCAGCTGGCGCAACTCGAGCGCGCCCTGCAGCGCCGTTGCGCACATGCCCTGTGCGTGGCCGGCGCGACGCTCGCGGATCCGAATCGTTTCGACCAGCGCGGCACGGTGCGCGTCGGTATGGATGTGTCGATCGATGTCGACGTCATCCTCGAAGGCGAAGTCGAACTCGGCGACGGTGTGCGCATCGGACCGTTCACCCGGCTGAAGGACGTCAAGCTCGGCGCGGGAACGGTAGTGCGCGCGCACTGCGATCTCGAAGGCGTGGTCGTCGATGGCGCCGCACAAATCGGCCCGTACGCGCGACTTCGCCCTGGCACCGTGTTGGCCGACGGCGTGCACATCGGCAACTTCGTCGAAACGAAGGCGACGACCATGGGCATCGGTAGCAAGGCCAACCACCTCGCCTACGTCGGCGACTCGGTGGTCGGCAGCAAGGTCAACATCGGCGCGGGCACCATCACCTGCAATTACGACGGCGCGAACAAGCACCGCACGACGATCGAGGACGGCGCATTCATCGGCTCGAACTCGTCGCTCGTGGCGCCCGTCGTGATCGGCGCGAACGCGACCGTAGGCGCGGGCTCGGTGATCACCAAGGACGCACCGGCGGGTGAGCTCACCGTCGGCCGCGCGCGCCAGGCCACGCTGGAAGGCTGGCAGCGCCCGACCAAGACGCCGAAGTGAGCGACGGGTTCATCGTCAGCACCGATCGGGCACAGGTCGATGTCGACCTGGTGCATCGCTGGCTGTCGACGCAGTCGTACTGGGCGCCCGGCATTCCGCGCGAGACCGTTCAGCGATCGGTCGACAATTCGCTCTGCTTTTCCGGTCTGCTCGATGGTCGGCAAGTCGCGTTCGCGCGCGTGGTCACCGACTTCGCGACGTTCGCCTATCTTGCCGACGTATTCGTGCTCGACGAGGTACGTGGCCGCGGCTATGGCACGCAGCTGATGGATGCGGTGTTCGCGCATCCGCAGTTGCAGGCCCTGCGCCGGTTCATGCTCGCGACCCGCGATGCGCATGCGCTGTACGCGCGCTACGGATTCACGCCGCCAGTTAAGCCGGCATCGCTCATGGAGCGCTACTCGCCCGACATCTACACGGCGACGCAGCCAGGCTGATCAGGCCGGAAGCGTCATCGATACGCACAGCCCGCCATCCTGACGATTGGCGAGCGACACGCGCCCGCCGTGCGCCTCGGCGATCTCGCGAACCAACGCCAGCCCCAGGCCCGTGCCGTTACGCTTGGTCGAATAGAACGGCAGCAGCGCATTCGCGAGCACCGCCTCGTTCATGCCGTGTCCGCGATCGAGGACGTCGATGCGCCATGCATCGGGCAGGCGTCGCAGCATCAGCTCGACGCCGTCATGTGTCGAACCGGATTCATGCGCGTTCTTGAGCAGGTTGAGCAGCGCCTGCTCCATCTGCGCGATGTCGATGCGGGCAACGCCGTCGATGGTCGTCTCGCCCTTGAACGGCACCTGCGCCTGCAACTGCGCGAGAAAGCGCGACCACTCGACCGTCTCCAGCCGCGGCGCCGGCAGCTTGGCGAAGCGTGCGTATTCGCGGATGAAGCCTTCCAGGTGACGTGCGCGTTCCTCGATGGTGGACAACGCGATCGGCAGCCGCTCGTACTGTCCGCGACGCACCAGCTCCGCGCCCGAATGCGCGAGCGATGCAATCGGTGCGAGCGAGTTGTTGAGCTCGTGCGAGATCACGCGAATCACCTTCTTCCAGGTCTGCACTTCCTGCCGGCGCAGCTCGGCGGTGAGCTGGCGGAGCAGCACGAGTTCGTGTCGACCACCGTTGAGGCGGAAGTGACGACGCGAGAGGTGGTAGATGTCCTCGTCGTCGTCATCGCCGACGGTGAACATCGCGTCGCCGCCGCGCTCGAAGGCATCGCGCAGCGCTTCGGGTGATTCGGCAAGCAGGTCGTCGAACGTGCGGCCTTCGAGGCGACGGCCTTCGCCGAGCATGCGACGCGCGGCGAGGTTCGCATGCACGACATGGCCGGATGGCCCGACCAGCACCATCGACACCGGGGTGTTCTGCACCATCGTGTCGAGCAGCAACTCGCGCTGCACGAGCGCGACGCGTTGCTCGCGCAAAACGTCACCGAGTGCATTGTGGCTGTCGACGAGCTCCTGCAGCTCGCCATCGCCGTTCCAGGTGATGCCGAAGCTGAAGTCGCCGTCGCGATAGCTGGCCACTGTGCCGGCAAGCGCGCGGAACAGCGAACGCATGGGCGCGAGCACGCGACGCACGTGGTAGGCGAGTAACGGCAGGTCCACCAGCACGCCGAGCAGCATCGACACGCCGAACGCATGAAACACGTAGCGGTACAGCGCCAGCGCGAGGGTCGACGCGACCAGCGCATGCAGCGCTGCGACCAGCGTGAATGCTGCGGTCAGCGGGAGGCGGCGCCGGCGCACTTCGCGCGCTCCAACAAGTCGTGGCAATGGCGGCTCATGGCCGCGCGATTCCCAGCCGCTCCATGCGGCGATAGAGCGCCTGACGGCTCAGGCCGAGGTCAGACGCAGCCTGCGCGACCACGCCGGCATGGCGGGTGAGTGCCGCTTCGATACCCGCGCGGTCCGGTTCGTCATTGGTGACGGCGACGACCGGCGTCGGAAGACCGAGATCACGCGCTTCGATGGCATCACCGCGTGACAGCAGTGCCGCACGCTGCACCACGTTGCGCAGCTCGCGCACGTTGCCAGGCCATGCATGCGCGAGCAGGGCGCGCTCGGCATCGGCCGCAAAACGCCTGCCGCGCGGCAGGAAATGGCGCGCGAGCGGAATGATGTCGTCGGTGCGCTCGGCGAGCGCGGGCACACGCACTTCGACCGCGTTGAGTCGATAGAACAGGTCCTGCCGGAACTGGCCCGAAGCGATCATCGACGGCAGGTCCGCATTGGTGGCGCTGACTACGCGTACCTTGACCGTGCGCTCGCGATTTCCGCCAAGTCGTTCGAAGCGCCCGGTTTCCAGCACGCGCAACAGTTTCACTTGCCCGGCGGGCGGCAGCGTGCCGATCTCGTCGAGGAACAGCGTGCCGCCGTCGGCGGCTTCGAACTTGCCTTCGCGTGCTCGCGTGGCGCCGGTGTACGCGCCCGCTTCGGCGCCGAACAGTTCGGCTTCGATCAATTCGCCCGGCAGCGCGCCGCAGTTGAGCGCGACGAACGGGCCGTCCTTCACTGCCGAGTTCGCATGCACGATCTCCGCGAATTTTTCCTTGCCCGCGCCATTCGGGCCCGTGATCAGCACGGGCAACTCGGAGCGTGCGACCTGGCACGCGAGCGACAACGCGGCTTCGGTCATCGCATCGGCGAACACGACGTCACGCAGGTCGAACTCGCGCGTGAGTGCTTCGCGACGACGGCGTTCGGACGACAGTCGACGCCCGATCTCCTGCCGCGCCTGCGACAGCTCCAAAAGGTTGTTGACCGACGCCATCAGGCGCCGGTCGTCCCACGGCTTTCCGAGGTAATCCGCTGCACCCGCGCGCACCAGATCCACCGCGGCGTCGAGATGCGTCCACGCCGTGAGCAGGATCACCGGCAGGTCCGGATGCCGCGCGCGGATTTCGGCGAACAGCGCGCGGCCCTCCTCGCCCGACGTGGTGTCCGCATGGAAATTCATGTCCTGCACGACCAGGTCGACCATCTCGCGATCCAGCAGCGCGAGGCCTTCCTGCGGCGACGACGCCGGCACCGTCTCGATGTCGTGCAGCGAGAACAGCACCTCGAGCGCGGTCGCCACCGCGGGGTTGTCGTCGATGACGAGCACGCGGGCCATCAGTGCATCGCTTCCCGGTGCTCGAATCGATCGTGGTCGGACATGATTTCCCCTGCAGGCATCAGGCGCTGCGCGTGGCGATGGCCGGCGGAACCGCGGCCGCGCGCGACGCCGGCCCGTACACCGCCAGTATGCCCAAGCCCCACAGCGTCAGCATGCCGTAGCCGAGATACGGCAGTGGCAGGCGCGGCAGTTCGAGCTTGCTGACCAACACCTGGTTCAACGCGAGCGCCAATGCGACACCGATGACCACGCCGACGGTGGTGATCATCGCGTTCTCGACGAGGAAGTAACGCAGGATGTCGAGCTTCGTTGCGCCCAGCGCGCGGCGCACGCCGATCTGCTTGCGACGCTGCGTCACCCACAGACTGGCGAGGCCGACGATGCCGCTGCCCGTGACCAGCAACAGGCCGATCGTCACCGCGATCAGCATGCCGGCCACGGCGTGCTCGCTCTGGTAGCGACGCGCGCGATATTCGTCGGTCGACCGGTTGCTGGTCATGACGCGGTCGTTGCGCAGCTTGCCAAGCGCATCTTCGGCAGCACGCATCACGCGATCCCGTTGACCGGGCGCGGTGCGCACTGCGTAGCTGCCCTCGCTGACGAGGTAGCGCACGGGCAACACGAAACCGCTGTAGGCGTTATCGGTGCGCTGCGCGAACGGCGACATCAGCTGGTCGATGACACCGACCACGCGCAGCGGCACCGCTTCACCCCCCGCGCCCAGCGACACCGGGCGGCCGACGTACGACGTCGCGTCAGGCCACAGCTTCTTAGCCATCGTCTTGGTGACGATCACGCTGTCGGCGGCGAGCTGGCCGGTGTCCGGGTCCACGGTGCGCACGTCGTCCGGCGTGAAATCACGGCCTTCGATGATCTTGACGCCGAGCGTCTTGGTCAGCGAATCGGGCGTGAAGTACGCGGCGCCCGCGGTGCCCGACGCGTCGTCCTGCGGCGTGGTGGTGAGGCCCAGGCCCCAGCCGCTCTGCGTCATCGGGAACTGGTTGATCCACGCGGCGTCGACTACGCCCGGAATCGCGCGCAGCGTTTCGACGTCGCGCTTCTGCATCGCTTCCTTGTCGGTGGGCTTACCGATCGTCTGGAAGTCGATATAGAACGTGTTCGCTTCGTCGAGCCCGGTGGGCCGGTTCGAACGCGCGACGCGGTCGTTCACGATGTACAGCGCGTTGGCGATGATCGCGAGCGTGAGTGCGATCTGCGCGGCGATGAGCACGGCGCCGGTCTTGCTGCGCAGGAGCGCGGACAGAATGGGACGGATTTCCATGATGTTCTCCGCTTACTGCGACTTGAGCTGGACGGCGGGACGCACCTGGCAGGCACGCCAGGTGGGCAGCAGGCCGGCGAGCAGGCTGGCGGCCAGCGACAGGCCGATCGCCGTGCCGAACATCACCCAGTCCATGTGCGCCATGGCCTTGATCTGCGTGGACTGCCGCGACATCAGCGCGAGGATCGCGAAGGTCAGCGCGACGCCAAGTCCACCACCGACCAGTCCGACCACGCCCGACTCGGTGAGGTACTGCTTGAAGACTTCGATGCGCGGCGCACCTAGGGCGCGACGCACGCCGATCTCGCCGCTGCGTGCGGTGAACTTGGCGAGCAGCAGGCCGATCACGTTGACCAGGCAGACCAGCAGGAAGCCGAACGCGAGCCAGGTCTGCAGGCGGCTGTCGTCGCTGACGACTTCCTGCTTGTCCAGCCATTCGGTCACGTTGTAAATGCGATTGTTGAGCGGGCGCTCGAAACGGCCGAGCTTCTTCTGCTCGCGTGCGTAGTCGTCGAGGTACTGCTTGTAGCTGGCGCGATCACCGGGGCTCGCGAGTTCGGCCCAGAACTGCACCCACACGCATTCCGAATCCATCAGACCCTGGTAGCCGGGCTTGATCTCGCCGTTGGAATTGCATTCGACGCTTCCGTTCGGATCCATCTCCTTGCCGATCGCGTTGTTGAACGGGATGAACACGTCCTCGAACGCCAGCGTGTTGCCACCTACGAGCCGGTAGAACTTCGGCAGCGGCTCCCAGCGGTCGATGACGCCGGTGACGCGGTAGTCGCGGTTGTCGAAATGGATGGTGCGGCCGATGGCATTCGCCTCGCCGAACACACGACCGGCGAGCGATTTGGAGATCACCGCGACGTCGCCGCCGCGGCTGTCGTCGCTCGCGCTCCATGCACCGCCGGCGGCGAACGGCACGTCGAACATGCCGAAGAAGTCGTTGTTCACCGCCACGCCTTCGACGAGTTCGGGGCGTGCGTCCGGCTTGTCACTGGCGACCGCGCCGCCGATACCGAGCACCGCAGTCGAATGCGGCGTCTTGCCCGATGCGCGCAGCGCCATCGCATCGCGATAGGTGAGCTGCGTGGGCGGATCCTTGCTGGGGTTGGGCTGCTGCAGCGGTGCGTTGTCGAGCAGCGGCACGATCAGGCGCGAGGACTTCTGCGGAATCGGATCACCGCTCATCGCATACAGCAGCGTGAGCGACGACATGCTCGCCGCGACGCCGACGGCGAGCGTCAGCACCATCAATGCGGTGAGCACGGGGTTGCGCCGCAGGTTGCGGACGCCGAGCTTCAGGTAGTAACTGAACATGGCGATGTCCTCAGGCGGAAGCCTGCATGTCCGGATGCGTGACCGCGTGCAGCGCGGACGCCGCGCTGATGTCGGTCACCAGTCCGTCCATGATGTGGATGTTGCGCTGCGCACGCGCGGCGAGTTCCGGATCGTGCGTGACCATCACGATCGTCGTGCCCTTCGCGTTGATCTCCTCGAGCAGTTCCATGACACCGCGCGCCATCTGCGAATCGAGGTTGCCCGTCGGCTCGTCGGCCAGAAGAAGACGCGGGCTGCCGGCGAGCGCACGCGCGATCGCAACACGCTGCTGCTGACCACCGGAGAGTTCGGCCGGGAAATGCTTCATGCGCGACGACAGCCCAACCTGCCCCAGCGCTTCTTCGATGCGCTTCTTGCGATCGGCCGACGACAGCTTGCGATAACGCAGCGGCACGTCGACGTTGTCGAACAGGTTGAGGTCGGGAATCAGGTTGAAGCCCTGGAAGATGAAACCGATCTTCTCGTTGCGCAGCTTGCTGCGCTGGCCGTCGTTGAGGCCGCGCGTGTCGACGCCGTCGAGCTTGTAGTCGCCGCCGGTGAAATCCTCGAGCAGGCCCGCGATGTTGAGGAAGGTCGTCTTGCCCGAACCCGACGGGCCGGTCACTGCGACGAACTCCCCTTCGCGCACGTGGATGTCGAGCCCGCGCAGCGCATGCGTCTCGATCATGTGGGTGCGGTAGACCTTGCTGAGCTGGCTCATGTGGAGCATCGGGACGTCCTCGACTGCGGATTCGAAGGGGAATTAGTTGGAGATGGAGATTTTTTCGGCGTCGCCGAACAGGTCGCTGCCTGCGACCACGATGCGGTCGCCCGGCTTGGCGCCGTCGAGCAGTTCGACGGCCGAAATGCTGGTCGCGCCGACGCGGATCGGGCGCTTGGTCGCGCTGTTGCCGTCGACGAAGTACGCATAGCGACCGCCCGCGGCATCGACGAACGGGCCACGCTCGACCATCACCACGTTCGGGCGCTCCTCGATCAACACGCGCGCGTTGACGCGCTGGTTCTGGCGCAGGCCCGGCGGCTGCTTGCCGTCGACGAAGCGGACACGTGCGAGCACTTCGCGGTTCACGACTTCCGGCGAGATCGACGAGATCGTCGCGTTCGCGGTGTTCGCGCCGACCTGTACCTGCGCGGTCATGCCGAGGCCGAGGTCTTCGGCATAGGTTTCCGGCACTTCGAGTTCGACTTCGAGGCGCGACAGATCGACGACCGTGAGCAGCGCAGCGTTCGCCGGCACCACCGCGCGATCAGCAACCAGCGTCGTGCCGATGACGCCATCGATCGGAGCGCGCACTTCGAGCTCGTCGACGCGACGCTGCGCTTCGATCACGACCAGTCGCTGGCGTTGCGCTTCCTGTGCGCTGGTCTGCACGCTGAAGCCGGCGCTGGTGCCGGTGAGCTGCGCGGCCTGGATCGCGTTGCGCGAGCGGATCTGCGCGGTCTTGAGTGCGTCCTGCGCGCGAAGGTAGTCGATCTCGGCCAGCGCGCCGCCCTTGAAGCCGCGTTCGATGCGCTGCAGGTCGCGCTCGGCGGACTGCAGCGCGATCTGCGCTTCGTCGGCTTCCTTGCGCGCGTCCAGCCGCGAACGCGAGGCCGCGATGCGCGCGGTGCCGGTCTGGGATTCGAGCTGCTGCAGCGTCGAACGCTCACGCGCCAGCTCGCTTTCGAGTTCGGGCGACACCAGCCGGGCCAGCACGTCGCCCTTCTTCACCTTGTCGCCGGCGTGCTTCTCGAACACCACCGTGGACGCGACTGGCGCGTACAAGGTCGGGCTGACCGCGGCGACCACGCGGCCGTTGACCTGCGCGTCGCGCACCAGCGTGCCGCGGGTGACCTCGGCGATGCGCAGGCGCTGCACGTCGATCGACCGCGAGCCGGTGAAGCGCGCGGCGACGCCGAAAGCGAGCACCAGCGCGACCACGGCGACGCCGCCGACGAGGTAGAGGCGGCGCCGGCCGCGGCCGGGTTCGGTGGTTGAAACCTGCACGTCCTGTGCGGAGGTGTCGCGAATGGCCATGGGATCGACAAAAAAAGGAAGGGCTTTGCCAGCGGCTTTAAGCAGGCATCGTGCCAACCGTAAGCCCTTGATCCGAAACGCTGGATTCCGAACGCACGCCGTCCGCGGACAGCGTCCGCCTCCGCCGGACGGACACCCGGCCGCTACACTAGGCGCCTTCTTCGAGGAGCTTCCCCATGTGCGGCATCGTCGGCGCGATCGCGGATCGCGATGTGGTTCCGGTCCTGATCGACGGCCTGAAGCGGCTCGAATACCGCGGTTATGACTCCGCCGGCATCGCGGTGATCGACGGCGACGACGTGCGCCGCGTGCGCCGCACCGGTCGCGTCGCCGAAATGGAGAACGCCGCCGCGCAGGAGAACTTCCACGCGCGCCTCGGCATCGGGCACACGCGCTGGGCCACTCATGGCGGCGTCACCGAAACCAATGCGCATCCGCACATCTCGTTCGGTGAGCTGGCGGTGGTGCACAACGGCATCATCGAGAACCACGAGCAGCAGCGTGATCGCCTGCGCGCGGCCGGCTACGTGTTCGAGTCGCAGACCGATACCGAAGTCATCGCGCACCTGATCCATTTCCACCAGCAGAGCGGCCTTGACCTGCTGGCGGCCACGCAGACCGCTGTGCGCGAACTCGAAGGCGCGTACGCGATCGCCGTGGTGAGCAAGCGCGATCCGGGTCGGCTGGTCGCCGCGCGCATGGGCTGCCCGCTGCTGGTCGGCCTGGGCGACGGCGAGAACTTCGTCGCCAGCGATGTGTCGGCGATCATCCAGGCCACGCGCCGCGTGATCTTCCTGGAAGAAGGCGATACCGCCGACGTCACCCGCGAATTCGTGCATGTGTTCGATGCCGAAGGCGCACCGGTCGATCGTGGCGTGCATGTGTCCGACGTTTCGCTGGCGTCGCTGGAGCTGGGGCCGTACCGCCACTTCATGCAGAAGGAAATCCACGAGCAGCCGCGCGCGGTCGCCGACACCATCGAAGCATTGATGGACAACGGTGCATTCACTGCCGAACTGTTCGGTAGCGACGCCGCCGAAGTGCTGCGCGACGTCGAAGGCGTGCAGATCCTCGCCTGCGGCACGAGCTATTACGCCGGCCTGACCGCGCGTTACTGGATCGAAGCGATCGCCAAGGTGCCGTGCACAGTGGAAATTGCGAGCGAATACCGCTATCGCAACGCGCATGCGAACCCGAAGAACCTGATCGTCACCATTTCGCAGTCGGGCGAAACGCTCGACACGATGGAAGCGCTGAAGTACGCGAAGAGCCTCGGCCACGCGAAGACGCTGTCGATCTGCAACGTGCCCGAGAGCGCGATCCCGCGTGCGAGCCGCCTCGTGTACTACACGCGCGCCGGTGCGGAGATCGGCGTGGCGTCGACCAAGGCGTTCACCACGCAGCTGGTCGCGCTGTTCACGCTGACCTGCACGCTTGCGAAGCTGCAGGGCCGACTCGATGCGACGCAGGAAGCGGCGTACATCGACGCGCTGCGCCAGCTGCCGGGCACCGTGCAGCACGCGCTCAACCTCGAGCCGCAGGTCGCGGTGTGGTCGGAGCGTTTCGCACCGAAGCAGCATGCGCTGTTCCTTGGCCGCGGCATGCATTACCCGATCGCCCTGGAAGGCGCGCTCAAGCTCAAGGAAATCTCGTACATCCACGCGGAGGCGTATCCGGCTGGCGAGCTCAAGCACGGTCCGCTTGCGCTGGTCGACGAGGCGATGCCGGTGGTGGTGATCGCACCGAACGATTCGCTGCTGGAGAAGGTGAAGTCGAACATCCAGGAAGTGCGCGCGCGCGGCGGCGAGATGTTCGTGTTCGCCGATGCCGACAGCCACTTCGGCGAGTCCGAGCAGGTGCACGTGATTCGCACGCCGCGCAATGCCGGCGTGCTGTCGCCGATCGTGCACGCAATTCCGGTGCAGTTGCTCGCGTACCACGCGGCGCTCGCACGCGGCACGGACGTCGACAAGCCGCGCAACCTCGCCAAGTCGGTGACGGTCGAATAATCGACGCACGGCGCTTGACCCTCACGTCGCGTCAGGCCGCAGGCTGTGCGGGACGGATGAGGTGATGCGATGCGTTACACGGTCAGGCAACTCGCGAAGGTTTCGGGCGTCAGCGTTCGCACGCTGCACCACTACCACGCGATCGGGCTGCTGGTGCCGGCCGAAGTCGGCGGCAACGGCTACCGCTATTACGGCCGTACTGAACTGCTGCGCCTGCAGCAGGTGCTGTTCTTCCGCGAGCTCGGCTTCGAGCTCGCGCGCATCGCGGCGGTACTCGACGACCCGGCCTTCGACCTGAAGGCCGCGCTGCTCGAACATCGCGCGCGCTTCGAAGAACGCCTCGGGCAGTTGCATCGCCTCATCCGCACCATCGACCACACGGTCGCCACCCTGGATGAGGACACGACGATGAACGGACAGACGCTGTTCGACGGTTTCGACGCGGAAAAGCAGGCCGCCTACGAGGCGGAGGTCAAAGCGAAATACGGCGAGGACGGCGAGCGCGGCATCGAGCACGCCCGTCGTACGATGTCGACGTGGTCGGCCGACCAGAAGGCCGGCTTCATCGCCGACCTGCGCGATATCGAAGGCGCACTTGCGGCAGCGATGGCCGAAGGCTATGCGGTCGACACGCCGCGCGTGCAACAGCTGATCGCGCGCCATCGCGACTGGGTCGGCCGCAGCTGGCCGCGTCCGCCCGATGCAGCGGCCTATGCCGGGCTCGCCGACTTCTACGTCGGTCATCCTGACTTCGTCGCGCGGTACGAAGCCATCGCGCCCGGTTTCGCCCAATGGCTGGCGACGGCGATGCGCGCGTTCGCGGCGGCGCGGCTGGCGTGAGCGCATGGGTGCGCGCGGCCTCCGCGCGCGCCTAACATGCCGGATCGTACCGTTCGCGCTTTGCCGGGAGCCCCGCTATGACTGCATCGTATCCCCGCCGCACCCTCGGCCAGGGCCTGACCGTTTCGGCGATCGGCCTCGGCTGCATGGGCATGTCCGACTTCTATGGCCCGAGCGAGGAAGCGACCAACCTCGCCGTGTTGAACCACGCACTCGATCGCGGCATCTGCTTCCTCGACACCGCGGACATGTACGGCGTCGGCGAAAACGAGCGGCTGCTGTCGAAGGTGCTGAATACGCGGCGCGACGACGTAGTGCTGGCGACCAAGTTCGGCAACATGCGGGCGCCCGACGGTGCGCACCTCGGCGTCAACGGCCGGCCGGAGTACGTCGCAAGCGCGTGCGATGCGAGCCTCGAGCGGCTCGGCGTCGAGACGATCGACCTGTACTACCAGCATCGCGTTGATCCAAACGTACCGATCGAAGACACCGTCGGGGCGATGAAGCGATTGGTCGAAGCCGGCAAGGTGCGGCATCTCGGCCTGTCGGAAGCGTCGGCCGCGACGATCCGTCGCGCGCATGCCGTGCATCCGATCAGCGCGCTGCAGAGCGAATACTCGCTGTGGACGCGCGACATCGAGACCGACATCCTGCCCACCTGCCGCGAGCTCGGTATCGGCGTCGTGCCCTACAGCCCGCTCGGCCGTGGCTTCCTCACCGGCGTGCTGCCGAATGCGCAGGAACTCGCGGCCAACGACGCGCGCCGCAACCATCCGCGTTTCCAGGATGCGAACGCCGCGCGCAACCAGGCGCTGGTCGATGCGGTGAAAGATCTCGCGCAGACGCGTGGCTGCACGCCCGCGCAACTCGCTCTCGCCTGGCTGCTCGCGCAGGGCGAGGACATCGTGCCGATTCCCGGCACGCGCAAGATCGAGCGCCTCGACGAAAACGCGCAGGCCGCATACATCACGCTGGACGCGAACGAGGTCGCACGCATCGACGCGGTGCTGGATGCGCATCCCGTGGCGGGTACGCGTTATCCGGCGGATGGGATGACGAAGGTGAATATCTGAGTATCGGGCGCGAGCTGCCGCGTCATGGCAGCTCGATCCTCGACTCCGATCGAAGCGCGTTCCACATCGGACGTGCTTCGACGCTCAGGACGTCGCAGCGCCCTTGAGCTCGATCGAATTGCCGTCGGGATCACTCAGGTAAAGCGAAGGCCCATCGCCTTCCGCACCGAAATTCGTTGACATGGCCTCCGGTACGTCGACGCCGTGCGCTGCAAGGTGTGCGCGGATCGCTGCTTCGTCGAACGGTTCGACGCGCAGACAGATGTGATCGACATTGCGACCGGTCGTGCCGGCGGCATTGCCACCACGACGTCCAAGCCGGCCCGCGATGTCGACCAGATCGATCATCGACGCACCTGTTCGCAGATGCACGAGCCCGAGATCGGTGCGTTCGCGCGCGATCGTGCAACCGAGCACGTCGACGTAGAAGCGTCGACTGCGTTCGAGGTCGGTAACGCGGAGCACCACGTGGTCGATGCGTTGGATATCGAAAGGACGCATGGCGGTCTCCGTTGCGGAGCATGAGCTTCGCTCGATGCGTTCCCTGGAAAGCGCGTGCGTGTGGGCTGGCGTGTTGCGCGGTCGCATCGGATGCGAACCCACGGCCGGACACTGCGGCCGTCTCAGAGCGCTAGTGAGACGACCGGCGGGCTAGCTGCCCCGTCACGTCGTTAGTAATATTACTAACAGCATGAACTTTTCAGCCTCATCCCGCCTGCATCTCGATCGGAGATACCGTGATGGGTGAGGTGCATGCGCTCGATCGCCTGCTTCGCGAACGCCCGATCTGGCGCGGGCGAACGGGGTCGCCACCTACGCAGGACGGCGTTTCAACCGGCCTTGCCGCGCTCGATTCCGTGCTTCCGGCCGGCGGCTGGCTGCCTTCCGGCCTCAATGAAGTGCTGCTGCCCGCTGACGGCGTCGGCGAGCTGGAGCTGGTCTGGCCGGCGCTCGCGCGCCTGGCGCAGCCACGCGCGCCCGTCGTGCTGGTCGCCCCGCCCTACATCCCGTATCCACCGGCCTGGCATGCAGCGGGCGTACGGCTCGATTCGCTCTACATCGTGCAAGCCAATTCGCGGGATGCGCTCTGGGCGACCGAGCAATGCCTGCGTTCGGGCGCCTGCGCGGCGGTGCTGTGCTGGACTGCGACGGACGACGATCGCCTGGTGCGTCGCCTGCAGGTCGCGGCCGAAACCGGGCGTTGCACGGGCTTCGCATTCCGGCCGATCCGTGTGGCGCGCAATCCATCCCCTGCTCCGCTGCGCATCGCGATCGAGACTGCACCGACGCGACGCCTGCGCGTGCTCAAGTGCCGGGGCGCGAATCCGCCGCCGTGGCCGATCGCGTTCCCGCGCGACGGGAGCGCCTGAGATGCAATGGGCCTGCCTGTTCCTGCCGCAGCTCGCGCTCGACGACGTGCTGCGTCGCATGGAGGACCCCAGTGCGCCCACCGCGCTCGTGCACGGGCCGCGGCAGCGTCGCGTCCTGCATTCGGTCAATCCGGCCGCGCGTACGCTCGGCCTGCGCCCGGGCATGACGCTCGCTGCCGCGCAGGCGTTCGGCATCGCCTACCGGGCGATCGATTTCGACGCCGATGCGGCCGATCGATGCCGTCGCCTTCTCGCCGCCTGGGCATACAGCTACAGCTCGCTGGTCAGCCTCGACCTGCCGCATTCCGTCGTGCTCGAGATCGGCCGCAGCCGACGCCTGTTCGGTGCATGGACCCAGCTCGTCCCCCGCATGCGCGAGGAGTTGCGGACGATGGGTTTCCGGCATCGTGTTGTGGTCGCACCGAATCCCTGGGCGGCGCGTGCGCTCGCAAACGTGCAGGACGAATTGATCGTCGATGAGGGCGACTTGCGTGCACGACTGGGTGAATTACCGATTGCGCGCACGGGCTTGCCGCATGACGTATGCACCGCGCTCGCCCGCATGGGCCTGCGTCGATGGCGCGAACTGAAAGGCGTGCCGCGATCGTCGATCGCGCGACGTTTTTCGACTGCCGTGCTCGATCACATCGACCGGCTCGAAACGGGTACACCGTCGTCGTTGACCTGGCATCGCCCAGCCGATCGCTTCGAAGCGCGTATCGAGTTCGAGTACGACGTCGAATCCAGCCAGGCACTCCTGTTTCCGTTGCGTCGCCTGACTGCGGATCTCTCGACGTTCCTGCGTAGCCGCGACGGCGGCGTGCAGCGTTTCAGCCTGTGGCTCGAACACGAGCGCAAACCCGACAGTGAAGTCGTCATCGGCCTGCTGACACCCGAACGTGAAGCCGCGGCGCTATTCGAACTCTCGCGCGGCCGGCTGGAACAGATACACGTCCCGGCACCGGTACGCGGACTGCGGTTGTGTACGGCCGAACTTCCGCCATTCGTGCCGGAAGCCGGTGACCTGTTCGATGCCCGCACACATCAGCACCTGCCATGGCCGCAGTTGCGCGAACGGCTGCGTGCCCGCCTTGGCGACACTGCTGTGCGGCCGCCAAGCTGGCGTGCGGATCATCGCCCCGAATGTGTCGTTCTCGACGAAGGTCTTGCACGCTCGCTACCGCAGTCGATGCCGTTGCGTCCCGGCTGGTTGCTGCCTATGCCTGTGGCCTGCCGTGAGCACATCGACACCGTGCATTCGGGGCCCGAGCGCATCGAAACAGGCTGGTGGGACGACAACGACATCCGTCGCGACTATTTCGTCGTCGATACCTTTGCCGGGCAACGGCTCTGGGCGTTCCGCGATGCCTGCGCCGATACGGACTTCATCCTGCATGGCCTGTTCGGTTGAGCCATGGCACTGCCGACGCTCGACACGCTACCGGCTTACGCCGAGTTGCACTGCCTCTCCGACTTCAGCTTCCAGCGCGGCGCCTCCAACGCGCGTGAGCTGTTCCAACGCGCGAAACGCCAAGGTTATGCAGCGCTCGCCATTACCGATGAGTGCACGCTCGCCGGCATCGTGCGTGCCCTGCAGGCATCAAAGGATGTCGACCTGCCGTTGATCGTTGGCAGTGAGATGTCGATCGAAGATGGGCCGCGTTGTGTGCTTCTCGTCGAATCGAAAGCAGGTTACGTCGCGCTGTGTTCGCTCATCACCGCGGCCCGTCGACGTGCCGAGAAGGGGCACTACCGCCTGCTCGCCAGCGACTTCGATCGTCCGCTCGATGGCCTGCTTGCACTGTGGCTGCCCGGCGCCGAGCCCAATGTCGCGCAAGGACGCTGGCTCGCCGAGCGGTTCCCGTCGCGGTGCTGGATCGCGGTCGAGCTTCATCGCGGCCCCGACGATGCCGCACGAACACGACAACTGCAGGAGCTCGGCATAAAACTCGGCCTGCCCTGTGTGGCGAGCGGCGATGTACACATGCATATCCGCGGCCGTCGCACGTTGCAGAACGTAATGACCGCAATACGTCTGCGCACTTCGCTGCGCGAAGCCGGCTACGCGTTGTTTCCCAACAGCGAGCGCCACCTTCGCGACCGGACGACGCTGGCGTCGCTTTATCCACGCGAGCTTCTCGACGAGACCGTCCGCATCGCATCGCGCTGTACGTTCGACCTCAAGCACGAACTCACTTACGAGTACCCGCACGAGGTGATCGGTGATGGCCACACCGCATCGAGCTGGTTGCGCAAGCTTGTCGATGACGGCATCGAAGCCCGCTGGAATGCACTCCCGGCCACTGATCTTCAGAAAGCCAAAGCGCGCCGGCTTCTCGAAAAGGAACTCGAGCTGATCGAAGAACTCGGATTCGAGAAATTCTTCCTTACTGTCCACGACGTCGTCCGCTTCGCGCGCGAACGCGGAATCCTCTGCCAGGGCCGTGGCTCGGCCGCCAATTCCGCGGTCTGCTATGCGCTTGGCATCACCGAGCTGCGGCCGGGCCACGCCAATCTTCTGCTCGAGCGTTTCATCTCAAGAAATCGAAAAAACGAACCGCCGGACATCGACGTCGACTTCGAACACGAGCGACGCGAGGAGGTTCTGCAATACGTCTTCCAACGCTATGGGCGCGAACGCGCCGCACTGGCAACTGTCGTCATCGCCTATCGCGGTCGCAGTGCGGTACGCGACGTCGGACGTGCGCTCGGCATGCCGGAGGACCAGATCTCCGAACTCGCACGCAGCCTCGACCGCTGGGGAGGCGAAGCGCCGGCAGCACAGTATCTGCGTGAGCGCGGCTTCGACCCCGATGCGCCATTGATGCGTCGACTGGTGCGTCTTTCCGAACAGCTCATCGGTTTTCCTCGCCATCTGTCACAGCATCCCGGCGGCTTCCTCATCTCGGAGCAACCGCTGTCCACGCTCGTGCCGGTCGAAAACGCCGCGATGGACGACCGTACCGTCGTGCAGTGGGACAAGGACGACATCGAATACATGGGCATGCTCAAGGTCGACTGCCTCGCGCTCGGCATGCTCACCTGTATCCGCAAGACACTGAACCTGCTTGCCGATACCGGCCGTCGAAAAATCACGCCGGCCGACCTCATGCTCGACGACGAACGCACCGATCAAGGGCAGAAGGTCTTCGAGATGATCCAACGCGCTGACAGCATCGGCGTGTTCCAGATCGAATCACGTGCGCAGATGTCGATGGCGCCGCGCATGAAGCCGGCCTGTTTCTATGACTTGGTCATCCAGATCGCGATCGTGCGACCCGGGCCGATCCAGGGCGACATGGTCCAGCCCTATCTGGAATGCCGGCGCACAGGCACCCCTGCAAAAAGTCCCAAGCCCGAGCTCGACACCGTGCTGGGCCGCACGATGGGTGTCCCGCTTTTCCAGGAACAGGTTATGCAGATAGCGATGACCGCCGCCAGCTACTCCGGCGAAGATGCCGATGCATTAAGACGCTCGATGGCCGCCTGGAAACGCAATGGCTCGGTGCTGACTCATCGAAACCGGCTGATCGGTGGCATGTTGAAGAATGGTTATCCACCGGATTTTGCCGAGCGCATCTTCAAACAGATCGAAGGCTTCGGCAGCTACGGTTTCCCTGAATCACACGCAGCCAGCTTCGCCATCCTCTGTTGGCAGAGCGCATGGCTCAAATGCCACGAGCCCGTCGCCTTCGCTGCCGCGCTGCTCAACTCGCAGCCGATGGGCTTCTATTCGCCGAGCCAGATCGTGCAGGACCTGCGACGTCATGGCGTGGAGATTCGCCCCGTCGACATCCGATACAGCGACTGGGACTGTTCGCTCGAATTCCGTGGCGCGCCGGATGATCTTTCACACCAACCCTCGCTGCGCCTCGGCCTGTGCCTGATCAAAGGCTTCGACGAAAAATGCGCCCGTCGCATCGAAGCGGCGCGTAGCGAAAGAATGTTCACCGATGCCACCGACCTCTGTCTGCGTGCGTCGCTCGATGGACGCGAACGCGATCTGCTCGCCGACGCCGGCGCACTCCGCGGCCTGCTCGGCCATCGACACAAGGCGCGCTGGCAGGTGATGGGTGTCGAAGCACAGCGTCCGCTCTTCGATATGCCGACGGCCGAACCGAGTGTCGCGCTTGCCATGCCACATATCGACGACGAGATCCGCACCGACTACGAAACGATCGGACTCACGCTCAACCGGCATCCCCTGTCGCGACTTCGCAGCGTGCTGATGCGAAAGGGGTGCCCGCGCTCTCGTGACCTCGCCACGCTGCCGAATGAATCGGCGGTCGCCTTCGCCGGCCTCGTTACGCTTCGCCAGCGTCCGCAGACGGCGAGCGGCATCACGTTCCTCACGCTCGAAGATGAGGATGGAATGGTCAACGTCGTCGTACAGCGCCGTATCGCCGAGCGCGATCGCCGGGCACTGATGGAGTCGAAGCTGATGCGGGTACGTGGCCGTCTCGAATCGAAGGACGGCGTGCGACATCTCATCGCGACGCGACTGGAAAACCTCAACGAATTGCTCGGCTCGCTTCTGGTGCGCTCGCGCGACTTCCAGTGATGCGCGAATTCGTTCGCGTCGATCCCACAAACAAAAACGCCGGCCCAAGGGCCGGCGTTTCCGCATGCGTCACGCGCGACCTCAGTGCTTGAGGTTCTTGCGCAGACGCTCCAGCGCCGACAGCTGCGCGATCGACATCGCGAGCTGGTTCTGCGCTTCCTCGAGCGACATCTTCGTGTCCTTCTGCGCGAGGATGCGCTCGGCTTCTTCCTTCGCCGCGCGAACCGCCGCCTCGTCGATGTCCTCGGCGCGCACCGCGGTGTCGGCCAGCACGGTCACGACGTTCGGCTGCACTTCGAGAATGCCGCCGGAGATCGCGAAGTCCAGGCGCTCGCCACCCGGCAGGGTGACGACAACCTTGCCCGGCTTCAGGCGGGTGATCAGCGGCGCGTGCTTCGGCGCGATGCCGAGCTCACCGAGTTCGCCGGTCGCGACGACCAGTTCGGCGTCGCCGTGGAAGATCTCCTGCTCGGCGCTGACGATGTCGCAACGGATGGTGGATGCCATGGTCTTCTCGTTTGTTTCGGAGGGCGTCGGCGCCGACTCGCATCGGCGCCGTGTCGATCAGTCGGCTCAGCCGACGATCTTCTTGGCCTTCTCGAAGGCTTCCTCGATGCCGCCGACCATGTAGAACGCCTGCTCCGGCAGGTGGTCCGCTTCACCTTCGACGATCATCTTGAAGCCGCGGATCGTGTCCTTCAGCGAGACGTACTTGCCCGGCGAACCGGTGAAGACTTCCGCCACGTGGAACGGCTGCGAGAAGAAGCGCTCGATCTTGCGCGCGCGCGACACGGCCTGCTTGTCTTCTTCCGACAGCTCGTCCATGCCGAGGATCGCGATGATGTCCTTGAGCTCCTTGTACTTCTGGAGCGTCGACTGCACCTTGCGCGCAACGTCGTAGTGCTCGTTACCGATGACGTTCGGATCGAGCTGGCGCGACGTCGAGTCGAGCGGGTCGACCGCCGGGTAGATACCCAGCGAAGCGATGTTTCGCGACAGCACGACGGTGGCGTCGAGGTGGGCGAACGTCGTCGCCGGCGACGGATCGGTCAGGTCGTCCGCGGGCACGTACACGGCCTGGATCGAGGTGATCGAACCGGTCTTGGTCGAGGTGATGCGTTCCTGCAGCACGCCCATCTCTTCAGCGAGCGTCGGCTGGTAACCGACGGCCGACGGCATACGGCCGAGCAGCGCGGACACTTCGGTACCGGCCAGCGTGTAGCGGTAGATGTTGTCGACGAACAGCAGAACGTCCTTGCCCTTGCCCGACTCGTCCTTCTCGTCGCGGAAGTACTCGGCCATGGTCAGGCCGGTCAGCGCGACGCGCAGGCGGTTGCCCGGCGGCTCGTTCATCTGGCCGTAGACCATCGCGACCTTGTCGAGGACGTTCGAGTCCTTCATCTCGTGGTAGAAGTCGTTGCCCTCGCGGGTACGCTCGCCCACGCCGGCGAACACGGACAGACCCGCATGCGCCTTCGCGATGTTGTTAATGAGTTCCATCATGTTGACGGTCTTGCCGACGCCGGCGCCGCCGAACAGGCCGACCTTGCCGCCCTTCGCGAACGGGCACATCAGGTCGATGACCTTGATGCCGGTTTCGAGCAGGTCGTTGCCCGAGGACTGATCCTCGTACGACGGCGCAGCGCGGTGGATTTCCCAATGCGCCGAAGCTTCGACCGGGCCGGCCTCGTCGATCGGACGACCGAGCACGTCCATGATGCGGCCGAGCGTACCGGCGCCGACCGGCACCGAGATCGCGCTGCCGGTGTTCGTTGCGACCAGGTTGCGCTTCAGGCCGTCGGTCGAGCCGAGTGCGATCGTGCGCACCACGCCGTCGCCGAGCTGCTGCTGGACTTCGAGCGTGATCGCGGTGCCTTCGACCTTCAGCGCGTCGTACACGCGCGGCACTGCATCGCGCGGGAACTCGACGTCGACGACCGCGCCGATGATCTGGACGATGGTGCCCGTGGTGCTGGGAGTGACCTGAGCGTTCATGGTTGTTTCCTTGGCAAATCGATTCGTTGGATGCGAGCGCGGGTGACGCGCTCAGCGGGTTGCGGCGTTTAGACCGCCGCCGCGCCGCCGACGATCTCCGAGATTTCCTGGGTGATCGCGGCCTGGCGGGCCTTGTTGTAGACGAGCTGCAGCGTGCCGATCAGCTTGCTGGCGTTGTCCGATGCGGCCTTCATCGCGACCATGCGCGCCGCATGTTCCGACGCCACGTTCTCGAGCACGGCCTGGTAGACCAGCGACTCGATGTAGCGCGAGAGCACGTGCTCGAGCACCGTCGGTGCATCGGGTTCGTAGATGTAGTCCCAGTCGTGCTGCGCCACCTTCGTGGTCGCGGCCGGCAGCGGAAGCAACTGGTCGAACGTGGCCTGCTGCGTCATCGTGTTGACGAAGTGGTTGTAGCAGACGAACACGCGGTCGACCGAGCCGGCCTCGTACGCGTCCAGCACCACCTTCACCACGCCCACGACCTGCTCGAGCTTCGGGATGTCGCCCATGTGGGTGACCGAGCCGATCAGGTTGACCTTCAGGCGACGGAAGAACACCGACGCCTTCTGACCGATCGTGACCACGTCGATCTCAACGCCCTGCTCGTGCCAGCGGCGGAACTCGCCGACCAGCTTGCGGAACATGTTGTTGTTGAGGCCGCCAGCGAGGCCGCGATCGCTCGACACGATCACGTACGCGACGCGCTTCACGTTCGCACGCTCGACCATGTACGGATGCTGGTAGTCGCCGCTCGCCTGCGCGAGATGGCCGATCACCTGCTTCATGACCCGCGCGTATGGGCGCGAGGTCTTCATGCGGTCCTGCGCCTTGCGGATCTTCGAGGCGGAGACCATTTCAAGCGCGCGCGTCACCTTGCGGGTGTTCTGCACGCTCTTGATCTTCGATTTGATTTCGCGTCCGCCTGCCATCTCTCGCTCGCTTGTGTGCTGCTAACCGGGATCGGGCGCGATTCACCGCGCCCGGATGACGGCTGGATTTACCAGCTGCCCGTCTGCTTGAACTCGGCGATCACCTGCTTGAAGGTGTTCTCGATCGAGTCGTCCCACGCGCCGGTCTGCGTGATGCGGTCGGCAAGCTCGCCCTGCGTGTTGGTGAAGTGCGAATGCAGGCCGGCTTCGAACGCGCCGATCTTCGACACCGGCACGTCGTCCATGTAGCCCTTGTCGACCGCGTAGATCGACAGTGCCTGCAGGGAGATCGACAGCGGTGCGTACTGCTTCTGCTTCATCAGCTCGGTGACGCGCTGGCCGCGCTCGAGCTGCTTGCGGGTCGCTTCGTCGAGGTCCGACGCGAACTGCGCGAACGCCGCGAGTTCACGGTACTGGGCGAGCGCGATGCGGATGCCGCCCGACAGCTTCTTGATGATCTTGGTCTGCGCAGCGCCACCGACGCGCGACACCGAGATACCCGCGTTCACGGCCGGGCGGATGCCGGCGTTGAACAGGTCGGTCTCGAGGAAGATCTGGCCGTCGGTGATCGAGATGACGTTCGTCGGGACGAACGCGGACACGTCGCCCGCCTGCGTCTCGATGATCGGCAGCGCGGTCAGCGAACCGGTCTGGCCCTTGACGCTACCGTTGGTGAACTTCTCGACGTACTCCTCGGACACGCGCGAGGCGCGCTCGAGCAGGCGGGAGTGCAGGTAGAACACGTCGCCCGGATACGCTTCGCGGCCCGGCGGACGGCGCAGCAGCAGCGAGATCTGGCGGTACGCGACGGCGTGCTTGGACAGGTCGTCGTAAATGATCAGCGCGTCCTGGCCGCGGTCGAGGAAGTACTCGCCCATGGCGCAGCCGGCGTACGGCGCGATGTACTGCATCGCGGCCGATTCCGAAGCGGTCGCGGCGACGACGATCGTGTGCGCGAGCGCGCCCTGCTCTTCCAGGCGGCGCACAACGTTCGCGACGGTCGAGTTCTTCTGGCCGATCGCGACGTAGATGCACTTAATACCGGTGCCCTTCTGCGCGATGATCGCGTCGACGGCCATCGCGGTCTTGCCGGTCTGGCGGTCGCCGATGATCAGTTCGCGCTGGCCGCGGCCGATCGGGATCATGGCGTCGACCGACTTGTAGCCGGTCTGCACGGGCTGATCGACCGATTTGCGCCAGATCACGCCCGGGGCAACCCGCTCGACCGGTGCCGACAGGCTGTGACCCAGCGGGCCCTTGCCATCGATCGGCTCGCCGAGTGCATTGAGCACGCGACCGAGCAGCTGGTCGCCGATCGGCACTTCGAGGATGCGGCCGGTGGTCTTGGCCACGGCGCCTTCGCGCAGGTGCTCGTAGTCACCGAGGACGACGGCGCCGACGGAGTCGCGCTCGAGGTTCAGCGCGAGCGCGAAGGTATTGCCCGGCAGCTCGATCATTTCGCCCTGCATCACGTCGGCCAGGCCGAAGATGCGGACGATGCCGTCGGAGACCGACGTGACCGTGCCTTCGTTGCGGGCTTCGGCGGCCAGACCGACCTGCTCGATGCGGGTCTTGATCAGTTCGCTGATTTCGGACGGGTTGAGCGTGTTCTGCATGGGAGTTTCCCTGGTTCCGACGCGGACGCCGGGAGTAGATGAATTCGTGGGCTTACGCGGCGAGCGCCGACTGCAGGCGCTCGAGCTTGCCCTTGACCGAGCCGTCGATCACGACGTCGCCGGCATCGATCACCGCGCCGCCGATCAGCGACGTGTCGATCGCCGGTTCCAGTTCGACCTCGCGGCCGAAACGGCGCTTGAGGCCGTCGCGGATCGCGGCGAGCTCGGCGTCGCTGAGCTGCGATGCGGAGGTCACGCGCGCCTTGACGACGCGCTCGGCCTCGGCGCGCAGCTGTTCGAACAGGCCGGCGATCTCGGGCAGCAGCTCGAGTCGGCGGTTGTCGGCGAGCATCGTCACGAAACGCTGCACCGATGCATCGGCGCCGTCGATCGCGAGCAGGCTCGACGCGTTGTCGGAGGTCAGCTGCGGATGCTTCAGCACCGCCTGCGCCTGCGGGTCGGCGGCGACGCGCGCAGCGAAGGCCAGCGCCTGCGACCACGCGGTGACACGGCCTTCGTCCCGCGCGGCGTTGAACGCGGCGCGGGCGTAGGGACGGGCAAGGGTCAGTGCCTGGCTCATCAATGCATCTCCGTCAGAGCTGGGCGGCCAGCTCGTCGAGCAGCGCGCGGTGGGCATTCGGATCGATCTCGCGACGCAGTACCTTCTCGGCACCGGCGACGGCGAGCGACGCGACCTGCGAACGCAGTTCCTCGCGGGCACGATTCGCGGCGGCGTCGATCTCGGCCTGCGCGGCATCCTTCTGGCGATTGGCCGTGGCCACCGCTTCGGACTGCGCCTGCTCGAGGATCTGGCTCGCGCGCTGGTGCGCCTGCTCGATGATCTCGTTGGCCTTGCTGCGCGCTTCGCGGATCGCCACGTCGGCGTTCTGCTGCGCTTCTTCCAGCTTCTTCTGACTGTTGTCGGCCGCGGCGAGGCCTTCAGCGATCTTGCGCTGACGCTCCTCGATGGCCGCGTTCAACGGCGGCCAGATGAACTTCATGGTGACCCAGATCAGCACCGCGAAGGTGAGCATCTGGCCAAAGAAGGTCATGTTGATATTCATGACAGCTCCGGTGATCGCGAGTCGGGCGTTTGGGCCCGGTCAGCCGCCCGCGAGTGCGGGCGGCCTTGAAGCAGGACAGCGGGCGATCAGCCAGCGTTCGCGGCGGCCTGGACGGCGCCGAGGAGCGGGTTGCCGAACGCGAACAACAGGCCGACGGCGAGCGCGATGATGAACGCGGCGTCGATCAGGCCGGCGAGCAGGAACATACGGCCCTGCAGCATCGGGACCAGCTCCGGCTGACGCGCGGCCGACTCGAGGAACTTCGAGCCCATCAGCGCGATGCCGAGGCAGGCGCCGATCGCGCCCAGGCCGACCATCATGCCGATCGCGATCGCGGTCATGCCCTGCAGATGAGCGATGAATTCCATGGTGTTTCTCCTGCGGATTTAAGTGAAGTTTGAAGGGTGGAACGAAAGGGTGGAGCGGTACCGCGACAGCGGAATCGGGATCAGTGGCTCTCGTACGCGCCGGCGATGTAGACGACGGTGAGAATCATGAAAATGAAGGCCTGCAGCAGCACGATCAGGATGTGGAACAGTGCCCAGGCGACGTTGAACGCCACGCCCGGCAGGAAGGTGTAGAGGCTGCCGCCAAGCAGGCCGGCGATCAGCATGAAGACGAGCTCGCCGCCGTACATGTTGCCGAACAGTCGCATCGCGAGGCTGACCGGCTTGACGCAGTACTCGATCAGATTGAGGCCGAGGTTCGCCGGCGCGAGGACGATCTTGGCGACGGCGCCGTGCGCGTGGAACGGCGCGGTCAGCAACTCCTTGCCGAAACCGCCGATGCCCTTCGCCTTCATCGAGTGGTAAAGGATGATGAAGAACACCGGCACCGACAGACCGAACGTGGTGTTGAGGTCGGCGGTCGGCACCCAGCGGAAGAAGGTGTGGTGCGCGGCTTCGGCGCCGGAGACGGTCTTGACTGCAAAGCCCGGTGCGTCGAGCGGCAGCAGGTCCATGCAGTTCATCATCACGACCCACACGAAGATCGTGAGCGCGAGCGGCGTGATCGAACGACGGTCGCCGTGGAACGTGTCCTTCACCTGGCCGTCGACGAATTCGAGGATGAGCTCGACGAACGCCTGACCCTTGGACGGGATGCCGGCGGTCGCGCGGCGCGCGGCCATGCCGAACCACAGGATGAAGATCAGTCCCAGCACCAGCGAGACCACCCACGTATCGATGTGGAAGCCGCCACCGCCCAGCTGGATGGTGTTCTGGGTCAGGTGATGCTGGATGTACTCGTTCAGGCCGCCGCCGGAACCGGTCTGCTCGCTCACTGAAGACACCTATCGATTCAGAAGTTGGGCCGGGACGGCCGCCACTGTCGCCACCAGTACGCCCACCAGAAGTGCGAGCGGAGGCAGGCGCCAGACGGCGAGGCCGAGGATGATCACAATGGCGACCGTGGCCCACTTGGCCGCCATGCCCAACAGGAGTCGCGCCATCGCGAGACCGGCGGTGCCGATCCCGCCGCCAAGGGCGATCAGCATCGACACCAGCGCCGCCGCGACGACCGCGCCGCCACCCACCGCCGTCGCGAGCGCATCGCGCACACCGAGGGGGAGGAAGGCCAGCGTGGCCAACGCCGTCGCGCCGGCTTGCCAGACGATCGCACGCGACGCCAGCCGGCGGCCTGCGGACAATGGATCGTGCACGCGGGGATCGTCGGTCTGGAGGACGGCGCGAAAGCGCCCTGTGGAGCCCCAAAAGTATAAAGGGCGTGAGTTTTCCGGGCAACCGGCGGAAGCCACGCCGGGTCGGTCGGCCGCTTCAGCTAGCCGACCCTGACGGTCCGGGACTGGCCTCGCTCTAGGTCCGCGTCGGTCGACGACAGATCGCGTGCCACCTCACGGTCTACGCCCGCTTGGGCGCGCCCAAGCAGCGAACTACCGCCGCCTGCGACCGCTCATCGCCATCGCGCGACGCGGCGGAACCTTTCGAAAAAGGCCCGGTCGTACTCCATGTCCGCGCCGGCCATGACGCCTCTCCTCGTCGACGGTGGCTTCGCGAACGCCCCGGCTCCGGCCGGGGCTTTTTATTTGTGCAGCCGGCGCATGCAACCGCGCATGCGCGACGACCTCACTTCTTCTTCGGAATGTAGAGGTCGGTGATCGTGCCTTCGAACACTTCGGCCGCCATGCCCACCGACTCGCTGAGCGTCGGATGCGGATGGATCGTCATGCCGATGTCGGCGACCTCGCACCCCATCTCGATCGCCAGCCCCACTTCGGCGATCAGATCACCCGCATGCACGCCGACGATGCCGCCGCCGATGACGCGATGCGTGGCTTCGTCGAACACGAGTTTGGTGAACCCTTCGGTGCGACCGATGCCGATCGCGCGACCGCTCGCCGCCCACGGGAACTTGCCGACGCCGACCTTCAGGCCCTTCGCCTTCGCTTCGGTTTCGGTGACGCCGACCCACGCGATCTCCGGATCGGTGTACGCCACCGACGGAATCACGCGCGCCACCCATTCCCGCTTTTCGCCCGACGCGACTTCAGCGGCGAGCTTGCCTTCGTGCGTGGCCTTGTGCGCGAGCATCGGGTTACCGACGACGTCACCGATCGCGAAGATGTGCGGCACGTTCGTGCGCATCTGCCGGTCGACCGGAATGAAGCCGCGATCGCTGACCTGCACGCCCGCGGCTTCGGCGCCGATCTTCGCGCCGTTCGGCACGCGACCGACCGCAACGAGCACGCGATCGAACGACGTTGGCGACGGTGCGCCTTCGCCTTCGAACGTCACCTTGATCCCCGACTTCGACGCTTCGACACCCGACGCCTTGACGTTGAGGTGCACGGTGACGCCCTGCTTTTTCAGGCGATCGGCAAGCGGCTTGACGAGATCGATGTCCGCGCCCGGCATCAGCTGGGCGCCGAGTTCGACCACCGTGACCTGCGAACCCAGCGCGCGGTACACCGTCGCCATTTCCAGACCGATGATGCCGCCACCGACGACCAGCAACGACTTCGGAATATCCGCGAGATCGAGCGCGTCGGTCGAGTCCATGACGCGCTTGTCGTCCCACGGGAAGTTCGGCAGCTTCACCGCCTGCGAGCCCGCGGCGATGATGCATTGCTCGAAGCGGATCAGCTGCGTGCCGGCGTCGCCCTGCACTTCGACTTCATTCGCCGACACGAAACGACCGGTGCCCTGCACCACGCGCACCTTGCGCTGCTTGGCCATGCCGGACAGGCCCTTGGTGAGCTGGCCGACGACCTTGTCCTTGTACGTGCGCAGCGCATCGAGCTGGATCTTCGGCGCGCCGAAATCGATGCCGTAGTCCTTTGCATGCTGCGCCTCATCGATCACCGCCGCCGCATGCAGCAGCGCCTTGGACGGAATGCAGCCGACGTTGAGGCAGACGCCGCCGAGCGACGCGTAACGCTCGACGAGCACGGTGTCGAGGCCGAGGTCGGCCGCGCGAAATGCAGCGGTGTAACCGCCGGGGCCGGCGCCGAGCACGAGCATGCGGCATTCGACATCGGCCTTGCGACCGCTTGCGGCCGCGGCTTTCGGTGCGGGCGCTGACGGCTGCGGCGCCGGCGCTACTTGCTTGGCGTCACCGTAGCCTTTCGCTTCCGCGCTCGATGGTGATGCAGCCACCGCATCGCGTGTTGAAGGCGCAGCTTGCGGCGCAGGTGTAGCCGCACTCGACGACGCAGCGGGCGCTGCATCGCCCGCACCTTCTGCATTCAGCACGACGATCACCGCGCCTTCCGACACCTTGTCGCCGACCTTGACGCGCACCTCGCGCACGACGCCTTCCGCCGACGACGGCACTTCCATGGTCGCCTTGTCGGATTCGAGGGTCGCGAGGCCCTGGTCCTTCGCTACGCGATCGCCGACGGCGACGAGTACCTCGATCACCGGTACGTCATCGAAGCCGCCGATGTCGGGCACTTTCACTTCGATCGGGGTCGCCATCACTTCTCCTCCGGGGTCGGTCCGGCGCCCGCGGGGGCGGCCGGTGGATCTTCATGGATCTCGCGTTCGACGTCGCGTAGCGCGTCGTTCTCGGCGAGCGCCGTGCGCTCGTTCGCCGTCGGCAGCGGCGCTGCCGGCACTGCGTCGTCCGTTTCCGGAATCACGCGGCCGCTCATCATTGCCATCGCCTCGACACCTTCGTGTCCGAACAGGCTGCGCACGTGCAGGTCGCGCTGCGGGAACGGAATCTCGATACCGTATCGCTGCAGCGCAGTGTGCAACGCCCAGTTGTAGGCCGCCTTCACCGTCGACGGCCGACGCGTGGCCTCGGCGTTGAGCCAGACGATCAGCTGGAACTCGAGGCGGCTTTCAGCGAACTCGACCAACCACACCTGCGGGCCGCGCGGGCCTTCTTTCGCGAGCGTAAAGGGCACCTCGCACGCGGCTTCGAGCGCGGCCTTCTTCACGACTTCCTTGTCGGTGCCGTAGGCGACGCCGAACGGAATGCGCATGCGGCGCGACGCTTCCAGCAGCGTCCAGTTCACCACGCGGCCGCTCACGAACTCCGCGTTGGGCACGAGGATGTTGAGGTTGTCGTTGGTGCTGATGCGCGTCGCGCGGATCTTGATGTCGCGCACGACGCCGTGCACGCCGGATTCGAGCTCGACGAAGTCGCCGATCTTGATCGAACGATCGAACAGCAGGATCAGGCCGGACAGGAAGTTGTTGAAGATCGCCTGCAGGCCGAAGCCCAGGCCGACGCCGATCGCGCCCGCGAACACGGTGAATTTCGACACCGGGATACCGGCGACTTCCAGCGCGATGAGCACGCCGAAGAACAGCAGCGCGTAACGCACGACGCGACTGATCGTGTAGATCGATGCGGCGTTGGCACCTTCGCGTTCGCCGTAGCGTGTGAGCGCGCGGCCGATGAAGCGCGACGCCGCGAAGAACAGGATGAGCAGCACGATCGCCGACGCGAGGTCGCCGACCGTGAGGTCGAGCCCCGCGACGCGCACGAGTTCGTAGTCGAGGAACGGCTGCACGCCCTGCCAGCCGTCCTGCGCGGCGTCGCGCACGCGCGCGCCGGCCGCGTGCAGGTCGCGCGCCGTCTGCGCGTGCGGCATCGTCAGAGCAGCACGCGCCGCATGTCGGCCATGAGCTGCGCGAGATATGCGGTGAAGCGCGCGGCCGATGCGCCGTCGATCACGCGGTGGTCATAGCTCAGCGACAGCGGCAGGATCAGGCGCGGCTGGAACTGCGCGCCGTCCCACACCGGTTTGATCGCCGACTTCGACACTCCGAGGATCGCGACTTCCGGCGCATTGACGATCGGCGTGAAGCTGGTGCCGCCGATGCCGCCGAGCGAGCTGATCGAGAAGCAGCCACCGGTCATGTCGGCCGGGCCGAGCTTGCCGTCGCGGGCCTTCTTCGCGAGCTCGCTGGTTTCCTGCGCGAGTTCGACCACGCCCTTTTTGTCGACGTCGCGGATCACCGGCACCACGAGGCCGTTCGGCGTGTCCGCCGCGAAGCCCACGTGGAAATACTTCTTCAGCACCAGCTTCTCACCGCTCGCGTCGAGCGATGCGTTGAAGTCCGGATATTTCTTGAGCGCGGCGACCACCGCCTTCATCAGGAACGCGAGCATCGTCACCTTGACGCCGCTCTTCTCGTTTTCCTTGTTGAGCGCGACGCGCAGTTCTTCGAGCTGCGTGATGTCCGCATCGTCGTGCTGCGTGACGTGCGGGATCATCGCCCAGTTGCGTGCGAGGTTCGCGCCGGAGAGCTTCCTGATGCGCGAGAGTTCACGCACTTCGATCTCGCCGAACTTCGCGAAGTCCACCTTCGGCCACGGCAGCAGGTTGAGGCCACCACCGAGCGATGCACCGCCCGCCGACGGCGCGGCGGTCGCGCCCGACATCACCTGCTTGACGTGCTGCTGCACGTCCTCCTTGGTGATGCGGCCACCCTTCGCGCTGCCACTGACGCGCGCAAGGTCGACGCCGAGTTCGCGCGCGAACAGGCGCACCGCGGGGCTCGCGTAGGGCACGGCATCGGGCATCAGCTCGCCGGCGTCGAAGGTCACCGGCGGCGTGCGCGGTTCGGCGGGCGGCATCGGCGCGGTCATGGTGGTCGCGGCACCGCCGTGCGTGGCGATGTCGCGCTGGGTGAGCTTGTCGGGTTCACCGGATACGGCGACAGGCTCGACGCGGTTCGGCGTTTCGGCGGGACGCGGCTGCGACGAAGACGTCGCGACCTGCGCGGTATCGGCGCCCGGCTGCGCACCGTTCGACGACGGACCGGACGTCGCTGCGGCGGGCGCGGCTGCGTCGGCCGGCTCGATCATCGCGACCAGTGCGCCTTCGGCGAGCTTGTCGCCGACCTTGACCTTGAGCTCGCGCACCACGCCGGCGAACGGCGCGGGCACTTCCATCGTCGCCTTGTCGGACTCGAGCGTGACGAGGCCCTGGTCGGCTTTCACCGTGTCGCCCACGGACACGAGCACCTCGATGACGGGGACGTCGTCGTAGTTGCCGATGTCGGGGACGCGCGCTTCCTTCAGGTCAGCCATGCAGGACTCCGCAATGAATATTGCCAAACCACCATTCTCGCCTCTGGCGACGATTGCGCCAACCGCGCCTCGACATTACATCGACGCGCGACTACCGAACGCGATGTTTCGTGCGCGTGGAAGCGACCGTCCGCGGGGCAAGGAGGGTTCAGTCGCACGAGGTTAGGTTGCATGCACCGGTCGGTGGCGCCGACCGTTCCCTGCAAACGATTACAAGGAGGCCACTCCATGAAGAAGCATCTCACCCTCGCCCTTCTGGGCACTCTCGCCGTCGCTCCCTGCGCCTTTGCCCAGGACGCCGGCACCGGTTCCGCCAGCGGCAAGCACGTCGCCATCGTCGGTGGCGTCGCTCTGAACAATCCGACGGGCGATGCCAATGTCGGGGCGGCACGAACCAATCTGGACGGCGAAGCCGTCGGCACGCTGGGCGCCAGCTGGTTCATCAACGACAACATCGCGATCGAAGGCTGGGGCGCCAGCAAGGCCGGTTATCGCATGACCACGGCGAACGGCAAGGTCGGCAGCGTCGATGCGCAGCCGTATGCACTGAGCGGCCAGTACCACTTCGGCTCGCCGGACAAGACGGTGCGTCCGTTCGTGGGCCTGGGCTACTACCAGATGAACTACGACGACGAGTCCGCACAGGCCGGCGCGGCGCTGTCGGGCCATCGCATCGGCGTGGACACCGCGCAGGGCCCGATGGCCACGGTGGGCGCGGACGTCAACCTCGGCGAGCACTGGTTCGCCCGCGGTGACGTGCGCTACCTGCACGGCAACTCGGATCTTTCGGTCGACGGCGTCAAGGCCGGCGAAGTGAAGGCGAATCCGGTAGTGGTCGGCGTCGGTATCGGCACGCGCTGGTAACAGCTCGCGACAGCGGGAACGGAGCGGGCCCTTCGGGGCCCGTTCTGTTTGGCGCATGGATTCACGCGTCGTCCGTCGCGCGGCCGCTAGCCTGCAGGTCAACCACGGGAGTGCCGCGATGACGACGAAACTCGACGGGCCGTTGCGTCGCGAACTCGACGTCGGCGGGCAGGCCTACACGCTCACCATCGACAAGGACGGGCTGCGGCTTGTGCAGAAGGGCCGTCGCAAAGGCCTCGACCTGCAATGGAAGGCGCTGCTCAGCGGCGACGCCGGGCTCGCCGCCGCGCTGCAGGGCAGCGTCGCGAACCTCAGGAACTGAGCGATGCCCGAAGGCCCCTCACTCGTCATCCTGCGCGAAGCCACCGAGTCGCTGGTCGGGCTCAAGGTGCTCGAAGCCACTGGCAACACCAAGCAACCGCTCGAACGCCTGCCCGGCTCGCGGCTGCGCGCGATTCGTACCTGGGGCAAGCATTTCCTGCTGGATTTCGGCGATTTCTCGATCCGCATCCACATGCTGATGTTCGGCAGCTATGCGATCGACGAACGCAAGGAAGAAAAGACGCCGCGGCTGTCGTTGCGCTTCACCCGCAAGCGCGAGCTGAACTTCTATTCGTGCTCGGTGCGCTACATCGAGGAACCGCTGGACGAGGCCTACGACTTCACCGCCGATGTCATGGCGGACGAATGGGACCCCAAGGCGGCGCGTCGCAAGCTCAAGGACATGCCGAACACGATCTGCGCGGATGCGCTGCTCGAGCAGGACGTATTCGCCGGCGTCGGCAACATCATCAAGAACGAGGTGCTGCACCGCATCCGCGTGCATCCCGCGACGCGCGTGGGCGACCTGCCGCCGCGCAAGCTCGGCGACATGATCCGCGAGGCGCGCGACTACAGCTTCGACTTCTACGAATGGAAGAAGGAGTTCACCCTACGCAAGCACTGGCAGGTGCACGCGAAGAAGACCTGCCCGCGCGATGACACGCCGCTGAGCTTCGAGCGCCATCTCGGCGTCAAAAAACGCCGCGCGTTCTGGTGCGATACCTGCCAGAAGCTCTACGGCGACACGGTGTACGTGCCGTCGCCACCGACGAAACCGGCTTCGAAGCGGTCGACGAAGTCCGCCCCGAAGCCGGCCAAACGCGTCAGTCGCCGATGATGCGCAGACCGAAGATCAGCTGAGCCGACTGCACGCCGCGCACCGAGCCGCTGACGTTGAGGCGCACGGTCGTCGGCTTCTTGAAGAACTCGTTCACCTGCGCATCGGTCAGGCCGAACGTGTCGGTCAGCGTACGGCGATTGATGAAGCCGGCGATGCAGACCGCGGAATCGCGATAGCGCTCGCTGATCGTGGTTCCCGGCGGCAGCGGCACCTGGTACATCTCCGAGGACGTCATGCTCGAGGTCAGGTGGCCGTTGAAGGGCAGGCCCGTGGTCGGATCGATCAATGACGGATCCGCGAGCACCGGGTTCTCGATGGTGAGCGTCGGGTTGTAGCGCAGCTGCGACACCGCATTCGTCGCGCCCGGATTGGTATAGGTGACGTTGATGAAGGGCGAGAACCAGTAGCACATCAGCGACTTCGTGGCCTTGCCGGGCAGCGCGATGTGCGCAATGTCGGTGAGTGCGAAATTCGTGTTGACCGTGGTGCTGGTGATGGGCGTGCACGGATCGGTGCTGGCCGGATCGCACGCGGTATCGAGCGTGACCACGCCCTGCGTCAGGCCCAGCCACGTCAGGTTGCGACCGAACGAATCGACATCGCCGACGTCATCGACGCTGACCGCCGCAGCGGACATGGTCGGCGTGGCGACGCTCTTGTTTCCGCGCGTCATGCGCAGTGCCTGCTTGCTGGGCAGCAGGTCCAGCCCGCGCGGTTCTACCGACCGACGCGTGGCGGCACCCGCCTGCTGCGCGGCGAGCACGCCCGCGAGTACGAGTGCCAGCGAAACCGTTGTCGTGATGCGAGCCATTACATCCCCTCCGTGAGTTGTGGTGCGCGGAGGATGAACCTGTGACGGCGCGCACAAGAGGCCGCCTGTCGGCTTCACGGGGTCGTAACGATTTCGACTTCAGTGGCGCGCACGCGTTCGCGTCGCAGCAGGTAGAGCCCGCTGCCGACGATGATGGCGGCGCCGAGCCAGGTCATCGCATCGGGCAGCACGCCCCAGATCGCGACGTCGAGCAGTACGCCCCAGACGAGTGCGGTGTATTCCAGTGGCGCGATGAGCGAGGCCTCGCCGAGCCGGAATGCTTCGGTGACCGCGTACTGGCCGATGCTGCCGGCGACCCCGATGCCAACGAGCACCGCGACGTCCGCGCCGCGCACGGGATGCCAGTCGGGCAATGCGAACGCACCTGCGCCGACTGCCATCAACATGAGCAGCCAGACCATCATCGCCTGCGTGCTGTCGGTGCGCGCCAGCACGCGCACGCTGATCGCGCTGACGGCGTACATCGTCGCGGCGAGCAATACCGCGAGCGCCGCAGTGCTGACGAGGCCGTCGCCGGTCGGTCGGAGCAGCACCAGCGTTCCGAGCAGGCCGATCGCGATCGCGGTCCAGCGTCGCGGCCCAACCTTCTCGCGCAGGATCGGCACGGACAACGCGGTGACGATCAACGGCGCGACGAAGAAGATCGAATACGCCGTCGACAGCGGCAACGTTTTCAGCGCATAGACGAATGACGCCATCATCGCCACGCCCATCGCGCCGCGCAGCAGGTGCAGCGGCCAGCGCACGCGCAGCAAGGGCGCGATGCCGCCGCGATGCAGCGCCCACGCCAGCACGAACGGCAGCGACGCCGCACCACGCAAGGCCGCGACTTCGAACGCCGGGTAATGCGCGCTGAGATGCTTCAGGCCCGCGTCCATCAGCGAAAAGCTGGCGACGGCGGCAAGCATCATCAGCACGGCGCGGGACGGACGGCTCGACATCGACGGCTCCGAAGCGGAAGCGGCACGATGCGTGGCTAGACGCCGGCGCGCAACCTCGCGAAGCGCCGCAGCCGCGCACGCAGCACCAGCGCATGCGCGAGCGGATAACCGCCGAGCAGCCCGCCGAGCATCGGCAACGTGGTGTGCATCGATGCGGGCAGCACCGTCAGCCCGCCGGCGGCCGACAGCAGCGCGCGTGCGAGCACCGCGGTCGCGAGCAATGCCATGAAGAGCCGGTGCGGACGTGCTTCGACGAAGCGCCCACCGCGGCGCAGCTCGGTGGTGAAACCCGCGCCGGCGCCCAATACGAGTCCGACGCCCAGCCCCGCCGCGAGCGCGGTCACCGAATCCGGATGACGCCACGCCGCGACGGCGAACGCGACCAGCAGCGCGACGACGAGCAACACCGCCCGCAGCATCAGCGGCGGGCCGAACACCGGCTGCCAGACCGGGCGACGGAACGGGCGTCGCACCAGACCGACGACGCCTAGCACGACGCCCAGCGCCATCACCGCGACCAGCGCCGCGAGTGCGATCAGCAGCGGCACGGCGGCGCGGTGACGGCGGGAAACGGGGCGATCGATCGTGTCATCGCACGAGCATCGCGCAGCGGCCGTCGTCGCCACGCGACCGCTGCGCTAACCTGTCGCCGTTTTCACGGGAATCCGCCATGCCTTCGTTCGATATCGTTTCGGAAGTCGACGCCCACGAGCTCACCAATGCCGTCGACCAGGCCAACCGCGAGCTGACAACGCGCTTCGACTTCAAGGGCGTCGATGCGACGTTCGAGCTCGAAGACCAGAACATCAACATGTCGGCGCCGAGCGACTTCCAGCTCAAGCAGCTCAGCGACATCCTGCGCGCACGGCTGATCGCACGCGGCATCGATGCGCGCTGCCTCGAGTTCAAGGACGTGCTGGTGAACGTCGCCGGCGCGCGGCAGACGGTGGCGGTCAAGCAGGGCATCGAGCGCGAACTCGCGAAGAAGATCCAGACGACCATCAAGGACGCCAAGCTCAAGGTCGACAGCCAGATCAACGGCGAGAAGCTGCGCGTGACCGGCAAGAAGCGCGACGACCTGCAGGCGGCGATGGCGCTGGTGCGCGCCGCCGAGTTCGAGCGCCCGCTGCAGTTCGACAACTTCCGCGACTGAGTGGACGCAGAGCCCGTCGAGATCGCCGCGACGCGCCGCTGGCTGGAGCGCGCGGTGATCGGGCTGAATCTCTGTCCGTTCGCGAAGGCGGTGCACGTCAAACGGCAGATCCGCTTCGTGCTCAGCGACGCGCGCGATACCGACGCGCTGCGCGGCGAACTCGAACGCGAACTTCAGCACCTGCACGCCACGCCGGCCGACGAGATCGACACCACGCTGATCGTACATCCGCGCGTGCTGCAGGATTTCCTCGACTACAACGCCTTCCTCGCCGTCGCCGATCGCGCGGTGCGCAGGCTTGGGCTGGAAGGCGAGATTCAGGTCGCGAGCTTCCATCCGGACTACGTGTTCGCCGGCGAGCCGGACGACGACGCATCCAACTGCACCAACCGCACGCCCTACCCCACGCTGCACCTGCTGCGCGAGGCAAGCATCGATCGCGCGGTCGCCGCGTATCCCGATCCGGACGTGATCGTCGAGCGGAACATCGCGACGATGCGGCGACTGGGCGTCGACGGATTTCGTCGGCTGCTGGAACCCTGATGTAAATTTTTCTTGACATCGCTCGGCGACGCGCCCAACCTCCACATGTAAGGTTTTTCATACATCAGGAGATGCCGCCATGCCGATGTCGTTCCGCGAGAAATCTCAGTGGGTCGTGCTCATTGCGCTGCTGCTGGTCTACGTACCCTACTTCGCGCGCGCTCTGCCGGGCCATGGCGCGGACGTGGCGCCGTCTGACGTCGCGCGGTTCGTCGGCGCGGTCATCGTCATGGTGCTTCTGCAGGTTGTTGGCCACGTCATGCTCGCCGTCGCCAACCGTCGCGATCTCGCCCACGGCGTGCAGCGCGACGAGCGCGACCGGCTGATCGATCAGCGCGCCGGCCGCATCGCCCTGCATGTGCTGTCGGTCGGCGTGTTCGCCACGCTGTGCGCCGCGCTGCTGGTGCGCGGCAACTTCGTCGTCGTGCACGTGCTGTTCGGCTTCTGGGTGCTGTCGCAGGCCATCGAACTGACGACGCGAATCGCGCTCTATCGCCGGGGCGTGTGATGGGCAAATCGACGCGACGCCTGACCAATCGCCTGAAGCAGTTGCGGCTGGACGCGGGGATCACCCAGCAGGATCTCGCGGACGCCGCGGGCATCACGCGGCAAACCGTTATTGCCATCGAAGGCGAAAAGTATTCGCCGTCGCTGGAAGTCGCGTTCCTGATCGCGGAGGCGCTGAATGCCGCGATCGACGACGTGTTCCAGCTGCAGGCGCGCGCCGGCTAAGCGGATCGACGCATCAACGCGCGAAGATCGCGTCGATGTCGGCAGTCGTCATGTCGCGCCATTGCCCGGATGGCAGCGCGCCGAGGTCGAGCGCACCGATGCGCGAGCGATGCAACGCGTCGACATGATTGCCGACCGCCGCGAACATGCGGCGCACCTGGTGGTAGCGGCCTTCGGTGATGGTCAGGCGCGCATGGCGTGCATCGATCACTTCGAGCGCGGCCGGTGCCAGCGGCGTGGTTTCGTTCTCCAGCATCATCGTGCCGCTGGCGAACAACTCGGCTTCGTCACCGCGAAGATCGCTGGCGAGTGTGGCCTCGTACACCTTCGGCACGTGGTGCTTCGGCGAGATGATTCGGTGCAGCAGCGCGCCGTCGTCGGTCATCAACAGCAGGCCGCTGGTGTCGCGATCGAGCCGGCCGACGGTGGACAGGATCGGATCGCGCACGCGGAAGCGCGGCGGCAGCAGGTCGTAGACGAGGCGGCCGGTGTCCTTGGTCGAACAGGTGTAGCCGGCGGGCTTGTGCAGCATCAGCGCGAGGCCGGGCGGCGGATCCAGCGGTTCGCCGTCGAAGCGCACGTCGCGCGGATCACGTACGTCATCGGCGTAAAGCACGTCGCCGGCGGCATCGGTGATGCGGCCCTCGCGGAACATCT
Source organism: Lysobacter sp. HA35 (assembly GCF_054061195.1). Classification (NCBI taxonomy): domain Bacteria; kingdom Pseudomonadati; phylum Pseudomonadota; class Gammaproteobacteria; order Lysobacterales; family Lysobacteraceae; genus Lysobacter; species Lysobacter sp. HA35. The sequence continues at coordinate 3,100,695 of NZ_JBSSDY010000001.1, read as the reverse complement.
GCTGCACCTGTCGGCGCGAGCCGTAGCCGAGGTTGGCGATGAGTCGCAGCAGTTTCATCGACGCGCCTCGAACGCCTTGAAGCCGCGGGCGTCGGCGAGCACGCGCACCTCGCGGAACAGCGATGTCAGCGTGGCTTCGTAGGGCAGGTGGCGATTGGCGACCATGAAGAACCGTCCACCGGGATTCAGCGCGGCCGCGGCGACTTCGATGAAGCGTCGGCCCAGGTCGGGGCGATCCATGCGGTCGTCGGCATGGAACGGCGGATTGCTGACGATCACGTGGAAGCGACCGTCGATGCCGGCGGTGACGTCGGCCCAGTGCGTGTCGATGGCGACACGCGGTGCGAAGCGCGCGAGGTTGTGCGCGAGCAGCGGCAGCGCGCGACGTTGTGCCTCGAACGCATCGAGCGCGATGACGCCGGGGTTACGCGACAGCAGCTCGATCGCGAGATAACCCCAGCCCGCGCCGAGATCCGCCGCGCGTCCGGCAAGATCCGCCGGCAGATGCGCGGCCAGCAAAGCGGACGCCGGATCCACGCGATCCCATGCGAACAGGCCGGGGCGACTGAGAACATCACCGCCAAGGATCGGACGTGGCGCGTCGAGCGCGAGCCAGTCATCGATCACGGACGACACGGCGCGACCGGGCTCTGTCCACACGACGCGACACTTGTGCTTGCTGAGCACGCTGACCTCGCCGCCGACCGCAGCGAGGTCGTCCTGCATCGAACGCGCGCCGGCATTGTTGGCGGCGCACGCGACGACGCGCCCCGTGTCGCCGGCCAGCTTCATCGCGCGCGCCAGCATTGCGCGCGCCTGTTCGCGCTGGCGCGGCGGCAGCACGAGAAGCAATGGAAACGTGGCGGGCGGCATGAAGTCTTCCGCAGCAATGTCGAAACCATTGCGCTCCAGCGCCGCGGCGGGCGGGCGGTAGTCCTGCTCGCAGGCGATGCCCGCGTACGCCCAGCGCTGCAAGGCCGGGCCCGGTCGCGCGCCGAGGAAGGCGGCACCGGTCGGCGGCGGCAATTGGCCGTCGTCGAAGGGAAGGAACAGGGCGTCGAGGGCCGGATCGGTCTGCACGGCGTGTCGGATTGCGGGGGCGCGACAGTCTAGGGCCTCGCCCATTGCCGCGGCCGCAACGCCCGCTTCATCGCATGCGAACACGAGTCGGACCAGTCTGGTCGCAACCCATCCATCCGGAGGCGACATGATCCGTGCACTCTTCGTCGGCGGCGTAGTGGACAACAGCGAGATGGACCTGGACGGTCCGCAGCCACCGAAGCATTACCCGGAGAACACGGGCGGGGGCGCGTCGCGTTACAGCCTTCGGCAGGTGGGAACGACCGAAGACCGCGTCGTCTATGCGGTGTACGGCGCACCGGATGTCGACGATGGCTTCGTCGAGCGTGTCGCCGATGAGCGCGACTACGCCCGGCGCTTCGCCGCGCGGGCGCAGACGGTGCACTGACTCTGCGGCGTTACTGCGCGAGCAGCGGATACGGATTGATCGGCGTCGACTTCCACCACTGCTTCTCGGGGCCGAGGTCGCCGACACTGAAGTGCAGGTGCGGCGCTTCGGGGCTGGCGTCGCCCGTGCTGCCGACATAGCCGATCACCTGGCCCTGCTTCAGCGCCTGACCTTCGGCGAGACCCGCGGCATAGCCCTGCAGGTGTGCGTAGTAGTAGACGCGCTGTCCGTCGGGGCCGAACTCGTAGATCGTCAGGCCGCCGAGCTTGCTGGTGAACAGCTTGGCGACGGTGCCGTCGATCGCGGCGAATACCGGCGTCCCGGCGGGCGCCATGATGTCGATGGCCTCGTGCACGCGGCCCGCGGCGCGGCTCTGCGTGTAGGTATCGACCAGTTGCGTGCGCGCCACGCCGGAGACCGGAATGATCAGGCCGCTGCCGGTGACGACGGGTGCGGCGGCGGGCGTGATCGGTGCGACCGTTGGCGGCGCCGGCGTCGTCGATGCGACCGGCGCTGCGGGCGTGGTCATCGCGGGCGTCGCGGTACCTGCCGGCGTCGACACAGCAACAGGCGTCACCGGGCACGGCGCAGCGTTGGAACGCGCGTAGTACCAGGCAACGTTCGCGCCGAGTAGCGCGCCGATGGCGAACACGAGCAGGTAACGAAGCATGTGGAGCCTCCTGCCGCTTATCGTGCACAGCGGCTGTTCGCACCCGTGTGAAGCCGCTTCGTTCACCGCGGTTTGGCGCGCCGCCGCCGAGCATGGCGACCTTCAGGAGACCGCCATGCGCATCGCACCCCGCGTCTACACCGCCCAATACGACATCGATCGCCTGCAGGCGATGATCTTCGAGCTGCCCAACGACGAGCACGTCCAGCTCACGCTCGACGACGGCCGCGTGCTCAGTGGCGTAATCGCGGGGCGTCCGATGACCATGCAGTTCTTCGATCCGAACGGCGTCGAAGGTACGAACGGCACCGTGCGCCTCGAGCAACCCGCACTCGAGCATCCCGAGCAGGCGCGCTGGGTGGATCTGTTCCTCGACCAGATCGTCGAAGTGCGCCATCTCGATCGACACGAACTCGCTGCGCGACCGGCCGCTGGCGCAAGCGACAGCGTGCATTCGTCGCGAACGGAATGAACAGGGAACGTTGACGCCTGCTTCACGGAACGACGCAAATCCTCGCCGCCCCCGGTTGGTCCAGAGGCGCGGGATGCTCATGCAGATCCACGGCTCCCAGGCGTCGCGCAACAACGCGCACGTCCATCTCCATACGATGCTCGATCTACTGCCGGCGGGTGCGTGCATCTGCGACGCGCATGGCCGCATCACCCACTGCACGGCGAAGGCGATCGCGTTGTGGGGCTGCCAACCCGACCTCGAAGACGATGCACCGCGCTGGAGCGGAGCCATGCAGCTGTTCGACGAAGACGGCCGACCCATGTCGCACTGCTCGTCGCCGCTCGCGCGCGCGGTGCACGACGGCGTGCCGCACCACGGGCGCCGCGTGCAGCTCGCGCGGCCCGATGGCACGCGTCGCCACGCATTGAGCTACGCGAGCCCGCTGATCGACGACAACGGTGAAGTGACGGGCGGGCTCGACCTGCTGGTCGACGTCACCGAGCAGCACCGCGTCGCACAGGCCGAACGCGAGCGCGTACGGGCGCAGGGCGAGCAACTCGTCGCGCTGGCCTGCGAAATCCGCGCCAGCCTGACGCCGCTGCGTCGCTCCGATCGCGAGGTCGCGACGCCAGCGCTAGACGACCAGCTGCGCCACATCACCCGCCTGGTCGATCGCGTGCTCAACCTCGAGGTCGACGCCGACTAGGCGTCGCGCTTGATTCTGCATCCGGCGCGGCCCACCCTTGGCGCCGCCCGGGCCGCCCGCCCGGAGATCCACTCCGGCCGACCCATGCGAACGACACCCCATCGCGGCGTCCGTGTCCTGCCTCGCGCCCGCGGCGCGCGCGGATCAGGCGCAACTGCGACGCCCGCACGTGTTGCCGCGCACCAATTCGCGCCATGAACAGCACCACCCTCGACCGTTCGCTCGATGCTGCCCTCGAGGGCACATTCGCCGACGCGCCGTTCGGCATCGGCTGCGTCGACACGGCCGCTCAGTGGCTGCATGCCAACACCGCGCTGCGCGCCATCCTCGGCGGCGACACGTTGCCGTCGCTGCGCCAGCTGGCCGGGACGATGCATGCCTCGGCGCTCGACGACCTGCTCGCCGGCCGCCGCGCACGGCTGCGGCTCGAACCCGCGCACGCCGCAGCGCAGCCGGTGCTCGACCTGCTGCGCATGCTCGATGCCGACGGCCGCGTTGCCGGTTTCATCGTGCATGCCGAAGATCTCTCCGCGCAGCGCCGTGCCGCCGCCGAGCGCGATGCCTTCTTCGCGCTGACGCCCGACCTTCTCGCCTTCGTCGACGCGCGCGATCGGCTCGTCGAAGTGAATCCCGCTTGGGAGACGACGCTCGGTTGGCCCGCGCGCGAACTCGTCGGCCATCGCGTCGACGAGTTCGTGCACGAGGACGATCGCGAACGCGTGCTCGCACAACTCGCCGATGTGCGCGGCGGCCTCGCCGATACGACGTTCCGCGGGCGCCTGCGTTCGCGTTACGGCGGTTACCGCTGGATCGAATGGCAGGTGCGCGAGTTCGACGTGGCGCGTCTGTATTGCACCGCGCGCGACGTCACCGACCAGGTGCGCGCGCGCGATTCGCTGCTTCGCCATCGCGACGAACTCGAACGCCGCATCACGCAGCGCACGCACGAACTCGATCGCGCGCTCGCTCGTCTGCAGCTGCATGCGGACAACTCGCCGCTGGCGACGGTCGAATGGGATCGCCAGCTGCGCGTATCGCACTGGTCCCATCGCGCACGCGAAATGTTCGGCTGGCGCGAGGACGAGATCGTCGGCCGCGAACCGTCCACCGCGCCGATGCTGCATCCCGATGACGTTGCGGTCGTCGACGCGGCGATGCAGCGCCTCGCCACGCGCGAGGCCTCGCGCAGCGTGCACACCGTGCGCATGGTCGCGCGCGACGGCCGCACGCGCGTCTGCGAATGGTTCGATTCCGCGCTGTTCGATGCGAGCGGACGCGTCACGTCGATTCTCTCGCTCGTGCAGGACGTCACGGAACGCGAAGCCGCGGCGACGGCCCTGGCCGACAGCGAGGAACGTTTCCGCCTCGCCTTCGAGCAGACCGCGGTCGGCATGGCGCACGTCGCCCTCGATGGGCACTGGCTGCGGATCAACCGCCGACTTGCCGACCTGCTCGGTCGCGACCTCGACGAACTTGTCGGCACCACGCTGCGCGACATCGTGCATCCCGACGATCGCGACGCGGACGCCGCCGACATGGCACGCCTGCTCGCGGGTCATATCGATTCGCTCGATGTCGAAGCACGCCTGCTCTGCGCAAGCGGCAAGACGATCTGGACGCGACGCCAGGTGTCGATCCGTCGCGACGCGACTGGCGCGCCGGTGCACCTCATCCTTGTCGTCGAGGACATCGACGCACGCAAGGCAACCGAGGCCGCGTTGCAGCGCGCGCATGAGGAACTCGAAGCGAAGGTCGCCGAGCGCACCGTCGAACTCGAACGCCTGATGGCCGTACTGGAAGGCCAGGCCCGGCAGGATGCACTGACCGGCCTGCCCAATCGTCGCGGCCTGATGGAGCGCCTGCCGCGCTCGATCGACCGCAGTGCACGCCATGAGGGCGCGATCGTTGCGATGTTCGTCGACCTCGATCGCTTCAAGCATGTCAACGACACGCTCGGCCACGACGCGGGCGACGTGCTGCTGCGCGAATGCGCGCAACGCCTGGTGGCGTCGGTGCGCAAGACGGACATCGTCGCGCGGCTCGGCGGCGACGAGTTCGTGATCGTGCTGGAGAACGTGCGCGATCCCGAAACGCATGCACGCCGCGTCGCCGAGAAGATCCGCCATGCGCTGGCGTTGCCGGTCGATGTGGGCGTCGGACAGATCGCGGTGTCGGCGAGTGTCGGCGTGGTGGTGCAGACCTCGGGGCCGATCACCGCCGACGAGCTGATCGCGCACGCCGATCGCCGCATGTACGCGGCCAAGCATGCGGGCGGCAATGCGGTGCGTATCGAGGACGCGTCCCACTGAAGCGCGACGCGCGTCACCTTTATTCACACCGGCGCAGGTGATTTCCCCCGCTGTGGCGTAACGCACGCATCGCTAAGCTGGCTCGAATTCCGCCTCGCGATGCGCCATGTCCGCTGCCGCCCTGCCTGCCAATGAGCTGTCCCGCCAGTCGCTGCTGGAAGCGCTCGGCATCCTCGACACCGCACCGGAAGACGACTACGACGACATCGTGCGCATCGCCGCGACGGTCTGCCGGGCGCCGACCGCGACCATTTCGCTGGTCGACGCCGACCGCCAGTGGTTCAAGGCGCGCGTCGGCATGGACGATTCGGAAACGCCGCGCGAGATCTCGTTCTGCGCGCACGCCATCCTCGATCCGGACGATCCGCTGATCGTCGAGGACGCCGCGGCGGACCCGCGTTTCTCCGACAACCCACTCGTCACCGAGAACGGCTACCGCTTCTATGCCGGCGCGCCGATCGAAGCGGGCGGCATGCCGATCGGCACCGTCTGCGTGCTCGATCGCGAGCCGCGCAGCCTGACGCAGCAACAGATCGAAGTGCTGCAGGCGCTCGCCCGGCAGGTCGCGCGCATGATCGAACTGCGTCGCGCGAGTCGCCTGCTGAAGCTGTATCTGCGCGAGCGTGAATGGTTCGCCTTGCAACTCGTCCGTCATGAAGCGCTGCTGCAGTCTCATGCGCCGCAGGCCGCGCCGTCCGGCGTGGTCGATCCGCTGACGCGCCTACCGGGCCCGACCGCGTTCGCCGAAGCGCTGGATGCCGAAATCGCCGCGCGTACCGAGGGCGAACTGCAGGTCGCGCGCATCGAGATCGACGACCTCGACAGCTTCGAGGAAATCCACGGTGCCGACGAAACCCGGCGCGTTCTGCTTGAACTCGGCCGACTGCTGAGCGGTGGCGACGTCGCGGAAGGCCGCGTCGCGCGCATCGGCCGCGGGTTCGCGCTGGCGATGCCGATGTCGCTGACCCAGGCGGTCGCGCAATGCGTGCGGTTGTCGGACCATGCCGGCAATCCCGCCTCCGGCGTGCCGGTCACGCTGAGCATCGGGCTTGCGACGGTCGAACCCGGCGAACGCGCGAGCGATGCGCTCGAGTGCGCCGAACATGCGCTGGCGCAGGCACGTGGCGCGGGGGGTGCGCGGGTCGAGGTGCGCTGACCCAACGCCCGAACGACAGGCAAAAAAAAGCCCGGCCGAAGCCGGGCTTTTAATTTGCGACCTGAAGGTCCGCGCGGATTACTCCGGCTGGACGGCTTCGGCCTGCAGGCCCTTCTGACCCTGGGTCACGGTGAAGGAGACCTTCTGGCCTTCCTTCAGCGACTTGAAGCCCTGGGTCTGGATCGCGCGGAAATGCACGAACACGTCTTCGCCATTCTCGCGGCTGATGAAACCGAAGCCCTTAGCGTCGTTGAACCACTTCACAGTGCCGACTTCACGGGACATGTGTAACTCCTTAGAACAATGGATGGTGCCGCGGGAGCGGCGGTAGCGCTGTTCACAAGGAGTGATCTAGCAACGATGGAGCGGATCATCGATCAACAGCATCGGGTCACAGGTCACGGTGACCCCTGGAGCAGCGGGGCTACCGTAGAGCGTGTAGCCACCAATTGCAACGTCCGTCTGTCGCTTCTTCAGTCGGGCGGGCGAAGCGGCATCGCCTATGACGTGGCCGCTTGCGCCAGCGCGGGGTCGAGCAGCAGCCAGCACTCGGCCTCCTGTTCATTTCGAAATACCCGGCCGACGAGGCCGGCGTCCAAGGCCCGCGCCTCGGCCGCGACCAGCAGGCCTGCGTTCTCGGTGGCGTCGACATAAGCGACCCGGATGTCCCGGAAACCCATGCCGATCAGGACTTCCACGACCTCGGCCATCTCGGCCGGCACCGCGTTCCCGAGCAGCGCCTCGACCACCATCAGCCGCTGGACGCCGCGCGCGCGGCACTCGGCCTCGATCTGCATCCAGTACGCGATCGACACCTCGAAAGTGTCTTCCGGGCCGTCGACGCGGGCCAGCAGGTAGTGCTCGCGTGGCTCGAACCGGAGCGTGAAGGGCGGCGTCTCGTTCATCCGCCCAAGCCTACCGGCAGGCGATTTGCGCACGCGCGGGCGGTTGGTCACGGTCGGCTGCGATAATGCCGCCCCGCTCCGCCCGACCCGATCGACCATGACCGACACGTTCCCCGACCGCCTCGCCACGGACCCGCGCAGCCCCTTCCACGACGCCGCCCTGCTCGAGCGCGGCATCGGCATCCGCTTCAACGGCAAGGAGCGCAATGACGTCGAGGAGTACTGCGTGAGCGAAGGCTGGATCCGCATCGCCGCCGGCAAGGCGCGCGATCGCCGCGGTCAGCCGATGACGCTGAAGCTGCGCGGCGCCGTCGAGCCGTTCGCACTGCTGCCCGACGCCGCCTCGGACGCCGACGCCGGCTGACGCACCCGTGCCGCGCGCGATCTCCGGATCGCCACGCGGCGCACGCTTCGCGCGGTTCACCGTCGACGAACGCGGCCGATATCGCGGGGGTCTTCCCCCGATCGCCGCGCATGACCCAGCTCACCGACGACCAGGCTCGCGACTACATGCACAAGCTCCTGGCCGCCATGGCGAATGCCGGCGGCTCGGACCTGTTCATCGCGCACGACTTCCCGCCCAGCATGAAGTCGAACGGCCAGATGACGCCGCTGAGCCCGCAGAAGCTCACCGGCGCGGTGACGCAGCAGCTCGCGCGTTCGCTGATGAACGACAAGCAGCGCGCGGAGTTCGCCGAACAGTTCGAATGCAACTTCGCGATCGTCGTGCCCGGCGTGTCGCGCTTCCGCGTCAACGTGTTCATGCAGCAGGGCCATGTCGGCATGGTGCTGCGCACGATCGCCGCGGAGATCCCGAACTTCGAGAAGCTGCGCCTGCCCGAGGTGCTGAAAGAGCTCGTGCTCGCCAAGCGCGGGCTGATCCTGCTCGTGGGCGGCACCGGGTCGGGCAAATCGACCTCGCTCGCGGCGATGCTCGACCACCGCAACCGCACCACGGCCGGCCACATCATCACGGTCGAGGATCCGGTCGAGTACGCGCATTCGTCGCAGAAGTCGCTGGTGACGCATCGCGAAGTCGGCGTCGACACGCACAGCTGGCACCACGCGCTGAAGAACACGTTGCGACAGGCGCCGGACGTGATCCTGATCGGGGAGATCCGCGATGCGGAGACGATGGAGCATGCGATCGCATTTGCCGAAACAGGACATCTCTGCCTGTCCACCCTGCACGCCAACAGCGCGTCGCAGACGATGGAACGCATCATCAACTTCTTCCCGGAAGAGCGCCGCACCCAGCTGCTGATGGACCTGTCGGCCAACCTGCGCGCGATCGTGTCGCAGCGCCTGGTGCGCACGGAAGACGGCAAGGGGCGCGCAGCGGCGATCGAGATCCTGATCAACACGCCGACGATCGCCGAGAAGATCTTCAAGGGCGAGTTCAACGAGCTCAAGGGGATCATGAACAAGTCGCGCGAGCTCGGCATGCGCACGTTCGACTGGGCGTTGTTCGAGCTCTACAACGACGGCCTGATCTCGTACGACGAAGCGATCCGCAACGCCGATTCGGCCAACGAGCTGCGGCTCAACATCAAGCTCAAGAGTCGACGCGGTGAACCTGCGAACGCGGCGGGACTTTCGCTGTCGCTGCACGCGGCGCCGAGCGCGGACGAAGCCGAAGCGATCCGTCGCGAAGAGCTTCGCAAGCAACAGGAAAAGCGCGAGCAGATCGAGCTGGAACGCATGCAGCTCGAGAAAGCCGCCGCACGCACCTGACGTTCCGTCGCGGCAATAATGGCGGCCCGACCGGAGCCGCACCATGCACGTCGCTTCGCTGCACATCCACCCGCTCAAATCCTGCGCGCAGCTCGACGTCGACACGCTCGACGTGACGCCACGCGGTCCGGCCGGTGATCGCCGCTGGCTGGCGGTCGATGCGGACGGCAACTTCCTGACCGCGCGTAAGCATCCGCGGTTGGTCGGCATTCGTGCGTTGCCGGACGCGCAGGGCGTCGTGCTGTCGGCGAATGGCGAAGCGCCGATCCATGTTCCCGTTCCTCGGCACGATGCAGCGCGACGCAGCGTGGTGATCTGGGACGATCGCGTCGAAGCGATCGACGCCGGCGACGCCGCAGCCGCATGGCTGACGAGTTATCTCGGCCTGCCCGCGCGGCTCGTGCACATGGACGACAGCGTGCATCGCCCGGTCGACCCCGATTACGCGATCGACGGCGATGAAGTGAGCTTCGCCGACGGCTATCCGCTGCTGGTGATCTCGCAGGCGGCGCTCGACGATCTCAACGCGCGGCTTGCGTCTCCCGTTCCGATGGTCCGCTTCCGTCCCAACATCGTCGTCGCCGGCACCGCACCGCATGCGGAAGACGACTGGCGACGCGTGCGCATTGGCGACGTCGAGTTCGACGCCGTCAAGCTGTGCACACGCTGCGTGTTCACCACGATTGATCCCGCGACGATGACACGCGATCCCGACGGCGAACCCCTGCGCACGCTGCTCACGTATCGACGCACGCCCAAAGGCGTCGCGTTCGGCATGAACCTGATTCCGCGCGGCACGGGCCGCATCGCCATCGGCGACGCCGTCACGCCGATCGACCGAGCCGCGTCAGGGCACCAGCACGATCTTGCCGGTGTGCCGGCCGGACTCGAGCCACGCGTGCGCCTGCGCCGCCTCGGCGAGCGGGAACGTGCGGTCAACGACGACGCGGATGCGACCTTCCGCGATCCACGGCCACACCACCCGCTCGACCTCGGCCGCGAGCCGCGCCTTTTCCGCAGCGTCGCGCGGCCGCAGCGTCGAGCCGGTCAGCACCGCGCGCTTGCGCATGAGCATCCAGACCGGCACTTCGAGCATGTCGCCGCCCTGCGAGGCGATGTAGACCACGCGACCGCCGGTGTTTAGCGCCTCCATCGTCTGCGCGAAGTACGGCGCACCGACCATGTCGAGCGCGACGTCGACGCCGCCGGCGTCTTTCGCGATCGCGCCGAACTCTTCGCGCGTGGTGTCGACCGCGATGTCAGCGCCGAGATCGCGCGCCGCCTGTGCCTTCTCCGCACCGCGCGCGGTCGCGATCACGCGCGCGCCGTGCGCCTTCGCCATCTGGATCGCCATCACGCCGATGCCCGACGTCGCGCCGTGCACCAGCAACGTCTCGCCGGATTTCAGTCCGCCGTGCTCGAACACGTTGGCATAGACGGTGAACGCGGTTTCCGGGATCGCAGCGGCCTGCAGCACGTCGAGGCCGGCGGGAATCGGCAGCGCGTGACGCGCGTCGACGACGGCGTACTCCGCATAACCACCGCCGCCGAGCAGCGCGCAGACGAGATCGCCTTCATGCCATCGACCGGCCGCCCGCACGACTTCGCCCGCGACCTCGAGCCCGAGCGTGGCCGGCGCACCCGGCGGCGGCGGATAGCGCCCTTCGCGCTGCAGCAGGTCGGGTCGATTCACGCCCGCGGCGAGCACGCGCAGCAGCAACTGGCCGGGCGCGGGTTCCGGACGATCGGCGATCACGGGATGCAGGGCGTCGGCGGGGCCGGCACCGTCGCGCACGGCAATCGCGGTCATGGTGGCGGGAAGGCTCATCGTCGGCTCGCGTCGAAGGACGCGGCACCGTAACGCATCGCGGCGTTGCGCCGCGTCGACTCAGTGCGACGCGACGGTCGCGAGCTCCGGCGCCCACAACGTCGCCCGGCCCTTGCCATTGCGCTTGGCGTTGTACATGGCCTGGTCGGCGCGGGCGAGCAGCGTGGTGGCATCGATGCCGCTGCGCGGCTTGTACACGGCGACGCCGACGCTGGACGACAGATGACGCTCCGTGTCGGCGACGACGTACGGCGCATCGGCGACGCGTAGCAGCTTGCCGGCAACCAGGTCGGCCGTCGGCATCGGTTCGGCAAAGGCTTCGGCGACGACGACGAACTCGTCGCCTGCGAGCCGCGCGACCATGTCGACCGCGCGCACGGAATCGCGAATACGGCAGGCGAACTCGCGCAGCACGTCGTCGCCGGCGTCGTGGCCGAACGTATCGTTCACCTGCTTGAAGCCGTCGAGGTCGATGAAATAGACGCCGAGCGCGGTGCCGTTGCGGTCGGCGCGCTGCAGCGCGCGCGGCAGCGATTCGAGCAGCAGGCGACGGTTCGGCAGGCCGGTCAGCGGGTCATGCAGCGCCTGCATCGCCAGCGAGACTTCGAGCTGCTTGCGCTCGGTGATGTCGCGCAGGAATGCATCGAAGTAGCGGCGGTCGCCACGCCAGCGCGAACGGATCGACAGTTCGGTGGGAATCTCGCGACCATCGCGCGTCAACGCCTGCATCTCGGCGCGACGCCCGATCCATTGCGTCTCGCCGCCGGCGATGAAGGAACGCAGGTCGGCGTCGAAATCCTCGCGCTGCAGTTCGGGGAGCAGCAGTTCGGAGAAGCGTCGACCGTAGGCCTGGCTGCGCGACCAGCCGAAGATCGTGCGCGCGGCGCGATTCCATTCGACGACGCGTCCGTCCTCGTCGAGCATCAGGAACGCATCGTTCGCCTGCTCGAGGATGGCGCGATGATTCGCCGCGCTTTCGACGAGTTCCGCGGTGCGTTCCTCGACGCGCGCTTCGAGTTCCTCGTTGAGCCGCGCCAGCGCCTGGCCGCGTTCGGCGAGCGCGTCGAGCATGCCGTTGAACGAGTCGACGAGACGGCCGACCTCGTGGACGCGGCTCGGCGGTGCGCGCACATCATGGCGCCCTTCGCGCACGGCGTCGGCGACGTCGAGCAAGCGGTACAGGCGACGCGTGACCATGTGAGCGAGGCCGACCGCGAGCAGCGCACCGAGCGCAACGGCGACGAGCGCGAAGATCAGGCCGTCGCGCAACGTGTCGCTCAACGCACGCGCGATGGGTGCCGGATCGGAGACGACGCGCAACGTGCCGACGCTGCGGCCACCCGTGCGCAACGGAATGCTGGCGCCGGCATGCGCATCTCCGTGGCGCACCACCTCGCCACCGTTCGCATCGACCACGTCGACGGCGATGAGCCCGGCGTCATCGGCCAGTGTTGCGGCGATGGTGTTCGCTGACGCGAAGTCGCCCCGCACCACCGCGGACGCAAGCCGGCTGGCGGCACGCGTGGACAGCTGGTGCACGTGGCGGGCTTCGGCATCGCGCAGGGACGACTGCTGGCGCAGCACGGCGTGCGCGACGAACGCCGTCATCAGGACGGCCTGCACCAGCATCACGCCGGCGGCGAGCTGGCGTCGCAGCGACGCGCGACTCATCCGCGACTCCGGCGGCACGCACGCCCGTGAGGCGCGCACAGGCGCGTCGGCGGCTCCGCTGGAGCGCCGGCACGCGATGCGATCGCGGCCGACGGCAGGTGGTCGTGCATCGATGGCCCCGCAAACGACGGCAGCGGGACGTCCCCGCAGTGGCGAGCCAGACGGTCCGCCTCAATCCTTAACGGCGGTCGGGGGCGAACCTTCAGCCGCCCAGATGCTTCCAGTGGCGGGGTTTTCCCTCGGCCAGCCATTCGATCGCCTGCGCCAGCCGGCGGGCGCGGGTGTCGTCGCGCTTGGCCTCGACGATCCATTCGATGTAGTCGCGTCGCTGGCTGGGCGAGAACGCGTCGAAATGGCGACGCGCGACCGGATGCGCATCGAGCGCGTCGCGCATCACATCGGGCATCTCCAGCGCGGGACGCGGCGTGCGCGCACGCGTCGGTTTCGGTACGTCGGTTTCGACCAGCGCGATCGCGCGGCGCACCTGCTCGGCGATGTCGGCGCTGGACGGCAGGTCGTCGAGCGAACGCAGCTGGCCGAACTGGCCCATGCCGTCGTTGCGCGGTTCGCCCACCACTTCGCCGCCACGCCAGTAGCCGAAACTCGCGTGCTGCTTGAACGCGGCCATGCCTGCGATGAGGCGGCCCTTGTGCATGAACACGGGACGCGCCCACCGGATCGATTCGTCGAGCTCCGCACAGGCCGCGTGCATGTCGCGACGCAGGCGTTCGAGCAGCGGTCGCGCGAACGGCGCCGCGTTTTCGATGTAGGTGTCGACGCGTGGATCGCGGGTCGTCATCGTGTTCTCCAGTCGCTTGCCCCGTTCATGGTGCACGAATGCAGCCGCATCGCGCAGTCATCGTCGTGAGTGCATTTCTCATCGCGGTGAACGCCGTTAACCACTCTCGACATCTGCATGGCGTGGAACTTACGCCGCCGCCACGACACTGGCCGCGGGCGTCAACCACGTCCCGCACGATCCACTTACTTACGAGAGGAATCGAACATGGCGAACAATCAGGGTGGTAACCAGGGCGGCAACCAGGGCGGTAATCAGGGCGGTCAGGGCAGCGGACGCGGCTTCGCGTCGATGGATCGCGACGAGCAACGCGAGATCGCATCCGAAGGCGGCCGCGCCGCGCATCGCAGTGGCAACGCACACGAATTCACGTCGGAAGAAGCACGCGAAGCAGGACGCAAGGGCGGCGAAGCCAGCCACGGCGGTGGCGGCAACCAGGGTGGAAATCAGGGCGGGCGCGGCGGCAACAACCGCTGATCGATACACCGGTGCAACCAGGACGGCGCGGATCATTCCGCGCCGTCTGTTTATGCATGACCGCGTTGGACGACAGCTCGAACGCGACGTCGCGTTCGAGCTACTTCGCGCGCATCAGCGTGCGAGCCGCAACGCCTCGCGCTTCGATGCGCGACGGGCTTCGCGCGACGCTTTGTAGTCGTTGTCGAACAGCGCCGGTTCCCACGAGCCGTAGGTCGGGTTCGACAACACCCACCAGCGTTCGCCGAACCAGTCGCGATGCGCGTCGTAGATGGCGTCGCGATTGGCCGGCGTGTTCGACGCGACCTGCGCGAAATCGCCGAGCTGGTCGCCGAACTGCATCAGCACGCGGTACTTGCGACCGATCAGCTGGCGACGACAGTTCTTGTCGCTTCCGTCCTGCTCGCAGTCGGGAACGATGGTGCCGAGACCGAGGAAGGAGTCGTCCTTCACCGCGAGCCCGGCGCTGCGCAGGTTCGCGATCGTCGCGTCCTTCATGTCTGCGGCGCGATTGGAGATGAAGAACAGCGTGACGCCACGGGCCTGCGCGGCCTTCGCGAACTCGAGCACTCCGGGGATCGCGGTCGCCTTGCGTTCGTTCACCCATTCGCCCCAGAGCGCTTCGTTGTATTCGCCGCCCGACTGCACGAGTCGCGCCTGGTAGGGCGAGTTGTCGAGCACTGTTTCGTCGACGTCGAAGATCACGGCCGGCGGCAGGCTGCGCGCGGGGTTGCCACGTTCGGCGGGATCGAGCGCATCCCAGTTGCGATCCTTCAGCGCGCGATCGAGTTCGCGCGCGGCAGCGCGATACGTCTGCAGCGAGTTCGCGCGGTATTCGTCCGATGTCTGCATCCACAGCACGGCGTTGAGGTTGTCGTCGGCGGGCACGCCCGTCGCTGCGGCGGGCACGGGTGCCACTGGCGCGACGGGCGCATCGGCACGGACGGCCTCGTGCTGGCAACCGGCGAGAGCGAGGGCGAGGAACAGCGGTGCGAACGATGGGCGCATGGGATCGGTCGGAAATACGCGGGCCGACAGTCTAGGGGGTCGGCGCGATGGCGGGATGCCGCCGCCCGACAGCCCCTTCACTGCCGCTTTTCTACGGTGGCGGCCGGAGGTGCCCGTGCAGCCCAAATCCCGACGCGCCGCGTGGTGGCAGGCGATCGTTCTGCTCGGCAGCGCGGCGGCGATCGCGGCCGTGCTCACGGTGCGGCTGCATCGGCCGTTCGACGCCGACACGCTGTCGATCAAGGTCGGTGACCTGCGCTCGAATGCCGCCGAAGCCGAGCTGTTGATGGAACAGGCGTCGAAGGATCACCTCGCGCCTGGATTCATCCGTCGCCACGCGCAGCAGATCCGTACGAATGTCGAACGCGTGCGTGACGAGATCGACGGCAAGCCCGGCGACGCGTTGCGCGAACCGCAGCGACACGAAGCGCTCGGACTGGCGACGCTGCTGACGTCGAAGCTCGACGCGCTCGCCCGCGATGCGGCCGCGCCCGACGCCGATGGGCAGGCGTTCGCGACGGTCGCGAACTCGCTGGACGCGCTCGACCACCGCATCAAGCCCGGGGACTGAGCGATGGCGATGTTCCTCGAGCTGTTCCTCGGCGTGCTCACCGCGATGGGCGGCTTCGTCGAAATCGGCGAGCTGACTTTCATGCTCAATGCGGGCAGCCGATTCAGCTATTCGCTGCTGTGGATCGTCGCGCTTGGCACCGTCGGCATCATGGTCTACGGCGAGATCGCGGGGCGCATCGCGGCGGTGCGTGGCCAAGGCGTGTTCAACGTGATCCGCGAGCGTGCGGGCATCCGCCTCGGCCTGCTCACGCTGGTGTCGGCGACATTGGTCTGCCTGCTCACCACCGCCGCGGAAATCGGGGCCATCGCATTGGTATGGAACCTGCTCGCGGGCTGGTCGTACCGGCCGATGCTGCTGGTCGCGTTCGCGTTTCTCGTGCTCGTTGTGTGGTTCCTGAAGTTCGAAACCATCGAGCGCGTGTTCGGCCTGTTCGGGCTGATGATGACAGTGTTCCTCGTCGCCGCATGGAAGATGCATCCGGACTGGCATGCGGTCGCGCAGGGCCTGGTGCCGTCGATTCCGGCGCTGCCGCCCGACCGCAAGCTGCTCTACGCCTACTACGCCGTCTCGCTCTTCAGCTCGGTGATGCTGCCGTACGAAACGTATTTCTATGCATCCGGCGTGGTCGAGGATCACTGGACGCCGAAGTACATACGGCTCAACCGGTTCATCGTTATCGTCGGCTTCGCGCTGGGCTCGCTGCTGTCGGCGTCGCTGCTGATCATCGGCAAGCTCTATCTCGCGCATGCGCAGGTCGAACCGGGGTTGCCGGGCACCGCCGCGCTGAGCGCGGCCAGCGTGTTCGGGCGCGCGGGGCTGTGGCTTGCGGTCGGTGGCATGTTCTTCGCGTTCGCCGGCGCAGGCATCGAAACGGCGATGTCGTCGGCCTACAACATCGCGCAGTTCTTCGGCTGGACCTGGGGCAAGTACCGCACGCCGCGCGGTGCGCCGCGCTTCGCGCTGGCATGGATCATCGTGTTCGCGGTGGCGACGGCGATCGTGCTCACCGGCGTCGACCCGATCCAGGTGGTCGAGTATTCGATCGTGTTCTCGGTGGTGATCCTGCCGCTCACCTACTTCCCGATGATGGCGATCTCGCGCGATCCCGACACCATGGGCGTGTATCGCAACGGTTGGCTGTCGAATGCGCTGGGCTGGGCGTATTTCGTGATCGTCTGCATCGCGGCGGTCGCGGCGATTCCACTGCTGGTCATGACGCATGGAGGCCAGGGATGAAGCATCACCTCGGACGCGAGCCCTACATCGACGTTTACCGCCAGGTTCTCGACCACGCGGTGATCGATGCGGACGACTGGATGTGCGGGATCGTCGACGACATCGAAGTGGAAGGCGGACCCGGCGAACCACTGCGCATCACCGCGCTGCTGATCGGGCCGGGCGCATGGATCCCGCGCACGCCGTCGCTGTTCGCGCGCCTGCTGCCGCATGTGTTCGGCACGCGTTGCGTGCGCGTGCCGTGGACGGAGGTGTCCTGCGTCGGCGAGCACATTCGCCTGAAATGCCGACGCGCGCAGTACGGGCTGGCGACGATGGATCGCAAGCTCGGGCTCAAGATCGGCAAGATTCCGGGCAGCGAGCGGGGCGCGGCATGAGCACGTCGTTCAAGTTCACGAAGCTCACGCACCTGGAAGGGATCGCGGTGCGCGGCGAGGATGGCAGCCGCCTCGGTCACGTGTTCGAGATCCGCAGCAACGGCGCGGCGGAAACGGAGCCGCTGTACGAAACGCGCGGCGTCGACTTCCTGCTGTGCGGGCGGCTCGGCCTGTTCGAGCGCCTGGGCTGGCAGGAGCCCGACGCGCTGTTCGTGCCCTGGGATGCGGTGGTCGAAGTCGGCGCACGACACATCGTCGTGCGCGGATCGAAGAAGGATTACAAACGCGCCTGACGCGGCCCGTCGCGAACGACGGGCCGCGCCTAACGTCACTCGCGCATCGTGACCTGCATGCCCTGCGACACGACCTTCGACAGCGCCTGCACGCTCCAGTTGGTCATGCGGATGCAGCCGTTCGATTCGGTCTTGCCGATGCGATCCGGATGCGGCGTGCCGTGGATGCCATAGTGCTCCTTGGTCAGGCCCACCCAGACGATGCCGACCGGATTGTTCGGGCCCGGCTTCACGTCGGCTTCCTTGTCCGTCTTCTTGCTGCCCGCGATCAGCTTCGGGTCGAAATGCCAGACCGGGTTCTGCTGCACGTTGGTGACCTTCCAGTCGCCGATCGGCAACGGGAACTGCGCGCTACCGCTGGTGACCGGGAACTCGCCCAGCGTCTTGTCGCTGGCATCGACGAGCAGAAGCGCGGAGTCGGACTTGTCGACGACGATCTTCGCCGGCGTCGGGAACTGCTCGCCCGCGGACACGTTCAACACGGTGATCGCGGTGCCTGCCGCGGGTGCGCTCTTGCCGGTGGTCGCAGTCGATGACGTGTTCGACGCCGTCTTCGATGCGTCGGTCTTGGCGTCGCTCTTGGTATCGGTCTTGGCGGTGGACGATGTATCCGTCTTGCCGGTGGTGTCGAACGTATTGTCCAGCGCTGCGAAGTCGACGTTCGGGTTGAGCTTCTTCAGCAGCGCCGGCGCCATGTGGAACTTTTCGGCGATCTTCTCCAGCGCCGTCTCGTATGGCATGCCGTCCATCTTCGCCATATCCATCGGCGACTTCGGCGTCTTCGCGAACGGTCCGGCGAGATCGTCGGCGGTGAGCGTGTAGTCGATGAGGATCGGCGCCGTGTCCTTGTTGAGCAGATCCCACGTGGCCGTGTCGAGCGTGCCGCTGGCCTTGAGGTCGTGCGCACCCTGGTAGGCCTTGACCGCGCGCTGCATGTTCGAGCCCTTCGCGCCGTCGATTTCACCGGGCGAGAAGAACGCGCGTTCCAGCAGCACCTGCGCGCGCAGCGGGTCGTCCTTCGCGAGCTTCGCGTCGGCCGCGGCGGGAACGATCTGCGGCGCCGCGGGTGCGGTGGTCGCGTCGGTGCCCGTGCTGGGAGCGACCGGCATGGTCGCGGTGGTGGGCGCACCGGACTGTGCGTCCTGCATGCCCGGCGGCGTGGCGGTGCCGGGTGCTGCGGCAGGCGCGGTTGTGGTGGCCGGTGCAGCCGGCGCGGCGGCGGGTTGTGCATCGGTCGACGGCGCGGGCGACACCGAACACGCGGCGAGCAACGCAACGGACAGCGCGGAGACGAGGGGGCGGAGGACGTGCATCGATCGCATGGGGGACTGCTGCGGCTTGGGGATTTCCATCCTTCGCGGCGGCGGTCGCTGGCACGTGAATCCAGACGGACGACCCGGGCGTTCGTTCATGCTCGCGAAGACGGAGCGGCGCCGTTGTCGTAACGTGCAGGCCCCGCCGCAGCCACCGCCTCCATGCCGAACGAAGCCCAGCGCCAGCGCGAAGTCGATCTCTATCGCATCGTCGACAGCCTGCCGGACGCGGCATATGACGACATCGCGCGGCTCGCATCGATGCTGTGCGATGCGCCGATCGCGTTGATCTCGCTGATCGATCGCGACCGCCAGTGGTTCAAGGCGCGCAAGGGCCTCGACACCATCGCGATGCCGCGCGACATCGCGTTCTGCGACCACGCGATACGCCAGCCCGACCGCCTGATGGAAGTGCGCGACGCCGAGGCCGATCCGCGCTTCGCGAACAATCCGCTGGTCACCGGCGATCTCGGCCTGCGCTTCTACGCCGGCATGCCGCTGGTGACGCCGGGCGGCGCCGCGGTGGGCGCGGTCTGCGTGATCGACCACGAGCCTCGCGAGCTCGACGATACACAGCGTGCGGCGCTCGAATCGCTGGCGCGGCTGACCATGAACCTGATGGAAGGCACGCGCCGCGAACGCCAGCTCGAACGCGCGGTGCGATTGGAACCCGCCGCACGTGTCGCAGCCGCCGCCTCCGCGTCGGACACCGTGCTGCGTCCCTACTCCATCGCGATCTTCCAGCTGCAGGACTTCGCGCACGTGGTTGCACTGCAGGGCGATCGCACCGTCGAACGCACGCTGCAGGAAGCCGATCGCGTGCTGCATTCGGTGCTGGCGCCGGAGGACAGCATCGACCGCGTGACCGGCAGCGGCGAATTCGTCGCGCTGCTGCACGGCGACACGCCGGAAGCCGCGCTCAACGGGCTGCGCTCGCGCTTCGAGGTGATCGAGCGCGAGCTGGGCACGCGCGTGCTGCTGGGCTTCGCGCGCGCCGCCTCGCCGGACGAATCGCCGGAGGCCGTCTACATGCGCGCCGATGCGGTGCTGACCGCCGCCAAGGACGCCGCGCCGGCCCGACGACCGGACTGACCGACCCGCCCGCGGCCGTGCGAGCATCCGCCGTCGACCGCAGGGTGAGGGACCGCCAATGGCCATGGTGTTCTGGGCGCACGTCGCGCGCGATGGCGCGCTGGACTGCGAAGGCGCCGACCGTCTCGCGCTGTACCGCCACCGTCATGCACTCGATGCGCTCGCGCACCGGCTCGGGCTGCCGCGTCTGGACGGGATGGTCGATACCACCGACCTGCGCTTCAACTTCGGCGAACTCGAGCTGCCCGATGACGATTCCAACGCCGCGATGCTGGCGTCCGGCGTGTGGTGCGAGGCCGAGAGCGCATTACTGCTGTTCGAAGGCCTCGACGCCGCGCTCGACAGCGAGGCGACGCTGGACCCGAAAGCGCGCATCGCGGTGCGCGAGGAACTGCAGGGCCTGCTCGACTTCCTGCGCCCGCTTGCCACCGACGGTGCGCGCTTCAATCTTGCGGTGGTGATGTGACCCAGCGACACCTGACGCCCTTCCATCTCGCGATCCCGGTGCATGACGTCGCTGCCGCGCGCGCGTTCTACGGCGGCGTGCTCGGTTGCGCGGAAGGCCGCAGCGCCGAGCGCTGGGTCGACTTCGATCTCTACGGCCACCAGCTGGTCTGCCATCAGGTCGACGGCATGGCGCCGCGTGTCGCCGGCGGCAATGCGGTCGACGGCCACGACGTGCCGGTGCCGCACTTCGGCGTGGTGCTGGAGATGGACGACTGGACCGCGCTCGCCGATCGCCTGCGCGGTGCCGGCATCGACTTCGTGATCGAGCCGCACATCCGCTTCGTCGGCCAGCCCGGCGAACAGGCGACGATGTTCTTCCTCGATCCGTCCGGCAATGCGGTCGAGTTCAAGGCATTCGCTGACATCGAAGGGCAGCTGTTCGCGACGTAAGAAATTCGCTTCACGACCCGCGGCGAATCACGGCCGCCCTACTCCTTCGTATCGCTCCGCACCTGCGCGTGGCTGATCAGCGCGAAGATCAGGCTGCCGCCGACGACGTTGCCGGCGAGCGTCGGCAGCATGAAGCGCATCGCCACGTCGGTGAACGGCGTGATGTGCGCGAACACGAGATACAGCGCTTCGGCCGAGCCCGCGATGATGTGGGTCATGTCGGCGAAGCTGATCAGGCCGGTGATCAGCGCGATCAGCACCACCTTGGAATGCTCGGCCGCAGGCAGCAACCACACCAGGATCGCGATCAGCCAGCCGGCGAAAATGCCGCGCGCGAACATCTGCCCCGGCGCCAGGCCCATCAGCTTCGCGCCCATCCGCACCATCGCGGTCTGCGTGTCGACATCGGTGATGTCCAGCCGTGCCAGCGCGAACGCGAACACGGCCACACCGATCATGTTGCCGACGAACACCAGCCCCCATAGCCGCAGCAGGCGGCCGACGTTGCCGAGCTCCGGCTTTGTCATCACCGGCAGCACGGCGGTGAGCGTGTTCTCGGTGAACAGCTGCTGCTTGCCGAGGATGACGAGCATGAAGCCGATCGAATAGGCGAAGGCGACCAGCAGCGGCGTCGCCGGCGTGTCGCCGATGCGGGCGTGCATCAGCGCCGGCGCGAGCAGCGAGAACCCCATCGACAGCCCGGCCGCGATCGACGACCACAGCAGCGCGGATGCATTGCGTTCGAGCTCGCGGTCGCCAGCGCGGCGGATGGTTTCGTGCAGCACATGCGCGGTCGGCGACTGTTTCTCCTCGACGTCGCGCTCTTCCTTCTCGGTGAGCTGCGACGCCGCTTCGCCGGTGTCGGCCTCGCCTTCGTTCTTGCGTTCTTCGCTGGTGTCGTTCATGCGCTGATCGCCCGGGTCGCGATGCAGGCTACGGATGTAGCGTGAACTCCAAGCGATCCAGCGGCCTTCGCGCACGCGCTAGTCTTGCGACATTGCCGCCTGGATAACGCCGATGTCTCGATTGAATATTGCAGTCGCCGCGGTCGCGGTGCTTTCGCTTGCGGCCTGCGCGCATGTCGCCACGCCCGCTTCGTCGCCGAATGCGATCGAAGGCCGCGTCACCGCGATCGACACGGCGCCATGGGCTTACGACGGCAGCGGCACGCTCACCGTCGATGCGGGAACGCGCAGCGTGCGCGTGATGCTTCCGGCGCGCTGGAACCTGTGCAAGGGCCGCGGGCTCGACACGGCGGGCGAACTCAAGGTGGGCGACCGCGTGCGGGTTACCGGCATCGCAGGCGACGACGGTTCGGTCGACGCCTGCAGCGATGCGAACGGATCGATCCAGCGCCTCTGACCGCGTGCGGCGAACCGCACGCGGCGAGGTTTTGCGTCAGCGTGCGGCGTAGATCGAGGACAGCAGGTCGGGCTTGCCCTCGACGCGCTCGAGGTGCGGATAGCGCAGGCCACCGTGGTAGTCGACCGGAATCGTCTGGTAACGGTCGAACGACTTCACCATCAGGCGGATCGGCGCCTTGTCGTCCTTCGCCGCCTTGACCGCTTCGCTCAGTGCGTCCTTGCTGTATTCGCGATCGTTGACGGCGACGATGGTCATGCCGCTGCCGATGCCGGCATTGAAGGCGGGGCTGTCCCAGCGCACCTCGGACACCTTGCCGTCCTTGCCGATCGACAGGCCCAGCGAATAGACGAAGTCGGCGCCGGCGTTCTTGTCCTTCGCGTACGACTTGGCGACGTCGTTCGGTTCGTCCTTGAACACCAGCTTCCAGCCCGCGGCTTCGAGGCCGCCGGTGAGCGGCACGCGGCCGTCGAGGCGATCGCGCAGGAAGGTCGCCCAGTCGTCGTGCACCACGCCGTCGAGCGTCTTGACCACGTCGTCGAAGGTGTAGGTGTTCTCGACCTTCCATTCGCCGTCCTTGACGCCGAAGAACGCGCGCGCGAAATCGTCGAGCGACTTCTTGCCGCCGGTCTTGGCGCGGATGCGTGCGTCGGCTTCCAGCCACACCATCTGGCCGGCGGAGTAGTAATCCTCGGACAACTGGTAGTTGCGATACGACTTCGGACGACGCTGCGAAATGATCGGATCGTTGGTCGTGTCCTGCACCGCGCGCCAGCTCAGGCCGGGGCGGTTTTCGGCGTACGTCGCGGCCGTGAGCGCGAGTGCATCGAACGCGGCCTGCTTGCTTCGAAGACCGGCACGACCGGTGAGCACGTTGCCCCAGTACTGCGTCTGGCCTTCATAGACCCACAGCAGCGAGTCCTGCATCGGCACGTTGTAGTTCGGCGTCCACAGGTCGGCGGGACGACGGTACTTGCCGTTCCACGAATGCGTGTACTCGTGCGCCAGAAGATCGCTGAAGCCGGCCTTCGGGTCGTAGTCGGTGAAGTAGCCGGTGTCCTCGCCGTCCTCGCTGGAGCGGTGATGCTCGAGACCGTTGCCGCCCATCTGGTCCGACAGCGAGAACAGGAAGTCGTAATGGTCGTAGTGCTGCGCGCCGTAGAGCTTCACCGCCTGCGTGACCAGGCGACGATGCATGTCGAGCTGCGCCGGCGTGGCTTCGAGGTACTTCGGCGCGTCCGCGAACACATTGAGGCGCACCGGAACATGCGCGCCCGGTGCGAGGTCGATCACCTTCGAGTAGCGGCCCGCGTAGATCGGCGAGTCGATCAGGATGTCGAGCGGCACGTTGCGGTAGACGGTGGTGTCGCCGTTGCTGCTCGCGACATCGAGCGCGGTGGCCGCGGTGAAGCCCGCCGGATACTTCACGGTCGCCGAGGTGTCGATGCGGCTCGCGTAGTGGCCGGCCGGATACAGCACCAGCGCGTTCCACTGCAGGTTCATCATGTTCGGCGTCATCACGATCCGACCCTGCGCGTTGTCGGTCGGCGTGAGGTACTGGTATTCCGCGTTGACCGACGTTGCGCCCGCGGGCACGTCGATGTGGAACGCATAGACGTCGAGCGGATCACGCGACCAGGTGAGCTTCTGCCCGTTCGCGGTGAAGTTGATGCCGGCGAGCTTGTCGATCGGGCCGGACGGGCTGTGGTTGCCGGGCAACCACTGCGGATACAGCAGCGTGAGCGGGCCGGGCTGCGCGGGAATCGTTTCGCGCACGCGCACGATGCGGCGTGCGAGGTCGGTGGCATCGACCGCGATCGACACGGTGCCCGGATACGCGGTGTCGGCCGGGATCGGCACCTGCGGACTGGTCAGCGGAATGGTCTGGGCGAACGCGGGCGACGTGGCGAGTACGGCGGCGCACATCAGGGGGAGCAGGCGACGGGCGGGTCGGGACATTCGGTCGATCCAGTGGCGTGAAGCCCCCGATCGTACGGTCACCAGCGGCTGCAGCGCGTGTGCCCGACGCAACGATCGGCAGTGCGTCACATCGTGCAGTGCAGCAAGAATGCGCGGCCTTCAGTGGCGTCGCGCAATACTCCGGGCTCCTTCCGATCGCGAACTCCCGCCATGAACGCAAGAAGCCTGATCGTCGCCGCCGTCCTCTCGCTGGCCGCACTTCCTGCGTCGGCCGGCGAACTCTCGTGCAAGCTGAAGTTCTCGATGACGGGATGGAGTGCGATCTACAAGCACTCGGAAGGCTCGGGCACGGTCTCGTGCAACAACGGCAAGTCGATTCCGGTGAAGATCGAAGCCAAGGGCGGCGGGCTGACGTTCGGCAAGTCGAAGGTCACCGGCACCGGCAAGTTCGCCGGCGTCAACAACATCCGCGACACGCTCGGCGGCTACGCCACGGCCGAAGCCAATGCCGCGGCCGGCAAGGCGGGCAAGGCGCAGGTGGTGACCAAGGGCCCCGTGTCGCTCGCGCTTTCGGGCGCCGGCGAAGGCGTCGAACTCGGCGTGTCGTTCGGCAGCTTCATCATCAGCCAGCGATGAACCCGGACGACCGGTACATGTAGCCGTCCGCGGGAAGCGGGTACGCTCGGGTGATCCCTCCACCGGATCACCCCATGCGAACGTTGCCCCGCAGCCTGCTCGCCGTCACCGTCTCCGCCGCGCTCGTCACCGGCCTCGCCGCCTGCAACAGGCAGGCGACGCCCGCACCCGCGGCCTCCGCACCGAAGGCCGCCACGGCGCCGACGAAACCCGTTCTCGGCACCTTCGGTTTCGACACCGCGGGCATGGACCGCTCGGTCGCGCCCGGTGACGACTTCTATGCCTACGCCAACGGCGGATGGATGAAGACGGTCGAGATCCCGGCGGACCGCTCCAGCTTCAACAGCTTCACGCAAATCTCGCTCGACACCGAAAAGCAGGTGCGCGACCTCATCGAAGGCGCGGCCAAGGACAAGTCCGCCAGCGGCGACCTGCGTCGCATCGGCGACTACTACACCGCGTTCATGGACGAGGCCGGCATCGAGGCCAAGGGCACCGCGCCGCTGAAGCCGGCGCTCGATGCGATCGCCGCGATCAACGACCGCACCACGCTGTCGCGCGAGTTCGGCTCGCTGCTGCGCGCGGACGTCGACCTGCTCAACAACACCGACTACTACACCGATCGCCCGTTCGGCGTCTGGATCAACCAGGACATCCACGATCCGTCGCGCAACGTGCCGTACTTCCTGCAGGGCGGCCTCGGCATGCCTGATCGCAGCTATTACCTCGACCCGAAGAGCGCAGCCACGAAGACGGCGTACCAGGCGCACGTGCAGAAGATGCTCGACCTCGCCGGCATCGCGGATTCGGCGGCGAAGGCGCAGCGCATCGTCGCTCTGGAAACGTCGATCGCGCGCGTGCAGGCCACGCAGGAGCAGACTAACGACGTGCAGCGTGGCTCGCAGAACGTCTGGACGCCGGAGGACTTCGCGAAGAAGGCGCCGGGCATCGACTGGTCGACCTTCATGCAGGCCGCGCAGCTCGGCAGCCAGAAGGACTTCATCGTCTGGCAGCCGGAAGCCATCACCGGCATCGCCAAACTCGCGGGCAGTGAATCCATCGACACCTGGAAGGATTACCTGACCTTCCACGCGATCGATCGCGCCTCGTCCTACCTGCCCAAGGCCTTCGCCGACGAGTCGTTCGCGTTCTACGGCCACACGCTCAACGGCACGCCGCAGCAGCGCGATCGCTGGAAGCGTGCGGTGTCGACCACCAGCAACGTGCTCGGCGAAGCGGTCGGCCATGAATACGTCAAGCGCTACGTCGATCCGAAGACGAAAGAACGCGCCGAGACGATGGTCAAGAACATCGTCGCCGCATTCGGCAAGCGCATCGACGCGCTCGCATGGATGAGCCCGGAAACCAAAGCCGCGGCGAAGGACAAGGTCAATCGCCTGCAGGTGGCGGTGGCGTATCCGGATACGTGGCGCGATTACGGCGCGCTCACCGTGAAACCCGATGACGCGATCGGCAATGCCGAACGCGCCGAAGCGTTCGACTACCAGCGTGAGCTCGCCAAGCTGAGCGCGAAGGTCACGCACGACGAGTGGTACATGACGCCGCAAACGATCAACGCGGTGAACATCCCGCTGGAAAATCGCCTGATCTTCCCGGCGGCCATCCTGCAGCCGCCGTTCTTCGATCCGAATGCCGACGATGCGGTGAACTACGGCGCGATCGGTTCGGTCATCGGCCACGAGATCAGCCACTCGTTCGACAACACCGGCGCGCTGTTCGACGCCGAGGGCAAGCTGCACAACTGGTGGACGCCTGCGGACTTCACCAAGTTCGACGCCGCGGGCCAAGCGCTGGCCGCGCAGTTCAGCGCGTATAAGCCGTTCCCCGACCTCGCCATCAACGGCAAGCTCAACCTCGGCGAGAACATCGCCGACGTAGCCGGCCTCGCGACGGCGCTCGATGCGTACCACCTGTCGCTGCAGGGCAAGCAGCCGCAGACGCTCGAAGGCTTCACTGCCGACCAGCGCTTCTTCCTGGGCTTCGCACAGGCCTGGCGTGGCAAGGCGCGCGACGAAGCGATGCGCAACGCGGTGCTGACCGACGTGCATTCGCCCGGCCGCTACCGCGCGCAGACCGTGCGCAACAACGACGACTGGTACACGGCGTTCGACGTCAAACCCGGGCAGGCGCTCTACCTGGCGCCCGAAAAACGCGTCAAGGTGTGGTGATACAAAACGCCCGGCGAAAGCCGGGCGTTTTCTTTGCGGCGTCACCGGGCGTGCACGTCGCTGACTTGTTCCGTTACGACGCGCGCGATGCACGAAACGATACGTTCGATTTCACGCGCGGCGCCGGAAGCGGCCCCTACCCTCACCGCCATCGAAGCCGCCGTACCCGAGGTCCGTCATGCGCCGCATCCTGTCCGTTGCCCTCGTGGCCTTCATCGCCCCGATGTGCGTACATGCGCAGTCGACGACCGCCGTTGTCGCCTCGAGCAATGCGGATGCATCGGCGTCCGTCGCGAAGTCGAAACCCAAGAGCCCGTTCGGTGCGGTAATGGCCGAACTCACCCGCGCCGCGCAGGAACAGGCTGCGAACAGCCACAAGCCAACGGCCGCGCAAGCGAGCACCTCTGCCACGAGCCTGCCGGCACCGCCGCGCGCCTCCGCGAAGACCGCGCTCGCCGACTCCAGCGGCGGCTGATCGCCGCCCGCCACCGCCGACCAACTCCGCCGCGGGCACCGTCACGGTCGCTCGCGGCATCGTCGTGTATCACCGCCGGACAGCGCGGATGAGCCGCGAGGAGACGACGATGGAACAGAACGAACTCGCCGGCGCTGTCGCGCAGGCCGTGGGTCAGGCGCTCGGCGAAATGTCGGTCGGCGTGGCGGTGGTCATCCTCGCGGCGACGGATGCGGTGTCCAAGCAGACCGGCATCGACCGCGCACGGCTGTTCGAAGACATGCTCGGCAATCTTCCGGATGTCGACGGCGCAGCGCGCAACGTGGTCGATGTCGTTCGCGAAGCGGTGCAGTCCGCGCTGAGGGACGCCCGATCCGCGGGCTGATCAGGCGCGCGGCGATGCATGCACCGCGGCGACTCGCGGTGCATGTGTGTAGGCGGCCGGCGCCGCATCGAGCAGCGCCTGCAGCGCACCGATGTCGACCGGCTTGCTGAGGTGATGATCGATGCCTGCGGCGCGCGTGCGCTCGCGGTCCTGCGTCTGGCTCCAGCCGGTGAGCGCGACGAGTTGCACGTCATCGAACTCGCGCTGCGCGCGGATGCGCTGCGCCACCTCGCAGCCGTCCATGCCGGGCATGCCGATGTCGAGCAGCACCACGTCGGGATGGAACTCCGCCATCGAATCGATCGCGGACTGGCCGTCGAATACCACGCGATGCTCGAGGCCGAGCAGCTCCAGCACCATGCCCATCGATTCGGCCGCGTCGACGTTGTCGTCGACCACAAGCACGCGCGCGACCGGGCGGTCCTGATCGCGTGCGCGACGCAGCACCGGTGCGATCACGTGCGAGGCCTTGGCGGTCGCGACCGGCAACGTCACCACGAATTCCGCGCCGCGCCCGCGCCCTTCGCTGTGCGCTTCGACGGTGCCCCCATGCATTTCGACGAGATTGCGCACCAGCGTCAGGCCGATGCCCAGACCGTCGTGCGCGCGATGGCGTTCGCGACGGCCCTGCGTGAACAGTTCGAACACGTGCGGCAGCATTTCCGGTTCGATGCCGATGCCGCGATCACGCACGCGCACACGCACGTTGGCCTGGTCGCGCTCGACGCTCACCGCGATGTGCCCACCCGGCTCCGCGTACTTCGCCGCGTTGTTGAGCAGGTTGCCGAACACCTGGGTGACGCGCACGGGGTCGGCGTCGATCTCGACGCGGTCGTCGCCCAGCGATGCTTCCAGGCGATGGCGCCCGGACTCCACCAGCGGACGGCTCTGGTCGATCGCGTGCTGCAGCACCGTCGCCAGGTCGACGCGTTCGCGCTTGAGTGCGATCGTGCCGCGCGAGATGCGCGAAACATCGATCAGGTCGTCCACCAGTCGCACCATGTGGTCGACCTGGCGCTTCATCATTCCGCACAACGCGACGTCGTCGTCGGGCAGGCGCTGGTCGGCCATCAGCAGGTGCAGCGCGTTGCGCACCGGCGCCAGCGGGTTGCGCAGCTCGTGGCCGAGCATCGCGAGGAACTGGTCCTTGCGACGCGCGCTCTCGGTCAGCGCGTCGCGCGCGGCGCCGATTTCCTCGAGATGCCGGCGGATCTGGTACTGGCGTTCGCGCGCGCGCAGCGCGGTGCGCACGTTGCTCGACAGCGCGGCCAGGCGCAGCGGGCGCTCGAGCAGCATCACGTTGCCCAGCTCTGCAAGCGCATCGGAAACATGGCGCGAATCGCTGCCGTCACGCGCCAGGATCAGCACCGGAAGATCGGACCACGTGGGCTGACGCTCGACCGCGCGGGCGATCACCGCGTGCGCGCCCGCGGCGAGCAGTTCCTCGCAGACGAACACGCCACCCGCGCCGCGCTGCAACTCACGCTCGAGCTCGGACGTGGACGAACACGCATGCGTCGCGATGCCATCGCGCGCGAGCACTTCCGCCGTCAGCACGCAGTCGCGCTGCGTCGGCAGCAGCAACAGCAGCCGGGCGGCCAGCTCGTCGTCGATGGCCGATGCCATCATCGCGTCGGTCCCGGTTCGTCTTCGCGTTCGTAGGGCACGCCGGTGAGCACGCCGCGGAATTGCCGAAGCGGAGGGCCGATCGAAATGCCGTCGTTGCTGATGGTCATGGGCCTTATGGTTCGTTCGTGGCCGCCCGTGCGCTTCTTGAGCACGGAGATGGCCTGTCGCACTTCGCCGCGCGTCTCGAAATAGCGCAGCAGGATGACGGCGTCGGCCAGGTAGCTGACGTCGAGTGCGTTCTGCATCTGGCCAATCAGTCCCTGCTGCGCGCTGATGAGCAGCGTGACGACGCCATGGTGCGCGAGGAAGGCGAGAAGCTCGTGAAGCTGGACGAGCACGAAGCGCTCTTCCGGCATGGCGCTGAGGTAACCGTTCAGGCTGTCGATAATCACCGTGGTGACCTGACCGTGCACTACCGCGTCGCGAATGCGGTGCGCGAACTCGCCCGGCGACAACTCCGCCGGGTCGATCGAGTCGATCATCAGGCTGCCGTCATGCATGGCGCTTTCGACGTCGAGGCCGATGCCGCGCGAACGCGTGAGGAAGGAACGCACGGTCTCGTCGAAGGTGAACACCGCCGCGCGTTCGCCACGCCGGGACGCCGCGAGCGCGCATGCCGTCGCCAGCGACGACTTGCCGGTGCCGGCCGCGCCGATCACCAGCGTGCTGGTGCCGCGATGCAGGCCGTCGCCGAGCAAGAGGTCGAGCTCGGCAGAACCTGTCGACACCGAATCCTGGTCGATGTCGCGCCGGTGCTGGGCGGCGATGATGCGCGGATACACGCGCAGGCCGCCGGTGGTGATCTGGTAGTCGTGAAAACCGCTGGCGAAGCGCCGGCCGCGGAACTTGGTGACGCGCAGGCGCCGGCGATCGCCGCCGTATTCGGGATTCATCTGGTCCAGCGAGATCGTGCCGTGCACCAGCGTATGCACATGCAGGCCGTGCTCCGCGACTGCGCTGTCATCCAGCAGCAGAACCGTGCAGTTCTGGCCGACGAAGTACTGCTTGAGCGCGAGCACCTGGCGTCGATAGCGCAACGGCGAGCCCGCCAGCAGGCGCAACTCGGCCAGCGAGTCGAACACCATGCGCGTCGGGCGCACGTCGCGGACGCGGTCGAGAATGCGCTGCGTGGTGTCGCCGAGCTCCACCTCGGACGGGTGGAACATCGTGTAGTGCGAGTCGGGGTCGAGGTTGTCGTGCGTGGGCGCGAGTTCGTGAATCGTCACGCCCTCCAGCGACCACCCGTGCGAGGCCGCGATCTCGCGCAGCTCCTGCTCGGTTTCCGACAGCGTGACGTAGAGCACGCGCTCGCCACGTCGCACGCCTTCCAGCAGGAACTGCATGGCGAGCGTGGTCTTGCCCGAGCCGGGCACACCTTCGATGAGGTACAGGCGGCTGGGCGTGAAGCCGCCGCCGAGAACGATGTCGAGCCCCGCGATTCCCGACTGGAGCGTGTCGGGCGCGACCGGTTCAATGGATGCCATCCGCAAATCCCACAAGTGCCGAGGCCGCGAAAGATAATTCGCGGCCCGGCATCATGGGAGCATGAAACGGTTAAATCCGCGTCAACTCCGCTTCAGGCAGACGTGAGAAAGCCGAACGGATTCAGTTATCCAGCGCGACGTTCGCGAGGCCGCTGTCCTGCGCCGCCGCGAGCGCGGTCGCGAAGCCCTGGTACTCGCTGTCGGCCGCCGCGCTGACGTGCAGCACGGTGTCCGGCGAGACGCGCGCCAGGCTGCCGAGCGCGGAGCGCAGCGACTTCGCGTCGAGCGCGCGACCGTCGAGCGTGTAGCCGCCGGACGCATCGACACGCAGGTCGGCGCGGGGTGGCGTCGAAGGCTGTTGCGGCGTCGAGATCGGAAGGTTCATCGGCAACGTATGCGTCAACGCCGGCGCCGTGATCATGAAGATCACCAGCAACACGAGCATGACGTCGACCAGCGGCGTCACGTTCATTTCGGCCATCGCGCCATCGGAAAGGCGGGGAGCGTAGGTGGATGCGGCCATCGTCGATCCTCCATGGGCGGCATGCCCGACTCGACCGTACGCCAGCGTCCGGCGATTTCGCAATCACCGTTCGTCGCCGACGAATGCGGTCACGATTCGCGTAGCCTTCATCG
Organism: Lysobacter sp. HA35; assembly: GCF_054061195.1. Lineage (NCBI taxonomy): Bacteria > Pseudomonadati > Pseudomonadota > Gammaproteobacteria > Lysobacterales > Lysobacteraceae > Lysobacter > Lysobacter sp. HA35. The sequence continues at coordinate 3,069,033 of NZ_JBSSDY010000001.1, read as the reverse complement.
CCCGATGGAGCCACGATGACACGTTCGCCCGACCTTGCGCAGAACCTTGCCCGTGCATTCGAATCGGGTGACTGGCCGGCGGCGTATCGGCTTGCCGGTACGGCGGCGCAATCGGCGCCGGAAGACCCGACGCTGCACATGATCGCCGGCATCGCCGCGCTCGAACTCGGCCACGCGAAGCTCGCCGTCGCCCATCTCGAGCGGAGTTGCCGCGCGTGGCCGGACCGCCTGGACCTGCGTGCGCAGCTGGCTCGCGCGCTGGTCGAAAGCCACCGCATGGACGACGCGGCGAAGGTCGCGGACGCGACACTGTCGCGCGTTGGCGCCGACGCCGGAACGCTGTCGATGCTCGGCACGGTGTACAGCAAGGCGAACATCCACGACCGCGCGGAAGAGGCGTTCCGGCGTGCGGTCGACGCTGGCCCTCGCGATGCCAACGCGCGCTTTAACTTCGCGACGTCGCTGATGTATTTCGGCCGGCTCGACGAAGCCGAAACGCAATACGAAGCCTGCATCGAGGCCGATCGCACGTATTGGCGCGCTTGGCTCGCCTTGGCGCAATTGCGTACGCAGACGCGGGAGCGCAATCATCTGGCTCAGCTGCACGCGGCGCTCGTCGGCCACGAGGGCGAGCCCGACGCCATTCTGCACGTGAACCTCGCGCTCGCGAAGGAACTCGAGGACCTCGGCAATTTCCCACCGGCGTTCGAACACCTGGTTCGCGGCAAGCATGCGGTCGCATCGCGACGCGGCTCGTCGCGCACCGCCGATCGCGCCGCGTTCGATGCGGCGCGTGAGGATCTCGCGGCGGACCCGCTCGACGCGCCGGGCGATCCCGGCGACGCCCCGATCTTCGTGCTCGGCATGCCGCGCTCGGGCACCACGCTGCTGGACCGCATGCTCTCGTCACATCCCGACGTCGCATCGGCCGGCGAGCTGGGCCATTTCGGCGCCGCGTTGCAGCGCGCATCGGCACCGGCACGATCGCTGGACGAGCTACTGCGTAACGCATCGCACATCCGCGACTGGGCGGCGGTCGGTCGCGACTACCTCGCCTCGACGCGCGATCTCGCACACGGCGCGCCACGCTTCGTCGACAAGCTGCCGCACAACTTCCTGTACGTCGGGCTTATCGCGCGCGCGCTGCCCAACGCGCGGATCGTGTGCATGCGGCGCAACGCGATGGACACCGGCCTCAGCAATTTCCGTCAGCTGTTCGCGCCGGAGTCGCCGTACCACGCGTACTCGTTCGACCTGATGGACACCGGTCATTACGTGCTGGAGTTCGAGCGGCTCGTCGCTGCATGGCGTACGACGCTGCCCGGCCGCGTATTCGAGTTGCCCTACGAGGAACTGGTCGCGTCGCCCGAGCCGGTACTGCGCCGCCTGCTCGCATTCTGCGGACTGCTATGGACGCCGCGCTGCCTGGACTTCGCGGACAACGCCGCGCCCGTGGCGACCGCGAGCGCCGTGCAGGTGCGCTCGTCGCTCAACAGCAGATCGGTCGACCGCTGGAAGCGCTACGGTTCGGCGCTCGATCCGCTGCGTGCATTGCTGGTTGCAGGCGGCCTCGATGTCGACGTCCCGTCACCCGACTCATCTCCATGACCGATCAACTCACCACCTACACCGGCGGATGCCATTGCCGACGCGTGCGTTTCGAAGTCGATGCGCCGTCGCCTTTGCACGTGCTTGATTGCAATTGCTCGATCTGTCGCATGACCGGCTTCCTGCATCTCATCGTGACCGCCGGGCAGTTCCGCCTGCTGCAGGGTGAGGACGCGATCGTCGACTACCGCTTCAATACCGGTACGGCGCGTCACCTGTTCTGCGGGCACTGCGGCGTCAAGAGTTTCTACGTACCCCGCAGTCATCCCGACGGTTACAGCGTCAATGCGCGATGCCTCGACGGCGTGTCGCTGGACGCGTTGCAAGTCACGCTGTTCGACGACACCGACCGCGACGCGGCGATGGCTGCGCTCGCCCGTCGGGATCCCTGAACGATTCGTCATTGCGCCGCCAGGCGACGGCGTTTTCGCATCGGCGCAACGCGCTGCGGCGCATGCTCCGTGTCGCGCCCGGGCGGGGTGGAGACGACGAAACGAATGGACGGTATCGAAGGCCTGCGGCTGCTACTCGTGGAGGATGAGTACGTCCTCGCGCTCGGGTTGGCGGATGCGCTCGGCGACATGGGCGCGGTGGTCCTCGGACCGGTCACGACGGTTGAAGACGCGCTGGGGCTGGTCGAGCGCGTGCCGGAAATCGATGCCGCCGTGCTCGACGTCAATCTGGGCCAGCAGGTCGTCTATCCGGTGGCGGACGCGCTGACCGCGCGCGGCATCCCGTTCCTGTTCGCCACCGCGAACGAGCCCGCCGCATTGCCGGAACGCTTCGCGCGCATTCCGGTGTGCCGCAAGCCGTTCAAGGTCGATGCTTTCCGCGACGCCGTGCTGCGCCTGCACCACCCGCCGCCGTCGCGACGCGTGGCCTGAGCATGCCGCGCGACACTGCTGACACCACGCTGTCAGTAGGCCGGCCCGAGACTGGGATCACGACGCCGCCGGGCGTCGCCATCCCACCAAGGAGCCCCACCATGTCGCGACGGATCACGTTCTATTACGCCCCCCATTCGCGCGCGTCCTGCACGCTCGCCCTGCTGGAAACGCTGGGCGTGGACTACGACCTGCACATGCTCGACCTCGTCGAAGGCACGCAGCGCCAGCCCGAATACCTCGCGATCAATCCACTCGGCAAGGTGCCCGCGATCCGCCACGGCGATGCGGTGGTGACCGAACAGGTCGCGATCCTGATCTATCTGGCCGACCTGTATGCGGACAAGGGCCTCGCGCCCGCGGTCGATGATCCGTTGCGCGGCCCGTACCTGCGCTGGGTCGCGTTCTACGGCTCGAGCTTCGAGCCGGCGGTCATCGACCGTTCGCAGGAACGCAGCCCGGGTGCGGCGATGAGTTCGCCCTACGGCGACTACGAGACGGTGATGCGCGCGCTCGCGACGCAGTTGTCGAAGGGCCCCTACATCCTCGGCGAACGGTTCACCGCGGCCGACGTGCTGTGGGGCACCGCGCTGCGCTGGACGCTCGCGTTCAAGCTGGCGCCCGACGAGGCGGTGTTCCGCGACTACGTCGAGCGCGTGACGTCGCTGCCCGGCCTGCAGCGCGCCACCGAACTCGACGCGCGCTACGCGACCGAGCAGGCCGAGCGCCACGAGACCGCGGCGCCCTGAGTCCGGGCCATGGCGGCGCATCGCTACAATCCCGCGATGCGCCGCGCCGACCGCCTCTTCCTGCTGGTGAACGCCATGCGCGGCCGACGCCGCGCCGTGCTGGCGCGCGATCTCGCCGAAACACTCGGCGTCTCGCTGCGCACCGTGTATCGCGACGTTGCCGACCTGCAGCGGTCCGGCGTCCCGATCGAAGGCGAGGCCGGCGTCGGCTACGTGTTGCGTCATGGCGCGGACATTCCGCCGCTGATGTTCGACGAAGGCGAGATCGAAGCGCTCGTCGTCGGCATCCGCTTCGCCCGTGCATTCGCCGGCAACCGCATCAGCGAAAGCGCGGCACGGGCGATGGTGAAGATCGAAGCCGCGATTCCCGACCGCATACGCGCATTCGGCGACCGCACGGCGATCCTCGCGCCCGATTGCCGCGGTGAGTCCACGCGGGAGTTCGGCGCATTACTCGACACGCTCAACGACGCGATCGGCGCACGCCGCGTGCTGCGCCTGGACTATCGCAACGAAAACGGCGACGCCAGCGCGCGCGAAGTCGAGCCGCTGTGCATCGTGTTCTGGGGTGGTTCGTGGACGCTCGGCGCCTGGTGCCGATTGCGCGCCGCGTTCCGTCAGTTCCGGCTCAACCGCATCGTGACGATGAGCGCGACCGGCGAAATCGCGGACGAAAATCCGTCGCGCGATCTCAATGCGTTGTTGCGCGAAGTACGTGAGCGTCCCGAGCTGGCTGCGGCCGCCGCGGCGCGTGCGTCGCGCGAAAACGTTCCGGCCTGATTACCAGCCTACGCCGGGTGGATACGACGCGATCACCGGGGCCATGTCGACCAGCATCCAATAGCCTTCGCGGGTTTCGAACGACGGCGGCAGCATCTCCGCGCGCATCGGCTTGCCGAGCGGAGTCACGCAACTCGCGAGGTGTACCGACACGGCCTTCTGCGCCGCATCGGTAATCGCGCCGAGGCTGTTGGCCTCGGTCACGCAGCCGGGAAAGTCGGGCAGCGTGATCGAGTAGTGGCGGTTCGCGTCACGTTCGACGAAGGCGAAATATTGCATGGGCCGCACTATCCGGCGGCCATCGCGAAGCGGCTGTGACGACACGACGGACGGCGGTCGCAAAACCGTGTTCGCGACACCGCGACATGCGCGACGTGAGGCTGTCGTCAGCCTTCGGAGCGCCCCGCCATGACGTTGCGTCGACTCGTTGCAATCGCGCTCGCGGCGTCCTGCGGTATCGCCATCGCCGCGCCGCAGTACGAGGGCGTCGGGCCGTATCCCACGTTGCCCACGCCGCAACACGCGCTGATTCCGCACGTCGACATCGCGCCCGCGGTGCGCTGGCCGGCCGGCGTGATGCCCACACCCGCACCGGGCCTCGCCGTCGTGCCTTTCGCGACGCAGCTCGACCACCCGCGCTGGCTCTACGTGCTGCCCAATGGCGACGTGCTCGTCGCAGAAAGCAATGCACCGCCGGGCAAGAGCGGCATCCGCGGCCTCAAGGGTTGGGCGATGAAGCTGGTGATGGCGCGCGCCGGCGCCGGCGTGCCGAGCCCCGATCGCATCGTGCTGTTGCGCGACGCCGACGGCGACGGCATCGCGGAGATGCGCAGCGACTTCATGACCGGCCTGTATTCGCCGTTCGGCATGGCGCTGGTCGGCGACACGTTGTATGTCGCGAACACCGATGCGCTGGTGCGCGTGCGTTACACGGATGGCGCGACGCATATCGACACGACGCCGGAAACCGTCGTGTCGTTGCCCGGCGCCACCGGCAAGTTCAACCACCATTGGACCAAGAGCCTGGTCGCGTCGGCGGACGGAACGCGGCTCTACGTGGGTGTCGGTTCGAACAGCAATGCGGGCGAGAACGGGATGGCGGTCGAAGCATCGCGTGCGGCGATCCTCGAAATCGATCCGCAGGCGCGCACGACCGTCGTGTTCGCGGACGGCCTGCGCAACCCGGTCGGGCTCGCGTGGCAGCCGGGCACGTCGACGCTGTGGGCGGTGGTCAACGAACGCGACGAACTCGGCGGCGAGCTAGTGCCCGACTACCTCACGCATGTCGAGCGCGGCGCGTTCTACGGCTGGCCGTACAGCTACTGGGGCGCGCATCCGGATCCGCGCGTGTCGCCGCAGAACCCCGAGCGCGTCGCCGCGGCGCGCGTGCCGGACTACGGGCTCGGCAACCACGTCGCGCCACTGGGTCTTGCGTTCAACACATCGACGACGCTGCAGCCCGTGTTAGGCGACGGCGCTTTCGTCGGCATGCACGGCTCGTGGAACCGCACGCCGCTGTCGGGCTACCGCGTCGCGTTCGTGCCCTTCGCGGATGGACACCCGGCCGGTATGCCGCGCGACCTGCTGACCGGGTTCGTCGATGCACACGGCGACGCGGAGGGCCGCCCGGCTGGCGTCGCCATCGCCAAGGATGGTGCGCTGCTCGTGGCCGACGACGTGGGCAACGTGATCTGGCGGGTCGCACCCGCCGCGCACTGATCCGCGCACGCGCGTTGCAACCGCAGCACGACCCGACGTTCGCGCGGGCCCGCGACGACCGTCTATCCGCCGCCAGTAACCGCCGAAGCACCGCGCCCGCCGGTCGCCGGCAAGCGCGTGCGCGGCAACCGGCCGTCTGGCATAAACGCTACGGCCGACTTCACGTGGCCGAAACATCCCCCACCTACCGTTACGTCTCCGCGCAGGGAGCCGCCATGCTCATTTACGACCGTCGACGTTGCCGCCCGGTCCCGGGCCTCGAAGTTCGACGCCGGCTCCCGCTCGCGCAGCGCGCGAAACTGAGCTGGCTGGAATACCTGGGCTGGCGCCTGCTGTTCGTACGCGGCGAGTCGTCCGCGGTGTTCGTGGCGCACGACCAGAAGGGCTACGCGATGATTTCGCGCGAAGGCCGCGTGGTGGGCGTGCGCAGCCTGACCGCGCGTCCGGAAGATCGCAGCGACCCGGCGTACGGCGTGCAACCAGCCGACGACATCGACAGCGAAGTGCGCGCCGCCTGATCCCGGCGTCGCCCCATATGACGGCTCCGCCCGTCGCCATCCGCCGAGCCGCGCCGCACGAAGCCGCGCGGCTCGCGTCGTTCATGCGACAGCTGTTCCTCGAGGCCTACGCCGACTGCAGCACGCCGGCCAACGTCGACACCTATCTCGACCATGCCTTCGTCGCCGCGCAGCAGGCTGCCGAGCTCGTTGATCCCACGCATGTCACCTGGATCGCCGAGGACGGCGACGAGTGGCTCGGTTTCCTGCAGGTGCGCCTGCCGTCGAGCCCGCCGGCGATCGTCGACCTCGAACGCCCGGCGCAGCTGCATCGCATCTATCTCGCCGAGGCGGCGATCGGTCGCGGGCTCGGCGTTCGCCTGCTCGACACCGCGCTCGACAGCGCACGCGATGGCGGCGCCGACGGCATCTGGCTCAGCGTCTGGCAGCAGGCGCCGGGGCCGATCGCGTTCTACCGGCGCGCGGGCTTCCGCATCGTCGGTACGGCGCACTTCCCCGTGGGCGACGATCCGCTGGTCGACTGGATCATGCAGCGGCGCATCGACGCCGCCTGAGTCCGCCATCGCCGCAGGTCCGATGCGGCCATCGAAGGGTTCGTTCCGCCGATTCCGTGCTTCGTCGCACGGCCGTCGACGCGTCGATCGGCCTCACTATGCTCGCCGCAACGCCTGATCGGACCGACCCCGTGTTCAAGAGCATCGCCTTCGTTCTGCGCATCACCATCGCCTGGGCGCTCGTCATGGCGCTCTGCACGGGCCTGTATTCCGGCATCCCGCTGATCGGGCGTTGGGAGTTCCCGATGGTGGCGATCGGCATGACCGTGATGGCCTTCGTCGTTGCCGGTGCGTTCTCGCATCTGCGGCGCGTGCGGTTGATCGCCGGCCACATCCGCGAAGGCGCGCTCGGCAATCGTCATCGTCGTCAGGTCGAGATTCCGTTCGAAGCCGGCCAGGCCTTCGATCTGCTCGACGCCGCGGTGCGTGAGCTTCCCGGCATCCTGACTGTGTCGAGCACGCGCGATAGCCTGCAGATCCGCGCGCATGTGCGTCGCCCCGACACTTACGGGCAGACCGTTCTGGAACGGTGGAATCCGCTGACGGCGTTCGGCTCGCAGCACAACCAGATCCTCGCGACGGTGACGCCGACGCACGACACCGGCAGCGTCACCTTCGTCTGCGAACCGCAGATCGGCGCGTGGAGCGACTGGTTCCTCGTCGATGACGGCACCAACCTCGAGAACGCCGAAGCGATCACCCGTGCGATCACGCGTCGCGTCGCCGACATGCGTCGCGGTGAGCAGATGGCTGCCGTGCGCACTGCGACGGAGAAGGAGCTGACCGTCGCCAAGCTCAACCTGCTGCATGCGCAGGTCGAGCCGCACTTCCTCTACAACACGCTGGCCAGCGCGCAGTTGCTGACGCGAAGCGATCCCGTGCGTGCCGAGGAAATGCTCGGCCACCTCATCCAGTACCTGCGCCATTCGCTGCCGCGCGCCGAAGACACGCCGTCGACGCTGGGCGCCGAACTCGAACGCGCGCTGGCCTATCTCGAAATCATGAAAGTGCGCATGGGCAATCGCCTGGACGTGCAGATCGACGTGCCGCAAACGCTGCGCACCACGCCGCTGCCCGCGATGATGCTGCAGACGCTGGTGGAAAACGCGGTCAAGCACGGGCTGGAACCACGTACGGGCGGCGGCACCGTCTGGATCCGCGCGCGTCGCAACGACGACCATGTCGCGGTGACCGTCGCCGACGACGGCGAAGGCCTCGGCGGCACCAGCACCAGTGGTACCGGTATCGGCCTCAAGAACGTGCGCGAGCGCCTGAAGCTGGCTTACGACGGTGCCGCATCGCTTGCAGTCGTCGCGAACTTCCCCGCCGGTGTCGCCGCAACGCTCACCGTGCCAGCCGAACGCGAGGCGGTGCGTCATGGCTGAGCCGGTCGCCACCTGCGTCGTCGCGGAAGACGAAACGCTGCTGCGCGAGGCGCTGATCTCGCAACTCAAGACCGCGTGGCCGACGTTGCAGATCGTCGCCGAATGCGAGGACGGCGCGAGTGCGGTCGAAGCGATCGCGGAACACCATCCGGATGTCGCCTTCCTCGACATCCGCATGCCCGGCCTCACCGGACTCGAAGTCGCCGCGGCATCGACGGAAGCCAGCCCGCAGACGCAGATCGTGTTCGTCACCGCATACGACCAGCATGCGATCGCCGCGTTCGAACGCGGCGCGGTCGACTACCTGCTCAAGCCGGTGACCGCCGAACGCCTCGACGCCACCGTGCAGCGCCTGCAGTCGCGACGCGGACAGGACCGCGATGAAGCGCTCATCGCGCTGCTGGCGAAACTCGGCCCCGTGCTGCCGCGCCAGGCGGGCTCCGCCGAACCGCTGACCTGGCTCACGGCAAGCGAAGGCCGCGAAACGCGACTGATCCTGATCGACGAGGTCGTCTACTTCCGCGCCGACCACAAGTACACGACGGTGGTGACCGCCGACGGCGAAGCGCTGCTGCGCACGTCGCTGCGTGAGCTGCTCGCACGACTCGATCCGAACACGTTCAAGCAGATCCACCGCTCGACCGTCGTCAACCTGAAAACCGTCGCCGGCGTGACCCGCGACGACACCGGCCGCGGCACGCTGCGCCTGCGCGGCCGCCCTGAAACGCTCAGCGTCAGCGCGCCGTTCATGGCGCTGTTCCGCCCGGCCTGACTGGAGATATCGCCATGGACAAGCTCTTCGCCCTGCTCGCTTTCGTCGCGTCGCTGCTGGGTTGGAACGGTGGCCGCGATACCGTCGTGCATCGCATCGTCGGCAGCGGTGCAGATGCGTTGTTCAGTCGCGCCAGCGTGCAGGACGGCGTCGCACGTTTCGACTGCGTGCGCAGTGCAAGCGGCGCGTGTCACTACCTCGTACTGCCGAGCGGATGCACGGCGGAACAGGACTGCACGACGCGAGTGCGTCGTTATGACGTTGCAGCCGGCGAATCGCGACAGGTCACCGGCCTGCACAGCTTCCGGTTGTGCGTGAGCGGCGCGACCGTCGGTACGGCGTGCAGCGCCAGCGACTCGCTCGGCAACTGATCCGTCTCGCCAAAAAGAAGAGCCCCGCGATGCGGGGCTGCTCGATCAAACATTGCAGTCAGCGCGTTCGCATCAGATACCGAGGATGCGCTGGATCAGGCCCGTAGCGGCCTGCACCAGGTAGACCTGCTGCGAATCCTCGTACGGGCGCACCCAGACCATGCCGCGCGGCGGCGGCGCGAGGTGGTAGACCGTGTAGTTGCGCACGTAGTAACGCGGCGCAAGGTACGTCACCGGCATGCGTTCGCCACGGGCCCACTGCTTGTACTGGCCCAAGTGGCGGCCGTTGTCGTGATGCATCGGCATCGGGCCGTGCGGATTCGGCTCGCCAATGCGGATGCCTTCGTAGCGCTCATGCTTGTCGGAGCCGTGGCCCTTGTCATGGCCCTTGCCATGACCCGGATCGGCGAGTGCGGGACCAGCGAGCATCAGCGAAGCGATCAGCACGAGCGGAGAGATACAGGTCATGGTGGTTCTCCTCATGGGTTGCAGCGAACGCTAGCGCCCTGCACCTGAACCGGTCATGCAACGCGTCGTATGTCGCGTCGGCGGGCTCAGCATCGTGAGGGCGGTGTGTATGCGCGGTCGGTTGAACATTGGCACGACGCCGCGCTCGCGCATGGGTTACGAGGCCACTGCAATCGTCGAGGTCGCTAGACCAATGGGAGCAACGACGATGGCGAATCAATCGAACGACACACGCAAGGGCGAAGCCAGCGGAAGCCGCGAGCCCTACAGCGGCCCCAGCGATGGCCAGACCACTGCGAACCGCCTGCACGACATGGACCCGCGCGATGGCGGCGAATCGCTGGAAGACCACCAGCGCGACCGCTCCAGCCGCGGCACCGCCGATCACGACGATTCGCTGGCCACGCGCAAGCACAACGACGACCGCGACCGGCTCGGCATCTCGCGCGGCGACTGACCGCGCGAGATCGTCACCGAGTTACTCCGCGCCGCGAACCACCTGCCCGTTCTTCATGACGAAGGACGGGTGTTCGGTCGCGCGGATATCGTTGAGCACGTTGCCGGGCACTGCGACCACATCGGCGTACTTGCCGGTTTCCAGCGTGCCGGTGTCCTTGTCGACACCGAGAAGCTTGGCCGCGCCGATGCTGCTGGTCATCAGCGCTGCGGCCGGCGACATGCCCACGTCGACGTAGTCACCGAACTCGCGGCCGTTGAGGCCGTGCGGGAATACCGCGGCGTCGGTACCCAGCGCGATCGGCGTGCCGATGCGGATCGCGTTGCGCAGCATCGCCTCGTGCGAGGTGTAGGCCGCATGCGCCTTGCCGGCGATCTTGGGCGGATAACCGGCGAGCTTGGATTCGGTCCACAGCAGCGTGGTGCGCGTCGGTACCAGGTACACACCCTTCTGCTTCATCAGCTGCAGGGTTTCAGGCTTGAGGAAGCTGCCGTGCTCGATGGAGTCGACGCCGGCGTCGATCGCGAGGCGCGCGGCGGTATCGCCATGCGCATGCGCCGCGACCTTGCGGCCCCAGTTATGCGCTTCTGAGATGATCGCCTTGAGTTCGTCCGGCGTGAGCTGCGGCACGTCGACCGGATCGGATTCGCTGAGTACGCCGCCCGACGCGCAGATCTTGATGACGTCCGCGCCGTACTTCATCTGCAGGCGCGTGGCTTCGCGACATTGCTCGGCGCCGTTGCACACGCCTTCCATCGGCGTCGACGGAATGACGCGCGAAACCGGATACGGCGCGCTGTCGCAGTGGCCGCCGGTCGAACCGATGGCATGGCCGGCGACGATCATGCGCGGGCCCGTCGCGTAACCGCCGTTGATTGCATTGCGCAGGGCGACGTCGATGAAGTCGCTGGCGCCGAGCACGCGAATGGTGGTGAAGCCGGCATCCAGCGTGACCTTCGCATTGCGCTGCGCATGGAAAGCCTGTTCCGCCGGCGAGCGCATCATCCCGTTGTAGATGCCGGCCGCCCAGTCATCGTCATGGTCGTCGGCGATGTGCGTATGTGCGTCGATGAAGCCCGGCAGCAGCGTGGCGTCGCCGAGGTCGATCACACGCGCGCCTTCCGGCACCGCGACGTTCGAGCCGACGCCGACGATGCGCTCGCCCTGCACCACCAGCATGCCCGGCTCGACCATTCGCCCGCTGCGGCCGTCGAACAGATGCGCGGCCTTCAACACGACGGGCCGGACTGCTGCACCTGTAGCAGGCGCCTGCGCGCGTCCGTTGAACGCGGCGAACATGCCGGTGACGAGGAGGCCCGCGGACAGCAGGCCGGCGGACAAGGGCGCGAGACGAAGCTTCATGCGAGGACCTGTCGGGCAGAAAGCCCGAGTGTAGGCACAAGCGGCGGTGTCGTGCCTGTGCCGCGGCTAGTTGCAGTGCTGCGCGGCGACACCGGCGTACACGGCATGGACGAACTCGGGTAATGCGTTGACCTGCAACGTCACGGCGTTGCACCCGGCTTCGCGCGCAAGCGTGGCGCCGCGCGCACGTTGATCCGCGGCAAGGCGCTCGCGCGTCGACGCGTCAAGCGGCGACCACGGATCGTCGTAATAGCGGTCGAAGCTCTGCCATCGCCATCCGTACAACGCCTGGATGCGTGCACGGACGATGGCGAGGTCGGTGGCCTGCCCGACCGCGCGATCCAGCGCACCGGCCGGCCACGCCGCGGGGCGATCGACCATCACCCGGATCTCGTGTGCAAGGAACACGCTACGACGCGCGGCTTCGTCGCGCACCGCTTCGATCTGCGCGACGCTGGCATCGACGGGATCGTCGATGTGGATCGGGCGGGCATCGGGCACTGCGACTGGTGTGTCGCGGAGGACCTGCGGTTCGAGTCGCTTGACCAGCGACGGCAAACGCCCGTCGTGCGGCGCGAGCGTCATCAATGCGTGCAAGAGCAGGAGGCAGCTTTCCGGGCCCGTTCGCGTGCAGCCGTCGACGTACAGCTCGCCAGCGAGGCGGTCTGCAAGGAAGCGCCTGAGCGCGACGATCTCCGGCGCAGTCGGGCGCGTCTCCTCGAAGGACGCGCCTTCGGGTGCGCAGCGTGCGAAGGCATCCCAGCCGATGTAGTTCTGGAACTGGAACGCGACCGGTGTGCGCAGCGCTTCCACCATCGGATCGCCTTTCGATGCCCAGACGTCGCGAGGGAAGCAGGAGAACATCGTCGACATCGCGCGCGACTGCGTCGACCACGTCGGGTCGGGGCTGTAGCCGATGCCATCGGATGCATTCGGTGCGTTCGCCGGATCCGCACCTGCGCCGCGGGGCCATACGCGCTCCCAGAGGCGCGCCGCGTCCGATGGACGCTGCCAACCGAGCAGATCCCACGTGGCAGCCTGGTTGAGCAGCACGCCGCGCGTCTCGTGCGGAATCTCCGCGAAGGACGGCATGTGCAGCAGCGCGCGCAGCGATTCCCGGTCGAGTGTCTTCCACTGCGCGGGCAAGGGCTTGACCCACGTGGTGATGCCGTCATGCGCGTGCGAGGCTTCGTCGACGATCGCCGCGACGCGCTCCGGCGGCAGCGCATCGACGATCACCGGGCTGTCGCCGCTGAAGCGCGCGGGCGAGGCCGCCATCGCTGGTTGGAACGCCATCAGAAGCGCCGCGCATGCGAGCGGCATCAGGTGTCGAATCGTCATGGATCGCACGGGCCCTCCCCGGCCGCGGCTGCTGGCTCAGTATCGCGCACGGCCGCTCACCATCAGGCCCCCTGACCACGGGCACATCCGGCGTTCATGCGTGGCGCCTACGATGCGCGCCATGCGTCGTGCCCTGCTCCTGCTGCTTCCCGCCCTGCTGCTCGCGCCGCAGGCCGAGGCGCGCACCGTGTATCGCTGCGTGCGCAATGCGACGGTCAGCCTCGCCACCGCGCCGGAGCCCGGGTCGAAGTGCGAGGCGAAGACCATCGCCGATGACGCAGTGAAAGTCCCCAACCTGTGGGGCGCGCTCGGCGTGGTGAAGGGCAACCTCTACGAACGCCAGCAGGACGGCAAGACGGTCTACAGCACGCGCAACCTGCCCGGCTCGACCAAGGTGCTGTCGTTCACCGTCGAAACGCCGCCGGGCGAGCCTGCGCACGTGGGGCTTGGCCAGGTCGGCAAGCCGCAGATCGATCGCTTCGCCAAACAGTTCAAGGCGGCGTCGAAGAAGACCGGTGTCGACGACGCTTACCTGCGTGCGATCGCACATGCCGAGAGCGGTTTCAATGCGGCCGCGGTGTCGCCGAAAGGCGCGGTCGGCGTAATGCAGTTGATGCCGGAGACCGCGCGCGAATTCGGCGCGGACCCGACGTCGCCCGATCAGTCCATCGATGCCGCCGCACGCATGATCCGCCAGCTCGCGACGCGTTATCGCGGCGACCTGCGCCTCGTCGCCGCGGCGTACAACGCGGGCTCCGGTGTGGTTGCACGCTATGGCGGCGTGCCGCCGTATCGCGAAACGCAGCAGTACCTCGCGAAGGTGGAAACGCTGTACATGCGTTATCGCGCCGCGCTCGGCAAGACGCCGAAGTCGCTGAGCGGACAGGACATCCTGCGCGCCGCGGACTGACGCGTTTGCTTCGCGACGTCGCCCGATGCGCATACTTCGCGGGTGACGCTCGACATCCCCACACTGCAGGACTCGCTCGCTTCCGTGCCGTTGACGGCGTGGTGCGCGGTGGCTGCGGTGATCGTGCTGCAGCGCTTCGCGCGTCGTTTCGGCCTGTGGCTGTACGCGGCATTCGCACTGCCCGGCACGATCGCGCACGAACTCGCGCATTACGTCGTCGCGTTGCTGCTCGGCGCGCATCCGCAGCTTCCGCGTTTATGGCCCGAGCGAACCGCGACGGGCTGGCGCCTCGGCGCGGTGGTGTTCCGTGCGACGTGGTGGCGCGCCGGCCCGATCGCACTTGCACCGCTGCTGCTCGTGCCCGCCGCGCTGGTGTGGATCATCGTGTTCCTCACCGATGCACACGGCGTGTGGATCGCACTGCACGCATGGATCGCCGGCACGTTGCTGACCGCCGCAACGCCTTCGCGCGCGGACCTGCGCATCGCCGCCCCGACACTCGGCCTGCTCGCGTTCCTTGCGATCGCGGCCGTCGCTGTGCACCTGTTCGGCTGAACCTGCCGCCCGCTTCACGGCGCCTGTCGACAATGGCGCGATGCCGTCGCCGACCACTCCCCGTCGCGCGTCGATGCCGTTCCGCGAACGCGTCGATGCCCTGCGCAACCTGCGCCCGTTCCTGCGGCAGATCTGGGAAACCAGCCGCTCGCTGACGCTGGCCAGCCTCGTGCTGCGCCTCACGCAGGCGCTCACGCCGGTCGCGCTGCTCTACATCGGCAAGCTGATCATCGACGAGGCGATCCATCTCGTCGCCGTTGCCGGCCCCGGTGCCGACCTGCAGACGCTATGGGCAACAGGCGCGCTGCATCGGCTCGCGATGCTCGTGATCGGCGAATTCGCACTCGCCGTGGTGTCGGACCTGATGGCGCGCGCGGCGAGCTACGTCGACGGCCTGCTCTCCGAGCTCTTCACCAACGCGACCAGCATCCGCCTGATGGAACACGCGGCAACGCTGGACCTCGAGGACTTCGAAGACCCCGACCTGCAGGATCGCCTCGACCGCGCGCGCCGCCAGACGATGGGCCGCATGAACCTGCTCAGCCAGTTGTTCGGGCAGGCGCAGGACACGATCACGGTGGTGAGTTTCGCGATCGGCCTGATCGCGTATGCGCCGTGGCTGATCGTGCTGCTCGGCATCGCGCTGGTACCCGCCTTCGTCGGCGAAGCGCACTTCAACGCGCTCGGCTATTCGCTCAATTTCCAGTGGACGCCCGAGCGTCGCCAGCTCGAATACCTGCGCCAGACCGGCGCGAGCGCGGAGACGGCCAAGGAGATCAAGATCTTCGGGCTGCACCGCTTCCTGATCGATCGCTTCCGCGTGCTGGCCGACAAGTTCTACGCCGCCAATCGCGCGCTTTCGCAGCGTCGCGCGATCTGGGGCACGGTGCTCGCCGCGCTCGGCACGCTCGGCTATTACATCGCGTACGCCTACATCATCTGGCGCACGGTCAAGGGCGATTTCACGATCGGCGACCTCACGTTCCTCGCCGGCAGCTTCCGTCGCCTGCGCCAGTTGCTGGAAGGCCTGCTGATCGGTTTCTCGCAGGTCGCGGGCCAGGCGCTTTATCTCGACGACCTGTTCTCGTTCTTCGAGATCCAGCCGGAAATCACGTCCAAGCCCGACGCTTCACCGGTGCCGCGCCCGATCGATCGCGGCTTCGTGTTCGAGAACGTCGGCTTCCGCTATCCGGATGCGGAACGCTGGGCATTGCGCGGGCTGGAGTTCGAACTGCGCGCGGGCGAAGTGCTGGCGCTGGTGGGCGAGAACGGCGCCGGCAAGACCACGCTGGTGAAGCTGCTCGCGCGCCTGTACGACCCCGACGAAGGCCGCATCCTGCTCGACGGACGCGACCTGCGCGATTACGACCTCGAGGATCTGCGCAACAACGTCGGCGTGATCTTCCAGGACTTCGTGCGCTATCACCTGACCGCGCGCGAGAACATCGGCGTCGGCCGACTCGATGCGATGGGTGACGACACGCGCATTCGCGAAGCCGCGCGCCGTGCGCTCGCCGATGAAGTCATCGAAGCGCTGCCGCTGCAGTACGACCAGATGATCGGGCGTCGATTCAATACCGGCGTGGATCTGTCCGGCGGTCAATGGCAGAAGATCGCGATCGCGCGCGCCTACATGCGCGATGCGCAGGTCATGATCCTCGACGAACCCACGGCCGCGCTCGATGCACGCGCGGAGTTCGAAGTGTTCCAGCGCTTCAAGGAGCTGAGCGAAGGCCGCACCGCGATCCTGATTTCGCACCGCTTCTCGAGCGTGCGCATGGCCGATCGCATCCTCGTGCTCGGTGGCGGCAAGGTTGAAGCCTCGGGCACGCACGACGAATTGATGGCGCAGCACGGTAGATACGCGGAACTGTTCGAGCTGCAGGCCGCCGGTTACCGCTGAGCGGGCGCCGCCTCGACTGCGTCCGGCGTGCGCAGGCGCAACAGGCGCTCGAACGCACCAGCGACGCCGACGAACTCGCGTGCGGTGTCGGCGGTGATCTTGGGATCAGCCGCATGCGCCGCGGCATTGCGCAGTCGACGCAACTCCGACAGCAGACCGGCCTGGCTCGCACCGAGCAGGCCGCTGGTGATCAACGCATCGGCCAGTCGCGACGGTTGCTGCAGTTCCTGACGCGTCACCTTCGCGCCGCGACGCTTGAGCGCGACGGCGGCCGCGCCTTCGAGCTCGATCCACGCTTCGAGAATGGCCGCGCGCGGCGAGATCTCCGCCAATTGCAGACGATGGCTTTCGCCATCCAAGGGCGCTGCACCCGCGGCTTCGGTGTCGACCAGCGCCTGCCGCGTCTGCGTGGCGAGCTCGTGCACGCGTCGGCCGAAGCGGAAGCGGAAGTCCTTCCATTCCAAGCTCTCTAGGTCGGGCAGCCGCGCGATCAACTGCCGGCGTACCAGCAGGAACACGACGATCAGCGCGATCGGCCACGCCAGCGCCTGGGTCATTGCCGCGATGAATTCGAGCCAGTTCATCCGAGCCTCCGTGCCGTTGACCCCAGCCTAGCGGGCGCGGCCGCGGTCGTCGACGGATGTTGTGGCCGGCTGCATCCGGCCGCCGTCTCGGCGCGTAGAGGCCCAGGTGTCCGCTAGACACGCCTTCCCCTTTTCCAGGAGCGCCTCGTGAATTACCGCATCCTCAGCCTCGCCCTCATCGCCGCGCTGCCGCTCGCCGCCTGCAGCAAGCCCGCCGACGAAACCGCCGCCGCACCGATGCCGGCCGAAAACGCCGCCATGCCGGCCGACACCGCACCTGCCGCCGCAGCGCCGGCCGATATGTCCGCCAATGCCATGCCGATGCAGAACCCGATGGTCGGCGGCGCGCCGATGTATGCCGAGAAGGACATCGTCGACAACGCCGTCAACTCGAAGGACCACACCACGCTCGTCGCCGCGGTCAAGGCCGCCGGCCTGGTCGACACGCTGAAGGGCGCCGGCCCGTTCACCGTGTTCGCGCCGACCAACGCCGCGTTCGACAAGCTGCCCAAGGGCACCGTCGACACGCTGCTCAAGCCGAACATGAAGGCCGACCTCACCAAGGTGCTCACCTACCACGTGGTGTCCGGCAAGCTCGACGCCGCCGCGCTCAAGCAGCAGATCGCCGCCGGCAACGGCAGCGCCATGCTCACCACGGTGCAGGGCGAGAAGCTCACCGCGAAGGACGACGGCGCAGGCGGCATCGTGCTGACCGACGCCAAGGGCGGCACCTCGCACGTCACCATCGCCGACGTGATGCAGAAGAACGGCGTGATCCACGTCGTCGACACCGTCCTGATGCCGTAACAGCGCTCCGCCGCCGGCTTCCCCTCGTCGCCGGCGGTCTCGCGGGACGGAGCACGCGCTCCGTCCCCGTGTTCTTTTTCGGCGGCCGCTGTCCCATGCAGCGAACGACGACCTAACAGCCGGATGCGACACTGCACCGGCCGTCAGGAGCACGACCGCATGGGTCTCGTCAGCCGTATCACGCCCTGCCTCTGGTTTGCCGACGCCGCCGAAGACGCCGCGACCGCGTACGCCGCCATCTTTCCGAACTCTCGCGTCACCCGCGTGCTGCGCTACGACGCCGCGTCCGCACGCGCCGCCAACCGGCCGAAGGGCAGCGTGCTCACGGTCGAATTCGATCTCGACGGACAGAGCTTCACCGCGCTCAACGGCGGCCCGCTGTTCCGCTTCAACGAATCGATCTCCTTCGTCGTGCGCTGCGACTCGCAGGCCGAGATCGACCACTACTGGGACGCGCTCTCGCAGGGAGGCGACCCGATGGCGCAGCAGTGCGGCTGGCTAAAGGATCGCTTCGGCGTGTCCTGGCAAGTGGTGCCCGCTCAACTGCCCGACTGGCTGACCGACGCCGATCCGTCCCGTGCGGCGCGCGTCATGCGCACCATGCTGGCCATGCGCAAGCTCGACCTCGCGCCGCTGCAGGCGGCCTACGACGGCGAGGCCTAGCGATCGGCGTTGCAGGTCGTACCGGACTGCTTCGAAAGCGCGTTGTACGTGGTCCAGAAATCGGCCGTGCCGGTAAACACGTCCCACTCGTCGCGTCCCTGCTCGGCGTAACGGCACGGCGCTGCACGCGCCAACTCGACGGCCAACGCGCGCTGCGACCCAGCGATACGTCGCGCAACGTCCGGTTTGACGAGGTCGCGCAACCACGCGTCGTAGTCGATGCCGTAAACCTCACGGTTGCGCTGGCGTGACATCCGCGAGCGCACGTCGTTCAGAACCAAGCCCGCACGCGCGGCCTGCGCCAACGTGCGGTCCAGTTCGCCGGCAGGCCAGTGCTCCGGGCGACGCAGCAGCTGTCGCGTCTTCAGTCGCAGATACACGATGCGACGCAGTGCTTCGCCCTCAGGAACTTCGAGGCGCGCGTCATTCGGGGACGGGCCGTCATCGTTCGACGGCGTGATATCGGGCACGTCGATAGGCGTGTCCAGCTGGAAGCCGGGCTCGATCCTGCGGAACAGACCAGGCAGACGCGGATCGTTCCCGTCGAGCGAAAGCACAGCGTCCAGCAGCACCAGGCAACCATCAGGACCGGGGCGACTGCACCCGTCGACCGCGATCTCCGCGGTGAAACGATCCTTGAGTAACTCGACCACCGCGTTTTCGATGCCCGGCGGATCGTGCGGCGGCGTGTAGCCCTCGTCGGTTTCGAGAAAGCGCGCGGTGCGCTCCACGCAGCCGCGGAATGCATCGTCGCCTCGATCACTTTGTGCCCAGTGACGCCGATTGCGCTCGACCATCACGTCGGCATCGAGCTCCCACGCTTCGTTCGGCAAGCAACCGAGGATCGACGCCATCGCGCGCGACCTCACCGACCACGTCGGATCGGGCATGTAGCCGGTGCCGAAGATGAAGTGGCGATCGTTCTCGACCGGGCGTTCCACCGACTCCGGCCACAGGTGCGCCCACAGGCGTGCGACGTCGGATGGCCGGCGGAATTCGAGCAGGTCCCACGTCGCCGCCTGATCCAGCAGCACGCCGGCGCTGTCGTGGGTGTCGTCGTGCACCGGATTCTCGATCTGCGCCCACACCGGCATGCGGATCAATGCGGCCAGGGTCTGGCGATCGAGCGTCTCCCACGCGTCGGGCAGCGGCGTGACCGGCGTGCCCGGATGGCGCACGGCCGCCACGCGCTGCGCTTCGGCGACGATGGCTGCAACGCGATCCGGCGGTAACAGATCGGGATGCAGCGGGCTCTCGCCGGTCATGCGCGGCCACGGCGTCGCGGCGCCGGCCATCAGCGGTAGGCAAGCGAATGCGAGCGCCGCGATGCGACGCGTCCAGCGGTGTGTCATGACGTTCCCCCTGACACATCGTAGCGGCCGTAGTGGCGTCGCGCAGCCATGAATCCTGCCCGGCCCGAGGTGAGTCAACGGCGAGCCCGACGACCTCATCTGCGGGATAATTGCCGCAACGCCGAGAGCCTTTCCGGCGCCTCTCGTCCCGACCGCCCGGCCCGCCTGCGAGCCCGCCGCGCTCGGGTCCGCGCGCGGTCATCCGCGCAGCCAGGATGCCTACGCCACGATGAATACCGCCTACCGCAAGCCCCTTCCCGGCACGCCGCTGCACTGGTTCGACGCCCGCGAGGCGGTCGACGCGATCAAGCCCGGCGCCTGGGCGACGCTGCCGTACACGTCGCGCGTGCATGCCGAGAACATCGTGCGCCGCGCCGATCCGTCGATGCTGTCGGCGTATCTCGAGCAGTTCATCGAACGGCGTCGCGACCTCGACTTCCCGTGGTTCCCGGCGCGCGTGGTCTGCCACGACATCCTCGGCCAGACCGCGCTGGTCGACCTCGCTGGTTTGCGCGATGCGATCGCCGAACGCGGTGGCGACCCGGCGCAGATCAATCCGGTGGTGCCGACGCAGCTGATCGTCGACCACTCGCTCGCCGTCGAATGCGGCGGTTTCGATCCCGATGCGTTCACCAAGAACCGTGTGATCGAGGAGCGCCGCAACGAGGATCGTTTCCACTTCATCGAGTGGACGAAGCACGCGTTCAAGAACGTCGACGTGATCCCACCGGGCAACGGGATCATGCATCAGATCAATCTGGAGAAGATGTCGCCGGTGATCTACGTCAAGGACGGCGTCGCGTTTCCCGGATACGTGCGTCGGTACCGATTCACACACGCCGCATGTCGATGCGTTGGGCGTGATCGCCGTCGGCGTCGGTGGCCTCGAAGCCGAAAGCGTGATGCTCGGCCGCGCGTCGTGGATGCGCCTGCCGGAGATCGTCGGCGTCGAGCTCACCGGTCGTCCGCAGCCCGGCATCACCGCCACTGACATCGTGCTCGCGCTCACCGAGTTCCTGCGCCAGGCCAAGGTCGTCGGCGCGTATCTCGAGTTCCGCGGTGAAGGCGCGGCTGCGCTCACTCTCGGCGACCGCGCGACGATCTCCAACATGGCGCCCGAATACGGCGCGACCGCGGCGATGTTCTTCATCGACGACAACACGCTCGACTACCTGCGCCTGACCGGCCGCGAAGAGCAGCAGGTCGCGCTGGTCGAGAACTACGCGAAGACCGCGGGCCTGTGGGCTGATGCGCTGGTCGATGCGCAGTACGAGCGCACGCTGACGTTCGACCTGTCGACGGTGACGCGCAACATGGCGGGGCCGTCGAATCCGCATCGTCGCCTGCCGACGAGCGATCTCGCCGAGCGCGGCATCTCCGGCAACCTCGACGCCGCACGCGCGCAGGAAGCCGCCGGCCTGATGCCCGACGGCGCCGTCATCATCGCCGCGATCACCAGCTGCACGAACACGTCGAACCCGCGCAACGTCATTGCTGCCGCACTGCTCGCGAAGAAGGCGAACGCGCTCGGCTTCGTGCGCAAGCCGTGGGTCAAAACATCGCTCGCGCCGGGCTCGAAAGCCGTGCAGCTGTACCTCGAGGAAGCCGGCCTGCTGCCGGAACTCGAGAAGCTCGGCTTCGGCATCGTCGGGTTCGCGTGCACCACGTGCAACGGCATGAGCGGTGCGCTCGACCCGAAGATCCAGCAGGAAATCATTGAGCGCGATCTGTACGCCGTCGCCGTGCTCAGCGGCAACCGCAACTTCGACGGCCGCATCCATCCGTATGCGAAGCAGGCGTTCCTGGCGTCGCCGCCGCTCGTTGTTGCGTATGCACTCGCCGGCACGATCCGCTTCGACATCGAGAAGGACGTGCTGGGCACCGATGCGTCGGGCAACGAGATCACGCTGAAGGATCTGTGGCCGTCGGACGAGGAGATCGATGCGATCGTGCGCGAGCACGTGAAGCCGGAGCAGTTCCGTCGCGTGTACGGCCCGATGTTCAACGTGCGCGTGGAGAACGGCGCGCCGGTGAAGGCGCTGTACGACTGGCGCCCGATGTCGACCTACATCCGTCGCCCGCCGTATTGGGAAGGCGCGCTGGCCGGTGCACGCTCGCTCACCACGATGCGTCCGCTCGCAGTGCTCGGCGACAACATCACGACGGATCACTTGTCGCCGTCGAACGCGATCATGCTCGACAGCGCGGCCGGCGAATACCTCGCGAAGATGGGCGTGCCGGAAGAGGACTTCAATTCGTACGCGACGCACCGCGGCGACCACCTCACCGCGCAGCGCGCGACGTTCGCGAACCCGAAGTTGCTCAACGAAATGGTGGTCGACGAGAGCGGCGCCGTGCGCCAGGGCTCGTACGCGCGCATCGAGCCGGAAGGCACAGTCACTCGCATGTGGGAAGCGATCGAGACCTACATGGAACGTCGCCAACCGCTGATCATCATCGCCGGCGCCGACTACGGCCAGGGCAGCTCGCGCGACTGGGCGGCGAAGGGCGTGCGACTTGCCGGCGTCGAAGCGATCGCCGCCGAAGGCTTCGAGCGCATCCACCGCACCAACCTGATCGGCATGGGCGTGCTGCCGCTGGAGTTCGAAGCGGGCACCAATCGCAAGACGCTGGGCATCGATGGCACCGAAACGTTTGACGTCACCGGTGACCGCACGCCGGGCTCGACGTTGATGCTCGTCATCCATCGCAAGGACGGCAACACGCTGGAAGTGCCGGTGAAGTGCCGACTCGATACGGCGGAGGAAGTGTCGATCTACGAAGCGGGCGGCGTGCTGCAGCGGTTCGCGAACGACTTCCTGGAAGGCGCGAGCGCGGCCTGACGGGTGGCGAACGCCGGGGACAAGTTCTTCATGCTTCGGCCACCGGTGGCGTTCTGCGCCGCCGTGCTGGCCGAGCTGGAACGTGTCGGCGTTCTTGATCGGCTCGGAAGCCGGCTATTCGCACCGGAGAACTGGCACCAGTCGTTGTCCGACCTGTTGCTCGGCGATTCGCTCGATGTGTATCGCCGTGCCGGATCGCGTATCGCGGCGAGCCCGTTCGTACTTCGCTTCGACTGTGTGCGCTTCAAGGGCGGTCGGGCATTTCTCGAGCCGTCGGCCGCGTCCCCGGGCTTCTCCAGCCTGTTGCGCACCGTAAAGGCAGCGCTCGACCTCGAAGGCGAAAAGAGCGGACGTCACGCACCGCATCTCACATTGAGCTATCGCGCACCAGGATCGCTTGATTCGGTGTCAATCGAACCGATCGAATGGAACGTCGACAGCGTCGAGCTGGTCGAAGTCGTCACCTATCCCTACGGATATCGCACGCTAGACACGTGGACGCTGGTGCCCGCGATCGACCCGCAACCCGCATTGCCGTTCTGATTTCCCGCCATTACGAGGACACACGCATGACGACTGAAACCACCGGTACCGTCCGCCTCCATCGCGTGCTGCGCGCGCCGCCGTCGAAGGTGTATCGCGCGTTCCTCGAACCCGCCGCCATGTCCAAATGGCTGCCACCCTACGGCTTTGTTGCCGAAGTGCAGCAGATGGACGCGCGCGTCGGTGGCACGTTCCGCATGTCGTTCACCAACTTCGGTACGGGCAAGGTCGAGTCGTTCGGCGGCGAATACCTCGAACTGGTTCCCGACCAGTTGATCCGCTACACCGACAGGTTCGACGACCCGAGCCTGCCCGGCACGATCCACGTCACCGTCGTGCTGCGCCCGGTGATGTGCGGCACCGATGTGTCGATCGAACAGAGCGGCCTGCCCGCCGCGATTCCGGTCGAGTTCTGCTATCTCGGCTGGCAGGAATCGCTGGAGCAGCTCGCGAAACTCGTTGAGCCGAACATTCCCGACGCCTGATCCGTTTCCACTTCTTCATCGAGTCCACGACATGACGCACGCCCCGCAACTCCGCATTCCCGCCACCTACATGCGCGGCGGCACCAGCAAGGGCGTGTTCTTCCGGCTCGTCGATCTGCCCGTCGCCGCGCGCGTTCCCGGCGCGGCGCGCGATGCATTGCTGATGCGCGTGATCGGCTCGCCCGACCCGTACGGCAAGCACACCGACGGCATGGGGGGCGCGACGTCGAGCACCAGCAAGTGCGTGATCCTGTCGAAGTCCGACGTACCGGATCACGATGTCGACTATTTGTATGGACAGGTGTCGATCGACACCGCCTTCGTCGACTGGAGTGGCAACTGCGGCAACCTGTCTTCGGCCGTCGGCCCGTTCGCGATCGCCAACGGGCTGATCGATGCCGCACGCATTCCGCGCGACGGCCACTGCATCGTGCGCATCTGGCAGGCCAACATCGGCAAGACCATCATCGCGCATGTGCCGATCACCAATGGCGAAGTGCAGGAAACCGGCGACTTCGAACTCGACGGCGTGACGTTCCCCGCCGCGGAAATCCCGCTGGAATTCGTCGACCCGTCCGACGACGGCGATACAGGCGCGATGTTCCCGACCGGCAACCTCGTTGACACGCTCGACGTACCAGGCGTCGGTACGTTCGACGTCACCATGATCACCGCCGGCATCCCGACCATCTTCATGCGCGCGGCGGACCTCGGCTTCGACGGCACGGAACTGCAGTCGGCAGTTAATGATGACCGCGCACTACTTGCGAAGCTCGAAACGATCCGTGCCTACGGCGCACTGCGCATGGGTCTGATCGCCGATGTCGCCGATGCATCCAAGCGCCAGCACACGCCGAAGGTGGCATGGGTCGCGCCGCCGAACGATTACGTGGCGTCCAGCGGCAAGACGGTACGCAGTAGCGATGTCGACGCTACTTGCACGTGCGATGTCGATGGGCAAGCTGCATCACGCGATGATGGGGACGGCGTCGGTGGCGATCGCGACCGCTGCGGCCGTGCCCGGCACACTGGTGAACCAAGCCGCCGGTGGTGGCGCACGTGATGTGGTGCGCTTCGGGCACCCGTCGGGCACGTTGCGCGTCGGCGCCGCGGTGTCGCAGGTCGATGGCCAGTGGATCGTCACCAAGGCGGTCATGAGCCGTAGTGCGCGAGTGCTGATGGAAGGCACCGTGCGCGTACCGGCCGAGCCGGCCTACGCCGGTTGAGCTCGCTGACGTCGCCTACAGGCGGCGTCCCAATCCTGCGAACTCGGCATACGTTGCTGCTGCGCGCTGGCGCAGCGTGACCGGTGCCGCCGCTGCGTAAAGCGGCTGCGCAAGCGTGATCACCTCGTCGTCGTCCGCAGCACGCCGCTTCCATTCGCGGCGAAGCTCACGGTCGTAGCGATTCCGCGATGCGGGATCCGACAGTACGCGCCATGCCCGGGTGACGGCCTGCATGCGCCGCAGCGCGTCGTCATCACCGTCGCAACGGTCCGGATGATGGCGCGCCGCCAGCACGCGATACGCGGCGCGGATCACCTCGATCGGTGCGTCGTTGGCGACATTGAGCGCGGCGTAATGCGTGGACACGTGCGTCGTCGAAGTGGCGGGAGTGCGAGTCTTATACGCCCGGCGTGATGGCCGCTGCACCGCCGCCCGGCGGCATTCAGGCAGCAGCCGGCGAACGGTCGTGCCCGCGCCGATGCCCGCTCAACGCGGTGCGTACGCCGGCAGATCGCCTCCGGCCAGCGGACGCACGTCGTCGACCAGCGCCTTCAGCACGCGGCCGGGCTCCTCGATCATCGGCAGGTGCGCCGAGTGCTCGAACCAGTCGACGCGCTTGGACGGCGCCTGCAGCGCGTCCATCCACGATGCGGTGATCGACGAGGGCGTCGTGTAGTCCTGCCGGCCGAGCAGCATCACCACCGGTGTGTCGACGCGATGCACATTCGCGAACGTCACGCCGGCGAGGTTCGGAAACATCGTGGTGATCGTAAAACCGCTGCCCTCGTCCCAGGCCTTGATGTCGGCCGGCGTGTACTCGGGCGACAGGCGAGGCGCGTGGAAGTAGAAGTCGGCGTTGTCGCGGCCGGCGGCGAGTCCACCGTAATGGATCGACCACTTGCGCTCGGTGCCGGTCTTCTCGACGTCGAACGGTCCGTCGCCCGGATACGGCGCGATCGCCTCGAGTTCCTTGATCGCATCCGCATTGCCATCGGCACGCGCGCGCTCCAGCGCCCATGCGTAACCTTGGCGTTCGTTCTCGCGGAAGTCGATGACCTGCCCCATGCCGATGTACGCATACAGCAGGTCCGGCCGCTTCACCGCCACGCTGAGCCCGACGATCGAGCCCCAGCTGTGGCCGAGCACGAACACCTTGCGCTTGCCGTAGCGCTTGCGCAGCTCGTCGATCAGTTCGATCGCATCGTCGCGATAACGCTCCGGCTTGAGCGTGGACGCGAGCGCGTTCGGATCGTTCAGCGGATACGACCGCCCCGCGCCGCGCTGGTCCCACTGCACGACGGTGAAGAAGTCTTCCCACGGGCGCTGGAACGACCACGCGACCGGCATCTCCACCGCGCCGGGCCCGCCGTGGATGTAGATCAGGATCGGATTGTCGCGATCCGCACCGCGCACGTTCACCACCTGCCGCGCGCCACCGAGCGTGACCTCGAACGTGTCCTGCACACCGTGCGGCGTGACGATGTGGCCGATGTCGGCGACGACTTCGCGCGCCGGGGCGTATCGGTCTTCGGGTGGTTGCTGTGCGAAGGCCGATGTCGCAATGGCGAGGCTGGCGAAGACGAGCAGCGTACGAGTCATTACGCATGTCCCTGGAGATTTGCCATAACGATAGCCGCACTGGCGCGTCCTTGGCTGTGCCGAACGCTGGGTCGACGATGCGTTGCCGCGGGGCACGAACCGCGCGCAGACTGGTTTTTCGCGAACCCGGATGCAGCCCATGAACTGGCTCGCCCACATGCACCTCGCCCGTTACAGCGATGCCGCGATGCTCGGCGCGCTGCTGGGCGACTTCGCGTTCGGGTCTAGCGGGCTGGAACGGTACGGCGACGTCGAGCGCCGCGAGATCCTGCTGCATCGGCGCGTCGATCGCTTTACCGACACGCACCCCGCGGTGACCGAGCTACGCGCGCACTTTCCCGACGGGCGGCGACGCTATGCCGGTATCGTGCTCGACGTGTACTTCGATCACCTGCTCGCGCGTGGCTGGTCGAGATGGAGCGACATTCCGCTCGATGCGTTTACGACGCGCGCGTATTCGATGTTGCGCGAGCGCTTCGCCGACCTGCCGCCCCGATTGCAGGCCATTGCGCCACGCATGGCCGAGAACGACTGGCTCGGCAGTTACCGCGAGCGTGCAAGCGTCGACCGCGCGATCACCCGTATCGCACATCGGCTTTCGCGCAACGGCGATCGACTCGTCGCGACGCTCGACGATTTCGTTGACGTCGAGCCGCAGGCGGAGGCGATGTTCGACGACTTCTATGCCGAGCTTCAGCGCTTCGTCGTCGACGAACGCACCCGCATTGCGTAAAGCCAGACCGACAGGTTGGTGTCTGACGATCGTATCGCGACGCGACGAACACGCAAAAAAAAGGGACAGCGGCTGCTGTCCCTTCAAGCTTCACTCGACCCTCTTCCCGGTGCTCGTTGCCGAGCACTACAACTTCACTTCGTCAACGGTTGGAACCGCCGTCGCGGGACGACGAGCTACCGCTCTGGCTACTCGATCCCATGCTGTTCTTGCCCGAGCCTTGCTGGCTCACTCCCTGCTGCGAACCCTGTCGCGACGAACCCTGCTGCGAAACGCTACTGTCGTCTCGCCCTGACGCCTGGCGTGACTGCGAGCCGCTTTCGAGGTTCTGATTGCTGTTGCGATTCGACGTGTTCTGATCGTTACGGTTCATGCGACTTCCCGGATCGACATTTCGACATCGCCCGCACTGCGGACGATTCGAATGCTACGCGGCGATGCCGTTGGCACAGGTGACCTCGGCATTAGGGTTGCGTTAGGCGGCCGCAGCGTTCAGCGGCCGGCTATCGTCGCGACCCGTCTGAAAGCACGCTTGCCCAGTTCATCTACACGCCGCCCGCGGTACGCTTTCTCGATGGCCCATATTCGAGTCGGCACGGCGAGTTGGACGGATCCCACGCTGATCCAGTCGAAACTTTTCTACCCGCGCGGCTGCAACTCCGCCGAGGATCGCCTGCGCTTCTACGCGAGTCGCTTCCCGATGGTCGAGGTCGACTCCAGCTACTACGCGATGCCGAGCGAACGCAACGCGCAACTCTGGGTCGAACGCACGCCCGACGATTTCACGTTCAACCTCAAGGCGTTCCGCCTGCTCACGGGCCATCAGACGCCGGCGAAGGCGCTTCCGCCCGACATTGCGACGGAACTCGCGCCGCTGTTCGCGCAGAAGCGCAACGTCTACTACAAGGACGTGCCCGACAGCCTGCGCGACGAACTCTGGCGTCGTTTCGAACGTGCCGTGCGCCCTCTGCGCGACGCCGGCAAGCTCACGGCTCTGCACTTCCAGTTCGCCCCGTGGGTCACGCCGTCGCCCGACTGGAAGCGGCATCTCGAGGAATGCGTCGGCCGCCTTCCCGATTACCTGCTTGCGTTCGAGTTCCGCAACCGAACCTGGTACGACGGGCGCCATGACGACGTCACGCTCGCGATGGAACGCGACTTGGGTGTCGCGCATGTGGTCGTTGACGAACCACAGGTCGGCGCGAAGTCGATTCCTCAGGTGTGGGACGTCGCATCACAGAAACTCGCCATCGTCCGCATGCATGGCCGCAACCACGCCACGTGGGACATCAAGGGTGCGACCGTCGCCAGCGATCGGTTCGACTACGACTATTCGGATGAGGAACTGACCGAAGTCGCGACACCGATCCGCGAGCTTGCGCAACGCGTCGCGGAGCTGCATGTCGTGTTCAACAATAACCAGGGCGATCAGGGGCAGCGCAATGGGTTGTCGTTGATGAAGGTTCTGGGCGGTGATGCACGGTCGGCGGCGGTGGACGCGTAGCGACCTTGGCGCGACACGCCCAGCGGCGACGCATCGTCACTCCAACTTCCGGCCCATGAGAACGCGTCACGCCTGATGCCTACTTTGCGCCTGCGGAGCCAGCGTGCCGCCGCTACCCTTGGTCCACCATCGCGGCTTTCGGAGTTTCCATGCGCTTGACGCTACTTGCCCTGTCGATGCTGTTGGTCTCCGTGACCACGGCGCACGCCGACTCCCTCGCCTTCGTCGACGCCAGGGTGTACCCGGCGCCGGATGCAAAGCCGATCGATCACGCGACCGTCCTCGTCCGCGATGGCGTGATCACTGCGGTCGGCAAGAAGGTTTCCGTGTCCAAGGGCACGACCGTCATCGACGCACGCGGCAAGGTCATCGTGGCGGGCTTCTGGAACAGCCACGTGCATCTGCTCGCGGAGCCCTACCGCGGCGCTGCGTCGTTGCCGGCCGCGGGGCTGTCCAGCGCGCTCGAGTCGAACTTCACGCAGTGGGGTTTCACCACGGTGTTCGACATCGCCTCGTTGCCCGGCGATGCGATCGCTCTGCGTCGACGCATCGAACACGGCGAAGTCACCGGCCCGCACATCCTGACGGTCGACGCACCGTTCTTTCCGGAGAACGGCACGCCGATCTACGTTAAAGGTCTACTCGAACAGCTCAAGGTCCCGACGTTCGAGGTCAAGGACGCAGCGGAAGCGTCGCAACGCGCGGCGCGCGAACTCGACGCAGGCGCCGACGGCGTGAAGATTTTCGCGGGCGCGATGGTCGGTGGTGCCGTCGGCGTGCTGCCGATGAAGACGCCGATCGCGCGCGCGGTGGTTGACGAAGCGCATCGTCGCGGCAAACCGGCGTTCGCGCATCCGTCGGACATCGCCGGGCTGCAGGTGTCGATCGACAGTGGCGTGGACGTGCTCGCGCATACGACGCCGAATATCGGGCCGTGGCCTGCGTCGCTCACGAAGACGCTCGTCGACCGCCGCATGGCGCTGATCCCGACGTTGACGCTGATCGAAGTGGAGGTCGGTCGCCAAGGCGCGCCGGCCGGGGCGCAGGATTCGATGCTCGCCGCCGCATCGCAGCAGACGAAGAGCTTCCTTGACGCCGGCGGGCAGGTGCTGTTCGGCACCGATTCGGGCTACACCGACGTGTACGACCCGCTGCGCGAATATGAGCTCATGGCTGCTGCAGGAATGGATTGGCGCGGCATTCTCGCAAGCCTGACGACCGAGCCGAGCAAGCGCTTCGGGCAGGCGGCGCACAAGGGTCGTGTCGAAAAAGGGATGGATGCGGATCTTGTCGTGTTGAACGGCGACCCCGCGGTGGATGTCACGGCGCTCGATCGTGTCGAGATGACTGTGCGGGCGGGGCGTGTGATCCACCGCGCGGCTGCAGCAAGCACTAATGCAGGTTCGCGCTAGGCGCGTTGCGTCACCGATAGGGGTTTCACACGCCTATCTCGACGACACAGTCCGTGTGCGCGGCGTCATATACGTGATGCCGCGTGCGCCGTTATCGCAAGCGATCAATTCCGCGCGAGTCGCCCAGACTCCGCCGCGATCTGCGCCGGCGTGACACCCAGCACGCGCCGCATGCATCGCGCCAGGTGGCTCGCATGCGCGAATCCGGTGAGCGCCGCGACGTCACTAATGCTTGCGTCGCGCTGCATCAGGTGCACGCGCGCACGTTCGACGCGGCGTTCCATAACGAAGCGATGCGCCGTCATGCCGGTCGCATTCTTGAACAGCGGCTTGAAGTGCGAAACGCTGAAGCCCGCGACCGTGGCGAGCTCGGCGAGCGACAGGTCGCGGTCGAGATGCGCCTCGATGTATTCGATCACTCGCTGCAAGCGCCAAGCAGGTAACGCGCGGTTCGCGTCGGAGGACGATTTCGACACGACGCGCTGCAACGCCAGCAACCGCGTCGCAAGCGCGCACGCCAGACCGTCGGCGAACAGCCGCCCCGCCGGATAGCCGTCGTCGTTCTCGGCCTGCATCAGCCAGCCGATACGCTCGATCTGCGGGTCGCGGATGTGGATGGCGGGCGCGAGGTCCGCGGTCGCGTGTCCGACTGACTGCGCGGCTTCGCGCATTACCGTCGGGGCAAGGCGCAGCAGCAGCGACGTCGCCGGGTTGGACAATGTCCACCGCGTGCTCGAGCCCGCTGGCACCACGCAGAACTGTCCGTGCACGCGCGTGCCGCGACGTTCATGGCTACCTGCGCGATACGTCACCGGCACCGGCTCACCCAGATGCAGGCAGAGCACGTGGCGATGGTCGACCGGCGAATCGAAGCGGCCGCTCGGCACGGGCGAGGCCAGCACGTCGAGCGACGGCAACATTCCGCCCGGCGCACCGAGGCGCGCCGCTACCGCAGGGGCCGGGTAACACGCAGGCCTGCCCGTATCGCTCATGGCGCCACCTTCGAACCGCGGCGCCTGCGCGAGAAGTCCCACAAGTCATCCTTCCGTGCCCGCCAGCGGCCGATCGTGCGCGCATCGCCGCCCTCGGCGGCGGAGCATGGCGGCCGTCACCCGACGGAACCGCGCACGATGACGCACCGACCTGTCGCAGTATCCGCATTGCTCCTGACCCTCGCAGCACCCTACGCAGTTGCGCGCGGCGTCGACAATGCGCCGCCTCCCGCATCGACCAGCGGCGCCGTCGTCGACGCCCAACATCGGCAACTGGCCGAACTCGTCGGCCTGTGGACCGTGCGACAGTCGCTATGGCTGCATCCCGGCGCGCCGCAGACCGACCTCGGCACCGCGATGTTCAACATGGTGCTCGGTGGACGGCAGCTGCAGCAGGACCTGCGCGTCAGCTCGCGCGTGCCGTTCCAGGCACTCGGGTACATCGGCTACGACCCGACCACGCGCACGTACGTCGCGACCTGGACCGATCTCAACCTCGACGAAGTGATGGTGCTGCGCGGCGGCTACGACGCGCGCGATCGCACCTATCGACTGGGCGGCGACATGTCGGACGGCGCCGGACACCGAATTCCAACGCGCGAAGAACTGCAGCGCGTGGACAACGATCATTTCGTGGTGCGTTACTACGAGGCGCGACAGGGCAAGGAAGCGCTGGTGGTCGAGCTTGCGTATTCGCGGCACTGAGCCTCGACGTAGAGCCGACCGAACGCGTTACTCCGCGCCGAACGGCTTCCCCATGCGCACGGTCGGCCGCAGCGCGACAGTGCGCGTCGTATCCATCAACTGCAGTTCGCCGTCCTGGATCATCGCGGTCAGGCGCATGCCGCGATCGAACAGCGCGGTCACGGCTTCGACGCTCTCGGCATCGATGTCGACGACGGTGAGGTTCTTCAATCGCGTCAGCGTCGCTGCGTTCTTCGTCCACCACACATCGCCCGCGCGACCACCATAGTTGACGACGATCACCTGCTGCGCGCGGCCGCAGGCCTTGCGGATGCGCGACTCGTCCGGCTGGCCGAGTTCGATCCACTGCTCGATCTCGCCGGTGTAGTCGCGACGCCACAGCGCAGGCTCGTCTTCATCGCTCAGGCCGCGACCGAATTCGAGGCGCTCGTCCGCGTACAGCGCGAACGCGAGCAGCCGCACCATCAGGCGCTCTTCGGTCTCCGACGGATGCTGCGCCAGCGTGAGGTTGTGCGACGCGTAGTAGTGCCGGTCCATGTCGCTGACCTGCAACTCGGCTTTGACGACGGTGGCCTTGGGTGCCATGGAATTCCTGGCTGCGAGGCCGGGTGGAGACGGGCAGGCATTCTAGGTCGTCGCGCGATCGGCATCGCGCTCCCGTTCATCGGCTACGGAAAAGTCCTACCGCGCGACGGCGCAAACGCCCACACCCGGTCGCTTCCGATGCGCCCAGCCTTGCCGGGCCGCACTTCGCGGCGTTCGACGAGGACTCCACCGTGCGCCCGTCACCGATGCGCCCTAGCGCGCTTTTTTCCACGCTGTCGCTGTTGGTCGGCAGCCTGCTTCTCGCCTCGCCCGTGCAGGCCTACTGGATGCGTGACTGCCACGCCCGGCCATCGACGTGGAAAGGCACCACCGACATGGTCGCCGACATCAATCCGGGCCCGGCGGGTTCAAGCCATCCCATCCTCGGCTTCTCCTCCATCAACTCGCTGATGACGGAGTTCAACAACACCCTGTATTTCCAGGCCGACGACGGCACGCACGGTTCCGAGCTCTGGCGCGTCGGCAACGGCGCGCCGTCGATGGTCGTGGATCTCGTGCCCGGCGCGTTCGGCTCCGCGCCCCATTCGTTCGCCCCGTACAACGGTGCCCTGTTCTTCGCGGCGCACAGCAGTGCGAATCACGATGCGCTGTACATGAGCAACGGAAGCGCGATCGCGATCGCGGTCGACCCGATGTCTGCGGCACAGAACGTCGAGATCACCGCACTCACGGTGTATGCCGGCAAGCTGTATTTCGTCCGCTACGCCGACGGCGTGCCGAGCCTGTGGCGATACGACGGCACGAGCGCGCAAGCGGTCACGGCCGTGAACGCCGTGCCGGGCAGGATCGAGACCAGCGACCTCATCGCGCATCCGTTCGTGGTGTTCAAGAACCGCCTGTACTTCGTCAAGGCGACGGGTGCCGACTATCGGCTCTGGGCCTTCGACGGCTCGACGATGACGCTGGTGAAGCAGCTCGTACCGACCGGCAACTTCACAACGTACGGATTCGACCTCGGCGTGTACGGCGATGCCCTGTATTTCGGCGTTCTGGTGCCCGCCGATCCTCTCTACGTCTCCGACGAATTGTGGAAGTACAGCGGGAGCGGCGCACCGACCAAGGTCGCGTTCCTGCAGGCCAACGCGTGGTCCTTCAGCCAGCCGCTGGAGTTCACCGTCTTCAAGGGCAAGCTGTACTTCACGACCGGCAGCGGACTCCAGCGCTACGACGGCAGCACGCTCCAGTCGCTGGGCGGTGCCGCCGGAGGCGCTCCCTGGGGCGCAGGCGGCCTGACGCCGTACACGGGCAGCTTCCTGTACCTCAGTGGCTTCTACGACGACTGGCAGAACAGCGAGCCCTACATCTTCAACGGCAGCACCACGTCGCTGCTGCGCGACATCATGCCGGCGACGGGCTTGCCCGAACCGGGCTCGTTCCCAACGCGCGGCGTGCAGGTCGACGACATGCTGTTCTTCAGCGCTGCCGACGACACGCACGGTCGCGAGCTCTGGCGCGTCAAGCGCGGTGAAGGCCCGGCTTTTCTCGACTGCGACATCGTGGTCATCCCGATCTGGGACGACTGGCGTCTTTGGATCGTCGACGAACGCGAAGTCATCGTCGCCACCTGGTTGGCCGCGCCCGATCAGCGACCGCAGCTGATCTCGCGCGAGCGCACAGTCGCAAGACGCGACCAGCCACTGCGCGTGCAGGTGTTGAAGACGGACGCACGCCGCGATCGGCTTCCCGACGGTGCGCGGCTGATGACGCGCGTGTACGACGCCAAGACGGGTGCGGTGGTCGATCGCGGCGAAGGATCGATCGGCGCGTCGCCCGAATCCGTGGGCAGGCGCGAGCGCGCTGCGGCGTCGCAGGTCGGCGAGCCTACGCTGCGCCAGGTCATGGGTGAGCGCGTTCGGGGGCTTTAACGCGGCTGCACGTGCAGGCGACGGCGCTAGTTGCCGTCGCCTGTCACTGCGGGAGCTGACGCCGAATGGTCAACACGTGCCCGCGTGCAGCTCGAGTAACCCCTGACGCACGCCAGCGTGTTGATCTACGACGACAGCATGACCGTTGGCGTTGACCGATCCAGGTGTCGGCGTCAGGCGCGGCGCAACCGGCATACCCCACGCGCTCGCTCGTGGAAAGCATGCGCCACGACGCGCCGTGACCGAGCGCGTTCACCACATAAGATCGTCTGGCACCTTGAATTGCGCGTAATACGCATCGTCATCGCTGGCCGGTGCGGCGCTTGCGACAGCCACCGCATGGTCGAGCACGATCATCGACGGATCGCGCGCCAGCACCTTTTCCCCAGCTGCACGCGGCAATAGCGCATAGCCGTCGTCGAGACGTGCGATGACAAGCGCGCCACTCGCGAGTTGTGCGCGCGTTGCGGCGTCGACCTGCAGCGAGCGGATGACGTCACCGTCGGGAAATCGATAATCGATCTCGCCGACGACCCGAACGCGCTGGGCCTCGACGATCTGCCGCGCCTGCGCACGCTGCTCATGCGCGCGTGCCTGCGCATTGCGCTCGGCGGCGAGTGCACGGTCGCGCTCGACGCGTTCGGCGCGCACGCGTTCGGCTTCGAGCTGCTGCTCGTTGGTGGGCGGCGGCGCTTTGCCGTGCCGCTGCTTGGCCTGCTCACGCGCGACCTGCGCGACCTGGGACTTCTTGACCAGGCCGGCCTTGAGCAGTTGGTCCTGTAGGGGATTTCGCATGCGCGCAGTCTAGATCAGCGACGCACGGCGCCGCGGCCTCGACGGTTGCCGCCAGTAACGCGACGGAGAAGCGCTGGTCATACGACGCGGATTACGCCCCGCCGCGCCGCCCTGTCGCGACCTGTCTCAGCGCCTGCTCGAACACCTCGACCGGCTGCCCGCCCGAGATCAGGTATTCGCGGTCGAGAATGATCGCCGGGACCGAATTGATGCCGGCCTGCAGGAACGTCTGCTCGTCCGCCCGCACCTCGTCGGCATATTCGTCCGAGGCCAGAACGGCGTTCGCGCGCTCGGTCGATAGCCCGACCTCGGCAGCGATGTGCGCGAGTGTCCCGTGGTCGCTGACATCTTCTCCGTCGGTGAAGTAGGCGCGCAGCAATGCGTGCTTCAGAGGCAGCTGCCGGCCCTCACTGGCGGCCCAGTGCAGCAGCCGATGCGCGTCGAACGTGTTGTACGTGCGCGTTCTCGCGCCCATCCGGAAATCGACACCAACCGTAGCGCCGCGTTCGCGAAGGCGCTCGCGGTTCTGCTCGAGCTGCGCCGACGTCATCCCGTACTTGCGGCCGAGGTGTTCGTCGATGTCTTCGCCCTCCGGTGCCATGTCCGGATTCAACTCGAATGGCTGCACATGCAGCTCGACCGCGATCTCTTCACCGACGCGAGCGATCGCCTGCTCCAGCGACACCAACCCGATCGCGCACCACGGACACACGATGTCGGAAACGAAGTCGATGCGGATGGGGATCGCACTGGATGGCGTACTCATCGGTTGAACTCCAACTCAAGAGGCACATAGGACATGCATTGCGTGCGACACGCGACTCTCCGGGTCTGTCGGCGTGCGCGTCCACCGGGCATGGTCGCGGCGGCATTCAAGGATCGCCGACAGTCTGCCCACCCGCGATGAAGGCGAGCTGCCAGCACTGTCGGTCGCCGTGGATACGCAGCGCTAGCCGTGTGTCGCAGCCTTCGACGCCTCGAGCAAGCGCTGGATGCCATCCGCCGGCATGGGGCGATGGAACAGGTAGCCCTGGAACACGTCGCAGCCCCAGGACTGCAGCACGTGGAGCTGCGCCTCGGTTTCGACGCCTTCGGTCACCACGTGCTTGCCGAGCGTGGATGCCAGCGCGAGGATCGACCGCACCACGGATGCAGTCGCCGGCTCGTCCAATGCGACGACGAACGCACGGTCGATCTTGATGGTGTCCAGCGGCAGCCGCGCGAGGTAAGCGAGCGAGCTGTAGCCCGTGCCGAAGTCGTCGATCGCCACCAGCACGCCGCGCTCGCGGAGTTCCTGCAACTGGCTCGCGCTGGTCTCCGCATCGGTGATCAGCAGCGATTCGGTGATTTCGATTTCGAGATCCGACCACTGCGTGCCGGTAGCGCGCAGCACCTGGGCGATGTCGTCGACCAGCGTGCCCGCCCGCAATTGCTCGCTCGATACGTTGATCGCCACGCGACCGGGGTCAAGCCCCAGTGCGCGCCAGCACGCGATGCGCGTGCACGTGGTGCGAAGTACGAACGCACCGAGCGCATCGATGAGTCCATGGCGCTCGGCCAACGGTACGAATCGCGACGGCGGGACGTACCCATGTTGCGGATCGTTCCACCGCACCAAGGCTTCCATGCCGGCCCATGCGCCGGTGCCGGCGTCGATGCGCGGTTGGTAATGCACGTCGAGAGCGTCATGCGCCAGTGCGATGCGCAGCGCGGCGACGAGCTCCACTTCCTCACGCGCCGCTTCGTTCATTCCCGCCGAATACACCGCGAACCGACCGCCGCCTTCCTGCTTGGCGCGGTACATCGCGACGTCCGCCATTCGCACGAGGTCGTGCGCACTCGTTCCGTCAGCCGGATGGAATGCGACGCCCGCGCTGTAGCGGATGGCCATGACGTGTCCGTCCAGCACGACAGGCGTCGCGAATGCCTGATCGATGCGGCTGCGGATACCGTCGAGCTGGTCCGGGTGTTCGACGGCGTGCAGCAGCAATACGAACTCATCGCCACCGAATCGGGCGACGAAGTCGGCCGGCGGAAGCACACCGCGGAGACGCGCCGCCACCTCGACAAGCAGGCCGTCGCCGAGCGCGTGCCCGAGGCCATCGTTGACCGATTTGAACCGATCGAGATCCATGAAGATGACGGCGAACGATTCGGCGGAGCGGGCGATGGCCGCATCAAGCGCTTCGATGGCCGCCAGGCGGTTCGGCAGCCCGGTCAACGCATCATGTCGCGACTGGTGCACGAGCAAATGTTCGCGCGCATCGAGCGCGAGTGCGATCGCAACGCGATCGGCGAGTTGCCGTGCGGCCTCGAGTGTTTCGCCGTCGAGCTGTTCGGGCTCCGCAACGATGACGGCCCACGCGCCCGGCTCACCGCGCTGACCGATGCGCAGTCGATACGAGGCCGCGCTTGCGTCGCCGTGCGCCGGTGCGAGGCGCTGCCAATGCGCATCCGGCGTGTCGTTCGCCTTCGACGCGATCAACTGCAGCACCGCTTCTTCATTCAGCACCGTACCCGCGGCGTCCGCGAGATGGACGTCGGGCTCGTCGTCCGTGGATGAATCGACTGCGATCGCTGCGTCCGCAACGCCCGGCAAGGCGCGCAACTGCATCGCGACACGGCGGAGGATGCCGCCGAGCGATTCGCGCGACACGATGCCGCTGTCCACCGCCGACAATCCATGCAGGCGCGCGAGCTGCCCGCCGATGCGCTGTTGCATGTCATCGAAGGTGGACGACAGCGCAGCCAGCTCGTCGGGTGCTTGCTGCTGTGCCGCCCTGTGCGAGCCCGAGAACAGCCGGATGCGGTCCATCAGCGCTTCGAGCGGCACCAGCGTGCGCCGGATCTGCACCAGGCTCATCAGCATGGCCATCAACAGGACGCCAGCGGCGAGCAACGCGAACCAGTGCAGCTGCACGCCGCGGCCGGACACGGCTTCGCGTTCGACGTCGAAGCGCCAGGGCGCAGCGCCGAACTCGCCGCGCAGGTCGAGGTCCCATGC
This sequence comes from Lysobacter sp. HA35, assembly GCF_054061195.1. Classification (NCBI taxonomy): domain Bacteria; kingdom Pseudomonadati; phylum Pseudomonadota; class Gammaproteobacteria; order Lysobacterales; family Lysobacteraceae; genus Lysobacter; species Lysobacter sp. HA35. Next base: position 3,030,979 of record NZ_JBSSDY010000001.1, on the reverse strand, counting down.
GTCATGCAGCGTGGGGATGCCGCGCGTCACCGTGCCTTCGCAACCCAGCGGTTGGGCCTCGGAGCGCACGCAGACGCGCGTACCGTCCACCACGTCGTCGTCCGCACGCCACAGGTACTGCGGCGACAGCGCGCCCGCGTAGAGCACCACGGAGCCGTCCGGCTCCCCTCGCGGTGCGAGCAGGACAATGCGCGCATGGTGCGACACCGTGTTCGTCGCGACACGCAGTCGCGGCAACGCGGATGCGTCGATACCTGGCCCGAGCGGTTGGCGAACGATGGCATCGAACACGCGCGCGTCGCCCGATGGCGACGTTGCATCCGACTCCGTCGCGCGCGCCAGCAATGCCTCGGCGCTCTGCAGGCGGCTCAACAGAGTAAACGCGACGAAGCGCGTTTCGGCGCGCACGTTGCGCTGTTCGGACACGTCGATCGCGTGATCGGCTTGTCGCCACGTCAGCCAGAACACCAACGCGGCCGGGACGAACGCCATCGCGCAGAACATGATGAAGATGCGGCGCGCGAGCCGGCTGCGCAGCCACGTGCCTTCGATGCGTAGACCCGACCGGTGTGCCATCGCGCGGTCAGTAATCCGCGGCCAGGCCGATGTAAGCGCCCGTGCGTGCGCGGATGACGTCGTCGAGGCTGTCCTTCTGCGTGATCTGCGTCTTGAACACGCCGTCGCGCCCGGCGCTGAAGAGGTCGTAGTCGGAATTGAGCGGGTTCAGCTTGTGATCCTTGCGCGCACTGCCGTGGCCGTTGATCCCGGCGAGCAGCGTGTACTGATACGGATTACCCCACGGGTCGAGACGACCGTCGTAGTTGAAGTCGTCGATCGTGGCGGGGTATTCGCGATGCCCGGTGCGGTAGCGCTCGATCAGCACGTCGAACTCGGCGATGTCGGCCTTGGCATGTGCGACGCGTCCCTTCTCGACGATGGAGCTGTAGCCCATCTGTGCGATCACGGCGAGCACGGCAGCCACCGCCAGCGCGAGCATCAGCTCGAGAAGCGTCAGCCCACCGCTCGACCGCCACGGTGCCCGGGTCAACTGACCCACCTTCATGTCGTCCTCCGCCACGGCCGGTCTGCTGGAGAGTAAGCAAGCACCGTACCTGCGCCGTCAACGCGCTGGCGTGGACCTTCCCCCCGGAGGCCGTTCGACCCCATCTTCCGACGCGTCCGTCGGGCGATCCGCGAACCGGCGCACGGTTCGGGGCGATGCGCGAGCGTGGCCGTCGGCCACTTACTGCCTGCTGGTGTTGCGCGCGAGTAACGGCCGAGCTGGGCAGCGGCGCAGACAACTCGAGTTGTTCCGAAGCGAGGTCCGATCGCCGAGGCGCGAAGACTATCTACCGACGCGGCACCCGACAATCTCGCCCGCGCCACCTGCGTCAAGCACCAGCGCCGACCAGTCCGACCAGCTGCCCTTGCCCGCCAGCCAGACCACGCCGTCGCGATCCGCCAGCGGGCGGTAGGTCGCGAGTCCGCGGACGGCGATGCCGGTTTCGGTTCCGTCCTCGAGATCGAGGATCGACGGCTTGCCCTTGCGCGCACCGCTCTTGAAGAACGGGAGCAGCAGCATGCGGCGACCGTCGGCAGAGAACAGGCCGTGGCAGCTCTCGTCCATCTCGCGAACGCAACGCGGGTTCGTGCCGTCGGGGTCGGTGTCGACCACCGCGGCGTGCGACATACCCATCCGCCCGTAATGCGTGCGGTTGCCCATCGTGAAGATGCGGAAGCGATCGCCGAGCCAGACGACATCGCCGAGCGTCGTCCCGGCATAGGCGTCGGTGCCGTTGAAATCGTCGAGGTCGACGCGATACGGCACGGTGACCGGCTGACCGTCGGCGGCGCGCAGCGTCCAGTGCCCCGTGCGGCGCTGCAGGTCGATTTCGAGTGTCGACAGGTAGCACGGATAGTCGTCGCGACCGTCGGGATGGCGAAAGATCACCGGCACGCGATGGTCGCAGCTCAGGCCGGCGCGAACGGGCATGAAACTGCGCGGCGCATTGATGCAGTTGGCGAGCGCCAGCGGTTTGATCGCGATCTCGACCGGCTCCTCGCCGCCGACAGGATCGAACACCCACGCGCAGCGATCGGTCACCAGCAGTCCGATGCGCTCGCCGACCTTGAACGAGATCGGGGCGCCCCACGTCGCGCTTTCGGTGACAGGGTCGCGCCTCAAGTCCTCGACGCGTTCGCGCACGGCCGAGGGCACCGCCAGTTCGCGACGGAAGTCCGGGCCGGCGTGGAGCAGCAACGTGCTCCAGTTGTCGTCGACACATTCCGCCAGGTGGACCACCACGGACCCGTCGCCGAGCGGGTACACCGCGCCGAGATAGCCGCGACTGCTTCCGACGAGGGCACCGGGCGAAAACAGAGTGATGCGATGGTCGATCTGCAGCGTCATGGGCACCTTCGTCGTCCTGGCTACGACCCGCGATTGCCGGTCGGTGCCGCGCATCTTGCACGCGCGACGTGGCGCGTCGACATATGCCTAAAGTGATGTGCCGTTCGCGGGCATCCGTCGCGACGCGCTGATATTGCATTGCACATTGCGCGCTGTCGGTCGTGACGACATCGCGCCTGCGCAAGCCGTCCACAAAACAAAAGGCGCCGTCTCCGGCGCCTTTCGCGTGATGCGGTCAACACGGGACGATCAGTGGATCGTGCCCTTCGCGACATCGGCACCCTCGGCAACCGGCCTTAACGTTACCGCCAGCTCCTCGAGCTCGGCGATCTCCGCTTCCACGGCCTCGTGCAGTTCGCCGGCGCGCACCATCAGGTCTTCGATTCGGTCGGCCTGCTTGAGCTTCTTGAGCTCGCTGTCGAACAGCAGCCACTGCGTGGTCAGGCGTTCGACGTTGTTCTTGGAGTAGTGACGCATCTCCTTGAGCTGCGTCAGCGTGTCATTGACATGATCGAATGGCGTCTTGGCGTCGGTGGACATGGCGGACTCCTGTCTTCGGTGGTGGCGCGACAGGAGTAACCCATGTGTCCTGTCTCTTCGCGGAACGGCGTCGATCATGTCGACGCCAAGTGAAAGGCGGACGCCGCGTTCGCCGCATGCGAATCCCGTCTGCGTTAGAACGTTGCCAGCCCCCACCAGGCAATGCCGATGACGCAGCGACCCGGCCTGTTTCCCACGTTTTTTCTCTCGGGTTTCGAGTGCTCGACGTTCGAATGGCGCGGGCGCGGGCGTCGTGACCTGGTCGACGAGACGCAACATCGCGAGCATGCGCACGAGGACTACCAGTTCCTGCGCAGCCTGGGCATTGCGGTCGCACGCGAGGGCATTGCGTGGCCGCTCGTGGATCGCGGTGGTGAGTACGACTTCAGCCACGTCGATCCGATGATCGAGGCCATGAACGCCGCGCAGGTGCTACCGATCTGGGACCTCTGCCACTACGGCTATCCGGACGACGTCGACCCGTTCCGCTACGGTTTCGCCGAGCGCTTCGCGTCGTACTGTCGTGCAGCCGCCGCGTACGTGGCTCCGCGCGTGCATGGGCCGCACTACTTCACGCCGATCAACGAGATCACGTTCTGGGGCTTCTGCGGCGGCGAATGGGGTTGGGTGGCGCCGTTCGGTGGTGATCGTGCGACGCGGCTGCGCTTTCGACACGTGCTCTGCGAAGCTGCGATCGCCGGCGTGCGCGCGATACGCGAGGTCGTGCCCGACGCGCGCATGATCCATGTCGAGCCAGTGATCCAGGTGGTGCCGCCACGCGATCGCCCCGATCTTGCCGACGACGCCGAACGCGAGATGGTCGACGACGCCTGTTACGCGTGGGACGTGCTGTCGGGCCGCAAGCATCCCGAACTCGGCGGTACGCCGGAAACCCTCGATATCGTCGGCGCCAACTGCTATTCGTTCGGGCAGATGGAATACCGCGAACACGGCCCGCACATGGCGCTGGATGCGCGCGACGATCGCGTGCAACCGCTGTGCACGATGCTCGAACGCGTGTGGCATCGCTACCACCGTCCGATGCTGATCTCGGAAACCAGCGGCCTGCGCGATGGTCGCCCTGCGTGGCTGAAGGACGTCATGGAAGAATCGATGGCCGCCGTGAACCGCGGTATCGACCTGCACGGCATCTGCCTGTATCCCGCCGTGGACATGCCGGACTGGCATACCGGCGAATGGCTGCACAACGGCATCTGCGATGTGGAGGACGACGGCGGTCGCCTGCGTCGCGTGCCCTACCCGCCCTATGTCGACGAACTGCGTCGCTGGCAGCGCGAACTCAACCGCGTCACCGAACTCGACGAGGACCCTTTCAGCGATCCGGTGGAACTGCAGGACGTGATCGATGCGGCGAAGCGTTACCAGACGCAGCCGGACAAGGATTGGAACTAGCCGATCCTTGTCCGCCTGACCTCAAACGGCGCAGTCGGCCGATCGAACTTGCGCATCGGGCGACGGCCCCGACAGCAGCACGCCGACGTTGTTTCGCACGAGCGTCTCCGCGCCATCCGCACATGCAGTCGCGAGCGACGCGAGGTCGTGGTTCATGCCGGGGCGCAGGACCGCCCAACTGTTGCGACCGTGATGCTTCACCCAGTACAGCGCCGCGTCGGCGACCTCGACAATCTGCTCCCACGTCACCGGCGTCTGCTGTTCCAGCAGATTGAGTTCGGCGAACCCGACGGAGCACGTCAGCTTGAAGGGCGGGCTGCCGGTGGCGTGGAAGGCGTGCGTGGCGACGCTCTGGCAGATGCGTTCACCGATCGTCGAGACGTGCTCGCTCGGCATCGGGCGCAACACGAGAAGGAATTCTTCGCCGCCCCAACGAATGGCGTAATCGCTGCCGCGCACCAGGCCCGACAACAACGACGAGAACTGCTGCAGCACCTCGTCGCCGGCGCGATGACCCAACGTGTCATTGATGTGCTTGAAGTGGTCGATGTCGACCAGCGCGAAGAACAGCGCGTGCGGCGGCGTGTGCGCTTCGGCCGCCTCGCGCGAGTAGAAGCCAAGATCCGATGGCAACTGCTGCGCGATGTATCGCCGGTTGCGCAGGCCGGTGAGCGCGTCCGTCTGGCTCGCATGCTCGAGTTGCCGGTTCGCTTCGTCCAGCTGACGCGTGCGCTCGGCCACCAGGCGCTCAAGTTCGACCTGTTGGCGCGCCGCAGCATCCGCCGCCGCCAACAATGCGCGGCGCGCATCGACGCGCTGGGCATGGATGGACACCATCAGCAGCAGCGGCAACGTCGCGAAAAGGTTGAGGAAACCGAGTAGCAGGATGACGTCGAGCAGCGTGCGCGGCGCCTGGAACGCGGCGAGCCCGAGACCGGTGAGTGACGTGATGACGAACACGGAGCTGAGGGTCGCAACCGCAGTCCACAGCCGTTCGAAACGGAACGCGCTCCACAACAGCAGCGCGAGTGGCAGCGCGACCATCCCGAGCGCATAGCTGCTGTTCTGCAGCCCGACCCAGTACACGAACGCGTAAGACGCCGCGTACAGCACCGTCCAGATGACCTTCTCGCCCGACGCCGCGTAGTCGCGACGATCCGGTGCGTCCGCCGCAAGCGCACGGCCCTGCGACGCCAACATCACCGTCGGCGCGATGCAGAGCACGCCGAGCAGGTCGCCCAACGCCCACTTGGTGTACGCGCTGGCGACCGCCGCGGTGTTCACCATGCCGGTAAATGCGAGTCCAGATGTGCCGACCGCGGCCGCCACGACGGCCATCGTGATCGCAGCCGACAGGAAGCGGAACAACGCGTTGGCGCTGTCGAAGTGTCGATTTCTCGACGTGTTGCAGACCCACGCGGCCGCCAGCGCACCGAGCAGGTTGCTGGCGACTGAAAACGGCACAAATGCGACGGGCACGTGCGCGAATGTCGCGTGCGCGACCACGACAGCCACGGGAATGATGCCGGCCCAATACGCGCCACGGCCGACCACCGCGGCGAAGGCCACGCCGGCCGCCGGCCAGAACAGGGTGACGTACGACGGCCCGATGACGAAGACGTCCGAATACCAGATGCCCGCGACGTACAGGGCCGCCCAAAGCACGGCCTGCAGGGCGATACGGGCGCGATGATGTGCGGCAGCAGACATGGTTCCCCCGAGTCATGCCGGCAGTGCGCGCGCCGGCCAAGGGAGGCTTGCAAAAGGTGTGCCGATGCTGGTGGAGGGTCGCTATCGGGTGCCGTCGCCCGGCCGGCGATGGCGGTGCCGGCCTCGCGGTAGAACGCGTCGCGCTAGTCGTTGAGGTCGACCGACTAAACGCCGATCGAGCATGGACTGATCACCGACGCAGCGGGCATGAGCGCTGACATGGCCCGATCAACCACTCCGGGCCCGTATCCAGGCTCATGCCTGTTCGGCCTGCGCATGTCGCAACGTGCGCTTGCCCATGTACGGCACGGCGAAGAGATAGAGACCCGACACCAACTGCAGAAACAACGGCGGCAGCGGCGCATACGTGATGAGCGCCGGTGGCTCGCCCGCTGCCACCGCGCGGTATACGAAGTTCAGCGCAACCGTCGCAGTGAAAACGATCGATAGCCAGCGATGGCTCTTTCGCGCGAGCGATGCCAGGCGCATCGAAAAGCCCGTTTCGATGTTCGGATGCTGATTCATGGCGACTCCTTGAAGTAGGCGTTCTTTGTAGCAACGCCGGATCGCCCGTTCTTCTCCGAAACTGCGGTGTTCTCAGACGCAACCGGGTCTTTCAAACACTCGTAATGCCCGTGTCGATGTTCAGGCCGCGCCGTTTCCGCGTGTCGTGCGAAACAACACGGCTTCGAATGCCAAGAAAGCGGCGACGACCGCAACTGCGCCAGGTACGCCAGCGACGTCGCGTCCAACGCGCGCGGCGACGTACAGCAGCATGAGCAGGGCGAGGAACATGCCGGGCGCACCCAAGCCTCGAAGCGCCGCGCTGCGGTGGTACCCGATCCAGAACGCGAGCCGTGCCGCAATCCAGACCACGACCGTCGCCAGGACCGCACGCATCGCGTCACCGCCGTCGCTGTAGTACGCCAGCCCGAACAATCCGGCGGTGAACACGGCAAGCTGCTCCAGCGTGTTCTGCAAGTAGCGCTGATTCACCTGCAGGCGCCGCGTCTGCACACCCGCGAGTGGGTCGAAGGCGGCTGACTGCAATCGTTCGTGGGCTACGGCTTCGATGCCTGTGACCAGGCAGAACAGCACTGCGAGACACCAGCCCTTGAAGGCGAAGAGCAGCCGCGCCTGCACCGAGTCCATGCCTGCAATCACGGGCGCGCCCCACCGCACCGCCGACCACATAAGCGCGGCCACCACCATCCCAGCGCCGATCGCGCGGATGCCCGCGCGGCGTTGCGCTCGCCAGTCGGCTCCAGCTGTCGTCACTTCAGGAACGGGAGTGCGCGTCTGCATGAGACAAGCATAGCCCTCGGCCATCGACGAGCCGTGCACGGTCGTTGCCAACCGTCGGCGGGCGCGCATCCGCCCAGTTCGCGTACACAACCCGCCTTCGATCATCGACTGCGGCGAACGAACCGACGCCTTACCGGGCAGCGACCCGCGCCGGGGTCAGCCAACACGTGGCCCGGGCCACTCGGCCCGCGCGAGCGGATCCTCGATCGTCATACCAGTGCCCTCCGTCGCGCGCACTGGCACCGATGTCACGTCGAACCCATCGAGGCACAACACGTTGACGCCAAAATGGTCCGGCGCGGCGCGTTTGCGGTGGAACACTTAGACGCCGCATCGGTCGCAGAAGTAATGCTTCGCGCGGCGCGTGTTCCATTGTTAGAGCGTGAGCCGTTCTTCGCCGGCGGTAATCGCCAGCGCGGCTTCCGGCACCTTCCCCATCAATGCGCCGCGCTTGTTGCACAGCGAGCAGTCGCAGGTTGTGAGTTCGGTGATGTCCGCGTCGATGTAGAAACGCACTTCGCCGCAGTGGCACGTGCCGTCGCGGCGGGTCATAGCGTGACTCTGCCTTCGAGGTAGAACACGCAGCTGCCTTCGAGTTCAACGCGATCGCCGGCTACGCGACAGACGATCTCGCCGCCGCGTCGCGAGGCCTGCCAAGCGCGGAACTCGTGCTTACCGAGTCGCGCCGCCCAGAACGGCGCGAGGCCGCAGTGCGCGCCGCCGGTGACCGGGTCTTCCCGCACGCCCTTGCGCGGTGCGAAGTAGCGACTGGTGAAGTCGTACGGCGCGTCGCCCTGCGCAGTGACGACCACGCCGCTGCGGTCCAGCGCGATCAATGCGGCGATGTCCGACACCAGGTCACGCACACGTTGCGCGCTGTCGAGCAGCACGAGGTAGTTGAAGGGATCGGCATGCACTTCCATCGGCTCGACGCCCAGTGCGTCCACCAGACCCGTCGGTATGTCGACCGGCACCGCATGGCGCGCGGGGAAGTCCATTCGATAGCCGGCCGCACTGCGCACCACGTTCAACGCGCCGCTCGCGGTGTGGAAGGTGACCGCGTCACGGCCGCGCTCCAGCCGTTCCATCACCACCGCCGCGCTCGCGAGCGTCGCGTGCCCGCACAGCGGCACTTCGACGGTCGGCGTGAACCAGCGCAGGCGGTAGTCGTCGCCATGCGGCACGAGGAACGCGGTTTCCGAAAGGTTGTTCTCGGCGGCAATCGCCTGCATCGACATGTCGTCGAGGAAGTCGTCCAGCAGCATGACCGCCGCGGGATTGCCGGACAGGCGCTGCGTCGTGAATGCGTCGAGTTGGTAGAAGGGGATTTGCATGGACGCCTCGGCGAGTAGCGCGCGGAATCATGACATCCGCGTTTGCGGTCGGCAGGTTGGCCAAACGTCGCGGTCCCGGCGGACATGGAACGCGACCCGATTTTCGCAGGCCCGGCCGGCGACGAAAGGCACGGTGCGCGCGAGGCGCCGTGCTCTACTTCCGGTCGGCCGACGCGACGTCGGCGTTGGGGAGATCGCAATGCTCTACGTGCTGCTTGCGGCCGCCGCCGCCATCGCTCCGCCGCCACAGGTGCCGGTCGTGTCGTTCAACCACTCGGGGGCTGATCGAGCGGTATTGCGCGTCGTCCGCCACCGATAAGCCTGACGATGCGGTGCTGGCCGAGATCGATGCGCGGCTGGGCGAGTTCCGGCAGGCGTGGGCGGCATCCGGCCCGAGCCTGATGGTCGCGAACGTCGAACTGACGGGTCAGCCGTATCGATTCCACGAGACGATGGCGACCCTGCACGGTTGCCGCGACATGCCGTCGTACTCCGCGCCACTGCTGATCTCGGTCGCGCAGTTCACACGTGCGGCGGCGTCGCTGCCCGCGGTCGGCGTCAAAGGTCTGCAACGCAATGGCACCGGTGCCGGCGGCGCCGTGGCCGGCGTGGTCGGGCCGATGTCCGGCTTCAACTACCTCGTCTGGCACGAAAGCACGCATCGCTACATCAACGACATCATCGACGCGAAACCGGGTGCTACGACGCCGTTATTGCGCAAGTACGCGGCCGAGGACGGCGTAACGCTTTCGCACGTGCATCTGTTCGCGCTGGAGAAGCTCGTATATCGCCGGCTCGGACTGGAGAGCGAGTACGACGCGCGCGTCGTGCGAGTGAAGGCGCGCGCATTCAAGAGCGCGGTGCGTGCACTGGAGATCGTCGATGCCGAAACGCCCGAAGCATTCGTCGCCGAATTGAAGACCGCGCCCTGAGGCTGCACCGAGGCCCAGCCCCTCAACGTGGCGAATGCAATTGACTGCTTTCGCGAGGGCATCAGCCGCTCAGGCCCACATCGCCAACGCACACGACCGCAGCCATGCATCGGCACCGAAGATGCTCGCGGTCGCGATCAGTTCGTCGAACCAATGACGTTCGACGAACGCGCGAATGCGACTTGGCCCATTCGTACGCGCTGTAGCGTCGTAAGCCGCAACCACGTTCCAACCCCCAACCAACTCCGACAGCGTCGCGCCCACTCGACGCGCCGCACGGCCGTGCCCGCTTGCAGCGAAACCACGCGCCTGCCGCTTGCCGCACATCACTGCAGAGCTCCCTCGCCGCCGAGCGGTCGGTCGGCGCGTCGCGTTGGGGGCAACACTGCGTGTAGCGCTGGATTCGCTCGTTCGCCGCAAATGGAGATGCACGATGAAGCCGAACACACCCGCATTGCCCGCGCCGCCGCTGCGCATCCTCGTGATCGCCACGTGCACGTTGCTTGGGCTCGCCGCCATCAACGGTTGCACGCCCGCGCCGACGCGCTCGGCCGATACACCGGGCTCGACCGCGTGGGGTGCGATCGCCATCGGCAACGGACAGCTGCTTCCCGGTACTGACCGCGATAAGGACGGCGTGCCCGACGATCGCGAACGCGAGCTCGGCAGCAACCCGGAACAGGCGGACACGGACCAAGACGGTTATGCCGACGGCGTAGAAGATCGCCTGGCCGAGTTCGGTTTCGATCCGACGAAGCCCGACACCGATCGCGACCACGACGGCCTCACCGACGCGCGCGAAGCGGAGCTGGGCACCGATTCCGCATCCGCCGACACCGATGGCGACGGCTGGAGCGATTTCGATGAAGTCATCAATGCCTACTTCGGCTTCGATCCGCGCGAGAAAACCGTCGATGCGGATTTCGACGGGCTCGGCGATTCGCTAGAAAAACGCCTCGGCTCGTCTCCACGCAAGGTCGACAGTAACGGCGATGGCATCAGCGACTTCCAGGCCTACTCGGCGGACCAGTCACCCGTCGGCAAGCCGCTGAAAGGCCCGCTCGCCGACCTGATGGGCACGACCTACAGCCCGGCGATGGGGGAGGCGCTGCTTCGCATCCGCAAGGGCGCTGACTTCCCCGCCACGCTGGCGAAGCAGTTGCCGTATCCCGATGTCACCGCGCCGCTGGTGACGGCGACCACGCCGCGCATCCGGCCCTCCGCCGCGTTGATGCAGCGTGCGCTGTACAACCCGCACAACTCGCCCGGTATCTACAAGACCTACACCGAGATCGAGCAGGAGCTTTCCAAACTCGCGACGGCGTATCCGTCGCTGGTGCGGCTGTTCCACTGGACCGGGCAGACCATCGACAGCTGCGACGGCAAACGACGTGTCGGGCGCACGATCTACGCGGTCAAGGTGTCGAAAAATCCACAACAGAACGATCCCGAGCCCGAAGTCGCGTTTCTCGGCGTGCACCATGCGCGCGAGCTGATCACCGCCTACCAGACGATGCGCCTGCTGCACGCGTTGACCGACGGCTACGGCAGCAACAGCACGATCACCAAGCTGGTGGACTCGCGCGAGATCTGGGTGATCCCGGTGGTCAACCCCAACGGCTACGACCGCGCGGTCGCCAACCAGGTCGACTGGCGCAAGAACACGCGCCTGATCGAGGGGCAGAAGCGCTGCGGCATCGACCTCAACCGCAACTACGCTTTCGGACATCCGTCGACGTTCACGCAGGCACAGCGCATGTCGCTACCTGACATGGGCATGAGCGGCGTCGATGCCGCCGGCAACCTGGTACCCGACAACGACACCTACCCCGGCCCCTCACCGTTCTCCGAAGTGGAAACGCAGGCCGTGCGTGGCCTCGCGCACAACCAGTTCCTGACGCGCAACAAGCGCGAGGTCGACGGCCTGGCCTGCATGCTGTCGTGGCACAGCTACGGCGGCGTGGTCGGGCACCCGATGGGCCACGTCGCGGTGCCGCCCTCGACCAACCTCAACCCGCCCGACGTCGCGCCGTTCGACAAACTGACCAAGGCGATGGCCACCGCCGCCAGCTACACCGACGTGCAGGACGATTACGCCACGGTCGGCGTCGTCGACGGCTGCGCAACACCGCATTACATGGTCTACGGCGATTCCAACGACTGGTTCTACAAGGACGGCCACACGTTCGGCACGCTGATCGAGGAGTTCTCGTCACCGGAGCGCGGCAGTTGCCCCGTCGGGCCGATCCAGAACGACTTCAACCCGCAGACCGCGGCCCTGCGCGACGCAGTAGCCGACACCGGCGTCAAGGCCGCGATCGCGATGTTGAAGACTTGCCCGCCGTGATGTGATCGGGTGCGGTGTCACTAAAGCAAAAGGCCCCGTTCCTCCGGGGCCTTTTGTTTAGTGCGTGGACATTGCGATGCAGACGTCTTCGGCGTCGGTGCCGCGTCCATGCCGGACGTGAGGCTAGTCGGCACTTCACCGACCGGCAAGAACACGACGCTTGCTTCAACGGGCCGGGGCCGCCGGACGCGGCCGCTCGTCGGTAACGTTCGCGCATCACGACGAAGTGGAAGATGGAACTCGCCCTTATCGCACCTGGCCACGTCTAGCCGCGACCGCATGCAGTTCCCGTTTCCTGGCGACGTCTACAACACAGATGCGCGCATCGGAGCGGCATGGCGTTGCTGATGTTCTGCGATTGACGCGTGTTGCTGTTGCAAACCCGCCGCTTCGTTGCTGCTTGCGGCCAAGGATCTCTGGACCGCAGCGCGCGTTTCTATGCTGCCGGTTGTCGAGTTGAACAGCGGAATATCGCCTGCGGCGGCAAATTGCACTCCCCCGCGCAAACCGACCGTTGGAACCGATTTCGACGCGATCAATGTGCGTGAGGCCAGCCCGCGCGGCCTCGGCGGCCACGACACCGGCCAACGCGATGGAGTGACGTCCTGTCGCCGTGCCCCGCTCCCGCTCAGCCGCCAGGACGGCGGTGATCGACTGTTGGAAAAGGTCGTGTGCCGGGTGCGTTGAGCTGGCCATGGTCAGGTCGGCCGCCTGCAGCGATGCACGGGAGGCAGGATCAAGTTGGCCCGTCACGCGCAGCCCCTGATCGCGCTGGAATTGGGAAAGGGCATGGTGCGTGTTTCGACCCGGGCGTCCATCGATGTCGAGCGCGCGACCATCGGCACCGGTGTAGCCGAGATGCGATAGCGCGATCTGCGCGTGCATCAGCGCATTGTCATGCGCGTGCGGCAGATGCTGCGGAGCACCGTGTGGCCCATGGGTCGACGGATGCGTCTTGGGAGTGTGCGCGTCCGGCACATGCGTCGGCTCTTGCCCACGCGCGTGCGGCGCTAGTGCCGCCGCGTCAGCGAGCTTTACGAGGTCCTCGCGCTCGGCGTGCGCGCGCCGGAGTAGGCCGTTCCACAGCGTCGGCGATTTCGAAAAGATCTCCGCGTTATGGCGAATCTTGTAGTCCTGAACCGCTTCTACGATTTGCCGATCGGACAGTGTCTGGACATCCACCTGCGGCCCGAACGCCTCCTTCAATCCGCGTTCGACGACTCGCGGGGTGAGCGCCCGCATCTGGACCGCCGTGCTCCAGATGCAATCCTGCACGGCGGGTCCGCGCTGGGAGAGATCGACGCCATGGGCCTGCAAGCGATGCATCTGATCGCCGTAGTGGCTTCGACCGATGAACCGGTGTTGGTCGGCCCCAAAATTCGGGTCGGTACGCGCGACCTCGCGCCACTTGTTGTCGAACGGTGGCGACCCAGGCACCAGTCCAGCGAATTTTTCGCGGTAGGGAGACTGGTCTAGATATTCGCGCAGCGTGCCGGCACGACTTGAAAGCTGATACTCGCCGTACGATGCCCCTCCGTGATCTCCCGGCACATGCGCGATGGTCCCTGCGCCGCCGCCGGACGATTCATAGCGAGCGGATGTTTGGCCAAGATGCCAACCGCGCATCAACTTTTCAGCGTCGTCCTTGTTCATAGGTCATTCCCTGACAGAGTGTGGCCGCACTACCGGCTAAGTTCGTCCGCTCGCGCCGCAATGGCTTCGAGTTCACAGGCGTTCGCTTCGATTCGCTGACCTTGGCCTTCTTCGGCGCCATTCCAAGTACACCGCGCGTCGATGGCTTTTCGCCATGCATCTTGCGCGTCGCTGGTTGCCATGGCATCAGCGGCATCCGCGCCGTGAAGCTTCCGCTCTAGCGCGGACTTCAAGCGCTGTTCCTGATAGGTGAATTCGGTGCCGATGCACGCTTGCGTGTCCGGCACTACGCCGGCGGCGTCATCCACACATTTCTGGTACTGCGGGCGCAGCCCCAGCACGGCTGTTGACTCCCGCGACGGCGCCGGCTCGACGGTGGCTCGCGGAGCCTCTGACGAGACAGGTGCCGCCGGAGGCTGGCGGTCGGGCGGCGTGGCGGCGTTGCAGCCTGCGAGCATCGCGAGGCCAAGAAAAAATAGCGTGCGCTTCATGAAGGCGTTCCGAGTGGCTAAGCAGTGCCAGTCGGCGAGTCCACGGAATCGTCCTCATCCGTCGCGGCGCCATCCTGGTGCGGACCTCCAGTATCGCCACCGCCGGTTAACTCGGCAATCCGAGCGCGCTCATCAGCCGCGGAGACGATTGGATGGCGTGCCCCGGCAGCCCGCCTCTGCCGTCAGGACGTCAGCCCCCTCAACGCCTCCATCGCCAACGCATACGACCGCAGCCGTGCATCGGTGTCATGGATGTTCGCGGTCACGATCAGTTCGTCGGGTTGATGGCGTTCGACGAACGCGTTCACCCACGCGGCGACCGTAGCGGGTGAACCGACAGCCGAGCATGCGAGCGCCTGCGCGATGCCGGCCTTCTCCATTGGGCTGCAGAACGTGTCGAGTTCTTCGGCCGATGCCAGCGGCGGTGGCACGAGGCCCGGTCGTCCGCGACGCAGGTTCACGAACGCCTGCTGCTGCGTGGTGAACAGGCGTCGCGCTTCTGCGTCGGTATCGGCGCAGACGATGTTGATCGCCAGCATCACGTGCGGCGATGCGAGCGTTGCCGATGGCTCGAAGCGCGCGCGGTAGACGTGCAACGCGTCCTCAAGCGCGGCGGGCGCGAAGTGCGAGGCGAAGGCGTAGCGCAGGCCGAGGCGTGCCGCGAGCTGCGCGCCGAACAGGCTCGACCCGAGGATCCACGGCTCGACCTCCACGCCGCTTCCGGGCACCGCCTGCACGAGCTGCCCCGGCTGCACCGGCTCGAAGTAGCCCAGCAACTCCGCGACGTCGGTCGGGAACTCGTCCGCACCCGCGTAATAGCGGCGCAGCGCGCGCGTCGCCGGCTGGTCCGTGCCCGGCGCGCGCCCCAGGCCGAGATCGATGCGGCCCGGGTAGAGCGTCGCAAGCGTGCCGAACTGCTCGGCGACCTGCAGCGGCGCATGGTTCGGCAGCATCACGCCGCCCGCGCCCACGCGGATCGTCGACGTCGCGCCCGCCACGTGCCCGATCAGCACCGCGGTGGCCGCGCTGGCGATCCCCGGCATGTTGTGGTGTTCGGCGAGCCAGTAGCGGCGGTACCCGAGCTGCTCGGCATGTCGCGCCAGATCGCGCATGTGCGCGAACGCCTGCGCGACGTCGCGACCCTCCCCCACGGGCGCCAGGTCGAGAACGGAAAGAGGAATCATGGACGCTCGATGAGGTGACCTGCGGACAGTGTCCACATGCGGGCGGAGGCTTGGGTCAACGGCTGTGGATTGGTGCGTTTGAACCGGTCGCGGCCGAAACATCTGGGGCCACGGTTCGGGCAGACCGCTCAGGCAGAATGCGGGCGATGCATAGCAACGATCTGCGCGACGGACGACACGGCAAACATGGACCGAAGCGGTGGGGATGGGCTCTAGGACTGACGCTCCTCGCGCTTGGCGCTGCAGCGTCGGCATACGTCTGGCGGGGCCACCTTTGGTGCCTCGCGCACACGGAATGCAATCCGTTGATGGAGCTCCCGGCCGAACAGGCATGGCAGGTTCCTACCAACCCTATTGAAAGGGCTGCGTACGAGTATTCGTACGCGCTGGCTCTGCCTGCAGGAATGCCGAGACCGGCGCCGTTCGATTTTCGTGCCGCCCGCCTTGTCGAAGGCTACGGCGGAAAATCAGTCGCACAGCAGTACTTCGAACATCTTTGCGGGACCGAAGATGCGGAGGTGATCGCGAAGGCCGCTGAAGGCGTGGAAGGATTCCAAGTGTTGCGGCCGCGGCCCAACATGGAGCGCTCGCCTTTCAACCGAGACAGGTACGCTGCGGAAGAACCAACCGGTTATGGATGGTTGAGCGACGACAATCAGTTGCGAAAGGAGTTCGGCGGCGGACTTCAGGACTACGTACAGCCTCTCTCAGGCATCTACGCGTTTGTTGAGTACCAGGAACCCGCGAGCAACGCGTATTACCGTGTCGAGCGCAGCCCGGCCCCTGATCCGGAATTCGAGCATGGCATCTCCGGAAATTGGCGTCCCAGTGACGGTGGAATCTTGGAAGTTCCGTACGTCGTTCGGCACACGCACATTGAACGTATCACTGCACGCTATCTGTACACCTGGCGAGGAGTGCGGCGCTTGCGCGATCGCGAATTCGGGATCGCCGGTGGCGAATACCTGATCGTCGACAAGGAAACCGGCAAAGTTCTAGGCGCCAGGCGCACCTTCAACTCGACGTTTGTGCCCGGCAACCCCGGCTATACGAATTGGTACGCCGCGCGTGAGTGCCACCCTCTGCAGGACGTCGAGCCGATGCCGTATTTCGTGCGCCGCGTTTTGCATCCGGCAATCGGGATCAACGACACCTATTTGCCTGCGGCCTACAGAGACGAGTACAGGGACTCGCTAAAGGAAAAGGAGAAAGCTGGGACCGCACGCTGAAGGAGGGCACGAGGTACCTAGCCGTTCAAACCGAATCTGGCCCACTGCCGAGTTGCCCCTCCACTTACAGCGCGTAGGGAGGAAATGGAACCTGACCCCATTTCTCCTGAGTCTGACCCCTGCTAGCAGTCGAAGACCCATCTTTCGTCGGCGTATCAACTACGTGCGTTCCCTTTTGGCCCGTGTGTCCTGTCGTACTCGTGCTTGTTCAACATCGCTTCGATGTCTGCGGTGTCCTGCTTGAACGATCCGACGAGATTCGTCGCCAGGCCGCTACGGCGGCGCTCGTGGATGATGTTGGCGGGGATCCGCCCTTCGCTGTCTTTCTTCTGCGTATCCGCTCCATTCTTCAGAAGCCACGCAACCAACGGCTTATCGCAGTTCCTGACCGCCTGGTGCAAAGCCGTCCCGTAGCGCTTCGGCTCGCCAATGGTTGCGTTGATGTCCTCACCCGCAGCAAGGAACATGTCGCCCAGCTCCTGCCAGCCCGGTAGATCGCTGCGCAGTGCGCGGATGCGCGACCAGCCCTGCCACTGTTCCGCGCTGTCGGTGGTTCTCACCTTCAAGCCTGACTCGAGCAAGGCTCGAACGGTGCCTACCCGGTCCTTGGCGCGCCCGTCATTGGCCGTCATGCGGACGAAGCACGTCTGACCATCGCGGTCGGCCGCCTCGATATCGGCGCCGTGCTGTGCCAGCACGCGCACCATGGCTCCCGAATGGGCGAGAGGGATGACCGCAGGCAAGTACGCGAACCCGCCTTCCTTCGACGACCAGAGCTCGCTCGCCAGAATCCGCGTGACGAGCTCCACGTCGTTGCGCTCCACGGCCTTCAGCAGGATCGTCGTGTGCGCCCTACCCCACACGTTCGGGTCACCCTTCTCGAGAAGGGGAGGCCAGGGCGTCGGCACGGATTCGCGACGCTTCGGAACTTCGTTGTCTCTGGTACTCATTGGTTTCGTGCCTCTGTGAACTCGTTACTGCATCTATTTGCGGAAAGTCCACTCTGACCGCTGCTTCGGTACCCACGATGGAAATGGAACCTGACCCCATTTCCTCCTGTCTGCGTCGTGGACGTCAGCCGATGGAACGCCGACCTCCACCAAGGCCACTCGTTCCATCCATGACGTCAATAACGTCATCTGTCAGGTTCCGAACGTCATTCACGGCGCCCGATGCGTCACGCGTGACGTCGGCGACCTCAGGCTCGACGTCGGCGACGTCATCGCTGACGTTCCTGACCTCACAGGAAGCGCTCATCACCTCGTGGATGAGGTAGGCGACGTCGCGCAAGGCGCGTGGGACACCAACCACGACGCTTCAGACATCGCGCGCGGGGTCGAAGACGCCATCAATGACGTGGCACCAGGTCGTGAGCCGGAATCCGCGGCTTCAGCGCGACCGGGATGGAACCTGACCCCTATTCCGGAGCAGAACCATGTGGAAGCAGCAGACAGTCATGTGCGCCTACCCTGCCTCATTTCGCAGGAATCTCAGCCATTGATTCCGCCCTCGGACAGGCTACTCAGCACAGGCGGATCAAAACGCCGCAGAGAAGTGATGTAGAGTGATGCACCTAATTCAGGTTCCGAACTATGCCTGCAAGGAGAGGACGCAAACCCGCTGGCAAGCCCCGTGCGGTACGCATTACGGCGAGTCTTCCGCCCGATGTTTGCGCAACACTGCGGGGCATCGCGAAACAGAAGAAAGTTTCGGTCGCTTGGGTCATTCGGGATGCGGCCGAAAAATATGTCGCCGATCGATGGCCGTTGCTCGGTAGCGAACTGCCATGAACTTCATAGAGAACGAGTCCGCCCAGAAGTTGCGGGGTGGCTACTACACGCCAGACGATTTGGCCGCATTTCTGTGCAAATGGGTTTTGGAAATAGATCCAAAACGGATCTTGGAGCCTAGTTGTGGCGACGGCGTGTTCCTTGGTGCGCTGCGAAAAGCAGGAGCTCCTGAAAGCTTGGCGGTCACCGCTATTGAACTTGACGACGTTGAGGCGTCAAAGGCTAAGCGACGTGCTGAGCAAGTCGGTCTGCGGGCCAGCAAGATCCATTCGACTGACTTCTTGACGTGGTCGCTGGAAATGACCGGCAAGGAGGAGGGTACCTTCGACGCCGTGGTTGGCAATCCGCCTTTCGTGCGTTATCAGTATTTGCCGCAGCCGTTCCAGCAGAAAGCGGAACAGGTTTTCCGTAACTTGAGTCTGCCATTCACTAAGCACACGAACGCTTGGGTGCCTTTCATCCTAGCCAGCATGCGGATGTTGCGGCCCGGCGGTCGGTTGGCCATGGTAGTGCCGGCGGAGATCATCCATGTGATGCATGCGCAATCATTGCGCTCGTATTTGGGCGAGGAGTGCAGCCGCCTCGTTATTGTCGATCCCGAGAAGCTTTGGTTCGACGGAACTTTGCAAGGTGCCGTCCTACTGATGGCCGAGAAGCGGAAGGATGGGAAAGCCGAAGGCCTAGGGATCTACGAGGTCACGGACCGAGAATTCCTTCGCGTCGGGCCTTCCGCGGTCTTCGCGACCCCGCAATCTATCAATGGCAAGACGGTTGCTGGCAAGTGGACTCGTGCCTTGCTAGACAAGGGGACTCGCGACCTGTTCGACGAGTTGGCTGAACATCACGAAGTCCACCGCTTCTCTGATGTCGCAGATGTAAAGGTCGGCATAGTGACCGGTGCCAACAAGTTTTTCTTGGTCACCGACGACGTTGTGGCGGCGCACGGCCTTGAGCGTTGGGCCCACCCAATGTTCGGGCGCAGCGAGCATTGCCCAGGCGTTATCTATGACAAGCAGCAGCACCAGACCAACGCCGAGGTGGGCAAGCCGACCAACTTCCTGTGGTTTCCCGACGAGGAGCCGCTGCGCTATAAGAAATCGCGGAGCTACATCGAAGCGGGCGAGGAGGAAGCGCTTCACACGCGCTTCAAGTGCCGCATCCGCTCTCCTTGGTTCGCCGTTCCTTCGGTCTATTCGACCGAGATCGGCATGCTCAAGCGCTCTCACGACCTGCCGCGCCTGATCCTCAACAAGGTAGGCGCGTACACCACCGACACTGCCTATCGTATCCGTACGTTAAATGGCACGCCCGCCAACAAGCTCGTTTCGTGTTTCATAAACAGCCTGACAGCGCTCAGTGCCGAACTAGAAGGGAGGCACTACGGCGGGGGTGTGCTGGAATTAGTGCCGAGCGAAATCGAAAAGCTGCTGATCCCGCTGCCGAGCAAGGTCACAATCAGCATCAAGAATCTAGACACGAATGTGCGGACTGAGTCGGCCGACGTCGTGCTTCGGGCCAACTCCCGTGACGTTTTGGGCGGGCTGGGGCTTTCCATTGCTAAACAAGACATCGTCTTAAATGGGTGGAAGCGGCTCCGGAACAGGCGGCATCGGACTTCCAGCGAAGTGCTGAGCCAAAGCGTCTAGTCGAGTTCCAGCACGAACCGTTTAGGGTTGGCCTTATCCCGGTAGAGCGCCAGGTGGCCGCCGATTAACGTTTGGTTGGCCACGTGGTCGCGGGCGAGGCCCCAACTCAGGCGCGTCATGGCGTTGCGCTGTTCATAGCTGCGGGTGTTGATACTCGTGGTATGCGCAATGCGCAAATCGAATGCGCCATAGTCGACGCCTCGCACCACAAGCTGGAACCTCGCGAAGGCCTCATCGACCGTAGACGAGCTAGACGACCAGTTCAACGCGTCGAATACCTCATCACGGAAGTAGTGGCGGTGATCAACCTGTTCCGGCAACAGGCCTTTGTCTAAATTTATAGACCCGGTTCGGTTCGTATTGCGCCCTTCAACTGGAACATCAAGATCCCGACGCGTTAGCTCTTTGCTCTGCCAGACCAGCTCAAGCTCAACGCCCTCTGTCAGCGCCCGCTCTTCGTCCGGCTTACTCGAAGCAACTTGGGCCTTCGCTGCTGGCTTGGTCGTCGGTTTAGCCGCCGGCTTGGCCACCGCCTTTTTGGCGGCACGCTTAGCCGCAGATATCGAGCTGAAGATCGGCGAGACTTCTAGCTTGATGCGGGGAGTAGTGTCGTTGGACGGAGACGTTCCGGAACTAGATGGCCGGGGAGGCGACGCAGCCATCTCGTCGAGCAGCAAGCCGGTCTTATACTGCGCATCGAGCTGGGCCGCCGTCGTGATCCGAGTGATGTTGTTGGGATGCGCAGCTTGGGCTGCGTCGAAACTTGCTTCAATGCTTTCAACAAGAGTGCGATCAGCCTCGTTACTGAGGTTGCACTCAACCACGATGCCGGCCTCGATGTTGTTATTCAGTCCTCCCGGAGTCAGATTCGCGCTGCCCACGATCATTCTCGCGTGCTGCGCACCGCGTACTAGGTAGATCTTGGGGTGAAAGATCACGCGTCGCGTTCCCGTGTCAACGGTGTACAACGTCACGCCTGAATCGAAAAGACGCTTCGCGCCCTGTACGGTCGTAATGTCGTTGCGAATGCCAACGAACGCCGTCGTCTTTTCTTTATGCGCTCGCAGCCTCTCTTCCAGCAGCTCCACACCGCCGAGATTCGCAAACGCCACGCTGACAATGACGCGCTGAACGTCCTCCACGTTGAAGAGGTCGCCGATTGCCGCTTTATACGTGTGGGCAGTGAAGCCCTGAAGGATGAAGCGCTTGTTCGCCATGTTTACTCACCAACCGATTAGGGACGTGCCTTGGCTGCGTCAGGTTTTTGCCTTCACCGGCCGCTGCGGGCTCGACTAGGCAATTAGGCATTAAAAAAGCCACCCCTCCGGGTGGCCATCCACGTTCACAACGCCTCAATTAAGAAAAAGGGGATAGGCGACCCGCGCCGCAGCGCGCGAACCTGCAGCTCCGGCCGTGCGAAATCCACGTCGCCTACTCCGAGCTCAAATGACTAACGGATTTGGCTTTTCCACATCCAGCTTGTACTGCTTGATCGCCCGCGCCACATCCTTCCCCGTCATCTTCCCCTCCGCCGCCAGCGCAGCGATCGCTGCCTGCGCGATGTGGAAGCGATCGACTTCGAAGTGGCGACGCAGGTTGTCGCGGGTGTCGCTGCGGCCGAAGCCGTCGGTGCCGAGCACGGTGTAGCGCATCGGTACGTATTCGCGGACCTGGTTGGCGAAGTTGCGCACGTAGTCGGTCGCGGCAATCGCGGGGCCGGGGCGGCCCTGCAGTAGCGAGGTGATGTACGGAACGCGCTGCGTGTCTTCGGGGTGCAGGCGGTTCCAGCGTTCGGCATCGACGCCATCGCGTGCCAGCTCGGTGAAGCTGGGGCAGGACCAGATGTCAGCGGTGACCCCGAAATCCTTGTCGAGCAGCTCGGCGGCGGCGATGACTTCGCGAAGGATGGTGCCCGAACCCATCAGCTGCACGCGGTTCTCGCCCTTCTTGGGCTTGGCGCCGCCCTGCAGCAGGTACATGCCCTTGATGATGCCGTCGGCCGCGCCTTCCGGCATGTCCGGGTGGGCGTAGTTCTCGTTCATCAGGGTGAGGTAGTAGTACTCGTCGTGCTGCTCGTTGAGCATGCGGTGCATGCCGTGCTGCAGGATGACGGCGACCTCGTAGCCGAACGTGGGGTCGTAGCTGCGGCAGCTGGGGATCATCGACGAGATGAGGTGGCTGTTGCCGTCCTCGTGCTGCAGGCCTTCGCCGTTGAGCGTGGTGCGTCCCGCCGTTGCGCCGAGCAGGAAGCCACGCGCACGCATGTCCGCCGCCTGCCACGCACTGTCGCCGATGCGCTGGAAGCCGAACATCGAATAGAAGATGTAGAACGGCAGCATCTGCAGGTCGTTCGTGGAATAGCTGGTGGCCGAGGCCATCCAGCTGGAGAACGCACCGGCTTCGGTGATGCCTTCCTCCAGCACCTGGCCGGCGGCGTCTTCGCGGTAGTACATGAGCTGGTCGCGATCGACCGGCTTGTACTTCTGGCCCTGCGGCGCGTAGATGCCGAGCTGTCGGAACAGGCCTTCCATGCCGAAGGTGCGCGCTTCGTCGGCGACGATGGGCACGCAGCGCGGGCCGACCTGCTTGTCGCGCAGGATGATGTTGAGCGCCTGCACGAACGACATGGTGGTGGAGATCTCGCGATCGCCCGTGCTCTTGAGCAGGCGGTCGAAGACTTCGAGCTTGGGCGCTTCGAGCGACTGCGTGGCCTTGGTGCGACGCTGCGGCAGGAAACCGCCGAGCGCGCGGCGACGCTCGAGCATGTACTCGACTTCCGGCGAATCCTTGCCCGGGTGGTAGAACGGCACCGTGCCGCCTTCGAGCTGCTTGTCGGTGATCGGCACCTGGAAGCGGTCGCGGTAGGCGCGCACCGATTCGTCGTCGAGCTTCTTGGTGTTGTGCGTGGGGTTGAGCGCTTCGCCCGCCGCGCCCATGCCGTAGCCCTTCACCGTCTTGGCGAGGATGACGGTGGGCATGCCCTTCGTCTTCACCGCGAGGTCGTACGCGGCGTACACCTTGTGCGGATCGTGGCCGCCGCGGTTGAGGCGCCAGATATCGTCGTCGGACATCGATGCGACCAGCTGCGCGGTTTCCGGATACTTGCCGAAGAAGTTGTCGCGCGTGTACTTGCCGCCGAACGCCTTGCAGTTCTGGTATTCGCCGTCGACGGTTTCCATCATCAGCTGGCGCAGCTTGCCGGTGGTGTCGCGCGCGAGCAGCGGATCCCAGTAGCTGCCCCAGACGAGCTTGACGACGTTCCAGCCGGCGCCGCGGAACTGGCCTTCCAGTTCCTGGATGATCTTGCCGTTGCCGCGCACGGGGCCGTCGAGGCGCTGCAGGTTGCAGTTGACGACGAAGACGAGGTTGTCGAGGCCTTCGCGGCCGGCGACGCTGATCGCGCCCAGGCTTTCCGGCTCGTCGGTTTCACCGTCGCCGAGGAAGCACCAGACCTTGCGGTCGGACTTCGGGATCAGCCCGCGGCCTTCGAGGTACTTCCAGTTGCGTGCCTGGTAGATGGCGGCGATGGGGCCGAGGCCCATCGACACGGTGGGCAGCTGCCAGTAGTCGGGCATCAGCCACGGATGCGGATACGAGCTGACGCCGCGGCCGTCGACTTCCATGCGGAAGTTGTCGATCTGGTCTTCGGTGATGCGGCCTTCGAGGAAGCTGCGCGCGTACATGCCCGGCGAGCTGTGGCCCTGCACGGCGATGACGTCGCCCGGGTGATCGGCGCTTGGCGCGCGCCAGAAATGATTGAAGCCGACGTCGTACAGCGTCGCGCTCGACGCGAACGATGCGATGTGGCCGCCGAGCTCACCCGGCTTGCGGTTGGCGCGCACGACCATCGCCATCGCGTTCCAGCGCAGGATCGAGCGGATGCGCCATTCCATCGCGGCGTCGCCGGGGCTCTTGGCCTCGAGGTGCGGCGGAATGGTGTTGATGTATTCGGTGGTGGGGTTGAACGGCAGGTGCGCACCGGCGCGGCGCGTGACCTCGACCATGCCTTCCAGCAGCTGGTGGGCGCGCTCGGGGCCCGAGCGGTCGATGACGGCGGAAATCGACTCGAGCCATTCGCGGCTCTCGGCCGGGTCCGGATCGTCGTGCAGCATTTCGGAAATGGCGCTGGAAAGATTGCCGATCATTCGTCCACGGCCCCTTGGCCGCTCAAGTGTGTACAGGGGAAGGGTCGATTCTAGCAGTGGCGTTTCATGCGGCTCTCAGCAGCAGTTCGCACTGAAATCGAATGCTTGGGACGTACGGCGGCGCATGTTTCGACGTGGCGTCGGGGCCGGCCGTTGTCGCTTCCGTGGGTTCGTCGGGCATCCCGACGAGTGGCGGTTGACGTCTACTAACGCTGTAGTACTAATAGCGGCGTACACACCGAGAGGCGCCGATGTCGATACCCAATCCCACCGAAGGCGAGCTGGCGATCCTGCGCGTGCTGTGGTCGCGCCGCGAGCCGATGACCGTGCGCGAGGTGCATGCCGAGCTGTCGAAAGGCAAGGACACCGCCTACACCACGGTGCTGAAGATGCTCACGATCATGGCCGACAAGGGCCTGGTGCGCCGCGACGAATCCGAGCGCAGCCACACCTATCTGTCGCTGATGGCGGAGCCCGTGGTGCAGACCAATCTGCTGAAGGACCTGATGCGTCGCGCGTTCTCGGGTTCCGCGCTGACGCTGGTGCAACGCGCGATCGATGACGACGTCGCCACGCCCGAGGAGCTCGACGAGATCTCGCGGCTCATCGCGCAGGCCAAGGCGAAGCGGAAAGGCTGATGCAATCGCTCGCCGCCCTGCAGTTCGGTATCGCACCTGCGCTGGCATCGGCGCTGCTGCACGCGTTGTGGCAGGACGCGCTGCTGGGTGTGATCGCCTGGGCGGTGCTGGCGGCGATGTCGCGGTCGAGCGCATCGCTGCGGCATGCGGCGGCGATGGGTTTCCTGCTGGCGATGGTGATCGCGCCGGTGTCGAGCTTTCCGCAACTGTGGCACGTGCCGGCGACGGTGACCGATAGCGGATCGCTGACGGCGGTTGCCGCGCCGCAGGTCATCCAGGCGGGGCGCGTGATCGAACATCAGTCGAGCCCGCTCGCGATCGTGCTGACGCTGCTGTGGCTCACCGGCGTGGCCGCGATGTTGCTGCGACACCTCGGCGGCTGGCGCCTGGTGGCGTCGCTGGAGAAGCAGCCCTTCGAACGACTGCCCGCGGACTGGCAGCGTCGCGTCGACAGTCTGTGCGCGGCGATGCGCATCGGTCGCGATGTGTCGGTGCGCCTGTCGAAGGATGTGGTCGGGCCGTTCACCGCGCGGCTGTTCCGTCCCGTCATCTGGCTGCCGCTGTCACTGATCACGCAGCTGCCGCGCGAACAGGTCGAAGCGCTGCTGGCGCACGAACTCGCGCATGTCGCGCGCATGGACTGGCTGTGGAACGGGCTGCAGTGCGTCGTCGAATCGCTGCTGTTCTTCCATCCCGCGGCGTGGTGGCTTGGCCGGCGTATCCGGATCGAGCGCGAACACGCCTGTGACGATCTCGCGGTGACGGCGTGCGGGGACGCCATCGCCCTGGCCGAGGCGCTCGCGCAACTCGAGCGCCAGCGGCAACCCGCCCCGCGCCTGGTACTCGCAGCCCATGGAGGCTCGCTCATGCAACGCATCACCCGACTGATCTCAGGCCCGCCCTCGCGCGGACGCTGGGGTACCCGCGCCGGCATCGCCGTCGTGCTCATCACCGGCACCGTGCTGGTGGCGCAGCTCGGCATCGCCGGCAACACTCGCCCCGGCGTGCGCATCCGTTCCACCACCGACGGCCCGCTGCGCCCCGGCGACATGCGCGAGGTCTCGGCGCACGGCATCGATGGCGACCGCTATTACCGCGTCGACGTCGACGCGAACGGATACGTGACCGAAGTGTTCAAGCGCGATGGAACGCCGCAGCCGGTGGACGCCGGTGTGCGTCGCTGGGCCGATGACATGGTCGCAGTGGGCGTGCCGCCTCCGCCCCCGCCGCCGCCGCTGCCACCCATGGCCGCGATGCCGCCGCTCCCGCCCCCGCCGCCTCCGCCGCCGGAGATTTCCGACAGCGCCGAGTTCCAGTCGCTCGTTCGCCTCGTCGCCGCCGACCCCGGCGTGATCGCTCGGCTCGGCACGCCTGTAGCCATGGCATCGAAGGCCGTGCAGGGACGCATCGATATCGATGCCAATGAGGCAACGACGTCGTCGTCGAACGGCCGCACCTTCGTCCACGCGGATCCAAAAGCCGATGGCGATGCCGACGTACGTTTCGACCTGACCGGGCCCAAGGGTCGCGCCACCGTGCATGTCGACGCCGAACTCAAGCGCGGCACCTGGTCGACGAAGACGATCGAACTGCAGGGCCCTGCGCGCTGAGTTTTTTTGTCGGCAAGTACTAAATCGTTCGTATTAACCAACTAGTAGTCAAGTGCAACACAACAACAGGACGTTATCCCGATGAACCACCGAAATCGTTTGAGCCTCGCCGTGCTGCTCGTTGTCGCGCAGGCGCCCGCGTTCGCACAGGAGCATCCACCGGTGCCCGTCGACGCCAGCACGCAACATGCCGTCGTCGCGGAACTCGCACGCCAGTTGCAATCGAACTATGTGTTTCCCGATGTCGCGACGAAGGTCGCGAAGTCGCTGCGTGCCAAGGACGCGGGCGGCGGCTACGCGAAGGCGACCGATGCCGAAGCGTTTTCGAAAGCGTTGGGCGATGACCTGCGAACGATGGGCCATGACCTGCACTTCCAGGTCAAGTACGAACCCGAGTTCGGCGAACACGCGCGGGACTCGCACGCCGTGCCAAGCCACGAGGACGCCGAGCGCATGCGCAAGGACGTGGCGAACTTCGGTTACGGAATCGAGACCGTGCGTCGCTTGCCGGGCAACGTCGGGTACATGGACGTGCGCGGTTTTCCGCCCGCCGAGTTCGTGGGGGACGCGGTCACCTCGGCAATGAAGCTGTTGACCGGCACGGACGCACTCATCCTCGACCTTCGTCGCAACGGCGGCGGCGAGCCCGACGGCGTCGCCCACCTGTTGAGCCATTTCTTTGCGGAAGGCGATCTTCGCCACCTGAACGACATCTACAACCGCCCGGAGAATTCGACGCGGCAGTACTGGACGAACCCCGCCGTGAGCGTTCGCTACGACAAGCCCATCTACGTGCTGACGTCCAAGCGCACGTTCTCCGGCGGCGAAGAAGCCGCGTACGACCTGCAGACGCAGAAACGCGCGACGCTCGTCGGCGAGGTCACCGGCGGTGGCGCGAATCCCGGCGAAGGGTATTCACTGACGCACGGGTTCGCGGCATTCATCCCGAACGGGCGATCGATCAATCCGGTCACCAAGACGAACTGGGAGCATGGCGGCGTCAAGCCGGATATCGCCGTGCCTGCGGCCGATGCGCAAAAGGTCGCGCACGCGACGATCCTCAGCGACCTGGCGTCGAAAACGACGGATCCCGAGCGGAAGGCGGAACTGCTGAACGCGCTCGCTGCGGTGAAGAGCCAGAACATCGACTCGCCGGCACACGCGTTAGGGCGTTAAGGCGTTAAGGCGTTAAGGCGTTAAGGCAAAGCATGCGGTCAGATCGCTGCACAGCGATCTGGTCGGGCCGAATGATGCGGGTACGAAGCTACAACACCGAGGCTCTACGTCGTTCGGCGAAGCACGGTCAGATACACCTCGCCGCGAAGATGAGGCGGCGTTCGCGACAGCAAGCTGACGAGCCTCGCGTTCCAACGCCGGCGCCGGGGACGACGCAGCATGCGGAACGGGTCGGACACGCTGCCCTCATACACGCACATGAAGCCTGCTTCCGCCGCACAGCGCTGGACGCCGATGGGTGCAATAGGCGAGATGTGTCCCTGTTCGCGATAGTCGTCGGCATCAAACCATTGAAATTGGCCGGTACGCAGGAATAGCGCCTGCGATACCGGATTGGCGAGGTTCGGCGTCGAGAGCACGAGGTATCCGCCAGGCGCGATCAGGTCGTAACACTGGCGAAGGAAGTGATGCGGGTTTTCCAGATGTTCGATCAGCTCCAGAGCCATGACCGCATCGAAGGTATGCCCGAGCGCCGCCGCGAAGTCGCGATTCAGATCCAGAACGTGGAACGCTACGCGATCGTGGGGCGCGAAGCGCTCGGCAAACAGGTCGCTCGCCGTCATCCGATAGCCGGCGTCGCTCAAGCGTTCGCTCAGTGCGCCGCCGCCTGCCCCCAGCTCGAGCACGCTGCGCGCCGCGGATGGTGGCAGCACCGAAGCCAGCCGTTCGGCCGCCGCCTCGTGCAAGCCCGGTGCTGCGAAAATCGGAATCCCGCGATAGTGGGCGCCCACGTCGCTGCCGCCGAACATGTCCCGGAAATTGCGTGCACGCTCGCGCGCGACATCGGTCAGCTCGTCGGACGGGGCCATAGGGGTGCCTATGCGGGACCGCTGCAGTGTATAGACTGGCCTCCCGTTCCGTCGGTACAGCTGCAATGGCGACCGCGAGCCTGGTCATGACGACCTATAACTGGAAGGACGCGCTGGCCGCGGGACTGCGCAGCATTGCGAGGCAGTCACAGTTGCCGAGGGAGGTGATCGTCGCGGACGACGGTTCTCGCAACGAAACCGGTGAACTCGTCCGCGAACTGGCAGTCGACTACCCGATCAGTCTCGTGCATGTCTGGCAGGAAGACTCGGGCTTTCGTGCGGCGCGCGTGCGCAATCTAGGAATTGCACGCAGCACCGGCGACTACGTGATTTTTGTCGATGGCGACATGGTGTTGCATCCACACTTCGTCGCCGATCACCTGCGTCACGCGCGACGTGGCACGTTCCTCCAAGGCGGTCGGCTGAATGCATCGCCTGATGAGTCAAGACGGCTTCTGAGCGGTGGCACGCCGCGCTTTTCACCATTCATGCCCTTCGCCGAAGACCTGCACGGTGAACTGAAGCGCGAGCACGCGTTCCGGTCCAACTGGGTTGCGCGACGAAGGGCACGGGGACGCGGCCGTGGCGTCGTGATGAGCTGCAATCTGGGCGTCTGGCGTGACGATCTATTGCACGTGAACGGTTTCGACGAGGCGTACGAAGGGTGGGGTCGGGAGGACGACGACCTTGCGACACGGCTCGGCCATGCAGGCGTCGAACAGCGCGACCTGCGTTACGCAGGCCTGGCGATCCATCTGTGGCATGACACGCGCCGCCCGACCGCCGCCGACCCGTCGAGCGCGAGGATCGAGACGCCTAACGACGCGCTCCTCGAGGCCGCACGTCGCGAACGTCGAATCCGCTGCACACGCGGCGTGGATACACATCTTCCGACAGGCGCAGTCGCAGCGATCGACTGATTTTCACCGCAAGCCGATGAGTCGCCGCGGCAGCACGAGCTTTAAGGCGCGCTCGACGCTCTTGCGACGCAATCCGGGGTGACGCAAGCCGCGCCAGATCGGTCCTAACCACGCACGCCGAGGCGACTGCAGCAAAGCTTCGCGCGCGTCGGCTTCAATTCGGTAGGCGTCAACGATGGACAAGGCGATACGTCGGCGATCCGCCGGCAGCTCCGGCATGCATTCGATGCTGTGTTCGAAATCGTCGGCCGTGCCCCGATAGAACGCGATCGTCCGCTCGTAACGTTTCCGCCGCGCGACATGCTTGGACTCCGCACGTGCGAACACGGTGCTACTGACGCTACCAGCGTGCTGGCGATAGCGGATCAAACGCTCGCGCATATGGACGCAGTCACCGAGAAGAGCCGCGCGCAGGGCGAGGGCGTTGTCCTCGATCGGCCCACGCAGCGGCCCGAAATGATCGAAGACCTCCCGTCGGAAGGCCAGCGACGCGCCGAGCAGCCCCACCAGTCGCCCAGCGCCGCGGATGTAGTCGAGACCGAACCGGTCGCGACCAGCATGCATGCGGTGCTCGATCGAGCGCCCCTCCGCATCGATCGCCTCGTAATCGGAATCGATTGCTGCCACGGTCGGGTCGGCATCAAATAGAGACAACAGCCGCGCGATACGGTCGCGCTTCGATACGTCGTCGCCGGCCATCATCACGATGATCTCGCCGGATGTACATTCCATTGCAGCGTTGACATGCGCTGCAACACCGACGTTGTCGACGTTGCAGCGCACCCTGATCCGATGCGGCCCAGCGTAACCGGCCAGTCGCTCGACAATGCGTTCGTACGTGCCGTCGTCGGACGCATCGTTGGACACGACGATTTCGCATGGAACGGTCTGCGCGAGTGCGCCATCAAGCGCGTCGTCGATGTAGTCGCGATCGCGCCACGTCAACAACAGGACACTTACTCGCGGCGGGCGGTCGCGAGCGTCCATACGGTCAACTGCGTCTCACACCTTGAGCCGCTCGAATCTGCGCATCCACCGCCGCGATCGCCGTCATGTTAACGATGCGGCGCGGGGTGGATGCGGGCGTCAGGATGTGTGCGGGTTTGTCGAGGCCCATCAGGATCGGGCCGATGGCGACGCCGTCGGTCATGACGCGCACCATGTTGTAGACGATGTTGGCGGCGTCGAGATTGGGCATCACGAACAGGTTGGCGCGGCCGCGCAGGCGGGAGTTCGGGAACATGCGCACGCGCAGTTCGTCGTCCCATGCGGTGTCGGCCTGCATCTCGCCTTCGATCTCGAGCTTGGGCGCGCGCTCGAGCAGGATCTCGCGCACCTTCGCCATCTTGTGCGCCGAGGCGTTGTCGTGGCTGCCGAAGTTGCTGTGCGACAGCAGCGCGACCTTCGGCTCGATGCCGAACAGCTTGAGGCGATACGTCGCCTGCAGCGTGGCTTCGGCGATCTGCTCGGCGCACGGGTCGAGCTGCACGTGCGTGTCGAGGAAGAACCAGGTGCCGAGGTTATTGATGACTGCCGTCATCGCCGCGGTACCGGTCACGCCGCGATCGAAGTTGAACACGCTGCGCAGGTAGCCGAGCTTCTTATGGAATCGGCCGACGACGCCGCAGATCATCGCGTCCGCTTCGCCGCGCTCGACCATCAGCGCGGAGATCAGCGTCGGGCGCGAGCGCAGCAGGTTCTTCGCCGCGGCCGGCGTCACGCCGCGACGCTCGGTGAGGGCGTGGTACTGCTGCCAGTAGCTGTCGAAGCGCGGATCCGAATTGATGTTGGTCAGTTCGAAATCGACGCCCGGACGCATGCGCAGGCCGAGGCGTTCGATGCGCGTCTGGATGACGTCGGGACGGCCGATGAGGATCGGCTTGGCGAGCTCCTCGTCGATCACCGTCTGCACGGCGCGCAGCACGTTCTCTTCTTCGCCTTCCGCATAGACGACGCGCTTGAGGTCGCTGCGCGCGCGGTCGTACACCGGCTTCATGATGAGGCCGGTGCGGTAGATGAACTGGCCGAGCTTTTCCTCGTAGGCGCGCATGTCGGTGATCGGGCGCTTGGCCATGCCCGAATCCATTGCGGCCTGCGCGACGGCCGGTGCGAGCATCACCAGAAGGCGCGGATCGAACGGACGCGGGATCAGGTATTCGGCGCCGAACTTCGGCACGTCGCCGCCGTACGCGCTGCCGAGGTCGGACGACTCCATGCGCGCGAGTTTCGCGATCGCACGCACGCAGGCGAGCTTCATCGCCTCATTGATTTCGGTGGCGCCGACATCGAGCGCGCCGCGGAAGATGTACGGGAAGCAGAGCGCGTTGTTGACCTGGTTCGGATAGTCAGAACGACCGGTGGCGATGATGCAGTCGGGCCGCACCTTCTTCGCGTCTTCCGGAAGGATTTCCGGATACGGATTGGCGAGCGCGAGGATGATCGGCTTGTCCGCCATCGTCGCGACCATCTCCGGCTTGAGCACGCCGCCGGCCGACAGGCCAAGGAAGATGTCCGCGCCGACCATGATGTCGGCGAGCGTGCGCTTGTCGGTGTCGCGTGCGTAGCGCGCCTTGTCGGGATCGAGATGATCGCGGCCGGTGTACAGCACGCCGTCGCGATCGACCGCCAGGATGTTCTCGGGCTTCATGCCGAGCGCAACCAGCATGTCGAGGCAGGCGATGCCCGCAGCACCCGCGCCCGCAGTGGCGAGCTTCACGTCCTCGATCTTCTTGCCCACGACTTCGAGCGCGTTGTAGATGGCCGCGCCGACGATGATCGCGGTGCCGTGCTGGTCGTCGTGGAAGACCGGGATGTTCATCCGCTCGCGCAGCTTGCGCTCGACGATGAAGCATTCCGGCGCCTTGATGTCCTCGAGGTTGATGCCGCCGAAGGTCGGTTCGAGCGAGGCGATGATGTCGACCAGCCTGTCCGGATCGCGCTCGTCGACTTCGATGTCGAACACGTCGATGCCGGCGAACTTCTGGAAAAGCACGCCCTTGCCTTCCATCACCGGCTTGCCGGCCAGCGGGCCGATGTCGCCGAGGCCGAGCACGGCAGTGCCGTTGGAGATGACCGCGACCAGGTTCCCGCGCGCGGTGAGCTCGGAGGCGGCATTCGGATCGGCAACGATCGCCTCGCAGGCGTAGGCCACGCCGGGCGAGTACGCCAGCGCCAGGTCGCGCTGGGTGACGAGCGGCTTGGTCGGCGAGACCTTGATCTTCCCGGGCGGGTCGATGCGGTGGTACTCGAGGGCGGCCTGCTTCAGATCGTCGCTGGTGCTCTGGGTCATCGGGTCGCGGGACAGGACGGGCCCTCGATTCTACCCGCCACGATCGGCCGCTTCGGAGACAGCCCGGTTCAGCCGCGTCCGGCGTCAGAAATCGAGCATGAAGCCGCCTTCGTCGGCGATGCTGTCGAGCCGGATGCGGTTGGCGAACAGCGAGAACGCGAGCATGCCGGCCAGGCCATTGATGCGCGTCAGCCACGGCGGCATCCAGTGTGGTGGCAGCAGCGCGCCGGACTCGAACAGCGGCTCGAAGCGCTGCACGTCGGCCAGCGTCATCTTCCCCGCGAACAGGTAGCGGCACAGCGGCAGCTTGCGGTTGCGCAGCGCCCAGCGGAAGAACGTATGCACGCCGACCAGGCCGCGCACGTAGACGGTGTCCTTGGTGAATGCGTGACCGCCGGTGGTGGGCACGCCACGGAAGATGCGCTGCGCCGACGCGAAGCTTTCCTGCTCCGTCTGGCCGGAATCGAGGAAGAACCGGAAGATCTCGATGAAGTCGGCGCCGTCGAGCGCCCGTGCGACGGCTTCGATGCGCAGCGAGATGCGCTTCATGCGGCCGATGTCGATGCTGCCGGTGATCTGCTCGGCGAAGGTCGCGAGGCCTTCCTGCGTCGCGGTGGTGCGCGGCGACGACAGCGACAGGCTCGGCAGCACCGGTTGCTCGCGCCCGTTGAGCGCGGTGATCGAATGCACGAAGGCTTCGTGATTCAGCAGCTGCTCGCGGTCGTACTGGCTGAAGTTCGCGCTCGCACGCAGGCGGATGCGCGTGGCACCGGCCGCGGCTTTCGCGATCAGGTCGGGGTCGAGTTCGACTTCGATGACGCGGCGATTGAAGAAATCGTCGAGGTCGTTCTGCAACTGCAGCCGAAGCGCCGTCGCCGAAATGCTGATCGTCTCCGACGGCGACAGCAGGCCGGCGTCGAGTTCATCAGCGAT
The DNA here is from genome assembly GCF_054061195.1 of Lysobacter sp. HA35. Taxonomy (NCBI): domain Bacteria; kingdom Pseudomonadati; phylum Pseudomonadota; class Gammaproteobacteria; order Lysobacterales; family Lysobacteraceae; genus Lysobacter; species Lysobacter sp. HA35. Next base: position 2,997,415 of record NZ_JBSSDY010000001.1, on the reverse strand, counting down.
CGAGATGAAGTGCTGCGCGGCCTCGCGCGCGGTCGGGCCATTGCCCGGCAGCGCCTCGTTCGGCGTGCCGTACAACTCCTTGGAATGCGCGAGTACATCGGCAGTGCCCAGTGACTCGCACATCAGCGCGGCGATCTTCCAGCTGCGCGCCGAATCGATCAGGTACTGGCCCAGCGGATGCTGCGGATCGGCCTCGCGCACGATCGCTTCGAGTTCGGCACGCCCCGCGCGGAAATCGCTTTTCGGATACTCGATGACCGGCGGCTTCGCGGTGCCGGCGGCGTAGGCAGCGAGGAATTTGGCTTCCTCGTCTGCGGGCCAGCTGACCAGCGCGAGCACGCGGATGTCGCGGGCGACGCGCACCATGCGTGCGTCCAGCGCCGCGTGGTGCGCGATGTCGGGTGTCATCGGCTTAGTGACGCCCATCTAGCGGCGACTGCCGCGCGTGTCCGGGCGCCGCCCGGACGGTCGGCCGCCGGGCTTGGAGTCGGTCTTCTGCTGTTGCCGCGTGGCGAGGCGTTCTGCCGCGCCCGCGACTTCGCCCGCCAGCTTTCGATAGTGCGCGAGGCGCTGTGCGTCGAGTTCGCCCGATGCGATCGCGGCACGCACGGCGCAACCGGGCTCGGCTTCGTGCAGGCAGTCCCGGAAGCGGCATTGCGCGGCCAGAGTTTCGACGTCGATGAAGGTGTCGGCGACCGCTTCTTCGCCGGTCGGCTTGAGCTCGCGCATGCCGGGCGTATCGATCAGGCAGCCGCCCTGCGGCAGCGGGATCAGCGCGCGGTGCGTGGTGGTGTGGCGGCCGCGCGAATCGTTCTCGCGCACGCTGGCGGTCTTCATGCGCTCGATGCCGAGCAGCGAATTGGTCAGCGTCGACTTGCCGGCGCCGGAGCTGCCCACTAGAACCGCGGTGCGCCCGGGCCCGACCCAGCGGTCGAGCTGCGCCACGCTCGCCGCGTCGCGCGCGTTCACTACGACAATCTCGACCTCGCCTTCGACCACGTCCGCCAGCGCCTCGCGGGCCTCCGCGATCGTCGCCGCGCCGGCCACGTCGGCCTTGGTCAGCACGATCACCGGCTCGACGCCGCCGCCATGTACCAGCAGCAGGTAGCGCTCGATCCGGCGCGGATTGAAATCACCATCGAGCCCGGACACCACGAAGGCGACGTCGACATTGGCCGCGATCAGCTGCTGCTTGTAGTGCTCGCCGGCCGCCGCACGCTTGATGGCTGACCGCCGCGGCAGCAGCGCGACCGCCTTGGCCGACGCGCCCTCGCCTTCGATCAGCAGCCAGTCGCCGACGCCGGGGCGGTCGGTGGGATCGGTGCGGCCGGCGCGGTAACCAGCCGGGCGCGCCCAATCCGGCAGCGATTCGACGCCGTGGCCTTCGCCCTCGCCCGGCCCTGCGGCGACCACGTAACCGGTGCGGTGCTGTTCGACGACCCGCACCGGCCGTGCCTGCGGCTGCTCGGCGAGCATCGCGGTCCACTCGGGCGGGCGATCGGCGTCGCCGGGCCAGCCGATGCGCGCGAGGACGTCGGTGTCGAACGGTGTGGCGGTCGGGGATGCGGGCATGCGCCGATTCTAGCCAGACCGGGCGCCCGTACCCGGCGGGCTCGTCCGGTTTTCCGGTAGGCTGGCCGCCATTTTCCGCGTCCTGCTGCCGCTTCCATGTCCCACGTCCTCAAGACCCGCGACCGCCTTTCCGAAGTCCGCTACGAAATCCGGGGCGAACTGGCACGGCGAGCGCGCGAGCTGGAGGCCCAGGGCCGCAAGCTCATCAAGCTCAACATCGGCAACCCGGGCGCCTTCGGTTTCCGGGCACCCGAGCACCTGCAGCGCGCGATCGCCGACCGCATCGACCAGACCGACCCGTACACGCACCAGCAGGGCCTGCCCGCCGCGCGCGAGGCGCTGGCCGACTTCCATCGCCGTCGCGGCACGCCGAATGCGTCGCCCGAGCGCGTGTTCATCGGCAACGGTGTCAGCGAGCTGATCGACCTGTCGCTGCGTGCGTTGCTGAACCCTGGCGACGAAGTGCTGGTGCCCTCGCCCGACTACCCGCTGTGGACCGCGGCGACCATCCTCAATGACGGCTGCGCGGTGCACTACACCTGCGCGCCCGAAAACGGCTTCCTGCCCGATCCCGACGAGATCGAGCGCCTGGTCACCCCGCGCACGCGCGCGATCGTGGTGATCAACCCGAACAACCCGACCGGCGCGGTGTATCCGCGCGAGCTGCTCGAACGCATCGTTGCGATCGCAGCCGAGCACAAGCTGCTGCTGATGTCGGACGAGATCTACGACGAAATTCTTTACGACGGCGCGACGTTCCAACCGCTCGCGCCGCTGGCCGGGGACGTGCCCTGCCTGTCGTTCGGCGGCCTGTCGAAGGTGTATCGCGCTTGTGGCTGGCGGATCGGCTGGGCGGTGCTGAGCGGCGACCCGCTCGCGGTCGGCGACTTCCACCACGCGATGGACCTGCTTGGTGCGCTGCGCCTGTGCGCGAACGTGCCGGGCCAGTTCGCGATCGAAGCCGCGCTGTCGGGCGCGTCGACCATCCACGCGCTCACCGCACCGGGCGGACGCCTGTACGAGGCGCGACGCGCCGTGGTCGAAACGATCGCGACGAGTCCGCACCTGCGCATGAGCACGCCGGGTGGCGCGCTGTACGGCTTTCCGCAGGTCGTCGGCGATGCCGCGATCGGTTTCGACGACCAGGCGTTCGCGCTCGAAATGCTCGAAACCGAAGGCGTGCTGATCGTGCCGGGCACGAGCTTCAACATGCGCGACCGCGACCATTTCCGCGTGACGCTGCTGCCGGAACCGGACCAGCTGCGCGAAGTGTTCGTGCGCGTCGACCGCGTGCTCGAGCGCCGCGCGCAATCGGTAGCGTCGCGCGCGCAGGTCGCCTGAGTGCGCTACCTCGCGTTGGGCGACAGCTACACCTGCGGTGAAGGCGTCGACGCGAACGAGCGCTGGCCGGTGCAACTCGCGAACGCGCTTCGCGACGGTGGCATCGACCTCGACGAGCCCCGCGTCATCGCCACCACCGGCTGGACGACCGATGAACTCGCTGCCGGCATCGCCGCGGCACAACCGCTGGGCGCGTTCGACTTCGTGACGCTCGGCATCGGCGTCAACGACCAGTACCGCAACCGCAGTGCGAGCGACTACCGGATCGAACTCGGCGGCCTGCTCGACACCGCGACCGCGCTCGCCGGCGGCCGCGTCGATCGCCTGATGATGCTGTCGATTCCCGATTGGGGCGCGACGCGATTCGCGCGCAACGAAGGCCGCGACAGCGCGACCGTCGCGCGCGAGATCGACGAGTTCAACGACGTCGCGCGAACGATGTGCGAATCCCGAGGCATCGCCTTCGTCGACATCACGCCGATCGGCCGTGATGGCGCCGACAGCGACGCCATGCTGGTCGCCGACGGGCTGCATCCATCCGGCGCGATGTATGCGCGATGGGTCGAGGCCGCATTGCCGGTTGCGCATCGCCTAGTCGGCGACGCCGCATGAGTGCGGTAGTCGAGGGTCGTCCGCTCGATGGCTCGCGCGCGCGTTCGATCGCGACGGCGTTCCTGCCCGAGCACGCGCTCGGCAATCGCTGGAATTATTACTACACGCGCACCAAGCTCGGCAGCGATCCGCTGTATCCGGCGGTGGCGAACGCCCTGCGCGGCACGACCGCGCCGCTGCTCGACCTCGGCTGCGGGCTCGGCCTGCTCGCACACACGCTGCGCGAGGACCTCGTGCATCTTCCGTATCGCGGCGTCGATATCGATGCCGGCAAGATCGCGCACGCGCGCCGCGTCGCCGAACGGGTCGGCCTGCGCGACGTCAGCTTCGATGCGGTCGACCTCGCCAACGTCATGCCGGAGCATTCGGGCAGCGTCGCGTTGCTCGACGTGCTGCAGTACATCGATACGCCCGCGCAGATCCGCGTGCTCGATGCTGCGTCGTCGATGATCGCGCCGGGCGGGCGCCTGTTCATTCGCAGCGGCCTGGAAACACCCGGCTGGCGTGCTCGTGCGAGCAAGGCGTTCGACACGTTCGCCGCATTCGCGGGCTGGATGTATTCAGCGCCGCGACGCTATCCGAGCGAAGCACTGCTGCGCGATCGCCTCGATGCCGCAGGGCTTCGTTACGCGGTCACGCCACTCAACGGCAATACGCCGTTCAACAACTGGCAGATCGTCGCATCGCGCGACTGATCGAGTAACGCGTCAGTCGACGAAGGTCGTCGACTCGGCAGCCGGCAACTTGGGGCCGCGCGTCGGAAACGCAGGCACCGGCAGCACGCAGCGATAACCCAGTTCGTCGAAACGACGCAACATCAGCGCCAGCGTCTCGACGTTGCGACCGTGCGGCGCGCCTTCGTGTGCAAGCACGATCACGCCGGGGCCGAGTTGGCGTTCGACGCGCGACACCACGCGCTGCGGATCGGACACCGCGCCGTCGAAGCCGCGCGCGGTCCACGCAACGCGCGCGAGTCCTAATTTCTGCAGCGGTGCGAACACGAAAGGGTTCGCCATGCCGACGACGGCGCGGAACCACACGGGCGTCGTGCCGGTGATCTCGGTCAGCGTCGCCTGTGCGCGCTCGATTTCGTTGCGCATCTCGCGCGGACCGAGCGCCCAGAAGCGTGCAGTCGGATGCGAGTCGCTGTGATTGCCGACGTCATGCCCGCGCCGAACGATCTCGCGCACCAGCTCCGGATGACGACGCGCGCGTTCGCCGACCAGGAAAAACGTCGCGCGCGCGCGGTGCGCATCGAGCAGGTCGAGCACGGCTGGCGTCTCCTCGGACGGGCCGTCATCGATCGTCAGCCAGAGCAGGCGGTCATCGGTGTCCATCCGCGTGAGCGCCGGGCCGAACAGCCGCGAATCGGGCCGCAACGTCCCCCAAACGAGCGCCAGGTGCGACGCGATCAGCAGCGGCAGCGCCACGTGCCAGCCGTAGTGCCACCACAGCGCGAATGCGAGCACATGCGCCGCAAGCAGCGTCATCCACCACACCTGCGGGTGGCGCGGCGGTTGGTGGTGGGCAACGGGGCCGGACGCGGTCATCGAGCGTGAGCCTACCCGAACCGGCCATAAAAAACGGCCCCTTGCGGGGCCGTGAGAGAAGTGGAATGACGGATATTGTTTTTATGTCGATCAGAAGCGCTGCGTGTAGCGCATGTACCAGAAGCGGCCGATATCGAAGCCGCCGTAGTACGAGACGTTCGCGCTCGGCTGCGTGTACATGACCGGGCCGATGTGGTTGAACACGTTGTTCGCGCCGACCGCAACGGTGGCCTTCCACGGCGCTTCCCAGCGCAGCTGGACGTCGTGGAACGTGTTCGAACCCACCACGTGACGACGCGAGATGGAGCTCGCCGGCGTGGTCGTCGTACCGACGTAGGCACCGGTCGGCGCGTAGGTGATCTCCTCGCACTCGAGGTTCGGCTCTGTGGAGCCCGGCACCACGTAGGTGCAGGTTTCCTTCATCGGCGAGTAGTAGCGCGCGGTCCACGTCGCGCCCCACGGACCCTTCTGCCAACCCAGGTTGAAGTTGGAGCGGATGCGGAAGGTGCTGGTGAAGCCCACGCCCGAGGTCGGGTACGTCGGATCGTTGGTGCTGACGAAGTAGTCCTTCGCCGTGTAGGTGCTGTTGAGGTTTGCGTTGAACGTGCCCCACGCGTCCGTCGCCAGACGGTACGAGAAGTCGACGTCGTAGCCTTCCACCTTGCGGAAACCGGCGTTGCGGTTGCCGTAGGACATGAAGTTGATATAGCCCAGCGCCGGATCACGCGTGAACAGCTGCGAGGAGCAGCGGCTCGCGATGCCCTTGACGTAGCAGTCGTCGAGGATCGTGCTCGGCGAGTCGGTCACGATCGTGTCGGCGATTCGGATCTTCCACCAGTCGATCGACATGTTGAAGCCGCTGAGGAACGACGGGCTCCACACGCCGCCGATCGTCTGCGACGCCGACAGTTCCGGTGTCAGCGTCGGGTTCGAGCCGCGGGTAAAGGCAACCGGCGTCTGCGAGTTCGCCGAACCGACGGGCACGAGGCCTTGGCCGAGCTGGCGATACGTGTCGGCGACGGCACCCATCGCGTTCTGGCCACCGACGCCGTTCTTGCAGTTCGCACGCGTGGTCGGGTTGCTGCGCGAGTCGCCGAAGTTCGTATCGCAGGGATCGGTGAACGAATCGAACGTCTGCGAACCACCGCCGTAGAGGTCGGCGATCGTCGGTGCGCGGAAGCCGTCGGCGTACGTCGCGCGCAGCAGCAGCTGGTCGATCGGGCGCCACTTGAGGCCGAACTTGTTGTTCACCGTGTTGCCGAAGGTGTTGTAGTCCGAATAGCGCGACGCGACGTTGAGCGTGAGTTCCTTCGCGAACGGCAGGTCAGCGAGGATCGGTACCTGCAGCTCGAGGTACACCTCGTCGAGGTCGTAACCGCCGCGGGTCGGGCCTGACGAAAGGTTGGTCGACCCACCGGTCACCGCCAGCGCGTCCGGCACGTAAGCACCCTTCTCGTTGCGGTGCTCGTAACCGACCGCGAAGCCGAGGTCGCCCGCCGGCATCGCGAAGATCGTGCCGCTGAGGTTGGCCGACATCACGGTCGTTTCGGTGCGACCGGTCGCGTGCTCGTTCTGGAACAGGTAATTCTGCAGCGCGGAGTTGCCGGTCAGGCCGCCGTTGCCGACGACACCGTACGGCACGAACGGGTTCCAGGTAACGCAGCCGGCGATGACGTTGCCCGGGGTACCGCAGACGACCTGGCCGTTCTGGACGAACGACGGGCCCACGGCATTGCGGACGTTCGCCAAGTTGAAGTTGCCGAAGGTGTCCTGCGTCTGCTTGTTGACGACGTTAACGTAGTCGACATCCCAGTCGAACATCTGCCCAGCCATGTCGAAGCTGCCTTCGAGAGCTGCGGAGAGGCGGTAGTTCGTGGAGTCCGCCGTGGTCACGCGCGGCACTTCCCAACCGCGACGCCACCAGTTGCTGATGGTCGCGCCCTCGGGGTTCCAGTAGCTCTGCGCCGACATCGGGGCAGCGAAGGACGTCGCCTGCATCGGGTAGCCGGCGATATGACGCGAGCTCTCGCGATCGCCCCACAGGATGTTGGTGCGGAAACGCAGGCTGTCGGTGATGTTCACCACGCCGTCGAGGTAGATCGACTTGGTTTCCAGCGGCGTGCGCAGGTCGGTCTGCTCAAGCGTGTTGGACTTGTCGAGGGTCGAGCCGGGCGTGCAGCCCGTCGCTGCGGTCGCGCCCGTGCAGGTGCCGACGTTCGTGTCCTGGCGGACGTAGTCGTTGCGGTTACGCGGATCGCCGCCCGGACGGAGGATGACGCGCGTGCCGGTTGGCACACCCGGCACCGCCGTCGTCGCGGTCGTCACGAAGCCGCCGTACTGGCCAACGGTGGTCCACTGATCGGTCGGGTGCCAGTTGCCGCGCGGATAGGCGCTGAACTCGCGGTCGGTGGCGTTGACGCCGTCTTCCTTGCCCCACTCGGCGCCCATGGTCAGCGAGCCGCGGTCGCCGCCGAAGCCCATGATCATGTCGCCCTTGGTGATGGCGCCATCGCCCTGGTCGTACTGGCCGTAGTAGATCGAGCCGGCCGCACCCTCGTAGTTCGAGCGCGTAATGATGTTGATGACGCCCGCGATCGCGTCGGAGCCGTAGATCGACGAGGCGCCGTCCTTCAGGACTTCGATGCGTTCGATCGAGACTGCGGGAATCTGCGAAACGTCCGACAGGCCGCTAGTCGTGATGCCGAGGCGCTTGCCGTTGACGAGCACCAATGTGCGCTGCGCGCCGAGGTTGCGCAGACTGATGTAGGTGCCACCGACGTTCTCGCCCGACGATAGCGGCGCGGCGCGGCTGATCGGCGGCGTGCCGACGGCGCTGATGTTCTGGAGGATGTCGCCGACCGACTGGAAGCCCTGCTGCTCGATCTCCTTGCGGCTAATCGTGAGGACCGGCTGCGCCGTCTCCACATCGACCTGACGGATGCGCGAGCCGGTGACCTGGACGCGATCAAGGGTCTGCGGGGTGGCGGTGGTGCCCGCGGCCGGCGCCGTCTGGGCGACGGCGGACGCCGCGCCGAACGCGGCGGTGGTGCCGAGCGCGAGGCAGATGGCGTCGCGGAGCTTGGAACGCTGTTGCATCAGGATCTCCCCAAATCGATGAATGCGGTGCAGGTGGGTGTCGTCACACGGGCTTAACCTATCCGTGTCGTTCCGATCGTAGACGGCCGCTCCGGCAAATTAAAGACTTGTTAAGAAAAACCGACGAACGGTGTATCTGTGATCGGTGAGATCGACGCGCCGGACAATTCCCAGCATGAATCTCGACCCTGTCCTCCGTTCCCGAATCGACTCCCTCTTGCAGTCCAGCCGCGTCGTCCTCTTCATGAAGGGCGATCCGCGCGCGCCGCAGTGCGGTTTCTCGTCCAAGGCAGTCGGCGTGCTCGACGGGCTGGGCATCGACTACGCGCACGTGAACGTGCTCGCCGATCCGGAGATCCGCGAGGGCATCAAGGCGTACGGGGACTGGCCGACGATTCCGCAGCTCTACATCGACGGCGAGCTGGTCGGTGGCAGCGACATCGTGGTGCAGATGGCGAACTCCGGTGAGCTGCATACGCTGCTCGGCGTCGAGGCGCCGGACCGCACGCCGCCGTCGATCGAGATCACGCCGGCCGCGGCCGAGATGCTGCGCAGTGCGGTGGCCGATGCCGGCCCGGGATATGCGCTGCAGATTTCGGTCGACGCCGATCATCGCGCGCAGTTGCAGCTCGGTCCGATCGATCCGCAGGCGATCGCGGCGGAAGTCGACGGCATCCGCGCGCAGTTCGACGTCGCGAGTGCGCAGCGCGCGAACGGCCTGCGCATCGATTGGGTGGACGACGAACGTGGCCGTGGCCTTGTGGTCGAGAACCCGAACGCGAAGACGGTGAAGTCGATCAGTGCGGCCGATGCGGCGCGCATGCTGGCGGACGGCGCGCTGACGCTGGTGGACGTGCGTCCGCCGGAAGAACGCACGATCGCCTCGGTGCGCGTGCCGTTCTCGGTGCTCGACGGCGATGCGGCGAGCGAAGTCGAAGGCCTGCCGAAGGACACGCCGCTTGCGTTCCTGTGCCATCACGGTCGTCGCAGCGCGGCCGCTGCGGAACATTTCCGCCGACTCGGCTTCACCAACGTGCACAACGTGGAAGGTGGGATCGACGCGTGGTCGCAGCAGGTCGACGGCGCGGTGCCGCGCTACTGATTGCTACGCATCGATCGTTCGTGAAAACGGCCGCAGACGCGGCCGTTTTCTTTTGTGGCGTCAGCCGGCAAAACCGCCGCTGTCGAGGAACGCCTGTTCCTCGAGCGTGCTGACGCGGCCGAGCGCGGCATTGCGATGCGGGAACCGGCCGAAGCGCTGAATGATGTCGAGATGCAGCTTCGCCCAGTGGTCCGCATCGGGCGCGCTGAGACGTTCGCGATGCAGTGCGACGGCGCGATGCTGGTCGTCCAGCGATTCCGAATGCTCGAATGGCAGATAGAAGAAGCTGCGCAGCGCTTCCTCGGTGGCGAGGTCGAAGCCGGCATCGATGGCCTGCGTCGCGATCGATTTCGCGAGCGGATCGGTCGCGTACGAATGCGCACTTTCGCGAAATGCATTGCGCGGGATCTGATCGAGCAGCAACACCAGCGCGAGCGCGCCGCCCGCTTCCGCACGCCACGCATCGAGTTCGCGACGCGCGGCGGCGAAATGCAGATGCAGCAGGCCGCGACAGTGCGCGTCGAAGCTGTCGTCGCGCGTGAACCATTTCGACGGGCCGGCGTCGCGCCAGAAGGCGACGACGTCGGCAGCGCTGTTGATCTCGTCATTCACCGAGTTGCGTCTCCAGTTCGGCGATCCATGCGGCGGTGAGGCTTTCCAGCGTCACCGCCTGGATCAGTGCGCGGATCGGACCCCGAGCATAGGACTGCGCGATGAAGAGCGCATGTCGCTCGCGGAACTGCAGCCATGCGGCGTGCGTGCGATCGAACGCCGCCTGACCTTCGGCGTCGAGCTGCGCGCGCAGGCGTGCGACGACGCGATGCAGCTTGGCGTCGGCCAGCAGCAACTGCTCGCGCGCCTGCGCGGTGAACTCGTCGTCCTGCAGCACTTCGACGGCGCCGCGCTCGACGACTTCCTCCGCACGCGCGAGATAGCCGTCGGCGATTTCCACCGCGCTCTGCGCCTTGCCGACGAGCCCCGCTTCGAAACGCTGCAGATCGCCGAGGCTGGTCTTCGCGCCTTCCAGCCCCTGTTTGAGCGTCAACAGCTTCTGGCTGCGCTCGATCGCCTCGGTCGTGCGACGGCGTTCGACGTGGCGCTGGATGAAATAGAAAGTCCACGTCAGCGCCGCGCCGAGGACCACCAGGAAGGCCTGTTCCATGTCCCGCTCCTGTCTGGTGTGACAGTCTGCGAGCGGCACATCTCAAGGGTCGCGACGTAAAAAACCGTCCGTCGCGGCCATGCGGTTATTCATCGAAACGCAGGTGTTTCACGGACTTTCCGTGTCGCCGGATGAGACGCAGCGCTTCGACGCCGACCTGGATGTGGTTGTCGACGAAATCGGCGGTGACGCGTGCGTCGGACTCGGCGGTTTTCACGCCTTCCGGCGTCATCGGTGCATCGGAGACGAGAAGCAGCGCGCCGCACGGAATACGGTTTGCGAAGCCGGCGGCGAACACCGTCGCGGTTTCCATGTCGATCGCCATGCAGCGCAGCTTGCGCAGGTACTCCTTGAACGCTTCATCGTGTTCCCAGACGCGGCGGTTGGTCGTGTAGACGGTGCCGGTCCAGTAGTCGTGGCCGAGGTCGCGGATCATGGTCGACACCGCACGCTGCAGGGCGAACGCGGGCAACGCAGGCACCTCGGGCGGCATGTAGTCGTTGGACGTACCTTCGCCGCGGATCGCGGCGATCGGCAGCACCAGGTCGCCGAGAACGGTCTTGCGCTTCAAACCGCCGCACTTGCCGAGGAACAGCACGGCCTTGGGGTCGATGGCCGAGAGCAGGTCCATGAGCGTCGCCGCGTTCGGGCTGCCCATGCCGAAGTTGATCATGGTGATGCCGTCGGCCGTCGCGCTGGGCATCGGCTTGTCGAGACCGACGATCTGCGCGCCCATCAGGCGGGCGAAGGTCTGCAGGTAGCCACCGAAGTTGGTCAGCAGCACGTGCTGGCCGAAGTCCTCCAACGCGACGCCGGTGTAGCGCGGCAGCCAGTTGGCGACGATCTGGTCTTTGTCTTTCATCGAATTGCTGTCCTTTTTCTTTCGAATGTTCGCACGGCGCGAGCCGCAGCCGGATCGAACCGCGTGGTCGAACCTGCATGCGCGTCGGCCCGGGCATGACGAAGGGCACGGTGACGATCGGCCTGCGCCCGCTACGGTCGTCGGCTGTCCTGCCCGCGGAACCACCATGCTCAGGTTGCTCGCCTCGTTCGTCTGCACGGTCGCACTGGCCGTCCCGCTTGCCGCCGGAGCCGCGAATTCGCCCTCGCGCTTCGTGCAGGACCCCTACCCGAGCACGTACGCGCGGGTCGGGTCCTCGCCCGTGCTGATCCGCAACGCGACCGTGCTCACCGGCACCGGCGAGCGCCTCGAAGGCGCCGACGTGCTGATGCGCGACGGTGCGATCGTCGCGGTCGGGCGCGGCCTCGAGGCACCGGCGGACGCCACCGTCGTCGACGGCACCGGCAAGTGGGTGACGCCGGGCCTGATCGACGTGCACTCGCACCTCGGCGTCTACGCGAGCCCCGCAGTCAGCGCGCAGGCCGACGGCAACGAGGCGACGAGCCCGGTGACGTCGAACGTGTGGGCCGAGCATTCCATCTGGCCGCAGGATCCGGGCTTCCTCACCGCACTCGCGGGCGGCATCACCTCGCTGCAGGTGCTGCCGGGTTCGGCGAACCTGATCGGCGGACGCGGCGTCACGCTCAAGAACGTGCCGTCGACGACCTACCAGGGTATGAAATTTCCGGGCGCGCCCTGGGGCCTGAAGATGGCCTGCGGCGAAAACCCCAAGCGCGTGTACGGCAAGAAGGGCGGCCCGTCGACGCGAATGGGCAACGTGGCCGGGTACCGCGCCGCGTTCATCGATGCGTCGGAATACCTGAAGAAGAACCGCCCGCAGCCGGCGAAGAAAGAACACTGGTGGTCGAACGATCCCAAGCCGGACAGCGAGAACGCGACCGGTGGCAAGCGCGACCTGAAGATGGACACGCTCGCCGGCGCGATCAACGGCGACATCCGCGTGCACATCCACTGCTACCGCGCCGACGAGATGGCGACGATGCTCGACCTCGCCAAGGAATTCGGCTTCAAGGTCGCCGCGTTCCACCATGCGGTGGAGGCGTACAAGCTCGCCGACCGCCTCGGCGCCGAAGGCGTCTGCGGCGCGATGTGGGCCGACTGGTGGGGCTTCAAGATGGAGGCCTACGACGGCATCCAGGAAAACATCGCGCTGGTCGACCGCGCGAAGAACGGTTGCGCGATCGTGCATTCCGATTCCGAGGAAGGCATCCAGCGCCTCAACCAGGAAGCCGCGAAAGTGATCGCGCACGCCAAGCTCGCCGGCATCGACATCACGCCGGAGCACGCGATCCTCTGGATCACGCAGAACCCGGCGAAGGCGCTGGGCATCCTCGACAAGACCGGCACGCTGGAGGCAGGAAAGATGGCGGACGTGGTGGTCTGGAACGGCACGCCGTTCAGCAGCTACGCACAGGCCGAACAGGTCTACATCGACGGCGCGCGCATCTACGACCGCAAGGATCCGTCGCGCCAGCCGGTGTCGGATTTCATGCTCGGCCAACGTGCCGCGCCGATGGGAGGCGTGCGATGAGCCGCCGCGTTTCGATTCTCGCGGGTGCATTGCTGCTCGCGATCGCGGGATCCGCGTCCGCGCAGGAATTGCTGATCCGCAACGCCACCGTGCACACCGCGAGTTCGCGCGGCACGCTGCGCAATGCCGACGTGCTGGTGCATGCGGGCCGCATCGCGGCGGTCGGTGAACATCTCACCGCGCCGGCCAACGTGCCGATCGTCGATGCCAATGGCGCGCCGGTGACGCCCGCATTGTTCGGCGGGCTCACGCATCTGGGCGTCGAGGAAGTGTCAGGCGAGGATTCGACGGTCGATGCCTCGCTCGGCATGGGCGAGAACGCGCGCGACATCAACGTGCGACCCGAGTTCGACGTCACCCTCGCCTTCAATCCGGATGCGACGGCGGTGCCGGTCAACCGCATCGAAGGCATCGGCGAAACCATGCTGATGCCGTCGCTCGGCGAAGGCGGCTCGATCATTCTCGGCCAGGGCGGCATGGTGCGGCTCGACGGCTCGCCCGATCCGGTCGGCGCGCGCGTGCTGTTCGTCGCGCTCGGTCACGAAGGCGCGGATGTCACCGGCCATTCCCGCGCCGGCGAATGGATGCTGCTGGAGCAATGGCTGGACGAAGCACGTGGCCGCATTCCGGCGACCACGAACGCGGCCAGCCTGACGCCCGCCGGCCGCGCCGTGCTCGCGAAGTTCGCGCGTGGCGAGGGCCTAGTGATGTTCCAGGTCGACCGCGCCGTCGATATCCACCAGCTGCTGAAGTTCGCCCAGCGCCAGCACCTGCGCGTCGGCATCGTCGGCGGCGTCGAGGCCTGGCGCGTCGCGCGCGAGATCGCGGCGGCCAAGGTGCCGGTATTCGTCGACCCGCTGGCCGACCTGCCGGCGAACTTCGACGAGATCGGCGCGCGCATGGACAACGCGGCGATCCTGCGCCAGGCCGGCGTCACCGTCGGCATCGTGCAGGGCGGCGAGAACCCGACCCACAACGCGCGCAACACGCGTCAGCTAGCGGGCAACGCCGTCGCCAACGGCCTGCCGTGGGACGACGGCCTCGCCGCGCTGACCCGCGTGCCGGCCGAGGTGTTCGGGCTGCGCGACGTCGGCCAGATCGCGGTCGGCCAGCGTGCGGACCTCGTGCTGTGGACGGGCGACCCGCTCGACGTCGCCAACGTCGCCAAGCAGGTCTGGCTCGACGGCCGCGCGATCACCATGCGCAGCCGTCAGACCGACCTGCGCGATCGCTACATGGCGCCGCAGGGCCCGCTGCCGCGCGCGTATTCGGTGCCCGACCGGGCGCGTTGATCGTTTCATCGAAGCGGCATCGCCCCGCCGGGCGGTGCCGCGTTGCGACCGCCGACACGCGGCAAGCGTGAACCCCGTCACTGGCGTACCCTGCCCGACGGACCGGCGCCGGGGGCGTCGGCGGGGCCGGGGATCCGCATGCCAGTGTTCGCCACCATCAACCCGTGGGCCGTGCTGGTCGCGGCGGTATCCGCCTTCATGCTCGGCGGGCTCTGGTACGGCCCGTTGTTCCTCAAGGCCTGGGCGCGCGCGAGCGGTATCGACCCCGCCGCATCGCCGGGACATCCCGGCCGCACCTTCGGCACCGCGTTCGTCCTGAGCCTGGTGTCGGCCACGGCGATGGCGCTTGCCCTGCCGCGTGACATCGGCGCCGTGCATGGTGCGGGCATCGGTGCGGTGATCGGCCTGCTGTTCGTCGCGACCAGCTTCGGCATCAACTACGCGTTCGCGCGCAAGCCGATGACCCTGTGGCTGATCGACGGCGGCTACCACGTGGTCCAGTTCCTTCTCTACGGGGCGATCCTCGGCGCATGGCACTGATCGCGGTCGCACTCGCCGCGGCGTACGCGCTGCATCCGCTCGGCGTGCAGCACGACGGCGAATCCTTCGTTCGCGACGGCGAGCCATGGCTCGCGCTGCAGGTCACGCCCGCGCGTTCCGCACTCGTCACCACCAACGCGCGCGTGCAGCGCGTGCGCGATGAGCTGGTCGACGATGACGGCACCCGCAGCGCGCATGACGTCAGCACTCGTGTGCACGACACGCAGATGCTGGTTCGCGGCCCCGGCCTGCACGCGGGCCCGGTGGCGACCGCTTGGACGGGCGTCGCACCGGCGCCGCTGTCGAGCGGGCCGCTGCTGCTGAAGCTGCGCGGTGCGACGTATCGCCTGCAGCTCGATTGCATCGCCAACGCAACCACGTGCAGCGTCGTACTGCAGGGAGGCGCGGGGAGGCAGGTGCTGTTCGAACTGCCGGCCGGCCGATACGACGACGGCAGCGTGATGCTCGGTGACGACGCGACGCCTTCACTGCTGTTCGCAGGCGACCTCGATCACGACGGCCGCCTCGATCTCATCCTAGACACCACCGATCACTACAACGTCAGCGAGCCGACGCTGTACTTGTCGTCCGGCGCAGAACCACACGCACTCGTACGGAAAGTCGCATCGCACAGCAGCACGGGTTGCTGAACGACGACTCCGCTTTCCTCATCAAGATTCCGACGACGGGACCGATAATCCTGTCTGCCAAAGAACAATCAGAAGCCAAAGGGGCCTGACCCATGCGTATCGGACTCGTCGTCGATTCGGCCTGCGATCTTCCGCTGGACTATTTCTCGCAGCACGACATCACGCTGCTTCCGATCACCGTGAAGATCGGCAATGCCGTGCTCGCCGACCAGCGCAACGAGCAGGCGACGCTCGAGTTCCTCGACGCGCAGTCGGCCGAACGCATCGCCGAAGCCGAAACGCAGCCCTTCACCGTGCAGCAGGTGCAGGACCTGTTCCTGCGCAAGCTCGTGATCGATTACGACTACGTCTTCTGCATGACGATCACCAAGACGCGCAGCCCGATCTACGACAACACGTCGCAGGCGAGCTTCGCGATCCTCAACGAATACAAGGGCCCGCGCACCGCGGCCGGCATCACCACGCCGTTCTCGCTGCGCGTGATCGATACGCAGAGCGTGTTCTCCGGCCAGGCGATCGCCGCGGTCGAAGCGGTGCGCCTGCGCGACAGCGAGGAAGGCGCGCCGAAGATGCGCGCTCGTATCGAGCAGGTCGCACTCGCGACGCAGGCCTACATGGTGCCGCGCGACCTCAACTACCTGCGCGCGCGTACGCGCCATCGCGGCGACCGCAGCGTCAGCTTCCTCAGCGCGACGCTGGGCAGCGCGCTCGATATCAAGCCGATCCTGCACTGCAACCGCGGCGAAACCGGCCCGGTCGCGAAGGTCAAAGGCTTCGATACCGCGGCCGAGAAGCTGTTCACCTTCGCCGCACGACGCGTGCGCGACGGCAAGCTGCTCACGCCGACCATGGCGATCAGCTACGGCGGCCCGATCGAGGAACTGCATCGCCTGTCCGGTTACACCGAACTCGTCGAAACCTGCCGCACGCATCGCGTCGAGATGTTCGAAAGCCTGATGAGCCTCACCGGCATGGTCAACGTCGGCCGTGGTTCGCTGACGCTGGCGTTCGCATCCGACTCCGCCGCTTGGGAATGATGGCGACGCGCGTCACGCGCACCTGACTTCCGGCCCGGTCCTCGACCGCGCTGCTCCGGTACCGTCGAAGGGTTATCACGCCCTTCGACGCCATGACTCCCAATCGTTCGCTGCTCTCCGCCGCACTCGCCGGCGCGCTTTCGCTCGCCACCGCTCCCACCTTCGCGCAGGCGAACAAGGGCGATACGCCGCCCCCGCCGCCTGATACGCAACTCGAGCAGGACGCGCTGAATCCTGCCGGCGTGCCAAAAGCGCAGGACCCCGGCCAGGCGCAACGCGGTCCGAGCAAGCCCGGGGCGACCGACGACAAGAAGTGGGACGTCAACGCGCCGCACGGCCCGACCAAGACGATCCGCTTCAGCACCGACGAAGGCACGTGGCTGGACGTCGACGTCTCGCCGGACGGCCGCCAGCTCGCGTTCTCGATGATGGGCGACATCTACGTGCTGCCGATCGGTGGCGGCAAGGCGACGCGCATCAGCAGCGGCCCCGCTTGGGATGTGCAGCCGCGCTTCTCGCCCGACGGCACGCAGGTCGCGTTCACCAGCGATCGCGGCGGCGGCAACAACCTCTGGCGCATGCGCACCGATGGCAGCAACGCGGTGCAGGTGACCAAGGAAGACTTCCGCCTGCTCAACAATCCCGCGTGGACGCCAGACGGCCAGTACCTGATCGGCCGCAAGCATTTCACCGGCGAGCGTTCGCTGGGCGCGGGCGAGCTGTGGATGTACCACGTCGCCGGCGGCGGCACCGGCCTGCAGCTGACCAAGCAGAAGAACGACCAGCAGGATCTCGGCGAGCCTGCGGTATCCCCGGATGGTCGCTACGTCTACTTCAGCGAGGACGTCAGCCCCGGCCCGACGTTCCAGTACAACAAGGATCCGCACGGCGTCATCTACGCGATCAAGCGCCTCGACCGGAAGACCGGAAAGATCGAGACGATCATCGACACACCCGGCGGTGCAGTGCGTCCGCAGCCGTCGCCCGATGGCAAGTCGCTCGCGTTCGTCAAGCGCGTGCGCGAGAAGTCCGTGCTGCACGTGATGGATCTCAAGAGCGGCGAAGTGCGCCCGGTGTGGGACGGCCTGTCGCACGACCAGCAGGAAGCCTGGGCGATCTTCGGCCCGTACAGCGATTTCGACTGGACGCCCGACTCGAAGAACGTCGTCATCTGGGCGCAGGGCAAGCTGTGGCGCGTCGACATGGCGAGCGGCAAGCCGTCGAACATTCCGTTTACCGCCGACATCGAACAGACCGTCGCCGAACCGCTGCGCTTCACGCACGACATCGAGACCGGCACGTTCGCGCCGAAGATGATCCGCGACGTCGCGACCAGCGCGGACGGCAAGACGCTGATCTTCAACGCGGTCGGCCAGCTCTGGCGCAAGACGCTGCCGAACGGCACGCCCGAACGCCTCACCAGCAACACCGGCGTCTACGAATACCAGCCGAGCTTCAGCGCGAACGGCAGCAAGCTGCTCTACACCACGTGGTCCGACAACGACCTGTCGGCGATCTGGCTGCGCGATGCGAATGGCAGCGGCGCGGGCCGCAAGCTGACGACCGAGAAGGGCTACTACTACGCACCGCGTTTCTCGCCGGACGGTCGCCGCATCGTCTATGCAAAGAGCGGCGGCAGCGGCCTGACCGGCTCGGCATGGACGCGCGACCAGGGCATCTACGTCATGAACGCCGACGGCAGCGGCGCGCACCGCATCGCCGACGAAGGCGACACGCCGCAGTTCAGCGCCGATGGCACGCGCGTGTACTACTTCACCGGCGGCGGCCTGAAGAAGAAGCTGATGTCCGTCGGCTTGAACAGTGAAGAACCGCGCGAGGTGTATTCGCTGAAGTATCCGGACACGGTGAGCATCAGCCCCGACGGCAAGTGGGTCGCGTTCACCGAACTGTTCAATGCGTACGTGACGCCGCTGGTGGAGATCGGCCAGTCGGTCGAACTGTCCAAGGACAGCAAGGCCGTGCCGGTCACGCAGGTCACCGCGGATGTCGGCAGTTACCTGCACTGGGCCGCGGATTCGAAGTCGCTGCACTGGATGATGGGCGACCGCTACTACTCGCGCGATCTTCGCCAGACGTTCGCATTCGTGCCGGGCGCGCCGAAGGAGATTCCGAAGCCGAGCAACGATGGCGGCATCGAAGTCGGCCTCACGCAGACGGTGTATGCGCCGGAAGGCAGCATCGCTTTCACGCATGGGCGCGTGGTGACTATGCGCGATGCCGAGCACACGCAGGAAGTGATCGATGACGGCACCGTCGTCGTGCAGGGCGATCACATCACCGCGGTCGGTCCCGCCTCGCAGGTCGCGGTGCCCGGCGGTGCGCGCGTGATCGATGTGCACGGCAAGACCATCGTGCCCGGCTACATCGACGTGCATGCGCATTCGGCGAACTTCGGTTCCGGCGTGGTGCCGCAGCAGAACTGGGCGTACTACACCAACCTCGCGTTCGGCATCACCACCATGCACGACCCGTCGGCGAGCACCGAGTTCGTGTTCTCGCAGTCGGAACTGCTGAAGGCCGGAAAGATGGTCGGCCCGCGTCTGTTCTCGACCGGCACGATCCTTTACGGCGCCGATGGCGACTTCAAGGCGGTGGTGAATTCCATCGACGATGCGCGCAGCCACCTGCGCCGCATGAAGGCGGTGGGCGCGTTCTCGGTGAAGAGCTACAACCAGCCGCGTCGCGAGCAGCACCAGCAGATCAACCAGGCCGCGCGCGAGCTAGGCATGCTGGTGGTCGAGGAAGGCGGCTCCACGTTCAACCACAACATGCCGATGATGCTCGACGGCGTCACCGGCATCGAGCACAACATCCCGGTCGCGCCGCTGTACAAAGACGTGCTGGGCGTATGGTCGCAGACCGACGTGCGCAATACGCCGACGCTGGTGGTCACCTATGGCGGCCTGTCCGGCGAATACTGGTGGTACGCGCACGACAACGTGTGGGAAGACAAGAAGCTCGCACGCTTCTTCCCGCGCGAAACGCTGGATGCGCGCAGCATCCGACGCGCGATCGCACCGGACTGGGATTACTGGCACGTCGAGATCGCGAAGTCGGCGAAGAAGATGCGCGACGCCGGCATCCACATCCAGGTCGGTGGACACGGCCAGCTGCAGGGCCTGTCGGCGAACTGGGAAACGTGGATGCTCGCTCAGGCGATGGGCAACTTCGATGCACTGCGTGCGGCGACCATCGACGGCGCCGACTACCTCGGCCTGTCGAAGCAGACCGGTTCGCTGGAAGTCGGCAAGAAGGCCGACCTCGTCGTGCTCAATTCGAATCCGCTGGAGAACATCCGCAGCACGATCGACACGCGTTACGTGATGGTCGATGGCCGCCTGTTCGATGTCGACGCCGACATGAAGGAAATCGGCGGCCGCAATACACCGGCGCCCGTGTTCTTCTGGCAGCGCGGACAGGACGGCCGCAGCTTCGGGCAGGAGGCCACTGCCGGCGCCGATCGCGACTGACCGCGCGACATCCGCACCACGACGCGGCCCGCTTCGGCGGGCCGCTGTCGTTCAGCGCCCTGTCGCGTTTTCACAAAGCGACCGTGGCATGCTGAATACACTGAACGGGACCCGTTGAGGAATTGTCCATGCCGACGCGCTACTACATCCGCCTGCCCGATGGCGCTGCCGCCCGCGGCGAAGACGCCGCCACGTCGTTCTCCGCGCACGGGGCCGACGGTTTCGCCGAGCAGCTCGAGCAGGCGATGCGCACGTCGCAGGTGTTCGACCGCTGGCGCGATGCGCAGGGCGACCCTGAAGACGTCGATCCCGCTCTCGGCGCGACCGATCCGGCCGCCACAGCGACCGGCGAACAGCGCGACCTGCACATCGATCTCGTCCTGACCACGCGCCTGCCCGGCGACGTGGTGCGCCATCGCCTTCGCCTGCTGGCCGGAACCCACTGGCAGCTGCGCGACGTCACCGCGGCCTGAGCACAACTGTGAGACGTCCGGTGCTGCTCTCGTGGAGTGGCGGCAAGGATGCCGCGTGGACGCTGCACACGCTGCGCCAGCGCGATGACGTCGACGTCGTCGCGCTGCTCACCACCGTCAACAGCGGCTACGACCGCATCGCGATGCACGGCATCCGTCGCGACGTGCTGCATGCACAGGCGCGCGCGACCGGGCTTCCGCTGATTGAAGCCACGATCGAACCGCAGTGCGACAACGCGCGCTACGAAGCCGCGATCGCGAGCGCGTTGAACGAGGCAAAACAGCGCTGGCCGACGCTCGACACCGTCGCGTTCGGCGATCTGTTCCTGGAAGACGTACGCAGCTGGCGGGAAGCCTCATGCGCAGCGCTCGGCTGGAGCATCGAGACCCCGCTGTTCGGCAGCGACACCTCACGCCTTGCGCGCGAAATGATCGCCGGCGGCCTGCGCGCAAACCTGTGTTGCGTCGATACGCAGCAACTCGATTCGACATTCTCCGGCCGCGCCTTCGACGACACGCTGCTCGCAGCGCTGCCCGGCGACTGCGACCCCTGCGGCGAGAACGGCGAATTCCACACGCTGGTCGTCGGGGGACCGATGTTCGACGTCGCGATCGACGTGCGCTCCGGGGAGCAGGTACTGCGCGACGACCGCTTCTACTACACCGACTTCGCGCTCGCCGAAGCTGCGCCGTAAGGCTTACGCCTCGAGGCGCCAGCCCACGGTCGCGCCCGCACGGAACGGCACGAGTTCCTGCCCGCCCGCCTGCACGGCGTCCGGCACCGCGACGTCTTCCCGAACCAGCGTGATGCGGTCGGGATTGCGCGGCAGGCCGTAGAAATCAGCGCCATTGAAGCTGGCGAATGCTTCGAGCCTGTCGAGGGCGCCGGCGGCGTGGAACACTTCCGCGTACAGCTCGATCGCCGCATGCGAGGTGTAGATACCCGCACAGCCGCAGCCAGATTCCTTCGCGTGCTTCGGATGCGGCGCGCTGTCGGTGCCGAGGAAGAATTTCGGCGATCCGGAAATCGCGGCCATCACCAACGCCTGGCGATGCAGCTCGCGCTTGAGCACCGGCAGGCAGTAGTGATGCGGACGCAGGCCACCGGCAAAGATCGCATTGCGATTGAGCAGCAGGTGGTGGACCGTGATCGTCGCGCCGATGTTGTCGGGCGCTGCATGCACAAAGTCGGCGGCCGCCGCCGTGGTGATGTGTTCCAGCACGATCCTGAGCTGCGGAAAGTCGCGCACCAGCGGCGTCAGCACACGATCGATGAACACCGCTTCGCGATCGAACACATCGACGTCAGGATCGGTGACTTCGCCGTGCACCAGCAATGGCATGCCAACGCGCTGCATCGCCTCGAGCGTGGCCGCGCAACGGCGCAGGTCGGTGACGCCGTGGCTCGAATTCGTCGTCGCATGCGCGGGGTACAACTTCACGCCGTGCACGAAACCACTTGCCTTCGCGCGCTCGATCTCGTCGGGCGTGGTGCCTTCGGTGAGATACAGCGTCATCAGCGGGTCGAAGGTCATCTCGGCCGGCAATGCTGCGAAGATGCGCTCGCGGTATGCCGCGGCGTCAGCGGTGGTCACCACCGGCGGCACGAGGTTCGGCATCACGATCGCGCGGCCGAAGCGACGCGCGGTATCGGGCAGCACGTCGCGCAGCATCGCGCCGTCGCGCAGGTGCACGTGCCAGTCGTCGGGACGG
The DNA here is from genome assembly GCF_054061195.1 of Lysobacter sp. HA35. Taxonomy (NCBI): domain Bacteria; kingdom Pseudomonadati; phylum Pseudomonadota; class Gammaproteobacteria; order Lysobacterales; family Lysobacteraceae; genus Lysobacter; species Lysobacter sp. HA35. The sequence goes on along the minus strand of NZ_JBSSDY010000001.1, from coordinate 2,975,331 downwards.
GTGATCGTGAGGCGGTCGGTCATGCGTGCAAGTCTGACGCATCGGGCGTGCCGTCGCCGAGACCGGCCGCACGGCGCAGCCGGTCGTGCAGCGCCTCGCCGATGCCGTCGCGCAAGGGCGGCAGCACCGCGACGACGATGTCGAGGCCCAGCGCGTCGGCGTCGCGCAGCCGCTGGTAGAGCTCGCGTGCCTGCGCATTGGGGTCCGCCGGCAGGCCGAGCCAGTCGATGCCCGCCTCCATCGGTGCGACGGTCGACAGCAGGCCGACGCGCGCACCGCCGGAGTGGAAGCAGCGCGCCAGGCTCACCGCTTCCGCATCGCTCGCGAGAAGCACCTTCGCCCGCGGTGCGTAATGCGATGGCTTGCGGCCGGGCGACGGTGTCGCGCCCTCGCCTGCGTGACGCACCGGCACGCCGAGGACGCGCTCGAGCATCTCGACCGTGACCGCACCGGGGCGCAGCAACACGGGCTCGTCGCCCGAGAGATCGACGATGGTCGATTCGATTCCGACCTCGCAGGCGCCACCGTCGAGCACCATGTCGACACGATCGCCGAGCTCTTCGCGCACGTGCGCCGCTCGCGTGGGGCTCACACGACCGTACCGGTTGGCCGACGGCGCAGCGAGGCCGCCGTCGAACGCTCGCAGCAACGCGAGCGCAACCGGATGCCGAGGAACGCGCAGCGCGACGGTGTCGAGGCCACCGGTCACCGCGTCCGGAACACCCGCTGCGCGCGGAAGCACCATCGCGAGCGGGCCGGGCCAGAACGCGGCTGCGAGTTTCATCGCGCTGTCCGGCACGTGCGACGCCCATCGCGGCAACGCCTGCGCCGACGCGATGTGCACGATCAACGGATGGTCCGCGGGTCGACCTTTCGCCGCGAAGATCTTCGACACCGCTTCGGCATCGCGCGCGTTCGCACCGAGGCCGTAGACGGTTTCGGTGGGGAACGCGACGAGCCCGCCCGCGCGCAGCACCTCGACGGCGCGTTCGATATCCGCTTCGCGGACGTTCGGGTTCATCGCTTCACTCGCAGCAGGTCAACGAGCGGCACGAGCGCATTGGCTTCGTGCGACCAGGCATTGTGACCGGGCGCATCACCATGTCGAAATGCAATGACCGGAATGTCGACGCGACGACGCAGATCGGCGGCGTTATCCATGTCGGCATCGACGTCGGCGCTTATGCGATTGAGCACGATCGCTGCGACGTCCAGTCCGCGACGTTGCACCGCTTCCACCGTCAGCAATACGTGGTTGAGCGCACCGAGACGATCGGATGCGACGATCAGCACGGGCAGTCCCAACGCGACGGCGAGATCCGCGTTCAATGCGTTGTCGGCTATTGGCGAGTAAAAGCCGCCTGCGCCTTCCACCAGCACGAAGCCGTCGTCACGAATGTCGCGCTTGGCCGCGTCGACCAACATCGCAAGCGGCAGTTCGACATCCTGCAATTCCGCCGCACGTTCCGGCGACAGCGCCGCACGCAGCGTCAGCGCGCAGACCGCATCGATGGGTTCGTGCGCACCAGCCGCTTCGCGCAGCGCCTGTGCATCCGCGGGCCCGGTGCGCGCATCGACACCGGATTCCACCGGCTTGCGTGCATGCACGTGCGCACCAGCGCGCGTCAGCGCATAGGCAAGCGCGGTGGCGACGCGGGTCTTGCCTACGCCGGTGTCGGTGCCGGTAACGAAGAGTCCGTGCATGCGCGCATTGTCCGCGCCGGCGACGCCAAGGTCGACCGCGCGGGCGGAACACGGAGTGCGCCGATCAGAACGTACCTGTGATCGCGAGCGATAGGATCGGGCCGATGCGGCGGTCGCGGACTTCGTGGAAATCCAGCGGGCCGGTGCGACGGTCGGCGTAGACGTAGCGGTCGCGGTAGCTACCGGCGCCGAACACGTTGGTCAGCGTGGCGTGCACGGTGAGGCCGAAGAAGGCCTTGCGCTCGATGAACACCGAGCCCCAGACCGGGCCTTCCCAGGTGTGGTTGATCTCGGTCAGGCGCACGTCGCGCGAATCGAGTTCGTGGTTGACCTCGAAACCCCAGGCCCACGACGTGCCGGGCACGTCGTCGCGCAGCGCGATGTCCCAGAAATGGATGAGGCTGTTGCTGGTGCGACGCTGTTCGCCGGTCAGCGGATCCTTGACGTCGCTCTGCTGCACCCACCAGCGCGTATCGAGCTTCGCGCCGTGCCAGCCGATCGGGTCGAACTTCCACGTGCCCTTCCACTCGAAACCGTATTCGCGCGCGCTGTCGATGTTGCCGGGGCTCTCGCCGTGGTCGCCGATGGGAATGGTGTCGATCAGGTCGTCGATGCGGTGGTCATACACGCGCAGCGTGGTGGTGCCCCATTGGCCGAGCGTGCGCGTGGTTTCGACCTCGAACTCCCAGCTCTGCTGCGGAACGAGGTCGGGATTGCCCGCGTTCTGGCTGCCGTCGTTGAGATTCACCGACGCGAGGAAGTCGTAGAAGTTGAGCTGGCCGACCTTGCGCTGCAGTTTGAAGTTCACGTCGAGCGTGTCGCTCGCCTTCCACGCCAGCGACATCGAGCCCTTGGGGCGGATGAACTCGCGCGTCAGGCCGCCATCGCCCGCCTGCTGCAGCTTCGAGTATTCGCCGCCGGCCGACATCTGGAACTTCGCGCTGTCGCCGAACGGATGGCCCCAGCTGCCGATCACTTCGTAGCGGTCCTCGGTCACCGTCGCGTTCGCGCCCGGAAGCGGCACGCCGATAAAGTTTCCGCTGCCATCGAGCACCGCGATGCTCGACGCGCTGTCGAGCGAGTTGAACGCGCCCTCGGCGGAAATGCGCCAGTCGCTCTTGCCTGTCACCCAGCGGTATTCGGCGCGCGCGATGTGTTCGACTTCCTCGCTGTCGCGCGCGAAGCGGCTGCCGTCGTCGGGCGACGAGCCATCGACGAAGTGCGTCACCACCGTCTGGTCGTAAGGCTGGTGCTGGTAGCGGTCGAGGCCGATCAGCTTGAGCTTGCCGATGCCGAGCCCGAATTCGTAATCGCCGCCGATTTCGTACGAGTGCCCGCCCTCGTTCTCGCGGACCGCGCGCGTGCGGTCGGGCAGGCCCGGGCCGCTGCGCGTGCCGTCTTCGCGGTAGTGATAGAACTCTTTCGTCAGCGACGCATTGAGGTTGGCGATGTCGCCATCGGCGGCGGTGTAGGTGAGCCGCGTGCTGAGCGTCGGGTTGTCGGATTCGCCGGTCCATGCGTCGTCGCGAACGTCGCGCACGCTGCCGTCGGCGTTGTAGATGACGGTGCCGCCACCGGCGCCACTGTGGTTACCGTTGTTGCTGAGGCCGACGTTGTACTGCAGCGCGCCCTTCGAACCGCTCACCGACACGTCGCCGCGCGTGATCTGCGGCCGCGTGTAGTACTTGCGGATGTCGGGCTTCCACGACCACTGACCGCTCATGCCGCCGGCTTTGGTGACGACGTTCGCAACGAGACCGCTGAGGCCCGGAATCGCGAGCTTCGCTCCGTCGACGATCTCGATGCGCACGACGTTCGCCGCCGGCACGCGCGTGAGCTCGGTCAGCACGTCGTTCGACTTGCCGGAGATGCGCTGGCCGTTGACGACGACGTTGCCCGTCGCCTCGCCGAGGCCACGCTCCTGCTCGGCTTCGCGGATCACGAACCCCGGCACCTGCTTGAGCATGTCGAGCGCGTTGTGCGGGTTATAGCGCGCGAAATCCGCAGGCAGATAAGTATTCACCGCGGGCGCGGTGGCGGCCGGCGCGGTGGATTCCTGCGCATGCAGCGACGCAGCGGCGAGCAGCAGCGCAGCGCACAGCGCCGTGCGGTTGAGACGATCGGACATGGACGAGCCTTCGATGAGCGGGGCGTCGGGACGTGGCGTCGTCGACAGCTCTATCGATGCGCGAAGGATCGCGAAGGTTTAAACGCCGTTTATCGGTTCGACGACGTGCCGCGCAGCCAGCGACGTCGCAGGAACCATGCGACCGCCATCACACCGAGGAACACCGCATAGCCCGCGGTGGTGGCGAGCACCTGTCGCCAGATGTTGCCCGCCGTGCCGGTCGGCACCGCATAGCCATGCGCCCAGCGGATCATCAGCACGAACGCGACCAGTGCGACCGCAATCGATGCGAGGTCGAACAGGCGACGCGCCGCATTGCGCGGCTGCTTCGGATAGAACCAGAACAGGCCGACCAGGATCGCGAACCACGGCAGGAACAGGATCAGCGCCAGCATCTGCTGCACGGACATGCTCATGCCGCGGCCTCCGCCATCTGCGCAAGCGCCGCCTCCACTTCATCGCGGGTCGCGCCGTTGGCGAGCAGTGCATCGTCGTCGAGCTTCGCCGCCTGCTTGAGCGCGGCCACGCGCTGGCCTGCGTCGCGCGGCGCGTCGAAGCCGGTGCTCTGCAGCAGCACGCGATCACCGCGCACGAGCTTGAAGTAGAACTTGCCGTCGTTCTCGCGGTACTGCTTGAACATTGCGGGTGCCGGGCGTTCGTCGACATCGGATGTCGTCACGCTGACCTTGGAGAGATCGCGCAGGCCGACCGCATCGCGCAGTGCGGCGAGCGCTGGTGTCGCGTAACGTGCGCGCAGCCGCGACGCGCCGTCACGCAGCACTGCTTCGATGTCCGCGGGCTTCGCGATCAGTGCTTCGTACTTCTCGCGCATCGGCGAGATCTCGGCGTCGATGCGCTCGAACAGCGCCTGCTTCGCCTCGCCCCACGCAATACCGCTCTCGAACGCGCGACGCATCTCGCCGGTTTGTTCCGCAGTCGAGAACGCCTGGTAAATCTGGAACACGTTCGACGCGTCGGCGTCCTTGGGTTCGCCCGGTGCACGCGAATCGGTGACGATCGAATAGATCAGCTTCTTCAGCTGCTCGCGCGGGGCGAACAGCGGGATCACGTTGTCGTAGCTCTTGCTCATCTTGCGGCCGTCGAGCCCGGGCAGCGTCGCCACGTTCTCGGCGATCGTCACTTCGGGCAGCGTGAAGTGTTCGCCGTACAGATGATTGAAGCGCTGACCGAAATCGCGCGCCATCTCGATGTGCTGAATCTGGTCGCGGCCGACCGGCACCTTATCCGCGTTGAAGATCAGGATGTCCGCGGCCATCAGCACCGGGTACATGAAGAGGCCGGCGGTGATGCCGGCATCGTCGTCCTCGCCCGCTTCGCGGTTGCGGTCGACCGCCGCCTTGTAGGCGTGCGCGCGGTTGAGGATGCCCTTGCCCGCGACGCAAGTGAGCAGCCAGGTGAGTTCCGGAATCTCGGGGATATCGCTCTGGCGATAGAACCAGACGGTAGCCGGATCCAAACCCGCGGCGAGCCAGCTGGCGGCGATCTCCAGCGTCGAGCGCTGCACGCGCGCGGGATCCTGCACCTTGATCAGCGCGTGGTAGTCGGCGAGGAAATAGAAGCTCTCGACCGACGGATCGCCGCTGGCCTCGAGCGCCGGGCGGATCGCGCCGGCGTAATTGCCCAGGTGCGGCGTGCCCGAGGTGGTAATGCCGGTAAGGACGCGGGTGCGGGTCATCGTGATGCGCGAAACGGTGTGGCCGGCGAGTTTACCGCGCGCGGTCGGGTCGCCCGGCGCAACTGCGCGTGAACGCAGGCGTGGCGCGGAACCCCGTCCGCCCGGGTCGCGCGTTGACGACTGCACTCCACCGCCGAGCGTCGCCATGTCCCGCCGATCCCGTGCCGCCCTCGCCTTCGCCGCCCTGTTCGCCCTCGCCGGCGCCGCCCACGCACGCAGCTGGAACGACGGCCGCGTCGACCTCTCCATCGTCGACCGCGACACCTACGGCGCGCTGCCTGAATACGCCTACCGCGGCCAGGCCTGGGTGCCGGGCACAACGGGCCATCGCTATGCGGTGCGTCTGGCCAACCACAGCGGCGAGCGCGTGCTGGTGGTGCTCAGCGTCGACGGCGTCAACGTGGTGACCGGCCAGACCGCGAGCGCGGGCCAAGCCGGCTACGTGCTCGAACCGTATGCGACCACCGACATCACCGGCTGGCGCAAGTCGCTGGACAACGTCGCGCAGTTCTATTTCTCCGACCTGCGCGACAGCTATGCCGCGCGCACCGGGCGTGCGCGCAATGTCGGCGTCATCGGCATCGCGGTGTTCGATGAGGCGCGGCCGATGCCGCCGCCTCCGCCGGTCTACATGCCCGAGCGTCGCGCCGAGGACGCCAGTGCCGCGCGCAATGCTGCGCCGGCCGCGAAGGCGCAGTCGATCGGCACCGGCCATGGCGACGCCGAATACTCGCCGGTCTCGCGCACCGGCTTCGTACGCGCGAGCCGCACGCCCGTGCAGGTCAGCGAGATCCGTTACGACGACCGCTACGCGCTCGCGCAGCGCGGGATCATTCCGTATCGCGACCGCGATCCGCGCGAGCCGCGCGCGTTTCCGGGCAGCGGATTCGTGCCGGATCCGCCGCCGGGCTGGTAATGCGATCTCGCGTTGCGCAAATACATCGCGCAAAAGAAAAGGGCCGGATCGCTCCGGCCCTTTTTCATTTCACGACGCGCGTATCAGCAATGCGCGTCCTTGCAATCCTGGGCCTTGTCTTCGACCTTTTCGCCAACCTTCTGGACGTCCTTACCGGCGCCGGCCATCGTGTTGCAGGCGGTGAGAGCGCTCATCGAGAACATGGCAAGGAGCAGCAGGGCAGTCAGACGCTTCATGGTGTCATCTCCAGGGTCGCCGCAAACGCGGCATGGGAAATCCGTGGCCGCATGACACAGGCAAGCGTGTGAAACCGGCGTCGACCGTCGCTTCGTGAAGGCGTTGGTCGTCATGATGCGTTCATGCCGACGACGCGATCACGCATCAATCACGTAGCAACGTCGACTTGCCGAACAGGCTCTCGACGAGATCGACCGCCAGGATCGCGGTGCGGTTGTGATCATCGATCAGCGGATTGAGTTCCATGATGTCGAGCGAGCCGAGTCGACCGGTGTCGCAAATCATTTCCATGACCAGCGATGCTTCGCGATACGTCGGCCCGCCGAGCACCGTGGTGCCGACGCCCGGTGCGATCGACGGGTCGAGGAAGTCGACGTCGAAACTCACGTGTAGATGCGTGTCGTCGTCGAGGCCATCGAGTGCTTCGAGCATCGCCGCACGCATGCCGATCTCGTCGATGTAGCGCATGTCGTAGACGTCGAGGCCGTGCTGGCGGATCAGGCGTCGCTCGCCTTCGTCGACCGAACGGATGCCGATCTGGCGGATGTCTTCGGCGCGCACCGCGGGCGCCGTGCCGGAGAGATGCGTCAACGGCATCGGACCGATGCCGCACAGGCACGCGACCGGCATGCCGTGGATGTTGCCGGACGGCGTGACGTCACTCGTATTGAAGTCGGCATGCGCGTCCAGCCAGAGCACGCGCAGCTTCTTGCCCTGCTCGCGGCACCAGCGGGCGACGCCGGTGATCGAGCCGAGGCCGAGGCAGTGGTCGCCACCGAGCAGGATCGGCATGCGGCCGCCGGCCAGTTCGGCGTACATGGCCTCCATCACGAGGCGGTTCCACTCGGTGACCTCGGCGATGTGGCGGTAACCGTCGACCGCGTCGAGCCACGGATTGCGCGGGCCGTCGATGTTGCCGCGGTCCAGCACATCGACGCCGCGGGCGAGCAGTGCTTCACCGAGACCGGCGATGCGCAGGGCTTCGGGGCCGAGCCGCGCACCGCGGTGGCCGGCGCCGACGTCGGTCGGCGCCCCGATCAGGGTGACGGGGAGAAGGGAACGGGACATGCGTGTCTCCACGCCCGGGCGCCGCGACAACCCCGCCCCAGCAGGCCCGGCCGGTGGCCGCATTGTATCGGCCGGCCCGGCGCGCTCCGTTGCGTCAGCGCGGCTCGCCGTTCGGGACGCCCTGGTCGTCGCTACGAACGTCGGCGGCGGACGGCGTGCTGCGCGCGCCCTGTCGCCAGGCTTCGGCTTCGCTGTCTGCGGCGAGGTCGTCGTCCTCGCGGCCTTCGATCGCCTGGCGATCGTCGATCTGGGTGTCGATGCGGTCACCGCCGCGCGCGGTCGGGTCGTCGCCACTCTGGCCTTCGATGCCGCTGACCGGCGCACCACCGGGGAAGTTGCGTGCCATGTCGTGCTCCTCGTTATCGGGACGGTTCGAGGGTGGCGCGCTCCGGGTGAGGCGACGGCGAAAGCGGCGCGATCGGGCCGGTACGCAGGCGCTGTTCCATTTCGTTCGCCGGAATCGGACGACCGAGCAGGAAGCCCTGCATCTCGTGGCAGCCGAGTGCGAGCAGCGCGTTCGCCTGCTCGTCAGTCTCTACCCCTTCGCCGACGACGCGGTAATCCAGCGCACGCGCCATGCCGAGAATCGCTTCGACCACCGCCTTCTGCCCGGCCTCGCCCGGCAGGCCCTGCACGAAGGAGCGGTCGATCTTGATGGTGTCGAAGCGATGCCGCGTGAGATAGCCGAGGCTCGAATATCCGGTACCGAAATCGTCGACCGACACGCGGACGCCGAGCTTCCGGATGCCCTGGATGAGTTGCGACGCACGCTCGCTGTGATCGAGCATCTGGCTTTCGGTGAGCTCGACTTCGAGCAGCCACGGCGCCAAGCCACTGTCGCTCAATGCACGCGCGATGCCGCCGACGATGCGCTCGGGATCGAATCGCGCGAGCGACAGGTTCACCGCGACCGGCAACTCCGGTAGGCCTGCATCGATCCACGCGCGGTTCTGTCGGCAGGCTTCGCGCAGCACCCATTCGTCGATCGACACGATCAATCCGGTTTCTTCCGCGACCGGAATGAAATCGCCGGGCGGCACGACATGGCCATCGCGATGTCGCCAGCGCACCAGTGCCTCCATGCCGGAGATCGTGCGAGCCGGCAGGCGGATCTTCGGCTGGTACACGAGGAACAACTGGTCGTCGCCGACGGCCGTGCGCAACTCGCTTTCCATGCGCAGGCGCTGGTCGGCGCGCTCGCTCATCACCGCGGTGAAGTAGCTGTAACGCCCGCGACCGCTTTGTTTGGCGTGGTAAAGCGCGGTGTCGGCTTGCTTGGTGAGCGTGCGGATGTCCTGCCCATCTTCCGGGAACAGCGCGATGCCGACGCTCGCCGATACATGCAGCGCGCGGCCGTCGATGTCGATCGGCGCTTCGATCGCGGCGATCAGCCGTTCGGCGACGCGTGCGGCGTCGCTCGGATCCGACAAACGCGTGAGCAGCAGCACGAACTCGTCGCCACCCTGACGGCTCACCGTGTCTTCGGTATCGACGACGCCCGCGAGGCGACGCGCGACTTCCTGCAGCACGCGATCGCCGGCCTGGTGTCCAAGCGAATCGTTGATGGTCTTGAAGAAGTCGAGGTCGACGAACAACACCGCGCCGTGCGCACCGTGGCCGATCTGGTGGATCGCCTGTGACAGGCGATCCTGCAGCAGCACGCGGTTCGGCAGGCCGGTGAGGTAGTCGTGCTGTGCGAGATGCGACATGCGCTCGGCCATCGCGCGCACTTCGCTGACATCGCGCAAAACGGTTACGCCACCGACGACCTGACCATCGCCATCACTGATCGGCGAATGCGCGTATTCGACGTGCAGTTCCTGTCCATCGTGCCGATGCAGCAGCGCGGCGCCTTCGCGCGATTCCGGTCGGCCGTCCGCATGATGCAGGCGCACGACTTCGTGCAGCGGCTGGCCGATCGCACGTTCGCGCGTGAGCCCGGTCATCGCTTCGGCGATCGGATTGAGCGAGGTGACGACACGCGCGGTGTCGTACGTCACCACCGCATCGCCGATCGAATTGAGCGTGACCTGCGCGCGTTCGCGCTCTTCGTGTAGCGCGCGCTCGGTGCGGCGACGCGCCGAAACGTCGCGGATCGCAGCGACCAGCTGCACGCTGTCGCCGGCACGCAGCTCACTCAGCACGACTTCCACCGGGAATTGCGCGCCGCTCGCGTCAAAAGCCTGCAACTCGAGAACGTCGCCCTGCGTACGCGATGCGCGTGCGTCGAGATGCCCGCGGATCGCATCGGGATCGAGGCGGTCGAAGCCTTCGACGAAGTCGGCGACGCGATGATCGAGCAGGTCAGCACGTAGGCGGCCGAACATCAGCTCCGCCTGGTGGTTCACCAGCAGGATGTGCCGTGTCGCGGGGTCGAACAGCACCATCGCGTCGGGCGCGGATTCCAGCAGATGACGGAAGCGACGTTCGGCTTCGTAGCGCCAGGTCACGTCGTGCGCCAGCAGCACGAAACCGCCGGAATGCGGCAGCGGTTCGTAGAAGACATCGAGGCGTTGGCCCGCGAGCTCGAACTCGAAGCGCTGTGGCTCGCCGGCGAGCACGCGTTCCATGTACGGAAGCACGCCGCGCGCCGCCGCTTCGCCCAATGCATCGGCCGGCGTCTTGCCGATCAGCGTTGCGGGCGTCTTGCCCTGCCAGGTGAAGTACTTCTGGTTGGCGAAGCGATAGCGCAGGTCGGGGCCGAGTTCGGCAACGTATGCGGGCAGGTTGTCGGCGATCACCTGCAGGCGCTCGGCCGTCTGCGCGGCGCGCTCGCGTTCGCGGTCGCGGTCTGCGGTGAGCACGGCGACGAACAGCGGGCCGATCGCGCTGACACAGGCCTGGAACCATGCGAATTGCAGCGCAGGATCGCCCGCCGACGCTGGCGATGTGAGCACGCCGTGCTGCTGCAGCGACGTCACCGTCACCACCGTCGCGATCACCACGACGTTGCAGATCGCGGTCGCGAGTACGCCGCGCGTGGCCACCGCGAGCAGCGGCAGCGCGATGATTGCGTAGGGATGACGCAGCTGCGTGACCGCGACGAACGACACCGCAGCCGCGGCCACGATGCAGGCCGCGAGTTCCGCGCCGCGAAGGCCCCGCGTCAGCTCGCGTCGCTCCGCATGCGAGTACGACCATGCGAACGGCAGCACCACGAACATGCCGAACGCATCGGCGAAGAACCAGCGCAGGAACAGCTCGGTCCAGGACGTGGTCGGGCCCGGCACGGACGCGCCCAGCAGCGCACCGACCGCAGGTGCGAGAGCAACGGCGATCGCGAGCCCAGTGAGCACGCGTGCGCCGTCGGGTTGGTCGTCGACACCCAGGCGCATGCGGCGGAACAACGCGAGCACGATGCCGACTTCGATCGCATTGGCAACGCCAGCCGCGATCACCGCCTGCCAGTACTGCCACGGGAAACCTGCCGACAGCAGCGTGCCGACGAACGTGATCGCGACCATGGGCGCGACGCGCGCGTCCGGGCGACGCACTGAGTAACCGACCACCAGCGCGTTCGCGATCCACAACGAGGCAGTGCCGCCAGTCACGCGACCCAGCGCAAGCGCGAGCATCGCGGCGAACGCGAACAGCACCGAGCCGACGACCACCTGCGGAAGCGTCGTGCGCAGTTCGAGTGCTTCCCAGCGCGATGCAGCCCGTGCGGACACGGGTGTTCTCCCTCGCGATGCCCCCCGGCCGCGACGGGGCCACGTTACAGCACCGCGCGCACTTCGTCCGTCGGGCTGGACCTAACCGGCAGACCGACGCGAAAGGCATACGCCGGTAAGGATCGACGTCTCCTGGAACACCCAACGGGCACTGAGCCCTGGTCGACAAGCGCGAGGTGCATGGCCGCTCCCAACCGCCCCGGTCCTCGAGCCCGGCAGTCGTCCGGCCCGGCGTCGCGCTTGTTTCGCGCAGGCGCGTGCTGCGGCCGAGTGCTGAACGGCTGTCAGGGGTCGCTGAGCGACAGTGGCGGTCCAAAGCTGACATAGCGGGGCAGCTCACCAAGACTGCCATCCGCGATGTCGATCCCAGAACGACGAAATGGCGTCTACGCGCTGGTCGGCGCCGCTAGATTTTTACCGTCGCCACCGCTGGTTGCGATGCACAAGAATCCATCTAGGGATACGTCATGAAGACCCAGCAGGGTTTTACGCTGATCGAAGTCATGATCGTTGTTGCGATCATCGCGATCCTGGCGGCCATCGCGCTGCCGGCCTACCAAGACTATGTCGCGCGTGCGCAGGTCTCGGAAGGCTTGAGCCTCTCGGCAGAAGCGAAATCCGCCGTTTCCGAGTACTTCGCGAACTACGGCGCTTGGCCTGGTGGCAACTCGAACGCGGGCTTGGCGACGAACACGTCGATCAAGGGCAAGTACGTTACGAGCACGACTGTCTTGTCGGGCAAGATCAATCTCGTGTTCAACGAAGCCGCCACAAGCAGCAAGATCAAGGCGAGCGGCGTCGGGCTCACGCTCAGCCCGGTCGACCAAGCAGGTTCGATTTCCTGGAACTGCTCGGGCGGCGCGATTGCAAACAAGTACCGACCGAGTTCCTGCCGCTAGCCCCGAAGGCTGCGGAGCGGTCGTATAAGCGAAGGCATTGAGCGATGCGGGCCGCGGCGCTACCACGATTGGTGCCGGCTGTCGGAATCGAACCGACGACCTACTGATTACAAATCAGTTGCTCTACCGACTGAGCTAAGCCGGCCCGGGGATAGTGTAGCGCCCGTCGCGGACGACTCCGGCGCAATCGATGGGCGCGCCGTCGAGGCCCAGCGTCGCCGAATGTGCGGCGAACGCCGGCGAAGCCGCGACGTCCAGCCATTGCACGACGCGTGCGCCGACCGGTTCGGCCTGTGCGGGGAAATCGGCCTTCGCCAGCGCCGCGACGCGCTCGCGAGCCGACACCTCGTTGCGGTAGCGGCCGAGCGCGATGCTGTTCGCGTCTGCGCCCGTCTCCGGCATGACCAGGAAATCGCTGAAACCGGCGGCGCCGATGCGGGCGGCGGTCGCCGTGGCGGTCGCGCGATCGGGTTGCGGGAGAACGACGCGCCAGGCGCGCGGGGTACCGGCGAGCTGCTCGGCGGTCGCGGTCCATGCCACCTGGTTCGCGATCGCGGTACGCGCCGCGGCGAAGGCGGTGGCGTTCGAGAATGGGCCGTAGCGATAGCAGCGCAGCGAGACCGGCGCGCTCGCGGCGGTGCCGGTGACACGCACCGGCGCGGCAGGCTCGCCGACCAGCTGCAGCGTCGGCACGTCCGCAGGCAGCATGGGCAGCGACCTCTCGGCGGTCGGCGCGTGCAGCGCCCACCACGCGGCGACGCCCGCGTTGAGCACCAGCAACAGCACGAGCAGCGCACGCATCAGCATCGGCCGATTCTATCGAGCGCGGTTTGCATAACGTGGCGACGCGGCGTGACGTGGCTCATGTCGTGGCCCAACACGCGAGGCCGTCGAGCACCAGCGCGGCCGCGAATCGCGAGCCTGGCAGCCGCTTGTGCAGTGCATGCGCGCCGCCGCCGTGCAGCAGCAGGGTCGGTTCGGCGCCGAGCGTCGACGTCGCGGAGTCGTAGGCATCGCGGATCAACGCGAGCGCGGCGCCGTTGCAGCCGGACGCGAGCGCGTCGGTGGTGTCGTCCGCCCAATCGACCCAGTCACCGCCAATCACCGGCAGTTGCGATGCGCGCTGGTGCAGCGCTTCGCGCATGAGTTCGGGCGACGGCGCGATGCGGCCGCCACGATGCACGCCGTCCGCGTCGACCAGGTCGATGGTCAGCGCAGTGCCGACGCCGCAGACCAGCGACGCGCCGGCGATGTGGCGTCGCGCGCCGAGCATGGCGAGGAAGCGATCGACACCGAGGCGCGCGGGCACCGGATATGCGATGCGGAGCCCGGCAAACCGCGACTGCGTGCGTACGAGTTCGATACGGGGGCAGCGCGCGACCAGTGCATCGAGCAACTCCACCCGCAATGCTTCCCCGGCGACACTCGCTACGTAGGCGACATCGAAGCGCGGCGGCAGTACCGCGTCGAGCGCAGCCGCGAGCTCGCCCGCGGCATGCGGCACTGCGTGCACATCGCCGACCGCGCCGTCGACAAGCGGCGCGCACTTGAGCCGCGTATTGCCGAGGTCGAACAGCCACGCGCTCATGCAGCGACTCGCAGGCTGACTTCGCCGGCATGCACGCTGCGTTCGCCGCCGTCGGTACGCACGCGCAGCGCGCCATCGTCGGCAAGGCCGAGCACGCGCGCGGCTTCGGTGCGGTCCGGCAGATGGAGCACGACGTCGCGATCGCGCAGCACGTCGAACTCGTTCCAGCGCGCGGCGAACGGTGCGAAGCCGTCGCGATCGAACGCATCGAGCGCCGGCAGCAGATGCGCGAGCAGCATCGACGCTAGCGCGTTGCGCGAGGGCGCATCGCCGAGCGTCGCGATGTCGATCCACGGCTGGTCGATCGCACCGGCCGCGGTGGCCGGCAGACGCACGTTGAGGCCGATGCCGATAACCGCGCGCGCCGGGCCGCCGTGCTCGCCGCCACCTTCGACGAGTAGGCCGCCGAGCTTGCGCAGCGCGCCGCCCTGTTCGACCACCACGTCGTTCGGCCACTTGAGGCCGACCGTGTCCAACCCAGCCGCTCGCAGCGCGGATGCCGTCGCGATGCCCGCGACGAGGCTCAGCCCGCCCAAGCGCGCAAGGCCGCCATCGAACGCACGCGAGACCGATACCAGCAGGCTTGCGCCCAGCGGCGACTGCCAAGTGCGGCCGCGCCGCCCGCGCCCGCCGGTCTGGCGCTCGGCGAACAGCACGCGTGCGCCATGCGTCGGTGCCGGCTCGCGCAGCAGTGCGGTGTTGGTGGAATCGATCGACCAGTCCACGTCGAGCGCGGCGAGCCCGGCGGTGACGTCAGCCGGCAGCGCGGCGCGGATCGTATCGACGTCGAGAAGATCCAGCGGCATCGCCAGCCGGTAACCCTTGCCCGCGGCGGCCTCGACCGGCACGCCGGCCTCGCGCAGGGCTTCGATGCGTTTCCACACCGCGGCGCGGGTCGTGCCGGCCGTACGGGCCAGCGCATCGCCCGAGACCGGTCCATCGGCCAGCGCCCGCAGCAGGGCGCGGTCGTCCATCGGTCGGGGCGTTCGGTCGGGGCTGGCGGGGGGCATCGAGCCATTATGGCGGCCCTGAACGGGTGCCGACGTCCGGCAGGGCCCGGCCCGGGGATTCGCGTTATTCTCACGGGGTTCCGGCATACGGCCGGACCGGGGGTTGTCCATGCACCGTACCGTCCTGTGCCTGCTGTTGCTTCTCGCCTGCGCCGATGTCGCGGCGCGCGAAGTGCGCCTGAGCAGCCCGGACAGCGGTGCAGCCAGCGACACCATGCCGGCCGCCAAGGCCGAGCCCCGCAAGCCCGCCGCACCCATCCGCGACGTCGCCCCGCCGCAGTCGCATGTGCGCCCGAGCGTGCACGGCGATGTCGGCAACGCGCCCCGTGCGCGCTGGCACAGCTTCCTGCCGGGCATGTTCCGCTGACGCGTGATCGGCTGGCTTCGTCGCCTCGCGCGGCCGGATCGACCCGGCACTCCGCTTCCCGACGAACTCGACGCCCATGTCGTCGCGCATCTGCCGTGGGCGGCTGCGCTCGATGCACCGCGTCGCGAACGCCTGTCGTGCCTTGCCGCGTGGTTCCTGCGCAATCGCGCGATCACGCCGGTGGACGACCTCGAACTCGACGATCGCGACCGGGCGCTGCTCGCCGCCGTGTGTTGCCTGCCCGTGCTGGAGATCGGCATCGCCGGCCTGCGCGGCTGGTCGCAACTCATCGTATATCCCGACGCGTTCCGCGTGAATCGAAGTCATGTCGACGCCGCGGGTGTACTGCACGAAGGCGAGGACGAACTGATCGGCGAAGCCTGGGAAGCCGGCCCGCTGATCCTGTCGTGGGCCGACGTGCAGGCCGATTGCGCGTCACCGAACGAAGGCTTCTGCGTTGCGGTGCACGAGATCGCGCACAAGATCGATCTACTCGATGGCGAACTCGACGGCACGCCGCCGTTGCCATCGGATTGGCACGCGCAGTGGAGTCGCGATTTCCAGCAGGCGTTCGATGCACTGACCGCGCGGCTCGAGCGCGGCCGACGCGCGCCGATCGACGAATACGCCGCCGAAGCGCCGGACGAGTTCTTCGCGGTCGTCAGCGAATACCACTTCAGTGCGCCGGACGTTTTGCGTCGCGCGTATCCCGCGGTGGCCGATCATCTCGCGCGCTTCTACGGGCCGTCGCCGTTCGCGCGTTGAGCCTTATTCCAGCAGCCGCGCCCAGCCTTCCATGCCTTCGATGCGCGACAGCACGAGCTTGACGCAGACGAGCAGCGGCACCGCGAGCAGCAGGCCGATCATGCTCCACACCCAGCCGAACACCATCAGCGCGAGGATGAGGATCAGCGGCGACAGACGCATGCTGCGTCCGAGCAGGATCGGCGTGAGCAGCTGGCCTTCGAGCGTGTGCACGAGCAGGTAGACGCCTGCGGGTGCCAGCGCCATCCAGCCTTCGAAGCGCAGGAAGCCCATGAGCAGCAGCGTCAGGATGCCGATCAGCGGGCCGACATAGGGCGCGAAGTTCAGCAGGAATGCCATCGTGCCCCACAGCAATGCTTCCTGTGGCGGCACGCCCATCCAGTTGAGCGCGCCCGCGATCACCACGCCGACCACGAAGTTGATGACGCTGATCGTCAGCACGTAACGCGAGATCTCGCGTTCGATCGACGACAGGATCTCGACGGTGATGCGTTGCTGCTGGCGTGTCGGCAACAGCGCGAGTGCGTGCTGTTGCAGGTTCTCGCCGTAGACCATGAAGAAGAACGTCAGCAGCACGACCGCGAGCAGCGAGCTCACGATCTTCGGCGTGCTCATCAGCCAGCGATACGGGTCGCTGGCTTCGGTGCGCACCACCTGCACGTTGCGCGTTTCACCGCCCGCGCCCGCCGTGGCCGCGCGAGCGATGCGCTGCGCCGCCTGGTTCGCCTCGTGCACGGGCTTGATCAGCTCGCGCACCTTCGGCGCCAGCGAGCGGATGCCGCTGGGCGCGTCGTGCACCCACTGCGTCGCCGGCTGCACCAGTTGTTCGACCAGTACCACCGCACCCGCGAAGCCCAGCGTGATCACCAGCAACGCGCTGAGAAAACGCGGCACGTAGATGCGCTTGAGTACGCGGATGATCGGGTTGCCGACCAGTGCGAAGAACATCGCGAGCAGCACCGGCAGGATCAGGCCCTGCGCGGCCCACATCGTGAATCCGGTGGCGAGCACGGCGAGCACGACAATCGGCAGCGACGCGCGCGGGCGCGCATGCATGGCGTGCGTCGAGTCGTCGGGCGGTGGGGCGATCGGGTCGCCCGGTTCAACCACGGTGTGCTGCGGGGTCGTGCTCGTCATTCGTCAGTTGTCGAGGGGCACTGCGTCGGGAACCGCGGCCTGCACGGTGTCGGCCACGTCACCGACATCGTCGGCGACGTTGTCCATGTGGGTGGCGGCGTGCTGGGCGGTCGCGCTGGCGAAGAGGCCGGACAGCGCGGTGATCATCTGCATGATGGAACTGCCCTTGGCGACGCTTTTCGCCGGCTCGATGCGGCCGACGATGAAGCCCGACACCAGGCCCGCGAGCACGATGCGCCCCGGCGTCCATCCCGACTTCCATGACGACTTGAGCTGGCGCCAGTCGGCCGCGACCTGGCGCTCCCGCGCTTCGAGCGCGAGTTCGGCGCTCTCGACCTTCTCGATGAGCTGCTTGAATGACGTGCCCATGGATTCGTCTCTCAGGGCGGCGTGACGGGCACGCCGACCTTGTCCTTGACCGGCTCGCCCGACGCGGTTTCGAGATTCGCGTCGGCGACGTCCTTCGCCGATCGCGCGGAACCCGGCGTCGGCGTGAAGTCGGCGAGCTCACCGAAGCCCAGACGCGCGAGCTGCCGACGCGAGGCCTGCATGCGCGTGTGTTCGAAGTAGCGCATCGCCAGCCACGACGCGAGCGCGCAGGCGATGATGCTCACCGCCGCGCAAACGAGCGAGGCGGTGGTCCACGACATACCGCCGCGACCAACCATCATCGTGATCGTGCCGGCCATCAACAGCAGCCACGCGCTCGCGCCGAACGCGATGGCGAGGCCGACGAAGGCCATCGACCGCCCCGCCGCGCTGCGCGCCAGCGAGATGTCGGCGGCGATCAGCGCGCGGAAGGCTTTGGACGCATCGTTCGCCGCGGTCATGCTCGACCGGCCGGCAGCCATCACCTGTCGCAGCGATTCCTCGAGATCCGGCGGCAACGAGGCGCCGTCATGCGAAACGCCCGGATCCTTGGGATCCGGGCGCTGCGTATCGTTTGCGCTGTCCGCGCCGGTCACGGATCGACTCAGCGGTCGTTGCCGCCGCCGCGCGCCAGCTTCGCGATCAGCCAGCCCGCAGCGAAGGCGACGCCGAAGCTCGCCAGCGGACGTTCGCGGATCAGTTCCGCGGCGCTGTCGACGAGATCGCGACCCTTGTCCATCAACTGGTCCATCTGCTCGCGCGCGGCGCCACCGGCGACTTCTGCGGCAGCGATACCCGCGAGGGCGGTGTCGGCGAGATCCGCCTTGAGGTTGGCCTTGCCCACGCGCAGTTCCTCTCCGGCCGCGACGGCCGCGTTCTTGAGTGCATCACCGGTATCGACGGCCGCCTGCTTCAGGCTGGTGCCGGCTTCGCCGATGTTGGAGCGGAAGGTACCGGTCGTCGCCACTTCGCTCGACGAACCGTTGTTGTTGGTGGCCATTGACGCTGTCTCCTGGGATCCGTGGAAATCGGGCGGGTCACCGCATGGGCAGGACGCCCTGCTGATTGCCGCGCAGCACTCGCAGCGCCAAATCTGCCGGTCGCTGCGTGAAGCCGGCGCGGAAGGCCGGTAGATCGTCGAAGGAACCGGTGGACGATGCGAGCACCACATCCCCGGTTTGCAGGCCATTCTGCGCTGCGCGCGAGCCACGTGCGACGGATTCGACGAGCACGCCCGAGACGCCGGCATTGCGCAGACTGGCGGGCAATTCCGCGAACGATGCGCCCGTCAGGCGCGGGTCGATGTCCGCACCGGCCACCGCGCGAGGCTGTTCCTGCAGGCCGATCTGCACCTGCACCGGCTTGCCTGCGCGCAGCACCTGCAGCGTCACGCGGCTGGTCAGGCTCTGCAGGCCTTCGAAGTTGCGCAGCGCGTCGCGACCGGTAATGCGCTGGCCGTTCGCCGACGTAATGACGTCGCCCGCTCGCAATCCCGCTTGCGCCGCCGCCGAGCCCGCGAACACGCGCGTCACCACCGCGCCGCCGTCGGCATTGATGCCGAGCCCGCGTGCGATCGGGTCGGTGAGGTCCTGCGTTTCCAGCCCGAACGTGCCGCGCCGGATGACTTTGTTCGTGAGCAATTGCTCGGCGATGCTGTGCGCGAGATTCGCCGGAATCGCGAAGCCCAGGCCGATGTTGCCGGCGATCGCGCCGCGCGGATTGAAGCTCGCGGTATTGATGCCGACCAGTTCGCCGTTGAGGTTCACCAGCGCGCCGCCGGAGTTGCCCGGATTGATCGACGCATCGGTCTGGATGAAGTTCTGGTAGCCCAGCCCGGGCAGGCCGCTGCGGCCGACCGCGGACACGATGCCGCTGGTCACCGTCTGGCCGATGCCGAACGGGTTGCCGACGGCGACGACGAAATCACCGACGCGCAACTGGTCCGAATTGGCGAAGTTGATCGCCTGCAGGTTGGTAGCCTTGACCTTCATCACCGCGATGTCGGTGTCCGGATCGCTGCCGAGGAATTCGGCGGGCAGCGTGCGTCCGTCCGCGAGCGTGATCGACACCTGCTCCGCGCCTTCGATGACGTGGTGGTTGGTGAGAATCAGCCCGCGCGCGGCGTCCACGATCACGCCCGAGCCCAGTGATTCGCTGATGCGCTCCTGCGTAAGGCCCGGAAACATCTGCGCGAACACCGGGTCGTTGAACGGGCTGACACGCACGCGTTGCTTGGAATGCACGCTCACCACCGCGGGGGTGACGCGCGCCAGCATCGGCGCGAGCGAAGGCATCGGTGTCGACCCGACCGCGGCGGGAAGCGCGGCTGCGGTGGGAATGGCGAGCGCGGGCGCGGCCTGCGCTTCGTGGTCGATCGCCTCGCGGCAGGCGGTGGCGACGAAACCGCCGAACGCGGCGGCCAGCGAAAGGGTGAGCAAGGTGCTGCGGGGGGAAGCCATCACGGTCCTCGTCAGGCAGGGCGGCGGTCGCGTGACGGATGTCGCGGCGCCGCGGATTCGATTCAAGTGCATCACCGACCGCTGCCGCTTGGCGCAGTTCCCGCCACCGCTCGTCGGGCCGCCGCATCGCAGCATGGAAACGTCGCGAAAAGTGACATGTGAATGTCGTCAAGTCGTTGACGTGTGCGGGGCCGTGAGCGTAGCGTGACGTCTTCGCGCGGACCACAAGACTTAGTGGTTCACGACGGCTCGACGGGGAATAGGTTGAGGTAGCAGGCGTCGGAGCGGAGGCTCCGGCCCACAGATCCCGACGCCCTTTCGAGTGGTTTCACGGCCGCTTCGACGGACTGTCGCCCGTGGAACACAACCCCAATTACGACCGGCGCGAAGACGGCGGTCGAGCCCAAATTATTCGGCCGCCTCGGCGCGGCCTTGACCGGAGATGACGCAGGAATGAGCACGGTGCGCCTGGAGGTAGTTGGCATGGCCAAGACCCCGAAATCCGATGGGGACGTCCCGCTTCAACCGGCCTCGCTGGACATCTGGGACAAGAAGTACCGGCTCAAGGCCAAGACCGGCGCGCCGATCGACGCCGACATCGACGGCACCTACCAGCGCGTCGCCAAGGCGCTGGCCGAAGCCGAGCCGACCGGCGAGAAGCAGAAGTACTGGAACGAGCGTTTCCTGTGGGCGCTGCGCCGCGGTGCCATCCCCGCCGGCCGCATCACCTCGAACGCCGGCGCGCTTGAGCACAAGCCCGCCACGTCGACGATCAACTGCACCGTGTCGGGCACGATCGAAGACTCGATGGACGGCATCCTCGAGAAGGTCCACGAAGC
Source organism: Lysobacter sp. HA35 (assembly GCF_054061195.1). NCBI lineage: Bacteria > Pseudomonadati > Pseudomonadota > Gammaproteobacteria > Lysobacterales > Lysobacteraceae > Lysobacter > Lysobacter sp. HA35. The sequence goes on along the minus strand of NZ_JBSSDY010000001.1, from coordinate 2,954,478 downwards.
GGGCCTGACGCTGAAGGCCGGCTGCGGCATCGGCTACGAGTTCTCGACGCTGCGCCCGAAGGGTGCGTTCGTCGCCGGCGCCGGCGCGTACACGTCGGGCCCGATGTCCTTCATGGATATCTACGACAAGATGTGTTTCACCGTGTCCTCGGCCGGCGGCCGCCGCGGCGCGCAGATGGGCACGTTCGACGTCTCGCATCCGGACGTGAAGGATTTCATCCGCGCCAAGCGCGAAGACGGTCGCCTGCGCCAGTTCAACCTCTCGTTGCTGATCACCGACGGCTTCATGCAGGCCGTGGCCGACGACAGCGACTGGCCGCTGGTGTTCCCGGTGCACGTCAAGGAACAGAACGACCTCGACCTGACGAACGAAGAGCAGGTGGTCTGGCGCGAATGGCCGACGCACCGCAACTACGTCACGCGCGACGACGGCCTGGTCGCCTGCCGCATCTACGGCCACATCCGTGCGCGGCACCTGTGGGACATGATCATGGTCTCGACGTACGACTACGCCGAGCCGGGTTTCATCCTGATCGACCGCGTCAACGAGATGAACAACAACTGGTGGTGCGAAACCATTCGCGCGACCAACCCCTGCGGTGAGCAGCCGCTGCCGCCGTACGGCGCCTGCCTGCTGGGCTCGGTGAACCTCACCAAGTTCGTGCGCAACGCATTCACCGACCAGGCCACGTTCGACTGGGACGAATACCGCGAAGTCGTGCGCGTGTTCACCCGCATGCTCGACAACGTGGTCGAAGTGAACGGCCTGCCGTTGCAGCAGCAGCGCGACGAGATCATGCGCAAGCGTCGCCACGGCATGGGCTTCCTCGGCCTGGGCAGCACGGTGACCATGCTGCGCATGAAGTACGGCTCGAAGGAGTCGTGCGAATTCACCGAGCAGATCGCGCGCGAAATGGCCGTCGCCGGCTGGGAAATGGGCCTCGAGCTCGCCAAGGAGAAGGGCCCGGCCCCCATCATGGACGAGACCATTCGCCGTCACCGCCGAGATGCTGCGCAAGCGCCCGGAAATGGGGAAGGACGGCTTCAAGGTCGGCGATTCGATCACCGGCAAGGTGCTGCACGCCAAGTACTCGCGCTACATGCAGCGCGTGGCCGAGGCCGCTCCGGAGCTGGTCGCCGAGCTCGCCGAGGTCGGTTCGCGCTTCACCCACCACAGCTCGATCGCGCCCACCGGCACCATCTCGCTGTCGCTGGCGAACAACGCGTCGAACGGCATCGAGCCGTCCTTCGCGCACCACTACAGCCGCAACGTGATCCGCGAAGGCAAGAAGTCGAAGGAAAAGGTCGACGTCTGGTCGTTCGAGCTGCTCGCCTACCGCGAGCTGATCAACGACAAGGCGATGCCGTTCGCCGAAGACCCCGAAGCCGCCCTGCCCGACTACTTCATCGCCGCCGACGACATCTCGCCGAAGGAGCACGTCGACGTGCAGGCCGCGGCGCAGAAGTGGGTGGACAGCTCGATCTCCAAGACCGCGAACGTCCCGACGGATTACCCGTACGAGGACTTCAAGGACATCTACCGCTACGCCCACGAGCAGGGCCTCAAGGGCTGCACCACGTTCCGCTTCAACCCGGCCGCCTTCCAGGGCGTGCTGGTCAAGGAAAAGGACCTGGAAAACACCACCTACCGCTTCGAGCTGGAAGACGGTTCGGTGGTGGAAGTGCGCGGCAACGAGGAGATCGAATACGACGGCGAGAAGCACACCGCCGCCAACCTGTTCGATGCGCTGAAGGAAGGCTATTACGGCAAGTTCTGACCGGCATTCCGCGACGCGCCGGGCCACGTACCCGGCGCGCGAGGAGCGCAGCGTTCCGTCGCTTCGTCAGGAACGCATCGGTCCCGTCAAAAACCCCGATGCAGTACGCGTAGTTTTCACACCGTGTTGTGCGCAGCGCCGGTATAGGTCGCCGCGATAACGCTACATCCCCGTTATCCCGATTCCGCATAACAAAGCCCCGAGGAGGGCGTTCCCATGAGCAATGGAAATGGAGTGACCGCCACGCTGTCGAACGCGGCCAGCACCGTCGCCGAGACCGCCACCAACATCGGCAGCGCGATCGCCGATACCGCCAGCACCGCAGTCGACCGCGTCACCGAGACCGCCAGCAGCGCAGCCGGCGCTGTCGGTCGTGCCGTCAAGACCGCAAAGAAGAGCCTCGCCCGCACCAGCGCCGCCGCGCGCAAGGAAGCCCGCGCCGCCACCAAGAAGACCGGTGCGCGCAAGTCCGCTGCCAAGAAGGCCGGCGCACGCAAGTCCGCAGGCACCAGCGCCGGCGCGTCGAGCGGCACCGCCAAGAAGGCAGGCGCGCGCAAGTCGACGGCGAAGAAGGCCGCCGCTAAGAAGGCGACGGGTGCCCGCAAGGCCACCGCGAAGAAGGCCGGCGCTCGCAAGGGCACGGCGAAGAAGGCGACGGGCGCCCGCAAGGCCACCGCGAAGAAGGCCGGCGCTCGCAAGGGCACGGCGAAGGAAGGCGACGGGCGCCCGCAAGGCCGCCGGTTCGCGCAGCACGACGGGTCGCAAGTCGAGCACGCGCGTCGCCGCCGGCAAGAAGGCCGCGACGACCCGCAAGGTAGGCGCTGCGAAGAAGGCCGCCAAGAAGGCCGTGACGCGCGCCGGTCGCGCAGTGAAGAAGGCTGCGACCAGCGCACGTCGCTCGGCCGCCGCCAAGAAGGGCGCCGCAACGCGCAAGACGGGCGCCCGCAAGGCCGCCGGCACGCGCACTGCTGCGAAGAAGTCGTCGGGTCGCACGTCGACGGCGCGCAAGTCCGCCACCAAGAAGTCGGCGGGCACGCGCGGCGCCAAGACGGCCGGTCGCAAGACCGCGGCCAAGAAGGGCGGCGCACGCAAGGGCGCGTCGCGCGGTGGCTCCACCCGCGGCCGTGGCACCAGCGACAGCCGCGCCAACGCGTAACACGCAGTAACCCGGAGCCGGCGGTCCGCCGCCGGCTCCTTCGATTCCGCGACACGGCGCATCGCGCGACGCGTCCATCAATCAACAATAGAAAGCAGCACGGGGAACGGGCCGATGGCCGTCAAGATCGAAAAGAAAATCAAGGGCTACACCGTGATCAGCGCCGAAGACCGCGCGCGCGACGCCCAGGCCACCGCCAACGCCCCCGTCGAAGCGAAGACCGCCGACGTCATCCAGATGCACGAGCGCCTCGAGCGCCCCGAAGTGCTGATCGGCTCGACGTACAAGATCAAGACGCCGCTGGTCGAGCACGCCATGTACGTGACGATCAACGACATCGTGCTCAACGCCGGCACCGAGCACGAGCAGCGCCGCCCGTTCGAGGTCTTCATCAACTCGAAGTCGATGGACCACTTCCAGTGGATCGTCGGCCTCACCCGCATCATGTCCGCCGTGTTCCGCAAGGGCGGCGACGTGACGTTCCTGGTCGACGAAATGAAGGCCGTGTTCGACCCGCGCGGCGGCTACTTCAAGGCCGGCGGCGTCTACATGCCGAGCCTGGTCGCCGAGATCGGCGCCGTGGTCGAAGACCACCTCAAGTCGATCGGCATGATCCACGACCCCGAGATGAGCGAACACCAGCGCGCCCACATCGCCGAAAAGCGCGCCGCCTATGAGCGCGCCAGCCAGCCCGCATCGAACGAAAGCGTCTCCGTCACCGGCGACGGCACCAGCTTCCCGCCCAGCGCCACCATGTGCCACAAGTGCAGCACGAAGGCGCTGGTGCTGATGGATGGATGCGCGACTTGCTTGAATTGTGGGTATAGCAAGTGCGGGTGACCTAAACCGTCGCCTACGCGGCCAAACGGGTCGGGTCATCAAAGATGGCCCGACCTTTTTTCTTTGGGAGACCTCATGGATCGCCTCCACGTGTTTGTCGACGAGTATGGCGACACGCACTTGGACGTCGCTAAGGAAGGTGTGTCCTCCGTTTACATCGTCGCAGCTGTGTGCGTTCGCGCAGCCAATTTGGCTGACGCTCGATTGGCAGCCGAGGTCCATCAGGAGGCGTCACTTCCAAACAGGTGAAATGAAGTCGAGTTCCGTCGCCGATCACGACGACCGACGACTTCGCCTCGTGCACGAACTGTCCAAATTGCCCGTTTTCGTTGCCGCCTATTGCGCAAAGAAGGGCGATATCGATAGGCGAACAGGGCTTGCGTACAAGAAGAGCTTTATCAAGTTCTTCGCCAAACGCCTATACGACCGGATCGTCGTTTGTGCTGACGACTTCAACATCATAATTGATGAGCACGGTACCGCGGAGTTCCAGGCCGAGCTGCAGGCACACTTCGAAAAGTCATATCGCGCTGACCTATTCGCAAAAGCAAAATTTTCGTTCGGAGATAGCAGGCACGACGTGCTATTGCAGGCCGCCGATTTTTACGCCGGCAGTCTTGCGCGCATCTATGACGCCAAAAAACTCTCCGCACGTTCGGACGAGCTACGCAACGCGCTTCGTGACCCGGTAGCAATAACGGTCTGGCCGCGGTCTCGTGAAGAGACATTCATGCCTTTGGGAGAGCACACGAGCGAAAGCGACGAGCGGATACGGCGCTACTGCCTGAAGCGAGCAGAGTCCCACCTGCAATCGTTAGTGCAATTCCCGGATCACCCAGACGCCCGTGCACAGGCGACGTTTCTAGACACGCTCATCGCCCACCACACGTGGGCTGACTCCGGTACTTTCCTGTCGACGCAGGCGCTCAAGCGTGAAGTCGCGATGACTTTGGGCGAACCGATCAGTGACCACCGATTTCGATCGGCCATCGTCGCGAAACTGAGAGACGCAGACGTGATCATTTCTAGTTGCTCGAAGGGCTATCGACTCCCGACAAGTGCGAGCGACGTCCGCGAGTTCGCAAACTTTGCCAACTCAATCATTCCTCCCATGGTCGCCTGCGTGGAACGCGCTCGAAAAGGCATCCGAGAAGCGACGCAGGGAGACGTCGACATTCTTGACGACACTAACCTTAGCCAGCTCAGATCCATAGTCGAAAGCGCGGTTTGGCAAGATTGAAATTGACGTCTCCGCACGGAAAGAGGTCAGAGTGATATCTACTCAAAAGCGCGCCGCTCTGCCGTGGATGCTGGTGCCACTGATCAGCTCCGCCATGCTGCTGCTGAACCTCTCGTCTTGCGCGGTGGGAATGCTCGGCGGCGGCCCGCGAGCGGAAGGCCTTTGGCTTTCCGCCATCATCAGCCTGCTGTGCATCATCGTTTCTTTGTTCTCGGGTTCGACGGGCGTCAAGGCTGCAACCATCTCGACCGGTGCGCTGCCGGTGCTCTTCATTGGACTACTGATTGTGTCCAAGTCGAGCGAGCATCTGCCCAATACGCTTATCGCAGCTGCCGCGGACGACAATGACCTCGCGCGCGTGCAAGCCAATCTCCAAAACCCTTCTGAATCTCGTTACGTCAATACAACAAACTCTCAGGGCATGTCGCCGCTCGACTATGCGGCACGCAACAGGAACCCGACGATGGCCCGGCTATTGCAAGCTCAGGGCGCCCGCGCAACCGGCTGGACGCTTGTCCAGGCCATTCGCTCGAACGATCCCGCGATGGTCCAAACCATTGCCGACATGCGCCCGACTTTTGAGTCCAATGCGGCGTTAGACCCGATCATAGATGCCGCTCGACATCGCAGGCTTTACCGCGATCAGTCATCGGAACAACTCGACCGCAACGCGAGGATCATCGCGATTCTGTCGCACGCTTTTGGACCGCACCCGTCGTGCAAGGATGTGGACGCGGCCGACCCCCAGCTACAGAAAGAACGCGCATTGCATGCTCTTGCATGCAATGCAATGACCACGAATGGGCAGGCGAATTGAGAGGTTTGGGTCAGCGCTCCTTGTCCGCCGCGGACACTAGCGCCCCACACAAGACCCGACGGGCGGCCGACAGGAAGTCGGCCGTCGCCACCCGAGGCAGGAGCCGAGTGTGGCGATCGCCACAGCCCACAAACCGCGAGCTGTAGATCCGTCGGGGAAGGTGCTTTCTTTTGGTTACCTTTTCTTTGCACCAGCAAAGAAAAGTGACTCGGGCGCGCAGCGCACGAAACGCCTTTACTCACCCGACGAGAAACACGCGTCAGGGCACCGCTTCTCTCATCGTCGCGAAGAAGCCAACTCCGACCCAACTGATGTCGGCTTGAGCCAAAATGCTCGCTGACGCGCTTTCATCAACACACAAGGAACGCCCCATGCCTCTCACCACCACCGCCTCCGGCCTGCAATTCGAAGACACCGTCGTCGGCACCGGCCCAGAAGCCAAGCCCGGTCGTAACGTGGTCGTGCACTACACCGGCTGGCTCTACGAGAACGGCCAGCAGGGCGAGAAGTTCGATTCCAGCAAGGACCACGGCGAGCCCTTCATCTTTCCGCTGGGCGGCGGCATGGTCATCAAGGGCTGGGACGAAGGCGTGCAAGGCATGAAGGAAGGTGGCAAGCGCACGCTGATCATCCCGCCCGCACTTGGCTACGGTGCGCGCGGCGCCGGTGGCGTTATTCCGCCCAACGCCACGCTGAAGTTCGAGGTCGAGCTGCTGGGCGCGTAGTACGCGCTAACGGCGTCGAGTTCACTTTCGCTTCGTGCGGACGCGGGCAGCCACGGCATTGCGAAAACCCTAAGCGTCGCGTGCCCGGGGCTCGATGCCGCCCTCAACGATTGACCCCATTCAATCCCGGCGCGCGTTCGCATAGCCACGCCACCCGAGTCCGTACCCATGATACGAATCGCCCTCCTCGCGACGATGGCCCTCGCCTTGTTGTCCAACAGCGCCCCGGCCATGACGCTGATGCCCGTCCAGCTCAAATGCCCGATCGGCGGCGAGGCATTCACCGCGACGCTTGCCATGTCGGGCACGCAATTCGGGCAGAACCTTGATCGCCGCCCGGTGGGCGCGATTGCGTCCCCGTGGCCCATGGCCAGATGCCCCAAGAATGGATTTGTCCTGTTCAAGCAGGACTTCACTCCGGCCGAAATTAAGACACTCCAACCATTCGTTCTCTCTCCCGACTATCAGGCGCTGCAGAAGAGCGAGTCGAACTACTTCCTCGCGTCGCGCCTGATGGAAAAGCTGGGTGCGCCGCAGAACGAGATCGCGAGTGCGCTGCTTCGAGCGACATGGGAAGTCGAGAAAGATCCTCGCTACCCGCGATATGCGCAGGCAGCTCTCGACTCCATCGACGTATTGCTCCTCCGAGACTCGAGCATGAGTAAGGACGAACGCGCGTCGTATCAGCAGATCGCCGGCGAACTGGAGCGCCGCCTCGGGCGTTTCGACGCGGCTCGCGTGCGATTCACCGCGTTGTTTACGGCACCGGGCGTCCAGGGCATGCCAATCGGGCGTCTCGTGCAACAGGAACTCGAACTGATCAGCAAGCGCGACACCGCGACGCACCTCGCCGAAGTGGGCGACGAACATGGCGCGCCACACAAACGGTAGCCGTGCGGAGTAGACGGAGGGGCCAGCATTGTCTCAAGCGGAACGCGACGGACGTTCCCGCCCCGCTCACGGAGCGCAGGCGCTAATCGACTTCATGCACCGCCTGCTCCCTCTTGTCCTTGCGACGGCACTGATCGCCCACGCGATGCCCGCTGCCGCCGATCCCCTGTCCATGTTCGAGGGCGAATCGCAAGGCACAGGCACGTTGAAGATCGGCTTCGGACGCGCCACCCCATACACGGTCGACAACCGCGGCCATCGCGACGCCGACGGGACACTCCACGTCGCGCAGTGGGTGCACATGCAGGGCGAACCCGATCGTTCGCGCGAGTGGCTGGTGCGCCCGGTCGGAGACGGCCGTTACACGTTCACCCTCAGCGATGCGACTGGCCCCGGCGTCGCCACCGTGGAAGGCGAGCGGCTCTCGGTTCGCTACGCGCCCCGCCACGGCCTACGCATGCATCAGGTGCTCGACTTATCGCCCGACGGCACGACGCTCTCGAACCACGGGCGCATTACGTTCCTCGGCATTCCCGTCGGGCATCTCGATGAAACCATCGCCCGCACGAGCGGGTCAGCGACGCCGTAAGGCGGATCCCGAGTCGCGGTAGTGTCGTACCCGATTCCGCGAGGTCCTGACCATCGACTGCTGCGCAGCACGCAAGACCCGAAGGGCGGCGCGCAGGACGCGCGCCGTCCGCACCCGAGCCAGGATGGCGAGTGTGCGGATCGTATGGACCTGTGAAGCGCGAGCTGTAGATCTGATCGGGGAAGGTGCTTTCTTTTGGTTATCTTTTCTTTGCACCAGCAAAGAAAAGTAACTCGGGCGCGTCAGCGCACGAAACGCTCTTCTGCACGCGAGCAATCGCGCGACACGGAACGCGAAATGTCCAAATACCTGATCTCCTTCCCCGCCCCCGCAATGATCGTCCCCGACGGCGAATGGGACGATGTCGTACGCGACTCGCACGCCGTGATCGAACAGGCCAAGGCCGCGGGCGTCTACATATTCGGCGGCGGCATCGACGAAGGCGTGCTGGTCGCGCTCGTCTCCGCGGACGGCACGACAGTCGATAACGGATACCCCGATGGGCCGAAGCTCAATGGTGGCTTCACCATCCTCGAACTGCCCACGCGCGACGCCGCCATCGAATGGGCCGCCCGCCTCGCCGAAGCGTGCCGCTGCGCACAGGAATTGCGCGTCTTCCATTACGACCCGGCGTCGTAATACAGGGTCCCTGCAGCGACGCGCGTCCAATCGCCGGCCGTAGGTCCAACAGGCGCAGCGCCTGCTTTTGGTTATCGTTCGTTTGCGCTCGGGGCGCATAACCAAAGCAGGGGACCTCATGACGAACAAAGAACCAGACCGCAGCCCACCGCTTCCGGTCGCAGCGATCGCCGCCGGATACGACGCCTCCATCGTCGTGCGCCGCTGGCTCGGCGCGTGGATCGACTTCATCGTGCTGGCGTCGTTCCTGCTCATCCCCGACTACGTGCTCGGCAACGAGCGATACCAGGCGACGCTCGTGGTGTGGATCGCGCTGCTCGTGGCGTATTTCCCTGCGATGGAGATACTGTTCGGAAAGACCGTTGGGAAGTTCGCCACCGGCACGCGCGTCGTCAATGCAGCGGGCGGACGTCCGTCGCTGGGGCAGAGCCTCGTGCGCACGCTGTTTCGCCTGATCGAAGTGAACCCGCTGCTCGCCGGCGGCATCCCGGCCGGTATCGCGGTGGTTGCATCGCGACACAAGCAACGCTTGGGCGACATGGTCGCCAATACGTACGTGATCTTGGCGCGTGACCTGCGCGGGCACGCGTCGACCGCAACCGCGAACGACGCCACGGCGGAGCCGCCACCGCTTCCAGGTGTTGCCTGACGTGGGAGCACGATGCTGCTGATACGCAGCAGGATCGTGACGGCAACGCTGCCGAACTCGTAAGGTCAAGCGAGCAATGGCATGCACGTCGCCACGAAATTGAATGCGTCAGGACGACGCCTTATCGTGGCGGGCATATCCGCCAGGCTCCGCTTATGTCCCGCCTACTGATTGCCTTCGCTTCGCTGCTGGTTGCGGCGCCTTCGCTCGCCGCACCTCCATTGCAGATCAATGCGGAGGACCACGGTGCGGGCCGTTTCCGCGTCCGCGCTACGGTACCGGACACGACGGATGTGCAGCACGCACAGGCACTGCTCGCGCCCGCCTTCGCGCAGTTGTGCCAGGGCGCTCGGGTCACACTGGGCCATTACACGTTCGAGGGATCCGAGCCGCTGACCGGCAAAGGATCGAAGCAATTGATGCTGGCGCAGGACGTCCAGTGCGGCGATTCGCCACCGCTGGTCCACGACTCGGCGGAACGCCCTGCTCCGACGGCGAGAGACGAGGCGCGCGTGCGGTCGAACATGCTCGACTACCTCAAGGCGCGTGACGCGGGCGATCGAGCGATGTTGGCGTCGATCTATTCCAGCGAAATGAAGCGGGCGCTTCTGAACGACGGGATGATCAAGGCATCCGTCGCGTTCCGTGATGCAGCAGGAGGTCCCGGCGCGCCACGCCTGTCCGAGCTCGACTGGCAGGACGACCCGGAAGGCACCGAGCCAGGGCGCTATGTCGCCGTTGATTACATCGTCGATTATCCGAACGGCGCTGTCAGCTGCGGCTATGTGGGCTGGCGCCAACTGTCGCCGGAGCTCTACGAAATCATCCGTGTCGAGCAGGGAGACTTGGAGCGGACGGCGCTAGACGCCATTCCGGTGGCCGATCGCGATGCGGCGCGCCGGAAGATCGGCTGTCGCGATTAGCGCTCGTCGAACGCGATCTTCCGACTGCGTGACCACCATGCGCCCGACACTCGCTGACCGAATCGATCTGCCTTACGACTTCGACGCGATGCGTCGCCTGGTGAAGAACTTGCCGCCGCGTTGGGGCTTATGTGCGAAGTCACGCATGCACCGAAGCGATACACGCTCGTGCGTTCGCGCAACTGACGAGCATCAGGTCTCGACGGCCGATCAATCGCTCAGGACGCGATGGTCGCGACTACTCGCCGTCGTTCGCCGCCCGCGCCGCATCCTCCAGTGACTTGCGCAGGATCAGCTTGTAGTTCTCCAGCGTCCCCTGGAAGCCGTCGCGCATCGGATGACTTTCAGGCAGCGCGCCGAGCGTCTCCATCGTCGCCTGCTCCAGCGACTCGATGACCGACAGCAGCGCCTGTGGCTGCGAACTGAAGGGCAGCATCACGCCCACCACGGCCTTCAGTGCGGCCATCTCTCCGTAGAGGCGGTACAGCGGTTCGGCGGATGCGTCGGTCATCTCGAAATTCCGGTCATGCGTGAGGTCACGCTGTAGCGGTCACGATGCGGGAAGCGCGTGATCGCTGCAAACCTCGATCGCGAGTCGGCATCGTCACAGCGCCGGCCGTCGGCGAAGCGACAGGTGGCGCGGGAAGCAGCGCCCGTCGTCGCGATGCCGGGCCACAATCGCGTCTAGTCCCGATCGGCCACTACCGAGCGAACGATGCGCATGCCCCGCCCCATCGCCCACGCGTCGCGCGTGATCGCCGTCGTCGCCCTGTGCAGTGCCGCGTTCGCCGCGAACGCCGCCGACGTGGCGCTCGCGCGTCTCGACTGCGGCAACGAGCCGGCGCCGGTCAGCGTCGCGTCGTTCTCCGACACCTTCGAGCATGAGCGGCTGAAGCTGCCGCTCACCTACAGCTGCTACCTGATCCGCCACGGCAAGGACTACCTGCTGTGGGACACGGGCAACGCGGTCGATGGCGCGCCGGAAGCGCCGAAGGTGTCGATCGTGCAGCAGCTCGCGCGCATCGGCCTGCGCCCCGAGGACATCGCCAACGTCGGCATCAGCCACTACCACGGCGACCACACCGGGCAGCTCGCCGACTTCCCGAAGGCGAAGTTGCTGATCGGCCAACGCGACTGGGCGGTGGTGAGCGCGGCCAACCCGCCGGCCGGTATGAACGCAAAGGACTTCGCCGCGCGGCGTGCACGCTTCGCGCCGTGGATCGCAGGCGGCAAGGTCGAGCCCGTCACCGGCGACCGCCACGACGTGTTCGGCGACGGCACGGTGGTGATGATCGACCTGCCCGGCCACACGCCGGGCCACCACGGCCTGCTGGTGCGCCTGGAAAAGATGGGCAACGTGCTGCTGACCGGCGACGTGACCCACTTCCGCGAGAACTACCGCAGCGACGGCGTGCCCACCTGGAACACCGACCGCGCGCAATCGCTGGCGTCACTCGACCGCTTGCGCAAGATGGCGACGAACCTGTCCGCGACCGTGATCATCCAGCACGACCCGCGCGACATCACCAAGCTGCCGACGTTCCCGGCGTTCGCGCGCTGACCGCACCACACGGCGCACGCTCGGGCACCACTACCGCGCATCGAGAACCTCATGCTGTCCACCCGCGAAGTCGAATGCCCCTACTGCGGCGAACCCATCGACCTCGTCGTCGACAGCAGCGGCGGATCGCAGCGCTACATCGAAGACTGCCAGGTCTGATGCCGACCGATCACCGTGATCCTCGAAGTCGACGGCGATAGCGACGACGACGTGCAGGTCTACGTGCAGTCGGAATCGGATACCTGACGAGCGCGAAGGCGCGACACGTCCGCCGACGCAACGACCGCAACACGGCCACACAAGACCCAACGGGCGGCGCGCAGGACGCGCGCCGTCGCCACTTGGCGATCCGGCGTTGCTTGCGAACCGCAGGTTCGCGCGCCGCTGAGCGCCCGCCGCGCTGCGGCGGGCCGAAGGATGCCGAGTGTGGCGATCTCGACAGTCCCGCCAGTCGCAGGCTGTAGATCCCTCGGGGAAGGTGCTTTCTTTGGTTACTTTCTTTGCACCAGCAAAGAAAGTGACTCGGGCGCTTCAGCGCACGAAACGCTTCTACCCGTAGCACAAACAGCCCGTGCACCCCACGAGAGCGACAGTCCAACCACCGACATCGCACCGCCACGAGAGCCCCATGAGCCACCTGAAAAAGAAGGCCTACCGCGCCCTCCTCGAGCCCCTGCAGCTCGAGCTCATCGCCCTCTCCCAATCCCTCGCGCACACCGGCGGCCGCGTCCTCGTGCTGATGGAAGGCCGCGACAGCGCCGGCAAGGGCGGCGCGATCCAGGCCATCGCCGAGCACCTCAACCCGCGCCAGTGCCGCGTCGTCGCGCTGCCCAAGCCCACCGATCGCGAAGCCGCGCAGTGGTACTTCGAACGCCACGTCGCGCACCTGCCCGCAGCCGGCGAGATCGTGCTGATGGATCGCAGCTGGTACAACCGCGCCGGCGTCGAACGGGTGATGGGCTACTGCACCGATGAGCAATACGACGCCTTCCTGCGGCAGGCGCCGCTGTTCGAGCGCCTGCTCGTCGACGACGGCATCCACCTGTTCAAGTACTGGCTCTGCGTCGACCAGAAACTGCAGGAAGAACGCTTCCAGGAACGTCGCACCGATCCGCTGAAAGGCTGGAAGCTGTCGCCCATCGACCTGCAGGCGCGCACGCATTACGACGCCTACACCGAGGCGCGCGAGGCCATGCTGTGTGCGACGCATACCGAGCAGGCGCCGTGGACGCTGGTCGATTTCAACGACCAGAAACGCGGCCGGCTCACGTTGATCCGCGACCTGCTCGATCGCATGCCGGATGCGCGGCTTACGGAACCGGTGATGGACCTGCCTCCGATGGAGGGCAAGCCGTCGAAGGAAAGCTACGGCGTGGTGAAGCCGATTAAGTCGTTCCCGCTGCACGATTGAACGCGCTGCGGACGGTCGCGCCCGGTCGTGCGTCGGCGCGATTACGGGCCTGACCGCGCCAGTCCTTTATCCTGCGCGGGTCTTCCCGCCGTGCCGCGCAAACCCATGATCAATAACGACGTCCTGCGCAGCGTGCGCTACATGCTGGACCTGAGCGACGCGCACGTCGCCAACCTGGTCCAGATGGCCGACCCGGCCGTGGTGCTCGACAAGGCCGATGTGCAGGCCTACCTGCGCAAGGAGGACGAGCCCGGCTTCCAGGATTTCGACGACCGCCTGCTCGGTCTGTTCCTCGACGGGCTGGTGATCCATTGCCGCGGCCCGCGCGAGGATGCGACGCCGCGTCCGCCCGAGAAGCGCGTCAATAACAACGCCGTGCTCAAGAAGTTGCGCGTCGCGTTCGAGCTGAAGGACGTCGACATGCATGCGGTGTTCGCAGCCGCGGGGCATCCGATCTCGAAGCCGGAGCTGTCCGCGCTGTTCCGCCAGCCGGGCCACAAGAACTTCCGCCTGTGCGGCGACCAGCTGCTTCGGTATTTCCTGCGGGGTCTGACATTGCGGGTGCGTGGCGGCTGACCGCTGCGTCTCGACTTTTCGCTACACACGCCACGCCTACAATCGCGCCATGGACTATCAGCTGGTCATCAAGCTCTGGCGCAAGTCGTTGACGGACGAAGCGTTCCTGGCAACGGTCGAGAACGAACTGAAGGCGGCGCTGGGCAATGCCGTCGAGCTGGAAGGGCACGACGTGAGCGCGAAGGAGATCAACTTCTTCATGCTCACCGCCGACCCGCGCCCCACGTTCCGGCGCGCGAAGGATGTGCTGGAAAAGCTGGGCGTTGAGGCCGGCCTGTCCGCCGCCTACCGCCTTAACGGCGGCGCGCAGTTCACCTCGGTGTGGCCCACGCGGCCGATGCGGAAGTTCACGCTGCCGTAGAGCTGCGCTGCGCCGGCTTGCATGCCGCGCCGGCGCCCGGCACTTTGATGGCGTGGCCGCAACGGCCGCGTCCAACCTCTGCATGACCCGACTGGGGAGCCGTCGTCATGAAATCGATCGTTCGCGCGGCGTTCGCTGCCGCCTTCCTGCTGTTCGCCGTCGACTGCGCAGCGTCCGAACGCTGGTACTGGGCCACCGCCCAGTGCAGCGACGAGGCCGACGAAAACGTCTACATGTTCGCGGCCGTGGTGAGCGTCGACGCCGATGACGAGGATGCCGACGCGCCACAGCACAGCCAGGACTCGGCGCGGTTCGGCTTCGGCAACCATGCCGAATCGGCGTACGCGGACGACTACTGCGCCGCGGGCGGCATCAGCGCGCAGAACATGGCCGCGACGGGCAGCTACGACAGCCGCGACGAAGCTGCTGCCGCACTCGATGCCTATGTCGAACGCAAGGAAGCCGACGACAGCCCGTGGCTGACCATCGTTCGCGTCGACGATTACACGGCCGACTAGACGGCAGCCGCCTCCGCAGAGACACGCGAGGTCTCAACATGCGCTTGCAGTGACAACGCCGTCGCTGCGCGTACCAAGGTCAGCGCAACGCCTCGATCACCGCGTCCGCGAACTGCGGAATGTCGTCGGGCTTGCGGCTGGTGATGAGGTGGCCGTCGCGCACGACGGCTTCGTCCTTCCACGTCGCGCCGGCGTTCTGCAGGTCGGTGCGGACCGGGCTTCGCTCGGAACAGTTGTGGAAGCACCGGCAGCCATGCGAGAGCCCTCCGGATGCGTCGCGAAGCGCTCCACTTCGGGGCCGAGCAACCCCGCTCGCGCGTCCCGTGCGTTGGATGTCCCCGCGACCGCACGCGAGCCGGGCATGAATCGCGGCGTCCATCGGGACGCCAGGCAGTGCCCGTTCCTTGCAGTGCGCCCGCCCGCCGCGTCGCGACCTTGCCGCGCGAGGAGGCCCGCCACAGAATCGACCCGGTCCACAGCGACTTCAAACAGGGGGGAAACAATGAAGAACCAACACGCACGACGCCGCGTAACGGCGGCACTCGTTGCAGCCGGCCTTGCGCTTGCGGGCAGCAATGCAGTCGCGTCCGGCTGGATCGACGAGCTGGAACAAAGCTGCAACGCGGGTGATGGCGGCGACTGCGGCACGCTGGGCAGCCAGCTCATGTTGGGCGCAGTGGTACCGAAGGACGCGGTGCGTGCCCGCGCAGCATTCGAGAAGGGCTGCGGACTCGACGACCGGATGGCGTGCGTCGGCCTCTACCAAGCGCTGGCACTGGGCGAAGGCGGTCCGCAGGAGCAGGCACGCGCAAAGCAGCTCGAGCCGAAGGTCTGCAAGACCGGGATCGTTTCTGTCGACGTGCACTTGAAGGCCAAGGGGCTCTGCCGCGACTGACGACTGCGCAGTCCGTGCAGTCCAAGCATCGAGGCACAAACCCCGCGACGCGCCGCGCGTGCGCGCGCGCATGTTTCGCCATGCCGGCCGCCGAGCGCCGCAGCGCCCACCACGACAACTACCAGGGGACACGCCATGGCATCACGCTTCCTATCCAAAGCCGCACTCGCACTCGCCTTCTCCTGCGCGATGAGCGCGCACGCCGAGCAGTGGACGCTCTGTACCGCGCTGTCGCACGACGGCAATCCGGGGGTCGGTGTCGTCACCGTGTCGCAGGTATTTCCCGTGTCGGCCGCGGGCGACTACCTGACCGAGTGGCGCACGTACATCGCGCAGAAATACCTGGGCATGTCCGAGCACATCGCGCTGTGCTCGGAGTCCGTGGACTCCGCTGCGCAGGCCGCCACCGGGCGCGACAACTTCATCTACAAATACAGCGGCGCGTATCTGGTCGACGAACCGGATTGGCGCCCGCGCGGCGCGACGGCGGCGCCGACACCGGCACAGAACGCCGCGACACGGCGCGATGACACCAATGTCGCGCAGCCGGTCACGAACGACGCATCCGACGCTGCGTCGTCCAACGATGACGATGCACAGGCCGCACGCGCGCAGGAAGCAGCACAGGCACGTGAGCGCACGCGACGCGACGCCGAGGCCAAGGCCAAGGTGGCCGACGCCGCGAAGGTAGAGCAGCAGCGCAAGGCCGATGCCGCAGCGAAGGCGACGCGCGATGCGGAAGCCAAGCGTCGCGAGCAGACGGAGAAGCTGAAGGCGTCGACCGACACCGATGCGAACCGCTGCGTCACCACGCCGGAAGTGAAGACCGACGCGACCTTCAAGGGCAACACCGCCGCGAGCGTCATGAACGGCTGCGGGGTACCGGTCGACGTGCGCGTCTGCCTGATGACCGACGGTGGCTGGAACTGCGGCATGACCTACGGCCTGCAGCCGCAGCAGCGCTGGAGCTATTCGTCGTTCAAGGCGACAGGCCGCGTCTTCATGGACGCACGCACGTCCACGAGCAGCCGCAAGATGGCATCGCCGGACTAAAGTTCGCTGCAACACCGAGCGATCGAAGCGGGCGGTGCTGCACTCGCCCGCTTCGATCCGGTCCGCACGCGCGGGTAGCCGATGCTTGTGCACGCACGGAAGACGTCGATACGCGCGACGCGCTCGGGTCGATCAACGCAATGCGTCGATCACCGCGTCCGCGAACTGCGGAATGTCGTCGGGCTTGCGACTGGTGATGAGGTGCCCGTCGCGCACGACGGCTTCGTCCTTCCATGTCGCGCCGGCGTTCTGCAGGTCGGTGCGCACCGACGGCCACGACGTGACATTGCGGCCCTTCGCGACACCGGCCTCGACCAACAGCCATGGGCCGTGGCAGATCGCGGCTAGCGTCTTGCCGGCGCGATCGAAGGCGCGCACGAACTCGACCGCCGCGTCCTGCGTGCGCAGCTGGTCGGGATTGATGACGCCACCCGGAAGCACCAGCGCGTCGTAGTCGTCGGCGCGCGCCTGCGACAGCTCGACATCGACCGGCACGGTGTCGCCCCAGTTCTTTTCCGACCAGCCGCGGATCTCGCCGGGCTTCGGTGCAATCACGTCGACCTGGAAACCGGCGTCCTTGAGCAGCTGTCGCGGCTTCATCAGCTCGGACTGCTCGAACCCGTCGGTGGCGAGGATGGCGATGCGTTTGCCGCTGGTGGCCATGGTCGATCTCCCTGAAAGACGCGCACCGTAGGCGTGGCGCGGTGGCGTCGTCGTGATCGAGCGGCTGTTCGCATGTCGACGATGTCGATGCGACGTGCCGCAGGCGTCGCGCGGAGAGTTGATGCACGCTCGCGTCGCCGACATTCGTTTAACCGCCCACCGCCTAGAAGCTGCAGTCCCGACCCCGGAGCCCGTCGATGAATCCTTCTCCCCGCGCACTCGTCACCGGCGCATCCGCCGGCATCGGTCGGTCCTATGCGCAACACCTCGCGCGCACCGGCCATGCGCTGGTGCTGGTGGCGCGACGTGCCGACCGGCTCAACGCATTGGCGGACGAATTGCGACAGGCGCACGGCATCGACGTCGAAGTACTGCCGGCAGATCTCGAATCGGACGACGGCGTGCAGCGCGTGGTCGATCGGCTCGCTGCGGAGCCGGCCGTCGACCTGCTGGTGAACAACGCGGGCTATGCAGCGCGTGGCCGCGTGGCCGAACTCGACGCCGATGCGACCGCCGCGATGCTGCGCGTCAACGTGCTCGCGCTCACGCGGCTGTCGATCGCGGCGATGTCGCGCATGGTCGCCGCCGGTCGCGGGCGCATCATCAATGTCGCGTCGGGCACGGTCTTCATGCAGATGCCGGGTAACGCCGGCTACGGCGCGTCGAAGAACTACGTAATGGCGTTCACCCGCACCATGCAGGCCGAGGCCGCAGGCACCGGCGTGCACGTGCAACTGTTGATTCCCGGTGTGATCGCGACGGACTTCCACGAAGTCGCCGGCAATGCGATCTCGAACTTCCCGCCCGAACGCGTGATGTCGGCCGACGATCTGGTGGTCGCATCGCTGCGTGCGCTCGAGATGGAGGAAGCGATCTGTATTCCGTCGCTGCCCGACGTGGCGGACTGGGACGCGTATGTCGCCGCCGAACAGAAGCTGGTGCAGAACGTGTCGCGCGATCGGCCGGCGGCGCGATACCACGCGTCGTAACCACGCTCAGTCGACCGCCGCCTCGCCGGCTGCAGCGATCACACGTGGCCGGCCATCCAGTGCGGCACGCAGCGCATCGCGATCCAGCGCGTTCTCCCAGCGCGCGACCACCACCGTCGCCACCGCATTGCCGATGAAGTTGGTCAGCGAGCGGCATTCGCTCATGAAGCGATCGACGCCGAGGATCAATGCCATGCCGGCCACTGGAACTTCCGGCACGACCGCGAGCGTCGCGGCGAGCGTGATGAAGCCGGCGCCGGTGACGCCCGCCGCGCCCTTCGAGCTGAGCATCGCGACCAGCAGCAGCGCCATCTGGTGACCGAGCGTGAGCGGCGTGTCGGTCGCCTGCGCGATGAACAACGCGGCGAGCGTCATGTAGATGTTGGTGCCGTCGAGATTGAACGAATAGCCGGTCGGCACGACCAGGCCGACCACCGACTTCGCGCAGCCCGCGTTCTGCATCTTCTCCATCAGCGAGGGCAATGCGGATTCGGATGAAGACGTGCCGAGTACCAGCAGCAGCTCGGCCTTGAGATAACGGATCAGCTTGAGGATCGAGAAGCCGCAGAGCCGCGCGACGATGCCGAGGATGACCAGCACGAACAGCAGCGACGTCAGGTAGAACGAACCGACCAGCCACGCGAGGTTGGCTAGCACCGCGAGCCCGTATTTGCCGATGGTGAAGGCCATTGCGCCGAACGCGCCGATGGGCGCAAGCCGCATCAGCATGTGCACCATGCGGAATACCGGCGCAAGCAGCGCGTCGAGCAGTGCGACCACCGGCCGCGCGCGTTCGCCGGTCAGCATCAGTGCGATGCCGAACAGCACGGCGACGAACAGCACCTGCAGGATGTTGTCGCCGACGAGCGGGCTGATCAGCGTGGTCGGAATGATTTCGAGCAGGAAACCGGTAAGCGTGAGTTCGTGCGAGCGCGCGACGTAATCCTTCACCGCAGATGGATCGAGCGCCGCGATGTTGACGTGCAGGCCGGCGCCCGGCTGCACCACGTGCGCGACCACCAGCCCGACGATGAGCGCGAGCGTCGAGAAGAACAGGAAGTACGCCATCGCCTTGGCGAACACGCGCCCGACGCCGCGCAGCTGCTGCATGCCCGTGATGCCGGTAACTATGGTCAGGAAGATCACCGGCCCGATGATCATCTTCACCAGCTTGATGAAGGCATCGCCGAGCGGCTTCATCGATGCGCCGAGCGCCGGGTCGAAATGCCCGAGCAGCACGCCCGCGACGATCGCGACCAGCACCTGGAAGTAGAGGTGCCGGTAGAACGGCCGGGGCGGCGCGGGATGCTGCGGGGCGGCGTCGGAATTCGCGAGCGGATCGATCACGCGTGTGCTCCGGAGGTGTGCATTCGTCGGGCGGCGGCTACGCAGTGAGCATATCGGCCGGCGTGCGCAGGCGGTGCAATGCCGCGAGCTCGGCAGGCCGTCCGTCGTCGGCGGGCCCGTTCGTACGCTCGACCGCCCGACGGACTTTGCGTCGTGCGCACCGCCGCCGTGCCATGCTTCACCCGACCCCGCAATGCCCTGCGGACGTGGAGTGCGTCATGAGTAAGGGAATGGACCGCAAGAAGGAAACGAAGAAGAAGCCGGCGAAGACGCCAGAGGAAAAGCGCGCCGCGAAGAACGAGAAGAAGGCCAACAAGCCGTTTACGCCGACCTGAGTCGCCGCGGACGTACACACGGCGCCGGGCGATCGCCCATGCGAGCCGATGTGCGTCCAGATGCGGTGTCGGATGGCGCGGCGATCCCGCGCCTGCGACGTGCAACCGAACGTCGCGCCCGATCTGCATGCATGAAAGGCCGCACCATCGTGCGGCCTTTGCTTTGTCGGGAAGTCGCTGCGCGTGATCGCCTACGCGGTCAATGCAGGCCCAGCGTGTTGATGATCGGCTTGAAGCCGCCCCAGAACATGCGCTTGCCGTCGAACGGCATCGGCTCTGGGCCCGGCTGCATGTCGGGGTCGGACATGATCTTTTCCCATGCGGCGTCACGCGTGGGCTTGTCGGGCCAGACAACGAACGAGAACAGCACGTTCTCGCCGTCCTTGGCCTGCACGGCGCGATAGAAGTCGGTGGTGTGCCCGTGCTCGAGCCCGTCACCGACCGCCTCGACGGTACCAATGGCACCGTGCGACTTGGCCTTGCGTGCGAACGTTTCGGCCATGGTGGTATAGGCGCCGAGGTTCTTTTCGTCCAGCGGGACGACGAATCCGTCGATGTACATGCGGCAGCTCCTGCGGGTGGGAAGGCAGGTTGGGCGTGATCGATGCGCGCGTGCAGGCCGTTGGTCGGATCGAATGTGTCGATCGCAGCGAGCGACGTGCCGACGACGCCCGCGAGATGTGTCGATTTCCGGGCCATCACCGCGGTGGGCGTGACATGACACCGCAACGCATTGTGATGCACCGCATTTCGTGAGTGCGCCCGCTGCGACAACGAGCACCACGACGAACGAATTTCTTACGCGAATCACGATATTTCGAGAGCTACGACACGTCGTTCGTCAGCATTCCGTTATTCGTGATGCGCGGCATTCGTCGCTAACTGAATAAGCGGCAACACGACCGGAACCGGCCGTGTACTTCGTGTGTCCGTCATCCGCGGTCCACGGCGGATCGCCCCGCGTATCGCGGGCTTCTTGCACGAAGGAATCTCATGAAGAGTGTGCTTGTCCTCGCCACTGTCCTGGTGGCTGTACTGCCGTGCGCGGCGTTTGCGCAGGAGCTGTCCCATAACTACGTCGAGTTCGGCGTGGCCCGCCAACACCAGGATCTACCGTCGTGGGTGGGGCACGACGAAAACTTCGACGGTGGCTATCTGCGTGGCTCGGCTGCACTCGGGGATAGCGGCGTGTACGGCTTCGGTGGGTATCGCCAAGGCACGGCCGCCCACAACCAGTCTTACAGCTACGACTCGTCCACTTCGCAGCTCGGCCTCGGATACGGCTATCGCATCGCGCCGCACGTGGAGCTGATCGGCGAAGGCAGTTACCTGCGTGACTACGTGGGTGGAATCACCACGGAAACGTGGCGTGGAAGCGCAGGCGTGCGCGGCGCGATGGGCGATCACGTCGAAGGCTGGGCGAAAGCGCACTACACCGATCGTGCCTACGGCGACAGCCGTTTTTCCGCGGAAGTCGGCGGGCAGTACAAGCTCAACGACACATGGGGCGTGACCGGCGACGTCGAAGTCGGTGACAACACGAACGTCTACACAGTCGGCATGCGCGCCAGCTTCTGACCGGCATGACGACGACGGCCGGGCCTGTTCGACCGAATGGGCCCGGCCGCTGTTTGCGGCGAGAATGGCGGCACGTCCGCGATGCGGGCGGTCGCCATCTCGACCGGGGAACCTTCGTGAATCCAATGATGCTGCTGCCGATCCTGCTCGTCGTATTCGCCGGCGCGATGATCGCGTTGCAGGCGCCGACCAACGTGATGCTCGCGCGTGCCGGCGGTTCGCCGTTGCTCGCGGCGCTGATCTCGTTCGCGGTGGGCACCACGGCCTTGTTCGTCGCGTGGCTGGCAAGCGGCAACCGCCCTGCACTCGCATCGTTCGGCCCGCTGCCGTGGTACGCGTGGATCGGTGGCGTCTACGGCGCGACGTATGTCGCCATCGCCGCGTACGCCGCGCCGCGCATCGGGCTGGCGTCGCTGATCACCATCGGCATCGCCGGGCAAATCGCGATGGCGCTATGGCTCGACCACCACGGCGCGCTCGGCCTGCCGCGCGCACCGATCAGCCTGATGCGCGTCGGCGGCGCGTTCCTGGTGATCGCGGGCGTGGCGATGGTGCGCAAGGGCTGACGCCAAGCCCGCGTCGCGAAAGGCTTCTCAGCCTGTGAGATGCGCAGGGCGAGACTGGCGGCATGCCCGCCATCCGATCGACCCGCCCTCCGCAGGACTTCGTGTCCATCACCGCGCCGAACTGGGCGCTGCTCTGCGAGCTGCTCGGCGAGAGCCCCAAGCAACTCACGCTGCGTCTGGACGGCCGATGCGTCGGCTGGCGCGCGCCGCAGATGTGGTACGTGGACCCCGACAGCTATCGCGCGGTGATGCAGCGCTGGCCGGACGGGTACTGGCCCGGCTGACGCACGCCGGCACGCGACCGCGGTAACGGTTCGCGTGCAGAATCGCCGCTTCGTCGAACCGAGCGCGGCCCGTGACCCATTCGTCGTTCCGCGCGCACCGCTTCGCGTTGCTCTGCATCGTGATGGCGGTCGCCGCGTGGTTCGTCTGGTGGCGACCGGTCGATGCACGCACGGGCCCTGCACCGCTCGAACTCGATGACGGTTGGACCGTGTCGACGCCCGCCGCCGAAGGCTTCGACGATGCGGCGCTGACCGCCGCGATCACGCACGTTCTCGACGGCCCGTACAACGTGCATTCGGTGCTGGTCGAACGGCATGGCCGACTCGTCGCCGAGTACTACCAGGGCGGTCGGGACCGCTCGGTGTATGCGCTCGTCTCGGTGCGCCGCAGCTTCGATGCATCGACGCTGCACGACGTGCGCTCGATCGGAAAGAGCGTGACGTCGCTGCTGTACGGCATCGCCCTCGCCGACGGTAAGGTGCCGGCGCCCGATACGTACCTGTCGACGGCGTATCCGCGCCTGCAGGACGTCGCCGCCGAAAACGCGAGCCACATCCGCGTGCGCGATCTGCTCGACATGACAACCGGCCTCGAATGGACCGAAGGCGCGCCCGGCATCAACGACGAGCTGCGCCTGTTCTCGCGCAAGGACCTCCCCGTCTACGTGCTCAAACGTCCGATGGCCACCGCGCCCGGCGACACGTTCAACTACAACGGCGGCGCCACCGCGTTGCTCGCCGACCTGATCTCGCGCGGCACCGGCGAGGACGTCGAGCAGTACGCGGCGCGCCGGCTGTTCGTGCCGCTCGGCATCCGTCACTGGGAGTGGGTGAAGGACCTGCACGGCAGGCCGATGCCCTTCAACGGGCTGCGCCTTCGACCACGCGACCTGCTGAAGATCGGGCGTCTCGCGCAGGACCATGGGCGATGGCACGGCGCGCGCGTCGTGCCGGCGGCATGGCTCAAGGATGCATGGGCGCCCGGTCGCGAGACGGGCGTCGCCGACTTCACCTATCGCGGCCAGTGGTGGGCCGGCACGCTGGACTGGCACGGCCGCACGTTGCCCTGGCATGCGGGGTTCGGCAACGGAGGGCAGCGCGTTTTCGTCGTGCCCGCGCTGGATCTCGTGATGGTTACTACGGCCGGTGCGTACGACGAAGATCCCACGGCGATCGCAGTGAATCGCTTGGTGCGTGGGGTCGCGGCGTCGGTGAATCGGTAGCGGTTCGACACGGCCCGTCGTGCATCGTTCGACGCATGCACGCCCATCTCGAAGTTCGATCTGCGTGGTCCGTCGAAGCCATCGAACCGACTGTGTCGACGTGCATCGATGTCGCGACCGATGCATCGCGATCGCGCGTCTTGTCATCGTCTCGACAAGCGCGTTGTTATTCCGGCCGCGGCGCAACCCCGAGCGCCTCATAAGGAGATCGACATGCCACGTGGTGACAAGTCGTCGTATTCGAGCAAGCAGAAGCGCAAGGCCGAGCACATCGAGGACAGCGAGCGCGAACGCGGCGCATCCGAAGGCACGGCCGAGCGCATCGCCTGGGCCACCGTCAACAAACAGGACGGCGGTGCGAAGAAGTCCGGCGGTCGCAAGTCGGCCAAGAAGGCGACCAAGAAGGCTACGAAGAAGTCGGCCGCCAAGAAGGGCGGCGCGCGCAACAGCACTGCGAAGAAGGCCGGCGCACGCAAGAGCGCAACCAAGAAGAGCACCGCACGCAAGACCGCCGCGAAGAAGGGTGGTGCGCGCAAGACCGCTGCAAAGAAGGGTGGTGCACGCAAGACCGCCGCGAAGAAAGCCGGCGCACGCAAGAGCGCGTCCAAGAAGTCGACGGCCCGCAAGTCGACGTCCACCGCCCGCAAGGCGGCGGCGAAGAAGGGCGGTCGCGCGACGGCAGCCAAGAAGACCGCGCGCAAGTCCGCCGCCAGGAAGGCCGGACGCGCGAGCGCGGCGAAGAAGAGCGGCGGGCGCAAGACGTCCGCACGCAAGAGCGCAAGCCGCGGCTGACGCGGCATCCGGGCCGGGTGTCGTCGTTCGCGGCGATGCCCGGCCTGTCGAAAGCAAGGGCAACAGTCGCTTCGATGTTTGTCCTGCACGCGTTCGGCGCGATGATGGCGGCCCGCCCCAGCCGGCCACCGCGATGCATTCCGAATTCGACCCCGACGACAACTTCGCGCACTCATTCGAAACGCAGGCCGACCTCGACGACGAGGCCGCGCTGGAAGCAGTGATCTGGCAGCTGCTGCTGCTCATCAATCCGGACGACGTGGACGCCGCGCAGGCGCAGTTCGCCGCTTGGCAGGAAGCCACGGGGGGCACCCAGGACGTGGATGCGGGCGTGGAAGCGCTACGCGAGGCGATCGACTGGAAGTCGGGCTTCCATGTCGCCGAGGGCGATACGCGCGGCGTGGTCGAAAGCCTGGACGAGCTCGCCGCGCGCTTCGACCTGCACATCGACTGGGGCGTGGAAGATCCGACCGACGACGAGTTCCTCGACGGCACCGACGTGCCGGAACTGCTCGACACCGCGTTCGATCGCCTGCGCGAGCATCACTACACACTGTGGGTGCGCGACATCGGCCCGGACATGCATGCGGGCTGGATGACGCACAGCCGCGACGACGAAGCCATGCGCGAGATCGCCGCGGCGCTCGGAATGAACGTCCGGCCTGCTGCGGCGTAAGGGAATGGGGCGGAGGCGACGCGGAACGCGTCGCTCGCGTGCGGCGCGCAGATCGCGCGTCGCGGATGACACTGCACCGGACGGGCGCGGGCCCGTCGGCGCATCACACGACTAGCGCGGCGCGTCGGCCGGCGGAGCGTCGTTCGGCGCGTCGGTGCCGTCGGGCTTCACGCCCTTTGCGTCGCGCTTGCGCGCGTCCTTCTCGTCTTTCTGCTTCTTCTTCGCGAGCTCGCGCTGGCGCTTTTCGAACGCGTAATTGGGCTTCGGCAAGTGGAATGCTCCTGTGGGACGGGTGGATCGATGGATCGCGACGGATCGCGGTAGCGCTACGTTACTCCGACGGCGTGACCGGCGGCGCATCGTCCTTGCGCTTGCGCGTGGGCGTATTGCCGAGCACTTCGACGTGACCACCGGCGGCTTCGAACGCGGCCAGGTGCTCGTTGATGTGCTCACTGGTGATCTGGCGCGAAAGGTCGACGCGGCGCGCATACGGCACGGCGGTGACGAGCGGGCGGATCGGGGGTTTGACGGTCATGTGGGTTCTCCGACGAGCATGGATTCGATGAGGCGTGAGCCGTGGACCGCGTAGTCCTCGCGCACCGCATCGCAGTACGGGCCGCCCATGCTGAAGCGGCGGCAGACCTCGGGACGGGCGTCGTAGATCGAGCAGCACATGCGTGCGCTGTCAACCGCGACGCACCAGCCTTCGGCATCGCGTGCCATCACCCGCAGGCCGTCGAGATCGGTCGTCAGGTGTTCGGCGATGCCGTCTTCCGGTTGCACGACCACGGTGAGCCGGCAGCACACGGCATCGCAGCGACCGCAATCGGCGGGCGCGACGACGGGCAGCGCGCTCACGTGACGAGGCCGGGCGGGGACGACGGCGGGCCGCAGGCGACACGCGGGTCGAAGGCGGCAAACGAGGTAAAAAGGGAAATACAGGACATGGCGCTGCTCCCGAAGGGGCGTCCGCAGAGGCGGTATCGCGTGGAGGGAGCGAAACGGGCGGCCGATCGGCCGGGCGCAGCGCGCGAATGAAGCAAAGACCCGGCCCATCCTACGCTCATTCCCCGGACGGGACCGTCCGCTCCGCCGGGCGGCGCGGGCGCGGTTCATGAGTCGGCGAGGCGGTTTTCGCCTGCTGCGGCTGCGGCTTCGTCCTCGCTTCACACAGCGGCCATCGTGAGGCCACGGGCGGGCGGCATTCTGACCCCCTGGCGCGACGCCAATGTCGCGCAAGTCCATCGACCGGAGAGTCCCGAATGGCCGCGATCCACCCTGCTCCACGCAACCGCCTGCGTCCCTTCGTCTGGGGCGCCGCGACCGCGCTGCTGTTGCTGCCCGCCGTCGCGATGCGCTTCGACACCGGCGTCGACTGGACCCTGCCCGACTTCGTGGTGATGGGCGCGATGCTCTACGGCGCGTGCGGCGTGTACGAAGTCGCGACGCGCATGTCGCGCGACCGCTGGTATCGCGCCGGCGCAGGCATGGCGGTGGTGACCGGCTTCCTGCTGACGTGGGTGACGCTGGCGGTCGGCATCATCGACAGCGAGCGCGATGTCGCGAACCTCGTGTTCCCCGGCGTGCTGCTGGTCGGTGCGATCGGCGCGGTGTCGGCGCGCTTGCGCGCGCAGGGCATGGCGAGCGCGATGATCGCGGCCGCGGCTGCGCAGTCGATCGCCGCGGCATTCGCGATGTTCGCGGGCCACGACGGCAAGGGCGGCTACGCGGCGGCCGTCTTCGTTCCGATGTGGCTGGCATCGGCGTGGTTGTTCAAGCGCGCGTCGAATGGCGCAAGGGCGTGATGCGCCGGGTCAGTGCTCCAGCGACGCCTGGATGTCCTCGAGGCGGACGCCGCGCGTCTCGATGCCGCTGAGCAGCAGCATCACCATCGATACCGCCATCGGGATGGCGATCAGGAACGCGGACATCGCGAAGTTCTGGAAAAAACCGTACACGCCCAAGCCCGCGCCGAGGATGCCGCCGAGTTTCGAACTCGCCGCCACCGCGCCGGAACCCGTGCCGCGCAGGTGCACCGGATAGATCTCCGCCGCGTAAGGAATCAGCATCGCGATGACGCCGCTCACGCTGATCAGCAGTGCGACGACCACTGCGATGACGAGCTCCTGCGAGCGCAGGGCCATCAGCCCGATCGCACCGAGCGCGATCAGCGACAGCACCGTGAGCCCGATGAAGAGCACCAGCGCGCGGTAACTGCTCCAGCGGTGATACAGCCACACCACGACCGCGATGCCGGGCAATGCATAGATTGCCGACTTCGCGAGCAGCCCGCTGGTCGCCTTCGCATCGACGCCGAGCGCGGTGAGATTCACCGGCAGCCACAGCAGCACGCCGAAGTTCACCAGGCCCCAAGCGACACCGCACACAACGAGGCCCGCGGTGATGCGCGCATGCCGGCCGCGCATCAGCATGCGCATGCCCGATGCCGCGTGTTGTTCGTCGATGACCGGCGGGCCGGGATGCGCGGCGTCTTCGCGTTCGATGCCGCCTTCGACATCGCCGGTGAACTTGCGAAGCACGGCGCGCGCAACGTGTTCGAGACCTGCGCTGGACAGGAATCGCGGCGATTCGGGAATGAAACGGTTGAGGAAGATGATCGCGGCGCCGGTCGGCAGTCCGAGCAGCCACAGCACGCGCCAACTGAACATCGGTGCGAGCGTCGCCGCCGCGCCTGCCGCGAGCAGGTAACCTGCCGACGTGCCCACGCCGCCGAGTGCGACCAGCAACCAGCCGCGATGCGCGGCGGGGATCGTCTCCGCCATCAGCGTGAACGTGATCGGCAGCAGGCCGCCGGCGGATGCGCCCATCAGGAAGCACATCGCGAGGTTCCAGCCGAACGAGGGCATCGCCCCGCAGATCGCGGTGCCGATGAACATCAGCGCCGACAGCAGGATGGCCGCGCGACGCCCGGAGATGTCGGCGATGCGGCCCCAGACCACCGAACCGACCGTGGTGCCGGTGAGTGCGCACAGCGCGAGCAGGCTCGCCGTGGGTTTGGCGATCTGGTACTCCGCGCTCATGCCGGGGACGACGAAGCCGAGCGTCGCCGGCTTCATGACGTCGATCGCGAGCGTCACCGTCAGCACCGTCACCAGCTTCCAGTGCTCGATGTTGAGCGGCACGCCATCGGCGATGTGGAACTGCAATGGCGCCGACGACACGCCACCGGCCGCGCGCATGCGCTCCATGCGCGGCATCAGCCCGTAGCAGGAGAACGCGAGCCCGACGGGAATCGCGAGCATCCCCAGGATCATGCCGGTGGTCATCGGCATGCCGACCATCTGCCAGTGCGTGTACTGGCCCATCATGAACATCGGCACGTGTGCGCAGACACCCGCGGTGATGAGCGCGCAGCCGAGCCAGAACGCCCATGCATGGTGGAAGGAAATGCCGCTGGCTTTCATGTGATCCCCTGTCTGGCTGGCGAGTGTAGTTCGCGCCATGGCGGCCGTGCGCGGCACGCGACCGCCGGCGTCGCGCAAGCGGGCCGTCGTGCATCGCGAAATGCACCATCGTGCAAGGCCGACGGACGGCGCCGCCATTTCCGAACCGGGCGGGACGATGGATGCCCCGACCGAGGACGTCGCCATGCAAACGACCCATTCCCCCCTGCCCGGTCGCCCGCTGCTGCTCGCGTCGTTCCTGATGCTCGCGGCCGTGCCGATGGCCGCGCAGGCGGTGACGCCGCTCGACACCTTCAGCGCGCGGTTCGGCGGCTACATCAAGCAGTTCGACACGCAGGTGCGCGCGGACAACGCCACGGTGCAGGGCAGCGAGGTCGATCTCGATCGTGATCTCGATCTCGGCCAGGGCAACGCGATCGCCTACATCAACATGAGCTGGCGCCCGCTCGACAACCACGAATTCGGCATCGGCTACTACCAGGACGACACCAGCGCGTCACGACAGCTCAGCCGCACCATCGAGTTCGACGGCAACACCTATCAGGCCAATGCGGTGGTGCACGCCGAGAACGCCATCGACGCGTACGAGGCGTACTACGTGTGGTGGGCGGCGAACAATCCGAACTGGTCGCTGGGCCCGCGCCTCGGCCTGACTTGGTATCGCATCGACCTCACGCTTGAGATCGAACGCGACGCGGCGGGCGCGCCAGTGACGAACCACTCGCGCGGCGAAGTCTCGGCGGATCTTCCGGTGCCAACGCTCGGCGGCGCATGGCGCTGGGTGCCCGGCGGCGATTCGGCTTGGCGCTTCGGTGCAGATGGCGGCTGGTTCTCACTCAATTCGAGCGGGCTGGATGGCGATGTGTACTTCGCGCGCGTCGGCGTCGAATGGTTCCCGTGGGAACGCTGGGGTTTCTCGGCGGATTACACGTCGCGGCGGGTCAAGATCGACGCCGACAAGAGCAGCTTCACCGGCAACCTCAACTTCCGCGACAGCGGCGTGCGCATCGGCGTGGTGTACCGCTTCTAGGTTAGCGGCACTGAGTTGACCGTTGCGATCGCAGCGTCGTCAGACCGACGCGCTGCGAATCGCGCGTCGAAGCTCAACCGCCCTGCAGCGCGAGGTCGTCGATGTCGACGCTGCGGAACATCTTCTGTCGCTTGAGCCACGTGACCGCTTCGTCGGCGCAGCTGAAGACGTAGGCGTTGAGGCCGAGCTGCGTGGCGACGATCATGCCGATGCGGTCCTCGTCGAGGAAATCCGCATGCGCGACGAACGCGACCGATAGGCCGGGCACCGCGACGCTCGCCCATTCGCGCACCGTGTCCATGCGTTCGATGACACCCGGATAGCCGAGCCCGGTGGCGGCGCGCACGTCGATGACGATGCGTCGGTGCCCGCGCGTCTGCGCGTCGATCAGTGCCGCGCGAACCGCGCGTCGCGCCGCGGCGACGCTTCCATCGCCGGTGACGGCGAGTACCGCGATGCCGCCATCCAGCGTGCTGATGTCGAGATTGGCCACGTCCATGGCCGACATCTTACGTGGCGGACGCAGCCGTGGTGCGCCGTGCGGCTCAGGGCCGGCAGCGGGCCTCGACGATGCGCACCTGGGCGTCGGCGACCGTGGCCGGGCGGCCGTCGCGGTCGAACAGGTCGTAGCCGTTGGGCCGGCACAGGTCGCTGGCGCGCTCGAAACAGGCGATGTCGCCGCCGGGGCCGCAGACCAGGGCCATGCTCTTCGGGCTCGTGCGTGCAGCCGGCGTGCCGGTCGCGCAGGCGGCGAGCGCGGCCAGCAGCGGGACGAGCATGACGCGATGGACGGACATGGCGGCCTCCGGCGATGACATGCGACGACGGTACGCCCTCGCGCGCGATGTGCGCGCATCGACGACGCGTGTCACGACCGCCCGCGCATGATCGACAGGCCGATCAGCCGCGACACCACCACCGTGATGTAACCGATGCCGGCCATCTGCTCGAACATCACCAGCACGCGCGCCTGCGGGCCGATCGGCACCACGTCGCCATTGCCCACGCCCGACAGCGTCGACATGCTGACGAACAGCAGCTCCAGCCACGTGCGCGTGCGCTCGGGTTGTACGAGGCCGACGAAGCTGTGCGGATACCAGGCCTGGCAGACGACGTACGCGTAAGCGAACGCCCACGCGACCAGGGTGAACGTGGCGCCGGCGGCGAACAGCTCGTCGGTGGTGACGTCGTGGTCGCGCAACATGTAGCCGATCAGGCTCACCGCGGCGTAGAAGTACAGCGCCGATTCGATCAGCGACGACCAGATCACCAGCCCGGGACGATCGAACGCGATCGCCGCGATCGACAGCAGCATCGCCGGGATCGCCAGCGCCCACGCGACGGAATTGGCCGATGGGCTACGCCGCACCACCCACACCGCGAGCGGCACCACGATCAGCGTCGCCGCACTGAACAGCGCGCGCCCGGCTTCGGACTCGGTGCCGCCCAGCGGCGCGTACAGCACGAGGCTGAGCAGTTGCACGCCCAGCAGGTAGGCGGACGGATGACGCCGCGGGTGCAGGAACGACGGGACGGCGAACGCGCGCATAAGGGCTCCGGCAGTCGTCGCATCTAAGCACGACGATGTTCGTCGTCGCGTGCGCGCGCAGCGTCGTCCGCCGGTATGCTTCGCCGCGTTCGAATCGGGGGTGATGAAGATGGTGCGGGCCATGTCGCAGCGGACGGAGTTCATGCTCGTCGTGCTGGTCGCGTTCGCGCTGCCGGTGCTGTCGAGCGTGGCATCGCTGTTCGCGCCGTCGACACAGCCGGCGATCACCGAAGACGGCCTGCGCGGCCTCATCGTCTACGAAGCGATCGTGCTCGCGGGCCTGCTCGGCCTGCTGCGCCTTCGCGGCTGGCAGCGCGGCCACCTCGGCATCGTGTGGAGCGGTTGGGACGCGCCGGCAGCGATGCTGCTGACGCTGGTCACCGCGTTCGCATGCAATGCGGTCGACCTCGCGACGCGCAGCCTGGTGAAGCTGCCGCCGCAATCGACTGACGCGCTCGTCGCGCACGGCATTCCGCTGGCCACCGTCGCGCTGGTGTCGATGGTGAATCCGCTGTTCGAGGAGCTCGTGCTCTGCGGCTACGTGGTCGGCGTGCTCAAACCACTGCGCGGTGCGGCGTTCTCGATCAACGTGAGCACGGCGCTGCGATTGTCATACCACCTCTACCAGGGCGCGCCGGCGCTGCAGATCATTCCGGTCGGCCTGCTGTTCGCGGGCTGGTATGCACGCACCGGGCGGTTGTGGCCGGTGGTGCTGGCACACGCCGCGTTCGACGCGATGGCGCTGCTGCAGTAGCGGCTCAGAGCGCGCGAAGCGCGTCGAGCAGCGGTTCGATCGGTCCGGTCTTCGAAAGCACGCGGCAGCCGATGTCCTCGGCCAGGTTGTCGAGATCCACCTGGTCGCCCACCGCGGTCATCACCAGGATGGGGATGTTCGAATGGATGGTGCTGCGGATTGTCTTCAGGAACCGCAGGCCGTCCATCACCGGCATGACCAGGTCGAGCACGATCGCGTCGGGTCGCAGGCCCGCGCGCAGCAGGCTCAATGACACCTGCCCGTTCTCGGCACGGCTGACGCTGAAGCCTTCGAGCTCCAGGAGGCCCGCGAGCCCGTCGCGGGTGGTGGCGTCGTCTTCGACGATCAGAACGTGCGTCATCGCCCCGGCCGGGGAAGGGATAAGGGCATTAACGGCCGCTTCCGGCGGAGCTTGAGGCCCGCCGTATCGCGGGCCGTCGTCGTGCACGCTCAATGCGCGCGGCCGGGTTCGTCGCTGTCGACCGAGAAGCGGAACAGCGTGGTCGAGATGGCGGGATCGGCGTCGGGGTTATGCCAGGCGTTGTCCATGATCCGGGACGCGGTGACGTACATCGTGCCGTCCGGGCCCTGCGAGAACGTGTCGGGCCAGCGCAGGCGATCGTCCTGCAGCAGCGTGGTGACGCGATCGCCTTCGCGCAGCTTGATCGCATCCTCCTCCAGTGCCGAGATGTACATGCGGCCCTGCGGATCGATCCACAGGCCATCGCTGACGCCGTTCTCGCCGACGCGCTGCACAGCATTGGCGACGTCGTCGTCCGATGCGTTCGCGTCGATGAGTACGCGGGTGGGAATGCTGTAGAGCGTGCGACCGGTCAGCGCCTGCCAGTACAGCGTCTCGCCATCGCGCGACAACGCGAGGCTGTCGGACGAGAACTCCACGCCGCGGCCGTCGGGCCGCCGGATCTCACGGCCGTGATGCTTCACCACGACGTCCTTCTCGGGCTGCGTGCTCGGGTGGCCGTCGAGCAGGCGACGTGCATTGCCCGATTCGAGGTCGACCACCACGATCGCACCGCGTGCGCCCGAATCGGTGATGTAGGCATGTCGACCGTCGAGGCTGAAGCGCACGTCGTTGAGGTACGAGCCTTCGCGGGCGACGTCCTCGTCGAATGCATACGTGCGCGACACCTCGTTGCCGGCGAGATCGATGCGCACCAGCTTCGGCCCGCCCTTCACCAGTTGCGCCGATGCCGGCGCCGCGGGATCGAGCACCCACACCGCACCGCGCCAATCGGCGACGACGCTCTGCACACACACCCAACGGTCCTGCGGCGACAGCTCGTTCTTGCGCGCATTGCGCCATTCGTTCCAGCGCTCGTCGGGATACGCACGCAGTGCGCCGTCGGGCATCAGCTCGGCGACGGAGATCGGCGCGTCTTCAGTCCAGCGCGGGAAGTTGACGAAGATGCGGCCGTCTTCGGTGACGGTGACGCCGGTGACTTCATGATCGAAACGCGCGACTTCGATCAGCTCGGGCGTGGTCGACGTACCGTGCGATGTCGCGTTGCGGGTTTCATTGCGGGGCGTGGACTGCTGCATGACGACTCCACGGCCGGTCGATCGGCCGATTGCGAACGAGTCGGCAATGTCAGCCCACCTGCGATCAAGCGCGGATCAAAGCGGCGGCGCGACTGCGATGCGCGATGCGGCGCCGTCGATATGCACGCCATTGCGACCCGCCTGCTTCGCGGCGTACAGCGCGGCATCGGCCGCTTCCATCAGCCGCTGCGGCGTACCCGATGGCGTTGCGACGACGCAGGCGATGCCGACGCTCGCGGTCAGCACGCCGCTGTCGGTATCGATATGCGGAATGCGCAGCGCTTCGACCTCGGCGCGCAGGCGCTCGCCGAGCGCATCGAGCTCGCCATCGGCCGGTCGATACCAGACCACCATGAATTCCTCGCCGCCGTAGCGTGCGGCGAGATCCAGCGGACGCCGCGCCTGCGCGCCGACCACGCCCGCCACTGCCTGCAGCGCGACGTCGCCTTCGGCATGGCCGTAGCGATCGTTGTAGCGCTTGAAATAATCGACATCGACCATCGCGATCGCGACGGATGCGCGCTCGCGCACTGCCTGTCGCCACACGCGCGACAGGTGCTCGTCGAGCGCGACGCGATTGGCGAGGCCGGTGAGCCCGTCGTGCGACGCGCGCTCGTTGAGCAGACGCTGCACGAGGAATACCGAACGCGTGGAATGTTCGAGGAAGTACGCGCCGGTCGCGCCGACGATGTTCGCCGCGAGCATGAAGACGATCTGGTACAGCCGCGCCTGCGGATCGGACTGCCAGGCGAGTTCGGCACCGACCAGCGCCGCGAGCGTGGCGATGTTGACGATCAATGCGCGCCACCAGCCCAGGCTCGCGAGCAGGTAGATGAACATCGCGACCAGCAGAATGCCTTCGTACGGCAACGGATGCCGCGCGCGCAGGCCGATCGCGATCAGCACGACGGTGCCGAGCCCGGCCTGCACGGCGGCGATCGTGATCGGGCCCTGCATGCGCGGCTGCCATGCATCGCGATGCGTCGCCGCGATCACCCACAGGAAGGCCGGCATGATCGCGAACAGGCGGATCGGCGCGGTCCAGCGATGCACGTCGGCCGGCAACGTCAGCACGTCGATGGCGATGAACACGCCGTACAACGCGAACGCCAGCCACGCCGACCAGCGCACGCGCGCCAGGTTCACGCGGCTGTGGAAGCGCTGGAACTCGCGCTCGAGCAACGGCTCGAAACGCAGCTTGGGAAAGCCACGGTCGAGCGCGCGCTGGTAGGGCGAAGCGGCGGCAGGTGCCGGCGCCGGCGGAGGACTCATCGGATATCCGTGCGATCGCCGGGCGCGGCGACTCGAATCGGCTATCGGCAGCGTCGCCGGGTTCTTGATCCGACGAACCGCAGCGGCTGTCGCGTTCAGCAACGCTGGCGATATTCCGCAAAGAAAGACCGGCACGAGGCCGGCCTTCTCGACGCATCGCGGCCGCTTACGGCTGCGGTTCGACACCCAGATACGCACCGGCCATCCGCATCGACGCCCAGGTGCTCTTGGGATCGCGCGCGATCGCCTGCCGGAAGTAGTTCTCGCCGGCGGCGCGGTCGCCGTTGAGCATGTAGAACGCGCCGATCTCCGACAGTTCCTTCTCGTCGTAGTCGCCCATCGCGAGGAACTGGTCGAACAGCGGCTTGGCCTTCGCCCAGTCGTGCGCTTCGGCGTAGACGCGCGCAATGCGGTAGACGTCGCCGGCATCGTGCTTGCCGGCCAGCACCTGGTCGAAGATCGCCTGCGCGTCGGCCTTCTGGCCGCCGAGGTACAGCACGCGGCCGACGCCGATGCGCTCCCAGCTGCCGCCTTCGGTCTGCGACATGGCCGCATCGAGCAGCGCCTTCGCGGCCGCCTTCTGATCCTTGCCTTCGTACATCGCCGTTTCGGTCTTGGCGACGGCGCCCTTCGCCTGCGCGGCGCCGGCGACGAGCAGCAGTGCGGCCGCGACGGCCACGAATCCGTTCTTCATCGAGTTCATCCCCTGGTGAGGCCGCATCGCGGCCGTTGCACCGGCTCCCCGGCCGGCGCGGCGATGCTAACAGCCGCTTGCGTACCGCGCCCGGATGCGAAGAAGCCGGGCACTGCCCGGCTCCGTCGTGATGCGCACGCGTCAATCAATGCACGGAAGGCGCGTCCGGCAGCATCAATACCTGGCCGGGATAGATGCGGTCAGGATCGCTGACGTGTTCGCGGTTCGCGTTGTAGATCAGCTGCCAGCGATTGGCGTCGCCGTAGATGTGCTCCGCGATCTTCGACAGCGAATCGCCCTGCTGCACGGTGTAGGTGCGCTGCGTGGCCGTGGGCGTCGGCGATACCGTTGCCGATGGCGTGGGATGCGGTGTCGGCGGCGCCATCGTCTGCGTGTTCGCCTGCGGTTGCGTTGCGGCGTGCTGCTGCACGGTCGGTGCCGGTGCGCCCGCGACGCGCGGCGTCACCTGCTGCGTGTTCTGTGTCGGATGCGGCGTGGCTGCAGGCTGCGATGTCGCCGCGTGTTCGTCGTCGTGATGGAAGATGCGCGAGAACGCGCGGGAAATCGGATTGGACGACTTGTCG
Source organism: Lysobacter sp. HA35 (assembly GCF_054061195.1). Taxonomy (NCBI): domain Bacteria; kingdom Pseudomonadati; phylum Pseudomonadota; class Gammaproteobacteria; order Lysobacterales; family Lysobacteraceae; genus Lysobacter; species Lysobacter sp. HA35. The sequence goes on along the minus strand of NZ_JBSSDY010000001.1, from coordinate 2,918,535 downwards.
TTGCCGGTCGTACTCATGATGTCTCCTCGTGCCGGGACAGGCGACCGTTGCATCGCGCGTGTTACGTGCGCATCGCGACAATGTCATGCGCACCCGAACGCATTCATGCGATGGCGCATCGCCTGCATGACGCCGAGCGCGCGACCGTGCGCGCGCCCGACGTCCGTGTCGGTACCGCTCAGTGCATGTTGCGGCTGAAGCCGGCGCCCTTGCCGTGCATGGCGGTGGGCTGGCCTTCGGCCTTCGCACCTTCGGACTGGTCGGCCTGGTTGTCCTTGTGCGCAAGCTGCGCTTCGCGCTGGGCCTGCGTGTCGATCTGGCCCTTGTTGGTGGCGCGGATCATGTGCGGGTTCTCGGACGCGGGTTTCTTCGGCGCGCTCATCGTTCTCTCCTGTTGGCGGGGATCGCACATGCGATCGGAAACACAGCCTGTGCGCCCTCGTGTGAGCGTGCCGACGACAAACGGCCGTAAACCCGTCTGCGCGCTGACCAAAGAGAAAACGGACTGCAGTCACCAGCACGACGACCGGTTCACGGCCCGGCACCCAGCATCGGCCGCCCGACCTCCGCGATGCTTCGATGGCGTCTTCCGGCCACAAGGTCGTCATCGCCGCGTTGCTGGGCAACGTCGCGGTGGCGGTCACCAAGTTCGTCGCCGCGGCCATCACCGGCAGTTCGGCGATGCTCAGCGAGGGCGTGCATTCGCTGGTCGACTGCGCGAACGAAGTGCTGATGCTGCATGGCATGCGCCGCGCGAATCGCGCACCGGACGAAGCCCATCCGTTCGGCCACGGCCGCGAACTCTACTTCTGGGCTTTCATCGTTGCGCTGCTGGTGTTCGCGCTTGGCGCCGGCGTGTCGGTGTACGAGGGCGTGCGCCACCTGCGCAATCCCGAGCCGATGGTGCGGCCGCTGGTGAATTACCTGGTGCTCGGCGCGTCGATCCTGTTCGAAGGCTATTCCTGGATCGTCGCCATCCGGCAGTTCCGTCGCGACAAGGGCGCGCTCGGCTGGTTCCAGGCCTTCCGGCAGAGCAAGGACCCGACCACCTTCACCGTACTGTTCGAGGACACCGCTGCGCTTGCCGGCCTGGCCGTCGCACTTGCCGGCATCGCACTCGCCCAGCTCACCGGCGATCCGCGCTTCGACGGCGGCGCGTCGATCGTGATCGGCCTGATCCTCGCGATCACCGCCGGCCTGCTCGCACGCGAGACCAAGGCGCTGCTGCTCGGCGAAAGCGCGGGACGCAGCGTGCGCGAGGACATCCTGCGCATCGCGAAGCACGACCCCGACGTGCGTTGCGCGAATGGCGTCATCACCCAGCAGTTCGGGCCGGATACGGTGATCGCTGCGCTGAGCGCCGACTTCCACGACCACCTCGACACGCCGCGTATCGAGCAGTGCATCCGGCGCATCGAATCGGGCGTGCAGGCCGCGCACCCGGAGGTGGTCGCGCTGTTCGTCAAACCTCAGACGGCCGAAGTCTGGCGCGAGCGCATGACCCGCGTGCGCGACGGCGCCGACACGCCGCCGCCCGCTGCGGCCGGCTAGTCTGCGAACGCCTTCTTTGGGATGACGAACATGCCGACCACTTCCGGATGGCTGCTCTGGGCCCTGCTCTCCGCCACCTTCGCGGCGATGACCGCGATCTGCGCCAAGATCGGCCTGCAGGGCGTCGACTCGGACTTCGCGACACTTTTACGCACGTTCGTGATCGTCGCCGTGCTCGCTGCGTTCGTCGCGTTCACCGGCAAGTGGAGCGATCCGCGCGCACTGCCGCCACGCACGCTGCTGTTCCTCACGCTGTCGGCGCTGGCGACCGGCGCGTCGTGGGTCTGCTACTTCCGCGCACTCCAACTGGGCCACGCCTCGCAGGTGGCGCCGGTCGACAAGCTCAGCGTGGTGCTGGTCGCGCTGTTCGCGACGGCGGTGCTCGGTGAGCGGCCGTCGCTGCGCGAGTGGATCGCGATCGCGATGATCGCCGGTGGCGCGGTGCTGATGGCCTGGGCACCGCGAACGAACTGATCAGGGCGGCAGCACGCGATCGATCGCGATGCCGAGGTCGATACGCGCATCGTCGAGCGTGCCGAAGGCGAGCCGATGCGGTTCGGCGAGCCGCGTCGCGACGAACATCTGCGCAACCGGCGAGTTCGCGCGAAGCAATACGCTGGCTTGCAACGCGAGGGCGAGCGATTCGACCACGCGACGTGCCTGCGATTCGGCTGCCTGTCCATTGCGCAGCGTCTGCAGAAGCGCCTCGACCGCAGCGTCGTAGCCATCGTCGTGACCGCGCGCGGCGTCGAGTTCCGCGAACAGTGCATCGCGCGCCGCCGGCTCGCGTGACAACGCACGCAGCACGTCCAGGCACTGGATGTTGCCGCTGCCTTCCCAGATCGAATTGAGCGGCGCCTGCCGGTACAGCCGCGGAAGGATCGATTCCTCGATGTAGCCCGCGCCACCCAGGCATTCCTGCGCTTCGTTCACCGCGACCGGTGCGCGCTTGCACAGCCAGAACTTGCCGATCGCCGTGGCGATACGCGCAAATGCGGCCTCGTCGGCATCGTTCGGCGCGCTGTCGACTGCACGTGCGACCCGCATCGACAGCGCGATCGCGGCTTCGACCTCCAGCGCGATATCCGCGAGCACGTTGCGCATCAGCGGTTGCTCGACCAGCCGCGCGCCGAAGGCGACGCGATGCCGCGCGTGGTGCATCGCCTGCGCCAGCGCCATGCGCATTTGCGCCGCGGCGCCGAGCATGCAGTCCAGCCGCGTCAGCATCACCATCTCGAGGATGGTCGCCACGCCGCGACCTTCCGCGCCGACGCGGCACGCAAGCGCGCCGGTGAACTCCACTTCCGACGAGGCGTTGCTCCAGTCGCCCAGCTTGTCCTTCAGCCGCATGAGCCGGAACGCGTTCTTGTCGCCATCGTCGAGCCGGCGTGGCATCAGGAAACAGCTCAGCCCGCCCGGCGCCTGTGCGAGCACAAGGAAGCCATCGGACATCGGCGCGGAGAAGAACCACTTGTGACCGACCAATGCATAGCGGCCGTCGGCCTGCGGTGTCGCCACCGTCGCGTTCGTGCGCACGTCGCTGCCGCCCTGCTTCTCGGTCATGCCCATGCCGAGGGTGACGCCGCGCTTGTCGGCGATCGGCACTTCGCGCGGGTCGTAATGCGGCGCGGCGGCTTTGTCGGCCCATTCGCGCAGCGCCGGTTCGCGACGCAGCACCGGCACCGCGGCGTGGGTCATCGTCAGCGGACAACTGGTGCCGGCGTCGGCCTGGTGTTGCAGGTAGCTCAGCGCCGCGCGCGCGACGTGCGCGCCGGGTCCGCCGTCATGCCAGGACAGCCCGGCGACGCCGTGAGCGATCGCGGCGTCCATCAGGCCGTGATATGCGGGATGGAACTCGACGCGATCGATGCGCCGGCCGCGCGCGTCGTGCGTGCGCAGCCGCGGGCGATCGCGGTTGGCGTCGAAGCCGAGCGTGTAGAGCGTGTCGCCGGCGAGCGCGCCGTAGGCGGCAATCTCAGCGTCGAACGCGGCCGCGCCTTCGCGATGCAGCGCCTCGCGCAGGGCGATGTCGTCCGCATGCAGGTCGCGCGGTGCGAACTCCGGAGGCTGGTTGGCGACTTCGTGCGTTTCGAAGGCGGGAGTCGACATCGCGGGCACCGGCGGGAAGATCGGCCGATGCTAGTCCGTCCGCGGGTCGTCGTGCGCTAGCGGATCACGCAGGCCGCAGTCAGTAGGGTCGTGGCCATCAACACGGCAAGGCGCTGGAAGCGCGTGCGCATGCGCCGCAACTGGCGTGCGGTGAGGTGCAGCGAGGGGCTGCCGTCGGGGCGCCGGGCGGCGATATAGCGCGGTCTCATCGACATAGGAAAACCCGACCGGCCGTCGCGTGCGGATGAAGACGTGCCGCTGTCACGCATCGTCCGCGGTCGCGCCCCTAGCGTTTCGCGCAGGTTCGACGAGCGTTACGCATGCGACTGCATCCTGCCGCCCTCGCCTTTTTTGTGATGCTCGCGGGCGTCGCGTTTCGTGCTGACGCCTGCACGCTATGCCACAGCCCGACCGCGCGGCTAGTGCGCGATCACGTGTTGCACCATGGCTTCGCGGCGCATGCCACGGCGGTCGCGCTTCCCTTGCTCCTGCTCGTAGCCGTTATCGCGCTGGCGGCACGCGACCGCCGACATCCGGACCCTTCGCAATGACGCGCCGTTCCCCCGCTCCGGTGCGCGCCGCGGGTCTTGCGATTGGCATGGGCATGGGCGGCTTCGTCGATGGCATCGTCTTTCATCAGATCCTGCAGCTGCACAACATGCTGTCGGCGCGCATTCCGAACGACGTACTGGTTGGCGCCAAGATCAACATGGTCTGGGACGGGTTCTTCCACGCCGGTGTGTGGTTGCTCACCGCGGCGGGCATCGCGTTGTTGTGGCGAGCCTGTCGGCGCCGCGATGCGCTGCTGTCCACGCGACTGTTCGTCGGCGCACTACTCGCGGGCTGGGGCGTGTTCAACCTGGTTGAAGGCGTGATCGATCACCTGCTGTTGCAGATCCACCACGTGGTCGAAGTGCTCGGCCTGTCGATCTGGGACTACGTGTTCCTCGCTTGGGGCGCGGCGATGCTAATCGTCGGTATCGCGCTGATTCATCGCGCGCAGACGACGTGACGCAAGCGGCCGATCCAACCGTCACGGGTCGCCTGTTCCGCTAGCAGAACCGCGACCGCCGACGCGACGATGCCCGGACTGTCCCCGTCCACCGAGATGCCCCGAAGCGAGCTGCGCGAAGGCGGCCGGCGGCTGATGTTCGACGCCGCGTTCGCGACCATCGTCGGCACGCTCAACAGCGGCGTGGTGCTGGTCGCGTACGCACTGATGCTGGGTGCATCGTCGACGGTTATCGGCGTGCTCGCGGCGATTCCGTTCCTCACGCAGCTGCTGCAGGCGCCGGCGGTCGCGCTGCTGGAGCGCGTGCGCTCTCGGCGTCGTGTCGCGATCATCGGGCTGTTCGTCGCACGGCTGGCGCTGCCGCTGATGGCGATGCTCGGCTTCCTGCCGAATCGCAATGTCGCGCTGGTGCTGCTCGTGCTCGGCGAAACCGTGCACTGCGCGTTCAATGCCGTCGCGGGTTGCGCATGGAACTCGTGGATCCGCGATCTCATTCCCGACTCCAAGCTCGGCGTGTTCTTCGCGCGCCGCACGATCTGGGCGACCGCGCTCGGTATTGCGGGCACGGCAGCAGCAGCAGGCGCGCTGCAGTTCGGCGACCCCAGCGGGCGCGGCGGTGGTAGCCCGCTCGCGTTTGCCGCGCTGTACGGCATCGGCTTCCTGTCGAGCCTGGTGAGCACGTGGCATCTGTCGCGCGTGCCCGAACCGCCGATGCCGGCACCAGTGCCGGGTCGAGGCCTCGGTCGCATGTTGATGGAGCCGCTGCATGACGCCGGCTTCCGTCGGCTGATCCGTTTCTTCGCGTCGTGGCAGTTCGCGGTCAACCTCGCCGCGCCATTCTTCAGCGTCTACATGATCCGCCAGCTCGGGCTGTCGGCCGGCTTCGTGCTGGTGATGAGCATCGTCAGCCAGGTCGCCAACATCATCGTGCTGCGCGCATGGGGCCGGTTGTCGGATCGGTTCGCGAACAAGACGGTGCTCGGCGTCGCAGCGCCTGCGTTCATCGCCTGCATCGGCGCGATGGCGCTGGCCGGGCAGATCGGTCCGCCGGGCTGGACCATCGCCTACCTCACCACGCTGCACGTGCTGATGGGCATGACGTCCGCGGGCGTCGCGCTCGCGTCCAGCGCGATCGGGCTCAAGCTCGCGCCGCGCGGGCGCGCAACGGCCTACATCGCGACGAATGCGCTGGTGACTGCACTTGCCGCGGGCGTCGCGCCCCTGCTTGGCGGCCTGTTCGCGAGCTTCTTCGAAAAGCGACAGCTGCGTTTCTCCGTCAACTGGCGTTCGCCCGATGGCGCACTCGACCTTGTGACGCTGTCGATCGGCTGGTGGCAGTTCTTCTTCCTGATTTCCGCGATCGTCGGACTGTATTCGTTGCACCGCCTTTCGCTGGTGCGCGAGGAAGGCGAAGTGCCGCGGCGCGAGATGCTGCAGCACGTGCTCAACGTCGCGCGACGTGGCGTGCGCAATGCATCCACCGTCGCCGGTTTGCGTGCGGCGGTCGCGTTCCCGGGCGGTCGCGTGCTGCAGGAACGCAGCCGGCAACGCGATTCGCCGCGTCGAGCGGCCTGACTAGCGTCGCTTGCATGACTGACGACCTAGTCGCCCGATTCATTGCAACTTTTCGCGCTTCGCACGCATCGGAATAAGGGTGCCGACCCGGCACGCATCCGTTCCATCGCCATGTCCGCCTTCATGCTGCTCGGCACCGTGCTGACGATCGCGCTGGTGCTTGCTCTCTCGCTGCTCACCGGCGATGCGCTGCATCGCGAACACCTCGACGACGACGCACGCATGCGTCGACGTGCACGCGTGTTCCGCATGCCCACCGTCATCACCCGCAACTACGTCGGCATCGACCGCCGCCGTGCACCGCGTCCCACGCGCGAACTGCGTCGCGCCGCCTGACGCCCGCTTGCGCCTCCGGGACGCGGCGCGCGAGCATCGCGCATCACGTTCCGGAGCGCGCCATGGCCGTCCACATCGTCCGCCTCGGTACACCGCGACTGCCAAACGAAGGCACTCGTCTGGGCACCGTACGTCGCCCGCCGCGCGGCGTTCGCAAGGAAGACTTCGCGTCGCGCGATTTCTACGACGTGTGGTTGCCGACGCTCGCGCCGCAGCCCGAGACCGTCGCGCTCGCGCTCTCTGCGACGACGCCGGCCGAATTGACGCGGTTCGCGCGCCGCTACCGCAGCGAGATGTCGAAGGGCGAGGCGCGCCACGTGCTGGACACGCTCGCCGCGCTGTCGCACACAACCGATTTCTCCGTTGGCTGTTATTGCGCCGACGAGTCGCGCTGCCATCGCTCGCTGCTGCGCGAGCTGCTGGCCGAGCGTGGCGCCGTGATCGCCTGATCGGGCACTGCGGTTGAAATCCGCGCGCCGTCCTGCGATACGGACGCATCGATCCCTGAGCGTCCATCCATGAGCTACGTGCGTTGCGTCCGCGGCATTGCGTCCGGCGTGGAGTATTCCGCCGACGTGCCGATGAACCTCGATCCGGTCGATGGGCGGCCGGTCGAGATGGTGCTGGATCTCGAACGCCTCGCGGCCGAGCAACCGAATGCGGCGTGGTATCGACCGCAACGTCGCGATATGTGGCGCTTCGGCGCACTGATGGCTCTGGACGCGAACGATCCCGTCGATGCCGCGCATCTCGTACCGCTCGGCGAAGGCGCAACGCCATTGCTCGATTACGCATCGCATCCCGTTGCAGCCGCCGCGGGCCTGCGATTGCAACTAAAGGACGAAGGCAAGGCACACACAGGCTACGGCGCGAACCCGACGCAGAGTTTCAAGGACCGCGGCATGGCGATGGTCGCCGCGCAGGCGCGTCGTCTCGGGCTTACGAAATTGGCAGTGCCAACCCAGGGCAATGCCGGCGATTCGCTCGTGCGTTATGCGCTGGCTGGTGGGCTGACGGTGGCCGTCGCAATGCCCGACGACACACCGATGCCAATTCTCGGCAGCGTCGCCGCAGCTGCGCGTCGCTGGCCCGATCGCGTGACGCTCGAACTCGTCGGCCCGACGATCCGCGAAGCCGGCGCGTTCCTCAAAGAGCACTACATCCCGCAGGGCTACTTCTCGGTCGCCACGTTCCAGGAACCGGGCTGGCGCATCGAAGGGAAGAAATCGCTTGGGCTCGAACTTGCCGAACCCGCGCCGGGTGACACGCGCTGGCCGTTGCCCGACGCGGTGATCTATCCCACCGGCGGCGGCACCGGCGTGCTCGGTATGTGGAAGGCCTGGGACGAACTCGAAGCGCTCGGCCTGATCGATTCGCGACGCCCGCGCATGCTGTGCGTGCAGAGCGCGGTGACCGCCCCTCTGGTGCGCGCGTTCGATGCGGGTGCGGACGACACGACCGTCGTCGATGCGGGACAGACGCTCGCGACGGGTCTCAACGTGCCCGGTGGCGTCGGCCATTTCCGCGTGCTGCAGATCATCCGCGCGAGCGGTGGCGCGGCGATCGCGGTCGACGAAGCGGACATCGCGAATGAGCTGTCCACCACGTGGCGACGCACGCACGACTGGATCAGCCCGGAAGGCGCGGCCTGTCTTGCGGCGTTGCCGCAACTGCTCGATCGCGGACTGGTGTGCCACGGCGAGCGCGTGGTCGCAGTGAATACCGGATCGAGCGAGAAGTACCTGCCCGCGTTGCGACACCTGCTTTGACGCGCAAGGCGCTCGCGACGGCACCAATGACCTACCGCAATCGCACCGCCGCGTTCATGTGGGTCATGACCGTCGTATGGAACGCGATGCTGCTGGTGATGACGTGGGTGCTGCTGCGCGACGGTTCGCCGTCGCTGCGGTCGCCATTCTTGATCGCCGCGATCTTCACCGCGTTCTGGATCGCGGGCGTCGCGCTGGCGATCGTTGCGTCGCGTCAGCCCTGTACGCGCGTACAGTTGTTCGACGACGGCGGCCTACTGGTGCGCCACCGATTTCCTTTTCGCGCGGTCGAACATCGTTTCGCGGCGCGCGATCGGCCGCGAGCGGAAGTGGTCGAAGGTAAGAACAGCGACGGCGATCCCTACTTCACCTGCGAACTGCACGTCGGCGAACTGTTTCCGGCACCGGTGCGCGTGGTCGAAGGCCGACGCGACCGCTGCGAGACCGCCTGCAGGTGCATCAACGACGCGCCGCGCTGAGCCTCAACCGGGCCCGCCCTCGCGCAGTTCCTTGGCGTTCCACAGGTCGAAGCGCCGCTGTCCGCGCGCGGTGTCGACGATGAACTCGATGATGCCGTCCGGGATATGCACGAACACGCCGGCCACGCGCAGCGTCGCGGCCTTGATCGCCTTGAAGAAGGCACGGTCCGCACGTGGGTCGATGTGGGAGACGGCGAGCACGCGGATCGCGTGCACGTGTTCGTCGACGGACGCTTCGAACGCAGCCTCGTCGAGGCGGCGCGCATCGAGGCGTGCAATCGCGTCGGCATGGTCGACGATGGCGTCGGCGATCTCGGAATAGGCGCTCATCGGCAGCAGGTCGTGCGTGGGCTGCGCAGTTTACGCACGCGGCGACGGCATCATGCCGTCGCCGCGGACACAACGTATCGGTCAATCGCAGACGCGGACGACTTCCTTGTAGGTGCGGTCCTGGCGATGACGCTGGATCTTGTGACCCGCCACGCCGCCGGCGACCGCGCCACCGACCGTCGCGAGATCCTTGCCGGTGCCGCCACCGATCTGGTGACCGACCAGGCCACCGAGCGCGGCGCCGAGCACGGTGCCGGTCACGCGATGCGGATCCTGCACGGGCTTCTTGTGATAGACGACGCGGTCGTGGCAGCGCGGCTGCGCCTGCACGGCGGGCGCGGCAACGGCGGCGGAAAGGAGGGCGGTGACGGCGAGGGAACGGATGAGGTTCATGGCGAACTCGTTCGGGGAAAGACGCCCCGAATCTAGGCAACGCCACCCCGCTGGAAACTGACTCGGGGTATCGCGAGTCAGGCGGCGGTAATGGACGCGACGACCGCGCATGTGCTGCGTGTTCGATATGTCGACCCGAGTACCGCGGGATGTGTCGCGCCGCTGATCTCGTTTTGGCGTTCGATCACTCGTCGAACAGCGCTTCGACCTCGCGCGATGATCGCGGCCGCACGGCGCGTGCGTACTCCACGCCGTCGCGCATCAGCACGAATGTCGGCCAAAGCTTCACGCGGAACGAGCGGCCCAGTGGACGACCGCGGCCGTCCTCGATACGCAGATGCGCGACGTCGCCGTGGGTCGACAGCACATGCTCCACCAGCGGTTCGGCGGCGAGGCAGTGCGGGCACCACGGCGCGCCGAATTCCAGAAGCACCTCGCCGCGCATGGCATCGACCGCATCGCGCGTGGGTTCCTGCGCCACGTAGGCGCGGCTCATCGCCATGCGGTCAGTGGTGGCCGCGGCCGAAGCCGGGATCGCGCGAGCGCGTGCGATCGAGCCCCGCCGCGTCGTCCTCGGCCTGCGTCTCAGGCTGGTTCGCGGGCGAGACCTTCTGACCGTGGCGATCGAGATCGCGCGCCTCGTCCTTGCGGCCGGATTCCTGGGTAGCGCGGCGGTCGGCGGGGTCGGTTCGCATGCTGGTCTCCTCAGCTCGGGTTGCTGTCGCTGCCGTCGCGGCGGTCGTCGCGGCCGGCATCGCGCGTCGGCGATTCGTGGGGTTGCACGGACTTGCGCTGGGTCGGGCCGTCCTTGCCGGCGCGCAGCGCATGTGTGCGACCGCCCAGATCGTCCGGGCCAGGCGGCGGATTGGAGCGACCGGCGTCGCGCAGGTGCTTCTCGTGGGTGTTTTTGCTCATGGCGACCTCCTCGTGTGTCCACGATCCTGTCGCCCCGCGCGTTAGCCAGGAGCCATGGGGCGGTGAGCCCCGCATAACGCCGCCGGTCGGAAATCCGCGCGCCATGCACGCGCTGCCCACGGCCGGACGGTAGGTTAGCAACGCTAATGAGACGTGCGTCACATTCCACTGCCCGACCCATTCGACTGGCCTTCGCGCTGGCGGCGTTCGTATGCGCGTTCGCGGCGTTTGCGAACCCGCCTGCGTCGCAGACCGTCGGGCACTGGCAGGCGCGCGGCGATGGCGTCGGCGCGCAGGCCGCCTGGCGGATCCCGCCCGGGGATTCGGGCATTACCTTGCAATGCGACCACGGCGATCCGCGCGTGCTGCTGCGCATCGACGGTTCGGTGCTGCCGTCCGACCTGCAACAGGTCAGCCTGATCGCCGACGGCATCGGCATGGAATATCCGCTGGAGCGCTCGGCTGCCGGCGGCTATCGGTCGAAGATCGCTCTGGACGCGCCGATCCTCGATCGCATGCTGGTCGCGAAGTCGTTCACGCTATTCGGCGGTGGTCGCGCGGTGCGTACCGGCGTGCCGGGTGATGCACTGGCCCGCGTGGTGCGGGCCTGTCGTGAACTTCACTGGCCGCGCGATGCGAGGATGGATCCCAGCGACGCCGGCTTCGCGAAGAAGTAGCCCTGTCCGAGTTCGCAGCCGAGCACCATCAGCGCCTGTCGCTGCGCCTCGGTCTCGATGCCCTCGGCCACCACTTCCAGGCGCTGCGCACGCGACAACGCGAGGATCGCGCGGACGACCGCGGTGCTGCCGCCCTCTTCCTCGATCTGCAGGTCGCTGATGAACGAGCGATCGATCTTCACCGTGTGCAGCTTGAAGCGGTGCAGGTAGCTCAGCGACGAATAGCCGGTGCCGAAGTCGTCGAGCGCGATCAGCACGCCCTTCTCGCGCAGGCGATTGAAGACGAGGCCAATCTGCTCGGGATTCTCGAGCAGCGCGCCCTCGGTGACTTCGATGCGCACCTGCGACGGCGACACGCCCTTGGCATCGACGAGCTGCAGGAAGCGCTGGTCGAGTTCCTGCGAACGGAAGTGGCGCGGCGAGAAGTTGAGGTTGACGTACTGACCGGGCTTGAGCAGTTGCGGGATGCGATCCAGCGTGCGCTCGAACATCTGCCAGTCGATCGCTTCCATGCTGCCGCTCGCATCGGCGACGTGCAGGAATGCGGCCGGTGCAAGCACGCCGCGGTCCGGATGGTTCCAGCGGATCAGCGCTTCGTAACCGACCACCGCGCCATCAACGAGGCGCACGATCGGCTGGAAGTATGGTTCGAATTCCTGGCGCGTGATCGCGCGGCGCAGGTCGCTTTCGACCTCGAGCAGCTGCAGCGCCTGTTCGTGCAGCTGTTCGTCGAAGACCTCGATGCGGTGACGACCGCCGGCCTTCGCGCGATACATCGCGATGTCGGCGTCGCGCAGCAGGTCTTCCGGCGACGTGTAGTGCGGGCTGCTCAGCGTGATACCGACGCTGACGCCGGAGAACAACTCCTTGCCTTCGACCCGCACCGGCTCCTTCAGCGCATCGATCACGCGCTGACCCATGCGCATCGCCGTTTCCGGCGAATCGACTTCCATCAGGATCGCGAACTCGTCACCGCCCAGACGCGCGACCATGTCGCGGCCGCCGCGCACGCACTTGCTGAAGCGGCGTGCGACTTCCTTGAGCAGCGCGTCGCCGACCAGATGCCCTACGGAGTCGTTGATGACCTTGAAGCGGTCGAGATCCATGAACAACACGGCGAAGCGGTAGTGCGGATCACGTTCGCGATGTGCGAGTGCGCGAACCAGCTGGTCGCGCAGGTAGGCGCGGTTGGGCAGGCCGGTCAGCGAGTCGTGCAGCACTTCGTGCTTGAGGCGCTGTTCGATCTGTTCGCGTACCTCGATCTGTTCGGACAGCTCGACGGTGCGCTCGGCAACGCGGCGCTCCAGGTCGGCGTATGCGTTCTTGAGCTCGGCCGCGGCACGCTGACGCTCCAGGCCGTTCGCGATCTGGTAGCTGATGAAAGTCAGCAGTTCGCGATCACGATCGGTGTAACCCACGCCCGGCGTGTAGCTCTGCACCGCGAGCAGGCCCATGACGCGATCGCCAAGCACCAGCGGCACACCGAGCCACGCGACGGACTCCTTGCCGATGACATTGAGCTCGCCGCGACGCTGCAGGTCGCGGATGTGTTCGATCGTCTCCGGCTCGGTCATGTCCAGCAGTAGCGGCTTGCCGTAGCGCATCGCATATTCGGATACGCCGCGGCCGACCGGTCGACTGGCCGCCTTGTTGCCGTACTGATCGACGAAATATGGGAAGTGCAGCGTGTTGCCGTCGTCGGAAATCAGTGCGATGTAGAAGTTACGCGCATCGAGGAACTCGCCGACGATGCGGTGCACCGCGGCGTGGAACTCGTCGAGGTTCGTTGCCGTATGCGACAGCTCGGCGATGCGGTACAGGGTTTCCTGGATGCGCACGCTGCGCTGGCGCTCATGCACCTCAAGCGTGAGCTCGTGCGTGCGCTCTTCGACGCGACGCTCGAGCTCTTCCTGCTGCAGCTTGCGATCGAGCGCGGTGAGGATGTGGCTGCCGACGTAAGCCAGCAGCGCCTGGTCGGCCGGCGTGTAGCGCGGGCGCTCGATGTAGCTCTGCACGACGAGCACGCCGCGAACGCTGTTACCGACCAGGATCGGCACGCCCAGCCAGTCATACGCGTCCATGCCGATGTCGCGCATCGGCCCGGAGATCTGCTTGCGCATCTCCGCCATCGACCCCATCAGCGGATGCCTGTCGCGGATCACGTACCAGGTCAGGCCGCGCTCCAGCACGTCCATCGAGATGAACTCGTTCGGCGGGCGCGTGATCGTGTCTTCGGTGTCGACCAGGTAGATGAAGCGGATCGCGTCGCGCGTGTCGTCGTACAGTGCGATGTAGAAATTCTCGGCGTACATGAAACGGCCGACGATCGCATGCAGCGCGCGCAGCATGTCCTCGAGGTCCATTTCCGAGCTCGCCATGTCGGCGATCTGGAACAGCGCGGACTGCAACTGCTCGGAGCGCTCGAGCGCACGCATCGATTCGGTGAGCCGGTTCTTCTCGAACACTGCGCGTGCGACCGGCGCTAGCAGTTCGCACTGCTCACGCACCTGCGCACGCATATGCGGCTGGCCGTCCAGCACCACCCCGATCGCATCGCCGCTGTCCTGCACTTCGATGCAGGCGGCAATGCGACTGCGCGTCGGGTCGACCGCCCAGTCGTCGCTGCTGCGCGCCGAGCGGGCGAGTTCGAGATCGCCGTCGAGCAGGCAGGCTTCCGACGTGCCGCGCAGATCGCTGCCCGCGGTGCGCCAGACGACGGCGACGCGCTCGAAGCCTTCGTCGGCGAGATACGACTGGACGCGCTCGGCGAAATCCGAGATGTCGGACGCATCGAGCAGACCGCCAAGCGCGCGCCCGATGCGCTGCCGCTCCGCCGCCGGTGCTCGTTCCATCCTCATCGCGTTCAATGCCGTTCCCATCGAGTCCATCTCCGGCCGCCTCCGGCCATGCCTAGCGGGAGGCGGTCCTCCCTAACGTTCTATCGGCCGGGCGCGTTCCTGACTTGAACGGTCGGCCGTGACGGGTTTCAGGCTTTCGAGACGAACGGGCTGCAAGGAACGTACCACCGCCACGGTGCATCCACGGCGTGACGGATGCCGATACGGCCGCCGTTTACGGGCTGTTCGGGCGGAGGTGTGCCGTCGTCCACGATTCTCAGTCCGCCATCGCCGGTGACGAGGTCGACGCCGTCCTGCGCTCCGGAAATATCGAACGCAGCGCACAGGCGCGCCGGGCCGCGACAGAGATCGACGTCACGCTTCGCCGCGGGTCGTGCGGCACGCATCAGCTCCAGTCCGTCGAGCGGCTCGAGCGCACGGATCAATACCGCGACGCCTTCACCGTCCCCGCCGCAGACCGGGTTGCAACACCAGTGCATGCCGTAGGTGAAGTAGACATACAGCCGCCCCGGCGGGCCGAACATGGTGCGGGTGCGCGGAGTCGGGCCGCGATAGCTGTGCGCCGCCGGGTCCTCGGCGCCGCAATAGGCTTCGGTTTCGACGATGCGGCCGCGACGGCCGTCGTCGCGCACCAGCACCTTGTTGAGCAGCTCGACCGCGACGATGCGCGGATCGCGCCGATAGAACGCACGCGGAAGTGTTCGCCCGCGCATCCGGTGCGACGACGCATTCACGACGCGCACCGGAGCATCGCGGCCCGTCCATCGCCAAGGTCATGCATGCCCGCCCGCGTCCGTCTTGTCGGCTGCCTGCCGAGCCTCATCATCTCCGTCGTGCTGACCATCCTGGTCAACGTTCTATTGCGCGCCTGCAGCGTCTGATCAGCGCAGCGTGCTGGTCGACTGCTCGAACGGCAGCAGCGTCGCGCCGGTCGCCTCGATCGCCGGTCGTGCAGCCTGGTGGGTCGGCAGGTCGCTGTCGGTGACCAGGAGGATGCGTCCGGCCGCGATCTCGTCGTGGAATTTCTGACGCACCGGATCCGGCAGGCCGGAACCGAACAGCGCGGACGAGAAACCGCCAATGCCCGCGCCCGCCAGCGCAGCGATGCCGGCGCCTGCCAGCGTGATGCCGACCGGCGGAAACACCATCGCAGCGAGCCCGAGCAGCAGGCCGGTCGCGCCGCCGGCGACCATGCCCTTGATGGCACCGGGGACCGCGTCGCTGTCGGCTTCCTTGTGATCGTTCGAGATGGCGTCGAGCTCGATGTCCGAGCGCGCGACGAGCATCAGGCATTCCTCGCCGATGCCCGCATTGCGCGCGGCGTTCATCGCGGCGCGCGTCATGTCGAGGTCGGTGGTGCTGTAGACGTGGCGGGTCTTCATCGCGACTCCTCATGTGCACGCTGTTGCGGACGTGCCGGATCGCGGCAGCGTGGCGCGCGCCGGGTACACGAGGCGTGAGGGGCTGTCTGCAATAATCCGCGCATGACACTGAAGATGATCGGCTTCGACGGCGACGACACGCTGTGGCGAAGCGAAGACTATTTCGCGCAGGCGCAGGCGACGTTCGAAGCAATCGTCGCGCCGTATGTCGAACTGCGCGGCGATGCGTTGCACCAGCGCTTGTACGCGGTCGAGAAACGCAACATCGCGGTGTTCGGCTACGGCGTGAAAGGCATGGCGCTGTCGATGATCGAAACCGCTATCGAGATCACCGACGCACGCATCGCCGCCGCCGACATCCATCGCATCGTGCAACTCGCGCAGTCCATGCTGCGGCATCCGGTCGAGCTGCTGCCGGGCATTCGCGAAGCGGTCGAGCGCGTCGCATCGCGATGGCCGGTGGTGCTGATCACCAAGGGCGACCTGTTCCACCAGGAAGCGAAGGTGCGCGACTCGGGTCTCGCCGACCTGTTCCATCGCATCGAGATCGTCAGTGAGAAGGATGTCGGCACCTACGCGCGTCTGCTCGAGGAATTCGGCATCGACGCGCGCGACTTCGTGATGGTCGGCAACGCGATGCGTTCGGACATCGCGCCGGTCGTCGAACTCGGCGGCCACGGAGTGCACATCCCGTATCACCTCACTTGGGTGCACGAGCGCGAAGCGAATGTCGCCGATGTATCACGCGTGCGTTCGCTCGAGAATGCCGCTGGCCTCTTCGACGTGCTCGACGAGATCGAACGCGCGATGACCGCAAAGACAACGTGAGCTGAGCCGATCCGCAGCCTACGTCGAAATTAAATAGGGATTCATTCCGGGGGGCGCATGGTCGACCCATGTCCCGCACGGTGCGGGGCGAATGGAGGATTCCATGGCTCTTACCCGCTGGGTCGCACCTGCCGTCCTCGCCGCCACGCTTGGCGTCGCATCGCTCGCGCCGGCCCCGGCCAAGGCGCAGTCGATGGATCAGCTCACGCAGATGATCGTCAACATCGCCGACGTCGCGTTCCGTGGTGGCCAGCCGTATTACAGCGGCGGCAACTACAGCGCCGACGACCGCCTGATCGTGCGCCAGGATGCCTACGGACGCCCGGTGTACTACCGCGTCGTCAATAACAACGCGTACAACAACGGCTACAACAGCAACTACTACAACAACGGCAACTACAACAATTCGTACTACAACACCGGCTACCGCACTGCGCAGCCGTATGGCCGCGCCAACGGCTACTACCGTCAGACGCAACAGGCGCAGCGCGTGAAGTGCAACAAGAACGGCAAGTGCAAGGCCGAGTACTACGACCCGCGCTATGACCAGAAGGGTTATTACGGTCGCTGATCCGTTCCTGCAGATGTGCTCCGGAAGCCACGGCCTCACGGCCGTGGCTTTTTCGCATGTCGCTGGCACTGCGACACCACCACGCGCATGATCGACGCCGACCGCACCGAGCCCACGCCATGACCCGTCTTCGCACCGCCGCATTGCTGATCGCCGGCCTGCTCGCTTCCGGCGGGGCGTTCGCGCAGGCGGCATCCGCCGGTGATCGTCATACCGGCGACGCATGGATCGATGCGCGCCTGGTCGACATCGACAGCTACGCGGCCACGTACCGCGATGCCTTCGTCGACGAGATGGCCCGCTACCACCGCGCGCCGCGGGAACTCGTGCAGGAACTGCTGGCGCGCCCGGGTTGGACGCCGGGCGATGTCTACTACGCGTGCAGCCTCGCGCAGCAATCGGGCCAGCCCTGCCGAAGCGTCGCCGACCTGCGCGCCAAGGATCCGCCGCCGGGCTGGGATGCGCTTGCGAAGCAGCTGGGCCTGACGCAGGGATCGCCCGGCCTGCACGCGCTCAAGCGCGACATCGTCGCGACCTACGACCGCTGGGCGCGCCCGGTTCGGATGGACGCCGAACTCGCGGCGGATTTCCCGCAGCGTCCGCGCGAGGCGGGGAAGCCGGGCAAGCCTGATGCGGCCTCAGCCAAGCCGGCGCCGGCATCGTCGAGCCCAAACAACCACTAGCGGTCAGGCGTGCGCGGTGACTACCCCAGCGCGTCCGATGGGAGCGTCGGGTTTTTTTTAGTAAGGCACGCAACCCAACTGGCCTCGTCCGCCTGAGATCCGAACGCAGAAAAGCCGGCCACGCAGGGCGTGGTCGGCTTTCTTGTGCTGCATCAACGCGCGCCGGCGAACCGGCGTCGCGGATCAGTACATGCGCTGGCGCTTGGTCACGTCGCGCGACGAACGGCGCGACTGACGCTTCACGGCCGCAGCCGCCTTGCGCTTGCGCTCCTGCGTCGGCTTTTCGTAGAACTCGCGCTTGCGCGTTTCAGCGAGCACGCCAGCCTTCTCGCAGGTGCGCTTGAAGCGGCGCAGGGCAAACTCGAAAGGCTCGTTTTCGCGGACTTTGACGCTCGGCATAGGAATCTCGGTGTATAGGAACCGCCGGCCACGAGGCAGGCGAGCCGCCTATGATATCGGCCTGCCTAGCGGCATCGCAAGCCGCTGCTCTCACTTTTTCGTCATGCCGTGCCGGTCGGGGTGGGCGATGACCGCCGGACCGAGGCCAAGTCTTTGAAAATACTGGGAATCGAGACCAGCTGCGACGAGACCGGGATCGCCGTGTACGACACGACGGACGGCCTTCTGGCGCATGCCGTCTACAGCCAGATTGCGCTGCACGCCGAGTATGGCGGCGTGGTGCCCGAGCTCGCCAGCCGCGACCACGTGCGCAAGACGCTGCCGCTGATCCGGCAGACGCTGGCCGAGGCCGGCATCGCCACCACCGACCTCGACGGCGTCGCCTACACGGCCGGACCGGGGCTGGTCGGCGCTCTGCTCGTGGGCGCCGGTGTGGCGCGCGCTCTGGCTTGGTCGCTGGATGTGCCGGCGGTCGCCGTCCACCACATGGAAGGCCATCTGCTGGCGCCGCTGATGGACGATGCGGACCAGCGGAACGCGCTGCACGCCGGACTCGCGCCCGAACCCTTCGTCGCGCTGCTGGTCTCCGGCGGGCATACGCAGCTGGTCGGTGTCGATGGGATCGGCCGATATCGCCTGCTCGGCGAAACGCTCGACGACGCCGCGGGCGAGGCGTTCGACAAGACCGCGAAACTGATGGGCCTGCCCTACCCCGGCGGCCCGCAACTCGCCGCGATCGCGGAACACGGCCGTCCGGGCGCATTCAAGTTCTCGCGACCGATGACCGACCGCCCCGGCCTCGACTTCAGCTTCAGCGGGCTCAAGACGCAGGTACTGCTGGCCTGGCGCGCGTCCGACCAGAGCGACGCGACCCGCGCGGACATCGCCCGCGCATTCGAAGACGCCGTGGTCGACACGCTCGCGATCAAGTGCGCACGCGCGCTCGACGAAACCGGTTTTCGTCGCCTCGTCGTGTCCGGCGGCGTGGGTGCGAACCGCCGCCTGCGCGCGAAACTGCAGGAACTCGCGGCCAAGCGCGACGCGATCGTCGGCTTCCCGCCGCCCGTGCTGTGCACCGACAACGGCGCGATGATCGCGTTCGCTGGCGCGCTGCGCCTGCAGGCCGGCCAGCACGCGGACCTCTGTGTGCACGTCACGCCGCGCTGGGACATGTCGACGCTGCCCGCCGTCGACCTCGCGCCGGCGTGAGTGGACATCGCGGCCGGCGTCCGTAGCATCGCCGCACCGCAACGGAACGCCGCCATGGACCACGTCTTCATCGAAGGCCTCGAGATCGAGGCGCTGATCGGCATCTACGACTGGGAGCGCCGCGTGCGCCAGCCGTTGGTGTTCGACCTCGAAATGGCCTTCGACAACCGCATCCCGGCGGCCAGCGACGACATCGCGCATACGCTCAACTACAAGGACGTGAGCACGCGCATTCGCGATTACGTCGCCGCGTCGGGTTTCGGTCTGGTCGAAACACTGGCCGAACGCGTTGCCGAACTCGTATTGACGGAATTCCCTGTGCAACACCTGCGATTGAAGCTGAGCAAGCCCGGCGCCGTGCGCGGTGCGCGCGCTGTCGGCGTGATGATCGAACGCTCGCGCGCGGCATGAGCGGCCGCGCGTACCTGAGCCTCGGCAGTAACGTCGAACCGGAGCGTCATCTACGCGCGGCGGTCGACGCGCTGCGCGCACGCTTCGGTGATGTCGTCGCATCGCCGATCTATCGAACGCCCGCGGTCGGTTTCGACGGCCCTGCGTTCCTCAACTCGGCCGCGATCATCGACAGCGATCTGGAACCGCAGCCGCTCAACGACTGGCTGCACGCGCTCGAGGATGCACATGGTCGCGACCGCAGCGGCCCGCGTTTTTCGGACCGCACGCTCGACATCGACATCGTGCTGTTCGACGACCGCGTGCTCGACGGCGCGGGCAACCTGCGCATTCCGCGTGCCGAGCTGAAGCACGCCTTCGTGCTGCGTCCGCTCGCCGACATCGCACCGGATGTGGTCGTGCCGGGTACCGAACGCACGCTGTCACAGCTGTGGCAGGCGCATGCCGACTACGGCACGCCCGCCGACATCATCGCGCTCGACTGACCGCAGCTAGCGATCGGTCGGCATCGCGGGCAACGACAGCGCTTCGGCCTCGATCCACGCGATCGCCTCGTCGACATCACCGAATACATCGAAGTTGAAACCGATGCGTCGGCCGATGATGAAGCCGATGCGCCCCGGATCGACCAGATGCGGCGGCATCACCAGCGCCATGACGAAACCCGGCGCGGACTCGGCGGCCGCGGCCCATTCGAAGACGCTGTCGATGCGCAGCGAGAGCGAGGGATTCTCGTTGCCACGCCAGTTCACGAAGTCGACGAGGAGCTTTCGGCCGCCGGCTTCGCAGGTCTCGCGGATCGCCGCCGTTACCGCGGCACGCGCGGCATGCAGCGGCAGGTCGTTGCCGGGTGCGATGCGCACGAGATCGCCGGGCATCACGGAGTCGGCCATGGCGCTGCTTCTTCGACGGGTCGAGACGACTGTAGGCCTGTGACCGCGGGCGGTCGAGGCCTAGCCGCCGGTGATGGTGCGGCCGCCGTCGACCGCGATGACCTGACCGGTGCAGTACGCGGCATCGAACATCAGCCAGCGCACGGCGTCGGCGATGTCCTCGGGCGTACCCGTGCGACCGAGCGGCGTGCGCGCGAGCATCGCGTCGCGTGCGGCCGTGTCGCCGTCGTTTTCCGGCCACAGGATCGCGCCGGGCGCGATCGCGTTGACGCGCACGTCCGGGCCGAGTTCAAGCGCTAGCGACTTGGTCGCCATCACCAGCGCGGCCTTGGCCATGCAATAGACCGAATGCTGCGGCAACGGCCGGTCGGCGTAGATGTCGGTGATGTTGACGATGGCGCCGCGTGTCGCGCGCAGGTGCGGCGCGGCCGCCTGTGCGAGGAAGAACGGTGCGCGCGCGTTCGATGCAAACAGGTCGTCCCATTGCGCAGGTGTCACGGTGCCGAGCGGCGTCGCGCGGAACGTCGATGCGTTGTTGACGAGTGCGTCGAGACGGCCGAATCGGCCCACGGTTTTCGCGACGAGTTCGGCAAGACGATCGAACTCGGCGAGGTCGCCATGCAGCGGCAACGTCGACCCCGGCCGCACGCGCTCGAGTTCGCTGCACAGCGCGAGTGCATCGTCGGCCGAGCCGCGGTAGTGCAACGCGATGTGGCAACCCGCAGCGTGCAGCCGTCGGACGATCGCAGCGCCAATACGTCGCGCCGCGCCCGTCACAAGCACCACCGGGCGTGCATCGCCCGTCGCCGTCGCCTGCATCACCGCTCCTTTCGACACGCGTCCCGTATCCTGCGCGAGTCTCCCATGTCCCGTGTCCCAATGCCGATGGATCCTGCTGCGCGCGCTGCGTCCGAGCTTCCGATGCCCGACGAGGCGGCGCAGGCGCACAGCCGCAAACTCACCGCGCATATCGACGCGGAGATCGCCGCAGCGGGCGGCGCGATTCCGTTTTCGCGCTTCATGGAACTCGCGCTCTACGCGCCCGGCCTCGGCTACTACAGCGCGGGTGCGACGAAGTTCGGCGAAGCCGGCGATTTTGTTACCGCGCCGGAGCTGGGCCCCGTATTCGCCGCATGCGTCGCCGATGCGGTCGCGCCGGTGCTGCAGCAATTGGGACCGGGCGCGTTGATGCTGGAACTCGGCGGCGGCACCGGTGCGTTCGCGCAGGTCGCGTTGATGCGCCTGCTGGAACTCGACGCGCTGCCGTCGCGCTATCTCATCCTGGAACCTTCGGCGCAGCTGCGCGAACGCCAGCGCGCACGGCTGTTCGAACGCCTGCATCCGATGCTGTTCGAGCTGGTCGAATGGGTGGACGGCCCGGTGCCGCACGACTGGAACGGCGTACTGTTTGCGAACGAAGTCATCGATGCATTGCCGACGCCGCGTTTCGCGGTCCGCAACAACGAAGTCATGGAGCAGTACGTCGCCAGCGACGGCGAGCGCTTCGTGACCCAGTGGCGCCCCGGCGATTCGATGCTCGTGCAATCGGTGCGCCATATCGAACGCCGCATCGGCCGCGCACTGCCTGACGGTTACGTCTCTGAAGTGCTGCCGCAGCTGCCGTACTGGATCCAGGCGGTGTCGGGCGGCATGAAGCGCGGCGCGATGCTGTTCGTCGACTACGGGTATGCGCGCGACGAGTTCTACGCCGACGATCGCAGCAACGGCACGCTGCGCGCGTTCTATCGCCACCGCATGCACGACGACGTGTTCGCTTGGCCGGGCCTGCAGGACGTCACCGCGTCGGTGGATTTCACTGCCCTCGGCGAAGCCGGGCTGGCGGCAGGTTTCGATTTTGCCGGCTACTGTTCGCAGGCGAGTTTCCTGCTCGGCAACGGGCTGGCCGGCGTGCTGTCGCGCATCGAGCAGATCGGTGACGAGGCCGAACGCCTGCGTCGCACCAACGAGGTCAAGCACCTCACGCTGCCCAGCGAAATGGGCGAGCGCTTCCAGGCGATGGGTTTTTCCAACGATGTCGAGTTCGGCGCGGCCTTCCTCGTCGGCGACCTGAGCCATCGGCTGTGACGTCGCGTCCGGCATGGGCGCTGCCGCTGTGGATCGCGATGTATGTCGCGATCACGATCGGTTCGCTGCTGCCCGCGCACGACCTGCCGTCGCCGGTGTTCGATGGCATGGACAAGGTCGAGCATGCGCTGGGTTATGCGGTGCTTGCCGCGTACGGCACGTGGCTGTATCCGGCGCGCTGGTTGCGCGTGCTCATCGCGGTGATCGTGTTCGGCATCGCGATCGAGATCGCGCAGGGCCTGTTCACGACATCGCGCTCGGCAGATCCACTCGATGCACTCGCCGATGCGATCGGCGCCGCGCTCGCGCAAGCGGCCTGGCGCGCATCGCGTCACGGCGCTGAACCGTCGCCGTAGCGGCCGTAAAACGTGTGATTCGCGCGAAAATCGCGTGATAACCTCGCGACGATGACGACGATCCGACGCCCCCTTCTGCGCGCGCTCACCTGCGCGATCGCACTCGCCGCCGCGTCCTGCGCGGTGCCGCCGCCGACCGTGCCGACCACGCCACCGCCGGTGGTGACGCCGCCCCCGCCGCCACCCGCTCCGGTGCGCGTTCCGTTCGAAGCCGCGCGCGCGAAGTTCGTGCAGGACACCGCGAAGCAGTACGGCATCGATCCGATGTACATCCAGTCGGTGCTGGCGAAGGCGCAGATCCGCGATTCGATCGTCACCGCGATGTCGCGACCGGCCGAAGCCAAGCCTTGGCGCGACTACCGACCGATCTTCATGACCGATGCTCGCATCAACGCCGGTCGGCAGTTCTACGCCGACAACCGAAGCGACCTGGCCAGCGCCGAAGCGCGCTACGGCGTGCCGGCCGAGATCATCACCGCGATCATCGGCGTCGAAACCAGTTATGGCGCGAACAAGGGCAGCTATCCGGTCGTCGATGCGCTGTACACGCTCGCGTTCGCGTACCCGCGCAGCGGCGATCCGGCGAAGGCGGCGCGCGAGGAGCAGCGTGAGCAGTTCTTCCGTGGCGAATTGGGCCAGTTGTTCGCGCTCGGCAAGGAAACCGGTTTCGACATCACCCAGCTCAAGGGCAGCTACGCCGGCGCGATGGGTTGGGGGCAGTTCATGCCGTCGAGCTATCGCGAGTTCGCGGTCGACGGCGACGGCGACGGGCGTCGCGACCTGTTCGACAACAAGGCCGACGTGTTTGCGTCCATCGCCAACTACTTCGCGAAGAAGGGCGGCTGGGTACGCGGCGGGCCGATCGCGGTGCGCGCGACGCACGATCCGTCGGCACAGGCCTTCGAGCCCGAAGCGCTCGATCCGATCTACACGATGAGCGAGTTGCAGGCGCGCGGTTACCGGCCGCTTGCATCCGTGCCGCCGGGCGTGAGCGCGGTGCCGCTACGTTTCGACGGCGCCAACGGTGTCGAATACTGGCTCGGCTTCCGCAATTTCTACGCGATCACCCGCTATAACATCTCAAAGCATTACGCGATGGCGGTGTACCAGCTGGCCGAATCGATCGCCGGCCGCGATGTACCGCCGCTTCCTGCCGCCGCAACCGGAACTGCTCCGGCCCCATGAAGAAGCTCGTCGTCGTGCTGGTCTGCGCGGGCCTTGCGGCCTGCGCAAGCGCTCCACGCCCGTCATCGGCACCGCCGTCGTCGACCGCATCGGTGGTGCGGCCGTCGTCGTCGCCCGCCGGCCATGACTGCAGCTGGTATCAGCCGGCCGAGGAAGATCTCAGCAAGCGCGGTGATTACGTCGCCGGCGGCCTGTACCGGCCCGACGAAAACGACCGCGTACCGACGGCGATTCCCGATGTCGCGTGTATCCCCGAACCGCAGGTCGTGTCGCTGCCGCGCTCCAAGCTCGGCAACAAGCCGGTGTACACGGTGCTCGACAAGGAATACCGCGTACTCGACGACACGCATGGCTTCGTCGAGGAAGGCTTGGCGTCGTACTACGGCGAGAAGTTCCACGGCCGCCGCACGTCGAACTGGGAGGTGTACGACATGTACGCCTTCAGCGCCGCGCACAAGACGCTGCCGCTGCCGAGTTTCGCGCGCGTCACCAACCTCGGTAACGGCAAGTCGGTGGTGGTGCGCATCAACGATCGCGGGCCGTTCCACGACGGCCGCGTGATGGACCTCAGCCTCGCGGCCGCGGTGAAGCTCGGCATCTACCCGGCGGGCACGGGACGCGTACGCGTCGAAGCGCTGCAGCCGGGCGACCCGGCGACCGGCACGACGTTCGCGTCGACGACGCCTGCGCCTGCAACACACCCGAAGCCGACACCGACCGCGCTCGACGTCGCCACGCGCGATTACCGCTATGCAGTGCGCCCGGGCGACGGCAGCACGCAGACGCAGGGCTTCGAAGACTGGATGGCGCAGCGTGGCGTGCATGTCGCGACGGGCAAGCCGGCGACGATCGTGCCGTCGACCACGCAGGTCGCGACGGCCGAGCGCACGACGGTGACGATGCCCAGCGCGACGCAGACGGTCGCGACGTCCGCATCGGTCGCCGCGCCGACAACGTCGGTCGCCGTGACGCCGCTGCCGCCAACTGCGAGCGCGCCTGTCGTCAGCGCACCTACGTTCACTACACCCGCCGCCACCGCGTCGTCCGACGACGCGATCACCCTGCAGGTCGCGAGCTTCTCCGCGCGCGACAACGCCGATCGCGCGCTCGCCACGCTGCGCAATGCGGGCATCGCCGGCGCGCAACTGTTCGACGCCGTCACCAAGGGCCAGCCGATCTGGCGCCTTCGCATCGGCCCGCTTCCCGCCGCTGGCGAGGCGGAACTCGCCGCGCGCGTTCGCGGTCTAGGCTTCGCCACGCCGCAACGCGTGCACGATTGAGTCGCCGCGCGGGTTTGCCCGCGGCGTCCGTGCGTCCAGAATGTCCATCCGCATCCGTTCCACCGCCGCCCTGCCGGCCCGGAGTCCCGTCCCGATGAAGTCCCCTGCCCGTCTCGCCGGCCTGCTCGCCGCCGGTCTCACCCTGTCGCTCGGCCTCGCCGTCGCGCAGACCGGCCCGGTGCCGAACAACACGCCGCCTCCGGCCGCGATCGACGAGCTGCCCGTTCCGCCGCCGCCGGCCGTGAACGCCAAGGCCTGGATCCTGATGGACTACGCGAGCGGCAATGTGCTCGCAGGCCAGAACTACGACGCGCAGGTCGAGCCCGCGAGCATCACCAAGGTGATGACGAGCTATGTGGTCGCCGCCGAGCTCAAGGCCGGCAAGGTCAAGCGCGACGACCAGGTCATGATGACCGAGAACGCCTGGCGCAAAGGCGGCGCCGGCACCGAGGGTTCGTACTCGGGCTTCGAGGTCAACAAGACCGCACCGCTGATCGAGATGGAAAAGGGCATGGTGGTGCAGTCGGGTAACGACGCCGCCATCGCGCTCGCCGAGCACATCGCCGGCAGCGAGGACGCGTTCGCGTCGCTGATGAACGCCTACGCCGCGCGCATCGGCCTCAAGCACACGCACTGGGCGAACCCCGACGGCCTGCCGGCCGAGGGCCACTACACGACCGCGCATGACCTCGCGCTGCTCGGCCGCGCGCTGATCCACGACTACCCGGAGTCGTACTCGCTCAACAAGATCAAGGAATACACGGTCGGCCCGATCACGCAGAGCAATCGCAACCGCCTGCTGTGGCGCGACCCGTCGGTCGACGGCATCAAGACCGGCCACACCGCGACCGCCGGCTACTGCCTGATGGGCTCGGCGCAGCGCGGCGACCAGCGCCTGATCTCGGTGGTGATGGGCGAGCCCAGCGAACCCAATCGCGTCGACGACAGCCAGGCGCTGCTCAACTGGGGCTTCCGCTTCTTCGAGACGCACAAGCTCTACGACGCCGGCAAGCAGGTCGCGGTGCAGAAGGTCTGGAAAGGCAAGGAAGACCAGGTCCGCCTGGGTCTTGCCGAGCCGATGATGGTCACCCTGCCGCGCGGCCGCTACCAGCAGCTCAAGCCGGTGATGGACGTCCCGAAGCAGCTCGTCGGCCCGATCGCAAAGGGCCAGAAGATCGGCAGCGTGCGCGTGATGCTCGGCAACCAGGTACTCGCGCTGCGCCCGCTGATCGCGCTCGACGCGGTCGAGGAGGCCGGCTTCTTCAAGCGGCTCTGGCATGAGCTGCTGATGTGGTGGAATTCGTAACCGCCACGCCTCGGATCCACGGACAAGCCGGCCTCGCGCCGGCTTTTTCGTCTTAGCGAATCCTTAGCGGGACGAGCCGATCGGCGGCGTCTTTACTGCCGCTATGCTGGCGGCCGGCGCGCCGCGCCGACCACCCAGCAGCCAGGAAGCTCGACGCATGACCGTTCGGAACACCGCACTTATCGCCCTCGCCTTCATCGCCCTGCCGGCCGCTGCCGCGAGCATCGACGAGACGCGCCAGCAGCAGACCGGGCAGATTCCGACCTGCGCGCGCCCGCTCGGCACGCTGTCGGTGATCGAGCCCGAGCACGGCACCAACTGGTGGTCCGGCCAGCAGCTCGAAGCGCCCAGCAAGCTGATCAAGCTGTTCGTCGCGAAGTCGCATTGCTTCACGCTGGTCGACCGCGGCATGGGCATGGACGCGGCGATGCGCGAACGCGAACTCGCGTCCAGCGGCGAGCTGCGCAATCGCTCCAACATCGGCAAGGGCCAGATCAAGGCTGCGGACTACGTAATGGTCCCGGACCTCGTCAACGCCAATAACAACGCCAGCGGCAACAACATCGGTGGGCTGCTCGGCGGTCTGGTCGGTGGCCGCGCGGGCGCCGCGATCGGCGGTCTGAACTTCAAGAGCAAGACGGCGAACGTCGTCCTGACCGTCACCGACGTGCGCTCGTCCGAGCAGGTCGCGATGGCCGAAGGCAACGCCAAGAAGACCGACCTCGGCTGGTCCGGCAGCGGCGTGCTGTTCGGCAGCTCGGGCCTCGGTGGCCTGGGCGCCGGTGGCTACGCCAGTACCGAAGTCGGGCAAGTCATCACCCTGGCCTACCTGCAGGCCTATACCGACGTAATCGCCCAGCTCGGCGGCCTGCCGGCCAACGCCAGCGCCGCGAACGCCACCCAGGCCGTGACGGTCGCCAAGCCGGCCCGCCTGTTCAGCGACGCCACCGGCAAGGGCAAGGTCGTCCGCGCGCTCGACGTCGGCATGATGCTGTACCCCACCGGCCAGAAGCAGGGCGCGATGTGGGAAGTCGAAGACGAATTCGGCAACAAGGGCTGGGTGTCCTCGATGCTGTTGCAGATGTCGAAGTAAGGCACGTCTTGCGCACTGCGGCCGCCGGGCGCGACCGCAGTGCCTCGATGCATTGGGTCATGACGCTCTCGTCCCCATAATCGGGCCCATGGACATCCATTCCGACAACCCCGCGCACGGGTTCCAGTTCCCGGGCGAATTCGAACTGTCTGCGATGGGTCCGGCCGAGGCCGGGCTCGAAGTCACTTTGCCGCGCCTGTTGACCGAAGGCGGCGTCGACGTGGTGCACGAGGACGTGACGTGGAAGCCGTCGTCAAACGGCAAATACGTCTCGGTGCGCATCCGGTTCCGCGCGAACAATCGCGAGGATCACGATCGCGCGCACCGCATCCTGCGTGACCACCCGGAAGTGAAGTGGACGATCTGACCGCCTGCGCGGTGGCGGTCGCCGAGCCGGAATCCGCGGCCGTCGATATCCCCGCTGCACGCGTTCGCGACCTCGGCCGGCAGCCCTACGAACCGGTGTGGCGCGCGATGCAGGCCTTCACCGACGCGCGCGACGACACGACGCCCGACGAGCTGTGGATCGTCGAACACGATCCGGTGTTCACTCTCGGCCAGGCCGGTAAGCCCGAGCACGTGCTGATGGCGGGCGACATCCCGGTGATCCACGTCGATCGCGGCGGCCAGGTGACCTATCACGGGCCCGGCCAGATCGTGCTGTATCCGCTGCTCGACCTGCGCCGGCTCAAGGTCGGCGTAAAGGAATACGTCTGCCGCATCGAGCAGGCGATCATCGACACGCTGGCCGACTGGAACATCCACGCGGTCCGCCGCGACGGCGCGCCCGGGGTCTATGTCAACGACGCGAAGATCGGCGCGCTCGGCATCCGCGTGCGACGTGGCTGCACGTTCCACGGCCTGGCCTTCAATATCGCGATGGATCTGGAGCCCTTCCGCCGCATCAATCCGTGCGGCTACGCCGGCCTGCAGGTGACGAGCATGGCCGACCTCGGCGGCCCGTCCGGGCTGGACACCGTCAAGCCGCGGCTGGTCGCTCACATCGCCCGCCAGTTTGGGCTTTCGACGGTCGACGCCGCGCCGTCGCTTCCGTCCTGACCCAGCGGCCCACGCAGCCCCGCCGCGGACCATTTCGCGGCCGCTGCCGACGTCTCGCCTCGATCGTCGTTTCCATAACCCCGCCCCACCGTTTCCCGCACGTTTTGGCGTTCACCGCCCCGGCGCGGGACAATGCAGGCCCGGCCATCGCCGGACCGCTTCCTCCACGGCCGACGCCATGACCGAGTCCGCTCCGCGCACCATTCCCCTCGCCGTCGTCGAAAGCGCGCCCGCGCCGCTGGTCGAGGGCGCGAAGCAGCTCGGCGGCGACAAGATCGGCCGCAGCCCGGTGAAGTTCGAGGACGCCCCGGTGCTGCGCAAGCCGTCGTGGATCCGCGTGCGCATTCCGTCGGGCAACGCGGTCGCCAACCTCAAGGCGAAGCTGCGCGAGAACCGCCTCGTCACCGTCTGCGAGGAAGCCAGCTGCCCGAACATCCACGAGTGCTTCGGCCACGGCACGGCGACCTTCATGATCCTCGGCGAGGTCTGCACGCGACGCTGCAGCTTCTGCGACGTCGCGCATGGCCGGCCGAAGCCGCCGGACGCGGGTGAACCGCTGAAGCTAGCGCAGACCGTCGCCGACATGGGCTTGCGCTACGTCGTGGTCACCAGCGTCGACCGTGACGATCTTCGCGACGGCGGTGCGCAGCACTTCGTCGACTGCATCCGCGAGATCCGCACGCATTCGCCGCGCACCAAGATCGAAGTGCTGACGCCGGATTTCCGCGGCAAGGGCCGCATGGATCGCGCGCTGGAAATCCTCGCGACCAATCCGCCGGATGTGTTCAACCACAACATCGAGACGGTGCCGGACCTGTATCCGAACGTGCGTCCGGGCGCCGACTATCAGTGGTCACTGACGCTGCTGCAGCGCTTCAAGGCGCAGCATCCGGACATCGCGACCAAGTCCGGCGTGATGCTCGGCCTCGGCGAAACGATGGAACAGGTGCAAGGCACGTTGCGCGACCTGCGCGCGCACGACGTCGACATGGTCACCATCGGCCAGTACCTGCAGCCGACGCCGCACCATCACCCGGTGATGCGCTACTGGACGCCCGACGAGTTCAAGCAACTCGAAGAGTTCGGCTACGCGCTCGGCTTCCACCACGTCGCGTCCGGTCCGCTGGTGCGCTCGTCGTATCACGCCGATCGCTCCGCCGCGGAAGCCGGCGTGGTCGAGACCGCCTGAGCGCAGCGAAAGCGCAGATCGCGACACGCACTGTCGCGCGTCTCCACGCCGTATTCCCCTGCGCGCGGCGCATAGTCGTCGACGTCGTCGTGAAGACGACGGCCGCTGGGTGACGGCGCCCGCATTTGGGCCTGAACGTACGGCGACGAATGCGAGTTCCGGGTTGCACCGGGCTCTGCATCGCGATCATATGGAACGAGCCCATGCAACTTTCGGCACTGGGCTGCGGTCTGAATCGACTCCACCGTGGTATCCCGGCGATCCGCCGGACCTGATCGGCGTCCCCACGCCCGGTTCCGATGAAGCTAAAAACTCCCCTGCTCGCCCTTCTTCTCACCGCACCGCTCGCGTTGCTCGCGGGCCCGGACGGTGGGTCCAAGACCATCCCGAACGCGCCGACGCCCGACCAGGCCACCGCGGCCAAGCTGGTCTACGGTCTGCTATCGGATAGTCGCTACGCATATCGCCCGCGTGCGCTCGACGATTCGCTGTCGGCCGACATCTACAAGCGCTATCTCGAGTCGCTCGATCCGAACAAGCAGTTCTTCACCGCGCAGGACGTGGCGAAGTTCGACGTCTACAAGACGCAGCTCGACGATGCGATCAAGAGCGGTGACCTGAGCCCGGCGTACGCGATCTTCGCGTCGTACCGCCAGCATGCCGCGGCGCGTGCGCAGTACGCACGCGATCTGCTGAAGCAGAACATCTTCGATTTCACGCGCAAGGACGACTTCCAGTTCGACCGCAAGGACGTGCCGTGGGCTGCGGACGACGCTGCGCTCGACACGCTGTGGAAGGAGTCGGTGCGCAACGACTGGCTGCGCCTGAAGCTCGCGGGCAAGCAGCCCGACGATATCCGCAAGACGCTCGACAAGCGCTACGCGAACCTCGCGCAGAACATCGGCGAACTGAAGGGCGAGGACGTGTTCCAGTCCTTCCTCAACAGCTATGCGAACGCGGTCGATCCGCACACCGATTACTTCACCCCGCGCAGCGCCGACAACTTCAACCTGACGATGTCGAACACGCTGGAAGGCATCGGCGCGGTTCTGCAGAAGCAGGACGACGTCGTCGCCATTCGCGAGATCGT
Source organism: Lysobacter sp. HA35 (assembly GCF_054061195.1). NCBI lineage: Bacteria > Pseudomonadati > Pseudomonadota > Gammaproteobacteria > Lysobacterales > Lysobacteraceae > Lysobacter > Lysobacter sp. HA35. Next base: position 2,887,512 of record NZ_JBSSDY010000001.1, on the reverse strand, counting down.
CGCCGGTGGTCCCGCGTCGAAGACCGGCAAGGTCAAGCCGGGCGATCGCGTGATGGCGGTCGGCCAGGGCACCAGCGGTGCGATGGAGGACGTGGTGGGTTGGCGCATCGACGACGTCGTCGCCAAGATCCGCGGTACCAAGGGCACGACCGTGCGACTCGACGTAGTGCCCGCGGAATCGCCGCTGGACGCCAAGCCGATGCGCGTGAACATCGTGCGCGATCGCGTGCGCCTCGAGGACCAGGCCGCAAAGGCTGAAACCATCGACGTGCCGGCGAGCAACGGCAAGCCGGCGCAGAAGATCGGCGTCATCAAGCTGCCGGCGTTCTATCAGGACTTCGACGCGCGTCGTCGTGGCGACAAGGACTTCGCGTCCGCCACGCGTGACGTCGCCAAGCTGCTGCAGACGCTGCAGGGCCAGCACGTCGATGGCGTCGTGCTCGACCTTCGCAACAACGGCGGCGGCTCGCTCGACGAAGCCATCGAACTCACCGGTCTCTTCATCGACCAGGGTCCGGTGGTGCAGGTGCGCGAGTCCGGCGGCCGGGTGACGGTCAACGGCGATGACGACAAGCAGATCGCGTGGGAGGGCCCGCTCGCGGTGCTCGTCAACCGCGGTTCGGCGTCGGCATCGGAGATCTTCGCCGGCGCGATCCAGGACTACGGTCGCGGCCTGATCATCGGCGAAGGCACCTTCGGCAAGGGCACCGTGCAGACGTTGCTCGACCTCGATCGTTGGCCCGCCAACGAACAGGCGCGCTTCGGCCAGGTCAAGCTCACCGTGCAGCAGTTCTTCCGCGTGAGCGGCAGCTCGACGCAGCACAAGGGCGTGGTGCCCGACATCGCGTTCCCGGCGTCGGTCGATGCCAGCGAGTTCGGTGAGAGCACCTATGACAACGCGCTGCCTTGGGCACGCATCGCCGCAGTGCCGCACACCGAGTACGGCGACTTCCGCCCGATCCTGCCGACGCTGCAGCAGCATCACGACCAGCGCATCGCCGCCGATCCCGAGTTCCAGTGGTGGAGCCAGGACGTCGAGCAGTTCCGCAAGGAACGCGCCGAGAAGACGGTGTCGCTCAACGAGGCCGACCGCCGCGCCGAACGCGACAAGGAGGAAGCCAAGCGCAAGACGCGCCAAGCCGAGCGCGCGAAGCTGGGCATCGCACTCGATCCGCTCGCGGATGACGATGACGACGGCCTGCAGGCGAACGAGCGTGACATCGCCAAGGATGCGCAGCGCGACAAGCTGGCCGAGAAGCGTCCGGATCCGCTGCTGCGTGAAGCCGCGACGATCCTCGGTGACGCGGTCGGCGTGCTGAACTCCGATCGCCAGCTGTCGGCCAAGGTGCTGCCGACCGCGCGCAGCCCCGGCCATTGGGCCGACTGACGCTCGACGCACATCGCAACAAACGGATAGCGGGCGCCTTCGGGCGCCCGTTATCGTTTGAGCCATGACCACCGCGACCGCAAAACTCGACCGCGCCCGTGACCTGCTCGACGCCGGAGAGCCGACGTTGCAGCAGCTCGCCGATGCGATCGGCTGGAGCCCCGCGCACCTGCAGCGCCGCTTCACGGCGCGCTTCGGGCTGAGCCCGGCGGACTATCTCGCGCAGCGCAAGCTCGGTCGCCTCAAGCAGGCATTGCGTGACGGCGCCGACGTCACCACTGCGCTGTACGACGCCGGCTACGGCTCCCCTTCTCGCGTGTACGAAGCGGGCGCGGCGCGACTGGGCATGGCGCCGTCGCGCTATCGACGCGGTGGTGCGGGCGAATCCGTGCGATGGAGCCTGATCGACACGGCGCTGGGTCGCGCACTGGTCGCGGCGACCGAACGCGGCATCTGCTCGATCGAATTGGGCGATGACGATGCAGCGCTCGAAGCGAAGCTGCGTCGCGAATTCCCGCAGGCGACTTTGGAGCGCGTGGACGACGGCCGCGACGATTACCTCGCGCCGCGGCTGCAGGCTGTCGCGAATGCATTGGCCGGATTGCAGGCCGATGTGCAACTCGACCTCATCGGCACCGCGTTCCAGAAGAAGGTCTGGGACGCGCTGATGCGCATTCCCAAGGGCGAGACGCGCAGCTACGCCGAACTCGCCGAATCACTCGGTGCACCGCGCGGCGCGCGTGCGGTGGCGCGTGCATGCGCCGGCAACCGGCTGGCGATCGTGGTGCCCTGTCATCGCGTCGTGCGCGGCGACGGCTCGCTCGGCGGCTATCGCTGGGGGCTGCCGCTCAAGCAGCGTGTGCTGGAACGCGAACGGGCGTAAGCGGCTTCAAGCGTCGTTGCGACGTTCGCCATCGTTGTGGCTGCGCTCGCCCTGCGCCGGCGGCAGTTCGCCTGACAGCGTTTCGCTGTCGCTGCGCACGTGATCGCCACCGTTCGCCAGCAGGTGGCGACATTCGTGCAACGCACGCTCGGCTTCGCCCAGCAGCTCGAGCGCGGAATCGACGTCATCGCGCAGCAGCGTACGGCCGACGCTTGCAGCGACGCTTGCCGTGCTCACCAGGTTGCGCAGGTCGTGCAACCAGCGGGTGTGCGACGGCACTTCGTCGAACGGGGGAATCGCCTGAAACATCATCAGAGGCTGGGCTCCGCGCAGCGTCGAACCGCGCTTTTCACAGGTCGTTGACGCCACCTTATCGATCGACCCGCCTGCCGCTCAATGGACGCTTGCGTCCTGCAGTCGCTTAAGTAGCTGACCCGCGACACAACGCACGCCGGTCGAAACGCTCGATGTGCTGTGTTTTGCGTGCGCTACGGCCGCTGCACCTTGGGTCAATAGCAAACGTCTCGCGCAACGCCTGTAATCGAAGCCCATGCATCGGGTTGCGGAGTGCGAATAGCGTGGCCACCGTCGTCGAAAACGACACGCGACTCGAAACACTCTTCGAATGCGACCGCGCGCTTTGTCGCGTGGGCAGCAAGATCCGCGTGCTCAATGCGATCGGCTGGCCCGCTGCGATGGAGGCGCAGTTCCTCGACGGCTGGAATACCGGGCGACCGCAGCTTCCGCAACCGCCGACGGTGCCCGTCCAACTCGACGCGGAACTCGAAGCGCTCGACGCGATCATGCATCGGCTCGACCGCGGCCATCCCATCGGCAACTGGCTGTTCAAGACCGCGTGGAGCTATCGCGTTGCCGCGCGCATGTTGGAACAGATCGGGCATCCCGGTTTTACGCGGTGCTCGGTGCTGCTCTACGGACGGCCCGACGTGAAATACCGCAGCCAGCACGCGACGGCGGCGGATGGCGCGCGCGAAGTGCTGACGATCACCGACGACCTGGTCGACCGTCAACTGCTTCCACCGGTCGAATGCTCGATGACGGCCGAGCAATTCGCAGCGCGACTGGGCGAGCGCATCGGCGAATACTTCACGCACGACCGCGTCGAGGTCGTGCTCGATCCGACGCTGTCATCGAAAGCGACCGCGAGCAGCAGCAAGGTGAAGCTGCGATCCACCGCGATGTTTTCCGATGCGGATCTCGACCAGTTGCTCGAGCACGAAGCTTTCATCCACACGGCGACGCTGCTCAACGGCAAGCACCAACCGCACTTCAAGGCGTTGGGTCTCGGTGCCCCACGTACGACGCGCACGCAGGAAGGGCTGGCGACGTTCGCCGAATGCGTGACCGGCGCGATGGACATCGTGCGGCTGCGTCGCATCGCGTTGCGCGTGATCATGGTGCAGAAAGCGCTGGACGGCGCCGACTTTATCGAGGTGTTCAAGGGCTTTCTCGACGCCGGCCAGAGCGACGTCGAAAGCTATCGCAGTGCGTCGCGCATCTTCCGCGGCGGCAATGTGCGCGGGCGCGTCTGCTTCACCAAGGACGGCGCGTATCTCGAAGGCCTCTTCATCACCCACCTGTTCGTACGCAAAGCGCTGCAGGAAGGCCGCGCCGAACTGCTGCGCATGCTGTTCGTCGGCCGCCTGACCACCGGCGATGTCGTCGCGCTCGCGCCCTACCTGCAGTCGCACCTCATCGCACCGGCGGTGTACGTGCCGCCGTGGGCGCGCGAGCCGCAGCGCATCCTGTCGCTGATGGCGTTCTCCGCCGCCGCGCAGCAGTTCCGCCTGGAAGGTGTCGAACTGCAGCGGTTCGCCGAGTACGAGGACGAGGTGATCGACGACGCCGGCAGCGGTTACTGACGCGCCGCGCAACACGGTGATCCAACCTCCGGCACGGACGGCGACGCGTCGCAGGCGCTAGGCTGTCGAGGTCGCCGCGACCGCGGCCGCCTTCCGGATTCCATCGATGCACGCCCCGTCCGCGCGCACCGCGACGCCGCTCGCAATCGGCATCGCCCTCGCCTCGCTCTACGTGCTGTGGGGCTCGACCTATCTCGCGATCCGCTTCGCGCTGCACGGCTACCCGCCGTTCCTGCTCGGCGCCTGCCGCATGTTCATCGCAGGCCTGCTGATGTTCGTCGTGCTGCGCCTGCGCGGCACGCCCGGGCCGACTGCGAAGCAGTGGCGCACGCTCACCGTGCTGTCGATCTTCATGGTGCTGCTGTCGAACGGCTTCGTGAATCTTGCGGAGACACAGGTGAGCTCGGGCCTCGCCGCGATCGCCGTCGCATCGATGCCGTTGTTCGCCGGCCTGTTCGCGATGCTGCGCGGCCGGCACCCGTCGAAAGTCGAATGGATCGGGCTGGTGGTCGGTTTCCTCGGCGTCGTCTGGCTCAATGCCGGCAGCGCACTGCGCGGTTCGACGCTGGGCCTCGTCTGCCTGACCATCGCGCCGATCGCATGGGCCTGGGGCTCGATCTGGAGCCGCGACCAGGACCTTCCCGAACCCTTCATGGCCGCGAGCGCGCAGATGATCGCCGGCAGCGGCTGGATGTTGGTCGCCGCGCTGATCCACGGCGAACGCTTCACCGCCGTGCCGAGTACGTCATCGACGCTGGCGATGCTCTACCTCGTGGTCGCAGGCAGCATCTTCGGCTTCACCGCCTACATCTGGCTGCTGCACCACGTGCGCCCGGCACTCGCGACCAGCTACGCGTACGTCAACCCGCCGCTCGCCGTGGTGTTCGGTGCGTTGATTGGCGGCGAGACCTTCACCGCCGGCGACGTCGGCGCGATGGCGGTGATTCTGGTCGGCGTGGTGATCATCACGTTGTCGAAGGCGCGTGCGACGAAGCCCGCGGTGCCGGCGGCCGCGAAGAGCGAACCGCCGGCGTAGCCATCACTGCGCGCGAAGCGCGTCCGTCACTTCCATCCGCGCCGCACGCAGCGCGGGGAACAGGCCGCCCACCAAGCCAATACCCAGCGCCCACTTCAAGCCCGTCCACAGCAGCTCCGGCGATACGCGGAACTTGAAGACGACCTGGCTGAAGTTGTTGCCCAGCGTCGACACCGAGTGGCCGTTGAACATCAGCCATGCGATGAGCGCGCCGATGACACCGCCTGCGAAGGCGAGCAGCATGGTTTCGAGCATCACCGCCGTCACCACCGGCAGCGCGCGGAAGCCGAGCGCACGCATCGTCGCGATCTCGCGCGCACGACCCGACACCGCGGCGTACATCGAGTTCAGCGCACCGAACACCGCGCCCAGCGCCATGATCACGCCGATCACCTTGCCGAGGATGTTGATCAGCTTGGTGAGGTTCTCCGACTGCTTCGCGTAGTAGTCGTGCGTGGTCATGACGTCGAGCTTGAGGCGCGGGTCGGCGGCGAGCGCGGCCTTCAGGCGCTTGATGCCGGTCGCGCCATCGAGCTTCGCGGTCACCGACTGGAACGCCTGGCGCTGGTACGCCGGGCCGAGCACATCGACGTCGGCCCATAGCTCGGACTCGTGCGAATCGCCCGATTCGAACGCGCCGACCACCGTCCACTCCTGCTGCGCGAGCTTGAGCTTGTTGCCGACCTTCAGGCCGCGGAACTGCTGCTGTGCTCCGCGACCGACGACGATCTCGCGCAGGCCCGGATTGAACTTGCGTCCCTCGACGATCTTCACCTTCGGCCGCACCAGCCACGCGGCCGGGCCGACGCCGCGGAACTGCACGTTCGAGTCGGTGCCATCCGCCATCGACGGCATATTGACCACCTGCGACAGCTCCGGCGAGATCAATGCACGCGCATCGGTGCCGCGCTGGATGCCGTCCAGCGATTCGATCAGCGGCACCTGGTCGCGCGTGATCACCGAATTGGTTTCAGCCTGCGAACCGCCGCGCAGGATGATCGCGGTGTCGTTGCCGCCGGTGCTGGCGAGCGTTGCGCGGAAGCCTTCGCCCATTGCCAGCATCGCGACCAGCACGCCGACCACGCCGGCAATGCCGACCACGATCACCGACGATGCGCCGAGCCGTTGCGGAAGGCCCGCAATACCGACCTGCGCCGCGGCGAGCGTGAGCCGCCCGCTGCGGGTGAGGAACAGCCAGAGCGCGACGAGCACGGCGAGCCCGGCGACCGCGGGCCAGGGCAGCATCGTCCACACGACGAGTGCGGCAACGAGCAGCAAAAACACCGCGGCATTGCCGAGGGAACGCTTCAGACGGCGGAATCGATTGTTGCGCATGACGATGTCCTCCTCAGCGCCCGGCCAGGGCGTCGACGATGTTGAGGCGCATGGCGCGCAGGGCCGGCAGCACGCCGGAGAGCACGCCGAACAGCACCATCAGCACGAGCCCGGTGGCCCAGCTTTCCGGCGGCAGGTTGTCGGGCAGCGCAATGAAGCCGCCACTGCCGCGGCTCACGATCTGCATTGCCAGTGGGGCACAGACCAGACCGAGAATCGCGCCGAGTGCGACGAGGAAGATCGATTCGAACAGCACCAGCCCGAGCACCGTGCGGTCCTGGAAGCCGATCGTCTTCAGCACCGCGAGTTCCGGAATGCGTTCGCGAACGGCCTGCGCCATCGTGTTGCCGGTGAGCAGCAGCAGGGTGAAGAACACGGCGCCCATGATGGCGGTGACGATCAGCCCGATGTCGCCGATCTGCTTGGCGAACGACTGGTTGAACGCTTCCTCGGTCTGCGTCTTGGTTTCGTGGTCGGAATTCGCGCTCAGTGCATCGATCGCCTTCGACACGCGATTGGACACGCCCGCGTTGTCGACCTGGATGATGTACCAGCCCACGCGACCCTTGACGTAGTCGTTGGCCTCGTCGAAGTAGTTCCAGTGGAACAGCAGGATCTGCTCCTGGCCTTTGCGCTTGACGTCGGCGATATGGAAGATGCCGTCGAGCTTGAACTGCCAGTCGTTGCTGCCCTTGGTCGGGAAGATCGTCGCCTGCATCGGAATGATGTCGCCGACTTTCCATCCGTACTTCTTCGCCAGTGCTTCGCCGACGATCGCGCCCTGGCGATCGCTCTCCCACGCCTTGCGCTGCGCGGGCGCCATCTGGAACTCCGGATAGAGATCAAGATATTTGTCGCCGACGGAGAAGTTCGGAAAGAAGTTCTTCGGGTCCTGATAGATGCCGCCGAACCACGCCGCGTAGCTCGACTTGCGCACGCCGGGAATCGACGCGATCTGCGGATCGAGGCGATACGGCAGCATCTGCGTGATCGAAAAGCCGCGAGGCCACGACCATGCGGTTCGCCCCGGTGACATCGCCGCCCGAATTGAAGGCGACGCGCACCGAGTCGAGCATGCCGAACAGGAAGAACGCGACGAAGACCGACAGCAAGGTCAGCAGCGTGCGTGTGCGGCTTCGGAACAGCGAAGCCCAGATGAGATGCAGGTATTTCATGGCCGCCTCTTCGAATCGTCGAAAGGCTCCGCTGCGGCGGAGACGGCGACGCGGCCCGCGCGTCGCGACGGGATCAGTGTGCGTAAGCCGGCTGGTCGACCAGCACGCCCTTGTCGAGATGCACGGTGCGACGCGCGTGGTCCGCGGCCTTCGGATCGTGCGTCACCATCACGATCGTCTTACCGTGGTCGCGATTGAGCGTCTGCAGCAGGCCGAGGATTTCCTCGGCGGACTGGCGATCGAGGTCGCCGGTCGGTTCGTCGCAGATCAGCAGCGTGGGATCGGACACGATCGCGCGTGCGATGGCGACGCGCTGCTGCTGCCCGCCTGATAGTTCGTTCGGCTTGTGCTTGGCGCGATCGGCAAGGCCGACGAGCTGCAGCGCGATCGCCGCATTGCGCGTGCGCTGCGCGCCGTTGAGTTTGGTCAGCAGCAACGGCAGTTCGACGTTCTTCTGCGCGTTGAGCGTAGGCATCAGGTTGTAGAACTGGAACACGAAGCCGACGTTGTCGCTGCGCCACTGTGCGAGCTGGCCGGCACGCAGCGTGTCGATGCGGCGACCGCCGACATCGATCTCGCCGCCCGTGGGCGTATCGAGCCCGCCGATGAGGTTGAGCAGCGTCGACTTGCCGGAGCCTGACGGGCCCATGAGCGCGACGAAGTCGCCCTCGGGAATCTCCAGGTCGATGCCGTGGAGCACTTCGACGCGTTCGGCGCCGCGCTGATAGGTCTTGCGCAGGCCTCGGATGCTGACGAGCGACGACATGGCGATCTCCTGCTACGTAAAAACGGTCGATGGATCAGGCGGCGCTCAGCACGCGCGATGCGCGCTGCTCGCGAAGGGCGATGACGATGGCGAATGCGAACTCGATACCGCCGCCGACGAATGCGGCGAGCGCCGGCGTCGCGAACATGCGGCCGAGTGCGAAACCGGCCGCGGCGAGTACGAGCCCGCACGGCCAGTACAGCGATTTGCCGTACAGCGTGTCGAACGTGAGGTAACGGCCGCCGATGACGAGCAGCATCGCCGGGAAGAACCATTCGATGTGCAGGCGCGATGCGGCATACGCGAGCGGCAGGCTGAAGATCAGCCAGAACGTGCTGGCGCCGGCGAGCCGACCGAGCGGATTGCCTTTCGCGTGCGTGCCCGAACGCCCGATCACACGCGACAGCAGCATCGCCGCGGGATGGATGAACATGCCGGCGATGAGCAGCGTCCACACCGCCGTCGTCGGCGCGCCGCGCCATGCAACGCAGCCCGCCGCCAGCCACGCGGTCGCCGAAGCGATCATGCCGGTCGCGCCGCCGTAATACGCCCGGCGCATGTCCGCCTGGGCCTGTTGCAGATCGAACGTCATGACACTTCTCCCTGTGACCGTTGCGCTGCGTTATTCGGACGCGGTGTCGGCTTCGTCCTTGGCGATGCGCACATGCGCACCGTCGGCGAGTTTTTCGGGCGGATCGAGCACCACGCGCTCGCCCCCGGTGAGGCCCGACAGCACTTCGCGATCGTCGCCGAGCGTGCGGCCGAGTTTGAGTTCATGGCGCGACACCGTCGTCTTGCCTTCGTCGCCTTCGACGACGAACGCGACCTGCTTGCCGTCGCGATCGACGATGGCCGCCGCCGGCACGAGTGCAGCCGGAGCGCGCTTGGCCTGCGTCGGTTGTTCGCGCTCGAGGAAGCTCACGCGCACGCCCATGTCGGGCACGATGCGTGCGTCCTTGTGCTTCAGCGCGATGCGCACCTTCACCGTCGCCTTGCTGCGATCGGCGGTCGGAATGATCGCGATCACTTCGGCGGGAATCTTCCAGTCCGGATAGGCATTGAGCACCGCTTCGACCGGCATGCCCGGCTGCACGCGGCCGATGTAGGCCTCGCCGACGTCGACTTCGACTTCCAGCGAATCCATGTCGACGATGGTGCCGATGCCGGTGCGCGTGAAACCGCCGCCCGCCGACAGCGGCGACACGATCTCGCCGGGCTGCGCGGCCTTGGCGATTACCACGCCGGAGAACGGCGCGCGCACCACGGTGTTGTCGACGCCGTTCTCGGCGATGCGCAGGTTTGCGCTCGACACCTGCGTGCTGCGCTGCGCGGTGGCGAGCTGCGCGCGCAATGCATCGCGCTGCGCGACCGCCTGGTCGTACTGCGCCTTCGATACGAGCTGCTGGCTCACCAGCGACGACAGGCGTCGTGCGTTCGCTTCCGCATCGCGCAGTTGCGCCTGCACCGATGCGATCTGCGTGCGGGAGGCTTCGACCTGCGCACCCGCGAGCGTGCGCGTGGCCGCGGCATCGACGGGATCGAGCGTCGCCATGATGTCGCCGGCGTTGACGTGCTGGCCTTCCTCGATGCGCACGTCGCGCACCTTGCCGGTGATCTTGGCCGACACCGTGGCCATGCGACGCGCGACGACATAACCCGTGGCGTCGAGCACGGATGCATTGCCGCCCGCGCCAACCGCCGTGACATCGGCGACATGCACCTCCGGGCCGCCACCGCCACGCGTCAGCGCGAACGCCGCGCCACCGAGCACGACCACGGCGCCCGCGATCGCAAGACCGATCCACAGCCCGCGACGATTCGTCGGCGGCGGCGCCGCGCTGCGGTCGATGCGAAGTTCCTTCAGCAGATCGGCGGACGTGTTCATCGCGTTCCATTACGACAGTGGGATGTCGCCTGCATGACCGGCATCGCGGCCGGTCGCCCCTGATCGGCGATGGGCGCAGGTTACGGTGCGCCCTGCCCCGCGTCACCTGACGAGTGTCATGTGGAATGCCTGACACCCGCGACTGCCGCGGCCGCCTCGCGCGGCGCATCGTGGCCCCACTTTCCATCGGAGATGCGTCATGGGATCCACGGTTACGCTCTCGCCGCTCGCCCGCCTGGCCGGGGTGCGCAAGCGCTACGGTAACGTCGTCGCACTCGACGGCCTCGATCTCGAGGTCCGTGGCGGCGAGCTGCTCGCCCTGCTCGGCCCCAACGGCGCCGGCAAATCCACGTCCATCGCGCTGATGCTCGGCCTGACCTCGGCCGACGACGGTCGCGTGCAGCTGTTCGATCGCGACCCGCACGAGATCGACGCGCGTCGGCAGGTGGGCGTGATGCTGCAGTCGGCCGGCATTCCCGACACGCTGAAAGTGCGCGAGCTGATCGAAGTGACGCGCAGTTATTACGCGAACCCGCGCAGCATCGCCGACTGCGTGGCGCTGGCCGGGCTCGACGGCCTGCTCGAGCGTCGCTACGGGCGCTTGTCCGGGGGACAACAGCGCCGCGTGCAGTTCGCGATGGCGATCTGCGGCCGCCCGAAGCTTCTCTTCCTCGACGAGCCGACCACCGGCCTCGACATCGATGCGCGCCAGAAGCTGTGGGCGGCGATCCGCGAATTGGTCGCCGACGGTGCGGGCGTCGTGCTCACCACGCACTACCTCGAGGAAGCCGAAGCGCTGGCCGACCGCGTCGTCGTCATCAATGGCGGACGCGTGGTCGCACAGGGCAGTGTCGCGCAGATCCGTTCGCGGGTGTCACAGCGCCGCGTGCGCTGTGTGTCGTCGCTGGATGCGGCGGTGGTCGCATCGTGGCCGAACGTGCTGGCGGCGACGCACGACGGCGAACGGCTGGAAGTGATCGCCGATGCGATCGAAGCGGTCGTCTATCGATTGCTCACCGACGACCCGACGTTGTCGGACCTCGAAGTCACCCGCGCTGGCCTGGCCGACGCCTTCGTCGAAATCACCAAGGAGGCCGCATGAACGCACTCGCTCCCGTGCTACGCCCGAACCCGATGCGCGCGTACTGGCTCGAAGCCCGTAACGAATTCCTGCGCCTGCTGCGCTCGCCTTCGTTCGCGGTGCCCACGCTCATCTTCCCGCCAATGTTCTACGTGCTGTTCGCGATCCTGCTCAACCACAAGGGCGGGCCGCAGGTGGCGACGTATCTACTCGCGACCTACGGCGTGTTCGGCGTGATGGCACCGGGCCTGTTCGGCTTCGGTGTGGCGATCGCGATGGACCGCGAGCGCGGCTTCCTGACGCTCAAGCGCGCGCAACCGGTGCCGGCGGGCGCGGTGCTGCTGTCGCGCATGGCGATGGCGATGGTGTTCGCGACAGTGATCTCGCTGATCCTGCTGACCATTGGACTCACCGCGGGCGGCGTGTCGATCAGCGCATCGCAGGCCGTGTCGCTGGTAGTGGTCGACATGCTCGGCGTCCTGCCGTTCTGCGCGATCGGGCTCTTCATCGGCAGCCTCGTCTCCGGCCAGGGCGCGCCGGCGGTGGTCAACATGACCTACCTGCCGATGGCCTTCCTTGCGGGACTTTGGATGCCGCTGTCGATGCTGCCGGCGTTCATCGGCAAGATCGCACCGCTGTGGCCGGCGTATCACCTGTCGCAGATCGCATTGGCGACGGTGGGCTCCGAGCACGTCGGCGCCGTCGGCGGTCACGCACTGGTGCTGGCGGGCTACGCGGCGGTGTTCTTCTTCGCCGCGCGTCGCCGCCTCGCACGGGCTTGAGGCCAGGCACGGCACCGCCGAAGATGCAGCATCAGGAGACCCTCATGCGCCGATCCGTCGCGTTGCCCAAGCCGCACTGCCAACCGGGCACGGGCTGGTATTCGTGGCTCAACCTCGTGTGGTCGATGTGGATCTTCCTGGTGCCGCTCACCGAAGCGCCCGGCGTGTTCCCGCACTGGCTGGTGCCGACGCTCGCGAGCTACACGATCTTCCTGCTGCTCTTCCTGCACGTGCATTTCAGCGAACGCCCACAGGTACTAGGCGCATCGCTGGCGATCGCCGCCTTGGGTTTCATCGTCACGCCATGGAACCCGGGCGCGCAGGGCTACATCATCTACGCCTGCGCCTACATCGCGTTCGCGTTCCGGCCGCGCTATGCACTCATCGCGATGCTGGCGCTGGTGGCGACGTACACCGCGTACTGGCTGACACTGCGGCTGCCGTGGGTGTTCGTGCTCAATGCCGTCGTCGTCGGCCTCGTCGTCGGCCTGATGAACGTGCACTACATCCGTCGCAAGCAGGCGGACGTCGCGCTCAAGCTCAGCCATGACGAAGTGCGACGCCTCGCCGCACTCGCCGAACGCGAACGCATCGGCCGCGACCTGCACGACCTGCTCGGGCATACGCTGTCGCTGGTCGCGTTGAAGTCGGAGCTTGCCGGCAAGCTGATCGATCGCGATCCGGCGTCGGCACGACGCGAACTCGACGAAGTCAGCCGCGTCGCACGCGAAGCGTTGACGCAGGTGCGTAGCGCAGTGACCGGCATTCGCGCGGCGGGGCTCGGCGCCGAGTTGGCGTCGGCGCGCCTGCTGCTCGAATCCGATGCGATCGAACTTCAATACGCGCTCGCACCGGTCACCCTGCCGCCTGAAATCGAAACCGTGCTCGCGCTGACGGTGCGCGAGGCGGTCACCAACATCCAGCGCCACGCGCGTGCGCGGCACGCCGAGATCACGCTGTCCTCGACACCGCGCGAAGTGAAGCTCTGCATCGTCGACGACGGACGCGGCGGTGCGATCACGCCCGGCAATGGGCTGTCGGGCATGCGCGAGCGCGTCGAAGCCCTCGGCGGCAAGCTGCGCATCGAATCGGCCGCGACCGGCACGCAGCTGGAAGCGTGTATCCCGCTGCCGAAGATGGTGACGTCGCTGCCCGCGCCCGACATCGACGTACGCGCCGCCTGATTCGCGTCTGCTACCGTTCGCGCATGTCGAATCGCCTGCAAAACCCGTGATCCGCGTCCTGCTCGCCGAAGACCAGGCAATGGTGCGTGGCGCGCTCACCGCGCTGCTCGCGCTGGAGCCCGACATCGAAGTCGTCGGCGCCGCACCCGATGGCATCGCCGCGTGGCGCGAGGTCGAGCGCCTCAAGCCCGATGTGCTGGTCACCGACATCGAGATGCCCGGTCTCACCGGCCTTGAACTCGCACAACGCATCCGCCGCCATGAACTACCGGTGCGCATCGTCATCGCCACCACGTTCGCGCGTGCGGGTTTCCTTCGACGCGCGCTGGACGCCGGCGTCGGCGGTTACGTGTTGAAAGACGCGCCGGCCGAACAACTCGCCGAAGCGATCCGCCAAGTGCATCGCGGCGGACGCGCGATCGATCCACAGCTCGCCGTCGACGCCTGGTCCGAAGCTGATCCGCTCAACGACCGCGAACGCCAGGTGCTACGCCTCGCGGGCGAAGGCCTGACCGCCGGCGACATCGCCGCGCAACTGCATCTCTCCGCCGGCACCGTGCGCAATTACCTGTCTGAAGCAATCGGCAAACTCAACGCCGCGAACCGCGTCGAGGCGTATCGACTGGCGCGGCAGAAGGGCTGGTTGTAAGACGCGTCAGCGCGTCGAGAACGACTTCAACATCGCGTACACCGCGCGCAGCCCCTGCGCTTCACCACCGACGGGACGCCCCGGACGTTCGGCGTCGTTCCACGCATAGGTGTCCATGTGCAGCCACGGCTGCTTCTCAGGCACGAAGCGCTCGAGGTAAAGCGCGGCAGTGACGCTGCCGGCCATTCGCGACGGACCACTGTTGGCGAAGTCCGCCACGGTGCTGGTGAGATAACGCCAGTACGGCCGCCACAGTGGCATGCGCCACAGGGGATCGCGCGCGTCGTTGCTCGCCTGCAACAGCTCGGCGGCGCGCGCTTCGTCATTGGCGTAGAGCGCGGGAAGATCGGGACCGAGCGCGACACGTGCAGCACCGGTAAGCGTCGCGAAATCGATCAGAAGCTTCGGCGAGTCTTCCGCCGCGTGTGTCAGGGCATCGCCGAGGATGAGTCGACCTTCCGCGTCGGTATTGTCGATCTCGACATGCAGGCCCATGCGCGTCGCAATGACTTCGCCCGGACGCAGCGCATCCGGTCCGATCGCGTTCTCCACCGCCGGCACCAGCAGCGAGATGCGCAACGGCAGGCGACGCGCCATCACGAGTTCGGCCAGGGCGATCGCGTGCGCGGCACCGCCCATGTCCTTCTTCATGTTGCGCATGCCGTCGCCGGTCTTGATGTTCAGGCCGCCGGTGTCGAAGCAGACGCCCTTGCCGACGATCGCGACGTGCGGATGCGCGGCATCGCCCCAGTCGAGACGGATCAGGCGCGGCGCGCGGTGCGAAGCGCGGCCGACCGCATGGATCGCCGGGAAGTTCTGGTCGATCAGGTCATCACCGCTGACGACCTTGATCTTCGCGCCATGCATTTCCGCGATCTCGCAGACGGTGCGTTCGAGTTCGTCCGGGCCCATGTGTTGCGTCGGCGTATTGACGAGATCGCGCACGCGCACGCACGCCGCAATCTGGTCGCGCACTTCATCCGCCAACGTTTCGACGACCAGCTGCGCTGGCGCACGAAGCGGCGCGCGGTAGCGGCCGAAGTGATAGCTGCCGAGGCCCCAGCCGATCTGCAGCGCGTTGCGTTCGGCATCGTCGAGAGACGTCGCGAGCGTCCAGTCGCGTGCGGGCAACATGCGTGGCCCATGTGCATAGGCGAACGCGTCGAGCGCATCACCGATCGCAAGAAGCGCCGACTCCGCACCGCCGTTCGCATCAGGAATGACCAACACGGTGCCGGGCGACGCATCGAAGCCCTGCGCGTCGGCCCAGGTCTGCGCGGCCGGCGACAGCGCATCGCGCCACTGCGGTGTGCGCACGCGGTCGATGATGTGCAGCGGGCGCGCGATGTGGGACGAGGCGACGAAGCCGGTCGGCAGGTTCATGCGGCGTGGTGCTCCGTAGCGAGGTGCGCGTCGAGCCAGTCGGCCAGCGCGGCAAGATCGGTGAAATGCAGGTCGGGCCGGACATCATCGCGCGGCCACTTTTCGTCGCGGCGATCGATCCAGCACGTGCGAAGACCCGCGCGTGCAGCACCGACAACGTCGAGCTCGATGTCATCGCCGACGTGCAACACATGCTGCGGCTCGATGCCGAGGCGCTCGCAGGCTTCGAGATAGATGCTCGGCGTCGGCTTGGCCGCACCGTGTTCGCGTGCGCCGAGCTGGAAGCGGAACAACGGCATCAGGCCGATGCGCGCGAGACACGCATTGCCGTTGCTGACCGATGCGAGCGGCACGCGCGCAGCAAGTCGCTCAAGCGCATCCATCGTGTCCGGATAGTGTTCGACTTCGCAACGCGCGGCGAAGTAGGCCTCAAACGCGTCATGCACGAGTGCCGGATCTTCGCCGGCCTCGGCGAACATGCGTTCGAGCATCCACTGGCGCTGCGCCGTCATGTCGTGCGCCATCTCCGGTCGCTCGGCATCGATCTGCAGGCGCAGCGGCTGGCGCAATTCCAGCGGCCATCTCGCGGCGACGCGCGGCGCATGCGCGGCGAGCCATGCGTCCAGCGCCGCTTCGGCGCGATCGATGGCGGGCGCGATCGGCCAGAGGGTGTCGTCGAGATCGAGGGTGATGGCGCGGATGTGGAACGTCATCCGCCGATTCTAGCGGGGCGGCGCGGACGATCCCGTCAGAGACCGGGCGGCAGTCGCACTTCGAAGCGCGCGCCGCCGAGTTCCGTCGACTTGCCCACCTCGAGATCGCCGCGATACGCGCGCACCAGGTCCTGCACGATGGCGAGGCCGATGCCGTGCCCGTGCACGCGCTCGTCGCCGCGAACCCCGCGCTGCAGCACCAGTGCGACCTTGTCAGGCGGAATGCCCGGGCCATCATCGTCGACGGCGATCAGCAGGCCCGGCCGGCGGTTCTGGTCGCAGGGCGTCGGCGTGATCGTGAGCAGCACGCGCGACTTCGCCCACTTGAACGCGTTCTCGAGAAGGTTGCCGAGCAGCTCCTGCAGGTCGCCCGCCTCGCCGTAGAACTGCAGACCTTCGCCGAGTTCGAATTCGCAGAGCACGCCCTTCGACGAATAGACCTTCTCGAGGCTGGTGACGATCTGCTCGGCATGCGGCTCGATCGCGATCGGTGCGGCGAACAATGCATGGCCCCGACTTGCCGCACGCGCAAGCTGGTACGAAACGATGTCGGTCATGCGCTGCACCTGCGCGCGGACTTCGATGCGCATGGCGTCGACGTCGTCCTGCGAGTCTTCCAGTCGCGCATGCAGCACGGCGAGCGGCGTCTTCAGCGAGTGCGCTAGGTCGGCCAGCGTATTGCGCTGGCGATCGAGGTTCTCGCGCTCGCTCTCGATGAAGGCATTGATGGAATCGGTGAGCGGCTCGAGCTCGCGCGGATGGCGCTCGCTCATGCGCACGGCCTGCCCGCGTTGCACGCGCTTGAGTTCGTCGATGACCTTGCGCATCGGCAACAGGCTCCAGCGCAGGATCACGCCCTGCAGCAGGAGCAGCACCAGGCCCGCGCCGCCGAGGTAACGCCACAGTGCCGCGCGGAACACCTCGACCTGTTCGGCTAGTGCGCTGGTGTCTTCGTAAACGTAGATCGTGTACGGGAATTCCGCGACCTTGTTCGTGTCGTCGCTGGACCAGATCAAGCCGAGCCCGAAGCGATACACCTGCCCCGCGTGCCCGTCGATCTTGTGCATGGGCAGCGGGCCCTCGAAGCGTCGCGCGCCCTGCGGAAGCAGCGGCGCGGGCGGCAAGCCGGGGCCTTGCGCCGATTCCGAGTCCCAATGTCCGTTCGGAAAGATCACTTCCGCGTACAGACCACTGCCCGGGCGCTCGAAACGCGCATCGGGCAGCGAGTCGGGTGCGACGAACGTGCCGTCGCGCGCGAACTCGCCGCCTCGCGTGATCGACAGCGCGTAGCTTTCAAGACGTTCGTGCAGGTTGTCGCGCGCGGTCTTGAGGAACGCTCGGTCGAGCGCATAGCCGGCAAGCGCAAGGAACGCGACAAGGAACAGGCTCGCCGCCAGCAACTGGCGTGTCTGCAACGAGCGCGGCTGTCCGATCCTCATTCAGAGATCATGCGCGAAGGCCGTTCGTTGAACCACTGCCGCGCGATTCGCGTACAGCGCGAATTGCGACAGGCGAAGACGATGTCGATAGCTCCGGCGCGCGGGGTTTCAGCGCCGGAGGATGGACATGGCGCAACGCATTCGGCGACACATCCGGGATGGCACAACGACCGCGCTGCGGTCGTGGCCATCGTGCTTCCGCTTACTCGCCGCTGCGCGGAATCGCGAAGCGATAGCCGCGACCGCGAACGGTTTCGATCGGCTTGAGCGAGCCGTCCGGGTCGAGCTTCTTGCGCAGTCGACCGATGAAGACTTCGAGCACGTTGGAGTCGCGGTCGAAATCCTGCTGATAGATGTGTTCGGTGAGGTCGGCCTTCGAGACCAGCTCGCCCGCATGCATCATCAGGTACTCGAGCACCTTGTACTCGTAGCTCGTCAGGTCGACGTTGCTGCCATTGATCGTGACCGTCTGCGCGGCGAGATCGAGCACGACCGGGCCACACTCGAGCTGCGGCTTGCTCCAGCCGGCGGCGCGCCGGACCAGCGCGTTGATACGCGCAAGCAGTTCCTCGACATGGAACGGCTTGACCAGGTAGTCGTCGGCGCCCTGCTTCAGGCCCTCGACCTTGTCCTGCCAGCTGGAGCGGGCGGTCAGGATCAGGACCGGGAATTTCTTGCCTTCCTCGCGCAGGGCGCGGATCAGCTCCATGCCGGACATTTTGGGCAGACCGAGGTCGATGATGCCGACGTCGAACGGTACTTCGCGGCCCATGTACAGGCCTTCCTCGCCGTCCTGGGCCGCGTCGACCGCAAACCCTTCGCGCCGCAGGCGTGCGGCGAGGGTTTCGCGGAGGGGGGCTTCGTCTTCGACCAGCAGGATTCGCATGTTCCAGGCTCCGGGACAGGGGGACGGTGCGGCAGGGCCGCCCGGCTGTTCAGGTAGCTTAGTCGTTGCGGCCGTCGTCACCGCGTGTACGGTCGCCGCTGTTCAGCGAGCGGCGGTACTGGCGTCTCAATCCCGGGGCGGACGGCCCTGCGGGTGCGGGTCTTCGGTGATCACGCGGACCCGCCCCGTCTGGTCGAGGACCTTGATGCGATTGATGTCGCGACCGTCGAACGGGACGCGCTCGGCGCTCAGGATCTCGCCACCCGTCGCCCGCTCGACGCGGCGGACCGATTCGGCGAGCGAACGCTCTTCCGGTCGGCTCTCGTGAGGCATGCCACCGGCGACGCCCAGACGCGGCATCTCCGGCGGCGGCGCGCCACGGCCACCCGGCGGACCCGCGAGGGCGCTGCCGGAAGCGAGCAGAAGCGCAGCGATGAGGATGGAGCGACCGTAGGGCATGACGCGACTCGAAACGGCGATGCGGCGCCGTGGTGCGGGGCAGATGATCGAAGCGAAGCAGTGAATCCGCTCTGAACTTTTCAGCTAACGCGCTGTCGCGGTTCAGTTCCTCAGAATATCTCGGCGACACAACAACGCAACGAACCGCCAGCAGCCTCGATCGCATCGAGAGGCACACTGTGCACCGAAAAGCCTGCATCCGCGAGCGCGGCACGCGTCGATGCACGAAGCGACGCATCGGCACTGCCGCTCATCCATACGCGCTGCGAATCGAGCGCGATCGCGTTGCCTGCGAAGCGCGACGCTTCGTCGGTCGAAAGCTCGATCGCGTGCGGTGCGTACAACGATGCAATGGTGCGCGCGTCCTCGACATTCGCGAAACCTTTCGGTGCGTAGATGACGGCGCGCCCGGCAAGAACCGCGAGCACGACATTGGTGTGGTATTCGCCCGGTGCGAGATCGAACATGAAAGTCGCACGCAGGCCGAACGCCTCGTGCATGCGACGCGCGCCTTCTTCGTCGCAGCGTTCGGACAGCCCTGCGAATCCGATGCCGCGCGCACGATCGATCGCAAGTGCGCCGGTGAGTTCGCACGCATGCGGCTGCGCGGAAAGATCGAGCGGCGTGTAGTCCATCGTGTCCACGAAGAAGCCGCGAATGTCGGCACGTTCGGCCTCGCGCTGACGGACCGGGTGGCGCATGCGCCCGATGATGAAACGCGCTTCGCCATTGACGCGCGCTGTCGCGAACACGTTGTTGGGAAAGGTCGCGTCGGGCGTCGCCGCATCGCCGGGGAATGCGATTACCGGAACCGACACCGACAATGCCGACTGCAGCGCACGGTGTTGGCGCAGAGCCGCATCGGCGTCGAACTGCGCGGCGTCGGCCATGTAGCGGTTGTCGGACGCGGACTGCTCGGCACGCGAGAAGCCTTCCGGCGTGACGAGGAATGCGGCACGCGCCGTCGCCGCTCCGGCATCTGGCGCGTATCGGGAAGCGGCGTCGAGAAAATACGCACGATCGCGGGTGATCACGCGATGCGCCTCAGCCAATCGGGCCGTGTGCACGCGAGCGCGGCCTCGACAAGTTCCAGGCCGGCACCGGGCCGATGCGAGCCTTCGCTCAGCACCTGCCGGAATGCGCGGCCACCACGCTCACCAAGGTACAGTCCGAGCAGATGCCGCGTCATGTGCTTGAGTGCGACGCCGCGATCGAGTTGGCGCTGCATGTAGGGCAAGTAGTCGAGAAGCAACGATTCGCGCGTGCGTACGTCGCGCCCGGTCAGTCGTGCATCGACGCGATGCAGGGCGTACGGATCGTGATAGGCCGCGCGGCCGAGCATGACGCCGTCGGCATGCGAAAGGTGCTCGACGCTGTCGTCGACACCGGCGATGCCACCGTTGACGATGATGCCGAGCTCCGGCCGCAGTGATTTGAGCCGATACGCCCATTCGTAACGCAGCGGCGGAACCTCGCGGTTCTCCTTTGGCGACAGCCCTTTCAGCCACGCGTTGCGCGCGTGCACGACGAAGGTTTTGCAACCGGCCTTCGCGACGGTATCGACGAAGGCGAGGAATACGTCGAAGTCGTTGTCGTCATCGACGCCGAGTCGGCACTTCACCGTGACCGGAACGTGGGGACGCGCGCTCGCACACACCGCATCGTTCATCGCAGCGACGCAATCGGCGACGAGCGCGGGCTCGCGCATCAGGCAGGCACCGAAACGCCCGGCCTGCACACGATCCGACGGGCAGCCGCAATTGAGGTTGATCTCGTCGAAGCCCCACTCTGCCGCGATGCGCGACGCTTCGCCAAGCAACTGCGGATCGCTTCCACCGAGCTGCAGCGCGACCGGATGTTCCGTCGAATCCATCGCCAGCAATTTCGCGCGGTCACCGTAGATCACCGCGTTGGCGTGGACCATTTCCGTGTAGAGCAACGCCGACGGCGCGAGCACACGATGGAACGCCCGACAGTGCGTGTCGGTCCAGTCCATCATGGGGGCTACGGAGAGACGGGCGACGCGGGAACTCACGATCGGCGCAACCTGATAGGCCTCCGGCGAAATAACGCCGATGACCGAATTATAGGGAGCTGTGCCGCGAGGAACTCCTCAAGCAGCTCTCCCGTGCTGAGCGCTCCCAGTGCCGCGACAGACCTCCCTTATCAGCCGCCGGCGAAGTTCAGTACGGGTGGAAGACCGGACGTGCGCAATCTGAAAAGAATATCTGGCAGCCCTTGCCACTGACTTCGCAAGCGCCCATCGCCTCCCCGGTCGCGACCTGCTTCGTAGGTCCGCGTCCGGCTGTCGCTTTGCCGGCCCCACCGACTGGCCAAGCCAATGCCCCGCACTGATTCTTAAATGCGATCATCGTTTCGCACGCCACCCCACCAGCGGCAGCGCACTGCGTCATTGCCTTCGCTACCGCGTCTTGCTCTGTCGATCCATGAAGGACGGTGGCGATCTCTCCCTTTGCAACGTCGCCCACGATCGCTCCCCACTGATCGATCCAATAGCCGGACGGCCTGGGTTGGGGCGGTGCCGGAGCCACGTAGTAGGGCGAGGCCGCGTCGGATGGCGGAAGACACGACGGATTGTTTGCCTCGGGAATACCCGATGGGCAGTTCTGCGCAAGAGCACCGTGCGAAGCAACGGCTAGAAAAAATGCGGTCAGCAACTTGTACATGTCATGTCTCAATGTTGGTCGCGCCCCGAGCGCCCACAGTCCGGCCGTCTACGGGATTCATACGCGGCAACGCCGCCGGCAGCGCAGTGCTTGCCGAATGCGCACTCGAGGCGTTTGCCGGCGCGGATGGAGCATACGTCGGAATGTAATTCGGAGAGCCCGGCGGCGCGCCGTTACCTGAATATCCGGCACGCTGGAACGCGCTCGTGTAGTTGAACTGCCCTAGCGTGCCCTGGAAAAACGAAGCCGCCATCGGCGGTGCACTGATGATCAGCGCGGTGAGAATCAGGCCGAGACCACCCTGTTGCATCGCTTGGCTGGTCATACCGTCGCTGAAGTTGGTTTTGGTGAGTATTCCGATCAGCGCCGCGCCCCAGAAGGAGCTGGCAACACGTACGACCATTTCAAGGGCGATCGACACCATGGCGCTCAGTACCGCCATCGAAAACATGGTTCCGATTCCGTAGTACAGCCATCGTCCGAACAGCGGCTTGGTCTGGTCGAACAGCAGGCACAGAATGAACAGCGGCCCGAAGCCGATGAATAGCGCGAGTGCGACTTCGTTAAGCAGCAGCATCGTGCCGCCGACGATGGCGGGGCCGCCGGTGCCAATGCCCACCATGTAGAGCGCACGCGTTTTCTGCGCGTCGAGGGTTGGATCACTTGCGACGTCGAGCACGTCAATGCTCGACAACGCGACCTGCATCCACGCGAGGTTGCGGTCGATTGCCTCTTCCGGCGACGACGAGGAGCCCGTCACCACGTGATTGATCTCGTTCTTGACGTCCTCCGTCAGGAACTTGTCCATCTTCGTGCCGAACATCGCCATTGAGGTCGCGATGCTGAGAATCAGCGTCGCTTTCAGCGAGTTCATGACGAGCGCCATCATCGATTCGCGCGACTGACCGGTCACGATGCGAAAGCCCTGGATCAGGATCCACAGCGTGAGCAGGGTCAGCGCGATCATGCCGACCCAGCTCATGGCGCGTGCCATGAGGTCGATGCCGAACTTATGAATCGCCTCGCGCAGGTAGCCGAGGATCAACCGGTAGAAGACGAAGTCCCCGATCGAATCTACCCGCGGCGTCAGCCAGTTCAGCCCCATCTACTGTTACTCCTTGTCCTTCCGCGGACCTGCGTCCCGCACATCCTCAATGGATCTTGAGGGCTGCTTCCAGTGTTGCTGTGTGGACCATGGTCCCGATCGGATCGTTCCCGCCCTTCAGCGCGGCCGCCGTGAGCGTCCGTTGCATGTCGTCGAGCGCGGCGATCTGGTTGTCGTACATCTGGACCTTCGTGGAATAGTTCTGGTAAATCGCACTCAGCCGGACACTCGTCGCAGTAGCGTCGTTGACGCTGGTCTGCACTCCGCCCTGCGTTTCGCCGCCGGCGTCCTGACGCGATGCCATCTCGTTGAGTTCCGCCTGGGTCTCGGCCTTGACGCGTGTCAGGAAGTCGATCGTCTCGTTGAACTTCTGGTTGCGTGCCACTTGGCGAAGCTGACAGATCGTCCGCTGCTGCCCGACGATGTCGCCGTTGGGGTCCAACTGGAAGACACTTAGAAGGCGGCGAAGATCCAGTCCGCCATGGGAACCGTCACACACCACGTCGACCATGAAGTCGTCGTCGCGCTTGTTCAGTGGCTGGGTACCACTGAACGACAACGTCGACACCATGCGCTGGAGCTTGATGAGCTGCTGGCGGTAGTGACTCATCACTTCCTGATAGTGAGCGGCGTCCGTCGCCATGCCCTGCAGTTCTTTCGCGTACTGCGCGATGTCGTTGAGCTGCGACTGCAGCGCTGTAATGATCGCGCTGATGTCGACGACCGGTATTCCGGTCGCACGTGCATCGTTCGATGCGACGCCCGTGCCGAGGGCTACTGCGAGAACGACCGATGCAATGTGCTGGTAAGTCTTCTTCATCATGGATTCCTTTCCTTGGCGAGGTTCAGGCGACTTGGGCCTTCGGGCGGGTCGCCGACGCAACACGCGACTTGCCCGAACCCTTGCGGCATTCGTAGAACGTGGTGAGCCACTGCTCCGGCGTCAGGCGGTCGACGCTGACGCCATGGCGCTCGGCCTCGTGGGCGAGCACGTCGTGCATGACTTCGATGTTGTCGGTCGACGCCGAGATCACGGCGAGGGCGTCATCCATGCCGCGCAGGTTGAGCTGGCAGACGCTGGCCGCGTGGCCCTGCTTGACCAGGAAGCAGCGCGAGCGTTCGTCGAGGTTGACGACGACCTGGTACTCGGATTCCGTGAGCTTGAGGCCTTCGATGTAGTCCTCGCGGCTCGCGTTCGGGTTGGGCAGCAGCACCATGGTCGCGGTCTGCTCGATCAGTGCCGCGGCGATATCGCTGGCCAGTGCGTCCTCCGGACTCTGCGTGGCGAAGATGCCCAAACCGTTCTGCTTTCGGATCGTCTTCTGCTTGTTCTTGGCGAACTCCTTGAGCCCGCCCTTACCGTCGAGGATCTTCCAGAACTCGTCCATGACGTAGATCAGCGGACGCCCGTTGATGAGCGCTTCGAGCCGGTGCAGCAGGTAGTTGATCACCGGCACGCGGACTTCGGAGTTGTCGATGATGTCGGTGTAGTCGAAGCCGATGATGTTCGCCTTCGCGAGATCGATCGTGTCGTCGGCGTTGTCGAACACCCAACCCAACGAGTTGCCGGCGGTCCACTTGCGCATGCGCGCGAACAGGCCGTCGTCGCCCATGTTGGGCAGGCTCTTCTGGAAGTTGGTCATGGTGCGCAAGCGCACCGGCGTGTCGAGGATGTTCTCGACCGCGCGGAAGATGTCCTCTTCCTCGCGCGAGGTGTAGAGCGTCTTGCCGGCGAGCACCTTCACCAGGTCGGCGAGGAACTGCACGTTCGCTTCGCTGCGCTCGCACTGGAACGGATTGAAGCCCGTCGGCCGCCCGTTCTCCAGTGCCAGATAATTACCGCCGCAGGCGCGCACGAAGATCTCGGCGCCGCGGTCCTTGTCGAAGAAGAAGATCGTCGGCGACGGTTCGAGCTTCTGCACCTGGCTCAGCAGGAAATTGATCAGCGCGGTCTTGCCGGTACCGGACTTGCCGATGACCATGGTGTTGCCGATCGCCTTCTCGCCCAGCGAGTTCTCGCCCGGGTGCGTGGCGTGGAAATTGAAGTAGTACGGCTGGCCGTTGGTGGTCTGCAGCGTGGTGACGCAGTCGCCCCAGGGATTGTTCTCTTTCTTGCCGGACGCGAAGTTGTGCAGCGGCGCGAGGCCCAGAAAGTTCAGCGAGCTGACGTTCGCGATGCGCGTGCGGTATTTCCAGTTGCCCGGCAGCTGCGAATAGAACGACGGTACGACGGCGAGATCTTCCTTCGCCGACACGAAGCCGGCGTTCGACAGCTCCGCGCGGCCGGTCGCGATGTTCTGCGACAGCTTTTCCTGCGAGTCGGCGAACAGCGACATCGTGAAGTGGTATTCGCCGAGCACGAAGTTGCCGGAGGCGAGCTGGTCCATCGCTTGGTCGAGCTCGATGATCTGGCTGACCGCCTTGTCGCCCGACGAAATCATCATGCCCTTGGTGCGGTCGAGCACCTTGAGTGCGTCCTGTCGGCCCATCGGGCTGAAGGAGTGCGTGATGACGTACTCGAAGTCGAGGTACTTCAGGCGATTGAGGATGCCCGGGTAGGTACCGTCGGTGAATTCCTTGATGTTGAGGATCGCGCCGAACTGGTTCGAGCCCGACGGCGACGTCACGACGAAGTCGCCCGTCTTGCCCGAGAACATGTGGCGGCTGACCGGCAGGTAGCTGTGCACCGGTGCGTCGAGCACCGGAACGGGTTCGTCGATGCGATTGATCAGGTAGCCGAAGAACTCGAGCGTCTCGGAGAACACGACACCGTTCGCCGCTTCGTACATGCCGAGACGGTAGGGCGCGTAGTCCTTGAGCACGGCTTCGAGGTTGCCCGCGAGCTCGAGCAGCTTGGCGATCGCCTCGTCCTGCTGCGCCTGCAACTGGCGCACGTCAGTGGACTTCTCGACGAACTTCTTACCGGTCACCACGGGCCGGTAAATCATGGTGAGGTACAGCTCGTTCGCCATGATCTTCTGCGACGAGAGCGACTCGAAGTAGGCGTCCGACAGTTCCTGGTTGAAGCGCTGGTTGAAGCTGCTGCGCTGCTTGATGCGACGACGACGACGGACGTCGTGCACCCAGAAGGCGAGATTGACGAAGTCCGGCGCGCGCAGCGTCTGCAGCATCCGGTTGAACGTGTTGTGCCGATGCTCGAGCTCCCATTCCTCGCGCCCTACGAAGGGCAGCCCTTCGAGATGCCAGGTCATGAGGTAGTCGCCGCCCGTGGTTTTCACCACGGTCGGGGAGACATGGGTCGACAGCGGGATGAAATCGCTGATCGGGGTGTCGGGCGTGAACGTCGTCATGAAATTCGGTCAACCGGAAAACATCGGCGACGCGCGCTTCGCGTCGCCGCGGGGATCGATGAGGGAGCGCCTCAGCGGTCCGGGGACTTGCTGCGCGGGTCGCGATACAGGTTCGGCGTGAACACCCACATGCCGTCGTGCACGTCGAGGTTGCGGATCTTAATGCGCACCTGCAGGCGGAGGCCGAGCAGGCGGAAGATCATCTCGTCGCGCCGGGCCATCTGCCGCATGATGAAAATCACCACCGGCAGCAGCACCAGGAAAAACATGTTGGTGTAGAACGACAGCAGGATCACGGTGCCCGCGCCGATGAAGAACGGCACGTACGGCACGCCCATGAACATGGGCGGCCGCGTGCAGCCGCGGAAGAGAACGTTCTTCTGCATGGTCGCGACGGAGGTCGATCAGGTCCCGCCGATCAGCATCTTCGCGACCTGCGTCGCCGCGCCGATCAGGAAGCCGCCGATCAGGATCGGGGCGACGTCGGCGATGCGCTTGTGTGCGAACGCGATCTGGTAGCCCGCGAAGATCACCGCGATGGTCACAACGGAGATCGACGCGAGGTTGAGCAGGCCGTTGATGTTGCGGAAGAACGTACTCACGGTGCTACCCGTGTCGGTGAAATCGCCACCACCGCCCGTCGCCTGCGCGAGCGCGAGACCCGGTGCGAACGCGGCACCGACGAGCGCCGAGGAAACGGTGGACTTCAGGGACTTGATCGACTTCATGGGCTTTCCTTGTCGTTGCGGGACGGCGTTGACCGCCGGGGCGGGTTAGAACACGAATGCCGCGTCGCGCGGCGGTGCATCGGGTGTGGGGTTTGTTGCGGGCGCGGCAGGAGCAGACGCGCTGCTCGCGCCCGCGACCAGCGGAGGTGCGCCGTCGGGGCGCAATACGACGAGGCTGTCGACACTGTTATCCGGTGTCGCAGAGACAGCGTTGGCAGGCGGCGCAACTGCGGGTGTCGATACAGGCGAGGTCGGCGCGTTCTGCAACGTCTCGATGCGCGACGGCACGTCGCCGGTTGCGCGCAACGGATACGGTGCGGCTGCATGGCGCGACGTCGGGCTTCCGTACACGGCGATCGCGCCCGGGATGCGCGGGTTCGACGCCGCACGCATCGAGGCGTAGATCTTCTGGACGTAGCCTTCTCGAAAGCCCGTCACGAAATTGCCGGAGTAGTAGCAGCTGAAGGACTTGCCCCAGTCGCGACCGGACCGCTCATGGCATTCGGCGAGGATGCGCGAGCCGGCGCGCAGGTTCGGGCAGGTCTGGAACGCCTGCTCGTACGACCCGAGCCCGTAGCGCGCGAGGTTGTAGCGGTTGACCTGCGCCAGGCCCAGCGAGAAGTTGAAGCCTCGGCTTTCCAGCATTCGCACCGTGGCGAGCGCTTCGGGCAGGTTCACCGGCTGGCGCGCGAGTCGACCGCCGACCACGCCGATCGCGTAGGGATTGAACGAGGACTCGACATGGACGACGTGATGCATCACGTCCACGGGGACCGCGAGGTCCGGACAGCCCATCAGCTCCATGCCAGGCAACACCGTCAGCCCCCCGTCCTTGGCGTGCAACGCGCGGCGGGATCGACAGGGCGATTCCATCCGTGCGCGGCGTCCTTGCGCGACCGTGCCGATAGCGGGCGACGGCGTCGCGAGGATTGACTCACGCGTCCGCGCGCATTGTCAACGCCGCCTGCTGCAGTGGCATGACTGCACGTCATGCGGCCGCCAATCCACGCTGCGGATCGAAATCGATGCCCGTGATGAAGCGTCGTCCGGCATGCGCCTTGATGTGCACGACGATGTCGATCGTCATCATCAGAAGGCGCTTGATCACCGCGAATTCCAGGCCCGAGCCTTCGTTCGAGGCCTTCACCATCAGTGCGAGCTGGTCCCAGGTCTGCGCCGTACTGCCGGCATGGCAACTGGTGATCGAGCCCGGGTGGCCCGACGCGCAATTGCGGATGAAGTAGAACGACTCGTCGCCGCGCAACTCGGCCAAGATGATGCGGTCGGGCTTCATGCGCAGGCAGGCTTCCATGCAGCTCTTGGCGGTCACGTTGCTCGCGCTTTGCCCGCCCTTCGAATACAGCAGGTGCACGACGTTCGGCTGGCGGATGAAGAGCTCGCGCGCGTCTTCGATGGTGACGAGGCGTTCTTCGTCCGGAATGTGGTTGACCAACGACTTCATGAAGGTGGTCTTGCCGCTGCCGGTCGCGCCGGCGACAACGACGTTCTTGCGGTAGTGCACGGCGCGCCGAAAGAACTCGGCGTAGTCGCGGCGCGCACGCAGGTCGAGCAGTTCGCGGTCGTGGTCGCTGACCTCGCCGGCCTGTTCGACGATCTGCCCGAAGAAGCCGTCGGCGTCGTATTCCTCGAGCGTCTTCGTGCGGTGCGACGGCAGCCGGATCGTGATCGACACCTTGCCGGCGTCGCAGGCCGGTGGAATCACGAACTGCGCGCGCTGTCCGGTCGGAAACGTGAGCGAGACGACCGGATCCGTATCGGTGATGCGCTGCCCGGTATTGCTTTCGTTGACCACCGCGGTGCAGAACTGGCGCGCACGCTCGAAGGTGAGCGCCGGCACGTCGTGACGCTGCCAGCCGCCGCGCGACTCGATCCAGATTTCGCCGGGCCGGTTGATACAGATCTCGGTGACGTCCGACGACGCCATGTGCCCAAGGATGCCGAGCACCTCGTACTGGTACGACAGGAAGTCGTCCGAAACCTGCGCGAGCGCGTCGAGCTCCATCGTGGTCGGCTCAGCGGCCGACGACCTCCGTGAAGTCGACATCGCGCGCGACGTACACGCTGACCATCGAGCCCTGGTTGATCGTCACCGTCGGCGCATGGGACATGCCCTCCTCGGCTGCCTGATTCGCGAGGCGGTCGATGGTATTGGCCGTGTTGCTCTCGTAAGGGGACGTCACGACCACGCCCTGGCTGACGGTCGAGCTTTGCGGCCCGTTCTTCGCGGCTGCATATTTGAACGCGTCGCTGAGCAGGCTGACCATCAGTGCCGAGGTGATGCGCGAACTCCAGTGCGCGTCGACCTGGCCCGGGTAGCCCGCACTGCCGAGCGGATCAACGCCCGGGCTGATCATGCTGACGTCGTAGCCGTTCGGCGTGGTGATGCGGTCCCACACCACTTCGATGCGATTGCCCTTCGGTCGCGCCTTGTAGGCGCCGTAGATCTTCGAGCCGCGATCAAGCAGCAGCGTGCGGCCGTTGATGGAGTACACCGGCTCGGTGAGGATGCAGGAGGTGAAGCCGTCGGCTTCGCTGATGACGCGTGTCTCGAGCACGCACCGCAGCAGCGTGCCCCGCACGAGCAGCGTGTCGGGATTGCGTAGCGCGCGTGCAACCGTGGGCCGTTTGGCAGCGTCGATCGGCGCTGATTGTTCCCCTGCCTGACCTGCGCCGCCCGACTGGCCGAGCGCTGCCTGTGCCATCGCGAGCGTTTGTGCATACGCGGCAGTCTGCGGATTGGCGGTGTCACCGGCTGTCGCCGTCGAGTCGTTGCCCATGCGACGCTCCAACAGGGTTGGCGTACGCGCGTAGGACCGTGCAGATGGCGTGGCGGGATACGCCATCGACTCCTGCTGAACGGGCAATGGCGGAAGCGGAGGGGACAGCGCCTCCGGCTGCGTTGACTGCACGGCGATCGGCTCGACGCTCTGCGCGGCCGGCGGCGTCCGCGGCAAGGGCGGCGTCGCGTCGCTCAGCGTGGGGATGCTGACCTGCTCTTCGCTCGGCTTGGTCGCATCGCTCGGCTTCGAACTGCCGCGGAACACGAGCACGGCCATCATCATCAGCAGCAGGATGATGCCGCCCAGGAACAGCAACGCCTTGCGATTGACGCGTTGCTGTTCCGCCGTGCGCAGCGTGGGCGCGCCGGCATCGAGATCCGGCGCGGCGGCCTGCGCGTGCGCACCGAAGTAGGGATTGGCGTCCGCCACCGCGGCGACGGGGTCCTGCTCGTAGGGATTGCTGACGATCTGGCTCACGAGTGCGGATTCCTGCGGATGCCGACGACGTCCTTGCCGTGGCGGATCACGAGATAGCGATAGGTGCCGTGCACGATGATCGTGTTGCCCTGCACCGTCGTGTTGACGATGAACTCGTCACCGTTCTCGGTCTCGCTGCCGAATACCGCCGGGAACGATCCAGTCGGGAACGGCGTGGTGTCGCCGAGCTTGATGTAGGTGAACCGCCCATCGTCGTAGACGCTCGCCGGCACCAGCGCGCGCAGCCGGGTGCGCGTGCGGTAGTCGTAGTCGAAGTGGTAATTGCGCGACGGGTCCAGCGCGACGTCGAGCTCCGGCGCCTTCACTGCGGACTCGGTGCGGAACTTCGCGTCGGTCGGATAGACGAAACGCACCTTGTATTGCACGCCGGCGTTGCGCGCCTGGTCGAGCGCCTTCCAGTCGGTCGCGACCACGCGCAGTTCGATGATGTACGAATGTGTTTCGGTGCGGATCAGCAGGTTGGTGTCGACATCGACATTCTTCGGCTTGACGTAGAAAACGTTGTCGCGACGGCTGATGTCCCAGCCGCTCGAGAACCCGGTGCTGTAGTCGACGATGGTTTCGCTCGGCGACAACTCGATCTCGGTCGTGATGCCGAGACCGGTGCGCACCGGATAGATGCGGTTGTCGGCGTAGTCGTATTCCTGGATCGGCTCGGCCGATGCATGCAGCGGCACCGCACCGGCGGCGACGCCGAGCACAGCGGCGAGGACGATCGCGAACGAACGGGGCGTCACGGGCGGGCTCCGGTGGTCGGCTGTGCAGTAGCGCTTGGCGATGCAGCTGGCGTCGCGGCGTCATTCGTCGGTGCCGTAGCGGGCGCTGCGGTTGCGGCCTGAGCCGACGCTGTCGGCTCACCCATCTCCGGCATCGAGAACGCCGGAATTTCCGGTTCGACCGGCGGCGCTTCGGCGTAGTCGTTGTCGACGCGGTAGGTCGTGACCTGGAAGCCGAGCGGGTTCTCGACGCGGTACTTCTCGTCCATCGCCAGGTTCGCCTTGTAGGTGAACGTGAGCGTGGCGATCTTGCTGTCGAGCGGCGCGGTGCGGCCCGTGGACTTGTCGTACAGCGTGCGCTGGAAGCGCACCGTCGCGCCGTTGGGCTTGCCGTTCGCGTCGTTGATCAGCGTGATGCTGAGGATCTTGACGCGGATCGCCGCCTTGTCGCCGTACGTGTTGTACGGGCGCTCCGGATTGTCCTTGCCATGCAGCGCGGTGTAACCCGCAGCGACAGAAGGCGCGGACATCGTGTAGACCGTCGTCCAGTCACGAAGGCGCATCAGCGCGATGTCGTAGGACTCGCGCGCAGTCACGAAGTGCGCGACGTTGCTCTTGTTGACGGCTTCGCTGAGGGTGATGTTGTTCTGGCCCCAGTTGCCGTCGAGCCTCGCGACGGTCGCGGTGCCGGTGTAGGCATCGGCCATCACCAGGTACGGCACCTTTTCCTTCAGCGGAAGGAAGTAGAAGTAGCCGCCTGCGAGGATCAGCGAGATCGCGCAGGACGTGCCGGCCACCCACCACGCGCGACGCTCGCTGCGGCGCGCGCGGTCGGCCAGGCTGACTTCGTAGTTCACGGCGCGGCCGACGGCGTGCTCGACGCGCAGGCTTTCCGAGGCGACACGTGCGCTCATGGCTGGCCCCCGGTGGCGTTCGCGGCAGGCGTCGATGCGGCGGCAGCGCGCTTTACGACGATGCGGTTGCCTTCGACGTCGATCGCGACCTGCTGCGCCGCGTACAGCGATGCGAGCTGTGCGAGCGTCGAACGCAGGTCATCGCCGTGCAGGTCGGCGACGCCGCGATACAGCGTGAAGTCCGAATCGTGCCGGTACTCCAGCTCCATCTTGCTGTCGCGCGCCCAGCGTTCGAGCAGGCCCTTGAGCGTGCGGTCGACGGGCGCGGCGTAGTAGACGTAGGCCGGACGCAGCGGCAGCGCGATGGATTGCGCGTCGTAATGATTGACGGGCATCCAGCGGCCCGTGGCCGACGGCGGCGGACGCGTGGCGCAGGCCGCGAGCGAGGCGGTTGCGGCGACGACAACGAGGAAACGAACGGATTGCGAAAGCGGATTCACGGCTCACCGGTACGCGTGAACGCATCGCCGGCGCGCAGGCGCGCACGAAGGCGATGACGGGTCGGATGGAACGGCGAGGTGCGCGGATGTGCGGCGTCCTGCCGGCTTGAAACGAGTCCTTGTCGATGTCCCCTGTACTGCTCCATGACCGGCACGCATGGCGTGCCGCATTCGTCCCTGTTCCGGCGTGGGCCGGGCGAAGACCTTGCGTCTTCTGTGACTACGGTACCGAAACGGGATCGCGGGCGTCAACACCGCGTGAAGTCACGATGGCGAGGGCGGGCACCGCGACCTTGGGCAACAGGCGCGCCGTGTAGCGCTTGTCCGTGTAGTACCGGATCTTCTCGCACAGCACCGGATGCGGGATGCCTTCGTACATCACGACCTCGCGTTCCGGGCCGAGCGCCTTCAATTCCTGCGGCAACATCAAGGCACGGCGCTCTTCCGATTCGCTGCGCGACACATCACGGCCGCGCGTGACGTTCTGACGTCGCACCGTCGTATAGCCGAGCATCTCGGAGTAGTCGTTCGCGTCCTGCTGTTCGCGCGGCGCGTAGAGGATCTGCAACGCGTGGTTGGTGACCAGCGTGCGCGCGGTTTCGCGGCCGTAGGTGGCGTCGAGCTGCGCCATGCTCTGGATGATCGGCAACAGGCGCAGGTTGTAGCCGGCCATGTAGGCGACGGCGCTGGCGATGATCTCGACCTTGCCGATCGACGTGAACTCGTCCATCAGCAACAGGCATTGATGCTTGAGCTCGGGATTGTTCTGGGGCAGCTCGCGCGTGTTGAGGTTGATGAGCTGACTGAAGAACAGGTTGAGGATGAGCCGGCTCTCGGCGAGCTTGTTCGGCTGGATGCCGATGTACACCGTCATGCGCTTCCTGCGCAGATCCGTCAGCAGGAAATCGTTGGCGCTGGTGGCGGCGTCGAGCACCGGATTCACCCACGGATTCAGCGGCTCCTTGAATGTGCCGAGGATGGACGCGAAGGTTTCGTCCGCCTGCGACAACAACGTCGCGAACGCCATGCGCGCGGGCTCGGACAGGAAGCGCTGCCGTGTGAGCGACTGCAGGTAGGCGCGCAGGTTGTCGCCGGTGCCGGACGACAGCCGATACACCGCGCCGAGCGTCGGCGGCGTCGCACCGGGAAAACCGCAGGTGGTTTCGTGGTCGTACTTCTCGAACAGGTAGAGCGCGAACGCGAGGAATGCGTTGCGGCCCTGGCTCACCCAGAACTTCTGCTCGTCGCCGGCATCGGGATACAGCATCGCCGCGATCGCCATGACGTCGGAGACGCGGAACGCAGGATCGTTCGACACATAACCAAGCGGATTCCAGCGATGGCTGCGTCGATCCTCAGCGAACGGATTGAACAGGAACACCTCGTGGCCCTGCGACTTGCGCCAGCCGGAAGTGAGGTCGAAGTTTTCCTGCTTGATGTCGAGGACGACGATCGAATCCTGGTACTCGAGCAGGTTCGGAATCACGATGCCGACGCCCTTTCCCGAGCGCGTGGGCGCGGCGAGGATCGCGAACTGCTGGCCAGGCAGGCGCAGCAGGCGACCGCCGTAACGACCGACGACGAGACTGGTCGGGCCGTCTTCGAACAGGCGATGTTTCGCGAGGTCGCCGGCGCGTGCGAAGCGCGCATCGCCGTGCAGCGATTTCGCCGGGCGTCGCATCACCGCCGCGAGCACGCCGATGTACGCGAGCAGCGGGCCGCCGAAACCGACCCAGCCGGCCGCGCGGATCTTCGCGGCGTACGGCTGCACCTGCGGTAGGTCGATCGTGCGCAGGTAATCGACGTAGACGTACCAGTGCGGCAGCGTGGTGTGCAGGCCGAGGAACATCGCGGTGACGCGGCCCGACAGCCAGAGCCCGGCGAGCGCGACGACCACGAACCCGAGCGACGCGATGACGACGCGGCGGTTCATGCGCGGCTCCGGCGCGGGCGCAGGGCCTGCACGGGCTGATCGAGTTCGGCCATGCGCAGGTCGACCCAGTCGCAGGCGGCCTCGAGCGCGATGTCTTCGTGAAGCCAGGTGCCGGCGGTGTCGACGACGACGTACGAGCGATCGTCGGCGCCCTGCACGTTCGCGATGACGCGATACGGGCCGCGGGCGTAGAGCACGGGTGGGGTATGCATGCGGACCTCCCTTCCGCGAGTCGCGTCCGATCCTGGACGCCGGGTGCCGCAGTGCGGCCGCGGTAGCGTATCAGCCCGCCGCGGCGGTCGCAGCCCGCATGCATGCCGTCGACTGCCGCTGATGCAGGCTGCGCGCATGTCATCGCCCCGCTCCCCGATGCCGGCAGGCCTTCTGCAGGTCGCCTGCGACAACGCGACCGTCGCGCTGTTCGTCGTCGACGCGCAGCGCCACTGCGTGTACATGAACGCATCGGCGGAGGCGTTGACCGGCTATGCACTGCACGAGGTGCAGGGGCGCGCGTTGCACGAGACGCTGCACCACACGCGGCCCGATGGCACGCCGTTTCCGGTCGACGAATGCCCGATCGACGGCGCCGGCCCGCGCAACGAGCAGGATCACGGCGAAGAAGTGTTCGTCCACAAGGACGGCCGCTTCTATCCGGTCGCCTATACCGCCACGCCGATCCAGATCGATGGCGAACTCGCCGGCACCGTGATCGAACTGCGCGACATCTCGCGCGAGAAGCGTCGCGAGGACGAGGACGTCGCGTTCCGTCGCCTGTCCGAGCAGATGCTCGACGAACTTGATCTGGGCAAGCTGGTGCACGCCGTCACCGACACCGCGACACGCCTGACCGGCGCGCAGTTCGGTGCGTTCTTCTACAACGTGGACGACGGCGATGGCGGCAGCTACATGCTGTACGCGTTGTCGGGCGTGCCGGGGGAAAGTTTTTCGCAGTTCGCGCATCCACGCGCGACGCCGCTGTTCGCGCCGACGTTCCGCGGAGAAGGCACGATCTGCATCGCCGACGTACACGCGGATACACGCTACGGCCAGTGGGCGCCGTATCACGGCATGCCGCCGGGTCATCTGCCGGTGCGCAGCTATCTCGCGGTGCCGGTGAAGTCCGACCACGACGAAGTGCTGGGCGGCCTGTTCTTCGGTCACGAACACGCGGGTGTTTTCACGCTCGAACACGTGCGCGCGGTCGAATCGATCGCGGCGTTGGCGGCCGTCGGCATGAGCCGGTTGAGTTTGTTCGAAGCGACGCAGGCGGACGCGCAAGAGAAGGAACGTCTGTATCAGGACGCGATTCGTGCCGGCCGCATGAAGGACCAGTTCCTCGCGACCATCTCGCACGAACTGCGCACGCCGCTGACGTCCATCCTCGGCTGGAGCGAGATGCTCGGTTCCGGTCGTCTGTCGCCGGACATGGCCAAACGTGCGGTGACGACGATCGAACGCAATGCGCGCGCGCAGGCGCAGATCGTCGAGGACCTGCTCGACATCTCGCGCATCATCAGCGGCAAGCTGAACCTTGCGGTGCAGGACATCGACGCCGCGCAGCCGGTCGAAGCCGCGGTGGATGCGATCCGCCCCGCCGCACTCGCGCGCGACGTGCGGCTCGAAGTGCATGTCGACGATGCGGTGCGCATGCGCGCTGATCCCGATCGCCTGCAACAAGTCGTATGGAATCTCGTTACGAACGCGGTGAAGTTCACCGACCGTGGCGGTCGCGTCGACGTGTCGGTGGCGCGTGTCGATGACGGTGTCGAAGTCCGCGTGCGCGATACCGGACGTGGCATCCAACCCGAATTCCTGCCGCATGTGTTCGAGCGTTTCAGCCAGGTCGATGCATCGTCCACGCGCGAACACGGCGGGCTCGGGCTCGGCCTGTCGATCGTGCGGCATCTTGTCGAAATGCACGGCGGCACCGTGCGGGCGGACAGTGCGGGCGTCGGTCGCGGCGCGACGTTCACCGTGCGCCTGCCGATCGCGGCGACGTCGAACGGCGTGGAGATCGAGCGTCGCCATGCGCCAACGACAACGTCACCGACCGCCGGAGCCGATGCGCTCACCGACTGTCACGTGCTGCTGGTCGAGAACGACGCCGATGCGCGCTCGATGCTGGCGTCGGTGCTGGAAGCGCACGGTGCGACGGTCGATGCCTGCGAGTCGGGCTACGCCGCGCTCGAAGCCGCGCGACTGCACGCGCCCTGCCTCGTGATCAGCGACATCGGCATGCCGGGGATGGACGGCTACGACTTCGTGCAGGCGCTGCGCGCATGGGAGTACGCGAGCGGTCTGGACGCGGTGCCCGCAGTCGCGCTGACCGCGTATGCGCGCGTCGAAGACCGCACGCGCGCGTTGTCGGCCGGCTTCCAGGTGCATGTCGCCAAGCCGGTGCAGCCGTCGGAGTTGGTGGCGGTCGCGCAAACGCTGCGTCACTGGCGGGCGCCGGCGTCGACCGGGCAGGCGGGAGTACCCTAGTGCGCCTTTCCGCATCGGACCCCCGCCATGAGCCTGAAGCAGCGACTCACTGACGACATGAAGACCGCCATGAAGGGCGGCGACAAGCAATCGCTCGGGGTGATCCGCCTGATCAACGCCGCGATCAAGCAGAGGGAAGTCGACGAGCGCATCGAGCTCGACGACACCGCGGTGATCGGCGTGCTCGACAAGATGGTCAAGCAGCGCCGCGATTCGGTAACGCAGTACGCCGCCGCCAATCGCGAGGACCTCGCGCAGGTCGAGCGCGACGAGATCACGGTGATCGAGCGCTACCTGCCGGCCAAGATGGGCGAGGCCGAGATCAACGCGGCGATCGAAGCCGCCATCGCCGAGACCGGCGCCGCCGGCGCGGCCGACATGGGCAAGCTGATGGGCGTGCTGAAGCCCAAGCTCGCCGGCCAGGCCGACATGGGCCTGGTATCCAAGCTGGTGAAGGCCCGACTGGGCTGACGCACCCCCGCGCGC
The DNA here is from genome assembly GCF_054061195.1 of Lysobacter sp. HA35. Lineage (NCBI taxonomy): Bacteria > Pseudomonadati > Pseudomonadota > Gammaproteobacteria > Lysobacterales > Lysobacteraceae > Lysobacter > Lysobacter sp. HA35. The sequence goes on along the minus strand of NZ_JBSSDY010000001.1, from coordinate 2,850,483 downwards.
GGCCGACCGCGGCCGCTCGCGATGCCATGACGGCGGCTGCGGCACGCTCGCCGCATGGCCCGATCGCCGTCCGACTCAGACTCCGCCAAGCACGGCGCCCCGAAGATCCACGCCAACGTGGTGAAGCCGGCGTCGCACGACGCCGCGGCCGATGCCGCCCCCGCGGCGGACGCACCGCCGGTCACCGCACAGCTCGACCCGACCGAGAAAGCCTCGATCACGCAGGCGGACGGCGCGCCGCCCCCGGCCGACGTCAAGAAGGTGGTTCGCAAGGCCAGCATCGGCACGCTGCCGATGGCACTGCTGCGGCGCTTCCTCGATTCCGACGTCATCGCCCAGGCCGCGGCGCTCGCGTTCTACGCCGCGCTGGCGATGGCGCCGCTGCTGCTCCTGTTGCTCTGGCTCACAGCGTCGAATGCCAGCGCGCAGCAGGCGGTGATCTCGCAGGTCGGCCTGCTGGTCGGACCACAGGCGCAGGATGTCGCGCGTCAGGTGCTCGGGCAGGCGGCCTCGACGCCGGACACCGGCTCCATGGCCGGCTGGTGGAGCATCGCGCTGCTGTTCGTCGGCTCCAGCGCCGTGTTCGCACAGCTGCAGGACGCGCTCAACCGCATCTTCCGCACCGACGCCACCGCCCTGCCCGGCCTGTGGAACTGGCTGAAAAAACGCCTGCTCTCGTTCGGGCTGGTGCTCGCCGTCGTGTTCCTGCTGGTGATCTCGATGACGGTGACCACGCTGCTCGACCTCACGCTCGGCCGCTACGCGCAGGGCGAAACCGTCGCGGCGACGCTGGCGGCGCTGCTGGTCTACGCCTTCACCTTCGCGCTGATGTACCACTTCCTGCCCGATCGCCGCGTCCGCTGGAAGCTTGCGTTCGCGGGCGGTTGCTTCACCTCGGTGCTGTTCATGGCCGGCCGCGCAGGCATCGCCTGGTACCTCACCCACCAGACCACGGCGTCGGCCTATGGCGCGATGGGTGCGCTGGTGCTGACCATGCTCTGGGTCTACTACGCCGCGATGATCCTGTTCGGCGGCGCGGTGGTGACCGCGGTCATCGACGAACGCCTAGGCCCGGCGCCCAAGCCCTGAGTCGCAGCCGCCGACACACGGGCCTGCGAAGGTAAGGCGCCGGCGTCGACTACACTCGTCGCAGGCGTTCCGCCGCCTTTTTCCGCGCCGGGACGCGCCGCGGCCGACTTCACGCGCGGGCATCTCCAACGCGCCGCCGCGCGCTGCGATACTCGCTGACGAGCTTTTGAGCCACCCGATGGCCCGCATCCCCGACGCCTTCATCGACGATCTTCTCGCCCGCACCGACATCGTCGAGGTGGTCGGCAGTCGCGTGCCGCTGAAGCGCCAGGGCAAGGAGTTCTCGGCGCGCTGTCCGTTTCACGACGAGCGTTCGCCGAGCTTCACCGTCTCGCCGGTCAAACAGTTCTATCACTGCTTCGGCTGCGGCGCGCACGGCACCGCGATCAGTTTCGTCATGCAGTACGACCGCCTGGAATTCCTCGACGCGATCGAGGAACTGGCCAAGCGCGTCGGCATGGACGTGCCGAAGGACACGCAGCAGCGCGCGGCCGATCCGCAACTGCTCGACCTCTACGCCGTGCTCGAATCGGCGACCACGTTCTTCCGCCAGCAACTCAAGTCGAACACCAAGGCGCGTGCGTATTTCGATGCGCGCGGCGTGTCCGACGAGATCCGCGACAAGTTCCAGCTCGGCTATGCGCCCGACGGTTTCGAAGCGCTGAAGAACGCGCTGGGCACGAGCCCGCAGCGGCTCGAACTGCTTGAGCGCGCGGGCATGTTCTCGAAGAACGATTCGGGCCGCGTCTACGACAAGTTCCGCGATCGCGTGATGTTTCCCATCCATGATCGACGCGGTCGGCCGATCGCGTTCGGTGGCCGCGTCATCGAGAAGGACGCGAGCCCGAAGTACCTCAACTCGCCGGAGACGCGGCTGTTCCACAAGGGCCGCGAGCTGTACGGCCTGTGGCAGGTGCGCGGCGCGAACTCGAAGATCGAGCGGTTGATCGTCGTCGAGGGCTACATGGACGTGATCGCGCTGTTCCAGCACGGCGTGCCGCAGGCCGTCGCGACACTGGGCACTGCGACCACGCCGGATCACGCCGAACTGCTGTTCCGCAACGCACCCGACGTCTACTTCTGTTTCGACGGCGACCGCGCCGGGCGCAGCGCCGCATGGCGTGCGGTGGAATCGGTACTGCCGCGCATGAAGGACGGACGCCAGGCGTTCTTCCTGTTCCTGCCCGAAGGCGAAGACCCGGACTCGATCGTCCGCAACGAAGGCCGCGACGGTTTTGAAGCGCGCCTGCTCGACGCGACGCCGCTGTCGCAGTTCCTGTTCGACACGCTGTCGGTCGACGTCAATCTCGCGACGCTCGAAGGCAAGGGTCGCCTCGCCGAACGCGCGAAGCCATTGCTCGCGCAGATTCCGGACGGCGCGTTCGCCGATCTAATGCGCCAGCGTCTTACCGAGATCACCGGCGTCGGCGCGCGCAACGCGTCGCCCGACACGCATGTGCCTGCGCAACGCGCGCGTGCCACGCCGTCGCGCAATGCGCCGCCGCCGAAACGTAGCCTGGTGCGCAGCGCGATTCTGTACCTGCTGCACAAGCCGGCGCTCGCACTGGAGATTCCGGCGAACCCGCCATTCGCCGCATTGCGCCAGCCGGGCGTTCCGTTGCTCGTCGAACTGATCGAACTCGTGCACGCAAGGCCCGACATCGGTGCCGCGGCATTGATCGAGCATTTCGCGGGGCGCGAAGAGCAGGAGCCGCTGCAGAAACTCGTCGTGCAGACGTTGCCGGGTATCGACGAGAACTGGCGCGCGGAACTGCTCGACAACGTCGTCAACCTCAACAAGGCGGCGACCGATCAGCGCATGACGGAGTTGCGACAGGTCCTCGCGGAAACCGGACGGTTGTCGGACGAGGAAAAAGTCGAGCTGCGCGAACTGCTGACGCAGCGCCCCGGCGCGACAAACGCCAGCTGATTACGCGGCCGCGACGCGATCGCGACCTTCGCTCTTCGCGCGATACAGCGCGCCGTCCGCACTTCCCAGCAACGTCGATACCGAACTGCCCTCGACGTACTGCGCCACACCCGCGGAGAACGTGAGGTCCAGCGCGCCGGCCTGCGTTTCGAACGCGTGCGCCACCGTCGCCGTGCGCATGCGTTCGAGGCACTGCATCGCGCCGTCGAGCGTCGTGTGCGGCAGCACCAGCAGGAATTCCTCACCGCCATAACGTCCGAATGCGTCGTCGACGTCCTGCCGCGCGATCAGGTCGAGCTCGCGCGCCTGTCGACGCACGAGGTCGCAGAAGCCACGCAGGACCTCGTCGCCCACCGGATGCCCGTATGCATCGTTGATGCGCTTGAAGTGGTCGAGGTCGATGATCGCGACGCAGAACGGCAGGTGGAAACGCTCGGCACGCGCGCGCTCCTTCTCCAGCGCCTGCATCAGGTAGCGGCGGTTGCGCGCACCGGTGAGTTCGTCGCGTTCGGAAAGATCCTTGACCCGCTCCAGTGCTTCTTCAAGTGCGTGCTTTTTATCCGCGAGCTTGGCGCGCAGGTGCGCGAAATAGCCGCCGACGAACGAGATCCACAGCGTGATCATCAGCAACACGACGAGCCGCAGCACTTCCATGTGGAATGCGGGCGTGTCGAGCGGGCGGTCGTGGTACTCGACGACCATGAGCCCGGCATAGCCGCCGACCGCAACGGCCGACAATCGCAGGAACTGGCGCGTGTCGAGCCCGAACATGCCGAAGAAGAACATCGCGACGAACAGCATCAGCATCAGGCTGCGGACGTCGCCCTGCATCAGGTGGACGACCGCTAGTGCCAGCACCAGCGCCACGAGGATCTGCGGCACCAGCAGCGTCGGGTCGCGCAACCTGCGGCTGTAGCCGCTGCGGATCAGCGCAAAGAACGCGACGTTGAACGCCATCGCGATGGCGAGCAGCCCGAAGAGCGCCGAGTAGCCGTACTGCATCCATCCCCAGCGCACTGCGAGCGAGCCCGGCAGCAGGAACATGAGGTAGCTCGCCAGCCCCATCAGCTGCCGCTTGAGGCGGACGCGGGTCTTGGGATCGCGCGAGAGCAGGCCCGGGAAGATCATGGCCGCTACGTTAGACGGGCGCGGGTGGGCGCCCGGTTAGGTTCGCGCCGCAGTCGCGTGCGTCGCGTCACACGGCTTCGGGCAGGGCCGCCGGGGACGTCGCGCGAGCGCGTTGCAACCGTTGCCGTATGCGCAGCCCTGGCCGCTCGACGACGTAGTGGAGCAGCGCGCCGATCGCCACGGCCGCGACCCCGATCAACGCGAACCGCGCGATGCCATGCATGTCTTCCGGCAGCAGCCCGTCGACCACTGCGAACGTCGCCTTGTGCGTGAGGTACAGGCTGTATGACGCCGCGGCGACCCATCCGGCGCCCGGCGGCGTAAGGCGCGAGATCCAGCTGTTAGCCGTCGCGCCGGCAGCCACGAGCAACGCCATCGCGAACGACGCCAGCGGGAAACCGACCACGCTCGCCAGCAACCCGTCGCGCTCGCTCGTTACGACGACGGCGGCCGCGAGGCAGGCGAGCCCGCCAAGAGCGATCGAGCCGTTGCGCGCTGCGATCACCGTCCACCACGACGGCCGCCACGTGCGCATGGCGGCGAGCAGCACGCCGAACAGCAGGCCGTCGAGGCGACACCACGTCGGGTAGTAGATCCACTCCACCCAGCGCACACCAAAGGCCGATGGCCCGCCCGACGCGCTGCGCAGGGGCGCCAGCCACTGCGTCCAGACGATCCCGCGCCACGCGATGCCGGCGAGCGCCGTCGCAATTGCAATCGCCGCCACGCCGCGACCGCCGATGCGTCGCACCAGCAACATCGCGAGCGCCGGGAACACGAGGTAGAAGTGTTCTTCGACGCAGAGCGACCACGCATGCGAGAACGCCCTGTCGTGCGAGTAGTCGACGAACAGGTTCTGCGTGAACGTCAGGAACATCCATACCGGCGGAAGTCGATGGACTTCGCGGATCGCGGGCACAGCCACATACAGGGCGAGCACCACGAGGAACGCCGGCAGGATCCGGAACGCGCGACGCGTGTAGAAATCGGCGTACGAAAAGCGGTCGCCGCGCGCGATGCCGGCGAACACCTGCGATGCGATGAGATAACCGCTGAGCACGAAGAACAGGTCGACGCCCATCCAGCCCGGCGTCGCCAGCCAGTCCCAGCGCCCCAACCCGCCGACCAGCCAGAAGTGGAACAGCATCACCCACACGATCGCGACGGCGCGCAGTCCGTCGAGTCCCCGAATCCTTTCGTTCATGCGCTTTCCGTGCGTGGATGAATCAGTGGGTGTTCTTGACCACGTCTCCGCCCTTCATCACGAAGGGCACGCTCTGCAGCACGGTGACGTCGCGCGTTGGATCGCCCGGCACCGCGATCAGGTCGGCGAAGCGGCCGGCCTCGACGACGCCGACCTCTTTGTTCGCCAGCGCCTCGGATGCATTGAGCGTCGCAGCCTGGATCGCCTGCACCGGCGTCATGCCATAGCGCACCATCACCGCGAACTGCTTGGCGTTGTCGCCATGCGGATACACGCCGGCGTCGGTGCCGAAGATCATGTGCACGCCGGCGTTCACCGCCTTGCGGAAGTTCTCGCGCTGGATCTCGCCGATGTCGCGATCCTTGCGCAGGTTGTCTTCCAGCACGCCGTTCTTCTTGCCTTCGGCCTGCGTGTAATCGGTGTTGTAGATGTCCATCGACAGCCACGAGCCGTGCTGCTTGGCGAGCTTGATGCCTTCATCGTCTATCAGCGATGCGTGTTCGATGGTGTCGACGCCGGCGCGGATCGCATCCTTGATGCCCGCCGCGCCGTGCGCGTGTGCAGCGACCTTCAGCGACGCCATGTGCGCTTCGTCGACGATCGCCTTCATCTCCTCGAGCGTGAGCTGCTGCGCGCCGGGTTCGTCGCCATGCGAGAACACGCCGCCGGTCGCGCAGATCTTGATCACCTGCGCGCCGTACTTGTGCAGCGTGCGCACCACCTTGCGACCTTCTTCCGGGCTGTCGACATTGAACGGACCCTTCTGGTCCATCGACGGCGGGAAGAAGGTCGAATCGCAGTGTCCGCCGGTCGCGCCGACCGCATACGTCGCGGTGACCACGCGCGGGCCGATCAGCTTGTGCTGCTCGATCGCCTGCCGAAGGCCGACGTCGTCCCATGCATCGCTGCCGACGTTGCGCACCGTGGTGAAGCCGGCCATCAGCGTCTTCTGCGCATTCGGCACCTGGACCACCGACCAGAACCGATCACCGAACTGCAGGCCGGTGTAGCCGCCGTAGGTGGGGTCGCTGTCGAGATGCACATGCATGTCGATCAGCCCCGGCAGCAGCGTCATGCCCGGCAGGTCGACGTGTTTCGCATCGGCCGGAGCGGCGTCGCCCGCGTGCCCGACCGACACGATGCGCTCGCCCTGCACCACGATCTGCGGATGCTCCACGTACTGCCCCGTGCGCACGTCGAGCAATCGATCGGCGGTGACGACAGTGGCCTGCTGCGCCTGCGCGGCGAGCGGAAGAAGCGTGGCGATTGCAGCGGCGATCAGGCGATGGCGCACGGGAAGACTCGGTTCGATCGGAACGCCGAGTATCGCAAAGCGCGGGCGTGCAGCATCGTGCTGTTCGACACGTCGTCGGCGGCTGACTCTACGACTTAGGCACGGTCACCAGCCTGCCGACGTGCAGCTCCGGCAACGTCACGCTACCGCTGTATTCGCCCTCGTGCGGTTCACTAGCAGGGTACGCCGGCATCGTCTGGCAGCGGTGCTGCACGCACCCCCAGGCGGTTCCGCGCTTCGCGCCGATTCGCAGCGACGCTGGATGCAGGTCCGCGAGCTGCATGCCGGCGGCGGAAATCGCTGTTGGCATCTGCATGTACGACGGAATTTTCAGGAAGGCGTGGAAGTTGCCGGTGAGCATGACCACGCGCCGACCCGGCGCTGCGAGATACGCCTGCCGAACACGCCCCGCCATGACGCGGTCGCGCACGCTAGGATCGGTCTGCGTCTCGCCTTCGCCGACGTCGTAGGCAAGCACCACGGCATCATGCCCCCGATGCTTCAGCACACGCATGCGCTCGATGAGGTCGAGCATGTCGAGGCTGCGTCGACCGTCGTGCTGGTCGTCGCTGCGTTGCCACCACGGGCGTGCGAGTAGCAGACGACGTGCGATCGATGCATCACGCGAGGCCATCGCGGCGTCGAGCGGTCCCTGTTCCGCGCTTGGCATCTCCAGCGCGAGCAATACAGGCTCGCGCGTCGACAAGCGCTCGACCACGCCACCGACAAGTAGCGGAATCTCGCGGGTGCCGTGCAGGTCACCGAGGATCACGAGCCGATGGCCCTGCGATTGGCGGATCACGTCGTCAACGGCGCGGCCGATGCCGGCGTCAGCGGTCGACGCGGATGCCGCAAGCGCGATAGTCAGTAGCGCGGCGCAGACCGACACGCCGATGATCCTGCGGATTCCATACATTCCATCGCTCCCGGTTGGATGCGACGGACGTGCGGCCTCAGCAGGCGGTGTTCAACCCACGCGCCGGAAAGCCAGCGGCGACACCGGCTCCAGCCACGGCAGCAGCCAGTGGTCGACGAGCAGGAACGCGAACAGCGCCATCAGGTACACGATCGAATAGTTGAAGACCTTCATCGCGTACAGCTCGTCCGGCGGGTCGAGCAGGCGCCAGGCGTGCTTGAGGAACACGAGGCCCAGCACCAGCGCGCCGCCGAGGTAGAACAGCCCGCTCATCCCCGCGGCCCATGGCAGCACGGTCACTGCCACGAGCAGCACGGTGTAGATGAGGATCTGCCAGCGCGTGTATTCGACGCCGTGCGTGACCGGTAGCATCGGCACCAGTGCGCGCGCGTAGTCGTCGCGACGGAAGATGGCGAGCGCCCAGAAGTGCGGCGGCGTCCACACGAAGATGATCAGCACCAGCAGCAGCGAATGCGCCCAGTCCCAGTCGCCGCGCATGCCGGTGACCGCGGCCCAGCCGAGCAACGGCGGAGCGGCGCCGGCGATGCCGCCGATCACGATGTTCTGCGGCGTCGCGCGCTTGAGGAACACGGTGTAGATCACCGCGTAGCCGATCAGCGATGCGAACGTCAGCACCGCGGTGATCGTGTTGACGAACAGCACCAGCAGCGCCATCGACAGCGCGGCGAGCACGAGTGCGAACACCAGCGCGCGCGTATGCGTGATCTGCCCGACGACGATCGGCCGCCACGACGTGCGCGCCATCTTCGCGTCGATGCGCGAGTCGAGCAGCTGGTTGATCGCAGCAGCGGACGATGCCGCCAGCCAGATGCCGAGGAAACCCAGCACCGACTCGCGCAACGGCGGCAGCCCCGGCACGGCGAGGAACATGCCCACCAACGCGGTGAACACGATCAGCGCGACCACGCGCGGCTTGGTCAGCGCGAAGTACTGGCGCAGCGTCGCGGTCATGGGCGGCTCCGTGCGTGCATCAGACCCTCGGCGCGCGCACGCGCGCGAGCAACGTGACGAGTGTCGCTAGCAACAGCGCGGCACCCGCGTTGTGCGACACCGCGACATGCAACGGCAAGCCGAGTTTGACGTTGGCGATACCGAGCGCGACCTGCGCGAGCGTCAGTACGCCCAGCACTGTGCCCCAACCGCGCATGCCCGGCGTGCGCAGGAGTCGCAATGCGAGCCCGAGCAGGTAGACGAACACGACGCCGGCCATGACGCGATGCGCGAGCTGGATCGCGATGCGTGACGCGCCGTCGAGCACGCCGCCTTCGTAATCCACGCCGACGCCACGCCACAGCACGAAGCCCTGATGGAAATTCGCGGGCGGCATCCACTGACCGACGCACTTCGGGAAGTCGTTGCCGCAGGCGAGCGCCGCGTAGTTCGAACTCACCCAGCCGCCGAGCGCGATCTGCACGCCGAGCAGGACCACACCAATCGCGACGAGGCGACACAGCGTGCGCGCTTCGGCGAGGCGGATCGGAAGATTGGTTGCGCGCCACGCCATCCACAGCAGCAAGGCGAACGTCGTCAGGCCGCCGAGCAGATGGCCCATCACCACGATCGGCTTGAGCAGCCAGGTGACCGTCCACATGCCGAGCAGTGCCTGGAACACGATGGTCATCAGCACGAGTGCGGCGACGCGCGACAGATCGCTGTTGTCCCAACGCACCGCGGCGGCGAGCAGGATCAGTTCACCGGCGATCGCGAGCGCGGCGGCCGGCGTGTACTGCGCATGCATGTACAGCGGAATCGAGATGCCGACGAGCACGCCGGCGACCAGCACCTGCGCGATGCCGAGGCGACGCCGGCGCGCGGCGAGCAGCGCGAGCACGAACACCAGCCCGCCCAGCGTCGCGGCGAGATGTCGGTGCAACTGCTCGCGCCAAGCCTTGGTCGGGTCGGCGACACGGATCGCGTTGGCCGCGTGTTGCGCGACGTCGCTGGCCTGCGTCGGCCATGCGGCCCGCCCGTAGCAGGTCGGCCAATCCGGGCAGCTCAGGCCCGCGTTCGACAGCCGCACGAATGCACCGAACACGATGACGCACAGCGCCAGCGTCGTCGCCAGCCACGCGATGCGGTGGAAGTGGCGGTACGGCGTGCGGACCGAATCGGATCGCGGGGTCAAGCCCATGGACGTCATTGCAGCTTCAGAAGTCGGTTGAGGTCCTCGCGCAGGCCCGCGAGGTCGGTGTCGGGCGCGTAGCGCAGCACCACGAAGCCGTTGGGATCGACGACGTATACCGGCAGGCCGCCAGCGGCGTCCACCCGCGGCAGCTTCGCACGCGCCGCATCACCGGCGATCACATGCAGCGTGGTCGGCGCCGCCAGGCCCTGCGGCCAACTGCAGCTCGACGTCGCGCACCACCAGAGGATGTCGACGCGCGGCGCGTCCTTGTTGAGCACTTCCCAGACGACGCCGATGTCGTGCGCGCGCCGACGGCACGCGTCGTCGCACTCGTTTGGCGCCGGCACGACGATGCGCCAGATACGCTTGATCGGCGTCCATTCGTAGGCGCGGCCGTCGATGTCGCGCAGGCGTGCATCGCGCAGGTCGGTGTAGGGATCGAGCAGCTCGCCCTTCTGCTTGGTCGCGGCCGGATGGATATCGGCGAAGCGCAGCAGGCCAGCGATCGCCATCGTGCCGAAGAACAGCGCAACGATGACCAGCAACGTGATGCGGTTGCGGCGACGTTGCGCGTCGGGCGGTGTATCGGCGGTCATCGGCGACTCCGGCGGAACGTGAGGACGAGCGCGGTCACCAGCACGGTGATCGCGAGCCCGAACCACTGCACGGCGTAGCCGCGATGGCGTTCGGGCGGAAGCGTATTGACGAGCAACTCGAGGTCGCGCGGATAGCCGATCGGTAGTGCGGGATCGAGGCGCAGCACGCGCGGCGCGAGCGCCGGCAGGCCGAGTTCCTTTGCGACGACGGTCGGCTCCAAACGTACGACCAGCCAGGCATCGCCCTGCTTCGCCATCGGCGCGCCCATGCGCAGGCCGGTCGAGGGCGGCGGCACCAGTAAGCCGCGCACGGTCTGCGTGCCGCTCGGGGGCGCGATCTTCGGCAGCACGCGATCGGCAGCGAGCGGAAGCCAGCCGAGATCGACCAGCAGCGGCGTGCCGGTGTCGGGTGCGAACACGGAATACGCATGCACGCCGACGCGGCCGTCGCGCTGCTGATTGTCGAGCATCAGTGGCGCGGTATCGAGGAAGTGGCCGCTGCCTGCGGTCCATGCGTACGTCGTGGACTGGGACGCGTCGCTCGCAGCGGACAGCGGCAAAGCGTGGCGATCCTTCAGCACGCTCGCCACATTGGCGAGCAGCCGTTCCTTTTCGACTGCGCGATCGCTCTGCCACACACCCAGACGCGCGAAGCCCGCGGCGGTCAGCAGCGCGAAGGTCCAGCCGAGCAGCAGCGTTCCGCGGCGGCTCACGACAGGCGGACGCCCGGACGCGATAATGCGCAGCGACGCATCGTCACCCGAACCCCGTAGGAGCCGCGCGTGAGCCATTCGCTGAAAACGCTGATCGTCATTGCGTTCCTGATCGCGATCATCTGGAACCTCGGCGCGGGGCTGTACTACATGCTGGTCGACAAGGGCGGCAGCAAGCGCACCGTCAATGCATTGACCCGTCGCATCGTGCTGTCGGTCGTGCTGTTCCTGGGTGTCGCCTTCGCCGCGTGGATGGGCTGGATCGACCTGCACGGCGTCGGTTCCAACCCCTCGCACTGACGCCTGACCGCATCCCCCAGACGCCAACGGGCCGGCGAGTGCCGGCCCGTCGTCGCATCCTGCGTCGCGGTGCTTAGAGCACGTAGACGAACAGGAACAGGCCCAGCCAGACCACGTCGACGAAGTGCCAGTACCAGGCCACCGCTTCGAACGCGAAGTGGTTGTCGCGATCGAAGTGGCCCTTGGCGCAACGCAGCCAGATGATCGCCAGCATGATCGTGCCCAGCGTGACGTGCAGGCCGTGGAAGCCGGTCAGCATGAAGAACGTCGAGCCGTAGATGCCCGAACCCAGCGTCAGGTTGAGCTCCTTGTAGGCCTCGGCGTACTCGGTCGACTGGAAGTACAGGAACGTGCAGCCCAGCAGCACGGTCAGGCCGAGCCAGACCAGCAGCGACTTGCGGTGGCCGGCCTTGAGCGCGTGGTGCGCGGCGGTCACGGTGCTGCCCGAGGTCAGCAGGATCAGCGTGTTGACCAGCGGCAGGCCCCAAGCGGGGATCGTGCGGAACTCGCCGCCGACTGCGCCCGGGCCGTTGTTCGGCCAGCCGGCGCTGAAGTTCTGCCACAGCAGCGCGTGCGTCGCCGCGCCGTCGCCTTCGCCGCCCCACCACGGCAGCGAGTACTGGCGGGTGTAGAACAGCGCGCCGAAGAACGCGGCGAAGAACATCACTTCCGAAAAGATGAACCACACCATGCCCATGCGGAACGAGATGTCCACCTGGCGGTTGTAGTTGCCGGTGATCGACTCGCGGATCACGTCGCGGAACCACATGAAGAGCACGGCCATCACCAGAGCGACGCCCGCCAGGAACACCGGGCGGCCCCACGAGAGCTCGTTGAGCCAGCTGGCGAAGCCGATCATCGTGACGAACAGCGCGATCGAGCCGAGGAACGGCCAGCGGCTGCTGTGCGGCACGAAATACACGTTGCGATCGGTGGGATGGGCGTGGGCCATGTCGGCGTTCCGTAGGTCGTGATTCAAGGTTCCGCAGTCACGGCGCCGCGCCGACACCGGCGGGCGTAGGCCCGAGGCGTGCGGTCAACGTATCGTTGCGGAAGAAGGTATAGGACAACGTGAGCGTCGAGATGTCCGGCGGAAGCGCCGGATCGACGATGAAACGCACCGGCATCTCGCGCGATTCACCCGCGGCGAGCGTCTGCGCGGTGAAGCAGAAGCATTCGGTCTTGACGAAGTATTTCGACGCACGCGACGGCGCGACCGACGGCGCGGCGCTGCCCACGATGGGACGCGTCGCATCGTTCTTCGCGAAGTAGGTCGTCTCGTAGGGCTTGCCGACCTGCACGCGCATCGACATGCGGTCCGGATGGAACTGCCAGTCGAGCTTGGAGTTGACGTTGCCGTCGAACTCGACCGTCACCCAGCGCGTGCCGACCGCACCGGAACCGCCTTCGCGCTGCGGACCCTGCGCGAGCTTGATGCCGAACACCTTCTCGCAGGCGATGCGATACAGCGGCACCAGGCTGAAGGTGAAGCCGAAGGCCAGCAGCGACACCGCCACCAGCTTGCCCCAGCCGGAATTGCGCGCGTCGGCGGTCATCGGGTGAGTGCGGTGAACGCGATGAAGCCGACGAACACGGCGACCGCGAACAGCCCGAACCACAACGCGGTACGACGCGCCCGCGCGGTGCGCGGGTCGTCGGGTGTACGCGGGGCGGTCGGGCCGGTCATTCGGTCGACGGAATCAGTGCGTGATGTCGCCGTGGGCGAGGTCGCCGTCGCGGATCACCGGCGGCACGGTGAAGGTGTGGTGCGGCGCCGGGCTCGGCACGGTCCACTCCAGGCCCTTCGCACCTTCCCACACGCGCGCCGTCGCCGGCTCGCCGTACTTCTTCGAATGCCAGAGCACGAACAGCATGATGAAGGGCGTGGCGAACATGCCGAACGCACCGATCGAGCTGACGAGGTTCCAGTCCGCGAACACGACGTTGTAGTCGGGGATGCGGCGCGGCATGCCGGCGAGGCCGAGGAAGTGCTGCGGGAAGAACAGCAGGTTCACGAACACGATCGACCACCAGAAGTGGAAGCCCGCGAGCTTCTGGCTGTACATCTTGCCGGTCCACTTCGGCCACCAGTAGTACGTGGCCGCGATGATCGAGAACAGCGCGCCGGTCACCAGCACGTAGTGGAAGTGCGCCACCACGAAATAGGTGTCGTGGTATTGGAAGTCCGCCGGCACGATCGCGAGCATCAGGCCCGAGAAACCGCCGATGGTGAACAGGATGACGAACGCGAGCGCCCACTTCATCGGCGCTTCGAACGACAGCGAACCGCGCCACATCGTGGTGACCCAGTTGAACACCTTCACGCCGGTCGGGATCGCGATGAGCATCGTCGCGAACATGAAGTAGATCTCGCCACCGAGCGGCATGCCGACGGTGAACATGTGGTGCGCCCACACGATGAACGAGAGGAACGCGATGGACGCGGTCGCGTACACCATGGCCTGGTAACCGAACAGCGGCTTGCGGCTGAAGGTCGGGATGATTTCCGACACGATGCCGAACGCCGGCAGGATCATGATGTAGACCTCGGGGTGACCGAAGAACCAGAAGATGTGCTGGAACATCACCGGGTCACCGCCGCCAGCCACGTTGAAGAAGCTGGTGTGGAAGTACTTGTCGGTCAGCAGCATCGTCACCGCGCCGGCGAGCACCGGCATCACGGCGATCAGCAGGAACGCGGTGATCAGCCACGTCCACACGAAGATCGGCATCTTCAGCAGGTCGACGCCCGGTGCGCGCATGTTGAGGATGGTGGCGATGATGTTGATCGCGCCCATGATCGAGCTGATGCCCATCAGGTGGACGGCGAACACCAGGAACGCGACGTTGTAGCCACCCTGCAGCGACAGCGGTGGATACATCGTCCAGCCGCCGGCGGGCGCGCCGCCCGGCAGGAAGTACGTCATCAGCAGCAGCGTGAACGCGAACGGCATGATCCAGAAGGACCAGTTGTTCATGCGCGGCAGCGCCATGTCGGGCGCGCCGATCTGCAGCGGGATCATCCAGTTGCCGAGGCCGACGAAGGCCGGCATGACGCCGCCGAAGATCATCACCAGCGCGTGCATGGTGGTGAACGAGTTGAACAGCATCGGATCGAAGTACTGCAGGCCCGGCTTCATCAGCTCGGCGCGGATCAGCACCGACAGGAACGCGCCCACGATGAACATCGTGAACGAGAAGATCAGGTACAGCGTTCCGATGTCCTTGTGGTTCGTCGAGAAGAACCAGCGCTCGATGAAGCCCTGCTGGTGGCCGTGCTCATCGGAATGATGGTCGGCGACGGGATGCGTGACAGCCATTGGGACTACCTCTGCGTATTCGGTGCGATCAGCCGGCGACCGGAGCGGTCGTGGCGTCGGTATTCGGGGCGGCGGCGGTGGCCGGCTGCGAGGTCGTGGCCGGCGTCGACGGCGCGGCGGCCGGAGCCGCAGGCGCGGCAGGCGCAGCGGCCGGCTGCGGCTGGCGCGAGGCCAGCCACTGCTGGAACTCGGCCTTGGGCACGGCGCGCACGACGATCGGCATGAAGCCGTGGTCCTTGCCGCAGAGCTCGGCGCACTGGCCGCGGTAGATGCCCGGCTGGTCGACGCGCGCCCAGGCCTCGTTGATCTCGCCCGGGATGGCGTCCTGCTTCCAGCCCAGCGACGGCACCCACCACGCGTGGATCACGTCGTCGGCGGTGACCACGAAGCGGATCTTGGTGTTGGTCGGGACGACCAGCTCGTTGTCGACCTCGAGCAGGTAGTTCGGGTTCGTCTCCGCGGTCGGCACCTTGCCGCTCTGGCGCATCGCGTCGCTCTCGCGCTTGAGGCGGCTCGTCATCGAGACGCCCTGGCCGAGGTAGTCGTACTTCCACATCCACTGGTAGCCGGTGACCTTGATGGTCATCTCGGACTGGCGGACGTCGTACATGTTGATGAGCTTGTGCGTCGCCGGGAACGCCATGCCGACCAGGATCACGATCGGGATGACGGTCCAGAGGATTTCGAGCTTCGTGCTGTGCGTGAAGTCGACGTCCGGCACCGCGCCCTTGGACTTGCGGAACTTCACCATCGCCACGGCCATCGCGCCGAACACGAGGATGCCGATGGCGACGCAGATCCACAGCGCGAGCATGTGCGCCGAATAGGCGTTGTGCGAGATCTGCGTCACGCCCTCGCGCATATTGAGCTGCCAGCGATGCGGACTGGTCGGATCGCCCGGATGCTGCTGCGCGATGGCGAGGACCGGCAGGGTGAGGGCGACCAGGCCCGCAGCCCACTGCTTGATACGACCGGCTTTCATCAGATGGAGCCCCAGATCAGCAAATTGGCGTGAATTCGGATTTTCCGCCGGCTGCCGTCCTGCGTCGCGCGCCAGCGCGATCGACGGGAGGAAAGGGAGCCGCCGACGGACCGGGACGGCCCGCCTCCTGGCCGGAGCCAGAGCGTTATGGAAACCGAGAAATGTTAGCCCTGCACGCCGGACCCGGCAAGCAAAAGCGGTCGCGAAAGCCGTATCCGCCGGGCATTCCGCGCGACCCGCGAGGGCGCGATCGCTAGACTACGCGGCTTCCGTCGCAGTTGTTGGGATCCGATGTCGACTCCGTCCCCCGCCGTGCCCGGTACACCGGTGCACGTCCTGATCGCGCCCGAGCTGCCCGCCCCCCCGCCGGGCCCGCGCGCCGCCATCACCGCCGGCTGGGTGCGCGACGAGGCCGCCCACGTCCGCCGCCTGCTCGACCTCGCCCGCCTGCCGGAGGCCGACCGCGCCGCCGTGAAGGCCACCGCCGCCGACCTGGTCACCCGCGTTCGCCGCCGCGCGACCGACCAGGGCGCAATCGAGGCCTTCATGCGCCAGTACGACCTCGGCAGCGAGGAAGGCGTGCTGCTGATGTGCGTGGCCGAGGCCCTGCTGCGCATTCCGGACACCGAGACCGCCGACCGCCTGATCCGCGACAAGCTCGGCGATGCCGACTGGAAGCGGCACATGGGCCAGTCGCCGTCGGTGCTGGTCAACGCGTCTACCTGGGGCCTGATGCTCACCGGCCACCTGGTCGACCTCGCTGACGACACCAAGCGCGACGTGCACGGTGCCTTCAAGCGCCTGGTCGGACGCGTCGGCGAACCCGTCATCCGCCTCGCCGTGCGCCAGGCGATGCGCATCATGGGCCACCAGTTCGTCATGGGCCGAACCATCGACGAAGCGCTCGCGCGGTCGCGCAAGGGCGACAACGCGGCCTACCGCTATTCGTTCGACATGCTCGGCGAAGCCGCGCTCACGCAGGCCGACGCCGACCGTTATCTCAACGCGTATCGCATGGCGATCCATGCGATCGGCAAGCATGCGGCGAAGGAAGGCACGGTCGATCCATCGAACGCGGTCGCGGTATTCGCCGCGCCGTCGATCTCGGTGAAGCTGTCCGCGCTGCATCCGCGCTACGAGCACGCCAAGCGCGCGCGCGTCGCCGCCGAGCTGACGCCGCGCGTGCTGGAACTCGCGCAGCTCGCGAAGTCGTACGCGATCGGCTTCACTGTCGATGCCGAGGAAGCCGATCGTCTCGAACTCTCGCTCGACGTCATCGCCGGTGCGTATTCGGATGCATCGCTCGCCGGCTGGGAAGGCTTCGGCCTCGCGATCCAGGCGTATTCCAAGCGCTGCCCGGAGGTGATCGATTTCATCGCCGATCTCGCGCGTCGCACTGGTCGTCGCATTCCGGTGCGGCTGGTCAAGGGCGCGTACTGGGACGCAGAGGTCAAGCGCGCGCAGGTCGACGGCATGCCGGGCTATCCGGTGTTCACGCGCAAGCCGAACACCGACGTCAGCTATGTCGCGAACGCCCGCAAGATGCTGGATTCGTCGGATGCGATCTACCCGATGTTCGCCACGCACAACGCGCAGACCATCGCGCACGTGCATGGCATGGCGGCCGGTCGCGCGTTCGAGTTCCAGAAGCTGCACGGCATGGGCGACGACCTGTATGCCGAAGTGATTCCGACCGATCGATTGAACGTGCCGTGTCGCGTGTATGCGCCGGTCGGCTCGCACGAAGACCTGTTGCCGTATCTCGTGCGGCGCCTGCTCGAGAATGGCGCGAACTCGAGCTTCGTCAACCGCATCACCGACGAATCGATTCCGGTCGACGAACTCATCCGCGATCCGATCGACGTCGTGTCGCAGTTCGAATCGATCCCGCATCCCCGCATTCCGCTGCCGGTCGATCTCTACCGCAGCTTTGGCATTTCCAGGAGCAATTCGATGGGCGTGAACCTCGCCAACGACGACGCGCTGCGCGCACTCGCCGACCAGGTCAATGCCGCGGCCGCGCAGCCGTGGTTCGCGGAGCCGCTCGTCGCGGGCGCGAAGGCGTCGGGCGAGCGCATCACGGTGACGAATCCGTCGGATCGTCGTGAAGTGGTGGGCCACTGGATCGCTGCCGATACGCAGCTGGTCGAACGCGCACTTGCGAATGCGAGCGCCGCGCACGATGCATGGAACACGACGCCGGCCGCGAGCCGCGCGGCGATCCTCGAGCACGCGGCGAACCTGCTCGAGCAGCGCATGCCGGCGTACATCGCGATGTGCACCAAGGAAGCGGGCAAGACGATTCCGGACGGCATCGCCGAAGTGCGCGAAGCGGTCGATTTCCTGCGCTACTACGCAGAACAGGCGCGCGCGCTGTTCAAACCGGAAGCCCTGCCCGGCCCGACCGGTGAATCGAACACGCTGCAGCTGTCGGGCCGCGGCACGTTCGTGTGCATCTCGCCGTGGAATTTCCCGCTCGCGATCTTCATGGGCCAGATCACCGCCGCGCTCGCCGCGGGCAACTGCGTGATCGCGAAGCCCGCCGAGCAGACCAACCTCGTCGGCTTCGCCGCGGTGAAGCTGCTGCACGAAGCCGGCGTGCCGGAAGCCGTGCTGCAGTTCCTGCCGGGCGACGGCGCGACGGTCGGTGCCGCGTTGACGCGCGACGAACGCATCGTCGGCGTCGCGTTCACCGGCTCGACCGACACCGCACGTGCGATCAACCGTGCGCTCGCCGCACGCGAGAACGCACCGATCGGCGTGCTGATCGCCGAGACCGGCGGCCAGAACGCATTGATCGCCGATTCGTCGTCGCTGCCCGAGCAGGTGGTGAAGGATGCGATCGGCTCGGCGTTCACTTCGGCCGGCCAGCGCTGCTCCGCCGCGCGCGTGCTGTTCGTGCAGGACGACATCGCCGACAAGGTGACGAAGATGCTTGCCGGCGCGATGGCCGAGCTGGTCGTCGGCGACCCGGGTCTGCTGTCGACCGACGTCGGTCCGGTGATCGACGAAGACGCACTGCGCGTGCTGAAGGAACACGCCGCACGCATGGACAAGGAAGCGGTCGCGAAGATCGCGGAAGTCGGCCTCGGCGAGAACGCCGCGCACGGCAGCTTCTTCGCGCCACGCGCGTACGAACTGCGCTCGCTCGACCAGCTGCATCGCGAAGTGTTCGGCCCGGTGCTGCACGTGATCCGCTGGAAGGCCGACCAGCTCGACGCGGTGATCGATGCGATCAACGCCACCGGCTACGGCCTGACGCTCGGCGTGCATTCGCGCATCGACGCGACGATCGACAAGATCGCGAGCCGCATCAAGGTCGGCAACTGCTACGTCAACCGCAACCAGATCGGCGCGGTGGTCGGCGTGCAGCCGTTCGGCGGGCAGAACCTCTCCGGCACCGGCCCGAAAGCTGGCGGCCCGCACTACCTGCCACGCTTCGCGACCGAGAAGACGATCACCGTCAACACGACCGCGGCGGGCGGCAATGCATCGCTGCTGACGCTGGGCGACTGACGCACGCAACGCCGATGCACAAAAGCCCCGCGAATGCGGGGCTTTTTCTTTTCGACGCTTGCCGACGTAGAGCGATTGCGGCGCTGGCAGAGGCAGTCGCTCGGCTCGCGGCGGCACCGGTGGTCGAATACAACCACACCGATCGAACGTTGATCGCGACACAGCGAAGCGCGCACGAGCGCGACGCAGCCACACATTAAATCTCCCGACAACCACATCAATCGCCAGACCCGAAGGGCGGCGCACACGGATGTGCGCCGTCCGCACCCGAGCCAGGATGGCGAGTGTGCGGATCGTGGAAGACTCACACGATCGCGCGCTGTAGACCTGATCGGGGAAGGTGCTTTCTTTTGGTTACCTTTTCTTTGCACCAGCAAAGAAAAGTAACTCGGGCGCGCAGCGCACGAAACGCTCTGGCTTCAACGCAACCGAGCAGCCGAGCAGCCGAGCAATCAAGAAAGAACTCGCACGTGCCCAAAAGAAAAAGCCCCGCCGAAGCGGGGCTTTCTCGTAATGCGATTGCAGCGAATTAGAACTTGAACTGCGCCGCCACACCGAACAGATCCGCATGCGCATTGAACACGCCGGTCAGCTTCGAGCTGCTCGACGAGGTCGCGCCGTTGATGGTCGGATCGTCGACGTTGATGCGCATGTAGGCCGCATCGACGCTGAACGCATCGCTGACGTTCCAGGTCGCGCCGATCGAGAAGATCTTGCGATCCTTGTCCGGCAGGCGCGGCGTGCGGTACTTGTCGTTGGTCGGCGACTCGTCCTTCGCGATACCGGCGCGCAGCGTCCATGACGGGCTCAGATCCCATTCGCCGCCGAGCGAGTAGAAGTTCGTGTCCTTCCACTGGAACGGCTCGTTGCCGAGCACGCCGCCACCGGCAGTGAAGATCTTCACCGACTGCAGAGAATGCCAATCGGTGGCCTGGTAGTCGGCCATCAGGCGGAAGCTGTCGCTGAAGTCGTACTGCACCGACACCGTCGTGGTGCTCGGCGTGGTCAGCGGCGCGGAGATGCCCTGGTCGCGGTAGGTCGCGGCGATGGTCGGGATCGCAGCGATCGCCGACGGCACGGTGAAGTCCGCGTCGCCCTGCAGGTTGTGGTCGATTTCCGAGCGGTGGGCGACGCCGATGCTCAGCGCATCGGTCGGGCGCCACTGCAGGCCCACGCGCCAGCCGAAGCCGGTGTCGTCACCCTTGACCTCGACCGAACCGTCGCTGCCCTGCGGGTGGAACGGGTACGCCGGGTTGACGCAGTTGGCCGGGTTGCCCGAGCCCGCGCACACGGCGGTGCCGAAGTCGATCGCGTTCGACAACGTGACGTCCGCGCGCTGCACGATCGCGCCGAAGCCGATCGAGAAGCGGTCGGTGATCGCGAGCGCGGCCGAGAGGTTGAGGTCGACAGTCTTCACGTCCGACTTGATGGCGTTGTAGCGGCCCACCCAGTTCGGGTCGTATTCGGTCTTGAGGCCGAACGGCGCATCGACGCTGACGCCGACGGTGACGTTGTCGAGCGCGCCCGACAGCGGGAACACGGCCGAGAGCGCCGGGACGATCGTCGGATCACCCGGGTCGCCGCCGTTGCCGCCGTTGAGCGGCGTACCGATAGCGGTGGTGCCGCCGCCGGTGAAGTCGGCATCGAGGTCGATGTCGGTCAGGTCGACGCGGACGGCGGCCTTGCTGAAGTTGACCATCGCGGCCGGGTTGTTCGAGACCACGGACGCGTCGTCCTTCGCCACCGTCGTGCCGGAGTTGGCGCGGCCGAGGTTCTTGACGCTGTTCTCGCGGATCTGAAAGCCGGACGCATGGGCATTGCCCAGCGTCAACACGCCGGCGACGCCGAGCGCGAGCGCGGTGAAGCGCATGAAGCCGTTCTGCATGTCTCTCTCCGAAGGAATTTTGTGCTGTGCCGGTCGGGCCGGCTTCTGTGGCTGGCCCGTTTGACGGCGACCATGCGGGACCGAATATAGCCTTTAACCCTCACCTAACAATAGGCCATCGGGCGGGGAGCTGGGCGTCGCCCGGGCCGTGCCGCATGATGCCCGGGCCCGACCGGAGCGCCCCGCCACACCGTGTTCGTCGCCATTCCCCCTCGCGAGAAGCCGCCGCTGCCGTGGGCCATGCCCACGCTGTTCGTGGTGCTGTGGGGCTGCTTCGTCGCGACCATCCTGCTGCCGGAGGCCGAGCGCCAGCAGCTGGTGATGCAGTGGGGCGCGCTGTCGGGCGACCTGCGTTCGTGGCCGGAACTCAAGGCGGCGGTGGCCGACGGGCACCTCGCACGGCTGGTCACCGCCCTGTTCCTGCATGCGGACTGGGCGCATCTGGTCGGCAACCTGTTGTTCCTGCTGATCTTCGGCGTGCCGGCCGAACGGGCGATGGGCCCGTGGCGCTTCCTGACGCTGTTCCTCGTCGGTGGCGCGGTGGCGAACCTGGCGACGGTTCTCGCGATCGGCACGCCCGATCGGCTCATCATCGGCGCAAGTGGCGCGGTTTCGGCGCTGATCGGCGCTTATCTCGCACTATTCCCGACCGCGCGCCTCGGGTTGGTGGTCCCGCTGGGCCTATTCCTGCAGTTCGTGCGGATGCCCGCCGCGGTGCTGATCGGGCTGTGGGCCGGCCTGCAGCTGGTCTATACCTTCGTCGGCCCCGCGTTCGGTGCGGTGGCGTGGTCGGCGCATTTGGCGGGCTTCGCGTTCGGCGGCGCGTTCGCGCTCGTCTCGGCCAAGGCGATCAAACGCCGGATGAAGCGCGAGCCGCGCTTCTGACGCCGGCAACGCGGCGCGGCGCATCCTATTGAACCGCGGCGATCGCCACCCCACTTCGCTGCGACCCCGCAGAACGAACCCGACATGTCCAAGCCGCTCTACAAGGTGACCTTCCTCAACGCCGGCAAGGTGTACGAGCTGTACGCCCGCCACGTCGCCAGCGGCGCGATCTGGGGTTTCACCGAGGTCGGCGAGCTGGTGTTCGACGTCAACGAGGGCGTGGTCGTCGACCCCACCGAGGAACGCCTGCGCGACGAGTTTGGCAATACGCGCGTGCTGCACCTGCCGATGCATTCGATCGTGCGCATCGAGGAAGTCGAGCGCAAAGCGCAGTCCGCGATCCGCGACGCCACCACCGGCGAGCGCGTGGTGACGCCGTTCCCGATGCCGGGCAAGCCGCGCTGACGATTACTTCGTCTTCGGCGCCGGCTTTGCAGCAGGCTTCGTCGACGCCGGCGCGACCGGCACGCCCGCCATGCGCTTGAGTTCGTTCAACGCCTGCTGGATGTAGCCCTCGCCTTCGAGCACGTCGCCGGCATCCTCGTTGTCGTCGGCATCGCCGCGCAGGTGACCCGGCAGGCTCGCTTCCGACAACAGCAGGCGCGCGTCGTCCGGCGAACGCGTCGCGGTGTACGCCACGTCCGGCACGATGCCCAGCGCCTGGATGGACTTGCCGCTCGGGGTGAAATAACGCGCTGTGGTGAGCTTCACCGAGTCGCCGTTGTCGAGCGGAAGCACCGTCTGCACCGAGCCCTTGCCGAACGTGCGGCTCCCGACGATGCGCGCGCGGCCGTTGTCCTTCAGCGCGCCGGCGAGCACTTCCGACGCGCTGGCCGAGCCGCCGTCGACCAGCACCACGAGCGGCGCACCGTCGAGGCGATCGCCCGGCGTCGCCGAGAACTGCGCGTCGCTGATGGAGATGCGGCCGCGCGTGCTGACGATGCCGCCCTTGTCGAGCAGGTCGTCGGCGATCTGCACCGCGCTGGTCAGCAGGCCGCCCGGATTGCTGCGAAGGTCCATGACCAGGCCGCGCAACTTGCCGTTCGCCTTGAGCTTGTCGAGGGCCTTCTCGAAATCGGCCGCGGTGTCGGCCTGGAACGCGGCGACGCGCACGTAGCCGAAGCCCGGCTCGAGCATGCGGCCGCGCACCGACGCGACATGGATGGTGTCGCGCACGACGGTGATCTGCATCGGCTTGGTCGCGCCCTTGCGCACGATCGTGAGCACGACCTTGCTGCCTGCCGCGCCGCGCAACGGCGCCGACGTATCACCCTGGTCGGGGCCGAACGGCTTGCCGTCCATCGCGACGATGATGTCGCCCGACTTCAAGCCGGCCTTGGCAGCCGGCGTGTCGTCGATCGCCGACACCACCTTGAGCGTGCCGTCCTTCTGGCGCTGCAGTTCGACGCCGATGCCTTCGTACGCGCCGCGTGCGTTCTCGTCGAAATCCTCGGCGTCGCTCTTGTCGAAGTAGGTGCTGTGCGGATCGAGGTCGAGCAGCAGGCCGTGGATCGCGGCCTTCATCAGTTTGTCGTCGGTGACCGGCTCGACATAGGCCTGCTTGACCGCGTTGTAGACGGTGACGAATCGGCGGATCTCGTCGAGCGGCACCTTGCTCGCGTCTTCGTCGGCCTTCGCATCGGCGGCGACCGCAGCCTTCGCGGCCGGCGCCGCGGGCGTGCTCGCGGGCGCCTGCGGATCCGCGGCAGGCGCGGGCGTGGCCGGCGTTTCCTTCGGCGGCGTAGCGGGCGCGGGCGCCTGTTGCGCGGCCACGGGCAGCGCGGCGAGGAGAGCAAGGGCGAGCAGGCGGCGCATGGCGACTCCGGAACGGGGGCGACGGTGGGACCGTCGAGGAAGCGTCGAGTTCAGCACGTTAACCAGCCGCTCGGAAAGCGGCGTCGAGACGGGGTTCGACTCAGCGACGCAGCCACGTGCCGGGATCGACCGGCTGGCCATTGCGGCGCAGCTCGAAATACAGCGACGGCCGACCCTGTCCGCCCGAGGTGCCGACGGTGGCGATGTTGTCGCCGCGATGCACGGGCGCACCCGTCTGCCGGAGCAGCGAGTCGTTGTGCGCGTACAGGCTCATGTAGCCGTTGCCGTGGTCGATGATCAGCAGCTGGCCGTAACCGGTCATCCATTCGGAATAGACGACGGTGCCGTCGGCGACCGCATGCACGGCGGTGCCCGCACTGGCTGCGATGAGCAGGCCGTCGCTGCGTCGACCATCCGGCATCGTTCCGCCGTAGCCGGCAAGCAATGCGCCGGACAGCGGCCAACCGAGACCACCGACCTGCGGCGCCGGCGCACTCGCGACCTGCACCGGCGGACGTGCGGGACGTTTCGGCGGTGGCGGAAGCCCCTTCGCCTGCGCGGCTTTCGCTGCGGCGGCATCGGCTGCCGCGGCTTCGCGGGCACGTTGCTCGGCAATGCGTTTCTGCTCGGCGCGCGCTTTCGCCGCGGCGATACGCAGCTTCTGCAGCAGCGATTCCAGCGCCTTCGCATCGCGGCCGAGCGCTTGCTCGCGCGCGGCGCGGTCCTTGTACTTCGCGTCGAGCTGCGCGACCAGCACGGCGCGTTCCTGGCGGTCCTGCTCGAGCTTCTTCAGCTGATCGGCCTGCGCCTGCTGCGCGGCGGTGAGTTCGCCGGTGCGTTGCGCGATCTCCGCTTCGACACGATCCAGCCCGGCGAGCTGCGCGGTGAGTTCGCGGATGCGCTTGGCGCGCGCCTTTTCGAGATACGCGTGATACGTGAGCAGGCGCTGCGCATCCTCGACGCGATCACGCGCGAGCAAGGATTTGAGTGGTCCCGCAGGGCCCTGTCGATCCGCCGCACGCAGCAGCGTCGCCAGTTCCTCCCGCGCACCGCCGAGCGTCGCGCGCAGTTGCGCCTGTTGGACGCGCAGCTGCGCGAGGCGCGCCTTCTCGTTTTGGATGCGCGATTGCGTGGTCTCGAGCTGCACGCCGGTGCGTCCGACCTGTTCGTCAGCCTGGCGCAGTTGCTGGCTCGCGCTGCCGCGCTGCGTTTCCAGATTGCGACGCTCGGCGGCGACGCCCTGCAGTTCGCGCTTGATCGCCTGCAGTTTTTTCTCGGTGCCCCGCGTGTCCTGCGCCGCGCCAGCCATCATGGGCGACGCCAGCATCAGCGTGAGCAACGCGACACGCAGGCGCATGCGTCAGCCCTGCAGCAGGCTCGTGCCGGTCATTTCGGCCGGTACGTCCACGCCGAGCAGATCGAGCATGGTCGGCGCCACATCGCGCAACGCGCCGCCGGTGCGCAGCGTCGCCCCACGCGGGCCGCAGTAGACGAACGGCACCGGGCCGACGGTGTGTGCGGTATGCGGCTGGCCGGTGGCGACGTCGCGCATCATTTCGAGGTTGCCGTGGTCAGCGGTGATCAGCAGCGCGCCGTGCACGTCGGCAACCGCCGCGCGGATCGCACCGAGCGCGATGTCGACCGCTTCGGCGGCCTTGATCGCCGCGCTGATGATGCCGGTGTGGCCGACCATGTCGGGATTGGCGATGTTGCAGATCGCGACATCGATGTCGCCCGAGCGAATCGCCGCGCACAGCCTTTCGGTGACTTCCGGGCAGCTCATTTCCGGCTGCAGGTCATACGTCGCGACCTTCGGGCTCGGCACGAGGATGCGCGTCTCGCCGGGATATTCGTCTTCGCGTCCACCGCTGAAGAAGAAGGTGACGTGCGCGTACTTCTCGGTCTCGGCGATGCGTAGTTGCTTCAAGCCATGGTCAGCGAGTACTTCGCCCAGCGTGTTGCGAAGATCGTCCGGACCGAACGCGACCGGCGCCGGAAGCTTGGCGTCGTACTCGGTCAGGCAGACGAATCGCGACAACCGCGGACGGCGTGCATCGAAGCCATCGAACGTCGGCAGCACGAACGCGGCGGTGAGCTGGCGCGCGCGGTCGGCGCGGAAGTTCATGAAGACGATCGCATCGCCGTCGTGCATGCCGGTGTAGCCGTCGAGCACCGTCGGCGCGACGAACTCGTCGTTCTCGCCACGCTCGTATGCAGCGGCGAGCGCAGCCTGCGCATCGGTCGCGCCATGCGCGGCGCGTGCGTCGACCATCGCATCCCATGCGCGCTGCACGCGATCCCAGCGCTTGTCGCGATCCATCGCGAAGTAACGGCCGCCAACGGTGGCGATGTGTGCGTTGCCGAGACGGTCGCAGACGTCCTGCAGCGCGCGCAGGCTCGGCTCGGCCGACTTCGGCGGCGTGTCGCGGCCGTCGAGGAACGCATGCACGGCGACCTTCGCGACGCCGAGGCGATGCGCCATCTCCAGCATCGCGAAGATGTGCTGTTCGTGGCTATGCACGCCGCCGGGTGAAAGCAGGCCCATCACGTGCAGCGTCGCGCTCGCGGCCTTCGCGGCCTCGCAGGCGGCGCGCAGCTCGGCGTTGTCGAAGAACGTGCCGTCCTCGATCGCCGCATCGATGCGGGTCAGGTCCTGATAGACGATGCGCCCCGCGCCGAGGTTCATGTGGCCGACCTCGGAATTGCCCATCTGCCCGTCCGGCAGCCCGACATGGCGGCCTTCGGTATGGATCAGCGTGTTCGGGCAGTCGCGCACCAGCGCGTCCCAGTTCGGCAGCGAGGCCTGCGCCAGCGCGTTGTCGGCGGGATCGTCGCGATGGCCCCAGCCATCGAGGATCAGGAGGACAACGGGTTTCACGGCGGGGGCGTTCGACACGGCGCAGACCTGTGACTTCGGGCAGGTGCCCGGCGGGAGCGGAAGCGCGATTGTACCGGCGCATGATCAACGCCCTGCCGCGACGCCCTTAAACCTTCGCGCGGCTCGCGGCATCCCAGACGTACAGACCACGAGGAAACGCCATGCGCACCCGCCTGATGATCCTGCCGCTCGCCCTCGGCCTCGCGCTGTCGGCGTCCGCCGCAGCTGCAGACCGCACCAGCATCGACAAGGTCAACGGAAGCATCCACGCCGAGGCCGGCCGCGCCTACGGAAGCCTCGAGACCGTCAACGGCGGCATCGAGATCGACGCCAACGTGCAGACCGGTTCGGCCGAGACGGTGAACGGCGGCATCCGCGTCGGCGATGGCGCGCAGGTGGGCGAGCTCACCACGGTGAATGGCGGCATCCATGTCGGCACGCGCCTGCGCATCACCGGCGACGTGACCACCGTGAACGGCGGCATCTTCGTCGACAACGGCAGCACGATCTCCGGCGGCATCGAAACGGTGAACGGCGCGATCGGGCTGGTCGGCACGGATGTATCGCACGGCATCCGCACGGTGACTGGCGACATCACGGTGGGCGTCGGGAGCCACGTGCACGGCGGGATCACGATCGAGAAGCAGCGGATGCAGGTGATCAGCTTCCACAAGCGCGATCCGCGCATCGTGATCGGGCCGAATGCGCAGGTGGACGGCGCGCTGGTGTTCGAGCGCCCGGTGACGTTGTTCGTGCATGACAGCGCGAAGATCGGGGCGGTGACGGGGGCGACGGTGCAGAGGTTCAGTGGGGCTGTGCCGCCGGCTGCGCCGTAAGGGTTGGGTTGTTCTTGTCGGGACGGGGCCGCCTTTGGGCGGCTTCGTTGTTTGTGGGTCTGGCTGACGGGCGTTGTTTGGCGCGGCTGGCGTCGTTGCTGGTTGCTGGTTGCTGGTTGCTGGTTGCTGGTTGCTGGTTGCTGGTTGCTCGTTGCTGGTTGCTGGTTGCTCGTTGCTCGTTGCTGGTTGCTGGTTGCTGGTTGCTGGTTGCTGGTTGCGCGAAGCAAAAGGCGTTTCGTACGCTGGCGCGCCCGAGTTACTTTTCTTTGCTGGTGCAAAGAAAAGTAACCAAAAGAAAGCACCTTCCCCGATCAGGTCTACAGCGCGCGATCGTGTGAGTTCGCCACGATCCGCACACTCGCCATCCTGGCTCGGGTGCGGACGGCGCACGTCCTGTGCGCCGCCCTTCGGGTCTTACGACTGCAGTCGCGATTCGTCACTTGTTGTTTCGAGTCGCTTGTTGCCTATGCGCCGTGCGACCTTCGGTTTGCTCGTCGCGCGTGCGCTTGCGATGAGCGTCGATGCATGCTCGCAAGGTGCTCGTCGGCGACTCGGCGAAGCGATCGCGTGGTGGTCGAGTACATGCGGCGACTTTGTGCGCCGCTGGTCGCACCTGACTCCTCGCGCGGTACACGCCGAATATTTGCTTCGCTAAGAACACGGCCGATGGGTGGGCATGTGGTCTCGCACTGACTCGGCGTAAAAGAAAAAGCCGCCTTTCGGCGGCTTTTTCTCGATTGCGTTGCCGCTTACTTCGTGCGGACTTCGAAGTTGCCGTACGGCTTGAGCTGTTCGGTGACGGCCTTCGGGTCGCCGACCACGACGATCGACTGGTCCTTCGGGTCGAAGTACTTGCGGCTCATGGCCTGCACCTGGGCGGCGTCGACGGCGCGGATCTTGGGGACGTATTCGCCGAGGAATTCGGCGGGCAGTCCGACCAGCCAGTTGGTCGCGAGCGTGCCGGCGACGGCGGCCTGCATCTGGTTGCTGAGCAGGTAACCGCCGGCGACGTAGCGCTTGGTGTCTTCCAGTTCCTGCGCGGGCACGGGTTCGTCGCCCATGCGCTTGAACTCGGCCATGAACTCCTTGATCGATGCGCCGGTCACTTCGTTGCGCACGTCGGCCGACGCGCTGATGCGGCCGCCTTCGCGCAGTGCGCTGGAACCGCCGCGTGCGCCGTAGGTATAGCCCTTGTCCTCGCGCAGGTTCTGCATCAAGCGCGAGCTGAAACCGCCGCCGAGCACGGTGCCGGCAAGTTGCAGCGGCACGTAGTCGGGGTCGGTCGCGGCGATGCCGGGACGGCCGAGGCGGATCGCGGATTGCACGCTGCCGTCGCGCTGCACGAGCACGTACTTCGGCGTCGCGGTATGCGGCGCGGGCGGCGTGTCGGCGAGTGCCGTGCCGCTCGCGGCCCAGTCGCCGAACGCGGCATTCACCGCGCGCATCGCCTCGTCGCGATTGACGGGACCGGTGATGACCAGCAACGCGCGATCGGGACGGAAGCGCTGCACATACGCGTCACGAAGAAGTTGCGGCGTCACCGACATGATCGATGCTTCGGTCGGCTGCGTATGCGCGTACGGGTGATCGCCGTACACCGCTTCGGCGAGCGCGCGTTCGGCCTTGAAACCCGGCTGCGCTTCGGCGGCCTTGAGGTTCTGCAGCGCATTGGCCTGCGCGAGCTTCACTTCGTTGTCGGGGAACGTCGGCGTACGCGCAACTTCGCCGAGCAGCGCGAGCATCTCGTTCGCGTGCGATGCCAGTGAATTCGCCGACACCATCATGCCGTCGTTGTTCGCGCCCGCACCGATGCCGCCACCGAGGCCCTGCGCGAGTTCCGCGATGGCCTTGGAGTCGTGCTTCGTCGTGCCTTCGTTGAGCAGGCCGGCCAGCGTGTTCGCGAAACCGGGATGCTGCGCGTCGTCAGCGGCAAGACCAGCGCCGCGAATCGCGAGCACCGCATCGACGCGCGGAATGCCCGTGCGCGGCACGATCCACACTTCGAGACCGTTCGACAGCGTGGTCTTCTGGATTGCGGGCACCGGCAACGGACGGTCGGGCGCGTACTTCGGCAGGTCGGCCGGAATCACGGCCTTCGGCCCGGCGACGGCAGCGCCGGCGATCGCCAGCGATACGGCGGCGGCGAGCAGGGAAATCGTCTTCATCGTCGTCTCCTTACTTGCCGGCGGCCGGTGCGGCCGGCGCGGCCTTCGCCATCGCGGTCGGAACGCGGTCGATGACGGTGCGGTTGGTGCGCGCGAGATACGTCTTCGCCACGCGCTGCAGGTCGGCGCTGGTCACGCCTTCGATCCACGTCGGAATCTTGTTGACCACGTTTGCATCGCCCCACAGCGTCTGCAGCTTGGCGACGGTGTCGGCACGGTTGAGGAACGATTCGAGCCCGTTGTACCAGTCGGCGAGCATCTTGGTTTTGACGCGCTTGAGCTCGGCATCGCTGACGCCGTCCTTCGCGACCTTCGCGATCTCCTCGTCCATCGCGGCAAGCACGGCGTCGGCCGTCGTGTTCGGCTTGTACAGCGCGAACGCGGTGAACAGCGTCGGGCCGTCGTATTCCCACGGGCTGGTCAGGCCGTACAGCGACTCGACGTTGATCGCGAGCTGCCGACCCTTGACCAGGCCCTGATAGAAGCGCGATGCATCACCACCAGCGAGCACATCGCCGAGCACCGCCATCGCCGCCTGATCCTTGCTGCCGCGCTCGGGCATCTTCCACGCTGCCGCGATCGCCGGCACCTGCGCCAGCGCATCGGTCTGCTGGATGCGCTTCTCGACGGTGTTCAAACCTTCCTTGACGTCCGGGCGCTTCGGCGTCGTGCGTGCCGGAATCGCACCGAAATACTTCTGCGCGAGCGCGAACGCCTGCTGCGGGGTGACGTCACCGGAAATGCCGAGCACCGCGTTGTTCGGGCCGTAGAAATCGCGATGGAAGCTCGCGACATCCGCAAGGCTCGCGCCTTCCAGATCCTTGAAGCTGCCGTAGCCGTCGTGGTTGTTTTCCCACTTGTTGAAGGCCTGCTGGCCGATGTCGATCCACATGAAGCCGCCGTACGGCTGGTTCTTCACGTTGACGCGGATCTCTTCCTTCACCACGTCCTGCTGGTTCTTCAGCGTGACCGGGTTGAAGTCGAGCGTCTTCATGCGATCGGCTTCGAGCCACAGGATCGGCTCAAGCGCCGACGCCGGCGCCATCTCGATGTAGTTGGTGAAGTCCGGACGCGTCGAACCGTTGTTGCGACCGCCGCCACCGGTGATCACCTTGTCGAACACGCCTTCCTTCGCATTCGGCGTGCCTTCGAACATCAGGTGCTCGAAAAGGTGTGCGAAACCCGTGCGGTTCTTCGGCTCGAGGCGCATGCCGACGTGATAGACCATCGAGACGCCGACGGTGGGCGAGCTGTGGTCTTCGGACACGACGACGGTCAGGCCGTTGTCGAGCTTCTTGACCGACACCGGCACCTGCCAGCGATCGGGCGTCGCGGCATGCGCGGACGCGGTGATGAGCAGCCCGCCGAGCAGCGCGGGCAATAGACGACGTCGCATCGGAATTCCCCTTCCGGTTGGAAGCGGGCAGCCTAACGGCAAATGCGGCGAATTCCGGCCGCCGGAAGTCATGGCCGTCGCGATACGCGCTCGGTTAGTCTCCCCGGACTCTCAGGGGAACCGACATGCCGATCTCGATCGCCTACTGGTGCGTGCTGATCGCGGCCGCACTGCCGTACGTCTGGGCCGTCATCGCCAAGTCGAAGGGCGAGCGCTACGACAACCGCGAACCGCGCGCCTGGCTGGCACGCCAGACCGACCCGCGAATCCAGCGCGCGAATGCGGCGCAGCTGAATGCGTTCGAGGCGTTCCCCGCGTTTGCTGCGGGTGTGATCCTGGCGCATGTCGCCGGTGTTGCGGACGAGCGGATCTCGGTGCTCGCGATCGTGTTCGTCATTGCCCGCGTGCTGCATGGCGCGTTGTACGTCGCAGGTTTCCCGCGCGCGCGCAGCCTGAGCTGGCTGGTTGGGATCGTGTGCGTGTTTGCGCTGTTGATGCAGGCGGCGATGGCGGCGCAGTCGTGATGTTGCGCATGCTCGCACCACGAGGTAGCGCGGTTGGTTAAAGATTGTGCGGTCGAGGATCGCGTCAGTCCGGATCAGTGGACGCGAAACATGGCGAGCTATGCCCGGCCGCAACGGTGCAGCTTCGAGCAACTCGGTGCGGACATAAGCGCGGCGTTTGTAGCGCTTCCGAAATCTGTCTCTACGGCGCCCGGTAGCGTCGGCCTAAGAGGGCAATGGAGCTGGTCGCGGCCCCAAAACGCCGCGCGACAAGCGCCCGGGTCAGCGAAGCTCGTAGTTCACGGGCATGGCCAGATCACTGGCGATGGTCGGCATGCCGTTCTTTAGCGCCGGCTCGAAACGCCAGTAGCGCATGGCGATGATCGCGTGGTCACACATCATCTTGTCCGTGCCATCGCCCTTGGCGTCAGCCACCCGACCGTCGACGCCGATCGAGAAACGCACAAGGCATTTGCCCGCCTGGCCTCGCACGACGCGTGGCGCCGGAAAGAGCGGACGATAGCCCTCGATGAGCAATGGCACGCGGTCGACACCCGCCACCTTGATCGCCAACCCGGCGTTAAGCCGTGTCAGCTCGGCTGCGGACATCCGTCCCGCCGTCTCAGACTGCGGCCCCGCCGTGGCCGCACCCACGACAGTAACTAGCGCAACGGCCGCGGATGCGGCAATCCTTTTGTAGGACTTGGTCATCGACATTCGCTCGCGAACGTCATACGGCGCGACAACGCCAACCGAGCCGACGTTCGAGGAGCAATTCGGCGCTCCTGGGCGTCGGGCCGACGACTTAGGCCCTGCCGGACTATAGGGACCCCAAGCACTGCGTCGCCAGCTCGACCGCGCTGCTAACAAGGGCGCGACATCGATACCATATGCCTAGGTCAAAGGGACGATTGAACCCACGGCGCGGGTAGTGCGCCGGGGGCGTCGCGTATTACCGGGCTCAAGCAGGCGCGCGGGATGTCGGGTCGCCCTAATAGGCGCCTACCCGACGTCTGAGCTATGAGCCACATTGCTTGCGCGACTTGAACGGTGCGCTAATTAATACAGCCACCAGAGATCGGCTAGCCCACCACCCCAGTGGAACTCAACGCGCTGCGGGCGCTGCCGAGCTGCAGGCAGCTACCTAAGACGCCTTCGAATACCGGGCGCTGCGCCATCAGTTGCCGCGTCCCAGGCCAGGACGACTTCGGGCCCCGTACGCATTAGCCAAGCCCAATGCGCCATTACTTCTTCCAGCGTAACCGCCAATATTCCACACCGCCCAAAGACAAACCCCCGCCTGTATGTACAGGCGGGGGTTTGCGGGATAAAGACCCTGGCGATGACCTACTCTCGCATGGGCAAATGCCACACTACCATCGGCGCGGGTGCGTTTCACTTCCGAGTTCGGGATGGGATCGGGTGGTTCCACACCGCTATGGTCACCAGGGAGAGGGTGGAGGGTCGCCTTTCGGCGCCACGCTCTCGACGGTTACCGGACAGACCTTGCGATCTGAGCGGAATAAGTTGGATGTAGCGAGCAGTGAATGTCGTGACGTGTCACGAGGGTAAGGTGCTTTGGTTAACCCAAAGCGTCTTGAGGTTATATGGTCAAGCCGCACGGATCATTAGTACAGGTTAGCTCAACGCATTGCTGCGCTTACACACCCTGCCTATCAACGTCGTAGTCTTCAACGTTCCTTTAGGGGAGTCAAGCTCCCGGGAGATCTCATCTTGAGGCGCGCTTCCCGCTTAGATGCTTTCAGCGGTTATCGCTTCCGAACATAGCTACCCGGCAGTGCCACTGGCGTGACAACCGGAACACCAGAGGTTCGTCCACTCCGGTCCTCTCGTACTAGGAGCAGCCCCTCTCAAATCTCCAACGCCCACGACAGATAGGGACCGAACTGTCTCACGACGTTCTGAACCCAGCTCGCGTACCACTTTAAATGGCGAACAGCCATACCCTTGGGACCGACTACAGCCCCAGGATGTGATGAGCCGACATCGAGGTGCCAAACACCGCCGTCGATATGAACTCTTGGGCGGTATCAGCCTGTTATCCCCGGAGTACCTTTTATCCGTTGAGCGATGGCCCTTCCATACAGAACCACCGGATCACTAAGACCTACTTTCGTACCTGCTTGATCCGTCGATCTTGCAGTCAAGCACGCTTATGCCTTTGCACACAGTGCGCGATGTCCGACCGCGCTGAGCGTACCTTCGTGCTCCTCCGTTACTCTTTGGGAGGAGACCGCCCCAGTCAAACTACCCACCATACACGGTCCCCGCGCCGGATAACGGCGCCAGGTTAGAACGTCAAGCACATCAGGGTGGTATTTCAAGGATGGCTCCACCGAAGCTAGCGCCTCGGTTTCATAGCCTCCCACCTATCCTACACAGACGAACTCAACGTTCAGTGTAAAGCTATAGTAAAGGTTCACGGGGTCTTTCCGTCTTGCCGCGGGAACGCTGCATCTTCACAGCGATTTCAATTTCACTGAGTCTCGGGTGGAGACAGCGCCGCTGTCGTTACGCCATTCGTGCAGGTCGGAACTTACCCGACAAGGAATTTCGCTACCTTAGGACCGTTATAGTTACGGCCGCCGTTTACTGGGGCTTCGATCAAGAGCTTCGCCTTGCGGCTAACCCCATCACTTAACCTTCCAGCACCGGGCAGGCGTCACACCCTATACGTCCACTTTCGTGTTTGCAGAGTGCTGTGTTTTTGATAAACAGTCGCAGCGGCCTGGTCACTGCGGCCCTTCTCAGCTATTAACCAAAAAGGGCGCACCTTCTCCCGAAGTTACGGTGCTATTTTGCCTAGTTCCTTCACCCGAGTTCTCTCAAGCGCCTTAGAATTCTCATCCTGCCCACCTGTGTCGGTTTACGGTACGGTCTGCGTAAGCTGAAGCTTAGGAGCTTTTCCTGGAAGCGTGATATCGGCAGCTTCGCCCTAATGGGCTCGTCCTTAGTCTCAACGTTGCTCCCCCGGATTTGCCAAAGGGAACCGCCTCAACTCTCTCACCCGGACAACCAACGCCGGGCCTGCCTAACCTTCTCCGTCCCTCCATCGCACTTACGCGAGGTGCTGGAATATTAACCAGCTTCCCATCGACTACGCTTTTCAGCCTCGCCTTAGGGGCCGACTCACCCTGCGCCGATTGACGTTGCGCAAGGAAACCTTGGGCTTTCGGCGTGCGGGGTTTTCACCCGCATTATCGTTACTCATGTCAGCATTCGCACTTCCGATACCTCCAGCAACCTTCTCAAGTCACCTTCAACGGCTTACGGAACGCTCCTCTACCGCGCATACAGAAGTATGCACCCCAAGCTTCGGTTCATCGCTTAGCCCCGTTAAATCTTCCGCGCAGACCGACTCGACCAGTGAGCTATTACGCTTTCTTTAAAGGGTGGCTGCTTCTAAGCCAACCTCCTGGCTGTCTGTGCCTTTCCACATCGTTTTCCACTTAGCGATGAATTTGGGACCTTAGCTGTGGGTCTGGGTTGTTTCCCTTTTCACGACGGACGTTAGCACCCGCCGTGTGTCTCCCATACAGTCCGTCTCGGTATTCGGAGTTTGCAATGGTTTGGTAAGTCGCAATGACCCCCTAGCCATAACAGTGCTCTACCCCCGAGAGGATACATATGAGGCGCTACCTAAATAGCTTTCGAGGAGAACCAGCTATCTCCGGGTTCGATTAGCTTTTCACTCCTAATCACACCTCATCCCCTACCTTTGCAACGGGAGTGGGTTCGGGCCTCCAGTCGGTGTTACCCGACCTTCACCCTGGGCATGACTAGATCACCCGGTTTCGGGTCTACTGCCCGCGACTATGCGCCCTTATCAGACTCGGTTTCCCTTCGCCTCCCCTATACGGTTAAGCTCGCCACGAACAGTAAGTCGCTGACCCATTATACAAAAGGTACGCCGTCACCCTTGCGGGCTCCGACTGCTTGTACGCACACGGTTTCAGGATCTATTT
>NZ_JBSSDY010000001.1:2500-2812500 GCF_054061195.1 Lysobacter sp. HA35 | reverse complement strand
ACTTAAGTTTTGCAACCGATCCCGAAGGATCAGCTAAAGCTTTTAGTGCAGAGCTCGCTCCAAGCCTCAAAACTCGCTTGCATTTGCATGCATTTAAATCTTGTTGCTTGTGACGAGACATCTGCGATGGACAGTCATCCACCACCAGACGCCCGCACAAGTCACCTGCGCACACTGTCAAAGATCAGAAGACTTCGGCCTCAGCGCCTCGTCTTTTCCACCCCTCGAACCAGACCTCAGTCCGTCCGAGTGAGCCGCCCATTTTAGGGCAGTTTCGATCACTGTCAACACCCTGTGATCGAAGATTTTTGCTGCCCTGCCGGTTCCGTTCAGCGCGCCGGAGCGCGTGGCCGTCATCAGCAGGGTCGACCATTATGTCGCGGCCGATCGTTCTTGTGAAGCCCTGGTGAGAGCGGCGAAACGAACGATTCAGCCTGCGATGAGGCGTACGCGCGCGAAGGTGCGCTTGCCTACTGCGACAACGCCTTCGAAGCCCGGCGCGAATACGCGTGCCGCGTCTTCAAAGATGTCGCCGTCGACGCGGACCGCGCGCTCCTTGAGCTTGCGATTCGCTTCGGAGTTGCTGGGTGTCAGCCCTGCGGCCGTCAACAGCGCGGCAATGCGCAGGCCTTCAGCCGGAACGACGACGTCGATCAAAGGAAGCTGGGCGACATCGCCTTCGCCACGCACCGCCGCGTTCCATCCGGCGACCGCCTGGTCCGCAGCAGCAGCGCTATGGAAGCGCGCGGCCAGTTCGCGGGCGAGGCGCATTTTGAGGTCGCGCGGATTGAGCGCGCCTGAATCGATTTCGCCTCGCAGGCGCTGCGCTTCGGCGATCGAGATCTCGAAGCTCAGCAGGTCGATCCAGCGCCACATCAATGTGTCGTCGATCTTCATTGTCTTGGTGACGATATCGATCGCGGACTCGTTGATGCCGATGTAGTTGCCCAGCGACTTGCTCATCTTCTGGACGCCGTCGAGGCCTTCCAGCAACGGCATGGTCAGCACGATCTGCGGTTTCTGACCGAAGTGTTCCTGCAGGCCGCGGCCCATCAGCAGGTTGAACTTCTGATCGGTGCCGCCGAGCTCGACGTCCGCCTTCAGGGCGACGGAGTCATAGCCCTGCACGAGCGGATACAGGAACTCGTGGATCGCGATCGACTGGTGCGCGGCGTAGCGCTTGGCGAAATCGTCGCGCTCGAGCATGCGGGCGACCGTGTGCTGGCCAGCGAGCTTGATCATGTCGGCGGCCGACATCGCGCCGAACCATTCGGAGTTGAAGCGCACTTCGGTGCGCTCGCGATCGAGCACCTTGAAGACCTGTTCGGAATAGGTCTCCGCATTGGCGAGCACGTCTTCGCGCGTCAGCGGCTTGCGGGTGACGTTCTTGCCGGTCGGGTCGCCGATCATTCCGGTGAAATCGCCGATCAGGAAGATCACCTGATGGCCGAGGTCCTGGAACTGCCGCATCTTGTTGAGCAGCACGGTGTGGCCGAGGTGCAGGTCCGGCGCGGTCGGGTCGAAGCCCGCTTTGATGCGCAGCGGGCGGCCGTCTTCCAGCCGCTTGGCGAGCTCGTCAGGCTTGAGAATCTCGTCCGCGCCGCGCGCGATGAGGTCAAGGGCGTCCTGGATCGACATCGTTTCGGTCTCACAGAAGGTCGCGACTTGCGACCCCGGTCCCGTGAAGGACCGGTCAAAAGTTAATTGAACGTAAAACGGACGTTGACGAAAAAAACCATTTACATCAATGGTTTGACGCGTCGATCTCGCGTGTCTATTTTACGGTCGTGACGGGGCCTACACGGCCTTGTGGGGAACAACCAGCATGACAGACACCGCCTCGGCGCGCCGCGCGCGCCTGGATGCCCTTCGCGAAGAGACGCTGCACCGTCCGGTGACCGCGCACGAAGGACACGGCTTCAACGGACGCTGGTCGCGCAGGCAGTGGGCGCACGCCAGCCTGTTCGCCACCGCGGCGATGCTGGCGGCCGCGATCGTACCGGGCTTCGATCGCCCGGTGGTTGCACGCGGTCATGCCGCGACGCCGAGCCATTCGATGGCGCTCGCGCTGCCGCCGCTCCGTCTGGCGCAGCAGCAGGGCGACAGCTGGCAGATCGTGCAGGTCAAGCGCGGCCAGACGCTCGCGTCGATCATGAAGGACCTCGAGATTCCGCAGGCGCAGCGCGACCAGCTGCTCGCGCAGTCGTCGGTGAAGAGCCAGCTGCTGCGTTCGATGAAGCCGGGCACGCAGCTCGCGTTCGATCTTCCGGTCGGTGGTGGGCTGCGTGCGTTCCGTTTCGACCAAGACGAGAGCCATCGCGTCGAGCTGACGTTCGCCAACGGCGACGTCAAGCAGAACGTGCTGGTGAGCCCGACCGAAACGCGCACCGTGGTGCTCAGCGGCAAGGTCGGCAATTCGCTGTATGCGTCGGCGCGCAAGGTCGGACTGACCAGCGCGCACGTCAACACGCTGACCGACGACATGTTCAAGTACGACATCGACTTCAATGACGATGTCGGCGCCGACGACCGCTTCAGCGTGGTCGTCGAGCAGACGTGGCGCGACGGACAACTCGTCGCGACGGGCCCGGTGCTCGCCGCGACGTTCACCACCGGCGATACGCTGCATTCGGCGTTCCGCTTCGACCGCAACGGCAAGCCCGAGTACTTCACCGCCGATGGCCGCTCGCTCAAGCGCAGCTTCATCCGCATGCCGATTCCGTATGCGCGACTGAGCTCGGGCTTCGGCAACCGCTTCCACCCGGTGCTGGGCCGCTGGCGCATGCACAAGGGCGTCGACTACGCCGCGGGCACCGGCACGCCGATCATGGCGGCGGGTGATGCGCGCGTGGCGTTTGTCGGCTGGAAGGGCGGCTACGGCCGCGTCGTCGAACTTGACCACGGCCGTGGTTATTCGACGCTGTACGGCCACATGTCGGCGTTCGGCAAGGAACACGTCGGCCAGCGCATCTCGCAGGGCACGGTGATCGGCTATGTCGGCGCGTCGGGCCTGGCGACCGGCCCGCACCTGCACTACGAATTCAAGGTCAACGGCGCGCAGCGCAATCCGCTGTCGATCACGATGCCGCCGCCGGAACCGCTGTCGGGCCCGGCCTACGCCGCGTTCCGCACGCAGACGCGCACGTCGCTGGCGCGCATCCGCGAAGTCGAGAACATCATCTACGCGGGCGATGACGAGCCGCAGGTCGCGAAGGCCGCCGCCAAGCCGGACACCAAGTCGCGCCGCCGCTCCTGACATGACGACATCGATGCCGGCCGACGGGCTTTACGTCGGCCTCATCTCCGGAACGAGCGCCGACGGCATTGACGCGGCGCTCGTTCGTTTTGGTGCCGGTGTATCCGACACCGGATGCCGGCTCGAGCACGGCGTCGTGGTGCCCTGGGACGACGCGCTGCGCACGCGGCTGGTTGCGCTCGGCCAAGGCGGCGATGCACGCGGACTGGACGAAATCGGCACGCTGGACGTGCAGGTCGGCGAAGCGTTTGCGAACGCGGTGCATGAGTTGCTCGCGGTTGCGGGCGTCGGTGCGCGCGACGTCGTTGCGATCGGTTCGCACGGGCAGACGATACGCCATCGCGCCGCGGGCGCGGCGTACGACGGCAAACATCCTTTCACGTGGCAGATCGGCGACGGCAACGTCATCGCCGAACGCTGCGGTGTCGCGACAGTTGCGGACTTTCGCCGTCGCGACGTTGCGGCCGGCGGTCAAGGCGCGCCGCTGGTGCCTGCGTTCCATGCGGCCATGCTGCATTCGCATGCGGAAGATCGCGCGGTGCTCAATCTCGGCGGCATCGCCAACTTCACGCTGCTGCCGCGCCTGGGCGACGTACGCGGTTTCGACACCGGCCCGGCGAACGCGTTGCTCGATGCGTGGTGCCTGCGCCATCGCGGCGAAGCCTTCGATCGCGACGGCGCGTTCGCGGCGAGTGGTCGCGTCGACGGTGCATTGCTTGGGCGGCTGCTCGACGAGCCATGGTTCGCGTTGCCGCCGCCGAAGAGCAGCGGTCGCGAGCAGTTCCATCTCGACTGGGTGGACGCGAAGCTCGGCGGTTCGGAATCAGCGGCGGACGTGCAGGCAACGCTGCTCGAACTCAGTGCGGCGACGGTTGCGAGGGCGCTGCTCGCGCATCAGCCGTCGACGCGTCGCGTGCTGGTTTGCGGCGGCGGCGTGCGCAATCCCGCGTTGATCGCGCGCATCGCCGCGCACCTTCCGAACTGCACGATCGAAGCGACGGATGCGCATGGCCTCGACGCGGATTTCGTCGAAGCGATGGCGTTCGCGTGGCTGGCGCGGCAGACGCTGGCGGGTCTGCCGGGCAACGTCGCGGCGGTGACGGGCGCGAAAGGCCCGCGCGTGCTCGGGACGGTTTATCCCGCCTGAGCGCCCGGCGCGGTGCCGCTATCGGCAGGCGCGAAGCGCGGCCACAGATAGACGAACAGAAGCGTGGCCGGCAGCACAGCGATCGTCGCGATCACGAAGTACTGCGAGTAGCTCGTCGCTTCGACGATCGTGCCGGCGAACACGCCGAGCACCTTGCCCGGCAGGTTCACCATCGAACTCAGCAGCGCGTACTGCGTCGCCGTGTGCTGTCGGTTGACCAGCGACGACAGGAACGCGACGGCCGCAGTGCCGAGGAAGCCCAGCGAGAAGTTCTCGGCGGAGATCACCAGCGTGAGCGCGCCGAGGTCGCCGTGGTGACGCGTCAGCCAGACGTACAGCAGGTTGCAGCTCGCGCACACCACGATCGAGACGATCAGCGGCCAGCGCACGCCGAAGCGCGCGATCGCGACCCCGGCGGCGAACACGCCGGCGATGCCCACCCATATGCCGTAGAACTTGGTGATCGCGCCGATCTGCGTCTTCGCGAAGCCCATGTCGAGGTAGAACGGGCTCATGATCCCGCCGACCAGCGCCTGTTCCGGGATCTTGAACAGCAGGATGAAGAGCAGCGTCAGCAGCGCCGTCTGCACGCCGTAGCGGCGGAAGAAATCGGTGAACGGCTCGACCACCGCGATCTGCATCGCCTCGCCCCATGAACTGGGCGACGGCCGATACGCCTCGGGTTCGCGCGACAGCAGGTTCGCTGCGATCGGCAGCAGCATGAGCCCGGCCATCGCGAGGTAGACCGTGCTCCACGGCACGTGGTCGGCCATCGCGAGTGCGAGCGCACCGGTGACAATCAGCGCGATGCGGTAACCGAGCGAATACGTCGCAACGAGCGCGCCCTGCGCGGCCATCGGCGCGATCTCGATGCGATAGGCGTCGACCGCGATGTCCTGCGTCGCGCCCGCGAAGGCGACGAACACGGTCGCGACGATGAAAGGCGCGAGCTGCGCCGGCGTCAGCATCGCCATCACCACCAACCCCGCGGTCACCGCGACCTGCGCCAGCAGCAGCCAGCCGCGTCGCAGGCCCAGGCGTGCGAAACCGGGCACGCGGCTGTGGTCGAGCAGTGGCGCCCAGAGGAACTTCAGCGCGTAGGTCATGCCGGCGCTGGCGATGATCGTGATCTCTTTCAGCACGATCCCGTTTTCCTTCAGCCAGTACGCGAGCGTGCCGGCGACGAGCAGGAACGGCAGCCCGGAGCTGAACCCGAAGAAGAACATCGTCCACGCGGACGGCTGGGTAAACGCCTTCCAGACCGACATCTTCTGCGCGGGCGGTGGCGGCAGCCCCGCGGTCGCCGGGTCTTTCGGAAGGCGGACGTTGTCAGAGGTCATAGTCGACGATGTAAGGCGCGTGGTCGGAGAAACGCGGCTCGCGATGCGTTTCGCAGTGGCGGATGGCGCCGCGCAGGTTCGGCGTCACCAGCTGGTAGTCGATGCGCCAGCCTACGTTGTTCGCACGGGCCTGTCCGCGGTTGCTCCACCACGTGTACTCGGCGGATTCATCGGGTTTGTGCACGCGGAAACTGTCGAGCCAGCCGAGGTCGCCGGCGCAGGGCGAGCCGTCGCCGTG
This sequence comes from Lysobacter sp. HA35, assembly GCF_054061195.1. NCBI lineage: Bacteria > Pseudomonadati > Pseudomonadota > Gammaproteobacteria > Lysobacterales > Lysobacteraceae > Lysobacter > Lysobacter sp. HA35. Next base: position 2,806,519 of record NZ_JBSSDY010000001.1, on the reverse strand, counting down.
CTGGTCGGCGATCAAAGCATTGAGCCATGCGCGTTCGTGCGGTAGGCAGCCGGTCTGCTTCTGGTTGCCGCGCCAGTTGGTGATGTCGCGTTGCGAACGCACGATGTTCCAGTCGCCGCAGACGATGTACTGGCGGCCGCTGTCCAGCCACTCGCGCAGGATCGGCGCGAACCAGTCCATCACCGATACCTTGAAGCCCTGGCGCAGGTCGCCGGTGGTACCGGACGGCACGTACAGCGACACCACCGACAGGTCGCCGAAGCGCGCTTCGATGTAGCGCCCTTCCTCGTCGAACGCGTCCCAGCCCAGCCCCGTGCGCACTTCGTCGGGCTCGCGTTTGCTGTAGATCGCGACGCCGCTGTAGCCCTTCTTCGTCGTCGCGTCGCGGAAGTTGGCGTGGTAACCCGGCGGGATCAGTTCGGGCAGGCGCAGCTGGTGTTCCTGCGCCTTGGTTTCCTGCACGCAGAGGATGTCGGCGTCCTTCTGCTGCATCCAGTCGATGAAACCCTTCTTCGTGGCCGACCGCCAGCCGTTGGCGTTGAAGCTGATGACGCGCATGCGTGATCCGTATGGGATACCGGCGCCAAGCGTAGCCGCTCGCTGCTTTACGATGCCGGTTCTTCATCGCGCGACTTCGCCATGGCCGACCACCGCACCCGCTTCCTCGAACTCGCCCTGCGCGTCGACGCGCTGCGCTTCGGCGAGTTCACGCTGAAATCGGGCCGCACCAGCCCGTACTTCTTCAACGCGGGCCGCTTCGATTCGGGTGCCGCGCTGGCGGAACTGGCGGCTTGCTATGCGGATGCGGTCGACGCCGCGGGCGTGCAGTTCGAGGTGCTATTCGGGCCGGCGTACAAGGGCATCCCGCTCGCGACGGCGCTGGCCTGCGAGTTCGCGCGTCGCGGCCGCGACCTGCCCGTCGCGTTCAATCGCAAGGAAGCCAAGGATCACGGTGAAGGCGGGCTGCTGATCGGCGCGCCGCTCGAGGGCCGCCGCGTGCTGATCGTCGATGACGTGATCACCGCCGGCACCGCGATCCGCGAGGCGCTGGCGCAGATCCGCGCCGCAGGCGGCGTGCCGGCCGGCATCGTGATCGCGCTCGATCGGCAGGAAGCCGTCGACCCCACCGTCTCCCGACGCTCCGCGGCACAAACGGTCGCGGACGAGCAGGGCCTGCCCGTGGTCGCCGTCGCCCGCCTGGCCGACCTGCTCGACTTCACCGCCGGCGATGCCGACCACGCCCGCCGCGAGCGGCTGTTGGCGTATCGCGCGGCCTACGGTTGCGACTGAGCGCCGGTGGCGCGAAAGTTGCTTGCAATCGCGTGACACGACCGCCCAACCGGCCCGCCATGACCCGCACCCCGCTGCTCGCCCTTGCCCTCCTTGCCGTCGTGCCCGCGCTGCACGCGCAGTCGGCGCCGGCCAAGAAGCTCTATTGCTGGAACGAGGGTGGCCGCAAGGTCTGCGGCGACGCACTGCCGTCCAGCGCGGTCGACGCCGCGCGCACCGAATTCAACGCCAAGAGCGGCATGGCGATGACCACGCTCGATCGCGCGCTGACGCCGGACGAGCAGGCCGCCGCGGCCGCGCAGGCGAAGGCGCAGGCCGATGCCGCCGCTGCGGCCGAAGCCGAACATCGCCGACTGATGGCGATGATCGAAACCTTCGCGACCGAAGCCGACCTGCGCAAGGCGTTCGGCGAGCGCGTCTCGCTCAATGCCGACGCGATGAAGACCGCGCGCATGGGCATCGATGGCCTGCGCCAGGGCCTCGTATCGCGACTGCAGCGCGCCGGCGAGCTGGAGCTCAACAAGAAGCCGGTGCCGAAGATGCTGCGCGACGAGATCCACACGCAACACGGCCAGCTCATGGCGCAGCAGTCGGCACTGACGACGCTGCAGTCGCAGGCGACGACGCTGCAGGCGCAGCTCGACGAAGCCGTGGCGCGTTATCGCGAACTCAAGCCGCAGCAGCAGGCCGGCGCCACGTCGACCGCGGCAACGCCCGCAGGCTGAGTCACCGCGCTGCCCGCCTCAGGGCAGCAGTTCGATCCCGAACGGCCGCACCAGCCAGGCCGTCAATCCGAAGCACGCGATTGTGATCGCGGCCGATGCGGCCAGTGTTGGCCAGAAGCCGATGCGCGCGAGCATCGCGGGAAACAGCAGGAACATCGGCAGCGTCGGCAGCACGTACCAGAACGTGTAGTACGCGTGGTTGGCGAGCTTGGCCGGCGGTTGCTTCTCGACGTGCAGCCAGACCAGCGCAAGCACGGTCACCAGCGGCAACGCCGCGATGAAGCCGCCGAGCCGGTCGCTGCGCTTGGCGACCTCGGATACCACGACGACGATCGCCGCGGTGACTAGGTATTTCACGGCAAGCCAGGCCATCGTCAGAACGGCAGGACGAGGTCCGGCTGGATCGCGGCGATCTGCTCACGGAACGCGTTCTGGATGCGCAGCAGCGCCTCCGACGAATCCGCGTCGAAACGCATGACCAGCACCGGCGTGGTGTTCGATGCACGCACCAGGCCCCAGCCGTCGGCATAGTCGACACGCAGGCCGTCGATGGTCGACAGGCGCGCGCCTTCGAACTTCGCCTCGCTCTGGAAGCGATCCACGAACGCGTGCGGATTGCCGTTCGGTGCGTCGACCTTGATCTCCGGCGTCGACACGCCGTTGGGCAGCGCGTTGAGCGTTTCGGTCGGCGTGCGCGGGCTGGTAGCGAGGATCTCCATCAGGCGCGCGGCGGCGTAGACGCCGTCGTCGAAGCCGTACCAGCGCTCCTTGAAGAAGAAGTGGCCGCTCATCTCGCCGGCCAGTTCGGCATCGGTCTCGCGCATCTTCGCCTTGATCAGCGAGTGGCCCGTCTTCCACATCAGCGGGCTGCCGCCGTGGCGCAGGATGTGGCCCGGCAGGCGGCCGGTGCACTTCACGTCGAATAGGATCACCGCGCCCGGATTGCGTTCGAGCACGTCGGCCGCGAACAGCATCAGCAGGCGATCCGGGAAGATGTTGTCGCCGGTGCGCGTGACCACACCGAGGCGGTCGCCGTCGCCGTCGAAGGCGATGCCGAGGTCCGCATCCAGGCGCTCGACCATCTGGATCAGATCGACGAGGTTGTGCGGTTCGCTCGGGTCGGGATGGTGGTTCGGGAACGTGCCATCGATATCGCAATGCAGCGGGATGACTTCCGCGCCGATCGCCTCGAGCACGCGCGGGCCGATGTCGCCGGCCACGCCATTGCCCGCGTCGACTACGACCTTGAGCGGGCGGTCGATCTGGATGTCGGCGGCGATGCGCTGGACGTAGTCCTCGGCGATGTCGCGCTCGTCGAGGTTGCCCGGCGTCGGCGCGGTATGCAGGCGGTCGTCGGCGATGCGCGAGTACAGATCCGTGATCGCGTCGCCCGACAGCGTTTCGCCCCCGACCACGACCTTGAAGCCGTTGTAGTCCGGCGGGTTGTGCGAGCCGGTCACCGACACGCACGACCCCGCGCGCAGGTGGTAGGCGCCGAAGTAGACGACGGGCGTCGGCACCATGCCGACGTCGAGCACGTTGCGGCCCGCGCGGCGCAGGCCGGTGATCAGGCCTTCGACCATGGTCGGCCCGGACAGGCGGCCGTCGCGGCCAACCACGATGTCGCGCAGGCCCTGCTCCTGCATCACCGTGCCGATGGCCTGGCCGATGAGTTCGGCGATGCCGGCATCGAGGCTCTGGCCGACGATGCCGCGGATGTCGTACGCGCGGAAGATGCCGCGATCCAGCGCGAGCGTCTGCTTCACCGCTTCGGGCTTTTCACCGGCCGGGAGCGGCGGCGGCGTGGTCGGCCGGACCGATTCGGCGAGCGTCGGCGCGTCGTCGGCGTCTTCGACCACCGCGGTGCCGCGACGCGACAGCAGCTTCGGCAGCGAGGCGATCACGGCGGCGAGCAGCAGGCACACCAGCGTGGCGACCGCGCAGCCGATCGAGCCGAGGCCGAACGGGCCGCCAGCGACATCGGGTACCGCGGCCGAGACGCGCAGGTCGGTGTTCGGCACCTTCGCCGCGAGCGCTTCGGCGCTGGTCGCGAGGCTGGCGTCGCCCTTCTCGGCGAGGCTCGCATTGCCCTGGCGCAGCGCGAGGTAGTTCGCGTCGCCGATGTCGGCGTTGTTCACTGCGTCGGCGAGCTTCGCCATCGGCAGGCGGACCATCGCGACGGCGGGCGTATTGCCCGCGGCGACCGGTGCGGCCAGCGCGATGTATGCGGTGCCGGCGTCGCGGATCGCGGATGCGACCGGCTTGCCGGCGGCGATCGCCGATTCCAGCACGGCGACATGGCCGTAGCCCGGACCCTTGTTGCCCGGCGCGCCGAGCGCGTCGTAGACACCGTCGAGTGCGGCCGGGCGCACTTCGCCGCCGGTCGCGCCCTTCCAGCCGGCGGTTAGCTGCTCGGCGGCGCGGTCCAACAGTCCGTTCTTCAGCGCGTCCTGCACGCCGGGGCTGGCGAGCTGCTCGGCGAAGCGCTTCTGCGCGGTGCCGATCATCGACTGCGCCGCCTGCACGACGCTGTCGCGCGCGGCCTGCACGTCGGTGCGCCGCACCTCGTCGCGCCACTGCGCCCAGGCATTCCATCCGAACCAGCCGGCAAGCAGCAGCGCGACACCCGCACCGAGCGGGATCAGCGGCTTCAGACGGTCGACCTGGGCATTCGGCATCGCGATTACTCCCTGCAACTCATTGCAAATTGTTCAACGCACGCCGGTGTGGCCGAAGCCACCTTCGCCGCGCGCACTGGTTTCGAATTCGTCGACCACGCGGAACGTCGCGCGCACGATCGGCAGCACGACCAGCTGGGCGATGCGATCCCCCCGCTCGATCGTAAAAGCCGCGTCGCCGCGGTTCCAGATGCTCACCATCAGCGGACCCTGGTAGTCCGCGTCGATCAGGCCCGTGCCGTTGCCGAGCACGATGCCGTGTTTATGCCCCAGCCCCGATCTCGGCAGGATGACGGCGCACAGCGTCGGATCGGCGATGTGGATCGACAGCCCGGTCGGCACGAGGTGCGTTTCGCGCGGCGCGATGGTCAGTGGCGTGTCCAGCGCGGCGCGCAGGTCGACGCCGGCGCTCGCGGCGGTCGCGTATTCCGGCAGCGGCCACGCATCGCCGTGGCGCGCGTCGAGCAGGCGGACTTCGATGGTGCGTTCGGTCATGCGAGGCGCGCCTCGATCAGGTCGAGCAGGCCGCCTGCGATATCGGACTTCGCCCCCGGGCCGAGCGTGGTCGATGCATCGGCGTCGTAGACGACCAGCGTGTTCTCGTCGCTCTCGAAACCACTGCCTTCCACGCCGACGCGATTGGCGGCGATCAGGTCGACCTTCTTCGCGACGAGCTTGCCGCGCGCGTAGGTTTCGACGTCGTGCGTTTCCGCGGCGAAACCGACGACGAGTTGCGGACGTTTCGGATGCGCCGCGACCTCGGCAAGGATGTCGCGCGTGCGCACCAGCGTGAGCGTCAGGCCGTCCTGCCCGGGCTGCTTCTTGAGCTTGTTCGGCGAGATCGACACCGGCGTGTAGTCCGCGACCGCGGCCGCGCCGATATAGACGTCGCAGGGCAGCGCGGCCATCACCGCGGCATGCATCTGCGCGGCGCTGCGCACGTCGATGCGCTTGAGGTCCGGCGGCGTCGGCAGCGTGACCGGGCCGGCGATCAGCAGCACGTGCGCGCCGCGCGCGGCGGCCGCGCTCGCCACCGCAAACCCCATCTTTCCGCTGCTGCGATTGCCAAGGAAACGCACGGGATCGAGATCCTCGAACGTCGGCCCGGCGGTGACCACGACGCGGCGCCCGGACAGCGCGCTCATGCGGCCTCGCCCGACAGCACGCGCACGATCGCCATCGGTTCGACCATGCGGCCTTCGCCGATCTCGCCACAGGCCTGGTCGCCGGCCGCGGGGCCGATCACCAGCACGCCGCGGTCGCGCAGCGCCGCCACGTTGGCTTGCGTTGCGGCATTCGCCCACATCACGCGGTTCATCGCCGGCGCGATCGCGATCGGCGCTTCGGTCGCGAGGCACAACGTGCTGACGAGGTCGTCGGCGAAGCCGTGCGCGATCTTCGCGATCGTGTTGGCGGTGGCCGGCGCGATGACCACCACGCTGGCCCAGCGCGCGAGTTCGATGTGGCCCATCGCGGCTTCGGCGTGCTCGTCCCACAGCGACGTGCGCACCGGCTGGCCGGACAGCGCCTGGAAGGTCGCGGCGCCGACGAAATGCTGCGCGTTCTCGGTCATGGCCACGCGCACCTCGGCGTCGGCGTCGCGCAGGCGACGAACCAGGTCGGCGGACTTGTAGGCGGCGATGCCGCCGGTCACGCAGAGCAGGATGCGATGGCCGGAAAGCGCGGTCACGGGGCGGAAAAGTCCGACGGAGAAAGCGGCCGACAGCTTACCCGAACGCCCGGAATCGCCCGATGCGCGACGTGCCGTGCATCACGTTGCAATGACCGCCCACGAATCACGTCCACGGAGGGACGCATGCGCATCCACGATTGGCCCGCCGCCGAGCGGCCGCGCGAGAAGCTGCTCGCCCGCGGCGCCGGCGCATTGTCCGACGCCGAACTCGTCGCGCTGTTCCTCGGCTCGGGCCTGCGCGGGCAGGACGCGGTCACCACCGCGCGCGGTCTGCTCGTCGAACACGGCCCGCTGCGGCGCCTGCTCGAACGGCCGCCGGTCGACCTCGCCAAGCTGCGCGGCGTCGGTCCGGCGCGTGCGTGCACGCTGGCCGCGGCCCTGGAGATCGGCCAGCGCGTGCTCGCGTCGGAGCTGGAACGCGGCGACGCACTGACCGACCCGCCATCGGCCGGCCGCCTGTTCGCGCAGCGGCTGCGCGCTTTTGACCACGAGGTGTTCGCGGTGATGTTCCTCGACACCCGCCACCGCATGCTCGCGTTCGAGGAGATGTTCCACGGCACGCTCGACGGCGCCGAGGTGCATCCGCGTGACGTGGCCCGGCGCGCGCTCGCGCACAACGCCGCGGCGCTGATCGTCGGCCATAACCACCCGAGCGGAAATCCGGAGCCGAGCGCGGCCGATCGTGCCGTCACTGCCCGGCTGAAGCAGGCGCTGGCGCTGGTGGACGTGCGACTGCTGGACCATTTCGTGGTCGGCGACGGCCCGCCGGTGTCGATGGCGGCGCGCGGCTGGGTGTGAACCGCGCCAACCTTCGTCGTGGTGGGATTTTCGACGATGCGATCGCAAGCGGGTGACGCAGCGCGCGGCGGCGCGTTGCGGACCGCCGCGGCACGACCCCTAACGCAGCGCCGTACAATGCGCCCCCATCCAGAAGTCCCGGATCGTCCGTGAAATCGACCCTCCGCGCCCTCGTCGAGCAGGCCGTCGACGCCCTGCGCGGCGCCGGCACGCTCCCCGCCGATGCGCCCACGCCCGACTTCGTGATCGAGCGGCCGAAGAACCGCGCGCAGGGCGACTTCTCGACCAACGCCGCGATGCTGCTGGCCAAGCCGGCAAAGTCGAACCCGCGCGCCATCGCGCAGGCGCTGGTCGACGCACTGCCGGCCAACGAGCAGATCGCGTCGGTCGAGATCGCCGGCCCCGGCTTCATCAATTTCCGCATCGCCGAAGGCGCGTGGCGTTCGACGCTGCGTGACGTCGCGTCGCAGGGCGAAACGTTCGGCCGCAACAGCAGCGGTGAAGGCCGCCGCGCCGGCGTCGAATACGTCTCCGCGAATCCCACCGGCCCGCTGCACGTCGGCCACGGCCGCGCTGCGGTGATCGGCGACTGCATCGCGCGCGTGCTCGAAGCCAACGGCTGGGCCGTGGCGCGGGAGTTCTACTACAACGACGCCGGCGCGCAGATCAACAACCTCGCGATCTCCGTGCAGGCGCGCGCGCAGGGCCGCGGCCCGGACGACGCGGGCTGGCCGGAAGACGGCTATCGAGGCGATTACATCAAGGACGTCGCCGACGCCTACCTGCGCGGCGATACCGTCGAAGTCGATGGCCACATCGTCGTCGGTGCGAAGGACGCGAACGATCTCGACGCGATCCGCGCATTCGCCGTCGCCTACCTGCGCCGCGAGCAGAACCTCGACCTCGCCGCGTACGGCGTGTCGTTCGACGTGTATTTCCTCGAGTCGTCGCTGTACACCGACGGCAAGGTCGAGGAGACCGTGCGCGAACTCATCGCGCACGGACATACGTACGAGGAAGGCGGCGCGCTGTGGCTGCGCACGACGGACTTCGGCGACGACAAGGACCGCGTGATGCGCAAGTCCGACGGCACGTACACCTACTTCGTGCCGGACGTCGCGTATCACCTGTCGAAGTGGCAGCGCGGCTACGAGCGCGCGATCACCGAACTCGGCGCCGATCACCACGGCTCGCTGGCGCGCGTCAAAGCCGGGCTGCAGGCGCTCGACACCGGCATCCCGCAGGGCTGGCCGGAATACGTGCTGCACCAGATGGTCACCGTCATGCGCGGCGGCGAGGAAGTGAAGCTCTCCAAGCGCGCCGGCAGCTACCTCACGCTACGCGACCTGATCGACGAAGTCGGCAGCGATGCGGTGCGCTGGTTCCTGATCGCGCGCAAGCCGGACTCGCAGCTCACGTTCGACATCGACCTCGCGCGCAGCCAGTCGCTCGACAACCCCGTGTACTACGTGCAGGTCAGCCATGCGCGCATGTGCGGACTGATGCGGCAGCTGAAGGAACGTGGGCTGTCGTTCGACCACGACAACGGCGTCGCGCAACCGCTCGATCTCGACGACGCGACGACACACGAACTCGTGACCACGCTGTCGCGCTATGCGGAAGTGGTGGAGACGGCCGGTCGCGATCTCGAGCCGCACCAGATCGCGGCCTACCTGCTCGAACTCGCGCAGGCGTTCCAGTCGTACTACAACGAACACCAGATCCTGGTCGACGACGCGGACGTGCGCGACGCGCGCCTCGCGCTCGCTTCAGCAACGCGTCAGGTGATTTCCAATGGACTTGCGCTGCTGGGCGTGTCCGCCCCCGAGGTGATGTGATGGCGCAGAAGCGCGGCAAGACCCAGGCGCGCCGCTCCGGTGGCGGTGGTGGTGGTAGCGGAATGCCGGGTTGGGCATGGCTGGTGATCGGCGTGGCGATCACGCTGCTGGTCGTGATCGCGGCTCCGAAGCTCATGCATCGCGACAAGGACGGTTTCTTCCGTCCGACCCCGAACCCCGATGCGCTGCCGAAGGCGGCGAACGAGGAAACCGTGGTCGACGACGAAACGGCGGCCGACAAGACCGCGACGCCGAAGCCGGCGGCCGCAGCTACCGATGCAGAGAAAAAGAAGCAGGCGTTTGACTTCTACACGCTGCTGCCGGGCAAGGAAGTGCCGATGAGCGACGCCGAACTCGCCGCGAGCGAGCAGGCGGAAAAGGCGCACCAGTCCGCGCAGGTCAATGCGCCGGCGCAGACTCCTTCGACGACCGCCGCGACCACTCCGACAGCGAGCATCGACACGAAGTCGTTGCCCGCGCCGGTCGATCAGTCGCTGCCGAAACCGGTGTCGACCGAAACGCACGCGTCGACCACGGCAGCGGCGTCGAACAACGCTCCGAGCACTACGGCTGCAACGACGACCGCGACCGCGACTGCTGCAGCCGATACGCATTACATCCTGCAGGCGGGCGCATTCCAGGCGTCGGGCCAGGCCGAAGAGTTGAAGGCGAAGATCGCCCTGCTCGGTGTCGGTGCGCGCGTCGAATCCGCGAAGATCAACGGCAAGACGGTCTATCGCGTGCGCATGGGGCCGTACGGCAGCGCCAGCGAACTCGCCGATGCGAAGCGCAAGCTGGCGAGCGGCGGCTTGTCGGCGATGGCGGTCAGGACGAACTGATCGGACGCATCGCGCACCGCCGAGGTCGCGGTGCGCGTTATCGAGTTGGTCGTTGCGTGACCGGGGTTGGTCATCGCCCTGTCGTGATACCGCAGGCCAGCAACGGACATGCGCACATCGCAGTCGTCGTCTGCGCGGCCCTCGTCCTCGTGCGTGGTCGACGCGTCGCGCTGTGCACCATCAGCGCATATCGCTGACCGCGAAACAGCGCCGCCCACGCCCTCGAATGCCCCGCCCGTGCGATACGTCTCGCATCGCGGGCGGCGCACTGCCTACACTCGGCGCATCCCAGTCCCGAAGCCAACGCCGATGCCGACGCCTCCGTCCCGCCGACTCGTCGCCTGCGCCGTCGCGCTGCTGGTCATGCTCGCGCTGACCGGCCTGCTGTTCCTGACGCGACGTTCGTTCGCCGGATGGATGACGCCGATCGGGCTGATCGCACCGCTCGATCTTCTTGCAGTCGCATTCGCGATGGCAGCCGGCGGATTTATCGCGCGACGCGGCTTCGGTATCCCGGCGGTCGCGCTTGTGGTGCTGATCGGCATCGGCAGCGCGATCGCCGCGTTCGCCTACGCACCGGCTGAGCAGACCGGCGCGGCACGATGGCTGATGCGCAACACCGCGCTGCAACTCGTGTTGTCGGCGATCGTTGCTTGGGCGGCGGCGATGGTCGGCGAGCGCGTCGCCGCGATCCGCCGCTGAACCTCAGCGCGCGCGCTTGAGCGCGATCAGCGCCGACGTGTCGGAGTCGCCTAGGCCGCGTTCGGTCACCAGCTCCGAGTAATCCGCGAGCGCCTGGTCGATGACCGTGGTGCGGATGCCGGTGGACTGCGCCATGCCCTGCACGATGCGCAGGTCCTTGAGCATGTGCGCGCTTTTGAAACCGGGTGCGAACTCGTCGCGCAGCATCGTCGCGCCGCGCTTGTCGAGGAACCAGTTCGACGCCGCGCCGGCCATCAGCGTCGGCAACAGGCGTTCGGCGTCGAGGCCGAGCTTCTCGCCAAGGGCCAAGCCTTCGCACACCGCTTCGTTGATGCCAGCGACCAGGACCTGATTCACCGCTTTCGTTGCCTGACCCGCACCCGTTTCGCCCATGTGCGCAAGTCGCGCGGCATAGCACTCGAGCATCGCGCGTGCTTTTTCGAGCACCACTTCATCGCCGCCCGCCATCACCGACAGTTTGCCGTTGCGAGCGCCTTCGACGCCGCCGGACACCGGCGCGTCGATGAAGCCGATGTCGTGTGTCGCCAGCATCGCGGCCGCGCGCTTGGCAGTATCGACGGAGACGGTCGAATGATCGATGACGACGGAGCCGGGACGCAGCACGTCCGCAAGACCCGCGACGTTTTCCAGCACGTCGGCATCAAGCGGCACGCACAGCGCGACGACGTCGCAGTCGGCGAAGTTCTGCGCCGAACGCGCGGCACGAACGCCGAGTTCCGCGGCGAGCGCGTCGGCTTTTTCCTGCGTGCGCGTGCCGACCACGGTGAGCAGACCGCGTGCATGCACGTGTCGCGCCATCGGTGCGCCCATCGCGCCGAGGCCGATGAATCCCGTCTTCATTGTTGGTTCCCCGCGCGCCGTCAGTCGAACGGCGCGTCGTCCAGATAGGTGTAGCCGGTGAGGCCTGCTTCGAGTGCCTCGTTGAGCCGCAGTGTTTCGTCGGCGGCGAGCCCGGCGGCCGCGACCTTGTCGCGATACGTCTGCCGGAGCTGGGCGATATCGTACCCGACGTAGTCGAGCATCACGTCAATCGTGTCGCCGCGGCGCTGCTGCACGAACTCGAAACCGGACTCGCTAACCTGAACAGCGACGGCGTCGGTGTCGCCGAACAGGTTGTGGATGTCGCCGAGGATTTCCTGGTATGCGCCAACCAGGAAGAAGCCGAGGCGATACACCTCGCCCGAGCGCGGTGGATGCACCGGCATCGAGGTCGACAGTGTTTCGTTCTCGACGTACGTATCGATGCGGCCGTCGGAGTCGCAGGTGAGATCGGCGATCACGCCGCGACGCATCGGCGCTTCGTCGAGGCGTTCGATCGGCACAATCGGGAACACCTGCTGGATCGCCCACACGTCGGGCATCGACTCGAACACGCTGAAGTTGACGAAGTACTTGTCGACCAGGCGTTCGTTGAGTTCGTCGAGCACGGTGCGCTGCGTCTTCTCGGCCGGGTTCAACCGGGTGCGCACGTCGTTGAGGATCGCGTAGTAGAGATCGTCGATGCGCGCGCGATGCACGAGGTCGATCTGACCGACCGCGTATGCGTCGAGGCCTTCGGCGTGGTAGTGCGTGGCTTCGTGGAACAGCTCCACCGCGGGGCGCGTCGCAAGTTCGGCGTGGATGCTGCGCAGGTGGCGGATCACCAGCGGTTCGTCGTCGTGCGCATCCGGCACGCGGCCTTCCGGCGCGCGTTCGACTTCACTGACGTTGGTGACCAGCACCGCATGGTGCGCCGTCATCGCGCGGCCGCATTCGGTGACGATGCGCGGCGGCGTCAGGCCGTTCGCTTCGCAGGCGTCGGCAAGTGGTTGGACGATGTTGAGCGCGTACTGCCGCACACCGTAGTTGATCGAGTAGTAGCTGCGCGAACGCGTGCCTTCGTAGTCGACGCCGAGACCGCCACCGACATCCATGAAGCGCACGTTCGCGCCGAGCCGCGAGAGCTCAATGAAATACCGCACGGCCTCGCGCATGCCGTTGGCGATGTCGCGAACGTTGGAAATCTGCGAGCCCATGTGGAAATGCAGCAGGCCCAGGCAGTCGCCCATGCCGGCGTCGCGCAGGCGCTTCCAGAGATCCAGCACCTGACGCGGCGACAGTCCGAACTTCGCCTTGTCGCCACCGCTGTTCTGCCACTTGCCCGCACCGAGCGATGCCAGCCGCATGCGCACGCCGAGGCCCGGCTTCACGCCGAGTGCTTCGGCTTCCTCGATCACGAGCTGAAGCTCGGACGGCTTCTCGACGACGATGTACGTCTCCAGCCCGAGCTTGCGACCGATCAGCGCGAGGCGGATGTATTCGCGGTCCTTGTACCCGTTGCAGACGATCAGCCCGCCGGGGCGCGACAGCGCCATCACCGCCATCAGCTCGGGTTTGCTGCCCGCCTCGAGGCCGAAACCCTCGCCCACGTTCGACGCCAGCGTGCCGGCGACGGACTCGTGCTGGTTCACCTTGATCGGATACACCGCGGTGTAGCCGCCGCCGTAGCCGGTCTCCTTGATCGCCCAATCGAACGCGTCCTGCAATTTGTGCAGGCGATCGGACAGGATCTGCGGGAAGCGCACCAGTAGCGGGAGCTGCGCGCCGCCTTCGAGCGCGCGATCCACCGCTTCGGCGAGCGCGATGGTCGGCCCGCCCATGCCCTGCGGATGCACGCTGACGCGGCCGGCGCCGTCGACGTCGTAATAGCCTTCCGACCAGTACGGAATCGAATAGGTCTTGCGGGCCAGGTCGGTCGACCAGTCGGACATCGGGCGCACCCCAGCGAGGAAGGCGCGCATTCTAGGGCCAGTGGCGTGACCGATCGCCGATTGCGGCAGGGCGCCCGTCCAGCGGCTGCGGTCGCCGGCTCAAGAAGGCTGAAGGCCGGCCGATCTGGGTGAATCCCCCAGCGGCCGTGCGGCGCTGCCGTCCGTTACGCTCGCGACCTTGCCCGTGCTCCGACGCCTCCTCGTCACGCTGTCCGTCGCCGCGACGCTCGCCGTCGCGACGGCGCATGCCGCGCCGTCGTCCGAGGCCTTCGACCGCCTATTCCTGCAGATCGACGATGGCGAAGTCGCCGTCGATGACGACGGCCAGACCGCCGACGCGCTCGCTCGCCTGCGCGCTGCGCTGCCACCCGGCGACCAGCGCCGCGAACGCCGCTACCGCACCGCGGTCTGCGACCTGACCTTCGTCAAGGACACCCGCGCCGGCCTGGCCTACGCGCGCCGCGAGCTCGAGGCCGCCCGCCGCGCCGGGGACGTCGATGCGCAGGCGCGCTTCACCTACTGCCAAGGCTTCGCGCTCGAGACCACCGACCCCAACGGGGCTTGGAACGCCTACGACGCCGGCCTGCAGCTCGCCCGTCGCGCCGAAGACGCCCGCCTGATCGGCGACGGCTACACGTATCGCGGCGGCATCGCCTCGCTTCAGGGCGACCACGCCCGCGCGCTGCAGGATTTCCTCGCCGCGCAGGCGGTGTTCGACCGCGCGCACCTCGCGCGTCGCTCCGAGACCAACCTGCTCAACATCGGCATGGCCTACCGCCGCATGGGCCTGTACGCCGAAGCGATGGGCTACCTGCGCGAAACCGAGGCCTACGCGCGCCGCATCGACAGCGTGCCGGATCTCTACGCCGCGTTGATGCAGCAGGGCTATGCGTTCGAGGAGCAGCATCGCGGCGCCGCGGCGGTCGAACGATTCCGCGCTGCGCTGGCGGTCGCGCAGCGTTCGGATCCGATCGATCGCGGCTACGCCCAGCTCGGCCTCGCCAACGCTTGGCTCGCCGCGGGGCAGCCGACCCGCGCGCTGGACGCGGTCGCGCAGGCGCGTCGCGAGCTCGCATACGACCGCATCGCGGTCAGCGAACCCATGCTCGACCAGGCCGAAGGCCTCGCCGACGCCGCGCTGGGCCGGCATCGCGCTGCGATCGCCACCTTCAACCACGCCGAACCGCTGATGCGCGCGCAGCACAGCACGCGCTATCTCGCGCTGCTGCACCAGGCGCGGGCGCGCAGCGAAGAAGCCGTCGGCGATCCCGCCGCCGCGCTGGCGGACCTGCGCCAGTACGTCGCGCTCAACGAACGCCTGCAGGCGTCGGCCGACGGTCGCGACGTCGCAGTCGCCCGCATGCAGTTCGACGCCGGCCGTCGCGCGCTCGAGCACGCCCGCCTCGATCTCGACCGCCGCGGCCGCGAACGGGAAATCCGCGCGCTGGAACGCCAGCGCCCGTGGCGGTGGACGGCGATCGGGTTGGGTGCCGCGCTGGCCGCCGCGCTCGCCGCACTCGGCCTGCTGCAGGCGCGCGAGTCGCGGCGCCTGCGCGTGCTCGCCCTCACCGACCCCCTGACCGGGCTGGCCAACCGTCGCGGCCTGCGCCGTCTGGCCGAGGACGCGTTCGCCAGCGCCCAAGCCGACGGCCGGCCGGTCAGCGTCGTCCTGCTCGACCTCGACCACTTCAAGCGCGTGAACGACCAGCACGGCCACGCCACCGGCGACGTCGTGCTGGTCGAGGCCACCCGTGCGCTGGCCAGGGTGCTGCGCCCGCAGGACCGCATCGGCCGGACGGGCGGCGAGGAGTTCGTGGTGGTGCTGCCGGCCACGCGCCGCGAGGACGCCGTCGTCATCGCCGAACGCCTTCGCCTGGCGGTGGCCGCGCTCGACATCCGCCCCCAGGTGCCGGGGCTGGTGGTGAGCACCAGCGCGGGCGTGGCGACCTCCGCGCCCAGCGACGACCGCATCGACGACCTGCTCGGCCGTGCCGACGCCGCGCTCTACCGGGCCAAATCGGCGGGCCGCGACCGCGTGGTCACCGCCGACTGAGCATCGAGGCCCGGTCCGCTACACTCGGGTGTTTGCCGATATCCGGCCCGAGATGCAGAGCGACATGAGCGAACCCACCTGGCAGTACGAGAACTTCGAGCACACCGGCTCGGCGATTGGCTTCCGCATCAATCGCAAGCTCGATGAAGTGCAGTCGCCGTTCCAGAAGATCGAGATCTTCGAGACGACCGACTGGGGCAACCTCATGCTGATCGACGGCGCGGTGATGCTGACCACGCGCGACAACTTCCTCTACCACGAGATGATGTCGCACCCCGCGCTGTTCACCCATGCGAATCCGAAGCGCGTCGTGATCATCGGCGGCGGCGACTGCGGCACGCTGCGCGAAGTGCTCAAGCATCGCGCCGTCGAAAAGGCCGTGCAGTGCGACATCGACGAGCAGGTCACGCGCATGGCCGAGAAGTGGTTCCCGGAGCTGTGCGATTCCAACGGTGACGCACGCGCCGAGCTGCTGTTCGACGACGGCGTCGCCTACATGAAGAACTGCGAAGCCCGCAGCGTCGACATCGTGATCGTCGATTCCACCGATCCGGTCGGCCCGGCCGAAGGTCTGTTCAACAAGGCCTTCTACGAATCCTGCTTCCGCGCGCTGAAGGACGACGGCATCCTCGTGCAGCAGTCCGAATCGCCGCTCGCGCTGCTCGACCTGATCCGCTCCATGCGCGCCGAGATGCGCAAGGCCGGGTTCACGTCGTTCAAGACGCTGCCCTTCCCGCAGCCCTGCTACCCGACGGGCTGGTGGAGCTGCACGCTGGCGCGCAAGTCCGGCGGCTTCGAGTTCCGCGAGCAGGACGCGCGCAGCTCCGGTCTCAAGACGAAGTACTACAGCGCCGATATCCATCGTGGGGCACTGGCAACGCCGCCCTTCGTCGCCGAAGCCCTGGACGACTGAGCCCGCGTCGCCCGGCCGTCGAAAGACGTACCGGGCGCGCACGACGGATCCCGATGCCTCGAACCCGCGCGTCGCTACTGGCTCTGACGCTCGCCGTCCTTACGGCGACGTCAGCGCACGCGCAGGTCGACCGCGCCGCGGCGTTCGACAAGCTGTTCGACCAGCTCGACAGCGAGCGCCTCAACCCCGCCACGCCCGAAGCCGCGCAGGCCGAGATCGCACGCCTGCGCGCGTTGGTGCCGCCCGGCGATCGTCGCCGCGAACTGCTCTACGAATCCACCGAATGCTTCCAGCCGCCTGAAGACGTGCATGCCTCGCTCGCCTACGCGCAGCAGGGCACCGCGGCCGCGAAGGCGCTGGGTGATGTCGAGGTCGAAGCACGCTTCCAGCTGTGCGAGGCATCCGTCCAGGAAATGCTCGGTGCGGTGCAGACGTCGCTCGAGCTGTACACGCGAGGCATCGAACTCGCGCGGCGCTCCGAGCACCCCGCGCTGGTCGCCGACGGCATGGTCCTGCGCGGCAATACGTATTCCTACCTCGGCCGTCACGCCGAGGCGCTGATCGACTTCACCAACGCGCAGCATCTCTACGACAGCTCGCACCAGGCCGAACGTTCGGAAGGCAACCTGCAGAACATCGCGGTCGCCTACCGGCGCATGGGCGAAACCGAGAAGGCGCGCGAATACCTCGAGCGCAGCCGCGAGATCGCCAAGCGCCACGACGACTGGGCAAGCATCGCCGTCGTCGAAGTGCAGATGGGCTTTCTTTACCAGGACACCGGTCGTCCGGACCTCGCGTTGCCGCGCTTCGAGGAAGGCCTGCGTATCGCGCGCCGGCGTCTCGATCCTTCGCTCGTCGCCGGCACGCAGCTCGCGCTGTCTGCAGCGCAGGTCGACCTCGGCCGTTATGCGCAGGCGCTCGCGTCGGTGCAGGCGTCGAAGGCCGGCTTCGCGAGCGTCGGCGACCAGGGCGATGCCGGCATGCTCGCGGTGATGGAAGCGCGCGCGCGTGCCGGGCTCGGCCAGACCGACCAGGCGCTCGCGCTGTACGCGACCGCCGAGAAGATCCTGCAGGCCGACGAGAACGATCGCTATCTGGAAATGATGTATCCGCACCGCGCCGCGCTGTACGAGCGCACTGGCAATGCGACCGCGGCACTTGCCGACTACAAGCGTTTCCTTGCGCTGCGCGAGAAACGCGTCGCCGCGCGCAGCGAGCAACGCACGCTGATGCTGCGCCAGCAGACGGACGCCGCGCAGCGCGACTTCGAAAACCAGCGGCTGCGCGCCGAGAAGTCGATGCGCGAGAAGGATGTCGAAGCATTGCTGAAGGTGCGACGCTGGCAGCGCATCGCAATCGGTTTGGGCGTCGCGCTGATCGCGGTGCTCGGGCTGCTCGTCGGCCGACAGATCGTGCGCACGCGTCGGTTGCGCGTGCTCGCCGCCACCGACGAACTCACCGGCGTCGCGAATCGTCGCCGCATCGAACTGATCGGCGCCTACGCGGTCGCGCAGGCGCGCGCGGACGAACGCCCGCTGTGCGTGATCACCTTCGACATCGACGGCTTCAAGGCGATCAACGATGCACACGGCCATCTGGTCGGCGACCAGGTGATCGCGCGCGTTGCCGAAACCTGCCAGCACACGCTGCGCCAGTTCGACGAGATCGGTCGCATGGGCGGCGAGGAATTCGTCGTGCTGCTACCGGATACGGCGATCGACGCCGCGAGCCAGGTCGCCGAACGCCTGCGTGCGAATGTCGAAGCACTCGACTTCCGCGATGCCGCGCCCGACCTGCGCGTGACGATCAGCGTCGGCGTCACCCCGCTGGCGCCGCGCGATGCGGGCCTGTCCGACCTGCTCGCACGCGCCGACCAGGCGCTCTACCAGGCGAAGGCGGCGGGTCGGAACTGCGTTCGCACGACCTAGGTCGCGCGGTTTAGACGCTTACAGCGCGTCGGCGTCCAGCTCGCCCGTGCGGATGCGCACCACGCGCTCCAGATCCCAGACGAAGATCTTGCCGTCGCCGATCTTGCCGGTGCCCGCGGCCTTCATGATCGCCTCGACCACCGCGTCGAGCTGGTCGTCCGCCACCGCAACCTCGAGCTTGATCTTCGGCAGGAAGTCGACCACGTATTCGGCGCCGCGATAGAGCTCCGTATGGCCCTTCTGGCGCCCGAAACCCTTCACCTCGGTCGCGGTGATGCCGGCGACGCCCACTTCGGCCAGCGCCTCGCGCACGTCGTCGAGCTTGAACGGCTTGACCACCGCCATGACCATCTTCATCGGTATTCCTCCTGTGCCGCGCAGCATAGCGTCACGCGCCGACGCCGCGTTCGCGCATGCCGACGCAGGCTGGACATCCCGCCCGGAGGCGTTCGCATGATCCGCAAGCTCAAGTCCGGCGAGTACCGGCTGTACTCGCGCAAGGTCGACCCGAAAACCGGCAAGCGCCGCAACCTCGGCACGTTCGGCACGCGCGCCGCGGCCGAGAAGCACGAGCGCGACGTGCAGTACTTCAAGCGCCACTGACGACGCAGGCGTCGGGCGGTAAAGTGGCGTCCGTCGGATTTCCCCGACATGCCGCATCGAGGCGCTCCGACGGCGCCGACCGGCCGTAGTGGGCACAGTGCGCGCAACGCCGGAGACACGACCAATGATCGACCTCGACCAACTCGACGAACTCGCCCGCCGACTCAGCGCCCTCGTGCCGCCCGGACTCCGTGGCGAATCCGCGAGCGAACTGCGCACCGAACTTCAGCAGAACTTCCGCGCCGTGCTGCAGGCCGGGCTGACGCGCCTCGACCTCGTCACCCGCGAGGAATTCGAAGTGCAACGTGCGGTGCTGTTGCGCACGCGCGAAAAGCTCGAGCACCTCGAGCGCGCCGTCGCCGGCATGGAAGCGCAGCAGTCCAGCGCGACCGCGTCCCAGCGCCACTGAGTCGCCACCATGAACCTCGCGATCGTGCACAGCCGTGCGCGAACGGGCATTCGTGCGCCCGAAGTGCGTGTCGAAGTGCATCTCGGCGGCGGCCTGCCGGCGATGAACATCGTCGGCCTGCCCGAAGCCGCGGTGCGCGAAGCGAAGGATCGCGTGCGTGCGGCGATCGCCTGTGCGCAGTTCGAATTTCCGCAGCGGCGGATCACGGTGAATCTCGCACCGGCGGATCTGCCGAAGGACGGCGGGCGCTTCGATCTTCCGATCGCGCTCGGCATTCTTGCCGCGAGCGGACAGATTCCACTCGAGGCATTGCGTGACGCCGAGTTTCTCGGCGAACTCGCGCTGACGGGCGAACTGCGTGCGGTCGATGGCGTGCTGCCGGCGGCGCTCGCGGTCGGTGACGCGCAACGTCGGCTCGTCGTTCCGGAAGCGAACGGACCGGAAGCCGCGCTCGCTGCGCGCGTCGAAACACGTACCGCGCGGACGTTGTTGCAGGTCTGCGCGATGCTCGCGGGTCGCGAATCGTTGCCGGCTGCGGTGGCGTCGCCTGTCGTGCGTGTTGCGGGACCGGATCTCGCCGACGTGCGCGGGCAGTTGCATGCGCGGCGTGCGTTGGAGATCGCGGCCGCTGGCGGTCACCATCTCCTGCTGATTGGTCCGCCGGGTTGCGGCAAGACGTTGCTTGCATCACGGCTGCCGGGCTTGCTGCCGGAAGCGAGCGAAGCCGAAGCGCTGGAATCGGCCGCGATCGCATCCATCAGCGGGCGCGGACTTGATCCGTCGCGATGGCTGGAACGCCCGTTCCGTTCGCCGCATCACACGGCGAGTGCCGTCGCATTGATCGGCGGCGGCGCGCAACCTCGTCCCGGCGAAGTCTCGCTCGCACACAACGGCGTGTTGTTTCTCGACGAATTTCCCGAGTGGGAACGACGCGCGCTCGAAGTGCTGCGTGAACCTCTGGAATCCGGCGTCGTCACCGTTTCGCGTGCGGCGCGTAGCTCGGAGTTTCCCGCGCGCTTCCAGCTCGTCGCCGCGATGAATCCGTGTCCCTGCGGTTGGGCGGGCGACCCGAGCGGTCGTTGCCGCTGCAGTGGCGACATGGTGCAACGCTATCGCTCGAAGGTATCCGGGCCGCTGCTCGACCGCATCGACCTGCATGTCGGCCTGACGCGTCTGCCGGCGAGCGAACTCAGCTCGACTGGTCCTGCGGGTGAATCGAGCGCGGACGTGCGCCAACGCGTCGAACGCGCACGCGCCGTGCAGATCGCACGCTGCGGGCAACCGAGCGCGCGCATGACGCCGGGCGAGACGCTGGCGATGTGCCGATTGCAGCCATGCGACCAAGCCTTGCTCGAAAACGCGGTCGAACGCCTGCAGCTGTCCGCGCGTTCGATGGTGCGAATCCTGCGCACCGCGCGAACGATCGCGGATCTTGCTGGCGAGAGCGACATTGGCACGTCGCATCTCGCGGAAGCGATCGGCTACCGCACTCTCGATCGATCGCAGCCGACCTCATGCGCCGCGTGACGTCACACGCGGTACGCGACAGCGCTGTATCGAGAACAGACGGCAACAGTCACTGAAGCCGTAAGCATGCGAATGGCGATCACTTTCATCACTCGCGCATCGGCTCATAAAAAAAACGCCGGGCGAACCCGGCGTTCTGTCGACCCACTAATCTCTGGCTTCAGATGTCGATCGGCATGGAGCCGTCCATCTGCTTGCGTGCACGATCCTGCGCTTCCTTGATCTGGCGCTTCGTCTTGCAAACCGTCGTGGTGCGCAGGCTACCGGTCGCACGCGTGCGCTGGCAGATCATGCGTTCGTCAGGCTCCTTGTTGATCGTCGCCTCGATCCACTCGAGCGTGTTGAACGCTTCCAAGCGCTGCGCGTTCGTAAGCTCGCCGGTGTCGTGCTTGCCGTCGAGAAGCTTGAGGAGCGCGCCCTGCTTCGCAAGCAACTCGTCGCGCGTAGCCTGCGGCATCTCCTTGTACCGACCGGTGCCGGACAGCACCTCTTCGCGAATCTGCGCCTGCTGCGTGACGATCGCATCGATCTGCAGCGGTGCCGTCGGCGGCGTGGTGGCGAACGCGCTGGACGCAAACAGTCCGGCCGCCAACAACAGCGTGAATGTCCTCTTCATCGTGATCCTCAAGCCCCCTGGATGCTCCGGCGCCGCACCGGCCCCGGTCGAGCGCAGTCTAGCGAGTCGCGCCGGCGGTCGCCTGTGCCACTCGCACCCCTGGAAAAACACCCGATGAACACGTTGCGCGGCGCCGATTGGCGCCGCGCTGGCAGAGGCACTGCAGGGTGCACGCATAACAGCGCGGCAAGTGCCTCGAGCACCGTTAGGCAGCAGCACGCACCTGCGTCGACGGCGCATCGCTACGGAACTGCTCCTCCTCGGTCGACCCCTTCAGCGCGACGGTCGACGACTGTGCGCCCTGGATCGTCTGGGTCACGGCGTCAAAGTAGCCAGTGCCGACTTCGCGCTGGTGCTTCACCGCGGTGAAGCCGCGATCGGCGGCGGCGAACTCGCGTTCCTGCAGTTCGACGAACGCGCTCATCTGCCGGCGCGCATAGCCATAGGCGAGGTCGAACATGCCGTAGTTCAGCGCGTGGAAGCCGGCCAGCGTGATGAACTGGAACTTGTAACCGTAGGTCGCGATTTCCTTCTGGAACTTCGCGATGGTCGCGTCGTCGAGGTTCTTCTTCCAGTTGAAGCTCGGCGAGCAGTTGTAGGCCAGCATCTTGCCTGGGTACTTCGCATGGATCGCTTCGGCGAACTTGCGCGCGAACTCGAGATCGGGCTTGCCGGTTTCGCACCAGACGAGGTCGGCGTACGGCGCGTACGCGAGGCCGCGGCTGATCGCCTGGTCGAGACCCTTGTTGGTCTTGTAGAAGCCTTCGACGGTGCGTGCGCCGGTGCAGAACGGCTTGTCGTTGTCGTCGACGTCGGAGGTGATGAGGTCGGCGGCTTCGGCATCGGTGCGCGCGACGATCAGCGTCGGCACGCCCATGACGTCGGCGGCGAGGCGCGCGGCCACGAGCTTCTCGACCGCTTCGCGGGTCGGCACCAGCACCTTGCCGCCCATGTGGCCGCACTTCTTGACGCTGGCCAGCTGATCTTCGAAATGCACGCCGGCGGCGCCTGCTTCGATCATCGCCTTCATCAGTTCGAACGCGTTGAGCACGCCGCCGAAGCCGGCTTCGGCGTCGGCCACGATCGGCTGCAGGAAGTCGATGTCGCCCTGGCCTTCCGCGCACTGGATCTGGTCGGCGCGCAGCAGCGTGTTGTTGATGCGCTTGACGACCTGCGGCACCGAGTTCGCCGGATACAGCGACTGGTCGGGATACATCTCGCCCGCGATGTTCGCGTCGGCGGCAACCTGCCAGCCGGAGAGATAGATCGCCTTCAAACCCGCTTTGACCTGCTGCATCGCCTGGTTGCCGGTCATCGCGCCGAGCGCGTTGACGAAGTCCTCGGTCTGCAGCGAATTCCACAGCTTCTCCGCGCCGAGCTTCGCGATGGAATGCTCGACCGGAATGCGACCACGCAGTCGCACGACGTCCTCGGCCGAATACGGGCGGGTAATGCCCGTCCAGCGCGCATCGGTGGCCCATTGCTGGCGGAGCTGGTCGGCGTTCGGAAGCGTGGTCATGGCGGATCTCCTGTCTTTCATTCGTTGTCGTCGGACAAATCAGGGCCGTTCCGGCTGCAGTGCAGACGGTTCGGGACATCGCGTGTTGTTCGGAAAACTCAGTCGAGGCGCTTGTACGCGGGCAGCGTCAGGAAGTCCTCGAGTTCATCGCAGTGCGTGAGCCGGTCGAGCATGCCGATCGCCTCGTTGATGCGGCTGGCGCCGGGAATGTCGGTGGTCGCCAGGCTCGGCAGCTTCATCAGCGCGCGCTCGAACAGCGTTTCGTCGAGCGGCGTGCCGTCGTCCAGATGCAGGTCGCCGGCGTGCAGCCACTGCCACAGCTGCGCGCGCGCGATCTCGGCCGTTGCGGCGTCTTCCATCAGCCAGTGGATCGGCACACAGCCGTTGCCATCGAGCCACGCGGCGAGATAACGCACGCAGACTTCGACGTTGTTCTCGAAGCCGGCGCGGGTGATCGAACCGCGCGGCGGCGTGACGAGGTCGTCGCGCGTCACCAGCACGTCCTCGCGCGCGAGATGCTTCTGGTGCGCGCCGGGCATGCGTTCGTCGAATACCGCCTGCGCGAGCGGGATCAGCGCGGGATGCGCGACCCAGGTGCCGTCGTGGCCGGCGGTGACTTCACGCAGCTTGTCGGCGCGCACCTTGGCGAGCGCGGCGTCGTTCGCATCACTGTCCCCGGAAATCGGGATCTGCGCGGCCATGCCGCCCATCGCGTGCGCGCCGCGGCGATGGCAGATCTGGATCAGCAGTTCGGAGTAGGCGCGCAGGAACGGCTGCGTCATCGTCACCTGGCTGCGCTCGGGCAGCACCTTGTCGCGATGGCGGCGGAACGTCTTGATGTAGGAGAAGACGTAGTCCCAGCGACCGCAGTTGAGGCCGGCGATGCGGTCGCGCAGCGCGTAAAGGATCTCGTCCATCTCGAACGCGGCGGGCAGCGTCTCGATGAGAACGGTGACGCGGATCTGCCCGCGCGGCAGCTTGAGCTCGCCTTCGATGTGCTCGAGCGCGTCGTTCCAGAGCTGCGCCTCCTCCATCGATTCGAGCTTGGGCAGGTAGAGGAAGGGGCCGCGGTCCTTCGCAGCCAAAGCGTGGGCGTTATGGAAGGCGAACAGCGCGGCGTCGAACAGGCCGCCGGAGATCGGCTGGCCGTCGACGACGACGTGCTTCTCGTCCAGGTGCCAGCCGCGCGGTCGGACCATCAGCACCGCCTGTTGCTCGAACGGCTTGAGCGCGTAGTGCTTGCCGTTCGGCGCGGTGAACTCGAGCGTGCCGGCGACGGCGTCGCGCAGCGCCAGCTGGCCGGTGATCAGATTGGCCCAGGTCGGCGAGGTGCTGTCCTCGAAGTCCGCCATGTAGACCTTCGCGCCCGAGTTCAGCGCGTTGATCACCATCTTCGGGTCGACCGGCCCGGTGATCTCGACCCGGCGGTCCTGCAGCGCGGGCGGCAACGGGGCGACGCGCCAGTCGGCGGCGCGGATGGCGGCGGTATCGGCGCGGAAGTCGGGCAGCGCGCCTTTGTCGAAGGCGGTCTGACGGACGCGGCGGGCGGCGAGGCGGCGCTGGCGTTCGGGCTCGAAGCGGCGGTGCAGACCGGCGAGCAGGGCCAGCGCGGCCGGCGTCAGCACGGCGTCCTGACCTTCGACCCGGCGCAGGACTTCGACGCCACCGACCGCCTCGCCCGACTCCATCAGCACTGCCGACATCGCTCCACCTCGCCACGGTTCTGTCTGGAGGTCGACCATGCGCCGGCGTCTTGTATTTGACAAACAAGTTTTGGCAATGCGATGTATTTGGAAATCGAATACACGAGGCCTTCATGCCCAAGTCGACCCCGGCACGCTTCGCCTATAAGGCCGACCGCCTCAAGCCGCTACGTGCGTTCTGCCAGACCGCCCGGCTGGGCTCGGTATCCCGCGCGGCCGAGGCGCTGTTCCTCAGCCAGCCGGCGGTGACCCTGCAGCTGCAGGCGCTGGAGCGCGACCTCGGCGTCGCCCTGCTCGAGCGCAACGGGCGCCGGCTCACGCTCACCCGCGAAGGCGAGGCGCTGTACGACCTCTCGCGCCCACTGGTTGAGGGCCTGGACAACCTCGACGCCATGTTCCGCGACCGCATCCGCGGGCTGGACGCCGGCGAGCTGCATGTCGCCGCCGGCAGCTCGACCATCGTCTACCTGCTACCGAGGATCGTCGAAGCCTTCCGAGCGGCGTACCCCGACATCCGCCTGATCCTGCACAACGTCACCGGCGCGCGCGGCCTGAACCTGCTGCGCGACGACGGCGCGGACCTCGCCGTCGGCTCGATGCTCGACGTGCCGGGCGACCTCGCCTACCAGCCCGTCGTCTCCTACGAGCCGATGCTGATCACGCCGCGCGAGCACGCGCTGGCGACCAAGCCGGAGATCGCGCTGGCCGACCTCTCGCCCTACGGCCTGATTCTTCCGCCGCAGCGGCAGACGACCTATCGCATGGTCGACATGGTCTTCCAGCGCGCGCACGTGCCGTACACCGTGGCGCTGGAGGTCGGCGGCTGGGAGGTGATCAAGCAGTACGTGGCGATGGGGCTGGGCATCAGCATCGTCACCTCGATCTGCCTGACCGAGGCCGACGCCACGCGCCTCGCCGCGCGTTCGCTGTCGGAGTTCTTTCCGTCGCGCAGCTATGGCGTGGTGACGCGACGCGGGCGCTCACTGAGCCCACAGGCACGCGCGTTCATCGAGCTGGTGAAACAGGCCGGCTGAAGCGCCGTCAGACGCCGTGGTTCTTGCCCTGCCACGGCGCGTACCAGGCACGGATGCGCGCCATGTCGGCGGGGAAGTCGTCGCTGAGCGTCCACAGCGGGCCGACGCCGATCACCTTGTCCGGATAGTGGAAGTACACGGGCAACACCGGCACGTCGGCGGCGCGCGCGATCTTCCAGAAGCCGGTCTTCCACTTCTCCACACGCTTGCGCGTGCCTTCCGGCGCGAGCCCGTACCAGACCTTGTCGCCGGCGCGGATCACCGCCGCGGCCTGCTCGACCACGCCGTGCGCGGCGCTGCGGTCGACCGGAATCACGCCCAGCCGTCGCAACAACAGGCCCACAAGCGGCACGCGAAACAGCGTGTCCTTGCCGAGGATGCGGATGTCGAGCCCCAGCGCGAGCTTCGCGGCGAAGCCCCAGACGCCATCCCAGTTCGACGAATGCGGCGCGCCGATCAGCACCAGCTTGCGCACGTCGGGGAACTCGCCGACCACGCGCCAGCCGCCAAGCTTCAACACCGTGCGACCGATCCATCGTCCGAACCCGGCTCGCGTCACGCGCGGCGCGTTCGGCGGCAGCTCGGGCACGCGGCCGGGCGCGCCGACGTGTGCGGGATAGCCTTCGCTCATCGATCAGTCCCAGTCGCGCGACGCGCGGCCCTTCTTGATCGTACTGCGGCCGCGCTTGGCATCCAGGCGGCGCTCTTTCGACGCCCGTGTCGGCCGCGTCGCTACGCGCTTTTTCGGCACGTGCAGGCCGGCGTCGACGAAGGCCTGCAGGCGTTCGCGCGCGTCCTGACGATTGCGGTCCTGCGTGCGGAAGCGTTGCGCGCTGATCACCAGCACGCCCTCCAAGGTGACGCGACGATCGCGTTTCGCGAGTAGGCGTGCGCGCACTTCGTCCGGCAACGACGGCGAGTTCGCGATGTCGAAACGCAGCTCGACCGCGCTCGCCACCTTGTTGACGTTCTGCCCGCCCGGCCCGCTCGAACGCACGAAGCGTTCGACGATCTCGTCGTCGGGAATCTCGATGGAGGCAGGCGTGTTCATCGCGCCTATCGTAACGGCCGCTGGCGCATCGACCTTGAAGCCGCGGTCACACGCCGAACAATGCGAGCGCTTTCGCGAACTCGCCGCTGACCGGCGCTTCGACTCGCAGCACCTCGCCGCTCGCCGGATGTGGAAACGCCAGCGCCTGCGCGTGCAGCAGCATGCGGTGGATGCCCATCATCCGGAACGCGCGGTTGTGGCGGCCGTCGCCGTGGCTGGTGTCGCCGATCATGTGATGCGACACGTGCTTGAGGTGACGCCGGATCTGCCGGAACCGCCCGGTGCGCGGCCGCGCTTCCAGCCATGCGTAACGCGAGGTCGGGTGGTTGGCCGATGGCGCGTCGAGTTCCGCCGTCGCCAGCGTTCGGAACGCGGTCACCGCCGGCTTCTTCTCCGGCTTGCCCGGGCCGCCATCCAGCGGATAGTCGATGACGAACTCGGCTTCGGGCCAGCCCCTGCAGATCAGCCAGTAGACCTTCTCGAACTCCTGCGACATCAGCGTGCGACCGAGCGCGCCGGCGGTGTCGCGGTCGAACGCGAGCAGCAGGCAGCCCGATGTCGCGCGGTCGAGCCGATGCACGAGGAACACCTGTCGCCCGAACTGCTCGCGCAGCCGGTCGGCGGCGAAGTCGGTTTCCCCGCGTGCCAGCGCGCTGTCGTGGACCATCAGGCCGGCGGGCTTGTCGACCACCGCGAGCAGGTCGTCGCGATACAGCACGGGCAGGGCGAGTTCGGTCATGTCGGTTCCGCGGCGGACGTGCATTGTCGCAGGCGCACGGCCAGCGTTCCGGTAACGGCACACCGGACCGTCCGTCCGTCGTCATGATGTCGGTGCGTGCTGTGGATATGCCGAACATCGCCTTGAACCCCATGCATCGATCAGCGACGGTTGCGGCACGCGATGCGCTAAGTCGACGCAACTGGCATTGCTGGACACCTCGCAAGCAACGCGCAAAGGACCGCCATGAGCAGTGATGTATCCATCCGCGCTGCAGCACCCGGTGACGAGCACGCGCTCGCCCTGGTCGGCCAGGCGACCTTCCTCGAAACCTTTGCCGGCGTGCTCGACGGCACGGCGATCGTCGAACACTGCGCGCGGGCGCATTCGCCGACGCACTACCGCAGCTGGCTCGACGCTGGCGACGTCGCGATCTGGCTCGCCGAAGTCGCACCGGGCAATGCACCGGCCGGCTACGCGGTGGTCGCGAAAGCCGAACTGCCGGGCGCGGATGCCGCACGCGATCTCGAGCTCAAGCGCATCTACCTGCTCGGCCGCTACCACGGCGGCGGCGTCGGGCGTTCGCTGCTGCAGCACGCGACCACGTATGCGCGCGACGCAGGCGCAGCGCGACTCCTACTGGGCGTGTATGCCGGCAACGCTTCCGCGATCGCGTTCTATCGCCGGGCCGGCTTCGTGCACGTCGCCGATCGCCGCTTCAACGTCGGCGGCCGCGATTACGACGATCACGTGATGGCATTGCCGCTCGACGCATAGAACACGCGTTCGCTTCCATCCGCCACGGGAATCGCCATGTCGCTCGCCACGCTTCGATCGCTGTTCTCGTTCAAGGCATGGGCCGATGCCGAGCTGCTCGCGGCGCTCGCCGCGCTTCCGCCCGTGCATGCCGAACAGCTGCACGCGAGCCTGCGCACGTTGAACCACGTCCATGTGGTCGATCGCCTGTTCCGCGCCCGCCTCAGCGGTGAAGCACCGCCATTCGACTCGACCAACACCATGCGCACGCCGTCGCTCGATGAGCTGCGACGCGACATCCAGGCGACCGACGCGTGGTTCATCGCGTACGTGTCGCAGCTTTCCGATGCGGACGCAGCGACCGTTCTGGCCTTCGAATTCACCGACGGCGACACGGGTCGGATGACGCGCGAGGAAATCCTGCTGCACCTCATCACCCACGGCGGCTACCACCGCGGCAACGTCGGACAGATCCTCAAGTCCATAGGCGTGGCACCGCCGCGCGACGTCTACGCGGGTTTCCTGCACGCGAGCGAGCCCGAACGCAGGACACCCGCAGGGTGATGCGCGGATGCACCAACCCGTCGCTTCCGGAACGCTAACGCTATGTCGCAAGTGAAGATCTACGGCTATCGCGATGCGCTGACGCGGCGGCGTCGCGAGCTTTCGGATGCGATACACGCGGCCGTGGTCGATGCGCTCGGCATGCCACAGGGCAAGCGATTCCACCGGTTCATCCCGCTCGACGCCGACGACTTCATCCATCCGGCCGATCGCTCGCAGGACTACACCATCGTCGAAATCTCGATGTTCGAAGGACGCTCGCCCGAGGCGAAACGTCAGCTCATCACCAAGCTGTTCGCCGGCATCGAGCAGCGCTGCGGGATCGCACCCCAAGACGTCGAGATCACGCTGTTCGAAACGCCGAAGGCGAACTGGGGTATTCGTGGCGTTCCGGGGGACGAGCTGACGCTTGCGTACCGGGTGGACGTGTAGCGGAAGGGCGGGCGGTACCATCGCCTGCGCACCTACGGCCGCTGCAGCCATCGCAACGCGCGCAACTGAAGAACCACGAACGCATGCGTCGATAGAATCGACGTCATGACCACGCCCCTACCCGCCCTCGACACCGTCCGCGACTACCTCACCGGCCTGCAGGACCGCATCTGCGCGGCGATCGAGCAGGCGGACGGCAGCGCGCGGTTCTTCGAGGATCCGTGGGCCAAGGATCCCGACACCTCGCCGATCCAGGGCGGCGGGCGCACGCGGATCCTGCGCGACGGCGCGGTGTTCGAGCAGGCCGGCATCGGCTTTTCCGACGTCTCCGGCACGAAGCTGCCGCCGTCGGCGACGGCAACGCGTCCGGAACTCACTGGCGCATCGTGGCGCGCGGTCGGCGTGTCGCTCGTGTTCCATCCACGCAACCCGCACGTGCCGACCACGCACGCGAACGTGCGCCACTTCCGCGCCGAGCGCGACGGCGAAACCGTGGCGTGGTGGTTCGGCGGAGGATTCGATCTCACGCCGTTCTATCCTATCGACGAGGACGTGCTGCACTGGCATCGCGTCGCGCGCGGTCTGTGCGAGCCGTTCGGCGGCGAGGCGCGTTACGACGCGCACAAGCGCTGGTGCGACGAGTACTTCTTCCTCAAGCACCGCGACGAGACGCGCGGCATCGGCGGGCTGTTCTTCGACGACCTGCATGGCGACTTCGATGCGGACTTCACCTACATGCGCGCGGTGGGCGACGGCTTCCTCGATGCCTATCTGCCGATCGTCGAGCGTCATCGCGACACGCCGTACGGCGAGCGCGAGCGCGCATTCCAGCTGTATCGCCGCGGGCGCTACGTCGAGTTCAATCTCGTGTTCGACCGCGGCACGCTCTTCGGCCTGCAATCGGGGGGCCGCACCGAATCGATCCTGATGAGCCTGCCGCCGCTGGTGCGCTGGGAGTACGGCTACGTGCCGGAAGCGGGCTCGCCCGAGTCGCGGCTGTCGGACTACCTGCGGCCGCGCGACTGGTTGTCCGAACTCGGCTGACGCGTCGGCACCGCGCGCACGATGCACGCGGCCGCGAGCGCGGCGACCACATGCTTGAGCGCGCGACCGCTCATGTCGCCGAGCGCGGAATACACCTGCGCGTCGAACTGCTCGAGCGCCTTCGCGAGCGCATAGCCGACCAGCGCTGCGACGAGCCATCGCGTATCCAGCCAGCGCGACGGACGCAGCAGCAGGATCAGCGGCACGAGCAGCATCGGCAGGAACTGCACGAGCGCGTACGGCCGAAGGTCGCCTGCACCGAAGCGTTCGGTGACGTTCCAGTACGCCACTGATGCAACGCCGAGCCCGAGCAATGCCGCGACCGCGATGACGCACGTCGTCGACCACGCGCTCGTCGAACAGCAATGCGAAGAACGCCATGAAGGCGATCGTCATCGGCAGTCGGTCCGCGACCAGCGTCGTGTTCGACGGCGCCCAGTGATACGCGCCGGAACCGAAGGCCACCGCGGCGACGCCGATGCACAGCGCGATGTAGCCCGCACGCGTCCGATCAACCGCGAGGTGGCGCACGCGCATCAGCCCGTACACACCGACCAGCAGGAACGGCAGGTTCGAGAGCACGTTCCAGAAGTTCGGGACGCCCGCGATCGTGCGGGTGTCGGCGAAGTGGTGGTAGCCGGGGTCCTGCGGAATCGGGCCGTGCAGTGCGAGCGCGACGACGGCCGCGAGCGTGATCAGCAGCAGGAGCGCGCGCGTGACGTGGAGTCGGGACATGCGGTCGGGGCCGTGGACGGTCCGGCATGCTACCGGCCGCTTGCAGATCACGCGGCGTCGCCGAATCGCGGGCAATAAAAAGCCCCGCAGGCAGGGGGGGCCGGCGGGGCTGGGGAACGGGGTCTGGGGAGGGACCTTACGTTCCGAGATCGCTCCAGGGGAGGGGAGGATCAGCGTCGGACGTTGCATCCGGCGCAGGTGTATGAAAACACCGGGAACATGCACGAAAAGTGAAGACTTCCGTTAGCTGCCCGTAAAAGTTCAGGGTCGATTCATTGCTTCGACGCCGTTCGTCGGTAAAGCGTGACAGTCGCCGAAGAATGCATGTTGCAGCGTCCGCAGGCGACCTCTGCAGCGTCGCTTTCACGTTGGTGCCGATGCGCCAGCTTGGTGCAACGCAGGCGCACGGCAACGTGAAAAACCGGCGCCTAGTGGGCCTGGTCCCAGTTGAGCCCGATGCCCGCATCGACCTCGAGCGGCACCTTCAGTTCGGCAGCCGCCGACATGCGCCGCTTCACCTCGTCGACCAGCGTCGGCACGAAGCCTTCGTCGACCTCGAACACCAGTTCGTCGTGCACCTGCAGCACCATCAGCGCCTGCTCGGCGTGGCCCGCCAACCAGGCGTGGATGTCGATCATCGCCCGCTTGATGATGTCGGCCGCGGTGCCCTGCATCGGCGCATTGATCGCGGCGCGCTCGGCGCCGGCGCGCAGCGACTGGTTCCGCGCGGCGATGTTCTCCAGGTACAGCCGGCGGCCGAACACCGTCTCGACGTAGCCCTGGTCGCGCGCCTGCTGTCGTGTCCGGTCCATGTAGTCGCGCACGCCGGGATAGCGTGCGAAGTACAGCGCGATGTAGTCCTGCGCTTCGCCGCGCGAAATGCCAAGTCGCGTTGCAAGCCCGAACGCACTCATGCCGTACATCAGGCCGAAGTTGATCGCCTTCGCCGCGCGACGTTCGCCGGGCTCCACCGTGTCGACGGTCTTGCCGAACACTTCGGCGGCGGTCGCGGTGTGCACGTCGACGTTTGACGTGAATGCGCGCAGCAGCGCGGGGTCTTCCGAGAGGTGCGCCATGATGCGCAGCTCGATCTGCGAGTAATCGCAGGCGACGATGCGTCGGCCCTGCGGCGCGATGAACGCGGTGCGGATGCGACGCCCGTCCTCGGTGCGAATCGGGATGTTCTGCAGGTTGGGATCGCTGGATGCAAGGCGACCCGTCGCCGCGCCGGCCTGGTGATAACTCGTATGCAGACGATGCGTGCGCGGGTTCAGCATCTCCGGCAGCTTGTCGGTATACGTCCCGCGCAATTTGGCGAGGCCGCGGTAGTCGAGGATCAGCCTCGGCAGTTCGTGCTGGTCGGCGATCGCTTCGAGCGCGGCTTCGTTGACCGACGGCGCACCGGTCGGCGTGCGCTCGGTCGCGGGCAGGCCGAGTTCGTCGAACAGCAACGCACCGATCTGCTTGGGCGAATCCATGTTGAACGTGCGACCGGCGACTTCCGTCGCACGCTGCTGGATTTCCAGCATGCGGCGGCCCATGTCGGCCGACTGGCGACGCAGTTCATCGGGATCGATCATCACGCCGTTGGCTTCGATGCGTTCGAGCAC
Organism: Lysobacter sp. HA35; assembly: GCF_054061195.1. NCBI lineage: Bacteria > Pseudomonadati > Pseudomonadota > Gammaproteobacteria > Lysobacterales > Lysobacteraceae > Lysobacter > Lysobacter sp. HA35. Next base: position 2,773,970 of record NZ_JBSSDY010000001.1, on the reverse strand, counting down.
CGGGATCAGCGGAATTTCGATATCGCGATACACGCTGTCCAAAGCCGGAACATCGCGCAGCTTCGGTGCGAGCACGCGATGCAGGCGCAGCGTCACGTCCGCATCTTCGGCGGCGTAACGCGTGGCATCGTCGAGTGCGACCTGCGAGAACGGAATCTGCTTGGCGCCCTTGCCGGCGACGTCCGCGTATTTCACCGTGTCGTAGCCGAGGTACTTCTTCGCCAGCGAATCCATGTCGTGGCGCGTGGCGGTCGCATTGAGCACGAAGCTTTCGAGCATCGTGTCGTCGTGATAACCGCGAACGTCGACGCCATGGCAGCGCAGCACGTGGATGTCGTACTTGCCGTGCTGGCCGAGCTTCTTCTTCGATGCATCCGACAGGATCGGGCCCAGCGTGCGCAGCACCGTCGCCTTGTCGAGCTGCGCGGGCGCGCCGGGATAGTCGTGGCCGACCGGGATGTAGCAGGCCTTGCCGGGTTCCACCGACAGGCTCAGGCCGACGAGATTCGCGCACAGCGCGTCCAGCGAATCGGTCTCCGTGTCGAACGCGAATTCGTCGGCGTCGCGCAGGCGCTGCACCCAGACGTCGAGTTGTTCCTGCGTCATCACCGCTTCGTAGTCGCCCTTCGCAGCGAGCGCGGGGTCGAGCGCTTCGATCGGCGCGACCTGCGCGGCGACACCGCGACTGCCCGGCGCGGACGGCGCGGCCGCCGCACCACCTTCGAGCTCACGCAGCGATTGGCGCATGCCGTAACGCGTGAACAGTTCGCGCAGCTTCTCGTGGTCGCGCTCGCGCAGCGCGAGTTCCTGCGGTGCGAGCGGGAGTTCGCAGTCGGTCTTGATCGTGGTGAGCGTGCGGTTGAGCGGCAGGCGGTCGAGCACGCGCGCAAGGTTCTCGCCGATCTTGCCCTTGATCGCCGACGCGTTCGCGATCACGCCGTCGAGCGTGCCGTATTCGGCCAGCCATTTCGCCGCGGTTTTCGGCCCGCACTTCTCGACGCCGGGAATGTTGTCGACCGTATCGCCCATCAGCGCGAGGTAGTCGATGATCTGGTCGGGTCGCACGCCGAACTTCTCGATCACGCGCTGCGTCGAGTCCATGCGGCTGCCGCTCATGGTGTTGACCAGTGCGATGCCGCGGCCGTCGACCGGGTCGCGCACCAGCTGCGCGAAATCCTTATCGGATGTCGACACGGTGACATCGAGGCCTTCGTCGAAACCGCGCAACGCGAGCGTGCCGATCACGTCGTCGGCCTCGACGCCGTCCTCGCGCAGGATGGTGATACCCAGCGCCTGCACGATGTGGCACAGCGGCTCGACCTGCGCACGCAGGTCGTCGGGCATCGGCGGACGCTGCGCCTTGTATTGCGGGTCCAGTGCGTCGCGGAACGTCGGGCCCGACGCGTCCACCACGTAGGCGACGTAGTCGGGCTTCTCGGCCAGCACGGCCTTCAGCATGTTGACCACACCGAACAGCGCGCCGGTGGGCTCGCCGTGCTCGTTCGTGAGCGGCGGCAATGCGTGGAATGCGCGGTAGAGGTAACTGGAACCGTCGATCAGCACGAGCTTCTTCATGCGGCGATTGTAGGCCGCGCCCGTCGCGTGCCCTGAGCCGCGCGTTCACGCGCAGGCGGCCGTATGCTGGGCGCCCGTCCGGAGGTCCGCCATGCGCCGTCTCGTCCCGCTCGTCCTGGGTTTTTCGATGCTCGCGGGCTGTGCGTCCATGGCCGCGCCGGCCGATGATCCGACCGCCGCGTTGCGCGATGCCGACGTCACCACGCACACGCTCGACAATGGCGACACGGTGTCGGAATACCGCGTGGCCGGCCTGCTGCGCGTGGTCAAGATCGTGCCGAAGACCGGCGTGACCTATTACCTGACGGACGACGACAACGACGGCCGGCTGGATCACCGCCGTGGCGATGGCCCGATCAATCCGGTGCAATACACGATCTTCAAATGGTGAACGCGGCGCCGGAGCGCGCCGCCCTGTCGAAAGGAGCATGCCGATGAATGCAGTTGCCGCACCCGCATCGAAGTCGCTGACCGTCGCCCCGTGGGCGCTTCTGGTGCTCGCCTGGATCGCCTTCTTCGTGTCGGTGCCTCGGCTCGCGCTGTATGTCGGCGTGCCGCTGGCGGTGATCGCGGCAGTGCTCGCATTGATGGCGATGCGTCGGCGCGGACTGCGTGCGGGTATCGCGCCGCTGCTGGCGGCTGTCGTGGTGTCGCCGGCGCTCTACGTCGCCGCCGGTTCGATGCGCGCCAAAGCCGCCCCCGACGTCCCGCCGCGCCTGCCGTTCGTGCGCACGGCCGCAGCATTCCGGCCGACCTTCACGGCCGTCGAGATCGCCGGAGAATACACAGGCGACCACGCGCAGGCCGACTCGCAGTTCAAGGACCCGCTGCTCGTGACCGGCGTGCTCAGCGACGTTCGCGTCGACGGCCCCGGCGCCCCGGTCGCGCACTTCGCGGCGGGGCTCGTTCGCACCGGTCGAACTGCGCGGCATGCCGCGGGATTTGGCCGCGACGATGTCGCCCGGCCAGCAGGTCATCCTCGCCTGCGACCGCGTGCATATCGACGGCACGACCGTTGCCGCCGAACACTGCGGCAAGGCGCCGCAGTAACGCGTCAGATCTTCTGCAGGTTGGCGAACGCCGCCACCAGCCACTTGCTCCCGACGTCGTCGAAATTGACCTGCACGCGCGCATGCGCACCGCTGCCTTCCACGTCGGTCACCGTGCCGGTGCCGAACGTGGGATGCCGCACCGACGCACCGAGCGGCATGGCTGGCGTCTCGGTGAGACTGTTGTCGGTACGACGGTTGCCGGCGCCGTAGACCGGTCGCGACACCTGCACCTTGGGCCGCACTTCGTTGACCAGTGACGACGGGATCTCGCGCAGGAAGCGCGACGGCATGCCGTACATATCCATGCCGTGGATGCGGCGTGCTTCGGCGTAGCTGAGCACGAGCTTTTCGCGCGCGCGCGGGTGATGCCGACGTAGGCAAGACGGCGTTCTTCCTCCATGCGCCCGGCTTCCTCAGCCGAACGATTGTTCGGGAACAGGCCTTCCTCGAGGCCGACCAGGAACACCAGCGGAAACTCCAGGCCCTTCGCGCTGTGCAGCGTCATGAGCTGCACGCCGTCCTGGTCCGCGCGCGCCTGGCCTTCGCCGGCTTCCAGCGATGCGTACGAGAGGAACGCGACGAGCTCCGGCAGTTCGGGTTCCTCGTCATCCTCCTCGCGATAGTTGAAGCGCGAGGCGACGGACACGAGTTCGTCGAGGTTGTCGACGCGCGAATCGAGCTGGCCCTTCTGCTCGCGCGCGTAGAACTCGCGCAGGCCGGAGCGCAGAAGCACGTGGTCGATCTTCTCGGGCAGCGTGCGCTCGGCGCATTCGACCTGCAGGTCGTCGATGAGCTTGAGGAACGTAGCCAGCGCATTGCGCGCGCGTGCGGCCAGCCCCGTGCCGGAGGCGAGCTTCACCGCCGCGACCGCGAGCGGAAAACCTTCGGTACGCGCAACGCGACGCACTTCGTCCAGCGTGCGTTCGCCGATGCCGCGCGCCGGCGTGTTGACCGCGCGCTCGAAGGCCGCGTCGTCCGCGCGGTTCGCGATCAGGCGCAGGTACGCGAGCGAATCCTTGATTTCCGCGCGCTCGAAGAAGCGCAGGCCGCCATACACGCGATACGGCACCTGTTCGCCGATCAGCACTTCTTCGAATGCACGCGACTGCGCGTTGCTTCGATAGAGGATCGCGGTGTCGCGATAGCTGCCGCCCGACTGCACCCATTGCTTGGCGCGTTCGACGACGAAGCGCGCCTCGTCGATCTCGTTGTAGGCCGCGTAGAGATCGATGGGATCGCCGCCACCGACGTCCGTCCACAGCTTCTTGCCGAGGCGCCCGGGGTTGTGTGCGATCACCGCGTTGGCGGCGTCGAGGATGGTCGAAGTGGAGCGGTAGTTCTGTTCGAGGCGGATCGTCTTGGCGTCGTTGAAGTCGCGCAGGAACTTCTGCACGTTCTCCACCTTCGCGCCGCGCCAGCCGTAGATCGCCTGGTCGTCGTCGCCGACCACGAACACCTGCCCGGTATCGCCAGCGAGCACGCGGATGAAGGCGTACTGGATGTCGTTGGTGTCCTGGAATTCGTCGACCAGGATCTGCTTGAAGCGATTGCGGTAATGCGACAGCAGTTGTGGCGAATCGCGCAGCAGTTCGTGCGCGCGCAGCAGGAGTTCGGCGAAGTCAACGAGCCCGGCGCGGTCGCAACGCTCCTGGTAGGCGGCGTAGATGCGACGCATGGTGTCGGTCCACTCGTCTTCGCCGCCCTGGATGTTCTGCGGGCGGCGGCCTTCGTCCTTGCGCGCGTTGATCCACCACGCGGCCTGGCGCGGCGGGAACTTGGTGTCGTCGAGCTCCAGCGCCTGCAGCACGCGCTTGACCAGCCGCAGCTGGTCGTCGGAATCCAGCACCTGGAAGCTTTCGGGCAGGTTGGCCTGCTGGAAATGCAGGCGCAGCAGGCGATGCGCGAGGCCGTGGAAGGTGCCGAGCCACATGCCGCGCACGCCGCCGGCGAGCTGCATATCGACGCGGTGGCGCATTTCCGCCGCGGCCTTGTTGGTGAACGTGACAGCGAGGATGCCGTGCACCGGCACGCGTTCGACCTCGTTGAGCCAGGCGATGCGATGGGTGAGCACGCGCGTCTTGCCGGAGCCGGCGCCGGCGAGGACGAGGTAGTGACCGAGAGGCGCGCAGACGGCCTCGCGCTGCGCGGGATTCAGCGCGTCGAGAAGGTGGGAGACATCCATGACGACAGTTTACGGGCCGCGCGTCGCACGGCCTGTTCGCCATCGACGGTTCGAGGCGTGAAGGATTCCTCGTCGAAGCGGCCGTGGCGCGCCCTACACTCGCCCGACTCTCCGAACGCGCCCGCCATGAACCGACTCCGGCTTCGTGCTGTCCTCCCCGCCCTCCTCGTGACCTTTGCCTTGAGCCTGCCGACCGCTTCCGCCGAGACCCCGCCTTCGAAACTCACGCTCGAAGCGCTCGCCGGCGATGCACCGCTGTCCGGCCCGAGCCTGGTCAAGCCGAAGATTTCGCCCGACGGCACGCGGGTCACGTTCCTGCGCGGCAAGGATCGCGACCGCAATCGTCTCGACCTCTGGGCGTACGACATCGCCAGCGGCGCGACCAAGCGCCTCGTCGATGCCGACGATGTGCTGCCCGGCACCGAAGTGTTGAGCGACGAGGAAAAGGCGCGGCGCGAGCGCCAGCGCATCTCGGCGCTCTCCGGCATCGTCGACTACCAGTGGTCGCCCGACGGCCGATCGCTGCTGTTCCCGCTCGGCGGCGACCTTTATCTGTACGACCTGTCGAAGTCCGGCAAGGGCGCGGTGCGCCAGCTCACCCACAAGGAAGGCTTCGCGACCGATCCCAAGATTTCGCCGGCCGGCAAGTTCGTCAGCTTCGTGCGCGGCCGCAACCTGTGGGTGATCGACCTCGCCTCCGGCCAGCAGCGCCAGCTCACCTTCGACGGCGGCGGCGCGATCGCGAATGGCGAAGCCGAGTTCGTCGCCGACGAGGAAATGGATCGCCACACCGGTTACTGGTGGGCGCCGGACGACAGCTCGATCGCGTTCGCGCGCATCGACGAATCCAAGGTGCCGGTGCAGAAGCGCTACGAGGTGTATCCGGATCGCACGGAAGTCGTCGAGCAGCGCTATCCGGCCGCCGGCGATACCAACGCGTCGATCCAGCTCGGTGTGATCGATCCGACCGGCGCGAAGAAGGAACCGCGCTGGATCGACCTCGGCAAGAACCCGGACATCTACCTGGCGCGTGTGAACTGGCGCGACCCGCAGCACCTCACCTTCCAGCGCCAGTCGCGCGACCAGCGCACGCTGCAGCTGATCGAAACCGACCTGTCGTCGAACAAGCAGCGCACGCTCGCCACTGAGCATTCCAAGACCTGGGTGCCGCTGCACGACGCGCTGCGCTTCCTCAAGGACGGCAGCTTCCTGTGGAGCAGCGAGCGCACGGGCTTCGAACATCTCTATGTCGTCGACAACGCCGGCAAGGCGCGTGCGCTGACCTCGGGTGACTGGCCGGTCGACGACGTGCTCGCGGTCGACCAGTCCAACGGCTGGGTGTATTTCAGCGCGGGGCGCGAGTCGCCGACGCAGTCGCAGGTCTACCGCGTGCCGCTCAAGGGCGGCGCGATCGAGAAGCTGTCGAAGGAGGCCGGCTGGCACAGCGCCACGTTCGCCGCGAATGCGAGCGTCTATGTCGACAACTGGTCGAACCCGACCACGCCGCCGCAGCTGGTGCTGCATCGCGCCGACGGCAGCGACGTCGCCACGCTGGTGAAGAACGATCTCGCCGACCCGTCGCATCCGTACGCGCCGTTCCGCGCCGCGCAGCGCCCGATCGAGTTCGGCACGCTCACCGCCGCCGACGGCAAGACGCCGCTGCACTACTTCGTCATCAAGCCCGAGGGTTTCGATGCGTCGAAGAAGTATCCGGTGGTCGTCAACGTGTACGGCGGCCCGGCCGCGCAGACGGTCAAGGAGACGTGGCAGCCCGACCTCAACCAGTACTTCGCGCAGCACGGCTACGTGGTGTTCTCGGTCGACAACCGCGGCACGCCGCGTCGTGGCGCGGCGTTCGGCGGCGCGCTGTACGGCAAGCAGGGCACGGTGGAAGTCGACGACCAGCGCAAGGCGCTGCACTGGCTGACGTCGCAGCCGGGCGTCGACAAGGATCGCGTCGGCGTCTACGGCTGGAGCAACGGCGGCTACATGACGCTGATGCTGCTGGCGCGCGGCGAAGGTGATTACACCTGCGGCGTCGCCGGTGCGCCGGTGACCGACTGGGGTCTGTACGACACGCACTACACCGAGCAGTACATGGACCTGCCGAAGAACAACCCGGCCGGCTACAAGAACGCCCGCGTGCTGGAGCACATCGACGGCCTGGTCGGCCCGAACGCGCCCAAGTTGCTGCTGATCCACGGCATGGCCGACGACAACGTCATGTTCACCAACTCCACCGCGCTGATGAGCGCGCTGCAGCAGCGCGGCCAACCGTTCGAGCTGATGACCTACCCGGGCGCCAAGCACGGCCTCAAGGGCAAGGACCTGCTGCATCGGCTGCGCATCACCGACGAGTTCCTCGGCCGCTGCCTCAAGCCCTGACGTGACCTTCGGCGCATGGCCGCCTGCCGGCTGCCGCGCCATGCTCGGCTGTCTTCCGGAGATCGACCATGCACAAGCCGCTCGTCCTCGCCCTCACCCTCGCGCTGTCCGCGCCGGGCCTCGCACTCGCCGCACCCGCGGCGCCCGCGCCCGCCGCGAAAGCCGCGCCGAAGCCGGCACCGGCCTGGGTCGCGCGCAGCAATGAATACGCGCAGATCCTGCTCAAGGCGCAGGGCCCGTTCCAGCCGGAGCAGCTCTCCTTCTTCGGCGTTCCGGGCTTCGACGACAAGGTCTTCGACTACGGCCCGAACTTCCCGGCGCGCTATCGCGACGCGATCGCCAAGGCGCGTGACGAACTGAAGGCCAAGCTCGCGGTCGAGAAGGATCCGAACGTGCGCCAGGATCTCGAGATCCTCGTGCAGGCGGCCGAGGATTCGATCGAAGCCAGCAGCATCGGCGAGAAGATGACGCGCCCGTGGCTCGACGTCGGCCAGACGGTGTTCGGTGGCCTGCAGGGCCTGCTGTCGGACCAGACCCCGGCCGCGCGCCGCGCGATGGCGATCAAGCGCCTGCAGGCGTACGCGGGCATGACGCCGGGCAGCACGCCGCTGACCACGCTCGCGCGCCAGCGCTATGAGGAACGCGCGCAGGCCGGACTGGTGCAGCCGACGCAGGTTGAGGTGCAGCAGTCGCTCGACAACCTCGAGACCTACCGCAGCGGCATCAAGCAACTCTTCGACAAGTACAAGCTCGATGCGGGCCCCGCGCTTGCGCAGTTCGACAAGCAGCTCACCGATTACGCCGCGTGGACCAAGTCCACCGTGCTGCCGACCGCGCGCACGACGTATTCGCTGCCGCCGGAGCTGTACGCGTTGTCGCTCAAGGGCGTGGGCATCGACATCGATCCGCACACGCTGATCGAACGCGCCGAGATGGAATTCGCCGAGACCCGCAACGCGATGCAGCAGATCGCGCCGCTGGTGGCGAAGGAACACGGCTGGACCGACACCGACTACATCGCGGTGATCCGCCAGCTCAAGAAGACGCCGATCGCCGACGACAAGATCGAATCGCATTACCGCACGGTGGTGATGCCGGAACTCGATCGCCTGATCGCCGCGAACCGCGTCGTCACCCTGCCCGATCGCCCGATGCAGATGCGCGTCGGTACGCCGGCGGAGAACGCGTCGCAGCCTGCGCCCCACTTCCTGCCCGCACCGCTGGTGGGCAATACCGGCCAGCAGGGCGTGTTCGTGCTGCCGCTATCCAACCCGAATGCCGGCGCCGACGGCCCGTACGACGACTTCAACTACCCGGCCGGCGCGTGGACGCTGAGCGCGCACGAAGGTCGCCCGGGACATGAGTTGCAGTTCACCGCGATGGTCGAGCGCGGCATCTCGCTGGCGCGCACGCTGTACGCGTTCAATTCGGTCAACGTCGAAGGCTGGGCGCTGTATGCCGAAGCCGAGATGGTTCCGTACGAGCCGCTCGACGGCCAGCTCATCGCCCAGCAGCTGCGCCTGCTGCGCGCGAGCCGCGCAATCCTCGACCCGATGATCAACCTCGGCCTCACCGATCGCGATACCGCGTTCGCATGGCTGGTGAACAAGGTCGGCCTGTCGAAGGCGATGGCGCGCCAGGAAATCGACCGCTACTCGGTGAATTCGCCGGGCCAGGCCGGCAGCTACTTCTACGGCTACTCGCAGCTGATGCAGCTGCGCACGGAAACCGAGATCGCGCTGGGCGACAAGTTCGACCGCAAGGCCTTCAACGACTTCCTGCTCGACCAGGGCCTGCTGCCGCCCAAGCTGCTGGCCAAGGCGGTGCGCGAACAGTTCGTTCCGCAGCAGAAGGCGAAGAAGTAAGACGGATCGCGTTAGCCGTCGAAACGAAAACGCCCGCAGGACTGCGGGCGTTTTTCATTGCGTGTTTCGACGTCGCGTCGTGGCGTTACGTCACCCGCGCCAGCATCCGCTCGTTGCGGATGAAACGCGCCCAGCGTGTACCGATGTCGGCCCAGCAAACGTACGCTGCTTCACCGGCGAGGCGCACCAGCATGCGCGGTCCGAGGCGAAGTCGCGGTTCGGCCGCGCAGAGTTCGGCGTCGAAGCCGAGCTGGCGCGCGAACAGTGCGCAGCGTGCGAGGTGATAACGGTTCGACAGCAGCGTCACCCGCTCGCGCACGGTGCCGCCGAGCATCTGCCGCGCGTTGCGCAGGTTCTGCAGCGTGTCGCGCGAGCTGGATTCGAGTTGCAGCGGCGCATCCGGGGCAAGGCCGCGCGCGAACAGTTCGCGGCGCGCGATCTCGGCTTCGGTCGGCTCGCCCTGCGCGCCACCGCCGAGCAGCACGAGCCGCATCGGATGTTCGCGCCACAGCAGCGCGGCGCGATCGAGGCGCGCGGCGAAGTCGCCATCGACGCGTCCATGCGGCGCGTGCTTGCCGAACAGTAGAAGTTGCGCACCCTGCTGCGGCGAACACGGCGCGCGGCGCGCGGTGCGGACCACATACGCGAGGTAGGCGAGATACACGATGCCGGCGGACAACACGCACGCAGCCAACGCGACGATGCCGGTCTGCAGCACGTCAAGGTCTTTGAAAAGCGTGAACTGGTGGCGGGTGCGCGAGGACATCGAAGCGGCTGTTCAGCCTGCAGGACGACGCGCGGAGAATACGCCATGAGGACGGCGTGAAAGCGGACGGCTGGCATACTTCCCGGCCTCGTTCATGGAAGCAGCCGTGTCGCCATCCGCTCCGCCCCCGATGCCGCCGCTGGCGATCCGTGCCTTCACCGCCACCAGCGCGCTCGGCCGTGGTCTCGAAGCGCATCGCCGCGCATTGCGTGAGCAGCGCAGCGGCCTGCGTCGCAACGACTTCGGCGAGCACCGGCTCGACTGCTGGATCGGCCGCGTCGACGGCGTTGAAGAGTCGCCGCTGCCCGCCGAATGGGCGCAGTGGGAATGCCGCAACAACCGGCTGGCGTGGATCGCGTTGCAGCAGGACGGCGTGCTCGACGCGGTGCACGATGCGATCGCGCGTTTCGGCGCCGAGCGCGTGGCGGTCGTCATCGGTACGTCGACCTCCAGCATCGGCGCGACCGAAGAGGCCTACACTCGCCTGACCAACGACGCCGACGGCACGCCGAATTTCCCCGAAGACCTGCGTCGCCCGATCATCCACACCGTGCATTCGCCCGGCGACTTCGTGCAGCACGCCACCGGCGCGCGCGGCCCGGCGGTCACCGTCGCCACCGCGTGTTCGTCCAGCGCCAAGGTGTTCGCGCAGGCGGCTCGGCTGATCGAAGCCGGCGTCGCCGATGCGGCGATCGTGGGCGGCGTCGACACGCTGTGCGGCAGCGTGATCTACGGCTTCAACTCGCTGCAGCTGGTGTCGAAGAATCCGTGCAAGCCGTTCGACGCGACGCGCGACGGACTCTCGCTCGGCGAGGCCGGCGGGTTCGCCGTCGTCGAGCGTGCGGTCGAGGGCGACAACGGCCTGCAGCTGCGCGGCTACGGCGAATCCTCCGATGCGCACCACATGTCGGCGCCGCATCCGGAAGGCCTCGGCGCGCAGAACGCGATGCGCGATGCGCTGGCGCGTGGTGGCGTCGATGCCGCGGACGTCGGCTACCTCAACCTGCACGGCACCGCGACGCCCGCGAACGATCGCGCGGAATCACTCGCGATCAAGGCGGTGTTCCCCGACACGCTGCACGCGAGCTCGACCAAGGCCTACACCGGCCACACGCTGGGCGCGGCGGGCATCGTCGAATCGGTGATCGCACTGCTCGCGCTGGAAAGCGGCGAGCTGCCGGGCACGCTCGGTTCCTCCACGCCGGACGAGATCTGCGGCCCGCAGATCCGCTTCGACAGTGCGCATCGCGACATCCGCTACGCGATGAACAATTCCTTCGGCTTCGGCGGCAACAACTGCTCGCTGCTGTTCGGGCGCGCGGCATGACGCTCGCCGCCACCATCGAAGGCATCGGCTTCTGGGCGCCGGGCGTGCCCGACTGGAACGCCGCGCTCGCACTCGTGCGCGACGGCACGCTCGCCGACAACGCGCCATCGCGACCGTCGCCGCAGCTGCTGCCGCCGAACGAACGCCGGCGCGCGCCGGACAGCGTCGCCGTCGCGCTGGACGTCGCGCTGGCCGCCTGCGCCGCCGCGGGGCGCGATCCGACGACGCTGCCCTCGGTGTTCGCGTCCATGCACGGTGACCTCGCGATCACCGACTACATGTGTGCGGCGCTGGTCGAGCAACCGGAATCGGTATCGCCGATCCGCTTCCATAACTCGGTGCACAACGCCGCCGCGGGCTACTGGACCATCGGCGCCGGCGCGATGGCGCCCGCGACGTCCATCAGTTCGTACGACGCCACGTTCGCCCAGGCGCTGATCGAGTCCTGCGTGCAGCTCGCGACGGGCGCCGAGGCCGTGCTGCTGGCCGCGTTCGACGCGGCGTCGGCCGGTCCGCTGGCGAAGGTGCAGCGCAGCGAAGGCCTGCTCGGCGGCGCGCTGGTGCTCTCACGCGGCGACGGCGGGCCGCGCCTTAACCTTTCCCTGCGCGACGGAACGGCGGACGAGCCCGACGGTGCGCTGGCCGGTCGCGCGCCGCACAATGCGATGCGGCCGATGCTGCCGTTGTTCGAAGCCCTCGCGGCCGCAAGGTCGCACTGCACGCTCCGGGCCGGCCCGGGACGCGTGCTCGACGTGGAGATCCTGCATGGCTGAGCCGATCAGCGCCCGCGATATCGCGATCGTCATTCCCGCACTCAACGAGGAGCTGCGGATTCGCGAGGTCGTGGAAGGCGCGCTCGCGCACTGCCCGAACGTGATCCTGATCGACGACGGCTCGGACGACGGCACCGTCGAACGCGTCTCCGACCTGCCGATCACCGTGATCCGCCACGCCACCCGCATGGGCAAGGGCGCGGGCCTGCGCGACGGTTTCGACGAAGCGATGCGTCGCGGCATGCGGGGCGTCATCAGCATGGACGGCGACGGTCAGCACGCGGCGGACGACATCCCGCGCCTGCTCGCCGCGGCCAATGCGTATCCCGAGCACATCGTGATCGGCGCGCGCCTTCGCAAGCGTTCTCGCCAGCCGACGTATCGCCGGCTTGCCAACGAATTCGGCGACTGGGGCATCGCGATCGGCTGCGGCTTCCGCATCGCCGACACACAGAGCGGCCAGCGTTTCTATCCGGCGTCGGTGTGTTCGCTGGGCGACATTCCGGGCGAGGATTTCGTCTATGAGGCGCAGCTGCTGATCTCCGCGTCGCGCAAGCTCGGCGTGCGCTGCGTGTCGGTGCCGATCGAATCGCGCTACCAGGCCGCGTCCGGCCCGGTGAAGTTCCGCAAGAGCCATTTCCGCCCGCTGCGCGACCTGTGGCGCATCACCTCGCACGTGGTGGGGCAGGTCCTCGCCTACGGCAACCTGGTGACCGAGTACCGCCGCACGCGCGGCAACCCGGTGATCATCCACGACCCCAGCGGCGAGTTCGCGCCGAACGCCGTGGCCGCGCCCGCGCACAGCGGCTGAGCCATGACGACCGCCGCACCCGATACCGACGTCGTCATCTTGGGCGGCGGCCTCGCCGGCCTGACGCTCGCGTTGCAATTGCGCCAGCGCGATCCCGACGTGCGCATTACCGTGCTCGAACGCCATCATCACCCGGTGCGCGAAGGCGCATTCAAGGTCGGCGAATCGACCGTCGAAATCGGTGCGCATTATTTCGGCACCGTGCTCGGGCTGCGTGAGCATCTCGATACCGCGCAGATCCGAAAGTTCGGCTTCCGTTTTTTCTTCAGCGATGGCCAGACCGAGGTCGATCGCTGCACGGAACTCGGCGTCAGCCGCCTGCTGCCCACCACGTCGTGGCAGATCGATCGCGGTCGCTTCGAGAATTACCTGACCGACCACGTGCGTGCGCAGGGCGTCGAACTGATCGACGGCGCGGTGGTGCGCTCGCTCGATCTCGGCAGCAAAGGCGCGCTGCATCGCGTGCGCTTCGAGGCCGACGGCGACACACGCGACATCAGCGCGCGCTGGGTGGTCGACGCATCGGGTCGCGCCGCGCTGATCAAGCGCAAGCTCGATCTCGCGCAGACCAACGAACACAACGCGCATTCGGCGTGGTGGCGCGTGTCGGGCCTGCTCGATCCGCGCGACTGGTCGACCGATGCCGAATGGCTGGCGCGCACAACGCCGCCCGACCGCTGGCGCTCGACCAACCACATGTGCGGCGAGGGCTACTGGTTCTGGCTGATCCCGCTGTCGTCGGGCCAGCATTCGCTGGGCATCGTCTGCGACGGCGACCTGCACCCGCTGGAGACGATCAACACGCACGAGAAGGCGATGGCATGGCTGCATCGCCACCAGCCGCGCGTGGCGTCGATGCTCGAAACCGGCGGCCACGAGCTGCAGGACTTCATGTTCATGCGCCACTTCTCGCACAGCGCGAAGCAGGTGTTCTCGGGCGATCGCTGGGCCCTCACCGGCGAGGCCGGTGTGTTCCTCGACCCGTTCTATTCGCCCGGCAGCGATTTCATCGCGATCTCGAACACGTACATCACCGAGATGATCGCGTCCGATCGTGCGGGGCGGCCGATCACCGCGATGGCGCAGCTCTACCAGCAGCTCTACTTCTCGTTCTACGAGAACACGCTGACGCTCTACCAGGACCAGTACCGCCTGTTCGGCGATGCGCAGGTCATGCCGCTGAAGGTGATCTGGGACTACACGTACTACTGGTCGCTGCTCGCGCCGCTGTTCTTCTCGGGCTACCTGACGTCGCCGCAGGTGCTGGGCCAGCTACGCTCGCTGTTCGGCGAGGCGCGCACCCTCAACCTCGGCGTGCAGTCACTGCTGCGCAAGTGGGGCGAACGCAATACCGCGCGCGGCGAAGCGTCGCTGCTCGACGATCGCCTGCTCGACCAGTACCTGATCCCGTGGTTCCACGAGCTCAATCGGCAGCTCAACGACCAGCTCGATGCCGAGGCGTTCGTTGCCCGCATGCGTGGCGACGTCGAACGCATGCGCGACCTCGCCGCCGAACTGCTCATGCACGCCCGGCGCGAACACGCGGGGCTGGGCGATGCAGGCCTCGAACTCATCCTCGACGGACATCGTCCGCCGAGCGAGGCGCTGTTGCCCGCGGTCTGGTACGCGGAAACCACGACGGCCGACGCGCTGGCCTGAATCGATGCGGGCGGTCAGCCGCCCGGTGCGTCCGGTATGTAGATCGCGATCGCGTGGGCCAGTTCCTTCGGCGGGCTGATGCCGAAGCTCACGCCGCCGCTCGAGAAGCCGCCGCCGCCGTGGTAGCTGCCACCGCCGACGCCGACACCCACACCGCTGTTCGACGGGATCTGGCCGCGGTCCTGCAGCAGCACGCCGTTCGCGCCGAGCTTCGCCGCTTCGGTGCGCAACTTGAGCATCAGGCTGTCGCTGCGCGCCTGCGCGCCGTAGCTGAACTCGCCACTGCTCGCATCGAGCAGCGCGATTTCGACGTAGTGCGAGGCGGGCGGCTGCACGTAGACGCGCACCTGCTCCACCGCGATCGGCGGGCGCGGGTCGGAAATCATCACGTGCGATGCGCTCGCGCAGGCGGTCAGCGCCAGGGCGAGCAGTGCGGGGATCAGCGGGCGCAGGGTCATGGCAGCCTCCGTCGGTTCAAGCCATCTTGCCCCGGATCGATGAACCGTACGTGCATCGTCAGTCCATCGCCGGCGCGGAGGTGGCGACCGCGCTGCCCACCGGCGCATCGAAGTTGGTCTTGATGTACGACGCCACCATGTCCGCAAGCCTCGCCAGCATCAGCTTGTCGGCCGCGCCCAGGCTGTAGCCGGCGAAGATCGAATTGGCGTGCTGCAGGAACTGCGGCTCGGCGATGACCTCGCCGGTGGTCTTGTCGATCAGGTGCAGCGTGACCAGCGCCCAGGATTTGCCGGCAAATCCGCCGAACAGCACGCGCTTGCCGCCGGTGATGAAGCGGATGTCGCTCACCTCGGGATGGATCACCAGTGTGCGCACCTCGGCGTCCGGCGGTAGCGCATTGCGTGCGTCGATCAGCTTGGGCACGCGCTCGCCGAGGTCGACCTGCAGGTATTGCGCCGCGATGACGTTGCCGCGGTGCGCCTCCAGACCTGGTGCCAGCGTCACGGGCTGCAGCTCGAAGTGGTCGAAGGTCGACAGCGCGACCGTCGGCGGCGGATTGCGCGCCGCGGGATCGATCGTCGGCTCGCCGGCAACCACAGGGCCGGCAAGGCAGAGCGCGAGCAGCGCGGCGGACGCAAGTCGACGAAGCATCGGGAAGCTCCGGCCGTCGAGATGCGGCCCGGGCAGTCGGTGTAGCAGCGGCGGTGACATCGCCGCGTCGACGCAGGCGCGCGGCGCGGGCGATCGCTCAGCTTCGTCGTCGACGCGTGAGGCGTTATGCCATGCCGCCGTTGACGCCGATCACCTGCCCGGTCACGTAGCCCGCGTCGTCGCTGCACAGAAACCCGACGACCGCCGCGACTTCCTCGGGCCGGCCCGCCCGCGCCGCAGGCACGATCTGCTTGATCGTCTCGGCCGGGAACGCGTCCTTCGCCATCGAGCCCTCAATCACGCCCGGCGCGACCACGTTCACCGTGATCCCGCGGCTCGCCATCTCGCGCGCCAGTGATTTCGACGCGCCGTGCAGCGCCGCCTTGGCCGCGGCGTAGTTGGTCTGCCCGCGATTGCCGGTCACCGCCGCCACCGAGGAGATGCTGACGATGCGGCCCCAACGCCCGCGCGCCATCGGCAGCAGCAGCGGCTGCGTCACGTTGTAGAAACCGTGCAGCGAGACGTCGATGACGCGCGTCCACTGCTCGCGACCCATGCCCGCCAGCGGCGCGTCGTCGTGGATGCCGGCGTTGTTGACGACGATCTGCACCGCGCCGGCTTCGAGGATGCGCGCGATCGCATCGCCGCTCGCGTCGCCATCGGCGACGTCGAACGCGATCGCCTCGGCCGAGCCACCGCTCGCATGGATCGCATCGACCACCGACTGCGCGCGCTCCAGCCCGCGGTTCGCATTCACGATGACGTGCGCGCCCTGCGACGCGAGCCGAAGCGCGATCGCGCCGCCGAGATCGCCGCTGCCGCCGGTGACGAGTGCGCGTCGAAGGGTCATCTGCGAAATCCCTGTGAATTCCGCGGCATTGTGGCGCAGGGCGTGGCGGCCGTCGCGGTTCGCGAATCCGGTACGCGATCTGGGGGTTTTCGCCCATTGCGCCTGCACGCGGGTTTTCGACAATGGGCTACGCGCCGCGGAGACCTGCAATGCCCGAACGCCAGCGCCAGCGCGATCTCGACACCTACCGCATCGTCGACTCGTTGCCGGAAGCCGCGTACGACGACATCGTGCGCCTGGCCGCGCGCCTGTGCGATGCGCCGGTGGCGACGATGTCGCTGATCGATCGCGACCGCCAATGGTTCAAGTCGCGCCTCGGCATCGAGTCCAGCGAAACCTCGCGCGACGTCGCGTTCTGCGACCAGGCGATCCGCGAACCGCAGGTGCTGCTCGAAGTTCCCGATGCGAGCACTGACCTGCGTTTCTCCGACCATCCGGACGTCACCGGCGGACTCGGCATTCGCTTCTATGCGGGCATGCCGCTGGTTACGCCGAACGGCACCGCGGTCGGCACGGTGTGCGTGATCGACCACAAGCCGCGCCATCTCGATTCGTCGCAGCGCGAAGCACTCGCTGCGCTGGCGCGCATCACCATGAACCTGCTCGAATCGCGCCGGCAGCTGCTGGATGCTCAGCGCGCGTCGGCGTTGCAGGCCGCGGTCGAAACGGCGCCGTCGAAGTCGGGTTATTCCGTCGCCATCGTTGAACTGCAGGGTTATGCACGCACGGTCGCACAGCGCGGGCATCGCGCAGTCGAGCAGGCGCTGCAGCAGTGCGGCACGGCGCTCGAACGACTGTTGGAACCGGGCGAAGCGCTCAATCGCGTGAGCGGTGCGCCGGAGCTGGTGCTGACACTCAATGGCGAGGTCGCACCCGAACGGCTGCAGGCCATCGAGCGCGTCGGCAATTCATCGGCCGCGATCCTCGGCACCGAAGCAATCGCCGCCGCAGCGGCCAGTACCTCGCCGACGGAAAATGCGTTGTCCGTGTTCCAGCGCGCGGACGAGGAACTCAGTCGTCGCAAGTCCCAGCGCGTCGACATGCAGAACGCCGCATCGCGTCTTGCGGCGCGCATGTGGCACTGACCGCCGCCCGTCGTTTACATCGACGGGTGAATCACCGCCGCGCGACCTTCGGCGATGACGTCGCCGGCATGGCGGATCACGAACGCGTACTGCGCGCCGGTGTCGCTTTCCATTAGCACTTCGGCTTCGCCTTCGAGCGAACCATCGAGATCGTCGATTCGATCGCGATGCAGCACCACGCCGCGCAACGCGACCAGCAGGCCCGGGCGTGGCGCACCGCCCATCGCGTGCACGCGCAGCCCGCCATGCACCGCCATGGCCTGCGCGCCGTATTCGCAGAGATGCACGGCGCCGAGACGACCGCGATGGCGCAGCGGATGCGCGGCGTCGCCATGATCGAAGGCCTGCACGCGGATGCTGCGTTCGTCCGCCGCGACCACGCGCTGCCAGAGGCACATGCGGCCCTGGTGCGGCACGAGTCGCGCGATCGCGTCGCGGCTGTCGGGTAATGCGGTCATGCGATCTGTTCGGTCGGCACGCTGTCGTGCCGCACGATCAGCAGCGCGAACACGAAGTTCGCGGCGACACCGATCGCGACCGGCAGGCCGATCGCGCGCAACACGGGAATCGTCGACAGGCCGAGCAGCAGGAACACCAGCAGCGTGGTCAGCGAGCAGACGATGATCGCGTGCAGCGCGCGCACCTGCTCCTCGTAGTCGTCGCCGGCGTGGTCGAAGAACAGTGCGTAGTCCAGGCCCAGACCTGCCGCGAGGATCAGCGCGACCAGATGGAACAGGTTGAGCTCGACGCCGGTGAGGCGCAGCACCGCGAGGATCAGCAGCGTGGTCAGCGCCATCGGTGCGAGCACGCGCAGCACGCGACGCGGCGAGCGTAGTGCGATGAAGACGGTGACGATCAGCAGCACACCGGCGAGCGCGAGCGCCCACAGCACACGGCCGCGATACGCGGCGACCAGCGATTCCGACGCGTCCTTGAGATCCATCAGCTGCGCGCCGGTGCCGCGCAGTGCGGTGGCGACGACGGCTGGATCGGTAAGCCCGGTGAGCGTGACCAATGCGGTCGCACGATCCGCGCGTTGCAGCAGCAGGCCTTCGACGCCACTCGCCAGCGGCGTGCCGGCGAGATCACGCGGTGTCAGTGGCGCCGCGGTGCGTGCGGTGTCGACATCGGCGACGAAGCCTTCGAACGCATCCGGCAGGAATGGCGTCGCTTCGACTGCGGTGCCGAGATCGCGACGCAATGTCGCGTCGTCCGGCAAACGCTGCTGACGCTGACGCTGCGTCGCCGCGCTGGGCATGTAGCGCGCGGCGAGGTCGTAGCCGGCGATCGTGTGCTCGGCGCGCAGTCGATCCAGCACCGGCATCAGGCGCTCGCTCTGCTGCAGCACGGATTCGACGTCGCGGCCCTGCAGCGTGACCAGATAACGCACGTCGGGTGCGCCGAGTTCGCCGCGCAGCTGCGAATCCTGCTGCAGCGACGCGGCCGGCACCGGCGTCAGGCGCGACAGGTCGTTTTCCCAGAAGGGGCCGGGCGCGAACGCCATGCCGGCAAGCGCGAGCGCGGCGATCACCAGCCCCGACACGACACCGAGGCGCGGCCAGCGTTCGATGTGTGCCCACCACGAACGCAGGCGACGCGACTGCGCGACGTCGCGCGGTGCGGGATCGATCAGGCCGGGCAGCAGGAAGCGCGCGGCCAGCGCGGCGCTGCCGAGCCCGACCACGGTGAACACCGCGAGCTGGCGCAGGCCGTCGACGCCCGACACCAGGAACGTCATATACGCGATGCAGGTGGACGCGACGCCGGTGCCCAGCGTCGGCCACAACGCCTTGGCGCTTGCCCACGGCGACAGCCCGGGCCGCTGGTGGCTGAAGAGATGGATCGGATAGTCCTGCGCGACGCCGATCAGCGTGAACCCGAACGCGACCGTGATGCCGTGCACGCCGTCGAAGCAGAACGCGACCGCGGCGAGACCCGTGAGGCCCGCCGTCGCGAGTGGCAAGCCGCCGAGCAGCGGCGCCTTCCATGAGCGATACGCGATCCACAACAGCAGCACGAAGCAGATCGAATCGACGGTGCCGATCAGGCTGGCCTCGCGCTGCGTGCGCCCGGCGACTTCCACCGCGAACGCGCCCGGGCCGGTGAGCACCAGATGCGTCGGCGACTTCGCATGCACCGCATCGAACGCCGCACGGATGTCACCGACCGCGGCTTCCTGCCCCTTCGGATCGAACCCCGCGGCGGTGGTCTGCACGGCGAGCAGTGCGCGCCTGCCGTCGCGGCTCATCCACACGCCGTCGACCTTCTGCGGCGACGCGGCCGGCTGCCAGCGTTCGGCGAGCTTGAGCATCTCCAGCGTCGGATCGCGCTCGATGATCGGTTCGATCATCGATGCCATCGGCGAACCGAGATCGGCGACGCGCTGCTGCAGTTCGTCGGACAGTGCGGCCGCGCCCAGGCCGCCGGTCGACGGCTCGTCCGACAGCAGGTATCGATACGGACGCAGGCGTTCGGGAATCGCCGAAAGATCGGCATCACCGTTGGCGACGAGTGCGATGCCCTTGGTCGCGCGCAGCTTCGCGGCAAGTGCGCGCGACTGTGCGACGCGTTGTTCGGGCGTGCCACCGTCGATCGCAAGCAGAAGCAGTCGCGAGCCCGGGCCTTCGCCGAGCTCGTCGATCAAGAGGTGCTGCGCCGGCGTTTGCGGCGCCGGCATGAACTTGCGCAGGTCGCCGCCCAGATCGAGCGTGCGGCTTGCGGCCCAGCCCAGCAGGCCGAGCAGCGCGAGCCAGACGAAGGCGAGTACGAGACGAAGTGCGGGCGTGAGCGTGCGCGGTTCGTGGCTCATCGCACGGGCGTGCCGCGGCACAGCATCGCGAGCGATGCGGCATCGGCCACGTTCGATGCCGACTGCGCCGCCCCGGCGAGCAGCGTGCGCTGCAGGTCGCCCTTGCTCGGCTGCGTCTCGATGCAGCGCAGTTCGGAGCCGCGACCGTATAACGCGATGTCGCGCACGTAGGCGGCCATGCGCGCGTCCTTCGGCGACAGGTGCAGCGTCCACTGCTCGCGAGTGCCGTTGCTCGTGAGGTTGAACGCGCGTTCGAGCTGCGCGCGATCACCGCTGAGCAGCGCGCCGAAGCTCGACTGCAGGCCCGCGAGCTGCGGCGCGCGATCCAGCGAATAGGTATGCGAGGACGTGCCGCGCTTGATCGTCACGCTGCCGGCGCGGATGGTCGACGTCTCGGCGTACGGCGCGCGCACGTCGCGCACCAGCGTGTCGTCGGTCGGCCTCGCGTATTCGCCTTCGATGCGGAGCGGCGCCTTGAGAAGTCGCGAGCCGCGCAGTTCGAGGAACTGCGTGCGCATTGGCGCCGGTCGCGCCAGCTTCGACAGGATCCAGCCGGTATCGATCTCAGGCGAGGCGGCGTGGAGCGTCGGCGTCGCCAGGGCCAGCAGCAGGAGCGGAAGCAGGGAGCGTCGCGGCATGGTCGGTCTCGCGCCAGAAGTCGAAGAAGTTGAACCAGTTGTACGGCGACTGCTTGGCCGTCGCCTCGAGCGCGGTGGCATAGCGGCGCACGCAGTCGTCGATGACCGCGCGGCGGTTATGCCGGTCGGCGACCAGACCGTCGCTGAACATGGTGAAGTCGAGGTCGTAGCGGTTGCCGCCGCGGTACAGGCCGAAGGCGACGCAGACGGGCAGGCGTAGCATGGCCGCGATCATCCACGGCGCAGTCGGCATCGGCGCGATGCCGTCGAGGAAGGGCACGTCGACGGTGGCTTCGCCGGGGCGCGCGCGGTCGACCAGCATGGCGACGATCGCGCCCGCGTCGGTGGCTTCCTTGATCGCGAGCACGATCGACGGCCCGTCCATGCCGGCGTCGATGATGTTCGCGGCGAGTTCCGGGTTCAGCGCATCGAGCAGCGCCTGCATCGCGGCGTTGTGCTGCTTGTGCAGAACTACGCGGATCTTGGTCTGCGGGCGGCGCATGCCGAGCACGCGCATCGCATCGAAACTGCCGAGGTGCGAGCCGACCAGCAGTACGCCCTGCCCGCGATCGAGAGGTGCATGCAGCTCGTCGAGACCCGTCGTGCGGATGTCGAAGCGATCGAGTTCGCCGCTCAGCAGGAATACGCGATCGAGGATGGTCGCAGCGAAGGTGTGGATGTGGCGCGCGCTGTCGATCAGCGTTGCCGGCCGGCCGAGTGCGCGCGTCAGGAAACGCTTCGACTGTTCGCGCTCGTAGCCGCGACGCAGCAGGAAATACAGCGTGATCGGATACAGCAGGACGCGCGCGACGCCGCGTCCGCCATAACGCCCGATGTTGCGGATGAGCCACAGGCCGAACCAGTTGCCACCAGGACGGCGCTTCGCCCAGGCGTCGTTCACGGCGCGTCTCCGTCGACGACGTCGCCGCTCGCAAGCAGCGTCGCATCGCGCATCACGCGGAACTTCCAGCGCGGCGCGGCGCCGTCGAGTTCGATGCGCGCGTGTTCACCCGGACGCAGCGGTTCGAGGAACTTCACTTGCGGCAGGCGCAGTCGCGCGAGCGGGCCGTGCGCGGCTTCGATCGCTTCGACGACGTGATCGAGCAGAACCACGCCGGGCACGATCGGATTGCCCGGAAAATGCCCAGGCAGGCTCGGATGCGTGACGTCGACGACGAAGTCCATCGCTCAATCCTGCGCCATCAGCGCGAGGATCGCCTGACGCGCGCGGTCGGCGAGATGCTGGCGCGCGTCGCCGCCCTTGCCTTCGGGCAGCAGCGGCGTGCCGATGCGCAGGCGGATCGTGCCGGGCCGCACGCGGAAACCGTTAGGCGGCAGGATCGCGCCGCTTCCCGTCATCGCGACCGGGATCACCGGCACGCCGGTCGCCAGCGCGACCTGGAACGCGCCGGCCTTGAACTCACCGACGCGGCCGTTCTTGGTGCGCGTGCCTTCCGGAAAGATGCACAGCACGTGGCCGGCCTTCACGATATCGGACGCCGCGCGCAGGCTCTTGACCATGGACGCGCGGTTGCCGTCGCGTTCGATGAAGCACATGCCCATCGACTTCGCATAGCGGCCTACGAACGGCACGCGCGTCATTTCCTGCTTGAGCATGAAGCGCAGCGGCACCGGCACCGCGCGGAACAGCGCACAGATGTCGATCACCGATTCGTGCGTCGCCACCAGCACGCAGGGTTTCGACCAGTCGACGTTCTCCACGCCGCGTACGTCCACCCGCGCGCCCGCGCCGCGGATCAGCACCGGCGCCCACATCCATGCGGCCATGCGTAGCGGAATGCGCGTGCTGCGCGTGATCGCGCGCACGGTCAGCGCGACCGTGATGCCCGCCGCCGTCCACGCAAGCGTGAAAGCGAACTGCAATGCATTGAACGCGAGCCACGCCGCGCGCAGCGGCAGGGGTTCATTGAAAGAAATGGATTCGGTCGAGGCGGACATGAGTCGGTCAGCGCATCACGTCGCGCCAGAAGGCGGGACCGAGTGCAGTCAGGCGGCGGATGAATTCGGAAAGGGATTTGTACGGACGATCGGGAAACAGGCGCATGCGCACGACGTATTCCACCGCCATCAACAGGCCGGCGACGCCGTAGTCGAGCAGGTTGGCGAACCACGACCACACGATCTGCGGCACCGTCACGACGGGCGCATAACCAAGCCGCACGAGCAGCCCGTCCGGCACCGCGATGATGCCGAGCACGCAGTTCGCCAGACCGATACACACCAGCACGATCGCCCACAGCCGCGTGAGGTTGCGCGTGTAGCGCTTGAGCGGCGGCGCGAGGTCGGCGGGCGTGCAGTCTTCCAGGCCAGCCACGATCCGGCTGATCAGCGGCGTGCGTCCGGCGCGAAGCGTGCGCGCGAAGAACCACGCGACCAGCCACGGGAACACCACGGGCGGCAGCAGCAGCGCGACCGGCAGCGGCACCGACTTCTGCGCGAACCACAGCAGCACTGCCGACAGCGCGACCGTCGCCCACGCCCACGCGCGACGCTGGCCGAGCGGGACGACCAGAACGATCAGGACGATGTCGAGAAGCGCGAGGGCGGCGAGGCGCGGGTCGTGCGCCGCGCTCGCGGCGTGCGCGAGCAGCGGGTACGCCGCGCTGAGCAGCAGGCGCGCGAGCGCCATGTTCATGTCAGGCGGTGCGGTTGGCCTGGACGTGCTCGCTGAGCGCGTGCAGCGAGCCGAAGATGCGGCGGTTCTCGTCGCTGTCGCTGCGCAGCTGGAAGCCGTAGCGCTTGCTGATCGCCAGCGCGAGTTCCAGCGCGTCGATCGAATCGAGGCCGAGGCCGTCGCCGAACAGCGGCGCCGCGGGATCGATGTCGGCGGCGTTCACGCCTTCGAGGTTGAGGCTCTGGACGAGAAGCTCGGCCAGTTCGGTTTCGGCGGCGGTCTGGGACATCGGGTCTTCCGTCAATTCAGGGATGCCACCATCCGCCGGCCGCTACGGGACCGCAAGCCGTGAACGGTTCAGGCCCGTCCGGCGCGGCGCGCCCGGTATCATCGGCAGGATGAGTGAAGTGCGAAATTCTGCCACCGATGCCCCGGAGGCGTGTGATGTGCTGGTGTGGTCGGCGGCGGTCCGGCGGGCAGCACGGTAGCGACGATGCTGGCGCGGGCCGGGTGGTCCGTGGTGATGCTGGAAAAGGCGGTGCATCCGCGTTTCCACATCGGCGAGTCGTTGCTGCCGATGAATATGCCGATCCTCGAACGCCTCGGCGTGCTGGAGAAAGTGCGCGAAATCGGTGTGCTCAAGCGCGGCGCCGACTTCCCCACCGACGGCGGCCGCTACAACGTCTTCCATTTCGACCACGCGCTGCGTGGAAGCAGCGACTTCGCCTTCCAGGTCAAGCGCGAGGAGTTCGACCACCTGCTGTTCCAGCATGCACGCGATGCCGGCGTCGATGCGCGCGAAAACACGAAGGTTGGCAAGGTCGAGTTCGATGCCGACGGCCGCCCGTCGCGCGTGAATGCGATCGGCCCGGACGGCGCGTACGCGCTGCGTCCTCGCATGCTGATCGACGCGACCGGCCGCGACACGCTGATCGGCGGCGCGCTCAAGCTCAAGAAGCGCAACGACCGCCACCAGTCGGCCGCGGTGTTCAGCCACTACCGCGGCGTCGCGCGTCGCGAAGGCGAGGACGCCGGCAACATCACCGTCTACCGCCACGCGCACGGCTGGATGTGGTTCATCCCGCTGCGTGACGACGTCATGAGCATCGGCGCGGTGTGTTCGCCCGATTATCTGAAGGAACGAGGCGGCGACAGCGAGGCGTTCCTGATGCGCACCATCATGTCCGTGCCGGAAGCGGCCGCGCGCATGGTCGGCGTCGAACGTTGCGCACCGGTGCACGCCACCGGCAACTACGCCTACGAATGCACGCGCATGCACGGCCCGGGCTGGTTGATGGTTGGCGACGCGTATGCCTTCGTCGACCCGATGTTCTCGTCGGGCGTCTACCTCGCCATGCACAGCGCCGAGCAGGGCGCGAAGGCCGTCGACGCGGTGCTGCGCGAGCCTGCGCGCGAAGCGTCCATCCTGCGCGCGCTGCAGAAGGAATTCGACGGCGGCATCGACGAGTTCAAGTGGTTCATCTACCGCTTCACCTCGCCGACCATGAAGCACCTGTTCGCGAATCCGCGCGATGTTTGGGGCGTGGAGCGCGCGGTGGTGTCCATGCTTGCCGGGGACGTGTTCCAGGCACGCGCCGTGATCTGGCGCCTGCGTGTGTTCCGCATCATCTATGCCTTGAATGCGCTCGGCATGCTGCGCACCGCGGTACGCGACTGGTTCGCGCGTCGTCGGCATGCACGCACCGGTTTCGATGGCGACACGCTGCAGGACGCGCCATGACCCTGCCGTTGTCGACCTGCGCGCCGGCGCTGTCGGTCGCGTATTCGAACGAATCGCTGGACGTTCTGCTCGCGTCGCCGGACGTGCTTGCGGTCGTGGCGTTCGGCGATGACGCACCGACGTCCGACGACCCGCGCCTGATCCGCGTCGCACTGGAGCCGCGCGAAGCCGCGCCGTTCGAAGTCTGGCGCAGCGGCGGCCGCGTCGCGCACGGGCGCATCGATGACCTGGCGTACGCGCACGACGGTGCGCTGCTGGTTGCCGCGATGGACGTGCCGGAAGTGGACGGCGACATCCGCGCTGCGGCCGAGCATGCGTACGCCGCACTGCGCACGCACACGGCGACGCTCGGCTATCCGCATCTGCTGCGCATCTGGAACTACCTTGACGACATCACCGTCGGCGAAGGAGACGAGGAGCGCTACAAGCATTTCTGTGTGGGTCGCGCCGAAGGTCTCGGCGAAGCGCTGTCGACCACGACCTTGCCGGCGGCCACCGCGATCGGCCGTGTGAATCCGAACGGTCGTCTGCAGGTCTACTGGCTGGCGTCGCGCGCGGCCGGCGTGCCGCTGGAAAACCCGCGACAGGTCAGCGCTTATCGCTACCCGCGCCAGTACGGCCCGCAGCCGCCGAGCTTCGCGCGCGCCATGCTGCCGCCCGCGCCGATGCCGTTGCTGCTGTCGGGCACCGCGTCGATCCGTGGACACGAATCGCTGCATCCGGACTGCCCGAATGCGCAGCTCGACGAGACGCTGGAAAACATCCGCGCGCTGATCGGCGTCGCGCGCACGCGTCGCCCGGATCTGGCCGCGCAACTCGGCGCATCGACGGTGCTGAAGGCCTACGTGCGCGAAGCCGACGAGATCGATGCGGTCGACGCCGCGCTCGCCGCGGCCGCGCCGGATGCACCGCGCGTGGTGCTGCATGCGCGCGTCTGCCGGCGCGAACTGCGCCTTGAAATCGACGGTTGCCACGGTTGAGGTGAAACGATGGGTCTGATCAGCCTTCTGTGGGGCATCGGCATGCTGCTCTGGATGCTGCTCGCGCTCATTCCGCTGCTCGGCGCGATGAACTGGCTGGTGATTCCATTCGCCGCGTTCGGCGCGATCCTCGGTGCGATCGCGTTCGCACTGACGCGACGCGAGCATCGCGGCCGCGCGAAGGCCGGGCTGGTGATCAACCTCGTCGTGATCGTGGTGGCGGTGATCCGCCTGCACCTCGGTTGGGGCGTGCTCTGATCTAGGCCGGGCGCGCGTCGAGCAGCGCCCGCGTGTGTGCATGTTGCGGCGACGCGAGTACATCGCGCGTCGCACCGATCTCGACGATGCGCCCCTGCTCCATCACCGCGATGCGTTCGGCCACGCGCGAGGCACCGGCGAGATCGTGGGTGATGAACAGCAACGACAGTCGACGCTCGCGCTTGAGGCGGTCGAGCAGGTTGAGGATGGACAGCCGGTGATGCGCGTCGAGCGCCGACACCGCTTCGTCGCACAGCAGTAGTGCCGGATTGTTCGCCAGCGCACGCGCGATCGCGATGCGCTGACGCTGCCCGCCGGAGAACTGGCGCGGATGGCGGTCGAGCATCGAGGCATCGAGGCCGACGTCGTGCAGCAGCGCCACGGCGTGTTCGCGCAAGGTCGGCGCATCGCGTTCGCCGAACAGCCGCAACGGCTCGGTCACCAGATCGACCACGCGCATGCGCGGGTCCAGCGATGCATACGGATCCTGGAAGACGACGCCGATCGCACGCCGCACCTCGCGCAGTTCGCGCGGCGACAGACGCAACAGATCGTGCGCGACGCCTTGGTGGTGCAGCCGCACTTCGCCACGCGCATTGCGCACGAGCCGCAGCAACGCGCGACCGAGCGAACTCTTGCCGCTGCCGCTCTCGCCGACCAGCGCCAGCGCTTCGCCACGATGCAGGACGAGGTCGACGCCATCCAGCGCATCGCGCGGCGCGCCGGGATAGCGCAGGCGCAGGTCGCGCGCCTCGAGCACGATGTCGGGCGAAGTCGCGTCCCCTACCGCATCGACATCGCCTGCCGTCTCGCTCGCGACGAGTTCGCGCGTATACGGATGCGTCGGCCATTCGAGCACGTCGCGTGCGGCACCGCTTTCGACGAGCTCACCTCGCTTAAGCACCAGCACGTGCTGCGCGTGAGCGGCGACCAGCGGCAGGTCGTGACTGACCAGCAACACCGCGAGGCCATCGTCGCGACGCAGGCTATCGAGCAGCCGCAGCACGTCGCGGGCGATGCGTGCATCGAGCGCCGACGTCGGTTCGTCGGCAACCAGCACGCGCGGACGCGTGGCCAGCGCCAACGCGATCGCGATGCGCTGGCGCTGCCCGCCGGAGAACTCGTGCGGATAGCGACGCGATGCGGCGTCGGGCTCCGGCACCTGCACGCGATCGAGCAATGCACGCGCTTCGATCGACGCATCGCGTGACGACAACCCACGCACCGCGCGCAAGGTCTCGACCAGCTGCGCGCCGACGCGCTTGAGTGGATGCAGCGACGCCAGCGGGTCCTGTGGCACCCAGGCAAGCCCATGCCCCGCGAGCGCGCGATGCGCCGTCGAATCAAGCGCGATGTCGCGACCGTCGAACGTCAGCGTGCCGCGCGCGTGCAGCCCATGCGGCAACAACGCGAGCAGCGACTGCACGGTGAGGCTCTTGCCGCTGCCGCTCTCGCCGACCAATGCCGTGCATTCGCCAGCGCGTAACTCCAATTGCGGCAACGCGAGCAGGCGACGCTCGCCCGCGCGCACGTCGAGGTCGCGCAAGGTGAGCAACGCAGTCACGCCGCCGCCTGCGGACGCGTGCGCACGTCGAGCCAATCGCGCAGGCCGTCGCCGAGCATCTGGAATGCGGCGAGCGTGGCGACGAGGAACGCGGCGGGAAACAGCAGCGTCCACGGTGCGCTGTCGAGTTCCTGCACGCCGTCGCTCAATAGCGAACCCCAGCTCGCGCCGGGTTCGTCGATGGAAAGGCCGAGAAAGCCGAGAAAACTTTCGACCAGGATCGCCTGCGGCAGGATCAGGCCGAGGTACACCATCGCCAGCGGCAACAGGTTCGGCACCACGTGCAGGCGCAGGCGCTGGCCAAAGGTCGCGCCCATCGCTTCGGAAGCGAGCACGAACGGTGCACTGCGAAGTCGCGCGGCCTCGCTGCGCATGACGCGTGCGAAGTCGATCCAGACATAACCGCCGATCGCGGCGAGCAGCAACGTCAGCGAACGGTCGAACAAGGTGAGCAGCAGGATCACGACCAGCAGGAACGGGATCGCGCTGAGCACGTCGAGCGCGCGCACCATCAGGCGTTCGACGCGCCCGCCCGCGAGGCCCGCGACCGCGCCGTAGGTCAGTCCGATGAACAGCGCGAGCACGCTCGACAGCACACCGATGCCGAGCGAGAGCCGGCCCCCCATCAGGGTGCGCGCGAGGACATCGCGGCCGATCGCATCGGTGCCGAGGCCATGCCCCGCGACGCCCGGCGCGACCGACAGCGCGTTCCAGTCGGGCGACTGTCCGTCGAACGGCAACAACCACGGGCCGACCGTGCAGACGAGGGCCAGCACGCCGAGGACGGCGAGGCTCGTCCGGGCGAGGGTCGGGAGCGGCGACTGCATGCGGTCATCGTAGCCGCGTGACGCCGACATGCCGACCCGGCATGAGGTGATGAGCAGGCGCCGTTTCCGCAGCGAGCGGCGCGCCGGGCAGATTTCCCACATGGTGAATGGGAAATGCTGACGATGAAGGCCAAGTACGCACTGCGCGCCCTGAGCGCGCTGGCGCAGGCCGACGGCGCGCGGCTGCAGGCGCGCACGCTGGCCGAGCGCAGCGGCACGCCGGAGAAATTCCTCGAGGCCATCCTCGTGGAGCTGCGCGACGCCGGCCTGGTCGACAGCCGCCGCGGCCCCACCGGCGGCCACGCGCTCGCGAAGCCCGCCGTGCGAATCATGCTCGGCGACGTCATCCGGGTGATCGACGGCCCGCTCGCGCCGGTGCGCTGCGCCAGCGTCACCGCCTACAAGGCCTGCCCCGAATGCCCGGACCCGGACACCTGCGGCCTGCGCGCCGTGATGCGCGAGGCCCGCGACGCGCTGTCGCGGGTGCTCGACGGCGTCAGCGTGCAGGCGCTCGCCAGCGGTGAACTGCTCGACGTGGAGACCCCCGCATGACCGCCACGCCGTTTCCGACGACGCCCCGCCGCGATCCACCGCGGCTCGCCATTCCCGTCACCGAAGCCGAGGAAGCCGTGCTCGCCGCACTGCGCGAGCTGCATTACGGCTCGGTCGAGGTCGTCGTCCACAGCGACCGCATCGTCCAGATCACGCGCAGCCAGAAAGTGCGCGTCGACGGACGCTGACCCGATACGCGCCGACCGGACCGCCGGACGCGCGACCACTCATTTCCCGGAGAACCCGATGTCACCACGTCCCACCCTGCTCGCGCTCGCGCTGCTCGCCGCCACCGGCGCCGCGCATGCGCAGGCCGCGCCGCCCACCGTCGAACAGTTGTCCGAACGCCTGCGCGTGCTCGAACAACGGCTCGGCGTGCCGGCCGAGGCCGATGCGTCCGGCCCGTCAGTCGCCGATCTCGACCAACGCCTGAAAGTCATCGAACGCCAGCTCGAGCTGCAGGTCGAGGACAACGCGAACAAGGCGGCCACCGCCTCGACGCTCACCGTCAGCGCGGCCAAGGGCGTTTCGTTCAAGTCGCCGGCCAGCGAAGGCGTCGAAGTGAAGTTGCGTGGGCTGGTGCAGGCCGACGGCCGCGCCTGGATCGACGACCGCGCGCTGCCGCAGAACGACACCTTCCTGCTGCGCCGCGTGCAGCCCATCCTCGAAGGCAGCTTCGGCAAGCTGGTCGGCTTCCGCCTGATGCCGGAATTCGCCGGCGATAGCGCGACGATCGCCGATGCCTACGTCGACCTGAAGTTCGACCCGCGCGCGACGGTGCGCGCCGGCAAGTTCAAGACGCCGATCGGGCTGGAGCGCCTGCAGTCATCGGGCGCGACGACGTTCATGGAGCTCGGCCTACCGTCCGAACTGGCGCCCAACCGCGACTACGGTGTTCAGCTGCAGGGCGAGTTCGGCAACGGGCTAACCTACGCGGCCGGCGCGTTCAACGGCGCGCCCGATGGCCGCGACGCACCGATGTCGAGCAATCCGGATACGCATCTCGAATACGCCGCGCGCGTGTTCTGGGAACCGTTCCGCGACGACGCGAGTGCCGCATCGGGCCTGGGCTTCGGCATCGCCGCGAGCACCGGCGACGTGACCGGCACCGGCGCGAATGCCTTGCCGCGCTACCGCACGCCGGGGCAGGTGCAGTTCTTCGGCTATCGCGCCGCGGTACTGGCTAATGGCGAGCGTCGTCGCTGGTCGCCGCAGGCGTACTGGTACGTCGGCCCGTTCGGGGTGCTCGGCGAATACATCGAGTCGAAGCAGGACGTCCGCGTCGGCGCGACCGCCGCATCGCTGGACAACCGCGCCTGGCAGCTCGCCGCGAGCTGGGTGCTCACCGGCGAGGACGCGTCCTATCGCGGCGTAACGCGCCCTAACCATCCTTTTAACGTCGGCGGCGCAGGCTTCGGTGCAGTGGAACTCGCGGCGCGCATCGGCGCCCTGGAGATAGACGACGACGCCTTCCCGCTGTTCGCCGACTCCGCCGCATCGGCACGCCGCACGCGTGCGTGGACGGTCGGCGTCAACTGGTACCTGACGCAGAACCTCAAGCTCGTCGCCAACTACTCGCAGGCCGACTTCGTCGGCGGTGCGATCGCCGGCGCCGACCGCGAGAGCGAGAAGACCTTCTTCACCCGCGCCCAAGTTTCCTTCTGACCGCAGAGACCTCCCCCATGAAGATCTTGCTCCGCACCGCCGTGCTCGCCGCGGCACTGCTCGCCGGCGCCGCGCACGCGAAAGACCTGCAACTGCTCAACGTCTCCTATGACCCGACACGCGAGTTCTACGCGGACGTCAACACGCGCTTCGCGGCGCAGTGGAAACAACAGACCGGCGAGACGCTCGACATCCGCGCATCGCATGGCGGCTCCGGCAAGCAGGCGCGTTCCGTCATCGACGGCCTCGAAGCCGATGTCGTGACGCTGGCGCTCGCCGGCGACATCGACGCCATCGCTTCGAGCGGCAAGTTGCTGCCGGCGAACTGGCAGACCCGACTGCCGCACAACAGCGCGCCCTACACGTCCACCATCGTGCTGCTGGTACGCAAGGGCAACCCGAAGGGCATCAAGGACTGGGGCGACCTGGTGAAGCCGGGAGTCGCGGTGATCACGCCGAACCCGAAGACCTCGGGCGGCGCGCGCTGGAATTACCTCGCCGCTTGGACGTACGCGTCGCAGCAGTTGCGCGACGGCGACAAGGTCGTCGACTGGATGGGCAAGCTATTCAAGAACGTGCCGGTGCTCGACTCCGGCGCGCGCGGCGCGACGACGACGTTTGTCGAACGCGGCATCGGGGACGTGCTGATCGCATGGGAGAACGAAGCACTACTGACGCTCGCGCAGCCGGGCAATGCCGGCAAGTACGAGATCGTTGTGCCGTCGGTGTCGATCCTCGCCGAGCCGCCGGTGGCGTGGGTCGACAAGAACGTCGCCAAGCACGGCACGCGCAGGCAGGCGGAGGCCTATCTGCGCTTCCTCTACTCGCCGGAAGGCCAGCAGCTCGCGGCCAAGCACTTCTTCCGTCCGATCGATAACACCGGCGTTGCAGCCGCGGATCTCGCGCGCTTTCCGAAGGTGAAGCTCGTCACCATCGACGGCGCGTTCGGCGGCTGGAAGAAGGCGCAGGCGCAGCACTTCGCCGACGGCGGCTTCTTCGACCGCATCTACCGCCCGTGACGTCAGCGGCGACCGCGATCGAAGGCCCGACGCCGCGCACGCCTCGACGTGCGCGGCGCTCGCCGTTGCCCGGCTTCGGCCTGAGCCTCGGGCTCGGCATGGCGTGGCTGGGCGCGGTCGTGTTGCTGCCCTTGCTCGCGCTCGCCGTGCGCGCGGCGGGTCTCGGTGCGGATGGCTGGCTGCGGGCGATCCGCGATGAGCGCGTGCAGCACGCATTGACGCTCAGCTTCGGTGCGTCGTTCGTTGCGGCAGTGATCGCATCGCTCGCCGGCGTGCTCATCGCGTGGGTGCTGGTGCGTTATCGCTTTCCCGCGCGACGCCTGCTGGACGCGCTGGTCGACCTGCCATTCGCATTGCCAACCGCGGTCGCCGGCATCGCGCTCACCGCGATCTATTCGCCGAAAGGCTGGGTCGGTCAGTACGCGGAATCGCTGGGATGGAAGATCGCGTACACGCCGATCGGCATCGTGATCGCGCTCGTCTTCATCGGTCTCCCCTTCGCCGTGCGCACGGTGCAACCGGTGCTGGAGACGCTGGGTCGCGAGCAGGAGGAAGCCGCGGCGTCGTTGGGTGCGTCGCGCTTCACGACATGGCGTCGCGTGGTACTGCCGGAAGTGTTGCCCGCCGCGCTGACCGGTTTTTCGCTCGCATTCGCGCGCGCACTCGGCGAGTACGGCTCTGTGATCTTCATCGCCGGAAACCTTCCGTACAAGACCGAGATCGCGCCGCTCCTGATCACCATCCGCCTCGAGGAATACGACTACAACGGCGCCATCGCGATCGCTGCGCTGCTGCTGGTCGCGTCGTTCGTCTGCCTGCTCGCGATCAATGCGATTCCATCGCTGTTCGCACATTCGAAGGAGCGACGTCGTGGCTGAGCGTCATCCGCTCGATGCGCCGGCGTGGATGCGCTGGCCGCTGATCGTGCTGGCCTTCGTGTTGATGGCCGCACTGGTGGTGTTGCCGCTCGCGATGGTGCTGGGCGCGGCGTTCGGTCAGGGCTTTCGCACGTGGTGGGAGGCGCTTGCAACGGAAGACGCCATCGCCGCGCTGAAGCTCACGCTGTTCACCGCGGGCATCGCGGTGCCGCTCAATGCCTTCTTCGGCCTGCTGCTCGCATGGGCGGTGACGCGCTTCGAGTTTCGCGGCAAGCGCCTGCTGCTCGCATTGATCGACCTGCCGTTCGCGGTGTCGCCGGTAGTCGCCGGCCTGTGCCTGGTGCTGCTGTTCGGCTCGCACGGATGGTTCGCGTCCTTCCTCGAAGCGCACGACCTCAAGATCCTGTTCGCGCGACCCGGCATCGTGCTGGCGACGATCTTCATCACCTTTCCCTTCGTCGCACGCGAACTCATTCCGCTGATGCAGCAGCAAGGTGCCGACGAGGAACTCGCCGCGCGTTCGCTCGGTGCCGGTGCGTGGACGATGTTCCGTCGCGTGACGCTGCCCAACATCAAATGGGGCCTGCTCTACGGCGTGCTGCTGTGCGCGGCGCGTGCGATGGGCGAGTTCGGCGCGGTGTCCGTCGTCTCGGGCCACATCCGCGGGCTCACCAACACGCTGCCGCTGCACATCGAGATCCTCTACAACGAGTTCGACAGCACCGCCGCGTTCGCTGCCGCGTCACTGCTCGCGGGCCTCGCCCTCGTCACGCTCATCCTGAAATTCTGGCTGGAGTCCCGCCATGGCGACGCCCTCGCTCGCCCTTCCATTCGCCACTGAGTTCGCGCCCGTCGTGACCACCGCCCGCGCCACCGGAACGCGCCTGACCGTGCGCGGCCTCACCAAGCACTACGAAGGACTCGCCGCGCTGGACGCGGTCGATCTCGACGTCGGTGCGGGTGAACTCGTCGCGTTGCTCGGGCCGTCGGGTTCGGGCAAGACCACGCTGCTTCGCGTCATTGCAGGCCTTCTCGCGCCCGATGCGGGCCGCGTGCAGTTCGACGACAGCGATGCCACCCAACTCTCGCTGCGCGAACGCGGCGTGGGCTTCGTGTTCCAGCATTACGCGCTGTTCCGGCACATGACCGTCGCCGAGAACATCGCCTTCGGCCTGCGCAGCCGCCCGCGTGCGCGTCGACCTGCGAAAGCCGAGATCACACGACGCGTGCAGGAACTGCTCGCGCTGGTGCAGCTGCCCGAACACGGCGGCCGCTATCCGGAACAACTCTCGGGTGGACAGAAGCAACGCATCGCGCTCGCGCGTGCGCTCGCTATCGAACCGCGCGTGCTGTTGCTCGACGAGCCTTTTGGTGCACTGGACGCGAAGGTGCGTGTCGAGCTGCGTCGGTGGCTGCGCCGACTGCACGAGCAAACCGGGCAGACCACACTGTTCGTCACCCACGACCAGGAAGAAGCGCTGGAACTCGCCGACCGCGTAGTGTTGTTGCGCGACGGCCGCATCGAGCAGATCGGTACGCCGGCGGAGATCTACGAGTCGCCTGCGTCGGCATTCGCGTTCGACTTCATCGGCCGCGCGTCGTCGATCGACGGCGAGGTTCGCGACGGCCGCTTCGTTGGCGGGGACGGGTTCGCGCTCGTGACGGACAGCGTTTCCGGTCCATCACGGCTGTACATGCGGCCGCACGACATGGCGCTGGCGGACGCGGGCCTTGCCGGTCGCGTCGTCGACGTGCGGCGTTTGGCCGGCACCACGACGCTGGAGATCGAACTCGCGCGTGGCGGGCTAGTCGAAGTCGATGTCGATCGCACGGCCGCCACGCCGGGGCGCGGCGACACAGTGCATCTGCAGCCGCGGCGCTATCGCGTGTTTCCGCAGCCCTAGTCGGCAGCCGCAACACGAGCAGGGACCCACGTCTCTTCGTCGGGTCGACGCACACAGGGGCCCGTCCCTGCACGCGTCCACCGAACACTGCCCACTCGCCCCTGACCCGGCGGCCGTGGCGTCGAGGCGACAGCGGCCGGCGGGAGTAAACTTTTCGCCATGAGCTATCCCTACGTGCGCCCGCGGCGGATGCGCCGCGACGAGTTCTCGCGTCGCCTGATGCGCGAGACGGTCCTGACCGCGAACGACCTGATCTATCCCGTCTTCGTCCACGAACTCGCCGGCCGCGCGCCGATCGCGTCCATGCCCGGCATCGAGCGGCTGTCGGTCGACGAGCTGCTGCGTGTCGCCGAGCAGGCCGCCGAGCTGCGCGTGCCGGCGCTCGCCCTGTTCCCGGTCACCGCGCCCGAAGCGAAGTCGCTCGACGCCGCTGCCGCGTGGGACGACGAAGGCCTCGTGCAGCGCGCGGTGTTCGCGCTCAAGTCGCGCTTCCCCGAACTCGGCGTGATCACCGACGTCGCGCTCGATCCGTACACCTCGCACGGGCAGGACGGGCTGATCGACGAGAACGGCTACGTGCTCAACGACGAAACCGTCGATGCACTGGTCAAGCAGGCGCTTTCGCATGCGCGTGCTGGTGCCGACATCGTCGCGCCCAGTGACATGATGGACGGCCGCATCGGCGAGATCCGCGCCGCGCTGGAGATGGACGACCACATCCACACGCGCATCCTCGCCTACAGCGCCAAGTACGCGAGTGCGTTCTACGGCCCGTTCCGCGATGCGGTGGGTAGCGCGACCGCGCTCGGCAAGGCGGACAAGAAGACGTACCAGATGGACCCGGGCAATTCCGACGAAGCCCTGCGCGAGGTCTCGCTCGACCTCGCCGAAGGCGCCGACATGATCATGATCAAGCCGGGCCTGCCGTATCTCGACATCGTGCGCCGGGTGAAGGACGAATTCGGCGCGCCGACCTTCGTCTACCAGGTCAGCGGCGAGTTCGCGATGCTCAAGGCCGCGTCGATCAATGGCTGGCTCGACGAGCGCAAGGTCGCGCTCGAAGCGCTCACTTCGATCAAGCGCGCGGGCGCCGACGGTGTGCTGACCTACTACGCCCTGGACGCCGCGCGCTGGTTGCGCGAGGACGGTTGAGCGCCGCAGGTGCCGTCGCCCTTCAGCGCCGGCACCAGGATGCGGTAGATGTCGAGTTTGCCGGCCTTGGGTGACGGCGCCGCGCCGCTCACCAGCATCTCGTTCGGCTTGTTCCAGTCGATGGACGGACCAAGCGTCCACGCATCTTCGGTATTGAACGCGAGCGCCAGCGGAGCGACGTCGCCGTAGCTCTTGGCGTGGCAAGTCGCGGTGTACAGGCGGATCGGTTTCGATTCCACATCATCCGAGCGTGCGAATACCACTGCATCGCCATCGCCGATCCACATCGCATCGAATTCGTCGACGTCGGTATTGATGCCGGGCACGGGTTTCGCGTCGGCGAATGCGGTGCCGTTCCAGGTCGCGACGAACAGGTCGTGGCGACGTGCGCCCTTGACGCCATCGCTCGCGAACAACAGCCCCGTGCCGTCGCGGCTCGGCGTCGGTGCCCATTCGTCGCCGCGCGTGTTCACGCCCGGGCCGAGGTTCTCTGCGGTACCGATCGCGCCGTCGGCGGCGACCGGCGCGCGATAGAGATCATCGCCGCCCTGCCCGCCGTCGCGGTTGGAGAAGAAGTACAGCCAGCGGCCGTCGCCACTGAACATGGGGTCGAATTCTTTCGCGGGCGTGTCGAGTTCAAGCGGCCGCGGCTGCTGCCAGCGGCCGTCGATGCGCGTCGCGCGCCAGAGATCCCAGCCGCCCGGTCCGCCCACACGGTCCGGGCTTCCCCAGACGATGGTCGTGCCGTCAGGGCTGATCGTCGCGCGGACCTCGCTGTCGCGCGTGGAGACCACGCCGACGCCTTCCATGCCCCACGGCGCGAACGCGGTGCACGGCATCGCGACCAGCAGCGCGGCGAAAACGGCGAGGACGCCGCGGGAACGGTGGTGTACGGTGCGCACGCGTGGAATCCGGCAGCGAGGACCGATGCACCGTAACCGATTCGCCGTGTTCGGCCACCCTGTCGCGCATTCGCGTTCGCCCTACATCCATGCGGCGTTCGCGGCGCAGTGCGGTGTCGAACTCGACTACGCGCGCATCGATGCTGCGCCGGATGATTTCGCTGCCGCATTGCAGCGGTTTGCTGACGACGGCGGCCGCGGTGCGAACGTGACGCTTCCGCACAAGGTCGCGGCATTCAACCTGTGCGCGACACGCAGCGATCGCGCTGAGCGCGCGGGTGCGGTGAATACGCTTGTGCGTGTCGACGATGCCGATGGCGCCGCGTGTTGGCATGGCGACAACACCGACGGTATCGGGCTGGTGCGTGATCTGCGCGATCGTCATGGCGTTGTGCTCGATGGCGCGAATGTTCTGTTGATCGGTGCGGGTGGCGCGGCAGCCGGTGTTGCACCTGCGTTGCTCGATGCGGGTATTGCGGCGCTCGTCATGACGAACCGATCGGCCGAGCGTCTTGCGGCATTCGGCGCGCGACTGGACGACCCGCGCGTGCAGCTGCGCTCATGGAACGAAGTGCGCGACGAAACCGGCGTCGACATCGTCATCAACACCACCTCGGCGGCACGCAGCGACGCATCGATCGACTGGCCATTGCCACGCGACTTCGCAAGCAACTGGACGGCCGTCGACCTCGGCTACGGCGATACCGCGCGCGCATTCCTCGACGCGGCCACGCAGCGCAGCGCGACGACACGCATCGACGGTCTCGGCATGCTCGTCGAACAGGCCGCCGAAAGCTTCCGCTTGTGGCACGGCGTAATGCCGGACACCGCGCCCGTGTACGCCGCGCTGCGCGAAGGCCGCGACCCGCGATGAACGCGTTCGCCTGTCGCGCCGGTTGCGCGGCCTGCTGCATCGCGCCGTCGATCAGCTCGCCAATCCCCGGCATGCCGAACGGCAAGCCTGCGGGCGTGCCCTGCGTGCAACTCGACGACCAATTGCGATGCCGCCTGTTCGGCGATCCGCGGCGCCCCGCCGTCTGCGTATCGCTGCGTCCGTCGCCGTCGATGTGCGGCGTCGACCGTGACGAGGCATTGCACGCGCTCACGCAACTCGAAGCCGCGACCGCGCCTCAGTCGTAGGTGCGGCCGCGCCAGCGCAGCCAGCCGCCGGGATGCGTGCCGTGCGGATCGCGATGCGTCCAGTGCAGCGTGCCGCCCTTGGGGTTCCAGATGTATTCGCCACGGAAGCTGATGTCGTCGCCTGCGGCGATGCCATCCAGCCGCGGGGACAGGTCGATGTTGTGCGCCACCAGCACGGTGGTGCCGTCATCGAGCGCGATCAGAAAGCGCTGGTGCGGGCTGCCTTCGCGGTCGTCCGGCAGCACGCGGCCCACGCGCCCGTGGCCGTCCACCTGGGCGGCCTGCGCATGGGCGCGCACCGCGGCCACGATGGATCCGTTCTCAGGACGTGCCGCGCCTGCATCGAGCGCTCTCGACGGCGTCGATGCTTCACGTGCCTCGGGCTCGCACCCGGCGAGCCCGGCGGTGACGCCCGCGAGCAGCAGCGTGACGACGGTCGCAGGTCGGCGCATCGTAATCTCCGCGGGGATGCTGGAATGCGCCGGACGAGCCCGGCATGCGACGCATCGTGCCATTGTCCACCGCATACCGTTCACACAACGGGGGCGACAATGCGCGCCGGTCGCTCCATGCCGGCGACGCGCTTACAGGGGACCCGGCCTTGATCGGCCGCCATCGCCTTGCCCCGAGGAAATGCATGTCCGTCCGACCCGATCATCTGCACGCCGTAAACCCGCTGGACCGCGTGATCGACATCGATCCGTCCTGGCTCGACTTCGGCTCGGACGATCCGCTCGAGGCGGCGCGCTGGATCAACCCGTGTGCGGTCTGCAGCGAGGAGCCGCCGCTGGAGTTCAACGGCGAGCGCTGGCAAGTGCTGTGCAGCTGCGGCCAGTGCGGCACGCCGGGCCAGCTCGCGGCGATCGCCGCGGTGAACTGGAACAAGTCGCCGCTGTCGAAGCACCCGCATTACGAAACCCTGCCGTTCTTCGCGCTCGAAGGCCTGTCGGTGCCGCGTGCACGCGAGAAGCTCATCCGCATCCGCGAGTACCTCGAAGAGCAGAAGCGCCGCTGCGAGCGTCGTGTGCGTGCACGCGAGCCGTTCGGGCATCGCTACTTCCAGCGCATCCGCGCGTATCTGGCGTGGGCAATCTATGCCCAGGGCCTGGTGCGCGAAGCGGAGAACGCGCTGTTCGACGACGTTGCCGAGAACGCACCGCGCGTTGCTTGATCGGACGCTGCGTCGACGTGCACGCCTGACCTTCCGCGTGTAACCGCGCGTTACAGCAAGCCGTCGCGTTTCACCGAAAGATATTTCTCGACCAGTGCGGCCGGCAGCTGCGCGCAGGTCACGTCCAGCACCAACACGCCGTGGCTGCGCAGCGCGTCGTGCGCTTCGGCGCGGCGAGCGAGGTACTGCGCAGTGGCACCGGCGGTGAGCGCGCCCTGCAGGTCGGTGACGTCGGCGCTCAGTGCAGTGTCGAGTGCGGCTTCGCGCAGGCTGGCAATACACACCAAGTGGCGACGACGCAGCAGCTGCACCGCGGCGAGCACGTCGTCCATGTCCTCGTCGCGCAGGTTGGTGACCATCATCACCAGCGAGCGCCGACGCTGGCGCAGCGCGATCTCGGTGGCCGCAGCGAGGAAGTCGGTGGCGACCGGACGCGGCTGCAGCGCATAGGTCGCGAGCAACAGGCGATCGATCGCGGTCGGACCGCGCTGCGGCGGCACCCACGCGGCATCGCCACCGCTCGCGAGCAGGCCGACCGCATCGCCCTGTCGCAATGCGAGCCATGCGACCACCAGCGACGCATCGAGCACATGGTCGAAATGGCTCATCGCGTCGTCGCGCGCCATCAGGCGGCGACCGGTGTCGAGCATCAGCACCACCTGCTGGTTGCGTTCGTCCTGGTATTCGCGCGAGATCAACCGGCGCGTGCGCGCGGTCGCCTTCCAGTCGATCTGCCGCATCGAATCGCCGACGCGGTATTCGCGCATCTGGTGGAAGTCCGTGCCTTCGCCGCGACGTCGCTTGAGGTGCGCACCGACCAGCCGCGACGCCTGGTCCGCACTGAACATGGCGAAGCGCGCCAGCGGCGCGAAGTTCGGGAACACACGCACCTTCTGTGGCGTGCCCGCGATGACATCACGACGCAGTAGTCGCCACGGCGAATGCAGGCGCAGCTGCACGCCGTCGAACGCGAAGTCACCGCGCACCTGCGGCGTCAGGTGATACGCGATTTCGGTTTCGACACCGCGCTTGAGGTCGACACGGCGTGGCAGGTCGCGCACGTTCCAGTCGCCGGGATGCAGGTCGAATACGTCGGCGCGCAGGTGGCGCGATGCGACCTCGTCGAACAGCAACGTCACCTGCGTTTCGCTGCCGACGGGCCACGTCTCCGGCATCTGCCGGCGCACGCGCGGCGCGCGCAGCAGCATCAGGCGCAGGCCGTCGACCAGCGCGAGCGCGACGATCGCAGCGCCGGCCCACATCCACGCCGCGCGGTCGACGAACGACAGCACGAACGCGACGCCGACCGCCGCCCACATCGCGAGCAGCACGAGCAGCGGCGGCGCGGGACGCGGCCAGCGGGCG
Organism: Lysobacter sp. HA35; assembly: GCF_054061195.1. NCBI lineage: Bacteria > Pseudomonadati > Pseudomonadota > Gammaproteobacteria > Lysobacterales > Lysobacteraceae > Lysobacter > Lysobacter sp. HA35. The sequence goes on along the minus strand of NZ_JBSSDY010000001.1, from coordinate 2,733,330 downwards.
CGCGGTTCGCTCACTGGCGCGGCGCTTCCACGCGTGCGAGCAGCGCACGCAGCACGGTGTCGGTCGACTGGCCTTCCAGCTGCAGTTCGGGCGACAGGCCGATGCGGTGGCGCAGCGCCGGCAGCGCGATCTCGCGCACGTCGTCGGGCGTCACGAAGTCGCGTCCCGCCAGCACCGCATGCGCACGCGCGCAACGCACCAGCGCGATCGAACCGCGCGGACCGGCGCCGAGCGCGATGCCCGCCCAGTCGCGCGTGCTCGCGGCGATGCGCACCGCGTAGTCGATGATCGCGTCGTCGACGTGCAGCTGCGCGGTGGCGTCCTGCATGGCGACGATGTCGTCCGGACCGAGCACGCGCGGCACGCTGGACAGGTCGAACGTGCTCGCCGCGCCGCGGCTGACGTCTGCGACCATGCGCACCTCGTCCGCGCGCGACGGGTAGCCGATCAGCACCTTCAGCAGGAAGCGGTCGAGCTGCGCCTCGGGCAACGGATACGTGCCTTCGTGCTCGAGCGGGTTCTGCGTGGCAAGCGCCATGAACGGCGGCGGCAGCTCGAAGCTCTGGCCTTCGATGGTGACCTGGCGCTCGGCCATCGCTTCGAGCAATGCGGCCTGCGTCTTCGCCGGCGCGCGGTTGATCTCGTCGGCCAGCAGCAGGTTGGTGAATACGGGGCCGCGGCGGATCGAGAACGTTTCGGTCTTCGGATCCCACACCGCGTGTCCGCTGATGTCGCTCGGCATCAGGTCCGGCGTGAACTGCACGCGCGCGTGCTGGCAGTCGAGCGCCTGCGCGAGCGCGCGCACCAGCAGCGTCTTGCCGAGGCCGGGCACGCCCTCGATCAACACGTGGCCGCCGGCGAGCAGCGCGAGGAGGATCTGTTCGAGCACCTCGGGCTGGCCGATGAATGCGCCGGACACCGCATCGCGCAGGCGCGTGGCGGCCTCGGCGAGCGCATCGCCGGTGAGCGGTGTGGAAGCGGTGTCGGTCATAGCCGGTTTCTCATGCGGACAAGGGTGGCGATGCGCGCGACGAGTGCTTTCGCATCGCGCGGATCGGGAGGTGTGAGTGAGTCGACGATCTGCGCTTCGGGCACGCCGGTGCGCTCGACGAGGCGGACGGCCTGCACGTGGCCCTGCAGCGCGGCGGCCTGCGGATCGCGGCGTCGCAAACGCGCGTGGAAGGCGTCGAGCAATGCGGCGTAGAGCACGTCGGCCTTGCCGTAGCGCCAGTGGTGCTCACCGCTCGCGGCGACGTGTTCGAGCAGCGAGCGACGCTCGAGCGCGGGCGACGGAATCAACGGGCCGAAGCGACGCATGCGCGCCCACAGCCAGCCTGCGAGCAGCAGCGTCAGCGGCAACCACACGGGCCAGCCGCGGCGCAGCAGCGTCATCCACAGCGACGGAATGTCGGTGCTGTGCACGAGATGCACGACGCCACGGGGATCGCCACCGGCGATGAGCTGGTCGGCGAACGCTGCGTTGGCGCGAGACTTCAGGTGATCGGTAGTGAGGAATTCCAGCGACCCGATGACGTCGACGCTGCCCGCGCCGACGCGAACGCGCGCGAGCACGTCGCCTTCCGCGTCGCCAAGGTGTTGCGAAGTTCCGGCCGGCGCATCGAAACGCCGCGTGCGGCAGAGGTCGAACGGCACCGCGCCTTCGGTGTCGACGCAGCCGCCGACGCCGCGACGCACGCGCACGCCGATGTCGTCCAGCAGCGGCACGTCGACATGCTCGGCGTCGCCGCCGAGATGCGCGTCGCGACGGGTGAACGCGTCGAACGCGGCGTCGGGCTCGGGCAGCGCGACGATGAGATGGCCGCCACGGCGCACCCAGTCGAGCACCGCGCTGCGTGCGGGTGTGGACAGGCTGCGCACGTCGCCGTCGTACAGCACGGTGTCATTCGCGGCGAGGTGCATCGCATCCGGTGCGAGGCGTCGCCATGCATGCACGCGTCGACTGTCCTTCTCCAGTGCGACACGCAGCCCGAACAGCGGATTGCTCGCGGCTTCGCCGGTGCGCGGCATGTCGATCCACTGATCGACGCGCTTGTAGCTGTGCAGCCACCAGGCGCCGACCGCGACGATCGGCCCGGCGCCGAGCACGATCAGCAGGATGTGCAGGCGCTTCATGCGCGCCACCCGAACTGCAGCGCGGCGTCACCGAGCGCGGCGTCGAAGTCGTCCTGCGACGGCAGGCGCTCGGCCCATGCGGCGTACTGCCACAGGCGCACCACGCGCGCGAATGCGCGTCGCGGTGATTCCGGCAGCGCCTGCGATGCGCGCAGGCATTGCGCTTCGGTCGCGCCGGGCGGCAGCACGCGGTCGGTCGACGCGAGCATCGCTTCGACCGCGGCGCGATACAGCAGCGCGAGTGCATCGCGCGAATGGCCGTCATTCCACAGGCGACGCACACTGGCGACGATGTCGCTGGGCAAGGGCTGCGGTTCGGGCGCGGCGGCCTTCTCGACCGGCGCCGCCGTCACGCGCGGATCCGATGCGAGCGTCCTGAGCGTCGGCCACCAGCGATAGAGCAGCCAGCCGATCAGCAGCACCAGCGCAGCGGCCAACGCCCACATCAGGCCTTCGCCCGCGGCGGCGATGAGCTTGCCGATGCCGATCAACCATTCGGGAAGACGGCGCGGGCGCTGGTCCGGTTTATCGGGATGCTTGGGCTTCCACGTCGAGATCTTGCGCTGCGGATGCAGGCGGGGATCCTGGAACGCGCGATCGACCGCCGACTCGAAATGCGACGGGTCGCGATACTGCGCACCGAATGCGCGCTTGAGCGCGCCGGTGTCGTGCACGGGCAGCGGGCACTTCGCCATGCCGCCCTCGGCGGCGAACGACGGGCGCGGCGCGAGCAGCGCGCACATCACGATCAGCGTCGCGCTGCTCGCGGCGAGCAGGCGCGCACGCAGGCGACGGAACGCGATCTCGATGTCCCAGCCTTCGATCTCGGTGCGACGGTTGAGGTACTGGCCGAACCCGCTGCCGACGTAGAACGGCTCGATGATGCAGGTGGCCGCCCACACCAGCGCGTTCTCGATCAGCAGCAGCCACGCCGGCGATTCGCGCAGGTGCTCCCACACATGCACGAATGCGGTCTGCACGTATTCGTTCGGTACGAACAGGAAGGCGAGCAGCGCGAAGCCGAACACCAGCGCGGCTTCGAAGTTCGCGAACACCAGCAGGCATAGCGACGCCACGCCGTACGCCGGCCCGGCCAGCACGCGACGCCGCGCACCCGCCTGCGATGCCGGCCCGCCTTCGAGCACGTCGACCGGCATCAGCAGTGCACGCGCCGGGCTCAGGCGTCGCCACGTGAGGTAACCGAACATCGCGCGTGCGCCGCCACGAAATGCGCCGCGCAACGTCGCACGCGTCGTCGGCACTTCGCCGAACACGGCGCGCGACAGCACGAATAGCGGAATGCGGTCGAACAACGGCTTGAGCCACCACATCACGAACATCGCCAGTGCAGGCCGCCCGATCGCCCATGCACCGGCATTGACGATTGCGAACGCGAACAGCGTGCACACAAGCCACGGACGCCAGATCGCACGCGCGTGACGGCGTACCAGCGCGGTGCCGAGTTCGACGGCTTCCCACAACGAACGCGGGCGCAGCGCAACGGTGAGGTCGTCGATCCTCATGTCGACGGCCCTTCGAGCTCGCCCGGCAGGTAACGTCGCCCACCGCGCCACAGCCACAGTCCGACCAGCGACCACAGCACCGCGGCGACCGAATACTTCACCGCTGCGGGCATCCAGCCGATCGACGACCAGAACGCTTCGAGGAACGCGGCGATCACCAGCATCGCGAGCGCGCCCGCGCTGAGCAGCGCGCCGCGCTTGCCGGCGTCGACCAGTGCATCGATGCGACGCCGCTGCCCCGGCGCGAGAAGACGCAGGCCGATCTGCAGGCCGGCGCCGCCGGCGATCACCACCGCGGTGAGTTCGAACGCGGAATGGCCGCAGACGAAGCGCCAGAACGGGTCACCGCGACCGACCGCCTGCAGATGCCCGGCGACGCCGCCGATCAGCACGCCGTTGGAGATCAGCACGAAGATCGAGCCCACCGCCGCGAGCGCACCACTGGCGAACGTGCGGAACGCGATGGTGACGTTGTTGAAGATGTAGAAGCCGAACATCGCGACGTCCGTGCCGCTGTCGCGACCGAGCTTGCGCGCGGCGTCCGCCGGGTCGTACATGGCCTCGAACTGCGCGAGCTGCTCCGGGGAAAACAGCGCCGACGAGAGATCGGGGTCGAGCTGGATCGCCGCAAACACCAGCACCATCGGCACGTACAGCAGTGCGGCGGCGGCGAGCATGCATGCGAGTTCCTCGCGCACCAGGCGCGGGAAGCCGGCGAGGAAGAACGCGGCGATACGATGCCAGCGCGGCGGCGGCGTGCGGTAAAGCACCGCATGGCCGCGCTGCATCAGCTGCTGCAGGCGACCGGTGACCTGCGCGCTGTAGCCGCGTCGCGAGGCCAGCGCGAGCTGCTGGGTGATGCGCCGATAGCGCGCGGGAATCTCGCTGTCGTCGATGGCGTTCGCATCGTGCGTGGAACGTGCGCGTCGCGCGCTCTCGCCCCGCGTGTCGAGCCACTGCTCGAACGCATCCCATTCGACGAAATGACGCGCTACGAAGGCATCCTGCTTCATGCGCGACGCCCCAGCAGCCAGGCGGCGATCGCATACAGCGCTTCTGCCGCGTGACCACCACGCGCATTCACCAGGGGCGCAGCAATGTCGGCGAGTTCGTCGCGACGCGCCACGGTAAGCAACGGCGCGCGCTCGGCGAAATCGACGATCGCCGCCTGCTCGACCGGTCGCAGCGACACACGCGGCGGATGCGGTGCAATCGCAGGCGCAGCGTCACCAGTGGCTTCGGGCAACAGATGCACGACCAGCGTGCCGGCGACCATGTCACCCAGGCGCCGCGCAGCGGGATCAGCCAAACAGGTGACGAGACCGAACGCATAGCCGAACGGCAGCATGTCGACCACGCGCAGCAGGTTGCGCGCAAACGACGCACGCCAACCGACCGGCGCACCATCAGCGGCGATCACGCGCAGGCCCAGCGCACGCTTGCCCGGCGAGCGTCCGTCGAACAGCACCTCGCAGAACACCGGGTAGAACCAGTAGAGGACGAACGCGATCACCGCCATCACGCCGGCGCCCGCGCCGCCCAGCAGCCCGAGCACCATCGACAACGCGAACAGCACGGCCATGCGGATCGCAACGTCGATCGCCCACGCCAGCGCGCGCGGCACCGGGCCGGCGACGGGAAGGTGCAGCGCGACGCCTTCCGGCGTCACCACGTCGTGGTGGGTGTCGAGCAGCGCGTTCGCGCCGCGGGCCGGTGACGTCATTGCGCGGGGACGACGATCGTGTCGGCGAGCAGGTCGTGCAGGCAGCGGCGTTCGCGACCGAGCATCCACAAGCCGTCAACGAGCAGCAGCGGAATGCAATAGACGCCGAGCCCGAACGGAAGAACCAGAGCGATCGCCAACGTGCCGAATACGAGCAGCGCGGCCGGAGCGACGGCGCGCCATAGGAAGCTTGAGCTAAGCGAAGGATGGCTGCCGTCGACCTTGACGATGCGGATGCGAAATACCCGCTTCCCCAGCGTCTGCCCACGACGCTCCAGGCCCAGAAGATTCACAGCGAGCAATACGACCATCAGCAACGGCGCGATCATTAGGATCGGTTCGTTCGCATTGCCGCCCCCCGCGATCGACATCGCCACGGGGATGGGAACGAGGGTGACTGCGCCGAAAAAGAGATCGACCAGTGCGGCGGCGAGTCGACGCCACCGGCTCGCAAGCTCAAGGCGCGCGTCAGCACACGGGACGCCTGGCGTCGCGTACGGATTGCGCGCGTCCCCGGCCGATCCCACGGCCCATGACTCGTCCATCGTTTGCATCCCCGAATCCCCGGGTGAACTCTACCGTCCGCGCGCGGGCTCAGCCAGCGCCGAGATAGCGATCCTTGAGCCGCACGTAGTGCTGCGCCGAGTAGTACAGCGCCTCGACTTCGGCATCGCTGAGCACGCGCACCATCTTCGCGGGGTTGCCGAGCCACAACTCGCGCTCGCCGACCACCTTGCCCGGCGGCACCACCGCGCCGGCGCCGACGAAGCCGTGCTTTTTGATCACCGCGCCGTCGAGCACGATCGCGCCCATGCCGATCAGCACCGCGTCTTCGATCGTGCAGGCGTGCACGATCGCCTTGTGGCCGATGGTGACGTCACTGCCGATGCGCGTCGCGAAGCCGCCGAGCTTGGCGTGCGGGCCGTCGTGGCTGACGTGGATCACCGTGCCGTCCTGCACGTTGGTGCGGTCGCCGATGCGGATGAAGTTGACGTCGCCACGGATGACCGTGCCCGGCCACACCGACACGTCGTCACCCAGCACGACGTCGCCGATCACGGTGGCCGCCTCGTCGACGAACGCACGCGCGCCGAGGGTCGGAAGATGTTCGAGATAGGGTCGGATCGCCATGCCGCGATTGTAGGCTGTGGCCTTCCGATGCCGGCCGGTGCGCATGAACACGCTGAATCCCGAACTCGCGGCCACGCATGCACGCCTGCTCGCCGCGTGGCGTGCGAACAAGCCGGGCATCGCGCAGCGCCGCGACGACCTGCATCGTCTGCGCGCCGCATTCCGCGCGCGGCAGTCGACGATGGATGCCGCGATCCAGGCCGACTTCGGCCATCGCTCGATGCACGAGAACCTGATCGCCGAAACGCTGGTCGTGCTCGCCGAGATCGACCACGCGCTCGCGCACCTGTCGCGCTGGACGCGGCCGCGCCGTGCGGCGGTCGGCTGGCGGCTGTGGCCGGCGCGCGCGAAAGTGCGGCCGATGGGCGTCGGCGTGGTCGGCGTCATCGCGCCGTGGAACTACCCGGTGAACCTGGCGCTGGTGCCGTTGGTGAGTGCGATCGCGGCCGGCAATCACGTCTACCTGAAACCGTCCGAACACACGCCGCGCACGAGCGAGTGGTTGCGCGATCTTCTCGCCGCCGTGTTTTCCGACGATCGCGTTGCGGTCGCGCTCGGCGCCGCGGATGTCGGCGGCGCCTTCGCATCGCTGCCGTTCGACCATCTGCTGTTCACCGGCTCGACTGCAGTCGGCCGCAAGGTGATGGCCGCCGCGGCGCCGAATCTCACGCCGGTGACGCTGGAGCTGGGCGGCAAGGCGCCGGCGATCGTCGCGCCCGACTTCGACGTGTCGCTCGCGGCATCGCGCATCGCCACCGGCAAATGGTTCAACGCGGGGCAGACCTGCATCGGCGTGGACTACGCGCTGATCGACCGCGCGCGTCGCGATGCGTTCGTCGAAGCCGTCGTCGCGCAGTTGAAAGCGCGATACGGCGACATGAGCACACCCGACTACACGCGCATCATCAGCGACGCGCAGTTCGCACGCTTGCGCGGTTACATCGACGAAGCGCGCGCGGCCGGCGCGACGGTAATCGCGCCATTCGGCGACGGCGATGCGCCGACGCGACTCCTGCCGCCGGTGCTCGTGCTCGATCCGCCGCCGTCATTGCGGGTGATGCAGGACGAAATCTTCGGCCCTATCCTGCCGATCCTCGCTTACGACTCGCTGGACGACGCGATCGCATGCGTCGCGTCGCTCGAACGACCGCTCGCGATGTATCCCTTCAGCCGATCGCGCGACACCGTGCAGCGCCTGGTCGACGGCACCCTCGCCGGCGGGGTCACCGTCAACGACACGCTGCTGCATTTCGGCGCGCAGGGCCTGCCGTTCGGTGGCATCGGCCCCAGCGGCATGGGCGCGATCCACGGCAAGGCCGGCTTCGACACCTTCAGCAAGCTGCTGCCGATGTTCGAGCAGCGGCGTTTCGCGGTGACCGACCTGTTGCGTCCGCCGTACTCGCGAATCGACCGCGCGGTGCGCTGGCTCGCGCGTTGAGCCTTACTTGAAGTCGCGGAACGCGTTAATGGTGCGCGCGATGCCATCGTCGTCGACATCGAGATGCGTGACGAGTCGAATCGTCGGCAGGTAGCCGGTCGAGATCACCACGCCGCGCTCGGCGAGGTGCGCCTTCAGCGCGGCCTGCCGGTCGACCGGAATGTCGACGAACACCATGTTGGTATGCGCCTGCACCGGCAGGCCGAGCGCGGCGAGTTCCCGCGCGAGCGTGGCCGCGCGACGGTGGTCGTCGGCCAGGCGCGCGACGTGATGATCGAGCGCATGCAATGCACCCGCCGCGAGGATGCCGGCCTGTCGCATGCCACCGCCGCAGACCTTGCGCCAGCGCTTGGCGCGCTCGATCAGCTCGTGCGTACCGGCCAGCACCGAACCGACTGGAGCACCGAGCCCCTTCGACAGGCAGACCGACACGCTGTCGAAATGCCGCGTGATTTCACCGGGCGCGACATTCGACGCGACCGCCGCGTTGTACAGCCGCGCGCCGTCCAGATGCAGCTTGAGCCCACGTCGGTCGCAGAGTGCACGCGCGTCGGCGAGGTAGCCAAGCGGCATGACGCGCCCATGCCAGGTGTTCTCCAGCGCGAGGATCTTGCTGCGCGCGAAGTGCGGGTCGACCGGCTTGATCGCGCGCTCGACGGCATCCAGCGGCAGCGTGCCGTCGGCCGCATGCGGGATCGGCTGCGGCTGGATCGAACCGAGCACGGCCGCGCCGCCGCCTTCGAACTTGTAGGTGTGCGCGTCCATGCCGACGATGTATTCGTCGCCGCGCTCGCAGTGCGCCATCAGCGCGATGAGGTTGGCCTGCGTGCCGCTCGGGGTGAACAGCGCCGACTCGAAGCCGAGGTCCGCCGCGACGCGGTTCTGCAGTGCATCAACGGTCGGATCCTCGCCGTAGACGTCGTCGCCCACCTCCGCGTTGAGCATCGCGCCGCGCATGGCAGGCGTGGGACGGGTGACGGTGTCGCTGCGCAGGTCGATGGGCGTCATGGCGGTCGGGCGAACGTGGCGAATGGCGATGATGCCAGCCTGCGTGGCGGCTGCGGATAGACTCGCGTCATGAAGATCGCCAGCTGGAACGTCAATTCACTGAACGTGCGCCTGCCGCACCTGGGGCAGTGGCTCGCCGATGCGCGACCCGACGTGGTCGCGCTGCAGGAGACCAAGCTCGAGGACATGCGCTTCCCCGACACCGACATCGCCACGTTCGGCTACCGCAGCGTGTTCTCCGGGCAGAAGACCTACAACGGCGTCGCGATCCTCGCGCGCATGGACGCGCCGGGCGGCGGCGTCATCAGCGACGTGCAAGCCGGCATTCCCGGTTTCGAGGACGAGCAGAAGCGCGTGCTCGCCGCGACGGTGAACGACGTGCGCATCATCGACGTGTATGTCGTCAACGGGCAGTCGGTCGGCAGCGACAAGTACGCGTACAAGTTGCGCTGGCTCGATGCGCTACATGCGTGGCTGCAGGACGAACTGCAACGTCATCCGCGACTGGTATTGCTCGGCGACTTCAACATCGCGCCTGACGAACGCGACGTGCACGATCCGACGCAGTGGAACGAGGAACACATCCTGACGTCGCGCGCGGAACGCGATGCACTGGATCGACTGCATGCACTCGGGCTGCACGATGCATTCCGCGCGTTGAATCCCGACGATCGCAGTTTCAGTTGGTGGGACTACCGCCAGTTCGCATTCCGACGCAACCTCGGCCTGCGCATTGACCTGACATTGGTGTCGGATGCATTGCGTGGCGAATGCGTCGCCGCCGGCATCGACAAGGAACCGCGCAAATGGGAACGGCCGAGCGATCACGCGCCGGCGTGGGTGGAACTCGCGGCGCGCGCGTAAGCAACTCACGCATACGAAAAAAGGCCCGGAAAATCCGGGCCTTTTTTCATTTCGAAGCGTTGTGCGTATTAGCGCACGCGGCCACGACGGAACAGGTTGACGATGGCGAGCAGGACGACCGCGCCCAGCAGCGACATCAGCAGACCCGACAGCGAGAAGTCGCCGTTGTTGATGCTGCCTGCATTGCCCAGCAGCATGCCGCCGAGCCAGCCGCCGAGGAACGCACCGACGATGCCGACGATGATGTTCAGGAGCGCGCCCTGCTGGGCATCCGTCTTCATGATCATGCTCGCGACCCAACCGATGATGCCGCCAACGATCAGCCAAATGATGAAGCCCATGATTTATCTCCTTTCCAGTCAGAGGGTGAATTCAGCACCCCTTCGATTGGGGGCGCCGCCAGTCTGGGAAGGCGGCTGTGACGGCCGCGTATTAAATTCTCGCGCTAAACCGCTGTTTTTTGCGGTCGGCGTGGGCGTCGCGTGAAACTTAGAGCAATGTTCAGCTGTGCAGCAGTGCGAGCACCGTCGCACGCGGCAACTTGCCGGTTTCGTTGCGCGGCAATGACGCGATGCAACGAAGACGACGCGGCAGGAACACCGCATCCATCTGCTGACGCAGTGCGCGCAGGATGTCGTCGGGCGCAAGTGTGGGCGCGACTGCGAGTGCGGCGATGCGACATACGCCATGCGCATCGGCATCGAGTTGCACGACGATGCCGTCGACGACGCCGGGTACTGCGAGCAGCTTGCGCGTGAGGTCGCCGAGCGACGCGCGCTTGCCGGCGATCTCGAGGAGATCCGCATTGCGACCGCACAGGCGGAACCGCCCGTCGGCAAGCAGTTCGACGAGATCGGCAAGCGCGACCGGCGTTGCCAGGTGCGGCGCAGCGACAAGCGTGCCGTCGGGTTGTGGCGCGAGCGTGACACCCGGCAGCAGCGTCCATGCGTCATCGCGCGCGGTACGGCGGCGCGCGAGGATGCAGGTCTCGGTCGAACCGAACATCTCGCGCACTTCGCAGCCGAACGCGGTTTCCGCGGCGAGCGCAAGATCCTGCGGCAGCGGCGCGGTGGCGGAAACGATCGCGGCGATCGGCGGCATCGCGAACGATGCATCGTCGTTGCAGGCCTGCACGAGTGCGCGCAGGTGCACCGGCGTGGTGACCAGCAGCGGCGCGCGCGGGCAGTCGGCGACGGCGCGCGCGACGTCCTGCGGGAAGAACGGGCGGTCGGCATGCACCGCGATCTCGCCGAGCAGCGGCAACATCACTGACGTCTCCATGCCGTACATGTGTTGCGGCGGCACGGTGGCGACGACGGGCGTGACGTCATCCGCTGCGAGCAGGTCGTCGAGCGCGGCGAGGTTCTGCTCCGTGCTGGTGACGAAGCTTGCAAGCGTCTTGGGGTTCGGTTTCGGCTGCCCGGTGCTGCCGGAGGTGAAACCGATCAGCAGCGTCGCGTCGGGATCGATCTCGAGCGGCGCGCCGTCGAGTTCGTCGAGTTCGTCCGGCAGGCGCCAGTAGCCGGGCGGTGCGGGATCGAGCGCGCCGTCGCCGATGCAGATGGAATCTGGATGGTCGGCGCGCACCGCGTCGACGACGGCCGGCGCGCGCGACGGGGGCAACAGCGTCACCTGCCCGCGCAACGCGGCGGCGCAGAGCACGACGATGAAGCGGTAGCGGTCTTCGCAGAGGTTCACCGCGTACGCGGCGGGGGGCAGCGTGGCGGCAACGGCGCGGACATGGCGCTCCAGGCGCTCGCGGCTGACCGGAACGCCGCGATCGAACGCGACGATGCGCGACGGCGCGCCGGTGACCAGCGTCCGCAGGCGCCGCGCCTGCTCCGTACCCGTTTCGATAACCGCCGACATGTGCCCGACCTGACGCTTCCCCCGCCGTACTTTACGCTGCGGGGCCCGCCCGGTCAGCCGAGAAGCCGCTTGTCCGACGTCCGCCGCTTCGGCCCGGTCCGCGTGGTCGCGCTGCCGCATCCCGCCGGCGTGCCGGCCGAGGTGCTGGTGCGCGGCTGGTTGGGCGACGAGCTCGGCATGGCGGAAGACGCCATCGGCTTCGATCGCGGGGAGCACGGTCGGCCGCTGCTGCGGCTGGCCGGCCTGGACTGCAACTGGAGCCATAGCGGCACGACGCTGGCGGTAGCGCTCGGCGAGGGCGTGCGGGTCGGCATCGATATCGAGACGCCGAAACCGCGTCCGCGCGCGCTGGAACTGGCGCGGCGGTATTTCCATGCGGACGAGGCTAGGGCGCTGGAGGCATTAGCCGACCGGGACCGTGAGGCGGCCTTTCTGCGGCTGTGGTGCGCGAAAGAGGCGGTGCTCAAGGCACAGGGGCGCGGGCTGGCGTTCGGTCTCGATCGGCTGCGGTTCGAAGGGCTTGAACGCGCGCCGCGGCTGGTCGTCGCAGACCCCGAACTAGGCTCAGTCTCGAGCTGGTCGATCGAGCCGTTAGAGATGCCCGGCCTTGTCGGGACGCTCGCCTGGCGGCCTTTGCTGGCGAGCAAGACAGTCGACAAATCCGCCTGATCGATGCCGGTTGCGGTGCAATCACCGCATTTAGCACCGCGATCTTCGGAGATCCGGCCGGCCTAATTTCCGTTTAGCTGCGCCCGACAACCACCAGATGCCGCTCCGCATCCAGCCCCGGCACGCGCAGTGGCGCGCTCGCCTTGAGCACCCAACCCGCCGGCAGCTGCGCCAGCTCGTCCGTCGGGTGGACGCCCTTCATGGCCAGCAGCACGCCATCCGGTGCGAGAAGGTCACGACCGAGCTCCAGGATCAGCGGGATCGTTGCCAGCGCCCGCGCAGTGATCGCCGCATAAGCACCGGGTTCGTTCACCGCCTCGATGCGGGCCTCGGCGACGCGGGCATCCGTCAACCCAAGCTCGCGGATCGCCTGCCGCATGAAGCGCGCCTTCTTACCCGCGCTCTCGACCAGCGTGACCTTCAAACCCGGCTTCACGATCGCCAGCGGGATGCCTGGCAGGCCGGCGCCGGTGCCGAGGTCGGCCAGCGCGCCACCCGAGGCGACCAGCGGATCGACGAACCGATGCATCGCCAGCGAGTCGAGCAGGTGCTTGGTCACCATCTCGCGGGGGTCGCGAATCGCGGTGAGGTTGTAGGTCGCGTTCCAGCGCAGCAACAACGCGAGGTAGGCCAGCAGCGGCGTGGCGTGGGCGCGATCGAGGCCGAGCGCGTCCAGCCCGGACTCGAGCATCGGACGAAGGTCGGAGGGCAGGTCGGCGGACATCGGAACAGTATGACGGGCGGCGCAGGACGGCGATCCGGAGCCCGTCGGCAGCGACCTTCACGGGCATACTATGCGGTTCCGGATTGGCCCCGACCCGGCGTTGCGCAAGCCGCGTCGATCCGCCGACTCCGTGTCTTTCCAGCCCAGCAGGGGAACGAGCCGCATGGCCCGCATCATCGCGATCGCCAACCAGAAGGGCGGCGTCGGCAAGACGACGACGGCCGTCAACCTGGCCGCCGGCCTCGCCCGTGCGCCGCAGCGCGTGCTGCTCGTCGACCTCGATCCGCAGGGCAACGCGACGATGGGTTCGGGCGTCAACAAGCGCGAGATCGAAGCGTCGATCACCGAAGTACTGCTCGGCGAATCCGATGCGAAGGGCGCGATCCTGCGCACCGCGGAAGACTTCGACCTGCTGCCCGGCAACATCGACCTCACCGCAGCCGAGATCCAGCTGATGGATCGCGGCGAGCGCGAGCAGCAACTCAAGCGCGTGCTCGAACCACTGCGCGCCGACTACGACTTCATCCTGATCGACTGCCCGCCGGCGTTGTCGCTGCTCACGCTCAATGCGCTGACCGCGGCGGATTCGGTGATCGTGCCGATGCAGTGCGAGTACTACGCGCTGGAAGGCATCAGCGCGCTGGTCGACACGATCGAAGCGATCCGCCAGCGGCTCAATCCGAACCTCGAGATCGAAGGCGTGCTGCGCACCATGTTCGACGTGCGCAACAACCTCGCGAACGCGGTGTCGGCCGAACTCATCAATCATTTCGGCGACAAGGTGTTCCGCACCATCGTGCCGCGCAACGTGCGCCTGGCGGAAGCGCCGAGCCACGGCCAGTCGATCGTCGGCTATGACCGCGCGAGTCGCGGTGGCATCGCGTATCTCGGCCTTGCGGGCGAGGTGGTGCGCCGTGCGCGTGAGCGCGACCTTGCGGCTAAGAAGGCGTTGAAGGAGGCCGCGGCATGAGCTCGGCGAAGAAGCGCGGCCTCGGTCGCGGACTGGAAGCGCTGCTCGGCCCGAAGGCCGCCGCGGAAGCGCCGCAGATCGTCGAAGCGCAGCCGGGTGACGCGCTCCGGCAGTTGCCGGTCGATGCGCTGGTCGCGGGCAAGTACCAGCCGCGCCGGCACTGGGACGAAGCCAAGCTCAACGAACTCGCCGAGTCGATCCGCGCGCAGGGCGTGATCCAGCCGATCGTGGTGCGCGAGATCCGCGACCACGGCGGCAAGACGTTCGAAATCATCGCTGGCGAACGTCGCTGGCGTGCATCGAAGATCGCCGGCCTCGCCGAGATTCCGGTGGTGGTGCGCGAGGTCGACGACCGCACCGTCGTCGCGATGGCGCTGATCGAGAACATCCAGCGCGAAGACCTCAATCCGCTGGAAGAAGCGCAGGCGCTGCAGCGCCTGATCGACGAATTCGACCTCACGCACGCGCAGGCCGCGGAAGCGGTCGGCCGTTCGCGTGCGGCGGTGTCGAACCTGCTTCGCCTGCTCGAGCTGCCGCCGGAAATCCGTGTGCTGGTCGAGACGCGCGCGATCGAGATGGGCCATGCGCGCGCACTGCTTCCGCTCGCGCCGCAGGCCGCGGTCGCGCTCGCGCGCCAGGCCGCCGAAGCCGGCTGGTCGGTGCGCGAGGTCGAGCATCGCGTGCAGCAGCTGATGGCCGGACAGGTGCCGGGCGGTTCGGCCAAACCGCGCGCGGCCAAGGCCAAGCCGGCGGCGGACATCGTGTCGCTGGAGCGCGAGCTGGCGGAAACGCTGGGTACCAAGGTGTCGGTGCTCAACGGCCGCGGCAACAAGGGCCGGCTGGTCATCCACTACAGCGATCTCGAGTCGCTGGAAGGCGTGCTCGAGCGCCTGCGCGCGCGTCGCGCCGACTGAGCCTGCGCATCGCGCGACGCCGTTCGCGTCGCGCCGCCGATCGTCGGAACGCTGCGTCCGCGGCGCGCATTGAACGATCGGCGACAATGCCGCTCCAACGGACGGCCACCTTCCGCCCCGCCGACGCGGCCGTCCCGCTTCCATCGAGAGTTCCATGACCGCATCCCTGCCGCTGTCCGTCGTCGTGCCGGTCTTCAACGAGGAAGGCAACGTCGCGTCACTGGTGCGCGAGATCGTTGCCGCGCTGCGTGGCGTCACCGAGTTCGAGATCGTCTATGTCGACGACTGCTCGAAGGACGGCACCGTCGCCGCGTTGCAGGCGCTGAAGGCCGAAGCGCCGGAACTGCGCGTGGTGCGGCATATCAGGAACAGCGGGCAGAGCACGGCGACGCGCAACGGCGTGCGCGCCGCGCGCGGTGCATGGATCGCGACGCTCGACGGCGACGGCCAGAACGATCCGGCCGACATTCCCAAGCTGCTCGAAAAGCGCGATGCCTCGCCATCGAACGTGAAGCTGTTCGCCGGCTGGCGCGTCAACCGCCAGGACACGGGCAGCAAGCGCTGGGCATCGAAGGCGGCCAATGCGATCCGCTCGCGCATGCTGCGCGACTCCACGCCCGACACCGGCTGCGGCATCAAGCTGTTCGAGCGCGACGCCTTTCTCGACCTGCCCTACTTCGACCACATGCATCGCTACCTGCCCGCGCTGATGCAGCGCGCGGGCTGGCAGACGGTGAGCGTGCCGGTCAACCATCGCCACCGCGCGAGCGGCGTGTCGAAGTACAACAACCTCAATCGCGCGCTGGTCGGCATCAGCGACCTGCGCGGCGTGTCATGGCTGATCAAGCGTTCGCGCGTCACCGGCGTCGAGGAGATCTGACGTGGTCGCTGACGTCATGAACAGCCCGATCCCGTGGCTGGCCTGGACCGGCCTGCACGCCTCGCCGTGGAAGGTGATCGGCCTGGTCGGCGCAGCGATGTTCGGCGGGCGCTGGCTGGTGCAGTTCGTCGCCAGCAAGCGCGCCGGCAAGCCGGTGATCCCGCGCGTGTTCTGGTACATGAGCGTGATCGGCAGCCTGATGACGCTGAGCTACTTCCTGTTCTCGCAGAAGCAGGATTCGGTCGGCGTCATCCAGAACCTGTTCCCGGCGTTCACCGCGACCTACAGCCTGTGGCTGGACATCCGCCATCGCGGCTGGAACCGGGATCGGGCGTCGCACTGAGCGATCGCGTGTTGGCGATCGTCCTCGCTGAGCTAGGCGAAGTGTTCGATGTCGGCCAGCGCCGGCATCACGGTCCATGCGTGCTGGCGTCCGGTGTAGACCTCGACGATCGGCGGCGGAAGCGTCTGGTCGGCGAACGCGCCGGCGGCCACCACGACGAGGTCGGGATCGCGCTCCATCGTCCACCACACCGTGCTGCCGCAGCGCGGGCAGAAGCGGAAGTCCGCGAAGCGCCCGCTGTCGCCGGCATGCCGGTAGCGCGTCGCTTCACCGCTCGCGGTAACCGCGTCATGCGGAAATCGCACCTGCCAGCCGAACGGCGCGCCGGTGCGGCGCTGGCAGGCATAGCAGTGACAGATCGACACGCGCGGCAGTGGCTCGCCACGGCAGGTCAGTACGAGTTGGCCGCAGCTACAGCTGGCGCGGCGGGTGATTTCGGCGTCCATGGCGGGGTCCTCGACGGGTTGGGCCAGCGTAGTCGTCTGCTTGGCGGATGAGGAGCGATTGGGCCTCGCTGGCCGGCGAAGGCACGAGGCATCGACCGGGCATCGAGCGCCGCCCCGGACGTGACCGCAATCGCCACGTTCCGTGATCGATTCACGCCTAAGTGCTTGCCCGCAAAGGGCTCGGCGGCCATAATGCGCGGCTCGCTGCGTCCGCCGGCCTCGCCGGAACCCGGACGTCCACCGGAAAGCGCGTTTTCCGGCACCTGCGAATCGCCCGCCCAGCGGGTCCCGCCCGTATCGCGCGATGCCCGGATGTCCGGCGCGTCGGGGCCGCCGCCTCCCTGGCCAAGGGAAGCCCAATACCTTTCGAGGTGCGTATGTCCAAGGTATGCCAGGTCACCGGCAAGCGTACGGTGTCGGGGAACAACGTCTCCCACGCCAACAACAAGACCAAGCGCCGCTTCATGCCGAATCTCCACGAGCGCCGCTTCTGGGTCGCTTCGGAGAATCGCTGGATCAAGCTGCGTATTTCCGCCAACGCCCTGCGCACCATCGACAAGAACGGCATCGACGCCGTACTCGCCGATCTTCGCGCCCGCGGCGAAAAGATCTGAGGAGTAGACGACGATGGCTTCCAAGCGCGACAAGATCCGCCTGATCTCCTCCGCCGGCACCGGTCATTTCTACACGACCGACAAGAACAAGAAGAACACGCCCGGCAAGATGGAAATCAAGAAGTTCGACCCGGTGGTGCGCAAGCACGTGCCGTACAAGGAAGGCAAGATCAAGTGATGCGACGGTCGCTACGGCGGCCTGCTCCACGATCGGACTTCACGAGAAACCCGCCCAAAGGCGGGTTTTTTGTTGGGCGACGGTCGCGCGTGCTCAGTGCTTGCGAGGCCCTTTGCGGCGCTCCGAATACTCGGGCAGCACCTTGTCCGCCGGTCCCAGCGGCGCGACACCGAGTCGAAGCCCGGCCGCGCCCAGCGCGCTCTTCACCTCGTGGAAGGTCGCCCACTCCGGCATGTCACGCAGCGCACTCTCGACCAGCGTCATGTCGCCGGTCTGCTTGCAGGTGCGGAAGTACTCGGTCAGGTCGGCGGTCGAGCGCAGGTAATCCGCGATGCGGCGGTTCTCGTCCATGGCGGGGTTCGCGGGTCGGCGGACGATCCACGCTACGCCGGCAATGTCGCGGCCGTGTCGAGGCGGGGCGCGAACCGTATGGACGCCCGACTCAGTACTGCTTGAGCATCGCCTCGGCATTGCGACGGTCGACGATAGGCGTCACGCCTGGCTGCGGAACGGCCGGCGGCTCGTACAGGGTCACCCGGTTGCGACCACCGACCTTCGACCGGTACATCGCCGCGTCGGCATGCGCGATCAGCGCCTCGTAGTCGTAGCCTGACACCGAGGTGCTGACCACGCCGATGCTGGCCGCGACTGGTAGGCCACATCCGGCCGCGGTCGAATCGATGGACGCGATCGCGCGACGGCAGGCCTCGGCCGTGCGCATCGCCGCCTCGACGTCGCAGTCGATCAGCGTCATCGCGAACTCCTCGCCACCGATGCGCCCGAACAGGTCCTGCTCGCGGCAATGCAGTCGCCCGACCCGCGCGACCTCACGCAACACCCAGTCGCCCGACGAATGCCCGCACTGATCGTTGATCTGCTTGAAGTGGTCGAGATCGAACAACAGCACGCAGGCCGGGCGACGACGCTGGTCGCAGGCGGCGAGCGCTTCCTCGGAACGCGAACGGAAGTGGCGGCGGTTCGACAGGCCCGTCAAACCATCGGTGTCGGCAAGATGTCGCAAGGAGCCGTGCGTACGTCGCGCGCGCCAACCCCAGTAGCCTACCGAGGCGACGAGTACGAGCAGAAGCGCGATCGCAAGGCGGGTATTCCAGGCGGAAGCGCGTGTCGCCTTCTGCTGCAAAAGCAGAAGCTGGTTCTGGCTCTTCAGCAGTGCGATCGACTGGTTCTTCTGATTGAGTTCGTGGCGGCTCAACTGGAACGCATATTCGCGCGCTTTGATGTCATCGAGGCGAGCTTTGTCGGCTTCGGCGTACTTGCGGTACTCATCCAACGCTTTCGAGATGTTTCCGTGGCGGAGCGCAAGCTCGTACAACACGTGATGTGCTGTCACGCTCGGCAGCCAGCGCGGATCTTCGCCTTCAATGGAGGTCACGTAGAGCGCATGGGACTCGGCTGATGCGGAATCGCCAAGCTTCCACCGGTATTCGGCGAGCAGGCTACGGATCTCGCCGATCAGGCGCGTGTAGCCAGTTGCCTTCACTTCGGGAAGGCTCGCTTGCAGGAGCGCCGCCGCTTCGCGCACATTGCCTGCGGCAGCCCAGCGCTGAGCCAACGTGCGACGGATGAGGTTGGCGAAAATCGCTTCCTTCTGACTCGTGCAGTCATCGATGGCTGCTTGAATTTCGGAGTCGGAATCCGTCAGTCGGCCGAGCCCGAACAACGCTTCGATTCGGAACTGCTTGGCGGCGCACCGATTCCTACCGGTCGCGCGCTCGTCAAGCATCTTCTCGGCGTACTTTTCGCCAAGTTCGAACTGTCCGAACTGGTTGTACAGCGCGGCGGCAACGCCGTAACCATGCTGCCGCAACTGTGGCTCGACGATTCGAGACTCGAGGGCCAAAGAACGTTCGAGGTAGCGCAAACCAAGCGTGAAGTCGCGAGTGACGGCCGCCACGTTTGCGACAAGAAGCCCGGAGCGGAACTTGAGTTCAATTTCCGGCGAATTCTCGTAGAGGCTCAACGCGGTCCTGATCGCGCCGTCGTAGTCGCCTGCGAGCGAAGCCTTGTAAGCCCCCAGCAGCTGAAAGCGACGGCGCTCGGTGTCCGTCAGGTCAGGGCGCATCCTGTCGAGTTGACCGAGCAGGCGGTTGAAGGTCGCTGGGTCCGAGCTACGGACCTCGTCCGCGCGGCGCAACAGCTCCTCCGCGTCGGTCGCAGGCGCCATGCGAGGCACGACGGCAGCGATCGCGATGAGCGATGCGAGACAGAGCCTGAGAGCTTTCATGAGTGACACATGCCGGCGATACCGCTCGGATGTCCGGACCGATCCGGACACCCGAGGATAACCGCTTAGGCCGCCATGGAAATGCCGTCAGCCGGCAGGTCAGGTTCGTCCGGCTGATCCTGCGGCTCGTAGGGCGCATCGGCCGGTTCTTCGTTGTCGGGCAGCATGATTGCGCAAGCCATCGTCATCCGGCCGCCAAGCAAGGCGGTCAAGCGCGAAGTATCCCGTTGCAGCACGGCACGGCGCACCGCGATCGGCAACGCGCGCAGCGCCTCGAAATCGGCCACGTCGGCACGCGGGTTACACGCAAGCGTTTCTAGGAACCTGATGGCTTCAGACATGGAGCTGGCCTCTTTTCTGGGTAGCGGTGGGAACATCTTTGCGTTTGCGCGCGGCAGGAGCTGACCGCTCGTCTGCGTCCAATGCCGCAATGCGGGCGAGCATGTCGCCGTCGGGCTCCATCGAACGAGCAGGGGGGACGACGAGCGTGGAATGCATATACAGATCGGCCCTCGGCAGCTCGTCCAGGGCAAGGCGCTCGCATCGCGCCGGCGCAAGCGGGGAAGTGGATGCCTCGTAGATGAGCACCTCGTGATCCGACGGATACCAAGCCAGCAGGCGATCCACCAGCAGCTGGCGGTGCGCCGGTGACGTGCCGAAGCGGCGATGACTGCGATCTCCGACCAGCCCGACCTGCCAGAGCACCAGATACGCGGACGGATCAACGGTGCGCCGGTAGAACAGCAACTGGCTGGCTTCGAAATGCTGGCACCCGACGCTACCGGGATCGATACCGAGATCCGAGTAAAGACAGTCGGCGGCGGAGATGCCCGGCTCCATGGACGCGTCGAAGCCTTCGGCTCGCGCTTGCGTGATTGCATCGTGCGGTACTTTCGCGAACACGCCCGGGTGGCCATAGAACGCGCCGCAGACCCGTCGCCCGGCGCGGACCTCGGTGAGCATCGCCTCGGTCATTTCGCGGTATGTGAGATGCCTGGGCTTACCTTCCGCATAGAACGGCTGAAGGCTGCGCACATCGGGTCGCATCTCCTGCAGCCACAATTCGACAAGCGCATCCGAGGCCGCGACGAAGACGACGTCGGCCTGCTCGATATGACTTCGTGCGCGTGGTCCGAGATGTGCCCCCAGCATCATCCCGAGCCCGACGCAGACCAGGCTGCCTGGTCGCGCGGCGGTGGACATTGGTCGCTCCCTCAAACGACCCAGCCACCCTAACCCGGCCAGCCCTCTACGCCAATCGCCGGCTATCTGTGGAGGCGCGCCAACGCTCGGAGCGCAACGCCCAACGTCGGAGCCCGGCCGCCGTCGCGGGGACGTCGGAAAAGCCAAATGTATACAGCAGGCGGTCGATCAGTCCGGCATGCCCGTCGTCGCGGCGTTCGGCGTCGACCACTGCGAGCTGCATCGCGGCGAAGGCGTACTCGAGCAGTGGGTCGAACACTTCCTTGGCGACGCCCCGATTCCATGCATCGGGGCGAAGCATGATTCCGAGTTCCGCGCGTTCGCCGTCCCGGCGCAAGGCCGTAATGCCAACGAAGGCGTGGCTGAGACGATCGCTGACCGTCCAACAGCGATGCCCCGGAAGCCGCGCACGATTGTGGCGACAGACCAGGTCGAAGGCCGCCTGCAGGCGCGCCTCGCCCTGCACGTCGCCGATGTGCCGCATGACCTCGGGATCGCGATAGAGGTCGATGTAGTGCTGGCGGTCCGACGGGGCCGTCAAACGCAGTCGGTAGCGCGCGGTATCCAGGTCGGAAGCCATCTTCCGCATGCTAACGGCACGCGCCTCAGGCGGAGTCCACCAAAGTCTCCCCCTCCCGCGCCTCCACCACCAGCACCCGCGCCTCACCGCACGGAATGGCGCGATGCACCACGCCGTCGCGGGCGGACCAGACGTCGCCGGCGTGCAGTTCGGCTTCCTCGAGCGGGGCGCCGTCGTGGGCGCGCCATTGCATCAGCACCTCGCCGTCGAGGACGACGAACAGCTCGGCGCCGTCGTTGACGTGCCAGGGGTAGGCGGCGTCGGTCCAGTGGATGCGGGCGGCGAGTCGCCGAAGTCGGCGGCGGGCACGGCGCCCCAAGGCCGGGACGCCATGACTTCGGCACCGCGCAGGACGCGGACGCTCACGGGCAGGCGGCCGGGCGCAGGGCGGGACGGGCGGCTTCGGCGCGGACGGCGGTCTTCCGCGGCACGCGGCGACGTTCGGCATCGGGCCAGCCGGCGGCCGAAACCGGGCCGGCGGTGTGGGCGCCGGCGAGCAGGGTGGCAAGGGTCTTGAGGAACGTGGGACGGCTCATGGCGGTACCTCCTCGGATGGGCGGCCAGTGTTGCGCGGGTTCCTGCGGTTGATAATCCGTCGGCTCGTGGCTTCTTTGTTTCCACATGCACACCAATAGCGACCTGCGTTTGACCGAACGCCTCGCCGACATGGCCGTATTCGCCGCGGTGCTCGACGCCGGCGGGTTCACCGCCGCGGGTGGCCGGCTCGGGCTGACCAAAGGCGCTGTGAGCAAGGCGGTCGGGCGGCTCGAGCGCCATCTCGGCACGCGACTGCTCAACCGCACGACGCGCCGGGTCGCCGCGACCGAGGCCGGCGACGCGCTGCTCGCGTATTGCCGCAGCGTGGTGCAGCAGGCCGACGCCGCCGAGCAGCACCTCGGCCGCCTGCGTGACATTCCGCGCGGGCTGCTGCGCATCACCGCAACGATCAGCTTCGGCGTCGCGCGCGTGGCGCCGGTGCTGACTGGACTCGTTGAACGCCATCCTGATCTGCAGGTCGCATTGCGGCTGGACGACACCGTCGCGGACTTGGTCGGCGATCGCTACGACATCGCGATCCGCATCGGTCGACTGCCCGACTCGGGGCTCGTCGCGAGGCGCTTGGGCGCGATCCGCGGTTCCGTGGTCGCGTCACCCGATTACTTCGCGCGCCGCGGCATTCCCACGTCCACCGCCGACCTGATGACGCACGACTGCCTGCGCTACGACGAGCACGCGCGAACGTGGTCGGTGCCGGGGCTGGAGCTCCCGATCGGGCGCGGCATCGCGGTGGACAGCACGCTGGGCCAGTTGCAGGTCGCGCTCGCGGGCGGCGGCATCGCGCTGCTCGCCGATTACCTCGCCGATGCGCACGTGCAAAGCGGTGCACTGGTGCGCGTGCTGGCCGACGAAGTGCGTTCCAGCATCGACGTGCATGCGATCCATCCGTATGCACGCACACCGCCGCCTAAGGTGACCGCGGCCATCGCGTATTTCAGCGAGTGCCTGGCGACGTAGCGTGCGTGTTCGTGCGCGACGTCGAACGCGCGGCGCTACTTCAGTTCTTTCGCGCCATCGACCAGTTGCTCGACGACGGCCGGATCAGCGAGCGTCGACGTATCGCCGAGTTGCTCCGGCGCACCTTCGGCGATCTTGCGCAGGATGCGTCGCATGATCTTGCCCGAGCGCGTTTTCGGCAGGCCAGGCGCCCACTGGATGCGGTCGGGCGTAGCGATCGGGCCGATCCCGGTGCGCACGCTTTTTACAAGCTCGGCGCGCAATGCGTCGGTCGGCTCGATGCCGGCCTTCAACGTCACGTAGGCATAGATGCCCTGGCCCTTGAGGTCATGCGGATAGCCGACGACCGCGGCTTCCGCGACATCGTGATGCGCGACCAGTGCGCTTTCGACTTCCGCGGTGCCGATGCGATGGCCGCTGACGTTGATGACATCGTCGACGCGACCGGTGATCCAGTAGTAGCCGTCTTCATCGCGACGGCAACCGTCGCCGGTGAAGTACATGCCCGGATACGCGTTGAAGTAGGTCTCGATGAAACGCGCGTGGTCGCCGTACACGCTGCGCATCTGGCCGGGCCAGGAATCCAGCAGCACGAGATTGCCTTCGGCCGCGCCGTCGAGCATCGCGCCGTTCGCATCGACAAGCGCGGGACGGATGCCCGGCAACGGCTGCGTCGCCGAGCCGGGCTTCAATGCGGTCGCACCGGGCAGTGGTGAGATGAGAATTCCGCCGGTTTCCGTCTGCCACCACGTATCGACGACCGGACAACGCGCGTCGCCGACCACGTCGTGATACCAGCGCCAGGCTTCGGGATTGATCGGTTCGCCGACGCTGCCGAGCAGACGCAACGACGCGCGCGACGTCCGCTTCACCGGCGCTTCGCCTTCGCGCATCAGTGCCCGGATCGCGGTCGGCGCGGTGTAGAAGATCGTGACCTTGTGGCGGTCGATGACCTCCCAGAATCGCGACGTGGTCGGATAGTTCGGCACGCCTTCGAACACCACCGCAGTCGCGCCGTTGGCGAGCGGGCCATAGACGATGTAGCTGTGCCCGGTGATCCAGCCGACGTCGGCGGTGCACCAGTAGACGTCGTCGTCGCGCAGGTCGAACACGGCTTCATGCGTCCAGCTTGCCCACACGAGGTAGCCGCCCGTGGTGTGCAGCACGCCCTTGGGTTTGCCGGTGCTGCCCGAGGTGTAGAGGATGAACAGCGGATCTTCCGCGTTCATGCGTTCGGGTTCGCAGGTGTCCGGCTGGCCTTCGACCACCGCATGCATCCAGCGATCGCGCGGCATCTGCATGTCGATGGCCGCGCCCGTGTGGCGCACCACCAGCACCGTCTCCACCGAGTTGGTGCCCTGCATCTTCAGCGCGGCATCGACGTTCGCTTTCAGCGGAACGCGCTTGCCGCCGCGCAGGCCTTCGTCGGCGGTGATGACGAGCTTGCTCGCGCAGTCGGCGATGCGGTCGGCAATCGAGTGCGGCGCGAAGCCGCCGAACACCACCGAGTGGATCGCGCCGATGCGCGCGCAGGCGAGCATCGCGACGATGGCGTCGATCGTCATCGGCATGTAGATGGTCACGACGTCGCCCTTGCGTACGCCGAGTTTGCGCAGCGCGTTGCCGAGCCGGCAGACGCGTGCATGCAGCTCGCGATAGCTGACGTGCTGCGGCGCCTGCGATGGATCGTCGGCCTCGAAGATCAGCGCGGTGCGGTCGCCGCGCGTGGCGAGGTGGCGGTCGAGACAGTTGACGCTCGCGTTGAGCTCGCCGTCGTCGTACCAGCGGATGCGGAAGTCGTCGTGGTCGAAGCTGACGTCGCGGATGCGCGTAGGTGCACGAAACCAGTCGAGACGCTGCGACATGTGGCCCCAGTAGGCGTCCGGATCGCGCTCGACTTCGTCGCGCATGCGTTGCGCGGCATTCGCGTCGATGCGGGCGCTGGCGGCGAACTCGCGCGGCACGGGGATCGTCTCGGACGACATGGGCGGCTCCTCGGAAGACTTGCGCAGTGTGCCGCAGCGACGTAGCCCGTTACAGCGCGCGTGAGCGCCGATACGCGCGCAGCAGTTCGAGCAGCGACGGCAGCAGGCCGAGCAGCACGGAGCTCGCGAGCATTACCGCGAGCAAGCCAGGCGACAACGGCGGATCGCGCGATCGCCAGCTCCAGTCGGCCGCTGCACCCGGCATCACCAGACCGCGCAACGTCGGCGCATGCAGCAGCGCGACGAGTGCGAGGCCGATCCACGGCACCGCATCGAGCGCCACGTGGATCTTCTGCTCGAGCGGGCCGATGTGGCGCACGCTGTCGGCGAATCGCGAGTCACGCCATGACGTCCAGCCATGCACCACTACCGCGGCCGTCGCGACGAGGAACACCGGCGCGGTGAACTCGAGGAACAGCAGCATCAGCACCGGGATGCCCATCTGGATGCACATCGCCACGTGCATCAGCGATTCGCGCACACCGGTGCGGCGCTCGATGCGGTCGCGCCAGTGCACCAGCACGTCGGCGACGCCGGCGGCCAGCCATAGCGGGTAGATCACTGCGCCCAGCAGCATCCACAACCAGTGCGCCGGCACAGCACCGATGACGGCGGGATCGGCGCTCATGCGGCGCGGCGCCGCGGTGCGTGCGTCGTCATACGCCGAACGGATACGTGTCGGGCACGCCGGACGCGTGCGGGCCGTCGAGTGCGTCGACCGCGCGCGTTTTCTCGAACCAGACGTAGGCGTCGAACTGCCGCGCCAGCGACACTTCCGCGTAGTGGCTCCAACGTTCGGTTTCCGGCCGGTAGATCACGCCGATGAAGCGCTCGAGGCGCTCGCTGTCGAGTTCGGTTCGCAGCGACTTGTCGACATCGCGCAGATGCAGGACGCCACGCGGTTCGCCGGCATCGACGAACTGCTTTTCGACGCTGCCCGCCATCGCTGGCTTGACGTGCATGACGCGCATCGGCGAATCCCAGTCACTGGCCGCGGCGACGGTTCCGGTGCTGGTACCAAAGCCGATCAGCGCCGCATCCTGGCCGAACTGTTCGCGACACAACTGGCCGAGGTTGAGCTCGCCACGCTCGCGGCCCATCTCGGTGAAGCGTGCATCGCCGATATGCGAGTTGTGCGCCCACACGACCGCGCGGGAGGTCTCGCCGCGTGCGCGCAGCACCTGCATCAACGTTTCCGCCATGTGCGCATCGCGCACGTTCCAGGATTCGGCCGCGCCGCGGTACATCGCGCGGTAGTAGTTCTCGGCGTTTGCGACAAGACGTGCGTTCTGTTCGGCCTCGAATGCGTCGGCACCGTCCTGTCGGGCGAACTCCAGTCGCTTTTCAAGCATCTCCTGCAGCATGTCGAGCACCGCGCCCTCGCACTTCGCGTGTTCGTGCGTCAGCGCGGCGAGCCCGTAGTGCGCGGGTTCCTTCGCCCACGGCGTTAGGCAGGCGTAGCGCTTGCGCGCGACGGCGGCAGTATCGGGATCGACGTCGTCGAGATAGTCGATCACGGCTCGCATCGACGCATTGAGACTGTATAGATCGAGGCCGTAGAAGCCGGCACGATCGCGTGCGTCGCGCGTCTCGTTGAAGTGACGCATCCAGCGAAACAGCGCCGCGATCTCGGCGTTGCGCCACATCCACGTCGGAAAGCGGGTGAAGGGCGGCGCGGCATCCTCGTTGGGCGTGCGATGGCGCACATGGCGATCGATGACGGCGGCGTCCGGCCAGTCCGCTTCGACGGCGACGATGCGAAAGCCATGGCGCTCGACCAGCCGTCGCGTGATCGCGGCACGCGCGCGATAGAACTCCGACGTGCCGTGGCTCGCCTCGCCCAGCAGCACGACGCGGCAGTCGGCGTAGCGGTCGAACGCTTCGGCGAACGCGGGATCGTCGATATCAGGCAGCGGTTCGATCGCTTCGCGCAGGCGCGTCGGCAGGCCGGGCGCGGGCGGGCGTCGTTGAGGCGCGTACTGCGATGTGCGCGTGGCGGGCGTGCTGCGGTCGGTGTGTCGGTCCATGGCCGTCGCTCCGATGAAGGCCCCGACGCTAGCGCGCGGCTCGTCGCCGCTGGGTCAATCGGCGCGTGCAACGCTGCGTGCGCACGACGACGACATCGACATCGCGCACGCGGCCTAGCATCGCCGCTTCCCCTGCACGGAGCCGGACATGATCGACCTGCATTACTGGGCCACGCCCAACGGTTACAAGATCCGCCTGTTCCTCGAGGAAGCGGGCGTCGAACACCGCATCCTGCCGGTCGACATCCGCGCCGGCGAACAGTTCAAACCCGAGTTCCTCGCGATCGCACCGAACAACCGCATCCCCGCGATCGTCGACCACGCACCGGCCGACGGTGGCGGCCCGCTGTCGCTGTTCGAGTCCGGCGCGATCCTGCTGTACCTCGCCGAAAAGACCGGCCGCTTCATTCCCGCCGACCTGCGTGGCCGCGCCGAAACGCTGCAATGGCTGTTCTGGCAGATGGGCGGCCTCGGGCCGATGGCGGGGCAGAACGGACACTTCAATGTGTATGCGCCGGAGAAGGTGCCGTATGCGATCGAGCGCTACACGCGCGAGACGGCGCGGCTTTATGGCGTGCTCGACAAGCGGTTGATGGATCGAGATTTCGTCGCTGGCAACGAATACACGATCGCCGACGTGGCGATCTATCCGTGGATCGTTCCGCATGAGGCGCACAAGCAGAACGTTGATGACACGCCGAATTTGAAGCGGTGGTTTGCGCGGGTCGGAGAGCGTGAGGCGACGCAGCGGGTTTATGCGGATGCGCAGGCGTCGTACGCGAAACCGATGACGGATGAGGAGCGAAAGGTTTTGTTTGGGGCGCCGCCCAAATAAGGCGCGGCATGCTGCGCGTTGTGCGGCTGAAAATAGAAGGCGTTTCGTGCGCTGGCGCGCCCGAGTAACTTTTCTTTGCTGGTGCAAAGAAAAGGTAACCAAAAGAAAGCACCTTTCTCGACGGATCTACAGCCGGCGATCGGCCGCGATATTGCGATCGCTACACTCGGCATCCTGCCTCGGGTGGCGACGGCGCGCGTCCTGCGCGCCGCCTCTTCGGGGTCTTCACGATTTGGGCGGCTGTTGAGGTGAAAGGGCAAAGCGCGTGTTTGAGGAACCAGTTCGGATGGCCTCAGCGCTCAGCGCCTCGGCGCGACGCCGCGAGCTGTCGCTTAAACGCATTCCTTGCCGAGAGCAGCGAACTGACGATGTCACGCACTCAGCAGTCGGCCTCAGGCCGAGCCGCTTCGCGAGGCCGAGTGAGAATTCGGGCGGCATCGCGGTCCTAGCTACGACGGGCCGGCACCACGACCGCAACGCATCGCGACGCGCAAGCGAGCGAGCGCAAAAACGACTGCGCCCGGCGACCCTAACCGTGGGACCCGAAGGGCGGCGCACATGGATGTGCGCCGTCCGCACCCGAGCCAGGATGGCGAGTGTGCGGATCGTGGCGAAGTCACACGATCGCGCGCTGTAGATCTGATCGGGGAAGGTGCTTTCTTTTGGTTACGTTTCTTTGCACCAGCAAAGAAAAGTAACTCGGGCGCGCAAGCGCACGAAACGCAGTTGCTCTTCAATCCCTCCCCGAACAGCGGCGCGACGGGACGCCGATTAGAGGCGAAGCCCGCTCTTGAAGCACCGCGGTTGGCTACTGATCGGATCATCGAACTCGATGGACCGCGCAAGTAGCTTCAGCGTTGCGTCGCTACCGCCACAGGAGCCACCCACGGTTCCGCCATAGATCGCATCGCCTGAGATAGGCGCACCCAGCGCCGCCATATGCACCCGCAACTGATGCTTCCGCCCCGTCACGGGCTCAAGCGCATACCGCCACATCACCTCGCCACGCTCGATCACATCAACACGACTGCGGCTGTTCGGCACACCCTCCACCTCGCGCATGGCAAAGAACGGATCCCCCCGCTCGATCCGACTCTCCCGCACAAGCGGAAACCCCAGCGACGGCAACGCAGGCGCGATCGCCTCGTAGCGCTTACGAATCCGCCGCTCGCGAAACAACGCCGAATACGCATCCCGCGTCGAAGCACGCAGCGAAAACATCACCAGTCCCGCCGTATCGCGATCGATCCGATGGAGTGGCACGACATCGGCGACACCCAGCCGGCGCACCACGCGCGCCAGCAACGTATCGCTCGCGAACCGTCCCGCTGGCATCACCGCGAGCCCATGCGGCTTGTCGACCACCGCGATGTCGTCAGCGACATGCAGCAGCGTTTCGACACCCGCACACACGGGCTCGTCCGCTACTTCGCGGTAGTAATAGACGTCGCCACCGACCGACAGCTCGCACGACGCATCAAGCGTGCAACCCGACGAATCCAGCACACGCCCACGCGCAAACCGCGACAACCACGTCGCGCGATCGATCGAAGGAAACCGCGCGACCAGCGCATCGAGCACCGTCGCGCCATCACCGGGCCGCAACTGCACCCGACTGGGCCCGACGCCATCGATCGGCGGCGGCGCAGTACGCGCCATCAACGCTGCGGCGGTGCCGCGAGCTCGCGCGCGTCGAGGAAGCCGTCGTGGTTGCGGTCCTGCTTGGCGAACGTCGCGGCGAGCGCATTGCGATGCTCGGCCAGCGAGATCGCCTTGCCGCGCCCGCCCGGCAGCTCGGCCGGCGAGACGATGCCGTCGTGGTCGACGTCCATGCGTTCGAACGCATAGCCCATCCACGACTGGAATTCGGCGACCGATACGCGGCGGTCGCTGTCGGTGTCCATTCGCGAGAGGTAGTCACCGCTGGTCGACACGGGCCCGGCGGCGGTCGCGAAGCCTGCAAACGACGAGGCCGCGCAGATCAGCGCGGCCCCGAGGTGGCGAATGCCGATGCGCATGTCAGTGCGCGGACGCGAGCGCATAACCCTTCATGCGCGCCGAGAACTGCTGCAGCGACGCGATGCCGCTGGCCTCGGCTTCCTGGCACCAGGCGTGCAGGCGGGCGAGCGTGGCCTTGGCGTCATGCGAGCGGTCGTCGAGCACCGCGGCAAGACGCGCGCGGTATTCAGCGACGGTCGCGAGCTTCGGACGCTCGGCGAGAAACGCCTGCAGGCGCGCCTTCTTCTCGTCGTCCAGCCAGCGGCCGCCGTCGGCGAGGCCCTTTCGCAGCGGACGCGGGAGCATGCTGCGCGCCTTCGCGCCGGCGGCCGCCGCTTCCTCGCGCAGCGCGGGAAGGGTGACGCCGCGGTAGTAGTCGGTCATCGCCTGGAAACGGATCGCCAGCAGCGCCTTCAGCGTTTCACCGTCGGGCATGGCGACGTTCGGGCGCACGTCCAGCGACGGCGCGACGCGCAACACCTTCGCGAGGCCGATCGCCTGCAGGCCGCGCAGCGTCACCCAGCCGATGTCGAACTCCCACTTGCGCAGCGAGAACTTCGCGCTCGACGGGAACGCGTGATGGTTGTTGTGCAGCTCCTCGCCGCCGATCCACACCGCCCACGGGGTGAGGTTGGTTGCGGTGTCGGTGGTCTCGAAGTTGCGGTAGCCCCACCAGTGGCCGAGGCCATTGACGACGCCGGCCGCCCAGAACGGAATCCACGCCATCTGGATCGCCCACACGGCAACGCCCTTGAAGCCGAACAGCGCAAAGCTCAGGAACAGCAGGATGGTCGGGCCCATCGTGGCGAACGGCGTATAGAGCTTGCGTTCGATCCAGTCGTCCGGGCAGCCCTTGCCGTACTTCTCGATGTCCTCGCGCTGCGCACGCGCTTCGCGATACAGCTCGACGCCGCGCCAGAACACGGTCTTGATGCCCTTGATCTGCGGGCTGTGCGGGTCCTCTTCGGTCTCGCACTTGGCGTGGTGCTTGCGATGGATCGCCGCCCACTCCTTGGTGATCATCGACGTGGTGAGCCAGCACCAGAAGCGGAAGAAATGCGCGAGCACCGGGTGGAAGTCCACCGCGCGGTGCGCCTGCGAACGATGCAGGTAGAGGGTGACCGTGAAGATGGTGATCTGCGTGGCGACCAGCAGGTACACCAGCATCGATCCCCAGCCCAGCTGCAGTGCGCCGCCGACCAGGAAATCGCTGATAGAAGAGGACATCGAACACTCCAGGGGGAAGCGGCCGCAGGGCCGTGTCGCTCGGGCGACGTTCGAATGATGCCATCGCGCCGTGTACCCCGGCCCACCGGAAAGTGGGTCGATGTCGGCGGTTCACGCATACGGCCGCGCACCTTCACGTGAAAGCGGCCGCGGCCTTGCGGAATGCGCACGGCGCCGCCACGTTGCACGCATCCACCGTCGGCCGCCCGCATGCCCGAACTGCCCGAAGTCGAGACCACGCGACGCGGCCTTGCGCCGCACGTCGAAGGTCGTCGCATCACCGGCGTGACGCTGCGTCGGCCGGACCTGCGCTGGCCGATTCCGCCGGAGGTGTCGGACCTGCTGCCGGGTCAGCGCGTGGATGCGGTGCGTCGTCGCGCGAAATACCTGCTGCTCGACACTGCGGCGGGCAGCGCGTTGCTGCACCTGGGCATGTCGGGTTCATTGCGCGTGCTGCCCGCCGACACGCCGCTGCGCACGCACGACCACGTCGACATGACGCTCGATTCCGATCGCGTGCTGCGCTTCAACGACCCGCGACGCTTCGGCTGCCTGCTGTGGCAGCCGGTCGGCGAAACACATGAGTTGCTTGCGAGTCTGGGCCCCGAGCCGCTGTCGGACGCGTTCGACGGCGACTATCTGTTCGCGTGTTCGCGCGGCCGCAGCGCGCCGGTCAAAACGTTCCTGATGGACCAGGCCGTGGTGGTCGGCGTCGGCAACATCTACGCGGCGGAGGCGCTGTTCCGCGCAGGCATCTCGCCGCTGCGCGAGGCGGGCAAAGTCTCACGCGAACGCTATGCGCGTCTCGCCGATGCGGTGAAGGCGATCCTGACCTACGCGATCGGCCGCGGCGGCACCACGCTGCGCGATTTCATCAGCCCCGACGGCGCGCCGGGCTACTTCGAGCAGGAGCTCGCGGTGTACGGCCGCGGCGGCGAACCCTGCCCGACCTGCGGGCGCGCGCTGAAGCAGGCGTCGATCGGACAACGTGCAAGCGTCTGGTGTCCGGCCTGCCAACGCTGACCGCCGGTCCAACAAGACCCGCCTCCCATGCCTTCCGGCCCACAGTCGGCCCCATCGGCCGGCGTATAGTCCGGGCTGGAGGACGCGCCGATGACCGACGCAGCGGACATCACGAACTGGCTGGACGCCGCGCGCGATGGCAACCGCGAGGCGCTCGATCGCGTGCTCGGCACCCTCTACGACGAGCTGCACGCCATGGCGCGTCGCCAGCTCGCCGGCCAGCAGGAGCAGACACTCGACGCGACCGCGCTGGTCCACGAGGCCTACCTCAAGCTCATCGGCAGCCACGGCGCGCAGTTCGGCGACCGTGCGCACTTCTTCGCCTACGCCGCCACCGCGATGCGTAGCGTCGTGGTCGACCACGTGCGCCAGCGCCTGGCGCAGAAGCGCGGCGGCGGTCTCGAGCGCGTCACTTCCATTCCGGAAGACGGCGAAGGCGCGATCCGCCTCGACGAAGACCTGCTCGCGCTCGACGGCGCGCTCGACAAGCTGGCCGCGGTTGACCCGCGCTTGGCGCAGGTGGTCGAGCTGCGTTACTTCGGCGGCCTGTCGGAACTCGAAATCGCCGCGCTGCAGGACCGCTCGGAGCGCTCGATCCGCCGCGACTGGCAGAAGGCGCGCCTGTTCCTGCTCGCAAGCCTGGAAGGCGACGAGCAGGCGGCCTGAGCGTCGCGTGCGCGGTCGTTGACTCATGGACGCCGCAACCTGGCTGCGCCTGTCGCCACACCTCGATGAGCTGCTCGAGCTCGATCCGACCGAGCGCGATATCCGGCTGACGCAGATTGCGGGCGACGACGCCGCGCTCGCCGCCGATCTCACCAAGATGCTCGCGCTGGAAGACGGCCGCGACGACTTCCTCGCCGAACCGATCATCGTGCCGAAAGCGCTGCTGCGCGAAGGCAGCGAGGTCGGCCCGTATCGCCTCGAAGAACTGCTCGGCGAAGGCGGCATGGGCCAAGTCTGGCGTGCGTCGCGTGCGGACGGCCTGTACCAGCGGCGCGTCGCGCTCAAGCTGCTGCGCCCCGGCCTCACCGACCAGAACCTGCGGCTGCGTTTCGCACGCGAACGGCAGATCCTCGCGCGCCTCGCGCATCCGCACATCGCGGGGCTGCTCGACGCCGGCGTCAGCACGGAAGGCATTCCCTACCTCGCGCTCGAATACGTCGAGGGCGAGCCGATCACGCGCTACTGGCAGCGGCTCGACGTACCGCTGGACGCACGCCTTCGCATGTTCCGGCAGGTGTGCGCGGCGGTCAGCCATGCGCACGCCAACCTCGTGGTGCATTGCGACCTCAAGCCGTCGAACATCCTGGTGACACAGGACGGGCAGGTGCGCCTGCTCGACTTCGGCATCGCCAAGCTGCTCGACGGCGGCGCGCCGCGCAGCGAAAACACGCGCACCGGCGCGCGCGCATTCACCCTGCACTACGCCGCGCCCGAGCAGATCCGCGGTGCGCCCGTCACCACGATGACCGACGTGTATTCGCTCGGCGTCGTGCTGTACGAACTGCTGACCGGCACCAAGCCGTATCGCCTCAAGCGCCAGAGCGATGCCGAGTGGGAAGAAGCGATCCTGACGCTCGATCCCGTTCGCCCGTCGCAGATGCTGCAGCGGCTCGCGGAACCCAAGCAGGGCCTCGAACGCCAGCAGTTGCGACGCCGCGCGCGACGTCTGGTCGGTGACCTCGACAACATCGTGATGCGCACGCTGTGCAAGCCGCCAGAGCAGCGTTATCCGTCGGTCGAAGCACTCAGCGAAGACCTCGCGCGCCATCTCGACGGCCGTCCGGTGCAGGCGCGCCCGCAGGGCCTGCTCTACATCGCGCGCAAATACATGCGTCGTCATCGATGGGCGCTGGCGGGCACCGTCGCGGCGGTCGTCTTCGTCGGCGTCGCAGTCGGTGTGACCTGGCGACAGAGCCGCGAAGCGGTCGATGAAGCGCAACGCGCGCAGGCCATGCGCGATTTCATCGCCGGCGTGTTCGAAAAGGCCGCGGAAACGCGCGACGCCGGCGCGGTCGATCTGCGCACGCTGCTCGACGCTGCTGTCGAACGCGGTGATCGCGAACTCGCGCGCGAGCCCGCATCGCAGGCCGAACTGTTCGGGCTGGTCGCGCGCCTGCGCATGGGCCTGGGCGACTACCCGCAGGCGCTTGCACTGCTCGAACGCCAGCGCGCGCTGATCGAGCACGACGCCGACATGCCCGAAAGCCTGCGCATCGAAGCGAGTGCTCTGCGCGGTGACGTGCTGCGACGCACTGGCGATCCGCGCGCCTGCGTCGCGGGCATGCGTCCGCTGGAAACGCTGGCGGAAAGTCGTCAGGCCGCATTGCCGACGCCCGCCGCCGAATTCTTCTCGCAGCTCGGCCGCTGCGAACGCGCATTGGGCGACGTGCCGCGCGCACGCTCGCTGTTCACCCGTGCGCTCACATTGCGACAGTCGATCAATGCGCCCGGTTCGGCGGTCGCGGAGATCGA
This sequence comes from Lysobacter sp. HA35, assembly GCF_054061195.1. Lineage (NCBI taxonomy): Bacteria > Pseudomonadati > Pseudomonadota > Gammaproteobacteria > Lysobacterales > Lysobacteraceae > Lysobacter > Lysobacter sp. HA35. The sequence continues at coordinate 2,698,787 of NZ_JBSSDY010000001.1, read as the reverse complement.
AAGCCGCCTCGACCTCGCGACGCTGCAGGTCGACCAGGGCGAATTCGACGACGCGCTGCGCACATATCGCGTCGCGCGCGATCGCCTCGATGCGGAAGTCGGCATGCGCCATCCGCTGCAGGTCGACATCGGCCGGCAGATCGCGACAGTGGAACGTCGCCTCGGTCATCCCGGCCGCGCCGAACGCGAACTTGTCGACACGCTGACCATCGCGCAGGACGTGCACGGCGCGCAGCATCCGATCACGCTCGCGGTGCGTCGCGAACTCGCCGACGTGCTGATCGACCAGTCGCGTTATCGCGATGCGGCCTTGCCGCTGCGCACGCGCCATGCCGAACTCAGCGCCCGCCTGCCGGCCAACAGCCCCGAACTGCGCGACAGCCACCTGATGCTGGCACGCGTGGAATGGCAGCTCGGGCGGCTGCCCGCCGCGATGTCCTCGCTGCAGGCCGCACTCGCGATCGACCGCCATCGCGGCGACGTCGATGCTATCGCCGACAGCCTCGCGCTGCAGGCGCAGGTGTTGCATGAGGCCGGACAGAACGACGAAGCGCGCGCGCTGCTCGACGAGGCACGCACCATGCGCATCGAGCGGCACGGCGCGGCCGATGCATCGGTGGCGGACATCGACCGTCGCCTCGGCGATATCGATGCGGCGACGGACGATCCCCGCGCGATTCCCGAACTCACCCGCGCGCTGCATTTCCTGCGGCAGGGTTACGGCGGACGCGATCCGCGCACGCGCCTGGCGCAGCTGTCGCTCGCGCATGCGCAGGCCGTGCAGGGCGATGCGGTCGCGTTGCGACTGCTCGATGTCATCGCCGCATCGGGCCGCGATTCGGTGCGTCCACAACCGCTGGCATGGCGCGCCGCGGGTTATGCGGACGCGGTGCGCTGCGCAGGTCGTCCGCGTTCGGCCGGGGCACGGCATCTCGATCGACTCATCGAAGCCGTGCGCGTCGCCCAGCCCGACGGCAGCGTGGTGCTGCGCGAGCTCGAACAGTTGCGGCGCGAATGCCAGCGCCCGAGCGTGCAGGTCACCATGCGCGACGACATGGAATGACGCGTCGCGTCGTTACGTGCGCTCGAACGGAAACGGCACCTGCATCGACTCGATCGCACCTTCGCCGCGCGTGATCGTCTTGAACTGCGCGCGCGAGACCGACACGTAGCGCTCGTTGCCGCCGATCTCGACCTGCGGGCCGTCCTGCACGGCGCGGCCCTGGTCATCGACGCGCACGGTCATCGTCGCCTTTTTGCCGGTGTGGCAGATCGTCTTGATTTCGTCGATCTCGTCGGCCCATGCGAGCAGGTACTGCGAGCCTTCGAACAGTTCGCCGCGGAAATCCGTGCGCAGGCCGTAGCACAGCACCGGGATGCGCAGCTCGTCGACGACCTCGGTGAGTTGCCAGACCTGCGCTTTCGTCAGGAACTGCGCCTCGTCGACCAGGATGCAGTGCAGCGGCCCATGCGCTTCGATGTCGCGCTGGACGCAGTGCTGCAGGTCGTCGTCGCGCGAGAACGCCACCGCCTGCGCCGAAAGCCCGATGCGCGAGGCCACCACCCCGCGCCCGGCGCGATCGTCCAGCGCGGGCGTCAGGATGAACGTGCGCATCCCGCGCTCGGCGTAGTTGTGCGCGGACTGCAGCAGCGTGGTGGTCTTACCCGCGTTCATCGCGGAGTAGTAGAAATACAGCTTCGCCATGGCGTCAGTTTAGGCGGTCCGCGCGCCGCCCCGCACGCCTGACCGCGTTCAGGCCGCCGCCCTGCCGTCGGGCACAATACGCGGCCCGCAGGTGGACCCGATGCACGGCCTCAATCCCCAGCAACGCGCCGCCGTCGAGCACTGCGACGGCCCCCTTCTCGTGCTCGCCGGCGCAGGCTCGGGCAAGACGCGCGTCATCGTCGAGAAGATCGCGCACCTGATCGCGACCGGCCGCATGCCGGCCAAGCGCATCGCCGCGATCACGTTCACCAACAAGGCCGCGAAGGAAATGCGCGAGCGCGTCGCCAAGCGCATCAAGGGCGATGCCGTCGAAGGCCTGACGATCTGCACGTTCCACGCGCTCGGCCTGAAGTTTCTGCAGATCGAGCATGCGAAGGCCGGCCTGCGACGCGGATTCTCGATCTTCGATTCCGACGATTCCACCGCGCAGATCAAGGATCTGCTTCCGACCGGCAGCAAGCCCGACGTGATCGACGCCGTGCGCAACCTGATTTCGCGCGCGAAGAACGCCGGCCTGTCGCCTGAAGAGGCGATGCGCGAAGCGCGCAGCCCGCGCGAGGTCGAAGCCGCGACGGTATACGAGCTCTACCAGGCGCGTCTGTCGAGCTTCAACGCGGTCGACTTCGACGACCTGATCCGCCTGCCCGTGCAACTGCTCGAGGCCGACGAAGACATGTGCCTCGCCTGGCGCGAGCGCATCGGCTACCTGCTCGTCGACGAGTGCCAGGACACCAACGACGCGCAGTACCGCCTGCTCAAATGCCTGGCGGGCCCGCGCGGCCTGTTCACCTGCGTGGGCGACGACGACCAGTCGATCTACGCGTGGCGCGGCGCGAATCCGGACAACCTTTTGCAGCTCGGAAAGGACTACCCGACGCTGCGCATCGTCAAGCTCGAACAGAACTACCGCTGCAGCAATCGTGTGCTGCGCACCGCGAACGCGTTGATCGCGAACAATCCGCACGAGCATCCGAAGACGCTGTGGTCCGACCAGGCCGACGGCGAGCGCATCCGCATCTGGGAATGTCGCGAAGCGGGACACGAAGCCGAGCGCATCGCGGCGGAAATCCAGTTCATCAATGCGTCGAAGCAGGCGCCATGGAGCGATTTCTGCATCCTGTTCCGCGGCAACTTCCAGAGCCGCCCGCTGGAGAAGGCACTGCAGCTGATGCGCGTGCCGTATCACGTGTCGGGCGGCACCGCGTTCCTCGACCGTGGCGAAGTGAAGGACGTGCTGAGCTGGCTGCGCCTGCTCGCCAATCCCGATGACGACGCCGCGTTCCTGCGCGCGGTGCAGGCGCCCAAGCGCGAGGTCGGCGCCGGCACGCTGGCCAAGCTCGGCGAACTCGCCGGGCATGCGCACATGCCGATGGCGCGCGCGATCGAGAACGTCGGCGCGTTGAAGCAGTTGCCGCCACGTGCGGCGAATGCGCTGGATGGGTTCTCCAACCTCGTGCGCCAGCTTCGCGCGAAGTCGCAGCATGCAACGCCGTCGGAACTCGTCGGCGAAGTCGCCGAACGCAGCGGCCTGCTCGCCTCGGTGCGCGCGCAGTGCAAGGACGAAGCCTCGTTCCAGCGCCGCAAGGCCAACATCGACGAACTCGCCGGCTGGTTCGAGGGCGCGCGCAATGCCGGGCCGGGCGAACTTGCCGCGCAGCTCGCGCTGCTCTCGCACGCCGACAAGGGCGACGCCGGCAACCAGGTCCGCATGATGAGCCTGCACGCGGCGAAGGGCCTGGAGTTCCGCTACGTCTTCATCGTCGGCATGGAGGACGGCACGCTGCCGCACGAGGCCAGCATCGACGAAGGCCGGCTCGACGAGGAGCGCCGCCTGCTCTACGTCGGCATTACCCGCGCAAAGGAACGGCTCTGGCTGTCGTATTCGAAGATGGCGCAGCGCTGGGGTGAGGTGCTGCGCCTGAAACCCAGCCGCTTCCTTGAGGAACTGCCGGTGACCGAGCTGCAGCGCGACGGTGCCGACCCGGTCGCGGACGCCGAAAACAAGAAGGCGCGGGCCGATGCCGGCTTCGCCGCGATCCGTGCCCTGCTCGAAGGCTGACGAACAATCAATAACTTATCGTCGTCTCTGCAGGTATTGCATTCGGAATAACGCTTTATTAAGCTGGTCACGTCCGGTTCGACCGGCACTGTCCAGAATCGTTGTTGTCCCGCCGGCCTCGGCCGGATTTGGGGGAGGCCTTAGGGCCTCCTTTTTTCTTGGGCGTTCCGGGCACTGCTTCACGAACCCGGCCGTTCGCCTACGCCTGCGACGCCGCCAGCCCGGGCACGTGAACGCGCTTCGGCATAATGCCGGCGATGGCCCAACAGACGCCCCTTCCGTTTCCCGACGCACCCAAGCCGCCCGCCGGCGACGATCCGATCGTCGACACGGCATCGCTGCCGGAGGCGTCCGACCTGGACGGCGCGTCGGCCGAGCCCGTCGATGTCACGCCCGTCGTGGATCCCGACCAGCGCGACCTGCCGATGCCGGGCGTCGCACCCGCCGATTCGCTGCTCGACCCGAAACCTCCGCGCCCGTCGCGGCCGGACGGTCCGCGCTCGCGTCCGCTTTGGGCGCGCGTGCTCGAACGCGTCATGGCGCCGTGGGTCGGGCTGAAGATCGAACCGTCGTCGCCGGCCGAGCACGTGCCCGACTGGAACGGCGGCCCGGTCTGCTACGTGCTCGAGGACTACGGCCTGTCGAACGCGCTGATCCTCGACAGCGCCTGCCGCGAAGCCGGCCTGCCGTCGCCACTGATGCCGCTGCCGGGCGATCCGACCGGCCGCGGTCGCGCGTATGTCGCGTTGTCGCGTCGCAACGTCGGCCCGCTCGCGCCGCTCCCGAACATCCCCGGCGTGCTCGAACGCCCGCAGATGCCGAACGGCAAGTCGCACTCGGAGTCGCTGGCGCGCCTGATCGAGGCGCATCGCACCGATCCGTCGCTCGATGTGCAGCTGGTACCGGTATCGATCTTCGTCGGCCGCGCGCCGGAGAAGACGACCGGTTGGTTCTCGGTGCTGTTCTCGGAGAACTGGCAGCTGGTCGGCCGCTTCCGTCGCCTGCTGTCGATCGCGTTGAACGGCCGCGAGACCTACGTGCGCTTCGCGCCGCCAGTGTCGCTGCGCACCATCGTCGACGAGGGCCTGCCGCCGGAACGCACGGTGCGCAAACTTTCGCGCGTGCTGCGTGCTCACTTCCGCCGCATCCGCACCGCAGTGATCGGCCCGGATCTGTCGACGCGCCGTCTGCTGGTCGACCGCGTGCTCACCACGCCGAACGTGATGGAGGCGATCGCCGACCAGGCGCGTCGCGACAACACGGGCCTCGCCGACGCGTGGAAGAAGGCGCACGCGCTGGCGTATGAAATCGCCGCTGACTATTCGCATCCGGTGGTGCGCTCGGCGAGCTTCCTGCTGCAGCCGGTGTGGAACCGCATCTATCGCGGCGTGCTGGTGCATCACCTCGACCGCGTGAAGGAAGACGCGCCCGGCCACGAAGTCATCTATGTGCCCTGCCATCGCAGCCACATGGACTACCTGCTGATCAGCTACCTGCTGTATTCGCGCGGCATCGTGCCGCCGCACATCGCAGCGGGCGTCAATCTCAACCTGCCGGTGGTGGGCACGCTGCTGCGCAAGGGCGGCGCGTTCTTCCTGCGACGCTCGATCCGCGGCAGCGCGCTGTATTCGGCCGTGTTCTCCGAATACCTCGCGCAACTCGTCGCAGGTGGTTATTCGATCGAATACTTCATCGAAGGCGGCCGCTCGCGCACCGGGCGTTTGCTGCAGCCCAAGGGCGGCATGATCGCGATGACGCTGCGCGCCTACCTGCGCGCGCCGACGCGCCCCGTCATGTTCCAGCCCGTCTACATCGGCTACGAAAAGCTGATGGAAGGCCGCAGCTATCTCGACGAGCTGTCGGGCAAGCCGAAGGAAAAGGAATCGATCTGGTCGCTGATGATGGGCATCCCCAAGGTGCTCAGCAGCAACTACGGCCAAGTGGTGGTGAACTTCGGCGAGCCGATCCGCCTCAACGACGTGCTCGCCGAACAGGCGCCGGATTGGGATGGCTCGCCGCTGCCGGAAGATGCCAAGCCCGCATGGCTCGCAACCACCGTCGACGTGCTTGCCGAGCGCATCCAGGTCAACGTCAACCGCGCGGCCGACGTGAACCCGATCAACCTGCTTGCGCTCGCGCTGCTGTCGACGCCGAAGCACGCGATGAGCGAGGCGGACCTGCTCGAGCAGATCACGCTGAGCAAGAAGCTGCTCGCGCAGCTGCCGTATTCCGACCGCGTCACCGTCACCCCGCACACGCCCGAGGAAATCATCGCGCACGGCGAGGAGATCAACGTGCTGGTGCGGGTCAAGCATCCGCTCGGCGACGTGCTCGAAGTCGACGAAGAAAAGGCGGTGCTGCTCAGCTATTTCCGCAACAACGTGCTGCACCTGTTCACCGCGGCGGCGTGGGTCGCGTGCTGCTTCCAGCACAACCGGCGCATGAACCTGTCGTCGGTGCTGCGCCTGGGTCGCAGCGTGTACCCGTTCCTGCAGGCCGAGCTGTTCCTGCCGTGGACGGAGGACGAATTCGTCGAGCGCCTGCGCGTCACCGTCGACCTGTTCGACGCCGAAGGCCTGCTGCGCAAGCGCGAGGGTGATGAGGAAGGCGACCAGCTCTCACGCAATGCCAGCCAGTCCGACGAGGTGTTCCGTCTTCGCGCCATCGGCCACTCGCTGCAGCAGGCGTTCGAGCGCTATTACATCGCCATCAGCGTGCTGGTGAAGAACGGCCCGGGCACGCTCAGCGCGGGCGAACTCGAAACGCTCTGCCACCTGGCGGCGCAGCGCCTGTCGCTGCTGTACGCACCTGCCGCGCCGGAGTTCTTCGACAAGTCGCTGTTCCGCGGCTTCATCGCCAAGCTGCGGGAACTGCGCATGGTGTGGGCCGACGAGAACGGCAAGCTCACCTTCGACGAGCGCCTGGACTCGTGGGCGAAGGACGCGAAGTTCATCCTCGGCCGCGAACTGCGGCATTCGATCGAGAAGGTCAGCCCGGAAGCGGTGGCGAAGCCGGCCTGACGCCGCTTCGCTTACGCCGGCTCGTCCGGGATCAGCGACGACTCCAGCCTGGCGATGCAGTCCTTGAGCTGCAGCTTGCGTTTCTTCAGGCGCGTGATCGCCAGCTCGTCGCGCACCGGCGCATGCCACAGGCCTTCGATCGCGAGGTCGAGGTCCCGATGCTGCTCGCGCAGGTCGGCGAGCTGGCGGGCGATATCGGCGGGACTGCGACCGTCATTCATGCGTCCAGCTTAGCCTGCGGGCATGTGACCAGCGAGCACGGCCGACGCTGAATGCCGTCAGGTGCTGCGACGGTCGCCCCGTAGAATGACGGGATGAGCACCGTCGCATCCTCGCCCGTCATCCCGCTGCCCGAACCGCTGCCGCCGCGCGCGCGGCGTGCGCAGCACGAGGCCAACAAACTCGCCAAGCGCCTGCGTCACCAGGTCGGCCGCGCGATCGCCGATTTCGGCATGATCGAAGACGGCGACAAGGTGATGGTCTGCCTGTCCGGCGGCAAGGACAGCTACACGATGCTGGACATCCTTCTGCAGCTGCAGAAGAAGGCGCCGGTGAAGTTCGAGCTGGTCGCGGTGAACCTCGACCAGAAGCAGCCCGACTTCCCCGAGCACGTGCTGCCCGCATATCTCGAATCGGTCGGCGTGCCGTACAAGATCCTCGAGCAGGACACGTATTCGGTGGTGACGCGCGTCGTGCCCGAAGGCAAGACGATGTGTTCGCTGTGCTCACGCCTGCGTCGCGGCGCGCTGTACACGTATGCCGAGCAGCAAGGCTTCACCAAGATCGCGCTCGGTCACCATCGCGATGACCTCGTCGCCACGTTCTTCCTCAACCTGTTCTTCCACGCCAAGCTCTCGGGCATGCCGCCGAAGCTGTTGAGCGACGACGGCAAGCACGTCGTGATCCGCCCGCTCGCCTATGTCCGCGAAGACGACATCAGCGCGTATGCCGAAGCGAAACAGTTCCCCATCATTCCCTGCAACCTCTGCGGCTCGCAGGAAAACCTGCAACGCAAACAGGTCAAGAAGATGATGGACGCCTGGGAACGCGAATCGCCCGGCCGCATCGAAACCATCTCGCGTGCGCTCGGCGACATCCGCCCCTCGCAACTGAGCGACGCCAACCTCTTCGACTTCCTCTCACTCGGCGCTCGCAGCGACACACCATTGCCCGACGCGCATGCATGGCTCGCCGGCACACCCGAAGACGAAGACCAACCCGCCTAACGCTTCGCTCTTTCTCCAACAGCCGCACCAACCGTAAGACCCGTAGGGCGGCGCGCAGGACGCGCGCCGTCGCCACCCGAGCCAGGATGGCGAGTGTGGCGATCGCGACATAACCCGCCCGTCGCGAGCTGTAGACCTGATCGGGGAAGGTGCTTTCTTTTGGTTACTTTTCTTTGCACCAGCAAAGAAAAGTGACTCGGTCGCGTAAGCGAACGAAACGCCTTTGCTTTCCCGACACGCAAACGAGACACCCCGCGCGAAACCCCGCGCCGAACAAACAACAAGAAGCCCAACACCGAATGTTCTTCCGCAACCTCACCCTGTTCCGCTTCCCCACCTCCCTGCAACTCGAAGCCTTCGACGCCGGCCTCGCGGAAGCCGCGCTTCGTCCCGTCGGCCCGATGGAACTGTCCACGCGCGGTTTCGTCTCCCCGTTCGGTCGCGACACCGAAGGCTTCAAGCACATGCTCGACGAGGCCTATTGGCTCGCCGTCGGCAGCGAAGACCGCCTGCTGCCGGGCTCGGTCGTGAACGACATGCTGCAGAAGAAGCTCGACGACATCGAGCAGAAGGAAGGCCGTCGTCCGGGCGGCCGTACGCGGAAGCGCCTGAAGGACGAACTGATTACCGAACTGCTGCCGCGCGCATTCGTGCGACCCTCGCGCACCGACGCGATTCTCGACATGAAGCAGGGCATCGTCGCGATCGACACGTCGAGCAAGAAGTCCGCCGAAAACGTTGTCAGCGAGATCCGACGTGCGCTCGGGAGCTTTCCCGCACTGCCGCTCAACGCCGAAGTCGCGCCGCGTTCGGTGCTGACCGGCTGGGTCGCGGGCGAAGCGCTGCCGGACGGGCTCAGCCTTGGCGACGAATGCGAACTGCGCGACGCGCTCGACCAGGGCGCCATCGTGAAGTGCCAGCGCATGGAGCTGGAGAAGAACCCGGAGATCGACAAGCACCTGCAGTCGGGCAAGCAGGTCACGCGGCTCGCGCTCAACCTCGACGACCATGTCACCTTCGTGCTCGGCGAGGATCTAGTCATCCGCAAGTTCAAGCTGCTCGATGGTGCGGTCGACACGCTGGAGAACACCGAGCGCGAGGATCTGCGCGCCGAACTCGAAGCGCGGTTCGCACTGATGAGCCACGAACTGCGCCGACTGTTCACCGTGCTCGAGCCCGCCCTCAAGCTGTCGAAGGTGGAGTAACCGCGGCATGTTCTTCCGCGCCCGTCCGCCGCGCGTCGCGCCGCCGCCGGTGCGCGTGCCGCTGCAGGTGACATTGCCCGACGGCCGCGTCGTCGACGTCAAGCGCGTCGACAACCGCAGCGTGCGCGGCCTGCGGTTGACGGTGACCGAGCGCGGCGTGCGACTGACCGTGCCGCCGCGCACCAGCGACCGTCGCGCGCTCGCCTTCGTGCAGGACAACGCGGCGTGGCTCGCCGGCCAGCTCGCGCATACGTTCGGCGACGTGCAGCCGCTGCGCATCGGCGAAAGCGCGACGTTGCTCTTGCGTGGCGTCGATGCGCCGCTGCACTGGCGCGAGGGCCGCTTCCTGCGCGTCGAGGTCGAGGACGCTGGCATCGTCGCGGCGTTGCCGGCCGCGATTTCCGAAGTCGCGGTGCGCAAGGCGTTTTCGAATTTCTACCTGACTCAGGCGCGCGCCGATGTCGGCCGCTGGATGCCGAAGTACCTGCCGACACTGCCGCGCGGCCCGCGTGCGATCACCATCCGGCCGCTGACCTCGCTATGGGGTTCGCTCGCACCGAACGACCGCATGCGCCTCGATCTCGCGCTCGTGCTCGCTCCGCCGTCCGCGTTCGAGTACGTGCTGGTACACGAGCTCTGCCACCTCATCCAGGCGAATCATTCGCCCGCGTTCTGGAGCGAGGTCGAGCAGCGTTATCCGGACTGGCAACCGCAGCGCGATCTGTTGCGTTCGCGTGGACGTCCCATCAAGGCCGCGTTGCGCGCGGTCTGCGAAGCACGCGTACTGCCACACGATTGAGTGTCGTCGGCACGCTTTTGCATGCTCGCGTCCGGCTATATGCGCGCATCACGCAATCGCGACGGATATCGATGCAAAACGTGCACTGCGCGCGAAACGGCCATCGTTTTTTCGTGGATATCCCGTTAAAGCGAACCCGTCCGTAACGACACGCGCCACGCAAAATTTTCCGGCGCGACGCAGGCTTTTCTGTGAAAACGTGCAAACCACATCAAGCGCGAAAGCCGCTTGCGTTGGGAAAGCATTCACGGTCGTGCTTTGTTTGCGAATACGTGACGTGCGTCACGAGTTGGCACGAGATGTGCGATGTGGGCGATGCGTCCGAAAGGGGCGCTTCCTCCCCTAGCAATTCGACATCTCCAGGAGACTCTCATGCGCAAGACACTCATCGCCGCTTCCGTCGCGCTGGCGTTCGGCCTCGTCGCCGCCCCCGCGTTCGCCCAGAGCATCACCGATGCCGCGAACGACAATTCCCGCAGCACGACCGGCCTGCTGGCCCTCGACAGCTCGACGAACGACTCCTTCAACGACAACTCGACGAACGATTCGAATAACGACAGCCGCTCGGGTTTCAACAACAACTCGACCAACGATTCCAACAACGACAATTCGACCAACGATTCGGGCAACTTCGGCCTGTCGATCACGGATTCCGGCAACGACAACTCGACCAACGACTCGCACGACGACAACTCGACCGACAACTCGACCGACAACAGCGTCGCTCTGGCCACGCTCGGTAGCGCCGCGGCGAACAACGGCGGCACGGCGAGCTCGAACATCTCCGACTCGTTCAACACCAACACGGCAGTCGCGGCGACGACGCTGCTCGGCTCGGTCAGCGGCAACGGCTTCGGCTCGGTCGGTAACGGTGCAACCAACTCCGGTGGCGCGCGTGGCGGCAGCGGCGGCGACGGCGGCGCGGGCCTCGGCCTGGGTCTCGGCCTCGGCGTGAGCGGCAGCGGTGACGGCGCAGACGGCCGCGGCGGCCGTTCGCGTAGCGGTCGCGGTGGCGACGGCGGCGGCGCGGGCGCGGCGGGCGGCACCAGCGCGCTCATCCCGATCCTGAGCAGCGTGGGCGGCGGCGACACGACGGACGCGACGGCCGGCGACGCTGGCGACAGCGCGGCGTCGACCGGCGGCGCGGGCACGGGCGGCTCGATCGCGACCGGCGACGGCTCGGGCACGGGCACCGGCACCGGCACGGGCGGCGCGGGCGCGTCCGGCGGCGCGGGCGGCTCGGCGTATGCCGATGCAGGCGCGTTCGACATGTCGAACCAGGCGAACGGCTCGGCCAATGCGGCGGCCGGCATCATGATCATCGGCCAGAACAGCGGCGCGATGTCCATGGTCCAGCAGGCTGTGACGGTGCAGTCCAACCTCAACGTGGGCGGTCACTGAGTCCGGATCTGGTGCGCCGCTCCGGCGGCGCATCCCGGTACTTCGACGCCGGCGGGGTTCGCCCCGCCGGTTCCGTCCCAGGTCTGCGGACCTCCTGACAGGAGACTGCCCATGCGACTGCCTCTCTACGCGGCTCTCGTGATCGTCGGCGCCTCGGCGCTCGCGGCGACTACCGCGCGTGCCACCGAAACGATCGATCCGCTGCTGGTTTCCGTCGTCGCCCACGCGGCGGCCGAACTGCCGGCCCTTCCGTCCGATGCGACGACCTCACCCGAAACGCTGCTCGCCCCGCCCGTCGCCACCGACGCGCTCGACGACCTGCGCGGCGGCACCGACAACAAGACCATCATCACCAACACCTCCGACATCGACGGCAACGTCGACAGCAATACCGCGGTCAATACCGTCAGCGGCGCCAACCTGGTCGCGGGGGGCTCGTTCGGCAACGCCGCCGGCCTCAATACCGTCATCCAGAACAGCGGCAACAACGTGCTGATCCAGAACAGCACGATCGTCAGCATCCAGTTCTCGCCCACGCCATGAGGCAGGGCGCGGCCTGGTTGCTGGTGGTCGGCCTCGCGCTCGCGACGGGCGCTGGCGCGACCACGCTCGACGTACGACCGCCCGGCCAGCGGTACTCGGTACCGGTCACCAGCCTGAAGGAGGCGCGCTTCCGCACGACCGTGCGCCAGCAGTACGACTTCAGCTGCGGCTCGGCGGCGGCGGCGACGCTGCTGACCTTCCAGTACGGCCATCCGGTCAGCGAGGCCGAGGTCTTCCAGCAGATGTTCTCCACCGGCGATCCGCGCCGGATCCGCAAGGAAGGCTTTTCGATGCTCGACATGCGGCGCTATCTCGCGTCGCAGGGTTTCGAGGCCGACGGGTTCCAGCTCCCGCTCGACAAGCTGGCCGAGGAAGGCCTGCCCGCGATCGTGCTGCTCAACGACCGCGGCTACCGGCACTTCGTCGTGGTGAAAGGCATTCGTGGCGAACGCGTGCTGCTGGGCGATCCGTCGCGCGGCACCCGCGCCATGCCGCGAAACCAGTTCGAACGCCTCTGGGACAACCGAGTGCTGTTCGTGGTGCACAACCGCCGCGAACTCGCCCAATTCAACCGACCGGCCGACTGGCGCATTGCGCCCGGCGCGCCGATCGACACCGTCATCCAACGCGAGGGCCTGCAGAACTTCGCAACGCCCAAGCACGGACCGGGAGACTTCTGATGCGCTTTCCTGCCCTGCTCGCTCCGTTCCTCTTCGCCGTGCTGACCTTCGCGACGCCCGCGCGCGCCGACGAGGTCGACCTCGGCCCGCCCGTTCCGCAAGACCGCCTCGACGAACTGCGTGGCGGCTTCGACATCAACCCCGGCCTGTCGGTCGCGTTCGGTTTCGAACGCTTGGTCACCGTCAACGGCCAGCTGCTGGTGACCCAGCAGATCGAGATCCCCGACATTTCCAAGATGACGATCGACCAAGCCACGCAGCTGGCGTCGATCACCCAGGGCCAGACCGTGCAGGTCGGCGGCGGAACTTCGATCACGCCGGGCATGGGGACGCTGGTGATCCAGAACGCGCTCGACGGCCAGACCATCGAGTCGTTGACGTCTCTTCACGCCACCGTCAATACCCTGAGTCTGTTGCACGACATTCATTTCACCCAGTCGCTGGGCGATTCACTGCGCCTGGGCGGGCCGTAATGCCGCGATGCCACCTGTGAGGATGCCCATGTCAAGGATGCCAATCCGCCTGTCCCTCGCCGCCGCGATCTCCCTCGCCCTGGCCGGCAACGCGCAGGCGCAGGAGGCCGACCGCGTCACCCAGCTCGAGGCGCTCGTGCACGAGCAGGCCGCCGCGCTGGCCGCGATGAAACAGACCGTCGATGCGCAGTCGCACGACATCGCCGACCTGCGGCAACAGCTGCACGATCGCGACCTCGATGCCCTGCGCGGCGAAGGCGCACCCGCCGCGTCGCTCGCGGGCGCCGCTGCGGCGGCGACCAGCGTGGTATCCGCGGCGGCGACATTGGATGCGATGTCGCCGCTTCCGCAGTCGACGAGTGGTGGCGGCGCGCCCGCAGCGCCGCAGCAGGGCACGCCGCCGGGCCAGCAGCCCGTCGGCCGCGCGCCGACGGAAGAAGCCACGCGGCCGCAGGTCGCGCAGATCTTCGACCAGCCGGGCGTGCTCACGCCGCACGGCAAGTTCGTGCTCGAACCGTCGCTGCAGCTCGGCTATTCGGCGTCCGACCGCGTCGCGCTGATCGGCTACACGATCATCCCCGCGATCCTCATCGGCCTGATCGACGTGCGCCAGGTCAAGGCGACCGTCGCCACCGCGACGCTCACCGGCCGCTGGGGCGTCACCAACCGCTTCGAGCTGGAAGGCCGCGTTCCGTACCTCTACGCGAACACCGACACGATCAGCCGCGAGATCTTCACCGGCTCGGCCACCGATCGCGTGTTCAACACGCACGGCAGCGGCATCGGCGACGTCGAGATGACCGCGCGTTACCAGTTCAACCAGGGCGGCCCGGACAAGGCGTACTGGGTCGGCTGGCTGCGCTACAAGTCGCGCACCGGCAAGGACGTGTTCGAAGTTCCGACCGACTGCGTGACCCGCTGCGTCGACAACGCGACCGGCACCGGCCTGCCGCTCGAACTGCCGACCGGCACCGGCTTCCAGTCGCTGCAGCCGGGCGTGACCTGGCTGTACGCATCCGACCCCGTCGTGTTCTTCGGCGGCTTCAGCTACACGCACAACTTCGAGCGCCACGACGTCTCGCGCACGGTGCTCACCGGCGCGCCCGACGGCTTCCCGCAGACCACCACCGACCCGATCGGCGACATCAAGGCCGGCGACGTGCTCGGCTTCAACGTGGGCCTGGGCCTGGCGCTCAACGAGAAGGCGGCGCTGTCGTTCGGCTACGACCATTCCTGGGTCGACAACATCAAGCAGAACGGCGAAACGCTTCCCGGCTCCGCGCGCCTGATGCTCGGCACGCTGCTGGTCGGCGCGTCATACACCTTCAACCAGCACGCGAGCCTCAACATCTCGCTGGGCGTCGGCGTCACCCGCGATACGCCCGACACCACGTTCACCGTGCGCCTGCCGATCACGTTCTGAGTCCCCCACGCACGAACGTGACGGCCCGCGACCCCGCGCTTCGGCGCGGGGTTTTTCATGCGCGATGAATCACTCGCCGCGTAGGAACGGCGCGATGACTTCGGCGACCTGCCCGGGAATTTCCATGTGCAGGTGATGCCCGCCGTCGATGCCGACCACGTCGACATCGCGCAGCCGCGCCGCACGCTCGTCCCGCGCATCGGCCGGGAAGAAGCGGAACGCCGGCACCGCATGCACGAGCTTGACCGGGCATTCGATCGCCGCGATGACGTCGCGCATCTGGCCTTCGGTCATGCGCACCGCGGTGGGTTTCGTCAGTCGCGCATCGCTGCGCCAAGTGAAGCCGCCTTCGCCTGCAGGCGCGAGGCCGCGTTCGACGATCAGCCGCGCCGCGGGTTCGGTCAGCCCGCCCGCCTGCAGTCGCGCACGCACGGCGGTCGCGATGTCGGGGAAGACGCGGCGTCGCGAACCGGCGGCTTCGCCATGCGATGCGAACGCGTCACGCAATCGAACGGCGGTTCGGTCTTCGGCTTCGGTGAGGCCGCCGAGTGCTTCGATCAATGCGAGCTTTTCGATGCGCTCGGGCGCGGCGGCAGCCACCAGCGTCGACGTCGCGCCGCCCATCGAATGCCCGAGCAGCGAGAAGCGCGACCAGCCGAGCGCATCGGCCGCCGACAGCACGGCGCGCGCGGCCGCGACCAGCGTGTATTCGGCCGACGACGGCAGATGCGCACTCGCGCCGTGGCCCGGCAGGTCGAGCGCAACAAGATCGAGCCCCTGAAGATGCGCCGACATCGGCAGGAAACTCGCCGCGTTGTCGAGCCAGCCGTGCAGCGCGAGCACCGGCGTGCCGCCATGACCGAAGCGCAGCGCGGCCAGCCGCCCGAACGGCGTATCGAGCGTGATCTCGCGCATCAGCCGGCGAACGCGCGACGCGCGATGTCGGCGAGCACGCGCGCATGCGATGGCGTGTCGTTGAGGCAGGGGATGTAGTTCATGCGACCGCCGGCCGCCGCGAATTCGTGCGCGAGCATGTCCGAGATTTCCTCGAGCGTTTCCAGGCAGTCGACCGCGAAACCCGGGCAGGCGACGTCGACATCGAGCACGCCGCGCGACGCGAAGTCCTGCAGCGTGGCCTGCGTCGACGGCCCGATCCATTTTTCCTTGCCGAACTGCGACTGGTACGACAGCGACCACTGCGAACGCTCGAGCCCGAGCGCCTGCGCGATCGCGGCCGACGACGCCTCGCACTGCGCCTGGTACGGATCGCCGCGACGGATGAAGCGCTCGGGCAGGCCGTGGAACGAGAACAGCAGGTGGCGATCGCCTGTCGTGCTCGCACGCGCGGCACGGATGCTGTCGGCGACGGCCGCGACCCAGCCGGCATCCAAGCGGTACTCGTCGATGAAGCGCGTCGGCAGCGACGGAATGCGATCGACGACGTCGGAAACGGACGCGGTTGTCGAGGTCGAATACTGCGGATACAGCGGAAGCACGACGACGCGTTCGATGTTGTCGTCCTTCAGTCGCGCCAGCGCGTCCTTCAGCGACGGCCGCCCGTAACGCATCGCATCGACCACGCGCACGTCGGGCATCTCCGCCTGCACGGCGCGCGCAAGGCGTCGCGTGTACACCGCGAGCGGCGAGCCGCCGTCCTCGCCTTCGATCCAGATGGACGCGTACTTCTTCGCCACCGGCTTGCCGCGCACCGGCAGGATCACGAAGTGCAGCAGGGGGCACCACAGCCAGCGCGTGAGGTCGACGACGCGGTGGTCGTGCAGGAATTCGGCGAGGTAGCGACGCACGTCGCGCGGCGTCGGCGCGTCGGGCGTGCCGAGGTTGACGAGTACGAGCGCGGTGCGCGGAGCGGCGGAAGTCATCCCGATAGCATGACAGCGCGACCGGCCGCTTCGGTGCCGCAGACTGCAACGACGCGTCGCCCGAACGGCCCCGCAAGCGACCGTCGCTCCGGTTGCTTGATATTCATCGCGACATCACTAGCCTGAACCACCCGTTTAGCCCGGTATCCGTCATGGCCCGTCGTCCCCGCCTGTCCGGCCTCGTCCTCGCCCTGAGCCTCGCCGTCGCCGCACCGACCGTGTTTGCCGGCCCCGCCGAAGACGCCCGCGCGCAGAACGCGCTGCGCGTGCTTCGCGAGATCCGCGATATCCCGGAGTCGTCGATCCCCGACCGGCTGCTCGACGAGGCACGCGCAATCGTGGTGGTGCCCGACGCGCTGAAGATCGGCCTGGTGGTTGGCGGCCGTCGCGGCCACGGCGTCATGGCGGTCAAGAACCCGGACGGCACCTGGTCGCAGCCGGCGTTCGTGAAGCTCACCGGCGGCTCGATCGGCCTGCAGGCCGGCCTGCAGTCGGCGGACATCGTGCTGGTGTTCCGCGGCGAGCGCGGCATCGATTCCATCGTCAACGGCAAGGTCACGCTGGGCGCGGACGCGGCGGTCGCGGCCGGCCCGGTCGGTCGCAGCGCGGCCACCGCCACCGACGGCCAGCTCAAGGCCGAGATCTGGTCGTGGTCGCGCGCACGCGGCCTGTTCGCGGGCGTCGCGCTCGATGGCGCGGTGCTGCAGGTCGACGACGTGGCCGACCAGCTCGCCTACGGCGAAGGCACCACGCCGCGCATGATCTTCGAAGGCCGCGCCAAGGGTGCGCCGTCGAACGCGCTGGTCGACTTCCGCGACGCGCTCGAGGAAGCCACCGCCGCCGCGCGCGCCGAACGCAACGGCACCGCGCCTGCGACCGCCACCATTCCCGCCTCCGCGAACGTCGCGCCGGTCACCACGGTGACGCCGGCGAGCAGCAGCACGCCGGTCGCGGCGTCGGCGTCGGCCAGCGCCGATCCGAAGCCGCAGCCGTTCCAGAACGCGGATCCGTCGGTGAAAACCGAACCGCTGCCGTAAACGCGTCGATAGGCGCTGCGTTATCCTGATCGTCTCCATTTTTTCGTAGCGAGCAGCGCCATGGGCAGCCTGAGCATCACCCACTGGTTGATCGTGCTGGTCATCGTCGTGGTGATCTTCGGCACCAGCCGCCTGAAGAACGCCGGCAAGGACATCGGCGACGCGGTGCGCGAGTTCAAGAAGGGCGTTCGCGGCGACGACGAACCTGATCGCCTGCGCGACGAGCGCCGCAAGGACGACGTCGACACGCGCAGCCGCGACACCAGCGATACCGACCGCGACCGCCGCTGAGCGCCCGCGCGGCGCCATGTTCGACATCGGCTTCTCCGAGCTGCTGCTCACCGCGCTGGTCGCGCTGATCGTGCTCGGCCCGGAGAAGCTGCCCAAGGCCGCGCGCATGGCCGGCATGTGGATCCGCCGCGCCCGCACGCAGTGGCAGGCGGTCAAGAACGAACTCGAGAACGAACTCGCCGACGAGGACATGCGGCGCAGCATCCTGCGTGCGCGCGACGAACTGCGCGAGGCGCAGGAATCGCTTCGTGCGCAGCTGGCCGACGTCGAAGCGCGGATGACGCGTGCCGGCGATGCGCCTGAACTCGGCACGCCGTTGCCATCGACCGATGCGACGCCACTGCAGGCGCAACTCGCCGACGTCGAAGCTTCGATGACGCGCCCCGCGCCCGTCGACGATTCCATGCCGCCCTCGAACACACCGCATGAGCAGCGCTGACGCGCAGCTTCCGCCCGATGCCCCGCGCCTGCTCGATCACCTGATCGAACTGCGCGCGCGGCTGCTGCGTGGCGCCGTCGGCGTGATCCTCGCGTTCGTGGCGCTGATGCCGTTCGCCGGCAAGCTCTACACGCTGCTCGCGCAGCCGCTGGTCAAGACGCTGACCGGCACCGGCCGCCTGATCGCGACGGAACCCGCCGGTGGCTTCTTCGTGCCGATGAAACTCGCCTTCATGACGGCGATCTTCATCACCGCGCCGTGGCTGCTCTACCAGGCGTGGGCCTTCGTCGCGCCCGGCCTGTACAAGCGCGAGAAACGCATCGCGCTGCCGTTGCTGGTGTCGGCGGTGACGCTGTTCTACGCGGGCTGCTCGTTCGCGTATTTCGTGGTGCTGCCCGCCGCGTTCGCGTTCCTCGCGCGCTTCACGCCGGACGTCGTCGCGCAGACGCCCGACATCGGCAAGTACCTCGACTTCGTGTCGGTGATCTTCCTCGCGTTCGGCGTCAGCTTCGAGCTGCCCGTCGCGCTGGTGATCCTGTCGCTGCTGGGCTGGGTGACGCCGGCGCAGCTGCGCGAATGGCGCGGCTACGCGGTGGTCGGCATCTTCGTCGTGGCGGCGGTGATCACGCCACCCGACGTCGTATCGCAGCTGATGCTCGCGATCCCGATGTGCCTGCTGTACGAGGCCGGCATCGTCGCCTCGGCGCTCGTCGCGAAACGCTGACTCAGGCTTCGATCTGCATGCGCGTGTCGACGCTGCCGGCTTCTGCCGGCGGGTCGAACATGTCGCGCCAGGCGTAGTAGCTCACGGCGACCAGCACGACCAGCACGCCGACCGCGAACGCCGCCCACACCGCGAGCGCGATCATCGCGCCGAGCACCGGATGGATGACGGCGGCGATGCCACCGACGACCGCGGTGATCAGCGTCACCACGATCGCGGCGACCACGAAGCCGACCAGGAACACCAAGGACGCCAGCAGGTTCGCGCCGAGGTTCACCACTGATGCGCGGAAGCCCAGACGCAGGCTTTCGACGATGCCGACGTTCGACAGCGCGATCAGCGGCACGCACAGCAGCATCAGCGCTGCGCTGAAGTAGTTGAAGACGAACTGCAGGATCTGCACGAAGAACAGCAGCACCGGATGCTGCGGCTCGGGCGGCACGATGTAATGCCCGCTCAGTGCGCCCTGCAACGCCTTCATGCTGTCGGCCCAGTACTGCGGTCCGGTGAGCAGCACGATCAGCGCGACGCAGCCGAGGTTGAACACGATCTGCACCAGGCCCAGCGTCATCAGCGGACGCGCGCGGCCGTGGCCGAAGGCCGCGAACAGGTCGCGTGCACGCGTCGGCCGGCCGTTCTCGGCCTCGTGCATGACATGGATGAGGCCCGCGAGCAGCACCGGCATCACCAGCGTCAGCACGACGAACAGCGGGATCGCGACGGCGACGGATTCGCCCAGCGAAAGATCGTTGCGGCCCTGCAGGCGCGACGCCACCGGCAACACCGCCAGCACCGACGCGAAATACAGCGTGCACAGGAACAGCACCGCCGCACCGAACACCGCGCGGGGATTGCGACGGCCGATGTTGACCGCTTCCTTCATCCACTCCACGCCGCGCGCGACGGGCACCTTGCGCACGTTCATGCGCGGCCCTCCGCGCGGTCGAAGGCGAACTTCACGAACCGCTGCAGCACGCGACGCGCATGCGGCGTCGCGCTGACGCCGCGTTCGGTCGACTCCGCGCACAGGCCTTCGCCGTGCAGCGCATCGCGGCGCGCGCGCACGTAACCGCGCATGTGCGTGGTGCTGAATTCCGGATGGAACTGCACGCCCCACACGGAATCGCGCCAGCGGTAGGCGTGTACGGGGTCGTGGTCGGACTTGGCGAGCAAGGTGGCGCCCTCGGGCAGCTTGAGCACGGACTGCAGGTGCGTGGCCTGCGCCGCGAAATGATGCGGAAGGCGCGCGAACAACGGGTCGTCGTTCGACGGCGGCAGGCGTTCGATCTCCACCGTGCCCATCTCGCGGCCTTCCGGGTGCCAGCCCACCTCGCCGCCGAGCGCGTGCGCGATCAGCTGGTGGCCGTAGCAGATGCCGAACAGCGGCAGGCCGGCCTGGGCGGCGTCGCCCAACCACGCGGCGGTGCGCTCGCTCCAGTCCAAGCGCTCGGTGACCATCGCGCCCGAGCCGGTGATGACCACGGCGGCGAAGTCGTCGCGTGCCGGCAGCGGCTGGCCATGCTCGACGTCGACCACCACCACCGCGTCGCGCGGCAGGCCGGCGGCGGTGCGGATCCAATGGGGAAAACCGCCGTAGCGGCGCATCGAGGCGACCGGCTGGCCGGTTTCGAGGATGAGGACGGGAGGCATCACGGCCGGGGGACCATGGAAACGGGTGGGAGCGGGCACGCGTGCGCGTCGCGATCGGGCCGCTGAAGGCCCGGAAAAAGGGGGCGAAAATGCCGTCGCTATACTAGCCCGCTTTCCGCGAAGCCACACGGAACGACGCATGCCGGCCCCTACGTTCCAGGAACTCATCCAGCGCCTCAACGCCTTCTGGGGCGACAAGGGCTGCACGCTCATCCAGCCGCTCGACCTTGAGGTCGGCGCCGGCACGTTCCATCCCGCGACGTTCCTTCGCGCGCTCGGGCCGGAGCCGTGGAACGCGGCCTACGTCCAACCGTGTCGTCGTCCCACCGACGGCCGCTACGGCGAGAACCCGAACCGCCTGCAGCGTTACTACCAGTACCAGGTAGTGATGAAGCCGTCGCCGCCGAACATCGTCGAGTTGTACTTCGACTCGCTGAAGGCGCTCGGCGTGGATCCGCAGGTGCACGACCTGCGCCTGGTGGAAGACAACTGGGAATCGCCGACGCTCGGCGCTTGGGGACTGGGCTGGGAGGTCTGGCTCAACGGGATGGAAGTCACGCAGTTCACCTATTTCCAGCAGGCCGGCGGCATCGAATGCCGCCCGGTGCTCGGCGAGATCACCTACGGTCTCGAGCGCCTCTGCATGTACCTGCAGAACGTCGACAACGTGTTCGACCTGGTGTGGACGATCGGCCCCGACGGCACGCCCGTCACCTATCGCGACGTCTACCACCAGAACGAGGTCGAGCAGAGCGCGTACAACTTCGAGCACGCCGACGTCGCCGAACTGTTCCATCGTTTCGACGCCTGCGAAGCCGAGGCCAACAAGCTGATCGAACTCGGCCTGCCGCTGCCGGCCTACGACCAGGTCTGCAAGGCCTCGCATTCGTTCAACCTGCTCGACGCGCGTCGCGCGATCAGCGTGACCGAGCGCCAGCGCTACATCCTGCGCGTGCGCAAGCTGGCGCAGGGCGTGGCGCAGGCCTACTTCGCGCAGCGCGAGAAGCTCGGCTTCCCGGGGCTGAAGAAGCCGGCGGTGACGGCATGATCCTGATCGGCATGTACGACTCGCCGTTCACGCGCCGCGTCGCGATCGCACTGGCGTTGCGCGGCATCGCGTTCCAGCATCGTCCGTGGTCGGTCGGTGCGGACTTCGACCGCATCCGCGACTACAGCCCGCTCGGCCGCGTGCCGGTGCTGGTGCTCGACGACGGCGACGTGCTGATGGAGTCGTCGTCGATCCTCGACTGGATCGAACACGAAACGCCGGGCGCGCCGTTGTTGCCCGCGAGCGGTGCGGAACGTCGCGAAGCGATGCGCCTGATCGGGCTTGCGAGTGGTGCGGCCGATCGCGCCGTGGCGATCGTGCTCGAGCGCATCTTCCATTCGCCGGACAAGCGCTCGCAGCCGCTGCTCGATCGCAGCCTCGCGCAGATCGAAGGCACGTACGACGCGCTCGACGCCACGTGCACCGCGCGTGCAGGCCAATGGCTGGTCGGCGACACGATGACGCTCGCCGACATCACCGTCGCCTGCTACGTCACCCATGGCAGCAACGCCGCGCCGGTCCAACTGTCGCGCTGGCCCGCGCTCGCCGCGCATGTCGAACGCTGCGAAGCGCTCGAGGTGTTCGCGTCGCACTACGTTCCATTCCTCGTTCCGCAGCCGACGGATCGCGCGGCATGACCAACCCTGTCGTCGTCTCCACGGGCTGGGGCGCGTTTATGGCCGGCGTGTTCTGCGCGTACTGGGCGCAGACGACGAACCGAAATCCTTGGGTGTGGTTCGCGTTCGGCTTTTTTCTCGCGCCGATTGCGGGTCTGGTACTGCTGTGGAAAAACGCGCAGGCCCACCCGATTCCTCCGAATCTTCATGAGCGTGGCCGCGACGATCTGATCGCGATGCGCAAGGACGTCATATGAGCGCGATGAAGCCGCTGCTGATCGAACTCGGCACCGAGGAACTGCCCGTCAAGGCATTGCCGGCGCTCGCGCAGGCATTCTTCGACGGTGTCGTCGCCGGGCTGGAAAAGCGCGGCGTGGAAATCGACCGCACGGGCGCGAAGCCGCTGTACACGCCGCGTCGCCTCGCGGTCGCACTGCCGAAGGTGGCGCTGCAGCAGCCGGAACAGAAGTCGGAAGTGCTGGGGCCGTATCTCAACGTCGCGCTCGACGCGAACGGTGCGCCGACGCGCGCGCTGGAAGGTTTCGCGCAGAAGGCCGGCGTCGACTGGACGCAACTGGAGCGCGTCACCGACAACAAGGGCGAGCGTTTCGTGTATCGCGCGGTGAAGCCGGGTGCGTCGACCGCGTCGCTGCTGGGCGAGATCCTCGCCGAGGCCGTTGCCGGCATGCCGATTCCCAAGCCCATGCGTTGGGGCGCGAACGAGTTCGGCTTCGCGCGTCCGGTGCATTGGCTGGTGGTGCTGCTCGGCGGCGACATCGTCGACGTCGAACTGCTGGGCGTTAAGGCCGACCGCATGAGCCGCGGCCATCGCTTCATGCACGACAAGCCGGTGTGGTTCACCGATCCCACCGACTACGTCGAATCGCTGCGCATGGCCAAGGTGCTGGTCGATCCCGACGAGCGCCGCGGACAGATCCGGGGCGAGGTCGAGCGCGCCGCGCGTTCGGTCGAAGGCGTCGCGCGCATCGAGCCCGGCATCCTCGAAGAGGTCAACGGCCTGGTCGAATGGCCGAAGGCCGTGCTCTGCAGCTTCGAGCGCGAGTTCCTCGCCGTGCCGCAGGAAGCGCTGATCGCCACCATGGAGGCGAACCAGAAGTTCTTCCCGGTGCTCGATTCCAGCGACCGCCTCTCCGAGCACTTCGTCGGCATCGCCAACATCGAATCCAAGGACGAGTCGGAAGTGCGCAAGGGCTACGAGCGCGTGATCCGTCCACGCTTCGCCGATGCGAAGTTCTTCTTCGACGAGGACCTCAAGCAGGGCCTGGCCGCGATGGGCGACGGGCTGTCGACCGTCACCTACCAGGCCAAGCTCGGCACCGTCGCCGACAAGGCCGCGCGCGTCGCGTCGCTGGCCGAAGGCATCGCGGCCGCAGTCGGCGTCGAGCCCTCGCTCGCACGACGCGCCGCGGAAGTGTCGAAGAACGACCTGCAGTCGCGCATGGTCGGCGAGTTCCCGGAACTGCAGGGCATCGCCGGTCGCTATTACGCGTTGCACGACGAAGCGTTGGCCGACGTCGGCGACACCGGTTCGCTACGAACTCGCGCAGGCGCTGGACGAAGGCTACATGCCGCGTTTCGCCGGCGATGCGATCGCGGGCTCGACGCTGGGCCAGGTCGTCGCGATCGCCGAACGCCTCGATACGCTGGCGGGCGGTTTCGCCGCAGGCCTGCGTCCGACCGGCAACAAGGATCCGTTCGCGCTGCGCCGCAATGCATTGGGCCTTGCGCGCACGTTGCTCGAGGGCCGGCATGACCTGGTGCTGCACGACGTCGTCGAACGCGCGGTCGCGCTGCAGCCGGTGCAGACCAAGGACGCCAGCGCGTACGACGTCACCAACTTCATCTACGACCGCCTGCGCGGCTACTACGCCGATCGCGGCATCACGCCGCAGCAGTTCGATGCAGTGTTCAACGTCGTGCACGAATCGCTGCCGGACTTCGATGTGCGCCTCGCCGCGATCCGCGAGTTCGCGCAGCTGCCGGAAGCCGAAGCGTTGGCCGCGGCGAACAAGCGCATCCGCAACATCCTGCGCAAGGCTGACGGCGAAGTCGCGACCACGCTTGACCCGTCGCTGTATGCCGAGGATGCGGAACGCGAACTGGCGAGTGCGGTCGATGCCGCGATCACCGACACCGATCCACTGCTCGATTCGCGCGATTACGTCGGCACGCTGGCGCGCCTTGCGGCGTTGCGCCCCGTGGTCGATACGTTCTTCGACAAGGTGATGGTCAACGTCGACGACGAGGCCGTGCGCCGTAATCGCCTCGCGCTACTGCAGCGGCTGGCGGACCGCCTCGGCAGCGTCGCCGCGATCGAGTACCTGTCCACCTGACATCTGGCCGTCACGGCCGGTTTAACGTGGCCGTCGCTATCCTGAGCCGATGCCGACCCGTCCGCGCGGCCGACGCGCCGTAATCGTCCTACTCCTCGCGTTCGGCGCGTGTTTCCCGGCATGGGCGGCACGCGTCGCGCGCGTCGAAGTGCATGGGCTCGACGAAGTGATGACGACGAACGTCGTCGAGTCGCTCACCATCAACGACGAAACCGGCACCGATCTCGGTGATCGCCGGCTCGCGTATCTGATCGAACAGGTCGAACCGGAAACGCGCGCCGCGCTGGAACCGTTCGGCTATTACTCGCCGACGGTGAAGGTGAGCCGCGACGGCGAGGTAGTGCGCGTCGACGTGACGCTCGGCTCGCCGGTCAAGATCGGCCGCGAGTCCGTGCGCGTGGAAGGCGAGGCATCAAAGGACGATGCGGTGCGCACGCAACTCGACGCGTTTCGCCCGGTCGTCGGCGAGGTGCTTGATCACACCGCGTACGAGGCGAGCAAGTCGCGCGTGTCGCGCACGCTGGCCGAGCGTGGTTATTTCGATGCCGACCTCACCACGCATCGTGTCGAAGTCACGCGCGCAACGGGCGACGCGAACATCGACCTGCTCTGGGCCAGCGGCGCGCGCTACCGCATGGGGGCGGTGACGTTCACGCAGACGCCGAAAGCCATCATCAACGACTCGCTGTTGCACAAGATGGTGCGTTGGGAACCGGGCGCGCCGTACCAGCAGGCGCGCGTCGAACGCCTGCGCGAATCGCTGCAGCGGCTCGACTATTTCTCGGGCATCGACGTCGCGGCGCGTCCCGAAAAAGCAGTCGATCGCGAAGTGCCGATCGACGTCACGCTGACGCCCGCCAAGCGCAGCGTGTACACGGTCGGCCTGAGCTATGGCTCTGACAGCGGCGCGGGCGTGCACCTGGGCATGGATCGTCGCTGGCTCAACAGTCGCGGGCACAAGGCGATGGTCGACCTCGACTACGCACAGCGCCGCAAGACGGTGACGCTGCAATACCGCATTCCCGCGTTCGCCTGGGTCGACGGCTGGTACACCGTCGCGCTGCAGGGCGCGGACGAGCAGACCGACTTCATCGACGATCGCCGCCTGGAATTCATCGCGAGCCGCAGCGGGCGCATCAATCGTCATTTCGATGCGGTGGTCGGCGCGCATGTGCTGCGCGAGCGCTGGGCCTACGAGGCGGAAGACGACGGCGACCCGTCGACACCGCCGGATTATCGCTACGCGTCGTTCGTATACCCGCAGATGGACGCGAGCTATGTCGATGTCGACGATCGTTTGATGCCACGTCGCGGTTACGGCGCCAGCGCGTTCCTGCGCGGCGGCCGCGGCACCGCGGAAGGCGTGAGCGGCGTGCTGTTCGTGCAGGCGCATGCGGCGCTGAGCTGGTATCACGGCCTCGGCCCGCGCAATCGCCTGATCACACGCGGCGAACTCGGGCAGACCTGGAGCGACACGCCGACCGACCTGCTGCCGCCGAGCCTGCGTTTCCATGCGGGCGGCGAGCGCAGCATCCGCGGTTACGGCTGGCGCGAAGTCGGCCCGCGCATCGGCCCGCCCGGTCGGCGCTTCGCCGTCGGCGCGGAAAAAGTGGTGACCGCGAGCGCGGAGTTCGAGCACTACCTCAACGACAGCTGGGGCGTCGCCGGTTTCGTCGACACCGGTAGCGCGTTCAACGACAAGCCCGACCTGCACACCGGCGTTGGTATCGGCGTGCGCTGGAAGTCGCCGGTCGGCCCGGTGCGCGTGGACATCGCGCACGGCCTGAACTCACCCGATTCGCCGGTGCAGATCTATCTCTCGCTGGGAGCGGAACTGTGAGCCCGCTGCCCGACGCACCGCCGCGCGACCCGCGCGAACCCACGCCCGAGGAACGCGAGGCGCGCATCCGCGAGCTGCGTGCGAAACGCCATGCGCGGCTGCGCAAGCTCGGCGTCCGCAGCGCGATCTCCACCGGCGTTCTGCTCGTCGCCGTGGTCGCGTTCGCGTACTGGTTGCTGACGACGATCGCCGGTCGCGACTTGTTGCTCGCGCAGATCAAGTCGCGGCTTCCCGCCGATGCATCGCTGGAATGGAAGGATGCGGAAGGGCCCGCATCTGGCCCGATGACGCTGCACGACGTGCGCTTTCGCTGGAAGAAGCTGGCGTTCGCCGCGCAGCGCGTCACCATCGATCCGGCGTTGCGTCCGCTGTTCGGCCGACGCCTGCGTCTGGACGCGATGCAGATCGAAAGCGCGACGCTCGATCTTCCGCCCAGCGACAAACCCTTCGAACTGCCGCGCTGGCCGGACTCGCTGCCGCAGATCGCGCCGCCGTTGTCGCTGCAGGCCGACGACATCCGCATCGACGGGCTGCGCGTCACGCGCCAGGCCGCGCCGCTGATCGACATCCGCCGTGTGCGCGGCGGGCTCGATGCGGCGACGGGCAAGCTCACCGTGTCGCACGTCGATATCGACAGCGATCGCGGGCACTTCGCGTTGAACGGCACGTACGCGCCGGTCGACCACTACCGCACCGACCTGGTCGCGACCGCGCTGGTGCCGGTGAAGAATTCACGTACGCCGCTGCGACTGGGCTTCGTCGCACGTGGCGATCTCGATGCGATGGACGTCGCGCTCGCGGGCGCGGCGCCCGGCCCGGTGCGCGCAACGCTCACCCTGCGCGGCGCCGATCGCCCGCGCTGGCAGCTGCGCGCGAACGCGCATGGCATCGACACCGCCGCGCTCTCCGGCACGCCCGCCGATCCGCCGAAAACCACCGACATCGATTTCGATGCGCACGGCCTCGGTGGCGACGGCACGCTGCAGGGCGCCGTCGTCAGCGGCGACACGCGCGTGGTCGTGCATCCGTCGACGCTGCATCTCGAACAGCAGGTGCTCGCGTTCGCGCCACTGGATGTCGAGCTGCTCGGCGGACGTGTGGTGGTGCGCGGACGTGGTGATTTCGGCGAGCGTCGCAATGCGCGTGTCGACTACACCGTCGCCGCGCGCGGGCTGCGCTGGGGCGAAGGCACGTCGCAGGTCGCCGCCGATGCGGATCTTGCGATCGCCGGTACGCAGGCCGCATGGACGGTCAACGGACGCAGCACGCTGTCGCGCGACGGTCGCAATGCGCAGCTGACGCTCGCGGGCACCGGGCGCCAGACCGAACTCACCTTGCAGCAGCTCCAGGCGCGCATGCCGACCGGCGTGCTCGACGCGAACGGCCGCATCACCGCGCGACCGCTGCTCGACTGGAATCTGCACGCGCAGCTGGCGGGTTTCGATCCCGGCTATTTCGCACCCGCGTGGAGCGGTGCGCTGCATGGCGCGATCGCAACGACAGGCCATCGCGACGACGCCGGCGCGCTGCACGCGGTGATCGACGTACCGCAACTCGGCGGCACGTTGCGCGCGCGTCGCATGGGCGGCAGCGCGCATGTCGCGCTCGACGACGGGCTGTATCGGGGCGTCGCGGCATTGAATGTCGGCGGGGGCCGCCTGCTCGCGCAGGGCAGCGCGGGCTTCGCGCCGCTCGCGCGCTGGGATGCGAACGTGCAGCTGCAACGGTTCGATCCCGCGTTCCTCGTCGCGGGCTGGCCGGGCGCGGTGGACGCGTCGCTGCACACGCGCGGGTCGCGCTCGGCCGGAACGCCGGGGCATGCCGGCGTTCTCGATGCGACCTTCGACGTGCCGCGCATTGGCGGCACGCTGCGCGGTCGGGCGCTGGCCGGGCACGGCAAGGCGCACCTGCGCGGTAGCGATGTCGACGGCGAGGTGCAGCTCACCGCCGGCACGAGTCGTCTCGACGCACGCGGCCGCATCGGCGATCGGCTCGATATCGACGCCAAGCTTTCGCCGGTGCAACTCGCCGATCTGCTGCCCGACGCGCGCGGCGTGGTACGCGGCACGCTGCGCGTCACCGGCCCGCGCACCGCGCCGGATGTGGCGGCCGATCTCGACGGTCGCGACGTCGCGTTTGCGAGTTATCGCGCGACCACGCTGGTCGCGAAGGGCCGACTGCCCTGGCATGCGGGCGGCGCGCCGGGTGCGCTCACCGTGCACGGCAGCGGGCTGCAGCTCGGCATGCCGCTGGACGCTCTGGATGCCGATGCACGCGGCGCGGTCGAAGCGCTGCAGCTGCGCGCGAATGCACACGGCGATTTCGGTGGCGCGACCGTCGCGGGCGCGCTGCGTCATGTGGGCGCGCAGTGGCAGGCGAACGTCGCGACGCTGCAACTCTCGCCGACACGCGGCGCGGCATGGCAGTTGTCGCGCGCGACACAGGTGCGCTTCGGCGGCGGTGCGATCGCGGTCGACTCCACATGCCTGCGTTCGTCCGCCGGCGGCGAGCTCTGCGGCAATGCGGACTGGCCGCGTCGCGGCGCCGACGTCACCGCGCGCGGCCTGCCGCTGACGCTGATCGCCGGCTACCTGCCGGCGCGCGCGGACGGCACGCCGTGGCTGGTCAGCGGCAGCGTGGACGCGCAGGCGCAGGTACGTTCCGCCGGTGCGTCGTGGCGCGGCACTGCGCACGTGACGTCGCCGCAGGGCGGCTTCCGGCTGGATGCCACGCAGGCGTACGAAGTGCTGCGTTGGCGTGCACTCGATGCGCGCGTCGCGTTCGATCCGCAGCGACTGCAGGTCGACCTCAACTCCGGCCTGTTCGATCGCGGCCGCATACAGGGCCACGTGAGCAGCGGCTGGGCGGCGTATGCGCCGCTGTCGGGCGACGTCAGCGTCGACACCGACGAGCTCACCTGGATGGAACTGTTCTCGCCCGACATCGTCGACCCGCGCGGACACGTCACCGGTCGCATCACGCTCGGCGGCACGCGGCTCGCGCCGGCACTTGGCGGGCATGCGCAACTCACCGGCTTCACCACCGAGATGCCGGCGCTCGGCCTCAACCTGTCGCAGGGCGTGGCGACGCTGGATGCCGGGCCCGACGGCAACGCGCGCATCAATGGTCATGTGCGCTCCGGCGATGGCGTGCTCAACATCGACGGCCGCCTCGGCTGGCGCGACACCGGCGCGCCGCTGCAGCTCAATCTGCGCGGCACGAACGTGCAGGTCGCGAACACCCGCGAACTGCGCGCCGTCGCCAATCCCGATGTGCAGGTGCGCACGTCGGCGGGCCAGCCGATCACCGTCACCGGCACCGTCGTCGTGCCGTCGGCGCTGCTGATGCTCGAGCGTCTCGACGGGCCCGTGAGCGCATCGCCCGATGTCGTCGTGCTCGATCCCGTCGATGCGAAGGCCGAGGTCAAGACGCCGCTCGCACTCGATCTCGCACTGGTCGCGGGAAATGACGTGCGCCTGCAGGGCTTCGGCCTCGACGGCAAGCTGACCGGGCGCGTGCAGGTGCGGCAGTCGCCGGGCAGCGGCACGTCGGCGCGCGGGCAGATGGACGTGAGCGGCCGCTACGTCGCCTACGGGCAGAAGCTCGACGTCACCCGCGGACATCTGGTCTGGCAGGGCGGCGACATCGGCGATCCGATTCTCGACGTGCGCGCCGAACGCGATGCCGGTGGCGTGACCGCGGGCATCGACGTCACCGGTCGCGCATCGCGGCCGCGCGCGAACGTGTGGTCGAGCGATGGCGGCACGCAGTCCGAAGCGCTGTCGTATCTCGCGCTCGGCCGTCCGCTGCCGACGGTGGGCGGTGAACAGGGCGACCAGATCAGTGCGGCGAGCGCGGCCCTGTCGGCCGGCGGCAGCCTGCTCGCTTCGCAGCTTGGTGCGCGACTCGGTCTCGACGATGCGGGCGTGAGCCAGAGCCGCACGCTCGGCGGCAGCGTGATCGGCATCGGCAAGTACCTGTCGCCGCGGTTGTACGTCGGCTACGGCGTATCGCTGTTCGGTTCCGGCCAGGTGCTGACGCTGAAGTACCTGATCCGCCGCGGCGTCGACTTCACCTTCGAATCGAGCACGGTGGAAAACCGTGCATCGCTGAACTATCGCAAGGAAAAGTGATGCTCACGCGCCGGCAGCGGCAGGCGCGCTAGCGTCGAGCTGTCCTGTTCGCGGAGTACGGCGATGACCAAGTTGCATGGCGACGATCCGAACCACGAGGAAGTGCGCTTCGAGCGCGGCGAACTGCGCAAGCCCGATGATCGCCACGACCAGCCCGGCCAGGGCGCGGTGCTGACGCCGCCGAATGACGGCCACGAGCGCGACATCCGCCGCGATCCGCTCGCCGAACCGCGCACCGAAACCGCACCCGAAGGCACGCCGCGCGCGGACGGCGGAAACGGTTAGACGGGCTTACGTCCCCTGACGCGTATCGTCGGATGCGCGTCCGCTGTTGCGTCCACTTTCGACGTCGCGGTCGGCCGCGTCGTGCAGGCGCTCTCCGCGATCCTTCTCGTTCGATGTGCGTTCGTCGTCGCCGGCGTTCGATGCGGGCGACGCGTGATCGGATGATGGTGAACGCGTCATGGCGGAGTCCTCTGCGAGCCGTGTCAGCGTCGCCGGTGCGCCGTAAACCTGCGTGATGCCTGAGCGCATTCAGCAACGAAATTCATGAGACGTAACGAAAAAGACCCGCGCCGAAGCGCGGGTCCCATTGATTGCCGCGGGATGGATCAGGCGCCGGCGGGCGTGTTCGAACCACCCTGCTTGGCCTGCAGGGCCTTGGCCTTGTCCAGATGCTGCTGCACGTGGTCACGCGTCATCTGCAGGTGCTTCTTGACGGCGTCGTCGGTCGCGGCCGGAATCAGCACCGTGTCGAGCTTGTTCAACGCGTCCTGGTGGTCGGTAACCATCGCGTCGATGTAGGCCTTCGCATAGGCATCGCCGTCGAGCGCGGCGAGCTGCTGCGTTTCGGCATCACCCTTCGACTTCTGGTCGGTGATCGCCGGCGTGTCGGCCGGCGCGCCGCCGTTCTTGTCGAGCAGCTTCTTGGTGTCCGACATGTTCTTGCCGTGCTCGGTCTGCATCTGGTTCGCATACGCGAGCACGTCGCCGGTGACCTTCTTGCTCTTCGCCTGCTCGGCCGTCTTGATCTCGTGATCATTGACGACGTTGAGCAGTGCGAGCGCTTCGCCCTGGCTCGGCGGCGTGGCCGGCGGCGTAGCAGCGGTATCCGCCGGCGGCGTTGCGGTCGGCGTGCCGGCGGCGGTGGTGCCGCTGTTGGTGGCGTCGTTCGCTGCCGTGTCGGTCGTCGGCGCCGGCGTGTTGTTGGTGCCACCGGCGGTATCGGCGTTGCGATTGCACGCGGTGGTTGCGAGCATCACCAGCGCGGCGGCTGCGAGTGCGAGAGGGGTTTTGGCGTTCATGCGGACGTCTCCATTCGTGGGGATGCTGCGACGTAGCGGTTCGAAGCATGGACCCGTGTGTGGGCCGGACGGCGACGCTACCCCCGTTCAGGGCGACGGCTCGTGAAGGCATGGCCGCTGCGCACCACCGCACGAATTGCACGCCGACGGGCGGTCGCTTCGAACGCGTTCGCACGACATGCATGCGATTCGCACGCTGGCACGCTCATTGCGAATGGATGCGGCACCACCATCCATCAGGAGTGCGTTGCGATGGCATTGAGCCTCAACGACATCAAGGGCTGTCCGATCGACCGGCAGCGATTCACCTGGCGCGAACTCGTGCAGACGCCGATCAGCAAACTGGATGACGACGCGTTTACGCGCGTGCGCATCATCCTCATGAACGGGCTTGAGCTGGAAGCCAATCGTTTCTCGCACATGTGTGCGCGCATGAATCGCGATTTACGACTGCCGCTCGCGAAGATCCGTCGCGTCGAGCAGCACCAGGCGACCATGATCAACTGGCTGATCGGTGCGGATCATTCGCCGCTGGAAACCACCATCGCGTATGAGCAGGTGGCGATCGAAGTCACTGCGGCGGTCGCGCAGCGCGAGCCCGACGAATACCTCGCGCAGACCTATCGCTTCGGCCTGCTCGAAGACTTCGACCATATGTATCGCTACAGCGCGATGCTGGACCGGCTGGAAGGCAAGGACGCGAACAACATCCTGCAGTGCTACACCGACATTCTTCCCGGCCGCCCGACTATCGTCGAACACCGCGACCCCGAAGACGACCTGCGCACGCCGATGGATGCGAAGACCGCGCATCCGCTGAGCAAACTGCATGCGCTGACGATCATGGCCAGCGAGCAGCAGACCCACAACTACTACATGAATGTGGGGCCGCTGTTTACCGACCCGGTCGCCCGCTTGCTCTACGCGGAGATCGCATCGATCGAGGAACAGCACGTCACCCAGTACGAATCGATCATCGACCCCGACCAGACGTGGATGGAGCAGTGGCTCATGCACGAGCTGATGGAGGTCTACAACTACTACGGCTGCGTGCAGCAGGAAACCAACCCGCGCATCAAGGCGATCTGGGAACGCTTCCTCGACTACGAGATGGGCCAGCTGCAGACGGTGATGGAACTGTTCAAGCAGGTGGCGCGTCGCGACCCGGCCGAGCTGCTCGGCGAGTCGCTGCCCGATCCGATTCCATTCGCCAGCCAGCGCGACTACGTGCGCGACGTGCTGACCCGCGAGGTCGACTATCGCGTCATCGGCGCCGAATACCAGCAGGACGGTGCGGAGAGCGAAGCGTCCATCGCGTATCGCGAGCACATGAATTCGCAGGGCTCGCCGACCGAGGCCGTGGCCGAAGGCTACGTCTACCGCCCGGGTACCGAACTCGCCGCGCCGATGGCGCGCGCGGCCTGACGATCGAGGACTCCATATGCAACCCGATATCACGCTTGGAAAGAACCGCACCGGCATCAAGGCCTCGCCCATCGACGCGGGCGAGCTGCGCGAGATGCAGAACTATCAGTTGGACGTCGGCCGCCCGCCGATCAGCGCCGATGAATTGCGCGCCGAGTATGTGACCGACGGCGAAAGCGTCGGCTCGGTGCCGCCGCCGACGTCGGTGAAAGGCGTCGTCGGCGCCGCGGCGCAGGCACTCACCGGCCATCGCATGCACGTGCTGCTCGACAAGCTCGGCGAGCGCGCTGCGTTCGAACGCAGCGGCGTGCGCCTGTACGACGCGGCGCTGCGCAAGGCCGCGCTGGTCGACCGACTGCCAGGCGACATGAGTATCAACGCGCTGCAGGAAATCCGCGACGACGAAGCCTCGCACTTCGCACTGCTCGCGCAGTCGATCGAGCGCCTCGGTGGCGACAGCACGGTGCAGACGCCGTGCGCAGACGTCACCGGCGTACAGGGCATGGGCCTGTTGCAGGCGATCAATGATCCGCGCACGACGTTCGCGCAGGCGCTCGAGGTGCTGCTGGCGGCCGAGCTCATCGACAACGCGTCCTGGGAACTGCTGATCGAACTGCTCGACGGTTTCGGCCAAGACGAACTCGTCACCGAGTTCCGCAATGCACTCGCCAACGAACAGCGGCATGAAGCGCGCGTGCGCAGCTGGCTTGCGGAGGAGCTCGAAGTCATTGCGCATGTGCGGCACTGACGCAGTGTCCACATCGTTTAACGCTTCAGCACTGCTGCTCGTCGTGACGCGGTAACGACCTAAATTGCACGCGACGCTAACCGTGATTCGGGTCAACTGTACGCAACAAACGACGAACACGAAGACGCGAGGACGCCGAGGGCGGCGCCACTGAAATGCTAAAGGGCCGGCACCGACCGGCCCATCTAATCCCCCACAGGAGCAGACCAATGAGCCAGAACAACCAGAACAACGAACAGCGCCGCGAAGGCCAGAACAACCAGAACAACAACAACGAGCAGCGCCGCGAAGGCAGCTCGCAGCAGAACAACGAGCAGCGCCGCGAAGGTGGCTCGCAGCAGAACAACAACGAGCAGAACCGCGACCAGCGCCGCTAAGCATGACCACGACGGCCGCTTCGCGCGGCCGTCAGCGTCTACCCGCGCCCTGGCTATCGCCGGGGCGTTCTTTTTTTATCCATCCCGAGATCTGCCACTGCGTATGCGACCCGTTACGCCTGACGACATCTATCGCCATCGCCATCTGCAGGACCTGAGCGGAACCCCGAATTCGACGCGCGCCGTGGTCGTCATGTCGCGTGCCAAGCGCAGCGGCGGTTATCGATCGACGGCATGGCTTCTCGATACCCAACGCGATGGCGGTCGCGGCGCGAAGCGGCTGACGGCGCCCGAGTTCGACGCGCGGTCGATCGTCGTTTCGCACGATGGAACGCGCGCAGTGTTCGTCAGTCAACGCGACCCGCAGAAGGGCTCGCAGATCTACGTCATCGACTTCGACGGCGGCGAAGCGAGCGCGGTCACCAATACCAAGGATTCGATCTCGAGCGTGCTGGCATGGTCGACCGACGGAAAGCGGCTGCTCGCACTGCAGAGCGTGCAATGGAAGGAGGACGAGCGCGACGACCCGAAGGCGAAGGACCGTCCGATCGTCGTGCGCTACCTGCCCTACAAGCTTGATGGATCCGGCACCAAGGTTGGTTCGCGTACGCGGCTGGTGTCGGTCGATGCGCAAAGCGGCGAGATCACGCCGCTGGTCGAGGGTGACTTCGATGTGTCGGATGCCGCGTGGTCGCCGGACGGCAAGCATCTCGCCTACTCGCGCAAGCGCGAGGGCATGCAGCGTCACCAGACCGATCTCTGGCTCGCCGATGGCGAAGGCGGCAACCCGCATCGCATCGTCACCGATCTGTATTCAATCAGCGGCCTGAAGTTCTCGCCCGACGGCCGCCGCATCGCGTTTGGCGCGCGGCCGCATCGAAGGCGAGTCGCTGGTGCAGCTCTACATCCACGACGTCGAAAGCGGGCGGCGCGATTGTCCGAAGGGCGATGAGCTGCAGCTCGAAGGCGCGTCCATCGTCTGGCATCCCGATGGCGATCGCATCGCGACCATCGCGTCGCGGCGCGGCCTGTTCGAGATCGCGGTACTGCATGTCGACCGCGGTGAACTCACTTCTGTCGCGCGTCGGCTGCGGCATGTCACCGCGCTGTCGGATAGCGGCGACGGGCTGGTGTTCGTCGCCGCGTCGATACGACAGCTCGACGAGACGTACCGGGTCGACTGGGACGGCGGGAACGAACGTCGCCTGACGTCCTTCAATCGCGGCTGGTTCTCCAAGCGGCTGCGGCCGCGCGTGCGCAAGCGCTGGTTCGACGTGCCGGACGCGAAGGGCGGCAGCGAGCGTGTCGAAGCCTGGGTATTGCTGCCGCCGCAGGGCGACGGCCCGTTCCCTGCGCTGCTGGAATTCCACGGCGGCCCGGAGAGCGTGACGCTGCTCGACTTCGCGAGCCACGTGTACTGGTATCCGTTGCTCGCGAAAGGTTACGCGGTGGTCGCACCGAATCCGGTGGGCTCGGGCAGCTACAGCCCCGAGTTCGCACGCAGGCTATGCGGACACTGGGGCGAGTACGACATGCCGCAGGTCGAAGCCATCATCAGGACCCTGCGCGACGAAGGCACGATCAACGATTCACTCGGCTGTTACGGCAAGTCGTACGGCGGTTACCTGAGTGCGTGGGCGGCGACCACGACGGAACTGTTCAAGGCCGCGGTGGTGAGTGCACCGGTCGCGAACCTGCAATCGCATGGCGGCAACTCGGACACGGGTTATTACGTCACGCCGTACGCGATGGACGCGAACCTGTTCGAGGCGAACGATCGTTACACGCGCCTGTCGCCAATCGACCATGTGCCCGATACGAGCGCGGCGATGCTGATGCTCAACGGTCAGGACGACCAGCGTTGTCCGGTCGGACAATCTGAGGAGATGTTCGCGAACCTCATTCGTGCGGGAAACGAGAACTGCATGATGGTCGTGTACCCGGGCGGCACGCATTCGCTGGCGGGCAGCGGCAAACCATCACACCGCGTCGACTATCACGAACGCGTTGTGGACTGGATCGTCAAGCACGTCTGACGCTGGCCTCACAGGGCCGCTGGCATCGTCGCAGGCCTACCTTTCCTCCACCGACCGGGTGACCGCATGAATGCCATCGAACTCCTCAAGGCCGACCACGAGAAGGTGCGTGGCCTTCTCTCGCAGTTGACCGAAACCACCAAGCGCGCCGAGAAGACCCGTACGCAGCTGCTGGAGCAGATCCGCCTCGAGCTGGACGTGCACACGCAGATCGAGGAAGAAATCTTCTACCCGGCGTTCAAGGAAGCGGTGGGCGAAGGCGACGACGAAGCCACCGTGTTCGAAGCGCTGGAAGAACACCGCGCGGCCGGTGAACTCGTGCTGCCCGACCTGCTCGCCACCGACGTCACCAGCGATCGTTTCAGCGGCCGCGCGAAGGTGCTGAAGGAGCTCATCGAGCATCACGCGAAGGAAGAAGAGACCGACATGTTCAAGACGGCGCGCCAGGTGCTGAGCCGCGAGCAGCTCGACGAGCTCGGCACGCAGATGGCCGCGCGCAAGAAGGAACTGATGCAGATGGGCGCCGAGCAGATCGAACTGATCAAGAAGCAGCAGGGTCAGGTCGGTTCCGAGCAGTCGCCGCCGCGCGCTTCGCTGCAGTAACTGTTTCGCGATATCGATGTACAGCGCCCGCCTTATGGCGGGCGTTTTCGTTTGCGGCAGTCGCGATCAGCCGCGCCCGAGGAAACGCAGGCCGACGCCGGGCTCGGTCGCGATCCAGCGCGGATGCGTGGCGTCGTCGCCGAGCTTCTGTCGCAGCTTGCCGACAAGAATGCGCAGGTAGTGCGTGTCGTCCTGATGCGTCGGGCCCCACACCTCGCGCAGCAATTGCGGCTGGGTCACCACGCGGCCGGCATGGCGCACCAGCAGTGAGAGCAGCACGTATTCCTTGCGGGTCAGTGCGAGCGCGCGGCCCTGCATGGTGACTTCACGACGCAGCGGATCGACGCGCAGTTCGCCGTCGTCATAAACCGCGGGTTCGCCGTCGACCGTCGCCTGCGTGCGCCGCAATGCACGCAGCCGCGCCATCAGTTCGCGAATGCCGAACGGTTTGGTGACGTAGTCGTTCGCACCGGCGTCGAGCGCCGCGACTTTCTCGTCCTCGTCGCTGCGCGCGGTCAGCACCATCACCGGCACGCTCGACCACTGCCGCAGTTCGCGCAGCGCATCGATGCCGTCGCGGTCCGGCAGGCCGAGATCGAGGATGACGAGGTCGGCGCCTTCGGTGGCGAGCTGCGCGAGGCCTTCATCCGCCGTCGCGGCCGCCATCACGACGTAACCCTGCGTGCGCAGCGAGATGTCGAGGAAGCGACGGATCTGCGGCTCGTCGTCGATCACGAGTACGCGTGCGGGCGGGGTGTCGGTCATGCGGCATCGCTCGCAGGCAGCGTGATGCGTACGCATGCGCCGCCGCCCGGTGCCGGTTCGATCGCGATCGTGCCTTCGTGTGCGAGCACGATCGCGCGGGCGATCGCGAGACCGAGTCCCGTGCCTGACGGCCCGCGATCGCCGCGTTCGATGCGATGGAACATCTCGAACACACGCTCGCGTTCGGCTTCGGGAATGCCGGGGCCGTGGTCGCGGACGGCGATATCGAATGACGTGTCATTGCGACGCAGGTCAACATGGACGGTGTTGCGGTCGCCACCGAACTTCAGCGCGTTATCGATCACGTTGTAAAGCGCCTGCTCGATCAACGCGCCCTGCACGAACACGGGCGGCATTGACGGTTCGGCGTCGACGTCCACGCGTGCGTGAGGACGGTGCCGCTGCACGCGCGCGATCGCCGCGCCGATGAGTTCGTCGAGCCCGAACCAGTCGCGCACCGGTGCGACGCCGTGCCCGAGCCGCGTCATGTCGAGCAGGTTCTGGATATAGCGATCCAGCCGCAGGCCTTCTTCGCGCACTGTGGCGAGCAGCGCGCTGCGGTCGTCGGCGGCTATGTCGTCGCCCCAGGCTTCGAGCGTTTCGGCGGCGCCGATGATGGACGCCAGCGGCGTGCGCAGGTCATGCGACACCGAGGCGAGCAGCCCGCTGCGCAGGCGTTCGGTTTCGGCGGCGACGCGTTGCGCTTCGAGTTCGGCGACTAGCCGCGTGCGCAGCAATGCTTGCGTGATGTCGTCCGCCATCGCACGGGCGACGTCGCGTTCGCCGGGCTCCAGTCGCGGCAGGCCATCGGGCAGTTTCAGGCCCAGCGTACCGAGCACGCGGTCGGGCGTGCGCAGCGGCAGCATCCACCAGCCCTGGTCTTCGACGGACTCGTGACGCGCATGGCCGTCGAGACGCAGCCATGCTTCCGCATCGAGCGCGTGCCGGAAACCGTCATGCGCGGCGCGCACCACGTCCGATTCGTCGGCCGCAACAGCGAGCTGCTGTCCGAGTGCCTGTCGCGCCGCGCCGTGGCGTTGCGCTTCGGCCATGGCCTCGATCTGTTCCGACAGTCGCGTCGCCAGGCGAGCCGCAAGCAGCGCCGCGGCGAGGAACGCGAGCACCGTGGCCACGCTGTGCGACGCGCCGATGTAGAGCGTGTAGCGCGGCTCGATGAAGAAGAAGTTGTAGGCGAGGAAACACAGCACCGCGGTGAGCGCCGCGGGACCCGTGCGCGTGCGCGAGGCCACCACCAGCACCGCGAGCATGAACACCAGCGAGAGATCGTTGACGCCGAGCCAGCGTTGCAGGAGCTGCGCGGTCGCGACCGCCGCGATGCTGCCGGCGACGGCGAGCATGTAGGCGGTCACGGGACGTTGCGGACGGGCGAGCGGTGGCGCGTTCACGTCGGTCGGCCTCGAAGTCGCGTCATTGTCACCGTTGCGTAGGCGTCGATACGCATCGACCCGTCGAATTTATGCGGACTTTACGCGGCGACGCGGGTTTCGGGCTTCCGCCTTTACGCGCCGCGGTCCGACACTGCACGCCCGGATCATCGCGGAGCGCCTCGTGCGCATCGACACCCCAACCACTCCCGCCCACGCGCCGCGCGGGCGCTTCGGCACGCTCGCGCTCGGCGCACTCGGTGTCGTCTTCGGCGACATCGGCACCAGCCCGCTGTACACGATCAAGGAAGCCTTCCTGCCGCACTACGGCCTGACGCCCGACGCGCCGACCATGCTCGGCCTGCTGTCGCTGGTGTTCT
The DNA here is from genome assembly GCF_054061195.1 of Lysobacter sp. HA35. Lineage (NCBI taxonomy): Bacteria > Pseudomonadati > Pseudomonadota > Gammaproteobacteria > Lysobacterales > Lysobacteraceae > Lysobacter > Lysobacter sp. HA35. The sequence goes on along the minus strand of NZ_JBSSDY010000001.1, from coordinate 2,659,196 downwards.
GGGCACTGATGATCGTGATCACCGCGAAATACGTCGGCGTGATCATGCGTGCCGACAACGGTGGCGAGGGCGGCATCATGGCGTTGTCCGCGCTGGCCGAGCGCACGCTCAGCGGCACGCGCGGCATCTACGTGGTCGGCCTGCTCGGTGTGTTCGGCGCGGCGCTGTTCTTCGGCGATGGCGTGCTGACGCCGGCGATCTCGGTGCTCTCGGCGATCGAAGGGCTGGAAGTCGCGGCGCCTGCGCTGTCGCACTGGGTGCTGCCGATCACCATCGCGGTGCTCGTTGTGCTGTTCGCGTCCCAGCGATTCGGCACCGATGCGGTCGGCAAGGCGTTCGGCCCGGTGATCCTCGTGTGGTTCGCCGCGCTCGGTGTCATCGGCATACGCGGCATCGCGCTGCATCCGCAGGTGCTGTCCGCTCTCAATCCGATATGGGCGATGCGTTTCTTCGAGGCGCACGGCGCGCATGGCTTCTTCATCCTCGGCGCGGTGGTGCTGGCGGTCACCGGCGGCGAAGCGCTGTACGCCGACATGGGCCACTTCGGTCGCCGCCCGATCCAGTGGGCGTGGACGCTGGTCGTATTGCCCGCACTGACGCTCAACTACCTCGGGCAGGGCGCGCTGGTACTCGCGCATCCCACCGCGATCGACAACCCGTTCTATCTCGGCGTTCCGTCGTGGGCGCTGTATCCGATGATCGGGCTGTCGACGCTGGCGACGGTGATCGCGTCGCAGGCGGTGATCAGCGGCGCGTACTCGGCGGCGCGACAGGCCGTGCAGCTCGGCTACCTGCCGCGACTCAGCATCCGCCACACCTCGCGCGATGCGTTCGGCCAGATCTACGTGCCGGCGATCAACTGGATGCTGATGATCGGCACGATCGCGACCGTCATCGGCTTCGGCAGCTCCACCGCGCTCGCGACCGCATACGGCGTGTCGGTGACCGGTACGATGCTGATTACCAGCGTGCTGCTCATCGTCACCACGCGCCATCGCACACCGATGTCGCCGTGGCTGTACTGGCCGATGGTCGCGGTGTTCGTCGGCGTCGACCTCGCCTTCCTCGGCGCGAACCTCGCCAAGTTCTTCGACGGCGCATGGTTCCCGCTGCTGCTCGGCGTGCTGGTGTTCGCGGTGCTGCGCACTTGGCGTCGCGGCCGCAAGCTGCTGCAGGCCGAAGTGCTGAAGGACGGTATCGCGGTCGAGCAGTTCGTCGATGCGCTGATGCTCGCGCCGCCGTTGCGCGTGCCGGGCACGGCGGTGTTCCTGACGTCGCAGCCGGCGGTGGTCCCGAAGGCGCTGCTGCACAACCTCAAGCACAACCGCGTGCTGCACGAGCACAACGTGTTGCTGACGGTGGAAACCAAGCCGGTGCCGTTCGTACCTGTGGCGCAACGGCTCGCGATCAAGCCGCTCGGCGACAGCTTCCATCGCGCGACGCTGCGCTTCGGTTTCATGGAAACGCCAGACGTGCCGCTCGCGCTGATGCGTGCGGTGGACTGCAGCAGCATCTGCTTCGATCCGATGGAGACGACCTACTTCGCCAGCCGCGAGACCGTGGTCGCGACGCCCCGTCGCGGCATGCCGATCTGGCGCGATGCGCTGTTCGCCTTCATGCATCGCAACGCGGCTGCGGCGAGCAACTTCTTCCGCATCCCCGGCAATCGCCTGGTCGAGATGGGCGCGCCGGTCGAGATCTGATGCGTCAGGCGACGCGTTCGCGGCGTGCGCGCACCAGATGCACGAGCAGCAAGGAGATCGCCGCAGGCGTCATGCCCGGAATGCGCTGCGCCTGCCCGACCGTCTGCGGACGCACGCGCTCGAGCTTCTGCCGCACTTCGGCCGACAGCCCGCGCACCTGCGCGTAGTCGAAGTCCTGCGCGATCGCGGTGTCCTCATGACGCCGCGCGCGTTCGATCTCCTCGCGCTGGCGATCGAGGTAGCCGGAATACTTCGCGTCGATCTCGACCTGCTCGGCCACCGCGACGTCATCGACGGCCGGCGCGAGTGACGGCACGCGCATCAGCTTCGCGTAGTCGAGTTCGGGACGACGCAGCAGGTCGAGCGCATTGGCTTCGCGGGTGATCTCGATGCCGAGCGCATCGGCGATCTCACGCCCGAGCGGATTGTTGGGCGCCGCCCATGTCGAACGCAGGCGTGCGGTTTCGCGGTCTATAGCCTCGCGCTTGGTGTCGAAGCGCTGCCAGCGTTCGTCGTCGACCAGACCGAGATCGCGGCCGACCGGCGTGAGTCGCAGGTCCGCATTGTCTTCGCGCAGCTGCAACCGGTATTCGGCGCGCGAGGTGAACATGCGATACGGCTCGCTGGTGCCGTGCGTGGTCAGGTCGTCGACGAGCACGCCGAGATAGGCCTCGTCGCGACGCGGACTCCAGCCGTCGACACCGCGCACGAAGCGCGCCGCATTGACGCCCGCGAGCAGGCCCTGTGCGGCAGCTTCCTCGTACCCGGTGGTGCCGTTGATCTGGCCGGCGAAGAACAGGCCCTCGATCGCCTTCGTTTCAAGCGTCGTCTTCAGGCCACGCGGGTCGAAGAAGTCGTATTCGATGGCATAGCCGGCACGCGTGATGTGCGCGTTCTCGAAGCCGCGGATGCTGCGCACGAGATCGAGCTGCACGTCGAACGGAAGCGATGTCGAAATGCCGTTCGGGTAGATCTCGGCGACGTCGAGGCCTTCGGGCTCGACGAAGATCTGGTGGCTCGCCTTCTCCGCGAAGCGCACCACCTTGTCCTCGATGGACGGGCAGTAGCGTGGGCCGATGCCTTCGATCTGTCCGGTGTACAGCGGGCTGCGATCCAGCGCGCCGCGAATGATGTCGTGCGTGCGTTCCGACGTGTGCGTGATCCAGCACGAGACCTGCGCCGGATGGTCGGCAGTCGAACCCATGAACGACATCACCGGGCGCGGATCGTCGCCGGGTTGTTCGTCCATCACCGAGTAGTCGAGCGTGCGGCCGTCGATGCGCGGCGGCGTGCCGGTCTTCAGGCGGTCCACCACGAACGGGCCTTCGCGCAACTTGGCGGCGAGCGTCGCGGCGGGCGGATCGCCGGCGCGGCCGGCGGCGTACGTCGTCGCGCCGATGTGCACCTTGCCGGCGAGGAACGTGCCGGCGGTGAGCACGACGGCGGGCGCGAAGAAGCGCAGGCCGGTCTGCGTCAGGACGGAATCGACGCGGCCACCGTCGAAGCCGATGTCGTCGACCGCGGCCTGGAAGATCGTGAGGTTCGGCTGCGACTCGACGGCGCGACGGATGTACGCGCGATAGAGCGAGCGATCGGCCTGGCAGCGCGTCGCGCGCACCGCGGGGCCCTTGCTCGCATTGAGGCGACGCCATTGGATGCCGGCGGCGTCGGCCGCACGGGCCATCACGCCGCCGAGTGCATCGATCTCCTTGACGAGATGCCCCTTGCCGATGCCACCGATCGCCGGGTTGCAGCTCATCGCGCCGACCGTCTCGATCGAGTGCGTCAGCAGCAGCGTGCGTGCACCGGCACGCGCGGACGCCAGCGCGGCCTCGGTACCGGCATGGCCGCCGCCGACCACAATCACGTCGAACCGGTAGAAGGAGTCGCTCATTGCTTTGCCTCGAAATGCCCGCGCATTGTCGCGCAGCCGCGAAGGCGGCGAGTTGCTGAACAGGGATGCGACGCGAACGTCAGCGCATGACCGGCCGGGCCGCGCTTGGCCGCACTGCGTCACATTCGGGCGGGGCCGCCTAAACCGATCGGGTCGCGGAACGTGACAGTTGTCCGATTCCGGACATGCGACCGCGTCGACACGTCGATGGCACGCTTCGTGCACTGATGGTCACTGCACCCAGCGGGGCAGGCGCATGCGTCGGCCGGTATTGGAACAGGGGCTGGCCAAGCGCCCGCGGGGAAGCACGAAGGGCCGGATGTCGGGGGACGTCCGGCCCTTCATCTTTTCGGGGGATGCGTGCGCCGGTCGACGACCGGGTGCCGGCCCCCGGCGAGGGGCGGAACAGGGGGGATCCGAAGATCCTCGCCGGGGTCCGACATGGCGGAAACGGCGCGGCCGCCCGCGGGGGCGGACGGAGCCCGTTTAGCTTGAGGCCCGTGCGGCGGCATCGCAAGCCGCCGCGGTCACGTTTCAGGGCTCGTTTCCGCTCCCACGACGCGCGCGGCGAATCACGTCACCGGTCGCCGTGCCATCACCGCCTCGACCGCCACCCATGCGCGGCCCCACGCCGCCGACATCGGGACGACTGACCGAGGGCAGGTCCGGACGCGGCGCGATCGGCATGACCCCGCCACCGCCACCATCGACCTGTCGGCGACGACGGACGATCTCGTCCGGATTGCGCCACGGCCCGCCGTCGGGTCGATGACCGTTGTTGTTCGGATAGTTCGGGCGCGGATAGTTCGGATGGCTGTTGTGGTATGGGTAGCCGTAGCGCGGATAGCCGTAGTACGGCGAACCGTAATAGGGCGAACCGTAATAGGGCGAACCGTAGTAGCCCGGGTAACCGCCACCGTAGTAGCCGCCCCACACGGAGAAGCCCGAACGGTACGGGCCGTAGTAGCCCGGATAGCCGAAGCCCGAGTACGGCCAGCCGCCCTCGTAGCGGTACTCGACCGACGGCGAGCCGTAGTAGTAGTCGCCGTGCCCGTCGGACCGGTAGTCGTAAGGCATGGCGACGCAGCCCGCGAGCAGCGCGGTGGCGGCGAGCGGAAGAATCAGTTTGCGGATCATGGCGATCACCCCTGTCACTTATTTGGCCAGCTTCGGCCGCTCGCGTTGAACTACCGCTTAACTTTTTCGCCTTGGGCGTGGTGCGGCTGAGCGGTTCAGCCGGATACAGCGGTCCACCCACGACGTTGCCCGCATGCAGCGTGCCTGCGAGGATCGCACGCCGCCGTACCGGACACTTCCATGTCGACCCTGCATCGCGCGTCCGGACGAACCCGCCTCGGGCTGATGCTGAGCCTGGTCACCGCGCTGTGCTGGGCGACGTTGCCGGTCGCGCTGAAGGTGACGCTGCAGGTGCTCGATCCGCTCACGCTGACATGGTTCCGTTTCCTCGTCGCGGCACTGCTCACGCTGGCCTGGCTCGGCGCACGCCGTCGGCTGGTCGGGCTCGGTGCACTCGGCCGTCGTGGCTGGACGTTGCTCGGCATCGCCGCGGTGATGCTGGTCGGCAATTACGTCTTCTACCTGCTCGGCGTGGGCCGCACCTCGCCGGGGAATGCACAGCTGCTGATCCAGCTCGCGCCGCTGCTGATGGCGGTGGGCGGGATCGTTGTTTTCGGCGAGCGCTTCCGTGCCGCGCAGTGGCTCGGCATGGCGCTGCTGGTCTGCGGGCTGGGCCTGTTCTTCCGCGACCAGCTGGTGCATGTCGACGCGACGCCCGGCCACGGCGATGCGCACACGTATCTCGTCGGCTCACTGCTGGTCATCCTCGGCGCGGTGGTGTGGGCCGTGTACGCGCTCGCGCAGAAACAGTTGCTGGTGAAGCTCGGCTCGATGCAGATCCTCGCGGTGATCTACGTCGCGGCGACGCTGCTGCTGTGGCCGTTCGCCCACCCGAGCCACCTTGCGAACCTCGACGACGTGCAGTGGATGCTGCTCGCGTACTGCGCGCTCAACACGGTGGTCGCGTACGGCGCGTTCGCGGAAGCGCTCGCACACTGGGAAGCCTCGCGTGTGTCCGCAGTGCTGGCGATGACGCCTCTGCTCTGCCTCGGCGTGGTCGCCGCGGTGCATTCGCTGTGGCCGGCGATGCTCGCGCCCGAGCCGATGTCGATGGTCGGCTGGATCGGCGCGATGCTGGTCGTGGCCGGCTCGACGGCGGTGAGCCTGCTCGGCCGCCGCAGGACATGACGCCGGCGTAATGCGGACGCCCGCGCGCGGCACTACCCTAAGTGCCCCGCTGCCGCCGCACTCCGCATGACCGACCTGGGTTTCGACGACGTCCTCGCCGCCGCCGCGCGCATCGCGCCGCATGCGCATGTCACGCCGGTGCTGCGCTCGCGCACGATCGACGAGCTCGCCGGCTGCACGCTGCACTTCAAGGCCGAGCACCTGCAGCGCATCGGCGCGTTCAAATTCCGTGGCGCCTGCAACGCGGTGTGGGCGCTGGACGAGGACGAAGCGCGACAGGGCGTCGTCACCCATTCCTCCGGCAACCACGGCGCGGCGCTGGCGCTCGCTGCCAAGAGCCGCGGCATCGCCTGCCATGTGGTGGTGCCGGAAGGCGCGGTGCCGGGCAAGCTCGCGGCGATTGCCGCGTATGGCGCGGTGCTGCATTGCTGCGCGCCGACCATCGCCGCGCGCGAGGCGATGTGCGCCGACTTGCAGCAGTCGCTCGGCGCACGCCTCGTGCATCCCTACACCGACCCGCTGGTGATCGCCGGCCAGGGCACCGCCGCGCTCGAGCTGCTCGCGACGCATCCGCTCGATGCGATCGTGGTGCCGGTCGGCGGCGGCGGGCTCGCATCCGGTACCGCGCTCGCGATTACCGGTGCGTCACCATCGACGAAGTTCTACGTGGCCGAACCCGCGGGTGCGGCGGAAACCGCGGCGTCGCTGCAGCGCGGCGAACGCGTCACTGAATTCACGCCCGACACGATCTGCGACGGCCTGCGCGGCACGCTGGGCGCGATCAACTTCGACCTGCTGCGCGCGCACGGTGCGAAGGCACTGGTGGTCGACGACACCGCGACGCTCGCGGCGATGCGACTGGTGTGGACGCGCATGAAGCAGCTCATCGAACCATCGTCGGCGGTCGCGCTCGCTGCGGTTCTGGCGAATCGGGAGATCTTCGAAGGCCGGCGCGTCGGCATCGTGCTGTCCGGCGGCAACGTCGACATCGCCGCGCTGGTGAACGCATGAACACGATGCCCGCCGAGCGCCCGTGGTGGCGACATCCCGCGTTGTGGATCGCGCTGTTCGCGGTGGTCACCGCGTTCGCGTTCCTCGGCATGCGCGGCCTCTGGGATCCGGACGAAGGCCGCTACACGAACGTTGCGCTCAACATGCTCGACAGCGGCGACTGGCTGATCCCGCGCCGGAGCTACGAAGTCGAGCACTGGACCAAGCCGCCGCTCACCTACTGGGCGATCGCATCGAGCGTCGCCGTGTTCGGCAGCAATGCGTTCGCCGCGCGCGTGCCGGCAGCACTGTCGCACGTGCTGTGCGTGCTGCTGGTCGGCCTGATGGGCCGTCGCCTCGCCAAGGGCAACGGCGTTCGTGCGGCACTGGTGTACGCGACGATGATGTTCCCGTTCGGCGCGTCGCAGATGATCACCACCGATTACCTGCTGACGCTGACCGAAACCACGGCGTTGTGGGCGTTTGTCGAAGCGCGCTTCGGGCCGTCGCATCCGAAACGCTGGCTGGTGCTCATGTGGGGCGCGTTCGGCCTCGCCTTCCTTACCAAGGGCCCGCCGGGCCTGCTGCCGCTGCTGCCGATCCTGCTGTTCGACCTGCTGACGCGCACCAAGGATCGGCCCGGCGTGTTCCGTCCGCTCGGGCTGTTGCTGTTCGTCGTGATCGCCGCGCCCTGGTACATCGCGGTGACGCAGAAGACGCCCGGACTGATGGGCTACTTCCTCGGCTCGGAAGTGGTCGGCCGCGTCGCCACCGACGAGTTCAAGCGCCACGGCGAGTGGTACGGCTGGCTCGTGATCTACGCGCCTACGCTGCTGCTGGGCACGCTGCCGTGGTCGCGGCCGTTGTGGCACTGGATGCGCGGTCTGCACGCGCAGGTGCAGGCATGGCGACGCAATGCATCCGCGCGCATCGCCGACGCGCCATGGCTGCTGCCGACGCTATGGGCGCTGGTGCCGCTGACCATCTTCTGCATCGCGCGCTCGCGCCTGCCGCTCTACATCCTGCCGCTGTTCGCGCCGCTGGCGCTGCTGGTCTCGCTGCAGTCGCTGCGCGAAGGTCGCACGCTACCGCGTGTCGGTGCGATCGTGGTCTGGGGCCTGCTGATGTTCGGCCTGAAGTACGCGTCCTGGCATTTCCCCACGCACAAGAACGCCGAGAACTGGGCGCATGAAATCGCGCTGCGTGCCGACGGCCCGATCGAGGAAATTGTCTTCGTCGAGGACATGGTGCGTTACGGCGTGCATCTGCATCTGGGCCCGCACGTGCAGGTCGAGAAGCTGTCGCTGTATCCGGCCGACGACTCGAAGTTCAATCCGGAATACGACGGCAATGCGCGACAGGAACTCACCGAGGACGAAGGTCCGCGCCTGTGGATCTGCCGCGTCGAGGACTGGCCGCGCGTCGCCGCTTTCATGCAGGAACAGGGCGCGGTGGTGAAGCTGCTCGGCACGCCCTACCAGGGCCGCGTCTTCTTCCGTGCGGACAAGCAGGGCGTCGCTAAGGGCGTCGCGTCGCCAGCACGCTGAACAGCGCGATCGCGGCGATCACCACCATCGCGCCGATCGCCGCGATGCCGTGTGGCCAGGCTTCGCCGAGCCACAGCGCGCCCAGCGCTTCGGCGAACAGGATCTCCGCCGCCTGCATCGCTTCCGCGGCGCCGAGCGCAACGGGATCGCGACGCACCATGCCGGTCGCGCGGAAGAAGAGCACGGTCGCGATGACGCCCGCGCCGAGCGCGACACCGCCCGAAAGCATCACCTGCCGCATCGGCGGTGCACCCGCGTTCGCCGCGGCGTAGATCGCGACGGGAATCCAGAGCGGCAGGCTCGCCAGCGTCATGCCGAACACACGCTGCGTGGCGTCGAGTTCGATGCCTTCGCGCTCGAGGTGCAAGAGCAGTCCGCGATTACCGAGCGGATACGCGACCGCCGCGAACGCGACGCACGCAATCGAGATCCACGCATCCGCATGCAGACTGCCGTTCGCCTGCGACGACTGCATCAACGCGACACCGATCACCGCGAGCGCACCGCAGGCCAGCGCCGACATCGGCACGCGACGCCGCGCATCGCGATACAGCAGCGGCGCGCACAACATGCCGGCAATCACCGTGAGCTGGAACGTGCCGGCGATCAGCCACGCGGGCCCGCTCGACGCCGCATACGTGAGGCCGATGTAGAACAGCACGAAGCCGATGCCGCTCCACAGGAACCACGGGCCGGGCTTCGCGCGCATCACGCGCCACAGCGCCGTCCAGCGTCCGCGCATCAGCGGCAGCATCAATGGCGCGGTCCACGCATAGCGCAGCACCGCGGTCCACGCCCAATGGTCGCCGTCGACCGCCGCGGCGCGGTTCAACACATAGGTCGAAGTGAAGAACAGCGCCGACAGCAGCGCGAGGCCGACGGCACTGATCGCCGTGCGTGCGTCGACCTTCACGGGCGACGCCGGATCGGGATGCTCGACACCGGTACGCGCACTTCCTCGATGCCGCCGTTGCGGATGGGTGCGCCGTGCGCCGGGCCCCATGCTTGCGCGTAGACGACTTCCCACGTCACCGGCAGCCCATTCGGCTCGCGCATCGCTTCGTACGCCTGCGCGGCGCGTGCAAAGCGCGCACGTCCCGTGAGCGCGCGACGTCGATCGTGCATCGCGTTCGTGGCGCCCAGCGTTCGCAGCTCGCGCATGATCGAGGGGAGGTCGGGTTGCGCGAGGCGGAATACGTCGCGATCGAGCACCGGATCGCGGAACCCCGCGGCGATCAATGCATCGCCGAAACGCGCGATGTCGATGAAGGGGCTGACGTGCGGTGCGTCGTCGGCATCGGCGAACGCTTCGCGCAGTTCCATCAACGTCTGCTGCGCGAAGGTCGACACCAGCAGCAGGCCGTCGGGTTTCAGCACGCGACGGAAACCGGCGAACACCGCCGGCAGGTCTTCGACCCACTGCAGGCAGAGGTTGGAGAACAGCACGTCGACGCTGTTCTCGCGCAGCGGCAGCGCGATCGCGTCGGCGCGGATCACTTGTGGTTTGCGTGAGAAGTCGAGCAGGCCGCGCTTGGCGGACAGGCGACGCTGCGCTTCGCTCGCCATACCGGGCGCGAGATCGAGCGCGAGCACCTGAGCCTTCGGCCACTTCGCCTGCAGCAGCGCCGTGCCGTGCCCGGTACCGCAACCGACGTCGACGACGAGCTGCGGCGTGCGCCCGCCCAGCGCCTTGTCCTCGTAGTACGGAAGCGATTCGGCGAGACGCGTGCCGACTTCGCGCTGCAATGCGGCGGCTTCGTCGTAATGCGTGGCGGCGCGCGAGAACGCGCGGCCGACCTGGCGGTGGTCGAAGAGATCGGTCATCGCGGTGCCACCGATGCGTTGCCGTGCGCCACGCCTGTCTCCGCGAACAGCGGCGACGCGAACGCATCGATCGCCCGCGAAACTTCGTCGGCCGCGCCGAGGAACGGCGCATGGCCGGCGTCGCGAATCACCAGGCTGGTCGCGTTCGGCGCGAGCTGCGCGGCGGCGGGCATCGCACCTGCAGGAACAAGCCGATCGCGACGTCCCGAGATCCACAGGCTCGGCACGCGTAGATGCTTGAGCTGTTCGCGAGCATCGAACGTATCGAGCAGTTCGAGACCGCGCAGCAATGCATCGGGCGCAGGCTCGCCGCGTTCGAACGCATGCGCGCGCAGGTCGCGCAGTTCGGCCTGCGCGCTGGTCGATCCCAGCGACTCGAGTGCGAGGAAGCCATCGAGCGTGCCTCGGAAATCTTTCGACAACGCTTCGCCGAAATCGCGGAACAGCGTCGGCTTGACGCCATGCGGCCACCCCTCGTCGATGACGAAACGCGGCGACGAGGCGAGCATCACCAGCCCGCGCACGCGATCGGGATGATCGAGTGCATTGCGCAGCGCGAACTGTCCGCCCAGCGACCAACCGAGCCACACCGCATCAGGCACTGCGTCGACCAACGCGCCCGACAATGCATGCGGATCGAGTGGCTGCGTGCTCTCGCGCGCATGGCCGTGCCCGGGCAGGTCGACGAGGTGCAGCGTGTAGCGATCGCGCAGGCGTTCGACCAGCGGCGCGAACAGGCCGCCGTGCATCGCCCACCCGTGGATGAGCGCGATCGAGTGCCCGTGGCCCTGTGTCTCGACGTGCATGTCAGCGCGTCCGCAGGCTGCGGATGGCGGCAATGGCGTCATCGCGTCGCGCGGTCGGCACCAGGATGTGGTCGTGGTAGCGCGCCGCGATGATGTTGCAGGCGATGCCGCGCTCAGCGAGCACGCCCGACACCGCGGCGGTGAGTCCAACACCGTTCAAGGCCGAATGCACTTTCAGCGTCAGCCATGCGGCGACGAAATCCGGCGGCTCGCCCTGCGCACGACCGAACGCCTCGGGCACTACATACGTGACGCCTTCGACTTCGTTGATGCGCGCTTCGGCGACGGCATCGAAGGCGGCGTCGGGTGCGGGGCGCGAAAGCACGACGTACGTGCCCGGACGCACGTCGACGTCGAGCTTGGCGAGAAGGCTGGGGAGGTGGGCTTCGCCGGTCATGCGGATGCGGTGATGATGGTGTCCGCGGCGTCGCGCGCGCGGGCAAGGGCGTCGACGAGCGCGTCGACTTCGGATTCGGTGTGCAGCGCGGTGAGCGTGACGCGCAGTCGCGCGCGGCCCTCGGGCACGGTCGGCGGGCGGATCGCGGACACCCAAAAGCCGACGTCCTCGAGCACGTGCGACATCGCAAGCGCGATGCGGTCGTCGAACGCCATGACCGCCTGGATCGGCGTGCTCGATGGCAGCACGTCGAGCCCGTTGCGCGCGACGCCGTCGCGGAAGCGCTCGATCATCGCGTTCAGATGTGCGCGACGGTCGTCGGCGACGCGCGCGATGCGCACCGCAGCCAGTGACGCTGCCGCAAGCGCCGGCGGCAGCGCGGTGGAATAGATGTGGCCGCGCGCGGTCTCTGCGAGATGGCCGATGAGGTCGGCGTCACCCGAAACGATCGCGCCATACGTGCCGAGTGCCTTGCCGAGCGTGGCGAGTTGCAGCGGCACGTTGTAGGTGGAAAGCCCGGCATCGGCGACGCTGCCGCGCCCTTCCGGGCCGAGCACGCCGACGCCGTGTGCATCGTCGACGTAGAGCAATGCGTCGCGGCCTTCAGCGAGCGACGCAAGTTTGCGCAGCGGAGCGACGTCGCCGTCCATGCTGAAGACGCCGTCGGTGGCGATCAGCGCAAGGCCGTCGCCTTCGTGCGTGTCGAGCTGGCGCGCCGCGCCTTCGGCATCGAGATGCGGATAGCGACGCAACGTGGCGCCGGAGAGTTTGGCGGCGTCGATCAGCGATGCATGGTTCAAGCGGTCCTGCACGCAGGTGTCGCCGCTGTGCAGCAGCGCTTGCAGCACGGCGAGATTGGCGACGAACCCGCTACCGAACAGCAGCGCCGCCGGTTGCTGCAACCAGTCGGCGACTTCGCGCTCGAGCGCCTCGTGCAATGCGTGGTGACCGCAGACCAGTGCGGACGCGGTGCTGCCGACGCCGTCGACGCAACCGTCGCGCAAGGCGGCAATGACCTCGGGATGTTGCGACAGGCCGAGATAGTCGTTGCTGCAGAAGCTCAGCAGCTCGCGACCGTCGACCTCGCAGCGCATGCCGTCACGCCGCGTGACCGTGCGGCGCCCGCGGCGGCGGGCCGCGGCGTCACGCGCGGCCTTCGCGTCGCCGATGCGCTGCGGCCAGCGCACCTCAGGCGGCGCAACCGCATCCGGTGCCGCAACCCATCGATGCGGCGCCGAAGTCGGCAGGTTCGACGTCGACGATGTCGGCGTGCACGGTGTTCGGCGCTTCGACGACCTGCATCGGACGCAAGCCCAGGCGCGCGAACAGCGCCATGTCGCGCTCGGTGTCGGGGTTGCCGGTGGTCAGCAGTTTTTCGCCGTAGAAGATCGAGTTCGCGCCGGCGGCGAAGCAGAGCGCCTGCAGCTCATCCGACATCGATTCGCGGCCGGCGGACAGGCGCACCATCGAGCGCGGCATCATGATCCGGGCGACCGCGATCATGCGCACGAATTCGAACGGATCGAGTTCCGCACTGTCGGCGAGTGGTGTGCCTTCGACTTTCACCAGACGATTGATCGGCACCGAATCCGGATGCGCCGGCAGGTTCGCGAGCGCCTGCAGTAGGCCCGCGCGCTGCGAGCGCGTCTCGCCCATGCCGACGATGCCGCCGCAGCAGGTCTTCATGCCCGCGTCGCGCACATGCGACAGCGTGTCGAGCCGATCCTGGTACTCGCGCGTGTGGATGATCTCGCCGTAGAACTCCGGCGCGGTGTCGAGGTTGTGGTTGTAGTAGTCGAGGCCGGCGTCGCGCAGCGCCTTGGCCTGCGTGTCGCTGAGCATGCCGAGCGTGGCGCAGGTCTCGAGGCCCAGCGACTTCACCTCGCGGATCATCGCCGCGACCTTCGGGATGTCGCGGTCGGCCGGCGAACGCCACGCGGCGCCCATGCAGAAGCGCGAGGCGCCGGCGGCCTTGGCCTGCCTGGCCTTATCGAGCACGGCGTCGGTCGACATCAGCTTCGTCGCCTCGACGCCCGTGTGATAGCGCTGCGCCTGCGGGCAGTACGCGCAATCCTCGGGGCAGCCGCCGGTCTTGACCGACAGCAGCGTCGACACCTGCACCTCGGCGGGGTCGAAATGCTGGCGATGCACGCTGCCGGCGCGATGCAAGAGCTCGGTCAGCGACAGATCGAACAGCGCGAGGATCTCGTCGCGGGACCAGTCGTGGCGCAGGCCAGTAGGCACGGCGCGCAGTTCACTGACAGCTTCCATAGGAGTTTTCCGACAGTCACAGCGAGGTAGGCCGGGCAGTCTGGAAACCATGGACACCACTGTCAACCTGATCGCCCCGCCGCCGGTTGACGGGCTCCGCGCCCGCCTCGGCTTCTGGCTGCGCAACGACGCCACCCGCCTCCTGTGGCCGACTCGCTGCCTCGCCTGCGAAGACCCCGGTCTGGACGGACTCGACCTCTGCCATGCCTGCGAGGCCGGGCTTCCGGTCAACGTGATCGCCTGCCTCGGCTGCGCATTGCCCATGCACGAGGCCGGTGTGGTCTGCGGTGATTGCCTGAAGGCGCGGCCGGGCGCGTTGTCCGAGGTCCACGCGGCGTTCCTCTATTCCGCGCCGCTCGATCGCCTGATTCCGCGGCTGAAGTTTGCAGGCGACCTCGCTGCCGGCCGGCTGGTCGCGCAGTTGATGGCCGAACGGTTGCGGGATGTTTCGCGTCCGCAGGCGCTGGTGCCGGTCCCGCTGCATCGCGCGAGGCTGCGGCAGCGCGGGTTCGACCAGGCGCTGGAGATCGCGCGTCCGTTGGGTCGCGCGCTCGATCTGCCGGTACTCGACCATGCGCTGGTGCGGCATCGGCCGACGCAGGAGCAGTCGCGGCTGTCGGCGGTGGCGCGGCGTCGGAATCTGAAGGATGCGTTCCAGGCGTGGCCGAAATTGCCGCTGCCGGAGCATGTGGCGTTGATCGACGATGTCATGACGACGGGCGCGACGTTACGTGCGGCTGCGGCGGCGTTGAAGCGGGCCGGTGTGAAGCGGGTCGATGCGTGGGTGGCCGCCCGAGTGCCGTAAGCCAAGCGCATCGGCGAGCGATCTAAATCGCGGGACCCGAAGGGCGGCGCACATGGATGTGCGCCGTCCGCACCCGAGCCAGGATGGCGAGTGTGCGGATCGCGTGGGATCACAAACCGCGCGCTGTAGATCTGATCGGGGAAGGTGCTTTCTTTTGGTTACTTTTCTTTGCACCAGCAAAGAAAAGTAACTCGGGCGCTTCAGCGCACGAAACGCCTTTGCTTCACCGCCGCACCGGCTGTGCGCACGCCGCGGACGAGATGCGCAACCTAGTCGCGAAACCCCATCTGCCGATCATGCACCCGCGAAAAAACAACCAACGATCCGATCGCCCCACATAGACAACAAAACATATCCCACTGCGTATCCCACACATCCCCCTGCGTCGCGAGAAATGCATCGGCATCCGCGCCGAGGGATAGCGCACTCCACCACTCGATCAGCTCGAAGAACGCCGAAAAGCTCAACGCCGCGGCAACACACAGATACGTCAGCCAACCACCCGGCCGCAGCGGCGTGCGACGCAGCAACACCTCGCGCGCAAGGATCACCGGCACCACGCCCTGCATCACATGCCCCATGCGATCCCACGGATTTCGTTGCGTGTGCAGCACATCGCGCAACCACTCGCCGATCGGCGCCTGCGCATACGTGTAGGCGCCGCCTTCGATCAGCACCAACGCATGCAGCGCGAGCAACCACGCGAGCAGCCGCGTCGGTGCGAGGCGCCGGTCGATCGCGAGCCACGGCAAGGCGAGCATCACCCACACCGTTTCCATCGCCCAGGTCATGCGGTCACGCGCGACGATGCACGACACCACCATCGCCAGCGCGACGCCACAGAGCAGCAGCACCCCTTCGATGCGCGACGGCGTACGTCGCGCGGATGCAGTTGCACCAATCGACATGACGACCCCTCCCCGTCCGATCCCCGCCGCCATCGTCGCATCGATGCAGGCATGACGTCCGAGGGATGCCATACCGCGAGCGATCGCTACACTGCGCGCTTCCGTCGACAGGGAGTGCGCCGTGAGCCAGTGGTTCTTCGTCCATCCGCAGAGCAGCGAGCGCGTCGGCCCGCTCGATCCTGACGCCGCGCTCGATTTCGCGCGTCAGAACCCGAACCACATGTGCTGGCGCGAGGGCCTGTCCGGCTGGCAGCCGGTGCGTTCGATGCCGGAGTTCGCCGAGGTCGTCGGTGCGCAGCCGTCGCACATGCCACCCACGCCGCCGCCGGGCTATGCCAGCCGCAGCACGGCCGACGACATCGACTACCGCATCGTCGGCAACGACATGCCGTTCGTGGAGATCGAGCTCGATCCGGGCGAAAGCGCGATCGCCGAAGCGGGCGCGCTCATGTACAAGGACGCCGTCATCCAGATGGACACGGTGTTCGGCGACGGCAGCAAGGCCAGCGGCGCCAGCGGCATCGGCGACAAGCTGTTCGCGGCGGCGCGTCGCGTGGTCACGGGCGAAAGCCTGTTCACCACCGTGTTCACCCATCAGGGCCAGGGCAAGGCGCGCGTCGCCTTCGCGGCGCCGTATCCGGGCACGGTGCTGCCGATCCGCCTGTCCGACCACGGCGGCACGCTGATCTGCCAGAAGGATTCGTTCCTGGCCGGCGCGCGCGGCGTGCGGCTCGGCATCTTCTTCCAGAAGAAGATCCTCACCGGCCTGTTCGGCGGCGAAGGTTTCATCATGCAGCGCCTCGACGGCGACGGCTGGGTGTTCGTGCACGCCGGCGGCACGCTGGTCGAACGCGACCTCGCGGCCGGCGAGCGGCTCGATGTCGACACCGGTTGCGTCATGGCCTTCCATCCGACGGTGAACATGGACATCCGTCCGGTCGGCGGCATCAAGTCGATGCTGTTCGGCGGCGAAGGCGTGTTCCTCGCCACGCTCACCGGCCCCGGCAAGGTGTGGCTGCAGTCGCTGCCGTTCTCGCGCATGGCCGGCCGCATGCTGGCCGCGGCGCCGCAGGGCGGCGGCAAGAGCGTCGGCGAAGGCTCGGTGCTCGGCGGGCTCGGTCGCCTGCTGGATGGCGACAACGGGTTCTGACGCGGCGATGCCGAACGCATCGACCGCAAGCCGCCGCCGACCTTACTTGGTGGTCGCAGCGATCGCCGTGCTCGCGCTGCTGGCGGGTGGCTATTGCGTCGGCCGCGACATGGCCCACCGCGACAACGCACGCGCGGAAGCCGCCCGTTAAGCGCGCGCTGTCGGCCCAGCGTTGATCCTTGCGGTCCGGTGCGTCAGCGATGCGCCGGACCGTTTTCCTACTGTCGGATGCCCATGGCTCGTCTTCGCATCGCCCTGCCCCTCGCGCTCGCCACTGCACTCACTGCGTGCGGCGGCGGCGACGTTCGTCCGTCACCGGATGCGGTGAATCCGCAGGTCGTCGCGCCGGCACCCAAGCCGATCCGTATCGGCCTCGCACTCGGCGGCGGCGCGGCGAAGGGCTTCGCGCATATCGGCGTCATCAAGATGCTCGAAGCGAACGGCATCAGGATCGACGTGGTCAGCGGCACCAGTGCGGGCAGCGTGGTCGGCGCGCTGTATGCGAGCGGCATGGATGCGTTCGCGCTGCAGAAGCAGGCAGTCGCGCTCGACGAGGATCGCATCAAGGACGTGCGCCTGTTCGGCGGCGGGCTGGTGCAGGGCCAGGCGCTGCAGGACTACGTCAACACGTCGGTCGGCAACCGCTCGATCGAGAAACTCGGCAAGCCGTTCGCCGCGGTGTCGACGCAACTCGAAACCGGGCAGCGCACCGTATTCAACCGCGGCAATACTGGGCAGGCGGTGCGTGCGTCGAGCAGCATTCCCGGCGTGTTCGAGCCGGTGCCCATCGGCAAGTTCCATTACATCGACGGCGGCATCGTGAGCCCGGTGCCGGTCGACGCCGCACGCCAGCTCGGCGCGGATTTCGTCATCGCCGTCGACATCTCCAGCAAGGCGCCCGGTACCGCGCCGGGCAGCCTGCTCGGCACGGTCAACCAGTCGATCACGATCATGGGACAGAAGCTCGGCGAGCAGGAACTCGCACGCGCCGACGTGGTGATCCGTCCGAACGTCAACACGGTGGGCCCTGCGGCGTTCGAGCAGAAGGCGGCGGTGATCCTGGAAGGCGAACGTGCGGCTGTCGCCGCGCTGCCGCAGATCCGCGCGAAGCTCGCGCAGTTGCAGAAGGCGCGGATGCCCAAGCCCGCGCTGCTGCCCGCCAAGCCCGCGTGCACGCCATCGAAACTGCCCGACTGGATGCACAAGGACGACTGCAAGGGCTGACGCCGCGCGTTAGGATCGCCCCGGGGACATCGGGGGGATTTCCATGCAGGACAACGTTTACGCACCGCCCATGGCCGCGGTGGCCGACACGCGCGCAACCGACGCCGCTACCGGCACGCCGTTTTTCGTGGTCGCGCCGTACAAGCTCGTGCTGATGTACGTGATGACGCTGGGCCTGTACCGCTACTACTGGTCGTACATGCAGTGGACACGCTTCCGGCGCGCAACCGGTACGCCGATGTGGCCGGTTGCCCGCGCGCTGTTCTCGCTCTTCTACGTGCACGAGCTCAACAACGAGGTGGACCATCGCGCGCGTCGAGTCGCGACCGTGCATTGGTCGCCCGGCAACACGACGACGCTCTACGTCGTATTCGCGATCACCAGCGTCGTCGCGGACCGCATGTCATCGAACCATTTCGGGCCGCCCTGGCTTCCGCTCGTGAGCCTCGCGGCGCTCGTGCCGTTGGCGTGGTCGCTGTGGCGGACGCAGTGCATCGCGAATATCGCGTGCGGCGACCCGCGCGGCACTGCGAACCGCCGCCTGACCTGGGCCAACTGGATCTGGTTGGCACTCGGCGTCGTGACCTGGGTGCTGGTCGTGATCGGCACGGTCGGGCTGGTGGCCGAGGCCGCCCGCTGACGCGATCGTTGTCATCGTCGTCGTCATTCGACCCATGCAAAATGCGGCCATGCTGACCGCTCTCGTCTACGAAAGCCGCGCCGATGCCGCGCTGACCGACGCCGAACTCGACGTCATCCTGATCGGCTCACGCGTGCGCAATGCGCGCCGCGGCATCACCGGCGCACTGCTCAAGCGTGGCAATTGTATCCTGCAGATGCTCGAAGGCCCGCCGGATGAGGTCGAGCGCACGCTCGCGGCCATCGCCGCGTCGACCTTGCATCACGACCTGCGCGTGTTGCAGCGTGCAACGCCGGTCGAGCGCGTGTTCGATCGCTGGCACATGGGCTTCCATGCGTTCCAGACGCTGCACCACCGCAGCGCGAGCACGGACGAGTGGCTGGACGTGCTGCCTGACGTGGAATCGCAGGCGCAGAGCAACCCGGTGCTGGCGACATTGCTGCAACGCTGGAGCGAAGTATCGAACGACGTCGCCTGACGCCGCTCAGCGCCCCGGCAGCGGCATGCCGCGGAACGCCTTGACCGTGCGCAGCACGAAGCTCGAATTGACGTCGGCGACGCCCGCCTGGTTGAGCAGGCGGTCGAGCAGGAATCGCGAGAAGTGTTCGAGGTCGCGCACCGCGACCTGCAGCAGGTAGTCCATGTCGCCGGTGAGCGCGTGGCAGGTCACCACCTCGTCCCACTGCTGCACGAAGCCGGTGAAGGCATCGATCGACGCCGCGTCGTGCTTGGCCAGCTGCACGCGCACGAACGCCTGCAGGCCGAGTCCCAAGCGCTCGGGGTCGACCTGCGCCGAGTAGCCCGCGATCACCCCGTCGCGCTCGAGCCGCTGGACGCGCCTGAGGCAGGCCGAGGGCGAGAGATGCACGCGCTCGGCGAGCTCGGCATTGGTCAGCCGGCCCTCGCCCTGCAGGGCGGCGAGCAGCAGCAGGTCAGTGCGATCCAGCTCGACGGCGGCCATTCGTTGCGCCTTTCCTCTGTTTGACGCACGGATCGTGCGCCAAGCGCGGCTGCCGGCGCAACAACGCAATCCCGTTGCGTCCGCCAGCCCCTAGATTGGGACGTCCAGCGGAGTCACGCCATGAATGCCGAACCGCAACGCGTCGAACACCAGCTCACCGACAAGGGCTACGTCCCGGTCTACACGACCGCGGTGATCGAGCAGCCGTGGTCGACCTACACGCCGATCGACCACGACGTCTGGGCGCAGCTGTTCGAGCGCCAGCAGAAGATCCTGGTCGGCCGCGCCAGCGAGGCCTTCCTCGCCGCGCAGCGCGACATGCACATGAGCGCGCACGAGATCCCGAAGTTCGACGACCTCAACCGCACGCTGCGCGCGGCGACGGGCTGGGAGCTGGTCGGCGTCGAAGGCCTGCTGCCCGAGCTCACCTTCTTCGACCACCTCGCCAACCGCCGTTTCCCGGTGACGTGGTGGATCCGCAAGCCGGAGCAGATGGACTACCTGTCCGAACCGGATCTCTTCCACGACCTGTTCGGCCACGTGCCGCTGCTGATGAACCCTGTGTTCGCCGACTACATGCAGGCGTACGGGCGCGGTGGCGTCAAAGCGCACGGCATCGGCCCCGACGCGCTCGCCTGCCTGACGCGCCTGTACTGGTACACCGCCGAATTCGGCCTGATCCGCGACCCCGACGGCCTGCGCATCTACGGCAGCGGCATCCTGTCGTCGAAGGGCGAATCGATCCATTGCCTCGAATCGAACGCACCGAACCGCATCGGCTTCGACCTGGAACGCATCATGCGCACGCGCTACCGCATCGACACGTACCAGAAGACGTACTTCGTCATCGACAGCTTCGAGCAGCTGTTCGACGCGACCAAGCCCGACTTCACGCCGATCTATGCGCAGCTGGCGACGCAGGACACCGTGCCCGCCGGCAACGTGCTCGACAGCGACCGCGTGTTCAATCGCGGCACCGGCGAGGGTTGGTTGATGGATGGGGATGTCTGATCGCGTGATGCGACGGGGCGCGCTTGTGTAGCGACCCGATACGAACGAAGGGCGGGATTTCCCCGCCCTTTTTGTTGCGCGTTACTTCTTGTCGGTGTCGTTCGTTGTCGATGCCGGCGTATCGCTGGGCGACGTGGTTGATGATGCAGGCGTGCCCGCCGGGGTCGATGCGGCAGTCGTATCGGTCGACATCGTGTCGCCCGTCGTCGAAGCCGGCGAGTTCGCTGCCTGTGCAGCGGCCGCATCAGCCGCCGCCGCTGCAGCCTGCGCCGCCGACTGCTGCTGCGCTGCCGAGTCGGCGGTCGTCGCGCTATCGCCCGATGCCGTGGTATCCGCCGCCGGCGTCGCGGTGTCGGTCGTCGCGTCGTTCTTCTGGCACGCCGTCAATGCGAGCGCGGTCAACCCGACGAACATCAATCGATTGAGGATCATGGCCCTGCTCCGATGGAAAACCGCGACAGCATCGCTGCACCGCGTCAACGCGAGGCGAAGCGTTAGCCGACGAGTTCGGTCGATGCGGTTTCGACGCGCGTCGCCCGATCAAACGGCAGCGGCTTCGCAAACAGATACCCCTGCAGCTCCCCCGCACCGCGCGTACGCAGCCAGTCGCGCTGGAACGGTGACTCGACACCTTCCGCGACGACACCAAGCCGCAACGTTTTCGCCAGCGCGATCACCGCTTCGCAGATCGAGCGATCGCTTGCATCCGATTCGAGATCGTTGACGAACGAGCGGTCGATCTTGAGGCGGTGGATCGGCAGGCGCTTGAGGTACGACAGGCTGGAATAGCCGACGCCGAAGTCGTCGATCGCAAGCGTCACGCCGAGTTCCGCTAGTGCGCTCATGACGTCGGCGGCGCGCTTGGGGTCGTCGACGATGACGCTTTCGGTGAGTTCGAGTTCAAGCGCGCCCGGCGGCAGGTTGAATTCGTCGATGACGCGTCGCACGTCGTCCAGCAGGCCGTGCGCGAACTGCATCGCGGAGACGTTGACCGAGATGCGCACGTGGCCGAGACCCTGCGCGACGAGGAACGCATGATGGCGCGCGGCTTCGTGCAGCACGCGTCGGCCGAGTTCGACGATCAGCCCGCTCTCTTCGCAGATCGCGATGAAGTCCGACGGCGGCAACAGGCCGCGCATCGGATGTTCCCAGCGCACGAGTGCTTCGAGCGCGACGAGTTGCAGGTCGGCGGAGAACAGCGGTTGGAACAGCAGGCGGAATTCCTTGCGCTCCAGTGCTTCGCGCAATTCCTGCAGCAGTTGCAGCTTGCCGCCGCCGGATGGCGTTGCGCCGGCGCGATACGCGACGGTGCAATTGCGGCCCTGCTTCTTCGCCTGGTACATCGCGAGTTCGGCGCTCATCAGCAGGCTTTCGGCGCTGACCGCATCTTCCGGGCAATGGCTGTAGCCGACGCAGGCGCTGACCTTGCATCGGCGTGCGGCGACTTCCAACGGTTCCGACAACGCGGCATGCACGCGTGCGGCGAGGCGTTCGGTTTCGAGTTCGTCGTCGCCTTCGAGCACGATGACGAATTCATCGCCGACGGAACGGCCGATCAATGCGCGCGGCCCGGCGACGCGTTGCAGTCGCGTCGAGATCTCGCACAGCACGCGGTCGCCCGTGGCGTGACCGAGTTCGTCGTTGACCAGTTTGAATTCGTCGAGGTCGACGATCAGCACGCTGACGCGGCCGCCGTCGGCCTGCACGCGTGCCACGCTTTCGGCGACGCGTTCGAGCACGAGGTGGCGATTCGGCAGGCCGGTCAAAACGTCGTGCGTCGAACGCCAGTGCAACTGCTGCGCGTGGCGCTGGCGTTCGCTGGTGTCGGTGATCATGCCGAGCACGTGGGTGACGCGGCCATCGGCGTCGCGCATGGGCGTGAGTTGCAGCTCGTACCAGAACGGCGTGCCGTCGCGACGCGTGCCTTGCGACGCGACGTGCAGGTCGGTCACCGCATCGAGTGCATCGCGCACCAGCGCGCTGCCGGTGCGCTGCGGATCGAAGGCCTGCACGACATCGAACGGCCGGCTTTCGATTTCCGTTTCGCGATAACCCGTGATCTGTTCGAACGCGGCGTTGGCATAGACGATCGGATAACCGTCGCGCTGCGCATCGGCGATGACGATGCCGCTGGCGGACGCCTGCACCGCGCGTTCGAGCAACCGCATTCGCGTCGACAGGAGATGCTGCGGGCAGCGATCGATCATGCCGCCGACCATGCGCAGCGGCGTGCCGTGGCCGTCGCGCTGGATGTAGCCGCGATCGAGCACGTCGGTGTAGGTGCCATCGCCGCGCTGGAACGAATATTCCTCGGTCCATTGCGTGGCGCTGCCTTCGATTGCGATGGCGAGGCTCGCGCCGACGCGCGCACGATCGTCCGGATGCACGAGTGCGGCCCAAGCGTCGATGTCGCGCGGCAGCGTCGTGTCGTCGAAGCCGAAGTTGGTGGCGAAGCTGTCGCTGAACCAGACGGCGCCGTTGACGACGTCCCAGTCGTAGGCGGCGTCGCTCACCGCCTGTGCGATCAGGTGCACGCGTTCCTGCGCGCGTTCGACTTCGCTGACATCGCGCGCGACGACCAGGCGCGCCGGCGAGCCGCGCCAGTCCACGCGCGAGGTGCGGATCTGCACGTGCATCAGTGCGCCGTCGCGATGGCGATGCAGCCACACCGCTTCGGGCCGCGGTTCGCCTGCGCTGTCGCGGATGTAGCGCGTGATGTGCGGGCGTTCGTTCTCGGGGCGCAGGTCGAGGATGCTCAAGCCGCGCATGGTGTCGCGGTCGTAGCCGTACATCTCGGCCGCGACCGTGTTGGCATCGAGGATGTCCAACGTCGACTCGTCGAAGACCCACATCGGCACCGGGCTGGCGTCGAATGCATCGAAGTCGTCGGTCACGGCGTCCCCACGCGTCGTTCAGTCCTTCACCTTGCCACGCGTGAAGACGCCTGCGAACCCCCTGTTTACCAACTGCGTCGCGTTTCGCGCGCCGGGCGTGGGTAGCTGGCTACGACGCGGCTGCGTCGTCGAACAGGTCGACCTGCGGATCGAGGTCGCCGAGGTTCGCCAGGCCGACGCCGATCAGGCGGTAGCGGGTCGACGCCGGCAAGGCCACGCGAGCGCGCAATTCGAGCGCCGTGCGGACGAGTGCATCGGCGCTGTCCGGCATGCGGGTCGGCGTGAGCGAGCGGGTGAGGATGCGGAAGTCGGACGTCTTGAGCTTCAGCACCACCGTGCGCGGACGTCGCGGTGGACGGTCCTCGCGCAGGTCGCGCTCGCGCTGGCGCATCCACGCGGCCCAGGTTTTCTCCGCCATGCGCGCGATGTGCGGCGCGAGCTCGTCGAGCACCAAGTCGGACTCCAGCGTGTCCTCGCTCGAGATCTGCGTGTGTGGGCGTTCGGGTTCGACCGGATGGTCGTCGATGCCCCAGGCGAGGTCGTGCAGGCGACGGCCCCATCGGCCGAAACGCTCGACGAGCGCATCGCGCCCTGCACCGCGCAGGTCGGTGACGGTGGCCAGGCCCATTGCTTCGAGCTCGCCCTGCGTGACCTTGCCGACACCGGGCAGGCGCCCGACCGGCAACGGTGCGAGGAAGGCTTCGACCTTCGATGGCGGCACCACGAACAGGCCATCGGGCTTATTCCAGTCGGACGCGATCTTGGCCACGAACTTGTTGGGCGCGACGCCGGCCGACGCGGTGAGCTGCGTCACCTCGCGGATCTCGGCGCGGATGGATTTCGCGATGTCGGTGGCGGTCGGCAGGTCGGTGAGCGGATGGGTGACGTCGAGGTAGGCCTCGTCCAGCGACAAGGGTTCGACCAGCGGCGTGTGCCGGCCGAAGATTTCGCGGATCTGCTGCGAGACCAGCTTGTAGCGGACGAAGTCGGGTGGCACGAACACCGCATCAGGACACAAGCGTTCGGCGCGCACCGCGGGCATCGCCGAGCGGATGCCGAACACGCGTGCTTCGTAACTCGCCGCGCACACCACCGAACGCGCGCCGCGCCAGGCGACGACGACGGGCCGACCGCGCAACGACGGCTCGTCGCGTTGCTCGACGCTCGCGTAGAACGCGTCCATGTCGACATGGATGACCTTGCGCGGGGTCATGGCGCAGCCGCTCCGACGCATCGTCGACACATGCATGCAATGCGCGACGCGCAGCGTTCGCCGCCATCGGATGACGGAGGCGGGATCGCGATGGACGAGGCGACGGACACGATGGACAGATTGTCGCGCGATGCAGCCGCTGAATTACCGGCAACAGCGGCCGCGACCGCGACCTGCCACTCACATCAGCGCGCCCACCCTTCCGCGGTCTCGCCGAAGCGCCAACCCGCCATGCTCGATGTCACCGCCGACCGCCTCCAGCAACAGCACGCCTACCTCGAGGACGGCGTCGCGCATGCGTTGCGGCGTGCGGGCGCCGGGCCGGACCTGGTGCTGGAGCGCCGGCTGATGGGCCAGGCCAAGCTGCTGCAGGCCATGTTGTCGGACCGCAGCGCCGCGCAGGCCGTGGCCGACGTGGCGGAAGCGGCGCGCCGGGTGATGGACGCCGCGGAACCCGAGGCACCGGTGCGCATGCTGGCGCTGGCCCGCGAAAACCTCGCCCGCTTGGTGCGCCGGCACGCGCTGATGCTGCCGCGGGATCGCCGCGTCGCCTGATCGTCAAAGCCACGTGTGACGCGGTTCGCAGGCGATCGGCGAGAATGGGCGCCCCGCCCGCCTGCCCGTCGCCGATGACTCCGACCGCCTCGCCCATCTCGCTCACCCGCTACCTGCTCGAGGAACAGCGCGAAGGCCGCATCGGCCCCAACGCGCGCCTGCTGATCGAGGTCGTCGCCCGCGCCTGCAAGTCGATCTCGATCGCGGTCGGCAAGGGCGCTCTGGGCGGCGTGCTCGGCGACGCCGGTGAGGGCGAGGCCAGCATCAACATCCAGGGCGAGGCGCAGAAGAAGCTCGACGTGCTGTCCAACGAGATCCTGCTCGAGGCCAACGCCTGGGGCGGCCACCTCGCCGCGCTGGCGTCGGAGGAGATGGACCACTGCGTCGTCATCCCCGACGAATACCCGCGCGGCAAGTACCTGCTGCTGTTCGACCCGCTCGACGGCTCGTCCAACATCGACGTCAACATCTCGGTCGGCACCATCTTCTCGGTGCTGCGCTGCCCGGAAGGCGTCGAGACGGTCGGCGACGAGCACTTCCTGCAGCCGGGCACCGCGCAGGTCGCCGCCGGCTACTGCACCTACGGCCCCAGCACGATGCTGGTGCTGACCATCGGCAACGGCACCCACGCGTTCACCCTGGACCGCGAGATCGGCTCGTTCGTGATGACCACCCGCGGCATGACGATTCCCGAGGAGACGAAGGAATTCGCGGTCAACATGTCGAACCAGCGCTTCTGGGAGCCGCCGATGCAGCAGTACGTCGGCGACCTGCTGGCCGGCAAGGAGGGCCCGCGCGGCAAGGACTTCAACATGCGCTGGGTGGCCTCGATGGTGGCCGACGTGCACCGCATCCTGACCCGGGGCGGCATCTTCAGCTATCCGCTGGACGCCAAGTGCGCGGGGAAAGGCGGGAAATTGCGGCTGATGTACGAGGCCAACCCGATGGCGTTCCTGGTCGAGCAGGCCGGCGGCGCGGCCAGCACCGGCCGCCAGCGGATGCTGGAGGTCAGCCCGACCGGTCTGCATCAGCGCGTGCCCGTGTTCCTCGGTTCCAAGCAGGAAGTCGAGGCGGCCGTCCGCTATCACCAGGACCACGACGGTCAGGCTGCGGCCGCCGCCTGATCGCCGTTCGACGGCCGCCGGGCGTGAAGTGCGTCACAGAAGCTTGACCTGTCACCGACAAGGACTACCTTTGTAGTCCGGTGCGTGGGGCGCCGACAGGGAGTCGGAGATGGCTGACGGAGGCGCAGGGCGCGACGTCGTGTACGTCGCGCGCGCGGGGCGAGGAACGCCCCCGGCGCGTTTGCAACAACTGGGTTGGAAGGTGCAGTCCGCGTCGGACGCACGTGGCGCGCTGCGGATCGTGCAGCGACGCGCGACGCATCCTTTCGCCGCACTGCTGGACCTGCGCGACGGGTTCTCGGAAACCGACCTCGCCGAATACGGCCCGGTGCTGGCGGCGAGCAACGTCGGCTGGGTCGCCGGGGTCGACACCGCGCAGCTCGACCAGCCGGCGGTGCGTCGGCTGATCCGCGACTACTGCTACGACTACGTCACCCTGCCGTGTCCTGATGGCGTGCTCGACACGGTGATCGGCCACGCGCACGGCATGGCGCGGCTGGCCTGCGACTCGGCGGTGCGCCTGGTGCACGACGGGCTTGAAGGCATCATCGGCGAAAGCGCTGGCATGAAGGCGCTGGCGCGCACGCTGTGCAAGGCCGCGATGACGGAAGCCCCGGTATTCATCGCCGGCGAGACCGGCACCGGCAAGGAACTGGCCGCGCAGGCGCTGCACGCGAACTCGCGTCGCAAGCCGATGCCGTTCGTGGCGATCAACTGCGGCGCGATCCCGCATTCGCTGATCCAGTCCGAACTGTTCGGCTACGAGCGCGGCGCGTTCACCGGCGCGCAGAACCGCAAGCTCGGCCGCATCGAGATGGCCAACGGCGGCACGCTGTTTCTGGACGAAATCGGCGACCTGCCGATGGAAAGCCAGGCCTCGCTGCTGCGCTTCCTGCAGGAAGGCGCGTTCCAGCGCCTGGGCGGGCACGACACGGTTCGCGTCGACGTGCGCATCGTCTCGGCGACGCACCACGACCTGGAAACCGCGATCGCGCAGGGGCGTTTTCGCGCCGATCTCTATCACCGCCTCTGCGTGCTGCGCCTGGCGCAGCCGCCACTGCGCGAACGCGGGCACGACATCGACCTGCTCGCGCAGCACGCGTTGTCGCGTTATTCGACCGAAGGCCAGCGCGTCATCAAGGGTTTCTCGCCCTGCGCGCGCCGCGCGATCCACGCCTACGACTGGCCGGGCAACGTGCGCGAGATGATCAACCGCGTGCGTCAGGCGGTGGTGATGGCGGAAGGTCGCCTGATCACCGCGATGGACCTCGGCCTCGGCGAAGTGGTCGCACCGACGCCGCCGACGCTCGAGGACGTGCGCAACGATGCGACGCGTCGTGCGATCGAGGCGGCGCTTCGACGCAGCCACGGTCGGCTCATCGACGCCGCGCGCGAGCTCGACGTCTCACGCGTGACGCTCTATCGCCTGATGCAGCGTTACGGCCTGGGCGCGGACGGCAGCCATGACGACGGCGCGGGCAACGACCTCGCGCCGCCGCAGATCAAGGCCGTGATGTCGGTAACCGGCGGGCGTCGCGAAACCGATCGCAGTGGACCGCCCGCGGCCGAACGTCGTCGGACGCGCGGGCTGTCGATCGCCTGATCAGAACGCGCGCGAACCGCGCAGTGAGAACACGAAGTTGGGCGCGTCGGGCGTAAGCCCGGCGGCCAGCTGCCCGTTGAACGTCCAGCCCGACGGCAGCACGTAGCTGGTGCCGATGCTTAGCGCGGTCGCATTGCTGGAACTGCCCGGAATGCGCTGCGACTTCGCGCCCGGCGCACGCACGCGCGTGCCGGCCTGCATCGCGCTGCCCACGCTCATGCTGATCGCCGCGCGATCGTTGAGCGCGATCGCGACGCCGCCACTGAGGTTGAACATGTGGCCGAGGAATACTTCGGCCGGCGACACGGTGCCCACCGTCGGCGAGATGTCGTCGAACGACTGCGCGCGGTTCCAGGTGTAGCCGAAGTTGCCGAACATGATCACCGGATCGTAGGTGCGCAGCACCGAGACGTTGGCCGTCGCGCTCCACACGCCGATGCCGGTGGGCAACGTCTCCGGCACGTTGAGGTTGCTGTTATTGCCGTCGGCCTGGATGACCTTCAGGCCGAACGGATCGCGGCCGGTCGGTGCGCGCACGCGCAGGCTGCCGACGATGTCCGGATGTGTCGCCGATTCCTTGACGAACTGGTAGTACGCCGCGGCGCTGACGTCGCCGACGCCGCTGGAACGCACCTTCACTTCGCTCAGCGTGCTCGCCGCACCGCCAGCGCCACCGCTGACGAAACGCGTCTCGCGCGCGACCCACGGCAGGTCGGCTTCGAGGCTCAGTCGATCGGTGATGCCGTAACGGCCGGTGACGTCGAACGTGGCGATCGACGACTTGCTCTGGTCGAGGTTGATCGTGCCGAGGAAGATCGCGTCGAGCGCTAGGAAGCCGCTGAGCGACAACGCGCGGCGGTCGTAGTAGCTGTAGCTCATGCCGGTATCGAGCGTGAACTTGCGCTCGAACAACGGCGCGTGCTCGCGCACGACCAGCGTCTTTTCCTGCTGGCGACGCTGCTCATCGGCGTCGCGCTGCGTCTGCCCGACCTGCAGGTCGTCCGCGGGCGGTGGCGGCGTCGACTTCTCGCGTGCGATGCGTGCGGTGTCGACGGGCGGCGGCGCACTGGCCTGCTGTGGGCCGCCTTCGCCGGTGAGGCCGCGTCCGCGCATCTGCTGCAGTTGCAGTTCTTCGACCTGCGCACGCAGGCGCGCGATCTCTTCCTGCTGCGCGTCGAGTTTGGCGGTGAGTGCGCCGAGCTTGGCGTCGACGTCGGACGTCGCCGCAATGGCGGACGGCGGGTCGGCGAAGGCGGCGGGGCTTGCGAGGGCGAGTGCGAGGGCGGTCGGGAGCAGGCGGGCAGTCAGACGCGACGAGTGCGACGGCATTCTTCTTCAATCCTTGAGGCGGCTGCGGTCAGTGGCGCAGTCCGGACATCGCCGAAAGCGCCTGTTGGATGCCCAGCTGCTGCACCGCGGACGTCGGCATGGCCGACGTCATCATCTGCAGATTCAGGGCATTGCTCGCGGTGAAGCCATCCCCGGCGATCTGCCCGATCTGCGTGATCCGGCCCGACGCGCCCGGCGTCACCTGCTGGCCGATGGTAGCGCCTGGCGCGACCAGCCCGAGCTGGATGCCGCCGCCGACGAAACTGATCTGCGCCTGCAGGCCGCCGTCCTGGGCCTGCGCACTGGATGCACCGTTGAAGCCCGACGGCGCGGCCGGGTTGGTGCCGAGTTGCACGACGGTGAGGTTGCCCATGCGATTGCCGTCGCCCGCGATCTGCGTGATCTGGCCGATGCCTTCGACATGGATCTGCTCACCGCCCGACGCGACGTTCGCCGACGGTGGCGCATCGCCGCTGCCCGCGGCTGCATTCGCATGCGTGTCGACCTGCACGTTGTAGCCCGAATCGGTGCGCTGGATGTACAGCGAACCCACTGCGCTCGCGGTGCCGCCCTGCGCGGTGGCGAGCGTCGACACCAGGTCGATGCGCACGCCGACCAGCATGTCGGCGTTGTTGTACTTGCCGGTGAGCGTGCCCAGCGTGGCGTCGTCGACGAGCGCGACGCGCAGCGGTGCGACCGGTGCGGAAGAAGGGGGCAGGGCGAATGCCGGGCCGGCACTCGCCGCTGCCACGAAGGCCATGAGAACGGCGTGGGGGAGGAGGCGGTTGTTCATGGTCCCTCGATGCGAATCATTGCGTTGCTTTAGAACAGGTCGGCGCGGATGAGGCCGAGTTCGACGACCGGAATCGGCATCGAGGCTTCGACCACTGCATCGCCGCGCCGCGAAAGCGCGAGCGAGCGGCGACCGTGCACGAGATACGAGTCCTCGAGCGGCTTGTCCGCCACCACGGCGAGAACGATGCCGTTCCATCCTGCGACGAAATCCTTCTCGCTCATCACCCGATGACCGAGCGCGGGATCGGCGACGAAGACGCGCCCGGATTCGGCGCCCTTCACCACCACGAAATGCTTGTAACCCTTGAGATCGAGCAGCGCGATCACCGGCATCTGCAGGCGATACAACGCGGCGGTGTCGATGCGGAAACCATGTGCACGGAAGCCGCCGATGCTCTCGACGTAGTGCTTCATGTCGAGCATCGAAAAGCCGTTGCGCACGATCTCTTTCGGATCGTTGCCCGTGAGCATGCTGCGGATCATGTGCGGCTCGTCGACCTGCACGCCGTAGCCGTAGCGCAGCACGCTGGCGAGCGCGGCGGATCCGCAGCTGAAGTCGTACTGCTGTCGCACCATGTCGCGATAGCGCAGGTCGCGGAACGTCGTGACCGGCTTGGCCACCGGCGCACCGTCGACGATGTTCGCCATCGACAGGCTCGACGCACGCGCAGGCAGCGCGAACGCGGCGAGCAGTGCGAGGGACATCAGCAGCGGGAAGCGCGACATGCAATCTCCAAAAGCGCGGTGGCCGGCGTGGGGTCCGGCCACCGCGGTTACGACGTGGAACCGATGGAGCGGATTACGGACCGTCGACCGCCGAAGCGATCGAGAGGCCGTTGTGCTGCGCGTTGCCGACGCCAGCGGCGACGTTCACGCCGATGTTGCCCTGCGCACCCTGCAGCGCGTTGCCGCCGAGCGTGGCGTACACGTCGAGGTCGGAGAACGCCCAGGTGTCGGAGTTCAGTTCATTGCCTTCGGTCAGCTGCGCGCTCGCCGAGGTGGCGATCGCATAGCGGCCCGAGGTGTTGACCGAGCCGGTCATCGTGTTGCCCTGCGCATTGCCGACGCCAGCGGCGACGTTCACGCCGATGTTGCCGCGAGCGTTGCGAAGCGCGTTGCCGTCCATCGACGCCGTGTAGTTGGTGTCGATGTCGGAGCTTTCGGCGTAGTTGCCTTCGACCAGCTGCAGCGAGGTGCCCATCGCGGTGGCGAACACCTTGCCGGCGTCGACCGACGACAGCGCGGCGTCGTTGGCCTGCTCGTTGCCCACGCCCGCGGCAACGTTCACGCCGATGTTGCCCTGCGCGTTGGAGAGCGCGCTGCCGCCGAAGTTGGCGATGTGGTCGCCATCGCCGAACGACGAGTTGAGGACCGATTCCTGCGTCTGGTCGGCAACGGCCGCCGACTTGCTCGACACTTCGAACGCGCCGAACGCGAACACCAGCGCGTCGGTTTCGGCGAAGTCGACCGAGACGGTCAGGTTGTGGATTTCGGCGTCGCCGTAGGCGAAGGCCGGGGAGGCGACGGCGACGAGGCCGAGCGCGAGGAGCGAATGACGAAGCTTCATGACCAATTCCTTCTGTTAGATGGTTTCGTGATGTACGGAATTACGGGCCGTCGACCGCGGAAGCGATCGCGAGGCCGTTGTGCTGGACGTTGCCGACGCCGGCAGCGACGTTCACACCGATGTTGCCCTGCGCGCCGAACAGCGCGTTGCCACCGAGCACGGCGAACGTGTCGAGGTCGTAATACGCGACGAGTTCGTTATAGCCGGCGCCCTGGTAGCTGGCCGACGACGCGATCGCATAGCGGCCCGAGGTGTTGACCGAAGCTGCGAGCGAGTTGCTCTGCGCGTTGCCGACGCCGCCGGCGACGTTCACGCCGATGTTGCCGCGCGCCAGCGCGAGCGCCTGGCCGTTCATGACGCCGCTGTAGTAGCCGTCGGTGTACGACGCGGAACCGCCGCCGTTGAATTCGGTCAGCTGCTGCGAGGTGGACATCGCGGTCGCGAACACCTTGCCGGCGTCGACCGACGACAGCGCGGCGTCATTGGCCTGCTCGTTGCCCACGCCCGCGGCAACGTTCACGCCGATGTTGCCCTGCGCGCCGAACAGCGCGTTGCCGTTGAAGTCGGCGGCGTGCGAGCCATCACCGATGGACAGGTTGCCGATCGTTTCCTGCGTCTGGTCGGTGACCGCAGCGGACTTGCTGGTCACGCTGACATCGCCGTAGACGTCGATGAAGCCGAACGTGACCGCGTAGTCGGTCGAATCGGTGTAGTTGAGGATCAGGGCGTCGCCCGACGCGAAGGCCGGTGCGGCGAAAAGTGCGCTGACGGTCAGCGCGATGAGCGTGCGGTGCAGTTTCATGGGTTCTCTCTCCTGTTGACGTGGGTTGCTTGACGCGGGATCTGCCTAGCTGCCGTGGTTACGGCGTGCCCCCCGGCAGTTGGAGCACGATCGCGTTCGTCGACGCATTGCCGACGCCCGCTGTCTGGTTGATCTGCATGACGCCGCTGGGCGCCGCGATCGCACCGGCGTCGATGCGCGCTTCGCGCGTACCGCTCGACGTCGGCGTGGTGGTGCTGGTGGATGCAGGTGCGGCGGTGGCGGCAAGTGCGGACTCGTCGACCGACTGCACGAAGCCGGCGCCCGCGGCGGTGCCGATCGCGACGAGGTTGGCCTGCGCGTTAGCGCTGCCGGCCGCCTGGTTGAGGCCGACGACGCCGGTGCTGTTGCCGAGCGCGCCGCCGCTGATCGTCGCCTTGGCCGAGCGCGTGAGATCGGCGCCGGTGGTGTCGACGGACTGCGCGCCGAAGGCGAGCGCGAGGCCGACATCGCCGATCGCGATCGCACGAAGATTGGTCTGCGCATTGCCGGTGCCGGCGGCGACGTTGAGGCTGGCCGCGCCGGACACGTTCGCAGCGGCGTTGCCGTCGATGCGGCTTTCGTCGTGCGACTGCGCGGCGGCGATCGGTGCGATCGCGAGCAGCAGGACGGCCACCGCCACACGCGTCACGGGCCGGCTCCGATCGCGCTGGCGCGCATGGTCGCGGCGGTGATCGTGTCGGCGATGCCGGAGGTCGCGCTCATCACCGCGCCACCGATCGAACCCATCGCGCCGGATGAGCCCATCGGCGTGCTGACGCCGCCCGCGCCGAGCGGCCGGCCGTCGCGGAGTTCGGGCATGTCGCTGCCGAACCGGGCCGGGTCGGGCTGGGCACCGAGCGCCGTCGGCGCGGTATCGCCGAGCGAGGCGTCGCCCACCAGGCTCACCATCATTCCGTCCAGCGCACGGTTGAACACGCGGGTCGGGAAGACGGTCGCGGTGACGCGCGCCGGGTTGTCGGTGGTGTCTGCAGGGCCCCGGTAGGCGATGCGCGGGTTGACGTCGCGAACGAGGACCATGGTCTGGTCGACCGCCGCGTCCATCTGCGGGGGAACGAGCGTGTCCGGGGGAGCCACCACCGGGTCGCCCGCGCAGGCCGGTCCCGCCACGAACGCGGCGGTGAGGGTCAGCAGCAGGGCGGTACGGCGGGGAAGGGACACGGGCGCACTCCGTCGGGGTATCGCCCTTAGAGCCAGTCGCGTGCCAAGTTTTTAAGTCGTTGTTCGGAAAGGTGTTTCTCCCGTGAAGGCTGCGGCCGCTTGGCCTCCGACACCGGGAAACGTTGCACGGATGCAACACGGGTCAGGCAGAATTCACCGACATCGCGACGCCGTGACAGCGGCCATTGCCACGCTCCCGCCCGCCGGACGACGCAGGGCAACGGTTTGCGCGCCCAAGCGGCGGTCGGCGCGAGCGGTCGCGGCCGTGTTTCATCCGCGCAACCGCGACCCGCGTGCGAGGATCAGCGCCCCGGCCGAACTCCCCGATCGCATGAGCCCCGACGCCCCCGCTCCGTCCGACGACTTCATCCACGTGGTGGACGGCGCGCTCGACGCGGCCTGGTGCGCGCAGGTGGTCGAGCGCCTCGCCCGCAGCGCCGAGCTGCAGCCGGGCCGCATCGGCGGCGGCGTTTTCCCGGACATGAAGGACAGCCGCGACCTCGCCATTTCAGGGCGCGAGGACTGGCGCGACGTGGTCGAGCCGCTCAACGAGGCGGTGATCGCCGGCCTGCGCTCCTACGTGCGCCGCTGGCCGCATACGCTGGTCGCGCCGCTGATGCTGGAGACGCAGGAGGACGGCAAGCGCCACCGTCTCACCGGCGAACGCCTGCAGGCCATGGACGATGCCGCGCTGACGCCGCTGCTCATGCAGATCTTCCGGCCCGGCATGATCAACCTGCAGCGTTACACCGCCGGCCGCGGCGGCTATCCGTACTGGCATTGCGAGCTGATGCCGCGCGACGCGAGCGCCGAGACGCTGCATCGCCACCTGCTGTGGACGGTCTACCTCAATGACGGGTTTACCGAAGGTGAGACCGAGTTCCTCTACCAGCGACGCAAGGTCGCGCCGAAGACCGGCTCGCTGCTGATCGCGCCCGCCGCGTTCACGCATACGCATCGCGGCAATCGTCCGCAGGGCGGCGACAAGGTGATCGCGACCAGCTGGATCCTGTTCCAGCGCGCCGAAGTGCTGTTCGGCGCGCGATGAGCGCGATGCATCTCTACGAGGTCATCCGTTGGGGCAACGAATCGGACGACGTCGACAGCGGCGGCCCGGATGGCCCGGACACCTGCTTCCTCGTGCGTGCCGTTTCGGTCGAAGACGCCGCGTCACTGGTCGACCGCGAACTCGCGCGCATGCCGAGCGAGTACGTGCTGCCGTTCGCCGGCGCGGTCTATCTGCTCGGCGACGATGCATCGACGCAGGCGAACGCGATGATCCTGCGCGGCCCGTACATCACGCGCGCCTATCGACATGGTTGGCGTCATTGGTATCGCGACGCGCCCGACGCGGC
Organism: Lysobacter sp. HA35; assembly: GCF_054061195.1. Lineage (NCBI taxonomy): Bacteria > Pseudomonadati > Pseudomonadota > Gammaproteobacteria > Lysobacterales > Lysobacteraceae > Lysobacter > Lysobacter sp. HA35. The sequence goes on along the minus strand of NZ_JBSSDY010000001.1, from coordinate 2,624,384 downwards.
GTGGGACGAACGCATCGATCGCTGACCGCGCGTTTCGATCAGCGCTTCGCCGCGAACGTGCTCAGCACGACAATCGCCAACACGCCTTCGACCGCGCCGAAGCACCACGCCGCCGGTCCCGAATGACCGATCGCTTCGATCCCGGCGTGCGCGTCGATCCATCGCCAGAGAGGCGCGAGTGCGAACGTCGCGACCAACGCGACGGGCAACGTAACGAGCAGGGCAAGCGCGACATGCGTCGCGCGACGGCTCAAGGCCGCGAGTGATTCAGCACGAGCCAGTACAGGCCGACCTGCTTGACCGCCCACACGAACTGCTCGAAATCCACCGGCTTCTGGATGTAGCTGTTCACGCCCAGTGCGTACGTGGCTTCGACATCGAACGGCTCGGTACTGGTGGTCAGCACGACGACGGGCAATGCGCGCGTCGCTTCGTTCGCGCGGATCGCCTGCAGCACTTCGCGGCCGTCGACCTTCGGCAGGTTGAGATCGAGCAGCACCAGCGAGGGAAGATCGGCCGCATCGCGATCGGCGAAACGACCGCGTGCGAAGAGATAGTCCAGCGCTTCGGCGCCGTCACCGACCACCGCGAGCTGGTTCGCGATCTTGGCTTCGTCGAACGCGAGCCGGGTCAGCTCGACGTCGTCCGGATTGTCCTCGACCAGCAGGATTTCTTTGTGCATCCGCGCCTCAGTCATCGACAGCGGGCAAGTCCACGGTGAACGTGCTCCCCTGACCCTCGGTGGACTCGGCTGTGACATGTCCGCCATGCCGATGCGCGATGCGTTGCGCGATGGCGAGACCGAGCCCGTGGCCTGCGCCCTGGTCCAACCCGTGCAGGCGCTGGAACGGCTGGAACAGCTTGTGAGCATACTGCATGTCGAAACCGCTGCCGGTGTCGCGGATCAGCAGACGCATGCGGTTGCCGACGCGTTCACCGTGTACTTCGACGCGTGCATCGGCCGCGTTGCGCGTGAACTTCCACGCGTTCTCCAGCAGCACCTTGAGCATCTGGCGCAGCAGGCGTTCGTCGCCCACCGCCTGCAGGCCGGGCTGTACGTCGACGGCGACGGTGCGGCCGGGTTCGAGGTCGTGCAGTTCGGCCAGCGCCCATTCGCAGAGGATCGACACGTCGACCTCCGTCGGGTTCATCGGCGCGCTCGCCGCACGTGAGAGTTCGCCGAGCGCGAGCAACAGGCCGGACATGCGCGTCGCGGCGGCGCGGATGCGGGAGAGATGCATGCGCTCGGATGCGTCGAGCTTGGCCGACGCGCGGTCCTCGAGCAGCTTGGCGAAGCTTTCGATCGATCGCAGCGGCGCGCGCAGGTCGTGCGCGACGGTGTCGGCGAACATCTGCAGCTGGCGTTGTTCGGCATGGCCGTCGGCCGGCGCATCCAGCCATTGCGCCAGCCAGTGCGAGGCGTCGACCGGATGCACGTGCAGCTGCCCGCCCGGCAATGCTGCGAGCGTCACCGGTGCATCGACCGATGCGATGTCGGCCAGCCGCGGGTCGAGTTCGACCAGCCGCGCATCGGCGGCGATGTGCAGGCGTCGGGTGAACGCGGCATTGGTCGCGATCACGCGCCCGTCGGCCGCGACCAGTGCAGTCGGTGCCGCGCACGCCGAGAGCCACGCCGCGGGGGCGACGGCCGTCGGATCCATCCGGTCGGTCGGCATTGAGGTGGGCACGGGGAAGGCCGGCTCGCGGAAACCACCGAGTGTAGCCAGCAGGGGTGACGGGGTGGTCCACGGACGCTCGCGTCGCCTGCACCGGCCGCGATGGCAGCATCGGCTTCGACCGTCGCGGCGCGCCCATGGATCTCCACCAGATCACGTTCCTGCTGATCCTCGCCGGCTCGCTCTACCTGTTCGTGAGCGAGCGGCTGCGCGTGGACGTGACCGCCATGCTGACGCTGCTCGCGCTGGTGCTGACCGGCGTGCTGGATTCCAAGCAGGCCTTGTCGGGTTTCGCGAGCGAGCCGGCGATCATCGTCGCCGCGGTGTTCGTGATCTCGGGCGCGCTCGCTGCCACCGGCCTCACCGAACGCCTGGGCCAGTGGATCGGGCGTGCCGCAGGCCAGGCCGAATGGCGCGCGGTGCTGGTGATCATGCCGGCGGTGGCGGCGCTGTCATCGTTCACCCACCACGTGATGGTGACCGCGATGATGTTGCCGATCGTGACCCGCTTCGCGCGTGCGCGCGGGCTGTCACCGTCGCGACTGCTGATGCCGATGTCGCTGGCCGCGTCGCTCGGCACCACGCTGACATTGGTCAGCGCGCCGGCATTCCTGCTCGCCGCCGACCTGCTCGAGCGCACGCACACCGGCCGCCTCGGCATCTTCTCGATCACGCCGATCGGCCTGGCGCTGGTCGCGATCAGCATCCCGTACATGCTGGTCGCGCGCTGGATCCTGCCGCGCGGCGCGGGCGCGGCCGACGATTCGGACTGGATGACGCTCGGCCAGTACCGCACCGAGCTCTGCATCGTCGAAGGCGAACGCTGGAGCACGCGACCGCTCGCCGAACTGAAGGAGATGCTCGGCGACACGTTCCAACTGCACGGCTGGGTGCGCGACGGCCGCGTGCGCGACGACCTCGGCGACAACAGCCCGCTGATCGCCGGCGACCTACTGCTGGTCGAAGCTTCCGCCGATGCGATCGCGTCGCTGCACGATGATCCCGGCCTCGACCTGCACGCGGTCCGGCGTTTCGGTCACGAAGTCGACGGCGCGGGTGACACGCAGCTCGTGCAGGCGCTGGTCGCGCCGGCGTCGGAATTCATCGGCCGCTCGCTGCGCGAACTCGACTTCGCGCGACGCTTCCACACCGTCGTCGCCGGTTTATGGCGACGTAGCGGCTTGCAGTCCGCGCGCGTGGCGGATCAGCGCCTGCGCGAAGGCGATCTGCTGGTGCTCTACGGCCGCGCGTCGCGCTTCGCCGAACTCGCGGCGCACCACGGTTTTTTGATGCTGATGCCGTTCGCCGGCGAAGCACAGCGCCGCCTGCGTGCGCCGCTCGCGCTCATCATCCTAGGCGTGACCGTGCTGGTCGCCGCGACCGAATGGCTGCCCGCGCCGCTCGCCTTCCTGTTCGGCGCGGTCGCGATGGTGGCCACGCGCTGCGTCGACGTCGAACGCGCCTATCGCGAGATCGACGTACGCATCTTCGTGATGATCGCCGGCGTCATCCCGCTCGGCATCGCCATGGAGTCCACTGGCACCGCGCAGTTGCTGGCGAACGGGCTGCTGCACTTCATCGCGCACTGGCCGGCGCTGGGCGTGCTGCTGGTGATGTTCGGCGCCGCCGCGCTGCTCACGCAGATCCTGTCCGACGGCGCGACCACCGTGCTGCTCGCACCGATCGCGCTCAACATCGCCGAGTCGCTGCATCTGCCGGCGACGCCCTTCGTGGTGTGCACGGCGCTGGGCGCAGTCGTCGCATTCCTCACGCCGATCGGCCACCACGGCAACCTGCTGATCCTCGGCCCCGGCCAGTACCGGTTCGCCGACTTCCTGAAAGTCGGCGCGCCACTCACCGCGACGATCGCGGTCGTCAGTGCGTGGATGGCGCAGTGGTTATGGCTGGGTGGTCCGTTATGGCCGATGTGAGCGACACCGCGACCGGTGCGCTTCGCGGCATGCGCAGTTCGAAGATGGTGCCGTGTTCACTGTCGGAGCTGACGCGAAGCGTGCCGCCATGCGCCATCGCGATTTCCCGCGCGATGTAGAGGCCGAGCCCGAGGCTGGTGGTGCGCGTGGTCGCGGCGGGCAGCTGCACCAGCGGCTTGAAGATGCGCTCGATGTCCTCGGCAGGCAGCGGTCGGCCCTGGTTGATGACGCGCACGACGAGATCGTCGGCATGGCCTTCGGCTTCGAGCCGTACCGGGCAACCGCTCGCGCCATGCTGCGCGGCATTGACGAGAAGGTTGGTCAGCAACTGCTGCAGACGCACGGGATCGGCATGGCTACAAAGATCGCCGTCGAGCTGCATTTCGAACTGTGCGTTCGGATACGTCGCACCCGCATCGACCATCGCGGCACGCACGACGTCGGCAAGATCGCATTCGACCAGCGAGGTTGGAATGCCCGGACCCATCTGCACGCGCGTGTAGCCGAGCAGGTCGTCGACCATGTGGTTCATGAAGCGCGCCGAGCGCGACGCACGTTGTCCGAGCTGCCGCGCCTGCTCGGGTGAGACGCCGCTACCGGTCAGCAACTGGCCGATCATCGCGACGGTGGCGAGCGGCGATCGCAGGTCGTGGCCGAGCACCGCGAGGAACAGGTCGCGCGCGACGTTGGCGCGTTCGGAATACGCGACGATCGACTGCGCGAGCGCCTGGTCGATGGCTTCGTTGAACCGCACCATGTCGTCGAGTGTTTCCTCGTCGACTTCGCCGACGGTCGGCAGCCACCGGCGCAGCACGGTGGCGCGCAGTGCGCGGAATTCGGCGCTGAGCTGCAGCAGCGAGAAGTCGCTGTCCTGGCGCAGTGCGCCGTGGATGGCCGCAGCGGTGCGCGGGCCGCGCGCGTCATCGGAATCACCCTGCGACTTCGCGAACTGCTCGTCCTGCGACTGCGGCGACTCCAGATCCAGCGCGACCGCATGCAGGATGTCGCGCGCGTGGTCGCGCAGCGCCAAGTCGGTCATGTGCGACTCGCCCGGCGCGTTGCGACGCGCGAAGTCCTCCCAGTCGGTAAGGATCGCGTCCATCTGCGTCTGGATGAATCGGGACAGCTGCATCGAAAGCTCCTTGCGACGACTCGGGCGTGCGTGCCGGACGCGAAACGTCTGATGGCGACGTCGGGAGTGCGGAGTGCGATGCGGCGGTGGCGGCCACCGGTGTCGATGCAGTGTAGGCGTTCGGTGAACTGCACGCGCCGCGGTCGGAACAGTCGCCCGCCACCGCTTGCGAGCGGATTCGAGCTGCCTGCGTCGATGCCGCGCGTTCGGCAGTGAATGCCAGCGAGCGTCGCCCGGGTTCCACGCGTCCCGCTTAGCGCGCGATTTCGTCGTGAACCATCCGGTCCGGCCCGGTATCGCGATCGCGTCGACCGTCACCGCGGGGTTGATGGCGTACCGACGCATCCGTGGCGCGTCGGTCCGTGCTCGCGCACCCTTGGCCGCGGCACGATCAGTGCACGGTGGGAGCGAGCCCCGACCGCGGCGACGACAGCGCGCGCACGATCACGCGGCGAATGGTCAGGCCCTGCACCAGCACCGAGAACACGACGACCGAATACGTGAGCGCGAGGATGAGGTCGCGCGCCGCGCCGGCCGGCAACGACAGCGCGAGTGCCACCGAGATGCCGCCGCGCAGACCGCCCCAGGTCAGCACCTTCCACGCGCCGTGCGGTAACCGGAACAGACGCGGCGCCGCCTGCATCGGCAGGCCGACCGCCAGCCAGCGCGCGAGCAGCACGAGTGCGATCACCGCGGCGGCGGTGGCGAGCGTCGCGCTGTCGAACGGCACCAGCACGATCTCCAGTCCGATCAGCACGAACAGCAGCGCGTTGAGCATCTCGTCGAGCTGTTCCCAGAACAGGTCGACGTGGTGGCGCGTGGTATCGCTCATCGCCTGCGCGCGGCCGCGGTTGCCGGTGAGCAGGCCGACCACCACCAGCGCGAGCGGCCCGGACACGTGCAATGCCGTCGCGAGCCGATACCCGCCGAGCACCGCGGCCAGCGTCAGCAGCACTTCGACCTGGTAGTGGTTGATGCTCCGCAGCAGCAGGAACAGCGCGTACCCGACGACCGCCCCAAGCAGCAGCCCGCCGCCGGCTTCATGCGCGAGCACGCCGAGGCTGTGCGACCACGTCGGCGCCTCGCCGCGTGTCGCCATCTCCAGCAACACGGCGAACAGCACCACGCCGACGCCATCGTTGAACAGCGATTCGCCCGCGACCACCAGGCCGACGTCGTCCGGCGCATTCGCCGTGCGCAGGATGCCCATCACCGCGATCGGGTCGGTCGGCGAGATCAGCGCGCCGAACACGAAGCACCACGTCGGCGCCAGCGGAAACCCGAACAGCGGCAGCAGCCACCACAGCGCGACACCGACGATCAGCGTCGACAGCACGGTGCCGCCGACGGCGAGCACGCCGACCTGCCAACGGAACCGCCGCAGCAAACTGACGTCCACGTGCAACGCGCCGGCGAACAGCAGCATCGACAGCAGCCCGTCCATCAGCAGCCGCGAGAAGTCGATCGATTCGACCAGCCGCGTCTCGAGGTCGTGCAGGCTGGGAAAGCCGAGGCGGTCGAGCAGCACGAACAGCACCGACATCGACAGCGCGATCGCCATGACGCCGATCGTCGACGGCAGCCCGACGAAGCGCGCGTTGAGATACGCCAGCAGCGCGGTGACGACGAGGCAGATGATCGCGATGTCGAACATGGCATGACCGATGGCGGGATCGCCGCAGTCTAGCCATGCGCAACGTGTTGTCGCGCGACGCTAGAACAGCTCGCCCTGTGGCGTGGCCTTGCGCGGCGGCGTGAACCGGCTGGTGTCGAGGTCCGGATAGCGCGTGTAGCCGAGTCGCGCACGCGCCTTGCGGAAGCGTTGCTGCACGAGTTGCGCGAACACGCCGGTGCCGGTCATGCGCGTGCCGAAGTCGGCGTTGTAATCCTTGCCGCCGCGCATCTGCTGCACCAGGCTCATCACGTGCGCCGCGCGCTCGGGGTAATGCAGCTCGAGCCACTCGCGCCAGACATCCTTCAACTCGTGCGGCAGGCGCAGCAGCGTGTAGCCGGCTTCGCGCGCGCCGTGCGCGTGCGCGGCTTCGAGGATGTGCTCCATTTCCATGTCGGTAATCATCGGGATCACCGGCGCGACCATCACGCCGACCGGCACGCCGGCGTCGGTCAACGCCTTCATCGCGCGCAACTTCGCATGCGGGGCGGATGCGCGCGGTTCGAGTTTGGATGCGAGCCGGTTGTCGAGCGTGGTCACCGAGAAATGCACGCTGACGAGGTTGTCGCGCGCCATCTGTGCGAGCAGGTCGACGTCGCGTTCGATCAGCGCACTCTTGGTGACGAAGCTCACCGGGTGCTTCGTCTCCGCGAACAGTTCGAGCACCTGCCGGGTGATGCCATAGCGGCGTTCGATCGGCTGGTAGGCGTCGGTGTTGATGCCGAGCGCGGTGGCCTGCGGCACGTAGCCGGGTTTCGCGAGTTCGTCGCGCAGGCGTTCGAGCGCGTTGGTCTTCGCGAACAGCTTGGTCTCGAAATCCAAACCGGGCGACAGGTCGAGATACGCGTGCGACGGCCGCGCGAAGCAGTAGACGCAGCCGTGCTCGCATCCCCGATACGGATTGAGCGACTGCGAGAATCCGACGTCGGGCGACTGATTGCGCGTCAGGATGGTCCGCGCGCGCTCTTCGGTGACCGTGGTCGCCGGCTTCGGCGCGTCGATCAGGTCTTCGTAGACCGAGCCCCAGCCGTCGTCGGCGCCCTCGATCGTGGTCACCTCGAAACGGCCGGCCACGCGCGACGCGGCGCCACGGCCCTTGATCGGCTTCTGCGGCTTGCGCGCGTCGGTCATCCGCCGATTGTCGGCGGCGCGCGTCTCAACCTGTGCGACCGCCGCGTCACGGCCGCTTGGTCGGGCCGGCCGTATGATCGGGCGCCCGCTTTCCGATGCCATCGATGCGCGCCGCCCTGCCCGTCCGCCCGCAGTCCACGCCGCGCCGGTCCTGCCGATGCTGAGCCTGCTGCACGCGTTCGACGCGCTGGTCACCGCGCATCCCACGCTGGGCGCGTGGCTGTTCGCGGGCTGGCTTGCCTACCTGATCGGCCTCGGTCTGTGGATCGTGATGCAGAAGCGCGAGCCGGCGGCGACGCTCGCCTGGCTCATCAGCCTCGCCGTGCTGCCGTACATCGGCTTCCTCGTCTATTACGTGTTCGGCCCGCAGCGAATCCGGCGTCAGCGCCTGCGTCGTGGGCGCGCGCGTGCACGCATGCCGGAGACGTCGGGCAGCGTGGATGCGGCGGAGTCACGCGAACTTGCAAGGCTTGGCCTGGCAACGACGCGCCTGCCTGCATCGACCGCGACCGACGTGCAGATGCTGGTCGACGGCAACGCGACCTACGACGCGCTGTGTACCGCGATCGCACAGGCACAGGAACACGTGCACCTCGAGTACTACATCTTCGAGCCCGACCGCACCGGCACGCGCGTGCGCGATGCCCTGGTCGAACGCGCGCGTGCTGGCATCAAGGTGCGACTGCTGGTCGACGCGGTCGGCTCGGCGAAACTGAGTGCGCGCTTCCTCGCACCGCTGACGGACGCGGGCGGCGAAGTCGCATGGTTCCATCCCATGCTCGCGCGCTGGCGGCGTCCTTGGCTCAACCTGCGTTCGCACCGCAAGATCGTGATCATCGACGGACGCATCGGTTTCACCGGCGGCATCAACGTCACCGACGAGGAAGACGAAGGTCTGCGCGGCGACGCGTATCGCGACCTGCACCTGCGCCTGGAAGGCGACGTGGTCGGCTCGCTGCAGCAGGTCTTTCTCGAAGACTGGATCTACGCGACCGGACAGAAGCCGCCGAGCATCGCGCGACAGGACAACGTGCAGGGCGACGTCTCCACGCAGGTGCTGGTGTCGGGTCCGGACGGCCCGTGGGAAGCGATCCACCGCATGCATGTGTCGGCGATCCACGGCGCGCGCCAGCGCGTCTGGCTGGCGACGCCCTACTTCGTGCCCGGCGAGGCCGCGATGATGGCGCTGACCTCGGCCGCACTCGCGGGTTTGGACGTGCGGCTGCTGGTGCCGCGTCGTAGCGACTCACGGCTCGTCACCTACGCCGCACGCTCCTACTTCGACGACCTGCTCGCCGCCGGCGTGCGCATCCACGAATACGGCCCGCGCCTGCTGCACACCAAGGCACTGCTGTGCGACGACGAGATCGCGATCATCGGCAGCGCGAACTTCGACCACCGCAGCTTCCGGCTGAACTTCGAGGTCTCGATGCTGTTCCGCGATGCGGGCATTGCGGCCACGCTCGCCGAGCTTCTGCAGCACGACATGTCGCAGGCCCCGCGGGTACGGCCGGATCGGCGTCGCGCGTTCTTCCGTACCAAGTTGCCGGAAGCGCTGGCACGGTTGATGTCGCCGTTGTTGTAGGCGTTCCGGGTTGGCGCTGCGTTGGTGACGGACTGCCGTTCGGCGTGTCGCAAGTGGTTTGCGGCTGACGTTGCGGACGATGAGTGGGAGCGTTGCGAACGCAGGTGCGTGCGCGGCTTGATGGATCTCCAACCCGAACGTCGCGGCTTTGCGGCTTTGCGGAAGCTCACCAGTGATATCCGCCTCGGATGACCGGCGCGTTATGCCGTAGATAACGCGCGGTATTTGATGTGCGCGGCGCGGGCGACTTCGTTCGAGTTGATTCGCGGCTTCGGTAAGCCGGCCGGCACCGATCAAGGGTCGCGTTCGTCGGCTTGACGGCCACCGGACGGCCTGAGCGGCGCTACACTCCGGTGGCTCGCACGAGGAACCGCGCATGTCCTGGCTCTATCTGCTGCTCGCGATCGCCGCGCTGGCGGTCGCCTTCAAGACCGCCTCGACCGCCCTGATGGTGGTCGCGCTGATCGTCGCCCTCGCCCTGCTGGTCGCGTGGCTGATGGGCATGCTGGCCTCGCGCATGGAAAGCCGAAGTGCCGATGCATCAATGATCATCGATCCCGTCGAACTGACCCGACTTCGCGAACAGGCGGAAGCGCGTCGCGCCGCCGTCGACGGGGCGCCGCCGGCGACTGAGTAAGGGTTCGGTTGTTCGCTGCGGTGTTTGCGTGGCGATGCTTGGAACGCCTCACGTCGTCATGAAAGCCGCGGTGCGGTAACGAGCGTGTTCGCGTGCAGGGCTACAACGCATGGCCGGTTTTGGCGGCTGATAGGAGGGCAACGGATGGCGCGACAGCATCCCGGCGTCCACCGCGCTGTGCGGTCAGACCGACGTGCTGATCGCCGATCATCGGCAAGTGATGGAAGCGGTTGCTTTCGGCCGAGGCATTTGCAATCGCGATAGCTTCGTCCTGTCGCCGCGTTGCTCCGAACGCAGAGCCTGTTCGAGGCGCGACACGCCTCGTCTTCGTCGCGGACCTCTTTGACGTCCAGCCGTCGCTGCCGCTTGAGGGTCGCTGCACGCGCTCGCTGTCGGTCGACGCATCTTCGACGCGCTAGGATTCGCGCATGACTCTACTCAGCGTCAACGTCAACAAGATCGCTGTCCTCCGCAACTCACGCGGCGGCGCGGAGCCCGACGTGGTCCGCGCCGCTGCGACCTGCCTCGATGCGGGCGCCGCCGGCATCACCGTGCACCCACGGCCCGACGCGCGCCACATCACCGAGCGCGACGTCCACGCGCTCTCGGCACTCACGCGCGAGCGCGTCGTCGAGTTCAACCTCGAAGGCAACCCGTTTGCGCCGCCTCGCGCCGGCTACCCGGGGTTCCTCGCCCTGTGCGAGGCCGTCCGCCCGGCACAGGCGACGCTCGTTCCCGATAGCGATGCGCAGATCACGTCGGACCACGGTTTCGATTTCGCGTCCGACCTCGGCGCGCTACGCGAACTGGTCGCCGCGTTGAAAGCTCTCGGCTGCCGCGTGTCATTGTTCGTGGATGCGGACGACGCGGCTGCATCGGTGTCGATGGAGCGCGGCGTGGAACAAGCGGCCGTCGTCGGCGCCGATCGCGTCGAGCTTTACACCGGCCCGTTCGCGGAGGCCTTCGCCGCGGGCGATGCGTCGACAGCGCTTGCAGCCGCGCGAACGGTAGCGACGCGCGCGCAGGGCGCCGGCCTCGGCGTCAACGCAGGACACGACCTGAGCCAAGCGAATCTCGGCGTGTTCGTCCGCGAAGTTCCGGACGTCCTCGAGGTATCGATTGGCCACGCATTGATCAGCGAAGCTCTGTACGCGGGGCTCGTCCCAACCATCGCGAACTACTTGCGCGTGATTCAAGGCGAGTAAGCGTAAGCGTTGCGTGGAATGTAGGTGTCGTTCGTTGGATTGCTACGTTGGCGAACAGTGCGCACCGCATGTGAGTCGTGCACCGCAACGCGGCTTACTCCGACCGGCAAGCGAAATCCACACGTCATGTCGCTAGCAACCTTTTAGGCGCGCTCACGGGCGCACGATCGCAGCGCGGCGGAGAGCGTCTCGCGACGACGAGCGGCGGACGCTAGCGGGCGGCGGGGTCAGCATCGACACGAGTGCGGCTCGATGCGCAGACCGCGAATGTTCCAACGCAGCAACCGCGTGCTTCGAGAACATCGTTGCCTTGATCTGGCGCGTACTCGATACGCACGAGCTACCTCACCATTACGCGGATGAGGTAGAGCGCTGCACGCAACTAATGCAGAGCCGGACAACGCGTTCGCGCGTCCGACGCTTGCGCGCGGTGCAAGCCAATGCACTGCGCGCGATCGCTGTGAAGGACCAAAAAAAACGCCACCCGAAGGTGGCGCTTTCAACAAGGTAAGCGTTGTTACGTGTTTTCGATCGCGCCTTTGTTCGAATTCTGGCGCGCCGTAAAGCGATTACTCGTTCGGCTGGACGAACCCGATCTTGTCCATCTGCGCGTTCTTCGCGTCCGCCAGAACCTTGGCCAGCACTTCGTACTGCGCCTGGCCGTTGACGTCGATTTCCAGACGCGGCTGGTTCGTCGGATCGCGCTGGACCGTCTGCGTCATGACGTTCTGCAGCTGGTTCAGGGCGATCGGCGCGTTGTCCCAGAACACGGTGCCCGACGCGTCGATCTTCAGCGAGACCGGCGGCGGCGGTTCCTTGTCCTGCGGCGGCGGGTTCAACGTCGGCTGCGGCAGGTTGATGTCGATCGGGTACGAAAGGGTCGGCGCCGTCACCATGAAGATGATCAGCAGCACCAGCATGACGTCGACGAGCGGCGTCACATTGATGTCGGCCATGGGGCCGCTGCCGGAGCCTGTGCTGAAAGCCATGACGGTTCCTTACCTTTCTTTGGTGGCAACGAAGCCGACCTTGCGCATGCCCTGCTTCTGGGCCATCTGCACAAATTCGTTCAACGTCTGGTACTTCGTGGTCTTGTCGCCGCGGATGTTGATCTGCGGCTGCGGCGTCTGCTGCGCGGTGACCGAGAGCTGGCTTTCGAGCGCGTTCTTGGTGATCGCCTCGTCGTTCCAGTACACCGATCCGTCTTCCTGGACGGTAAGCGTGATCGGCGGCACCGGCGGCATCTCCTCAGTACGCTTGTCGAGGTTGGCCTGGGGCAGTTCCACCTTCACTTTGTGGGTCATGAGCGGTGCCGTGATCATGAAGATGATCAGCAGCACCAGCATCACGTCCACGAGCGGGGTGACGTTGATCTCGGCCATCGGGCCGCCGCTGTTGCCTGAACTGAAGGCCATTTTCGACTCCGGTTAGGACGTTCGACCGGGGATCAGCGCTTGACCGGGACTTCGCCGACGCGCGCGCCGGTTGCGAAGAAGTCGTGCAGGTCGTGCGCGAACGTGTCGAACTTGTTGTTCGTGACGCGGTTGAGGCGGTTGAAGAAGTTGTACGCCAGCACCGCCGGGATCGCGACGAACAGGCCGAGCGCGGTCATGATCAGTGCTTCACCGACCGGACCCGCGACCGCGTCGATCGACGCCTGGCCGGAAGCACCGATGCGGATCAGCGCGCCGTAGATGCCCCACACCGTACCGAGCAGACCGACGAACGGAGCGGTCGAACCGACGGTGGCGAGCACGGTCAGGCCGGCTTCGAGACGCGAGGACTCACGGGTGACGGCCTGGCGCAGCGCGCGGTCGACGAACTCGGAGCGGTTCAGCGACTCGACGAGGCGCGAACCTTCGTGACGCTGATGGTGCGCGGCGGCCTGGGCGGCGTCGAGCGCGATCTTGGAGAACGGCTCGAAGCGCGGCTGCTCTTCCATGTAACGGATCGCATCCTGCGCGTTCGGGGTTTCCCAGAACGTGCTGATGACGCGGTCGCTGGTGGTGCGCAGACGGGTGTTCTTGATGAAGTTCATGACGATCCAGTAGATCGACATGGCCGACATCAGGGTCAGGGTCAGGAGGACGACCCACGAAATGATGTACTGACCCGGGCTACCGGTCATTTCCTGGAGCAGGTGCAACGGGCCCATCTGCGTCAGGGCATTTGCGGCGTTGCCTCCGGTGGCGGCGGCTTGGGCGAGGGTTTCCTGCAGCATGACGCTTACCTTTGTTGAGTAGTTGAAAGGTGGTGCAAAGGAATACTGGGATCAGGTCGTGGGCCGCTTACTGCAGCGACCACACCACCGGTACGACGGCCGTGCCCGGATCACCGGGGCAGACCTTCCAGCGGCGTACCGCACTGACCGCAGCACGGTCGAGGTCGCGGTTGCCGGCGCTCTTGCGAACACTGGCATCGGTGATGGTGCCGTCGCCCGTCCAGGTGACCTGGACAACCGTAGTGCCTTCAGCCTGCTCGCGCAGTGCCGTCGGCGGATAAGCGGGCTGCGTCTTGCTGCAGACGCTGGCCTGACCGTTGACGACGTTCGCAGGCGGCGCAGGCGCGGCGGCCGGCGGCGACGGCGGAGCCGGCGGCGGTGCAGGCGGATCGACCGGGCTCGGATCGTTGTTCTCGATCGGCGGCTGGTCCGGCGGCGGCGGCGTAGGCGTCGGCTGCACGATCTGCTGCTTCGGCGGATTCAGAAGCAACTGCTTCGGAGGTTCCGGCGGCGGCGGCGGCGGCGGCGGCGGCGGCGGCGGCGGCTTGATCAGGTTCACGACGGTGACCTGCTCTTCTTCCTTCTGCACCTTCGGCGCGGTGGCCGGGACGAGAAGGAGCAGCAGTGCCGCGACGTGCACGGCGATAGCGGTGGACACACCGGCAATACGAGGCCAGTTCAGTCCTTCGCTATCACGACGAGTGGCGTGGGAGAAGTCTTGCGTCATGCGCCATTGCTCAGGAGGGAATTCCGGACGCCATGGCGCCTCGGGCGTGGTTCAAACCCATGGGATCTTCACGCCCGTGGGAACTGGCAAGCATATACCAAACGGCGGCAGCGGTTCCAAGCGGTTTATGCATGCTTGTGACCGCTGCCGCGTTGTTTTACTTGCTCGGCAACGCGAGGATCTTCTTCGCGTCCTCAGGCTTCTTCAGTCCCTTGTCGAGTGCCTTCTGCGCGGCCGCTTTTGCTTCGGGAATCCGTTGCTCGTTTTTCAGGAGCAGCGCGAGATTCATGTAGGCCTGGCCGTCCTTCGAAAGCGGGCCGGCCTTGTTGTAATTCTCGATGGCCTTGTCGACGTTGTCGCTGAAGTAGTACGACTGCGCGAGCGAAAGGTACACGCCGTAGTCGGGCTTCAGGACGCCCTTCGAGACGCCTTCGTTGATGACGTCGATCGTCTGCTTCTCCTTGCCTTCCATGTTGGCGTAAAGCGAGAACAGCTGACGATAGTCCGAGTCGTCGGTGAGCTGGCCCGACGCACGCATGTGCTCGAGCGTGGCAACCGCCTTGTCGTACTGCTTGGCCTGGATGTAGTTCTGCGCAAGGTTGAACTGAGCCTGCTTGTCGCCCGGGTTGCCAGTGGCCGACTGCTCGGCGAGGTGGATGGCTTCGTCGGCCTTGCCGGTGCGACGAAGCGAGTCGGCGAGCAATTGCTTGAGATCGTCGCGCTCGGGCTGCGCGGCAACGGCCGGACGCAGCGCCTGCACCGCATCGTCGTAGCGACCAAGGCGATACAGCGCGTTGCCCTTGACGGCGAGCGCCGCCGGATCATTCGACTTGGTTTCGGTGAGGAAGCGGTCGACCGACGTCAGCGCGCCGGCGTAATCCTTGGCTTGGACCTGCAACTGCGCTCGCTGGAGCAGCAGGGTGAAGTGCTGATCGTTGTCGAGGATGTTGGCGTCGACGGCGGTGCTGATGTACTTCAGCGCGGCGTCGTAATCCTTCGCGCCGATCGCGACCTGCGCGGCGAGCTGCGATGCGAATGCTTTCTCGTACGGCGTCGCTGCGGCGTCGGCGATGATCTGGTCAGCGCTTGCGCGCGTCTCGGCATCCTTCTTGGCGTTGAAGAGTTCGACGAGGGCCTGCAGATGCTTCGCGCCCTTGGCGGATGCCTTGGCGCCCGGGTTCTGGCGCGTGGCGTCCGGATAGCGCACGGCCGTCTGCGTGTCGGCAGGCTTGCTGGTGTTCTGCTGCTGCGCGACTTCCTTCGCGCGGCGCGCTTCACGGCGACCCGCGATGCTGGTCGAGGACGTGTCGGTCGCTTCCTGGGCGTGCGCAATCGGCACAAGGGTGGCGACGGTCGCGAGCGTTACGAACGCAGTCGCCATCACTTGGCGACGGGCGGGGCGGATCTTCATGGGGGAGACGTCCTCGATCGACCGCGACCGGCGCGGCAAAAAGGCGGCGCGCACGGCCGCGGGGGCGGTCACGCTAGCAGAATCACGACCGGCGGTGGAACGCCGGCGTAGGGAGTTGCAGAGGCTGTTGCGTTGACGGTCAGCCGCAGCGCGGCTTGCGGCCCGCGGCCTGTGCTTGCTGGTACGTCGGCACTAGACCGCCGGCACGCTGGCTGAGTTCCGCGAGACGCGACTGCGGGTCCGGGTGGGTCGACAGGAAGGTCGGCGGACGGCTCGACTCGAGCGCGGCCATGTTCTGCCACAGATTCACTGCCTGACGCGGATCGAAGCCCGCCTTCGCCATGATCTGCTGGCCGACCACGTCCGCCTCGCTCTCCTGCACACGCGAGTTCGGCAGCAGGAACAGCGCCTGCGCACCTGCCGCGCCGTACTGCGACACCGCGCTCTGCGCATTCGCGCCGTACTTCGCGCCGATCACCGCGCCGGCAAGGCCGACCACCGTCTGCGCCTCCATCTGCCGGGTGATGCGCTCTTCGTGGTGACGCGAGATCACGTGGCCGATCTCGTGGCCGATGACCGCTGCGAGCTGGTCCTGATTCTGCGCGACCTTGAAGATTCCGGTGTACACGCCGACCTTGCCCCCGGGCAACGCAAACGCGTTCGGATCGTCCTTCTGGAACAGCGCGACCTCCCAACCCGTCTGGTTCCACTCGGCCGGCAACTGGTTCGTCAGCGCGCCAACGACGCAACGCACGTAAGCATTCTGCTGCGCGTTCGAACTCAGCGGCGTTTCCGCCTTGGCCTGCGCGAACGCCTCGGCACCGAGCTGGTTGAGTTGCTCCTGCGACACGCCGCCCACGGTCTGCTTGCGGCCCGTCGGTGACGTCGTGGTGCTCACGCAGCCGGAAACTGCGAGGGAGATGGTCAGTGCGAGCAGAAGCGGCTTCATGGAGGCGTACCGGCTGAATGGGACTCCGGTTGTAGGCGGCGCTCGATCAACGCATCGTCAAGCGACTGCCACCAATCTGAATCGCGCCAATCGCGGCGTCCGCATGTGATCGACGCGTGAGCTGCGAAATTTCTCGCGGGCAAAAAAAGAGCCCGGCGAACCGGGCTCTGATCGATCGCATTGCGAACGCGCGCATCACACGTCGAGGTTGGCGACCTTCAATGCGTTCTCTTCGATGAACTCGCGGCGCGGTTCAACCACGTCGCCCATCAGCGTCGAGAAGATCGCATCGGCAGCAACCGCGTCTTCGATGCGGACCTGCAGCAGGCGACGCGTTTCCGGATTCACCGTGGTCTCCCACAACTGCTCCGGATTCATTTCGCCAAGGCCCTTGAAGCGCTGGATCTGGCGGCCCTTCTTCGCTTCGTCCATCAGCCACGCATACGCGTCGGCGAAACGTTCGATCGGCTGCGCGCGATTCGCACGCACGATCTGCGCACCGTCGCGCACCAGGCCGTTGAGTTGCGTTGCGGCCTCGCGCAGCGTGCGCAGCTCACCGCTTTCGAACGCGGTCATCGGCAGCACCTGGATCGAGTCCTCGCCCATGTGCATGCGATGCACGATGAGTGCCGCCGGACGCGCTTCGTTCGCCGCATTCCATTCGAGGCGATAGACCGGCTTGCCGAGGTAGCCATCATTGATGCGCGCTTCGATCACCGACAACGCGGCGGCATCGAGTTCCTGCGTCGCCGCATTGAATGGCGCGATGTCGAGCAATGCTTCGAGCACCTGCGGATCGAAGCGGTGCGAATGACGACGGATCGCATCGCGCGCATTCGCATACGCGAGAAGCAACTTCTCCAGCGCTTCGCCGACGATCGGCGGTTCGCCGTCCGCCGGAATCAGCGACGCGCCTTCGACCGCATTGCCGGCGAGATACGCATCCAGCGCGGCATCGTCCTTCATGTACATCTCGGTCTTGCCCTGCTTGATCTTGTAGAGCGGCGGCAGGCCGATGTAGACGTGCCCGCGCTCGATCAGCTCGGGCATCTGGCGATAGAAGAACGTGAGCAGCAGCGTGCGGATGTGCGAGCCGTCGACGTCCGCGTCGGTCATCAGGATGATGCGGTGGTAGCGCAGCTTGTCCGGGTTGTACTCGTCCTTGCCGATGCCGGTACCGAGCGCCGTGATCAGCGTGCCGACTTCGGCGGACGCGAGCATGCGATCGAAGCGCGCGCGCTCGACGTTGAGGATCTTGCCCTTGAGCGGAAGGATCGCCTGCGTCTTGCGGTTGCGGCCCTGCTTGGCCGAGCCGCCCGCCGAGTCGCCCTCGACGATGAAGAGCTCCGACAGCGCCGGATCCTTTTCCTGGCAGTCGGCGAGCTTGCCGGGCAGGCCGGCGATGTCGAGCGCACCCTTGCGACGGGTGAGATCGCGCGCCTTGCGGGCGGCCTCGCGGGCACGCGCGGCGTCGACGATCTTGCCGGCGATCGCACGGGCCTCATGGGGGTGTTCCTGCAGGAACTCCTCCAAACGTGCACCGAACGTGCTCTCAACGACCGGCCGAACCTCGGAACTGACCAGCTTTTCCTTGGTCTGCGACGAGAAGCTCGGGTCGGGCACCTTCACCGACAGCACGGCGATCAGACCTTCGCGCATGTCGTCACCGCTGAGCGCGACCTTCGCCTGCTTGGCGATGCCCGCCTGCTCGATGTAGTTCTGCAGCGTGCGCGTCAGCGCCGCGCGGAAACCGATCAGGTGCGTGCCGCCGTCCTTCTGCGGGATGTTGTTGGTGAAGCAGAACATCGTTTCCTGATAGGCATCGGTCCATTGGAGAGCGACGTCCACGGTGATGCCGTTCTGCTCGCCCGTCACCGAGATGACATTCGGATGCAGCGGGTTCTTGAGTTGCGCCAAGTGCTCGACGAAGGAGCGGATGCCGCCCTCGTACTCGAACACGTCGCGCTTGCCTTCGCCGCGCTCGTCGGTGAGGACGATGCGCACGCCGGAATTCAGGAAGGACAGCTCGCGAAGACGCTTGGCGAGGATGTCGTAGTGGAAATCGACGTCGGTGAAGATCTCGGCCGCTGGCAGGAAGCGCAGCAACGTGCCCTTGCGGTCGGACGCTTCGAGGCGCTCCAGCGCGTACACAGGCTCGCCCAGCGCGTATTCCTGGCGCCAGTGGTAACCATCGCGCCAGACTTCGAGCCAGAGGCGCGAACTCAGCGCGTTGACCACCGACACGCCGACGCCGTGCAGGCCGCCCGAGACCTTGTACGAGTTGTCGTCGAACTTGCCGCCGGCATGCAGCACGGTGAGGATCACCTCGGCCGCCGACACGCCTTCTTCCTTGTGGATGTCGACCGGGATACCGCGGCCGTTGTCGAACACCGAGCAGGAGCCGTCGGCATGCAGCGTGACCAGCACTTCGTTGGCATGGCCGGCGAGTGCTTCGTCGATGCCGTTGTCGACGACCTCGAACACCATGTGGTGCAGGCCGGTGCCGTCGTGCACGTCGCCGATGTACATACCAGGACGCTTGCGCACGGCCTCGAGGCCGCGCAGCACGGTGATCTTGGAGGAGTCGTAGGAATCGGACGGTGCCGCCGTGGGCATCGCGTCGTCGTGCATTTCAGACATCAGGCAGGCGCCTCGCGCGACACCGGCATCCGCGGGAGCGGGAGCATCGCGACACATTAGCTTTACGTGCGCGAAGTATAGCAGCGCGTCTCATCGGCTCGGCGGACGGCGGATGAACGGCGGACTCAATTCGTCGTGATCTTGCCGTGTTCCACGTGGAACATCCTCGGTGAGAGGCCGAGTTCGGCGACGGCGGCCGGAATGTCCGTGCCGCTGACGAAGACCTGACTGCCGCGCTCGGCGAGGCGTTGCAGCACGCGGCGCTGGTGGTGGCGGTCTAGCTCGGATGCGAGGTCGTCCAGGGCGAAAACGGGTTGCTGGCCAGTGGCTTCGGCATGGAAGTCGGCTTGAGCGAGCAATGCGGCGAGAGCGGCGAGCTTGGCTTGGCCGCGCGACAGCGCGTCGCGGCCCGGGATGGCGGAAAAGGCCGGGCGCCAGTCGGCGCGGTGCGGGCCGACGCTGGTGTGTCCGGCGATGAGGTCTCGGTCGCGGGCCAGCAGCAGGGCGTCCCCTAGCGACAGTTCGTCGCGGCGCCAGCCGGGCGCGTAGGCGAGGGTTGCGTTGCCCAGCATCGGCGCCAGCTCGTCTGCGATAGCCGCGAAACCCGGCGCCAGTGCGTCGACGTAACGCTGGCGCTGCTCGGTCAGCTCCTCGCCGGTTTCGGCGAGTTCCGCGTCCCATGCGTCGAGCTGGGCGTCACGAACTCGCTGCTTGAGCAGGATGTTCCGCTGCTTCAGCGCTCGGGCGTAGCGGCGCCAAGGTCGAAGGAAGGCGTGTTCCACGTGGAACAAACCCCAGTCCAGAAAGCGGCGGCGAACCTCACTGCTGCCATGCACCAGTTCGTGGCTGCCCGGTTCGAACGTCACTACCGCTAGCGCCGCGCACAGCTCGCCAATCTGCGCGACAGGCTGACCGTCGAGCCGACCGGTCCAGTCCCCGCCGCCGTGCCGGAGGCCGGCCCGACGCGTGCGGCTGCCGGCGGCACCCGGCTCATCCCATTCGACGAACACCTCGAGCGCCTCGGCACCGGCCTGGACCAGCCCCTCGCGAACCCGCCCTCGGAAGCTACGTCCGTACGCCATCAGGTGCAGCGCCTCGATCACGCTGGTCTTGCCCGCACCGTTGTCGCCGATCAGCAGGTTGAGGCCCGGAGCAGGCGCGAGGCTCACGTCCTCGAAACGGCGCAGCTGTCGTATGTCGAGACGGGTGACCTGCACGGGCGAGATAGACCGGAAAGGCAGAGGAGGGTAGCGAGGACCCCGGCCATGACCGGTGACTGCGCCTAACCATTGTCGTCCAGCGGACCCGAAACGACGACGCCCGGCCGAAGCCGGGCGTCCGATGTTCCACGTGGAACCACTCGTCAGAGACGCAGCGGCATGATCACGTGGCGGCAGCGCTCGTTCGAGGCCTCGCGGATCAGCGCCGACGAGTTGGCGTCACGCAGCTGCACCACAACGACCTCGTCCTTCAGCGAGCTCAGCGCGTCCAGCACGTAGCCGACATTGAAGCCGACCGCGAGGTCATCCACGCGCGTCTCAGCCTCGACCTCTTCCTGCGCTTCTTCCTGCTCGGGGTTGTGCGCCGAGATCTTGAGCTGACCGGGCGACACTTCCATGCGCACGCCGCGGTACTTCTCGTTCGACAGGATGGCCGCGCGCTGCAGGGCGGCACGCAGCACGTCGCGGTCGATGCGGATTTCCTTGTCGGCGCCGATCGGGATCACTGCTTCGTAGTCCGGAAAGCGCCCGTCGATGAGCTTGCTGGTAAACGTCACGTCGTCGCGCTTCACACGCAGGTGGCCGCGCCCCATCTCGAGTTCGAGGATGCGGTCGCCGCCTTCCAGCAGGCGCTGCAGCTCGGTCACGCCCTTGCGCGGCACGATGATCTGGCGCTTGGTCTGCGCGCCGGTGCCTTCCAGCCCGGACTCGCAGAGCGCGAGGCGGTGGCCGTCGGTGGCGACGCAGCGCAGCGAGCTTTCGCGCAGGTCGAACAACAGGCCGTTGAGGTAGTAGCGCACGTCCTGCTGGGCCATCGCGAACGCCGTGCGTTCGATCAGTTCCTTGAGCGCCGCTTCCGGCACCTGCACGCGCTCGGTGGCATCCACGTCGTCCAGTGACGGGAAGTCGGTCGACGGCAGGCTCGACAGCGTGAAGCGCGAGCGCCCCGCCTGGACTGTGATGCGCTCGCCCGACTGGCTGATGGTGATGCGGCTGCCGTCGGGCAGGGCACGCACGATCTCGAACAGCTTGCGGGCCGGGATCGTCGTCTCGCCGTCCTGGGCATCGTCGACGGCGACCCGCGAGACCATCTCGACCTCGAGGTCGGTGCCGGTCAGCGAGAGCAGGCCGCCCTGCACTTGCACCAGCAGATTGGCGAGCACGGGCAGGGTCTGGCGTCGCTCGACGACGTTGACGACCTGCGCGAGCGGCTTCAGGAACACTTCGCGTTGAAGGGAAAAGCGCATCTGGACCCCGATCCCCGTTCCGTTTCTAAGGAGTGGATTAAATCAAAAGCATGGTGGTGGTGGTGGGCGCCGAAATCCGGGAAAACCCTCTCAACCCTATGAATTACTTGGTATTTCTTGACCCCACGACCCTGTTGGAAACGCCCCTTCGGATCGTGGTCAACCTGTGGACAAACCGGCCGTCATCGCGACCGCCCCGAATTGTCCACAGCTTGCCCCCGGCGCCTACAGACGCCGTGCACACCTTACTCGCTCAGCTTGCGGATGAGCTTGTCCCAATCTTCCCGCAGCTTGCCGTCCGTCTCCATCAGGGTGCGGATCTGCCGGCAGGCGTGCAGGACGGTCGTGTGGTCGCGGCCGGCGAAGGCATCACCGATCTCCGGCAGCGAGTGCTCGGTGAGCTCCTTGGCCAGCGCCATCGCCATCTGACGCGGGCGCGCCAGCGAGCGGGTGCGACGCTTGCTCAGCAGGTCCTTCATCTGCAGGCCGTAGTAGTCGCCCACGACCTTCTGGATGTTGGGGATGCCGATCGCCTGCTGCTGGGCGCGCAGCAGGTCGCGCAGCGTCTCCTGCGCGAACTCGACGGTGATCGCGCGGCCGGTGAAGTTCGCCCGTGCCGACAGCGTGTTGAGCGCGCCCTCGAGGTCGCGAACATTGCTGCGCATCTTCTTGGCGAGCAGGAACGCCACGTCCTCCGGAATCTCGACGCCGCGCTCGCGGGCCTTGCTCAGCACGATCTGCGCGCGCGTCTCGAAATCCGGTGGCTCGATCGCCACCGACAGGCCCCAGGCCAGGCGCGACTTCAGACGCGGCTCCAGGCCTTCGACCTCGCGCGGATAGCGGTCGCAGGTGAGGATGATCTGCTGGCGGCCATCGAACAGCTGGTTGAACGTGTGGAAGAACTCTTCCTGCGTGCGGTCCTTGCCGGCGAAGAACTGGATGTCGTCGATCAGCAGTGCGTCGACCTGCTGGAACTGCCGCTTGAAGGCGTCCATGGTCTTGTCCTGCAGCGATTTCATCATCGCGCTGAAGAACTGCTCGCTGCGCAGGTACATCACCCGGAAACCCGGGTTATTGGTGCGCATGAGGTTGCCGGCCGCGAACATCAGGTGCGTCTTGCCGAGGCCGGTGCCGCCGTAGAGCAGCAGCGGGTTGTGCGCACGATCGCCGGGCTTGAGTGCGGCCTGCATCGCGGCGGCGCGGCCGAGCTGGTTGCTGCGGCCTTCGACGAAGTTCTCGAACGTGTAGTGGTTGTCGAGGTTGCCGTGGAAGGACATCGGCACCGGCGCTTGCGAGGCGGCGGTCGGATAGGCCGGCGTGGCGATCGGGGCGGTTGCGCCCCTGGGTTTGGGCAGCGCGCCGACTTCGAGGCGCACGTCGTCGGCGCCGGCGAAATAGCTCAGCAGCTCGCGGATGCGCGGCAGGTAGCGCTCGCGCACCTGGTCGACCACGAAGGCGTTCGGCGCGTAGAGCACGGCGCGATCGCCCGAGAGGTCGGCCTGCAGCGGGCGCAGCCAGGTATGGACGTCCTCGGCCGGGAGTTCGGCTTCCAGGCGTTCGAGGCAGCGCGGCCAGGCATCCATCATCGACACGTACGAAAAACCCGCGAATTGCAGCGAAAAGAGGGCGACGGACCGCCGGCGCGGATGCCTCGGGTGAGGCCGCGTCCAACGGTTCGGGGGTCGGGCAGACTACCATTTATCCACAGGGCCGGGACAGGCTTGTCCACACCGCCCGGCGGATGCGTCGTCACGCCGGCTTGACCCACGGATGCCTGCACCGCTAGACTTCCGGGTTCACTTTTGCCGTCTTACGCGAGTCGCCTCATGGCCACCAAGCGCACCTACCAGCCCAGCAACCTCAAGCGCAAGCGCGACCACGGCTTCCGTGCGCGTATGGCCACGGCCGACGGCCGCAAGATCCTCGCGCGTCGCCGCGCCAAGGGCCGCAAGCGCCTCACGGCCTGATCGGCTCCGGCCGGTCGCCTGGCGTGATGCGCCGGGCTGCGTCCGTGCCGCGATCGATCGTCGCGGACGCCTGCGTCAACGACGCACCATGAACTCCCAGCGCTTTCCCCGATCGGCGCGCGTGCGAACGCGTGCCGATTTCGATCGTGTGTTCAAGGACGGACGACGCACCGGCTTGCCCGTGCTCGCGCTGCACTGGAACCGCGACGACACGATCGCGCCGCGACTCGGCCTTGCCGTTTCGCGCAAGGTCGACCCGAACGCGGTCGGCCGCAACCGCATCAAGCGCCAGATCCGCGACGAATTCCGTCGGCTGCGGTCCACGCTCGCGCCCGGTGATTACGTCGTCGTCGCGCGACCGGGCGCCGCACAGCGCTCCGGCCTTGAATTGCGCGCCGCGTTCCTCGATCTCCTGCGTCGGGCCCGCGCGTTGCCGGCCCCGCCCCCCGCCGGCACAATGCCGCCGCCGTCCTCCGACCCTTCCGCCGGCGCGTAATCGACGCGTCCGGCACGAGCCTGCCTGCCCATGAACCAGACCCGCGCCTTCCTCCTCTTCGCCTGGCTTCTGGTGGCGTCGCTGCTCTGGATGGAATGGACGCGCGAGAAGTCCGCGCCGCCGGAGGTCGCCACGACCACCGCGACCGCCAACGGGAACCCCGCCGCAGCAGTTCCGACCGCCGCGGGCCCGGGCGCAGTCCCGACCGTCGCCGCGCCGAACGCGCAGCCCGTGGCGACGCCCGGCATCGTCACCGTGCACACCGACGTGCTCGACGTGAAGCTCGATGGCGGTCAGATGCTGCAGGCCGACCTGCCGGGTTACGCCGATCTCGATGACCCGAGCCGTCCGGTTCGCCTGTTCTCGGCTGACCCCGCGCATTACTTCGTCGCGCAGAGTGGCTGGGTCGCGACCGGCGCACCGGCGCCGACGCATCAGACCGGCTTCGTTCCTGCCGACACGACGCGCAACTACACGCTGGCGCCGGGTGCATCGACGGTCGACGTGCCCTTCGTCTGGCAGGGCGCGAACGGCGTCAGCATCCGCCGCACCTATACGTTCACCCGCGGCGGCTACACCGTTCGCGTGCGTGACGATGTGACCAATGCCGGCACGGTCGCATGGCCGGGCATGATCTACCGCCAGCTCAGCCGCACCATGCCGCCCGCGCCCAAGGGCGGCATCACCGCCGGCCGCGTGTTCGCGTTCCAGGGCGCCGCCTGGTACGGCCCGCAGGGCAAGTACGACAAGCTCGCGTTCGACAAGTACGGCAAGAACGACCCGCTCAACCAGACCGGCAAGGGCGGCTGGATTGCGTTCCTGCAGCACCACTTCTTTACCGCGTGGATCCCGCAGGGCACCGACAACGCGAAGCTCGAGACGTTGTCGGTCGAAGGCATCGGCGGCACCAATTACCTGATCCGCGAAACCGGCCCGACATTCAATGTCGCGCCCGGCCAGCACGTCAGCACGCAGGCGCGGCTGTGGGTCGGCCCGAAGAGCGTCGAGCAGATCGCGGCGCAGAACGTGCCCGGCCTGGAACGCGCCGTCGACTTCTCCAGCTACACGGTGATGGCGACGCTCGCGGGCTGGCTGTATGCGGTACTGGCGTGGTTGCACGGCTACATCGGCAACTGGGGCTGGTCGATCATCAGTCTCGTTGTGCTCATCAAGCTCGCGCTGCTCCCGCTCGCGAACACGCAGTACCGCTCGATGGCGAAGATGCGCCGCCTGCAGCCGAAGCTGCAGCAGCTCAAGGAACGCCATGGCGAGGATCGCCAGCAGTTCCAGCAGTCGATGATGGAGCTGTACCGCAAGGAGAAGGTCAATCCGGCCGGCGGTTGTCTGCCGCTGTTCGTGCAGATGCCGATCTTCCTCGCGCTGTACTGGATGCTGTCCGAATCCGTCGAGCTGCGACACGCGCCGTGGATCGGCTGGATCCACGACCTCACCGCGCGCGATCCCTACTTCGTGCTGCCGGCGCTCAACGCCGCCGTGATGCTGGTGACGCAGAAGCTCACGCCGACCGCGGGCATGGATCCGGCGCAGGCGAAGATGATGCAGTTCATGCCGCTGGTGTTCGGCGTCATGTTCGCGTTCTTCCCGTCGGGCCTGGTGCTGTACTGGGTCACCAACGGCCTGCTCACGCTCGCGCAGCAGTGGTATTTCCTGCGCAAGCACGGCGAGCCGCAGAAGAAGGCCTGACGCATCCCGGAGCCCGCCGCATGGCGGGCTTCGTCGTTCGAGGCGCACGATCCGCGCATGCATGACCGCGACACCATCGCCGCGATCGCTACCGCCGCCGGCAGTGCGGGCGTCGGCATTGTTCGGTTGTCCGGGCGCGATGCGCGCCGCATCGGCGAAGCGATCGCGCAGCGTGCGTTGACGCCGCGTCATGCGCACCACGTGCGCTTTCATTCGGGCGACGTGCTGATCGATGACGGCCTCGCGATCCTGTTCGTCGCGCCCGCGAGCTACACCGGTGAGGATGTCGTCGAACTGCAGGCGCACGGCAGCCCCGCGGTGCTCGCGCAATTGCTCGACGCCTGTCTCGCGTTGGGTTCGCGTCCGGCACGTCCCGGCGAATTCACCGAACGCGCGTTTCTAGAGGGCCGGCTCGACCTCGCGCAGGCCGAAGCCGTCGCCGATCTCATTGCTGCGGCCGACGTGCGCGCTGCACGCGCCGCACGGCGTGCACTCGACGGCGAGTTCTCGCATCGCGTCGACGCGATCGCCGCACAGTTGCTGCACGTGCGCGTGCACTGCGAAGCCGCGATCGATTTCGCCGACGAGCCGATCGACACGCTCGGTGGCGACGATCTGCGTCGGCGCCTCGATGCGATCGAACACGATCTCGATGCATTGCTCGCCGCCGCCGAACAGGGCAGCCGCCTGCGCGACGGTCTGCATGCGGTCATCGTCGGCCCACCGAATGCGGGCAAGAGTTCGCTGCTCAATGCACTGGCCGGCGTCGACCGCGCCATCGTCACCGACATCGCCGGCACCACGCGCGACGTGCTGCACGAAACCGTGCGCATCGAAGGCGTCGAGCTCACGCTGGTCGACACCGCCGGCCTGCGCGACAGCGGCGATGCGATCGAACGCGAAGGCATGCGGCGTGCGCACGCGGAACTGGAGCGCGCGGACCTTGCGATCGTGGTGGTCGATGCGCGTGACGCGATCGCCGGCGAGGCCGCAGTGCGTGATGCGATCGCAGGCGTGCCGCATGTGCTGCGCATCGCCAACAAGATCGATCTGCTCAATGGCGTCGCGCCTCACGGCTTCGTCGCCGTATCGGCGCACACCGGCGTCGGCCTCGACGACGTGCGTCGCCATCTGCATGCACTCGCGCTCGGGCCGAATGCGGAAACCACGCAAGGCGCATTCACCGCGCGCACGCGCCACGTGCATGCATTGAATGAGGCGCGCGATGAACTCGCACTCGCGCGCGAGCAACTTGCGCACGAGCATCTCGACCTCGCCGCCGAGCAGTTGCGTCGCGCACACGATGCGCTCGGTGCGATCACCGGTCGCGTGCACGCCGACGACCTGCTCGGCCACATCTTCTCGAGCTTCTGTATCGGCAAGTAGCGTTGATGGGATCGCGCCCGATCTCGTCTTCCTCCATCTCGCGATGGGCCGCCCCAACGGACATGCGCCCGACGGGAACGGCGTGCGCACTTCGGTCGCGGCGTTGCCTTCACCGTCGGGCCCAGCGCCGGGACCGCGACTGCATCACCGCCGCCGGCGTCGACCTGCACTCGGTGAAGCCGGTCGATCCCGCCGATCGATGAACCACGCGCACTCGCACGCTCGCGCACACACGCCACGGTCGACGCCTGAACACGCAGGCCGCCTCGCCGTCGCGGTTGCCGCATCGCGTCGGTCTATGACGCAGAACGGCGCCGCATGCGGGCCGGGTGCGACGGGCTTCACGATCCGCGTGTAACAGCGGCTGTCCAATGCTTGACAAAGCCCCGTACGGCAAGCGATCTAGGCGCGTGCGCGCGCCGCGCGCACCTCTGGGGAGTGAGACCGATGAATTCCGATACCCGCGTCCGGCTGATGCCGCGCGTCTCCGTCCTGCCGCGCGCCGCACTCGTGCTGGCGCTCGGTGGCCTGCTAGCCGCATGCGGCAAGAACGACACCGCGCCGACCGCGGGCACGCCGGCCGCGTCGACCGCCGCACCGGCGGCCACGCCGGCCACGGTGATTTCCGACAAGGTCAGCGCGATGACCGCCGACCAGCTGCGCGACTCCGCCAGCAAGGCGTACAACGAGAACCGTCTGTACGCGCCGGCCGGCGACAACGCGATCGAGTACTACCTCGCGCTGCGCGACAAGTCGCCGAACGATCCGGCGGTGTCGAGCGCACTCACCGACCTGCTGCCGATGGCGGTGATCGCGACCGAGCAGAGCGTCGCGCGCGACGACTTCAGCGAAGCGCAGCGCCTGACCGCGCTGCTCGAGAAGGCCGACCCGAAGCATCCGGCGCTCAACCGTCTGAAGACCTCGATCACCGAGCAGCAGCAGGTCGCGCAGCAGCGCGCCACGCAGCAGCAACTCAGCGCCGAGGACCAGGCCAAGAAGCAGGCTGACCTCGAGAAGCAGCGCCTGGAAGACCAGAAGAAGCAGCAGGAACTGGCCGCCAAGCAGCTCGCCGACAAGACCTCCGCCGACCGGGTCGCCGCCGATCGCGCCGCCGCCGATAAGGCTGCTGCCGATCGCGCAGCTGCTGACAAGGCCGCTGCCGACAAGGCCGCTGCCGATCGCGAAGCCCAGCAGCGTGCCGCCGCACAGGCCGCCGCACCGTCGCGTCCCGCCGCACCGGCCTCCTCTGGCAACAGCGAACTGCGTGCACTGTCGACGCCCGCTCCCGCGTTCCCGCCGGAAGCGTTGCGTTCGGCCCAGTCGGGCGAAGTGCAGGTCGAGTTCACCGTCGCCGCCGATGGTTCGGTCAGCGCCGCCCGTGTGGTGCGTGCGAACCCGCCGCGCATCTTCGATCGCGCCGCCGTCAACGCGGTCAAGCGCTGGCGCTTCCAGCCGGTCGATGCGCCGGTCACCACGCGCCGTACGATCACGTTCAACCCCGGCACCTGACCGGTTCGACGTGCAACGAAAAAGCCCGGCTTCGGCCGGGCTTCTTTATGCGCGCGATGAAAGCGCGCGTTGCATCAACCCGGCGAGCCCGGCGCGCGCAACATCGAGGCGATGCCGGTCTTGATCTTCGCGTGCAGGGCCACGCCCTCGCCCATGCCCGACGCCTTCCATTCCTCGTACTGCTCGTCCATCTCGGCGAGTTCCTGCGCGGTGAACAGCTCGCGCATGACCGCGAAGATGTCGCGTTCTTCTTCCTTCGCATGATGGTCGAGCAATTCGCCCATCACCTTCGCGCTGCCAGCGAATTCACGGCTGGTCGGCTCGCAGGCCTTGAGGTCGGGCAACACGCTCTGCTCGACCGCGCGATGCTCCTGCATCGCTGCCGCCCACAGCAGCTTCTGCTCGTGGCTCGCGCGCGACTTCAGCGCGGGATAGAAAACGAGTTCCTCCCACTTCGCATGCGGCACCAGCGCGGCTTCGATCTTCTGCAGAAGTTCAAGACGCGTCTTCTCGGCGCGATCGGTCGTCGCATTGACCTGGTCGAACAGCGCGCGGAGCTGGTCGTGTTCGGATTTGAGTGTGGAAAGAATGCTGCGCATGGGTCGGCCTCCGTGACAGGCGTCCAGCGTCGAACCGCTGCCGCCGCCATGGGGTGAAAGCGGCCGTTAGCCGGTCAAGCGCCGGTCACCGATGTCGACAGCGCGTCGAGCACGGCGTGGATGTCGTCGGCGAACGCTTCACCGCGTGCGATCGCCTCGACTTCGACGCCTGCACCGATCACCGGCATGCGCACGCAGGCCGCATCGACGAGTCGCGCCGACATCGTGTGCAGCACTTCGCGCAGTGCGGTGTCCGCGTGCTGCGAGCCGGACGCGGGATTCACCACCGCGACGGGCGTGTCCACGATCGACACCTGTCCGACCAGCCAGTCGAGCTGGTTCTTCATCACCGCAGTGATGCCGTGCGCGTACTCGGGGCTGACGACGATCAGCGCATCGGTGCTCGCGACTGCATTCCACAACGCGAGCACGGCCGGCGTCGGCGCGTGCTCGATGTCGGGATTGAACAGTGGCAACTCGCCACGTTGATCGAACACATCGACGATGACATCGCCCGATGCGAGTGCCACAAACGCCTGCAGCAGCGCCGCCGAAAGCGAACGCTGCCGCAGGGAACCGCAAAGACCCAGGACCCGCATCAAGCCGAGATCGCGAGGCGCTCCTGCTGATAGCGACGCACCGCGGCGTACCACAGCAGCAATGCGAGGCCGAAGCTGCACGCCAGGTAGACCGCCCACATCTGCGCGTCGACCGGTTCGCCACGCACGATCTTCAGCAGCAACTGGTTCTGCGCCAGGAACGGCACCGCGAACTGCCAGAGCTGCGTCTTGATCGGGTTCGCCATGAGCGTGATCGACGGCAGCATCGGCAACAGCATCAACCACGTCATGTGGCTCTGCGCTTCCTTCATGCTCTTCGCCGCCGCGGCGAGGAAGGTGAGCAACGACGTACCGATCAGCAGCATCGGCAGCAGCGTGAACAGCATCTTCGCGATCGCGGGGAAACTGACGTCGAGCATGCGTGCGGTGGTCGCCATCTGCGCGCTGGCCTTGAACGATAGCAGCGTGAGCAGCATCGACAGCAGGCCGAGCGAACACGCAGCGGCGATCTTGCCGGTGACGATCGCGCCGCGACGCGCAGGTGTTGCGAGCAACGGCTCGAGCGATTGCCGTTCCCGTTCGCCGGCAGTCGCGTCGAGGATCAGGTACGCACCGCCGAGGAACGAACTCAGGATCAGCAGGTACGGCAGCAGGATCGACAGCACCTGGCCCTTCTTCGCCTGTTCGCTGGCGACGTCGCGACTGCCGACGTTCACCGCGCGCGTCACCGACGGATCGACGCCACGTGCGAGCAGTCGCAGCGCACCCATCTGGTCGCGATAACCTTCAAGCGCCGCACGCACGCGCGCCATCGGGATTTCCGCGTTGCGACGCGTGCTGTCGGCGACGATCTCGACCACCGCCGGCTTGCCCTCGCGCCAATCCTTCGCGTACTCCTCGTCGATGCGCAGGCCCACGTCCTCGTCCTGCCGCGCGACCGCGCCGTCGAGATCCTTCGGCGCCTTCTTGGCCTGGATGCCCTGCGTGGCGAGGAACGCAACGAGATTCGGTGCGCGCTCCATGCCTTCGACCGGCACCACCAGCGTGCGATCGAGTTCGGTCTTCGCGCGCTTTTCGGCGATCGAGCCGGTACCGATGATGATCAGCGGATACAGCAACGGGCCGAGCAGAAGGGCGATGGCGAGCGTGCGCCGATCGCGCGAGATGTCGCGCAACTCCTTGCGCATCACCGACCAAACAGTGGAAAGAAGTCCGGTCTTCATGCGTGCAGTCCTTCGTCCGAGCCGATCGCCTTGACGAAGGCGTCCTCGAGGTTGGTTTCACCGAAGCGCTTGCGCAGCTCGTCCGGCGTGCCGCTGGCGACCACCTGCCCCTTCGCGATGATCACGATGCGATCGCAGAGCGCGGCAACCTCCTGCATGATGTGGCTGGAGAAGATCACGCAACGCCCTTCTGCTTTGAGTTGCTGCAGGAAGGCGCGCATCGCGCGCGTGGTCATGACGTCCAGGCCGTTAGTGGGCTCGTCGAGGATCACGTTCTTCGGGTCGTGCACCAGTGCACGTGCGATCGCCGTCTTGGTGCGCTGGCCCTGGCTGAAACCTTCGGTCTGTCGATCGAGGATGTCCTCCATCTGCAGCGCGCGTGCGAGCAGCTGGGTGCGCTCGGCGATCTGCGCCGACGACATGCCGTGCAGTTCGCCGAAGTAGGCAATGTTCTCGCGTGCGGTGAGGCGCTTGTAGACGCCGCGTGCGTCGGGCAATACGCCGAGCGCGCGACGCACCGTGAGCGGGTCCTTCGCCGCGTCGACGCCGTCGACCATCACTTCGCCGCTGTCCGGGCGCATCAGCGTGTACAGCATGCGCAGCGTTGTGGTCTTGCCGGCGCCGTTCGGGCCGAGCAGGCCGGTGATCTGGCCGTCGCGGGCTTCGAACTCGACGCCGTCGACCGCCTTGACCACGCCGGTCTTGGTCTTGAATGACTTGTGCAGATTGCGTGCGGTAATCATGGGGTCACGGCTCCCAGCCGTTGAAGCTGGTGAACGGCGGCACGGGCGCCACCGTCTCCAGGCATTTCGTGTCGAGCGCTTTCGCGTTCGCGGTTTCGATGAGCTTGCCGATCAGCTTCGGCATGCAGCCGGTGCCCATCTGGCCGTGGCCCTGGCCTTTCAGCACCACCGTCTTCGAGTTCGGCAACGTCTTCGCGACGCGCTCGGCGTATTCCGGCGGCGTCACCGGATCGAGCTCGCCCGACATCAGCAGCACCGGCACGTTGCCGGTCAGCGGCTTGGTGAAATCAGCCGGGCGCGTGCCGTGCGGCCAGGTGCGGCACGCAGCGAAGAACGTCTTCGCCATGTCGGTGCCGAGTGCGGTGTTCGCATCGTTCGGGTCTTCGACGTAGCGGTCCGCATCTTCCGCGCAGATCACCGACCACTGCATGCCGCGATTCATGCTGCCCGACATCGATTCGCCGCCGAGCGAGGCGAGCGCCATCAACGGGCCGTAGCGACCCTGCACCGCATCGTCGACCACCACCGGCAACAGCGCGGCGGCCTGCGGCACGTACGAGAACAATTGCGTCAGGCCGACCACCGTCTGCGCGGTGAGCTTGTCGTGCTTGGCTTCGCCGGTCGCCGGGTCGCGGTATTCGACATCGACCGGCGCGTTCGCGAGGCGCTGCTTCAGCGTCGCCAGCTGCGCGCGCAGATCCTGCGGATAGCGCTTGGCGCACACCGGATCCTTCGCGCAGGCCGCACCGCGCAGCGTGAGCGAACGCTCGAACGTGCGCGCGAATTCACCACCGGCGACGACGTCGTTCGGCAGCCACGCCGTCGAGCACCACCGCGCGCGTCTGCGCCGGATGCCGCATCGCGTACTGCTGCGCCACGCGCGTGCCGTACGACACGCCGACCAGGTCGATCGTCGAAGCGCCGATCGCCTTGCGCACGGTATCGAGATCTTCCACCGCCACCGTCGTGGTGAAGAAGCGCGGGTCGTACTTCAGCGCAGCGGCGCACTTGGCGGCGTACTCGGCGATCGCGTCGTCGTCCTCGCGATCCTTGTACTGGTCGCGCAGGTCCTTCGGGCAATCGAGCGGTGCCGACTGCCCGGTGCCGCGCTGGTCGACAAGGAACACGCTGCGGTTCTTCAGCACTTCATGCAGCGCAGCCGACACGGTCGCGGCGTATTCCGACGCCGCCTGGCCCGGGCCGCCGGCGAGGAAGAACACCGGGTCCGCGACCGGCTGGGCGTTGTCGCCGGGCCGCAGCCACGCGATTCGCAGGTCGACCTTGCGACCGTTCGGCTTGGACGGATCTTCCGGCACGGCGAGCGTGCCGCACATGCCGTCGACGGTCTGCGCGGCGAGTGCGCTCGATAGCGCGCACGGTTCGAATTCGATGCGGCCGACCAGGCGCTTGGCGGATTCGGCTTCCGGTTTCGCAGTGGGCCCGTGCGGGGCGCTGCAACCGGCGAGCGCGACGGCGAGCGCCGTCGCGAGGATGCGGGTGCGGGACATGGAATGCTTCCGGTAAGGCGGACGAAGTGCGTCGATCACGGCAACGATCGCGGGCAGCGACGCGAGCGGCCCAGCATCGGGATCCAGATCGCGGGGAACAGCGTGGTGGCGAACACCGGGCGATCACCAAGGATCGCGGCCAGCGCGCAGGCGACCGCGACGAACGCGAGGATCAACGCGGCGCGGCGGTTGTGCAGGGGATTCATGCGAGGTCTCCCGGGATGAAGATGGATTCGATCGGCTCGCGGAACAGCCGCGCGATGCGGAATGCGAGCGGCAAACTGGGGTCGTACTTGCCGGTTTCGATGGCGTTGATGGTCTGTCGCGACACGGCCAGCCGTTCCGCGAGCTCGCCCTGCGACCAGCCCTGCGTTTCGCGGAGTTCGCGCACGCGGCTCTCCATGGCTCAGGCGAACCTGCGCGCGATCACGACCTTGGCGAGGCCGTAGACCAGGCAGATCAGCGGGAACACCCAGATCATCGCCGCGCTCGACGGGATGTCGATCACCTTCGCCGACTGCAGCAGGCCCGCAGCGAAGTAGCCCAGCGATACCAGCGCCGTCGCCATGCTCACCGCTTCGACCTCGATGCGGCGCTGCAATTCGTCGGTGTCGCGGATGTAGCGAATCACCGCGCGCATCGTCAGCGCCACGAACGGAACCGGCGCCAGCGCGACCACTGCGCGCAATGCCGGATCGCTGATCGTCTTCAGCAGCCACACCGACCCCATCAGGGTGACGACGTAGCCGACCATCGGCGGCGTGAACTCGCGCACGTAGCGCTTGCGCAGCGACGGCGTGCTGGCGTCGCAGGGGTCGGGCATGCGCGAGCGCAGCAGGCCGGCGAAGCACAGCGCCGCGCCGACGCCGAACAGCAGGCCGCGGAAGAAATCCGGCACGCGGTCCGACAGCAGCAGCTCGACGGCTGTGGCCGCGGCAAGCAGCAGCACGCCGACGATGATCAGGTTGCGGGCGGAAAAACGGGTCATGGCGGCCTGTCAAACAAACTTGACAGCCACGTTAGGGCCGGGCCCGCGGGCGTGTCAAGCGTGCTTTACACGGCGGCCGACGAGCGGCAGGAGGCGCGCAAAACGATTCAGGCGTGTGTTGCAGCGAACACTTACTTCGAACTGACGTACTTCTCGCGACGAATCTGCGGCACGGGCAAACCGAATTCCTTCAACGCCTCGAAGCAGGCGTCGACCATGTTCGGGTTGCCGCACAGATACGCGATGTCGCCTTCCGCATTCGGCGCGAACTCGGCGAGGAACTGCTGCACGTAGCCGTGGCGAACGTCGTCATGCGCCTGCGGTGAATCCGCGGCCGGCATCTCGCGCGAGAAGCACGGCACGAATCGGACGTTCGACGCATGCTTCGTCGCGAACGCGCGGAACTCGTCGCCGTAAAGCAGTTCTTCCGGCGTGCGCGCGCCGAACAGCACGACGACTTCGATGCCGCGTTCGCCGATCAGGCGTTCCAGCTCCGGCAGCATCGCGCGGTACGGCGTGACGCCGGTGCCGGTGGCGATCAGCAGGTAGCGACGGTTCGCGTCGTTCGGCATCAGGCAGAAACGCCCGAATGGGCCGCTCGCATTCACCGTGCCGCCGATCTCCAGGCTTTCGAACAGTGCCGTCGCCGCGCCGCCGGGCACGTAGCTCACCGCGATGTCGACCGCTTCGCCGGGCCCGATCGCATGGTCATGGATCGTCGCCAGCGAATAGCTGCGCTTAGTCGCGGTGCCGTCGGCGTAGGTGAAGTGCACCTGGATGAACTGGCCGGGGATGAAATCCAGCGGCTGCCCGTCGCCCCGCACGAACGAGTAGTGGCCGACGCTGGGCGCGAGCATGCGGCGCGAGACGAGCTGGAGCGGAAACTGGACGATGGCCAAGGCGTTCGAATCCTGACGGGCCACGCGCATCGAACGAGGGCGCGGCCGCTGGAACACTGCAGCGCGCGGGGCGCATGCACGGGCTGCCTATACTAGCGGGATCGCCGTTCGAAGCCCTGACATGGCCGCAGCCGTCACCACTCCCGCGTTGTCCGTGCGCGATCTGCGCAAGACCTACGACAACCGCGTCGAAGCGCTGAAAAGCGTGTCGCTCGACGTCATGCCGGGCGATTTCTTCGCGCTGCTCGGGCCCAACGGCGCCGGCAAGTCGACGCTGATCGGCATCGTCAGCTCGCTGGTGAACCTCACCTCCGGCGCGGTCGACGTGTTCGGCATCGACCTCACGCGCGATCGCGCCGCGGCGATGCGGCAGATCGGGCTGGTGCCGCAGGAAATCAACTTCAACATGTTCGAAAAGCCGATCGACATCCTCGTGAACTACGCCGGTTTCTACGGCGTACCGCGTGAGGAGGCGCTCAAGCGCGCCGAGGTCGAACTGCGCCGCTCGCAGCTGTGGGAAAAGGCGAACGTCATGAGCCGCACGCTGTCGGGCGGCATGAAGCGTCGGCTGATGATCGCCCGCGCGATGATGACGCAGCCTCGTTTGCTGATCCTCGACGAGCCCACCGCGGGCGTCGACATCGAGATCCGCCGCGGCATGTGGAAGACGCTGAAGGACATCAACGCGTCCGGCACCACGATCATCCTCACCACGCACTACCTCGAGGAAGCCGAGAGCCTGTGCCGCAACGTCGCGATCATCGATCGCGGCAACATCGTCGCGCAGGGTTCGATGAAGGCGTTGCTGTCCAAGCTCGACGTCGAAGGCTTCGTGCTCGACATCGACGGCGTGCTGCCGCCGGCGCTTCCGCAGGTGGAAGGCACCGAGATGACCGCGACCGACGACCACACGCTCGACATCGACATGCCGCGCGCGATGGATCTCAACCGCGTGTTCGCCGCGCTCGACGCGCACGGCATCCGCGTGCGCTCGATGCGTACCAAGTCCAACCGCCTCGAAGAACTGTTCGTGCGACTGACCGGCGAGAACGCCGGCACCGCCGCGGTCTGACCGCTCCGAACGCCGACGCATTCACGGAACTCCGATGTCCACATCTCCCGCAATCGTCCAGACGCCGCGCGCCGGCCACCTCATCGCGCTCGGCACGATCGTGCGTCGCGAAGTGCACCGCATCCTGCGCATCTGGGGACAGACGCTGGTGCCGCCGGCGATTACGATGACGCTGTACTTCCTGATCTTCGGCGGGCTGATCGGCTCGCGCGTCGGCCAGATGGACGGCATCGGCTACATGGACTTCATCGTGCCGGGCCTGGTGATGATGTCGATCATCCAGAACAGCTACGGCAACATCTCGTCAAGCTTCTTCGGCGCGAAGTTCGGCCGCCACGTCGAGGAACTGCTGGTCAGCCCGATGCCGAACTGGGTGATCCTCACCGGTTACGTCGCAGGCGCCGTGCTGCGCGGCCTGATGGTCGGTGCGATTGTGCTGCTGATCGCGATGCTGTTCACCCACGTGCGCGTGCCGCACCCGTTCGTCACCTTCACCACCGTGCTGCTGGGCGCGACCATCTTCGCGCTCGCCGGTTTCGTGAATGCGGTGTACGCCAAGAAGTTCGACGACATCGCCATCGTGCCGACCTTCATCCTCACCCCGCTCACCTATCTCGGCGGCGTCTTCTATTCGGTGAAGCTGCTGCCGACGTGGGCCGAAGCGGCCACGCACCTGAATCCGATCTTCTACATGGTGAACGCGTTCCGTTACGGCCTGCTCGATCGCAGCGACGTGCCGCTCGCCGTCGCCTACGGCCTGATGCTGGCGTTCGTCGCCGCGCTCACCGCGCTCGCCCTGTGGCTGCTCAAGCGCGGCGTCGGCCTGCGCAGCTAGGATGACTTCCGGCCCGTGCGATGGGGATCGCACGGGTCCACAGTCCGCGCCACTAGTCCGGGGAGGGACAGGGATGGCCAAGCTCGTCGATATTTTTCTTCAGCCGTCGAAGGTGTTCGCCGAAGAGCGCGAGCGCCCGACGTTCGTGGTGCCGTACGTCGTGCTCGCGGTGCTCACCGTCGCGCTGACGCTGGCCTACTTCATGCGCGTGGACGGCAACTGGTTCGTCGACCACATGCTCGACGCCAAGCGCGCCACGATGACCGCCAAGGAAATCGCGCAGGCCCGAAAGATGATGCCGGGCGCGCACACGATGGCGATGTTCAGCGCCGTCGGCGGACCGATCGGTCTGGCGGTCGCATTCGCGCTCATCGGTCTCTACTACTGGATCGCATCGAAGGTCACCGGCGCTGCGCTCAACTACAAGCACGGCGTCAGCCTTGCCGCGTGGTCGTCGATGCCGGGCGTGCTCGGCACGCTGGTCGCGCTGGTCGGCGCGTTCACCATGTCGCCGCAGACGCCAATCGAATCGCTCATGCTCACGCACATCGATCCGCTGATGGTCGACACCACCGGTTCCCACTGGCACCGCGTCGCGCAGGGCGCCGACCTGCTGTCGCTGTGGACGCTGTTCCTCGCCGC
The DNA here is from genome assembly GCF_054061195.1 of Lysobacter sp. HA35. Classification (NCBI taxonomy): domain Bacteria; kingdom Pseudomonadati; phylum Pseudomonadota; class Gammaproteobacteria; order Lysobacterales; family Lysobacteraceae; genus Lysobacter; species Lysobacter sp. HA35. The sequence continues at coordinate 2,586,869 of NZ_JBSSDY010000001.1, read as the reverse complement.
GCTCGGCTGGCGCACGTTCACGCGTGCATCGTGGACGCAGGCGCTGCTCGTCGCCGTGCTGCCGTACCTCGTGGTCTACGGCGTGATGGCGCTGATCCCCGGCTGAGAACGCAATGAGTCCGAATACGAAGAAGGGGCTGGCCGCCGGGCTGGTCGTGGCGGTCCTAGTGCTGCCGTTCGCGCTGCGGCGCCTGCACGGCGATCACGGCACCGCCGTGCAGGTGCAGCCGCTCGCGACGCACGCGGTGCGGCCGACGATCCTCGCCTCCGGCACGCTCGCGTACGGCACCGAGGTGAACCTCACCGCGGAAGTCGTCGCGAAGGTCGAGCGCATCCTCGTTGCCGAAGGTGACGTGGTGCAGAAGGGCCAGCTGTTGATGACGCTAGACCCCAAGACCTATCGCAACGCGATCGACCGCAGCTCGGCTGGCCGCCGCGAAGGGCAGATCGATATCGAGCGCCAGCGCGCCACGCTCAAGCTGCGCGAGGCGCAGTACGCGCGCAGCCAGAAGCTCGCGGCGCAGCAGCTGATCGATCGCAACAAGCTGGAAGAAGATCGCCTTGCGGTCGACCAGGCGCGCGCGCAGCTCGCGACCAGCAGCGAAAGCCTGCGCCAGGCGCAGGCGGTGCTCGGCGACGCGTTCGACCAGCTCGCCAAGACCGAGATCCGCGCGCCCATGAGCGGCCGCATCGTCGAGTTGCCGATCAAGGTCGGCGAAACCGCGATCCCGTCGACCAACGCGCTCGCCGGCGCGAAGCTGATGAAGATCGCCGACGTCTCGGCGCTCACCGCGGAGCTCAAGGTCGACGAAGCCGACATCGGCCAGGTGTCGATCGGCCAGGCCGTCGACGTTTACCCCGCCGCGTATCCGGACACCGCGCTGCATGGCCGCGTCGAGAAGATCGCGCTCGCACCGACCATCGAAGGCCAGGCCCGCGCCTACAAGGTGACGGTGACGCTCGATCCGCCGAGCGGCCTCAACCTGCGTTCGGGCATGAGTGCGCGCGCCGACGTCTACCTCGGCGACGGCCGCCCGCAACTCGCGGTGCCGGTCGAAGCGGTGATGGATGACGGCGACGACACCGCCGCCGCCGCCGACACCGACGACGACAAGGCGCCGAAGCACGAAGCCGCGAAGGCGGTCGTCGCCAAGTCGTATCTATGGGTCGCGCGCGAAGGCCATGCACGCAAGCAATCGGTGACGACCGGCGTGGCGGACGATCGCTGGCAGGTGGTGTCGGGCCTGAAGGCCGGCGACCGCGTGATCATCGGGCCGGCCAAGACACTGCGCACGCTGCACGACGGCGATGCGGTGGTCGAGAAGAGCGCGAAGGAACTCGAAGACGCGAAGGACGGCGAGGCCGCCAAGTGATCGAGCTGGCCGGCATCGTGAAGCGCTACACGATGGGCGAGGAAACCGTGCACGCATTGCGCGGCGTCGACCTCTCGATCGGCCGCAACGAATACGTCGCGCTGACCGGGCCGTCGGGTTCGGGCAAGTCCACGCTGATGAACCTGCTCGGCTGCCTGGATTCGCCGAGCGAAGGGCATTACGTGCTCAACGGCCGCGATGTTGCCGGCATGGACGATGACGAACTCGCGCGCGTGCGCAATCGCGAAATCGGTTTCGTGTTCCAGAGCTTCCATCTGCTGCCGCGCCAGAGCGTGCTGCAGAACGTGATGCAGCCGCTGGTGTATCGCGGCATGCCGCGCGCCGAACGCGTGCGTCGCGCGACCGAAGCGCTGACGAAGGTCGGCCTCGGCAATCGGCTCGACCATCGACCGAATCAACTCTCCGGCGGCCAGCGCCAGCGTGTCGCCGTGGCGCGTGCGCTGGTCGGCGAACCATCGCTGCTGCTCGCCGACGAGCCCACCGGCAACCTCGACTCGCAGACCTCCGCCGAAATCATGGCGCTGTTCGATGCGCTGCATGCGCAGGGGCAGACGGTGGTGGTGGTGACGCACGAACCCGACATCGCCGCGCACTGCCATCGCGTGCTTCGCGTGCACGACGGGCTCATCGTCGAGGACTCGCAGCAGGAACCGCGCACCGCGGGAGCGCACTGATGCAGGCCTATCTCGAAGCGTTCCGCGCCGCGCTGAGCAGCCTGTCCGCGCATCGCATGCGCAGCTTCCTGACCACGCTCGGCATCCTGATCGGCACCGCCAGCGTGATCGCGGTTGTGTCGCTGGTTCAGGGCCTGTCGGAATCGATCAAGGGCCAGTTCGCCGACATCGGCGGCACCACGCTGAGCGTCGACGCGATCAACGACAACGACAATTTCCGCAGCGGCAAGATCAACACGCTCACCGCGCAGGACATTGACGCGCTGCGCCGCCGCGTGTCGGGCGTGGGCGAAGTCGCGCCGATCCTGGTCGTGCCCGCCGCGCAGGCGGGCTGGCACGGACGCACCAGCAACCCGCAGGTGCTCGGCACCAGCAGTGAATTCCAGCAGGTGCGCGCGCGCTATCCGCAGGTCGGGCGCTTTCTCGTTCCCGCGGACGATGCGGGGCGTCGCCACGTCGCGGTGATCGGCGCGAAGCTGCGCGAGGACCTGCACCTGCCGAAGGATCCGGTCGGCGAATACATCAAGCTCGGCGGCGACTGGTTCAAGGTCGTCGGCATGATGGAACCGAAGGGCGAGGTGTTCGGTTTCAGCCAGGACGATTACGTCGCGATTCCGTTCGACGTCGCGCGTGGCATGACGGGTAATTCCGCCGAGCCGATGATCAGCGCGTCGTTCACCGTGCAGCACATGGAAGAGCTCGACGCCGTGCGCGAACGTGCACGACGCGCGTTGCGTGCGAGCCGCGGCCTGAAGCCGGGCGTCGACGACGACTTCAAGGTGCAGGCCGCCGATTCGTTCAAGCAGCAGTTCGAGAAGATCACCGGCACCGCGACCGCCGTGCTCGGCGGCATCGTCGGTATTTCGCTACTCGTCGGCGGCATCGGCATCATGAACATCATGCTGGTGTCGGTGACCGAGCGGACGCGCGAGATCGGCATCCTGAAAGCGCTGGGTGCGACGCGGCGCGACATCCTCGTGCAGTTCCTGCTCGAGGCCGCATTGCTCGCATTGCTCGGCGGCGTGGTCGGCATCGTGCTCGGCTTCGGCGCGGGTGCCGGCATCGCCGCGCTGATTCCGAATTTCCCGCCGGCGAGCGTGCCGCTGTGGGTGGTGCTGGTTGCCGCGGGGTTCTCTGCGCTCGTCGGCGTCGTGTTCGGGCTGATGCCCGCATCGAAGGCGGCGGGTCTCGATCCGATCGAGGCGCTGCGCTACGAGTGACGTGACGGCCGGTTCAGAATGCGTCGCTACACTGCGGCGCATTCCACTGCAGGACGCATCGCGATGCTCCGTACCTTCCTCGCCACTGCGCTTCTCGCCGCCGCCACCGCGGCCTCGGCCGCTCCGACGATGACCGCGTCGGACGTCATCCATGCCAGCGCCGCCGGCGCGATCGCTGCCGCCAACTGCGGGCCCGGCACCGCGGACGAACACCGCCGCAATGCACGCGAAGGCGCAAAGCAGATGCTCAACGCGCGCCACATGCTGCCCAAGACGTTCGACACGCAGTTCGCGACCGCGTATTCCGCCGAGTCCGCGCGCGTCAAGGCGATGAGCGCCACCGAACGCAAGGCCATGTGCGCGCAGCTGGAAGCGCAGGGCGTGCACTTCGGCGCGAAGAAGCCCGCCAAGCACTGAGCCATCGCGCGCGGCTTGTGCCGGCGCGCCAGCATTCGCGAGAATTCCCGGTACGGGCGTGGGGACGCCCGCTCACCAGGGGAAAACCGATGTCGTTGAAATGGTTGCTGCCCGGCCTGCTGGCCGTGGCACCGCTTGCGCATGCACAGGATGCCGATGACGCGCAGGCCAAGCAGAAGGTGCAGACCTTCGTCAGCTCGCTGCACTTCGAGGACGGCAACGTCGCGCTCGGCGACGCGAAAGCGCACGTCGATCTCGGCTCCGACTTCCGCTATCTCGCGCATGACGACGCGCGTCGCGTGCTCGAAGACCTGTGGGGCAATCCGCCGGACGACGACATCGTCGGCCTCGTCGTGCCGCGCTCCCCGTCGCTTGCCGAGGACGGCTCGTGGGCGGTGGTGGTGACGCAGGCGCATGATGGCCACGTCAGCGACGACGACGCAGCGAAGATCGACTACACCGATCTGCTCGCCGACATGAAGAAGGGCACCGACGAAGCCAATGACGAACGCAAGAAGGGCGGCTTCGGCGCCCTGCACATCGTCGGCTGGGCGGTGCCGCCGCGCTACGACGCCTCCAGCAAGAAGCTGTACTGGGCGAAGGAAGTCGACTTCGAAGGTGAATCCGCGCACACGCTCAACTACGACATCCGCGTCCTCGGCCGCGACGGCTACCTGAGCTTCAACGCCGTATCCGCGATGGACGACCTGCCGACCGTCAAGACCGGCATGGAGCAACTTCTCCCGCGCGTCAGCTTCGACAGCGGCGCCCGCTACGCCGACTTCGACAAGAGCACCGACAAGGTCGCCGCCTACGGCCTCGCCGCACTCGTCGCCGGCGGCATCGCCGCCAAGACCGGCCTCTTCGCCAAAATCGGCCTGCTCCTGCTCGGCCTGAAGAAGCTGCTCATCCCGCTCTTCCTCGCCATCACCGCCGGCTTCCGCAAGATCACCGGCATGTTCCGAAAGTCGAAAGGCGTGGTCTCGTAAACCGCACCGACGACAAAACAAAACGCCCACCAATTAGGTGGGCGTTTTCGTTTGTAGATCCAGAACAAGGGCGTGCGAACTTTGCGTGGACCAAACGAACTGTCAGCCACCACAACAATCGTGAAACCCGAAGGGCGGCGGCCATGGATGGCCGTCGTCCGCACCCGAGCCAGGATGGCGAGTGTGCGGATCGTGTGGAATCACAAACCGCGAGCTGTAGATCTGATCGGGGAAGGTGCTTTCTTTTGGTTACCTTTTCTTTGCACCAGCAAAGAAAAGTAACTCGGGCGCGCCAGCGCACGAAACGCTTTTGCCTTTAAGCACACGCCTCACGCAGAAGGCGACGCCTCAGCCTTCTTCTCACGCCGCAGCTTCCTCCGCATCCAACCACCGAGATCATCAACAACCGTATAAGCCGCCGGAATAACCACCAGCGACAACAACGTCGACGTGATCAACCCCCCGATCACCGCCACCGCCATCGGCCGCCGGAAACTCGAATCCCCCGACAACCCCAGCGCGATCGGCAACATGCCCGCACCCATCGCCAGCGTCGTCATCAACACCGGCCGCGCACGCTTGCGGCAGGCGTCGACCAGCGCATCGTGCTGGCTGAGCCCATGCTCGTCCTCGGCCATCACCGCGTAGTCCACCAGCAGGATCGAGTTCTTGGTCGCGATGCCGATCAGCATCAGCAAACCAATCAGCGCCGGCAGCGACAACAGGTTGTGCGTGAGAAGCAGCGCACCGAACGCACCGCCCGCGCACAGCGGTACCGCCGTAAGAATCGTCAGCGGTTGCAACGCGTGGTTGAACAGCAGCAACAGCACCATGTAGATGCAGGCGATGCCCGCGATCATCGCGACCACGAAACCGGTGAACAGTTCGACGAAGACTTCCGCGTCGCCCGTGTTGATGAAGCTCAGGCCCGGCGGCGGCGCTTTCACCGTCGGCAGCTTCTGCACTTCCTTCATGACGTCGCCGAGCGGACGCCCGTTGAGCTCCGCGGTGAACGTGACGTTGCGCTGGCGCTGGTAGCGCGAGATCACCGATGGGCCGCTGCCCGGCGAGATGTCGGCGACCGCCGCGAGCGGTACCGGCCCGTTCTTGCCCGGCACGCGCAGCTGGCCGATCAATGCGGGATCGCGCAACGTCGCCTGCGAGAACCCAACGCGGATCGGAATCTGACGTTCGGGAAGATTGAGCTTCGCCAGACGCTGCGTGTAATCGCCACTGGTCGCGATGCGCGCGGCTTCGGCGATGTCGGCGGTGGACACACCGAGATCCGCGGCGCGTTGAGGATCCGGGCGGATCTCGATTTCCGGTCGCAGCAGTGACGCCGACGAACTGATGCTGCCCAGCCCCTTGATCGTATGCAGCTCGCGCTCGAGCGTGATCGACGCATCCTGCAGGCGCTGCGGATCATCCCCCGCCAGCACCAGCATCAGGTTCTCGCCCGGCTCGTTCGAGATGTACGACATGCGCACGCCCGGGAGATCGCCGAGCTGCGTGCGCACGTCGCGCTCGAGCTGCTTCTGGTCGCGATCGCGGTCGCGCGCATTGCCCCAGTCGAGCACCAGCGTCGCCTTGCGCGGCTCGCCGACGCCGGTCTTGTTCGGGTCGCCGACGTCGAGCACGCTGCCCACCGTCGTATAGACCTGCTTGAGTTCCGGGATCGCGTGCAGCTTGGCGCGCGCGAGTTCGGCGATGCGCGTGGTGTCTTCCAGCCGCGTGCCGGGTGGCAGTTCGATCTGCAGGTTGCTGCGGCCGATGTCGGTGAATGGAATGAACGTGGTCGGGATCAGTGGCACCAGCGCGAGCGATGCGATGAAGAACACCGTCGAGATCGCCAGCGTGATCCAGCGATGGCGCAGCGCCGCATCAACCAGGCCGAGGTAGCGCCGCATCAGCGGGCCTTCCTTCTCCTCCACACCGTGCGACTTCAGCTGGTACGCCGCGATCATCGGCGTCAGCAGGCGTGCGACCATCAGCGAGAACAGCACGGCCGTCGCGGCGGTCCAGCCGAATTCGCGGAAGAACTTGCCGGCGATGCCCGGCATGAACGCGACCGGCACGAACACCGCGGCCAGTGTCATAGACGTCGCGATCACCGCGATGCCGATTTCGTCCGCCGCTTCGCGCGCGGCTTCCAGCGGCGTCTTGCCCATGCGCAGGTGGCGCACGATGTTCTCGATCTCGACGATCGCATCGTCGACCAGGATGCCGACCACCACGCTCAGCGCGAGCAGCGTGATCATGTTGAGCGAGAAGCCGAACCAGTACATCACCGCGAAGGTCGGCACGATCGACAGCGGCAGCGCGACCGCGGAGATCCACGTCGCGCGGAAGTCGCGCAGGAACAGCCAGACCACTGCGAGCGCGAGCAGCGCGCCTTCGACCAGCATCTCCATCGATGAGTGGTACGACCGCTCGGTCTCGCCGACCGTCGACGTGACCTGCTGGAAATGCATGCCCGGGTTCTTCTTCGCCAGCGCGTCGAGCGCCGCCGTCACCCCTTCGGCCACCTTCAGCTCGCTCGACCCGCGCGTGCGCGACACCGAAAACGCGACCACCGGCTTGCCGTCGAGCAGTGCGACCTGCGTCGGGTCGGCGACCGAATCGCTGATGCGCGCCAGCGTGCCGAGCCGCACCGCGCGGCCGTCGGGCAAGGTGATCGCAAAGTTTTCGAGTTCCCGCGCGTCGCTGACGGTCGCGATCGTGCGCAGCACCTGCTGCCCGCCACCGACTTCCGATTTGCCGCTCGGCCTCTCCACCTGCGAACGCGCGAGCTGCGCATTCACCGCGCCCGCGGTGGTGCCGTAGGCCTGCAGCGCATCGGGATCGAGGTCGATGCGCACCATGCGCTCGACGCCGCCCTGTCGCGACACCTGCGCGACGCCCGGCACGCCGAACAGCGTGCGGGTGATATCGCGATCGACGAACCACGACAGCTCGTCGACGCCCATGCGGTCGGACTGCACCGCATACGTCATCAGCGCACCGCCGATCGTGACCTTGGTGACCAGCGGTTCCTGGATGTCCTGCGGCAGGTCCGAACGGATGCGGCTCACCGCCGCGCGCGTGTCGTCGAGCGCACCGGCGAGGTCGGTTTCCAGCTGGAATTCGATCGCGGTGGTGCTTACGCCCTCGGTCACCGTCGAGGTGACGCGCTTGACGCCGGTGAGCGTCGCGACCTGGTCTTCGACCTTGCGCGTGACTTCGGTTTCCAGCTGGCTCGGCGACGCGCCGGGCTGGCTGATCGTCACCACCACCATCGGGAACGTGACATCCGGAAAGCGGGCGACCGGCAGCTTCCAGAAGCCCCAGAGCCCGGCCACGCACAGCACGAAGAAGATCATCAGCGCCGGCAGCGGCCGCCGGATCGCCCAGGCCGAAACGTTGATCATCGCGACGCGCCCGTCGTCGTTGTCGCCGCCGTTGCAGGCGGCACCACGCGCACGCGATCGCCATCGCCGAGGAAACCAGCGCCCTGGTCGACCACCTGCGCACCCGGCGCGAGACCGCCGAGGATTTCGACCACGCCGCTCGACGTCGTGCCGGTGTTGACGCGCACGCGATGCGCGATGCCCTTCGCGTCGACGGTAAACACGTAGGGATTGCCGTCGCGTTCGACCACGGTCGATGCGGGCACGACCAGCGCCTTCGCATTGCCGACGAGGATGCGGCCCGGCAGGTAGGCGCCGGTGCGCAGGCCGTCGGGATCGGGCAGGTCGGCGTAGACGGTGCCGGTGCGCGTCGCGGGATCGACACCCGGCGGCACCGCGCGCACTTCGCCTTCGACGTCACGTCCGTCCGGTGCGTGCACGATTACCGCGTCACCGACATTGACGGCGGCGAGTTCGACGTCCGCGAGCTCGGCGCGCCATTCGAGGCGGCCATCGCGTATCAGGCCGATCAGTTCGGTGCCCGCGGCGACGATCTGCCCCGGCTGCACGGCGCGCTTGCTGACGATGCCGTCGTCCGGCGCGCGCAGTTCGGCATAGCTGCGGCGCAGCTTGGCGGCGTCCAGCGATGCACGCACGGTGGCGACGCGCGCATTCGCCTGGTCGCGCGCCGCACGCAACTCGTCGACCTGCCCGGCCGAGATGTACTTTTGCGCGAGCAGCGGTTCGGCGCGACGCAGATTCGCTTGCGCGAGCGATGCGGCGGCCTGCGCCTCGCGGTAACTCGCCTCCGCCTGCTCGAGTTCGCTCTGCAGCGAACGCGCATCGAGATCGAGCAGCACCTGTCCGCGATGCACGAACTCGCCGACATCGACGTAGAGACCGGTGACACGCAACCCGCTCAGCTCGACGCCGAGCTGCATCTCCTCGCGCGCGGCGACCGGGCCGGACACGCGGATCTCGCGCGGGATCTCCTGCTGGCGCGCGGGCACCACGGTGACGGCCATCGCCGGCGTTTCCGCGGGCGCCTTGGTGGCGTCGTCCTTCTTGCCGCAGCCGGCGAGCGCGAGCACGACGACGGCGAGCATGGGAATGAAGCGGAGCGTGCGATTGCGCATGGGGTCGGGAAACCGGGCCGATGGCCGAGGCCGCCAAGGATACGGGTGGGTATGTGGACGGAGCAGTGCCGGCCGCGGCATCACTCCGCGTCGCGGTATTCGATCAGGTCCCACAACGTGCCGTAGAGGTCGCGGAATACCGCGACCGTGCCGTAGTCATGCACAGCGGGCGGGCGCACGAACTCGACGCCGGCATCGACCAGGCGGCGGTGATCGCGCGCGAAATCGTCGGTCTGAAGGAACAGCGCGACGCGGCCGCCGGTCGAATCGCCGATACGGGCCGTCTGCTCGTCGGTCGATGCGCGCGCCAGCAACAGCGACGTGCCGGTCGATCCCGGCGGTGCCACCACCACCCAGCGCCTGTCCTGCTCCGGGCGGTAGGTGTCCTCGATCAGTTCGAAGCCCAGTCGGCCGACGTAGAACGCGATCGCCTCGTCGTAATCGCGAACAAGCAGCGTGACGTGGACGATCGACTGGCGCATGCGTCAGGCCGCCGGCAGGCCGAAGAAACCGCGCGCGTTGCGAGTGGTCGTCGCGGCGGCGGTGGCCACTTCCTCGCCGCGATCCCGCGCCAGCTCCTCGACGATATGCGCGAGAAACGCCGGCTCGTTGCGCCGATCCTTGGGCATCGGCTTCAACGTGCGTGGCAGCAGATACGGCGCATCGGTCTCGATCATCAGGCGGTTCGCCGGGATATGCGGCACGATCTCGCGCAGGTGCTGCCCACGGCGCTCGTCGCACAGCCAGCCGGTGATGCCGATGTGCCAGTCGCGGTCGAGATACGCGAAGGCTTCGTCGCGCGTGCCGGTGAAGCAATGCACCACCGCCGCGCCGATGCGGCCTTCGAAGTTCTTCATGATCGCGATGAAGTCGTCGTGCGCGTCGCGCTGATGCAGGAACAGCGGCTTGCCGGTATCGACCGCAGTCTGCAGCTGCATCTCGAACGCGCGACGCTGCGCCGGGCGCGGCGAGAAGTCGCGGAAGTAGTCGAGCCCGCATTCACCGACCGCGACGACTTCGTCGTGCGCGAGCAAGGCGCGCATCTCGGCATCGCATTCGGCCGTGTACTCGACCGCATGGTGCGGATGCACGCCCGCAGTCGCGAACAGCACGCCGGGATATTTGCGTGCCAGCTCCAGCGCCATCGGCGAATGTTCACGGCTGGCGCCGGTCACCACCATCTGCGAGACGCCCGCTTCGAGCGCACGGGCGATCACCGCGTCGCGGTCGCGATCGAACGAGTCGTGGGTCAGGTTGGCGCCGATGTCGATGAGCTGCACGGGGATGCGTCGCGGAAAGCAGGCAGCGATTCTAGCGACCCGGCGCGCACGGGCTGCGAGAATGGCCGATCCCGCCCGGCTCGCGCATTACGTGCCCTTCCCCATCGATCCCCTGCTGCCGCGCATCCGCGAGTTCCTCGTGGCGCACCCACGCCTGGTGCTCGAAGCGCCACCGGGTGCGGGCAAGACCACGCAGGTGCCGCCGGCGCTGCTGGATGCGCCGTGGCTGGGTGATCGCAAGATCCTGATGCTCGAACCGCGCCGCGTCGCCGCGCGTGCGGCCGCCATGTTCATGGCGAAAAGTCGCGGCGAGGAGGTCGGGCGAACCGTCGGTTATCGCATTCGCTTCGAGAACCGCGTCTCCCCGGACACGCGCATCGAGGTCGTCACCGAAGGCATCCTGACGCGCATGATCCAGGACGATCCGATGCTCGACGGCATCGGCGCGATCCTGTTCGACGAATTCCACGAGCGGCACATGGCCGCCGACCTCGGCCTCGCACTCGCGCTGGATGTGCAGTCGCAGCTGCGCGACGACCTGCGCATCGTCGTCATGTCGGCGACGCTCGATGGCGAACGGCTCGCGAACTTCCTCGACGCGCCGCGGCTGTCCAGCGAAGGTCGCAGCTATCCGGTCGAGATCGCGCACCTTCCCGCGCGTCGCGACGAGAAAAGCGAACATCAGGTGCGACGCGCGATCGAACATGCGCTGGCCACGCATCCCGGCGACCTGCTGGTGTTCCTGCCCGGGCAACGGGAGATCTCCCGCGTGCAGTCGCTCGTCGAACATGTCGACGCCGACGTGCTCGCGCTGCACGGCGAACTGCCGGTCGAACAGCAGTCGCGTGTGTTGCAACCGTCAACGGACGGACGTCGACGCGTCGTGCTCGCCACTAACATCGCCGAATCCAGCGTCACCCTGCCCGGTGTGCGCGTGGTCATCGACACCGGCCTCGCACGCGAGCCGCGCTTCGATCCGGTGAGCGGGTTTTCGCGTCTCGATGTCGTGCCGATCGCACAGGCCTCCGCCGATCAGCGTGCCGGTCGCGCGGGCCGCGTGTCGGATGGTTGGGCCTATCGGCTGTGGCCGCAGTCGCAACGACTGGAACCCCAACGTCGCCCCGAGATCGCGCAGGTCGATCTGTCGTCGCTCGCGCTGGAGCTCGCGCTCTGGGGCGGCAGTGATCTGCGTTTTCCCGATGCGCCACCGGGCGGCGCACTCAATGCGGCGCGCGATCTGCTGCAACGGCTCGGCGCACTCGATGGCGCCGCCGTCACCGCGCTCGGCAAGCGCATGCTCGCGCTCGGCACGCATCCCCGTCTAGCCGCCATGTTGCTTGCACCGACGGATACGCGCGAACAGACGCTGGCCTGCGACCTCGCCGCGCTGATCGAAGCACGCGACCCGCTGCGCGCCATGCCGGGTCGCTTTCGCAGCGACGCGCTCGCCGATCGCTGGCAGGCGCTAGCAATGTTTCGCAGCGGCCGCGCACCCTCCGACGCGTCGGGCAGCGCGCTCGCGCAGATCGACCAGTCGGCCAAGCAATGGCGGCGTCGCCTGCGTCTCGATGCGAACCCACCCGCGCACGCACCACCGCACGTGCTCGGCGACGTCTTGCTTCATGCATTCCCCGACCGCATCGCACGTCGCCACCCGGTCGATGCGCTGCGTTACCAGCTCGCCAGCGGCCGCACCGTGCGCCTGTTCGACGAGTCGCTGCTGCGTGGCGAGCCGTGGCTGGTGGTCAACGAACTTCGCGACGAGGTGCGCGATGCACGCATCCTGCAGGCGGCGCCGCTCGATGAATCACGACTCGAACGCGACTTCCCGTCGCGCTTCGTCACCGAAGATCGCGTGGTCTGGGACGTCGATGCCCGCGCGATCAGTGCGGTGCGCGAGCGTCGCTTCGACCGAATCGTGCTCGACACGCGACCGCTGCCGAGGCCCGATCCTTCACGCTACGCCGATGCACTCGTCGACGCGGTGCGCCAACTCGGTCTCGATGCACTGCCGTGGAGCGAATCTCTGCGGCAATGGCGCGATCGCGTGCGTGGACTGGGTACGTGGATGCCCGAAATGGCGGACGCGCTGCCCGATCTATCGGACGACGTATTGCTCGCATCACTGGACACGTGGCTGAAGCCCGCACTAAGCGGCAAGACGCGACTGGACGCACTGAGCGAACAGGATCTGGGCGAAGCATTGAAGGCCGGTGTCGACTGGTCGTTGCGACAACGCATCGACGCACTCGCACCGACGCGCATCGCGGTGCCGTCGGGCATGGAGCGCGGCATCACGTATGCAACGGACGTCGACGGCACACCGCAGTCACCCGTGCTCGCGGTGAAACTGCAGGAACTCTTCGGCCTCGCCGACACGCCACGCATCGCCGGCGGCCGCGTTCGGCTCACGCTGCATCTGCTCTCACCCGCAGGCCGACCGCTGCAGGTCACGCAGGACCTGCGCGGGTTCTGGGAACGCACGTACCCGGAAGTGAAAAAGGAAATGAAAGGGCGCTATCCCAAGCATCCGTGGCCGGATGATCCGTGGACTGCGAAAGCGACGCATCGTGCGAAACCGCGCGGGACGTAGTCGCGTCGCCGAGTGTCGACGTCGTGCGGAAAACCACTTCAACGCAACAGCGCGACATCGGTGACGTCGACCTGACCGTGCCGCGTAAGCGGCGTCATGCCGCGCGAAACGTGTGCGTTGCGCTTACGTATCCGCCCACATGCGGAACAGGTTCGATCGCACCGCAGCCAGCAGCACTTCGACACGTGCCGCGTCGCTCGCCTGCCCGCGCGCCGCGAGCACGCGCGCTTCCTCCAACTGCACCATGAGTTCGCGCCGGGCGGCGTCGGCGATCCAGCTCTGCAACCAGGTGATCGCGGCGACACGCACGCCACGCGTGACCGGTGCGACCTGATGGATCGTCGTCGACGGATAGATCAGCGCGCAACCCGCGGGCAACTTGTAGGCGAGTTCCTGTTCGCCGAGCTGCATCGTGAGTTCGCCGCCGTCGTAATCGGATGGATCGCTGAGGAACACGGTGCACGAGATGTCGCTGCGCATCGGCGGCGTCGACGGGAACAGCGCTTCGTCGACGTGCCATCCGTAGGTCATGCCGGGTTCGTAGCGCACCACCGTCGTGCGTGCCATCTGCTTGGGCAGCATCAGTCGGCGCGCATCCGGATGCCGACCCAGCGCGTCGCGCACGAGTTGTGCGATGCGTTCGTTAGCGGCGTCACCCTGCGGTGCCTGCAGGTTGCGTTTGACGCCTGAGTCGGGATTCGTGATCCGGCCGTCGGTAAGGCCGACCTGCGGCAGCCACTCGCGCACCTGTGCAATTTCGGCGGGCGTCAGGACATCGGTGAGCGTGCGGATCATCGGGCGTGCTCCAGTCGAGCGCGCATCTTGGGCGTTCAGCCGCCGGTGGGCAATTACTCACATTGCTTCGACGAATTCGCGCCAACACTGTCGGTCGATTCCCCGCAGGACACCGCACATGAGCACGCTGGACCGTCTCCCCGAACGCATGATGGACCTCGCAAGCACCGCCGGCGATCGCATCGGCCAGCTGGCCCCGCGCGCGAGCGAGTGGCTCGACGCCGGCGCGAAGCTTGGCGCACTCAAGGGCGCGTCGAAGGTCGGCATGAAGGTCGTCCGTCGCAACCCGGTGGTATTCGGCGCAGCGCTGGCCGGTGCCGGGCTGCTCTGGTACGCCGCGCGACGTCGCGCCAAGCGTGCCGAGAACGGCAATGGCGATGCCATCGAAGGGCGTTCGCGCCGCATCGAGGCACGCAGCGGCGACGCCGACACCACGGCAAGCACCACGCGTGCGAAGCGTCGGACCGCGGGCGCCCGCCGCGCGTCGACGAGCCGTTCGCGGTCGCGCAGCGAGCCGCGCACCGAACACTGAGTTTTAAGCAGAGGTCGGCCCGGGCCGACCCGTCGATGCCGCCGGCTTCCGGCGGCATCTTCGTTTGTGCGATCAGGTAACGGCGTTGCGTAACGCGAAGTCAGCGCAACAACACGCTGCCGAACTCGTGCTACTTACGCGCTCTGCGGCAGCTCGATCACGAAACGCGCGCCGCCGTTCTTGCGGTCTTCGTACCAGAGCTGGCCGCCGGCTTTCTGGATGATCTGCTTCGCGAGCGACAGGCCGAGGCCCGACGAAATACCGTCATCGCCTTCATGCAGGCGCACGAACGGCTTGAACAGCTCGCGCTGCTTGTGCGCGGGAATGCCCGGGCCGCGATCTTCGACCACCATCTGCCAGTAGCCCGGCGCACCCGGACGCGCGGCGATGGTGAGCTCGCTTTCCGGCGCGTACTTCATAGCGTTGGTGACGAGGTTCTCGCTCACCTGGCGCAGCACGCGATCGTCGATGCGCACGTGCACGTCGTGCGACGGGCGCTGCGCGGTGACGCGAATGCCGCGCGCTTCGAGCTGGTATTCGTAGCGCTGCACCAGCCAGTCGAGCGTGGCGGTAAGCGATGCACTCGGCGCAACGGCGTCATCGTCGCGACGACCGGTGCTTTCCAGGTACTGACGGATGTAGCCGAGCGCATCGGTCGCGCTCTCGTGGATCATCGTCATGTAGCGCGGCACGCGCTCGGGCTTGGTCGCGCCGGTGATCAGCATCTCGCTGGCGAACAGCACCGACGACAGCGGGTTCTTGAGGTCGTGCGCGACGAGGTTGACCAGCTCCTCGCGCTCGCGCGCCACGCGCTCGAGGCGATCGCGCGTGAGCTTGAGGCCCACGTGTGCGGACACGCGCGCGAGCAGTTCTTCGGGCAGGAACGGTTTGGTGACGTAGTCGACCGCGCCGGCATCGAACGCGCGCAGCAGAAGGTCGCGATCCTGCGCGGCGGTGACGAAGACGACGGGAAGACTCGGCGGCGCAGCACCCGCGCGCATTTCTTCCATCACCTGGAAGCCGTCCATGCCCGGCATCATCATGTCGAGCAGCACGAGATCCGGCGGTTCGTTCTCGCAGATCTCCAGCGCCTTCGGGCCGCTGTCCGCGGTCACCACCTGATAGCCCTGCCGCGAAAGCAGCATGCCGACGACGCGCAGGTTCGCCGGTTGGTCGTCGACGACCAGGATTCTCGCGGCAGTACCGGTGGTGCTGACCATTCGCCCTCGCGACGTCTGCGCCCATCCGTGGCGCATTCAGGAGTCACCGACCTTAACAGACGACCCCGTTTTATGCCGTTGCGCCTATTCAGACTCGGTGAACGATTCACCGCGCGCCGTTGCGCGCACTCACGAAACGCGGCGCCACGTGCCCGGTGCGAGGTCGTCGACGCGATGTTCGCCGACTGCGACGCGCACCAGTCGCAGCGTCGGCAGCCCGACCGCCGCAGTCATGCGCCGCACCTGCCGGTTGCGGCCTTCAGTGATCACGAGTTCCAGCCACGCGTCCGGCACCGTCTTGCGAAAGCGCACCGGCGGATCGCGCGGCCACAGCGTCGGCGTTTCGATCCGACGCGCCTGCGCCGGTCGCGTGAGTCCATCGTTGAGTTCGACGCCGCGACGCAGTGCGTCGATCTGCGCGTCCTGCGGATCACCCTCGACCTGCACCCAGTAGGTCTTGGGCTGCTTGTGGCGCGGATCGGTGAGGCGGTGCGCGAGGCCGCCGTCGTCGGTGAGCAGCAGCAGGCCTTCGCTGTCGTGGTCGAGCCGGCCCGCGGCGTAGACATCGGGCGGCAGGCCGAAGCCCGCGAGCGTGGGGCGCGGCGGCGTGCTGCGATCGGTGAACTGGCAGAGCACGCCGTAGGGTTTGTTGAAGGCGATCAACATGACGACGCGGCGTCGACCTGTTCGCGACGGTTCTGGCGCAGTACTGCGATCCCCGTGGCGAGGTACAGCACCGCCATCGACGCGGCGATCGCGACGTTCGCATGCAGCGGCGTCGCCCATTGCAGCGCCGCGCCGACCACCGCGCCCGCAATGCCGAGCGCGTAATAAGCAGGCGAGCGATACAGCCATCCATAGGGCAGGAAATGCGCGCCGAGCATCGCCGACAGCGCGAACGCGATGAGCCGCACGTCCATCACCAGCACTGCGACGATCAGCGGCCAGCCGAGCATCTGCGCCACGGTGATCCCACCGACCATGCCGCCGAACTCGCTGCCGCGCGCGGTGAGGTTGCCACCGAACACCCGGTTGAGCAGGTAACCGCCCGGATACACCAGCGCGCCGCCGATCACGAAGAACAGGCCGAGATGCGCGGCATCCAGTCCGGCGAACGCGGCGACCAGCGCCATCGCCAGCCAGAACACCGCGCTTGCGAGCGTCATGCCGACGCCGCGACGCGTGATCCGCACGAGCCGCCAGCGCGCCGCGCCCAGCGGCACGCGCGCGGCCCATGCGGGCGACGGATCAGGCATGCGGCTTGACGAAGCGCAGCGTCATGCGATCGCTCTCGCCGATCGCCTTGTACTTCGCGTCGTCCTTCGCATCGTGCGAATTGGTCGGCGGCAACGTCCACACGCCACCCGGATAGTCCTTGGTGTCGCGCGGATTGGCGTTGACCTCACTGTTGCCGACGAAGTGGAAACCCGCCGCCTCGGCCATCCCAATCAACTGCTTCTGGCCGACGTAGCCGGTCTTGTCGTCGTCGCCGACGTCGGCCTTGGCGCGATGCTCGACCACGCCCAGCGTGCCGCCCGGCTTCAGCACGTCGAAGAAGGCCTTGAACATCTGCGGCGCGGTGCCGGCCATGCGCCAGTTGTGCACGTTGCGGAAGGTGAGCACGACGTCCGCGGACGACGGCGCACCGAACACCGGCGCCTTCGGATCGAACGCGATGATCTTCGCGCGGTCGTAGTGCGCCTTGTCGGCGTCGAACTTCTGCTGCAGCTGGTCGCGGTTCTTCGCGTAGTACGTGCGGTTCTTTTCGTCGGGCTGCGACGCGGGGTCGACCACCGCCGCGATGTACTGGCCCTTGTCGCGCAGGTAGGGCGCGAGGATCTCGCTGTACCAGCCCGGCGGCGGCGTGATCTCGATGACGGTCTGGTCGTTGCGCACGCCGAAGAAGGTGAGCGTCTGCTTGGGATGGCGGTAGACGTCGCGCGCGGCGTTCTTGGGGTCGCGCCAGCTGCCGTGGATGGCGGCGTCGAGCGCGCTGGACATGGCCGCGTTCGGTGCGGGCGACTTCGTGGCGGCAGTGGCGCCGAGCGCGAGGACGGAGGTCGACAGGACGGCGGCGAGCAGGATCGTGCGCATGGGTCGCTCCAGCAGGGGATGTGCGCGGAGCTTACCGGCAGCGCGTGGCGGCCGCCGCCGAACTGCAACGCGCGCGGCATCGTCGTGTCATCTCGGCGCGCGAGGCTGCACGCGTCCCCCGACACCGAGACCGCCGCCATGGATCTTTTCCGCAGCCCCGGCATCCAGCCGCCGCCGGTTCCGCTCTTCAGCTCCGGCCTGGCGTGGACGCGCCGCTACGGCCACGTGCGCGCCCTGCACGACGGCACCAGCCCCGACCCCGCCAACGACGCCGACGCGCTGCCGGCGCCGAGCGTCGACCAGGAGTTCGAGGAGTACTTCTTCGAGTAAGGGCAGCTTCGCGTGAGGGCAGCGCCGGGCGGGGCAGGGAAGGCCCCGCCCGGCGAGCGGGTCAGGCGCGCAGACCGTCGATCACCGCGTTGAGCGTCGCGCTGGGGCGCATCGCGGTGGCGAGCTTGCCCATGTCCGGCTTGTAGTAGCCACCGATGTCGACGCCGTGGCCCTGCACGTCGACCAACTCCTTGAGGATCTGCGCTTCGCCGTCGGTCAGCGCCTTTGCGACCGGCGCGAAGCGCGTGGCGAGTTCGGCGTCCTGCGTCTGCGACGCCAATGCCTGCGCCCAGTACTGCGCGAGGTAGAAGTGGCTGCCGCGGTTGTCGAGCCCGCCGACCTTGCGCGCCGGGCCGCGATCGTTGTCGAGGATCTGCGCGTTCGCGCGATCCAGCGCGTCGGCCAGCACCTGCGCGCGCGGCATCGATGCGAAGTTGGCGAGATGCTCGAACGACGCCGCCAGCGCCAGGAACTCGCCCAGCGAATCCCAGCGCAGGTAGTTCTCCTCGGTGAACTGCTGCACGTGCTTGGGCGCGCTGCCGCCGGCGCCGGTTTCGAACAGGCCACCGCCCGCCATCAGCGGCACGATCGACAGCATCTTCGCGGAGGTGCCGAGTTCCATGATCGGGAACAGGTCGGTGAGGTAGTCGCGCAGCACGTTGCCGGTGACGCTGATCGTGTCCTGGCCCTTGCGGATGCGCTCGAGCGAGAACTTCATCGCATCAACCGGCGACAGGATGCGGATGTCCAAACCCTTCGTGTCGAGCTCGGCGAGGTAGCGCTCGACCTTCGCGATCAGCTGCGCATCGTGCGCGCGGTTGGCGTCGAGCCAGAACACCGCCGGCGTGTTCGACAGGCGTGCGCGGTTGACGGCGAGCTGCACCCAGTCGCGGATCGGCGCGTCCTTGGTCTGGCACATGCGGAAGATGTCGCCGGCTTCGACGGTCTGCGACAGCAGCACGTTGTCGTTGCCATCGACCACGCGCACGGTGCCCGGCGCGTCGAGCTGGAACGTCTTGTCGTGCGAGCCGTATTCCTCGGCCTTCTGCGCCATCAGGCCGACGTTCGGCACGCTGCCCATCGTCGCCGGGTCGAACGCGCCGTTCGCCTTGCAGTCTTCGATCACCGCCTGGTAGATGCCGGCGTACGAGCGATCCGGAATCACCGCCTTCGCGTCCTGCAGCTTGCCCTCGGCGTTCCACATGCCGCCGCTGTCGCGGATCATCGCCGGCATCGAGGCGTCGACGATCACGTCGCTCGGCACGTGCAGGTTGGTGATGCCCTTGTCGGAATTGACCATCGCGACGGCCGCACGATTCGTATACGCGGCCTGCAGGTCGGCTTCGATCGCCGAACGCGTCGCGTCGTCGAGTTGCGGCAGCCGCGCGTACAGGTCGCCGATGCCGTTGTTCGCGTCGAAGCCGATGCGTGCGAGCGCGTCGGCATGCTTCGCCAGCGCCTCGCGATAGAAGCGCTTCACCGCGACGCCGAACATGATCGGGTCGCTGACCTTCATCATCGTCGCCTTGAGGTGCAGCGAGAACAGCACGCCCTGCGCCTTGGCATCGTCGATCTGCGCGTCGATGAACGTGGCGAGCTTCGCGGTGTTCATCGATGCGGTGTCGATCACTTCACCCGCCTGCAGCGACGTCTTTTCCTTGAGCACGCGCGTGATGCCGTCGGCGCCGACGAATTCGATGCGGACGCTGGTCGGGTTGGCGACCGTCGTCGACGTCTCGCTGCCGTAGAAGTCGCCGCCGTCCATGTGCGCGACATGCGACTTCGATTCGCTCGACCATTTGCCCATGCGGTGCGGATGCTTGCGGGCGTACGCCTTCACCGAGGCCGGCGCGCGACGGTCGGAATTGCCTTCGCGCAGCACCGGGTTCACCGCCGAGCCCATCGCGCGGCCGTAGCGCGCCTTGATGTCGCGCTCGGCATCGTTGGCCGGCTCTTCCGGGTAATCGGGCAGCGCGTAACCCTTGGCCTGCAGTTCCTTGATCGCGGCCTTGAGCTGCGGCACCGATGCCGAGATGTTCGGCAGCTTGATGATGTTCGCGTCCGGCGTGGTCGCGAGCTGGCCGAGTTCGGCGAGGTCGTCCTTCACCGCGTTGTCGCCGAGTTCCTTCGGGAACTGCGCGAGGATGCGCGCGGCCAGCGAGATGTCGCGCGTCTCCACCGCGATGCCGGCGCTGCGCGCGAAGCCTTCCACGATCGGCAGCAGCGAGGCCGTGGCCAGGAAGGGCGCTTCGTCGGTCAGCGTGTAGATGATCTTCGGGGTGTTCGACATGGAGGCACTCGCGGGATCGGGCACGCGCGGGTCGCGGCGTGCGAAGGCGATGCGGGCATCGCGGGACCGCGCATTGTCGCGTCTCGCCCGCCACCGCGGCAAAGACATCGCGGCATGACTGCATTCCGCGGAAGCCGCCGTGCGACGGCGTACGGCCGCTCAGGCGGGCGCGGCCGTGCGGATCCAGTCTTCAGGACGAAGCGGCGCGAGGCCATGCGCGGTGCGTGCTCGATCGCATTGCTCGACCGCCGCGCCGTGTTCCCAGCTGGCCTGCAGATCCCGGCACGGCGACGGCCGCTGCGCATAGATGCCGCAGGACGTGGCGACGCCGACGACGCCGCGCAATGACGTGCACCGCATCGCAGCGCCGCCGTAGGTGCCGCGCATGACGACGCGATGCGGGTCGAGGGGCTCGGTGAGTACGGCAGGCGTCAGGCCACCGGGCGCATCGTCGGTCTCCGACCAGTGGAACGCGACGCGGAAGTGGGCGCAGCAGGCGCCGCAGGACAGGCAGGGATGGACCATGTGGCGGTGCGGCGGAAAGGCGCGGCCATTATCGCCGACGGCTCAGCCCTTCACCGGCTCGCGGTGGCGGCGCGTGTGCCAGCGGCCGTGGGCGTCGAGGCGTTCCTCGGTGATCGTCATCGGGTCGCGCGTCGCGTCCTCGGTGCGGCGGTACACGGCGACCAACCCCTTCGCATCGTTCGTGTACTCGACGTACTCGTGCCAGCAGCAGCCGCTCTTGGACCACGTGCCGATGCGATGGCGCTTGGCATCGACCTCGAACATGCCGAGCGTCTCCTGCGTCAGCGAGCCCAGCGCGCCGTCCTCGACGAAGCGCCCGCTGCGGGCGTCGAACACGAAGACGTCGTAGGTCGGACCGCCGTAGGAGCCGTCGTCGCCGGTGCGCAGGGCGAGGTCGTCGTGGCCGTCGAAGTTGAAATCACCGGCGATGAGCATGGACTGCTCGCCGTACATCGTCGCGTCGTTGGTGCGCGCGACGCCGCGGTCGTCGACGTCGAGCTTGAGCGTGTCGACGCGCAGCGCCGGGATTACGCGACCGCCGTGCGGCTTGAAGCTCAGCGTCGCCGGGCCGATGCAGGGCGATTCCACGTCACTCGCGTCCTTGCAGGCGAAGCGCGGGTGCACGGTCAGGTCGAACTGTTTCGACACGCCGCGCAGCACGTAGTCGCCGGCGTGCGCGAGCAGCGGCAGCGTGGCCAGCAGGGCGATCAGCGGTGCGCGCATGGGCCGGTCCGTCGAATGGGCCATCCATTGTCGCCGACGCATGCCTAGAATCGGCCCGGACGGCGCGCGGCGCCACAGGCAGGGAGCGGCACATGGGCGTTCTGGATTTCATCAAGGGCCAGGCCCTCGAGATCATCGAGTGGACCGACGACTCGCGCGACACGCTGGCGTTCCGCTACCCGGACGACGACAAGGAAATCAAGAACGGCGCGCAGCTGATCGTGCGCGACAGCCAGCTGGTGCAGTTCGTCGCCGCCGGCCAGTTCGCTGACCTGTTCGGCCCCGGCAAGCACACGCTCAAGACCGAGAACATCCCGATCCTGTCGCGCATCCTCGGCTGGAAGTACGGCTTCGAATCGCCGTTCAAGTGCGACGTCTACTACCTCAACACCCGCGCGTTCACCGGCAACAAGTGGGGCACGGCGAACCCGGTGATGATGCGCGACGCCGATTTCGGGCTGGTGCGCCTGCGCGCGTTCGGCACGTACGACTTCCGCATCGTGGACGCGCCGAAGTTCCTGCGCGAAGTCGCCGGCACCGACCAGAATTTCCGCCTCGACGAGTTCGAAGGCACGATGCGTTCGCGCATCGTCAGCGTGTTCACCGAAGCGCTCGCCACCGCGAAGATTCCCGCGCTCGACATCGCCACGCGCTACAGCGAGGTCGGCGATGCGCTGCTGCCGGTGGTCAACCCGATCATGCAGGGCAAGTACGGCATCGAGATCAGCGCGTTCGTGGTCGAGAACGTGTCGGTGCCGCCGGAAGTCGAGCAGGCCATCGACAAGCGCTCGGGCATGGCCGCGGTCGGCAACCTCAACGACTACGTGAAGTTCCAGATGGGCACCGGCATGGGCCAGGGCGGCGGAAGCGTGGCCGCGGCGCCGGCCGAAATGGCGATCGGTTTCGCGATGGCGCAGCAGATGGCGCAGGGCATGACCGCCCCGGCCGCGGCGGCAGCAGCGACGACTGCCGCGCCGACGCTCGACGTGCTCACGCCCGAGCAGGCCGCGCAGGCGCTGGGCGTGTCGGCCGAAGACGTGATCGCCGCGATCGACAAGGGCGAGTTGAAGGGACGGAAGATCGGCAACGCCTACCGCATCGCGCGCGCGTCGCTGGACGAGTACCTGCGCGGCGCCTGATCGATGGCCGCGCCGCTCGCACCCGAAGCGTCCGCGACGCTCGACAAGCGCGCCTGCCCGGAATGCGGCGGCGACCTGGAATGGAACGCGGCGAAGCAGGCGCTGGTCTGCCCGTTCTGCGGCACGGTGGCGCCGTGGAAGCCGGATACGGCCGCGCCCGGCGCGATCGTCGAACTCGACCTCGCCAATGCGCTGGCGAAGGCCGATGACGGCGGACGCGGCTACGGCGATGCGCGTCGCGAAGTGCAGTGCCAGAGCTGCAAGGCGATCACCGTGTTCGAGGCCGACAAGGTCGCGGCGCGCTGCGCGTTCTGCGGTTCGCCGGCGATCGTGCCGTACACCGCGCTGAAGGATGCGATCACGCCGCAGAGCCTGCTGCCGTTCCGCGTTCCGCAGGACCAGGTGCGCGACGCGATCCGTCGCTGGTACGGCACGCGCTGGTTCGCGCCGAACAAGCTCAAGCGCGCCGCGCTCACCGACACGCTGCGCGGCATCTACCTGCCGTACTGGACGTTCGACGCGCACGTGCACGCGGCATGGACGGCCGAATCCGGCACGTACTACTACACGACCGAGCAGACGATGCGGAACGGTCGTATCGAAACGCGCCAGGTGCAGCACGTGCGCTGGGAACCGGCGTCGGGCGAGCTCGATCATTTCTTCGACGACGATCTCGTGCCCGGCAGCGAAGGCGCGCAGCGCGACCTGCTGGAGAAGATCGGACCGTTTCCCACCACCACCGACCTCAAGCCCTATGCGCCGGAGTTCGTGCGCGGCTGGACGGTGGAGCGTTACCAGGTCGACCTGCGCCTGGCTGCCGACCTCAACATGACGAACATGGAGTTCGAGGTGCGGCGGCTCTGCGAGCAGGCGGTGCCGGGCGACACACAGCGCAACCTGCAGGTGCAGTCGACGTACCACGGCCGCACGTTCAAGCACGTGCTGATGCCGGTGTGGCTGGTGAGCTACACCTACGGCGCGCGCAGCTTCCAGCTGCTGGCGAACGGCTACACGGGCACGATCGCCGGGCAGCGGCCCTGGAGCTGGGTCAAGATCACATTCGCGGTGCTCGCCGCATTGATCGCGTTCTTCGTCTACATCTGGCTCAACGGGCAGCAGTAGCGCGCCACGCTAGGCCGGGTCGCGGCGCTCCACGGTGTGCGCCACGACGTCGGCCAGCGCCTCGAGCATGATCGGCTTGCCGACGTGCGCGGTGAAGCCGGCCGCCGTCGCTTCGCGCACGTCCGCTTCGCGCGCGAAGCCGGTGAGCGCGACCAGCGGAAGCGTGGCGAAGCGCGCATCGGCGCGGATGCGGCGCGCGAGTTCGTAGCCGTCCATCTCCGGCATGCCGAGGTCCGACAGCACCACGTCGACCGGATTCGAATCGAGCAGCTGCAGCGCCTGCGCACCACCGTACGCGCGCAGCACGGTCGCGCCTTCGAGCTCGAGCAGGCGCGCCAGGCCGTCGACCGTCGCCGCGGTGTCGTCCACCACCAGCAGGCGCAGGCCCGGCCACGGCTGTGGGGTCGGCGCCGGTAGCGCCGCACGCACGCGTCGGCGCGCCGGCATCATGCGCGGCAGCCACACGTTGAACGTCGCGCCGTGGCCGAGGCCGTCGGAATCGGCCTCGATGCGGCCGCCGTGCAGCGTCACGATCTCGCGCACCACGGCCAGGCCGATGCCCAGCCCGCTCTTGCCGCTGAGCGCGCGGCCCGGCGCCTGGCCGAACATCTCGAACACCCGCGACAGGAACTGCGGCTCGATGCCGAGCCCGGTGTCGCTGACGGAGAGGCGGCAGAAGCGGCCCTCGGCCTGCGCGCGCACCTCGATCCGCCCGCCGGCCGGCGTGAACTTGATCGCGTTGCCCAGCAGGTTCCACACGATCTGCTCCAGCCGCGACGGATCGGCCTGCACCAGCGCCGGCTGGTCGCCGACGTCGCAGCTGATGTCGAGCCCCGCGCTCGACACGTCGGCACGCGCGACGTCCACGATGGATTCGACCAGCGCGGCCATGTCGACCGGCACCAGGCTGAGCTGCAGCTTGCCGGTGCGGATGCGCGACATGTCGAGCAGGTCGTCGATGATCTTGGTCTGCCCGCGGATCGCCCGGCGGATGCCTTCGATCGACTGCTGCACCAGCTCCGCGTCGCGCACTTCCGGCGCGCGCGCGACCAGCTCGGTGTTCACGCTGATGAGGTTGAGCGGGTTCTTGAGCTCGTGCGACATCACCGCGAGGAAGTCGTCCTTCAGTGCGCTCTCGGCTTCGGCCTTCGCGCGCTGCGAGCGTGCGGTGGTGAGCTCGGCCTCCGCGCGTTCGATGTCGGCCAGCCCGCGCGTGGTGTCGAACACCACCTGCACGTAGCCGTCGAAATGTTCGGTGCGCACGCGCGTGAGCGAGGCGCGGCAATGCAGGCGCGTGCCGTCGTTGCGCATGCACCAGTGCTCATCCTCGATATGGCCTTCCGTATCGGCGCGACGCATGCGCTGCGCATGATTGGTGGCCATGTCGTCCGGCACGCTGAGGCGCCCGATCGACTCGCCGACGATGTCCGCCGCCGAGTAACCGAACATGCGCTCGGCGCCTTCGTTCCAGGCGGTGATCACGCCGGTGGCGTCGAACACGATCATCGCGTGCTCCACGCCATGGATCGCCACGACGCGCAGGCGGTCCTCGGCCATGTCCACGCGTTCCTGCGCCATGCGCAGGCGGGTGACGTCGACGAAGGTGAGCACCGCGCCGTCGATGCGGTTTTCGGTGGTGCGATACGGCAGCGCGCGCGCGACGAACAGCTTGCCGTCCTGGCTGCGCACCTCGCGCTCGACCGGCATCAGCGCTTCGAACGCGGCGGTCGCGTCGGTGGCGAGGTCGGGGTAGTTCAGGCGATGCGTGATGTCGAGCAGGCAGCGGCCGACATCCGCCGGGATGATGTTGAAGATGTCTTCGGCGCGCGGCGTGTAGCGGCGGATGCGCAGGCCGGCGTCGACGAACACGGTGGCGATGTCGGTGGAGGCGATGAAGTTGCGCAGGTCGTCGTTGACCTTCGCGGTCTCCTCGACCTTGGTCTTGAGCTCGTAGTTGACCGTGATGAGCTCTTCGTTGACCGACTGCAGCTCTTCCTTGCTGGTCTCGAGTTCTTCGGTCGCCGAGCGCAGCTCTTCGTTGATCGCCTGCAGTTCCTCGTTCGAGGCCTTGAGCTCCTCGCTCGAGGTTTCCGACTGCTCGATCGTCGCCTGCATGCGCTCCTTGGTGCGATGCAGTTCCTCTTCGAGGTGCAGCATCACCGCGTCGCGCTCGCTGCCGGTGATGCTCGGGTCGGCGCTCATGGTGTCTTCGACTTCGTCGAACAGCACGAGCACGAATTCGCCGCCGGCGTCCGGGTCGCGAAACGGGCGCGCCACCATGTTGACGAAGAACGGCTTGCCGCCGCGGTCGATCTTGACGCGTCGCGCTTCCACGCTCTTGCCGGTATGCACGGCCTGGAACAGCGCGGTGCGAAGCTCCAGCCGCAGTTCCGGATGCACCACCTTCAGCAGGTTGTGCGACGGCTCGCCGCCGACGAACTGCAGGAAGCGGCCCGCGCGGTCGGACATGTGCACGATGGTCGACTCGCGGTCGACGATCACGCTCGGCGGCGCGTAGTGCTCCAGCACGCGCTGGTGCACTTCGGCGAACGAGAAGCCGCGGCGCTCGCGCGTCGGCGATTCGGCGTCCGGCGGTGCGCGCCGCCGTTCGGCGGCATGCACGGGGAACGCCGCGGCCGGCGTGCGCGTCATCGACAACGCGCGCGCACGATAGATGCGGTTCTTCTTGTCGACCACGTCGAAATAGCGCGACGCCGCGTCGGCCGATTCCGAACTGCCGAGGAACAGCAGGCCGCCGCGACGCAACGCGAAGTGGAACACCTCGAGCAGCCGCGCCTGGATCTCGCGGTCGAGATAGATCAGCAGGTTGCGGCAGGAAATCAGGTCGAGCTTGGAGAACGGCGGATCGCGCAGCACGTTGTGCTGGGCGAACAGCACGCGGTCGCGGATCGACTTGGCGATGCGGTAGCGCTGCGGTTCCTTGGTGAAGAACTGGCGCAGGCGGCCGGGCGGCACGTCGGTGATGATCGATTCCGGATACGCACCCGAACGCCCGACCGACAGCCCGCGCTCGTCGATGTCGCTGGCGAACACCTGGAAGCCCGGCGCATTCGCCAGCGTCGACGCGTGGTCGGCCAGCAGCATCGCGAGTGAATACGCTTCCTCGCCGGTCGCGCAGGCCGGCACCCAGACGCGGACCTGCTCGTCGGGGCCGTGCTCGGCGAACAGCGACGGGATCACCTCACGTTCCAGCGCCTCGAACGCTTCCCGGTCGCGGAAGAAGTTCGTCACGCTGATCAGCATGTCGTCGAGCAGGCGCGACGTTTCGTCCGGCGTCGCGCGCAGGTAGTCGCGATAGGCCGGCAGGTCGGGCAGCATGTTGACCTGCAGGCGCCGCTCGATGCGGCGCAGCACCGTCGCCCGCTTGTAGTGGCGGAAATCGTGGCTGGTGCGCGCGGCCAGCAGGTCCAGGATCTCGCGCAGTGCCTGCTCGCTGCGGGCGCGCACATCCGGGTCGTCCGGCAGCGGCCGCGCTTCCATTTCCGGCACCGCCGGCAGCTCGATGCGCTGCGCGTTCTCCCACAGGTCGACCAGCCTCTGCGGGATCTCGGCCACCGGCAGCACGAAGTCGACGAAGTCGGTCGCGATCGCGTTGCGCGGCATGTCTTCGTATTCGGCGTCGTCAGGGAGCTGCGCGAAGGTGACGCCGCCGAACTCCTTGACCCGCGTGATGCCCACCGAACCGTCGGCGCCGGTGCCCGACAGCACCACCGCGATCGCGCGATCGGCATGTATCTCGCCCAGCGTGCGGAAGAACAGGTCGATGGCGACGTGCTGGCCGCGCGCGCGGCGCGCCGGCGTCACCACCAGCTGGCCGTCGTCCATCCGCAGGTCGTTCTTCGGCGAGATGATATAGACGTGGTTGGCCTTGATCGCCACCGGCTCGCGCACCTGCAGCACCGGCATGCGCGTGGAGCGCGCGAGGATCTGGTCGGCGCTGCTCTCATGCGAGGGCGACAGGTGCAGCACGATCACGAAGGCCATGCCGGTTTCGGCGGGCATGCTTTCGAAGAACTGTTTCAGCGCCACCAGCCCGCCGGCCGATGCGCCGATCCCCACCACCGGGAAATCCAGGTGGCTGGGCCGGCCGCTCTTGGGCTCGGGCATTCCGGTATCAGCGTTCATGCGTCGACAGTTTGGGCTGATCGTCCATCATGAACCGGCCCTGCCTCATGCACCAGCGACGCCGATGTTGCGCCCCACGATGAATACGTTGGTCAGCAGCGCCAAGGCCGCTTGCAACGCGATGCGCCGCGCGATTGGATAGGCCGTGATCCACGACCGCGGGCAATTCATGGACGTTCGTCCCGTCGATAACTCGACCAGCCATTCGTGCACGCGCGAAGTGTGGCTGCATGAGCTGCGCAATGCAGTCAATCGCATCGGCCTGCATTCCGCGCTCGCGCAGCGGCTGCTCGACCTCGGCCGCGATCACGAAGCCGCCGCCGAACTCGCCGAGTGCCGCAGCGCGTGGGACGATTCGTGCCGGCTGCTGGATGTCGCGCCGCCCACCGACGCGCACGAGCCAGCCGCCCGCCCGCCGCACTGAACAGCGGGCGCACCTCCGGGGCTGCGCATGACCATCCGCTGGTACTTCGATTTCATCTCGCCGTTCGCCTACCTGCAGCGCCCGCGCGTGCGCCAACTCGCGCGGCAGCGTGCCGTCGAATACCGACCGATCCTGTTCGCCGGCCTGCTGCAGCGGCTCGATCACAAGGGCCCGGCGGAAATGCCGGACAAGCGTCGCTTCACCTATCGGCACGTGGTCTGGCGTGCGCGACAGATGGGCCGGCCGCTGCGCTTTCCGCCCGCGCATCCATTCAATCCGCTCGCCGCGTTGCGGCTGTGCATCGCCGCCGGCTGCACCGACGGCGCGATCGACGCGATCTTCGACCACCTCTGGCGCGACGGCCTGCGCGGTGACGATGCGGAATCGCTGGCCCCGGTCGCGCAGCGTCTCGGACTCGATGCCGCGACCGCGATCGCCGATGCGAACGTGAAGGCGCAGCTTCAGGCGAATTTCGATGCGGCCGTCGCCGATGGCGTGTTCGGCGTGCCGACGCTCGCCGCGGGCGGCGAGGTGTTCTGGGGCGAGGACGCGACCGCGATGTTCGAGGACTGGCTGCGCGATCGCGCGGCGTTCGATTCGGGCGAGATGTTGCGCGTGGCGACGCTGCCGGTCGGCGTGTCGCGGCGTTAGCGCTGTCGCCGCGCGCGCATGTTCTTGTCGACGATGGCGACGATGATCAGCGCGAAGAACACCAGTCGCGCGATGAGATAGGGCGTGGTCGCCTCGTCACGCGCGCCCTGCCAGGCGAACACGGCGCGGTTCACTGCTTCCCACGCGAACGCAGCGGCGAACCACAGGAATAACCGATCGCGGCCGCTGCGCCAGAAGCGCAGGAACAGCAGCGCGGCGACGGCCGAGCCCATCGAGATCATCCCGAGCATGAACGTCTGCACTCAGCGTTCCTCCATGATCAGGCCGTAGATGAGCGCGCCGAGCGCGAGCACCGACAGGCCCTGCCGCACCGGCCACAGCGCGATGCCCGGAAACACCAGGAAATCCAGCACCAGCACGACGTTCGCCGCGGTGAGCAGGCCGAAGCAGATCGCGCTCCACACGAGCATGCGCGAACGCACGCGTCGCGCCGCCGACCCGAGCAGCACAGTGCACAGCAGCGCAGCGAGCGCGCACAACGTGTAAATGATCGTGTTCACTCGTCTCTCCGCAACACGAACGCATCGGCGAAATCGCGCGCCTGCCGGCCCACGCCGGAATGGATCAGCTCCGTCACCGCGACCACCTGACGGCTGTACGTCGCGACCAGCGTGTCGACGAGGCGTTCGATGTCCTGCGTTGCCGGCGCGTAGAACGCGCGGCCGTCCTCGATGCGCGCGAGCTGCTCGCGGCAGAGGTCCGCCACCAGCTGCGCGACCTTCGATTCGGGCAGGTACAGGCGTTCGGCAAGATCACCCGTCGCCCACCCGTCATCGCGGGAGCGCAGCAGAAGCAGCGCCTCGAGCATCGGCACCGAATGGATCTTGGCGGCGACGAACCGTCGGAGGTCCGGCGCCATCACTGCACTCGCCATGCAGCGATGCTCGCCCGCATGGCCCCGCATCGCAACCCCTTGAAGCGAAACGGGTTCCGTGCAAGACGCGGCATGTGTCGCGATTTCACACGGTGCGTCGACGTCGAACTTCCCAAACAAAAAAGGCCGACGGCATGTCGCCGCCGGCCTTCGATGTCGTAACGGAGCAGGCTTACTCGATCGGCTGGTCGAGCATCATCTCGCGCACGAAACGCACCGGCGGCGCGCCGTAGCTCAACACCTGGTCGTGGTACGCCTTGAGGTTGAACGCCGCGCCCTGCTTGGCTTCCACCGCCTTGCGCGTGTCGTACTGCTCCTGCACGCCGACGAAATAGGTCGGCAGCTGCGCGGAACTGAGCTGCGTGCGCACCCACTTGCCCGCCGCCTCGCGTTCCTGCTGGAACGCGTCGTGCGTCATCAGGTGCATCGCCTGCTCGCGGCTCCAGCCGTCGACATGCACGCCCTGGTCGAGGATCGCGTTGGCAATCGTGCGCAGGTAGAACTTGAGCTGCACGAGGCGGAACAGCGGGTCGTCGCCCATGTAGCCGTTCGTGGCCATCAGGTTTTCGGTGTAGACGGCCCAACCTTCGGCGAACAGGCCCGAGCGCAGCACGCCGCGCAGCGTCGACGGATAACGCGCAGAGTACGCGCCTTCCAGGTAATGGCCCGGCATCGCTTCGTGGATGGTGAGCAGGTGGATCATCCGCGAGTTGTATTCGCGCAGGAACGACTCGGTCTGTTCCTTGGTCCAGTCGTCCGGGATCGGCGAGATCGCGAAGTACGTGTCCAGACCCTTGTCGAGCGGGCCCGGCGAATCGCAGTACGCCACCGCGACGCCGCGCTGGAACTCCGGCATCAGGATGATCTTGACCGGATCGTTGGGCACGCTGACCAGGTTCTTGTCGCGCACGAACTGCGTGACCTGCGTGAGCGCGGACTTCGCGGCATCGACCACGCCATCCCGCGAGGGATGGTCGCGATACGCGAGTTCCAGCGCGGCTTCGATCGCCTTCTGGCGCTGTTCGTCGGTCGGGTTCGCCGGCAGCGGCGGCGCACCCTTCTTGCCGGCCAGCACCTTCTGCGCGATGCCGTACATCTCGCCGCGCACGCGCGTGAGTTCGGCCTTCGCGCGTTCGCCGATCTCCTGCCGCGACAGCGACGACATCAGCGCGAACTGCAGCTTCTGGTCGTAGAGCTTGCCGCCGATGCGGAAGTCGCCCTTCGCATTCGGCACCAGTGTCTTGTCGAGCCAGGTCTGCTGCTCGGCGACGGCCTTGCGCAGGTTGGCGACCGCGGCATCGAGTCGCGTGCGATCCGCACCGGTCAGCTGCCCCGCATTCGGCGTGATGAATTCATCGACCAGCTGCAGCACGCCGGCGTTCTGCTTGGCGACGGTTTCCGCATGGATCGACGGCACGCGCGCCGGGTCGAGATTGGCGCGCATCTGCGCAAACAACGCGGGCAACTGCTCCATGCGCGCGGTCGCCGACTTCAGGCGCTGCGGCATCGGCGCGAACTCGCGCGCCATCAAGTTGTAGATCGAACCGCCGGCGAGCCCGCTGTACACCTGCGGATCCCACGCCCAGCTCTGGAACGTCTGCATGTTCCAGATGTCGCCCTGCAGCTGGTTGCGCAGGATGAGCGCGTCGACCTGGTTGTCGCGCGAGAGCTGCGTGCGGTCGATCGCGTCGAGCTTGGTCAGTAACTGCTGGCTGAAATCGACGAGCTGCTGGCGACCGTTCGCCGACAGGTCGTCGA
Organism: Lysobacter sp. HA35; assembly: GCF_054061195.1. Taxonomy (NCBI): domain Bacteria; kingdom Pseudomonadati; phylum Pseudomonadota; class Gammaproteobacteria; order Lysobacterales; family Lysobacteraceae; genus Lysobacter; species Lysobacter sp. HA35. The sequence goes on along the minus strand of NZ_JBSSDY010000001.1, from coordinate 2,555,136 downwards.
TGCGATCGTCGAAGCGGTGATCGCCGAGCTGCGTCGCCGCGATCGGGTTCAGCCGCATCCAGCCGTCGAGCCATTCGCTGGTGACCGCCTTGAAGCGGGCGTCGGCGTTTTGCGCGGGCGCGGTGGCCGGGGGCATCGATGACGTATTCATCGTTGCAGTCTGGCAACCCGCCAGGACGAGAACGGTGGCAAGGGCGAGGGTCGACGCACGCATGGCGGCTCCGGCTGGCGGGAAAGGCCAAGCATAAGCGGCGGATGCGCCGGCGGGCCCTTCGCTCGTGCCGGATGAATGCATTAGCCGATGCGGCGCGAGTTGACGCGCAGCAGTGCTACGTCAGGGCCGCCGCGCTCAGATGGCGCACAAGCCGTCCCGTGATCTCCGCGATCGGCGGCGTCCCATCATCGACGCGGTTACGCGGCGCCCGCCGCCCCGCAACACTTCTTGTACTTCTTCCCACTCCCGCAGGGACACGGTTCGTTACGTTCCGGCGTCGCGTCGCGGCGGATCGGTTCGCGCGGGGTCAGTGCTTCGATGCGGTGGTGGTGCAGGTCGTTGAGCATGCCGGGCAGGCTGGCGATGATCTCGAGGCGTTCCTTGTACGAGATGGGCGTGCCGGGGTCGGTGGGTTCTTCGGCGGCGACTTCGCCACTGGCGAGGCGGTCGATCAGGTCGAAGATTTCTTCCATCCAGTCGTTGTCGTCGAGCCACTTTTCCCATGCGGCTTCGCGCAGGTCGACGGCACGGAAGAAGCCGTGCGCCCAGTCGCGACCGACGTCGAGTTCGTCGTCGTCATGTTCTTCGAGATTTTCCGGCAGCCACAGCAACGGCGCGTAGCTGTCCGGCAGGTCGTCGTCGCCGTAGCGCACGCGCTGTTCGGCGGTGGCGGCATGCGTGGCGAGCAGCGCGCGCACGTCGCGTGCTTCGTCTTCGTCGGCCCAGCGCGGCGTGCTGCCCCACACCGGCGCTTCCCATTCGTCGAACGCGATCACTTCGGGCGACAGCGCGAGCGCGGTGAGGTAGCCGTCGAGTGCTTCGAGGTTGAAGCCCTTGAACGGCACGGCGCGTTGGTCGAGCAGTTCGGACAGGCGTTCGATCTGCGCGTCGGACAGCGGCGGGGCGACTTTCATGGGCGGAACTCGGTACGGCGGGGGCGCCATGGTAGTGCGCGCCGTGGAGGAAACGAAAAAAGGCGCGGCCGAAGCCGCGCCCGGTATCGTGATGGATCAGCGGACGTCGAAGTCGCGCGACTGCACGACGCTGCCGTCGAGCGTGATGTCGACGTGGTACTTGCCGGCCGGCCAACCGTCGGGCTTGCTGATGTGGAACTCGTGCGTGGTCGCGGCCGCGCCGCTCACGTCCTTCGTTTGTGTGTCGACTTCGGTCGGCGCCGAGCTGCCGTCCGAACCCAGGTAGGTCCAGCGCGCGCCGAGCTTGCCGGTCGTATTAGCCGCGGTGGTGACGGATGCGTACAGCGTGTCCTTGACGCCGAAAGCGGTGGCCGGCGTGCCGACGCGGTTGTCCGCGCCCACCGCGGTGCCGAGCTGCAGGTCGCTGACGTTCGATGATGCGGCCGGCGTCGTGGTGGTCGGCATCGGTGCCGGTTCCGGCATGGTCGTCGGCGTGCTGGCCGCGGGCGTCGTATCGGTGGTGGCTGCAGGCGTTTCGTCGTGCTTCTTGCAGCCCACGAGCGTGGCGGCGGTCATCAGTGCGACGACGAGCGCGCGTCGGGTCATCGGTGTCATGGACATCTCCTGTCAGGCCTTGCTGTCGGATGCGGGAATCACGAGGACCTGCCCGGGACGGATCAGGTCGGGATCGTCGAGCTGGCCGCGATTGGCTTCGAAGATGGCGTGCCAGTGGCTGGCCTTGCCGTAGAAGTGCTTGGCGATGTGCGAAAGCGTGTCGCCTTTCTGCACGGTGTAGTGCTGCTCGCCGGTGCTACCGCCGCCCTGCACGGCACTGGTGCCGCTTTGTACATTGGAGAAGTCGGGCTGCGACGCGGGCACGGACGACGTGCCCGAACGCACGTTGGAGAAGTCGGGGTTCTGCGGAGTCATGACGATGGCCGGTGGAAGGGCGCGGCCACCGTCGCATCCGTGTTGTTAACGCAGCGGCAGTTCGCCGTGAACTGTCGCTTGCTTACTGCCGCTCGTCGCGCGCGGCGGTCGGCGCTGGCGTACCCGGCGTTGCACGCCAGGGATTGATGTCGAGCCCGCCACGTCGCGTGTAGCGCGCTTCGACCGACAGCGTCGACGGCTTGGCGAGCGCGGCGATGTCGGTCCAGATGCGCTCGACGCACTGCTCGTGGAATTCGCAGTGGTCGCGGAACGAGATGACGTAACGCAGCACACTGGCCTGGTCGAGCGCGGCGCCGCGATAGGTAATGGTGACGCGCGCCCAGTCCGGTTGGCCCGTCACCGGGCAGTTCGACTTGAGCAGTTCGCTGGTCAGCGTTTCCTCGACATCGCCGCGCGATGCATCCAGCGCGAGCAGCGACGCATCCGGCGGGCCGTAATGCGCGATGTCGGTTTCGATGTTATCGAGCAGCACTGCCGGGCCGGGACGATCCACCGGCGGCAGGCCGAACGAGACGGACACCACGCCGCCCGCCGCGCGCGACAGATCCTGCGTGATGCGCGAACGCACGTCGTCGTAACCCGCGAACGTGGTGCCGTTGAACGAGTTGAGATAAAGCTTGAGCGACTTCGATTCGATCAGGTGCGGCGTGCTCGCCGGCACGCAGATGGTCGCGGTGGCGACATGCGGCTTGCCGCGCGTGTCCAGCCACGACAGTTCATACGCATGCCAGCGATCGTGGCCCGCGAACGGCAGCGGCTCGGCGACGCCGATTGCATCGCGGCCCTGCGAGCGCGCGATCGGAAACAGCAAGGACGCGTCGTAGGTCGACGGATAGTCGACGTGGCGACCGAGCGGAATCGATGCCTCGGTCATGCGCCCGCCTGCGGTGCGTCGAGGTAATCGAGCGTGGCTTCGAGCATCGCGCGCACGCCGACGTCGAGCGACTGCTCGTCCAGCTTGAACTCGGGCGAATGGTTGCCGGGCGCCGTCTGCGGATCGATGCCCGCTGACGTCGCGCCGACGAAGAAGAACAGGCCCGGCACTTGCTTCGCGAAGTACGAGAAGTCCTCGGCGCCCATCTGCAGCGGCGGCTCGATGACGTTCGCATCGCCCACCGCGGCCTTCAGGCTCGGCAGCATCTTCTGCGTCAGCGACGGATCGTTGTACGTCACCGGATTGCCCTGCGTGTCCGGCACGTTCGCATCGACGGTCGCGCCGTTCGCGGCGGCGACATGCTCGGCGACGTTCTTGAGGTCGGCGAACACTTTCTGCCGCATGCCTTCGTCGAAGGTGCGGATGGTGCCGATCATCTTCACTTCGTCAGGAATGATGTTGTAGCGGATGCCGCCATTGATCGCGCCGAAGCTGACCACCACCGGCAGCTTCGCGACATCGGTGCGACGCGCGACGATGCTCTGGCTGCTGGTCACGATCTCGCTTGCGGTCACGATCGGATCGATGCCACCCCACGGACGCGAGCCGTGCGTCTGCCGGCCCCTCACGGTGATGTTAAAGCGATCGCTTGCCGCCATTTCCGGACCGCTGCGCACCGCGATCTGCCCGACCTGCACGGTCGAGAACACGTGCATGCCGAACACCGCATCGGGTTTGAAGTCCTTGAACAGGCCTTCCTTGAGCATCAGCGACGCACCGCCTTCCTCGCCGACCGGCGCGCCTTCCTCGCTGGGCTGGAAGATCAGCATCACCTGGCCCGGCAACTGCGCGCGCATCTTCACCAGCGACTGCGCGATGCCAAGCAGCATCGCGGTGTGCGCGTCGTGGCCGCAGGCGTGCATCACGCCCGTGGTCTGGCCATTGAACGTCGTGGTGACCTTAGACGCGAACGGCAGGTCGACGCGTTCTGTGACCGGCAGCGCGTCCATGTCGGCACGCAGCGCGAGCTTCGGCCCCGGCTTGCCGCCCTGGATGATCGCGACCACGCCGTGATGCGCGATGCCGGTGCGCGGCGTCAGGCCCATCTTGCGCAGCGCGTCGGCGACAACCTTGGCGGTGCGCTCTTCGCGGTTGGAGAGTTCGGGATGCTCGTGGAAGTCACGACGCCAGCTCACCACCTGCGCCTGCACGGCCTTCGCGGCGGCGTCGACCTCGGGGCGCACCGCGGCGTGGGCAGTCGCGGTCGCGAGGGTCGCGGCGAGTGCAATGGTCAGCAGGGCGAGGCGCATGCGCGGCATCCGGAAAACGGGCCGTCGATGCTACTCCAGAGTTCCAGCGCCCCGGCTGCAAAAAAGCGCTTGGCGTGCGACGCTCGGCACGGATTCCATTCATTGGGCTGACCGTGTCCTCGACCCCGCCTTCCCCACGCCCGTTGCAGGGCGACGCCGCGCTCGTTCGCGCCATCGGCACGCTCGTGCTCGCGGCCGCGATCGTCAACTCCACGATCGGCGGCGGCATCTTCCGCATGCCCGGTGCACTCGCGACCGACGTCGGCATCGCGGCGCCGTTGTCGCTGATCGTCGGCGCGTTCGCGATCATTCCCATTGCTCTGTGCTTCGCCGCGGCGGGCAGTCGCACCCACGCGACCGGCGGGCCGTACACCTACCTGTCCGTCGCGTTCGGCCCGTTTGTGGGCTTCGTCGCCGGCGCATTGATGTGGATCAGTCATGTCGCGTCCAGCGCCGCGGTGGCGGCGTCGTTCTCGCAGCAGGTCGCGAACCTCGCACCGTCGATGAGTGAGCCGCTTGCGCGTAGTGCACTGATCATCGGCACCTACGTGTCGCTGTTCCTGCTCAATGCGTTCGGCGTGAAACTGGGCTCGCGTGCGGTGGCGACATTGGCGGGCATCAAGCTTGCACCGCTGGTGATGCTGGTGCTGATCGGCCTGCCGTTCGTAGACTGGAGCCAGATCAGCTTCAACCCCGGCGACGTGCCGTCGCTGGCCGCGCTTGGCGGTTCGCTGGTGCTGGTGATGTTCGCGTACTCGGGCCTCGAGACCGCGCTGGTGCCGTCGGGCGAATTCGACGACCCGGCGAAGACCGTGCCGCGCGCGACCATCGTCGCCATCCTCATCGTCGTCGCGCTCTACCTCGGCCTGCAGATCGTCGGCCAAGGCGTGCTCGGTAGCGGGCTGGCGACCAGCGCCGTGCCGATCGCCGACACCGCCGGCAAGATCTTCAGTACGGGGCGCACGCTGCTGCTCGCGACCGCTTGTGTGTCGATGGCGGGCTTCCTGCTCGGCAACCTGTTGGGTTCGTCGCGACTGTTGTTCGCGCTGGGCCGCGACGGCTATCTGCCCGCGGTCTACGGCCGTGCGAGCCCGCGGTTCCGCGTGCCGCTGCTCGGCCTGATCACGCATGCCGGCCTCGCCTGCTTCCTCGCCGTGCGCGGCTCGTTCGATGGCCTTGCCGCGGTGTCGGGCGGCGCGATCTGCCTGGTGTACGCGGCGGTCGCGCTGGGCGCGTGGCAGCTGCAGCGTCGCGGTGTCGCCGAACGCGGTGCACCGTTTCGCATGCCGGGTGGCGCGCTGATGCCGATCGTCGGCTTCGCGATCATGGCGGCGATCTGCACCACGCTGAAGCCCGAAGAATGGCGCGCGATCGCCGTGTCGCTGGGCGTGCTGGTGCTGGTCTACGGCGTGCTGCACCTGATGCGCCGACGCGTGCACGTACCGGCACCGTAATCCGGATGCATCGGTCGGGTCGCCGCGCGCGACCCGACCGCATTCGCGGCTATGCGCCCACCGCCGCCGCGTGGTGCGCGATGTGCTCGCCGATGTACGTCGCGATGAAGTAGTAGCTGTGGTCGTAGCCGGCGCGCATGCGCAGATCGAGCGGATGGCCTGCGGCATCGCAGGCTGCGCGCAGCAGTTCGGGACGCAGCTGCGTCGCGAGGAATTCGTCGGCCTCGCCCTGGTCGACGAGCAGCGGCAGGCGCTCGCGTGCATCGGCGATGAGTTCGCACGCATCCCATGCGCGCCACGCATCGCGATCGTCACCGAGGTAGGCGGTGAATGCCTTCTCGCCCCATGGCACCTGCGAGGGCGCGACGATCGGCGAGAACGCGGACACGCTGCGATAGCGACCAGGGTTGCGCAGCGCGATGACGAGCGCACCATGCCCGCCCATCGAATGCCCGCTGATGCTGCGTGCATCCGTCGTCGGAAAATTCGCTTCGATGAGCGCGGGCAGTTCGCGCACCACGTAGTCGTGCATGCGGTAGTGCGAATCCCACGGCGCTTCGGTCGCGTCGAGATAGAAACCCGCGCCGATGCCGAGGTCGTAGCCTTCCGCATCCGGGATGCCCGGCCCGCGCGGACTAGTGTCCGGTGCGACGAGGATCACGCCATGCTCGGCCGCGTACCGCTGCGCACCCGACTTGGTGATGAAGTTCTGCTCGGTGCAGGTCAGGCCCGACAGCCAATACAGCGCGGGGCATGCCTGACGCGATGCCTGCGGCGGCAGGTAGACCGCGACGCGCATATCGCAGTCCAGCGCATCCGACCGGTGCTGCCACACCGTCTGCACGCCACCGAAGCACGCATGCGATTCGATGCGCTGCATCAGAAGTGCACCACGCTGCGGATGGATTCGCCCGCATGCATCAGGTCGAACGCACGGTTGATTTCCGGCAGCGGCATCGTGTGCGTCACGAACGGCGCGAGTTCGATGTCGCCGCGCATCGCCGCCTGCACCATGCCCGGCAACTGGCTGCGGCCTTTGACGCCACCGAACGCGGTGCCCATCCACTTGCGACCGGTCACCAGCTGGAACGGCCGCGTGCGGACCTCCTGGCCCGCGCCGGCGACGCCGATGATCACGCTCTGGCCCCAGCCGCGGTGCGCGCACTCCAGCGCCGCGCGCATGACTTCGACGTTGCCGATGCATTCGAACGAATGGTCGACGCCCCAGCCGGTCATCTCGACGATCACCTGCTGCACGGGCTTGTCGAAATCCTTGGGGTTGACGAAGTCGGTGGCGCCGAATTGCTTCGCCATGTCGAACTTCGACGGATTCGTATCGATGGCGATGATGCGGCCCGCCTTCGCCTGGCGCGCGCCCTGGATCACCGCGAGCCCGATGCCGCCGAGGCCGAACACGGCAACCGAATCGCCCGGCTGCACCTTCGCCGTGTTGTGTACCGCGCCGATGCCGGTGGTGACCCCGCAACCGAGCAGGCAAACGTGCTCCGGATTCGCGTTCGCGTCGACCTTCGCGAGCGACACCTCGGCCACCACCGTGTATTCGCTGAAGGTGCTGCAGCCCATGTAGTGGTACAGCGGCTGGCCTTGGTACGAGAACCGCGACGTGCCGTCGGGCATCACGCCCTTGCCCTGCGTGGCGCGCACGGCGACGCACAGGTTGGTCTTGTTCGACTTGCAGAACAGGCACTCGCCGCATTCGGCGGTGTACAGCGGGATCACGTGGTCGCCGGGTTTCACCGAGGTCACGCCTTCGCCGACTTCGACCACGATCCCCGCGCCTTCGTGACCGAGCACGACGGGAAACAGGCCTTCCGGGTCCTCGCCCGACAGCGTGAACGCATCGGTGTGGCAGACGCCGGTGTGCGTGATGCGCACCAGTACCTCGCGGGCGCGCGGCGGTTCGACGTCGATCTCGACGATCTTCAGCGGTTCGCCCGCGGCGAATGCGACGGCGGCACGGGACTTCATCGGCACGGCTCCAGACACGGGACCCGCATCGTAAGGCGGTCGCCGGCCAATGCCGAGGTCGCGTCCGTTTAACGGTTCCGTCACCCCCACAAGCGTGCAATACCGCGCTTTGCGAACCGGGCAGGCCCATGCACGTTACCGACCGTCACCACGTCACGGCCCACGGTGACGGCGAACCGACACTGGTGTTCGCACACGGCTTCGGCTGCGACCAGAGCATGTGGCGCTTCGTCGCCCCGCACTACGCCGAGCGCTACCGCGCGGTGACCTACGACCTGCTCGGCAGCGGCCGCTCGCACCTGCCGTCCTACGACTACGACCGCCATGGCAGCCTGCAGGGGCATGCCGACGACCTGGTGGACGTGGTGCGCGCCACTGCGAATGGCCCGGTGGTGTTCGTCGGCCATTCGGTGAGCGGCATGATCGGCCTGCTCGCCGGCCTGAAGGCACCCGAGCTGTTCGCCGCGCAGATCTGGCTGGGCCCGTCGCCGTGCTACGTCAACGACGGCGACTATGTCGGCGGCTTCGATCGCGCGGACATCGACAGCCTGCTGGAAACCCTCGACAGCAACTATCTCGGGTGGGCCAGCACCATGGCGCCCGCGATCATGGGTGCGCCGGAGCAGCCGCAGCTCGCCGAAGAACTGACCAACAGCTTCTGCCGTACCGATCCCGAGATCGCCAAGCATTTCGCGCGCGTCACCTTCCTGTCGGATAACCGCGCCGACCTGTCGAAACTGCAGGTGCCCACGCTGGTCCTGCAGTGCAGCGACGACATCATCGCGCCGGTCGCCGTCGGCGAGTATCTGGAACGCACGTTGCCGAAGGGCACGATGCGGATCATCCGCAACGTCGGCCACTGCCCGCACCTGAGCGCGCCGGCCGAAAGCATCGATGCGATGGACGAGTTCCTCGAATCGCTCCGGCTGGCCCGTGAGCCTGCGTGACGAACCCGCCGCGGAATCGTTGTACGACGAGGCGCCCTGCGGACTGCTGCTGACCGACCACGACGGCCGCGTGCTGCGTGCGAACCGCACGTTCTGCCGCTGGGCCGGCCTCGACGTCGACGCGCTTGCCGGCATCCGCTTCCCCGACCTGCTCACCATCGGCGGACGCATCTTCCACCAGACGCATTTCGCGCCGCTGCTGCAGATGCAGGGCTCGATCTCGGAAGTGAAGCTCGAACTGCGTCGCGCCGACGGCGAGCGCATCCCGGTCGTGGTCAATGCGGTGCGTCGCGCGCGTGGCGACACGTGGCAGGACGAGATCGCGGTGTTCATCGCGAAGGATCGCCACGCCTACGAACGCGAACTGATGCTCGCGCGCAAGCGCGCCGAGGACCTCGCCGCGCGCCAGCGTGAAGTCAAGGAGGAACTGGAGCGCGCCGACCGCCGCAAGGACGAGTTCCTTGCCATGCTCGCGCACGAACTGCGCAATCCGCTCGCGCCGATCAGCACCGCCGCGCAGCTGATGCGCATGAGCGACGACCCCGAACGCCTGCACTCGCTCGGCGAGATGATCGCGCGGCAGGCTGCGCACCTCACGCATCTGGTCGACGACCTGCTCGACGTCTCGCGGGTCACGCGCGGGCTGATCGAGATCGAACGCGCGCCGCACGAGGCCGCGTCCATCGTCGAAGCGGCGATCGAGCAGGCGCGTCCGTTGCTGGAGTCGCGGCACCATCGGCTGGAGTCCGTGCTGCGGCATGACCTCGCGGTGGAAGGCGACCGCACACGGCTGGTGCAGGTCATCGCCAATCTGCTCAACAACGCCGCGAAGTACACGCCGCAGGGCGGTGTCATCAGCCTCGAGATCGCCGCCGTCGACGACATGGTGGAGATCGGCGTAACGGACAACGGCATCGGCATCGACGCATCGTTGCTGCCGCACGTGTTCGACCTGTTCGCGCAGGCCGAGCGCACGCCGGACCGCGCGCAAGGCGGGTTGGGAATTGGGTTGTCCTTGGTGCGCAGCCTCGTGCAGCTGCACGGCGGAACCGTCGAAGCCCGCAGCGATGGCCTGCATCAGGGCAGCCGGTTCACCGTGCGCCTGCCGTGCGTGCGCATGCCGGAGCCGGCGGCGTTCGCTAACCCCGTGCCGGACGCGACGTCAGCGCGCGCACTGCGCCTGTTGATCGTCGACGACAACGAGGACGCCGCGCGCACGCTCGCCGACGTGCTGCAAGTGCTCGGGCACGTGCCGTATGTCGCCCTCACTGCAGCCGACGCGCTGGTGCTCTGCGAACGCGGCTTCGACGCCTGCGTGCTCGACATCGGGCTGCCCGACATGACCGGTTACGAACTCGCGACGACCTTGCGCGAACGCGGCCACGGGCAAGCCGTCTACATTGCGTTGTCGGGTTACGGGCAGGCGCACGATCGCGCGTTGTCGCGCGCTGCGGGTTTCGGCCATCACCTGGTCAAGCCGGTTGAATTCGATCGCCTGATGGACGTGCTCGCCACCGTGCAACCCGCGGTAGCGACCTCGATCTAGTCGCCCCAGTTCCATTCGACGCCCAGCGTCAGCGCGCGACCGGCGCCTGGCTCGAAGTAGCGCGCGTTCGCCTCGTTGACGATCACCGAGCCGATGTAGCGGCGGTCGAGCAGGTTGGCGATGCCGGCGAACACGCGGCCGTGGTCGTGGTCGCGCTGCACGCGCCAGCCGATGCTCGCGTCCAGCACCGTGTAGCCGCCGGTGCGCACGTCGCCGGCGGTGGTCCCGGTGACGCCGCTGACGTGCTGCGTGTCGAGCGTCGCGGTGAAACCGGTGTCGCCGCGGTAGCGCAGCGCGATCACACCTTCGGCATGCGGCACGCCCGGCAGCGGCGTTCCCGACGGCACGATCGCGACCGGCGCGCGGCATGCCGTGCCCTCGCAAGCGGCGATGTCGGAGCGGAACTCCGCGTCGAGCCACGTGCCCGACAGATCGAGTTTCAGGCGCTCGGCCAGCGGCAGCGACAACGACGCTTCGACACCGCGACGTCGTGTCGGCCCCGCATTGCGGAACGTAGTGCGCCCGCCGCTGCTGGTGTTGACGACGAGTTCGTCGCGCGTATCACTGTCGAACAACGCGAGTTCGCCGCGGATGCCGTGTGCGTTTACGCGCGCACCGACTTCCGCGTTACGCATGCGCATCGGGCGCAGCAGGAAGTTCAGGCCACTGCCGCCGTCGCTGCGATAACCGAGTTCGTTGAACGTCGGTGTTTCGAAGCCGCGACCGGCCGACGCGTACATCGACCATGCGCGCGACGGCGTCCACGTCACACCGATCACCGGCGACGTCGCCGAATACGTGACGCGGCCGCTGTCGTCGGGATTGGTCGCGGTGATGTAGGCATCGCGCGAGTCGAACGTCACCCGGCTCGCGCGCACGCCGCCGCTGATGCTCCACGTCGGCGTGACGTCCCACGTGGCCTGCAGGTACGGATCGACGTTGCGCACGCGGTCGGCCTGCTGCTGGCGCAATGCGCCGCGCACGCCGAGCGTGCTGCTGACGAAGTTCTCGTAGCCGCGACGATCCTGGCGCTGCTGTTCGACGTCGAGGCCGAGCACGACATCCAGCGGGCGCGAGGCGAGGTCGCGATGCCAGGTCATGCGTGCATCGATGCCCGCGTACGGCGAGTCGAGATCGATCCAGCCGCCGGCGCTCAGCGGGCTGCGCTGCGCGGATGGCGGCGTCGACTGCACCTGTTCGACGCGACGATGCCCGCCGTAGCCGAGCAGGCGCAGTTCGCCCGCACCGAGCGAACGTTCGAACACCGCGCCGAGCTGCACCTGTCGCGCGCTCTTGCGAGTGTCGAAGGTGAGCGCGCTCGGGCTCGCCTGCCGCGGATCGGCCTCGGCCTGTTCGCGCGTGAGGCCCTGCGGATCCTGCGTGTCGGGCGAATCGAACGCGTTACCGACGAGCGTGAGATGCCCGCCAGCGAACGACATCCCGAGCTTGGCGTCGATCGATTCGCGACGCGCGCGGCTGTGCTCGCGCCAGCCACCGGTGCTGAAGTGCGACGCGCCGACCGCATAGTCGAGATCGCCTGCCGCGCCGCGTGCGTGCGCGCCGAGCCGCCACGTGTCGAAACTGCCGAAGGACGCATCCACGCCGACGCGATCGGGTTCGCCGCCGTCGGCGGTGGTGAGCTGCACCACGCCGCCCGCACCATTGCCGTACAGCGCGGCGAACGGGCCGCGCAGCACTTCGATGCGCTGCGCATCGCCGAGCGGGAAGTGCGAAACCTGGCCCTGGCCGTCCGGCATCGTCGCGGGAATGCCGTCGACATACAGACGCACGCTGCGGATGCCGAAACTCGCACGCGTGCCGAAGCCGCGGATCGAGATCTGTTCGTCCTGCGCCCAGTTCTGCCGCGTGCGCGCCAGCACGCCGGGCACGCCCACGAGCTTCTCGGCCAGCGTCGCGCCGTTGCCGGACGTATCGAGCGCATCGCCTTCGATCACGCTTACCGCGGCGGGCGTCCTGTCGATCGCACGTGGCGCGCGCGTGGCGATGACCTGCACGCGATCGAGCATCGCGGGGTCGGTGGAGGGGGCGGCGGTTTGGGCCTGCGCAGCGCCGACGAAGGCGAGCAGACAGAGCGGGGCAGGTCGGATCACGGCGCGAAGAGTAATGAGCCGCGCGACGGTTTGCGTGACGGCGATCTACACGCCGCGCTTCGACGCTGAACGCCAGCTGCGCGACGCGCGACGTGCACGTCCGTCTTCACAAACGTTTGAAAACGCGCTGGCTAGCGTCGGCTCACCAACGAAGGGGAGTGCGCCATGAATGCGATGCTGAAGCCTGCCGATGTCGCCGAAACGTCCCGCACCGCTGCGCCGGTCCGCACCCGCGTGATCGCGCGGCTCGAACTCGACGACTTCCGCCGCACCAACTACGCCGACGGCTGGGACGATGACGACGCGGCGCTGGGTTGGGTGGACGAGGACATCGTCACCCGCGGCAAGAAGCGCACCGCGCACTGACGCCGACGCGCCGGGCACCGCCTAGCCGCGGTGCTCGAGCGCGAGGTATTCCGCCGACTGCATTTCGATCAGGCGCGACGCCGTGCGCTCGAACGCGCCGGACAGCTTGTCGCCGCGATAGAGCTCGGTCGGCGCACCGTCGGCGGTGCAGACCAGGTTGACGTGGCGGTCGTAGAGCTCGTCGATCAGGTGCACGAAACGGCGGGCGGCGTCGGCGCGGGTGTCGTCGAGTTTCGGGATGCCACCGACGAAGATGCTGTGGTGCTCGGTCGCGATCTCGATGTAATCACTCGCCGCGCGCGGCCCTTCGCAGATCGCGGCGAAGTCGAACCAGACATGGCCGTCGAGACAGGCGCGCACCGGGATCTCGCGGCCTTCCACATGCAGCGGCCCGTGCGCGACCTGCGCCTGCCCGCACAGTTCCTGCCAACGCGTCGCGAGCCACGCATCGGATGCGCCATCGAGCGGCGCGCGGTAGACCGGTGATTTGGTCAGCGCGCGCAGGCGGTAGTCGGTGACGCTGTCGAGATAGAGAACTTTCGTGTTCGCTTCGAGCAGGCGGATCGCCGGCAGGAAGCGATCGCGCTGCAGGCCGTCCTTGTAGAGGTTGGCCGGTTCGGTGTTCGAACTGGTGACCAGCGCGACGCCTTCGGCGAACAGGCGATCGAGCAGGCGGCCGAGCAGCATGGCGTCGCCGATGTCGTTGACGAAGAACTCGTCGAGCACGAGAACGCGCAGCGTCGCGCGCCATTCCTTGGCGATGATCGCGAGCGGATCGCTGGCGCCCGCGTGTCGACGCAGCGCGTCGTGGATCTCGCGCATGAATCGGTGGAAGTGCGTGCGCTGCTTTTCGGCGAACGGCAGCGATGCGTAGAACAGGTCGATCAGGAACGTCTTGCCGCGACCGACGCCGCCCCAGAGATACAGGCCCTGCGGCGCGGGCGGGCGCTTGCCCTGCAGGCGATCGAACAGGCCGAGCTTCGGCGGATCGAGCAGCGCGGCGTGCAGGCGGTCGAGCTCGGCGAGGGCGGGCTGCTGCGCAACGTCGTACTGCCAGCCGCCCCGCGCCACGCCGTCGGCATACAGCTGCGATGGCGTGCGGACGGGCTCAGCCATGCGCGTCGAAACCCGGCAGCGCGGCCGCCACGCCGTCCTTCATCGCCTGGCGCAGGTCCATGAGCTTGCCGTGGAAGAAATGGCTCGCACCCGGCATGCGCAGCAGCGTCGGCGGCGTGCGCAGTTCCGACAGGCGCGCGATCCAGTCGTAGACGCGCTGCGGCTCGACGATCTCGTCCGCCTCGCCCTGGATGACGAACCACGGGCCGGTGTAGAGCCCCATGTTCTCGAAATCCCAGCTGCGCCCGGCCGGCGGTGCGATCGAGAACAGAAGGTCGGGCTGCAGCTCGTCGGCCATGCGCAGCGAGACGAAGCTGCCGAAACTGAAACCGCCCAGCCACAGCGACGCGCCGGGCTTCTCGGCACGCGCCCAGTCGACCACCGCGCGCAGGTCGTCGGATTCGCCGATGCCGTCGTCGAACGCACCGGCGCTCTTGCCGACGCTGCGGAAGTTGAAGCGCACGGTGGTGACGCCGAGTTCGCGCAGCGCGCGCGCGGCCATCGTCACCACCTTGTTGGTCAGGCTCCCGCCCTCGGTGGACAGCGGATGGCAGACCACGGCGACCACCTCGCGCACGGCGACGCCGGCCTCGGGCGTGTCGATGACGGCTTCGATCGGCCCGGCGGGGCCGTCGAGCATCACGGGGACGACGCCACCGGCGGGCGCGTCGGGAAATGCGGGATTCGGCATGCGCTGCAGCCTACGCGGCGGGGCGTGGAAACGACGACGCCGCCCGGAGGCGGCGTCGTGGCGGAAGGCGGAACGCCTTACTTGAGGTTGCCGAGCATCCAGTCGACGGTGGCCATGACCTGCTCGTCGGTCAGCGCCGGGTTGCCGCCCTTGGCCGGCATCACGCCCGCCGCGCCCTGGAAACCTTCGATCGCGTGCTTGTGCAGCGTGTCCTTGCCCTTGGCGATGCGCGCGTCCCAATGCGCGTGGTCCAGCGTCGGCGCGCCGCCGGCGCCCGAGCCGTGGCAGCCCGAGCACAGGTTGCCGAAGATCACCGAGCCGTCCTTGGTGCCGCCGTAGGCGACCTGCGACGACGCGGCGGCAGCGGCGGCCGCAGCCGCGGCGGCCTGCTGCGCGGCACCGGTCTGGCCCGCGTAGACCGAGCCCATCGGCGCGATGCGGTCTTCGGTGATGCGCACGACCGACGGATCGCGGTCATGCGGCAGCGAGCTGTTGATGTACATGGCCGCGCCGATGAGGCTGAGCATGATCAGCAACAGGAAGCCGATCACCATCGAGAATTTCTTGAGGAACACCAGGTCGTAATTGCGCACGATCCACCTTGTGCGCGCGTGCGGGCGCGCGGGAGCCGAATTTGGTCGGGACGGTGGACGCACGCACAGCGGCGCCACCGGGCACGGGAGTTTATCACCGGCCCCGCGGCGACGGGCCCGCGATTCGGGCTCAGGACATGGGATTCGCCGGCGGCGGCGGGTCCGCGGGCAGGGGGATGAACTCGTCGTGGTCGAGGTCGGGCAGCTTCATGCGGCCGGCACGCCAGTCGGCCTTGGCCTCTTCGATGCGCTCCTTGCGCGAGGACACGAAGTTCCATTCGATGAAGCGCGGCCCGACCGGCTCCCCGCCCAGCGCCATCACGGTGGCGGCTCCGCGCGCGACGACGTCGGACGAGCGCCCCGGTGTCAGCACCGCCATCTGGCCGACGCCGAAGCGCTGGCCGTCGATGTCGACCTCGCCACGCGCGACGTAGAACGCGCGCTCCGGATGGTCCGCCGGCAGCGCGAAGCGCGCGCCGTCGTCGAGGTCGAGATGCAGATAGAAGAGTGGCGACGCAACGGACACGGGCGCCGTCAGCCCCAGCGCGTTGCCCGCGATCAGGCGACCACGAACGCCGGTGTCGGCAAAAGCCGGCAGCGCCGCGGCGTCGAAGTGGGCGAAGCCAGGATCCGACTCCTCGGCCGATTCCGGCAGCGCGACCCAGGCCTGCAGCCCGTCGAGCCGATCCCCTTGCGCGCGCGCCTTCTCGAACCGCTCGGAATGGGTGATGCCGCGGCCGGCGGTCATCCAGTTGACCTCGCCCGGGCGGATCGCCTGCTCGGAGCCGACGCTGTCGCGATGCATGATCTCGCCGTCGAGCAGGTAGGTGACCGTCGACAGGCCGATGTGCGGATGCGGGCGCACGTCCACGCTGCGTGGCAGGCCGGGCGGGAAGTCGGCCGGGCCCATGTGGTCGAAGAAGATGAAGGGGCCGACCATGCGGTGCAGCGGCGCCGGCAGCACGCGCCCGACCTCGAAGCCGCCGAGGTCGCGACGGCGGGCGGGAATCACGAGCTGGATCATGGCGGCGCTCCGTTGCGGTCGTCGACGTTATAGGCGCGCGGCGTCGCCATCGCGAGACCGATGGATGGAACGGGCTGGTGCGGCATTACGACCGGCGGTTGCGCGCACCCGGCGCGAGTCCACAATGCAGGCTCCGAAGGGGAGCGGGCATGATCGAAGTCGAGCGACTCACCAAGCGCTACGGTGATTTCACCGCCGTCGATACGTTGTCCTTTGCGGTGCGACCGGGCGAGGTCATGGGCCTGGTCGGGCCCAACGGCGCCGGCAAGACGACCACGCTGCGCTGCGTCGCCGGGATCATTCCCGCCACGCTCGGCAGCATCCGCCTCGGGGGCATCGATCTCGCGACCGATCCGGTCGGCGCCAAGCGCACGATGGCCTTCATTCCCGACGAGCCGCGGCTGTTCGAATACCTCACCGTCGCCCAGCACCTCGCCTTCATTGCGCGGCTCTACCGCATCGGTGACTACAAGGCGCGCGGCGACGCGCTGCTCGCCGATCTCGATATGGCCGACAAGCAGGACCTGCTGCCGGCCGAACTCTCGCGCGGCATGAAGCAGAAGCTGGCGATCGCCTGCGGCCTGCTGCACGGGCCGAAGGCGGTGATCTTCGACGAACCGCTGACCGGCCTCGACCCTCGCGGCATGCGGCGCATGAAGGACATGATGCGCACGCTCGCGGCGCAGGGCGCGTCGATCATCCTCAGCTCGCACCTGCTCGGGCTGGTCGAAGAGGTCTGCACGACGTTGCTGATCCTGAAAGACGGCCGCGCGATGGCGGTCGGCCCGGTCGCCGACATCCGCGCGAAGTACGCGGGCGATGGCGCGACGCTGGAGGACGTGTTCTTCCTCGCCACCGAGGACGCGCCGGTCGCGCCGCGCGCATGAGCGACGTCGTCCGCGCGCTGGCGTACATGCAGGGCGTGTCGCTGGCCAACCGCGTGCGCCAGCGCATCCGTCGCTTGAAGCAGCCGAAGTACCTGATCGGCGCGATCGCGGGCGTCGCGTATTTCTACGGCGTGGTGTTCCGCCATCTTGTCGGACCGACCGCCGGGCATGCGCGCTTCACGATGATGCCGGCCGGCTTCGGCGAGGTGTTCGGTGCGCTAGCGGCAGTGGGCACGCTGATCTTCATGCTGACCGCGTGGATCTTCGCCAGCGACCGCGCGGCGCTGCGCTTCAACGAGGCGGAAGCCGCGTTCCTGTTTCCGGCGCCGATCTCGCGCACCGGGCTGATCCATTTCAGCGTGATCCGCTCGCAGCTGATGTTGTTCGTGTCGGTGTTCCTGCTGTCGCTGCTGCTGCAGCGCGGTCGCGCGGTCGGCGTCAATCCATTCCAGTACGCCGCCGCGCTGTGGCTGATCGTCGCGACCACGCGCCTGCATTTCCTCGGCGCATCGTTCACCCGCGAACGCCTGCTCGACCTCGGCGTGCGGCCGATCTGGCGTCGACTGATCGCGATCGCCTTGCTGGTCGCGTTCGTCGCCATCTGTTTCAACTGGGCACGCGCGCATGCACCGCTGCCGCAGAACCTCGCCGGGCCGCGCGAGGTCACCGCGTATGTGGGTTCGGTACTCGGCAGCGGGCCCGCGTTCTGGATCCTCACGCCGTTCCGCGCGCTCACCGCGCCGATGGTGGCGACGTCGACCATGGCGTTCGTGCGTGCGCTGCCCGGCGCGCTGCTCATGCTCGCGCTGCACTACATCTGGGTCGTGCGTTCGCAGGTGTCGTTCGAGGAAGCGACGATGGTGTCGGCGCAGCGTCGCGCCGAAAAAGTGTCGGCCATGCGCGACGGCCGCTCGCGCCTGCGCGCGGCACCCACGCGTGCACGCAAGCCGCCGTTCGCGCTCGGGCCGCGCGGCTTCGCACCGATCGCATTCCTGTGGAAAGGCCTGATCGCCGCCGGCCCGTTCTGGCGCCTGCGCACGCTGGTGATCGCCGCGGTCGTCATCGTGGCCGGCACGCAGTGGTTGTCGACGCACGAAGTCGGCGTCGCCTTCCTGAAGATCGTCGGCATCGTGAGCCTCGGTGTCGCTGCGTGGAGCACCGTGGTCGGGCCGATGTTCGTGCAGGGCAGCCTGCGCGGCATGCTCGACCATCTCGACGTGCTGCGTGCCACACCACTACGCGGCTGGCAGATCGCGCTGGGCCAACTGCTCGCACCGATCGCCATGCTCGTGCCTGCGCAGTGGCTGTTGCTGCTCGCCGCAGCGCGCGCATTCCACGGCATGGAATGGCTGACGCCGGGACTGCTCGCATCGCTCACCGTTGCCGCGCTGTTGCTCGCGCCGACGCTGTGCGCGGTGATGCTGTGCCTGCCATTCGCAGGAATGCTCGTGTTTCCCGGCTGGTCGCCCGGCGGTCGCGGTGGTGGCTTCGACGTCATGGGCCAGCGCATGATCTTCGGCGGCGTGTATCTGCTGGTGCTCGTGCTGTCGCTGCTGCCCGCGGCCGCCGTCGCCGGTGCACTGATGTTCGTCGTCCATCTGCTGACGGGTTGGACGCTCGCGGTGCTGGTCGGCGCGATCGCCGCGGCTGCGGTGCTGGGTGCGGAGGCCGCCGTGCTGCTGCGCTGGCTCGGTCGCCGCATCGAACACTTCGACATGTCGACCGAACTTCGCTGACGCCGCAACGCTACAGTCCGCGCACCGCTCCCGGAGCTGCGTCATGACGATTTCCGACCACGATCCCGCCGCGCGACGCTGGTTCGGTCGCGCCTATGCCGAGCTGCACGAAGGCGAGCGGCGCGTGATCGAGCGCGCGGCCGAGCGCAAGCTGGTCAGCACCGACACCAACAACGCATTCGCCGACCGCATGACGCTGGGCGAACGCCTCGCCGATCGCGTCGCGCAGTTCGGCGGCTCGTGGACCTTCATCATCCTGTTCGCGCTGGTGCTGGTCGCGTGGGTGGCGGTCAATACCGAACTGCTGCGGCATCCGTTCGATCCCTACCCTTTCATCTTCCTCAACCTGGTGCTGTCGATGGTCGCCGCGATACAGGCACCGGTGATCATGATGAGTCAGAACCGCCAAGGCGCGAAGGATCGCCTAGACGCCGCGCACGACTACGAGGTCAACCTCAAGGCCGAGATGGAGATCATGGCGCTACACGAGAAACTCGATGCCATGCGCGATGCGCAACTCACCGCGCTGCTGCAGACACAGGACGAACAGCTGACGATGATCCGCGCGATCGTGCAGCGACTGGAAGCGCGCGACAACGCGAACGAGTGATCGGCTAGAACAGCCAGCGCACGTTCGCCTGCATCTGCAGTTCGCGCTGGCGCGGGTCGAGCCCATCGATGCGACGCTGGTTGCGCACGCTGTCGATCTGCAGCACTTCACCGGTCACGCGCCAGCGATCGTCCGGTCGCCAGTTCAACGCGAGCGTGATCGCGCGGCCGTGTTCGTCCATCGCAGCCGGCCCACCGCCGGGCGTCTGCTTCGCCTGGAACAGGTCGAGCCGCGCGGCCGGGCGCCATGTTCCGACGTCGCGCGCGGCCATCAGGTAGCCCGCTGCGAACCGCGTATCGAACTGCAGCGCCGGCACCGGCTCGATGATCGTGCTGCCGCGCATTGCCTGCGCAATGACGACGATGTCGTTCCATCGATGCTGCGCGCCGAAACTCCAGAAGCGTGTGCGCCAGCCGTAGAGTTCGCGGCCGGCGTAATCGACTTCGCGCGACGGGTCGGTGCGGTTGTCGTAGACCAGCGCGCTGACGCGGTCCTGTGCCGGCGTCTGCCAGTCAATCGATGCGTACGCGCCGATGCGATGGTCGATCTCGAGATACGGGCGGAAACGCACCGGAATGTCGGACGCATTCGCCGCGATGGAATCCGGCTCCCGCAGGCTGCCGTCGAGGCCGGAAAAGACGTCGTGCATCGCCCAGCCGCGCGTCGCGAGTAGCTCACCCGCCGGATCGTTCTTCTGGAACAGCGCGACGTTCGTCGTCAGCGTTCCGCGCGCACTGCGATGTTCCATGCGTCCTTCGACGCCGAATACGCGCAGTTCCTCGCCTACCCACGTATTCATCGCCGACGGCGTCAGCGTGTACGGGCTGGTCCAACCGATCGCGTCGTTCTCCAGCGAGATCGGCGGAAAGAACATGCCGGCCTTCACCGAGCCGCGCCATGCACTGGTAGACACCGGACGCCAGCGAACCCACGCGTCGATCAGGTCGAGTGGCTTGCGCGATTCCGGCGCGTAACGTGCTTCGGCAGAGGCAAGAACGGTTGGTGCGACCTGCCATGTCGCGAGCAGCGCACCGCGCAGGTCGAACGCGTCGTCGTGCGCGCCGAGCCGTGCCTTCCCGAGGCCGCCGTCGAACGTGCTCGCGCTGTTCGTGTTCGTCGTACCGACGCGTGCATCGATGACGCCGTGCACCTGCAGCGACTGCGCGTTCGCGCCGACGCTCAGCGTGCTCGCCAGCAGCACCGCGACGGCGCGCTTCAAGCGGTCGCTCCACTCGCACGCGTCGCGACGAACGCATCGAACGCTGACGCCTCCATCGGTCGCGCGATCAGAAAGCCCTGCGCGTGATCGCAGCCGATGCCGGTGAGGTAGTCGAGCGCGGCCGGGTCTTCGACGCCTTCCGCGGTGACGTGATAACCGAGCGCATGCGCGAGTTCGACGATGGAACGCACGATCATCCGGTCCTCGCGCGAGTTCGCCAGCGGCGCGACGAACGCGCGATCGATCTTGAGTTCGCGCACCGGAAGCCGCCGCAGATAGGCGAACGACGACTGCCCCACGCCGAAATCGTCGATCGACAGCGCGATGCCCTGGTCGGCGAGGCGATGCAGCACCGGCAACGCGGCGTCCGGGTCGCGCATCAGCGCGCTCTCGGTGATCTCCAGCACGACACGTTCGGGCGAGACATCGTGCGTCGATAGCAACGTCGCGACCCGACGCGGCAGTTCCGCATCCTCGAGATCGCGCGCCGACACGTTCAGCGCGACACGCACCGGATGCCCGGCAACTTGCCAGCGGCTCGCTTGCGCGATGCCGGCATCGAGCACCCAGCGCGTGAGGCGACGGATGTTGCCGGTTTCTTCCGCGAGCCCAACGAACGTGTCCGGCGCGAGCGGGCCGCGTTCGGGATGTGACCAGCGCACCAGGCCTTCGGCACCGTCGATGCGGCCGCTCGCGAGATGCAGTTTCGGCTGATAGTGCAACGCGAGCGCATCGCCGCCGAGCGCGCGTTGCAGATCGCCCATCAGCGACAGACGTTCCGGACGATGCGGATCGGTGGCGGCGTCGTATACCGCCACCGGTTCGTCCGCACCGAGCGCGGCGATCAGCGCGACATCAGCGCGACGCAGCAACGTCGCGGCATCGCGCCCGTGCACTGGCGACAACGCAAGACCGACGGCGGGTGCGAGGTCGAGCCGCAGTTCCGCTTCGCGATACGGATCGGACAGCACGTCGATCAGGCGCAGGGCGAGCGAATGCGCGTCCTGTCGTGTCGCGCCCGGCACGAACACCGCGAACTGGCTGTCGGTGACGCGTGCAACGAGGCCATCACCAACTGGCCCGCGCAGACGCTGCGCAACCTCGTGCATCAGTCGGTCGCCGACGCCATGGCCGAGTGTCTTGACGATCGCGGGGGCGCGCTCCAGTCCCACCATCAGCAATGCCGCATCGCCGCTCGCATCATCGAGCGCACGCTGGATCGCGGTTTCCGCCGCACTCCGATTCGCGAGCCCAGTCACCGGATCGTGCGTGGCCTGATGAACGATGTGCGCCTCGCGTTCGCGGATCGCCTGCGTCATCGAATCGAATGCGGCGGCGAGCGCGCCGATCTCGTCGTCGCGCGCAGGTGCGTCGACCGGCGCGTAATCACCCGCTTCAATGCGGCGCGCGGATGCGGCGAGGCGTTCGACCGGCCGCGACACGCCGCGTGCGATCAGCCATGCGCCGGCCAGGCCGATCGCAAGCCCGAATCCCAGCAGTCCGGCCCATGCGATCGCGACGGCGCGATACGGCTGCAACGCGGCGTCGACCGAATAGCCGAGCACCGCGGCGACCGGCGCGCTGTTGCGCGAATGATCGAGTGCCACTGCCTGCACGACATATTCGCGGCCCTCGAGCGTCGCGAGTTCCGGCGTGGTCGGCAGTGCCGCGCCATAGGCGTCGAGCGCCGGCGTCAGCGCACCCTTGCCGGTGCCGCGCGCGATCGAATGCCAACCGGATGCATCGCGCGTCGCGAGTTCCACTTCCTTCGGCAACGCGGACTGCGCCTGCAGGCGCGCGAGCAGTGCGTCGTCGACCGGGATCGCCGCGGCGATGAAACCCACGAGATCCGGTGCGAACACCGGCACCACCACCATCCAGCTCGCGCGACCATTCGACGCGACGACTGCCGATGCGGGCTGCTGCGGCGCGCGTTCGACGAGATCCGCATACGGGAACGGGGTGCCTTCCGCGAAGCGCCCGGCGGTATCGGCTTCGACGCGGCCGTCGAGCCCGACCAGCAGCATCTGCGTCGCGCCGACGCGGCGGCCGTGATTGCGCAATGCGGACAGCACAGTGTCCCGATCGCGCTGTGCGATGGCCGAACGCAGGGCGAAGTCCAGCGACAACACCTGCACGCTCGACGCGACGCGCGCCGACAGATCATCGAGCTGGCGCGCGAACGCACCGGCGGCGACGTCGAGTTGCCGGCGGCCTTCGTCGATCAACGCGTGTCGCGTCACGCCGTAGACGAGGCCGGCCGTGAGCGCCTGCACCACGATCAGGATCGCGACGAGGAACAGCGCCAGGCGCGTGCGGAAGGTCATCGCTCAGTACCGCGTGCGCTCGCGGTCGAACTGGTAGCGCAGGTCGGGCAGCAGCGTCAGCGCGAACGGCACGCGGCGGCTGTCGGTCGCGCCGAGCACCACGCCGTCCTGCACGAGGTCGGGTTTCGCGGGCGGCAGGCGGGGATGCCAGACGCGCACGTCGTACGCGCCGGCGGGCAGGTCATCGAACGCGACGTGGCCGCGTGCATCGGTGCGCGCAGTCCACGGCGCATCGGTGACGTAGAGATAGGCGATCATGCCGTCGTGGATGTTGCAGCCCACCGCCACCACGCCGGCGCGCGGCAGCTTCACTGCCGGCGCGGCGTCGTGCGGCGCGATCACGTACTCGAACTGCTTCACCGGCGAGAACGAATAGACGTGGTGGCGCGTGGTGTCGCTGTTGCGGAACACCACCGAATCGCCGGGCCGCGCGACCTCGACGTAAGGCCGGAACATCAGGTCCTTCTGGTCGATCGCATGCATCGTCGCAGTGCCGGGCTTCGGTCCGCTGCCATCGCGACGCAGCAGCGTGACCACCGCATCGCCTATGGGCTTGCCCTGGTGATCGGTGATGTCGACCGTTAGTTGCGCGGCCATCGCCTGCCCGCAAGCGAGCAGCGCGATGAGCGCCCCGAATCCTGTGCGTATCCGCATGCCGTCCCCTTCGGCGTCACGTCGGGCCGTGGCCCGCATCCAGCCTACACCCGCGGCACTGGCGCCGAAGGTGCTCCATCGTTCGGTATCGACCGCGGCGCCGAAAGCTTGACCGCCGTCAGCCCAGCAGCGGCAACCCCAGCGGACGCCGGTCCGCATCCAGCCCCAGCCCGTACATCAACGACCGCGCGATGCGCTGCGCGTGCTCGATGAACCGTTCGGCTTGGGCCGGCGTGAGCTCCTCGCGCGCAGTGGTTTCCCACAACGCCAGCCAGTCGGCGAAGTGCGCGGCCTGGATCGGATGCGGACGATGCACCGCCATCGGCCGTCCGCGATAACGCCCGGTCTTGAGTTCGATCGACGACCAGAAGTCCACCAGCGTCGCCTTGTGCGCCACCCAGTCGCCGACCGCCGGCGCGAACACCGGCCCCAGCGTCGGATGTGCCTGCACGCGTTCGTAGAAACGATCGACCAGACGCGCGATGTCGGCTTCGGTAAGCGGGGTGTCGGTCATGGCGGTGCGATTGCGGAATGCGAGCAGTGTCGCGCGTAACGGCTGCATCGCGCCTTGCTGCGCGTCAAAGCGGCAGTCGCAGCGATCGCTTACGACACCGAAAACGCCGACTCCCGCGTCGGCGCCGACACGCAACCCAGCGGAAACCGCATGACGACATCGGTGCCGTGGCCGACGCCCCGGCTGTCGACGCGCACGTCGCCGCCGTGCAGCTGCAGGATGCTGGCGACCATGCTCAGGCCGAGGCCCAGGCCGGCGACGCTGCGCGCGGGTTCGTGCACGGGTTTGTAGAAGGGTTCGAACAGGTGCGGCAGGGTGTCGGCGGCGATGCCGATACCAGTGTCGCGCACCGTCAGCCATGCGCAGTCGTCGCGCATTTCCAGCATCACGTCGACGCGGCCTTCCGGCGGCGTGCAGCGAATGCTGTTGTCGAGCACGTGGCCGAGCGCCTGTTGGATGCGGCGTTCCTCGCCCCAGACGTCCACCGCCGCGCCGGGCATCTGCACGTGCACGTCGAGCTCGGCATGCGATGCGCGCGGCGTGCGGTTATGCACGACGTGGCTGACGATCTCGCGCAGGTCGAGCAAACGCGGATGCAGGCGCGCCTGGCCGGTAAGCAGCTGGCTGCCGTCGACCAGGTTCTCGATCAGCCGCGCCTGGCGCGCGAGTTGTTCGACGAAGACTTCGTTGAGCCGCGCCTGCACCGCCATGTCGCGTGCATCCTTGCGCAGGTGCAGCGAGGTGCGCATCGGTCCCAGCGTTTCGCCGAGTTCATGTGCGAGGCTCGACAGAAACGCGTCCTTGCGCTCGTTGTCGCGGCGCAGTTGCTCCAGCAGGCGTACGTTCGAAAGCGCGAGCGCGGCGGAATCGGCGAGTGCGCGCAGCGCGGCCATTTCGAGTTCGGTCGCCTCGTGCTGCGTCGACCAGTACACGCCGAGCGCGCCCAGCGGCTTGTCGCGCGAGATCGGCGCCATCGCCATGGCCTGCACGAACGTGGCTTCGTACAACGCGAGTGGGATGCGTGAATCCTGCCGAATATCGGGAATGACCACCGATTCGCCGGCGGTGATGCACCAGCCGGAAATGCAGGAATCCAGTGCGAAATCCTGACCCTTCCACAGCGCGCCGATCGCGTCTTCCTCGAGGTAGCGGCAGCGGCTGCCGTCGCGCATGACCACGGTGACGCCATCCGAGCCGATCAGGTCGCGCGTGGAGCGCGCGAGGATCGACACGATGCTTTGGGCGTCGATGCAGCCCGCGAGTCGCTGGACGATCCCCACCAGCGGAAAATCGTAATTCATGCCGCCCTGCTCGTTTCCGCCGTTCTCATCGAACGGACGCTTCGATATACGAAGCGACGCGTCGCGCATCCGTGAGGGCGATGCCATGCATTCAGTGCCGTCATTGCCAGGCGAAGCCGACGTCGGCCGCGGTCGACATCAATTGCAGGATGCGCTGCAGCTCGGCGAAATCCGCCGGCTTGGTCATGTGGAAATCGAAGCCGGCCTCGCGCGTGCGCGCCTTGTCCTGCTCCTGGCTCCAGCCGGTGAGCGCGACCAGCCCGACCTGCTCGCCGGCCGGATGTTCGCGGATGCGGCGGGCGACTTCGTAGCCGTCCATGCCGGGCATGCCGATGTCGAGGAACACCGCCGTCGGCCGGTAGATATCGAAGGCTTCCAGCGCTTCGGGGCCGCTGAACACGACGCGGTTCTGGATATCCAGTGTCTGCAGCAGCATGCCGAGCGTGTCGGCCGAATCGCGGTTGTCGTCGACGACGAGCACGCGCAGGCCGCGCGAAAACGGTTCGTGTTGGGGCAGGGACATGGGCGTGGCCTCGGGTGTGGCGTCGTCGGCCGCCGCGGGGGCGAGCGGCAGGCGGATTTCGAAGGTGGAGCCGTGACCCGCGCCGTCGCTGCTCGCGGTCACGCGGCCGCCGTGCAGCTCGACCAGGCGCTTGACCAGCGCCAGGCCGATGCCGAGGCCGTCGTTGGATTCGCTGGGATTGCGCTTGCCCTGCACGAAGGGATCGAACACGTAGGGCAGCACGTCGGGTTCGATGCCGATGCCGTGATCGCCGATCGCGATCAGCGCTTCGTCGTCGTCGCGTGCGATGCGGATGTCGATGTGGCCGCGCGGGCCGGAATACTTCGCGGCGTTGTTGAGCAGGTTGCTGAACACCTGCGCCATGCGCACGGGGTCGGCGTCGACGATCAGATCATTCGCTTCGGTGTTGACGCGCACATCGTGGCCGGCGCGCTCGAACAGCGGGCGGCTCAGTGCCATCGCGGCGTCGATGAGTTCCTGCACCCGGACGCGCTCGCGGCGCAGCTCCATGGTGCCGCGCGTGAGGCGCGCGACGTCGATGAGGTCTTCGACCAGGCGGACCATGTGGTCGGTCTGGCGTTGCATGGTGTCGAGCAACTGGCGTTCGGTGGGGCCGCCGAGGCCGAGCTGGCGCAGCATGTGCACCGCGTTGCGGATCGGCGCGAGCGGGTTGCGCAGTTCGTGGCCGAGCATCGCGAGGAACTCGTCCTTGCGTTCGGCGGCGACGGCGAGCTCGGTGCTCGCGCGTTCGAGCGCATCGAGCTGCGAGCGGATCTGGTACTGGCGTTCGCGTGCACGCAATGCGGCGCGCGCGGCGCTGGTGAGCGCGGCGATGCGCAACGGGCGATCGAGCAGCGTCGCGTTGCCGAGCTGTTCGAGCAACATGCCGATCTGGTCCGAATCGATGCTGGCGCGCGCAACGACGAGCACCGGCAGGTCCGACCACGACGGCTGCGTCTCGATCGCATGGCGCAGCGCGTGCATCGCGCCCATCGCCAGCCATTCCTCGCCGATCATGATCGCGCCGGAACGCAGCAGCGACGGCGGATCGAGATCCTCGATGCCGCTGCAACGCCGCGTCGCGATGCCGGCGCTGTTGAGGATGCGCGCCGTCAGCGCGGTGTCGCGCGGGGTCGGCAACAACAGGCTGATGTGCAGCCCGGGGATGGGTCCGCGCTCCATGCTCAGCTGGCCGTCCCGTCCCCGGCCGGCGGCTTACGCTCCTGCGGCACGCCGGTGAGCACGCCACGGAAATCGCGCAGCGGCTCGCCGATGACGAAGCCGTTGGAAGTGAGTTCCATCGGGCGGATCGTGCGTTCGTGGCTGCCGGTGCGCTTCTTGAGCACCGAGATCGCCTGGTTCACTTCACCGGCGTTCTCGAAATAGCGCAGCAGCACCACGGAGTCGGCGAGATAGCTCACGTCGACGCTGCTGGTCATCGTGCCGATCAGGCCGAGCTGCGCGCTCACCAGCACGGTCAGCACGTCCATCGACGCGAGGTAGGCCAGCAGCTCGTGCAGCTGCAGCATCATGTGCTCTTCTTCCGGCATCGCATTGAGATAGCCGTTGAGGCTGTCGATGACGATGACGCGCGAACCGCGCACTTCGACCGCTTCGCGAACGAGTTGGGCGAATTCGCCGGGCGAAAATTCGGCAGGGTCGACCGCCTGCACGTGCACCGTCCCGTCAGCGACGTAGGGCTCCAGCGCCATGCCGAGCCCGTCCGCTCGCGTGAGCAGCGATGCGAGGCTCTCCTCGAATGCGAACACCGCCGAGCGCTCGCCGCGATCCGCAGCGGTTTCCGCGATGAGGATCGACAGCGACGATTTGCCGGTGCCCGATGCGCCGACCAGCAGCGTGCTGGTGCCGCGATCGATGCCGCCGCCGAGCAGTGCGTCCAGCGGCGCCGAACCCGTCGATACGGTTTCCTTGACGCGGTCGCGGCGGAACTGCGAGGCGATCAGGCGCGGGAACACGCGCAGGCCGCCGGTGGTGATGCGGTAGTCGTGATAGCCGCCGACGATGCGTCGCCCGCGGTACTTGCTCACGCGCAGACGATGCCGGTCGCCACCGAACTGCGATGCAGCCGACGCCAGGTGGATGACGCCGTGCACGATCGTGTGCACCTCAAGGCCCTGCTGGTCGGTGCCGGCGTGGTCGAGCAGCAGCGTCGTGCACTGTTGTCCCGCCAACGCCTGCTTCAGCGACAGCACGTGGCGGCGGTAGCGCAGTGCGGAACCCGACAGCAGCCGCAGCTCGGCCAGCGAGTCGAACACCAGCCGTTGCGGCTGCGTCGCGCGCACTTTGTCGAGCACGCGCTGCGTGGTCTCGGCGAGTTCGATTTCCGACGGGTGGAACATCGTGTACGGCGCGTCGCCATCAAGATGTTCGTTGTTCTCGAGAAGCTCGAAGATCTCGATGCCGTCGAGTGACCACCCGTGCGAATCGGCCATCTCCCGCAGTTCGTCGAGCGTTTCCGACAAGGTGACGTAAAGCACCTTCTCGCCGCGCGCCACGCCTTCGCGCAGGAACTGCATCGCGAGCGTGGTCTTGCCGGCGCCGGGCACGCCCTCGACCAGATACAGGCGATTGCAGGTGAAACCGCCGGCCAGGATGGGATCCAGGCCCGGCACGCCGGAGCTGATGGTGGGTTGCAGCGGGGACGTCTTCATCATTCGGTTAGGCCTTTGGTCATGGAGGACCAAGCAGCCGTGACCCCGTCTGCACAGTCGCTTGGGAAGATTCGGATCCATCGGCGGCGATCGGCGTTGCCGTGCACGCGGACTGGAGAGACGGGGCGGCCCAGTATGCGGAGCGCTTCCGTAACGGCTAAAGCCTGAAACCCGTGTTTTCCGTAAATTCGCCGTAACATTTTCTTCACGTATTGCGAGGATGCGAGGTGCCATGAAAAATCTCGCTTTCCTTCGTTTCCCCGGCGCCGTGCACATGCGCATGTCGAATGCGAGCGACGCCGCCGGTGGCCTGGCGCGTGCTCCGTTGCCCCTTCTCTGGCTCGCGACCATCGCCGCGCCGCTCACCGCGTATGCGCTGGCGTCGATGGCGTCGGCGGATGGTTTGCTGCGCGATGCGGTGACCGCGTTGTTCCTCGTCGGCATCGCGTTGATCGGCACGTCGGGCTCCGCGGTGCACGCGCTCGTCGCCGCGCTGCTGAGCTTCGTGATGTATCGCGTGAAGATGTCGCACGACCCGCTCGCGATGCCGCTGTTTTCGAGCAACGACGTCGTGGTGCTCGCGGCATTCGTCGGTTCGGCCGGCCTGGTCGCATGGATCGCCGCCGGCCAGCGACGCCTGGTGAAATCGCTCACGGTGCGCCAGGCGCATGGCTCGATCCGGCGTGAGCTGGCCGAGCGCCTGGCCGAGGCGCCGGACGAAAGCGGCGTGGTGCGTGCCGCGTTGGCCTTCGTCGAAACATCGCTGCGCCGTCGCGCGGTGCTGTGGCTCGGTGAGCGCGCCTTCTATTCCGGCGACGCCACCGACGTGCCGCGCCCGCCCGCTCTCGCCGATGGCCACGTGCAGCAGGGCGACTGGTTGTGGATTCCGCTCAACGGCGTGGATTCGCGCTTGGGCGCCGTCGGGGTACAGCGCGGCCCGCACCACACCGCGGCCGAAGAAGAACTCGCGCTGTCGCTGAGCTCCGACATCGCGCATTCGGTGGTGCGCGCGCGCCTGACCGGCGAGTTGCAGCAGGAACGCGTCGCCAACGAATCCGAGCGCCTGTGCACCGCGCTGCTTGCATCGGTATCGCACGACCTGCGCACGCCGCTGACCACGATCATGGGCGCGGCGGAAAGCCTGCGTTCGTTCGGCGCATCGCTGGATTCGGACGACCGCAGCGAACTGCTGTCGACCATCGAAGTGGAAGGTCGCCGCCTCGATCGCTACATCCAGAACTTGGTCGACGTCACCCGCATCGGCGACGGACAGCTGTCGATGGACGTGGAAGCCACGACCATGGACGAGCTGATCGCATCCGCCGCCGCGCGCCTGCGTCGCTACGACCCGGACGTGAAGCTGGACGTGCGCATCGACGCGAACGTGCCGCCGATCCGCGTGCATGCCGCGCTGATCGAGCAGGCCATCTTCAACGTGCTGCACAACGCGTCGAAGTTCTCGCCGGATGGCGATGCGGTCGCGGTGCGTGCGTCGGTCGATGAATCCGAATCGGTGGTGATCGACGTGCTCGACGTCGGCCCCGGCATTCCGCATGCCGAGCGCGAACGCGTGTTCGACATGTTCTATTCCGCCGACCGTGGCGACCCCGCGCGCGCCGGCACCGGCCTCGGTCTTGCGATCAGCCAGAGCATCGTGCGCGCGCACGGTGGCGAAGTCAGCGCGCATGCGGGCCGCGATGGCGCCGGCACGCGCATGCGCCTCGTGCTTCCGGTCGCGCCGGTCGGATGCGAGCCCTGCACGTGAGTGCGTCGGCCGTCGCCGTCAGTGCGCCTGCGCGGATCCTCGTGGTCGAGGACGAGCCGCAGATGCGCAAGTTCCTCGACATCAGCCTGCGTGCCCACGGCTACAACGTCGCGCTGGCCGATCGCGGGCGGCAGGGCCTGGAAAGCCTCGCGCTGGAAGGCGCGGACCTGGTGATGATCGACCTGCACCTGCCCGATTCGAACGGTCGCGACCTGATCGAGGAGTTGCGGCAGTGGTCCGACGTGCCGGTGATCGTGCTCAGCGTCACCGACGATGAAGTCGCGAAGGTCGGCGCACTCGATGCCGGCGCAAACGACTACGTCACCAAACCGTTCGGCGTGCAGGAACTGCTTGCGCGCATCCGTGCGCTGCTTCGCACGCCACGTCGCGAATCGCCGCAACCGCAGGTGTTCGACGATGGATTGCTGCGCGTCGATATCTCACGTCGACTCGTCGCCGTTGGCGGCGTGCCCGTGCAACTGACGCGCAAGGAATACGCATTGCTGGCCATGCTGATCCAGCATGCCGGACGCGTGGTCACCCAGAAACAGCTGCTGCGCGAGCTGTGGGGGCCGACCTACGAAAACGACACGCACTACCTGCGCATCCTCGCCGGCCGCCTGCGCAACAAGCTGGGCGACGACGCGATGGCGCCGCGCTGGATCGCCACCGAACCGCGCGTCGGCCTGCGTTTCATTCCGCAGTAGCGTCACCCGCCCGCGCGACCGACGGAGCGTCGTCGATCACTGCGCGGCGTAGGCTTCCATGAACACGGACGTTGTACCCGGAGGTCGCCATGAGCCAGCCGTCGGACATCATTCCGCGCACCCGCGCCGCGCGGTTGCGCCGCCATACCGTCGCATTGGTGCGCGCCGCGGCGGAAATCCTGCGGTCGGGCGACAGCACGCAATGGGCATTCGCGACGCTCGCACCCGCTGCGCTCGATGCGCTCGGCCTGTCGCGCGTGAGCCTGTGGGAACGCACCGACGGCGATCGGCTGGAGTGCAAATCGATCTGGCCGCCGGCGTCCACGCATGTCGGGCTCGGTCGCCGCGAAGCCACGCCGTCCGCCGCCGAACGCATGGCCGCGTACGAACAGTTGAGCGGCGACGTGCCTGGCTGGGCCGGCGAACTCGCACAGCTGGGCACGCTCGCTCTGCTCGATGTGCCGGTGATCGTCGGCGGCGTGTCGTGGGGCCGCATGGTGTTCGAGTCGGATACGACGCGGTCCTGGCATGCGGACGAACGCGCCACCGCGCGTCACTTCGCCGACGTGCTCGGCGTGGCCATCGAACGCGAGCGTCGACGCGAAGCGGAAGCGCGACTCGAATACCTGCAGATGTACGACGACACCAGCGGCGTCGCCAATCGCGCGCTGTTCCTCGGCATGCTGCACCAGCGCCTGCGCCGGCTGCACGAGAGCGGGGACTGCAGCGGCGCGGCCTTGCTTTTCATCGATGTCGACCGCTTCCATTCGGTCAACGAATTCTTCGGCGAGGCCGGCGGCAATCGCGCGCTCGCAACACTTGCCGCGCGGCTCAACGCGAACACGCCGGACGACGCGACCATCGGCCGTCTCGAAAGTGACGTGTTCGGCGTGCTGCTGCCGCGGCCGGGCCCCGAATGGCACGTCACCTCGCGCGCCGATGCATTGCTGCAGGCGATCGCGGAACCGATCGTGCAGGACGGCCGCAGTTGGGAAGCGAGCGCGAGCATCGGCATCGCGTTCGCACGTGCGGCGCCGTCATTCAGTGTCGAGGAATGGGTGCGCGACGCCGACATGGCGAGCAAGGCCGCCAAACAGGCCGGTCGCAATCGTGTCGAGGTGTACGACCCCGAGCAGCACCAGAGCCTGATGCAGCGCTTGGCGATCGAGCGCGGCCTGCGCGAAGCACTGCGCGAAGACCGCATCGAAGTCGCGTACCAGGCCGAGTACGACCTGGAAACGGGCGAGGTCGTCGGTGCGGAAGCGCTCGCGCGCTGGCGTCATCCCGATGGTCGATTGATCGCGGCGGGCGAGTTCATCGAGGTCGCGGAATCGACCGGGCTGATCGAACCGATTGGCCGGCATGTGTTGCAGCACGCCTGTCGCGCGGCCGCGCAATGGCCGCGTCGTCCCGATGGCTCGACGCGCACAGTGCGCGTGAACCTGTCGGCGCGGCAGTTCTCCGGCGACGACCTGAGCCGGCAAGTGTCCAGCGCGCTTGCGGACGGCGGGCTCGATCCCGGCAGCCTGTGCCTGGAAATCACCGAAACCACGGTAATGGCGAAGGCCGAGGAAGCGCTCGATCACCTGCATCAACTCAAGGCGCTCGGCGTCTGTCTTGCCATCGATGACTTCGGAACGGGTTATTCGTCGCTGTCGTATCTCAAGCGATTCCCGGTGGACGCGCTCAAGCTCGACAAGACGATGGTCGACGACGTCGAGTCGGACGAAACCGTGCGCGTGATCCTGCAGGCGATCCAGACGCTCGCATGCAGCCTCGGTTTGGATGTCGTGGTCGAAGGCGTGGAATCCGACATCCAGAAGTCGACGCTGCAGGGCATGGGCATCCGCCGTGTGCAGGGCTTCCTGCTCGCGAAGCCCGAATCCGGCGACGAATTCATGCAGCGCATCGCCGCCTAGCGATGCGCCGTGGCGGTCAGGTGACTTCGAACACGTCGAGTCGCGCGATCGCCTTTTCGGTTTCCGCCTGCGCCTTCGCCACCGCGACCGCTTCGTCCACCATGTTCGGACACGCGCGCTTGTTCGGGCACACCGCCTGCACGTAGTCGGCGTCGAAGGTCAGGCGGTCGACGAGGAAGTCGACGAACGCACGCACCTTCGGCGACTGCACGCGGCCCTTCGGGAACACCGCATTGCAGTCGTGCTCCGGGCCGGTCCAGCCAGCGAGCACGTGGCGCACCAGGCCCTGCTCGACGAAGCTCTTGATGGTGACGTCGCTCGACAGCATCAGGCCTTCGCCGCACAGCAACGCGCCGGTGAGAAAGCCCGGATCGTTCGCGACCAGCACCGGATCGACGCGGTATTCGACGCTGCGCTCCCCATCCGACAACGGCCACACGTACGTGCCATTGCGACGGAACTTGGAGAACGTCAGCGCGCGATGGTGCTGCAGGTCGTCCGGATGCAGCGGCTCACCATGGCGTTCGATGTAGCCGGGGCTCGCGTACACCTGCGAACGGAACGACGCGAGCTTGCGCGCGATCAGATTCGAATCGGGCAACGAGCCGACGCGCAGCGCGACATCGATCTCCTTGTCGATCAGGTCCAGCGACTCGTTGGTCAGGATCATCTCGACGCGCACTTCCGGATGCAGCGCATGGAACTCGCCGAGCAATGGCGCGATCCACGCGATGCCGATCGAATACGGGGCGGTGATGCGCAGCCAGCCGCGCGGGCCGCCCTGCAACTGGCTCACCGCGCTCTCGGCTTCGTCGAGCTCGCGCGAGATGCGCTGGCAATGTTCGAAGTAGACGTTGCCCGCTTCGGTCAGCCCGAGCTTGCGCGTGGTGCGATGGAGCAGCTGCGCACCTAGACGCGTCTCGAGGTCCTGCACCTTGCGGCTGACGGTGGTCTTGGGCAGGCGCAGTGCGCGCGCGGCGGAGATGAAACTGCCGTGCTCGACCACCTTCACGAAGACCAGGGTGTCGTTGAGGTCGCGGGACATGGGCCGCCTCCTTGGGATCCGGGATCGCAGGATCGCACGGGTCCACCCGGCAGACTGTCCCGATGCCGGGATAATAATTCCCCAAAGTTGTGGCTAATCAAAACGCGGGGGCAGGTCTAGCCTGCGCAGCCTCTGCTACGAGGCGCCGCCATGACCGCCACCACTCCGCTCCGAATGCTGACCACCGCGCTGCTGCTCGCAGGCGCCGTGGCGGTGCTCACGCTTGCCGCGACGCTGGCCCGGCACGTGGCCGGCGGCTCGCATGCGGGGCTGTGGCTGTTCGCCTGGTCCGCCGGGTTCGCGGTGCTCCTGCCCGTCGCGGTGACCGCGGCCGCGGTGGTCGCCCCTGTGGTGCGCCGCCATGGTCCACGGGTCGTCATCCCGAATACGGGCTGGAAAATCCCGGGAACGGGACAATGACCGCGGCCATTCTGGTGCTCGGCGCGACCGGCACGGTGGGCCGCGCGGTGGTCGCCGCGGCGGTCGAGGCCGGGCGTGCGGTCATTGCCGTCGCGCGCGGTTGCAGCGCTTTGAAGACGCTGGAAGCTGCGCATCCGAACGCCGACCTCACCCTGCTGCGCGCGACGGTGTCCGGCGATCGAGGCGCCGCCAAGCTTGTGGCGCAACTGCGCAAGCTCGGCCGCCCGGTCGATGCGGTGATCGTCGCGATCAAGGGCAGCCTCGATCGCGGCCGCGTGCTCGATGTCGGCGCCGACGCCCTGCGCCATCGGCTCGACGAAGACCTGATCCCGCAAGCCATCGCCGCGCGCCACCTGCTGCCGTGGCTGGAATCCAACGGCGAGGCGACGCGCTACGTCGTCATCGGTGGGCCGGGCAGCACGCGTCCGTGGGCCGGTTACGGACACCGCTCGGTCACCGCCGCCGCGCTGCGCATGCTGGTGCGCGTGCTGCACGACGAAGCACTGCCCGGCGGCGTGCGCGTGCAGATGCTGCACGTCGACGCGCCCGCATGCACCGACAGCAACGCCGCGCACGCGTGCCCGCAATGGCCGCGCGTGCGTGCGATCGGCGCGCAGGCCGTCGCGCTCGCGACCGCGCCGCGCGGCGTCTGCATTTCGCCGGTCGTCGAGTTCGACCACGCACCGCGTCCGCCGCCGCGACTGCCATCACCACGCGATGCGGATATCGCCGACGCGCGCGCTCTTCTTGAATCACTTGCCGTTCCCCTTCCTCCCCAGGACGCCTCTTCATGAGCCGAATGCACATCCTCAGCCGCAGCGTCGTGCTCGCCCTCGCGACTGCCGCGCTGCTCGCCGCCGCCGGCTGCAACAGCCATGCGGAAACATCGGCCGCCATGCCGCCACCGCCCGAAGTCAGCGTCGCGAAAGTGCTGACCAAGCCCGTTGGCCAGTGGGACGAATTCACCGGTCGCGTTACCGCCGTCGATACCGTCGAACTACGACCGCGCGTCAGCGGCTACGTCGACCGCGTCAGCTTCGCCGAAGGGCAGGAAGTGCGGCAGGGCGATCTGCTGTTCTCGATCGACCCGCGTCGCTACAAGGCGAACCTCGATCGCGCGCTCGCCGATCTCGACCGCGCACGCAGCGAGGCACGCCTCGCGCAGGCGCAGGACCGTCGCGCCAAGGAACTCGTCGACGCACAGGCCATCTCGCGCGAAGAGTTCGAGAGCCGCCGTGCATCCAGCGCGCAGGGCAGTGCGGCGGTGCGTGCGGCCGAAGCGGCGGTCGCCACCGCGCGACTGGAGCTGCAGTACACGCAGGTGCGCGCGCCGGTGTCGGGTCGCGTCGGTCGCGCGATGGTGACGCGCGGCAATCTCGCGCAGGCCGACAACACGCTGCTCACCACCGTCGTCTCGGTTGACCCCGTGCACATCTACTTCGACGCCGACGAGCAGGCGTTCCTGCGCTACAAGCAGCTCGAGCGCGACGGCCGCGGCGGTGCGCAGAGCACGGTGCGCGTCGGGCTTGCCGACGAGAGCGGTTATCCGCACGAAGGCCGACTCGATTTCGTCGACAACCAGGTCGATCCGCAGACCGGCACGATCCGCGCACGCGCCGTGGTCGACAACGCCGATCGCCGCTTCACGCCGGGCCTGTTCGCCCGCGTGCAGCTGCAGGGCGGCACCGCGCAGTCGGCCATGCTGGTCGACGACAAGGCCGTGCTTACCGACCAGGATCGCAAGTACGTCTACGTGCTCGGCGCGCACAACACGGCGGAGCGTCGCGATGTATCGCTGGGTCGCGTGGTCGATGGCCTGCGCGTGGTGGCGTCGGGGCTGAAACCCGATGACCGCGTGATCGTGCAGGGTGTGCAGAAGGTCTTCATGCCCGGCATGCCGGTCGCACCGAAGACCGTTGCGATGACCGCATCGCCGCCTTCGCAAACGCTCGCCGCGAAGTAACTATTTCGCACCGCAGTTGATTCCCCCGCTTCCGCCATGCGCGGAGGCGTGGGGCCGTTCGGCCCGGATATCCGCAAGGACCCCGACATGGATTTTTCCCGCTTCTTCATCGACCGCCCGATCTTCGCGGCCGTGCTGTCGATCATCATCTTCGCCGCCGGCCTCATCGCCATTCCGCTGCTGCCAATCGGCGAATACCCCGAGGTCGTGCCGCCGTCGGTGGTCGTGCGCACCGTGTATCCCGGCGCGAACCCGAAAGTCATCGCCGAAACCGTCGCCACGCCGCTCGAAGAAGCGATCAACGGCGTCGAGGACATGATGTACGTCAAGTCGGTCGCCGGTTCCGATGGCGTTCTGCAGATGACGGTGACGTTCCGTCCCGGTACGAACCCCGACGACGCGGCGGTGAAAGTGCAGAACCGCGTAAGCCAGGCGCTGGCGCGACTCCCCGAGGACGTGCGCCGGCAGGGCGTGACCACGCAGAAGCAATCGCCGACGTTCCTGATGGTGGTGCACCTCGTTTCGCCCGATGCGAAGTACGACACGTTGTACCTGCGCAACTACGCGCGACTACACGTCAAGGACGAGCTCGCGAAGATCCGCGGCGTCGGCGACGCGCAGATCTTCGGCGGCGGCGACTACGCGATGCGCGTCTGGCTCGATCCGGACAAGCTCGCCGCACGCGGATTGACCGCAGGCGACGCCGTGCGTGCGATGCGCGAGCAGAACGTGCAGGTGTCGGCCGGCCAGCTCGGCGCCGAGCCCATGCCCAACAGCGAGTTCCTGACGCTGATCAACGCGCGCGGCCGGCTGTCGAACACCGACGAGTTCCGCGACATCGTGCTCAAGAACGGCGAGGACGGCGAAGCCGTGAAGCTCGCCGACGTTGCGCGCATCGAACTCGGCGCCGGCGACTACACGCTGCGCTCGCAGCTCGACGGCAAGAACGCGGTCGCCATCGGCATCTTCCAGGCGCCCGGCGCGAATGCGCTGGACATCCGCGACCAGGTGATCGCGCGGATGGACACATTGTCCAAGACCTTCCCGGCCGGCATCGAATATCGCTCGGTCTACGACACCACGGTGTTCGTGCGCGACTCGATCAAGGCGGTGGTGTCGACGCTGCTCGAAGCCATCGCGCTGGTCGTGCTGGTGGTGATTTTGTTCCTGCAGACCTGGCGCGCATCGATCATTCCGCTGATCGCGGTGCCGGTGTCGGTGGTCGGCACGTTCGCCGCGTTGCACCTGCTCGGCTTCTCGATCAACACGCTGACACTGTTCGGACTGGTGCTCGCGATCGGCATCGTCGTCGACGACGCGATCGTGGTGGTGGAGAACGTCGAGCGGAACATCGAGGAAGGCCTGAGCCCGCTCGCTGCCGCGCATCAGGCGATGAAGGAAGTCTCCGGCCCGATCATCGCGATCGCGCTGGTGCTGTGCGCGGTGTTCGTGCCGATGGCGTTCCTGTCCGGCGTCACCGGCCAGTTCTACAAGCAGTTCGCGGTGACCATCGCGATTTCGACGGTGATCTCGGCGATCAACTCGCTGACGCTGTCGCCCGCGCTCGCCGCGCGCCTGCTCAAGCCGCATGGCGCCGCGAAGGACGCACCGACGCGCCTGATCGATCGCCTGTTCGGCTGGCTGTTCCGTCCGTTCAACCGCCTGTTCAACACGGGCTCGCACCGCTATCAGGGCGCGGTGTCGAAGGCGCTCGGTCGCCGCGGCGCGGTGTTCGTGGTCTACGCGGTGCTGCTCGTCGCGACGGGCCTGATGTTCAAGACCGTGCCGCCGGGCTTCATCCCGACGCAGGACAAGGGTTACCTGATCGCCGGCGTGAAGCTGCCGGAAGGCGCGTCCATCGCACGCACCGACGCGTTGCTGCGCAAGGTCACCGACATCGCGATGCACACCGAGGGCGTGGAGCACACGATCAGCTTCCCTGGCCTCAATGCGCTGCAGTTCACCAATACGCCGAACACCGGTGTCGCGTTCCTGTCGCTGGAACCGTTCGGCAAGCGCCATCGCAGTGCGGCCGAGATCAACGCCGAGATCAACCAGAAGATCGCCGGGCTGCAGGAAGGCTTCACGTTCTCGATGATGCCGCCGCCGATCCTCGGGCTCGGTAACGGCAACGGCTACCAGTTGTTCATCGAGGATCGCTCGGGTGCCGGCTTCGGCGCGCTGCAGAACGCCGTGCAGGCGATGCAGGGCACCGTCGCGCAGACGCCGGGAATGAGCTTCCCGATCAGCAGCTACCAGGCGAACGTGCCGCAGCTCGATGCCGACGTGGATCGCGTCAAGGCCAAGGCGCAGGGCGTGCCGCTCACCGAACTGTTCGACACGCTGCAGACGTACCTCGGCAGTGCTTACGTCAACGACTTCAACCAGTTCGGCCGCACCTGGCAGGTGATCGCACAGGCCGACGCGCCGTTCCGCGACAGCGTCGAGGACATCGCCAAGCTGCGCACGCGCAACGTTCGTGGCGAGATGGTGCCGATCGGTTCGATGGTGACCGTGCACCAGAGCTACGGCCCCGATCCGGTGCTGCGCTACAACGGTTATCCCGCGGCGGATCTCGCCGGTGAAGCCGATCCGCGCGTGATGTCGTCGGCGCAGGCGATGGACGCGATGGCCGGCATCGCGGCGAAAGTGCTGCCGCCGGGCATGGACGTCGAATGGACCGACCTGAGCTATCAGCAGGCCAGCCAGGGGCGTGCCGCGCTCGTCGTGTTCCCGCTCGCGGTGCTGCTCGCCTTCCTCGTGCTCGCTGCGTTGTACGAAAGCTGGACGTTGCCGCTCGCGGTGATCCTAATCGTGCCGATGACGCTGCTGTCCGCGTTGGTCGGCGTGTGGCTCACGCATGGCGACAACAACGTGTTCGTGCAGGTCGGCCTCGTGGTGCTGATGGGCCTGGCATGCAAGAACGCGATCCTGATCGTCGAGTTCGCCCGCGAACTGGAAATGCAGGGCCGCTCCATCGTCGACGCCGCGCTCGAAGCCTGTCGCCTGCGGTTGCGCCCCATCGTCATGACATCGATCGCCTTCATCGCCGGCACCGTGCCGCTGGTGCTCTCGCACGGCGCGGGCGCGGAAGTGCGCGGCGCCACCGGCATCACCGTCTTCGCCGGAATGCTCGGCGTCACCCTGTTCGGCCTGTTCCTCACCCCCGTGTTCTACGTCGCCCTGCGAACGCTGGTGACGCGTCGCGCCGCTCCCGCGGCCGACGTCGTCGACGGCGACACCGACTTCCTCCCCGCCTGATCAACCAAGGACAACGACATGACCACCGATTCCCGCCGCATCGCCCTTGTCACCGGCGCCACCCGTGGCCTCGGCCTCGAAACCGTCCGCCAGCTCGCCAGCGAAGGCCTGCACGTTCTGCTCGCCGGCCGCGACCACACCCGCGCCGTCGCCGCCGCGCTGCCGTTCCAGGCCGAAGGCCTGTCGGTCGAAGCGATCGCGCTCGACGTCACCAGTGCGGTCAGCATCGACAAGGCCGCACGCGACGTTGCCGAGAAGTTCGGCCGCCTCGACGTGCTGGTGAACAACGCAGGCGTGTTCGTCGACGACTTCAGCCTGGCGCCTTCGCAGCAGTCGCTGCGCACCTGGCGCGACACGTTCGACACCAACCTGTTCGGCGTCATCGCCACCACGCAGGCGTTCCTGCCGCTGCTGCGCGCCGCGCCCGCCGCACGCATCGTCAACGTCTCCAGTCTGCTCGGTTCGCTGACCTCGCATACCGATCCGTCGTCGCCGATCTTCGAGTTCAAGATGCCGGCGTACAACGCGTCCAAGAGCGCGCTCAATGCATGGACGGTGCATCTCGCGCACGAACTGCGCGGCACCGGCATCAAGGTCAACGCCGTGCATCCGGGTTCGGTGAAGACCGACATGAATGCGCAGGGCGATCTCGACGTGCAGACGGGTGCGCGCACCGCCGTCGAAATGGCGCTGCTCGGCGCCGACGGCCCGAATGGCGGCTTCCATCACCTGGGCGAGGTGCTGCCGTGGTGAGACGACTGCTTCCGCTCGCCGTCGCCAGCGCCCTGCTGGCGGCGTGCAGCGTCGGGCCGAACTACGTGCGGCCGGATTCGCCGATGCCCGATCACTTCGTGCGTGCAGTGGCGAACGACGCACCGGCGCCGTCGAACGCAGGCGATGCGCGCGAGTTCTGGCATCGCCTGAACGACCCGGTGCTCGATCGCATCGTCGACGACACGCTCGCCGCGAATTACGACCTGCAGGCGGCGGTCGCGCGTTTCGATCGCGCGAATGCATTGCT
This sequence comes from Lysobacter sp. HA35, assembly GCF_054061195.1. NCBI lineage: Bacteria > Pseudomonadati > Pseudomonadota > Gammaproteobacteria > Lysobacterales > Lysobacteraceae > Lysobacter > Lysobacter sp. HA35. Next base: position 2,514,492 of record NZ_JBSSDY010000001.1, on the reverse strand, counting down.
GCGCGGCGCACGTCTCGACCTGTTGCCGACGGTGACCGCGCATGGCGAGGCTTCGCGCGATCACCTCAGCCATGATCAGGGCGGCGACGGCACCGACCTGCGCAGCTATTCGGCGCAGGCGGTGGCGAGCTGGGAGATCGACCTCTCCGGCCGCATCCGTCGCGGCATCGAAGCGCAGCGTGCGGATGCGTGGGCCACTGCTGCCGATCTCGACGCGCTTCAGGTCAGCCTGGTCGGCGATGCAGTGCGCACGTACGTCGAACTGCGTGGCACGCAGGAACGTCTGCGCGTGGCGCGCGAGAACGCGGCGAACCAGCAGGAGTCGCTGCGGCTCGTGAAGTCACGCGTCGATGCCGGGCGCGACAACGACTTCGACCTCGTGCGTTCCCGCGCGTTGCTCGAGACCACGCAGTCGCGCATTCCCGCGCTGGAAGCCGAGGAGGGCGCGGCCATGCATCGGCTCGCGGTGCTCACCGGTCGAACGCCGGAGGCATTGATCGCGACGTTGTCGCCGGTCGCGCCGATTCCGATTGTCGATGCCACGCTCGATGGCGAGACGCCGGCATCGGTCGTGCGTCGTCGTCCCGATGTCGCCGCGGCCGAACATCGGCTGCACGCAGCAACGGCGCGCATCGGCGTCGCCACCGGGGATCTGTTCCCGAAGCTGACGCTTGGCGGGCTGTTCGGCACGCAGGCCATCGATTCGGGCGACCTGTTCGGGTCGGGCACGCGCACGCGTTTCGTCGCGCTCGGCATCGACTGGTCGTTCCTCGACATCGGCCACGTGCGCGCACGCATTCGTGCGGCGGATGCCGATGCGGATGCCGCGCTCGCAGACTACCAGCAGGCCGTGCTGCTCGCGCTCGAAGACACCGAAACCGCGCTGCTGCGGCACGACCGTGCGAACGCTGAAACCGAAGGTCTCGCGCGCGCCGCGGCCGACAGCACACGCGCCGCAGAACTCGCACGCCTGCGTTATCGCGCGGGTGCGTCGAGTCTGCTCGAAGTGCTCGACGCTGACCGCGTACGACTGCAGGCGGAGGATGCATTGGCCGATGCACGCGCGCGCTCGGCGGTGTCGGGCGTGGCGGTGTATCGCGCGCTCGCGTCGGGTTGGCCGAACCGGCAGGTGCACGTCGCCGACGCGGTCAACGCGTCGACTGCGCAGCGCTGAGTCAGGGCGTCGGTGTCGTCGTCGGCGGCGGCACCGGGCAGCGATGCATGTCCGCCGGCATCGGCAGCATGCAGACGGTGCAGCACTTCGTCGGCGCGCTGTTGGGCATTCCCGACAGTGGCACGTTCGCCGACGGATTGAGCTTGAGCAGCGCGACCCAGTCCTGCCGATTGAAATTGCATGCGGTCGGCAGGCCGGGGTCGCATTCGGGCTCGCCACCGCTGCGATGCGCGAGCGACCAGAACTTGCCCTGGCGATTGAGCGGCAGCACGCGCATGGTCACGCCCTGCAGCACGTTGCCGCCGACCAGGCGCGCGCGGCTGTTGGCGGTCGACACCACGATGTCGCAGTGCATCGGCAACGCGCCGGACGACTGACCGAGCCAGGTGCGAAACCCCTGCACGCCGTACACCTGCGAGGTACGCACGAAGCACACCAGATCCCCGGTGGTCGGCGCCTCCGCATCGGGGTCGGCGAGCCGATACGGCCCGGCGTCGCCACCGCGGAACGCGTCGCGCACGTAGTCCACATGTCGCGCTGACGGCTGGAAGCCCGGCACGCCGGCATGCGTCAGCACATAGGAAACGAACACCGCCGACCATGGCGTGTCGATCAGGAACGTGCGGCACAGCGCCGCGCCGACGCTGCTGCCGCTCGCGCTATTGCAGTCGGCATCGCCCGCCAGCCCCGATGCCGGCCACGACACGCCGCTGCCCTGCCAGTACATCGCCACGCGCCGCCATGCAGGCGTCGCACCGTCGCGCAGACGCGAACTCTCGGCTTCCGAGATGTGCATGTTGGCGAGACGCCCGTTCTCGTCGATGAAGGGCGCGTACCAGAGGTCGTGCTCGGCGCAGGCGATGCGCGCGATGCGCGACGCCGTGTCGTTCGCGCTGGCGGTCGACGGATCGGCGCAGACGTCGGCCTTCGCATCGACCGCGAAGCCGAACGCGAGCGCAGCAAACGCGAGGCAGGACAGGCGGGAAAGGGCCACGTGCATCCACCGGACGGAGCAACAGCCGCCGACGCTCGCACAGTCGGTGTTGCGCGGGAGTTCACGTGTTCAGCGTGGCCGAGGCCGTACGGAGGCTGCGCGCGCAAGTCACAGCGCTGGACACTCGCTGCCTGCGTGGGGTGATGCGGACATTCCGAATGTCTAGGCCGATGAGCGTGCTGGTCACGTTCGGAACAACGAGGCGCGCCACAGCAGGCAGTCGCTCGTCGATGACTGTCGCGCGTTCGCCAGCATGCCGCCGACTGCCGCTTGTCGGAACTGGTCGTCACTATCTGGCGGACCATTTCATGTAAGCGTACAGTCGTCTTCCATGAAAGGTGACCGCCCCCGCAGCTCGACGGACTATGTCCGCGAATTCCGCAAGCGGATGCGGGAGTCGGGCCTCGTCAAGCGCGAAGTCTGGATTCGTCCCGAGCGGGCGCCCGAGCTGGCCGCCGTGGAAAAACAGCTGCGGCAAATGCCGGGTGCGGCGTCGGGTCTGGACGGTGAGCGCTCGGCGTTACCCGGCTGGACGGTCCACGCCTTGGCCGCGGCGCTGGCCGCGACGCGTGCAGTGCTGGCCGGCCGCGTGACCGTCGAGCTGATGGAGGGCGCCGAGCCGAGCCTCCACGTGGTGATGCACGACTACGGCGACCTGCCGGTGTTCGTGGCGATCGGCGGCGAGCAGATCATCGTGCAGGTGCTGATGTGGCCGGTGCACGACGTCGTGGACACCGCCGCATTCGACGTCCACGTGCTTCGTACGCATAAGTTGCTGCCGCTGAGCACCATGGGCATCGAGCCGGTCGGCGGCGTCATGAGCTACATCATGTTCGGCTCGCTCGACACGCACTCGAGCCTGGCCAATGTCGTCTTCGAGATCGAGACCCTCGCCGAGAACGTGTTGAGTGCGGCTGAGTCGTACGCGCCCTTCCTTCGGCCCGGCCTGCTCGACGAGGCGGCCGCATGAACCCGATCAGCCGCTTGGTGGGGCGCGTGCGCGAGCAGCTCGTCGAGCTGGGCGAAAGCCTTGCCGGCCTGCAGGCCGAACGCGCACTCGACGACCGCATTCGCGCGGCCGATGACCAGCTGCGCGACTGGCGCGGCTCGCTTGCCGAGTTCCGCGCGCGCCAGCTTGCTGCGAAAGAACGCCACGACGCGACGGTAGCGACCATCCTGCAACGCGAGGCCCAGGCGGCGGTCGCCTTGCAGGCCGGACAGGACGCACTCGCGACCGAAGTGGCCGCCGAAATCGACCGCCTGGAACAGGCGCGCGATGACGAAGCCGAACTCATGGCCCAGCTCGACGCATGCATCGCGCAGATGACGCCGCTTGTGGAGCAGGGCGAACGCCAGTTGCGGCGGCTGCGGCACCAGCTCGACGTGCTGCGCGCTGCGCAGGCCGTACAGCGCGCCCAGGACGCGGTGGCCGAGCGTTCGGAAGGCGAGGACGCGCGCCCCCGCACCGCACTCGACTCCCTACAGCGCGCGCGTCGCCAGCAGGAGGAGTCCGCGGCAAACCACGTCGCGAGTGCCCCCAGCGTCAGTGACCTCGACGAGCTCGACGCGAAGCTGCAGGACAGCGGTGTCGATCGTCGCGCACGCGTCGACGCGATCCTTGCGCGCATACGTGCGGCCGTAGAACCGGCGCCGGCGCGCACCACCTCGCGCACCACACGCAGGACGCCGTAATGCACGACTTCCTTGTCACTGCGCTTACCTTTCCCACGCTCGTCTACAGCGTTCTGCTCGCGGTTTGCCTGCTGTACTGGCTTCTCGCCGCGACGGGCGTCATGGACTACCACGCGCCGGATGCGGTGCTGCATGCGCACGTGCACGGCGCAGACTTGCACGCCCACGGCCATCACGCCGAGGCCAGCGATCTCGCTGCGTTGCTCGGCCGCCTTGGACTTGCCGGCGTGCCGGTCATGGTGATCGCGACCGTGCTCAGCTTCTTCGGCTGGATGTGCGCGTACTACGCCCAGCTGCTGGTGCTCGACCATCTGCACACGTCGCTGCGAATCGTCCTTGGCATCGCCCTCGATGTCGCAGCGCTCGTGCCCGGGCTCATCGCCACGTCGCTCGTATTACGGCCCGTCAGCCGCTGGATCCTCGCGTTGCGCCCGCCTATCGAGCCGAGCCTGCTGGGCCGCGTCGCGGTCGTGGGCACGCCTGACGTTGACCATCGTTACGGGCAGGCCACCGTCGACGACGGCGGCGCCGGCTTGATCTTGCAGATCCGTTCCAACGACTCCGGCCGATTCAAGCGCGGCGACCGGGTCGTGCTCATCGAATACCTCGATGCGCAGCATGCCTACCGCGTCATCGCCGAACAGCAGTTCAACAGCCTGTAAGCATCACACCTCAAGGAGAGGTCGCAATGAGTATGTCCCTGATCATGCCGTTCGTTATTGGCACCGGCGCACTGCTGGTGGTGCTGTTCGGCATCTTCGGCCTGTTCAAGGCCTTCTATGTCAAGGTCGAGCAGGGCACCGCGCTGATCGTCAACGACCTCAGCAGCATGCCGAAGGTGCGTTTCACCGGCGGCCTGATCATTCCGGTCCTGTACAAGGCCGAGTACATGCAGATTTCGCTGATCACCCTGCAGGTCGATCGCAAGGGCAAGGAAGGCCTGATCTGCAAGGACAACATGCGCGCGGACATATCCGTCGCGTTCTACCTGCGCGTCAATGAGACCCAGCAGGATGTGCTGCGCGTCGCCAAGGCGATCGGGGCGCATCGCGCGTCGGACAAGGCGGCGGTCGACGAGCTGTTCAACGCCAAGTTCTCCGAGGCGCTCAAGACGGTCGGAAAGCGATTCGATTTCACCGAGCTCTTCGACAAGCGCGAGGAGTTCCGCGACGAAATCGTCAAGGTCATCGGCAGCGATCTCAACGGCTATGCGCTGGAAGACGTCGCGATCGACTACCTCGAACAGACGCCCAAGAATCTGCTCGACCCGAACAACATCCTCGACGCCGAAGGCATCAAGAAGATCACCGAGCTGACCTCGGCGCAGAACGTTCGCACGAACGATCTCGAGCAGAACGCCACGCTCGAAATCCAGAAGCGCAACACGAGCGCGCGCGAAGCCTCGCTCGCCATGGAAAAGCAGGTCGCCGAGGCCGAAGCGCGCCAGGCGCGCGAGGTCGCCGAAGTCCGTGCCCGCGAGGAAGCTGCCGCGAAGAAGGCGCAGGAAGAGCAGCGCCTGATTTCGGAGCAGGCGCGTCTGGAGACCGAGGAGAAACTGCAGATCCGCGACCAGAACAAGCTGCGCGAGATCGAGGTGGCGGAGCAGAACCGCCAGCGCGCGGTCGCGATCGAAGCCGAGCGCGTTAATCGCGCACGCTCGCTCGAACAGGTGACCACCGAGCGCGAGGTTCAGCTGCAGAACGTCGAGCGCGACAAGGCGGTCGAAGCCGGACGCATGGACGTTGCCAACATCACCCGCGAGCGCATTTCCATCGACAAGACCGTTGCGCAGGAAGAAGAGCGCATCAAGGAAGTGCGCGTGGTGTCCGAAGCGGAGCGCCAGCGCCAGGCGCGAGTCATTGCTGCCGAGGCCATCGCGCAGGAAGCGCTCGTGCGGACCGTCAAGGAAGCGGAAGCCGCGGAAGCTGCCTCCAAGCATCGCGCGAACGAAACGACGATCACCGCGGAATCGGAGCTGCAGTCGTCGATCAAGCGCTCCGAGGCCAAGCGCGTGCTTGCCGAAGGCGTCAAGGCCGAGCGTGCGGCGCCGGGCCTTGCCGATGCGCAAGTGCGCGAAGCGAGCGCGTCGGCCATCGAAAAGGTGGGCATCGCCGAGGTTCGCGTGCTCGAGGCGAAAGCGGAGGCGACCTACAAGCAGGGCAATGCCGAGGGTCGCGTGCTCGCCGAAACGCTCGCCGCGCGTGCGCAGGGCGAGGAAAAGCTCGGCCTGGCCAAGGCCAAGGCGACCGAGGCGATCGGTACCGCGGAAGCCGAGGTGCTGGGCAAGCGATTCAATGTCGAAGCCGAGGGCCTGAACAAGCGCTTCGCCGCCCTCGACGAGCTCAGCGACAGCGCGCGTGCACACGAGGAGTTCCGCATGGTGCTCGAGAAGAACCTCGAGCAGGCTCTCGCCGCGATCGCTGCGGGCAAGGACGTCAGCAAGGAGAACGCGGAGGTCATCGCGACGGCACTGCGCGGGGCCAACATTGACCTGGTCGGCGGCGACGGCGGCCTGTTCGAAAGCTTCTCGAAGGCTCTGTCGCTCGGCAAGGCGGTGGAAGGTTTCGCCGCCAAGAGCCCGATCGCGCAGGACCTGATGGAGCGTTACCTCGGCGTCGCCAAGCCCGCGCCGCGCGAGCGCGTGATCGATGCAACGGAACCCGGTGGTGCCGCGCCCATCGCCGCTGCTATCGAACGCGCGGCGCACGCGGCGGACGCAGCGACGGCTAAGCCGACCGCCTGACCAAGGACCGCCGGGCGCTCCGATGCGCCCGGCTCGCTCACGGAATAGAAGGTTTCTGCGATGTCCGAGTCCATTCCAGCGGTCGCGTCCGTGGATGCGTCCACCTCCGCGGTCGACCGCGCCGTTGCCGACGGCAGCGCGTACGAGGTGCTGCGCCGGCGCTTGACCGAGCAGGGCGCGAGGGTGCGCGCCATCGCCGACGCGCTCAATGCGCAGCGCATCAGCGAGTTCGGCGACAGCCGGCTTGAGGTCATCGGCCGTCTGCGCGTGCGCACCGAGCACAACTGCGTCGGGCGCGACATCGTCCCCGTCGGCGACATGCTGCTGTTCGGCTACAACGTTTTCATGGGCCTGAAGACGACGACGGCCGTGTCGGACGTCTTCGCGCTGTACCGCCTGGTCCAAAACGCGGACGGATTCGACGTCGAGGCGGTGGATGCCGCTTCGACCTTCCTCGGCGACGCGCAGTTCGTGCGTGACTTCGCGGAGCTCTACGCGTACTACAAGAACGCGCGCCTTCTGCAGCTCGACGTCTCCGCGGGGAGGCTGCTCGCCGCGTTCCAGATCGGCGAGCGAAACACCGATATACGTGTCTTCCGCTGGGCGGTTTCGCCGCAGGGCGAGATCACCTATATCGACGCGCGTGGCGAACGCGACATCGTGCTGCCGCCGCCTTTCGACTTCGAATGGACGCGCGCGACGCGCGACCTGATGGTCAGCGGCCGCTATCCACACCTGAATATCCTCGACACGCTGTTCGTGGAGACGACGGGTGGCGACCTCACGATCAAGGTCGAAAACAATACGGAGACCGGAGAGGGCCTGCACGCTGAAGCAGTCGATGACGCGACGCAATCGCTCGACGACGCCAAGTTCGATTTCGCCAGGCTCGGCTCGCTGATCCTGCTCAAGGTGCTGCCGTATCGGGAGCAGGCCTGGCGCGGTTTCATCTACAACACGCTGACCGGCAAAATCACCCGGCTCGACGCGATCGTGCAGGCGTGCGTGCAGTTGCCCGAGGACCACGGCCTGCTGTTTCCCGGCGGTTACTACCTGCAGAACGGCGAGCACAAAGCGTTCGACGCGCAGATGGACGGCATGCAGTTCCAGCGCGCCATCCGCTCGCCGAACGGCGAGGATGTGTTGTACATGTTCTACGAACACGAGGCCGGCAGGTCGGCGCTGTTCGTCTACAACATGATCCAGCGCCAGTTACAAAACCCGCTGTTCGGCCATGGCCATGCCGAATTGCCGGACGGCCGCATGGTGCTTTTCAGTGCCGAGGGCGACGCGCCGACGCGTGTGCATGCGATGCAGGTCTGGCAGACCCCGTTCGTTTCCGACGAGGTCGCCGCCGCACGACCCGCGGGCAACAGCTTCATGGGACGACTGGGCAACGCCGAGCTGGTGCGGGGTATTTCGAATCTCGTCGAGCTCGCCCGGGAAATCGAGCGTAGCGACGTCTCGATGGCGCGTTATCAGTTGCTCGTGCAACAGACCCGCCGGTTGTTCGACGCACACCACTGGCTTGACGACGCCCACTGCAACGGCGCGGCCGGTGCATTGCGCGAGGTCGCCGCAACCGGCGAGGCGATGCTCGACGAGTTCGAGAAGGTGGAAGGCATCCGCCGCCAATCCGAGCAGGCCATCGAACAGGCGCGCGCGGAGCACAAGGCGCTGCTCTCCCGACTCACGCCCGAGAACTGGACGCAGGTCCAGGATTATGTCGGTGCGCTCAACGACATCACGCGTCAACGTGGGCAGTTGCTGACGATTCGCGACTATCGCTACATCGATGTCGTAGCCATCGACGCCATGGGCGGCGAACTCGAGGCGGCGCAGGCGCGCATCGGTGCGGCGACGGGCACGTTCCTCGCCGGCCCGACCGCGCTCGCGCCATTCGGAAAGCGCGTCGACGAACTCGACACCGCGGCGCAGCAGGCGCAGACCGCGAAGCAACTAGCCGAGCAGCTCGCAGCGTTGAAGGCGCTCTCCGCCGATCTCGACATGTTGTCCGCGCTCATGGCCGGCTTGAAAGTTGACGACGCGACCGAGCGTACCCGCGTCGTCGACGCCATCGCCGGCATCTATGCGCGGCTCAACCAGGCGCGCGCGCGCGCCGAACAGCGTCGCAAGTCACTCGGCTCCGCGGAGGCGGTCGCGCAGTTCGGCGCACAGTTCACGCTGTTTGGCCAGTCGATCACCGGCGCGCTCGGGCTCGCGACCGATCCCGAAAAGGCGGACGAGCAGCTGTCACGACTCATGGTGCAGCTCGAGGAAATCGAGAGCCAGTTCGGCGAACACGAACAGTTTCTCGGCGACATCCTCACCAAACGTGAAGAACTGCTCGAGACGTTCCAAAGCCACAAGCAGGCGCTACTCGATGAGCGCCAGCGCAAGTCGCAGGCCGTGCTGGATGCGGCGGACCGCATCCTCGGCGGCCTCGGCAAGCGCTGCGAAAAATTCAAGACCATCGACGAGCTCAATGCCTTCTTCGCTGGCGACGCGCTGATTCTCAAGCTGCGGGAACTCGCCGATCGCCTGCGCGCGCTGCGCGACAGCGTGAAAGCCGACGACGTCGAAGCGCGGCTGAAAGCGACGCGCGACCAGGCGGTGCGTGGTCTGCGTGATCGTGGCGACCTGTTCGAGAGCGGTGGCGACGTGATCCGCCTCGGCCGTCATCGCTTCAGCGTCAATACGCAGCCGCTCGATCTCACCATTCTTCCGCGTGGGGACCATCTGGCGCTGCACCTCACCGGCACCGATTTCATGGAGCCCATCGCCGGTGCCGAGCTGGATGAGCTGCGTGAGTACTGGCAGGTATCGCTGGAGTCCGAATCGACGGACCTCTATCGCGGCGAATATCTCGCGGGCGAGGTGTTGGCCGCCGCCGAGGCCGGCACCGATGGCCTCTCACCAAACGCACTGCAGCAACTTGCTGCGGACCCCGACGCGCTTGCCAAGGCCGTTCGCGACTTCGCCGCGCCGCGCTATCGCGATGGCTACGAGCGTGGCATCCACGACCACGATGCCGCGCGCATCCTGCGAGCGTTCCTGAGCCAGCGCGGCGCGGCCGGCACGCTCGTGCACGCGCCGACGGCGCGTGCACTCGCGCTGCTGTTCGTCGCGGGGCAAGCCGAGGACGGTGATGTGCGCGAATGGGCGGGTCGCGCCGCCGGTGCGAAGGCCATGCAGGCGCTTTTCACTGCACGCAGCAGTCTGGACGCCTTGCTCGAGGACATGGCGAAGCGACTCCTGGCATTTATCGAAACCTCTACGTTGCCGTTCGACCCAACGGTCGCGAGCGACGCAGCGGCGTATCTCGCGGACGAACTGACGGCCGGGCAGGAAGGTTTCGTGCTTTCGCGCTACGGGCGCGAGCTCGGCGAAGCGCTCGCCGCGCGCCTCGAGAGTGCAGGCCTGAAAACTGGCTTCGACCTCACGCTCGAGCAGTTCCGCGACCGCCCCGGCGCGCGTTGGCGGCACGCCCTGCACTGGCTCGACGCAATGTGCGGTGACGCGACGCTGTCGCCTCTGCGCGCCTATGTGCCCGAGGCGGCGGCTTGGCTGATGACCCGGGACGCGACCGTCCGCTATGACAATGCGGCCTCGCTGGTTATCAATGTAGAAGGCCTGCTCGGGGAGCATCCACGTATCCAAAATGGTACGTTGGTGCTCGCCATCGATGACCTGCTCGCGCGCCTGCGTTCCCACCGCACGCGTTTCGTGCCCGATTACCGCCGTTACCAATCGCTTCGCCAGGCCATCGCAACGCGGGAACGCGAAGCGCTGCGACTCACGGAATTCCAGGCGCGTCCGCTTACGTCGTTCGTGCGCAACAGGCTCATCAACGAGGTCTATCTGCCGTTGATCGGCGACAACCTCGCCAAGCAGATGGGTACGGTCGGCGAAGGCAAGCGCAGCGACCTGATGGGCCTGCTGATGATGATCTCGCCACCCGGCTACGGTAAGACCACGCTGATGGAATACGTGGCGAACCGGCTCGGACTGATCTTCATGAAGATCAACGGCCCCGCGCTTGGGCACGACGTGCGTTCGGTCGATCCCGCGCAGGCACCCGACGCCACCGCGCGTCAGGAACTCGAGAAGCTCAACCTTGCGTTCGAGATGGGCAACAACGTGATGCTGTATGTCGACGACATCCAGCATACGAATCCGGAATTCCTGCAGAAGTTCATCTCGCTATGCGATGGCACGCGCCGCATCGAGGGCGTGTGGAAGGGGCGCACCAAGACCTACGACATGCGTGGCAAGAGGTTCTGCGTCGTCATGGCCGGCAATCCCTATACGGAGTCCGGCGAGGTGTTTCGCATCCCGGACATGCTCGCCAACCGTGCGGACGTCTACAACTTGGGCGACGTCCTCGGCGGCATGGAGGATACGTTCCTGCTCAGCTACCTCGAGAACAGCCTGACGTCGAACCCGGTGCTGGCGCCGCTCGCGACGCGCGACATGGCCGACCTGTACCTGCTGATCGACCGCGCCATGGGCAAGGAGGTTTCGACCAACGCGCTGTCGCATGCCTATAGCGCGGCGGAGGTCAACGAGGTCGTCGCAACCCTTCAGCGCCTGCTTGCCGTGCGCGACGTGGTGTACCGCGTGAACCAGGAGTACATCGCGAGCGCAGCCCAGGCCGACAAGTACCGCACGGAGCCGCCGTTCAAGCTCCAGGGCAGCTACCGCAACATGGGCAAGCTCGCCGAGAAGGTGTCGCCGGTAATGAACGACGCCGAGCTGCAGCAACTGATCTCCGATCACTATCTCGGCGAAGCGCAGTTGCTCACGCAGGGCGCCGAGGAGAACCTGCTCAAGCTCAAGGAGTTGCGTGGGCTGTTGACCGATGAGGAGTCCGCGCGCTGGGCGCAAATCAAGCGCGACTTCCTGCGCAACCGCGCGATGGGCAGCGAGGACGCCGATGTCGGCGGTCGCGTCGTCGCGCAATTGGCGGACATCGCGAGCGGCCTGCAGGCCATGGAAGCGATCGCCGCGCGACCGGCTGAAGCGGTGCCGCCGGCGCCATGGGGTGAGCTGGTCGACCTGCTTCGCCAAACGGTGGATCGCATGGCAACGTCGGCCCCACCAGCAGATCAGGCTCGCACGGGGATCGACGGCGACGAACTGCTGGCGCGCGTACCTGAGGCGCTTCACGGCGCCTTGTCGCCACTGTTGGATGCACTTCGTGTCACGCACGATCAACAGGCTCACGTTGGGGCCGCACTGCTGCAATTGGCGGAATCACTGCGCCAGGCGCAGGCCGTGCGACAGGTGATCGTGGCGCCGTCGAGTACCGTACGCGGGCCGCATCATCCGACGCCGGACGAAGCCACGCTCGATCGCGCGCTCGAACAACTGGGCTCCATTCCATCGCCGTGATCGTGCCCGACGAAGCTTGCGGCGAGAACGTCGACGCTCCGGCCGACGCTGTGCTGCTCGCGGCTATGGCCGATCTGCTCGCACGTCAGCCTGCTACCGCGCTGCTGACCGAATTGCACCGTGTGCTTGAGACATTGGTGCCGGGCGCGACCGGTGGCTCGCGTCTTCTCGACCGGTTGTTCGCACGTGACCTCGTGCGGGCGGCGCACCCCGACCCTGTGGATGCGCGGCTGCGTGTGCACATGGAGCGCAGCGCAGCACATGCCGAGGCGACGCAGGCATTCATGCGCGATGTCGACGCGGCGATCGACGCTGCGAGCTTTCATCTCGAGGCGCTGGCCGAGCGACTCGCGCGCAGCTCTGAGAACAAGGCGGACCAGGCACCCGTGACGCCGGATGACCCGGTGCGCCTCAAGGCGCTCGATGCCTCTTGGCGCATGAGCCGTGCGCAACTCGTGCTTGCACGTGCGGCGGCGGGCGCTGTACTCGATCAGCACCGCCACGTTCGCGACCTGCTGGTGTCGCTCTGGCGGCAAGGGCGTCTCGCCGAAGCGGCCGCCGCGCACGCGCGCACCGCGCGTGAACTCGCCGACCTGCAGTCCGCATTGCACGCCCGTGCCTCTGCCGCTCCTGCTGTATCACCCCCTTCCGTACCGGAGAGCCCGCAATGACCGCATCGACCCAAGACCTCGTCGCCGCGACGCCTCCTGCCCAACTGGGCGAAGCCGACCTGCGGACGCTCGACCTGCAACCCGAAGATGCGCAAGCCGTCGAGGTGCTGCGCAGCGCGCTCGCCGCGCAGCCCGCAACGGAGCTGCAGGGCTTCGGTGCTGACGCCTCGCTGCGGACCACGCAGTTCTCGAGCCAACTGCTCGACCAGGTGCGCAACAAGGATCTCGACGATGCGGGTTCGAAACTCGGCGAAGTGGTGCGCATTGCGCGCTCACTCAACCTGCAGAAGTTCGCGGGTCGCTCCAAGGTGCCGGTAATCGGCGCTCTTATCGATCGCTTCCGCGACGCTCGCGGTGAGCTGGTTCAGAAGTTCAGCACGACCAATCAGCAGATCGATCAGCTGATGCGCGATCTTTCGCGGCAACAGGATGACCTCGGCAAACGCGTGCGCGATTTCGATCGAATGCACGACATCGTGGGCGAAGAGCGACGCCAGTTGGGGCTGCACGTTGCCGCCGGCAAGCTGCGCCTGGTCGAGCTCGAACAAGAGCGCGGCGCACTGGACATCGCCGACGACACGGATTCGCGTGCGCGCCGAAGCGAACTCGACATGGCGATTCGCCTGCTCGACAAACGGGTCGGTGACCTGCAACTCATGCGGCACGCGGCCGAACAGACGTTGCCCATGATCCGCCTCATCCAAGCGAACTCGATGCAGCTCATCGAGAAGTTTGGATCGGTGCGCGACATCACCATTCCGGCGTGGAAGCGCAGTTTCGCCATCCAGCTTTCGCTCAACGAACAGCAGAACGCCGTCCAGCTCGCGACCGCGATCGACGACGCGACCAACGAGCTGATGCGGCGCAATGCTGACCTGCTACGCGAGAACTCGATCGCCACCGCGCGCGCGAACCAGCGCGGTGTGATAGACATCGAGACACTGCAGCACGTGCACGAGCAGCTGATCCAGACCGTGGAGGATGTGCGCCAGATACACCGCGATGGCTTCGAGAAGCGCCGTCAGGCCGAGCAGGATCTTGCCCGCATGCGTGACGACGTGCAGAAGCGGCTGGCGGCGCCACCGGCATGATCGATCTCCAGGCGCTCGACCGCGTACTTCGCGAGTCGGCAGAAGACGCTCATCTCGACAACGAGGAGCGGCTCGAGCTGCGCGACATCGGCCAGCAGGCCACGGCGGACCAGGTGCGCTACCTCCGCAACCGCGCCTTCGACATCGCGCGGGACTCGGTACGCGCCGATCCCTCGACAGCGCTCGAGCTGCTGCGTTGGCTCGAGCAGGTGGTCAAGACACTGGAGGTCGCGGCTGTCGGCGCGAGCGCCGCCACCACCGCGTTTTTTTCGCCCGGTGACGCCTGCCTACGCCAGTTGCAGTCGCTCTGGCAGGGTGCGAAACGTACGGCCGACGCGTGTGTCTTCACGATCTCCGACGATCGCATCACCCGCGCAATCCTCGACGCCCAGCGCCGGGGCGTCACGGTTCGCATCGTCAGCGACGACGACAAGCGCTTGGATACCGGTAGTGACCTCGACGAACTGTCGGCTGCGGGCATTGACGTTCGCACGGACGCCACGCCGTATCACATGCATCACAAGTTCGCGGTGTTCGATGGCGCCACAGTGGCCAATGGCAGCTTCAACTGGACGCGATCGGCCAGCGCCAACAACTTCGAGAACCTCGTCGTCAGCAAAGACCCGTATCTCGCGCGGGTCTTCGCCGGGCATTTCGAAACGTTGTGGAATCGTTTCGCCTGAAATGCGCGGCGAATGGCCGCGCACCTCGGTGGGTCAAGCCAGTCCGTGTGCCTTGCGGACGTCCGCGATGCGCGCGGCGACCGACGGGTCCAGCTGAGTCTGTTCGGCCTGCTTGAAGATGCTCTCCAGCACGCGCTTCTCATCCTCGTCGTAGGTGCCGTCGCGTTCTGCGAGCTCGAGGAGTTTGTCGAGTTCGGCGTGGTCGAGGCGGCCGTCGTTGGCGAACACGGCGATCGAGGCGAGCGCGATGTCGAGGTGGCTGCGTGATGAAGTCATGGAATCTCCTGCTGGCGAATGCGAGCCGGGACGATAAGGATTCGGCCGACAAATCGCCAGTTACGACACCGGCGGCTGCAAAGGACGCCGACGCGATCGTTCCACGTGCTCGGATCCCGTGGTCGTCATTCCGACCCGGCCGCGAAAGTCCGCATGATTGGCGCGCCTGGAGGGATTCGAACCCCCGACCAATGGCTTCGGAAGCCACTACTCTATCCGGCTGAGCTACAGGCGCGTTGCGTTGAAACCGCACGCGGCAGGCCGCGCGGGACGGGCATTCTAGCCGTATTCGCCGGGTGTCGCGGCGGCTGCGGGTGAACGTCGCCGTTGGTCGCCGGTACCCTGTAGGCGCCGCGCGTCGCGGCGTCGCAGACCCACGATGAGCGCTTCCGACCCGACCTCTTCCCCGTCCACCGGCTGGCAGCAACGGCTGCGCCTGTACTGGGCGCTGGTGCGCGGCGACCGCCCGATCGGCTGGTTGCTGCTGCTGTGGCCGACCTGGTGGGGCCTGTGGCTGGCCGCGCGCGGGCTGCCGCCGCTGTGGACGCTGGCGGTGTTCTCGTTGGGCGTCTGGCTGACGCGGTCGGCCGGTTGCGTGATCAACGACTACGCCGATCGCTGGCTCGATCCGCATGTCGAACGTACGAAGGATCGACCACTTGCGACTGGCGCGGTGCGTGGTCGCGAAGCGCTCGCGGTGTTCGGCGTGCTGATGGTCGCCGCGTTCGCGCTGGTATGCACGTTGAACCGGCTGACGATACTGATGAGTTTCGTCGGCATCGTGCTTGCTGCGAGTTATCCCTACCTCAAGCGCTACACCTACTTCCCGCAGGTGTATCTCGGCATGGCGTTTGGCTGGGGCATCCCGATGGCGTTCGCGGCCATTCGCGGCGAGGTGCCGACCGTCGCGTGGGTGCTGTACATCGCGAACATCGTCTGGTCGACGGCGTACGACACCTGGTACGCGATGGTCGATCGCGAAGACGACCTGCGCATGGGCAGCAAGTCGACCGCGATCCTGTTCGGTCGCCACGACCTCACCGCGCAGTCGATCCTGTACACGCTGTTCTTCGTGCTGCTTGCGGTGGTCGGCGTGATGAGCCAGCTCGGGCCCGCCTACGTGGTCGGGCTCGCCATCTCGGTCGCGCTGGTGGTGTGGGAATTCCACATCGCACGGCATCGCGAACGCAGCGCCTGCTTCCGCGCGTTCCTGCACAACCACTGGGTCGGGCTTGCGGTGTTCGCCGGCCTCGCGCTGGATCTCGCGTCGCGCTGATCAGCCCCAGCTGATGCGCGAGACGTCGCGACGCACGGGTTCGACCGGCGCGTCGAGTACCTCAATGTCCGCAGCGTCTTCGTCCTCGTCTTCCCAGCTGTAGCGCACGCGCGGCGGCAGCGGGTCGGCATGACGCGCCCACACACCACCGATCACGCCGCCGATCGCACCGCCGAGATGCGACTGCCACGAGATGCCGGCCTCGTGCGGCAGCACCGACAACAGCATGCCGCCGAAGAGGGTGAGCCCGAGCATCGCCGCGGCGACGGCGGGACGATCGCGCCGCATCAGGCCCAGCGTCAGCACCATGAACAGCATGCCGTTGATGACGCCGCTTGCACCGAGGTGCGCCGAGCCCGCCGTTCCGAGCCACCACGCCGCCAGGCCCGAGCCGATCCACGCCAGCGGCACCGTGCGCAGCAGGGCGCGCGGGTATTGCGCGATGGTCAACGTACCGAGCGCGAGCAGGCCGAGCGCATTGCTGCCGACATGCTCGATCGAGCCGTGCAGCAGCGGCGCGGTGGCGATGCCGCGCAGACCGTCGATATCGTGCGGCCGCACCGACCACGCGCCGACGTCGAAGGTCGACTGCGCCGAATAGATCGCCAGTAGCGCGAGCACGCCGGCCAGCGACACGTTGAAGGCCCGCCGCCAGCGACGCCGGTCCAGCTGGCGTTGCTGCGCGGGGTCGGTCGGCATCGCGGGCGTGTGCAGGTGCATGCGATCGACTTGGCGCCGTGGTCGGGCGATTGCAAGGCCGCTGGCTGGTGGCGGCCGTGGAACGCTGTGGCGATAAAACCGGACGCAGCGTGACGGCCGTGACGACCCATCAGCCGGGCGCGAACGCCGCGCCACCTACAATAGGCCGATGAACGAACTGCCCGTCGTACACCTCAAGAACGCGTGGAAGTCCACGCATCCGTGGATTTTCCAGCGCCTGGTCGAGAAGCCGGCGCAGCGGCCCAAGCCCGGCGCGCTGGTCGACGTGATCGGCGTCGACGGCGAATGGATCGGCCGCGGCTTCTACAACGGCCACTCGCGCATCGCCGTGCGCATCCTCGAGACTGACCGCAACGTCGTGGTCGATGAGCGCTGGTTTTCGCGCAAGATCGCCGAAGCGGTGTCGCTGCGCCGCGACCTGCTCAAGCTCGACGACGTCACCGATGCCTGGCGCGTGGTGCATAGCGAGGGCGATGGGCTGTCGGGTCTTGTGGTCGATCGTTATGCCGATCTGCTGGTCGTCGAATTCTTCTCGGCCGGCATGTTCCGTTATCGCGAATGGGTCTACGTCGCGCTCGCCGAGCAGTTCCCGGGCTGCCGCTTTTTCAGCTTCGCCGATGAGCACGTGCAGAAGCAGGAAAGCTTCGACTTCCGCGTGCAGTCCGCAGTGCCGGCCGCCATCATCACCGAGAACGGCATCCGCTTCCGCGCCGATCCGTCGGGCGCGCACAAGACCGGCTTCTTCACCGACCAGCGCGACAACCGCGAGTGGCTGAGCCAGCGGGTCCACGGCAAGACCGTGCTGGATCTCTGCTGCAACACCGGCGGCTTCGGCGTGTATGCCGCGGTACGTGGCGCGAGCGAAGTCACCGGCATCGACATCGATGACGACGTGCTCTCGATCGCCAAGGCGAATGCGAAGCTCAACGACCAGCGCATCAAGTTCGTGCAGGCCGACATTTTTCCGTGGCTGCGTGATGCCGGAAATCGCGGTGACGCCTACGACGTGGTGATCCTCGACCCGGCGAAGATGACGCGCGATCGCGAGCAGGTGATCCCGGCGCTGAAGAAGTATCTCGACATGAACAAGCTCGCGCTTGGCGTTACGAAGCCGGGCGGTTTGCTCGCGACGTTCTCGTGCACGGGTCTGGTGAGCGAGGATCAGTTCCTCGACATGCTGCGGCGTGCGGCGTTCTATGCGAATCGCACAGTGCAGATTCTGCGGGTTTCGGGTGCGGGGGCGGATCATCCTGTGCTGGCTAGCGTGCAGGAGTCGCGGTATTTGAAGGCGGTGTTTTGTCGGGTTTTGGATTGAGTCCGGGTTTGGTCTTGGTGTGAAGCAAGAGCGTTTCGTGCGCTGAAGCGCCCAAGTTACTTTTCTTTGCTGGTGCAAAGAAAAGTTAACCAAAAGAAAGCACCTTCCCCGACGGATCTACAGCCCGCGGCGTGTAGGTCCATACGATCCGCACACTCGCCATCCTGGCTCGGGTGCGGACGGCGCGCGTCCTGCTCGCCGCCCTTCGGGTCTCGTGTGAGTTGAGGGGTTAGCGCGTTTTACGGAGCGGAGCGGCCGTCGGCTTCTTGCTACTCGATCTCATCGCGTCGCAAGCATGCGTAGATTTGTTGCGACGGCGACTGCCCACATGCAACACGGCACGCGACACATCGCGGCGCGTTGCCTGTCGCTCTCAATCCTTCTCGCGCCGCTCGTACCAGAGCCCGAGATGCTCGCGTGAGCGCAGTACGCCTCGACCTCGCAACGCGACACGCAGCATCAATCGCAAATGCTCGACTGGCGTAAACGTCTGCAGTTTTCGCGACGAAGTCACCACGGGTTCGCGCAGCAGCACGAATCGACCGACGCTCGCGAGCGCGCGACTCATCGCCACGTCTTCGCCGGCGTACCAGCGTTCGTCGAAGCCGCCGGTGGCGTCGAAGGCTTCGCGGGTGCAGAACACGAAGCAGCCGGCGGCGATGCGCAGCACGCGCACAAGTGCGACGCCAAGCGTGACACCGATGCGTTGATGCCAGGGCAGTACGCCGTCCATGCGGATGTCGGCGCCGCCGCCGATGGCTCCGTCGCGTAATGCAGTGAGCGCGGCCGCGAGCGTCGCCGCGGGCACCAGTGTGTCGGCGTCGACGAATACGAGGATCGTGCCGACTGCCGCACGCGCGCCGGAGTTGCGGGTCGCGGCGATGTGCCGGTGTTCGGCGCGGATCACGCGCGCGCCGTTCGCTTTCGCGACGTCGCCGGTGCCGTCGGTCGACGCGTCGTCGACCACCACGATTTCGTGCTCCACGCAGCAGTCGCGCGCCGCCGCATGCAGCGACGCCAGCGTCGCCGGCAGGCGCGGCGCTTCGTCGTGGGCGGGAATTACGAAGCTCAGCATGGCGCCATCGTCGCAGACGCGGCACCGGCGGCGCGCTTACTTCGGGATCGTTTCACCGCCGCCGGACTGCTGCGCGTGGCGCGTCTGTTCGTTGCCGCCGCCGTGAGACGTGCGTTTGCCGCGCAGGTCCTGCGCGCCCGGTACATCGGCCAGCGCGGAGCCGTCGCCGAGGCCGTCGTTCGGGATCACGCTGAAGTTGCCGTCGGTTTCCAGCACCACGGCGGCCACGTCGTCGAGGCTTCCCAGGCCTTTGGCGCGCACGGCGGCCAGCACTTCCTCCTGGGTGACGCGCTGCTCGCGCAGGGTGTGCGCCAGTGGCCGGCCGCGCGCAAGCATCAACGTCGGTTTCGACGCGAGCGTGGTCTGGAATCCACGCACACGCACGGCGATGCTGGTGACGAGGTACTGAAGCACGAGCAGCAGCAGGAAGCCGACGATGCCTTCGACCAGCGTGGTGTCCTTCGACATCACCACGCTCGCCATCGTCGAGCCCAGCGCCACGGTCAGCACCAGGTCGTAGGCGTTCCATTTCGACAGCGAGCGTTTGCCGAACACGCGAAGCAGCAGCAACAAGGCGACGTAGGCGAGTACGCCCACGATCACGATGCGCAAGGGACCCCACCAGCCGTCGAAGAACATGCGTGCGTCTCGCGTGGAAGGTGGAAAGCACAAATCCGCCGCAGTCTCAGTGGCGTGACGCCGGCTGTCTCACGCATTGAGACGTAAATGACCCTACCCTGTGACGCTTTCCCGCCTTGGAGGCCGCATGGGCCCGACGTCCCCACTGATCGTCTACGGCCTGCTGCTGGCCGCGGTGGCCGCGCTCGGCTATGTCGGCCATGCGCTGGTGCGACTGCAGAAGCGCAGCGGCAACGATCCGGCGTTTGCCGCGGTGCTGGCCGATCGTGATCGCCTTGCGGCGGAACTCGATGCCTCGCGTGATCGTGCACGCGTCGACGCCGAAGCATTGGGTGGTTTGCGCGCAGACGCCGAAGCGCATGCGCGACTAAAGGACGAACACGCGCGGGTGCAGGTGGCGGTCGACAGCCTGCGTGTCGCGCTGGAAGACGAGCGCGTCGCCCGTTCGGCCGCGCTCGCAGAACTCGAGGATCGCAACCGCCAGCTCGAAGCCGCGCGCGCCCGCACCGTCGCGCTCGATGCGGACGTCACCCGCTGGCGTGAGGAACACGCGCAGGCGACCGCGCATCTCGAGCACGCACGACGCCAGCACGAAGAGATGCGCACGTTCGTCGATCAGGCACAGGCCAAGTTGTCCGATGCGTTCGCGCAGATGGCGGGCAAGGTGTTCGCTGAGCGCGGCGAGCAGTTCGAGAAGAACGTGCGCCACGCGACGGTGCAGTCGAAGGCCGACATCGAAACGCTGCTGAAACCGTTTGCGGAACAGCTCAACCAGTTCCGCCAGCGCGTCGACACCGTCTACAGCGACGAAGCGCGCGAACGCGCGACGCTGGTCGGCGCCGTCAACGAGTTGCGCACGCTCAACCAGGACATGGCGGCACAGGCCGCTGCGCTCACCAAGGCGCTGCGCGGCAACGCGAAGGTACGCGGCGACTGGGGCGAGCTGATGCTCGAGAACGTGCTGCGCGGCTCGGGTCTGGAAGAAGGCACGCACTACGACCGCCAGAAGCAGGGCAGCGACGAGGACGGCCGCGTGCTGCGTCCCGACGTCGTGGTGCGCCTGCCGGGCGATCGCTGCGTCGTCGTCGACAGCAAGGTCAACCTGGTCGCGTGGGAGGAGGCGATGAACGCCGAAACGCCCGATGCGCAGAACGATGCGATGCGTCGTCATGCGGTCGGCCTGCGCCAGCATGTGCGCGACCTCGCCGATCGCAACTATCCGCGCCTAATGGGCGAGACCGCGCTGGAAGTCACCATCGCGTTCGTGCCGATCGAAGGCGCATTGTCGGCGGCGCTCGGCTTCGATGGGGCGATCCAGACCGAGGCATTCGAGAAGGGTGTGGTGTTCGCGTCGCCCAACACACTGATGGCGGTGCTGCGCGTGGTCGAACGTCTGTGGACGCGTGATCGCATCCAGAAGCAGGCGCGCGAGATCGGCGAGGCCGGCGGCCTCTTGCTCGACGCGCTGACCAGTTTCCTCGGCGAGTTCGACCGCGTCGGCAATCGTCTCGAAGACGCGAGCAAGGCGTATCTCGACGCACGCAATCGCCTCAGCGAATCGCGTCAGGCGGTCATTCCGCGCGCACGTCGTCTAGTCGCGCTGGGCGCGCGCGGCAAGCGCAAGGTGTCGGAAGAATTGCTGCCCGAACTCGACGACATCGCGTTCGTCGCCGAAGGCGAAACGGGGCGGCTGATTCCGAGCGACGGCTGAGCGTCGCTCGCGCGGTGATTACCTGCCGCCGCGCACCGGCATCGCGTTGACCGGCACGATCGGCGCGTCGCGCAGGTACTCGGGCAGATCCTGGCCGGTCTCGCCGTTGATCTGATACATGCGGCGCTGCATCCACGCATCGCGCACCAGCGCGTAGTCGTCCTGCACGCCTTCGCGCAGGGCGTCGGTCGACATCAGCTGCGCGCGCAGGTCGACCAGCTGCAGGCCCTGCAGCGGAATGCGCACCTTGTCCTCTTCCATGCCACGCATCGGCGACAGCGGCGCGTCGCCGACCATGCCGACGATGTCGCGCACGGTGCGCGGGCCGAAGAACGGCAGCTCGAAATAGCGCGATCGCTTCCAGCCCCAGACACCGAGCGTCTGCCCGAAGTCCTCGTTGCCGTTCTCGAGCTTGGCGTCGGTGGCCGGGTCGAACACGCCGCCGATGCCGAGCGTCGAATTCATGACGAACCGACCAAGTGCATGCGCCGCGAGCTTGGGCTTGCCCTGCAGCAGCGCGTTGACCGCGGTGATCGGCTGGCCGAGGTTGCTGAAGAAGTTGCTGACGCCACTGCGCAGCGGGCGCGGCACCACGGCGACGTAGGCCTTCGCGAGCGGATGCGCGGCGTACTTGTCGACCGCGTTGTTGAGCCGATGCATCTTGCGGTTGTAGGGCTCCCACGGATCCCAGATCACGCCGGCAGACCCGCGGCCGACGTTGGTGCCGCCCGTGGGGCCGTACAGCGTGTCGAAGTCGCCTTCGGCAGCGGTGGCATCCGGCGTCGGGGACTGTGTTGCGTCTGTCGGCGGCGGCGTGCCTGCGGATGTCGGCTCGTTGGTCGGCAGCGCTTCGGCGCTGTGGGCAGGAACGCTCGACGTCGCGGTGTCAGCAGGCGGCGAACTCGTGGCGTCCTGCGCCGGATCGGTCGGCGGCGTCGACGCATCGGTCGATGCATCGCGCGCCGTCGTCGACGCTTCAACAGGCGGCGTATCCGCCACCGGCGCAGCGTTTTCAGTCGGCGCCGGCGTCGCGATCGGCGTCGCGTCCTGCGCCCATGCGGGCGAGGTCGCGGCGATCAGTGCGAGGACGAGCAGCGACCGGGCCGGGACACCCGGGCGACGGGCGCGGCGTAGGGCGGCGGTAGGGGTCATGCGGGCATTTTAGCGGGGACGGCGGGACGGGCGATCCGTCAGGCGCCGAAACCCAGCGATCCATCGAGGCGATAGGCCGCGCGCAGCTCGGCAAGGCCGGCCGGTTCGCCGTTCACGGCAAGCCCGCCAGCGGCCAGTTCGGCCAGCATCGCGAGGCCCGCGCTGTCGACCGCATCGACGCCGGTGACGTCGATGCGCGTGGCGCCGGCACGCAGCGGCTGTACGGCGCGCCACGTCGAAGCGACGGCCGCCCGGTCGAGGCGGCCGTCCAGGTGCAGCACGTCGCCGTCGCGGCGGACGCGCGCGGTCGTCACTGCTTGGCCTTCGCCTGCAGCTTGCCCGCCTTGAGATCGGCGGCGACCTGCGCGATCGAGGCATGCGACAGCGGGCCGTCGAACTGGCTGCGGAAGGTCTGCACGAAGCTCACGCCTTCGACCAGCACGTCGAACACCTTCCACTGGCCGTTGACCTGATGCATCAGGTAGTCGACCGGAATCGGCTCGCCGCCGGAGCGCAGCATCTGCGTCGACACGCGCGTGGCGAGGCCGTTGCCGATCGGCGTCTCCGACTTCACCTTCACCGTCAGGCGCGTGTTGAAGTCGAGCAGCGACGAACCGTAACGCTGCATCAGGTTTTCGCTCAGCGCGTCGGCGAACGTCGCGACGTCGGCATCCGACGCGCCACGGCCGTGCGCGCCCAGCACCAGGCGCGCCGCATAGTTGCGGTCGAACATCTGGTTGAACTCGCTCGACACGAACTGCTTGAGCGCGGTGCGGTTCTTGGCGAACTCGGCGCGGCGCGTTTCCAGCGTGTTGAGCATGCGCGTGCTGTTCTCGAGCACGAGGCGGGACGGCGTGCCGGCCTGCTGGGAGGCGACGGGCGCTGCGGCCGAAGCCATGGCGACAGGCGCGACGAACGCGGCGGCGAGCAGGACGGACAATGCGGTGCGCTTCATGACTTACTCCTTGGGTGCGGCATCCGCGCCGCTATCGCTTGCGGCATCGGACTTGCCGGCGCCACTGAACATGTACTTGCCGACGAGCTGCATCAGGTCGACGGCAGGTTGCGTGAGGTAGAGCTCGTCGCCGGCTTTCAGCGGCGTGGGATCGCCGCCCGGCGTCAGGCCGATGTAGCTTTCGCCGAGCAGCCCGTTGGTGAAGATGCCGGCGGCGGTATCGGACGGCAGCTGCTTGTACTTCCCCTCGATCGCCAGCGTCACGATGGAGTCGTATTTAACCGGGTCGAGCTGAATATCGGCCACCTGCCCGACCATCACGCCGCCGATCTTTACCGGCGCGTTAGGACGCAGCGCGCCGATGTTGGTGAAGCGCGCCTTGATCGCGTACGTGTCGCCGCGGCCGCCCCAGTGGCCGTTGGTCGACGCGATCGCGAGCACCAGCAGCGTCGCGAGTGCGAGCAGCAGGAAGGCGCCGACGGCGAATTCGATTCGTGGACTGCGCATTGGACGGGTTCCCAGCGTTACTTGGCGCGCTTCGCGCCGGATTCAAGGGCGATGGCGGCTTATCTAAAGAGCAGCGCCGACAGCACGAAGTTGAACATCAGTACCAAGAGCGAGGCATTGACCACCGCACGCGTGGTCGCGAGCGACGTGCCTTCGATGGTCGGCTCGGCGTGGTAGCCGACGAACGCGGCGACCCACGCCGACAGCGCGCCGAACACCGCGGCCTTTTCCAGCGCGACGAGGAAGTCGTCGTGGAAGTCGACCGCGTCGCGCATCACCTGCCAGAACGGGCCGGCCTCGAGGCCGATCACGTGCACGGCTTCGAGATAGCTGGCGAGGATGCCGGCCGCGCAGAAGAAGCCGGTCAGCAGCGGCACGCTCAGCACCGCCGCCCAGAAGCGCGGCGCGACGGCCTTGCCGACCGGGTCGATACCCATCAGGCCGAGCGCGGTGATCTGGTCGGTCGCGCGCATCAGCCCGAGTTCGGCGGCGATGGAGCTGCCGGCGCGGCCGATGAACAGCAGCGCGGTGAGCACCGGCGCGAGCTCGCGGTACATGCCGAGGCCGAGCAGCGCGCTGACCTGGTTGGCCGCGCCGTAGGTGGTCAACGCCTTGTAGCCGAGCAGCGTCAGCGACAGGCCGACGAAGGCGCCGCCGACCGAGATGATCGGCAGCGAGCGCGCGCCGATCTTGTAGATCTCGCGCACGAGCTCGCGCAGGAAGTCGCCGGTCGGGCGGCTCGCGCGCAGCACCGAGAACGAGAACATCCCGGCCTGGCCGAGCGTGCGGATGGTCGTCGCGAACATCAGGCGGCGGCTCCCGCCGCGCGCGGCGCGGCATCGAAGGCGATCGGGCCGTCCGGCGCGCCGCGCAGGAACTGCTGCACGAACGGGTCGTCGGACTGCTCGAGCTCGGACGGCGTGCCCGAGAACACGATGCGGCCGTTGGCGATGACCAGCGCGCGGTCGGCGACCGGAAGCGTCTCGTGCACGTGGTGGGTCACCACGATCGAGGTCAGGCCTAGCGTGTCGTTGAGGCGACGCACCAGCGACATCACGACGCCCGATGCGATCGGGTCGAGGCCGGTCAGCGGTTCGTCGTAGATCATCAGCGGTGGGTCGAGCGCGAGCGCACGCGCCAGTGCGACGCGCCGCGCCATGCCGCCGGAGAGTTCGCGCGGATACGCGTCGACGGCCGCACGCAGGCCGACCGCATGCAGCTTCATTTCGACCAGGCGACGGATCACCGCGTCGGGCAGATCGGTATGCGTGCGCAGCGGCAGCGCGACGTTCTCGGCGACGGTGAGATCGGTCAGCAGGCCATTGCCCTGCAACATCACGCCGATGCCGCGGCGCAGTTCGAGCAGCGCGCGGCTGGCGCGCGGCATCGTCTGACCGAGAACTTCGACGGTACCGGCCGCCGGCGCGAGTTCGCCGGTCAGTGCCGACAGCAGCGTCGACTTGCCGCAGCCCGACGGGCCGAGCACGGCCACGACTTCGCCCGGCAGAACCTCGAGGTTCACGTCGTGCAGGATCGTGCGGTCGCCGCGCGTGAGGCGCAGCCCACGCAGGGCGACGATGGGCGAAGGTTGGGTCATGGGGTCGGTCACGTGCACGCGCACGAAGGCGGCGCGAAGGCTACGGGCGCGCGGCTGAACAGGCCGGGAGTGCGCGCATTGTCGCAGGGCGGCCAGCGGCGCACCAATCGCGGCTGCAACGGCGTGTGTCGCGAGGCTCGACGTTCAATCTCCCGCACGCCGGAGATTCGCGACGCTCGCGCTCGTTCCGATACATCTCGCCGTGTCGTGAGCCGCGCATCTCACCGGCTGCGACGTCCTGCGGCAAGATGGCCGGATGGCTGCCGCCACCGATTTCCGCCTGTACCACTCGAATTCTCTGGAAATCCTGGCCGGTCTCATGGCCGAGGAGCTCCGGCGGCCGACGGCCGGGCAGGCGTTGCTGGCGCCGGACATTGTGGTCATCCCGCAGCCGTCCATGCGCCGCTGGCTGCAGGCCACGCTCGCGCAGGCGCATGGCATCGCCGCGAACATCGTCTTCCTCACGCCCGGCGAGCTGGTCGCGCAGGTGCTCGACGCCAATGTCGACGGCCGCGCCGACGATCTCGACGCCGAGGCCATGCGCTGGCGCCTGCTCGCGCTGCTGCAGGACGAGCGCGCGATGCGCGACCCGGTGCTGCGTCCGCTGCGCACGTACCTGACGCCCGACGCCGGGGACGCCGACCCGCTCAAGGCCTGGTCGCTGGCCGGTGCGCTCGCTAGCACCTTCGACAAGTACCAGGCTTGGCGCCGCGACTGGCTGCTCGCGTGGGATGCCGGGCAGGCGCCGCGCGATCCGCAGGCGGTGCTGTGGCGACGCCTCGGCGCTGACCGCCCGCATCGCGCGCGACGCATCCAGCGCTACCTCGACCGCTTCGGCGCCGACGCGACGGAAACGCCCGCCGGCCTGCCGCCGCGCCTGTTCGTGTTCGCCACGCTCAACGTCTCGCCCGACACGCTGCGCGTGATCGCCACCGCGGCGCGCGTCGGCCCGCTGCACTTCTACCTGCCGTCGCCGGTTGCCGCGTACTGGGGCGACGTGCGCACGCTGCCGCATCGGCTGGAACTCGGCGAAGACGCCGCGTTCGGCGACGTACTGGACGTCGAGGACAACCCGTTGCTGCAGGCCTGGGGCGCGTCCGGCCGCGACTTCATGGCGGTGCTCGGCGGCTACGAGATCGTGCATCCGGATTTCGACCTGGCCGCGTACGCCGACCCCGAATCCGATGCGCAGCTCGACCTATCGAAGGAAACGTTGCTGCAACGATTGAGGCGCGACCTGCTGCATCGTCGCCCGTCGCCGCCAACACCATGGCGCGACACGCTCGATCGCAGCGACGCCAGCCTGCAGGTGCATGCCGCACCGACGCGCCTTCGCGAAGTGCAGGTGCTGCACGATCAGTTGCGCGCGCTGCTCGAAGACCCGCGCTTCGATCCGCCGCTGCAGCCGCGCGACATCGCCGTGCTTGCGCCGGACATCGATCCGTACCTGCCGTACGTCGAAGCCGTGTTCGGCGGCGTGCACGGGCGCACCGATTTCATTCCCTACACCGTCGCCGACGCCAGCCCGCTCGCCAGCGAGCCACTGGCCGAAGTGTTCTCGCGCCTGCTCGCGTTGCCGGTGTCGCGCCTCGGCCTCAACGAAGTGCTGGATCTTCTGGCGACGCCGGCGATCGCGCAACACGCCGGGCTCGAACCCGCGTCGTTCGATCGCCTGCACGACTGGCTGCAGGACGCCGGCGCGTGCTGGGGTCTCGACGGTGCGCATCGCGCGCGCCACGGCGCGCCGGACGATGCGATCTACACCTGGCAGTTCGCGCTCGATCGCCTGCTGATCGGCCACGCCACGGGCTCGGACGCGATGCTCGGCGACGTCGCCGGCTGGCCGGAACTCGAAGGCGGCGATCTTGCCGCGCTCGACACGCTGATCGGCCTGATTCGCGTGCTGACACGCTACGAGCGCGTGCTGTCGAACGCGATGCCGCCAGAACAATGGCGCGAACGCCTGCTGGCGTTGCTCGCGGCGGTGTTCCCCGAACGCCCGCGGGACGTCGCCGACGAACGCGCGCTCGATCGCCTGCGCACGCTCATCGATGAATTCGCCGACGCCGCACGCCGCGCCGCGTTCACCGCGCCGCTCGAACCCGACGTCGTGCGTGCGCATTTCGACGCGAAGCTCGCCGAGCCCGACACGCGCGCGCCGCTGATGAATGGCGGCGTCAGCTTCGGCCGCATGGTGCCGATGCGCCTGCTGCCGTTCCGCGCGATCTGCATCCTCGGCCTCAACGACGGCGAGTTTCCGCGCAGCGATCCCGGCGGCGGCCTCGACCAGCGCCTGCGTGAACTCGACGGCCCGAATCGACGCCGCGGCGATCGCTCGGTGCGCGACGACGACCGTTTCATGTTCCTGCAATTGCTCGCGTCGGCGAACGATGTCTTCTACCTGAGCTATCTCGGCGCCGATCCACACGACGGCAGCGTGCGCGAGCCGTCGGTGCTGGTGAACGAGCTGCTCGACGTCGCCGCCGAATACCACGCCGACCCGGCCGACACACGCAAGCGCTTCGTCGTGCGCCATCCGCTGCAGCCGTTCTGCGCGGAAGCGTTCGGTGTCGATGGCGATGCGATCGAACCGCGGCGTTTCAGTTATCGCGGCGAGTGGCAGCAGGCCGCGCGCACCACGCCGCAGCGTCGACGCGAAGCGCCGCCGTGGGTCAACACGCCGTTGCCGCCGCCGCATCCGCCGACGCGCGAAGTCGCGCTCGGCGATCTCGCCGCATTCCTGCGCAGCCCGCCCGACGCGTTCCTGCGCCAGCGCCTGCAACTGCGCCTGCCCGACGCAGGCGCACCGATCATCGATATCGAACCGCTGGTGCTCGAGCATCGCAGCGCCGATCGCCTGCGCGATGCGGTCTTCGACGCGCACATCACCGGCCGCACGCAGCAACTCGCGCGACGACTGCGCGCGCAGGGTCTTCTGCCCTCAGGCGTTTTCGGCCAGCGGGTGCTCGACGACGTCGTCGATGAAATTCGTCCGTTCGCCGAGCTGTTCACCGGCTGGCACGAATCGACCGTCGCCGAGGAATTCGGGTTCGATCTCGACGTCGATGCGGTGCGCCTGCACGGTCGCCTGCGCAATGTGCATCCGCACGGACTTGCGCGACTGCGCTTCGGCGAGGCGAACGGCCCCGCACAGATCGCGCATGGGCTCGACTGGCTGGTGGCCTGCGCGCTCGGTCGCGCAGTGCCGCTGGTGCAGTTCATCGTCCACGACGGCCGCGTCGATGCGATCGAACGCGCGCCGGTAGATCCCGCGCAGGCGCGCAACATCCTCGCGATGCTGCTGAAGCTGCGTTCCGATGGATTGACCGAACCGCTTCCGTTCGGCGCGTACGCCGGCTGGCTCTGGTACGACGGCCAGGATGATCGCGCATGGCGCGCCGCGCGCGATCGATGGCTCGGGCTGCGCCAATGGGCGGAAGGCGGCACCGCGGCAGCGCAGCTCACCTTGCGCGGCCGCGATCCGTTCGCGGGCGAAGACGGGGCCGCACGCTTCCAGGCGCTCGCACGTCGCGTGTTCGACGCGGTGCTGCATGCGCGCGCCGAGATCGACGCATGAGCATCGTCGACCTGCCGCCACCCGACATCGACACGCACGACGACGTGGACGCCTTCCTCGACATGCCGCTCACCGGCATCCGACTGATCGAAGCGAGCGCGGGTACAGGCAAGACATTCACGCTGGCGACGATCGTCACGCGGCTCATCATCGAGCGCGGCATGCGCGTGAGCCAGATTCTCGCGGTGACCTTCACCGAAGCGGCGACGCAGGAACTGCGTGAGCGCCTGCGTCGACGCCTGCAGCTTGTCGCTCGGGTGGCATCAGGGGCGGTGATTCCCGGCGACGACGCGGAAGTCGGGCTGTGCCGGCAACTCGTCGAACGCCAGCAGCAGGTCGAGGATCCAGTCGCGCTGCGCCGGCGCCTGCAACAGGCCGCGCGCGAGATCGATGCCGCTGCAGTGCACACCATCCACGGCTTCTGCACACGCGTGCTCGCCGACCACGCGCTCGAAACGGGCGAGTCGTTCCACGATGCCGGCGCGCCCGGCGACGATCGCGAACTGCTCGCAACGGTCGCGCACGACCTGTGGCGCACCCTCGCTGCCGACAGCGACGCCGCGGACCTGCTCGACACCTGGTGGAACACACCGGATGCGCTGGCCGCCGATCTCGGCGAACTGCTGCGTGCGCCGTCGCTGCGTCCTGAAGCACCGCAGATCGGCGAATCGCCGTTGCCGGCGCTGCACGGTGCCGCTGATGCGTTGCGAAGCGCATGGCGAGCGCATGGCGATGATGTCCAACGCCGCGATCAATGCCGCGCTCGCCGGGAAAGCGATCAGCGCCGTCAGCTACAAGGCTCCGACGCTCGCCAACCTCTACGCGGCGCTCGATGCGTGGCGCGACGGCGACGCAATCGCGCACGACAGGATTGAACTGCTGACCACCGCCAAGCTCGTCGCCTGCACCAACAAGGGCAAGGACGCACAGCGCCCGACGTCGCCGCTGTTCGACATAGCGCAGGCGTACGTCGAGGCGAGACGGCAGCACGACGACTGGATCGACGCACGCCGCCTCGCGCTTCTGCATCGCGTGCGCGACCAAGCCGCGCGTCAACTCGCGAAGGCGAAGCGCCAGAGCCACGTGCGCAGCTTCGACGATCTCATCGACGGCGTCGCGAACGCGCTTGAAGGCCCGCGCGGCCGCACGCTATGCGCGCAATTGCGTCGCCAGTACCACGCTGCACTGGTCGACGAATTCCAGGACACGGATGCGCGGCAGTGGTCGATCTTCCGCCGCGTGTTCGCCGACGACGGCGCCGATGCGCCACTGCTGCTCGACGACGAGGTGCGCAGCGCGCCGTTCCTCGCGTTGATCGGCGACCCCAAGCAGGCGATCTACCGCTTCCGCGGTGGCGACGTGCACACCTACCTGCGCGCGCGCGACGTCGCGCAACCGGCGCCGTCGCTGCTGCGCAACTTCCGCTCGCGCCCCTGCGTGTTGCGCGCCGTCGAACGTATGTACAACAACGCGGGCTCGACGGCGTTCGTCGACCCGCGCATCCGCTTCCATTCTGTCGAGGCCGGCGGGCGTCGCGACGATCGTGCCTGCCTGCGCGATGGCGAACCCGCGGCCGCGCTGACGATCCGTCGTCTGCCTGCTAGCGATGACGGCAAGCCGCTCGACGCGGACACATCGCGCCAACTTGCCACCTACGCCTGCGCCGAAGCCGTGCACGAAACACTGGCGCTCGCCGCGGCCGGGCGCATGAGCATCGACGGTCGCGCCGTCGAGCCGGGCGATATCGCGGTGCTGGTGCGCAAGCACGACGAGGCCGCGCGGATGCAGCGCTCGCTGTCGATGCTCGGCATTCCTGCAGTCACCGCAGGACGCACCAGCCTGTTCGCGACCGTGCAGGCGATGGAACTGCTCGCGGTATTCGACGCGCTGCTCGCACCGGCGGACATCCCGCGACTCAATGCCGCGCTCGCCACCGTGCTGCTCGGCTTCGATGCCAATCGCATCGATGCGCTCGCCCGCGACGACGTCGCCCGCGCGCGCGAACTGCAGCGCGCGATCGGTTGGCGCGAGCGCTGGCTGCGCGCGGGTCCGCTGTCGCTGGTCAACGAACTCTGCGCGCAGAACGCGCCGCGGCTGCTCGAGCTCATCGATGGCGAGCGTCGCCTGTCCGACTTCATGCAGCTGGGCGAAGCGCTGCAGGACGCCGCGCAGCGCGCGCTTGGCCCGCAAGGTCTGGTCGACTGGCTGCGCGCGCGCATTGCGAGCGCTGACGATCGCGACCCGGAACAGCAGCTGCGCCTGGAATCCGACGCGCGCCGCGTGCAGGTGATCACCGTGCACAAGAGCAAGGGCCTCGAGTTCCCGCTGGTGTTCCTGCCGTTCGCGGGCATCGGCGGCGCATCGAAGACGCCGCGCTGGTGCAGCGTGCACGACGGCGACACGCGCGTGCTCGACCTGCAACCCGACGATGCCTGCAAGCAACGCTGGCGCGAGGACGAGGCGGCCGAGGACGCGCGCCTGCTCTACGTCGCGCTGACTCGCGCCGAGCACGCGCTGTGGCTGTGCACCGGCCCGCTGTATGCGCATGCGTCGACGCCGCTCGCGCCGATGCTGGCCGATGTCGGTGCGCTTGCCGGTGGCGAGATCGTCATCGATGACCGCGAGGTCGGTTCGGTCGACGCCGCACCGTTGCGAGCGATCGCGTCCACGCAGGTGCCGCGAGCGCGCGCCGCCAAACGCGCACTGACGCGCGACTGGTCGATCTATTCCTTCAGTGCGCTCGCGCGACTCGGTAGTGGCACGGTCGAAACGCTGTTGCCGCGCGGTGAGCGCGAAGAAGCGATGGATGAACCGCTAGTCACCGCCGCCCCGCTCGACGTCGCCGCCGAACTCGTCGCTGCAGCGGCGGACGACCCGCGCTTCGCCGGCACGCGCTTCGGCGACGCGGTGCATGCGGTGTTCGAGAACGTCGACTTCACCGCATGGCGCGGCTGGCGCGACGGTCCGCCGCCGGACGGTCAGCAGGATGCGTTGGTCGACGCATTCCGTGCGGGCGGTTATTCGCAGTCGGAGATCGACGATGGCCTGCCGCTGCTCACCGCACTCATTGGCAACACGTTGACCGTCGCGCTTCCGGAAGGTGCACGACTGTGCGACCTGCCTGACACGTCGCGCCGCGCGGAAATGGAATTCCACTTCGCACTCGACCACGTGGGCGTCGATGCGCTGCTGTCGACGGTGCAGTCGCATGGCCTGCTCAGCGCGCGAGAAGGTTTCGGTGCGCGCCGCGTGCTCGATGGCCTGATGACCGGCAAGATCGATCTCGTCTACGTGCACGACGGCCGCTACTTCGTTCTCGACTACAAGACCAACCGCCTGCCCGACTACATGCCGCCGACGCTGGCGCGCGCGATGCACGAGGGCGAGTACACGTTGCAGGCCGCGATCTACACGCTCGCCCTGCATCGCTGGCTGCGCTTCCGGCTCGGCGCTGCCTACGACTACGAGCGCGACATGGGCGGCGTGCGCTACGTGTTCTGTCGCGGTGTCGATGCGCATCGTTCGCCGTCTCCGGGCGTCCACGCCGATCGCCTGCCATTCGCACTGGTCGACGCACTCGACCGCCTGTTCGGAGGCGGCGCATGAGCCTGCTCGACGCCTTGCAGCGCAGCGGCGCAGTGCGCCCGATCGACCTTGCGCTCGCGCACGCTTTGCAACGCATCGATGGTGCGGCGACCGATCCGGTGCTGGTCGCCGCGGCACTCGCGTCGTACGCCGTCGCACAAGGCCATGCCGCGTTCGACCCCGACAGCGCGCCCGAACTCGTCGAAACGCCGATCGACTGGCCGGACGCGACCTCGTGGCGCGGCGCACTTGCCGGGTGCGCATGGATCGCACAGCCCGATCGCGACGTCGAGAGCGATGCTGCATCGCCGCTGGTGGTCGAGGACGGCCGCATCTACCTGCGCCGCTATCGCGAATACGAACGCCGACTTGCGATTGCATTGTCGCGTCTGTGCATGGGCGTGTCGCCTGCGATGCATGCCGACGTCGATGCATTGCATGCGCGCCTGTTTCCCGAGCGCGACACCGGCGATGCACAGGCGCATGCGGCACTGCGTGCCTTGGAGTCGCCTTTGCTGCTCGTCACGGGCGGCCCTGGCACCGGCAAGACCACGACAATCGCTCGCGTGCTGCTGCTTGTCGCGGCGCAGGCGCGCGCTGACGGCCACGCACCGCCGCGCATCGCACTCGCTGCCCCGACCGGTCGCGCCGCCGATCGCATGGCCGGTAGCGTGCGTCGCATCGCGGACGCCTTGCGCGACGACAGCATCGACAGCGATCTCTGCGATACGTTGCCGACCAGCGCGAGCACCTTGCACCGGTTGCTCGGCCTGGTGCCGGGACAGACACGCGCGCGTTTCGACGCCAAGCATCCGTTGAAGGTCGACGTGCTGGTCGTCGACGAAGCCTCGATGGTCGACCTGCCGCTGATGTGCAAGCTCGTCGAAGCGCTCCCACAAAGCGCGCGACTACTGCTGCTTGGCGATCGCGACCAGCTTCCGTCGGTCGACGCCGGCGATGTGCTCGCTGCATTGGCGGATGCTGCCGATGCCTTGCCGTCACCGAACGCGCCCCTTGCCGGACGGCGCGCGCATCTCGACCGCGGCTATCGCCAGACCGACGCGCTCGTGCTTGAACCTGTCGCCGATGCGGTGCGACGTGGCGATGTCGATGCGGCACTGACCGGGCTGCGGTCCGGCGCGCGCGGTGTGCGTTTCCATGAAGACGCGATCGATCCGCTCGCGTCGGATCTTCGCGACGCACTGCTGGCTCCGTGGCGCGAACTGCGCAGCTGCACCGATCCGGCCGATGCGCTCGCACGCGTCAATCGCGTACGCCTGCTCACCGCGCTGCGCGATGGCCCGCAGGGCGCGACGCAGCTCAATGCGCGCATCGAAACCGCGCTTGCGGGAACACAGCACGATACCTATTTTCCCGGCCGGCTGTTGATGGTCACCGAGAACAGCGCGCGACACGGTCTGTTCAATGGCGACGTCGGCGTCTGCCTGCGCGATGTCGACGGCGCGACGCTCGCATGGTTCGAAGGCGCAGATGGCCTGCGCGCGTTTCCGCCGGGCGCTTTGCCTGCGCACACCGGTGCGTTCGCAATGACCGTGCACAAGGCGCAGGGCTCCGAGTTCGACACCGTCTGGCTGCAACTGCCGGCGGTCGACACGCGCGTGCTGTCGCGTGAGCTGCTCTATACGGGGATCACGCGTGCGCGCAGCGCATTGCACGTGCTTGGGCCGGCGGCGTCGATCGCAACTGCGCTGTCGCGACATGCACGTCGCGTATCGGGACTCGCGCGTCGCCTGGGCGCGTAACGCACGCGTGACGTCGCGTTGCAGTGAAGTCGAACGCGCATCGCGTTAAGCGGCCATTCGCGAAATCACATCATTTCTTCACTCGCGTTGTACCGGCGGCCGCCCAGAGTCACTCGCACCGCTGCCGGCCGGTTGCCGGCTTCCCCACGTAGAACACGGAGTCCAACGATGAGCGACGTCAAGAAAGACCATAACCTCGGTTCCGGCACGGGTGCTGTCGCAGGTGCCCTCACCGGTGCAGCGGTCGGTTCGGCCGCGGGTCCGGTCGGCAGCCTCGTCGGCGCCGTCGCGGGCGGCATCGTCGGCTCGAAGGCGGGCGACTCGATCGCCGAAGCCGTGAACCCGACGGGTTACGAGAAGCACTTCCAGGACAACTACACCAAGACCGATTACTACAACAGCTCGCGCGACTGGAACGACTACCAGCCGGCGTACCGCTACGGCTACGAGACCTACGGCAGCTACCGCGGCAAGGATTTCGACTCGGTCGAGCCGGAGCTCGAGCGCAAGTGGGATGCCACCAAGGGCAATTCGCGCCTTGCGTGGGGCGAAGCCCGCGGCGCCGTGCGTGACGGCTGGCATCACATCGAGCGGGCGATGCCGGGTGATGCGGACGGCGACGGGCGTTAATCGGCTGCTCGCGCAGCCTCTCAACGCGCAAGCGCGGAAGGTGCGCGATACCGCAGCACGACCGTAGCCACACCGACCGCCGCACGCGCCACGCGCGACGGTCGGTACGTTCCCAACGCTGCGACTGCTACCCGCAGCACCGGAGGCCGGCATTGCCGGCCTCTTTCTTTTGCGCCACGGGACGCCGCATCCCGCATTGCAATGCCCGTGACATACGGCCGCTCGGTTACGATGCGCGCGATCACGAGCAGGATCCGCACGCATGGCCGACATCGAAAAGCCCTCCCGCGAAGAAGCCGAAGCGGCGGTGCGCACGCTGCTGCGCTGGGCCGGCGATGACCCGACCCGCGAAGGCCTGCTCGACACGCCGCGCCGCGTCGTCGATGCCTACGGCGACTGGTTCGTCGGCTACGGCATCTGCCCGAAAACATATCTCGAACGCACGTTCGAGGAAGTGGCCGGTTACGACGAGATGGTCGTGCTGCGCGACATCGAATTCGAAAGCCACTGCGAGCACCACATGGCGCCCATCATCGGCCGCGCGCATGTCGGTTACCTGCCGAGCGGCAAGGTCGTCGGCATCAGCAAGCTCGCACGCGTGGTAGAAAGCTTCGCGCGCCGCTTCCAGGTGCAGGAAAAGATGACCGCGCAGATCGCCGAAGTGATCGACCGCGTGCTGCAGCCGAAGGGCGTGGCCGTGGTGGTCGAAGCGACGCACGAATGCATGACCACCCGCGGCGTGCACAAGCGCGGCGTGAGCATGGCGACGTCGACCATGCTCGGCGCGTTCCGCGAAGACGCGCGCACGCGCGCCGAATTCCTGCAGTTCATCCGTACGCCGCAGCGCTAAGGCGCCACCCGATAGATGTCAGCGTGCGCCGATGACGACGTCGGCGACGCGATCGATGTCGCGCTCGTCGATATGCAGGTGGGGCGCGAGACGGAAGACATTGTCACGCTCGATGCAGATGATCACGTTGTCCGCAAATGCAGTACGCACCGCGTCGATGCGATCCTGGTCCGGTGCGAGGCCGAGCAGGTGTGGTGACGATGGCTCGACGTACCAGTGCGCGAGTCCCGCTGCTGCCAGTCGCTGCTTGAGCCGATCGACCAGTTCGCCGAGACGTTCGGAAATTGCACGCGGCGTCCACTCCAGCACATCGTGCAAACCTGCTTCCGTGATGGCGAGCCGCAACGGATCCGAAATCTCGCCCCCGTCGAAACGCCGGGCGCCGGCACGATACGGCGGCGCCTCGTCGGTATCGAACCGCCACGCCTGCGCCGGCAAGCGCCCCTGCCAGTGCTGCTCCAGCGGCTGCAGACGCCCGCGCCACTCCGGCGACACCCACAGCGCGCACAGACCCTTGTGCGCCAGCCACCACTTGTAGCCGACGCTCATCGCGAACGCCGGCTGCCAGCGTTCGACATCACACGGCAGCACGCCGAGGCTCTGGCTGAGGTCGAGCACGACAGGCACGTGGTGTGCGCGTGCAGTCATCGCAACGCGGTCCAGGTCGAGCAGGCGGCCGTCGCGCCAGTGCGCATGCGACAACACGATCACCGCAGGCTTGCGTCGTTCGATGAGGTCGACGAAACCGTCGCTGGCATCCTCGCGCGGCACCGATTGCAACGTCGCGCCCGTCGCTTCGCAACGCATCTGCCACGGCAGCAGGGCCGACGGAAATTCGCCGTCGACGATGCCGACAATGTCACTTGGCTGCAGTGGCCAGCCGGACGCGACCGTCGACATCGCATGCGCCACGGACGGCACCAGCGCGACCGCGTCGGGCTCGGGTTTCAGGTCGACATGGAACAGCCGCGACGCCTGCGTCCGCACCCGCTCGATGTGTGCCTCCCAGTCGGCGAATGACAGCCGCCACGGTGCGGCCTGCTCGCTCCAGGCCTCGCGCAATGCGGCATCGACGCGACGGGTGCGCGGCGCGTTGGAGGCGGTATCGAGATAGATCGCGCCGTCCGGAATCAGGAAGGCGTCGCGCACGTCGGCGGGCAGGGGCATGGCCGCTACTTTACGGGCGGTCGTCGCGCGCCCGTCACCCGGCCGTCGCGGTCGCTTCGTAGGCTTGGAGGATGGGAATGTCGACCGATCTGTCGCCTGCCGTCGCGCGGGACGCCGGAGCTTGCTCCGTCGATCCGCTGGCGTCGCGTTTTCGCGCCGTGCGCGAGCGCAGCATCGAGTTGGCTGCACCGGTCTCGGCCGAGGACGCGATGGTGCAGTCCATGCCCGACGCGAGCCCGACCAAGTGGCACCTCGCGCACACCACGTGGTTCTTCGAGACGTTCGTTCTCGCGACATTGCCGGGCTATCGCATCGTCGATGAAACCTGGCAGGTGCTGTTCAACAGCTACTACCAGAGCGTCGGCCCGCAACACGCGCGGCCCATGCGCGGCGTGCTGTCGCGGCCGTCGCTGGCGCAGGTGCTCGACTACCGCGCACGCATCGATGCGCGCGTCGCCGACGCGTTCGCGCGCAACGAGTTCGACATCGAACTGCGCCACCGCATCGAGCTCGGCCTGCAGCACGAACAGCAGCACCAGGAATTGCTGCTGACCGATATCCTGCATGCGCTGTCGTGCAATCCATTGCTGCCTGCGTATCGCGATGATCTTCCGCGTTCGCATGCAGGTGCCGGTTCGGTGGATTGGGTGCAGTTCGACGAAGCCATCGTCGAGATCGGTACCGACCGCTGGCCCGAAGCCAACGCATTTGCATTCGACCCCGAATCGCCGCGGCACCGCACGCTGGTCGGCGCATACGCGCTGGCGACGCGACCGGTCACCTGCGGCGACTATCGCGACTTCATTCGCGACGGCGGCTATCGCACTGCATCGCTGTGGCTGAGCGATGGATGGGCCCGCGTGCAGGGCGAGCAGTGGCAGCGCCCGCTGTACTGGCTCGACGACGAACGCGCGTGCGGCCTAGGTGGCGTGCAAGAGATCGATGCGTCCGCACCGGTGTCGCAGCTCAGCTATTACGAAGCCGATGCCTTCGCGCGCTGGGCCGGCGCGCGCCTGCCTACGGAAGCCGAATGGGAACGCGCCGCGCACGGCGTCGAAGTCGACGGCAACTTCGTCGAGTCCGGATATCTGCAGCCTGTCGGCAATGCACGCGACGGCCTGCGCCAGATGTTCGGCGACGTCTGGGAATGGACGTCGAGCGCGTATCTCCCGTATCCGGGTTTCCGCCCGTGGGACGGCGCGCTTGGCGAATACAACGGCAAGTTCATGGTCGGCCAGCAGGTGCTGCGTGGCGGAAGCTGCGCCAGCCCGCGCGGCCATCTGCGCGCCAGCTACCGCAACTTTTTTCCGCCGCACGCACGCTGGCAATTTGCCGGGCTGCGGCTCGCGAAGGACATCGCATGAACCTGCTCGACGCCCGACTGCACCGTGCGGTGCAGGCGCCCGTAT
The DNA here is from genome assembly GCF_054061195.1 of Lysobacter sp. HA35. Taxonomy (NCBI): domain Bacteria; kingdom Pseudomonadati; phylum Pseudomonadota; class Gammaproteobacteria; order Lysobacterales; family Lysobacteraceae; genus Lysobacter; species Lysobacter sp. HA35. Next base: position 2,475,846 of record NZ_JBSSDY010000001.1, on the reverse strand, counting down.
TGCTCGACCTGCGGCCCACGCCCGACGACCTGCGCAGCGACGTGATCGCGGGGCTGTCGTCGACGCCGAAGCATCTGTCGTCGAAATACTTCTACGACGAGCGCGGCTCGCAGCTGTTCGAAGCGATCACGCAACAGCCCGAGTACGACCTCACGCGAATCGAGATCGCGCTGCTGCAGCACGTGATGCCGCAGGTGCGCGACGCGGTCGGCGCGGACGTGCACGTTGTCGAATACGGCAGCGGCAGCGGGCGCAAGACGCAGCTGCTGTTGGCGGGCCTCGACTCGCCGGTTGCATACACGCCCGTCGAGATCTCGCGCGAAACGCTGCTCGATTCCACGCAGCGACTCTCCGACGCATTTCCCGACGTGCAGATGCTGCCGGTGTGCGCGGACTTCACCCGTCCCGTTCCGGTGCCGCCTGCGTTCATGCAGGCCGCGCGTTCGCTGGTGTTTTTCCCGGGCTCGACGCTGGGCAATTTCGACGACGCGCAGTCGCTGGACCTCATGCAGGCCATGCGGGAAACCATGGGCGACGGCGGCGTCGCGCTGATCGGTCTCGACCTGGTCAAGGACGTTGCCGACATGGAAGCGGCGTACAACGACGCGGCGGGCGTCACCGCGGCCTTTACGTTGAACCTGCTGACGCGGCTCAACCGCGAGCTCGGCGCCGATTTCAACGAAGCCGCGTTCGCGCATCGCGCGGTGTGGTCGCCGGCGAACAGCCGCATCGAGACCAGCATCGTGAGCCGCCGCGCGCAGGTGGTGCACGTTGCCGGCCATGCCTTCGTATTCGACGCGGGCGAACCCATCGTCGTCGAGATCTCGCACAAGTACACCGATGCGTATTTCGACGATCTCGCGCGCCGCGCCGGCATGCGCGTGACGCACCGCTGGAACGCACCCGGCGATCGCTTCGGCCTGCGTCTGCTCGAGGCCGCATGAGCGCGACGGACGATGTCCTCGACTGCCTGATCATCGGCGCCGGCCCCGGCGGTCTTACCGCGGCGACCTACCTCGTGCGCTATCACCGCCGCATCCTCGTGGTCGACGCCGGCAAGAGCCGCGCGCGATGGATTCCGACCAGCCATAACTGCCCCGGTTTTCCGCGCGGCGTCGCCGGCACCACGCTGCTGCAGCAGCAGCGCGACCAGGCGACCGGTTACGGCGCGACCATCGAGGACGGCTGCATCGCGCGCCTGCATCGCGATGGCGACGTCTTCGAAGCCACCGCTGCCGACGGCCGACGCTGGCGCGCACGCTTCGTCATCCTCGCCACCGGCATCGTCGACGTGATGCCGCCGCTGGACGATCTGGAAGACGCGATCGCCGCCGGTGCCGTGCGCCTGTGCCCGGTCTGCGACGGCTACGAAGCCAGCGACTGCCGCGTCGCCGTATACGGGCCGGTCGACAGCACCGTCAGCCATGCGCTGTTCCTGCGCACGTTCTCCGACGACGTCAGCGTGATCGCGAGCGAAGACAGCGAGGCGTCGGACGAGAGCATCGAGCAGGCCAAGCGCGCGGGCATCGACGTGCATCCGAAGCCGGCCAAGCTCGCGTTCGAGATCGGCAAGACGGTGGTGCGCGACCAGGACGGCAACGAACAGGTGTTCGACACGCTGTATCCGACGCTGGGCAGCACACCGAACGTCGACCTCGCGCGCGACCTCGGACTGACGCTCGACGAATGCGACGAAATCGTGGTCGGCGAGGACCAGCAGACCAGCGTCGACGGCGTGTACGCGGTCGGCGACGTGGTGAGCGCGCTGAACCAGATCGCGGTCGCGGTCGGGCATGCGGCGATCGCGGCGACCAAGATCCACAACCGGCTGCCGCGCAACTGGCGCGAGCGGCCCGAGCTTCAGCCTGAAACCGCGAGCGAGCTGCCGAGTCCACCAGGCACGCGCGCCGCGGCGGTACCGAAGGCACAACGCGACTGACGGCAGGCGCGACGGTGCGGCCGCGGCGCTAGACTGCGCGCCTGCTCCCAGACCCGGATTGCCGTGGACGCCCAACCGTCGCCCGCGCGCCGCGCCGCGCTCGCCTTCATCTTCGTCACCGTGCTGATCGACGTGCTGTCGTTCGGCCTGATCATTCCTGTGCTGCCGCACCTCGTGCAGAAGCTCAACGGCGGTGACATCGAACACGCGGCCTACTGGGTTGGCCTGTTCAGCATGGTGTTCGCCGCGGTGCAGTTCCTGTCGTCGCCGGTCCAGGGCGCGCTGTCGGACCGCTTCGGGCGACGCCCGGTCATCCTGATTTCCTGCCTCGGGCTTGGGCTCGACTTCGTGTTCATGGCGCTGGCGCCGACGCTGGCCTGGCTGATGGTCGGCCGCATCATCTCGGCGATCGCATCGGCCAGTTTCACTACTGCGAATGCGTACATCGCCGACGTCACGCCGCCGGACCAGCGCGGCAAGGCATTCGGCATGATCGGCGCGGCGTTCGGGCTCGGCTTCATCATCGGCCCGGTGATGGGCGGGCTGCTGAGCGATTACAGCCTGCGCGCGCCGTTCTGGGCCGCCGCCTGCCTGTCGCTGATCAACTTCTGCTACGGCGCATTCGTGCTGCCGGAATCGCTCGCACCGGAAAAGCGCGCGAAGCGTTTCGACTGGTCGCAGACGCGGCCGTTCGCATCGCTCGGCATGATCCGTCGCTATCCGCAGATCACCGACCTGATCGTGATCGTGCTGCTCGCCGCATCGACGCACTACGTCTACCAGAGCACGTTCGTGCTCTACGGCGACGTGCGCTACGGCTGGGGCCCGAAGGGCGTGAGCTACGTGCTCGCGGTGGTCGGCGTGTTCAGCGTGATCGTCAACGCGCTGCTGGTCGGCCGCATGATCAAGCGCTTCGGCGAACAACGCGCGATGGCGATCGGCCTCGCCTGCGGCGTGATCGGTTTCGCGATCTACGGCCTCGCCGCCAAGCCGTGGCTGTTCTATCTGGGCCTGCCGATCAGCGCGCTTTGGGCGGTGACGCAACCGGCCGCGCAGGCGCTGATGACGCGCGAAGTCGGCGCCGATGTGCAGGGCCGCTTGCAGGGCGCGATCATGAGCCTCGTAAGCCTGATCGGCATCGTCGCGCCGATGACGTACGCGGCCACGTTCGGCTTCTTCATCGGCAAGAGCGCACCCGTGTACCTGCCGGGCGCCGCGTTCTTCCTCGCAGCGACCGTGCTCGCCTGCGCGTGGGTGATCGCGATGCGCCACGCGCGACGCCACGCCGCGAGCGTGGAACCCGCCACCGCCTGAACGCGCTCGACCGGTTGGCGCGTCCTTGACGAGGACCTGCGGATGCTCGGTCGCCATGAGTGTTCCCGCATCCGCCGTCCCCGATGGCGCGCTCGCCGCGCGCCAGGCCGGGCTGGTCTACGTCAGCGATAACGAACCGGGCATCCGTCGCCACAAGAAGGGCGAGGGCTTCGCCTATGTCGACGCCGACGGCGTTTCGATCACCGACGAAGGCACGCTCGCGCGCATCCGTTCGCTGGCGATTCCGCCGGCGTATACCGACGTGTGGATCTGCCCGGACGCCGACGGCCACCTGCAGGCCACCGGCCGCGATGCGAAGGGCCGCAAGCAGTACCGCTACCACCCGGACTGGGCATCGGTGCGCGGCGACGGCAAGTTCGAGCGCATCGTCGCGTTCGGCGAAGCGCTGCCGAAGCTGCGTCGCAAGTTGTCGAAGGACCTCGCGCTGCCCGGTTTCCCGCGCGACAAGGTGCTGGCGATCGTGGTGTCCGTCATGGCGCGCACGCTGATCCGCGTCGGCAACGACTGCTATGCGCGCAGCAACCGTTCGTTCGGCCTGACCACGCTGCGCAACCGGCATGTCGGCTTCCTGCGCGGCGGCCGCGCCAAGTTCGCGTTCCGCGGCAAGTCCGGGCTGGACCACGAGATCGTGCTCGACGACGCGCAGCTGGTGAACCTGGTCAAGCGCTGCCAGCAGCTTCCGGGGCAGTCGCTTTTCCAGTACCTCGACGACGACGGCACGACGCAGCCGGTCGGTTCGTCGCAGGTCAACGACTACCTGCGCGAGGCGCTCGGCGAAGCGTTCACCGCGAAAGACTTCCGCACCTGGGGCGGCACGCTCGCCGCGATCGAGAAATTCGCCGCGATCGACGTGCCGGAGGACGCAAGCGAACGCGAACTCGCGTCGATCGAGAAGCAGGTCATCTCCGAAGTCGCCGACGTGCTCGGCAATACGCCGGCGGTGTGCCGCAAGGCCTACGTCGACCCGGCGGTGCTCGAAGGCTGGCGCAGCGGGCGCCTGCAGCAGATGACCGCGGGCGCACGCAACGGGCGCAGTTGGGAACTCGCGGCGCTGCGTTTCCTGCGCGATGCACGCAAGCGCGCCGCGTCGGCGTCGCGTGCGGCGAAGAAGGCGCTGCGCACCACGCGTCGACGTACGCGTGCGACCGCGGAGAACCCACCGCTGCGCAAAAGGACGCGTGTTCGTTCGTCGCAGACGGCAGTCACGCAGGCGAGTGCGCCGCCGGCGTAAGCGGGGTGTCGGCTGCGCGAACGCCGTCGCGCGAGATCGATTACTCAGTCCCGGCGACGACCGCCGCGTCAGCGTCAGCCGCTCAGCCGCCGTGCCGTGGCAACAGGTGGAAGAGCTGCTTGGCGACGTCGTTCATGTCGGCGACCGACAGCAGCGTCGTCATTTCGCTGCGCAGGCAATCGGCGAGGTCGCGGAAGGCATCGAGTTGCGCGGTGGACGGCGCACGCGGTTCGCGATCGATGACGCATAGCGTGCCGACGGCGAGCTCGCCGGGCAGCACGATCGGGCAGCCGGCGTAGAAGCGGATGCGCGGCTCGCCGGTGACCAGCGGGTTGTCGGCGAAGCGCGCGTCCTCGCGTGCGTCGGGTACGACGGACAGCCCGTCCTGCAGGATCGTGTGGCCGCAGAACGACACCGCGCGTGGGGTGCTGCTCACCGCCAGGCCTTCGCAGCCGCGGAACCACTGCGCGTCCGGGCCGACGATGGTCACCATCGCGATCGGCGTGTCCATCACCACGCGCGCCAGCCGCGCATAACGCTGGCAGCGTTCGTCGCGCTCGGGACCGACGAAGTCCATGCGTTCGATCGCATGCACGCGGCCGGCTTCGTTGTCGGGGAAAGTCGGGGCAAGCATGGCGGCTCCGGAACGACACGGCGGAGCACTTCACGGGCCCGCGGACAGGGCCGGTAACGGCCGCAGTGCCGGTATCTGCAGCGGCCGTGGGACGAAAGACGATCGGTCGCACGGATTGCCGATCCGCACCCTCAAGCTTTCGCTGAATGCGTCGATAGCGCGAGCGGCGACCTTCCGTACGTACACGGATCGTCGCCTCCCTCCCCACTGGACGTCCGCCGATGTCGACTTCGCCGCAGCCCCGCAGCTTCCTCACCCATCTGCGCCTGCGCCGCCGCGACGCGCATCTGGAAGGGCGCATGGCGGCGATCGAACGCTCGCAGGCGGTGATCGAGTTCGATCTCGACGGCCACGTGCTCGATGCGAACGCGAACTTCCTCGATACGTTCGGCGTCCGCCTGGAGGACGTGCGCGGCAAGCACCACCGCATGTTCGTCGACCCGGCGATCGCCGCCGGCGACGAGTACCGCGCGTTCTGGCAGTCGCTCGCGCGCGGTGAGTTCGTCTCGGGCCAGTTCCGGCGCGTGCGTCCTGGCGGCGGCGAGGTCTGGTTGCAGGCCACGTACAACCCGCTGTTCGACGACGCCGGCCGCGTGGTGCGCGTGGTCAAGTTCGCCAGCGATATCACCGCGCAGAAGCAGCGCGACATCGACACCGGCGGCCAGATCGCGGCGATCGAGCGGTCGATGGCGGTGATCGAGTTCGAGGTCGACGGCCGCATCCTGCGCGCGAACGACAACTTCCTCGCGCTGCTGGGCTACGCCGCGGCCGAGGTCACCGGCCAGCATCATTCGATGTTCGTCGACGCAGTCGAACGCACGAGCGCCGAGTACCGCGCGTTCTGGGCGTCGCTCGCGCGCGGCGACGTGCGCTCGGGGCAGTTCCGCCGGCGTACGCGCGATGGCCGCGAGGTGTGGATCGAAGCGAGCTACAACCCGATCCTCGACGCCGACGGTCGCGTCATCAAGGTGGTGAAGTTCGCCACCGACATCACCGCGCAGCGCAACCGCAACGCCGATTTCGAAAGCCAGCTGCAGGCCATCCACAAGGTGCAGGCGGTGATCGTGTTCGATCTGGGCGGCGTGGTGCTCGACGCCAACGACAATTTCCTGCACACCATGGGCTACGCCCGCGAGGACATCGTCGGCCGCCACCATTCCATGTTCGTCCCGGCGGCCGACCGCGAAGGCAAGGCGTATCGCGAGTTCTGGGCGCGGCTCGGGCGCGGCGAAGCCGACAGCGGCCGCTATGAGCGCCGCACGCGCGACGGACGCGCGGTCTGGTTGCAGGCCAGCTACAACCCCATCCTCGACGGCGCCGGCCGCGCCTACAAGATCGTGAAGTACGCGACCGACGTGACCGAGCAGGTGCAGTTCGCGAACGACCTGCAGATCCTGGTCAAGCGCGTCGAGGCGTTCTCGCAGTCGATCACGGCGGGCGCGGGCGAGATCGCACTGGGTAACGACGACCTCGCGCGCCGCACCGAACAGCAGGCCGCCGCGCTCGAGGAGACCGCTGCCGCACTCGGTCGCATCGCTGCGTCGGTGGACGAGACGGCAAGCAACGCGCAGTCGGCCGACACGCTGGCTGTCGGCATGTCCAGCGCCGCGCGCGACGGCCATGCGGCGGTCGATCGCATGACCGCGACGATGCAGCGCATCCGCGAGTCGAGCAGCCGCGTGATGGACGTGCTCGCGGTCATCGATGGCATCGCATTCCAGACCAACATCCTGGCGCTGAACGCAGCGGTTGAAGCGGCGCGCGCGGGCGACCGCGGCCGTGGCTTCGCTGTCGTCGCATCGGAAGTACGCGCGCTTGCGCAGCGTTGCGTCGCGTCCGCGAAAGACATCAAGCGCATGCTCGGCGAGTCGGGCGAAGCGGTGGCGGAAGGCGGCGTACGCGTGACCGAAGCCGATCGTGCGATGCGCGCGATCCTGGACGCGGTGACCCGCAGCACGCAGCTCATCGCGTCGATCAGCGAGGCCACGCGCGCACAGGATCACGGCATGCGCGAGATCAACGCCGCGCTGCGCGGGCTCGAGGAAACCACGCAGCAGAATGCGGCGCTGGTGGAGGAGGTCAGCGCGGCGTCGGCGTCGCTGGATAACGTCGCCGCCGAACTGCAGGGCGCGATGGTCGGCTTCGCCGCCGGCCGCGTGGCCATGTCGACCTGAAAATCAGCCGCAGGCGATGCGGGTGATCACGTTCGACGCGTCGACGTAGATGTTCAAGCGGCCTTCGCGATATTCCATCGTCACTGCCTGATCCGGCTTGAGCAGGCGCGCCATCTGCGCGCCGGCACGCTGACGCGCGGTCTCGACGTTCTGCGGCGTAGCCGGCTGGCCGACCAGCGACTGCGCGGCGTCACCGTTGCATTGCGTGGCCGCGGGCGGCATCGGATCGGACATGGGCGGCGCCTCAGGCGTCGTGGTGCAGGCGGCGAGGGCGACGACGAGCGACAGCAGCGCGGTCGTGCGGACGGTGGCGGTCATGCAGACTCCGGCAGGCGAGCGGAACCGCAAGACTGCCGCCTCGAGCATAAGGCCGCGTCAACGCGGACGGATCAGCCGCAGGTGGTGCGGGTGATCAGCGCGCGGTCGTCGAGATAAAGGTTGAGCCGATCGATGCGCGCGTCGTCATCGCCCGCGGTCTGTTCCGGCATCACGAGGCGAACCTTGCGACTGCCGCTGGCCTGCCGCGCTTGGTCGACGATGCTCGCGCTCGCCGCGCGGCCGATCCATGCATCGGCATTGCCCGGCTGGCATGCGTGCACGATGCCGGCGTCGGCGGGGCCCATAGCGCTGCACGCGGCAACCGAACTCAGCAGCACGACGATCGGTACGAACAGGCGCGACCATTCACCACGAATCGAAGCTTGCAAAGGCATGCCGGCACTCCCGACACGATGAGGGATTTTCAGCCTCCGTTTCGCCGTGTCGTGATTACGTCAAGACTATTCAGTCGGTTCAGACGTGTCGTCGCACAGACGTAAGAGAAGCTGCGAAAGCGTCGCCACGTCCTGCCGGTTGTGCTCGGCCACGCGACGCAGGTTGGTCGATGCACCACCGCGCAAATAAGCGAGCCACGCAGCCGGTGCCTGCGAGCCGGGAAGGTCGTCCTCGCGCAGGATGCGCAGTGCTTCGCGTTCGATCGTCGCGAGCCTGCAGTTCTCCCAGCGCCCGCGCCAGCGACGACGCGAGGGATGCAGAAGGTCGAGATGATCGAGACCGTGCAGCGGATCCTTCAATCGCGCGAGCCGATAACGCGTGCGAAGTAGTGGCGCGTCATAACTGCGACCGTTGTAACTCGCGAGCACGGTGGACGGTGACAACCACGACGCGAACATGCGCAGCATCGCGCGCTCGGCCGCCATGTTCGCGATGTAGAGCTGGCGCACGCGCAATGCGCCGTCGTGCCAGTCCGCCGCGCCGATCATGAAGGCGCGCGTGCCGGTGCCGCCGGCAAGCCCGGTGGTTTCGGTATCGAAGAACAGAAGATTGGTTGCGTCGACATGTCCATCGCGACGCGCGAACGCGAGTGGCAAAGGTGCCGCGGGCGTGGGATGCACAACCTGCGATTCGATCAGCCACAGGCCGTCGTCGATCTGTTCGCCGGGGAGCGTGCGATCGATCTCGCGTGCGCGCGGGCGAGGCGATGGCGCGCGCTCGCGTAGGCCGAGCAGGCGGCGCAGTGCATCGACATCGATGCCGTGCGACGGTTTCGTGTCGGGCGCGTCGTTTGATTCCGTCGTGGGCGCAGCAGTCGCGTCGGTCAGGGACGACGACGGATCATTCGCCGCAGCACGCGAAGCCGTGTCCCCCTGCAACACGGTTTCCCACGGCGCGGCGCGAGCTTCATCGCGCACCGGCTCGCGCAGCGACGACGGAACCGACGACGCGGGCGGCGCTGGCATGTCCGTCACACCCGCTTGGCGCTTGAGCGCGAGCAGCTTGTCGAGCGTCAGGCTCATGCGTCGCGCTCCAGTGCGCGCGGCGCATCGCTGCCGGTGATGGCGACGGTCGGATTCGCGAGCAGGCCGAGCACGCGACGCGCGAGCGTCTTCGGCGACGACGCGGACTCGCGCTCTTCATCGCTGGCGAGAATCGGACCGACGCAGGCCGGGCAACCGGCGCGACAGTCGCAACGCTCGACCAGTTCAACCGCGCGCTCGACCAGTTCCTTCTGCCGCGTCCACAACGGTTCGGACAGGCCGACGCCGCCCGGGAAGTTGTCGTAGAGATAGATGGTCGGCACGAAGTGCTGCAGTTCGAACGGCGCGAGTTCCTGACCTTCGCCGCCGCGAACCTGGCCGCGGCCGTTGGCGTCGGCCGTCGCGAACCACGCGCCATCACCGTTGCCGACCGCCTTCTGCAGGTCGCGCGCATCGGCCATTACCGCCAGCGTCGCGACGACGTGCAGCGCGTAACCCGCGCCGAGGAAACCATCGAGCGCGTCCTGTCGCGATGCGAACCACGCAAGCAGTTGCGGCTGCGGCAGTTGCCACCACGCGGCGGTGGTGTGCAGTTCCTGGTCGGGCAGGTTCACCGGCCCGTAGCCGATGTTCTCGTGCGTGTAGTAGCGGATCTTCTTGTAGCCGGCGACGCGACGCACCACGTGCACTTCGCCGTGATGCGCGCTGCCGTCACCTGCGCCGATGCGATCGAACTCGGCCAACACCTTGAGCTTGGTGTAGTCGATGGAGTCGGTGTAGTAGTCCACGAACGTGCGCGTGACGTAGGCCTTGCGGCCTTCCCAGTCGAGGCGTTCGACCTGGTACGGCGTCGACTGCACCATGTGGATCGCGCCTTCATACAAGGTGAGCGCCGCAGCGGAGTAGTCGACTTCCGCGATGATCTGCTGGCGTCCGTCGGTGCGATCAACGACGACGAAGTTGCCGTCGGCCACGCTGCGCAAGCTGACCGCATTCGCCGGATAGCTGTCCGCGATCCATTCCCAGCGATCACCCTCGCGATGCACGACATCGGTTTCGGCGAGCGCTTCGAGATACAGCTCGGGTTCGATCGGGCCGAAACGTTCGTCCGCAACGAACGGCAACTCGAATGCCGCGCAGCGGATGTGGTCGAACAGGATCAGCGGCTGGTCGGGCGCGATGCGCGCGTGCTCCGGCGTCGCGTCGATGAAGAATTCCGGATGACGCACGACGTACTGGTCCAGCGGTTGCGAGTTCGCAACCATCACGCCGAGCGACGGCTGGCGACGACGCCCCGCACGACCGAAGCGCTGCCACGTACCGGCGACGCTGCCCGGATAGCCGTTGAGGATGACGACGTCGAGCGAGCCGATGTCGACGCCGAGTTCCAGCGCCGACGTGCTGACGATGCCGTCGACGTGACCGGCGCGCATCGAGCGCTCGACTTCACGACGCTCGGTCGGCAGGTAGCCGCCGCGATACGCGCGAATGCGCGGCGGTTTGCGCGGGTCGTGGTCGAACACGTCCTTCAGGTACTTGGTCAGCACTTCGACCATCAGCCGCGTCTGTGCGAACACCAATGTCTTCAGGCCGGACTTGATCGCGATGCGCGCGATGCGGTTGCTCTGCGATCGGGCCGATGCGCGCAGGCCGAGGTCGGGATTCACCACCGGCGGGTTCCACAGCAGCACGTGCTTGTCGCCGGTCGGCGCGCCTGATTCGGTGATCGCGGTGACGCCGTGTTCGATCAGCGCTTCCGCGTGCTGCTGCGGATTGCCGATGGTCGCAGAGCAAAGAATGAACTGCGGATTCGAGCCGTAGAACGCGCAGATGCGCTTGAGCCGGCGCAATACATTGGTGACGTGCGAGCCGAACACGCCGCGATAGGTGTGCACCTCGTCGATCACCACGTACTGCAGGTTTTCGAAGAACTGCGCCCACTTGGTGTGATGCGGCAGGATGCCCTGGTGCAGCATGTCGGGATTGCTGACCACGATGTCGCCGTGCAGGCGAATCGCCTGTCGCGCATCGCCGGGCGTGTCGCCGTCGAAGGTGAAGGCTTTCAGGCCGAGATCGCCGGCGCGCGAAAGATCCAGCAGCTCGGCGACCTGGTCCTGCGCGAGCGCCTTGGTCGGGAACAGGTACAGCGCCTTCGCGCCGCGTTCCATCGCCGCGGTGACCACGGGCAGCGTGTAGCAGAGCGACTTGCCCGATGCGGTGGGCGTCACCACGACCACGTGCTCGCCGCGCCGCGTGGCGTCCCAGGCCTGCGCCTGGTGGCTGTAGAGCTGGTCGATGCCGCGCGACTTCAATGCGTTGGCGAGCGCAGCGGGCACGTCGGCGGGAATGTCGACGAACGTGCCGTCGCGTCCCGGAATCGTGAAGTGACCGGTGATGCGGTCGGCGTAGCGCGATGCGAGCGCCTGCGTCAGGCCGGCGCCGTCACCCTTGCGCAGCGCGCGCGGGCGCCGCGTCATCGCGGTCGCCGCGTCGTCCTCGAGGTCGATCCGACCGGTGTCCTGTCGCGCGAGTTCGCGCCCCGTCGTCGCCATCGTCCGCCCTCGTTACCGTGAGGGCGGCATTGGGCCGCAGCCGCGTCGCAGCCTGTGAGTCCCGCGCGCGGCTGAGACGCGACGCGACGATCAGGCGGTCGCCGGCACCACGCCGCGCGACCACGCACGCAGGCTCTGCACGGTCGGAATACCGATGCCCTTGGCCTTGCGGTGCGTGTAAAGCGTGACGTGCGCGGGCGGAACGGGAAGCTGGCGGCCGAGCAGTTCGCCGAGCCAGCGGTAGTACCAGTCGAGTGCGGGCAGCTCAACGAGTTCGATCACGCTCGCGACGGTGACGCGTGCGCCGTCGTCACCGGTGTCGGGGCGTTCGATCAGTCGACGCTGGCCGGTGCGCACGTACGACCAGTCGAGCGCTTCGAACGCGGGACGCGTGGCGATGTCGAGACGATCACCGAGTGCGCTGCGCAGTTCCGCGCCGAGCTTGCGGCCGACCAATGTGACGTGCAGCTCTTTCTTCGCATCGAAGCGTCGTCCATCGAATTCGAGCGCCTCGCCGGGCGGTGCGTCGTCGAGCGGAAGCACGAGGGTGTTGTCGTTCGACCAACCGGGCCACGTCGTCATCGCAATGCTCCGTCGAGGGGTGAAGCGGAGTGGAGCATGCGTCCGTGTCGAAGCAATGGCAAAAGCGGACGCGAAAAAACCGTTCAGCCGACGTGCGGTGACATGCGCGTGGCATCAAGAGATTGTGCAATTCAGCCGCTAATTTCCACGCAATATTAAGCGTGCGGTGGGGATGATCAATTCGACGCTGATCGAGCGCTCGATAGCGTGGTTTCCATGAAGACCACTCCCCGCATCGCTGTCCGCCGCCGCGCCCCGGTCGCGTTGTTCGCGCTCGCTGCCGCCCTTATCACCGTGATCGATGTGCCGGCATTCGCGACGGAAATCGTCACCGCGCCTGCACCTTCGCAGACCGCGACGACGACCATCGTCGAGCCTGCCATCGCGACGAACGCCGTGTCCGACGACACGCCGCTCGCGCCCGGCAAGTTCGAGTGGACGCCGAACGACGCCGCGACCGGTCCGGTCACGATCGTCGTGTCGCTGCCCGCGCAGATGGTGCATATCTATCGCGGCGATGTCCGCATCGGACGGTCGACGATCAGCAGCGGTCGCGAAGGCCACGAAACGCCGCCGGGCGTGTACGAGATCCTCGAGAAGGATCGTATGCACCACTCCAACAAGTACGACAACGCACCGATGCCGTACATGCAGCGCCTGACCTGGGACGGCGTCGCGCTGCATGCCGGCAAGCTTCCGGGTTATCCGGCCTCGCACGGTTGCGTGCGCTTGCCGCTCGCGTTCGCCGAACAGCTCTTCCAGCTCACCGAGCGGGGCGGCCGCGTGATCGTCGCGGACGAAACCAACTTCAGCAGCGCGGTTCTCTATCCGGGCGCGCACGTTCCGGTGGATCCGTGGACGGGCCTGGAGCCGGGTATGAGCGCACCGACTACGGCGGATACCGCATCGACGACGACCGAAACGACCGAAACGACGGAAACCTCGGGTACCGCGGTCAGCGCGACCGCGGTGAGCACGCTCGCCGGCAACTGAGCCGACGAGTCATCTGATACATCACACGCCCGGCTTCGGCCGGGCGTTCGTCGTTGCGATGGTCGCGGCCGGTGCGTCCGCGCAATCGATCGGGTTCAAGGCCGGCGGTGCGTCGGCCCGCAGCGGGAGTCGCGTGGTCGCCGCCGCGAGCAGTCGCACGTAGCGGTCGGTGTACACGCGGGCGCAGCGCTGCGAGACGTGCGACCACTCGGGCAGCACCAGACCCTGCAGTTCCGGGTGGTCCTCGAAATGGATGCCGTTGGAATGCGTGCGCGCGAGCAATGCGTCCCAGCCGAGGTGACGCGGAATGCGCCGCTCTTCGCGCAGCCGCAGCGGGCCGGCCGACGGCGGGCGGATGAATACGACGTCGCCGCCACGTGCGCGGATGCGTGCGACCGCGGCCTGCGACTTCGCCAGCGTCATCTCGATGGTCTTGGCGTCGATGGGCGGACGCGGCGGACGACCCGGCATGTCCAGCCAGGCGAGCCGCGCCTGCGTGCGCAACCACACGTCGGTTTCGATCTTCGACCAGAGAGAGCCCTGGCCACGTTCGTCGATCTGCAACAGCTTCCAAGGCTGGAAATACCAGGACGCACCGCCGCGCCGCTGGCCGCGATCGGCGGTGTAGACCAGCGTGCTCAGCCGGTACGCGGGATCGATGAAGGCGAAGCGGCGTTCGAGCACGCGCGAGAGCAGGTAACCCGTGCGCTGCGACGGCATCTCGCTGTGGAAGCGTTCGAGCGCGGGTGCGCCGTTGCCGGTGCTGTCGCGGAAGTACTGCATGTCGGCGAGGCCGACGATGAGCAGGCCGTGGAAGTGCGGATCGTTGGCGACGTCCTCGAGGAACGGGCGCGGATTGGTGCCCGGCAACGCGAGCTGCAGCGGGCGCACGCCGGTGAGTTGCTGGAAGCGGTCGAGATCGGTGTCGAACAGGATGCGCGAGTCGCCGACGATCGCCACCGGTACGTTCGCGACGTCGATCTGTCGTCGCGCCGCTGCCCAGCCCGAAGGCTCGAGGCCGTAATCGCCCGCCTGCAGGCCGACGCGGCGCATCTGCCACTCCCAACCGGCGAGCGCGATGACCACGAGCATGAGCGCGACGACCGAGATGCCGCGCCACGGCTGCGACGGAATCGGACGCACCGGAACCGGTTGCGCCTCGCCGGGGCGGTCGGCCGCGGTGGCGCGCACCGCTTCGGGCAGCGCTTCAAAACTGGAAATAGATGAAGGCATTGCCTTCTCCCTGTTCGACCACGATCGCGAACGCCATCGCCGCCCAGCCGAGCGCGACCGCGGGCGCAGGAATCTTCGTCACCACCGCTTCGAGCGTGGTGTTGCGCATGCGCCAGTGCACACCGACGATCAGCGTGGTGATCAACGCGACTGCGCCGAGCTCGAACGCGGACAGCAGCGGCATCGGATGCGGCGTCGCGCCGGCCATGCCGCGCAGCATGGTGAACGCGCCGCCGAACGTCTTGGAACGGAAGAACACCCAGGTGATGTTGATCAGCGCGTAGGTCAGCAGCCCCAGCGCGAAGAACGCGAACGGCCCCGGTCGCCAGTGGCCGAAACGCGAACGCAGCACGCGTTCACTGGCGAGGTAGAGGCCGTGCAGTCCACCCCATGCGACGAACGTCCAGTTCGCGCCATGCCAGAGCCCGCCGAGCAGCATCGTCAGCATCAGCGCGATGTAGGTGCGCGCCGGGCCGTGGCGATTGCCGCCGAGTGGGATGTAGAGGTAGTCGCGCAGCCACGACGACAGGGTGATGTGCCAGCGTCGCCAGAAGTCCGAGAAGCCGACCGCCGCGTACGGGAAGCGGAAGTTGTCGGGCATCGCGAAGCCCAGGCACATCGCGGCGCCGATCGCGGTGGTCGAATAGCCGGCGAAGTCGCAGAAGATCTGGCCGCTGAAGGCGAGCGTGCCGATCCATGCATCCAGCGCACCCGGCGCGGTGCGTGCATCGAACACGCCTTCGGCCGGCGGGGCGAGGAAACCATCGGCCAACACCACTTTCATGAAGAGGCCGAGCGTCATCAGCGCCAGGCCGAAGCGGATCTCGTCGCCGCTCGCGCGTCGCGGTTGTTCGAACTGCGGCACGAGCTCGGTCGGCCGCATGATCGGGCCGGCGACGAGGTGCGGGAAGAACGTCACGAACAGCGCGTAGTCGAGGAAGTTGCGGGCCGGCATCGCGCGACGCAGGTAGACGTCGAGCGTGTAGGACAACGTGGCGAACGTATAGAACGAGATTCCGACCGGAAGCACGATGTCGGACTTCGGCGGTTGATACGCGACGCCCAGCGAATGCATGAGCGTGGCGAAGTTCTCCAGCATGAAGCTGCCGTACTTGAACCAGGCGAGCATGCCGAGGTTGACCACCACCGACAGCAGCATCCACGCCTTGCGCGCAACGGGCTTCTGCGCACGCACGAGGCCTTGCGCGGCGTACCAGTCGACCACCGTGGAAATCCACAGCAGCAGGATGAAGGGCGGATTCCACGCCGCGTAGAACAGGTAGCTCGCGAGGAGCAGGTTGACCTTCTTCGTGGTCCACCCGAGTGGCAGCGAATGCATCGCCAGCACGAGCGCGAAGAAGACGGCGAAGGTGAGCGAGTTGAAGACCATGCGCGGGCTCCGGCGCGCGGCGCGCCGGAGCCGTTATAGGTCACGCTTGCGGCCGGTCGTGGCCCGCCCGTCGGCGCTGCGGCGTTACCGAACCGTTACGGACGTGCGTGGCGCGAAGTCCACGCGTCGACGCTCGCCGATCGCATCGCCATCGACATGGCCTTCGACGAGTTCGTAGCCCAGCAGTGCAAAAACGCGATCTCCGAGGAAGATCGGCCGCGCATTGCCGTACCAGTCCACGCAGCTCGCGCGGCAGGCGTCGTCGACGCTGGTCGGATGCGAATCGAGCGTGCCCAGAGGCGACAGCGCGAGCGAGCGGTTGCGCAAGTACAGCACCGACGCGCCGGCATGCTCACCGCCATGCAGGATCGGCAGGCCGAGCGTGCCGCTGTCGGCATCCTGTGGGCGATAGAAGAAGCCGTGCGTACGCTGGTCGCCCTGCTGCGCGTCGGGTCGGCGGTAATCGCCGGCCAGCGACGCCTTGTCGCCGCGCAGCCGCAGGCCGCTGAAGACGAGATCGCTTCCGTCATTGCCGACCAGCACGCCGTCGTTGCCGAGTGCGTCGATGCGTTCCAGGCGATGCGCGAGCGTCAGCGTCTGCACGGGTGACGTGGCGGCATAACGCAACATGTGGACGGTCTGCGTCTTGTCGCCCCAGACGCCGTCGCCGTAGACCAGCCAGTCGCCGATGTAACGCTGGTGCACGTCGTAGGCCGACGTGCCGGGCAACAGGCGGAACTGTTCGCGCTTGGCATGTGCATGCAGGTTGCCGAAGGCCGACAGCGGCACGCGCATCAGCGCCATGTCGCCGCCGCCATCGGTCGCGCTCCACATGCGGTCGCCGTCGCCCTTGCGCGCGACCAGCACGTTGAGCCAGCCGTCCTTCTGCAGGAATGCCATCTGGTCGATCGGCCCGCCCCAGGCACCGAGCATCGACGGCGCGCTGCCGTCGAGCGGCATGCGCACCACGCCCGCCGCGGCGGTGCCGTAGTCGTTGCGCTTGCCGGTGGTCCAGATGTAGACGGCGTCGTCGGAGACATAGAACGTGCTGCCGGGGCCGCCGAGCACCGCGGTCGCCTCGCAGTCCATCTCCGGGCGATCGAGGTCGCAGACCGACACCGTGTGCAGGGTGATGTCGTCGTCGAGATCGTCGAGCCCGCGATAGATGCGCGTCGCCGGCAGCATGCGATGGAACGACGCGGGCGTGGCGTCGTGCGTCCAGCGCCGATACGCGGGCAGCGCGGTGCGCCAGTCGCTCCACGGATTCAGGTCCGACGGCGAATAGAACACCAGCTTGTGGCCGACCAGCCGGCTCGCGTAGTTGCGCGAGGAGTAGTAGTCGTTGCTGCGCAACTGGTACGTGGCGCGGTACTGCAGGCCGCCGTCGCGCGCGAGGTCGAACAGGCCGACCTCGGCGCCGCCGCGCGCATAGCTGTAGCCGATCACCGCGACGGTGTCGCCGCTGACCAGCATCTCGTCATACCAGGTGCCGGAGGGATCGACGTCGGGACCGAACGCATCCGCGCTGGCGACAGGTTGCAGCGCATCGTCGCCGACACGCACGGTGAACAGTCGGCCGCGGCGCAGAACCACCAGCACGTCGCCGGCGCGCTTGACGATGTCGCCTTCGTCGACGCCCTGCACCTGGTTGTTGGTGATGGATTCGGCGCCTGCGGCGTCGGCGAGCTGCATCGGGGCGGCGCTGTCAGACGATTTGCTCTCCGCGGCCATTGCCGGCGCCGGCGGAGGTGGCGGCACCGCCATCGCCATCGGGACCGCCATCGTCCTCGACTGGCGCGCGGCATGTGCCTTCCAGGCATTGAGCGCGCGGGTGAGCTGCGCCTCGCTGCGGAAGGGTTTCAACGTCGCGGCCATCGCAGCCGGAGGGGCGAGCAGGCACGCAACGCACAGCATCGCGGCGGTGCGGATCACATAGTTCGACATCGGAGCGCCCTCGAATGGAGTCGGCATGGCAAACGCGTGGACGCCCCGGACGGGGTCGACCGCCCTGCATCTTCGGGCCTCGCGGCCGTTACCGAAGGAGCAACCGACCAACGGACGAACCGCCGTGCCCGCCCTCAAGCTCGCCGAACTGATCGGCGCCCTCAGCTACGCGCTGGACCTCACCGAGGGCCAGCCGGGCGGGCATTGCCTGCGCGTGTGCTGGATCGGCATGCACATCGGCGAGACGATCGGGCTCGATGCGCCGTCGCGGTGGTCGCTCTACTACACGTTGCTGCTCAAGGATCTGGGCTGCAGCAGCAACGCCGCGCGCATCTGCGAGCTGTATCTCGCCGACGACCGCACGTTCAAGCACGACTTCAAGCTCGTCGGTGCGGGCTCGCTCGACCTGTTCGGCTTCATTGCGTCGCACACCGGCGCGCACGTGGGATGGCGCCAGCGCATCGCCTCGCTGGTCAACATCGCGCGCAACGGTGATGCGATCGCGCAGGAACTGATCCAGACGCGCTGCAGCCGCGGCGCGGCGATCGCACGCCAGCTGCGTTTTCCCGAAGACGTCGCGCGCGGCGTGCATTCGTTGGACGAGCATTTCGACGGCAGCGGTCGACCTGATGGCCTGTCGGGCGACGCGATACCCGTCGCGTCACGCATCGCCCTGCTCGCGCAGGTGATCGACGTCTTCCAGTTTGCGCAAGGTGCTGATGCCGCGCTGGCCGAAGCACGGCGTCGCGCGGGTACATGGTTCGATCCGCAACTTGTCGAGGCCTTCGAAGCGGTGTCACGCGATCCCATGTTCTGGGCGACGCTGCAGGGCGATGCGCTCGAAGCCGCGGTCAACGCGCTCGAGCCGCCGGGCCAGTCGATGCCGCTGGACGACGACTACCTCGACGACATTGCCGCCGCCTTCGGCGCGGTGGTCGATGCCAAGAGTCCGTTCACCGCCGGCCACAGCGCGCGCGTCGGTCATTACACCGATGTGCTCGCGCACGAACTGGGTGTCGATGACGTGCGTCGTCGCTGGCTGCGGCGCGCGGCGATGCTGCACGACGTCGGCAAGCTCGGCGTCAGCAACAGCATCCTCGACAAGCCGGGCAAGCTCGATGCCGAAGAATGGATCGCGGTGCAGCGCCACGCCGAATTCACTGGGCAGATTCTCGGCCGTATCTCCGCGTTCGAAGAACTCGCACGCATCGCCGCCGCGCATCACGAGAAACTCGACGGCAGCGGTTATCCGCTGGGCCTGACGTCGAACGAGATTGCGCTGGAGACGCGGATCATCACCACGGCCGACATCTTCGATGCGATCACCGCCCAGCGCCCGTATCGCGGCGCGACGCCGATCGATGAAGCATTGACGATGATGCGCATGCACGTCGGCACCGCATTGGATGCCGCGTGTTTCGAAGCGCTGGAAGCGGTGGTCGCGCGGGAACCGGCCTGAGCGTCAGCTCGGCTGAGCGTCCGTCGCCGACCAGCGATCGGACGTGCGATGCCAGTGCGACTCGTGCGTCGCCAGCCATTCGTCGAAACCGATGATGCCGAGTTCCGCGGACGCGGCAATGTCGGCCAGTCGCGCCAGCACCCAGTTGCGATGCGCGCGACGCGTGCGCTTGAGTACACGCAAGGATGCGGCGAGGAAGGCGTCGACCGTGGCCGCGAGCAGCGGCTCGGCACCGTTCGGCCGGCGGCGACGCTCGGTCGCACTGCGCGAAACCGCGAGTGCGAGCGATGCGAGTTCCATCTCGAGTTGACCACGCGACAGCACGCCGTCGTCGTGCCGTCCGTCCTGCTGCCCCGCCATGCCTTCAACCGCTTCCGAACCGGGCGGCAAGTTTCCGAACCCCGGCGTCACGATCATGTCGTGACGCCGCATTCACGTTCCTATATGCGGCCGCCGATCAGGCCACCTGCAGGATGCGAAGCGGGTTGTCCCAGTCGCGCAGCAGTTCGGCCTCGCGTGCCTTGGCCTTCTCGAGGTGCGCTTCCTTGACGTGCCCGTAGCCGCGGATGTGTTCCGGGATGGACGCGATCTGCGCGGCGAGGTCGACATTGCCGGCATCGAGCTTGCCCAGCAGGCCTTCGACGGTGCGGACGTAATCGGCGATCAACTGGCGCTCCATGCGGCGCTCGTGCGTGCGGCCGAACACGTCGAGCGCGCCACCGCGCAGCCCGCGCATCTTCGCGAGCAGCTTGAACGCGGTGAACACCCACGGGCCGTACGCCTTCTTGACGCCGCGGCCCTGCGCATCCTTCTTCGACAGCCTCGGCGGCGCGAGGTGGAAACGCAGCTTGAAGTCGCCTTCGAACTGCTGCTCCAGGCGACGACGGAACTCGCCGCTGGTGTACAGGCGCGCGACTTCGTACTCGTCCTTATAGGCCATCAGCTTGAACGCATAGCGTGCGACCGCTTCGGTGAGGTCGGTGCCGCCGGGTGCCTTCGCTTCTTCCGCGGCGCGCACCTTGCCGACGAAGTCGGAATAGCGCTTGGCATACGCGGCGTTCTGGTAGTCCGTAAGGAACTTCACGCGACGCGCGATCACTTCGTCCAGCGAACGCGACAGGCGCGCGTCGTCGAGCGGAAGGAATGCGACGTTGTCGTCGCCATGCGACGGCATATGGCGCAGATCGTCGTGGTCACGCAATGCGCGCGGCGCCGACGGACTGCCGAACTCGTGGCCTTCCCACTGCGCAGGTGCCAGCATCGGCAACGCATGCGGCGTGGCTTCGGCGGCGGTGCGGCGATTCGTCGTGAGGCCGGCGGATTCGGCGACGGCGAGCGGATCGATCGCCGCAAGACGGCCCCATGCGAACGCGGTCTTGTTCATCTCGATGGCGGCGCCATTGAGCTCGACCGCGCGCATCAGCGCATCGAACGAGATCGGCACCAGGCCCTGCTGCCAGGCATAGCCGAGCATAAAGAGGTTGGTCGCGATCGCATCGCCGAGCAGCGCGGTCGCGAGCTGTGTCGCGTCGACGAGCAGCGGGTCGCCGCCATCGAGCGCACGACGCACCGCATCGACGATATCCGCCGCCGGGAAGTCCATGTCCGGGCGCGTGGTGAACGTGCCGGGCATCGCTTCGTAACTGTTGAGTACGACCTGCGTGCGACCGGCACGCACCTTCGACAGCGCCCAGTAGTCGTTGACGACGACCATGTCGCAGCCGAGCACCAGATCCGCTTCGCCCGCGGCGATGCGCACGGCGTGGATGTCGGCCGGCTTGTTCGCGATGCGGATGTGCGTGGTGACCGCGCCGCCCTTCTGCGCGAGGCCGGTCTGGTCGAGCACGCTCGCGCCCTTGCCTTCGAGGTGCCCGGCCATGCCGAGCAGCGCACCGATGGTGACCACGCCGGTGCCGCCGACGCCGGTGATCAGGATGTTCCACGGCTTGTCGAGCGCGGGCAGCTGCGGCATCGGCAGATCGGCGAGGCGATCCTTCGCGCCCGACGGCTTCTGCTTGCGCAGCTTGCCGCCTTCAACGGTCACAAAACTCGGGCAGAACCCTTCGACGCAGCTGAAATCCTTGTTGCAGTTGCTCTGGTCGATGTCGCGCTTGCGGCCGAACTCGGTTTCCTTCGGCAGCACCGACACGCAGAACGACTTCTTGCCGCAGTCGCCGCAGCCTTCGCACACCAGCGAATTGACGACGACGCGCTTGGCGGGGTCGACCATCTTTCCGCGCTTGCGGCGACGACGCTTCTCGGTCGCGCAGGTCTGGTCGAAGATGAGCACGCTGGTGCCCTTCACTTCGCGCAGGCGACGCTGCACCGCGTCGAGCTCGCGGCGGTCGAGGAATTCGACGCCGCTCGGGAAGATCGATGCATCGCTCCACTTCGCGATGTCGTCGCTCAGAAGAACGATCGTCTGCACGCCCTCGCTGCGCACCTGATGCGCGATCTGCGGAACGCTGAGCGTGCCGTCGACCGGCTGGCCGCCCGTCATCGCGACCGCGTCGTTGTAGAGGATCTTGTAGGTGATGTTGACGCCGGCGGCGATCGCCTGGCGGATCGCCAGCGAGCCGCTGTGGAAGTAGGTGCCGTCGCCGAGGTTCTGGAACACGTGCTCGGTGGCGGTGAACGCGGCCTGCCCGGCCCACGTCACGCCTTCGCCGCCCATGTGCGTGAATGTGTCGGTGTTCCGATCCATCCACGTGACCATGTAATGGCAGCCGATGCCCGCCATCGCGCGCGAGCCGTCGGGCACCACCGTCGACGTGTTGTGCGGGCAACCCGAGCAGTAGTGCGGCACGCGCGGGAACGCGGCGCGCGGCAGGGCGAGTTCGGATTCCTTCTGTTCCATCCACGCCAATACGTCGCGGATGTGCTGCGAATCGTGGAAGCGTTGGATGCGGCGCGCGATCACGCCGGCGATGCGCGCGGGCGTGAGTTCGTTGGTCGACGGCAGGATCCACTCGCCGCTCTCGTCGTACTTGCCGACCACCGACGGGCGCTCGGCCCAGTTGTACATCTGCTCCTTCATCTGGCTTTCGATGAAGGACAGCTTCTCCTCGACGACGAGGATGTCGCTCAAGCCACGCGCGAATGCACGCAGCCCGACCGGCTCCAGCGGCCAGGTCATGCCGACCTTGTAGACGCGCAGGCCGAGGTCGCTGCAGGCGCGTTCGTCGAGGCCGAGGTATTCCAGCGCCTGCAGTACGTCGAGGTACGACTTGCCGGTCGTGATGATGCCGAGGCGCGCATCGGGCGAGTCGATGACGATGCGATCGAGCCGGTTGGCGCGCGCGAACGCCTGCGCGGCCTTCACCGCGTACTGGTGCAGGCGCATTTCCTGCTCGAGCGGCGGATCGGGCCAGCGGATGTTCAAGCCGTGCGGCGGCATTTCGAAGTCGTCGGGAATGACGATGTCGAGCGCCAGCGGATTGGCGTCGACCGAGGCCGAGGATTCCACCGTCTCCGCGATCGTCTTGAAGCCGACCCAGCGACCGGTGAACCGGCTCATCGCCCAGCCGACCAGGCCCATATCGAGGATGTCCTGCACGCCGGCCGGGTTCAGCACCGGCATCAGCGCACTGACGAATTCGTGCTCGGAACCGTGCGGCAGGGTCGAAGAGCGACACGCATGGTCATCTGCTGCCAATGCCAGCACACCGCCATGGCGTGCCGTGCCGGCCGCGTTGGCGTGCTTGAACACGTCGCCGCAGCGGTCCACGCCGGGACCCTTGCCGTACCACATGCCGAACACGCCATCGACCTTCGAGCCCGGGAACAGACCGGTCTGCTGGGTGCCCCAGACCATGGTCGCGCCGAGGTCCTCGTTGAGGCCCGGGGTGAACTTCACGCCCGCGGCCTCGAGGTGCTTCTTCGCCTTCCACAGCTCGAGGTCGAACCCGCCGAGCGGGCTGCCGCGGTAGCCGGAGACGAAGCCGCCGGTGTTCAGCCCGAGGGCCTGATCGCGCAGGCGCTGCATCAGCGGCAGGCGCACCAGGGCCTGCACGCCGGACAGGTAGATGCGCCCGTCGACGCGGCTGTACTTGTGGTCCAGCGTGTAGTCGGGGTCGACGACCGAGCGCGTAAGGCCCGTGTCGGCCGAGGCGGGCGACGAAAGTTCGGCGGTACTGGTCATGCAGGCGGCTCCGACGCGGCCAATGGGCCGCGAGGTGGCGTCGGGAAGGGAGGCCGGCGGAGAGAGTCGACGCGCCGGCGAGCGGGCGAATTCTAGCAGTGGGGCACGCAATACCCCGTTCGCCGGCGTACGGGGCGCGGCTGTGGCACCGGATTTGCTTCTCCGCCGCGCGCGGCCGCGAGCCGCTCCCCCGTTCGTCAACGAAAGGTCGTACCCGCAATGATTGCCCGCACGCTTCTCGCCGCCGCGCTGCTCGCGCTGGCCGGCACTGTTTCCGCCCAGGCGCTGCCGCGCCAGGTCGAGTTCTACTTCGACGCTGACGCGCTCGCCCAGCGCCCGGTCCTCGAGATCAAGGATCGCAGCCAGACCGCCATCGATCGCCTGATGCGTTCGGTCGAGCGCAACGCCGAGCACACCCTGGAAGCCGCGCAGCTGGCGCACTTCGCCATGCAGACCGGTCGCAACGAGCTGGGCCTGAGCCTTTACGGCCGCGCGATGTCGGGCATGGACAGCAACAACGGCCTGTGGCGCCCGGTGAAGTGGAACTACGGCTGGGACCTCTACCGCTCCGGTGATGCCGCTGGCGCACTGCGCGAGTGGTCGGACCTCGGCAACCGCGGCATCGCCTCGAGCTGGATGCCGCAGACCTTGGCGCTCGCACTGTGGAAGCTCGGCCGCAAGGACGACGCGATCCGCTGGTACGCCGCCGCAGTGCGCACCGAGCCGACCCAGTGGTCGAGCACCGCGCAGTACGCGCAGCTGCTGCCGCAGTGGACGGACGACGAGCGCGCCACGCTGGCCGAAGTGCAGGCCGCTTGGGCGGCGAACCCGCCGAAGTGGCCGTAAGCGGGTCCTTGTTCTGACGTACGACCGTCGCCGCGGCGTCCTGCCGCGGTGACGAGGCCCGTGCGGCACCAACGCCGCTTACACGGTCGCGCTTGCTAGATTGCCGCGTCTCCCGGCAACGCAGGCCGCGCTTGAACCTTCGACGCATCGCATCGCTGCTGGCCTTCGCGAGCCTTCCCGCGCTCGCCCAGCAGGCGCCCCCGCGCGATACCGCGCCGTTGCCCGACATCGAATTCGCCGCCGACGTCCACATGGACAGCGTGCGGTTCGCCAGCGATCCGCAGACGCACGTGACCTTCGAAGGCGGCCCACGCCTGGAGCATCGCGACGACGTCGAGCGTGATGGCCTGCCGACACCGGTCCGCGCGGGCACCTATAACAACGTCACCGTGCGCACCACGATCAGCGCGACGCTGCTCGATCCGGCCGTCGACGCCACGACTTCCGCTTCTTCCCCGCCTCCCGAGGACCGCCCATGACCCGTCCGTTCCCGCGCGCACTCGCGTGCGCGTTGCTGCTCGCCTCCGCGCCGCTCGCCTTCGCCCAGCAGTCCATGTCGACCGCGTCGGGCACCACGACGACGCCAGTCGATCGCAACGTCACGCCGGTCAGCCGCGTCGGCACGACCACGGGCGCGACGGGTTATCGCGCGTCGTCCAGCAGCGACGAGCCGGACGTGCTGCTCGACATCCCGAACCTGTCGGTCGACGAGATCAAGCTCGACGTGCAGAACCTGCAGGCGCACATCGCGCTCAACGCCCAGCTCGCCAACCTGCTCAAGCTCAATGCGGGCGCTGACGTCGGCATCGAACGCGTCAACATCCAGATCAAGGGCGTCAAGGCGCAGGTGCTGCTGAAGGTGCGGCTCGACAACGTCGCCGGAATCATCGATCGCACGCTCACCACCATCGATCGCAATCCGCAGATCCTCACCAAGCTGCTCGACTCGGTCGACAAGACGGTCGGCACCGTCGGCGGCGTGGCGAATACGGCGATCCGCCCGGGCGGCGTCGTGGACCGCACCGTCGGCACCGTGGGCGGCGTCGCGAACAACGCGATCCAGCCGGGTGGGGTGGTCGACCGCACGGTCGGCACCGTCGGCAACGTGGCATCGGATGCGTTGAAGCCCGGCAGCGTGCTGTCGTCGACTGTGAACTCGCTGGGCCAGACGGTGCAGCGCGTGGTCGACGCGTCGGGCAACGTCGTCGAGCGCACGCTGGATGCGAGCGGCAAGGTGCTGAGCTCGCGCGTGGTGCAGCAGGCCACGGGCACGCGCTGATCGCATGGCGGTGTCAGCCGCACGCCGGCTGAACACCGGTCTCGGCCCTGACGGCCGCTGCACGGCCGCTCCCGGATGCTCCGGTCTCCTTCTGGAGACCGCCGTGAGCGAATCCCTGCACGTCATCGCCAATGCGCATTCGCACAGCGGCGAGAACGCCGAAGACGAACTGCGGAAGGCGCTCAAGGCTGCGGGCGTCGAGGCGACGCTGCACATGGTCGACGACCCGGCGAAGCTCGACGACGTCATCGGCCGCGCGATCGAGGCCAAGCCGCGTTGCATCGTGGCTGCGGGCGGCGACGGCACCGTCAACGCGGTGGCGAAGCACGCAATCGAGGCCGGTGTGACGATGGGCGTGCTGCCGGCCGGCACGCTCAATCATTTCGCGCGTGATCTCGGCCTGCCGGACGATCTCGAAGCCGCCGCGCGCGTGCTAGCCGAAGGCGAAATGCGCGAGGTCGACGTCGGCGAGGTCAACGGGAAGCTCTTCCTCAACAACTCCAGCCTGGGCCTGTACGCGCAGATGGTCGCGCATCGCGACCAGATCCAGTCGCGGCGTCACCTCGGCAAGTGGTCGGCGCTGGTGCAGGCCTCGTGGCATGCGTTGCGCAGGCCGCAGGCGTTCTCCGTAGTGCTGCATGCCGACGGCGAGGAATTGCGTCGATACACGCCGTTCGTGTTCGTCGGCAACAACGATTACGTGGTCCAGGGCCCGCATGCCGGTGAGCGGGCCTGTCTCGACGACGGCGTGCTGTCGGTCTACGTGCTGCGCCCGCACACGACGTGGGGCCTGATCGGACTCGCGCTGCGCGCGCTGATCGGGCAGGTGTCGGATCGGCGCGACATGGACGCGATCGCGACGACCAGTCTCGTCGTCGAAAGCGGCAAGCACAGCGTTCGCCTTGCGCGCGACGGCGAAGTCGAGATGACCGACTCGCCGGTGCGTTTTCGCGTGATGCCGCGCGCGCTGAAAGTGCTCGCGCCCCGCCCGGAGCCCGCCTGATGCGCACCGTCGTCCAGATTTCCGACCTGCACTTCGGCCGCGTCGATCCGGCCCTGCTCGAACCGTTGCGCCGCGCGATCGTCGAGATCAAGCCGGACGTGCTGGTGGTGTCCGGCGATCTCACCCAGCGTGCGCGCAACGCGCAGTTCGAGGAGGCGCGCGACTATCTCGCGACCTTGCCCGGACCGCAGATCGTCGTGCCCGGCAATCACGACATTCCGTACTACGACGTCGCGCGCCGCTTCCTGTCGCCGCTGACGCGATTCCATCGCTACATCACCGACGACGAGATGCCGACCTTCGTCGACGACGAGATCGCGGTCGTCGGCGTCAACACCGCGCGCTCGCTGACGTTCAAGGGCGGGCGCATCAACGTCGAGCAGGTGCAGGAGATCGAGCAGCGTTTCCACGGCCTGCCGGAGAACGTCACGCGAATCGTGGTGACGCACCATCCGTTCGACGTGCCTGAAGGTGGCGACGAGGAGGACGTGCTCGGTCGGGCGCCGATGGCGATGTCCGAGTTCGCCAAGGCCGAGGTCGACGTCTTCATGTCCGGCCACCTGCACCACAGCAACGTCGGCACCACCGCGCATCGCTACCGCATTGCCGGCTTCCAGGCGCTGGTGGTGCAGGCCGGAACGGCGACATCGACGCGCGAACGCGACGAGGCGAATGCGTTCAACGTGCTGCGCATCGGCGAGACCGAGCTGGCGGTGCAGACCTGGCGCTGGACGACGGACACGCGTGCCTTCGTGCAACAGGCCGAAGTGATCTATCGCTACGTGCACGGTACCGGCTGGCAGCCGGCCTGAGTCAACCGAAGCGCGCGAACTCGACGGAGCCGTCGTCGTTCGCCACTACCGCATAGGCCGGACGCCCGGAGCGCGCATGGAATTCGTGGGCGGCGCTT
The DNA here is from genome assembly GCF_054061195.1 of Lysobacter sp. HA35. Lineage (NCBI taxonomy): Bacteria > Pseudomonadati > Pseudomonadota > Gammaproteobacteria > Lysobacterales > Lysobacteraceae > Lysobacter > Lysobacter sp. HA35. The sequence continues at coordinate 2,448,444 of NZ_JBSSDY010000001.1, read as the reverse complement.
TCGGCCGCGCGTTCGGCCCAGTCGCGCGTATCGATCCATTCGGCGTGGCCGCAGGGCCGACGCAGCAGCCAGCCGTCTTCAATCGGTTCGATGACGATGCGATGCATGGCGGCGTTCCCGTGGAATGCCGCGCAGTGTGGAGATCGCGATTACGGCGCGCTGTCGGTGGCCGACGCGATCAGGCGTCGGACAAATCCGAAACGATCGATCAGTCCGCCGGCACCGTGCGGCCCTGCGCCCAGTCGCGCAGCGCGGCCACCCGTTCGCCCATCACCACCGACAGCGGGCGGGTGTTGCGCAGTTCGCCACGCAGCGTGAAGTCCGACAGCGCGACGCCGGCGGCGTGCGCCGAATACAGACCCGACACGATCGCCTGTTCGATTTCCGCACCGGAAAAACCTTCGCTCGCACCCGACAGCGCCCCGATGTCGAACGCGGACGGATCCAGCCCGCGCTTCTTCATGTGCACGTTGAAAAGCTGTTCGCGCGCCTCGCGGGTGGGCAGGTCGACGAAGAAGATCTCGTCGAAACGCCCCTTGCGCAGAAGCTCCGGCGGCAGCGCGTCGATCTGGTTCGCGGTGGCGACGAGGAACACGCGCGACTTGCGCTCGGCCATCCACGTCAGCAGGAAGCCGAGCACGCGACGCGAGACGCCGCCATCGCCATTGCCTTCGTCGGTCGACACGCCCTTCTCGATCTCGTCGATCCACAGCACGCAGGGCTCGAGCTGTTCGACCGATTCCAGCGCCTGCCGCAGGTTCTTCTCGGTCTCGCCGTGGAACTTGTCGTAGAGCGTGCCGAAGTCCAGGCGCACCAGCGGCACGCCGAAGCCCGCCGCGACCGCCTTCGCCAGCATCGACTTGCCGCAGCCCTGCACGCCGAGCAGGAGCACGCCCTTGGGCGGATCCAGCCCCGGCGGCGGCTCGGCGGCGAGGAACACGTTCCTGCGCTGCGCGATCCAGTTCTTCAGACGACGCGCGCCGGCGACGTCGTCCATGTGCGCGCCGTCGTACTCGTAGGACAGATGGCCGCTGCGGTTGAGCAACTCGAACTTGAGCTTGGCGAGTTCGGGCAGATCGTCCTGGCCGAGCGCGCCGTCGCGGAAGATCAAGTGGCGCGCGATGCGGCGCACGTCGACCGGATCGAGCCCGCGCAGGTTGCGCACGATCTGCTGCACGGCTTCGGTGTCGACCTGCACACGTCGCCCGCCGTTCTCGCGCGCGAAGTTGTCGGCTTCCTCGCGCACGATCTTCAGGCGCGCATTTGCATCGGGCAGCTGCGGGCGGAAGCGCACCGCGAGCGATTCGAGATCCGGCGGAAGCTCGACGTTCTGCCCGACCAGCACGATCACATGCGGCTGGCAGTCGCGACGCTGCACCAGGTCGCGCAGCATGCGCTGGCTGCCGGCATAGCCGAGGTAGGGATGCATGTCGAACAGCACGTAGACGCCGCGCTGCTCGGCGTCGCGCATCGCCTGGAAGGTATTCGTGGCATCCGGCGCGATGTGCGGCGGATCCTCGCGGTCGAAATCGAGCCGGCGCAGGCCTTCGGTGATCGACCACCGGTAAAGCTCGCGCCATACCTGCATCAGCGCCTGGCGGAAGAGTTCGACCACGCGCGCCTCGTCGCGGGTCTCGATGACGATCAGCGGGGTGTTGGCGCGGATCAGCGCCACCAGGTCGTGCAGTTCACTCATTACGTACAAGGCCCGGGCCGGGCATGCGGCGCCGGCGGAGCGCGAATCATACGGGCAGCGCGACGCACGCCGCGGATGCCGTGCGCGGTGTAGCCTCGATGGCGACCGTTCACTTCGCGGCGACCGCGAAGCCCCAAGCTGATGCCACCCAGGAGTCCGCCGACCATGCGCCATCTGATCCTGCTGCGACACGCCCACGCCGAAGCCCCGCAGTCGGGACAGGCCGACGCCGACCGTCCCGCTCTCGGCGGAAGGGCAGGCCGCGTCGGAAGCGGTCGGGCGTTGGCTGGTCGAGCACGGCGAAGTGCCCGACGTCGTGCTGATCTCGCCCTCGCGCCGCACCCGCGACACCCTGGAAGGCGTGATGCGCGCGACCGGCTATATCGACCAGCGCGTCGAACCCGGCATCTACGAAGCCACGCCCGGCGAGCTCATCGAGATCGCCGACCGCTACCGCGACACGCGTCGCGTGATGCTGGTTGGCCACAACCCGGGCGTCGAGCAGCTCGTCGCGCTGATGGCGAGCGGTCAGTCGGGCGACTACCGCGGCGTGCCGCCTGCGGGCGTGGTCGTGCTGTCGATGCCGGCCGACGCCGCGCTCGAGCCCGGCGTCGCCGAGCTCACCCAGTTCTGGTGGCCGTGACGCCGCGCATCGTCGTTGCCCTGTTGCTCGGCATGGCCTGCGGGCGCAGCCCCGCGCAGGCACTGGACGTCGCCCGTTCGCGCATCGCGTTCGACATCCACACGCGCATCGGTTCGCCGGTGCGCGGCAGTTTTCCGGCATTCGATGGCCGCGTCGACACGCTGGCCGACGGACGCCGCCAGGTGCACCTGCGCCTCGATGCGCGCGAACTGCGCGTCGGCGCATCGGACTACTACACGAAGCTCGCGCGCGGCCCGCAGTTGTTCGACGTCACCCATTACCCCGATATCGAGTTCACCTCCGACCCATTTCCGCCGACGTTCGCGCACGACGGCGGGCGCATGGAAGGTGTGCTGCGCATGCACGGCGTCGAGCATCGCGAACGCTTCGATCTTGCCGCCGCGAGCTGTTCGCGCCCGGGTTACGACTGCCCGATCCTCGCGTCGGGCCGCGTGAGCCGCGATGATTACGGCCTCGACGGTTGGCGCTGGGCGCTGGCCGACCGCGTTCGTTTCCAGCTGAATGTCCTGTTTGTCGACTGACCGGTCCCCATTGCCGCGCCTGTTCGTGCTGCTCCTGCTGGCGGCGATGCTTGCCGGCTGCGCGGGCATGTCCGCGCGCGAGATGCGTCGCGTCGATGCGGTGGTCGATGCCGCGCGTCCGACCGTCGTCGACTGCGATCAACCGAACGCCTGCGCGCGTCCGTCGCCGCTGCACGAACTCGCCGGTCGCGCCTTCAGCGAATCCACGCCCGAGCAACCGCATCACTACACGATGCTGCTCGATCGCGGCGCCGATGCATTGCTCGCGCGCGTCGACCTGATCCGCAGCGCCACCACCAGCATCGACCTGCAGACCTACATCTTCGACGAGGACGACGCATCTCGATTCGTGCTCGACGAACTGGTCACCGCCGCCAAGCGCGGCGTGCACGTGCGCATCCTGATGGACCAGTTGTCGGCGTTGAAGCGCGTGGAAACGCTGGCCGCACTCGCCGGCGTGCACGCCAACCTGCAGGCGCGCATCTACAACCCCGTGCTCGGCCGCGCGCGCATCAGCTATCCGGGTTACGCGCTCGCTGCTGCGTGCTGCTGGCACGAACTCAATCGCCGCATGCACACGAAGCTGTTGCTGGTCGACGGCGCGGTGGGCATCACCGGTGGGCGCAACTACCAGGACGACTATTACGACTGGAGCGAGGAGTACAACTTTCGCGACCGCGACGTGGTGATCGCCGGGCCGGCCGCGCGCGTCATGCACGACAGCTTCGAGGCGTACTGGCAGGACCGCCGCGCCGTACCGATCGAGCATCTGTCCGACGTCGGCAAAATGCTGGTCAACGACGGCATCCCGGCGTTACCCGACGGTTACGAACATCCCGAACGCCTGCGCGCGGCGAAGGCGCTGGTCGATGATCCGTCGTTCGTGACGCGCCGGCTGATGGGCAACGTCATCCCGGTGTCGGACGTCGAATACGTTGCCGATCCGCCGGGAAAAGTCGAGGCCAGCGGGCTGTCGCCGGCCAGCGTCACGTTGCGCGACCTCATCCTCGGCGCGAAGGATCGCGTCATGCTGCAGACGCCGTATCTCGTGCTGTCGAAACCGGCGCGCGAGATGTTCAGCACGCTGCACCAGCGCCCGGATCCGCCGCGCGTGATCATCTCGACGAATAGCCTGGCGGCGACCGACGCGTTCATCGCGTACGCGTTGTCGTACAAGTACAAGCGCCGCTATCTGCGCGAGTACGGCTTCAACATCTACGAGATGAAGCCGTTTCCGCAGGACGTACCGATCGACGTCGCCACCACCGGCGCGGTGCCGGTGGACGTAGTTCGTAACAACGCATTGTCGACCGCGGCCGCTCCGCCGAACAGCACAACACCGGCGACCAGCGACGTGCCGAGCGCGACGCCCGCGCACGTCAACTGCGACCGCCGCAGCGTCGTCGACTGCGACATCGCACGGCAGAACGCGCGCCGCGCCACGCCGCGCCCGCTCGAGCGCGAATTCGCGGCTCTCGCCTACGGCAGCCGACGCAGCAATTCACCGGTGCCGCTGGAGCGTGCCGGCGTGCGCATGGGCCTGCATGCGAAGTCGGTGGTGATCGACGAAACCGTCGGCATCGTCGGCACCCACAACTTCGATCCACGCGGTGATCACTACAACACCGAGTCGATGGTGGTGGTGCGCGATCCGACGTTCGCACGCGCCCTCGCCGCGAGCATCGGTCGCGACATCTCGCCGGCGAATTCGTGGGTGATCGCGCCGCGCGACAAGGCGCCGGTGCTGTCGGGGGTCGACTACACGGTGACCAAGGCGTCCGAGCAGTTGCCGATCTTCGACCTGTGGCCGCGACGCTATGGCACCAGCTACGAATTCAGGCCGTCGGCGAAATGCCCGCTGCCATTGCCGCCGGATGATCCGCGCTTTCGCGACTGCTACGAACCCGTCGGCGATTTCCCCGAAGTCGCGATCGGCTTCAAGACGGTGATGACGCGAATCTTCACCGCGTTCGGTGCAGGGCTCGCGCCGATTCTGTAAATCATCCGCAACGACACGGAGGTCGACATGTCGGATCGTCCCGCAGGCCATCCCGCGGTTGCGCCGTATCTCCTCGTCGAAGATGCCGCCGCGCAGATCGCATTCCTCGTCGATGTATTCGCCGCGGTCGAACGCGTGCGTCATGCCACGCCGGACGGCGGCATCCGCCACGCGGAAGTCGCGATTGACGATTCGATCGTGATGATCGGCGAGCGTCCCGGCGCCGCGATGAGCGCGTCCGTGCATGTCTACGTGCCCGATGTCGATGCCTGCCACGCGTGGGCACTCGCGGCCGGGGCGATCAGCCTGGTCGAACCGCGCGATCTTCCTTATGGCGACCGCAGCGCTGGCGTCCGCGACCCGCAGGGCAACCTCTGGTGGCTCGGAACCCATCGCGGGACGGCCGCTGGAGCAGGCACGACCGGCTAGTCCATCGGTGGGGTGACTTATGGCCCATGCCTCCTCGTCTAGGTGTTGTACTCTACCAACACACCGATTCACCAACTCACCGAGGAAGCCGCCATGACCACCACCGAACGCACCGCCCCGACCGCGAACCCGACCCCGGCCGAAACCGCCCGCGTTGTCCCCTTCACCCTCTCGAACCCGCGCGAACGCGACTTCGGCGTCGGCTACGGCAAGAGCAGCGGCTACGCGACCACCCGCCGTTACACCACCGAATGGGCCGGCCCGCGCTTCCGCGTCGCCTGATCCACCGACCGTAACGACCATGTTCCGACCGACCGCCCTTCGCGCCGCCACCGCCGCCGGCCTCGCCTTCGCGATGGCCATGAGCCCTGCGAGCGCTGCGAAGGGCCGTCTTGGATTCGCCGTGGACATCGAGACCTCCGGCTTCTTTCTGACGCCGACCCTCGAACGCGTCGCCGTGAAGACGGTGACCGCCGGCTCGCCGGCCTCCGCGGCCGACCTCCGCCCGGGTGACCAGGTGCTGGAAATCGACGGCGCCGCCGTCCGCGGGCTGCCCGCACGGCCGCTCGGCGCCAAGCTGCACGACCTGCAGCGCGGCCAGCACCTGCGCATGACCGTGCGCCACGCCGACGGCCGCGTCGCCACGCTGGACCTCATTGCCGGCTGATCGCCGCGACCGCGCACGGTATCGTGACGCGATGACTTCAATCGCCTCGCCGTTCCGCGGCACGACCACCCTCGACGACCTCAACGCGCTGTCCGCGCACACCGCGATGGTGCCGCTGGGCATCCGCTTCTCCGAACTCGGCGCCGATTTCCTGCGCGCGACGATGCCGGTCGACGACCGCACCCGCCAACCGTACGGCCTGCTGCACGGCGGCGCCTCGGTGCTGCTCGCCGAAACGCTGGGCTCGACCGCCGGCAATATGTGCGTGCCCGAAGACCGCATCTGCGTCGGCATCGAAATCAACGCCAACCACGTCCGCGGCGTCCGCGACGGCGTGGTCACGGGCACCGCGCGGCCGCTGCACGTCGGCGCCAGCACGCACGTCTGGGAAATCCGTATCGAGGACGAGCGCGGCAAGCTGGTCTGCATCTCGCGGCTGACGCTCGCCGTGGTCGCGCGGACGCCCGCTTGATCGCTATCCGCGTACCCGGGGCCCGCATGCGTCCGGTATCGTTCCGCGGATGAACGCGCCCACGTCCCCCGCAGGCGCCGCACCGGGCGCTGCCGTCCTGCGCGCGCTCCGGTACCTGATCCGCGTGCCGATGCTGCTCTGGCACGCGTTGATCCACCTGCCGCTGCTCCTGCTCGTGCTCACGCCGTTGGCCCGGAGCTGGCGGTGGGGCGACGAGCCCTTCCAGCACCGCGCAATCCGCGCTTGGCAGGGCGGGCTGATGTGGATCTTCGGCTTCCGCCTGCGTCGCGCGGGCACGCCACTCGAAGGCGCGACCATGTTCGTCGCCAACCACGTTGGCTGGGTCGACATCTCGATGCTGCACAGCCAGCGAATGATGGGTTTCGTCGCCAAGGACGAGATCGCGGCCTGGCCGCTGGTGGGCTGGCTGGCCGCGCGCGGGCAGACCATCTTCCACCGCCGCGGCAGCACCGAATCACTGGGCGGCGTGCTGGGCGAGATGGTGCGACGCCTGCAGCGCGGCGATTCGGTGGGCGTGTTCCCCGAAGGCGGCACTCGCGGCGGCACCGAGATCGGCCCGTTCCACGCGCGCATCTTCACCGCCGCGGTCGACGCCAACGTACCGGTGCAACCGGTCGCGCTGATCTACGGCGAGAACGGCGCGGCGCAGACCACCGTCGCCTTCGGCCGGCGCGAAAGCTTCGGTGCGAACCTGATTCGCCTGCTTGGCGAGCCGGCGCGCACCGCGACCGTGCACTTCCTCGAGCCGATCCCGGCCGGGCAGGAAGACGGTCGACGCCGCATCGCCGACCTCGCGCGCGCCCGCATCATCGCCGCGATGGGTGGCTGAGCCGGGATGTCGACGGTCGACTTCGCACCACCGCGCGGCCTGCGCAACGCCCACCTGCAGACCGTCCTCGGCACCAGTCCGCTGCGCGGTTACCTCGGCAAGCGGCGATTGGCCGCGCAGGTCGCACGCACCACCTCGCACCTGATCGACGCCGGCGACGGCGTGCGTCTCGCGGGTGTGCTCGATGAGCCCGCGAACCGCGTGAGCAAGGGTCTCGCATTGCTGTTGCACGGCTGGGAAGGCAGCGTCGACTCCAGCTACATGCGCCTGACCGCCGCCGAGCTGCTCCGACGCGGCTGGTCGACATTCCGCCTCAACTTCCGCGACCACGGCGACACGCACCACCTCAACGAAGAGATCTTCCACTCCGGTCGTATCGACGAAGTCGTGCGCGCCGCGGTCGAGGTGTCCCGACGTTTTCCCGCATCACGCACGCTCGCCGCGGGGTACTCGCTGGGCGGCAACTTCGCGTTGCGACTCGCCTTGCGCGCGACAGCCGCCGGCCTGCAGCTGGAGCGCGTCGCGGCGGTCTGCCCGGTGATCGATCCCGCACACACCATGGACGCGATGGATCACGGTGTCGGCGTCTATCGACGTTATTTCGAGCGCAAGTGGCGCGGTTCGCTGCTGCGCAAGCGCGAGCTGTATCCGCATCTCACGCACTTGGACGACCGCACGCTCGGTCAGCGCCTGCGCGAGATCACCCGCGCGCTGGTCGAAGGCCATACCGACTACGGCACGCTCGACGGCTACTTCGACCGTTACACCATCGGCGGCGACCGCTTGGCCAATCTGGACGTGCCGGCGGAAATCCTGACCGCGGCCGACGATCCGGTGATCCCGGTCGACGACTTCGAGACGCTGACGCTTGCGCCGTCGACCAACCTCGTCATCACTCCGCACGGCGGCCACTGCGGCTTCCTGCAGAACGTGCGGCTGGACGGGTTCGCCGAACGCTGGGTCGCCGACGTGCTCGACCGTCCGGCCGGCGCGTAGCCCCCGCTACAATCCGGGGTCGCCTCGCTCGATCTCCGGAATTTCCATGTACGACACCGTCCTCGACGCGCTCCGCCGCGGCGCCGCCGACGAAGCCCTGTCCGCCGCGCAGTCGCTCGTCGAGCAGCAGCCCGACGACCTGCGCGCCCAGCGCCTGCTGGCGGCCGCGCAGCGTCTTTCGGGTGATACCGATGCGGCGTTCGCTACGCTCGATCGCGCACTCGAAAACCATCCCGAAGATGCTGACCTGCATCTCGAACGCGCAGGCCTGCTGCTGCAGTCGCGCGACCTCGACGCCGCCGAAATCGCGCTGGCACGCAGTGTCGGTCTCGATCCCAACCAGTTCCCGGCGTACATCATCCAGGCGCAACTAGCGCTGGCACGCGGTGAGCTGGATGAAGCCGATCGTCTCGTCCGCACGGCCGCGCGCATCGCGCCGCAGCATCCGCAGCTGAGCGCGGTCGAAGGCCTGCTCGCACTGCGTCGCGGTCGCCCGGATGAGGCGCTGGCCCTCGTCGCGACTGCAAGCAAGCACGCACCCGACGAGCCATTGCTGCGCTACGCGCTGGGCGCGGCGTATCTCGCCAAGGACCATCTCGCGTTCGCCGAACAGGCGTTCCGCGGCGTACTGGAGACGTCGCCCGACAACCACGCGCTGCGTGCGCTGGTCGCCGACATCGTGCGCCGGCAGGGCCGCGCCGAGCAGGCCGCCGAGGAACTCGCACCGCTGCTCGACGATCCGCGTACCGGCCCGGGGCTTCATCGCCTCGCCGGTGAGCTCGAACTCGCGGCCGGTCGTGTCGATGCCGCACTGCCGCGCCTCAAGCATGCGTTGGCGATGATGCCGGGCGACCGCCGCACGCTCGCCGCGCTGATGGCCGCATGGCAGCAGCCCGAGTCTGCAGGCGATGCGCGCGGCACGCTCGACGCCGCGCTCGCGACGCACCCGCACATCGAAGACCTGTGGCTTGCGCGACTCGGCGTCGAAACGTTCGCCGGCCCGGAAGCGCGCGCCGTCATCGATCGCTGGATGGCGGCCATGCCCGACCATCCGCCTGCGCTGATGGCGCGCCTGACCGTGCTGGACGCGGGTGGCGACGCCGAAGGCGCGGAAGCGATCGCCTACCGCATCGTCGATATCCAGCCGGGCCACACGCTGGCCGAAATGCGTCTGCTCAACGGCCTGATGGATCGCGACCCGGAAGGTGCCGTCACCCGACTGCATGGTCTGCTCGAACGCGTGGCCGATCCCGACGTCGCGCGCGCACTGCGGCAGCTGCTCGGCTTCGCGCACGACCGCGCCGGCCAGCCACGCGAAGCAGTCGCGACGTGGCTCGCGCTGCATGCCGAAGCCGCGTCGATCCGCATGGAACCGCCGCCGGCGACCGGCTATGCGGGCCCGTGGCCGGAGCGCGCACCGCGTCCGGATACCGCGCCAATCACCGTCTTCTTGTGGGGTGCCCCGGGCTCGATGATCGAGCGCCTGTCGCGCACGCTGGAAGTCGCGGGCGGCCCGTTGCTGCAGGACCGCATCGGCCCGAACCCGCCTGTCGACCCGTTCCAGCGTGTCGACACCGGCCGCGCATTGGTCGACGGCAGCCTCGATGGCGCCTACCTCGCCGCACAGTGGCGTGCGGCACTGCCCGGCCGCGGTGCGCGCGAGCGCGTCGTGTTCGACTGGCTGCCGTTCTGGGATAACGCGTACGCGCTGGCGCTGCGCCCGAACATCCCTGAGGCGGGGCTGCTGATCGCGCTGCGCGACCCGCGCGACATGCTGCTCGACTGGCTCGCCTTCGGCGCCCCGGCGCCGCTGCGTCTTGAGTCGGCGGTCGAGGCCGCGCGGTGGCTTGCTGGCCAGCTTGAACAGGTTGCCGAAATCGAAGCGGGCGACATCGTCCCGTTCCGCAGCATCCGCATGGATGACATCGCGCACGATCCGCGTGCGATCGCGCAGGCGATGGCCGACGCGCTCGACCTGCGCGTGCCGATCGCGCCACCGCAGGCCTACGGCCCGACGCGCATGCCGCGCGATCACTGGCAGCGCTTCGCCAACGTCCTCGACGAGGCGTTCGCGATCCTCGGCCCGGTCGCCGCGCGCCTGGGTTACACCGCCTGATCGAATCGACCGCCCGCACCGGAGATCGCCATGCACCTGACCAGTGACAGCTTCCAGCATCGCCAGCGCCTGCCCGACGAGTTCGCGGCCGGCGTGCGCAATGGCGACGACGTCGGCTTCGGCAGGAACCGCAACCCGCACCTGCGCTGGGACGACGTGCCGGCCGGCACCAAGTCGTTCGCCTTGCTGGTGATGGACCCGGACGTGCCGACCGTGCCGGAAATGGTCGGCAAGCCGGGTGTCGAGATTCCCTCCGACCAGCCGCGTTGTGATTTCACGCACTGGGCAATGGCCGACATTCCGGTCGACGTTCGCGAGATCGCGGCCGGTGCCTGCAGCGACGGCATGGTGCCGCACGGCAAGCCGCAGCCCGCCGGTCCGGCCGGCAGCCGTCAGGGTCTCAACGATTACACCGGCTGGTTCTCGGGTGACGAATCGATGTGTGGCGACTGGCGCGGTTACGACGGCCCGTTCCCGCCGCCGAACGACCTGCGCCTGCATCGCTATTTCTTCCGGCTGTTCGCGCTCGATGTCGCGACGCTCGACCTGCCGGAGCGCTTCACGTCGGCGGACGTGTTCCGCGCGATGCACGGCCACGTGCTCGCCGAAGCGACGCTGCAGGCCAGCTATTCACTGCATCCGGGCGTCAAGGGCTGAAGCATTCCGCCGTTAGACTCCTTACGGCGGCCCAGCCTCGGTTCAGAGGCGGGCCCCCAGGATGCGGTGACGGCGTGGATTCGGGAGGTTGGGCGGTGCGGCAGTCGGGACGGGTGATGCGACGGAGCCTTGCGGTCGCGCTTGCGTTGTTGCTCGCCGGCTGTGGCGCGGCACCGGCACCGGTTACGCATGCCCCGGTCACGCTCGGCGACAAGGCGGTCGCGCCGATACCGGCGAACGACGAACCGCAGCCGCAACCCGCGGACGATCTGTCCGGCACGCACTGGCCCGCAGCACGCGTCGAGCACGGCCTCGCGCAGGTCAGCTGCGAACGCGACGACGCCGATGATGCGCCGCGCGCACTCGACTCGCTCGAATTCTTCCCGCTGTACGACGCGATGGCGACCTGCGCGTCCACCGGCCTGGTTCGCCTGCATTACAGCGGTCGCATCGATGGCGGTTTCACCGAATTGATGCGCCGCGTCTCCGCGATGGCGCAGCGCATGGATCTTCCCGAGCGCCTGCTCGACATCGATTCGCCGGGCGGGCATGTCGAGGAAGCGATCCGCGCAGGCGATGCACTCGCCGATGCGAAGTGGACAGTGCGCGTGCAGAACGACGCGAACTGCCTGTCCGCCTGCGTGCTGGTGCTCGCAGCCGCTGACGATCGCATCGTGCACGGCAACGTCGGCGTGCATCGCCTGATGCGCGATCGCTCGAACGCCACGTCGCGCGCCGAGCTCAACGACGAGCTGCGCAACGTCAACGGGATGGTGCGCGAATACCTCGAGCGCCACGGCGTCGCGCTCGCGGTCGCCGACCTGATGATGACGGTGCCGAATCGCCGCCTGCGCCTGCTCACCGCCGACGAACTCGACGAGTACGGCTTGGTCGGCCGCAACGCTGCGCAGGATGATCTGGATCGCATCGTCGTGCGCCGTAAGTGCGGCGAGGATTTCATGCGTCGCCGCGATGCATTCCAGCGCCAGTTCGAAGCGCGCTGCGGCATCGACGACAAGCCTTGGGATGAAGTGACGCGTTGCGGCCTCGAACTGCGCCCCGCGTACGGCTTCCCGGATGCGAAGTGCCCGGACGAAACGCCGCTTGCGGATGCGCAGCGCCGACTCGAACTCGAGACCACGCGTCAGGCGGCGCAGCTGGCCGAGGCGGATGCGGCGAAGGCTGCGGATGCTGCGAAGGATGACGCGTCGGCCGACAAGACCGTTGCATCGGCCGATGCGCCGGCATCGCATGGCGTATCCGCGCGCGACGCACGCTGACCGTTACGACATAACGTCACGCACCGAGCGCGACATCCGAAACGAAAAGGCCGCGATCGTGCAAACGTCGCGGCCTTTGTCATTGCGATGTACGTGCGTCGATCAGCTGCCGTGCGGCAGCAACGTCAGCAGCGCGATGCCGAGCACGATGCGATACACCGCGAACGCCGTGAAACGGTGCGTCTGGATGTAGCGCAGCAGCCACTTCACCGCGACGAACGCGGTGATGGTCGACACCACGAACGCGATCGCGAGCGCGGTCCAGTCTTCGCCCGCGGCGCCGCCGTCCTTCAGGACGTGCAGCAGCTCGTAACCGGTCGCCGCGAACATGGTCGGGATGCCGACGAGGAACGCGAATTCGGTCGCGGCCGCACGCGAGGTGGTGCCGGCGAGCAGCGCGACGAAGATCGTCGCCGCCGAACGCGAGGTGCCGGGAAACACGCCCGCCACGACCTGCGCGACGCCCACCAGCAGCGCGACCGTCCAGGTGATCGTGCGTCGCTCGCCGATCATGTTCGCGCGCCGTGCCGCGAAAATCTCCGCGACGATCATCCACACCGCGCCGATGATCAGCGCCCACGCGATCGGGGTGACGTCGTCGGGTAGTTCGAAGCCCAGCTTCTTGACGACGAGCCCGAGCACCGCGGTGATCGCGAACGTGACGCCGAGCTTGATCGCGTAATCACGCGCCGGCTGGCCGTGCACGTCGCCATTGCCGCGGCCGAGGAACGACATCGCCAGCTGCCACAAACGCTCGCGATAGATCGCGACGACCGCGAGGATCGCGCCGGCCTGGATCGCGATGTTGAAAAGGTCGGAGCGGTGCCCGAGCCAGCGTTCGGCGATCAGCAGGTGGCCGGTGCTGGAGATCGGCAGGAACTCGGTGACGCCTTCGATCAGGCCGAGCAGGAGGGCTTGCAGGAAGTCGGGCATCGCGTGCGGCCGCCGGAGGGGAGCGGGGATGGTACGGGGCAGTCCGTCGCGACGTCAGCCGCGCGTCCCGCCTATCGAACATGAACCGGCTTTGCTTTGCACGGCCGGCCTGCACCAGTTCGTGCTGCGACGGCCGATATCGTTCAACGGGATGCCGACCGCTACCGCCACCGTGAACGACACCGCCCGCCCGCGCCCTGCGGCGTTCTGGCCGCGCCTGCTTGAGGTCGTGGCCAGCCGTGAGCGGCGTCGCCGGTTGCGGCTGGTGCAGTGGCTGATCGCGACGCTCGTATACGGCGGAAGCGCGATCGTCCTCGCCGCAGGCATCGACCAGGGTTGGATGCAGGCGTCGGCGCTGCGCGCATGGCTCGGGTTCGTGACGGCCGTGCAGATCGCGAGTTACGTCGCGCTTCGCAGCGGCTGGAGCGAACGCTCGCGCGATCCGTCGCTGTCGGTATGGCAGCTGGCGATGGGCGTGGTCGCCGTCAACTGGGGTTACGTCATCTGCGGACCGATGCGCACGTCCGCGTTGTTCCCGTTGATGGTGATCTTCGCGTTCGGCGCCTTCGCGCTGCGTTGGCGGCAGATCGCTGTGCTCACCGTGCTCGCGGTCGCCAGCCTCGTAGCGGCGGTCGCGCTGCGTGCTGCGTATCCGCAATGGTCGACGGCGGAAGGCGTGGTCGAGCCGTTCCGCGTCGACATCAACAACGTGCTGATGATCCTCGTCGTGCTGCCCGCGCTCTCCGTGATCGCCGCGCGGCTGTCGGGCCTGCGGCAGAAGCTGCGTGACCAGCGCTCGGCGCTGGCCTCGGCGTTGGAGCAGGTCGAGCGGCTCGCGGTCAGCGACGAACTGACCGGCCTGCCGAATCGTCGATCGATGCAGGCGCTGCTCGAGCGCAGCATCGCGTTGTCCGATCGCGACGTCGCACCGTTCTGTGTCGCCATCCTCGACATCGATCACTTCAAGTCGGTGAACGACGAACTCGGCCACGCGGCCGGCGACGAGGTGCTGCGTAACGTGGGCCGGCTAGGTCGGGATCAGCTGCGTGCGACCGACGTGCTCGGACGCTGGGGCGGCGAGGAGTTCCTGCTGGTGATGCCGGGCGCACCCGACGTCGGCACCACTGCGCTCGAGCGCATCCGCGAGGCCGTCGCCTGTGGTGCGTGTCCGGGACGACGCGTCACGCTGTCGGCCGGCGTCGCCACGCATAGGCCGGGCGAGGACGCCGACGCGCTGCTCGCACGTGCCGATCGCGCGCTGTACCGCGCCAAGCACGACGGCCGCGACCGGGTCGCCCTCGACATCGGCTGACCGCCTTCGCAGCGCACCAGCAAGGTGCGCCCGTCGCCATCCGTGCACCGGCATGAAGCGGCCGCGACCATGGGTGCCGCACCGTCGCCCTTACGCATCAACGACTTGCATCACGCCGACGCTTGGCATCGTCCTTGCTGTGAAGGCGGGGTCAGCGCAATCCTGCGCCGCGCCCTTGCCCTCCCTCGGAGCCGCCATGTCCCTTGAGAACGTCGAAAAGCTCATCCGCGACCACAAGGTCGAATTCGTCGACCTGCGTTTCACCGACATGCGCGGTGTGCAGCACCACGTGACGTTCCCCGCCAGCATCGTCGAGGCCTCGCTGTTCGAGGACGGCAAGATGTTCGACGGCTCGTCGATCATCGGCTGGCGCGGCATCCAGCAGTCCGACATGGTGCTGCTGCCCGACCCGTCCACCGCGTTCCTCGACCCGTTCACCGCGGATCCGACGCTGGTGCTGATCTGCGACATCCTCGATCCGACCACGATGCAGGGCTACTCGCGCGATCCGCGCGGAATTGCAAAACGCGCCGAGGCGTTCCTGAAGTCGAGCGGCGTCGCGGATACCGCGTTCTTCGGCCCGGAGCCGGAGTTCTTCATCTTCGACTCGGTGCGCTTCGCCAACGAGATGGGCCACACCTTCTTCCATGTCGATTCGGAAGAAGCGCACTGGAACTCGGGCACCGACTACGCCGGCGGCAACACCGGCTACCGGCCGATGGTGAAGGGCGGTTACTTCCCGGTCGGCCCGCTCGACTCGCTGCACGACCTGCGCGCCGAGATGTGCAAGACGCTCGCCGCCGTCGGCCAGGAAGTCGAAGTGCACCACCACGAAGTGGCGAACGCCGGCCAGTGCGAGATCGGCGTCAAGTTCAACACGCTGGTGCGCAAGGCCGACGAGCTGACGACGATGAAGTACGTCGTCAAGAACGTCGCACACCGCAACGGCAAGACCGCGACCTTCATGCCGAAGCCGCTGGTGGGCGACAACGGTTCGGGCATGCACGTGCACCAGTCGCTCGCCAAGAGCGGCACCAACCTGTTCAGCGGCGACGGCTACGGCGGCCTGTCGCAGATGGCGCTGTGGTACATCGGCGGCATCTTCAAGCACGCGCGCGCGATCAACGCGTTCGCCAACTCGACGACCAACTCGTACAAGCGCCTGGTGCCGGGTTACGAAGCCCCGGTGATGCTCGCGTACTCGGCGTCGAACCGTTCGGCGTCGTGCCGCATTCCGTACGTCGCCAATCCGAAGGCGCGCCGCATCGAGATCCGCTTCCCGGATCCGATGAACTCCGGCTACCTCACCTTCGCCGCGCTGATGATGGCCGGCCTCGACGGCATCAAGAACCAGATCGATCCGGGCCCGCCGTCGGATAAGGATCTGTACGACCTGCCGCCGGAAGAAGAGAAGAACATCCCGACCGTGTGTCACTCGCTCGACCAGGCGCTGGAATCGCTGGACAAGGACCGCGACTTCCTCAAGGCCGGCGGCGTGTTCACCGACGACTTCATCGATGCGTACATCGGCATGAAGATGAAGGAGGTCACCGCGTTCCGCGCGGCGACGCATCCGCTGGAATATCAGATGTATTACACGATCTGATGATTGGTGCGGCCCGGGGTGATTAGCCTCGGGCCGCGTTGTTTGTGGGGGTTGTTGTTTCGCAAAAGCAACAGCGTTTCGTGCGCTGTCGCGCCCGAGTCACTTTCTTTGCTGGTGCAAAGAAAGTAACCAAAGAAAGCACCTTCCCCGAGGTGGTGCACAGCCTGCGACCGGATCGTTCGTGGGCGGCGGTCAGACTCGGCATCCTGCCTCGGCTGACCGCGGCGCACATCCATGTGCGCCGCCCTCCGGGCCGGGGAGCGGGCGCGTGGTTTCGTTTGAATTGCTGATGCACCGCAAGCCAAGGTCGATGCAAGCGCACCAAAAAATGTAGCGCGTCGCCACTGCAATCGTGAGGCCCGAAGTGCTTGGCCCTGCGGTATTTGAATCACCGAGTGCACTGCAATCCTGAGTCGATGCAAGCGCACCAAAGATGTAGCGCACGGCCACTGTAATCGTGAGACCCGAAGGGCGGCGCGCAGGACGCGCGCCGTCGCCACCCGAGGCAGGATGCCGAGTGTGGCGATCGCGAAAGACTCGCCGATCGCAGGCTGTAGATCCGTCGGGGAAGGCCCTTTCTTTTGGTCATCTTTTCTTTGGGCCAACAAAGAAAAGTGACTCGGCCGCGTAGCGGACGAAACGCCTTTGCTTTCGAACACCTCAGATCGAGAGACGAAAAGCACGAGATGGAAATCCACCCCAACCACCTCAACCACCCCGCCGTCATCGCGCTACTGCGCAGCCACCTCGACGCACTCGCACAACTGAGCCCCGCCGAATCGATGCACGCTCTCGATCTCGACGCACTAAAAGCCTCCGACATCACCTTCTGGACCGCCTGGGACGGCGACAACCTGATGGGCTGCGCGGCACTGAAGGCCCTCGACGCCACCCACGCCGAACTCAAGTCGATGCGTACCGCATCCGCCTACCTGCGACGCGGCGTCGCCAAGTCTTTGCTCGCCGTCGCGCTCGATGAAGCCCGCCGCCGCGGCCACACGCGCATCAGCCTCGAAACCGGCACCGCACCCGAATTCGCCGCCGCGCATGCGCTCTATCGTCACGCCGGTTTCGTCGACTGCGCACCGTTCGCGAGTTACGTCGAAGACCCGCACAGCACCTTCATGACGCTCGATCTCGTTCCCGCCTGACGGAGCCCGTATGTACCTCGCACGTCGCGTTCGATCGTTCGCTGCCTTTGCGATGTTCATTCCGACGCTCGCGAATGCGGCGACCCCGACGGTCGACAAGGCCGACACCGCGTGGATGCTCGTGTCGACGTTGCTGGTCGTGCTGATGATCGCGCCGGGCCTCGCGTTGTTCTATGGCGGGCTCGTGCGTGCGAAGAACATCCTGTCGATGCTCGTGCAGGTGCTGGTCATCGCGGCAATGGCGCTGGTGTTGTGGGTCGCATACGGATATTCGCTGGCGTTCGATGGCGGCGGCGTGCTGATTGGCGGCTTCGGCAACGCGATGTTGCGAAACGTGACGCCGCTATCGACAGTGCCGACGTTCACCGCCGGCGTCGCCATACCGGAGTTCGTCTACGTGGCGTTCCAGGGCGCGTTCGCGGCGATCAGTTGCGCGCTGGTGGTCGGTGCGACCGCGGAACGTGCGCGTCTGCGTGCCGTGCTCTTGTTCACCGCGCTGTGGTTCACCTTTGCCTACCTGCCACTCGCACACATGGTGTGGGCGTCGAACGGTTGGTTGTTCGCGAAGGGCGCGCTCGATTTCGCGGGCGGCACGGTCGTGCACATCAATGCAGGCATCGCCGGCCTCGTCGTTGCACGCAAGCTCGGTCCGCGCATCGGATTCGGACGCGAACGCCTGTCGCCGCATTCGCTTCCGCTGACGCTCGCGGGCGCGTCGCTGCTGTGGGTCGGCTGGTTCGGTTTCGACGCAGGCTCCGCGCTGGAAGCGAACGGCGTCGCCGCGCTCGCGTTCGTCAACACGCTGATTGCGGGTGCGGCGGGCGTTCTTGCATGGAGCGCGATCGAGGCACTGCGACGCGGTTACGCATCGATGCTCGGCGCGGCGTCGGGTCTGGTGGCGGGGCTGGTTGCGATCACACCGGCCTGTGGCACGGTCGGCGTCGGCGGTGCCCTCGTGATCGGTGCCTGCGGCGGGCTGGCGGGGTTCTGGGGCGTCGGTGCGCTCAAGCATCGGCTGCGCATCGACGACACGCTCGACGTATTCGGCATCCACGGCGTCTGCGGCGTCGTTGGTGCGCTGCTCACCGGCGTATTCAGCCTGCCGATGTTCGGCGGCACACTGGGCGCCGACGTCGGGCTGCTGCATCAGCTCGGCGTGCAGGCGCTGGGCGTCGCGGTGACGTTGCTGTTGTCGGGCGGCGTCGCGATGGTCTCGATCGAAGTCGTCTCGCGCATCGTCGCGCTACGCGTCGAGGCGGACGCCGAACGCGAGGGTCTGGACATCACCTCGCACGGCGAGTCGGCCTACGCGCCTTGATCGGATTCGCTACGGCCGCTTGAGTCCACCGGCATCACGGGCCTAGGATCGAAGCGAACCCGACCTGGTGAGGGATGTCATGGATGATCGCGCCGCCCAGATGCAACGTGTGCACGATGCACGCGTGCAGTGGCTCCACGAACTGCGTAATGCGATGAATGCGCTTGGTGTCACCGTGTCGCTCGGGCGCCGATTGCTCGAGCGCGGCGACAGCGATTCGGCGATGGACATGCTCGAACGCACCGAAGACGCCTGGGCGGACTGCCGCGCGTTGCTGGCCGCGGGGCCGGACGTCATCGGTGTCGGAGCGTCAGGCGGGCTCGACGCCGATGTTCAGTGGCGCAGCAGCGACAGCACCGCGCCGACTTCCAGCGGGTCGACCGGCTTCGCGCAGACGTCGACGCTGCGATAGCGCTCGGGCAGCGCTTCGCGCTCGTAGCCCGAGGCGAATACGAACGGTACGTCGCGCGCGGCGAGCGCGTCGGCGATCGGATACACCGCTTCACCGCCGAGGTTGACGTCGAGGATCGCGGCGTCGATCTCCGGTGCGTCGGCGATGAGCTTGAGTGCAGCTTCGACCGAGCCCACCGGCCCGACGATTTCCGCGCCCAGGTCCTGCAGCGATTGCGACAGGTAGAGCGCTTGCAGGTATTCGTCCTCGACGACCAGCAGGCGCAGGCCACCCACGTTCGACTCCGTCATATCGCAGTCCTCCGAATGGGCGCCGCACCACGCGGCTGAAGCGTTCACTGCGCGAACGGTACTCCATCGCACAGCCGCCGCCATTCAAACCATGTGAACGGCTCAGGTCGGTAGCGGAGCCAGATCGGTGGTGACGGACGCAAGACCGCGGCGCTCGCGCTTGGCTGCGTACATGGCCTCGTCCGCCTCGCGCATGAGCCGCGCGCCGTCGCAGCCATTGCGCTGCACGGCGACGCCGATGCTGCCGGAGATCGACAGCTGCAGGGCGCCGATCGCGAACGACGGCTGCATCGCGCTGGTGATCGCACGCGCACAACGTTCGGCGGACGTCGCGATGTCGCCGGTCGATTGAAGCAATACGACGAACTCGTCACCCGACAGGCGCGCGGCGACATCATCGCCGCCCACGCATGCGCGCAGGCGTTCGGCGAATTCACAGAGCACCGCATCGCCGACGTCGTGACCATGCGTGTCGTTGACCTGCTTGAACCCGTCGAGGTCGATGAAGACGACGGCAGTCTCGACGGTTTCGTGCGTTGCACGCTGCGAGGCGACTTCCAGCGCCGCCGCCCATGCCGCGCGGTTCGGCAACCCGGTGAGCTCATCACTCATCGCGCGATGCTCCAGCACCTGCGCAAGGCGCTTGTGCGCGGTGACATCGTGCGCAGCGACGAAGAAACCGCGTTCTCCGTCGACAGCCGAGGTGACGTCGGGAATGTAGGTCACGGTCGCATGCAGCTGCTCACCGGACGCGTCGAGACGCACGCGCTCGAAGCTCACCTGCTCGCCGGCGCGCACGCGATCGAGATACGGCATGGCTTGCCGCATGTCATCCGGATCGAGCACGTCGCCCATGTGCAGGCCACCGGCGTCGATGTCGCTGCGACCGAACCAGTCGCAGTAGGCGCCGTTGGCGAAGTGGTATCGAAGGTCGGCACCGACGTAGGCGATCATCGCCGGCACGTGGTCGGCGATCGTGCGCAGGCGTGCTTCGCTTTCGCGCAGTTGGCGTTCGGCGGCGGTGCGCTCCGAGATGTCCTGCAGGAAAGCCGTGAACAGGCGACGCCGACCGAGCCGCACCAGCGAAATGGTGAATTCGATCGGGAATTCGTGGCCGCTGCGATGACGCGCCGGCATCTGCAGGCGCTGGTCGAGTACGCGCGATTCGCCGCTGGCGAGGAAGCGCGCCATACCGCTCTCGTGTGCGCGGCGATGCTGCTGCGGCACGATCAAATCGCTCAGTGAACGACCGATGGCCTCGCTGCGACGCCAGCCGAAGATCGCTTCGGCCGCGCGGTTCCATTCCGAGACGCGGCCATCTTCCTCGCAGGCGACGAACGCGTCGTGCGAGTTCTCGAGGATGGTGCGGATGCGCAGCTCGCTCTCGCGCAACGCGCTTTCCACGTCACGACGTTGCTCGACTTCCACCGCCAGCGTGCGGTTCGCGCTTTCCAGTTCGCGCGTGCGTTCGACGACGCGGGTTTCGAGATCATCGCGCGCGGCGCGGATGGCGCGCTCGGCTTCGATCGTCGAACTGATGTCTTCGATGATCGAAATGAAGTGCAGCGGCTCGCCCGCCTCGTTGCGACGCAGCGACACGGTGAGATGCGACCACAGCGAATGCCCGTCGCGATGCAGGTAGCGCTTGCGCATCTCGTAGCGTTCGATGCGGCCGTCGAGCAATTGCTGCAGCAGCGCGAGGTCGCCGTCGAGATCGGCGGGATGCGTGATGTCCTGGAACGACAGCGTGAGCAGCTGATCGACCGGATGGCCGAGGAAGTCGCAGAGCGTGCGGTTGATGCGTAGCCAACGGCCATCGAGCCCGACGTGCGCGATGCCGACCGGCGCCTGTTCGAACGTGGCGCGGAACAGTGCTTCGCGCTCGGTGGCTTCGGCTTCGGCTTGTACGCGCGCGGTCACGTCCTGCGCGAACGCGAGCATCGACACGAGGTGGCCCGCGTCGTCGAATACCGCGGACATGAACCACTCGCAGTGCACGACGCGACCGTCGCGCGTGTAGTTGCGGTAGTGGATGATCTGGCTCGGCGTTTCGCCGGTCACCAGCGAGAGCATGGCGGTGGCCACGCTGTCGGCATCGTCTTCGTGGATGAAGCGCCACTGGTCCGGGCGGTCGCCGATGACTTCTTCCTCGGCCCAGCCGAACAGCGCTTCGGCCCGCGACGACCAGCGCCGCACGCGCAGGCGCGCATCGAACTCGACCACCGCGAGCGGCGTGTTGTTGACGTGCACGTCGAGGCGTTGCTCGGCTTCGTCCAGGCGCTGCCGGCGTCGCTGCATCTCCGCCTCGAAGATGATCATCGCCTGCTGCTGTTCGGTGACGTCGCGCGCGATGGCGTAGGTGCGGCCGTCGTCGCCCACGCGCGAATGCCATTCCAGCCAGCGATGCCCGCCCGACTTCACGCGATAGCGGTTGCGAAAGCGCGGGGTCGGGTTGCCGGTGTACGTGCGCACCGCTTCGGCCAGCGTGCGTTCGCGATCGTCCGGATGCACGAAGTCGATGAAGGGCTGTGCGTGCGTGTCGGCCGTCGTCCAGCCCAGCGCGGGTCTCCCAGGCGCGGTTGACGCGCACGATGGTGCCGGCCTGATTGGCGATGGCGAGCGGATCGGGGCAGAGATCGAAGAAGGCGTCGCGCTCGGCGCGTGCGCGGCGCGGTTCGGTGACGTCGTGCACCAGCGCCGCGAGGTAGGAGGGCGAACCATCGTCGTGGGGAATGACGGACGCATCGACACGCAGCCAGCTGTGGCTGCCGTCGAGCCGGGGCACGCGCAGTTCGAGGTCGAAGGCGCGCACGCCCTCGTCGACCACGGAGGTGATGTGGCGCATCAGCGCGACGGCGTCTTCCAGCTCGCAGGCGCCGATGGCCGCCCGGCCTTCCAGGCGTTCGCGCGGGCGGCCGAGCAGGTCGCAGGCGGCATCGTTGATCGCCAGCCAGCGGCCGTCCAGCCCGATCAGCGCGAGCCCGCCCGCGGCGTCGCGGAAGGCGCCTTCATAGGACCAGCGGGGCTCGACGGGGATGGCGGATTCGGGGTTTCGCATGAACCGGTTCATGCAATTGCCATGCCCGTTTAGCCGGCATATACGCGCACTGGATCACGCCGCCGACTTGACGGCACTCGCGCAACGATCAAGCGGATGCCGCGTCGATTAACGCCGCCGATACGGCGAATCGTGTGAACGGTGCGTCGACACGGCCGCCACTATTCTCGCGCGATCCCGCCCATGGGGATGGGCGCTTTCTCGAGATTTCACGTGACCGAAGCCACTGCGCGGCGCTCCCGTTCCGCCGCCAAGACCGCGCCTTCCAAGCCCGCCTACGACGATCCGCTGCAGGCGCTGCTTGCCGCGATGTCGCAGGTGAGCGAGGGCAACTTCGACGTTCGCCTGCCCGGCCACTGGGAGGGCATCGAAGGCCGCCTGGCGGCCGCGTTCAACGAGATCGTCGGCGAGAACCGGCTGCTCGCGGACGAGCTGGCCCGCGTCGGCCAGGCGGTCGGTCGCAGTGGCCAGACCCGCCAGCGCGTCGCCCCGGCTTCGCGTCGCGGCCAGTGGGCGCACATGGAGCGCTCGGTCAACGAACTGATCGACGACCTGGTGCGCCCGGTCGAGACCATTACCGAAGCGATCGCCGGCGTGTCGAAGGGCGACCTGACGCGCTTCGTGCCGCTCGAGGCGGGCGGCCGGCCGCTCGAGGGCGAGTTCCTGCGCTCGGCGACGATCGTCAATCGCATGATCGAGCAGATGGGCGAGTTCTCGTCCGAGGTCACGCGCGTGGCGCTGGAGGTCGGTACCGCCGGCCTGCTCGGCGGCCAGGCGCAGGTCAAGGGCGTGTCGGGCGTCTGGAAGGACCTGACCGACTCGGTCAACCAGATGGCGTCCAACCTCACCGCGCAGGTACGAAACATCGCCGAGGTGACCATCGCGGTCGCGAACGGCGACCTGTCGCGAAAGATCACCGTCGACGTGCGCGGCGAAATCCTGCAGCTGAAGGAAGCCATCAACACGATGGTGGACCAGCTGCGCGGCTTCGCATCGGAAGTAACGCGCGTGGCGCGCGAGGTCGGTACCGAAGGCAAGCTCGGCGGCCAGGCGATCGTGCCCGGCGTTGCCGGTACGTGGAAGGATCTGACCGACTCGGTCAACGCGATGGCGTCGAACCTGACGAGTCAGGTGCGAAACATCGCGGAAGTCACCACCGCGGTCGCGAAGGGCGACCTGTCGCGAAAGATCACGGTCGACGTGCGCGGCGAAATCCGTGAGCTGAAGGACACCATCAACACGATGGTCGACCAGCTCAACGGCTTCGCGGCGGAAGTCACGCGCGTGGCGCGCGAAGTCGGTACCGAAGGCAAGCTCGGCGGCCAGGCCGACGTGCCGGGCGTCGCCGGTACGTGGAAGGACCTGACCGACAACGTGAACCTGATGGCGTCGAACCTGACGCTGCAGGTGCGAAACATCGCCGACGTCACCACCGCGGTGGCGAAGGGCGACCTCTCGCGCAAGATCACCGTCGACGTGCGCGGCGAAATCCTGCAGCTGAAGGAGACCATCAACACGATGGTCGACCAGCTCAACGGCTTCGCGGCGGAAGTCACGCGCGTGGCGCGCGAAGTCGGTACCGAAGGGCGCCTCGGAGGCCAGGCAGTCGTGCCGGGTGTCGCGGGTACCTGGGGCGATCTCACCGAATCGGTGAACGCGATGGCGTCGAACCTGACGTCGCAGGTGCGAAACATCGCGGAGGTGACCACCGCCGTGGCGCGAGGCGACCTGTCGCGCAAGATCACCGTCGACGTGCGCGGCGAAATCCGTGAGCTCAAGGACACCATCAACACGATGGTCGACCAGCTCAACGGCTTCGCGGCGGAAGTCACGCGCGTGGCGCGCGAAGTCGGTACCGAAGGGCGGCTCGGCGGCCAGGCGCAGGTGCCGGGCGTCGCGGGCACGTGGAAGGACCTCACCGACTCGGTGAACTCCATGGCGTCCAACCTCACCGCGCAGGTGCGAAACATCGCCGAGGTGACCACCGCGGTGGCGCGAGGCGACCTGTCGCGCAAGATCGCGGTGGACGTGAAGGGCGAGATCCTCGAACTCAAGGTCACCATCAACACGATGGTCGACCAGCTCAACGGCTTCGCCGCGGAAGTGACGCGCGTCGCGCGCGAAGTCGGCGCGGAAGGCAAGCTCGGCGGCCAGGCGCAGGTGCCGGGCGTCGCGGGTACGTGGAAGGACCTTACCGACAACGTCAACTCGATGGCGTCCAACCTCACCACGCAGGTGCGAAACATCGCCGAAGTGGCGACCGCGGTGGCGCGGGGCGACCTGTCGAAGAAGATCGCGGTCGACGCGCAGGGCGAAATCCTGCAGCTGAAGAACACCCTCAACGTGATGGTGGACCAGCTCAACGGCTTCGCCGCGGAAGTCACGCGCGTGGCGCGTGAAGTCGGTACCGAAGGCAAGCTCGGCGGCCAGGCGTCGGTGCCGGGCGTCGCGGGTACGTGGAAGGACCTCACCGACAACGTCAACTGGATGGCGGCCAACCTCACCACGCAGGTGCGCGGCATCGCGAAGGTGGTGACCGCGGTCGCGAACGGCGACCTGCGCCAGAAGCTGACGGTGGAAGCGAAGGGCGAAATCGCCGAGCTCGCCGACACCATCAACTCGATGACCGACACGCTCGCGATCTTCGCCGACCAGGTGTCGACGGTGGCGCGCGAAGTCGGTATCGAAGGTCGACTCGGTGGCCAGGCGAACGTGCCGGGTACCGCGGGCGTGTGGAAGGACCTCACCGCCAACGTCAACCAGCTCGCCGACAACCTCACCACGCAGGTGCGCGCGATCGCCGAAGTGGCCACCGCGGTGACGCAGAACGACCTCACGCGAACCGTCACCGTCGACGCGAGCGGCGAAGTCGCGGACCTTCGCGACAACATCAACGTGATGATCTCGACGTTGCGCGCAACGACCGAGTCGAATCGCGAGCAGGACTGGCTGAAGACCAACCTCGCGCAGTTCCACGCGATGATGCAGGGCCAGCGCGACCTCGCCACGCTCGGCAGCCAGCTGCTCGGCGAACTCGCGCCGCTGGTCGATGCACAGCAGGGCCTGATCTACATCGTCGAAAGCGACGAGGCGGGCAACGAGAACGGGCAACTGCGCCAGCTCGCCGGTTACGCGGACGCGCCGGTCGACGCCGTGCACCACCTGATGAAGATCGGCGATGGCCTGATCGGGCAGTGCGCCGCGGAAGGTCGCATGATCCTGCTGCGCGACATTCCGAACGATCTCGTGCAGATCCGCTCCGGCCTTCTGAGCATGTCGCCGCGCAACGTGATCGTGCTGCCGGTGCTGTTCGAAGACGAGGTCAAGGCGGTCGTCGAACTCGCGTCCGTGCATGACTTCAACGACGTGCACCTGACGTTCCTCGAGCAGCTCTCGCGCTCGATCGGTATCACGCTCAACACGATCGAAGCCGGCATGCGTACCGAGGGCCTGCTGCAGCAGTCGCAGCAGCTCGCGGCGGAACTGCAGGCCCAGCAGCGCGAACTTCAGCAGACCAACGAGGAGATCGCGCTCAAGGCCGCGCTGCTCGCCGAGCAGAAGGCGGAGGTCGAAACCAAGAACAACCAGATCGAGCATGCACGCCGCGAACTGGAAGCCAAGGCCGCCGAGCTCGCGCTCACCTCGCGCTACAAGTCCGAGTTCCTCGCGAACATGTCGCACGAGCTGCGTACGCCGCTCAACTCGATCCTGATCCTCGGCCAGCAGCTTGCCGAGAATCCGGAAACGAACCTGTCGCCGCGTCAGGTCGAATTCGCGAAGACGATCCACGCCGCCGGTACCGACCTGCTGCATCTCATCTCCGACATCCTCGACCTGTCGAAGATCGAGTCGGGCACGGTCACCATCGAGACCGAGGTGATGACCTTCGGACACCTGCGCGAGAACATGGAGCGCAGCTTCCGTCACGACGCCGAACGTCGCGGCCTCGACTTCTCGGTGGACTTCGCACCGGAACTCGGCCCGTCGCTCACCACCGACCCCAAGCGCCTGCAGCAGATACTCAAGAACCTGCTGTCGAACGCGATGAAGTTCACCGAGGAAGGCAGCGTGCGCATGGCCGCGCGCGTGGCGACCAGCGGCTGGTCGCGCGGTCACGCGGTGCTCGACAACACCAAGACCGTCATCGCCTTCGACGTCACCGACACCGGCATCGGCATCTCCGCCGACAAGCAGCGCATCGTGTTCGAGGCGTTCCAGCAGGCCGACGCCGGCACGTCCCGCAAGTACGGCGGCACGGGCCTCGGCCTCGCGATTTCGCGCGAGATCGCGGGCCTGCTCGGCGGCGAACTCACGCTGTCGAGCCAGCCGGGCAAGGGTTCGACGTTCACCCTCTACCTGCCGCTGCGTTACGCCGACCCCAATGCCGACGACGGCAACGGTTTCGCCAACGCCATGTCGCGCGCGATGCAGAACCGCCCGACGCCGCGTGCGATCGCAGCGATCGCCGAGGCCGATAACGCGCATCCTGCGCCCGCCGCGCCCAAGAACATCGACGACGACCGCGAACATCTCAACGCGGAATGGCCGACGCTTCTCGTGGTCGAGGACGATCCGCGCTACGCCGCGGTGATGCGTGACCTCGCGCGCTCGCGCGGCTTCAACGTGCTGGTCACCAATCGTGGCGCGGAAGCGCTTCGGATGGTGCGCGACTTCAAGCCCAGCGCGATCAGCCTCGACATCTTCCTGCCCGACATGCTCGGCTGGACCGTGCTCGCGCGCCTCAAGCAGGACGCGTCGACGCGCCACATCCCGGTGCAGATCGTCACCGTCGAGGAGGACCGTCACCACTCGCTCGAGCGCGGCGCGTACAGCTACGTCGCCAAGCCGTCGAGCCCCGACCTCATCGGCGCGGCACTGGAGCGCATGCGCGACTTCACCAAGCCGCGCGTCAAGAAGCTGCTCGTAGTCGAGGACGACGCCGGCGAGCGCATGTCGATCGAAGAGCTGATCCGCCACGACGACATCGAGATCGTCAGCGTCGGCACCGGCGAGGACGCGCTGGAGGCCATGCGCGGCGGCGACATCGAATGCGTCGTGCTCGACTTGCGCCTGCCCGACATGAGCGGTTTCGACCTGCTCGATCGCCTGCAGGACGACGACATGCTGCGCGAGGTGCCGGTGGTCGTGTTCACCGGCAAGGAGCTGAGCCAGGCCGAGGACGCGCGCCTCAAGCGCATGGCCAAGAGCGTGGTGATCAAGGGCGTGGAGTCTCCCGAGCGCCTGCTCGACGAGACCTCGCTGCTGCTGCACCGGGTCATCGCCGACCTGCCCGAGCACAAGCAGAAGATGGTGCGACGCCTCACCGAATCGGACGAGGTGCTGCAGAACAAGCGCGTGCTGGTCGTCGACGACGACATGCGCAACATCTTCGCGCTGTCGATCGTGCTCGAACGCCACGGCATGGAGGTGCTGACCGCCAACAACGGTCAGGAAGCCGTGGACAAGGTCACATCCGACCGTGACATCGATATCGTCCTGATGGACATCATGATGCCGGGCATGGACGGTTATGACACGATGCGCGCCATCCGCAGCGACCCCGAAGCGCGCGCGATCCCGATCGTCGCGCTCACCGCGAAGGCGATGAAGGGTGACCGCGAGAAGTGCCTCGAGGCCGGTGCGTCCGACTACCTCGCCAAACCGGTCGTGACCGATCAGCTACTTGGAGTACTGCGTCAGTGGCTGCACCGTTGACCACAACGGGTAACGACCTGCAGGCGCCGGAGTCGGCGCCTGCCACGATCCTGCTGGTCGACGACCAGCCGGGTCGCCTGCTGTCGTACCGCGCGATCCTCGAACCGCTGGGCGAGAACCTCATCGAGGCACGCTCGGGCGAGGAAGCACTCAAGCGCCTCATGGAACACGAGTGCGCGCTGATCCTGCTCGACGTCAACATGCCCGGCATGGACGGCTTCGAGACCGCGAGCCTGATCCATCAGCATCCGCGGTACGAGAAGACGCCGATCATCTTCGTCACCGCGGTCAACGTCTCCGACCTCGATCGCCTGCGCGGCTACAAGCTCGGCGCGGTCGACTACGTCATGGTGCCGGTCATCCCGGAAATCATGCGCAGCAAGGTCAGCGTGCTGGTCGAGCTGTATCGCAAGCGGCGCGAGCTGCAGAGCGCGAACGAAAACCTGGCGCGCGCCAACGAAGACCTGCGCGTCGAGAAGGCGCGCGAGCTCGAAGCGCTCAACGAATCGCTGCGCACCGCCAACGTCGCACTCGCGCAGCGCAACATCGAACTGCAGGCGCAGATCGCCGAACGCGAACGCGCGCAGGCGCGGCTGCTCGAGCACGACCGTCGCAAGGACCAGTTCCTCGCCACGCTCGCGCACGAACTGCGCAATCCGCTGGCGTCGCTCGCCAATGCGGTGAACATCATGAAGCTGGGCGGCCGCTCCGGCGCCGAGCTGCACGACGCGATGGATCGTCAGCTGCGCCTGCTGGTGCGCCTGATCGACGACCTGCTCGACGTCGCGCGCATCAGCCAGGACAAGCTCGTCCTGCGCAACGTCACGACCACCATCGACACCGTGCTGCGCGCGGCGGTGGAAAGCATCTCGCCGGTGCTGCAGGCGACGGGCCACAACCTCGAGCTGCACGTGCCGGCGATCGAAGTTCCGCTGGACGCCGACCCTGAGCGCCTGTCGCAAGTGTTCGCGAACCTCATCAGCAACGCCGCGAAGTATTCCGACCCGACGCAGCCCATCCGCGTCGACTGCGAGCGCGATGGCGACGACGTGCTGGTGCACGTCACCGATCGCGGCATCGGCCTCGCGCCCGAACAGGTCGACGCGATCTTCGAACCGTTCGCACAGGTCGACACCTCGATCGAGCGCGCACGTGGCGGCCTCGGCATCGGCCTCACGCTGGTGCGTCGCCTGGTCGAAATGCACGGCGGCGAAGTCGCCGCGACCAGCAGCGGCCTCGGCCTCGGCAGCCGGTTCACCGTGCGCCTGCCGATCGGGCACGACGGCGAGATCGTGGAGCCCGGCCTCGACGCCATTCCGAATGCATCGCCCCGCCGCATCCTCGTCATCGACGACAACTGCGATTCGGCCGATACGCTGGCGATGATGTTGGAGATGCTTGGTCACGAAACGCAGCGCATCTACGACCCGCATGCCGCCGAGCAGGCGGTGTCGTCGTTCGCGCCGGATGTCGTGTTCCTCGACATCGGCATGCCCGGCATCAGCGGTTACGACGTCGCGCGCAAGCTGCGCGCCTCGGCGCTGGGCGAGACGGTGACGCTGGTGGCGGTGACGGGCTGGGGCCAGCCCGAGGACCGACAGCGCACCGCCGAAGCCGGCTTCAACCACCATCTGGTGAAGCCGCCGGAGATCGACGCGATCTGCCGGATCCTGGGCGCGTTGCCGGTTTACGAAGCGAAGGTTCCATGAGCGACCGCCCGCTGTTCGAGCGTCTGGTCCACGACCTGAAGGGCCCGCTGTCGCCGTTGCAGACTGCCGCGTACCTGTTGCGTCGCCCGGAGCTTCCGCAGGAACGCCGCGTCGAACTCGCCGAGACCATCGAGCGCCAGTCGCGTCGCATGGCCAGCATGATCGAGGAGCTGGGCGACTGGGTGCGCTCGCAGGAAAACCGGCTGGTGCAGCGCATGCGTCCGGTCGACGTGCAGATGCTGCTCGACCTCGCGGTCGGTGGCGTCGCCGGTTGCACCGTCACGGGTGACGCCGCGCCGGAACTCGCCGGCCATCATGTGCTCGGCGACGAATCACGTCTGCAGCAGGCGCTGAGCAGCCTGATCGCGTTCTCGCAATGGCATTCGAAGGCCTCGCCCGGCCTGCATGCCTGGCGCGAAGGCGACCAGGCGCTGATCGAAGTCAGCGATGCCGGCGAAACACCGGACGACGCGGCGGCGTTGCTCACCGACCCGCTGCCCGAGCCGCCGGACCTAGGCCTCGGCCTGCGCCTGATCATCGCCGAGGCGATCGTGCGCTCGCACGGCGGCACGCTGACCGCGAGCGCGCTGTCACCGGGTCTCGCGTTCCGCATTTCGCTTCCGCTGGTCGAATGAGGGCGCGCGATGCGTTCGCAGCCGTCGCGTTGTTCGCATCGGGTTGCGCGATGAGCGCCTCGCATCCGACGCCATCGGGCGACGACCCGGTCGCCGTCGTCCAGCGCCAGCTCGACGCCTACAACCGCCACGACCTCGACGCGTTCATGGCGACCTATGCCGACGACGCCAAGGTCTGGCGCATGCCGGGTGCTGCGCCCGCACTCGACGGCGCCGACGCCATCCGCGCGTTCTATCGCGATTCGCGCTTCAACCTGCCGACGCTGCACGCCGAACTGGTCGCGCGCACGTCGCTTGGGCAGAAAGTGGTCGACCACGAACGCGTGACCGGCCTCGGCGCTGCGCCGACCGAGGCGCTCGCCGTGTACGAAGTCGTCGACGGCCGCATCGCCACGGTCTGGCTGTTCAAGCCGTAGCGCGACGCCCGATCCGTCGCCGCGTCTGCACTACCATGGTGCAATGACGGCCGCGCCCGACCTCGACCAGCTGACCACGCCGCTCGCGTGGACCACGCTCGACGCGCGCATCGCCGGCTGCAACATCGCCTTCGCGCGCTGGCTCGGCGTAGGTTCGCGACGCCTGATCGGCCTGCGGCTGGCCGCGCTGGCCGAAGACGGCGGCCTCGATGCCGTGCTCGATCGCGCCGCCGAAGCCACCGACGCGCCGTTGCGCCTGCGCCGCCTCGGCCTGCGCTTCGCCGACGGCGCCGAGCGCTTCTGCGACGCATGGCTGAGCCGGCGCGAGGATGGCTGGTTGCTGGAAGCGCATCCGGTCGACGAATTCCCCGATGACGATCCCGCGCGGCTGCCGTCGGCGTTGAGCGCCGCGTTGCGTGGCCTCGCGCACGAACTACGCAATCCGCTCGCCGGTTTGAAAGGTGCAGCGCAGCTGCTCGCACGCCGGTTGGATGCGAACGATGCCGATGGTCATGCGCTCACGTCATTGATTGACGCCGAAACCGCGCGCCTCACGGGTCTGCTCGATCGACTGTTGTCACCGGCGCCACCGCAACCGCATGCACCGCTCAACGTGCACGGTGTGCTGGAGCGCGTGCTGCGCCTCGCTGAATCCGACGCGGGCTGGGCCGTGCGACTGGTGCGCGACTACGACCCCAGCCTGCCCGATGTCGATGGCGATGCCGACCGCCTCACGCAGGCGACCTGGAACCTTGTGCGCAACGCGATCGAAGCCGGCGCATCGCAGGTCACGCTGCGCACGCGCGCCGAGCACGCCGTGCGCATCGGCGAGGCGGTGTATCCACTCGCGCTGCGTCTCGAAATTGCCGACGACGGCCGCGGCGTGCCGGCGGAACTCGCTGAGCGACTTTTCCTTCCGCTGGTGAGCGGGCGAGCCGACGGCACGGGTTTAGGACTCGCGCTCGCGCAGCAGGTCGTGCGCGAACACCGCGGCGCGCTCAGCTATCGCTCGCGTCCGGGCCATACCGTGTTCACCCTGCTGCTGCCGTTGCCGGAGCCCGTCGATGCCTGAGTCGCTGATCTGGATCGTCGACGACGAAGCCGCGATCCGTTTCGTGTTGTCGACCGCCTTGCGCGATGCCGGCTGGCGCGTCGAAGCATTTCCCGATGCCGCCTCCGCGCTGCACGCATTCGACGAAGCGGCATCGCCACCCGACATGCTGTTCACCGACGTGCGCATGCCCGGCGACGACGGCCTCGTGCTGCTGGAAAAACTCAAGACGCGTCATCCGGACCTGCCCGTCGTGGTGATGAGCGCCTACACCGACATCGCGAGCACTGCCGGCGCATTCCGTGCCGGCGCATACGAGTTCCTGTCGAAACCGTTCGATCTCGACGACGCGGTCGCGCTTGCCGCACGCGTGCTCGGCCCGTCGACACCCGCGATCAGCACGCCCGACGAATTGCCGGCGACCAGCGAAGCACTGCTCGGCGCCGCGCCGGCGATGCGCGAACTGTTCCGTGCGATCGGTCGTCTCGCGCAGGCACCGTTGTCGGTGCTGGTCACCGGCGAAACGGGCACCGGCAAGGAACTCGTCGCACGCGCGCTGCACCGCGAGTCGCCGCGTGCGCACAAACCCTTCGTCGCGCTCAATACCGCGGCGATTCCGTCCGAGCTGCTCGAGTCCGAACTGTTCGGGCATGAAGCCGGCGCGTTCACCGGCGCGGCGCGTCGTCATGTCGGTCGCTTCGAACAGGCGCACGGCGGCACGTTGTTCCTCGACGAGATCGGCGACATGCCCGCGGCCCTGCAAACGCGACTGCTGCGCGTGCTGCAGCAGGGCGAGTTCTTCCGCGTCGGCGGTCGCGAGCTCATTCGAGTCGACGTGCGCGTGATCGCCGCGACGCATCAGGATCTCGAAGCGCGCGTCGCCAGCGGCCAGTTCCGCGCGGACCTGCTGCATCGCCTCGATGTCGTTCGTCTTCGACTTCCACCGCTGCGCGAGCGCCGCGAAGACATTCCGCTGCTCGCCGCGCATTTCCTCGCGCAGGCGGCATCGCGGCTGGGCGCGCGCGCGAAGCGACTCGATCGCGATGCGCTCGAACGCCTGCAGTCGCATGCGTGGTCGGGCAACGTGCGCGAACTCGAGAATGTGTGCTGGCGGCTTGCCGCGCTCGCACCGGCCGAACGCATCACGCGTGCCGATGTCGACTCCGCACTCGGCACCACGACGTCGCAATCCGTCCCCGTCGACTGGGACGCCGCACTCGCCGACTGGGCGCGCGATGCGCTCGAGCGCGGCGATGCGAACCTGCACGACGTGGCGCGCGAACGCATGGAGCGCGTGCTGCTCGACGTCGCGCTGGAACGCACGGGCGGGCGACGCGCGCAGGCCGCGGCGCTGCTCGGCCTCGGGCGCAATACCGTGACGCGCAAGCTCGGGTCCGGTCGTCGCCGCACGCCGCCCGACGCCGGCTAGCTTCACCGCATGCGAATGCATGCATCGCAGACTGTCGAACCTTCGCAAGGAGACCGCCATGAAGACGTGCCTCGCCGTGCTGATTTCCACCGTGCTGCTCGCCGGTTGCGCGACCACTTCCACGCAGGCGCCAACGGCCTCGACGCCCGCGTACACCGCGACGGTCGGCGTCGCGGCGCCACCGGTTGCGAACGCGACGATCGCGATGGCGCCCGCATCCGGCTCGCTGGTCAGCGGTCGCCTGCGTGCGATGGCGATGACCGACGGCGTGCACATCACCGGCGACATCGGTGGCCTGACGCCCAACAGCACGCACGGCCTGCACGTGCACGAGGTCGGCGACTGCAGCGCGGCGGATGCGACCAGCGCCGGCCCGCATTTCAATCCGAACGGTCGTCCGCATGGCAATCCCATGGGCAGCGCGCATCACGCGGGCGACCTGCCGAACATCAGCGCGGGCAGTGATGGCGTTGCGCATGTCGACCTGCACGTCGCCGGTGTTTCGCTCGGCGGTGCGGCGGGGACGAACGTGATCGGTCGTGCGCTGGTCGTGCATGCCGGCGTCGACGACTACACATCGCAACCCGCGGGCAATTCCGGTGCGCGCATCGCCTGCGGCGTGATCCGCGCGGGAGGTTGACGATGCTCGGACACCTGCGCGTTCGCGATGCGGTGCCGACCGATGCCGAACTGCTCGCGCGCTGGGCGTGCACGATGGCGCACGAAACCGAACATCTCGAACTCGACCCGAAGATCGTGCTGGCCGGTGTCACGCAGGGCATCGCCGATCGCGCGAAGGCGCATTACATCGTCGCCGTGCGCGAAGTGCCGCTGGCGGGCGCAGAGACCATCGCCGAGCCGGTCGGCATGCTGATGACGACGACCGAATGGAGCGACTGGCGCTGCGGGCACTGGTGGTGGATCCAGAGCGTGTACGTGACGCCCGAGCATCGCCGCGCCGGCGTGTTCCGCGCGCTGTTCTCGCACGTGCGCGCGCTCGCCGCGTCGCGTCGCGACGTGCTCGGCCTGCGCCTGTATGTCGAGCGCGAGAACGATGCCGCGAAGGCGACCTACACCGCACTCGGCATGCAGGACGCCGGCTACCGCATCTTCGAAACAACCACGCGCGACACGCGCTGACGCATCACACGGCCGCTTGCGCGCAGGCAACGGCCGGCTTCACGCACGGGCCTGCGACAGGCGTCACGCGACACGGCCGCTGCATCGCCCATTCATGTGAAAGCGGAGTGACGTCATTACCCTGTAGAACCCGCGCGCCGCGCCGTTACAGCGGTTGAAGGCCGCGTCGACGGGGCCATCCGAATCCACCTCGAACCGCGCCGCGAGCGCGACGATCATCAGGAGTCCCGTGTCATGCAGGTTATGGGCGCGACGCTGCGCAAGATCACTTTCAGGGACGGCATGACCGCCATGCTGTTCAGCCTGGCGCTCACCGCCGGCCTCGCACTGGCGCTCAAGTCGAGCGGCCGCGATATGTGGCAGGCCACCGATGCATTGATGCCGGTATTCGTCGGCGGCCTCGCGCAGGCCGCAGGCATCAACCCGGTGCGCAGCCCGTTGCTGCTCGCGATCGTCGCCGCCGGCGCCGCCGTGGTGATGATGCTGACCAAGCTGGCCCTCGGCCTGGTTTGATCCGCGAACAACGATGCATTCGACGGCCACCTCCGGGTGGCCGTTTTCGTATGCGCGCATTGCGAAGCAACTGAACGATTGCAACGTCGATTCACCGTGCTTTGGCGCGCCTGCACGCAGCGTGGCCCGGTCCTTCCACCGGAGCCCGCCATGGCCCGCAAGCCCACCAGTGCCGAGCAGCTCGCCACGCTGATCGAAGGCATCGACATCGCGATGTTCACCACCGTCGGGCCGGACGGATGGCTCGTCAGTCGCCCGCTGTCGACGCAGCAGGCGAGTTTCGATGGCGAGCGCCTGTGGTTCTTCACCGAAGCCGACAGCCCGAAGATCGGCGAGATTCGCCGCAAGAAGAAGGTCAACGTCGCCTACGCGTCGAAGGATTCGAACGTCTACGTGTCGGTGGCGGGCGAGGCGCGCATCAATCGCAACCGCAGCAAGATCGAATCGCTGTGGAGCGATGCGATGAAGGCGTTCTTCCCGAAGGGCGTGAACGATCCGAACCTCGTGCTGCTCGAAGTCGAAGTGCGCAGCGCCGAGTACTGGACCGGCCCGCGCACCGGCATCGGCAAGTTGCTCGCGTTCGTCGCCGCGCGCGTCACGAAGAAGGAAGAGCTGATGGGCGAGAACCGCATCCTCGACTTGCGCGACGGCACGCGTAAATCGGTGCGGCCGCCGTCCGACAAGTCCAAGGGCGGCCGCTCGAAGTCGGCGACGAAGAAAGCCGCGGCCGGCGTGCTCACTGGCAAGCGGGCGACCGCGCGCCGCACGTCGACGCTGCACTGAGCGGCTGCATCCGGAATGGGATCGAACGCGTACCGCTGTGGACGGCCCGTTCGCGCTTCGGCGCGCGCGGTTGTCGTCCGCCCCGAGGCGCCGGGCGTTCCTTCCCTCAACGGAGACATGTCGTGAAAGCACTGAACCTGATCACGCTGGTACTGGTCATCGTCGGCGGCATCAACTGGGGCCTGGTCGGCCTCTTCCAGTTCGATCTCGTCGCCACGCTGTTCGGCGGCCAGGACGCACCGCTCGCGCGGGTCGTCTATGTGCTCGTCGGTCTTTCGGCCCTGTGGCAGCTGATTCCGCTGTTCCGCGGTGGCCGGGTCGGAGAAGCGCGCGCACAAGCCGCGCGTTGATGTCAGAGGGATTGCCGGCCGCATCACGCGGCCGGCCTTTTTGACGCTAGGCCAGCGAGTGCACCGCGTCGTCGTCGCGGTCGCAGTGCACGAAGTTCACGACCACGCCATGCGCCTGCAGCACCGCGGCGAGCTGGCGCTGGCGCGATTCGAAATGACGATGCTGGCGCAACGCCTGCTGGCGGCAGTCGTCCGTCGTGCAATCAAGACCGACCGCATAACGCTTCTGCCAGGCCTGCGGCGAGAACAGCGCGATGCGTGCTTCGCCGTCCGCGTAATGGATCAGGGGTTCCGGCGGCTCGTCCAACCAGGCTTCGTCCAGCGGCGCGAGCAGCGCGGTTTCGATCAGCGGCCACAGCGGCGCGAGGCCGGCGTGTTCGTACTGCAGCGACGTCATCGCCGCGAGGTCGTGCACCGTGAGATAGCGCGCGTGTTCGACCTGCAGGCCGAACATCGACTGCGCCGCGAGCGCGGTGGCGGCGCCAGCCATGCCGCGTTCGAGCAACTCGTGCTCGAACAGATCGCCGACCGCCGATACCTGGTCGATGTCGCCGGTCAGCACGAATGGGACAAGTCGGAGCGGGCCGCCGCTGAAGTCGTCGCGCGGGCTCAATGCGCCCGGCAGACCGCCGTCGTGCGCGCCGAACGCGACGATGCGCGCGCGGTTGCGGCCCGGCGCACGTGCGGCGAGGTCGTCGAGTTCGCGGTGCAGCGGCCAGCCCGGTCGCAGCAGTTCCACCGGGTCGTAATGCGCGCCGACGACGACGAGCTCGAGCTCCGCCGCACCCGGCGCGAACGTCGCGAGATCAGCAGCGATCAGCGCGGCGAGTTCGCCGGCCTGCGCCTGGTCGAGTCGGTCGTGGCGCGCCGGCGCATCGCCCGGCACCTCGAGCGCGAGCGCGCCGAGCACGTGGAGGGCACCGGCGGGATTGGTCGCGTTCGTGGATTCGGTCATCAGTACGCTGGCGTGTGGTAGCGCTACACTCGCCGCATTATGCCCACGGCGCGCCGCGCGCCGCGTCGTCGCCATCTTCGAGGTCGCCATGCGCCAGTTCCGTCCCGTCGCCGTGCTCGGCGGCGTCCGCATTCCCTTCTGCCGCCAGAACACCGCGTATGCCGACGTCGGCAACCTCGGGCTGTCGGTGCGCACGCTCGGCGCCCTGGTCGAGAAGTACGGCCTGCAGGGCGCGCAGCTGGGCGAAGTGGCGATGGGTGCGGTCATCAAGCATTCGTCGGACTGGAACCTCGGCCGCGAAGCCGCGCTGTCGTCCGGCCTGTCGCCGCTGACGCCGGGCATCACCCTGCAACGCGCCTGCGGTACGTCGCTCGACACCGTGGTGCACATCGCCAACAAGATCGCGCTGGGCCAGATCGACTCGGGCATCGGCGGCGGTTCGGACACCACGTCCGACGTGCCGATCGTCTACGGCGCCAAGCTGCGTCGCCGCCTGCTCAAGGCCGCCGCGGCGAAGACGACGGGCGACAAGCTGCGCGCGTTCGCCGGTTTCTCGCCGCGCGAGCTGAAGCCCGATTTCCCCGGCGTCGCCGAGCCGCGTACCGGCAAGTCCATGGGCCAGCACTGCGAAGACATGGCGAAGGAATGGGCGATCCCGCGCGAGGCGCAGGACGAACTCGCCGTGGCGTCGCATCACAAGCTCGCCGCCGCGTACGACCGTGGTTTCTTCGACGATCTGGTCGTGCCGTTCCGCGGCGTGTCGCGCGACAACATCCTGCGTCCGGACTCGACGCTCACGAAGCTGGCGTCGCTCAAGCCGGCGTTCGATCGCACGAGCGGTCGCGGCACGCTCACCGCGGGCAATTCGACGCCGCTCACCGATGGCGCATCGGCCTGCCTGCTCGCGAGCAACGACTGGGCGCAGGCGCGCGGCATCGAGCCGCTGTGCTGGATCCGCGACGCGCATGTCGCGGCGGTCGACTTCGTCGCGGGCGAAGGCCTGCTGATGGCGCCGACGGTGGCGGTCGCCGAGATGCTGGTGCGCAACAAGCTCACGCTGCAGGACTTCGATTTCTACGAGATCCATGAAGCGTTCGCTGCGCAGGTGCTGTGCACGCTGCGCGCGTGGGAGAGCGAGACGTACTGCCGCGAGCGTCTGGGCCTGGAGCGCGCGTTGGGTTCGATCGACCCCGCGAAGATGAATCCGAACGGCTCGTCGCTGGCCACCGGCCATCCGTTCGCCGCGACCGGCGCGCGCATCGTCGCCACCGCTGCGAAGGAACTCGCGCAGCGCGGCGGCGGACGCTGCCTGATCTCGATCTGCACCGCGGGCGGCATGGGCGTGGTCGCCATCCTCGAGCGTTGATCCATCGACCGTGAAGGCGGCCGCGCGTGCGGCCGCTTCGCAACCCCGCTAAGGTCGGCCGGCCGTTGGTAACGGCACACCACCTTTCGGAGTCGCTGATGCGCCGTCGCCTCGTACTACCCGTCGCGCTGTTGTTGTTGACCGTCGCCTGCAGCAAGCACGACTCGGCGGCGGATTCGTCGATGGCGGCCGATGCCGGCGCCGCACGCGAATCCGCATCGGCGCCAGCCGCGGACGTGGAGCCCGCTCCGCCGGCGCAAGCCGTCGCCGCGGATGCCGCCGAAGCGGCGAAGCCAGGTGTCACCGGCCCCGGCGTCGATCCCGATGCCATGGGCTCGGCCGCGATGACCCAGCAGGTCGGCAGCCGACGTTTCATCCGCGCCGCGCAGGTCGAGGCGCAGGTGCGCGACGTGCAGCATGCCGCGGTGCGCATCGCCGACCTCGCCGCGTCGCAGGGCGGTTTCGTGACGCGCGACGATGTCAGCACCGGCATCGATCGCGTCGAACATCGTCCGCTCGGCAACGGCCGCCTCGTCGAACTGTCCACGTACACCGTGCGCGGCCAGCTGCAGGTGCGCGTGCCCAGCGATCGCACGCAGATGTTCCTGCGTTCGGTCGCCAGCGAGTTCGAGTTCCTCGACCGTCGTCATTACGAAGCGATGGATGCGCAGTTCGAACTGCTGCGTCGCCAGCTCGCGCGCGCACGGCACGACCAGGCGCAGGCCGCGATTGGCGACGCGAGCGCGCAGGGCGGCAAGCTCCAGGACAAGACCGCTGCGATCGAAGGCCGCGTCGAGCAGCAGACCCAGCGCGACGAAGCACTCATCGAACAACGCACGTTCGAAGACCGTGTCGAGTTCGCGACGCTGGATTTCGCATTGACGCAGCCGCAGCAGGTTCGACGCGCCGAACGTCCGGACGTCGACTCGATCCTGCGCAATGAGCGCCCGGGTTTCTTCTCGCGGCTTGGCACCGCGCTTGCCGACGGCGGACGTGGCCTGCTCGACGTGTTGATCGCGCTGATCGCGATCTGGCCGTTGTGGCTCGGTATTGCGATCGTCGTCATCGCGGTGCGCGCTTGGAAGCGTTCGCGCCGCGCATGATCGAACGCCTGCGCCGCCGGTGCATCGGCGACGCAGGCGCTCTCCCGCTAAGCGGTTACTGAAGTCGCGTGCTGCCGCGTGGATCGACCGTCGGATCGAGCGGTCGTGCGACGCGCGAATCGGGCGCGAGTTCGATCAAGCCATCGCCGCGCGTGCTGCGCAGCGCGTTCGCATAGGCGAGGCGCGCGCGCGAATCGTCGCTGTTCGCCGTGTAGCCGTGGCCCAGCAATTCCCAGGCTTCCGGACCCGCGCCGCGCTCGATCGCGGTGTGCAACGTGGTTTCCGCACCCGGCCAGTCGCCGTGCGCGTACTGCAGGCGCGCGCGGCTCAACAGCAGGCCCGGGCTGCCCGGATGCTGCGCGAGCCAGCGTTCCACGCGCGACGCACGCTCGTCGAGTCGACCGATCGACAGGCGCCCGTACAGCGCCGCGAGCGAATCGTCCCAATGCGCGTCGAGCGCCTGTTCGATCGCACGTGCTGCGGCGTCGTCCCAATGCAGTGCGGCCGCGCGTTCGGCGTACGCCGAGACGATCGCGGGGTCGTGGCGCAGCGACGACGGAATCGAATCCCAGCGCGACGCGAGCGCATTGCCATCGACCGCATTCGCCAGCGCACCGCGCGCGAGTCGTGCTTCCAGGCGCGGCAGGTCCGCCTGCGGCACGGCATCGGCCTTGCGCAGCGCACCGAGCATTCCGTAGGCCTCGTCGTAATGACCGGCATCGGCGAGCGCCTGCGCACGCAGTGCAAGGCCACGCGGAGGCAGCGGCTGAGCGTTCGGTGCGTCGAGCGCGGCGAGTGCATCCGTGGCGCGACCATGTGCGAGCGCGAGTTCGGCGAGCGCGACCGCACGCAACGCAGGATGCGAAGACGCGAGTCCATCGACATGCTGCTGCGCGATCGCGGGTTCGCCACGTGCAGCCGCGGCGCGCGCGGCGTGCACGCGGGCGATGGCCAGCGTGTCCGGGTCATCGATGTTTGCGAGCGAACGCTCGGCGCGGTCCCAGCGACCCAGGTGCAGGTCTTCCAGCGCGCCGCTCAGGCGCACGCGTTCGGCGCGCTCGCGGCGACGACGCAACGCGACACCGGGCGCTGCGATCAGGCGCGTGAGCAGCCACAGCCCGGCGAAGATCGCGAGGCCGACGGCGATCGCGCGCGGAATGGTGGTCGTGTAGTCATTGCCGCCGTAGCGCATGAGCACGAGGCCGGGTTCGGGCAACAGAACCTGCGCGGCGAGCGCGACGGCGAGGACGACGACCGTCCAGAGCAGCAGACTGCGGATGAACGACATGACGGACCCCGACGGGACGGCGATGACGTGCAGTCTCGACAGCGGCGGTGTGAGGTCCCGTGAAAAGCCGCTTCAGCGGCCGCTTCGGTTCAGCGCGGCGACAAGTTGCGCGGGTCGCGGGCCGTCTGCGATGGCGACGTCATCAAACCCGAGGCGTCTGGCATGCGCGGCCAGCCGTTCGCTTGCCGCGACCACGCGCGCACGTCGCAGTCGCGCGAGGTCGCCCGGTTCGAGTTGTTCGACAGCGAGGTCGAGCGCTTCGCCGCTGGACAGTGCGATCGCGAGGTAGCCGTCGACACCGCGCAACGCCCGCAGTCCCGTGCGCGGCAAACCGCACGGCTCGCGCGCATACACATCGGCCCGCAGCACGCGCGCGCCGCGCGATTGCAGCGCCGGCGCGAGCAGATCGCGTCCGCCCGGTGCGGTAACGAGGCCGACGCTGCGGCCCGCGATCGCATCGAACACCGGCAGTGCGAGCACGCCGTCGCTGTCCATGCGCGATGGTTTCACGACGTCACGAATCCCCGCGCGTCGCAACGCCTGTGCCGTGCCGTCACCGAGCGCGACCACGTTCGCTTTCGTATCGAGCGACTGCAACGCCTTTGCCGCCGCAACTGCATTCGGACTGGTAAACACGACGACGTCGCATGCGAGCGCATCGCGCAATGCAGTGCGTGTCGCGGCGTCGTCACGCATCACGATGCGCACCGGCGACAGAGCGATCACCGCGTGTCCGAATCGACGTGCGACGTCGCGCAGCCGCTGGTGTTGCCCGCGCGGCCGCAGCGAGATCACGTACCATCGCGGGCCCGTCGACAGGGAGTCGTGCATGACGCGCAGCTTCGCATACCGGCCGGTGTCGTCATGAGCACCGACGCGCTCGCGCATCTCGATGCGCACTACCAGGGCATGCCGCCCGTGCGTGCGTTGCAGGTGTCCATCGATGCGTTCGACGGTGAACGCCTGCGGCTGTCCGCGCCGCTTGCCGCCAACGTCAACGACAAGGGCTGTGCGTTCGGCGGTTCGCTCGCGTCGCTGATGACGCTCGCCTGCTGGGGTCGCGTCTGGCTCGCATTGAACGATGCCGAGCTCGACTGCGACATCTACGTCGCCGACAGCCGCATCCGTTACCTCGCACCGCTGTACGACGATCTCGTCGCCGAAGCCTCGCTGGGCGACGACGCGTCGTGGAGCGATTTCATCGCGACGATTCGCGCGAAGGGCCGCGGCCGCATCGACCTCGTCGCGCGCGTCGACCTGCCCGACGGCCGCCCCGCGACCACGTTCGATGCCCGCTTCGCCGCCATCGTGCGCGCACCGGGCGGCTGAACCGGCGCCCACGCCACCGCCGTTGCGCGACCCCGTCCGCTGTCCCGGCGCTGCGAACGGCCCTAGGATCGGCGCATCCGGGGAGACCACCATGCGCCGACTGCTTCGCTACCTGCCGCTCCTGCTGCTGCTCGTCGTCGGCCTCGCGTCGGCCGGCCCTGCCCAACGCGCGCTTCCGCCGGCGCAGGACGCCTGGGCCGCCGCCATCCGCTGGGGTGATTTCGAGGGCGCGGTGAACCTCATCGACCCGACCCTGCGCGCCACGCAGGCGCCGAGTTCGATCGAAGCCGCGCGCTACCGCCAGGTGCAGATCTCCAGCTACCACGACGCCGGCGCCAGCGTGGACTTCCGGACCGGGCGTGCGGTGCGCGACGTGCAGATCGGCGTGATCAACCGCAACACGCTCGCCGAGCGCACGGTCCGCTACCGCGAAACCTGGCGCTGGGACCCGCAGGCCAAGGCGTGGTGGATCACCAGCGGCCTGCCGAATCTCTGGACCGGCGACTGAGGCCCTCGCGCCGGCCGGAGCGCGGCCCGCGCATGCGACAATCCGCGCCCGTTTCCGTGGGCCGCACGTCGTGAACTTTCAGGAAGTCCTCGATTTCGCAGGCCGCCACTCGTTCTACGCGATCGCGTTCGTCGTTCTGACGGTCGCCATCATCGCCACCGAGCTCGCGCGGCTGTTCCGTCCGTACAAGGCACTCACCCCCGCGCAGCTGACCGCACTGGTCAACCGCGAGGACGCGCTGGTCGTCGACCTCTCCGCGAGCGGCGATTTCGAGAAGGGCCACATCGCCGGCAGCCGCAACGTGCAGGCCAGTTCGTTCGGGCCGGACCACAAGGTGCTGGGTGCCGCGAAGGAGCGGCCCGTGGTCGTCGTCTGCCGCACGGGGCAGGGTTCCGCCGACGTCGCCGGGAAGCTCAAGAAGGGCGGATTCGCGCACGTGCACTGGCTCGACGGCGGCATCGCGGCGTGGCAGCAGGCGGGTCTTCCGCTGGTGAAAGGCCGCGCCTGACCGGGAGGTGCGGCGCATGCGTCGTGCCATAATCCCGCTCCTTTCGCTTTCGAAATTCGTGCCGGAGCACGCGCCATGACCGAAGAGATCCAGAACGACGCCGAGTTCGGCGCCACCGACGCCGCAGAGGCCACCGGTCCGTCCTTCACCGTCGAGAAGATCTACGTCAAGGACGTGTCCTTCGAAGTTCCGGGCGCGCCGGCGGTGTTCAACGACCAGACGCAGCCGCAGCTGCAGATGAACCTCAACCAGCAGGTCACGCGCCTCAACGACGCG
Organism: Lysobacter sp. HA35; assembly: GCF_054061195.1. Lineage (NCBI taxonomy): Bacteria > Pseudomonadati > Pseudomonadota > Gammaproteobacteria > Lysobacterales > Lysobacteraceae > Lysobacter > Lysobacter sp. HA35. The sequence goes on along the minus strand of NZ_JBSSDY010000001.1, from coordinate 2,404,943 downwards.
GCCTTCGAGGTCGTGCTCGGCATCACCCTGACCTGCCTGGCCGACGACAAGCCGCTCTACCTCGCCGAAGTGAAGCAGGCCGGCGTGTTCGGCCTCGCCGGTTTCGACGCGCAGACGCTTGATGCCATGCTCGGCACGCACTGCCCGAACGCGCTGTACCCGTACGCGCGCCAGCTGATCTCCGACCTCATCCAGGCCGGTGGCTTCCCGCCGTTCCTGCTGCAGCCGCTGAACTTCGAAGGCCTGTACGCCGAGGGTCTCCGCCAGCGCATGACGCAGGGCCTCGAGTCGTCCGAGGCGGTCGGCAACGCCTGATCCGGGATGGCCGGATCCGAAGTGGAACACGCTGACCAACCGCACGCGCCCCGGCGCGTCGCGGTGCTCGGCGCAGGCTCCTGGGGCACCGCGCTCGGCGCACTGATGGCCCGCAACGACGAAGTCGTGACCCTCTGGGGTCGCGACGTCGATGTGCTGCAGGCGATCGATACGGCGCACGAAAACCCGCGCTACCTGCCGGGCGTCGTATTGCCCGACGCGCTGCGCGCGACCAGTGACCTCGCCACCGCGCTGCGCGACGCCGACCTCGTGCTCGTCGTCGTGCCGTCGCATGCATTCGCCGAAACCCTGCGCGCGCTCGCGCCGCATCGTCCCGCGCATGCGGGCGTCGCATGGGCGACGAAGGGCTTCGAGCCGGGAAGTGGTCGGTTCCTGCACGAGGTCGCGGCCGACGTGCTGGGCGCCGACGTGCCGCTCGCCGTGGTCACCGGCCCGTCGTTCGCCAAGGAAGTCGCGCAAGGTCTGCCGACCGCGCTCACCGTGCATTCGGACGACGCCGACTTCGCGCAGGTCGTCGCCGAAGCGCTGCACGGCCCGGCATTCCGTGCCTACACGGGCGACGACATGCTCGGCGCCGAACTCGGCGGGGCGATGAAGAACGTACTTGCGGTGGCGACCGGCGTCGCCGACGGCATGCAGCTCGGACTCAACGCGCGCGCTGGCCTGATCACGCGCGGGCTCAACGAGATGCTTCGCCTCAACCAGGCGCTGGGCGGCAAGGCCGAAACGCTGATGGGCCTCGCCGGCCTCGGCGATCTGGTGCTGACGTGCACCGGCGACCTGTCGCGCAATCGCCGGCTCGGCCTCGCGCTCGGTCGTGGGCAGTCGATCGAGGCCGCTGTGCGCGAGATCGGGCAGGTGGTGGAATCGGTGCAGACCGCCGACGAGGTCATGCGCCAAGCGGAACGTGCGGGCGTTGAACTGCCGATCTCCAGCGCAGTGCGCGCCGTGCTGCACGGCCAGCTGACGCCCGCCGACGGCCTGCGCCAGTTGCTGTCGCGGGAGCAGAAACCCGAGTACCCGACAGGCCTGTTCGGCTGATCGACGAATTCGTCGTACGCATAAAAAAAGCCCGGCCGAAGCCGGGCTTTTTCGTTCGCGATGTCGCTGCGATCAGAAGCTCGCGCGGACGCCAACGTTGTAGCGGGTGTAGCCATCACCGGCCACGAGCTCACCGACGATGCCCCAGGTCGGGTTGATCTTGGCCTGCACGCCCAGCGTGCCCGAGAAGTCGCCGCCGAAATCGCCGCCGTCCTCGTAGTTCGCCTTCAGCCAGCCCTCGAAGTGCGGGTTGAACGCGCCCCGCACGCCGACGCTGGCGCGCGCGCCGTCGCCAACGGTGGAGAAGCCCGCGTCGGAGACCTTGACCTCCTTGCGCGCATAGCCGATCTCGGCATTGAGCTCGGCGCGCTCGCCGGCCGGCATCGACCAGCCCACGCCGATGTTCGATTCGTTGGCATCGATGTCGGTGCCGTAATCGTTGTTGGTGCCGCGGGCGTAGCCGCCGAACACGTAGTAGCTCTGCGCGAAGCCGACCGAGCCGCGGATGTAGCCGCCGTCGAAATCGGTGTCGCTGCCCAGGTCGCTGCTGGTATTGAGGCCGAGGCGCGTCCAGCCGCCTTCGACGTAGGTATGGGAAACGACTTCGGCCGCGGAGGCGGCGAACGGAGCGGTTGCCAGCGCAAGGGCCAGCACGAGCATCTTCTTCAAGGAAATCCCCTGTTTTATTAGTTTTGTTTTGTCGACCACGGCGAGCCGTGGTCACACAATATTAACAAAACCGTCACGCGAGCAAAAGAAAAGCCCGGCCGAAGCCGGGCTTTTGCACTCACGAGTCGGGGGAGAGAGGACTCGAGTCGTGAATCAGAACGAGATGCGCGGGCCCACGAACCACTGGGTGTCGCCGCCGTCGGCGAACTTCACGTCGGCGTTGATGCCCCAGGTCGGGTTGAACTTCACCAGCGCGCCGACGCGGCCGTAGAAGTCGCCGTCGAAGTCCTGGTAGTCCTCGTAGCCGGCCATCGCGTAGGCCTCGAAGTTCGGGTTGACCGCACCGCGGACGCCTGCCTCGACGCTGTAGCCGTTGCCGTCGACGCCCTGGCCGGCGTCGAACTTCTCGTAGGCGACGCGGGTGACGAGGTCGAGCTTCGGGTTGATCTCGCGGTTGTAGCCCAGACCCAGGCGCCACTGGTCGAGGCTGATGTCGGTGTCGCTGATGTCGACCTTCGAGTAGCCGCCGAACACGCTGAAGTTCGGGTTGATCGCGCCGGAGCCGTTGAGCGCCCAGCCGTCGGCATCGTTGTTGGTGCCGGTGTGGCCGGCGTCGACGCGGGTGTAGCCGCCTTCGACGTAGTTGTACGAGACGCCCTCGGCTGCGGAGGCGGCGAACGGCAGGGCGGCGAGCAGGGTCAGAGCGAGGAGGGTGCGCTTCATGAGGGGTCGATCCTTTGAAATTGTTCTTGTTGGTCGGACGTCCGGCTCGATCGGCCGGTGCGGGGGAGTATCCGGAGCCCGTTCGAACGGATCCTTAATCCTGAACCAGCCGGTTTAGGAACTTCTCAGATAGACGATGGTCGGCCGCCGGATTCCATGCGGTGGCGTATGACGCGGCGCGTCAAATTCCGTCGCAGCCGACCAGACGGTGGTGACCCGTTTGGGTCGCGCCGGTCGATCTAGAGGGACGCCGGTGCGTATGCCGGCGAGCTGCCAGCGCCGCGGGAAAATGTAAAAGCCACGTGAAAAACATGGCTCGGCGGCCGCGGGAAGACCGCGCGACGCTGGTCTATCGGCCAAACCGTGACGTGTTTGGCACGAGATGTGCAAATCGCGTGAAGGCGCCGCAGGACGGCGTCGCGATTCGGCTCGCCGGATCGCGGATGCGACGGGGCACTCCCGCCGCTTCCGGCCGCGTGGGTCGTCGACCCGGGGAAGCGCGGTTTCCGAGATCCGGCAGCTCCCGTTGCCTCGCCGACCGGCCGAAAGCCGGTTCGTTCCGACGAGCGAAACCCGATGACCCTTTCGAATGCACCGCGTCGCCCGGCGCCCATGACCTGCGTCGATGACCGCGGTTGGCTGGCGCGAGTTTCACGCGCCGTCGCGTCGGCCCGTCTGCTGGCGATCACGTTGATCATCAGCACCGCGACGCTTGCGACCATGCCGGACGCGCACGCGCAGCGCGCGTTCGCACGGCGCTTCCCGGCAGTGGGCGCGCAGGCGTTCACGGTGAAGGGCGACATCCGCCTCATCGGCAACCACACGCTGACGTGTGACCCGGCCAGTGCGACGACGGGCGCGGCATGCGCAACCGCGCTGACCAGCCCGACTACGGGCCGCAACAATGACTTCGCGGCAGTCGCAGTCAACGTCGATGCCGACGGCGGGAACAACATCAATTCGAGCTCGGCGACGCTGACGCTGCCCGCGGGCGCGGTTGTGCGGTTCGCCGGCCTGTACTGGGGCGCGGACAACACCGACGCCGTCGCGCGCACCACCGTGCGCCTGCGTGCGCCGGGGCTCGGCTACACCACGCGTACCGCGAGCCTCGTCGACACCGTGGCCGGGACCAACGGCTACCAGTCGTTCGCCGACATCACGTCTGTCGCCGCCGCGCAGGGAAGTGGTGTCTACACCGTCGCCAACGTCGCGCAGACGGTGGGCGGCACCGGTCACTGGGGCGGCTGGACCATCGTCGTCGCCTACGAAGACCCGAACGGCACGCTACGCAACCTGTCCGTGTTCGACGGCCTGGTCTACGGCAACGGCACGCCGGCATTCCAGGACATCAACATCTCGGGCTTCTACACGCCGATCTCGGGCACGGTGAACACCAATCTCGGGCTCGTCGTTTACGACGGCGACCGCGGCCAGTCCGACGGCGGCAACTCGCTCGAATTCGGTGCGACGACCGCGGCGCTCAACGCCGTGTCCGACGCGTCCAACCCGGTCAACGACGTCTGGAACAGCTCGATCTCGTTCGAAGGCACGCCGGTTACCGCGGGCCGCACGCCGGCAGCGACGAACCTGCTCGGCATCGACATCGACAACATCAAGCCCGCGACGCCGCTGCCCTACGGCAGCACCACCGCGGTGCTGCGCGTCCGCGCAACGAGTGGCGACGTGAACTACCAGGGCGTCGTGACGCTCGCGACCGACGCATTCGAACCCGAAATCGTCACGTCGTTCACCAAGACCGCGACGAACGACAACGGCACGACGTCATTCCATCCGGGCGACGTGGTGACGTACACGATCGGCCTGACGAACCGCGGCAACGACAACTCCACCAACACGCGCATCTCCGATCCGCTGCCGGTGGGCGTGACCTACGTTCCCGGCTCGCTCGAGGTCGTGGGGGGCGCGAACGTCGGCGCCAAGACCGATGCAAGCGGCGACGACGAAGCCGACTACGTCAGCGCGACGCGCACGATCAATTTCCGCGTGGGCTCCACTGCGAACGCATCGACCGGCGGCGTGATCGCGCCCGCCGCGGGCACGCAGGTGCGCTTCAAGGTCACGATCGATCCAGTGTCAAACGGCAGCACGCTGTCGAACGTCGCCAACGTCAATTACGTCAGCAGCACGAGCGGCGCCGCAGGCTCCGGCAGCACCACGCCATCGACGTTCAGCGTCAGCAACCAGGCCGACGTTTCGATCGCGTTCGCGAACGTGCCCGCGACCGCGACGCCGAACAGCGCGATCACCTACGACCTCAACGTCGCGAGTGCCGGCCCCGATCCGGCCAACGGCGCGACCGTCACGTACGACGTGCCGAACGCGCTCACCGGAGTGAGCATCACCTGCGCCGCTTCGGGCGGCGCGGTGTGTCCGTCCACTGCCGGCCTCACCGACCTCAGTGCGCTTGCGATTCCGACCTTCCCGAGCGGCGGCGCAGTCGTGTTCACCATCAGCGGCACCACGCCGGCCGGCGGCACGCTCGCCAGCACCGCGACCGTTGGCATGCCCGCGGGCGTCGCGGATCCGACACCGGCCAACAACACGGCGTCGGCATCGACTGTCGTGACGTCACCGGCCGATGTCAGCGTCACGAATGTCGTCGCGACGCCGGGCCCGTACCTCGCCGGCCAGAACGTGACGTACACGATCACGGTCACCAATGCGGGCCCCGGCACGTCTTCGAATGTCTCGCTGTCCGATGCGCTGCCTACGGGCACGACCTTCGTGTCGTTGTCGACGCCGGGCGGCTGGTCGGCAACCACGCCGGCCGTGGGCACCAACGGTTCGATCAACGCGACGATCGCGTCATTCGCGAGCGGCGCAAGCGCAGTGTCCACGCTGGTTGCGCGCATCGATCCATCGACGTCGAACGGCGTCGCGATCGTCGACACCGCGACTGTTTCGGCCGCAACGCTTGACCCGGACAACACCAACAACAGCGCGACCGCGAACTTCGTGGTGTCGGCAGGCGCCGACATCTCGATGACGAAGACACTCGTCACCGTGGGGCCGTACTACGAAGGGCAGGACCTGCAGTACACGCTGGTCGTCGCCAACGCGGGTCCCGCCACGGCGACCAACGTGCAGGTCACGGACACGCCGACCAACCTGACGATCACCAACGTGTCGGGAGCGGGCTGCACTGCGCTTCCGTGCACGATCGCGTCTCTGGCATCGGGCGCGAGCGCGACGATCGACGTCACCGCCGTGGCGGTACCCGGAACGTTCGACAACGCCGCCTCGGTGAGCGCGAACGAAGCGGACCCGACGCCGGGCAACAACAGCGACACCACCGGCAACGGCGGCACCGCGATGGCGGCGATGGACCTCGCGGTCACCAACGTGCTGACCAGTGCATCGCCGGTGCAGGCCGGCGGGCAGGTGAGCTACACGATCACCGTCACCAACAACGGCCCGTCCACCGTGCCGGGCGCGACGCTTGAAGAAACCATGCCGGCGCAGCTCACCGGCGTGACCTGGTCGTGCGCCTCCGGTTGCGCGACGTCGGGCGGCACCGGCGACATCAACACTGCGATCGATGTGCCGGTCGGCGGCAGCATCACGATCTTCGTGACCGGCACCGCGCCGACGACCACGCCGTCCACGATCGGCATAGTGACCGCGACGGTGACGCCATCGTCGTTCGCGATCGACACCGACCTGACCAACAACTCCGCATCCGCACCCGCGGTGACTGTGAGCGCACTCGCGATCGATGCGATCGACGACGCCGGAAGCACCGGTGGGGCATCCGGCGGCATCGCGATCGCCAACGTGCTCGGCAACGACACGTTCGACGGCGCAGCCGCGACCATGGCCAGCGTCACGCTTGACGTGGTCACGCCCGCCTCCAACCCGAACGTCGCACTCGATACGACAACGGGCACGGCCACGGTCGCGCCCGGCACGCCATCCGGCACGTACACGATCACGTACCGCATCTGCGAAACGGCGAACCCGGGCAACTGCGATACCGCGACGGCGACAGTCAACGTCACGTCCGCAACGCTGGTCGCCAATGGCGACGCCGGCACGGCGAACGGTCAGGCGGGCGGCACCGCGGTCGCGAACGTGCTCGGCAACGACACGCTCAACGGCGGCGGCGCGAACGCTTCCAACGTCACGCTGACCCAGGTGTCCACCAGCAACCCGGGCGTCACGCTCGACACCACGACCGGCGCGGTCGGCGTCGCGCCGGGTACGCCCGCCGGCACCTACACGTTGACGTATCGCATCTGCGAAACCATCAACCCGTCGAACTGCATGACGGCGACCGTTACCGTCACCGTCACCGCGGCGGTCATCGACGCCGTGAACGACACCGCGGGCCCGATCGACGGCAGTGCAGGTGCGACCGCGGTGGCGAACGTGCTTGGCAACGACACGGTGGGCGCGACGCCGGCAACGACGTCCAACGTCACCGTGACGCCGACCAGCAACGGCCCGCTCACGCTCAATGCGAACGGCACGGTCGACCTCGCGCCGAACACGGCCGCCGGCACGTACACGCTCACGTACCGGATCTGCGAGCAGCTCAATCCGACCAATTGCGATACCGCGACGTTGACGGTGAGCGTCTCGGCTGCGGCGATCGCGGCCAATGACGATGCACCGCCGGCGATCGTCGGCGCGACTGGCGGCAGCGCCATCACGAACGTGCTCGCAAACGACACGCTCGGCGGCGGCACGCCGACGCTCGCGGACGTCACATTGACGCAGCTGTCGTCGACGAACCCCGCCATCACGCTCGACGCCTCGACCGGTGCGGTCAGCGTCGCACCGGGCACGCCGGCCGGCACGTACACGGTCGTCTACAGGATCTGCCAGCAGCTCAATCCGACCAACTGCGACACCGCAACGGTGACCGTCATTGTGTCCGCGGCGGCGATCGATGCGGCGAACGACACCACGGCGCCGATCGACGGCGTCGCGGGTAACCCGTCGGCCATCAACGTGCTCGGCAACGATGCGTTGAACGGCGCAGTCGCCACGACGGCGAACGTCACGCTCACGCAGGTCGCGACGTCGAACGCGGGCGTTACGCTCAATGTAGCCACCGGCAACATCGCCGTTGCGGCCGGCACGCCCGCTGGCACGTACACCGTTACGTATCGCATCTGCGAGCAGCTCAACCCGTCTAACTGCGACACCGCGACGGTCACCGTCAACGTCATCGCGCCGGCACTTGCCGCCAGCAACGACGTCGGAACGACGAAGCAGAACACCGCCACGGTAATTGCGGTGCTCGGCAACGACACCATGGCGGGAACGGCGGTTGCCAACAACGCGGTCGCGGTTACCGTCACCACTGCGCCGACCCACGGCACGGCCGTCGTCAACGCGAACGGCACGGTCACGTACACGCCGGCGACGAACTACAGCGGCATCGACAGCTTCATCTATCGCATCTGCGACGTCGTCAACCCGACCGTGTGTGCGGACGCGACGGCGAACCTCATCGTTACGCCGAACCTCATCGACGCGATCGACCAGGCGCTGAACACGCCGCAGACCGGCCCGGTGGTGATCGACCCGATGCGCACGACGATCAACGGTGGCGGTGCGCCGCTGGATCCGACGTCGCTGCAGGTGGTCACGCCTCCCACCAACGGCAGCGTGGTGGTGAACCCGAACGGCACGCTGACCTACACGCCGAGCGCGCTGTTCTTCGGCACCGAGAAGTTCCGCTACCGCATATGCGACCGCTCCGCGCCGGCGCCGGTGTGCGACATCGCCACGGTGGCGATCACGGTTGCGATGCAGGCGCCGCAGCTGCGCCTGGTCAAGACGGTGCCCTCGCGCAGCGTGCATGTCGGCGACCTCGTCCGTTACACGATCGTCGTCGAGAACACCGGCATCTCGCCGGCGAACGGCGCGACCGTGATCGACACGCCGCCCGCCGGCTTCACCTACGTCGACGGCTCGCTGAGCGTCGATGACGCGGACGACCGTTTCGTACTCGCCGGTACGCAGCCGATCCGCATCAGTGGCATCGACGTACCGGTCGGCGGTCGCGCGACCATCGTCTACGTCCTGCGCGTCGGCGCAGGTGTCGGCCGCGGCGCGCACACGAACTCGGTGAGCGCGACCGATTCCACCGGTAGCACCGTGTCCAACACGGCCACCGCCGACGTCACCGTCGAAGGTGATCCGACGATGGACGACTCGCTGATCCTCGGCACGGTGTTCGTCGATCGCAACCGCGACGGCGTCCAGCAGCCCGACGAGCCGGGACTGCCCGGCGTGCGCATCGCGTCGGTCGAAGGCCTCGTCATCGAAACCGACGTGCAAGGCCGTTACCACGTGGCCGGCATCCAGGCATCCCACGCCCTGCGCGGCAGCAACTTCGTGCTGAAGGTCGACGCGGCCACGTTGCCGCCCGGTGCCGCGTTCACCACGTCCAACCCCTTGGTTCGCCGCATCACGCCGGGCATTCCGGTGCGATTCGACTTCGGCGTCGCGCTGCCCGAAGGCAGCGACGCGTCCGACACCGCCACGCGCTGAGACACGAGCACATGAACCTGAAAATGAAGCTGCTCGATCTCGCGCTGATCGGCATCCTGTACACCGGCGCCGTCGCGCCGGCATTCGCGGCGCAGGCGACCGCTACGGCGTCGTCGACGTCCGCGTCCGACCAGGCCGCACTGGTGCGTGCCGGTCGCTATGCGGTCAACCTGCCCGGCGGCGGCGTGGTATGGGCGACGGAAGATCCGACGCTCGCGCCTCCACGGCTCAGCGTCACCGCCGGCGGCACGACGCCGTTCGACGGCCGTCGTATCACACGCCCCGTGCAGTTCCAGGGCGCGACCAACTACCCGGCGTTCATCGAGCGCATGGAGATCGTGGTCTATCGCGCGAGCGACGAAGACCTGGTGACACCGCTCGCGACGATTGCACTTCCCGTCGGCAGCATGCCGAAGGCGGAATGGGACGGCGCGTTGCCGGCGAACCTCTCGCTGAAGGCCGGCGATTCGCTGCGCTACGTCACGCGTGCGTATGACAAGCGCGGCGTGCTCGACGAAACGTATCCGCAACTGTTGCAGCTGGTCACGCCGGACGACTACGAGCGCGGCGTGCAGGCCACGCGCAACACGGTCGAGCGCGATCGAGGGCAATCCGTGTCGGGCGACGAGGCGCAGTCGCTGCACCTGCAGGCCGATGCATCGTCATCGAACGGCCTACGACTGCAGAACATCGCGATCCACGGCTCGCGCGTGCGGTTGTACGGCCGCGACGTGCCGCACGGCGCGCGTGTCGCCGTCAACGACGAGCCGGTGCAGGTGGCGCAGGACGGCACGTTCGCCGCCGAGTTCCTCGAGCCGGTCGGCACGCATCGCTACGAGATCGCTGCAGGCACAGACGCCACGGCGACGCAGCCGCTGGTCGTCGATGTCACCGGTCGGTATCTGTTCCTGGTCGCACTCGCCGACGTCACGCTGTCGCAGTCCGGCGGCGGCGATCACATCGAGCCACTTGCCGGCGACGAGAAGTTCGACGACGGCTTCATGAAGGACGGCCGGCTCGCGTTCTATCTCAAGGGCAAGGTGAAGGGGAAATACCTCGTCACCGCGCAGGCCGATACCGAAGAACGCGAACTCGATCATCTGTTCGACGGCTTCCTCGATGCGCGCCCGACCGACGTGTTCCGTCGCCTCGACCCGGATGCGTACTACCCGGTGTACGGCGACGACTCCACCACGACGCGCGATGTCGACACGCAGGGCAAGCTCTACGTGCGCGTGGACTGGGATCGCAGCCAGGCGCTGTGGGGCAACTTCGCCACCGGTTTCAGCGGCACGGAATACGGCCAGTACCAGCGCTCGCTGTACGGCGCTGCGCTGAACTACGCATCGCGCGCGAGCACAGCGCTCGGCGAGCCGCGTACGCTGCTGCGCGCATTCGGCAGCGAAGCGCAGAGCGCGCCCGGCCACACCGAGTTCCTCGGCACCGGTGGCTCGCTGTACTACCTGCGTCATACCGATCTGCTGCCGGGCTCGGACCAGATCGTGCTGGAGGTGCGCGACGTGCGCACCGGCCGTACCGAAGCGCGCGTCACGCTGCAGCGCGGCGCCGACTACGACATCGACGAACTGCAGGGCCGCATCATCCTCGAGCGCCCGCTCGCGCAGATCACGCGCGAGAACGTGCATACGCTGACGCGCGACGAGCCGCTGGACGGCTACGAGCAGATCCTGCTGGCCGACTACGAATACGTGCCGACCGGTTTCGACGCCGGCCATGCCGGCACCGGCGTGCGCGCGAAGCAGTGGATCGGTGACCACGTCGCGGTCGGCGGCACCTACGTCGACGAGAACCGCGAGGGCGACGACTACCGGCTCGCCGGTGGCGACCTCACCCTGCAGGCTGGTCGCGGCACGTACTTCAAGGTCGAGCAGCACCGCAGCGATTCCACCGCGGCGCCGGTGTTCTATTCGGACAACGGCGGCCTGAGCTTCGCGCTGCGCAACCCGGTGCTCGCCGAGCGTTCGGGAACCGCGACGGCGGTCGAGGCGCGGGCGAACTTCAAGGAACTGGGCTGGAGCTCGCGCGACTGGACCGTCGGTGCATGGCATCGCGATGTCGATGGCGGCTTCTCGGTCGCGCGTTTCGACACGGCGATGGCAACAACGGAAAGCGGTGCCGAGTTCACCGGTCAGATCGGCGAGCGCTTCGATCTGTTCGGCCGCGCGTCGCATGCCGAGCGCGGCACGTCCACGCTGGACGACGCGCAGATCACCGGCAGCTGGCGCATCAGCGATGCCGATCGCCTGGGCATGGAAGTGCGCCGCGTGCGCGAGCGCGACGCCGGCGTCGACCAGAAGGCCGTGCTCGCGGCACTGGAATACCGACGCCGCGTGAGCTCGTCGCTCGAGTTGTACGGCAACGGGCAGGCCAGCTTTGGCGAGGATGGCGGCTACGCGACCAACAACCGCGCGACCCTCGGCGGCAAGTATCTGTTCGGCAACCGCTCGAATGTCGGCGCCGAGATCAGCGACGGAACCCGTGGGCAGGCGGCGCAGCTCAACGGCGAATACCGGCTGAGCGATGAGCATTCGGTCTATGGCGCGTACACCTACAGCACCGATACGACGGCTTCGCGCGTCGCTAGCGAGTTCGACCGCGCGCTCAGCAACGGCTGGACGCTCGGCCAGCGCTGGCGCCTGTCGAACCAGCTCAACGTCTACAACGAGAGCCAGTCGATCCGTTCCAGCACCGGCGACGAGGGCGTGACGCATACGCTCGGCATGGACGTGTATCCGGCGGACGGCTGGCAGCTCGGCTTCACGGTGATGGAGGGACACCTCGCAGCCACCACCGGCGACGTCGATCGCCACGCATACAGCGTCAGCGCGGGCCGCACCGATCCGCGCACGCAGTGGTCGAGCAAGCTCGAATACCGTCGCGATACCGGAGCCGAACAGCGCACGCAGTGGGTCACCACCAATCGCCTGCTGTACCGCGTCAATGAAGACTGGCGCATCGCCGCGCGCGTCAACTATTCGGATACGGACGACCGCCTGAACGTCGCCCGCGGCGCGCGCCTGGCGGAGAGCAACCTCGGTTTCGCATGGCGTCCGCACGACACCACGCGCTATGCATTGTTCGGCAAGTACACCTACCTGCTCGACCAGGCATCGCCGGGCCAGGAGGGCGGCGCGCAGTACGATCAGCGTTCGCAGGTGCTGTCGCTGGAAGGCGTAGTGCAACTCGGTGATCGCTGGAGCCTTGCGCCGAAGCTGGCCAGCCGCTGGGGCGACTATCGCCTGGGTCGCGGCGAAGGCGCGTGGCTGGACAGTCGCGCGGACTTCGGCGCGGTGCAGTTGCGCTACCACCTGCCGAAGAACTGGGACGCGCTCGCCGAACTGCGCCAGCTCGACGTGCAGGACGGCGGCACGCGTCGTGGCGGCCTGATCGGTGTCGACCGGCAGCTCGGCGACAACTTCAAGATCGGCGTCGGCTACAACTTCACCGACTTCAGCGACGACCTCACCGACCTCGACTACGACCACCACGGGTTCTTCCTGAATCTCGCAGGCTTGTACTGATCCCCTGGGAGGCCTTGCTCTCCACTCGACGCCGCCGGTTTCCGGCGGCGTTGTTTTTGCTGACACCAGTGCCGCTTGGACACCCTGCTGACACGCGCCGCCGTGCAATCGCGTTTTCCTGGCGGAGCGCGACGATGGCGAAGGTGCTGGTTCTCTACTACTCGGCGTACGGGCACATCGAGGCGATGGCGAACGCGGTCGCCGAGGGCGCGCGCGAGGCCGGCGCGCAGGTCGACATCCGCCGCGTGCCGGAACTCGTGCCCGAGGAGGTCGCGCGCAACTCGCATTACAAGCTCGACCAGCCCGCGCCAATCGCGACGGTCGACGAGCTGCCGAACTACGACGCGATCATCGTCGGCGTGGGCACGCGCTTCGGGCGCATGGCGTCGCAGATGTCGAATTTCCTCGACCAGTGCGGCGGTCTGTGGGCGCGCGGCGCGCTCAACGGCAAGGTCGGCGCTGCATTCACTTCGACCGCGACGCAGCACGGTGGTCAGGAGACGACGCTGTTCTCCATCATCACCAACCTGCTGCATTTCGGCATGGCGGTGGTCGGCCTGCCGTACAGCTTCCAGGGCCAGATGCGACTCGACGAGATCACCGGTGGCGCGCCTTATGGTGCGACGACGATCGCGGGCGGCGACGGATCGCGGCAGCCGTCCGCGAGCGAACTCGACGGCGCCCGCTTCCAGGGGCGTGAGGTCGGGCAGCTCGCAACGAAAATCTTCGGCTGATCAGGTGCCGATCGCCGGCTTGGCGATCATCAGCCAGAAAATCGCGAGGAACGCGAACAGCGCGGGCACGCCGAGCAGCACCCAGGCGCGGAACGTGCGCCAGTAGGCGGGTGGCAGCGGCGTGCCGTCGGCGAGCGCTTCGCGTGCGAGGTCGCGCAGGCGCATCTGCAGCCACACCACTGGAAGCCAGCAGATGATCGCGACGGCATACAGCCCGACCGACCACTTCAGCCAGCCGGCGGAAAACGGAATGCCGATGCGATGCGCGAGCCACGCGCCGGTCAGCGGTTGCAGCACGGCGGTGGTGGCGGTGAACAGCCAGTCGGCGACGACGACCCAGCGCGTCACGCTCGCCACGACGCGCACATCGCGGCCCAGCGTCGTCACCAGCAGGTAGAACGCGGTGCCGACGCCGGTGCCGAACAGGAACGTCGCCGACAGCACGTGCAATGTCTTGATGAGGAAGTAGTCGTTCATGGGCGACGGTCCAGTGCGTGCAGAAGCACGAGCGCGGCGGCGATCGGGATGTTCTTCAGCACCGGTCCGAACGGATGCAGCCAGAACTCCGGAAGCGCAATGGTGATGATCAGCGTGTACGCCGCGATGAGCAGCATTGCCGCGATGTAGACTGGACCGCGTCTTATTGGCAGCAGCATCGCGATGCCGAGCAGCAGATCGATCGTCGCCCCCGAATACACAGCCACGTTGGCGAGTGTGCCGGTGAGGCCGAGCGGTGCAACGAGTTCGCGGCTGGCATCCAGCGGATACAGTCCGAACGACAGCAGCGCGGTGACGAGGAACACGATCGCGATCGACACGCGCAGCATTGGCAGCCCCCAGCGCAGTTGCGCGTCGCGTCGCGTCATCGCGCGAAGCGCGGCGGGCACGAACGTCGACGCGGCACGCGGTGCGCGTCCGAGCAGTGCAGCGAAACCGTCGGCCGGCGCGCAGTTGCCACGCTCGAGCATCGCGATGGTTTCCGGTTCGACCAGCGAGCCGGGCACGTGCTGCATCGCATGTGCCGACATGCGCACCAGCGGCATCGGCACGGGAATGACACGCAGCGCGCCCAGCCCGAGCGAGCGACGCAACGTGTCGAGGTAGCCGCGCAACGTCATGCATTCAGGCCCGACCGCCGCGACGAGCCGCGGCGGATCATCCGCTTCGAGCGCACGCACGATCGCGTCGATCACGTCATCCAGATGCACCGGCGCGACCTGCTGCACGCCGCCGCCCGGCAGCGACGCGAACGGCAGCGTTGCCAGCATCAGGAACATGCCGGCGCTCGCGCCCTGCGGTGCGAACACGACGGATGGCTGCACGATCGTCGCATGTAGCGGCAGCGCGAGCAGATGTCGGTCGGCAGCGCGTTTCGACAGGTGATAACGACTGGCGGCGTCATCGCCCGCACCGAGCGCGGACACCTGCACGACGCGACGAACACCCGCGTCGACGCAGGCATCAAACAGTGCACGCGGCGTGGCGTCGTGCAACGAGGCGAACGGTTGCGAGCCGCTTTCGCGCAGGATGCCGGCAGCGTTGACGACCGCATCGATGCCATTCAATCGCGACGTCCACGCAGCCGCATCGGTATCGCGTGCGAAATCCACCGCGACCGCATCGAGCGACGGCCAGCGCCGCTTCGCCGCAGCGACGTCGCGCACGGCCGGCACCGGCACGTGGCCGCGCGCCAGCAGCGTGTCGACGATCGCACTGCCGATGAAGCCGGTCGCTCCGGTAACCAGAACTCGCATGTCCGATCTCCTGCGGTGGTCGCACGCTACACGGGTGCTGCGTAGCCGGGAGTCGATACGAGCGCGGCGGCGCGACAGATGCGGTTATGCGCCGCCGGCATACCCTTGTTGACGCCACGCTTCGAACACCGTCACGGCGATCGCGTTCGACAGGTTCAACGAACGCACGCCCGGCCGCATCGGAAGCCGCAGGCGCTGTTCCGCGGGCAGTTCATCGAGCACGTGGTCCGGCAGACCGCGCGTTTCCGGGCCGAACAGGAACGCATCGCCTTCGCGATAGGCCGGCGTGTCGAAGCGAACCGTGCCGCGCGTGCTGAAGGCGAATACGCGCAATGCATCGCCGTGCATGTCGCGGAGATGCGCGAGTGCCGAGTCGAGATCGCGATGCACCTTCACCATCGCGTACTCGTGGTAGTCGAGCCCGGCGCGACGCAGCTGCTTGTCGTCCATGTCGAAACCCAGCGGTTCGACGAGATGCAAACGCGCGCCCGTGTTCGCGCACAGACGGATCGCGTTGCCGGTGTTTGGCGGAATCTCGGGCTCGTAGAGGACGACGTCGAACATGCGCGCATTATCGCTGTCGCGCCGCCGCGCTCACCACGGCAGCGGCTTGCCCTGCCAGTCGAGGAACGAGCCGGACGTCGCCGCGTCGAGCCGATCGATCACCTGCAACAGCCCGCGCACCGAATCGGCGGGTGCCACCGGTGCCTGCTCGCCGCCCATGTCGGTCTGTACCCAGCCCGGATGCAGCGACACCACCGCGATGCCGCGTTCGCCCAGCGACGCCGCGAGAAGCCGCGTCACCATGTTCAGCGCCGCCTTGCTGATGCAGTAGGTCGGCGTGCCGAAGCGCGTGGTGTTGGCGATCGAGCCGAGCTGCGAGGTCATGTTCGCGACCTTCGCGCCGTCGGCGAGCAACGGCGCCACCGCCTGCGTCAGCAGGAAGGGGCCCATCGCATTGGTGCGGAAGCTGTCCTCGAGGTTCTTCGCGGGTACCTGCCCGAAGCGCTCGCCGGAATGCAGCAGGCCCGCGTTGTTGATCAGCAGGTGCAGGCGCTCGTCGCCGAGCACCAGCGGCAACTCGCGCGCGACTTCGGTTTCGGATTTCGGATCCATCACGTCGAGCGGGAACACATGCAGGCGCCCCGGATGTTCGGCGACGAGGCGATTGAGGTCGTGCGCCTGCGCCGGGTGGCGCGCGGTGGCGATCACGTGGTCGCCGCGGGCGAGCAGCTGGCGGACGTATTCCAGCCCGATGCCGCGGTTGGCACCGGTGACCAGGACATTGCGACGGGGCATTGGCGGACTCCGTTCGGGGGAATCGCCCGACTCTAGCCGGCAACGCGTTCATGCAGCGGGCAGGACCTTCGGCCGGTCCCGTGCGGGGTGCCGCTCGGCTAGCATCCAGCGGCCGGCCCGATCGCCGGCGTCTGGAGCGTTTCGATGTCCCGTCTTCCCGTTCGCCTTACCGCGCTCGCCCTCGGCATTGCCTTCGCCGTCGGTGCGCCGTCGACCCTGATCGCTGCGCCCGCGGTCGCCGCGTCCACCCGCGCGCCTGCGCCGCTCGACATCCCCTACGAGCGTTTCGTGCTGCCCAATGGCCTGACCGTGCTGGTGCACGAGGACCACAAGGCGCCGGTCGTCGCGGTCGCGGTCTGGTACCACGTGGGGTCGAAGGACGAACCGACCGGCAAGACCGGCTTCGCGCACCTGTTCGAGCACCTGATGTTCAACGGCTCGGAAAACCATCCGGGCGAGTTCTTCGAGCCCTTCGAGCAGGCCGGCGCCACCGGCCAGAACGGCACGACCTGGCTCGACCGCACCAACTACTACGAAACCGTGCCCACCACCGCGCTCGACATGGCGCTGTGGATGGAGTCCGACCGCATGGGCCACCTGCTCGGCGCGATCGACAAGAAGACGCTCGACGAACAGCGCGGCGTCGTCCAGAACGAGAAGCGCCAGGGCGAGAACGAGCCCTACGGCCGCGTCGACGAACGCATGCTGCTGCAGACGTTCCCGGCGAATCACCCGTACCACCACGACACCATCGGCTCGATGGCCGACCTCGACGCGGCCTCGCTCGAGGACGTCAAGAACTGGTTCCGTGGCTACTACGGCGCGGCCAACACCGTGCTCGTGATGTCGGGCGACATCGACGTCGCCACCGCGAAAGCCAAGGCGCTGAAGTATTTCGGCGACATCCCGGCCGGCCCGCCGGTCGCGCGCCAGGCCAAGTGGGTCGCCGCGCGCACCGCGTCCACGCGTGACCAGATGGACGACCGCGTCGCGCAGACGCGCATCTATCGCGAATGGAACATCCCGGGCCGCGGCGAGCGCGACCTCACGCTGCTCGATCTCGCCGCCGACGTGCTGGGCGGCAGCAAGACCTCGCGCCTGTACCAGCGCCTGGTCTACAAGGATCACCTCGCCGACGACGTCTCCGTCGGTATCACGCCGTTCGAGCTCGCCAGCCAGTTCGTGCTGCAGGTGGACGTCAAGAAGGGCATCGACCCGAAGAAGGTGGAAGCCGCGGTGGCGGACGAGTGGGCGAAGTTCCTGGCCACCGGCCCGACGCAGGAAGAACTCACACGCCTGCAGGCCGCGAATCGCGCAGGCGTGGTGCGTGCGCTGGAGCGTGACGCCGGCAAGGCGACGCAGCTCGCGGAAGGCCAGGTCTACCTCGGCAATCCCGATGCGTGGAAGCAGTCGTTCGAGTGGAACCAGAAGGCCACGCGCGCCGACGTGCTGAAGGCCGCGAAGACCTGGGTCGCGCGTGGCGATTACACGCTCACCGTCGTGCCGACCACTGGCACACCGAAGGACGAGACCGTTGCCGGCCTGCCGGCGGGCCAGCGCCCGGCCGATATCCCGGGCAAGCCGACCACCGCGTTCACCGTCGCCAAGTCCGACGTCGATCGCAAGACCGGCGTGCCCGCGGTCGACCACTATCCCGACCTCACGTTCCCGTCGGTGCAGCGCGGCCACCTGAAGAACGGCATCGAAGTCGTGCTGGCCGAACGCCACAGCGTGCCGGTGGTCAACGTCAGCCTGCAGTTCGACGCCGGCTACGCCAGCGACGTCGGCCGCAAGCTCGGCACCGCCGCGTTCACCGCCGCGATGCTCGACGAAGGCACGGCCAAGCTCGATTCGGTCGAGATCGCCAAGCAGCGCGAGCGCCTCGGCATGGGCCTGTCGACCGGTTGCGGCCTCGACAGCTGCAGCGTCACCGGCAACATGCTGAGCGACGAGCTGGCGCCGTCGCTCGACCTGCTCGCTGACGTGGTGCGCAACCCTGCGTTCCGTCCCGCCGACATGGAGCGCGTGCGCGCGCAGTGGATCGCCGGCATCGCGCAGGAGAAGACGCAGCCGACGGGCATCGCGCTGCGCACGCTGCCGCCGCTGCTGTACGGCGATGGCCATCCGTATGCGATCCCGTTCTCCGGCACGGGTACCGAAGCCAGCATCGCGTCGCTGACCGCGAACGACCTCACCGCATGGCGTGCGGCGTGGCTGCGTCCTGACAACGTGCGCATCATCGTTGCTGGTGACACCACGCTGCCGGCGATCACGCAGCAGCTCGACAAGGTGTTCGCCGAATGGACGCCGCCGTCGGTCGTGAAGGGCACGAAGTCGGTGCCACAGGTGACCGCGCAGACCAAGCCGCGCGTGTTCCTGATCGACAAGCCGGGCGCGCAGCAGTCGCTGATCCTTGCCGGCCTGCTCGCGCCGTCGACGACGGTGGCGAACAACCTGCCGATCCAGACGATGAACTCCGCGTTCGGCGGCACGTTCACCTCGCGCCTCAACATGAACCTGCGCGAGGACAAGCACTGGGCGTACGGCGCGTATTCCTTCATGTACGACGCGCTCGGCCAGCGTCCTTACATGCTGTATGCGCCGGTGCAGACCGACAAGACGAAGGAATCGGCGGCGGAGATCCTGCGCGAAGTGCGCGACGTCGTCGGCCCGCGTCCGCTCAGCGATACCGAGATCACCAAGATCAAGGTCAACGACGTGCGCAGCCTGCCGGGCAGCTACGAAACCACCGGTGCCGTGCTCGGCGCGCTGGCGGACAACGTGCTGTACGGGCGTCCCGATGATTACGTCGCGACGCTGCGCGAGCGTATCGAAGCGCAGAAGGATGCCGAGGTGCAGTCCGCGGCGACCCAGCTTCTGCATCCCGACGCGCTCACCTGGGTGATCGTCGGCGACCTGTCGAAGATCGAGAAGGGCGTGCGCGAGTTGAACCTCGGCGACGTGCAGGTGGTCGACGCCGACGGCAAGCCCGTCACCAAGTAACGCCGCAGGGGTTTCGCGGTTCAGACGCGCGGGGCGACAATCCCGCGCGTCGTCGTTCATGGAGCCTGCCCGTGCCGCATCCGATCCGTCTCGCCGCCGTCGTATCGCTGGTCCTCGCCGCCACCGCCTGCACCTGGGTGCCGATGCAGCAGGGCGCCGCCGCCGTCGAGGTGCGCGCGATGGGCGCGTCCACCACGGGCTGCACCAAGCTCGGCGAAATCGAAGGCAACGTCACCGATCGCGTCGCCCTGTACGAGCGCAACCCGCTGCGCGTGCAGGAAGAACTGGAGACGATGGCGCGCAACGAGGCCGTCGGCCTCAACGCCAATACGGTCGTGGCGCTGGAAGCCCCGCACGACGGGCGCCAGCGCTTCGGCGCCTGGCGCTGCACGCACTAGTTCGGACGGACGGTATCCAAGCGGCCGCAGAACGCGGCTGAACAGCGACAGGCGTCGCCGTACGCTGGCGTGCGCGCTACCCGGCCGCGCGTTAAGCTTGCGTGTTCCACGCCTTTGCGAGTCGTCCCCATGCTGTTTCAACACGTCGCCATCGCCGGCCTAGCGCACATCGATGCGCCGCGCCGCCTCACGACGGACGAAATCAACGCGCGGCTGCAGCCGACGCTGGATCGCTTGGGCATCAAGACCGACGTCATCAAGGACATCGCCGGTGTCGACGCACGTCGTCTTTGGGACGGGCCGATGCTGGCCTCCGATGCCGCGACGCTCGCCGCGGTGAAGGCGCTGGCCGATGCCGGCGTCGATCCCTCGCGCATGGGGCTTCTCGTCAATACGTCGGTGAGCCGCGATTACCTGGAGCCCTCCACGGCGTCGATCGTGTCGGGCAACCTCGGCATGCCCGATACCTGCCAGAACTTCGACGTCGCCAATGCGTGCCTTGCCTTCATCAACGGCATGGACATCGCGGCGCGCATGATCGAGCGCGGCGAGATCGACTACGCGCTGGTCGTCGACGGTGAAACCGCGGACCTCGCCTACGAGAAGACCATCGAGCGCCTTACCCGCGACGACGTCACCGAGGAAGCATTCCGCAACGAACTCGCCACGCTGACGTTGGGCTCCGGCGCCGCGGCCATGGTGCTCGCGCGTGCCGAACTCGCGCCGGGCGCACCGCGATACAAGGGCGGCGTCACGCGCGCGGCGACGGAGTGGAACAAGCTCTGCCGCGGCAACCTCGACGGTATGGTTACCGACACGCGCCAGCTGCTGATCGAAGGCGTCAAGCTCGCGCAGAAGACGTTCCAGGTCGCGCGCCAGAAGCTGGGTTGGGTGGCTGAGGAACTCGACGAATTCGTCGTGCACCAGGTCAGCAAGGTGCACACCGCCGCATTCACCAAGGCGATGGGCATCGATCCGAAGAAGGTACTCACCATCTTCGGCGAGCACGGCAACATCGGCCCGGCGTCGGTGCCGATCGTGCTGAGCAAGCTGCGCGAGATGGGCCGCCTGAAGAAGGGCACGCGCATCGCGCTGCTCGGTATCGGTTCGGGCCTGAACTGCTCGATGGCCGAAGTCGTCTGGTGACGCGCAACCGCGCCACGTTCTGATTCGCCGCGGCCGCCTCGTGCGGCCGTGTGCTTTGCGAGACGCGAAACGCGATGGATCCCGCGCACCTTCCCGATTACCCGTTCACGCCGCAGCGCTTCGAGGTGCGGCCCGGCATTTCGATGTCGTACCTCGACGAAGGCCCGTGCGATGGCGAGGTCGTGGTCATGCTCCACGGCAACCCGTCGTGGAGTTACTACTGGCGCCATCTCGTGCTCGGCCTGCGCGACCGCTATCGCTGCATCGTGCCCGACCACGTCGGCATGGGCCTGTCGGACAAGCCGGACGACGGCGGCGACACGTTGCCGCCGCGCACGCCGATCACAGGCAAGTACGAATACACGCTGCAGTCGCGCGTCGACGATCTCACCGCGCTGCTCGCGCATCTCGGCATCACCGGTCCGGTAACACTGGCGGTGCACGACTGGGGCGGCATGATCGGCTTCGGCTGGGCGATCTCGCACATGCCGCAGGTCAAGCGCCTGGTCATTCTCAACACCGCGGCGTTTCCGTTGCCTGCCGCGAAACCGATGCCGTGGCGGTTGTCGCTCGGTCGTGATTCAACGATCGGCGCGTGGCTGATCCGTCGCTTCAACCTGTTCGCGCGCGGCGCGTCGCGCTTCGGTGTGTCGCGACCTATGCCGCGCGACGTGCGCGATGCATTCGATTCGCCGTACCACGGCTGGACGAACGCGATCTCCACGATCCGTTTCATGCAGGATATCCCGCTGCACGAAGGCGACCGCGCCTGGCCGTTGCTCGCCGAGGTCGGTGCACGCCTGCCGCAGTTCGCCGATCGTCCCGTCTTCATCGGCTGGGGCCTGCGCGACTTCGTTTTCGACAAGCACTTCCTCGACGGCTTCCGCCGCGCATTGCCGAATGCCGAAGTGCATGCGTTCGACGATGCGAATCACTACGTGCTGCAGGACAAGCACGAGGTGCTGGTGCCGGCGATTCGCGATTTCCTGGAACGCAATCCGGCCTGACACCAGGCGACCGTTCGTCGCCTTCGGATTTGTCCGATGCCCGGCGCGCCGGCGACCCGTCTAGTCTCGCGCCATCGCCCAAGGGGAGAGGACGCGATGAGCACGGAACGCAGTCAGCGGTCGCAGTGGATGGCAGGCGCCGCCTTGGCGCTATCGGTCGCCTTGCCGGCGGTCGCGCAACAGAACATGGGGCCGCCGCGCCTGCCACGCATCGCGATGGCGGCGGCGACACCCGCGGCCATCGCAGCGCGCCCCGGCCTTGCGCCGAAAGCACCGGTACCTGCAGTCATCCTGCGCCCGGACAGCACCGCCGCGTTGCCGACGTCGTTGCACGTCACACGCCAGTACACGCTCGCGGCATTGCGCGCGCAGCCGGTCGTCGCGCTCGGTGCGGAACGCGTCAACTTCAAGCCGCTGCTCGCGAATCCGCGCGCCCCGTTCAACATCGCGCAACGCTTGCAGCGCACGCCGCAGCTGGCCGAGGTCACGCTCGACGACACCCGCGTGCTCGAAGTCGACCAAGGGCTCGTCGTGCACACCGTCGTCGGCTACCGCATCCATCCCGGTACCTGCACCGATCGCACGCGCCGCGCGCAACTCGCCGAGACCGGCGTGCAGTGCTTCGCGCGGCTCGACGCAGCTGCGCGCGCCGAGGCGTTCGCGAATCCACGTGACGCGCACTACGTGGCGGACCCCTCGCGGCGTGCGCAGGCGATCCATCTCGCCGAAGCGAAGGCCGGAGAAGTGCGCGCCAAGATCGCGCATGACATCGCGACGTTGCGCGGCTCGCTCGCCGATCCGACGAAACGCTCCGCGATCGATGCACGCTTCGGTGCGGGCGTGGCGGCGCATCTCGCAACGCTCGACGATGCCCAGCTCGAGGAGGACGTCGTCAACGCCGGCGAAACGCGCGTCGAGCAGGTGATGTTCGTGCCTGCGGACGGCCATGTCGATCCGACGCGTTATGCGGACATGGGCCGCGTGGTCGACTTCGGTGCCGCACGCGACACGAAGGGCGGAGCCGGCGGCGTGTTGCCGCATCCGGGCGTGCAGGGGCTGGACAGTCTCGCCAAGCTTTCACAGCACGCCGCGAGCGAGCCTGCGGACGCCGACGTCGATCCGCATGTCTTCCTCACCGGTTTCACGCTGGGTCGCGCCTACGAATGGCGCCAGCGCATCGAGACCACGATCAGCTGGTGCTTCATCGGCTGCGACGAGACGTATTACGCCGAGCTCTACGCGGGGTTCGACTACGGCTTTGGCCTGCGCTTCCCGCTCGTCGTCGGCGGCCATTACCACTATGCCGGCGCCGGCTCGTACGGCCTGTTTACCCCGGACGTGCATTCGATCAATGGCGGTCCCGCCGACTACAGCGCGAGCGGCCTGCCCGGACCGAAGGTCTTCGAAGGCAAGGAACTCGTCGCGCAGATCGGCGCCTATGCCGGCGCGAACTACGACGTCCCGCTGTTCGGCAGCGGCGGCATCGAATTCAAGATCGGCAAGGACTTCACCGATGGCTTGCCGGCACCGTTCACGCACGGCCAGTTCATGCCGCCGATGCCCGGCGTCGATCTCGCCGGCGACCCGATCGTCTTCGACGACTTCGACCTGATCGGCGGACGCGCGAACTTCGGCGTCGCAGGCGGGCAGGTGTTCCCTGCGGTGCAGGTGGCGCTGCATTCGGACAAACTCGCGCTCACGCTGCACGACAACATCGCCAATACCGACATGGCGCTGCCGGCGGGCAGCGGCCCGCTGAAGCTGAAGGTCGACCCCGACAGCCACGCAAGCGACTTCACGATCGGCAATCCGGTCTACAACCTCGGCTTCCTGATCACGCCCGGTCTGGATGCGCGCCTCTTCATCGACGTCGAGGTCTGGTCGGATCACTGGGACTGGCCGATCTGGTTCCCCGAACTCGCGATCGAACTGCCGCCGGGTGGCATCGATTTCTCGTGCCATGCGGACACCACGTGCAGCCGCGACTATCACTACGGTCCGAAGATCGCGAGCCAGACCGCGGGCCCGAGCAATCCCGCGCTCGTCAAGGTCGTGGCGTGGACCAAGGACTTCGACGGGCGCTGGCTGCCGCGCTGCCCGGACGATGCCTGCAAGACCGGCGTGACCAACGCGCGGCTGAAGGCCTATCTGATCTCCAAGCACGAAGTCGACGATCACCCGACCACGCAGTTCGAAGCGCTCGCGCCGATTCTCGCGGCAGCCGAGTCGACCGCGCAGGCGCAGGTGAACGAAGCGCAGGCGCGCGCCAAGACGGCATCCATGAAGCCGCGCCTGCCGATCAAGCTGCCGACCGTGATCAAGCCCGTGCCGCATCCCTGATCGGGTTCGCTGTCGCCCGGCAGCACGGCCGGGCGACAATGCGAGGGTGACCGCACCCTGCAACATCGCCGCCGCCCTGCCGGACATGGCGGCCCGCCAGCCGGACCGCATCGCGATGCGCTGCCCGGGTGCGCGCGGCCCCGACGGGCTTGCGATGTACGACGTCGCGCTGACCTACGCGCAACTCGACGCACGCAGCGATGCGATCGCGGCCGGTTTGGCTAAGCGCGGCATCGTCCGCGGCACGCGCACCGTGGTGATGGTGAAGCCGTCGCCCGAGTTCTTCCTGCTGATGTTCGCGCTGTTCAAAACGGGCGCGGTGCCGGTGCTGGTCGATCCCGGAATCGACAAGCGCGCCTTGCGTCAGTGTCTCGACGAAGCCGAGCCCGACGCGTTCATCGGCATCCCGCTTGCGCATATCGCACGCGTGCTGCTCGGCTGGTCGAAGAGCGCGCGTATTCGCATCACCACCGGGCGTCGCGCGCTTCTCGCCGACGACACGCTTGCGCATGTCGAAGCAGACGGTGCGAATGCGAGCCCGCAGCTCGCCGACACGCAGCCCGACGACATCGCCGCGATCCTGTTCACCAGCGGCTCCACCGGCGTGCCCAAGGGCGTGGTGTATCGACATCGCCATTTCGTCGCGCAGATCGAGCTGATGCGCGAAGCGCTCGGCATCCGCGAAGGCGAGGTCGACTTCCCGACGTTCCCGCCGTTCGCATTGTTCGGTCCCGCGCTTGGGCTCACGTCGATCATTCCCGACATGGACGCCACGCGCCCGGCCAGCGCCGATCCGCGGAAGCTGCACGCGGCCATCGAGCGCTTCGGCGCGCAGCAACTGTTCGGATCGCCGGCCTTGATGCGCGTGCTCGCGGACTACGGCAGGCCGCTGCCGACGATCCGCCGGGTGACGTCCGCGGGTGCACCCGTTCCGGCGGACGTGGTCGCACGCATGCGCGAGCTGCTGCCTAACGACGCACGCTTCTACACCCCGTACGGCGCGACCGAATGCCTGCCCGTCGCGGTGATCGAAAGTCGCGAGCTGCAGGACACGCGCACTGCGACCGAAAGCGGTGCAGGAACGTGCGTCGGTCGCGCCGTGCCCCCAAACGACGTGCGCATCATCCGCATCGACGATGCACCGATCGAAACGTGGTCGGACGATCTCCTCGTCGGCACCGGCACCATCGGTGAGATCACCGTCGCCGGCCCGACCGCCACCGATACCTACTTCCGTCGCGATGCGTCGACGCGGATCGCGAAGATCCACGAGACGCTGGCCGACGGCACGTCGCGCGTCGTGCATCGCATGGGCGACGTCGGCTATCTCGACGCCGACGGCCGCCTCTGGTTCTGCGGGCGTAAGACGCAGCGCGTGGAAACCGCGAACGGACCGCTGTACACCGAGCAGGTCGAGCCGGTGTTCAACACACGTCCTCAGGTGCGTCGCACCGCGCTGGTCGGGCTCGGCGCGTTCGGGTCGCAGACGCCGGTGTTGTGCGTCGAACTCAAGGAGGGCGTTTCGACATCAGATTGGCCGCGCATCGAAGCCGAGCTTCGCGAGATCGGTCGCGGCCGCGTGCAGGCCGCGAATGTGCAGTTGTTCCTGCGGCATGACGGGTTTCCCGTCGACATCCGCCACAACGCGAAGATCGGACGCGAGAAGCTCGCAGCATGGGCGTCGACGCAATTGAGAACTTCACGCACGCTGCCGGCGGCATCCTGACCATGTCGGCAGCGCAACGTCTTCGAGATCGCGAACCATGAAGATCCTCGTTACCGGCGGCGGCGGTTTCCTCGGCCAAGCGCTGTGTCGCGGCCTGCGCGCACGCGGGCACGAGGTCGTCAGTTTCAATCGCGGTCATTACGCAGAGCTCGACGCGATCGGCGTGACGCAGCTGCGTGGTGACCTCGCCAGCCGCGATGCGGTGATCGATGCAGCGCGCGGTTGCGACGCGATCTTCCACAACGCGGCGAAGGCCGGCGCATGGGGGCCGTACAGCGAGTACTACGACGCCAATGTCGCCGGCACCGAGCACGTGATCGATGCCTGCCGCGCGCATCGCATCGCCAAGCTCGTCTACACCTCGACGCCCAGCGTCACCCATCGCGCGACGCATCCGGTCGCCGGCCTCACCGCCGACGAAGTGCCCTACGGGGACCACCTGAAATCGCCGTATGCGCGGACCAAGAAGTTCGCCGAGCAAATGGTGCTCGCGTCGAACGGGCCATCGCTCGCAGTGGTCGCGCTGCGTCCGCGC
Organism: Lysobacter sp. HA35; assembly: GCF_054061195.1. Taxonomy (NCBI): domain Bacteria; kingdom Pseudomonadati; phylum Pseudomonadota; class Gammaproteobacteria; order Lysobacterales; family Lysobacteraceae; genus Lysobacter; species Lysobacter sp. HA35. The sequence continues at coordinate 2,378,165 of NZ_JBSSDY010000001.1, read as the reverse complement.
CTGATCTGGGGGCCGGGCGACAACCAGCTACTGCCGCGCATCGCCGAACGTGCGCGCGCGGGCCGACTCAAGTTGGTCGGCGACGGCAGTAACCTCGTCGACACCACCTACATCGACAACGCCGCGGATGCACACCTCGCCGCGTTCGATCACCTCGCGCCCGGCAGCGCATGCGCGGGCCGCGCCTACTTCGTCAGCAACGGCGAGCCGCGCAGCATGCGCGACACGCTGATCGCGTTGCTCCACGCGGTCGGCGCACCGCCGCCTCGTGGTTCCATCCCGTTCCGCGCCGCGTATGCGATCGGCGCCGTCTGCGAAGGCCTGTGGAGCGTGCTGCCGCTGCGTGGGGAGCCGCCAATGACGCGCTTCCTCGCTGAGCAACTCGTCACCACGCACTGGTACTCGATGGCGCCCGCGCTACGCGATTTCGGCTGGGCGCCGCGGGTGACGTTCGACGAGGGCCTGGCGCGGCTGCGCGCGGCGAGCAGGTCGTCGGTCGGACAGTAAGCCTTCGTGAAGGCGCGACGGCCGCCCGCCTACAATGCGCGGATGGATGAACGCCGCACGCCGCTGGACACGCTCAAGCCGCTCGCCGGTCGCGCGCTCGAGGCCGCGCTCAACCGCGCGCTCGCGCTCGATCCCGACACCCGCGACAGCCTGCGCCCGCTCGATGGCCGCCGCCTGGTCGTGCGGCTCGCCACGCCGCAGGTCGCGCTGCAGATCACCGTCAACGGCGAGCGCCTGCGCGTCGGTCCTGTCGATGAAGGCGCAGAACCTGACCTGTCCGTGCGCGCCACCATCGGTGGCCTGATCGCGCAACTGCCTTTCATGCGTCGCGACGACGCACCGGCCGTGGGTGCGATGCGCATCGAGGGCGACGCGGATCTCGCGCGTCGCCTGCAGCGGCTCGCCGAACGCTTCGATCCCGACTGGCAGCAGCCGTTCGTTGCCGCCTTCGGCGACATCATTGGCGTGCAGGTCGCGAACGTCTTTGCAAGCACATTGCGTAGCGCGAAAACCGCGGCGGAAGTGCTCGCCACCAACGCGGCCGATTACGTACAGCACGAAACGCAGGACGTCGTCGGCCGCGATGAACTCGGTGCGTTCTACGACGACATCGACACGCTGCGTGACGATGTCGAGCGCGTGGCGGCTCGCGTCGCCCGCATGCAGCCGCGAGGCAACGCGTGACGCCGGTGATCCGCGCCTGGCGCATCGGCCGCGTGCTGCTGCGCTATCGGCTCGATTCACTTCTCGACGGCACGCAGGCCGAGCGCTGGTTGCGTCTTGCGCGTCCCTTCGTACCGCGCGCATCGGCCGACATCGCCGAACTTCCGCGTGGCGTGCGACTGCGCCTTGCGCTGCAGGAGCTCGGCCCGATCTTCGTGAAGTTCGGACAGATCCTGTCCACGCGTCGCGATCTCGTGCCCGCCGACATTGCCGACGAACTTGCGCTGCTGCAGGATCGCGTCAAGCCGTTCGATGGCGAGGCCGCACGCGGCATCGTCGAGCAATCGCTCGGCAGCCCCGTCGGCGAACTGTTCGGCAGCTTCGACACCACGCCGCTCGCATCCGCGTCGATCGCGCAGGTGCATGCGGCGACGCTGCCAGCCAGCGGCCGCGAAGTCGTGGTCAAGGTGCTGCGCCCCGGTATTCGCCGCCAGATCGTGCAGGACATCTCGCTGCTGCGCGCGCTCGCCGGCGTGGTCGACCGCACGCACCCCGCCGCCGACAAGATCCGGCCGCAGGCGGTGGTGGACGAGATCGAGCACACGCTCGACGCCGAGCTCGACCTGCAACGCGAAGGCGGCAATGCGAGCGTGCTGCGACGTTTCTGGGAAGGCAGCGACGATCTCTACGTGCCGGAAGTGATCTGGTCGCACAGCGCCGATCGCGTGCTGACGCTGGAGCGCGTGCGCGGTATTCCCTCGGACGACATCGCCGCGCTCGATGCTGCCGGTATCGATCGCCGTGCACTCGCCGCGAAAGGTGTGCGCGTGTTCTACACGCAGGTGTTCCGCGACAACTTCTTCCACGCCGACGCGCACGCCGGCAACATCTGGGTCGACGAGGATCCGGCGCGTCGCGCGAATCCGCGCTTCATCGCGCTGGATTTCGGGATCATGGGCCAGCTCTCGGACGAGGATCAGTACTGGCTCGCCGAGAACTTCATGGCGATCTTCCATCGCGACTATCGGCGCATCGCCGAGCTGCACGTCGACGCCGGCTGGATGCCTGCGCATACGCGCATTGACGAGCTCGAAGCCGCGGCGCGCGCCGTGTGCGAGCCTTACTTCACGCGACCGCTGTCGGAAGTGCCGCTGGCGGAAGTGCTGGTCAAGCTGTTCCGCACCGCGCAGAAGTACGAGCTCACGCTGCAGCCGCAGTTGATCCTGCTGCAGAAGACGCTGCTCAACATCGAGGGTGTCGGCCGCCTGCTCGATCCGCAGATCGACATCTGGGGCGTCGCGCAGCCGGTGCTGGAACGCATCCTGCGCCAGCGCTACAGCCCCAAGCGCCTCGCGAACGAATTCCGCAAACGTTTGCCGGAACTCGTGACGCACGCGCCTGAAATGCCGCGGCTGCTGCATTCGTGGCTCAAGCAGCAGGTGGAAGGCCGGCACGAACTGCAACTTCGTTCCGCGGAGCTCACGTCGCTGGTCGACGAAGTACGCCGCATGCAGCGACGCACCGTCGCCGCCATCCTCGGCACCGGCCTGATGATCGTCGCCGCGCTGCTGTACGCGCTGGAAGCGGGCGGGCCAAAGCTGTGGTCGGTTCCGGCCGCGGCGTGGATCGCGGGAGTGGCTGGGCTCTGGGCCCTTCGCGCGGGCTGGCCGCGGCGCTGAAACGACGACGCCGGCATTGCGCCGGCGCCGTGATCAATTCGGTTTCATCGCGACGCCCACCATCGGCGCGTCGCGATCGATTCACTTCACCGCAGCAGTTCCGCCCGCAGCCGCCTTCGCGAAATCGCCGGCCAGATAGACGCTGAGCTTCGCCGGATCGATGTGCTTGCGAAGCGCCGCGTTAACCTCGGCGACGGTCAACGCAGAAAGACGCGCGTCGTACTGCGCCTGATAGTCCATGGTGCGCCCGAGGTAGAGGTTGTGCTCGAGCGTCGCGGCCACGGTGCCATCGGACGCGCGCGATTGCTTGCGTTGCGTCAGCAGGCCCGACACCGCATCGCGTAGTTCGGCTTCGGTCACACCGTCCTTCACCAGACGCGCGAGCTCTTCGCGCATCGCGGTCTCCACCTTCGCCGCGTTCTGCGGCGCGGCGATCGCCTGGATCACCAGCGCACCCGCGTCGTCACGACCGGTCGGGCTCGAATCAGCGGTGATGCTGCTGCCTGCGCCATAGCTCAGGCCTTCCTTTTCACGGATGCGGCTGCCGAGGCGCGACGCCATGGTGCCGCCGAAGATGTAGTTGCCGATCGCCAGCGCCGGATAGTCCGCGTCCCCTTCGTTCAACGACGTGTTGAGCTGCGCGATGACGACCGCGTTCGACTTGTCCGGCGTCTCGATCGATCGACGCTCCGGCGCGACATCCGTGAACGAGGTATGGATGCCCTGGTATGGCGTCGGCGATTTCCACTTCGCGAACAGCGATTCGATCTGCGCGCGCATTGCCTTCGCATCGAAATCACCGACGACGGTGATCTCGCCGGTCGAGGTTCCGTAGAAGCGCTGATGGAAGCGACGCACGTCGTCGAGCTTGAGCGCCTTGAGCTGCGCGAGCGACGCATCGATCGAATCGTGGTGCAGCGGATGGCCGACCGGCCAGGGATCGAAGTGCGTTGCCAAGGCGTCGCCGGCAAGCGGGCCGGGCTCCGTCATGTTGGCCTGCGTGCCGGTGATCGCCTGCAGTCGCCGCTGTTCGAACTCGGCGTCGTTGAATGCGGGCTCGCGCAGCAGGCTGGCCGCGAGTGCCAGCGCGTCGCCCACCGTGTCGCGCTTGGAGTCCAGCACGATGCTCGCGCTCTGCAGGCCACCGCTCACGCCGCCGCGCGTGTTCAGCGCTTCGAAGCGCTGCGCGATCTGCTCGCGGGTCAGCGACTTGCTGCCGCGCATGAGCATCGCGCCCGCCATCGACGCGGCCGGATCCGGGCTCTGCTTCAACGCATCGACGTCACCGAAGCGGAACGTCGCATGGACGACGACGGTGTCGCCGCGCGTGTCCTTCGGCAGCAGCGCCACTTTCAGTCCGTCACCGATGGTGAACGTCTCGGTGCGCGCCTGGATGTTCTGCGGCGTCGGGTCGAACGATTCGCCCGCGGCGACGGCAGCACGGCCGGTGAAGCCCTTGAGCGCGACGGATGCGTCGGGCGCCGTCGGGATTTCCGCACGGTCGGGCGCATCGCTCGGGACGAAGCGGCCGAGCGTGTGGTTGGTGGGCTTGAGGTAGGCGCGCGCGACGCGGTTGACGTCGTCGACGGTCACCGCTGCGACGCGATCACGATCGAGGAAGAACAGGCGCCAGTCGCCATCGGCCACTGCGCCGGTCAGACCCATCGCAACGGCGTTGACGTCCGACAGGTTCTTCTCGAACGCATTTGCGAAGCGCTGCTTGGACTGCGCGACTTCGTCGGCCGTGATCGGATGCGCCGCGATGTCCCGTTCGACCACGCGCAGCAGTTCGCCCTCGACCTTCGATGCGTCGGCATCCTTCGGCGCGGCCACGTAGAACGTCGCGAGGCCCGCATCGCGCAGGCCATCTGCCCCCGCACCGGTTCCGGCCGCCAGCTTCGTCTCGACCAGCGCCTTGTGCAGGCGGCCCGTCGGCGTGTCGCCGAGGACGTCGAGCAATACCTGCAGCGGTGCGCTATCGGGATGGGGGGCGCCCGGCACGTGGTAGGCGAGCATCGCCAGGCGCACATCGCCGCGACGGCGCACGGTGACTTCGCGTTCGCCGTCCTGTGTCGGCTCGACCGTGTAGAACACCGGCATCGGCTTCGCCGGTTTCGCCACCGGTGCGAACGCCTTCGCGACCTTCGCCAGCGTCTGCGCGGGGTCAATGCGGCCGGCGACGACCAGCGTCGCGTTATCCGGGCGATACCACGTGCGATAGAACGCCTGCAGTCGATCGATTGGCACGTTCTCGACGTCGCTGCGGGCGCCGATCGTGGTGTGGCCGTAGTTGTGCCACTGGTAAGCGGTCGCGCGCAGGCGCTCGTTCAGCGCGCTGCCCGGCGTGTTGTCGTTGCGCTCCATCTCGTTGCGCACGACGGTCATCTCGGAATCGAGATCCTTCTTTGCAACGTTCGAATGCAGCATGCGATCGGCTTCCAGACCAAGCATCCAGTCGAGCGTCGCGTCGTCGGCCGGGAACGAGCCGAAGTAATTCGTCCGGTCCAGCGAGGTGGTGGCGTTGTACGACACGCCGCGCTTCTTCATCTCGACCGGAATTTCCGTATGTGTCGGCGTGCCCTTGAACATCATGTGTTCGAGCAGGTGCGCCATGCCGGTCTCGCCGTAGCCTTCGTACGCCGAGCCCACGCCATAGGTGATGTTGACGGTCACGGTCGGGCGGCTTGCGTCGGGAAACAGCAGCACGCGCAGGCCGTTGCCCAGGCGGTATTCGCAGATGCCTTCGACGCAGGGGCCGGCAGTGACGCCCTTCGGCGTCGACGGTGCAGCTGCCGGTGCGGCGAACGCAGGCGACAGGGCAAACGCGCAGGCGAGCGCGAGGATTCGGATTCGATTCCGTGACATGACATTCCTGTGGTTTGGGGTCGGCCTCCCGAGGCGCGACGCGCACATTCTGCTGCACCCGGCTTTGCGGCCGTCGGGCATTGCATGAACGGTTCGGCGATTCGTTGCTTCGCGTCGCGTGTGGCGGCCAGCTCAGGCCGGCTGCGTCACGGCCTCGCCCGTCGACCCCGGGCAATAGCGCTTCACGTATTCGAGGTGCGGCGGCAACTGCTTCACCGTGTTCTCGATGCGCGAGCGGATCGCGGCGAGGAACTGGCCGAGCTCCACATCGCCCATGAGGTCCGCCGACGCGTGATGGCTCGCGGGGTGAATGCCCTGGCCGAGCATCACTTGGATCCAGGAGTTCTCGGCGAACAGCTCGTTCGGCACGCGGAACACGCGGCCGGTTTCGCGGAACAGGTCGATGCGATGTTGCAGCGATGCGGGAACCGACATCTCGCGGCACTCGCGCCAGAACGCATCGCTGCGGTTGTTGGCGTGGTAGTGCAGGATGATGAAGTCGCGGATGTGCTCGAGTTCGTTGCGCGTCTGCGCGTTGTATTCGGCGATGTCGTGCGGGCTGATGCCGCCGTTCGGGAACATCTGCAGCAGTCGCACGATGCCGCGCTGGATCAGGTGAATGCTGGTGGATTCGATCGGCTCGAGGAATCCGCTGGCGAGGCCCATCGCAACGCAATTGCCGACCCACGTCGCATCGCGCTGGCACGGCTTGAAGCGGATCACGCGTGGTTCGGTGAGCACTTCGCCGCGTACGTTCGAAAGCAGCGTCGTGATCGCTTCATCGTCGGCGAGATGACGGCTGCTGTAGACGATGCCATTGCCGACGCGATGCTGCAGCGGAATGCGCCACTGCCAACCTGACTCACGTGCGATCGAGCGCGTGAGCGGTGGTGCTTCGCCGACGTGCGTGGTCTGCAACGCGACCGCGCGATCGCAGTGCAGCCATTCCGACCAGTCTTCGAGTCCGACGCCCAGCGTCTGTCCGATCAGCAACGCGCGGAAGCCGGTGCAGTCGATGAATAGGTCGCCTTCGATGCGTTCGCCGGATTCGAGTCGCAAAGCGTCGATGCGCTGCGCATCGCGATCGGCTTCGACCTCCGCGATCTTGCCTTCGATGCGCTTGACGCCGAAGCCTTCGCTGAAGCGCCGCAGGAAGCGCGCGTAGAGGCCGGCGTCCATGTGGAACGCATAGTTCATGCCGCCGCGTGGCAGGTGCGCGAAGCGGTCTTCCTGCGATGCGCGCAGCTCCAGGCAATAGTCGCCGTAGTCGCTGGCGAGCCCGCGCTCGCGGCCCTTGTGCCAGAAATGCTGGAAGCCAGCGGTCCAGTGATCCTGACCGGTCGTGCCGAACGAATGGATGTAGTCCTCGCCAACGTTGCGCCAGTTCTCGAACGAAATGCCGAGCTTGAATGTCGCCTGCGTGGCGGCCATGAACTCGCGCTCGTCGATCTCGAGCAGGCGATGGAACGTCACCAGCGTGGGGATGGTCGCTTCGCCGACGCCGACGGTGCCGATTTCGTCGGACTCGATGAGGCGGATGTCGAGCTCGCGGCCCAGCGTCTTGCCGAGCGCGGCAGCGACCATCCACCCCGCGGTGCCACCGCCTGCGACGACGACGCGACGGACGGGGCGGTTGGCGGATGCGGTGTCCATGTCGACCTCAGCGGTTCAGGCGTTTGAGCAGGCGTGCGCGCAGCTCGCGCGCGGCGTTCGCATCGAGCGGCGCGAGCACGCGTCGTGCGTTCGGTGGAATGTGGTCGGCGGTGTTCGCGTCGGGCTCGAACACGTAGTGCTCGAAGATGTCGCGCCACGCATCGCGTTCGTGCGGCGGCAGGTCGCGGATGCTCATCAGCGCGAGCATCAATGCGTTCATCGGCGAATCCATCCACGCCGGCGACCGACGCCACCAGTAGTTGACCAGCACGTTGAACGCGTCGAGCGCTTCGATGTGGTGCCACCACAGGCTCGGGATGAACACGGCATCGCCCGGTTCGAGTTCGACGATGACGGCGTGCTGCAGCGCCTCCGCAAAGCGCGGATAGCGATCGAGATCGGGCGCAGCGAAGTCGACCAGGCTGATCGCTTGGCCTGCGGGGTTGAAGTCGATCGGGCCGACGTAAAGGTTCGCGAGCTGGTCCGGCGGAAACAGCGTGAAACGACGTCGACCCGCGGCGACACAAGCGAGGTTGTCTGGGACATCCTGATGCGCGGCGATGCGCGTGCGGTTACCGATCCAGATGCTGGCCAGCGCTTCGCGTGCACCGAGGTTGACGTCGTTGTCCGCGCGGAACTTCGGCAGCGCGGTGTCGATCGTGGTCGAGCCGACATAGAGTGCGGGCGGTGACGGATCGTCGAGATGACGCCGCATCGCGTCGAGCATCGCTTTGAGCGGCGCACGTTCGCGATGGAAATTGAAGCCGCTGAGATCGTCGTTGTAGAAGAAGCGGCCGCCGATCGATGACGGGCCGACCATGACGTCCACGACGGTGCCGGGATCCTGCGCGTGCAGATAGTCGATCGCCGCACTCGCGCCATGACATGCGGCCTGCACCAGCGGCCAATCGCGCACGAGTCCACGCAACACGACCGGCCGTGGCGACGTCAGCACGTCGTCGGGCAGCGCGCGGGGGTTCGCGCCTGTCACCGTGCGGATGGGCTCAGCCGCGACGGCCATGACGCGCGTTCATGCGATCGATCAGCGGGCGCAACTGCGACAGCGAGGCGACGGCCATGTAGATCGCCGGGAGATGGCCAGCGGCGCTCAGAGTACCGAGCGCATTGGCACCGAGTTTCGACAGCCGCTCCTCGTGGATCGTGTAGTAACCGGCGAGACGATTCTGCGAGCCGTCGGCCAGCTGCACGTCGAGCACGAAGGCTTCGAGCAGGTCGTGCGCGAGCAGTGCATCGACGAACGCGCGTGTCGCCTGCAGACCTTCATGCAGCGCGAGCAATGTGGAACTCACGCGTTCCAGATAGTCAGTGGTGCCGCCGTGCTCACGGAACACCGCTTCGCCGGTAGCGCCGACGCGCGGATGCTCGAGGTCGATATGGATCACAGGCTCGCCGTCCGCGTTTCCGATCAGGAACGGTTGGCGCGCGATGCTGAGCGGCACGTACGACGCATCCCAACGCTCGCCGTCGAGGAACAGGTTTTCGCCGTCGCGCAGGCCGAGCAGCGCGATCGGCTGGAACGACGTGCCGTCGGGCGTCTTCGCGAACACGATCGGGTAGTGCGCCTGCACGTCGCGGAACTCGGCCGGGAACGTCAGCGCGAGCATGACGTCGTCGCCGAGCGCGGCCGCGTGGCGCGTATCGACGCGCAGGTCGGCGTGGTCGACGTTGTTGAGCAGCGCGTGTCGGGGCATGTCAGATCCGGGGCAGCCCGTGGCGGGCGATGTGGTCGAGCAGGTCGCGGTGCATGGGCAGCGCCGCCAGCATGCGCCGCGTGCGTTGCTGTGCGTCACCGGCGATGGCCGCGGCGCGGTCGATCTCCGCGAATCGCGTGGGTCCGGTTGGCGGCTGCGGCACGAAACCCATGCCGTAGAGGATGTACTGCCAGCTCGCCGACGGGAACACCTCGTCGACGCGATCGAGGTCGTAGCGCGACGGCGGATGGTGTTTCCAGATCGCGAGCAGCTCGGCGAGGCTGTCGGGCACGGACGCCGCATCACGATGCGCATGCCAGTAGTCGCCTTCGCGCCGGCTCAGCACGTAGTGCAGCTTCAGGAAGTCGATCACACGCCGCCAGCGATGTCCGAAGGCCGCGTTGAAGCGCGGCGCGAGGAGATCCATGTCGTCGCGCGTGGCGGGCAGGCGATCGGCGAGCATCGCAGCCGAGAGTTCGACCAGCGCGATCGCCGAGGCTTCGAGCGGTTCGATGAAACCCGCGGACAAGCCGATCGCGACGCAATTGCGCGTCCACGGCCGCTCGCGCCAACCCGGTTCGAACGAGAGCTGCCGCGGTTGCGGCATGTCGACACCGGGTGCGGTGTGCGCGACATATGCATGCAGCGACTCCGCCGCCGTGGCGTCGTCGACATGCGCACTCGAATACACGTAGCCGATGCCGCGACGCGTCGGCAGGCCGATGTCCCAGATCCAACCGTCGCGCTGCGCTGTGGAGACGGTCTGCGAGGCGATGGGTGCATTCGGCTCGGCATACGACATCTGCACGGCCAGCGCCCGGTCGTTGAACAGCACGTGGCGAAGCGGCGTTGCGGGCACGCCGAGCTTGTGGCCGAGCAGCATGGACTGGAAGCCGCTGCAGTCGATGAAGAGGTCGCCTTCGAGCCGGCCCTGCGCACGCAGCTGCAAGGCGGCGATGTCGCCGTCCTCGTGCATGTCGACATCGACGACATGGTCGGCGACGTGCCGTACACCGAGGCGCTCGACGCAGTGCCGGCGCAGGAACACCGCGAACTTGCCGGCATCGAGGTGATACGCGTAATTCGCGACCGCCGCGTATTCAGGCGTCGCCGCCTGCTTGGGTGCGCGGCCGTGCAGGCAAAGGTGCGGTTGCGCGCAGGCCCACTCAGCGAACGGAACCTGCGGTGCGAGCGCGCGCCATGCGATCGCCATGTCGACGTCGCCATGGCCTTCGGGCAGCGAGAACGGATGGAAGTAGCGGTCGCCATCACTGCCATACACCCAGCCGTCGAAGCGCGAGCCCTGTTTGAACGAGGCATCGCATTCGCGGATGACGTCGGCTTCCGACACGCCGATGCGGTGCAGCGTGTCGCGGATGGTTGGCCAGGTGCCTTCGCCGACGCCGATGATGGGCACGTCCGGTGATTCGACCACGCTGATGCGCAGCCCGTCGGGCAGGTCGGCGCGATGTTCGGCCGCGAGCACGCCGGCGGTCAGCCACCCTGCGGTGCCGCCGCCCACGATCACGATGTGCCGAACTGCTCGATCCACGCGCGCTCCCCTTGCCGCGAGACTACCGCTGACGAAAAAGCCGCTGCAACGGCAGCGGCTTCTCCGTTCCGACCGCCGTCCGAGGTCAGAACTTGTAGCGGAAGCCCAGCATGTAGCGGGCGCCGCCCTGCGTCAGGAACTCGACCTGGTTCTTGTTGCGGCTGTGCAGGCGATACGTCTCGTCAGTGAGATTGATGCCTTCGAACGACAGCGACATGTTGTCGTTGATGTTGTACGTGACATTCAGATCGAGCTGCCCGTACGGCTCCACGTAGACCGGATTCGGCCCATTGCCGTCGAAGCGGCCGGTCAGGAACTCGTCGCGCCAGTTGTAGGCCGCGCGCACGGACCATCGCTGGTTCTCGAAGAAGCCGACCAGGTTCGCCGAGTCGCTCAGGCCTTCGAGCGCGAACTGCTGGCCGATCACGTAGTTATCGTACGTGAGGTCCGAATCGACGATCGTGTAGTTGGCCGACACGCCGAACCCGCTCTCGCCGAACATGTGCTGGATGTTGAACTCCCAGCCGTCGAGCGAGGCATTGCGCTGGTTGGCGGGCACCGTGATGCGGAAGTCCGCGATCGGATCGCCGGGCTGGCCGACGATCGTGCCCGTGCGTTCGCCGGTGGCGCTGGAAACGCCGGTACGGGTCACGCCCGGCTGTCCGTTGAAGTTGTCGAAGATGTAGTTGCGGATGCAGACCACGTCGCTCGCCGGGCAGCCGCCCGCGCCGAGCGCAGCGTTCCAGTACGCGCCGCCCACCGGCGTGTGCAGATCGAACGGCGTGTCGACGACCTGCGTGGTGCCCACGTAATTCTGGATGTTCTTGCGGAAGTAGCCGACCGACAGATAGCTCGACGGGCCGTAGTACCACTCGAACGACAGGTCGAAATTCTTCGACAGCAGCGGCTTGAGCGCGGGGTTGCCCTGGTCGCCGGTGCCGCCGTCGACGCGCACCAGGTCGTTGAGCGTCTGGCCGCCCTGGATCTGCGCCCACAGCGGGCGACCGATCGTTTCGCCGAAGCTTCCGCGCACCTTGATCGCGTCGGTCACATCCAGGCTCAGGTCCACGTTCGGCAGCACGTAGCTGTACTTGCCGACCAGCGTGGTGAACACGGAGCCGCCGCTGAGCACGGTGAACTCGTTGGCCGAGCCCCACGAGATGCCGGTGCGTTCGGGCACGCGGGCCGATGACTCCACGCGCGTGCTTTCGTAGCGCGCGCCGATCGCCACGTTGAGCGGCATCGAGAAGTCCCAGGTATCGCTCCACTCGACGTAGGCGCTCTTCGACTTCTCGGTGGTGCGGCGGTCGGTGCTGAAGTTGTTCGACGCGCGGTAGTCCGAGGCCGGGTGACCGGCGGCGACCCACGCCTTCTCGGCGAGGTCGCGCACGGTGTCGAAGTCCCAGACGAAGAACGCGTCGGTGAAGTTGGGATCGTTCGCGCCGGAGAACTGGTCGAAGTAGTTGCCCATGTGGTCGAGCTGCCAGACGCTGTCCGGGTAGTCGCCGGCGTTGGTGGCGCCGCCCCAGGTGTCCAGCTGCACGTTCGCGAACGCCGAGCGGTTCTTTACCTCGGTCGTACCGACGCCGAAGTTGAGCTTGGAATAGTTCTCGAACGAGAAATCGCCCGACAGCTGGAACTGCTCGACTTCCATGCGCTGCAGCGAATTGCGGAACGACGAGCCGGTCACCAGCATCTGCGACGGATCGATCGAGGCCATGCCCGCCGGCAACTGGATGTTGAGGATCGGGAATTCGCCGGAGAAGTCGGCCGTCGTCGTGCCGCGGAAGAAGCCCGCGGTGCCGAGCACGCCGCTGCTGCCGTACGGACTATTGGCGCCCGCGGTCGACGTCGAGTCATGCGCATCGAGCGCGAGATTGAGGCGATCGGTCGCCTTCCACTTCAGGTTGAAGCCGATCGACTTGTCTTCGCTCTTCGTCGCGTTGTGCGCGCCGCCCATGGCGTAGTCGCTGTTGGCCGGGTTGATGATTTCCGAATAGATGTTCGGCGCGGCGATCGGGCCATCGGTCCATGAACTCGACGAAGGGCCGAAGTTGAACCACACCGACATCTCGTTGCGACGGCGCTCGTACTTGTTCTGCGAGTACGTGTAGTCGAGCGTTGCGGTGAGGTCGTCGGTGGGCGCCCACTGCATGACGAGCTGGCCGTTGATGCGCTCGCGCTGCACGCCATTGACGTTGTAGTTCAGGTTCTGCGGCACCGAGTAGATATCGGTGGGGCCGGGACGATTGACGATGCGCTCCGAACCCGGCTGGCCTTCCTGCGGGATCGTGCCCCAGTTGTTCTCGTCGCCGTGGAAGGTCTTCCAGCCGTTGCCCACCGCGACCTGGCTGAAGCCGTAATCGCGCTTCTGGTAGCTCGCGCTGAGGCCGATGCCGAAGCGTCCGTCGGCGAACGTGCTGCTATAGATGCCCGACAGTTCGGGCGTCACTTTGTCGAGGTCGTAGCTGTCCGGCACGTTGTCGGCCGATGTGTCGGCCACCGCCTTAATGCCGAAGCTCGCGCGCGTCGCGCCCTTGTTGTCGAACGGGCGCGCGGTCTTGATGTTGATCGTGGCGCCGATGCCGCCCACCGGCGTGCTGGCGCGGCTGGTCTTGTAGACCTCGAGCGCGCTGACGGCTTCCGATGCGAGATTGGCGAAGTCGAACGAGCGCGTGTTCGGCGCGCTGGCGTCTTCGATGTTGGAGCCCGGCATCTGGCGCCCGTTGAGCAGCACCAGGTTGTAGTCGGGGCCGACGCCGCGCACGGTGACCTTGGAGCCTTCGCCGTCGCGTCGATCGATCGACACGCCCGTGATGCGCTGCAGCGATTCGGCCAGGTTCGTATCCGGGAACTTGCCGATGTCCTCGGCGACGATGCCGTCGACCACGCCCTGCGCATCGCGCTTGAGGTTCATCGACGAGGTCAGGCTGCCGCGGATGCCCTTGACCACGACGGTGTCGAGCTCGCGCGCGCTGGCGTCCTGGTCGGCAGGCGCCTTCGCGGTCGCGCCGGTGGTGGACGTCGCGTCCTGCGCAAAGGCAGGGCCGGCGAGTGCGAACAGCACGGCGGCGGCGAGCAGGCTCTGTTGTGGTCGGTACTGCGCGGACTTCTTCATGAAACCCCCTGAAGCGCACTGCAAATGGATGGGCCCGACGACCGGCCGTGGTGCGTCGGATTGCACGCGGACATGACAGCGTTGTCAAACGGAAGGCGACAGCCGGTCACGTAGAGCGAAAAACACTGGAAAAACGCGGGAAAACCGTGTTGCGGTGCAGCGCTTAGTGCATGTTGCACTGCACCGCATGGTCGGCCTGGGTGTCGAGCTCGATCTGCGAGAACGCGATCTCCAGCCCGGCATCGGCAGTGAGATGGAACACGTCGTCGACCTTGGTGAGGTCGGTGCCGCCACGCGCGAAGCACACCAGCGGTACCGCGACGCGCGTCCACCGGCCGGTCGGAATTTCGGCAAGCGTGGCGGTGAGCGGCACATGGCCGCGCCCCATGGCGATGTCGACCTCGCCGCGCGCGGGCGAATCGATGCGCAGCGTGGTGACCAGCGACGCGCCCGCCATGCTTTCGCGCGAGAGGTCGATCGGCGCGTCCGCATGCAGCGACACCTCGGCGGGGCCGCGCCACTGCAGGCGACGCGCGTCTTCCTGCGCGTGGTGATCGGTCGCGCTTAACGCGACGCCGCGCACGAGATCGCGCGACGGCAACGTGCGCACGGGCTTCGCTTCACCGCCCTTGTCCGCCACACGCAACGTCCAGCCCGGCGCGAGCTTGCCGCGTTCGAAGAACACCGCGGGATCGGTGTCGGCGTTACCGAGTCCCGATTCCTCGGGCAACGTGCCGACCCTGTGCGGCGACGCATAGCTCAGCCCGTAACCGAGCGGGAACTGCGGGTCGTAACCGGGCTGGCCGGCATTGAGCGGCGTCTGCACCGCGGTGCGCGGCCACGAGAACGACAGTCGACCGCTGAAGTCATGACGCGCTTTGCCGGATGCATCGGCGAACAGCACGTCCGCGATGCCGCCACCTTCCGAACCCGGCAACCACGCGGCGACGAATGCATCCGACGCATTGATCTCGCGATTCATCCACAACGGACGGCCCGACAGGAACACCGCGACCACCGGAATGCCCGCAGCCTTGAACTGGCGCAGCATTTCGAGATCGTGCCCGCGCCCATGGCGGAACGCGAGGCTGGGAATATCGCCAAGGAATTCCGCATACGGGTCTTCGCCGAACACGACGATCGCGACGTCGGGCTTGGTCGTGTATTTGCCGTCGACCGACAACTCCGCATGGCCGCCGGCCTGCGATGTCGTCGTACGGATGCCGTCCCAGATGGATTCGGCGTTCGGGAAATCCGCGCGCTCGGTGCCGCTGCCCTGCCAGCTGAGCGTCCAGCCGCCCGCCTGCTTGCCGACGTCGTCCGCACCGTCGCCAGCGACGAGCACGCGTGTGTTCGGCTTGATCGGCAGCACGCCGCTGTCGTTCTTCAGAAGCACCAGCGACTTGCGTACCGCTTCGCGCGCGAGTGCGCGATGCGCGGCGCTGCCCAGTTCTTCGAAATGCCCGCCGAGCACGCGCTGTGAAGGCTTCGGCGCATCGAACAGGCCCATGCGCAGCTTGACGCGCAGGATGCGCGAGACCGCATCGTCTAAGCGCTGCATCGGGATCGTGCCATCGCGCACCTGCTTGACCGTCGTCTCGTACAGGCCCTTCCAGCTGTCGGGCGCCATGTACATGTCGACGCCGGCGAGCAGCGCGGCCGGGCAATCGGTCGGTGTACAACCCGGCACGTCGGCGTGACCGTTCCAGTCGCCGACGACGAAGCCGTCGAAGCCCATGCGCTGCTTCAGCACATCGGTCAGCAGCGAACGATTGCCGTGCATCTTTGCGCCGTTCCAGCTGGAGAACGACGCCATCACCGTCTGCGTCCCGGCCTTCAACGCCGCGATATGGCCCGCGCCGTGGATGTCGCGCAGTTCCTGTTCGGACACGCGCGTATCGCCCTTGTCCTTGCCTTCGAACGTGCCGCCATCGCCGATGTAGTGCTTGGACGACGCGACGACGTGGCGCGCATCGAGAAATTCCTTCGAACCGACACGACCCTGCAGGCCTTCGACGACCGCCGTCGCATAGCGCGACACCAGCGCAGGATCTTCCGAATAACCTTCGTACGTGCGGCCCCAGCGATCGTCGCGCGGGACAGTGACGGTGGGCGCGAACGTCCATTCGAAACCGGTCGCGCGCAGTTCGTCGGCGGTGGCCTGCGCGATGCGCCGCACCAGCGCCGGGTCGTTCATCGCGCCGAGCGCGATGTTGTGTGGATACAGCGTCGCGCCGACCACGTTGTTGTGGCCATGCACGGCGTCGATGCCGAGCAGCACGGGAATGCCGTGGCCGCCCTTGCTCTTGTCGACCGATGCGTCGTGCAGCGCATCCGCGAGTGCGAGCCAATCCTTCGCCGGCGCGTTGTACTTGCCGCCGGGATCCGAGTTGCCGCCGCCGAGCACGGAACCGAGGTGATAGGTGCGCACGTCGTCCGGCGTGAGGCTGCCGAAGTCGCCCTGGATGACTTGGCCGACCTTTTCCTCGACGCTCATCGATGCGAGCAGTTCGCGGATGCGCGCTTCGATGCGTGCGTCGCGCGGAACAGGCGACGTCATCTTCGGCCACAGGTCCGGATGCGCGACGTTGGACGCCGACTGCGCGGTGGCGCTGCCGATGCCGGCGATCGCGACGGCGAGCGAAGCCGCCAGCAGCAGGCGGCGAGGGGCGCGGGACGGGAAGGGCGGCATGCAGTCTCCGGGTCGTCATCCACGTGTTAGGCCGGCGGGCCTGACAGCGTTGTCAGTCCAAGCGTGAAGGCGGCCGGCGGCGCGTGCACGCTGCACTGCCGCATGACCGCGCGGCGGTCAGGGTTTCGGAGGGGTCGCGACGCGGAACGGCAGGTTCGCGTAGCCCGCATGGCCGCGGCCGTCGCGCACTTCGACGAAGAGGCGGTAGTCGCCCGGCGTGCTTGGGTGCGACGAAACGGGCGGTGCCCGCGTCGACGACCTTCGCTGCGACATCCACCGGCGTCGGCCGCGTCTCGGCATCGCCACCGATCGACGTCGCGCGGCTTTCTTCGAGCACGTACCAGCGCGGCTGCATGCGGTCGCCGTCGGGGTCGACGGCCTTTACGCGGGCGATGTGCGACGTGCCGGGTGCGAGCACGATGCCGGACTTCGCGGCGCGTCCATCCACCGTCAGCGACCCGACCAGGGGTGCGCGATTCGCCGGCGCCTTGCCGGTCCACGCCGTCTGCAGCGCGTCGACCGCGGGCGTCGATTCGCCGGATCCGAGGAACAGGCCGTACCAAGTCGGCGTGCGTTCCTGCTTCTGGCCCCACAGGAACACGAACGAGCCGAGCCGTTGGGGATTCGCGGGTGCGATCTCCCGCAGGTAGCGCTCGCTCAGCGATGCCGCCTTGCGCGCGCTGTCGTCCTCGATCGGCGCGCCCCATGGCGTGGTCGGGCTTTCCCAGTGACCGGTCGGTCCCCATTCGGTGACCACGTACGGGCCGGTCCAGCCGGACGCGCGGATCTTCCCGTCGAGCCCGGCGATGTCGGCGTAGAGCTGCACGCCGAGCAGATCGAGCTGCGGCGCACGCGCTTTCACTTCGGCGACGACCTTCGGGTCGATCCCCGCGAGCGTCGTCATCACCGGATGGTTCGGATCGACCGCGTGGATCGCGGCGGCCATGCGATTCACCGTGTCCCACACGCGCGGATTCTTCGCATCGAGATTGAGCTCGTTGCCGACGATCCACATCAGCAGCGCCGGATGATCGCAATAGCGCAGCGCTTCGCCGCGGACGCGTTCGACCTCGCGCGAGACCGCGGCATCGTCGTTGAAATCGAAACCGTGGCGCTCGCTTTCGACTTCGAGGCCGAGCGCGACATGCAGGCCGTTGCGTTGCGCGCGATCGAGCATCGCCGTCGCGTCATCGCCGGGTCGCCACGTACGGAACGCATTGCCGCCGCGTTCGCGCAGCGCTTCCTGATCGCCATCCTGCAGGCCGGCGCCGCGGATCACGAACGGCTGGCCGTCGACCTGCAGCTGGTATGCGCCCGCGCCGTCGTGCGTGATGCGCACGACGGATGGCGCCGCGATCGCCGTCGATGCGACCGCGGCGAGCAATGCCGCCGCGATCAAGGCCTCAGTGCGCGCGCTCATAGATGCGCGCGTACTTCAGGCCGAAGAACAGGATGAAGGCATAGCAGGCGATAGGCAGGAAGAACGACGGCTGCAGGCCGATGCGGTCGGCCAGCGCGCCCTGCAAGAACGGCACGATCGCGCCGCCGACGATGGCCATGCAAAGCATGCCGGACCCTTTGGCAGTGAGATCGCCAAGGCGATGCAGCGCCATGCTGAAGATGGTCGGGAACATGATCGAGTTGAACAGGCCGACGGCGATGATCGCGGTCATTGCGAGCGTGCCGCTGCCGAGCGTGGCGGTCAGCACGAGCAGCATCGCCATCGCCGCGTTGAAGCCCAGCACCAGCCCCGGCCGCACCTTCTGCATAACGGCGAAGCCAATGAAGCGCCCGATCATGGCGCCGCCCCAGTAATAGCTCACGTACTGGAAAGCGCTTGCTGCGGGCAGGCCACGGATCTGAGGCTCACCCAAAAAATTGACCAGCAGCGAGCCGATGCTTACTTCCGCGCCAACGTAAAGAAAGATCGCCACCGCGCCGAGTACGAGATGCCGATGGCGCAGGATCGACGGCGTCGGTGCGCCGGGAAGCGCGTCGTCATGCGTGATGCGTGGCAAACGCACAATCGCGAACACCACGGCGAGCAGTGCAAGCGTCGCGGCGAGGCCGAGATACGGGCCCTGCACGGTCGCGGCTTCGGTCGTGCGATACGCGGCGCGCGCGGTGTCGCCCATCGCGGCGAGGCGCTCGGGCGTCAACGCCTGCACGCCGGTCAGGATCAGCAGGCCGCCGACATACGGACCTACTGTCGTGCCCAGCGAATTGAACGCCTGCGTCAGCGTGAGCCGGCTCGACGCGGTGCGCGGATCGCCGAGCACAGTGACGTAGGGATTCGCCGCGACCTGCAGGATGGTGATGCCCGAGGCGAGCACGAAGAACGCGACGAGGAACAACGCGTAACCGCTCGTCGATGCCGGATAGAACAGCAGGCAGCCGGTCGCCGCGATCGCGAGTCCGGTCACCACGCCCTTCTGGTAACCGATGCGGCGGATCAGCGCGCCCGCGGGCAACGACACCAGGAAGTACGCGCCGAAGAAGCAGAACTGCACCAGCATCGCCTGGGTGTAGTTGAGCGTGTAGATCGACTTGAGGTGCGGGATCAGCACGTCGTTGAGCGACGTCAGCAATCCCCACATGAAGAACAGCACGGTGACGATCACCAGCGGACGCGTGGTGTCCGCGGGCGCGTCGGTGGTCGAAACGGACGGTGCAGCCGAGTACGAAGCCATTGACGCGGTCTCCTGCGGAGGGTTGGCCGGAGTCTGCCGCAAAGTTTGCGTCGATGATAGCGCTGTCAATTTTTCGGGTAGGATCGGGCGCGTCCGGGGGATCGCCGTTCCGGAAATGCCGTGGGAGGCCGCCCGGACGGGGCCATTACACTGTGCCGCGCCGCGTCGCCCGCCTTCCATGGCGGCGCCGGCCGGATGCGGGCCGATGGGAGCGATCATGGTGTCGAGAGTGCGGATCGAGGACGTCGCCGAAGCGGCGCGCGTATCGATGAAGACCGTCTCGCGTGTACTCAACCGCGAGCCGAACGTGCGCGAGGAAACCCGCGATCGGGTGCTCGAGGCCGTGCAGCGCCTCAACTACATCCCGCATTTCTCCGCGCGCAGCCTCGCCGGCAGCAAGTCGTTCCTGGTCGCGTTGCTCTACAACAACCCGTCCGACAACTACCTGATGGGCGTGATGTCCGGCGCACTCGCGGCCTGCGAACAGCGCGACTACGCGATGCTTCTTTGCCCGGTCGACACCGACGTTCCCGAGTTGCTCGAACGCGTCGAAGGCCTGATCCGGCGCTCACAGCCCGACGGCCTGATCATGACGCCGCCGATTACCGACATTCCGGAACTGCGCGCGCGCCTCGCGGAGATGCAGATCCCGGTCGCGTGCATCTCGCCGAAGGATCGCGTCGGTAGCATCGGCGTCGGCATGGACGAGACGCAGGCCGCCTGCGACATGGTCCAGCACCTTGCGTCGCTGGGCCATCGCCGTATCGCGCACATCTCGGGCCATCCCGCGCATGGCGCGACCGGTTGGCGTATCGCGGGCTACAAGCTCGGCCTGCAACGCGCGGGGCTCGACGTCGACGAATCACTGCTGATGCCCGGCGAGTTCTCGTTCGAATCCGGCGCGCGCGCCGCGCGCGAGTTGCTCGCGCAGAAGCGTCGCCCCACCGCGATCTTCGCCGCCAACGACGACATGGCCGCCGGTGTGATTTCCATCGCGCTCGAACAAGGTCTGCGGGTGCCGGAAGATCTCTCCGTCTGCGGCTTCGACGACACGCCCATGTCGACGCAGATCTTTCCGCCGCTCACCACCGTGCACCAGCCCACGCACGAGATGGGCCGCCTGGCGACGCTGGAGCTGCTCGCCGCGGTGCAGACGCCGGGCAGCGGCCGCATGCTGCATGTGCCGTACACGCTGTGCGTGCGGCGATCGAGCGGACCCGCGCCGCGGCGCTGATCAGTCGCTGCACACCGCTTTGCCACAGGCGTCGCCCGCGGCCCAGGCCCACTGGAAGTTGTAGCCGCCGAGCCAACCGGTGACGTCGACGACTTCGCCGATGAAATACAGGCCGGGCACCCGCTTGGATTCCATGGTCGTCGATGAGAGCTCGTTGGTATCGACGCCACCGAGCGTGACTTCCGCAGTCCGATAGCCCTCCGTTCCGCTCGCGACGATCGGAAAGCGCTGCAGCAGCGCGCCGGCGTCGCGCAGCTGCGGTGGCGTGAGCTGCTTGATCGGGCGATCGGGCAGCCAGACTTCGCAGAGGCGTTGCGCGAAGCGCTTCGGCAGGACGTCCGACAGGATCGTGTGCAGCATCGCGTCCGGCCGCGCATGCCGTTGCGACGTCAGGAACGCGTGCGCGTCGTGCTGCGGCAACAGGTCGGCGACGAGTTCGTCGCCCGGTTGCCAGTACGACGAGATCTGCAGGATCGACGGCCCGCTCAGGCCGCGATGCGTGATCAGCATCTGGTTGCTGAAGCTGGTGCCATTGGCTTCCACGGTGACCGGGAGCGCGACGCCGCTGAGGTCGGCCAGCCGTTCCTGATGCGTGCCACTGAGCGTGAGCGGCACCAGCCCAGCACGTGTCGGCTTCAGCGTGTGACCGAACGTGCGGGCGAGTTCGTAACCGAAACCGGTCGCGCCCATGCTCGGGATCGAAAGACCACCACTGGCGACAATCAATGCACGCGCGCGGAACACGTCCGCCGTCGTGCGCACACGGAAGTCGCGCTCGCCTTCGCGGTCGATGCTTTCGACGCTGCAGCTGGTCGACACGCGCGCACCCGCTGCATCGCATTCGTCCATCAGCATCTTGACGATGAGCTTGGACGACTCGTCGCAGAACAGCTGGCCGAGTTCCTTCTCGTGATACGCGATGCGATGACGCTCCACCATCTCGATGAAATGCCATGGCGTGTAACGCGCCAGCGCCGACTTGCAGAAGTGCGGATTGCCCGACAGGTAGTTCGCGGGCGCCGTGCCGGTATTGGTGAAATTGCAGCGCCCGCCACCGGACATCAGGATCTTCTTGCCGACGCGGTTGGCGTGCTCGATCACCTGCACGCGCAGGCCGCGGCGCGCGGCGGTGAACGCGCACATGAGGCCGGCGGCACCGCCACCGATGATCAGGACATCGACGTCTTGCATGGGATCCGTGAGTGGAAGCGTTCGCCGGATCGGCCCGACGAAGCGTGCGTCGCATTATCGCCGCGAACCGATCACGGCCGCCGAAACGAAGACGCCGCCCGGAGGCGGCGTCTCGCGTGAACCATTTTGACGACTTACTTGCTGAGCGACTGCGCGAACAGCTCGCGGATGCGGCGGTACTCGTCGTACCAGGAATCGGCATGCACGAAGCCGTGGCGTTCCAGCGGATACGGTGCCAGCGTCCACTTGTCCTTGTGCAGTTCGATGAGCTTCTGCGTGAGCATCACCGAGTCACGGAAGAACACGTTGTCGTCGATCATGCCGTGCGCGATCAGCAGGTTGTCCTTCAGGCCCGCGGCATATTCGATCGGCGAACTCGTCGCGTACGCATCGGGATCGAGTTCCGGCGTGTTGAGGATATTCGACGTGTACTCATGGTTGTACTGCGACCAGTCGGTGACTGGGCGCAGCGCGGCGCCGGCCTTGAACGTGCCGGGCGAACGGAACAGGCCCATCAGCGTGATGAAGCCGCCGTAGCTGCCGCCGTAGAGGCCCGCGTGATCGCGATCGGCGTGCCGATTGGCGACCGCCCAGTCCAGCGCGTCCAGATGATCGTCGAGCTC
This sequence comes from Lysobacter sp. HA35, assembly GCF_054061195.1. NCBI lineage: Bacteria > Pseudomonadati > Pseudomonadota > Gammaproteobacteria > Lysobacterales > Lysobacteraceae > Lysobacter > Lysobacter sp. HA35. Next base: position 2,355,986 of record NZ_JBSSDY010000001.1, on the reverse strand, counting down.
CGGATGGCCCATGTTGCGGTAGATCGCCGTGCGCCAGTCGCGGCCGTAACCGCTGGATGCGCGATAGTCGATGTCGAGCACCACGTAACCCGAATCGACGAGCAGGTTGTTGAACATCTGCTCGCGGAAGTAGTTCGGATAGCGCGCGTGCACGTTCTGCAGGTAACCCGCGCCGTGGATGAAGAACACGATCGGGTAGGTCTTGCCGGGATCAAAGTTCTTCGGCCCGTAGAACTTGCCCCAGATCGTACCGGCACCGTGCTTGCTCGGGATCTGCACCATCTCTGGCTTGATGAAGTCGAATGACTTGTACTGCGCGGTTCGCGTGTCGGTGAGCTCGCGCGCTGTGCCACCGTTCGCATCGACCACCGCGAGCTGCGGCGGCAGGTAGCTCGACGAATGCCGCACCAGCAACTTGGATTCGTCCGGTGACAGGGCGAAGTCCTCGACGCCGTCCAGGCTCGTCACCTCGCGCACGTCGCCGCCGTTCGCATCGACCGCGCAGACTTCGTAATCGCCCGGCCAGCTGCGATTGCACTCGAAGTAGAAGCGATGGCCGTCGCGGGTGAGGTGCGGCGCGGAGACCTCCCACTTGCCCGAGGTCAGTGCGCGCGACGAACCCGGCGCGTCGCTGACGTACAGATGCGAGTAACCCGACTTCTCCGACAGGAACCACAGACGGTTGTGGCCGTTCGCCGGCATCCAGCCGAAGTCGTTGAAGTTCCAGTTGATCCACGCGTTGTCGGTGAGACGATCGCGCGTCACGAGTTTCTTGCCGCCGAGGTCGACCTGCGCGATCCAGCGGTCCTTGTTGTCGACCGCACGCACCAGCACCGCGGCGTCGCGGCCGTCGTCACTCCAGTGGATCGCCGGGCCGGTGCCGTCGCCATCGGTCTCGATGCGCACCTCGCGCGCGCCATCGAGCGGCTTCTTGCCGGCCTTCTTGCGCAGGTCGGCCAGCGGGTCGGTCTTGATGCCGGGCAGGTCGTCGAACTTCAGCGGCGTCACCGCGCCGGTCGCGGTTTCGACCAGCCACAGCGAATGCGCGGCCGGCGGATTGCGGCCGACGCGCGTGCGCGCTTCCTCGGTTTCCTCGTAACCCGATTCGGTCACGTAGCGCGGCAGCTTGCCGGCCTGGCCGAGGTCCGCGCCCTTCGGATACGTGACCGCGAGCAGCCAGCGGCCGTCGGGCGAGAGCGCGCTGTCGACCAGTTCGACGTCCTTGCCGAGATACGCAGTCGGCGGCGCAGCGGTGGGGTCGGCAGCGCGCCAGACCTTGTCCTGCGCCTTCGCGGCCTCGCGCTTCTCGCGGTCGGTGCGCAGCGTGTCGATCAGGCGCAGCTGGCGCGCGCGCAGGTCGTCGTCCTTCTTCGCCTTGTCCGGATCGTCCTCGGTCTTGAGCGTGGACGCCTGCGCGACGCTGCCGGCGCGCCAGACGAACCAGTCGTTGCCCGCTCGGAACACCAGCTGCCCTTGCGGACCCCACTGCGGGCGCGATTCCTCCGCCGCGGTGCGGGTGACCTGCGTCAGCGCGCCGCTCTTGAGGTCGCGCACGAAGATGTCGCCGCCGCGCGAGAACGCCATGCGCGTGCCGGCCGCGTCGACGACCTCGTCGTCGCCATCGATGGCCGCGTGCTCCGCGCCGTCGAGCTTGGCCGCCGCGCCGCCGGTGATGGGCTGGCGGAACGTGTCGCGGATCGTCGCGCCGGTGCGCTTCTGGCTGAAGTAGGCGTTCTGGCCGTCCCACGACCACCACGCCTGTTCGACGGAATTTCCGATCCAGTCGGGATCGGCCATCGCCTGGTCGAGGGTGATGCGCGGCGTGGACTGCGCGTGGGCGAACGGGGCGAGCCCCGCGAGGACAAGGGCGGTGGCAAGGGCGCTGCGACGCATGGAAGGTCCGGTGATACGAAGTCGGCGGAGCGTAGCAGCCGGTGCGGGTGGCGCACCGTGGCGTCGGTCATTCCCGCGAGCGGCCGCATCCCACTATCGCCACGCGACATAGTGCATGAGACGCGACCGCGCATCCGGCCTTAACGACGCGACGTCCATCGTGCCGCGGCGCGCGCGGTCGTCCGGCGACGGCGTCCGGATGCTGCGACGGTGCTGCAGCGAGCTCGCGCGTGGCGCACAATACGCAGGCGAATAGACGACTCAACCTGATCGACGGGAAGGCCCTCGATGGATGCTCTGCTGCTCTCGCGAATCCAGTTCGGATTCGTGATCTCGTTCCACATCATGTTTCCCGCATTCACGATCGGACTGGCGAGCTGGCTCGCGTTCTGTGAATGGCGATGGCTGCGGACGCGCGACAGCGTCTGGCGCGACATCTACTTCTTCTGGCTGCGCATCTTCGCCATCAGCTTCGGCATGGGCGTGGTCAGCGGCATCGTCATGAGCTTCCAGTTCGGCACCAACTGGGCCGTACTCAGCGAACGCGCCGGCAACATCCTCGGCCCGTTGATGACGTACGAAGTGCTGACCGCGTTCTTCCTCGAGGCGACCTTCCTCGGCGTGATGCTGTTCGGCGCGCGCAAGGTGCCGGAAAAACTGCATTTCTTCGCGACGTGTATGGTCGCGCTCGGCACGCTGGTGTCGACGTTTTGGATCATCTCGGCCAACAGCTGGATGCACACGCCAGCCGGTTACACGATGACGGCCGCGGGCGTGTTCGAACCCGCCAACTGGTGGGCGATCGTCTTCAATCCGTCGTTCCCGTATCGCTTGGCACACATGGTGCTGGCCGCGTTCATCACGACCTGTTTCGTGGTCGGCGGCGTCAGCGCGGGCTACCTGTGGCGACGCGAGCACGTCGATGCCGCGCGCAAGATGCTGAAGATGGCGGTGCTGTTCGCCGCGATCACGGTGCCGACGCAGATCTTCGTCGGCGACCTGCACGGCCTCGAAGTGCACAAGTATCAGCCGACCAAGCTCGCCGCGATCGAAGCGCACTGGGAGCAAGGCACGCCCGGCGCCGGCGTGCCGCTGGTGCTGTTCGCGGTGCCGAACCAGCAGGCCGAGCGCAACGATTACGAAGTCGCGTTGCCGCGCGTGGGTTCGCTAGTGCTCACGCACAGCTGGGCCGGCGAGATCACGCCGCTCAAGGCCGTGCCGCGCGAGGACCGCCCGCCCGTCATCCCGGTGTTCTTCTCGTTCCGCGTGATGGTCGGCCTCGGCCTCGCGATGCTCGCGCTGGCCTGGCTGTCGGCGCTGCAGCTGCGTCGCGGGCGACTGTTCGACACGCGTTGGCTCATCAACGGCTGGCGCTGGATGACGTTCGCCGGCTTCGTCGCTTTGCTGACGGGCTGGTACGTCGCCGAGATCGGCCGTCAGCCCTGGGTCGTCTACGGCCTGCTGCGCACTGCGAACGCGGTGAGCCCGATGCTGACGACGGGCGAAGTGGTCGCATCGATCGCCGCATTCATCACCGTCTACGCCATCGTGTTCGGCTCGGGCATCTGGTACATCCGCAAGCTCGTGCGCGTCGGGCCGGTGCCCCACGACCCGGGGCCGGAAGCCGAGCATGGCGAGCGTCGACCCAAGCGGCCGCTGTCGGTGGATTCGGTCGACGACGGCGCCGCGCGCGAGGTGCGCCCGTGACCGCCGCGACCGTGCTGCCGGTGCTGTGGTTCGGCGTGATCGGCTTCGGCGTGCTGATGTACGTGCTGCTCGACGGTTTCGTGCTGGGCCTCGGGATCCTCGCGCCGTTTGCGCGCGACGAGGACGAACTCGACCACATGATGAATACGGCCGCGCCGATCTGGGACGGCAACGAGACTTGGCTGGTGCTCGGCGGTGCCGGCCTGCTCGCCGCGTTCCCTAAGGCCTACGCGATCATGCTGTCGGCGCTGTACCTGCCGGTGCTGCTGATGCTGATCGCACTCATCTTCCGCGGCGTCGCTTTCGAGTTCCGCTTCAAGGCGACGCGCGCGCGGCGTTTCTGGGGTGCGGCGTTCGGGCTCGGCTCGACGTTCGCCGCGTTCGCGCAGGGCGTGATCCTCGGCTCCATCGTCGAGGGCATGCCGCTGGAATCGGGCAAGTACCTCGGCGGCGCGTTCGGCTGGTTCAGCCCGTTCTCGATGCTCACCGGCGTGGCCGTGGTGTTCGGCTACGCGCTGCTCGGCACCACGTGGCTCATCCTCAAGACCGAAGGCCCGCTGCAGCGCCTCGCGCGGCACATGGCACGGCCGCTGGTGCTGGTCGTCGTCGCGTTCATGGGGCTGGTCAGCGCATGGCTGCCGTTCCTGAGCTCGCGGATCATGGCGCGCTGGTTCGAGGGCGGGCATTTCTGGTGGCTCGCGCCGGTGCCGCTGCTCGCGTTGGTCAACGCCGCGTGGCTGTGGCGTGCGGCGCTGCGCGAAGGCCGCGACGCGACGCCATTCCTGCTCACCCTGAGCTTCTTCCTGCTCGGCTTCGTCGGGCTGGTGCTCGGCGTCTGGCCGCACATCATTCCGCCATCGCTGACGATCTGGAGCGCCTCGTCGCCGCCGTCGTCGCAGGGCTTCGTGATGGTCGGCATGGTCGTGCTGCTGCCGGCGATCCTCGGCTACACGTGGTGGTCGTACCGGGTGTTCGCGGGCAAAGTCGCGGCCGACAGCGGCTATCACCACTAGTCCGCGGGTATGCTGTCGCGACGCCCTCAATGAGCGTTGCCGTCATGCACGCCCACGTCTACAAGAGCCTGCGAAAGGCCGACACCTACGTCTATCTCGCGCAGCGCGATGCGTTCGATGCGCTGCCCGAGCCCGTGCGCGCGCAGCTCGGCGGGCTCGAGTACGTGCTGGAAGTCGAGCTGACGCCCGAGCGTCGCCTCGCCCGCGCCGACGCGGCTCAGGTGCGCGAGGCGCTGGAGTCGCGCGGCTTCTTCCTGCAGATGCCGCCGCCGCCCGACGCACCGGCCTACGACGCGGGCGAGTACTACCGGAGCCGCGATGCCTGACCGCGGCAACCTGCACGGACGCGCGTTCGCGTTCATCGCCGCGGCGGTTGTCATCGCCGCGCTCGCGATCCTGCCGTCGCCGGTCACCGCGATAGGCGTTCTTCTCGCACAGCCGCTTGCAGCGGTCGGTGTGTCGACCTGGCGCCGCCGCGTCGGTTCGACGTCGCGTCATCTCGCGACATTGCTCGGCCTGTGGACGATCGCCACGCTCGGCGTCGGCCTGTTGTTGTCATGGCCGTTGATGGCGTTGCTGCGCAGCGGTTCGCTACCGGCGACGATCGCGCTGAGTCTCGCCGTCGGCATCGCGCTGCTGGTGTTGTGGCCGACGTGGACGTTGTGGCCCGGCGTCGAACGCGATGGCGACTGGCGCGCGCATCTCGACGCGATGCCCGATCGCGATCGCACCGCATGGCGCGGGCTCGCCGTCGCCGTGCCGGTCGTCGCACTCGCATCGGCGGTCACGCTGTTCGCGTGGCCGGGCGTGTTGACGGGTTCCACGCGCATCGCGGTCGCGGCGTTGGTCGCGCTGGTTGGTCCCGCGTTGCATTTCCTGATCTCGCGCGTCGATGGCAATGCACGCGACGTACAACCCGAACGCACCGATCGCATCGACAACGTGGTCGCGCTCGATGCGATTCGCGCCGAAGCACCGGTGATCGCGCCCGCGGTCGACCCCAAGGCGATGCTGCGCGAGCTGTACGAGGCGGCGCGCGGTGGACGCGTCGAACGCGCATTGGCACTGATCGACGCCGGCGTCGACGTCAATGCACCGCCGCTCGCCGGCGAGCGCGACCAGCGCGCATTGCCGGTGCTCGCCGCGGTGCTGCCGGACCTGCGCCTGCTGCGCGCACTGATCGCCAAGGGCATCGATCTCAACGCCATGCAGGCGGGCATGACGCCGCTGCTCGCCGCCACGCGCGACAGCTGGCATGGCCGCCCCGAAGCGGTGATGACGCTGCTGTCGAACGGCGCCGACCCGCGCCTGCGCGACGGCGACGGCAATACCGCGCTGCACTTCGCCGCACGCAGCACCGATCCGGGTGTCGCCGCATTGCTGCGCGACGCCGCCGCCGAACTCGAAGTCGTCAACGCCGAAGGCCTGTCGCCGCTCGGCATGGCCTGCGCTGCGGGCAACTGGCGCGTCGCGCGTTTCCTGCTCGAACGCGGCGCGCGTCCCGAGCCGCCGGGCGGCCAGCCTGCATTGCTCGCCGCCGCGGGTGCGGAAGACGATGACCCGGCTGGCGTGCAGCTGCTGCTCAAGCACAAGGCGCGCGTCGACGCGCGCGACCGCTCCGGTCGCACCGCGTTGCACGTCGCCGCGTATGCCGGCCACATGGAGATCGTCATCGCGCTGCTCGAAGCCGGCGCCGATGCCGCGCTCACCGACGCGCAGGGCCGCACGCCGATCATGGAAGCGGTGCGCGGTGGACAACTCGAAGTCGCCGACGAACTGCTGCGCCAGTTGCCGGATGCCGGCGTCGCGCAGGCGTCGCGCGTCGATGCCGACGGTCGTGGCCTGTTGTCGCTGGCCTGCGATTCCGAACGCGCGACCCCCGAGCTCATCACGCGCCTGCTCGAACTCGGCGCCGATCCCGCGCAGGTCGACAAGCAGGGCAAGCGCCCGGTCGATCGCGCTGCCGAAGCCGGTCGCTGGGCGCTGGTCGCCGCGCTCGACGCCGGCTATCGGCTGCCTGCCGCGCTGCGCGAAGACGACGACGCACCGTTGCCCGACCGCACGCCGATCGCGTTGCTGCGCGAAGGCCTGCGTGAGCACGCGGACGGACTCGACAGCGTCGCGCGCCTGATGTCGCCCAGCGATCTCGGCTCGCTATTGCATGACGACGAGATCGTCGCCGATCCCGCCAACGTCGCCTGGCTGCTCGCGCGCGGCGCCGATCCTTATATCCGCGACGGGCAGGGCCAGACGCCGCTGTTCGTGTTGCTCGGTCGCGGCCCGGCCGCGTTGCCGGCGCTGCGTCGATTGCTGGATGCCGGCGTGTCGCCGACGGGTCGCGGCGGTCTCGCGCGTTTCCTTGCCGCGTGCGTCGCCGGTGATGCCGCCTGTGCACGCATGGCGGTCGAACTGTTCGAACGCGGCGCCGATCCGTTCGGCCCGTCGCGCGGTGGGGATCCGGCGATCACGCTCGCGGTGCGCCTTGGCGGCGTCACCTTGATCGACCGCCTGCTGCAGGCCGGCGTCGGCCTCGACGCGCGCGACAGCCGCGGCATGAGCGCGCTGCATCTCGCCGCCGCGCTCGGTCGCGTCGATCTGGTGAAGCGCCTCGTCGCGCATGGCGCATGCACCGAACTGCGCGCGACCGACGGGCAGACGCCGCTCGGCGTCGCGCTGGCTGCGGGTCGTCGCGACATCGCCGATTGGCTGGACTGGCGCGGCTGGCCACTGCCGCGTCGTCCGCTGCGCGCGCTCGACGTGCCGGCCGCCGCGATGGCGGGCGACGACGATGCGGTGCGTCGCCTGCTCGATCTCGAGCTACCGGTCGACGCCGTCGATCGCCAGGGCTGCAGCGCACTCCTGCGCGCCGCCGGCGGCGGACATCGCGCAGTGGTCGAACTGCTGTTGCAGCGCGGTGCCGATCCGGGTCTCGCCGCGCAGTCGGGCGCGACGCCGCTGTCGGCCGCGGTGTCGATGCGTCATATCGACATCGTCGATCGGCTCGTCGCCTCGCACGTATCGCTCGAACAGCGACTGCCCGGTGATCTCACCGTGCTGATGGTCGCAAGCGCGCTCGGTCTGCCCGATCTTGCGATGCGCCTGATCTCCGCCGGCGCCGACGTGCATGCGGTCGACGGGCAGGGTCGCAACGCGCTGCACTGCGCTGCGCTGTATGCCTTCACTTCGCGCGATCGTACACGCGTTGCCGCGTTGCTGGATGCGCTGGTGCTCGCGGGCGTCGAACCTGACGCGGTCGCTAACGACGTCACGCCATTGCTCTTGCTGCTCGGTGCGCGTGCAGAGCCCGGCACCGGCACCGACGAGGACGTGTTGCTCACTGCGCTCGAGCAGTTCCTCGTGCAGGACGTCAAGCTCGACTCACGCGATGCGCGCGGCTTCGGCCCACTGCATCTCGCTGCGCTGCACGGCCTGCCGCGCATCGTGCAGCGCCTGTTGAAGGCCGGTGCGGATCCCGATCTGCGCGACTCGCTCAACCGCACGCCGCGCGAAGTCGCCTTGATGCGCGGTTTCGTCGACATCGCTGCGGAGTTCGCGCCGAGCAATGCATCGCGCGACATCTCGATGGCACGTTTCCTGCGCGATCGCTGAGGCGCATCGAGCGGACAGTTCGACGTCCGCTCAGTCGAACATCAAGGCGTCTCGGGTTCGCGCACCATTCCACCGAGCACGCCTTCGCCGACGTCCGCGTTGAACAGGTCCTCGAGTTCACGTCGCGCATCGCGCGCGCTCTGCAGCAGGGCTTCCTCGTCATCGCGCACTTCGTACTGTGCGCGCAGCAGGCGCTCGTCGTGTTCGCGGAAGCGCTTGACCTGCGCGTGCACCGTCGCGGCGTCGAAACCGAGTTCGACCAGTACGCGTTCGCCGGTGTGCAGGCTGGAATGGAAAGCCTCACGGATCGCGTGCGCGCCGAGGTCCATCAGTTCCCACGCATGGCGACGATCGCGCGCACTCGCATACACCGTGGCGTCCGGATACATCTGCCGCACCGTGCGCGTGGTGCGCACCGAGGCCTCCGGATCTTCCAGCGCGATCACGAACACTTTCGCCGAATCCGCGCCGGCCGATCGCAGAAGATCCGAGCGGCTCGGGTCGCCGTAATACACGGGATTGCCGAAGCGACGCACGAAGTCGACCTGGTCGGCACTGGGTTCGATCGCGATGAAGGGCAGCTTCTGCGCGGTCAGTAGTCGCGCGACCACTTGCCCGAAGCGCCCGAAGCCCGCGATCAGCACCTTCGGTTGATTGTCGGGAATCGTGTCGAACGCACGCGCCGGTTTCGCCGGCGCATGCCGCAGCACACGCGACACGACCAGAAGCAACAACGGACCGAACGCCATCGACAGACCGACCGTCGCGACCAGCCGATCGCGCGTCAATGCATCGATGATGCCGACGCGGTTCGCTTCGGAGAACACCACGAACGCGAACTCGCCGCCTAGCGCGAGTACGCCCGCGAGTTGCAACGCATCGCGTGTAGACAATCGCCCGGGTCGCTTGCCGACCATCACCAGCAGCACGAACTTGATCGCGAGCACGCCGCCGACCATCGCGGCCATGCGCAGCGGCTCGGCGGCCACGCGCGCGACGTCGATGCTCATGCCGACCGCCATGAAGAACAGGCCGAGCAGCAGGCCCTTGAACGGATCGACCTGCGCTTCGAGTTCGTGGCGGAATTCGGAATCGGCGAGCAGCACGCCGGCGAGGAATGCCCCGAGGCCCGGCGACAGGCCGGCCTGCAACATGATCCAGGCCGCGCCGAGTACGGTCAGCAACGCGGCGCCGGTGAACACTTCCGGCATGCCGGTTCGCGCGATCAGTCGGAAGCCCTGTCGCAACAGCAAGCGCCCGCCGACGACGACGAGCAACACCGCACCGATCGCCTTGCCGACGGTGTAGCCGTCGAACGTGGTGCCACCGACGTGGCCGAGAACCGGCATCGCGGCGAGGAGCGGAATGGCGGCGAGGTCCTGGAACAGCAGGATCGCGAACGCGAGTCGACCGTGTTCGCTGTGCACCGCGCGCCGTTCGGACAACAACTGCAGTCCCACCGCAGTCGACGACAGCGCGAGCGCGACGCCGACCACGAACGCCGCGGTCCACGACAGTCCCGCGAGCTTCGCGGCGACGGCGAGTGCCGCGCTACAGGCGAGCATCTGCGCACCACCGGCCCCGAACACCGGCCGGCGCATCACCATCAAGCGTGATGGCGACAGTTCGAGCCCGAGCACGAACAGCAGCATGACGACGCCGACTTCCGACGCCGCGAGCACCGGATCCGCGTCGGCGACTACACGGAAACCCTGCGGCCCGAGCAGCACGCCCGCGGCGAGATAGCCGAGCACCGCGCCGAGGCCGAGCCGACGGAACAACGGCGCCGCGACGACGGCGGCGAGCAGGAAGACGAGTGCGAGGTCGAGACCGCTGCCGTGCATGGAAAGCTCCGGGGCCGGACGCGCCATCGTAGCGGGCGTTGGATCATGAACGGCAGTGGCCGTCGCGACGCAGTGTCCGTCGGGTTACGCTCGGCGGCCAGCCGCGCGAGGCCGGTGCCCTTCAGCGCGGACGAGGCCGTGATGTCGCTCCACCGGTTGCGCACCGATTTCCAGTTCACCGTCCTCGTCCTGTTCTGCCTCGTCGGCCTGATCGGCATCGCGCCGTTCGTGGCGTACCGCTTCCTGCGCGGCGAGACGCAGGTGGCCATCGTCGACAGCGCGATCGTCGCCGCACTGTTCGGCACGCTGGTCTATGCATGGCGCGGCGGCAACGTGGCACGCGCGAGCCTGTTCGTCGTCGGCATGACGTCGATCGCCTGCATCATCGTCGCGCGCATGGTCGGGCTGTCCGGCGCGTTCTGGTCGTGCCCCGTGCTGGTGTCGAACTTCCTGCTGGTGCGACGCGGCTATGGCCTGGCCGCATCGATCGTGCTGATCGCGGTGATCGTGATCGACGGCAGCGCGTTCGCGACGATGCTCGATCGCCTCATGTACCTGTCGAGCGCATCGGTCGCCTGCATGCTCGCGTATGTGTTCGCGCGTCGCACCGAATTGCAGCGCGCGCAGCTGGAGACGCTGGCATCGCGCGATCCATTGACAGGCGTCGCCAACCGTCGCGCGATGGATCGCGAACTGCACATCGCCGCCGAAGCCTTCCGTCGCCATCGCACCCCGGTCGGCCTGCTGGTGATGGACCTCGACCACTTCAAGCGCGTCAACGATGAGTTCGGCCACGATGCCGGCGACGACGTGCTCGTCTCCTTCGCACGCGTCGTGCAGTCGCGCGGCCGCGCCGGCGACCGCCTGTTCCGCTATGGCGGCGAAGAGTTCGTGCTGATGCTGCCCGGCACCGACATCGATACCTTGCAGCAGCTCGCCGACGCGCTGCGAGCCGACGTTTCGAGCCGAGTGCGCGCCGGCGACCGCCCGATCACGGTGTCGGTCGGTGGCGCCGTGCTGCATCCGGGCGAGGACAACGCGCATTGGCTGGCGCGCGCCGACGCCGCGATGTACGAGGCCAAGCACCAGGGGCGGGATCGGGTGGTGGTGGATGCCACGCCCCCGGTTCCGGCATCATCGATCGACCGGACCTCAAGGAAGACGACATGAAGCACCGCCTGACACTCCTGCTGTGCGCGGCGCTGGCAGCGTCGAGCGCCCATGCCGCAGTCACGCCGTTGCCCGCGATGGAAGAGCCGATTCTCGTCACCCGCGTCGACTGCCGCATCGTCATCGACAAGCAGGGGAATGTCGCCGAGTACGTTCCGAAGACCGAGCTGCCAGCGCCCGTCGCGGCGCGGGTGGCCGACCTGGTCAAGGCATTGCGCTTCGAACCGGTGGAAGTCGACGGTCGCGTCGTTAATGCCGAAACGACGATGCGCGTGGCGGTGTCGGCCAAGATGCTCGATGACGGCGGCATGCGTCTGGCGATCGATAACCTGACGTTTCCGCCGGAGAAGCCGACGAGCCCGGGCGCTCCGTCGACCGCGTACAGCAAGCGCATCTCGATCCACTTTCCCGAAGAGGCGCTACGCCTTGGGCTTGATGCCGATGTGCTCGTCGCGCTGCGACTGGGCGCAGACGGACACGTGCTCGACGCGGCGGCCCAGCAAAGTGCATTGGTGCACCAGCGTGGAAACCCGCGCGAAGTCGCCAAGGCGCTCGCGATCTTCGAACGTGCAGCACTCGCGAGCCTGCGGGGGTGGCAGGCGAATCCGGCGTCGCTGCAGGACAAAGACCGCGTGGGCGACGGCTATGTCACCTACATGCCCGTCCAGTTCCGCACGGCGTCCCAAGGCCAGAAGCCGTCGTTCGACGGCGTCGGCCAGTGGACGCTGGAGACGCGCACCGTGAAACGTGTCCCCGCGTGGGTGCCTGTCACCGCAACCGCCCCGCAGCCAGGTGCGTCCGATCTCGCCGACGGCGAACAGAGCGGTATCAATACGCGCTATCGCCTCGTGGCGCCTCTGGCGACGCTCGCGCCCTGAAGCTCCGACGTGTAAGCGCGCGGGTGCTGTCGTGCGCTGCAATCCCCTGAAGCGGTTGTCGCTTTCAGGACGCACGTTTCGACGCGGTGACACACGCCAATCTGGCGCGGCGATTCGTGCCGACAGCAAATGACTTGCATGGGCTCGTGGTGCGGCGCCGCCTGCGCCGCCCGTCAGGAACGGATGCCGTAGTACCGCACTCAGCTCCGGATTCACGTCTGGCACGAGGCTAGCCACGAGGCCGCCGCTAGGCCACGATTGGACACCTTTTTCGGCCGGAGCACTTATGCAGATGCGGTCAATCTTGTTCGGCCTGATCCTCGGCGCCGCTTCACTGCCCGCGTCGGCGGAACTTGCGCTCGAGGACATTCAGACGCCGCACCTCGTCACGCGTGTCGCGTGCACGATCGTCATCGACAAGGGCGGACGTGTCGTCGAATACCGGCCGCACACGGAGATGCCGGCACCAATCGGCGATCGGATCCGGGAGATGGTGCAAGCGATTCGCTTTGTGCCTGTCGAAGACAACGGCAAGGTTGTGAATGCCCAGGTCGACATGCGTGTCGTCGTGACCGCCGAGGAAATTGGCAATGGCGATATGCGCTTGGCACTCGACAATCTCGTTTTCCCGAACGACGAGGCAACGAATGGGCCGCATGCGCAGGGCCGGTCGCCAATCCTCAACAAGACCTCCCCGACTTACCCGGCCATCGCACTTCACGCAGGTGCTGAGGCTGACCAACTCGCCGTGCTGCGCTTCGACGCGACGGGCAAGGTGGTCGACGCGACCATCGAACAGAGCGCACTGGTCCATGGGCGCGCCACGCCGGCCGCGGCCGCACGTGTTCTCAACCTGCTGGAACGGTCGGCGCTGCGCGCGTTGACGCAGTGGACCGTCGATCCAGCGGCGATGCCCGAAAACACTCGCATCGATGGCGGATTCATCGCCTACGTGCCGGTGAAGTGGCGTCTCTCGATGCACCCAGGCGTCGCTCCGCCGGAAGACAAGCCGGGCGAATGGATGTTGGAGACACGCACGACGCGGCATCCGCCGTCATGGCTGCCGGTGATCGACCATGCGCCGCAGCCGGGTGTCGCCGACCTCGCGAGTGGCGAATTGGGTGGTGTAAACGAGCGATTCCGACTTGCGACGCCGCTGAACGACTCCGGCTCCTGACGTCTGTCGCGCGACAAAAAAAGCCCCGCCGAAGCGGGGCTTTTTCTTGCACCAATCAAACCGACTCAGCGCTTCATCGAGCTGAAGAACTCGTCGTTCGACTTGGTGTTCTTCATCTTGTCGAGCAGGAACTCCATCGCGGCGATTTCGTCCATGCCGTGCAGCAGCTTGCGCAGGATCCAGATCTTCTGCAGCAGCTCCGGCTCGATGAGGTAATCCTCGCGACGCGTGCCCGAGCGGTTGATGTCGATCGCGGGATAGACACGCTTCTCGGCAATGCGACGATTCAAATGGACTTCCGAGTTACCGGTGCCCTTGAACTCTTCGTAGATCACCTCGTCCATCTTCGAGCCGGTGTCGATCAGCGCGGTGGCGATGATCGTCAGCGAACCGCCTTCCTCGACGTTTCGCGCGGCGCCGAAGAAACGCTTCGGGCGATGCAGTGCATTCGCGTCGACGCCGCCGGACAGGATCTTGCCGGACGACGGCACCACGTTGTTGTACGCACGGGCGAGGCGGGTGATCGAGTCGAGCAGGATCACCACGTCCTTCTTGTGCTCGACCAGGCGCTTGGCGCGCTCGATCACCATCTCGGCGACCTGCACGTGGCGCGCGGCCGGCTCGTCGAACGTCGAGCTGATGACTTCGCCGCGCACGGTGCGCTGCATGTCCGTCACTTCCTCGGGGCGCTCGTCGATGAGCAGCACGATGAGGTGCACGTCCGGATGGTTGTAGGTGATGGCAGTGGCGACCTGCTGCATCAGCATGGTCTTGCCGGCCTTCGGCGGCGAGACGATCAGCGCGCGCTGGCCTTTGCCCTGCGGCGCCATCAGGTCGAGGATTCGACCGGTGACGTCTTCCGTCGAGCCGTCGCCGCGCTCGAGGCGGAACTTGCGGCGCGGGAACAGCGCGGTGAGGTTCTCGAACAGCGCCTTGTTCTTCGACGCCTCGATCGGCTCGCCGTTGATGGTGTCGACGATGTTGAGCGCGAAGTAGCGCTCGCCGTCCTTCGGCCAGCGGATGCGGCCGGAGATGTGGTCGCCGGTGCGCAGGTTGAAGCGGCGGATCTGGCTGGGCGAGATGTAGGTGTCGTCCGGGCCGGCGAGGTAGCTCGCCTCGGCCGCGCGCAGGAAGCCGAAGCCGTCCGGCAGGATTTCCAGCACGCCGTCGGCGGCGACGCCTTCGCCGTGGCGGGTCAGCACCTTCAGCAGCGCGAAGATGACGTCCTGCTTGCGGGCGCGGGCGACGCCTTCGTGGATGTTGAGCTGCTCGGCGATCTCGACCAGCTTCGGCGCGGGCATGCGCTTGAGGTCGGACAGCGAGTACTGCGGGAAGCCTTCAGGCACGGCCGGGTGCGGTCGCGCGACGAAGGTCTCGCCATTGTTGTTGGCAGCGTCGTCGCCGCCCGGCTGGTCGCGGCGTTCGCGCTGGCGGTCGCGGCGGTTCTTGAAGCGCTCGCGGCGCGTCATGCGCTGGCCGCCTTCGCCCTGCTCGCGCTGGGCGTTGTCGGCATTGGCGCCACCCTGCTGGGTGGATTCGCCGGAGGTGGACGGCTCGGGTGCGCCGGCAACGGGCGCGGCCTCGGCCGGTGCGTCGTTGCGCGGCGCGGATTCGGCGGGCGCCGCAGCTGCGGGCGCGGCCGGAGCAGGCGCTGCGGCGGGTGCCGGAGCCTCGCTGCGGGGCGGTTCGGCGACGGCGGTCGCGGTGTCGGGGGCGTCGGCCTTGGGCACGCGCGTCTTGCGCACGCGCTTTTCGGCGACTTCGCCGGCGTCGGGGGTCTGGTCGGACAAGCGGGAATCCTCGCTAATGCGGCGAGCGCCCGCGGTGCGCGGGCCAAGTCGGGATCGGTGTAGAAAAGAGGGGTGCGGCGAGCGCGAACGCGCCGGGCCAGCGGGAAACTAGCACCGCCGCGACGAGGCGTGCAAGCGCTCGAAGCGACGGTCATTCGACCGTGGACGGCTACGGTGCCGTGTGAAGGCCGGCGTCGGGGGACGCTGTGAGTCCACCTTACGCGAGAGCAGGGCGCGCGACGCGGCGCGCGGCCCTGCGATTCATCGGCGGGTCACGGCCGTGGCGCGCGACCCGAAAAGCGCGTTAGAGCGCCTTGTCGATCAACTGGGCGAGCTGGGCCTTGCCCACCGCGCCGATCTGCGTGCCCTGCACCTGGCCGTTCTTGAAGACCAGCAGCATCGGGATGGAACGCACGTGGTACTTCAGCGCGGTCTGGCGCTCGTTGTCGACGTTGACCTTCACGATCTTCGCGCGGCCTTCGTACGTGCCGGCGAGCTCATCCAGCGCGGGCGCGATCATCTTGCAGGGGCCGCACCACGGCGCCCAGAAGTCCACCAGCACCGGCTCGGCCGACTGCAGGACCTCGCGGTCGAAATCGGCATCGCCGACGTGCTTGATCTTCTCGCTCACTGAACAGGTCTCCTCGAAGTACGGGTGCGGGCGCCATGGTCGCACGGGGTGCGTGGAGCCATGCGCTACACTTGGGGACCTTACGCGGTGGTGCAAGCCCCGCGCGACCGTCCGGCCGCATCCGCAGTGTTCCGCGAATGCCACCGTCGCCGCCCCACGCGCGCCCGGACTTCTTTGCCGGCCGCCGTCTTCCGGTCGCCGCCCTCCCTGCAAGCGCCGCTCGGCGCGCCGGATCCTGATGAGCGACAAGCCCCTAACCGACGTTTCCTTTACCTCCTTCGACCTGCATCCCGCACTGCTGGCCGGCCTCGAAGCCGCCGGGTTCACGCGCTGCACGCCGATCCAGGCCATGACCCTTCCGCTGGCACTCGCCGGCCGCGACGTCGCCGGCCAGGCACAGACCGGCACCGGCAAGACGCTCGCCTTCCTGGTGGCGGTGGTGAACCGGCTGCTGACGCGCCCCGCGCTCGCCGACCGCAAGCCCGAGGACCCGCGCGCGCTGATCCTCGCGCCGACCCGCGAACTCGCCATCCAGATCCACAAGGACGCGGTGAAGTTCGGCTCCGAGCTGGGCATCAAGTTCGCGCTGATCTACGGCGGCGTCGACTACGACAAGCAGCGCCAGATCCTGCAGCAGGGCGCCGACGTCATCATCGCGACGCCCGGCCGCCTGATCGACTACGTCAAGCAGCACAAGGTCGTGTCGCTGCACGCCTGCGAAGTCTGCGTGCTCGACGAAGCCGACCGCATGTTCGACCTCGGCTTCATCAAGGACATCCGCTTCCTGCTGCGCCGCATGCCCGAGCGCACGACGCGGCAGACGCTGCTGTTCTCGGCGACGCTCAGCCACCGCGTGCTGGAGCTCGCCTACGAGCACATGAACGAGCCGGAAAAGCTCGTCGTCGAGAGCGAGTTCATCACCGCCGCGAAGGTGCGCCAGAAGGTGTACTACCCGTCGGACGAGGAAAAGATCCCCCTGCTGATCGCGCTTCTGTCGCGTTCGGAAGGCGCGCGCACCATGGTGTTCGTCAACACCAAGGCGTTCGTCGAGCGCGTCGCACGTGCGCTTGAACGCGCCGGCTACCGCGTCGGCGTTCTGTCGGGCGACGTGCCGCAGAAGAAGCGCGAGTCGCTGCTCAAGAAGTTCCAGGCCGGCCAGCTCGAGATCCTGGTGGCGACCGACGTCGCCGCGCGCGGCCTGCACATCGATGGCGTGTCGCACGTCTACAACTACGACCTGCCGTTCGATGCCGAGGACTACGTCCACCGCATCGGCCGTACCGCACGCCTCGGCGCAGAAGGCGATGCGATCAGCTTCGCCTGCGAGCGTTACGCGATGAGCCTGCCGGACATCGAGGCGTACATCGAGCAGAAGCTGCCGACCGAGCAGGTCACCGCCGACATGCTGGTCGCGCTGCCGCGCACGCCGCGCGCAAAGGTGGAAGGCGAAGAGGAAGAAAGCGTCAGCGCGATCTTCCGCGAAGCGCGCGAACAGAAGGCCGAGGATGACGCACGTCGCGGCGTGAAGCCGCGTTCGGGCAGCCGCACCGGCGGTTCGCGCGATGGCGAGCGTCGTCCGCCGCGTGGGCCGAAGCCCGAGCGTGCGGTGACTGAGCCGAAATCCGAGGCCGTCGTCGCCACTGCGACCGGTGATGCCGTCGCCGAGGTCGCCAAGGCGCCGCGCGCACCGCGCATCGATCCGGTTACCGGCGAAGAGCTGGCACCGCGCAAGCGTCGTCGCCGTCGTCGTGGCAAGCCGGTCGACGGTGCAGCTGCAGCAGAGTCGGGTTCGAGCAGCAACGGATCGGCGACGCCGCGTCCGGAGCGCACGCCGCGTCCGCCGCGTCACGAACCGCGCGGTGGCCGTGCGCAGGGCAGTGATGCGCCGGCGCCGGCCGCGGTCACGTCCGATGCGAAGCCGGGCCTGCTCGGCCGCGTCGCGCGCGGGCTGAAGTCGCTGATCACGCGGGCGCCGCGCAGCCAGCACTGAGTCCATCGCATCGACGACACGAACGGGCGATCGCATTGCGGTCGCCCGTTTTCGTTGGTGCGTTCGCATCGTGATGTCGACGGCCGTCGCGGGCCATCTGCGATACTCCGCCGCATGACTCTTCTGCGTTTCGACAACGTCGGCAAGCGCTATGCATCCGGGCGCGAGGCGCTCGCGGAGGTGAGCTTCGAGGTCGCGCCGGGCGAGATGCTGTTCGTCACCGGGCATTCCGGTGCGGGCAAGAGCACGCTGCTGCGCCTGATCCACCTCACCGAGCGCGCGAGCCGCGGCGCGGTGATCTTCGACGATCGCAACCTCGGCAAGATGCGCGGCCGCCGCATGGCGCTGCACCGTCGCGATGTCGGCGTGGTCTTTCAGGACCATCGCCTGCTGGCCGACCGCAGCATCGGCGACAACGTCGCGCTGCCGCTGCTGCTGCGCGGCACGCATCGCGCCGAGATCGCCAAGCGCGTGCGCTCCACGCTGGAAAAGGTCGGCCTCGGCGATCGCGAGAAGGCACTGCCGCGCCAGCTCAGTGCCGGCGAGCAGCAACGCGTCGGCATTGCGCGCGCGATCGTCGCCGAACCGAAACTTCTCCTCGCCGACGAACCGACCGGCAACCTCGATCCCGCGCTGTCGACGGAGATCATGGCGCTGCTGGAATCGCTGTCGATGCGCGGCACCTCGGTGATGGTGGCGAGCCACGACCTCGCGCTGGTGCGCCGCATGCGCAAACGCGTGATCGTGCTCGACCACGGCCGCCTCGTCGACGACATTCCGCCCGGGGAGCTCGCCGCATGAGCACGAAGGCGACGAAGGCCAAGCGCGTCGAAGGCGTGCGGACACGCTCGCGCATCGGCAGCTGGTTCGATCACCACGTCTACAGCCTGATCGCGAGCTTCGGCCGCATGCTGCGCAAGCCGTGGGCGACGGGGCTGACGGTCGGCGTCATGGCGATCGCGATCGCGTTGCCGCTGGGCCTGTGGGCGGTGCTGTCGAACCTCTCGCAGTTCACGGGCGACGTGCAGCAGTCGCGGCAGGTCAGCCTGTATCTCAAGCCCGGCACCACGCTCGAGCGCGCCAATGCGCTTGCGCAGCAGGTGCGCGCGCGGCCGGACGTGGTCAACGCGACGGTGCGCAGCGCGGACGAGGGGTTGAAGGAACTCCGCGAACAGGGCGGGCTAGCCGAAGCCGCCGACGCGCTCGGCGAAAATCCGTTGCCGCACCTTCTGCGCATCACACCGCGTGGCGACGATGCGGTGCTCGCGGCGTCGCTGCAGTCGCTCAACGATGTCGACGTCGTTCAGCAGGACGCCGCCTGGCGCACAAGGCTCGATCGCTGGCTCACGCTCGGCGAGCGCATCGCCTGGGTGCTGGCGACGCTGCTGGGCCTCGGCGCGCTGCTGGTGGTCGGCAACACCGTCCGGCTGGATATCCAGTCGCGACGCGACGAAATCGAGGTGCTGCAGCTGCTCGGCGCCACCGGCGGCTTCGTACGTCGTCCGTTCCTGTACCTGGGCGCCTGCTACGGCCTTCTCTCGGGCGCGATCGCGCTCGGCCTGCTCACCGGCGCGGAACTCGCGCTGCGCGAGCCGATCACCCGGCTGGCGCAAACGTACGGCAGCGCATTCCGTCTGCAGGGTTTCGACCCGATCCGGGCCGCCGTCGCAGTTCTGGGCGCCGGGCTGATCGGCTGGCTTGGCGCGGGGCTGGTGACGGGTCACTATCTCCGGCAGACCCGCTCGACCGGCGATTGATGTGAGCACGGAGCACCAGGATCTTCGCCATCTGCCGACGACCACGTCGGCGCGCGTGATGGTGGTCGATGGATCGAAGCTGGTGCGCAAGCTCATCGCCGACGTCCTGACGCGCGAAGTGCCGGGCATCGAGGTCGTCTGCTGCGACGGCGTCGCGCAGGCGGGCGAGGCCCTCGCCAATGGCCCGGTCGACCTCGTCACCACGGCACTCGCACTGCCCGACGGCGACGGCATCGCGCTCGCGCGCACCGTGCGCCAGGCGGCGGGGCAGAAGTACGTGCCGATCATCGTGGTCTCGGGCGATGCGCAGTCGCACCTGGAATCGCGCACCTTCACCGAAGACGTCACCGACTATTTCGACAAGGCGCTCGGCCACGCCGCGCTCGCCGCCTTCATCCGCGGCTATGTGCACCCCGAGCCGATCCCCGGCGCGCGCGTGCTCTACGTCGAGGACAGCAAGGTGGTGGCCGTCGCGACCAAGCGCATGCTCGAGCGCCACGGCCTGAAGGTGATGCACTTCATCGGGGTCGAGGAAGCGCTCGCGCATTTCGACGCGCACCGCGACCAGCCCGACATCGGCGCGGACCTCGTGCTGACCGACGTCTACCTCAAGGGCGAACTGAGCGGGCACGACCTGCTCGGCCGCCTGCGCGTGCAGTTCGGCTACGGCAAGCGCCGCCTGCCGATCCTGGTGATGACCGGCGACGCCAACCCGCAGAACCAGAGCGAGCTGCTGCGCGCCGGCGCGAACGATCTGGTGCTCAAGCCGATCGAAGAACGCCTGCTGATAACCAAGACGCTGTTCCAGCTACGCTTGTCGCGACTCGAGCACGCCGCGGCCGCCTGAGGTCGTTCGCATTGCGCCCGCCGCGTCGATTCCCGACGATACGGCGATGACTGCTGCCGAAAACATCCGTCTCGAGCCCGGCTGGAAAGCGCAGGTGGGCGATTACCTGCTGCGCGACGACATGCAGCAACTCGCCGCCTTCCTGCGCGACCGCAAACGCGCGGGCGCTCAGGTGTTTCCGCCGGGCCCGGAAATCTTCGCCGCGTTCGACGCGACACCTTTCGATCGCACGCGCGTGGTCGTGCTCGGGCAGGACCCGTATCACGGCCCGGGGCAGGCGCATGGCCTCGCGTTCTCGGTGCTGCCCGGCGTGCCGGTGCCGCCATCGCTGGCCAACATCTATGCCGAACTGCAACGCGACCTCGGTATCACGCGGCCGGATCACGGCTGCCTGCTGCCGTGGGCATGGCAGGGCGTGTTGCTGCTCAACGCGGTGCTGACCGTCGAGAACGGCCGCGCCGGCGCGCATCAGGGCAAGGGTTGGGAAGGCTTCACCGACCACGTCGTCGACGTGCTCAACGCCGAGCGCGAGGGCCTCGTGTTCCTGCTGTGGGGCAGCTATGCGCAGGCCAAGGGCAAGCGCATCGACACGTCCAAACATCGCGTGCTGAAAGCGCCGCATCCGTCGCCGCTGTCGGCCCATCGCGGCTTCATCGGCTGCGGGCATTTCTCGTCGACGAACGAGTACCTCGCGCGTCGGGGCAGCCCCGTCATCGACTGGTCGCTGCCATCCGCGTCCGTGCTGAAGGCGACCCTGGACCGCACGCCGGCGTAGGGCCCGGCGGCGCATGACAGCGCTGCCATTCGGGGTATTCTCGGGCCAGCGGCTGTAATCGTTTGCACCGCACCCTTCATTGCGCGCGCCGTACGCTTGCGAGTCCTGTCGATGCCCGTGCCCATGAGTCCAACGCCCGCTTCGCTGCTCACGATCTTCGGCGCCTCCGGCGACCTCGCGCAGCGCATGCTGCTGCCGTCGCTCTACGGCCTGCATCGCGACCGCCTGCTTCCGCCGTCCCTGCGCATCCTGGGCACCGCTCGTAGTGACTTCGACGACGCCGCGTTCCGCGACAGCGTCGCGCAGGCCATCGAACGTTTCGTGCCCGCCGCCGATCGCGATGACAGCGTCGTCCGCGAACTGCTCGAACGCGTCCACTACGTACCGGCCACGCTGGGCGATGAAGCCTCCTTCGCCACGCTCGGCGAGCGCATCCGCGAATTGCGCGCCGGTGGCGATGTCGTCTATCACCTGAGCACCGCGCCGCGTTTCTACGGCGATATCTGCCGCGCGCTGGGCGCGATGGATCTCGCCGATGCTGGCACGCGCGTGATGCTGGAAAAGCCGATCGGCCACGACCTGGCCAGTGCGAACGCGATCAACGATAGCGTCGCCGCGGTGTTCAACGAGTCGCGCATCTTCCGTGTCGACCATTACCTCGGCAAGGAAGGCGTGCAGAACCTGCTCGCGCTGCGCTTCGGCAATGCGATGTTCGAACCGCTGTGGAATGCGCGACACATCCAGCAGGTGCAGATCACCGTCGCCGAAACGGTCGGTGTCGAAGGTCGCGGCGATTACTACGACGACTACGGCGCGATGCGCGACATGCTGCAGAACCATCTGCTGCAGCTGCTGTGCCTGACCGCGATGGAGCCGCCGTCGCATTTCGACCCGAGCGCTGTGCGCAACGAGAAGATCAAGGTGCTGCGTTCGCTGCGGCCGATCGGTCGCAGCGATGTCGCGACCGAAACCGTGTCGGGTCAGTACACCGCTGGTGCCATCGACGCGCAGGCGGTGCGTGGCTATCTCGACGAGCTCGGCCGATCGAGCCGCACCGAAACCTTCGTCGCCATCCGTGCGCAGGTCGACAACTGGCGCTGGGCCGGCGTGCCGTTCTACCTGCGCACCGGCAAGCGCATGCCGCGGCGTTCGACGGAGATCTACCTGCAGCTGCGACAGGTGCCGCATTCGATCTTCGGCGCCGCGCCGCAGGCGAACGCGCTGGTGATCCGCTTGCAGCCCGATGAGCGCATCGAGCTGCAGGTGATGAGCAAGACACCGGGCCTCGATCGCGGCGGCGTGCAGCTGTCGCCGGTGGAACTCGATCTCGACATGCACGAGGAATTCGCCAGCGTGCGTCGTCGTCTCGCGTACGAGCGTCTGTATCTCGACGCGATCGAAGGCAACGGCACGTTGTTCGTGCGTCGCGACGAAACCGAAGCAGCGTGGCAGTGGGTGGACGCGATCTACGACGGCTGGCGTGCTGCCGGCGTCGCGCCGAAACCGTATCCGGCCGGCACGTGGGGCCCGAGCGCCGCGGTATCGCTCATCGACCGCAACGGCCACAGCTGGCGCGAGTAATGGCCTGGATCGAGCACACCTACGACGACGGCGAAGCCCTGGCGATCGCGCTCGCGCGAACGCTGGGCGACACGGTGGAGAGTGCGCTCGACGCGCGCGGTGACGCGCTGCTCGCACTTGCCGGCGGCCGCACGCCATTGCCGGCCTATCGCGCGCTGGCATCGCGTTGGCGCGACAGCGACCGTGCATCGCACATCACGCTGATGCCGACCGACGACCGCTGCGTGCCGCACGATCACCCGAATTCAAACGTCAGCGAACTGCGCTCGATTTTCGATGCGACGCCCGTGCATGTGGAATCGCTGACCACCGCGAACGGCGACCCGGAACGTTCCGAGCGCTATGCACGCGCGATGCTCGCCGATCATCCGGGTGAGTTCGATGCCGTGGTGCTCGGCATGGGCGCCGATGCGCACACCGCGTCGCTGTTCCCGAACGCGCGCCAACTGGCGGCCGGGCTCGACCACGCATGCACGCTTGAAGCGCTGCGCGTCGATCCCGATCCTTTGCCTGTCGAAGCCCCGTTCCCGCGCATTTCGCTCACCGCGGCGCGCCTGCTGCGTGCGCACACCCTGCACCTCGTCGTGACCGGCGCCGCCAAGCGCGCGGTGCTGGAGGCCGTGTATGCCGATGCGGACGCATCGAAGCGACCGGTCGCCGCGCTGCTGCATGCGCCGGCCCGCACGGTGCACGTCCACTGGAGTCCCTGATGTCCCTGCATCCCACCGTCGAGCGCGTGACCGCGCGCATCCGCGAGCGCAGCGCGCCATCGCGTGCGATCTACCTGGCGCGCATGGCGTCGATGCGCCAGGACGGCCCCGCGCGCGGTGGCCTTGGCTGCGGCAACCTCGCCCACGGTTTCGCCGCCGCCGGTGCCGACAAGCCGCTGCTGCGCGGGAAGGTCGGCGCCAACATCGGCATCGTCACCAGTTACAACGACATGCTGTCCGCGCACCAGCCGTTCGAAACGTATCCGACGCTCATCCGCGCCATCGCACGTGCCAACGGCGGCAGCGCGCAGGTCGCCGGCGGCGTTCCCGCGATGTGCGACGGCATCACGCAGGGCCGCTACGGCATGGAGCTGTCGCTGTTCTCGCGCGACACCATCGCGCTCGGCACCGCGATCGCGCTGAGCCATGACATGTTCGACGGCATGCTGCTGCTCGGCATCTGCGACAAGATCGTGCCGGGCCTGTTGATCGGCGCGCTGAGCTGGGGCCATCTGCCGTGCATCCTGGTGCCGGCGGGGCCGATGCCGTCCGGCATTCCGAATAAGGAAAAGGCGCGCATTCGCCAGCTGCATGCCGAAGGCAAGGTCGGCTACGACGAGCTGCTCGAAGCCGAAGCCGCGTCGTACCACTCGCCGGGCACCTGCACCTTCTACGGCACCGCGAACTCCAACCAGATGCTGATGGAAGTGATGGGCCTGCACATGCCGGGCACCGCGTTCGTCAATCCCGGTACGTCGCTGCGCGATGCGCTCACGGTCGCCGCCACCGAACGCGTGCTGCAGATCACCGCACTGGGCGACGAGTACACGCCGCTGTGCGACGTCGTCGACGAGCGCTCGATCGTCAACGCGATGGTCGGCCTCGCTGCGACCGGTGGCTCCACCAACCATGCGATCCATCTTGTCGCGATCGCACGCGCCGCCGGCCTGCGCATCGACTGGGACGATCTCGACGAACTCTCGCGCGTCACGCCGCTGCTCGCACGCGTGTATCCGAACGGCAGCGCCGACGTGAACCACTTCGAGGCCGCCGGCGGCGTCGCCTTCGTGATCCGCGAACTCATTGACGGCGGCCTGCTGCACGAGGACGTGCGCTGCGTGCACGGCGGCACGCTGCGCGACCAGGCGAAACAGCCGTATCTCGACGGCACGACATTGCGCTGGGCCGATGCGCCTGTGCAGTCGCGCGATTCGTCCGTGGTGCGTCCCGTCAGCGATGCGTTCGACAGCGAAGGCGGTCTGCGTCGTCTGCAGGGCAATCTCGGCCGCGCGGTGGTCAAGGTATCGGCGGTCGCGCCGGAGCACCGCATCATCGAAGCGCCGGTGCGCATCTTCGAAGCGCAGGACACGTTGCTCGATGCATTCCGCGCCGGCCTGCTGGAAGGCGACTTCATCGCGGTCGTACGCGGGCAGGGCCCGAAGGCGAACGGCATGCCGGAGCTGCACAAGCTCACGCCGACGCTGTCGGTGCTGCAGGATCGCGGGCAGAAGGTGGCGCTGCTCACCGACGGGCGCATGTCCGGTGCGTCGGGCAAGGTGCTCGCCGCGATCCATCTCACGCCGGAAGCGGCCGATGGTGGCGCGATCGCGAAGTTGCAGGCCGGTGACGTCGTGCGCATCGATTCCGATGCCGGGACCATCGACGTACGCGTCGACGAAGCCGAATGGAATTCACGCACGCCGCAGCTGCCCGATCTGTCGAACAACCGCACCGGTATTGGCCGTGAACTGTTCGCGCTGATGCGCCGCGAAGTCGGAAGCGCCGAAGAAGGCGCATGCAGCCTGCTGGACGCCAGCGACCGGGAACTCTCCGCATGAGCAATCTCGGCCTGATCGCCGACATCGGTGGCACCAATGCGCGATTCGCGCTGACCGACCTTGATGCCGCGACGCCGTCGCTGCATGACATTCGACCTCTAGCCTGCGGCGACTTCGCATCGCTGCAGCACGCCTGCGAGCACTACCTGCAGGGCGTCGGTGCGCAGCCGACGCGGGCGGCGATCGCGGTTGCCTCGCCGGTCAATGCCGATGAGATCCGTCTGACGAATCGCGCGTGGTCGTTCAGTCGTCGCGAACTCGAACAGGCGTTGGGCCTCGAACGCTTGCTGCTGCTCAACGATTTCGGCGCCGTCGCATGGGCGGTGCCGGCGTTGTCCGACGACGATGCGTTGCATCTGTATGGGCCGTCGCAGCGCCCGCCGCGTTCGCCGGTGACGGTGATCGGGCCGGGCACGGGGCTCGGCGTCGCACTGCTCATTGGCGACGAAGCCACGGGCTGGCGCGTGATCGAAACGGAAGGCGGGCACGGCACGTTCGCGCCGGTTGGGGACGAGGAGCGCCTCATCGCGCGCTGGCTGGATTCGCTGCACGGGCGCACGTCCACCGAGCGCGTGCTGTGCGGTACCGGGTTGGCGCAGGTCGATGCGGTATTGCGTGATCCGGAACGTCCTGCGGGAACGCAGCCGACGCTGCGCGATCCTGCAGAAGTCGTGCGTCTCGCACTCGAAGGCCATGACCTCACCGCACGTCGTGCGCTTGCGCGTTTCTGCGCGATTCTCGGCAGCGTCTGCGGCGACGTCGCGCTGGTGCACGGCGCGCGCAGCGTGATGATCGCCGGCGGTATCGTGCCGCGCTTCGTACCGTTCCTGCGGTCGAGCGCGTTTCGCGAGCGCTTCCTCGCGAAGGGTCGCTTCGCCGCGTATCTCGAGAACGTCGCGATCGACGTGATCACCCATCCGCAACCCGGCCTGCTCGGCGCGGCCGTCGCGCTGCGGGCATCGACGGAGAACGACCGATGAACTGGACGCCCGAAACGCGCGCGGCGCGCATCGATTCCATCCTCGCGCAGGCGCCGGTGCTGCCGGTGCTCGCGATCGATCGTCTCGAAGACGCGGTGCCGCTGGCGCGTGCGTTGGTCGATGCGGGATTGCCGGTACTCGAAGTCACGTTGCGCACGCCATGCGCGCTGGATGCGATGCGCGCGATCGTCACCGAAGTGCCAGGTGCGGTGGTTGGTGCCGGCACAATGTTGCGTGCCGAGGACTTCCGCGCGGTGGAAGCCACCGGTGCGGTGTTCGGCATCGCGCCGGGCGCGACTGCCAAGCTCTATGACGCCGCCGAACTCAGCGCGCTCGCCTTCATCCCCGCCGTCGCGACCGCCAGCGAACTGATGCTCGGCATGGAGCGCGGCTATCGACGCTTCAAGTTCTTTCCGGCCGAAGGCGCAGGCGGCGTCACCGCGCTCAAAGCATTCAGTGGCCCGTTCGCCGACATCCGCTTCTGTCCCACCGGCGGCATCGACGCGGGCAAGGCGCCGAACTACTTCGCGCTGAAGAACGTGGCGACCGTCGGCGGTTCGTGGATGGTGCCGTCGGATGCATTGCTGGCCGGCGACTGGGAACGCGTCGGCCGGCTCGCGCGCGAAGCCGCGGCACTGCGCGCGACGTAAGCCTCAGCGGCGACGGTCGCGACGCCGGCCAAGACGCGTGAGCTGCGCGAGGGCGAACGCGACCACCGCCAATGCGGTGAGCGCGATGAGCACCAGCGGGCTATGCCCGAGCATGTAGTCCAGGATCATGCGGCGAGCTTACGCCCGCTCGCGTCGGCTGGCCGCTGAACGCCGGGCCGGAAACGCAACGGGCCGCCAAGCGGCGGCCCGTCTGCATCGGGGAGAACTCAGGCGGCGTCGGGGATCGCCTGACGCCGTGCCTCGCCCATCAGGCGGCTGCCGACCAGCGCGAACGCGATCGTCGCGAGCAGCGTCGCGAACATCAGGTGGATGTAGTGCGGCGGCGGCGACAGCAGGTGGCGCGCCGTCAGCGCTGGCCAGCCGAAGGTGAAGAAGGCATACAGCAGCGTGCCGAACACCAAGGACCAGCGCACCGCGCGTGCATTCACGCCGTTGAAGAAGATCGCGACGATGAACGCGGCGAGCACCGGCATCGAATACAGCCCGTTGAGCTGCTGCAGCGTGCCGATGATGCTCTTGGAATGCGTGTACAGCGGCACGATGGCCAGCGACACCACGGTGAACGCGATGGTGACGATGCGGCCTAGCCGCTTGGCGTCGGCATTCGGATTGATCTTCGCCAGGTGCACGTCGACCGTGTACAGCGCCGCCGCCGAATTGAGCGCCGCGCTGTAGCTCGACAGCACGGCGCCGGTGATCGCTGCGGCGAACGCGCCCGACAGCCACGACGGCAGCACCGCGCCAACCAGTCGCCCGTAGGCGTCGTCGTCGACATCACCGAACAGCTTGAACGCGATGATGCCGGGCAGCACCACGATCAGCGGCGTGAGCAGCTTGAAGAACGCGGCAGCGTAGATGCCCTTCTGTGCTTCGCGCACCGTCGGTGCGGCGAGTGCGCGCTGCGCGATCACCATGTTCGTGCCCCAGTAGAACAAGTGCGCGAACAGCATGCCGGTGAACAGTGTCTGCCACGGAATATCCGAATCCGCCGCGCCGATCAGCGTGAGCCGCTGCACGGGCACGTCGGACAGATCCCAGTGAATCGCGTTGAGCGCAAACACGGTGACGAGGATGCCCATCACCAGCAGCACCACGCCCATGTAGGTGTCGGAGATCGCGATCGCGCGTAGACCGCCAAGTGCCGCATATGCGAGGCCGCCGATCGCGAACAGAACCGCGATGGCGAGAATCGGCAGGTCCGGATGGAACATCGACGCCATGAACTTCGAGCCGGTGTACAGCACCATCGGCAGAAGGATGAAGAGATAGCCGAGCAGGAACATCACCGACACCGCGCGACGCAGGCCGGGGTCGCCGAGGCGACGCTCGAGCAACTCCGTCGTGGTCGTGCACTTGTAGCGGTAGTACATCGGCACCAGCACGTGCGCGAGCACCAGCAGGCCGGCCGCCGCGCCGAATTCCCACCACGCCATCAGCATGGTCTGCGCGCCATTCATGCCGACGATCTGTTCGGCCGACAGGTTGGTGAGCAGCAGCGAGCCGGCGATGAAGGGCCAGGTCAGCGAACCGCCGGCAAGGAAGTAGTCGCGACCGCGGTCGGCGGTATGACGCTCGCGGCGGCAGCGCCACCACGTGGCGAGCGCGACGAGCGCGGTCATCGCAAGGAATACGGCGACCTGCACGGCATTGGAGGACATCGGCGACTCCATCGGATAGCGAACGTGTACCAAAAAAAAGCCCCTGCCGTCGGAGAGAACCGGCAGGGGCTGGGGGTTACGCGATCAGCAGGATCAGAACTTGTAGCTCACGCCCACCAGGTAGGTGCGGCCCCATTCGATGTACTCGAGCGGGCGGTCCTTGGTGCCGGCATACGTGCGGTAGGCCTCGTTCGTGAGGTTGTTGGCCTGCAGCAGCAGGCTGAGACCCTTGAGCGAGCTCTCGTCGCCGAACGTGTAGCTGACCTGCGCGTCGGTGATGTTCTCGCCGACCACATAGCGCAGCGTGCGGTTGCCGTTGAAGTTGCCGATCTCGCCGATAAAGTCGGAACGACGACGGTTGTTGATGCGCGCCTCGAAGCCGCTCTTCTCGTAGTACGCGGTGAAGTTGTAGACGCGCTTGGACAGGCCCGGCAGGGCGATCGGCGCGCTGCCGACACTGCTGACGTTCGAGTCATCCGGCGGGATGGTGATGTTGCTGTCGTTGTACGTCGCGCTGGCGATGATGCCGAAGCCGTCGAGCACCGGAGTGAACAGGTTGAGCGGCAGCGACGCGGTGAGCTCCAGGCCCTGCATCTTGCCGCCCTTGCCATTGAACGGGGCGGTGAACGTGCCGGTCGACTTCGGCACGGTGCCGCCCGGCGGCACCACGTAGCCCTGCAGCAGGTCGGAGAAGTCGTAGTTGTCGACCTTCTGCGAGTAGATGTAGGTCGTCAGGTCCTTGTAGAAGTACGCCGCGGCCACGTAGGCCTTGGTGCCGAAGTACTTCTCGTACGAGATATCGAACGCGTTCGCCTTCCACGGATCGAGTTCCGGGTTGCCGCCGCTCGCCCCAGGCTCGGCCGGGTTCTTGTTCTGGTTGACGCCGAAGTCACGCGACGCGCGCAGCTCGTCGATACGCGGACGCGCAACCTGTTTGGCGAGCGCGACGCGCAGCGTCTGGTCGTCCGGCAGCGAGAACGCGAGGTTCAGGCTCGGCAGCACGTCGGTGTAGGTCTTGCCGCGCGTGTAGGCGACGATCTGCTGGCCCGCCGGGCGGCTATCGTCGAACACGTTGCCCGTCGACGACTGGTCGACATGCTGCACCTGCACGCCGATGTTGCCGCGCACCGGAACGCTGCCCCACTGCGTATCGAGGTTGGCCTTCGCGAACGTGGTGGTGATCTTCTCGTCCACCGTCCACGCCTTGGCGACCAGGTAGCCGGCGGCCGTTTCGCTCGGGTCGAAGGTCATGAAGCGGTCGACGACACCGGGAACGTTCCACGCCGGAATCAGGCCGATTGCAGCGAAGCCCAGGTTGACGAAACCGTACTGCAGGTCGCTCGGGATCGCGAAGGGAGCCTGCGTGGGGGGCAGGTTGATGTTCGCCTCGGGCTGGTGCTTTTCCTTCTCGCGGTCGGCGTAGTTGATGCCGACGTCGAAGTCCTTGATCCACTGCAGCGACTGCGGACCGGCGAAGTTCGCGGTCAGGCGATAGCTCTTCAGCTCGTCGACCACGCGCGGCACCTTGCCGTAACCCGAACCGTAGATCGTGTTACTGACGTACAGCTTCGAAGGGTCGCTGTAATCGCGTGCCGGGTCGAGCTGCGAGAAGCTGTCGGGGTTGATCTGCAGGCCGAGCGTGTCGAGCGCCGGGCTCTGAAGCTGCGTGTTGTTCTCGAGGCTCAGCTCGTTGCGCTTGGCGCGCGACCAGCTGACGTCCGCATCGAGCTTGACCGCGCCGATGTTGAAGCGGTTGTTCCAGCCGAACGCGTCGATCTTGTCCTTGCGGTCGTTGTACATGCCGCGGACCAGCGGATAGACGTTGGCGACCGTGCCACTGGTAAACGTGTGGTTGCTGTTGATCTGCGCGCCGGTGACATTGATCGGCACCGGGTAATTGCCGAGGTTGACCTCGAACTGGTTGGCCGTGTCTTCCTGATGCGCTTCGGTGTGGAAGACGTCGAGCGTGCTCGTCCAGTCCGCATTCGGGCGGAATTCGAGCGTACCCATCAGCGCGTCGCGCTTCTGGTAACCAGTGCGGCGCAGCGCCTTGATGCCTTCGGAGAAGTACGTGCAGTCGGTCGCGGTGGAGCTCGGGCACGTGGCGCCCGAAGGCACGCCCGGACGCCATGTCGGGCCGATCTGTTCCCAGGGCTCGTACAGGCCGACCTGGTTTTCCTGGATCGGCGTATCCGAATGCGAGTAGCCGAGGGCGATGCCCCAGGTGCGGTTCGCGAACTGGTCGATGTAGCTGGCGTTGAACCGGTTGCCGAAGGCGTCCTGGTTGCCAGCGGCGCCCAGCGAGTTGTGCTGGCCGCGCGCGCTGACCGCGATCACGCGCTCCTGGAAGTTGAGCGGGCGCACCGTCTGCATGTCGATCGTGCCCGACAGACCCTGGCCCACGAGACCGGCGTCCGGCGTCTTGTACACGGTCACGCCGCTGAGCAGCTCGGACGGGTACTGGTCGAACTCGACGCTGCGGTTGTCACCGGTGCTGACCATCTCGCGACCGTTGAGCAGCGAGGTGGAGAAGTCGGGCGACAGGCCGCGCACGCTGATGACCTGTGCACGACCGGCGACGCGCTGGGCGGCGAGACCGGGCAGGCGCGCGATCGACTCGGCGATGCTCACGTCCGGCAGCTTGCCGATGTCTTCGGCCGAAACGGCTTCGACGATCGACGTGGAATTCTTCTTGACGTCGATGGAGCGCTCGATGCCGCGACGAATGCCGCGCACCGTGACGGTGTCGAGCTGCTTGGCATCGGGCGCGTCCGACGGGCTCGCCGGCGTGGCGGTCTGCGCCTGCGCGGCCGACGCGAGCATCATTGCCGCGCTGGCGAGCGCGACGCTGAGCAGATTGCGTTTCAGATTCAACATCCCCAGGTACTCCCCGAACTTAGAGGTTCTTAATCGGACGGCTGCGATCGACGTCGCATGGCCGGGCTGCTGCGGCGACCGTCTACCGAGCTGCGGCGATGGTAGAGGCCGCCCTCCCTGCACAAATTGCCCTGCAAACGTATTCATGGCAGTGCCGTGACAGCCCAACGCGCCGCGGACGACATGGCATGGCG
The DNA here is from genome assembly GCF_054061195.1 of Lysobacter sp. HA35. Taxonomy (NCBI): domain Bacteria; kingdom Pseudomonadati; phylum Pseudomonadota; class Gammaproteobacteria; order Lysobacterales; family Lysobacteraceae; genus Lysobacter; species Lysobacter sp. HA35. The sequence goes on along the minus strand of NZ_JBSSDY010000001.1, from coordinate 2,324,396 downwards.
CGCACGGCGCGTCGGGCGACATGAACAGGCGTGGATGGCGGCACACGACGTTGGTTTGCGCGGCATCATGGTCGCTGCCGATGTCGGCTTACTGGATCGACGCGCCCTGATCGCCCGTTTCGTGATGCTCGACCGGTTCGACAGTGTCAGTGGACGACGACCGCCCGCGCGCAGAAATACTCGACGGCGCGCCGTCGACCGGCACCGATTCGGGAGTCGCTCAGGGCGTGCGCGGCGAATACATCCACCGCAGGAACACCGGCAGCATGCGTGCCCAGCTCGCCTGTTCGTGGCGGCCGCCATCAAGCACGTAGAGCGCGACGTCGCTGCTTCCCGTGTCGCGCGTCGGGTCTTCGGTGACGCGATAGCCGAGCTGCTTCAGCCCCCTCATGCCGCCCGCGTCGGCATTCCAGCCCTCGACCAGATCGCGAACATCGTCCACGGCGTCGTTGACGCCGTCGCCATCGCGATCGCTGGTTTCCTCGTCCGTACCGATCGCGAAGAAGAATCGCGAGCCGCGCGGCGCATTGAACTCGGCGAGCATCGACTGCGCGATCCGAGTGTGCTGCAGCGTCGATGAATCGGTTCGATCCGTCGTCAACCAGAACGATGGCGAGAACGCACCGACGCGGCCGAACACTTCCGGGTACTGCCAGCCGACATTGAACGCATGCGCGCCGCCGAGTGACCAGCCGAGGATGGCGCGTGCATTTGGCGTCGGCCGCACGGCGTAGCGCGAGTCCACGAACGGCACCAGCGTATGCACCAGCCATTCGGAGTAAGCCTGAGCGCGCGCGCCGACGTCCCCGTACTTGGTCGGCGCGACGACCGACTTGCCTGCTGCGCGGTCGGAAAAGCCGTATGCCCCCATGCGGTCGGGCGGCATGTCGATCGCGATGACGATGGGTGCGCGGGTGTCGCCCGACGCAGCAAGCGATGACAATGTGTCGGCGAGATGCACGGCCCCCGCGTCCTGGCCGTCGTCGACGTAAAGAGACTCGCACGCGGGCGCCGCGCCGTTACGACAGCTGGCAGGAACGAACACGCGGACATGCAACGGCGTCGGCGCGACGCCCGGCGCCATGATCGGGTAGTCGTCGACTCGAAGCGGTTGCGTCGGCACCGCGGCCAACGCTGACGCCACGGGCAGCGATAGCGCAACCGCCCCCAGTCGCTGCATCGCGCTTGCGCTCACTTCAGCGCCTTCAGACGGATCGCCTCACCACCGCCCGCGGCCAAGTTCAACGTCAGCACGTCGCCGCGCTTGACGTGCTTCGTCTCCACTACGAACGCGAACGGATTCGTCTTCGAGTCCGCACCGTCACCGTCGCGATAGATCTGCGCTTCGTAGGTGCGGCCCGCGTCGAGGAAGTCCAGCGGCAGCGTGAGCGTCCGCGCGTTCTCGTCCGTCACCGAACCGACGAACCAGTCGTTCGTGCCGCGCTGCTTGCGCGCGATGGTGACGAAGTCGCCGGGCTCGCCGTTGATCACACGCGTGTCTTCCCAGTCGGTCGGTACGTCCTCGATGAAGCGGAACGCGTCGAGGTGCTGCTCGTAATTCTCCGGCAGGTCCGCCGCCATCTGCACCGGCGAATAGATCACCACATAGTTGGCGAGCTGCTTGGCCAGCGTGCTCTCGATCTGCTGCCCGTTGCGGCCCTTCAGGCTCAGCACGCCCGGAGTGAAGTCCATCGGGCCCGACAGCAGTCGAGTGAACACCAGATTCGCCTCGTGCTCCGGCGGGTTCGGCGGATTGCCCCAGGCGTTGTATTCCATGCCGCGCGCGCCTTCGCGCGCGATCCAGTTCGGATACGTGCGACGCAGGCCGGTGTCCTTGATCGGCTCGTGATCGACGATCGCGATATGCTGCTTCGCCGCTTCCTGCACCACGCGAAGCTGGTGGTTCGCGCGCCACTGGCCGTCATGCCATTCGCGCAGCACCGGGCCGCCTTCGACGTCCTGGCGCTCGATCTGCCCCGCATCGCAGACGTAACCGGTCTTGACCACGTCGATGCCGAGCCGCTGGTCGAGATCCAGCGCCTTCGGCAGCTGGCGTTCGTAATGACTGACGGCGCAGCCCGTCTCGTGATGCCCGATCAGGTGCACGCCCTTCGACGCCGCGTACTTCGATAGCGCTTCGATGTCGAAGTCGGGCGTCGCCTTGGTGAAGTCGAAATCCCAGCCGTTGGCGAACCAGTTGCCGTCCCAGCCGGGGTTCCAGCCTTCGACCAGCACGCCGCGGAAGCCGTGTTGCGCCGCAAAGTCGATATAGCGCTTGGTCTCGTCCGTCGTCGCGCCGTGCTTCGCGCCGGTCGCCCAGCTGTGCTGTTCGAGATGCAGCGTCCACCACACGCCCACGTACTTGGCGGGCTTAAACCAGCTCACGTCGCCAATCTTGTTCGGCTCGTTGAGGTTGAGGATCAGGCTGGACTCAACCAGCCCGCCGGCGCGGTCGCTGATCGTGATCGTGCGCCACGGCGTCGTGAACGGTGCCATGCGACGCACCTTCCAGCCTTCGCTGCCGGGTGCCAACTGCGCCTTCATGCGCTGGCCCTCGACGCGGCGCAGCCACATGCTCGAATAGTCGACCAGTGCGGCCTCATGGAACGACAGGTAGGTGCCGTCGTCAGTCTTCAACGTGATCGGCGTATGCGCCTGGCTGACTTCGCGCAGCGGCGTGCGGTTGTACAGGTACTCGTAGCGGTTCCACTCGCCGGCGGGAATCCACCACGCGGTCGCGTTCGGCACCACGTCGAACTCGGTGAGCTCGTCCGTAATGCGCACATCCTTCATCGAAGGCTGGTCCGGGAATTCGTAGCGGAAGCCGACGCCGTCGTCGAACACGCGGAACGTCACGTCTATCGCGCGCTTGCCGTTAATGGTCTCGGTGAAACGCGTGCGCAGCTCGTTGTAGTGATTGCGCGTGACGCGGCGCTCGCCCCACGGCTGCTCCCAGGTTTCATCGACGCTGCGCGTCGCCTGCGATGTGAATGCGAGGTTGCGCTGGATCTGCTCGGCGTTCTGGAGCAGGAACCCGAGTCGCGACGTGCCGATCAGTGGCGCGCCGTTGCGGAATACGCGATAGCCGATGCGGCCGTCGTCCACGTCGAGTTCGACATGCAGCTTGTGATCGGGCGAGTCGACGCTGGCGACGGTTTTCGCGAGCACGGGTGACGTCGCGATCAGCAACAGCAGCGACGCAACGAGACGGGCGGGTCGAAAGGTCATGGCTTACTCGATGACGAAAACGGCGGCGGTGCGGCCGGGCACGGTGACACGGCCATGCGGGTCGTAACGGGCTTCGCGGACGCGCGCGTCGCGGCCGTGCTGCAGGGCGGGATGGAGCACGTAATGCTTGTTCGCTTCGCGCGGCAGGTCCAGCGTCTGCGCAGTGGGCGAGGCGTTGACGAGGTAGAGCAGTTCGCGCGCACCCGGCATGCCGACGCCGTCGAGATGCCCGACGATGACCGCGGGGTTCTGGGACGGGCCGGTGTTTTCGAAAGACAGGCGACGCTGCACCTCGTCAGCGGTGCGAAGACGCAGCAGCGGCGTCAACGCGCGCAGGCGCAGCCAGTCGCGGAAGACGTCGCGCGTCCATGCGATGTCGTCGGGTGATGGTTTGATCGACGGATTGCGCAGCACCGGCGCGAGCAGCGGCCAGTCCTTGCCGTTGTCGGCCTCGCGCGGAAGGCCGACGCCGAAGCCGTTGTCGGTATACGTCCAGTCGATGCGGTTGAATGCGTCGCCGGATTCGAAGCTGTTGCGGTCCAGCGACTTGCTGCGCAGCACGTCGATGCCGGCGTGGTAGTAGGCGACGCCTTGGCTCAGCGCGACGATCGCGATGCCGAGCGCCTGCACGCGTGCACGCTCTGCGGGCGTGGTGTCGGTCGGAAGACGCAATGCATCGACGTCGAACAGCGTCAGGTTGTCGTGGTTCTCGACGTAGTTGACGACTTCCGTCGGCGCACTCGCGTAGCCGGCCGGTTGTCCGCTGTAGTCGAGCGAGGACAGCGGCGCGATGCGGCCGTCGGCGAACGTGGTCGTGTAGTCGTGCAGCGTGCCGGCGAGGCCAACGCGGATGAGGTCAGCGTCGCGCAGCGCGTCGGCACGGGTGTCGGCTGCACCGTTGAGCCAGCCCTTGCGACGCAGCAGGTCCTCGCCGCTGTCGCAGCAGCCACCGCCGCGCAGCGCGTCGCGCGCACGATCGCTGAAGGTCGCGATGCCCGTGCCGCTCAACGCACCCTGCGCGGCCTGCACGAAGCGCGCGCCGTTCGCGACCTCGCCGAAGTTCCAGCCTTCGCCGATCAGCGGAATGTCGTGGCTGACCGCGTCGCGCAGCGCACGCTGTGCGCGTTCCATCGCCGCGCGCGGCTGGTGGCCCATCAGGTCGAAGCGGAACGAGTCGATGCCGTAGTCACGCGCCCAGCGCACCAGCGTGTCGGCCATGAGCCGCGCCATCATGCGGTGCTCGGTCGCGGTGTTCTCGCAGCAGGTCGAATGCTCGACCGCGCCCTTCGCGTCGAGCCGGTAGTAGTAGCCGGGCACGATGCGGTCGAGCACCGAGGTGTCGGCCTGGCCCGATGTCGTGGTGTGGTTGTAGACCACGTCCATGCCGACGCGCAGGCCGAGCGCGTGCAGTGCCTGCACCATCATGCGGAACTCGCGGATGCGCACCGCGCCATCGCTGGCGTCGGTCGCATAACTGCCTTCGGGCGCGCCGAAGTGCTGCGGGTCGTAGCCCCAGTTGTAGCAGTCGGTCTTGCTGACCGCGGCGATCGCCGCCTGCGGTCTCGGGCTGTCAGGGGCACCGCGGACGATATCGGGCGTGACGCAGCCCTGTTCGGCGATCGTCGCGATGTCGAACACCGGCAGCAGGTGCACGTCGGTGAGCCCTGCGTCGTGCAGTGTCGCGAGATGCTTCAGGCCGTTCGACGCAGTGTCGGTGAACGCGAGATAGCGGCCGCGATGTTCTGCGGGAACGCTCGTGTCGGCAACGGAGAAGTCCCGCACGTGCAGTTCGTACACCGTCATGTCGACGTTGCTGGCGGCCGGCTCCGGGCGCGCATGACTCGACCATCCATTCGGTGCGAGCCGCGCATCTCGCAAGTCCGCAAGATCTTCGATGACGCTGCGCTGCGAGTTAGTCGTCAGCGTCACCGAGTACGGATCGGTGACGCGGTTGCGCACGACGCCGACGCCGGGGACGAAGACGTCGACGAGAAACAGGTAGGCGTGACCGTGCATGTCACCGGAGATGCGTGTCGTCCATGCACCCGTCGCATCGTCGCGTTGCATGGCGACTGGCGCCGCCGCGGGATCCGTTGCGGTCGGATAGATGCACAGCGAAACGTTGCGCGCCGTCGGCGCCCACACACCGAAGCTCGTCGCGGACCGCTCGACGCGCGGACCGAGCGGCGCTCGGTCGCCATCGAACGCGGCGTCGAGCAGGCCGGGGGATTGGATGTAGGTCGCATCGGTGACGCGGCGGTTGGTGTCCTGCTCGACCAGCCACCATTGTGCGGCGATGTTCTTGCGCACCGTGCGGGTCTGGTCGTGGTCCAACGCGAACTGCGCGCCGGCGGGAACGAAACGGAACGCTCTTTCCGTTTCGCCGGTAAGCGGCGCGTCGCTCGGCGTCAGCGGGAGCGAAAGATCTGCGCCGTGCAGCCGTCGGTCGCCATCGATATGCAGCGCCCCATTCCGCGACGCGACGAGCCGGTAATGCGCGCCCGGTGATTTTCCCGGCCAGCGCAGCGTCGTGTCGTCGAGCCAATACGCACGCGCATCGCTGCGACCGTCCACAGCAGAGGCGAGTACGGACGACGTTGCCTCGGCGTTGCAGTCGGCCGCCGCCGGTGTCCGCGCCGATGCGACTGTCGCTACGGTGAGCAGAACGATGCCGGTCAGGCAGCGCGCGACCGTGAGGCGCGCCGAGGCTGCCGATGTACCGACGTACGCGTCACATCGCTCGGTTGGCGCACTGCATAGGCCCCGCATGTCGCGACGCCGCATGCTCGATTGCTCAGCCAATTCGCGCGAACAGCGCGCCATGCGGCGGCAATTGGAGTCGTCCGCGTTCGAGCCGCCCGGTCGGGATGCCCGGCGCATCCACCGCCGTCGCAGTACCGACATCGAGCGCGCACTCAATCTCTGCGCCCGAAAGGTTGAACGCCACCAGCAACCGCTCGCCGCCCTGCTCGCGCACGAAGGCCAGCACCGGCTCAGGCGCATCGACAAAACGAATCGAACCCTCGACCAGCGCAGGCTGCATACGACGCCACCGCAGGAACGCACGCACCGCATTCAACACCGACGCCGAGTCGGGATCCTGCTTCGCCACGCTGCGCGGTGAATGCGTCGCCGCGACCGGCAGCCACGGCGTGCCATCGGTGAACCCCGCGGCCGCACCGCCATTCCACGGCATCGGCGTGCGGCAGCCATCGCGGCCCTTGAACGTCGGCCAGAAGGTGATGCCGTAGGGATCCTGCAGCAGCTCGTACGGCACGTCGGCTTCGGGCAGGCCGAGTTCCTCGCCCTGGTACAGGCAGACCGAACCGCGTAGCGAACACACCAGTGCGACGAGCTGGCGCGCGAACACGTCGTTCGCCTGCGCATCGCCCCAACGCGTTACCGCGCGTTGCACGTCGTGGTTGGAGATCGCCCAGCACGGCCAGCCGTCGGTCATGCTCGCTTCGAGACGCTCGACCGTGCCGCGGATGTAGCCCGCGGTGAAATCATCGGTCAGCAGTTCGAAGCTGTAGCCCATGTGCAGGCGGCCGGGTCGCACGTACTCGGCCATCGTCGCCAGCGAATCTTCCGACGAGATCTCGCCGAGCGCGGCGACGTCGGGATAGCGATCCATCAGCGCACGGATGTCCTCCATGTAGCCGACGCATTCGGGTTGCGTGTTGTTGTAGTGGTGGTACTGGAACGCGTACGGGTTGTCCGGCGAGAAGCCGCGACCGGTGCGCAGGTGCTCGGGCTTCGGCGGGTTGTCGCGCAGCTGCGCGTCATGGAAGCAGAAGTTGATCGCGTCCAGGCGGAAACCGTCGACGCCGCGATCGAGCCAGAACTGCACGTTGTCCAGCTGCGCCTTCTGCACGGCCGGGTTGTGGAAGTTGAGGTCGGGCTGCTCGGTCAGGAAGTTGTGCAGGTAGTACTGGCCGCGACGCGATTCCCACTGCCACGCCACGCCACCGAACAGCGACATCCAGTTGTTGGGCGGCGTGCCATCGGGTTTCGCGTCGGCCCACACGTACCAGTCGGCCTTCGTGTTGTCGCGGCTCTGCCGACTCTGCTTGAACCATTCATGTTCGGCCGAGGTGTGGCTGAGCACCTGGTCGATCATCACCTTCAGCCCAAGCGAATGCGCTTTCGCGAGCAGGCGATCGAAGTCCTCGAGCGTGCCGAACATGGGATCGACCTCGCGGTAATCGGCGATGTCGTATCCGAAGTCGGCCATCGGCGACTTGAAGAACGGCGAGATCCAGATCGCGTCGACGCCCAGGCTCGCGACATAATCGAGCTTCTCGACGATGCCGGGCAGGTCGCCGATGCCGTCGCCATTGGTATCGAGGAAGCTGCGCGGGTAGATCTGGTAGATCACCGCGCCTCGCCACCAGGTCTTCTTCGTCATCGAGACCTCTACAACCCTTGCGTGGACGACCATCCCGGTCGCTGCGCGTCGTTCCGCGCGTGCCGCGGGAGAATTCCTCGCGGGCGGTGGAGGATGCCGGCACGTCGGCGGGCGCCCGCGTTGAATACGTTTGCAACGGAATTTGTGCAGCAGGGGCGCTGTCTACCATGCCGCGCACATCACGTTCGAACGTTCCGCGACGCGTTGTCGATGTTGCAGCGCACACCGGTTTATCGCGAAGCACGCGTCACACTCGCCGCACGACACGGCGCATCACAGGGCGGTTCATGAATCCCACCACGCAGACCAAGCCGCGGCTCTCGTTCTGGCAGATCTGGAACATGTGCTTCGGCTTCCTCGGCATCCAGTTCGGTTTCGCACTGCAGAACGCCAACGTCAGCCGCATCTTCCAGACGCTGGGCGCGAACATGGACGACCTGCCCATGCTGTGGATCGCCGCTCCGCTCACCGGCCTGATCGTGCAACCCATCGTCGGGCACTTCTCCGATCGCACATGGACGCGGCTCGGTCGTCGTCGCCCGTACTTCCTCGTAGGCGCGGTGCTGGCAACGCTCGCGCTGCTGTTCATGCCGAACTCACCCAGCCTGTGGATCGCCGCGGGGCTGCTGTGGATGCTGGATGCATCGATCAACATCTCGATGGAACCGTTCCGCGCGTTCGTCGGCGACCAGTTGCCGGTGCAGCAGCGCGCCACGGGCTACTCGATGCAGAGCTTCTTCATCGGCGTGGGCTCGGTGGTGGCCAGCGTGCTGCCCTACGCGCTCGCGCACTTCGGGGTTGCCAACACGGCGGACGCCGGACTGGTGCCGGACACGGTGCGCTGGTCGTTCTACTTCGGCGGCGTGGTACTGATGGGCGCGATCGTCTGGACCGTGCTGCGCACCCGCGAATACCCGCCGGCCACGCTGCAGGCCTGGGACGAGGCACCGCCGGTCGCGGCGCGTCCGCGCGATGCGGGACGGATGCGCGCCGGTGCGATGGTCTGGCTTGCCGCAGGCATCGTGCTTCTCGCGATCGTCTACCTGCGCGGGCTCGACAAGCAGCTCTACATACTCGGCGGGCTCGTTGCCGCGTATGGCGTTGCGTTGCTGCTTCGCGGCGCGGGCGTCGGCGGCGGAACCTTCGCCGAGATCATGGACGATCTTTACGACATGCCGTCGACGATGCGCCAGCTCGCCGTCGTGCAGTTCTTCTCGTGGTTCGCGTTGTTCGCGATGTGGATCTACACCACGCCCGCCGTCGCCGACCTGCACTTCCACAGCAACGATCCCACCTCGGCCGCGTACAACGAAGGCGCGAACTGGGTGGGCGTGCTGTTCGCGGCCTACAACGGCTTCGCCGCGCTGGCCGCGGTGCTGATCCCGAAGATGGTCGCGCGCTGGGGCCTGCGTACCAGCCACCTCGTCAATGCGGTGCTCGGCGGGCTCGGGCTGGTGTCGATGATGTTCATCCGCGACCCGCGCTGGCTGCTGCTCTCCATGGTCGGCGTAGGCTTCGCGTGGGCGTCGATCCTGTCGTTGCCGTACGCGCTGCTGTCGGACAGCGTGCCGGCGAAGAAGATGGGCGTGTACATGGGCATCTTCAATTTCTTCATCGTCATCCCGCAGCTGGTCGCGGCCAGCCTGCTGGGCTTCCTGCTGAAGACGCTGTTCGGTGGGCATCCGTTCTATGCGCTGGTGATCGGTGGCATCTCGATGGTCGTCGCCGGCCTGTGCGTGCTTCGCGTTCGCGAACCGCGCACCCATGCTTCGCGCCTGGCGGCCGCACCGTGAGGCGCGCGCTTGCACTTGGCGTCGCGTTGTCGCTGGCCCTTCCCGCCGTCGCGAAGGACGCCCGCGTCACCCCGCGCGAGTTCGTCGGCACCACCGAGCCGTTCGCCAGCGACGCCATCTATTTCCTGATGACCGATCGCTTCGTCAACGGCGATCCGTCGAACGATCGTCGCGAGCAGGGCGGCAAGCTGCTGCACACCTTCGACCGACCGACACCGGGCGCACCGAAAGGCCACAGCGACAACATCGGCTACATGGGTGGCGACTTCAAAGGCGTGCTGGACAACGCCGACTACATCCGCGACATGGGTTTCGGCGCGGTGTGGATCACGCCCATCGTCGATCAGCCGGACGAAGCGTTCACCGGCGGCAGCCCGGTGAAGTGGGGCGGCCAATGGACCGACCAGGGCAAGACCGGCTACCACGGCTACTGGGGTGACAACTTCTGGGTGCTCGACGAACACCTGCCGAGCAGGGATCTCGATTTCCGCGGACTTACGTCGGGGCTCAAGCAGCACGGTTTGAAGACCGTGCTCGACATCGTCTGCAACCACGGCTCGCCGGCGTACACGATGCCGAAGGATCAGCCGAAGTACGGAAAGATCTACGGCCCGCACGGCGAACTGCTGGCCGATCACCAGAACCTGCCGCCGTCCAAGCTCGACCCGAGGAACAATCCGCTGCACCGCTGGTACAACATGTCCGGCGGGCTCGCGCAGTTGTCGGACCTCAACGAGAACGAGCCGGCCGTGCTCGACTATTTCGTCGGCGCGTATTCGCAGTGGATCGACCAGGGCGCCGACGCGTTCCGCATCGACACCATCGGCTGGATGCCCAACTCGTTCTGGCACGCGTTCAGCGCGCGCATCCGTGCGAAGCATCCGGGCTTCTTCATGTTCGGCGAAGCCTTCGACCCGGATGCCGCGACAATCGCGACGCATACCCTGCCGCGCAATGCCGACGTCAGCGTGCTCGACTTTCCGCTCAAGGATCGGCTGGTCGAAGCGTTCGGGCGCAAGCAGGCCGGCTACGAGCGCATCGCCGAGCGCCTGTATCTCACCGACGGCCCGTACGCGAACCCATATGAACTGATGACGTTCTACGACAACCACGACATGGCGCGCCTCGACGCGAGTGATGCGGGTTTCATCGACGCCGACAACTTCCTGTTCACCGCGCGCGGCATTCCGGTGATCTATTACGGCTCGGAGGTCGGCTTCGAGCGCGGTGCAGTCGAACACACCGGCAACCGCAACTACTTCGGCCAGTCGCGCATCGAAGAAGCGAAGCGCAATCCGATCCACGACGCTCTGCGTCGCATCGCGCATGTTCGTGCTGCGACGCCGGCATTGCAGCGCGGCCTGCAGGTGAACCTCGAGTTCAAGGGCGACGTCGCGTCGTTCTACCGCGTGATCCAGACCAGCGACGTGCACCAGACCGCGCTGGTGCTGCTCAACAAGGGCGACGCGCCGGCGATGTTCGCCATCGACCGCATGCTCCAGCGCGGCAATTGGCAGGCGCGCATCGGTGGCCGCACGTTCGCGGTGGGTGGCGACGGTCGCATCTCGGTTCCGGTGCCGGCGCATGGCGTCGAAGTGCTCGTCCTCGATGCGCCGCTGACGCAGCCGGAGCTGCTCCGCGCCGTGCAGGACGCGGCGGTGCGTGCACGGCGCCACTGAGGCGGCTGCATCCCGTCGACGCGGCAGTCCGTATATCGGGTTTGCCCGATTCGGATCATCCTCGATGCGATTCCACTGCCTGATCGCCGGCGCCGCGCTGGCGGTCGCCGCCGCCGCCGTGAGCGGCTGCCAGTCGCTGGTGTTCGCAGTCGCGAATCGGGGGCTCGAGGCGCCCACGGCGACCGTCGTGTATGCCGCGGATCGAGGACTGTCGCTCGACATCTATCGCCCGGCGACCGCCACGTCGGCGACACCGGTCGTGGTGTTCTTCTACGGCGGTTCCTGGCAGACCGGTCAACGCGAGGACTACCGCTTCGTAGGCCGTCGCCTCGCCGGCGAGGGCATCCTGGCCGTGGTCGCCGACTACCGTCTGTGGCCGCGCGCAGGCTTTCCGGGCTTCGTCGAGGACGGTGCGCAGGCGGTCGCCTGGACGCGAGAGCACGCCGCAGCGTACGGCGGTGATCCGCGCCGCCTGTTCGTGGCCGGGCATTCCGCCGGCGCACAGATCGCCGCGCTGATCGGCGCCGACCCACGGTGGCTCGCGCCGCACGGCATGCAGCCGCGCGATCTGGCGGGCGTCATCGGGTTGTCGGGCCCGTACGACTTCCACATCGGCCCCGATCTCGCGCCGATCTTCGGCCCGCCCGCGCAGTGGCCGCTCGCGCAGGCGGTCGGCCAGGTCGACGGCGACGAGCCGCCCTTCCTGTTGGTGCACGGTGATGCGGACACCACGGTCGGCGCCGCGCAGAGTCGCGAACTCGCGCGTCGGCTTAGCGCGCAGCACGAACCGGTGTCGCTGGTGATCCTGCCGAGCGGCGGGCACTTGGCGACGATCGCGGCGCTGTACGACCCGTCGCGCAACCCCGAGGTACTCACGTCGATCCGGCGCTTCGTCGATGCACCGCGCGCGGCGCGGTGACTACGTGGCGCGCTACCCCGAGACGAAGGACGACTTCCGCACCATCAGCGCCGCCGGCAGCATCGCGCTCTCCGCCGGTTCGTCGCGCACGAGTTGCATCAGCGTGGCGACGAGCAGCTGACCCGCACGCTGGGTGTCCTGCACCACCGTGGTGAGCGGCGGGGTGGCGAAGCGCGCCATCGGGATGTCGTCGAAGCCCACGACGGAGACGTCGTCGGGAATGCGCAGACCGGCCTCGCGGAGCGCGCGCATCGCGCCGAGCGCGATCAGGTCGCTTGCAGCAAATACCGCGTCGAACGGGCGACCACGCGCGAGCAACTGGATCGCGGCGGCATGGCCCGATTCCTCGCTGGTCTCGGCATCCACCTGCAACGCGCGGTCAAGCCGCCCGAGGCCGGCGTCAACCAGCGCCCGCTCGCAGCCGGTGTAGCGATCGAGGAACTCCGGGTAGTGGCTCGACGCATGGCCGAGGAAGGCGATGCGTCGCCGCCCGCAGGCGATCAGGTGCTGCCCCGCAAGCTGCCCGCCGTGCACGTTGTCGCAGCCGATCGACACGCCCGGCTGGTCGTGGGCCACCGCACCCCAGCGCACGAAGTGCGTGCCGCGCTCGACCAGCGCCGACAGCTTGTCGCGATAGAGCTCGTAGTCGCCGTAGCCGAGCAGGATCAGCCCGTCCGCCTTCATCGAGTCCTCGTAGTCCGAATGCCAGTCCTCGGACAGCTGCTGGAACGAGACCAGCAGGTCCTGCCCGTGGCGGGCGCAGGCGCGGGTGATCGAGCCCAGCATCGACAGGAAGAACGGGTTGATGTGCGACTCGTCGGGCGTCGGGTCCTCGAACAGCAGGAGGGCGAGGGTGCCGGACTTCTGCGTGCGCAGGCTGGAGGCGCGGCGGTCGACCTTGTAGTTGAGCTCGCGGGCGACGGCCTCGACCCGCTTGCGCGTCTCCTCGTTGACCAGCGGGCTGCCGCGCAGCACGCGGGACACGGTCGCCTGCGAAACCCCCGCCCGGTAGGCGATGTCGAAGGAGGTCGGCCTGGTTCGCTTGGTCATTCGGGCGGCAGTGTAGCCGCCGCTGGTCGCCCGCACCGGACCCTGCCATCGGTCAGGGCTGGAAAAGCGGCTCGCGCGCCCGCATGCCGAGGATTCAGCTCCATACCGCCGGTTTTACGCGTCATGAACGGTCCGATTGAGAGAATTCCGCTTTCGTCGTCCCATGGATGCAACGGTCCGGAACTCCCGGACCCTTTAGCAGTCCAATAACCCGACTGCTAACCTAGAGCCTATGACCCAGACAGCCACCACCGCTCTCGTTCCCAACAGCCTGCCGGCCGTGTCGGCGGTCGGGCTGAGCCCGCTCGGCTCGCTCGAGGCCTATATCGGCGCGGTCAACCGCATCCCCGTGCTCACCGTCGACGACGAGCAGCGCCTTGCGCGCCGCTACCGCGACGAGGAGGACCTCGACGCCGCTCGCGAGCTGGTGCATTCGCACCTGCGCTTCGTCGTGCATGTCGCCCGTGGCTACAACGGCTACGGCCTCGGCATCGGCGACCTCATCCAGGAAGGCAACATCGGCCTGATGAAGGCGGTGAAGCGCTTCGATCCCGACCAGGGCGTTCGCCTGGTCAGCTTCGCGGTGCACTGGATCCGCGCCGAGATGCACGAGTTCATCCTGAAGAACTGGCGCATCGTGAAGGTCGCCACGACCAAGGCGCAGCGCAAGCTGTTCTTCAACCTGCGCAAGAGCAAGACGCGCCTGGGCTGGATGAACGCGGAGGAGGTGCGTGCGGTCGCGGCTGACCTCAACGTGTCCGAGCGCGAAGTGCTCGAGATGGAGTCGCGTCTTTCAGGTCGCGATATCGGCTTCGATGCGCCGGACGATGGCGACGAGGACGGCCCGCCGTCGCCGGTCGCGTATCTGCGTGCGCAGGGCGAGGACCCGTCGCAGCTGTACGAGCGCGAGGACGACGAGGGCAGCAAGCTCGACGTCCTGCGCGACGGTCTGTCCGAACTCGACGCGCGTTCGCGCGACATCATCCGTCGTCGCTGGCTCGACGAGGACAAGGTGACGTTGCAGGAACTCGCCGACGAATACGGTGTGTCGGCCGAGCGCATCCGCCAGATCGAGGCGAACGCACTCAAGAAGATGCGCGCACTGTTCACAGCGTAAGCGGCGACACGAGTCTCACGGTGGGCGGCCCGGGAAACCGGGCCGTTCGCATTTGTGCGTCCGCAAACATCTGTTGCAACCGCCGCTCACGCGCCGCGTTCGACCGATTCGCTATATCGAAGTGCCCATCGGAGCGTCGCCATGGATCCGACCCCGCCAGCGCCTGCTACGCATCTCGACCCCGCCACTGCGGCCGCGCAGGTCAGCCTTCGCTTCGAGCGATGGTTCGCCGAACGAGAACTCGGCCTGCCCGCGGAAACGCGCGCGGAGTTCATCGAGATGGGCATGCAGGCTTTGCAGCGTTGGCCCGATCGCTCGACCGGCGATGTTCTCGACGAGCTGATCGCGGAACTCGACGAGCGACTTGCCGCGATCGCGAACGAGGAGGGTCGCAGCGGCGATGCACGCGAGCCGGCGCGTTCCGGGCTCAGTCGGTTGTTCGGTCGACGCGGCAATCGCCCGCACTGATGCGCGCGGAGCTCGTCCGCCAGAGCCGTTTCATCAGCCGCGTACTGCGGCATTCGCCGCAGTCGATCGGCCTGTCGCTGGACGACGCGGGTTGGGCCGATGTCGATGAACTGCTTGCGGCGGCCGCGGCGCACAGCGTCGCGTTGGATCGCGCAACGCTCGACGAGATCGTCGCGAGCAACGACAAGCAGCGCTTCGCCGTCGATGCGAGCGGCACGCGTATTCGGGCGAACCAGGGTCATTCGATCGACGTCGATCTCGGCCTCGTCCCGGTCGAGCCGCCGGAACGCCTGTTCCACGGCACGGCGACGCGGCATCTGAAATCCATCCTGCGCGACGGCCTGCATCGCGGTCGACGTCGTCATGTGCATCTCGCGACGGATGCCGACACCGCACGCCGCGTCGGCGCGCGTCATGGGGTGCCTGCGGTGCTCGGCATCCGCGCGCATGCGCTGCACACGGCCGGCGAAATGTTCTACCGCTCGGACAACGGCGTCTGGCTCATCGAGAAGGTACCGCCGCGCTTCATCGAGTATCCGCTGGATGCTGTGCAGCGCGATGCGCAAGACGCCGCTTCAACAGCTCCGGACGTCTGACGATGCGCATCGGTCTGATCGCCGACACGCACGGCCTGCTGCGGCCGGAGGCGATCGAAGCGCTGCGCGGCAGTGACCACATCCTGCATGCCGGGGACATCGGCGCCGCGTCCATCCTCGACGCGCTCGCGGACATTGCGCCGGTGACAGCGATTCGCGGCAACAACGACACCGCCGACTGGGCGCGCGATCTACCGGATGCACGGACGGTGCAACTCGGCGGCGTCGCCATCTACCTTTTGCACGACATCAAGACGCTCGCCACGTATCCACCGAGCGAACGCGTCGACGTCATCGTCGCAGGACATTCGCACCGCGCGACGATCGAAACGCATGACAGCTATCTGCTCGTCAATCCCGGCAGCGCGGGCCCGCGACGTTTCAAGCTGCCGATCAGCGTAGGCGAGCTGACGATCATCGACGGCCGCGCGAGCGCGACCATTCTTCCGTTGTCCATCGAAACTTGACGCGCAGCCGGACGGCGCGTCCCGGCTGTGCCCCACATCAATGCGACAACGCCGGCGACGGTGCTAAGCCCCCGGACCGCGCATACAAGACCCACAGTTTGTATCGATGCGGCGAGCGACTCACTCGCCCGTTGAAACGAAGCGGACGCTAGAGCACCTTCGAACCCAGCAGTGTTTCCAGCTTCACCTGATCCTGCGCGAACTTGCGGATCCCGTCGGCGAGTTTCTCGGTCGCCATCGCGTCTTCGTTGTGCTGCCAGCGGAAACTGGCTTCGTCGAGATGGGTCGGTGCATTCGCGCGTTCGCCGTTGTCGACCAACGCGCGCTGCAGCGTCGCATCACTTGCCTGCAATTCGCTCAGCAGTTCCGGCGAGATCGTAAGACGGTCGCAGCCGGCGAGCGCGGTGATCTGGCCGACGTTGCGGAAGCTCGCGCCCATCACGACGGTGTCGTAGCCGTGGCGCTTGTACCACTGCCAGATGCGGGTGACGGACTGCACGCCGGGATCGTCCTGCGGCGTTGCGGGTTGCACGCTGCCGTTCGCGATGTACCAGTCGTAGATGCGGCCCACGAAGGGCGAGATCAGGAAGACGCCGGCTTCGGCGCATGCAACCGCCTGTGCGAACGAGAACAGCAGCGTGAGGTTGCAGTGGATGCCTTCGCGTTCGAGGCGCTCCGCCGCGCGGATGCCTTCCCACGT
This sequence comes from Lysobacter sp. HA35, assembly GCF_054061195.1. Lineage (NCBI taxonomy): Bacteria > Pseudomonadati > Pseudomonadota > Gammaproteobacteria > Lysobacterales > Lysobacteraceae > Lysobacter > Lysobacter sp. HA35. The sequence goes on along the minus strand of NZ_JBSSDY010000001.1, from coordinate 2,307,971 downwards.
CGATGCGATCTTGATCAGCAGGCGATCGCGGCCGATGCCGGCGGCGTCGTAGAGCTCGACGAGGCGGTGCGCCTTGGCGACCGTCGCGTCGGTATCGAAGCTCAGGCGCGCATCGACTTCGGTCGACACGCGGCCCGGAATGAGTTTCAGGATTTCGCCGCCGATCGCGACCGCGAGGCGATCCGACGCATCCGCAACGCGCGCGTCGTGATCCGCGCCCTCCGCGGTGGCGAATGCGCTTTCAACCAGCGGTGCGTACGCGGGCAGCGCGGCGGCCTTCAGCAGCAGCGACGGATTGGTCGTCGCGTCGAGCGGGCGGAAACGTGCGATTGCGTCGATGTCGCCGGTGTCGGCGACGATCGTCGAGTGGGTGCGGAGTGCGTCGAGAAGGGCTGTCATCTGCTGATTGTCGCGCAACGGCCGTGCGATCGAATGAAAGGCGCCGACGCCGCATGCACGAGCGTCCGCGCTGTGTTCAATGCGCGAGCACCGGCGCCGGTTGCACATGGCGCCACTGCGGCTCCGCCTGCTGGGTGCGCACGTTGACCGTGACCTGGTGCGCCTGCTGCGCGCTTTCCGCAAGTGGCTGCCGCGACGCCTGAGCGAGGTCGATTGCGTCGGTGCTGCGATTGAGGCCAGTCTCGTCGCGCATAGGACTGACCTGGACGGCGCGCACGAGCTTGCCGGTGTCGTTGATCTCGACACGATCGACCCGGGCGATGCCCTCGCGTTCGCATTCCACCACCAGCGATGCGGCGATGCGCTCGCTGTGCGCGCCGACGGGCGTGCCCCGGGCTGTCTCCGCCGCACGCACCTTGTCCAGCACCTGCTCGTACAGGCGATGCTGCGGATGCGCCGGATCCGACATCAGCGCCTTCTCCGCGCGATCGAGCGCCGCTTCGGTGCGCGGCCCCGCGACACCCATGCCTGCAAACCGTGCTCGCGCTGGAACTGCTTCAGCGCGTGCGACGTGTTGCGACCGAACTCGCCGTCGATGCCGAGCGGCTTGCCGTCCTCACCGCCATAGCCGAGCTCGAAGAGGCGGCGCTGGAGGGTAGCGACGGTGGGGCCGTGGGCGCCGGGTTGTACGCCGTCAAGCGCAGGCCGGGGGCGCGCGTGTTCGACAGTTGCCGCCGCATGGGCTGACGCGTGGACGGGCCCGACCTCGACGTCGCGTGTGGTCGCGCCGATGTCGTGCGCCGGCGCACGACTGCGAAATTCCGGTTTGGCACGCAACGCACCGACGATGTGCTGTTGGTCGCCGTCCCAGTAGCCATGCGGGGCGATGGTGACTTCCGCAGGGCCGAAGCCGGTTTGTGACCCGATGAACTGGATCCGGCCGTGTGCGTCGTAGCCCTTGAAGATCGCCACGTGCTGGCCGGACCCGGAATTGCTCTTGAACAACAGGACATCACCGGATTGAAGCGCCCCGTGGGGCTCGCGGGCCTCGGCGGCGGAGATGATGTCGAAATGCTGCCGTGCATAAGGCGTCATCGCCCGTCCGTTGAACAGGTCGTGCGAGGTGAAGGGCGAGGCGGGAACGCCGTATCCCGCCTCGCGGAGTCCGCGCCAGACGAACGACGAGCAGTCGACGCCTTTCAAGCCGTCACCGTCGAGGTCCTGTTCCGTTCGACTGGGATCGGTGCGCAGGTTTCCTTCCTTGTTCGCCAGGCGCATGTCGCTGCGGCCGTATTCGAAGCGCCGGTCATCGGCGAGAAAGTGGTGCCGCGCTGCTTCGTAGATCGTTGCGCGCGACGCGCGATCCCTGTCAGTCGTGTTCTGGACCGGACGTTGGTCCGCTGAAGGCGCCGTCGCCACCGTATCGTTGGTATGCAGGACAGGAACAACGGCGTCGTGCGTGCGCGCATACGCGATCGCGCGTTGCATCGTCGGGCCATCGAACACCCGCCCGAGGTTGGTGGCGTAGCCGGGGTCGGTGGCGTACTTGCCGCGCTGGAGCGCAGCGGCTTCCGCGTGGAGATCGCCCTTCGTTCCGGTGTCGAAGAGGCCGGCCGCTGCGTATCGCGGGTTGCCCCTCAGGAACGCGACCCGATCGCGCAGCGCCTCTTCAGTGGAGCCGTAGACACGGAACGCCTGGTCCTTCCAGACCTTGTGACCGTTCTCGATTTCCCAGACGTTGAACGTGCGCGTCGGGCCGTGCCAGTCGGATGACGCCTTGATGTTGAAGATGTTGTGCGTACCCGGAAGCACCTTGGTGCCCCAGCCTGTCTCCTGCGCGGCTTGCGCGAGGATCAGTTCCCACGACATGCCCGTTTCGCGGGAGACGCGAACGGCCGCCGGGTAGAGGTCGGCGATGAATTGCTGCTGCGGTGTGAGTCGATCGTTGGTCATGACGTGCGTCCTTGCAGTCAGAAAAGAGGGAGCCGGACATCGAACGGATGCGCATCGTCTTCGGCCCCGCGTCGCCATGAGCCGGCGACCTCGAGGGCGTCGGACGAGATGCGGAAGTGGGCATTGCCCGCATCCGCCCACACGCTGGCGCCGTCCGGTACACCCGATATCGCAGGCAGGTCGTGCATCGCAACGATTGCACCGGCATTCGACATCCGGACGACGGACAGCAGCGTCTGGCTGGTCGATTGCGGCGCCTGGGTATCCGTGGCGATCAGCACGTAGCATCGATCGGCCGAGCACGCACAGTGCGTGGCGCGGTTCTGGTAGAAGTCGGGACCATGCGGAACAGCTGCGGTCCACTTCGGCGTCGTCGTGCCGGGGTCAAACGCAGCCACGACAGCCGATTGCTGGCCGATATCGTCGAGTCTGGCACCCACAACACAGGTAAGCGCAGGGCCTTGTGCAATCCCGTTGACGGTGACGTCCGGTAGCGCGTGTTCGTACGTCGCAAGAGGCGGGGCATCGCTCGTATCGGGCAGACCCATGTCATAGGTGTCGACCGCGTCGGCGTTGATCCAGCCAGATGCGCAGCCGGCGGAATAAGCGCCGCCGCGGACCTCGCATGCTTCTCGGGGTTTTGCGGCAGACCACTTCACGGCGGCTTCGGGCGAGGTACACCGATGTGCGCATGCGGCGACCGTGGAGGCATCCACTGCCGTGACATAGAGTAGGCGATCGCCTCCGTTGCGCGGTTCTGCCACGTAGTGGATGCACAGCATCTGCCCCTTCGATGCGGTGGCGACGGCGGCCTGACGCGGTCCAGGCAACAGGCGCTCGAGCAGGGCAACCGATCGGGTCACGCTGCCCAGTGATGCCGTGTCGCGATTGCAATCGGCGAGGTTGCCCGACACCTCATAATCCTGCGCTGTGCACGTTGTGGCCCAACCCTTTCGCGGCCGAGCGCACGTGAGACCGACAAGCGGATCGGCGGGTGCTGCTCGAACCGCGGCTGCCGCATTGGGGGCCGTCGTGCCGGACGCCGCTCCAGGCGCCGTTGCAGGCTGCTTACAACCCGCGAGCCAAAACGTCGATGCCGCCATCGCGGTCAACAGAAACGCTGAGCGCATGAGAGTCCTTTCTCGAATGTGGCGCGCAGGCTACCGCGAGCGCGCGCCAGACGCTAATACAGGTCCACCGGATCCACATCCAGCGACCACCGCACCTTGCGCGCTTCCGGCAGTTCGCGGATCGCGGGCAATGCGGCGTCGAGCGCGGCGTGCAATGCCGGGCGCGCATTGGACGAGACGACGAGTTGCGCGCGCTGGTAGCCGGCGCGACGTGGCATCGGCGCGGGCAGCGGGCCTTGCGTGATAAGTACGCCGCCGGCCGACGACGCTTCTAGATGGCCGCGCACCTGCGCGAGGAATGCGTTCGCGATGTCCATCTCGCGCGCTTCGGCGCGAAACATCGCCATGTGGGCGAACGGCGGGAATTGCGCGTCTTCGCGCAACGCGAGTTCTTCGTTCGCGAACAGCGGATAGCCGCCGGTGAGCAGCGTGTGCAGCAGCGGATGCTCGGGATGGTGCGTCTGCAGCAGCACTTCGCCCGCCTTGTCGGCGCGGCCTGCACGTCCGGCGACCTGCACCAGCAACTGCGCAAGTTTTTCCGGCGCGCGGAAGTCCGCGGAGAACAGGCCTTCGTCGATGCCGACGACCGCGACCAGCGTCAGGCCCGGAAGGTCGTGGCCCTTCGCAAGCATCTGCGTGCCGATGAGAATACCGGGGCCGTCGCCCAGTGTTTCGAGATGGCCGGCAAGCGCGTCGCGATTGCGCGTGGTGCCTTTGTCGATGCGCACGACGGGCACCTGCGGGAAACGCGCGGCCAGCGTTTCCTCGAGTTTCTCGGTGCCCGCGCCCTGCGGTTGCAATGCGAGCCCGCCGCAGGCCGGACATGCGTCCGGCGAACGTTTCGACGCGCCGCAGTGATGGCACTGCAGGCGACGACCCTTCGCGTGCACGGTCATGGATGCATCGCAACGCGGACACTCCGCGGTCCAGCCGCAGTCGTGGCAGAGCAGCACGGGTGCGTAGCCGCGTCGGTTCTTGAACACCAGCGCCTGGCCGCCGGCTTCGAGCGTGCGTGACAGCGTGTCGATGAGTTCGTTCGACAGGCCGGCATCGAGCGCCCGCTTGCGCACGTCGATAACGCGCACGGCGGGCGGTTTCGCTACGCCTGCACGATGTCGCAACGGCAGGTGCGTGTAGCGGCCGGTGCGCGCGTTGCGCAGCGATTCCATTGACGGCGTCGCGCTGCCGAGCACGACCGGCACGCCGAGCGCGTGGCCGCGATACAGAGCGAAGTCGCGTGCGTGGTAGCGGATGCCGTCGAGCTGCTTGTAGCTGCCGTCGTGTTCTTCATCGACGACGATGAGGCCGGCATCGGGCAGCGGCAGGAATACCGCGCTGCGCGTGCCGACGACGACGCGCGCCTGCCCGCGCAGGCATGCGGCCCACGTGCGTGCGCGATCGCCGTCGGACAGGCCCGAGTGCAGCGCGTACACCGGCACGCCGAGGCGCGCACGGAAGCGCGCTAGCGTCTGCGGCGTCAGGCCGATCTCGGGCACCAACACCAGCGCCTGCTTGCCGCGCGCGAGGCAGTCGGCGATCGCGTGCAGGTAGACCTCGGTCTTGCCGCTGCCGGTGATGCCGTCGAGCAGGAAGGCGTTGAATGCATCGCGCGAATCGAGGATCGCGTCGATCGCGAGGCGTTGTTCGTCATTGGGTTCGGGACCGGGACGCGCTGGCGTGGTCGCGGGCGTCATCACCACGGATTCGACGAGGCCGCGGCCGTCGAGGCTGCGCAGCGCGGCGCGCCAGTCGTCGAACAGGCTGTCGAGTTCGTCCTCTGCGATTGGGCCGTCGGCCAGGCGTTCGGCGAGGCGGCGCGGGCGACCGGGGCGGAGACGGGGCAGCGTTTCGGTACCGGCGGCGCTCAGGCGCCAGCCGATGCGATCGGTGGGTGGCGGCGGCTCGCCGTGGCGGAGCAGCGTCGGCAGGGCGGTGGCCACGACCTCGCCGAACGGCTCGTGCGTGTAGTGCGCCAGCCAGCGCAGCGAATCCCAAAGTTCGCCGGCGAGCAGCGGTTGGGCGTCGAGGCGTTCGAGCGCCGGCTTGAGCTCGGCGCCATCGCCGTCGGCCGGGCCGACCGCCGCGATGACACCGACCCGTTCGCGCGTCCCGAACGGCACGCGGACCCGGCAACCGACCACGTCGCCGGTGTCGCCCTCGACCGGCCGGTAGTCGAACAGGCGGGCCAGCGGCAGGCCGCCGATCGCGACCTTCCACACCGGATCGATGGCCTGTTCAGCGCGGTTGGAGGGGGAAGCGGGCATCGGGTGAAGTCTAGGGGCGGCGGCGGTCCGGACGGGCGCCGAGCTTGGACCGCATTGCTCGCGCCGTGGTGATGAATCGAACGTAAGTCCGCGTCCGTATTGAAGATCGGCCCTTATCCACATCGGATGTGGATAAGTCTGTGAATGGACTGTCGGCCGATGTGCGCGAGCCCGTAAAGACGGGCAGCGGCCGTGGGTTGGCTAAAAAATCGCCATGCCGGATATTTCCAGCGCGATCAATCAGTTAGGCGTGAAACACGATTGTCATGCTGCCTGCGAAACGTCGCAAAAGCTGCGAATGACGGCCAGATGACGGCTGTGCACAACGCATTCGGCCGTGGAACCGCGTCACATAAGGGTGGAGCCGTGAAGAACCGTCCTGTCAAGCACCCGCGCTCGCCGATCCGGCGGGTGCCGACGGACGCGACGGCTATCATCCCGGCCATGTCGTTTCCCGCTTCGGCGCCTGCCCCGGCGCTCGCCCAGCCCGCCGCGCTGGCCGCCTTCCTTCGCGGCGTCGACCGCCGCGCCGCCGTCCTCGCCGAGCTGCAGACCGGTGCGCCGACGGTGGGCGACGCCGCGCTGACGCGCGCCATGGCGATCTTCCGCGAGGCCGCCCTCGAGTCGCCGATGGCCGACTGGCCGCGCCTGTTCTGGACGCTGCTGCTGCGCCAGCCGGCGCTGCGCAATGCGCGGGATGTCCATATCGACGGATTGCCGACGGCATCCGCCGCCGTGCGCTCGGCGCTGCTGCTGCGCCTCGCCGCCGGGCTCGACGAAGCCGCGGCCGCCGATGTACTCGGCGTCACCGTCGACCAGCTGCGCACCGCGGTGATCCGCGCGCTGCCGACGCTGCCCGACGGGGCGCCCGACGCCAGCGCCTGGACGCAGCTGCAGCGCAACGTGCAGCAACGCATCCGCGATCTGCCGGCATCGCGTGCATTGCAGCTGGCACGCATGCGAGAGGGCGCGCTGGCCGGTCCGGCCGAACGCTTCTTCCCGCAGCGTCCCGATCGCCGGCCGCGATGGATTGCCGCGGTGGTGGTCGTCGCGCTGCTCGCGTTCTTCGGCCTGCGCTGGTTCAACGGCGCGCGCGATGGCGAGGTGCGCATCGCCGCACTGCCGCCGGCCGGTGAGCCCGCAAGCCGTTACGAGCACGACTCCGGGCTGATCGCCCACCCCGACTTCGAACAGCTGGCCGACCCCGACGGCGCACGCCTCGCGCAGGACGCCGCGTTCCTGAGCTGGATGGTCGGTCACGTCGATCGACCGACGACCGACGCGCCCGCCACCAACGATGCACCCAACGCAGCCGATGCGCCCGAAACCAGCGAGGCGACCGATGCGCCGTAAAGCTCTCGCACTCGTCGCCCTGTGCATCGCCGGCTGGGCAAGTGCGCAGGCGCTGCCCGATGACCTGCAGGACGTCGCCGCGGTGCTGCAACCGCTGCAGCGCGCCGCGCTCCAAGCGCACGCGCGCATCTGGTCGACGTGGACGACTTCGCAGCAAGCCGCGTTCAAGCAACGCGCGGATGCATGGGATCGCCTGCCGCTGACTGAGCGCGAGGAGCGCCGCGCCGACTGGCAGGCGTGGCGCCAATTGCCGCAGGACGATCAGGCCCGCGTGCGCGCGGCCGCCGCGCAGTACGCCGCGCTCGATCCTGTGACGCGACAGGCACTGCACACGCAGTTCGATGCGCTCGATGCGAGCGAGCGCCATGGCTGGCGACTCGGGCCGTCGCTCGGCGTCGTCTATCCGCGCCTCCAACCGTTGCTGGCACAGATGCCGGCCGGTGACGCGCCCGAGCTTTTACGCACGTTGCGCGCGATGACGCCGGACGAACGCGAGCAACTCGCGGTGCTGGTGCAGCGCACGCCACCGCAGGCGCGCGAAGCCCTGCGTCGCGAACTGGTGTCGACCGCGGACAGCAATCGCGCGGCGTGGTTGATGCAGCGCCTGGAGCGCTGAGCCGCGATCAGGCGATGTAGTCGAGCGGTCGCATGACGCGACGCTGCGTGCGCACGCGATCGCCGAAGCGCGCGAGCCCGTCGGCGCGCAGTCGCGGTGCGTGTTCGCGGAGATACGCATCGAGCGCATCCGCATCGGTCAGCCGGTAACGCATGCAGACGCGCATGCGGTCGGGATCGTCAGGGTCGAGCACTTCGTCGACATCCGCACCGGTGAAGCCCGGCAGCGCCAGGATCTCCGCGACATGCGGGCCCAGCCAGTCGAGGTACTGCGTGCGCAGGTCGGCGTCGACGTCGGCGGTGACTTCGTAGGTGAGCATGTCAGTGCGCACTGGTCAGCCCCGCGAACGCCACGTAGATCGACGCCAGCATGATCAGGAACTGGTACAGGAACGCGACGACCAGGTACTTGCCGATCGTGATCGCCCAGTGCTGGCCGTAAACGCGGCGCTGCATCAGCAGCAGGTAGACACCGGCCCACAGCCACAGCAGCAACGTGAGTGGCACGGTGATCGCCGCCGACAGTGGGCACAGCGCAAGCACGAAGCTCGCGAACAGCGTGAGCAGCAGGAACGCATGGCTGTACAGCGCGACGACCAGATGCTCGAGATACGTGCGGCGCGTGCCGATGTAGAGCACTTTCAGCATCAACGCGAACAGCGGAAGCATCAGGAACAGTGCGGACGGCACCGCGGCCAGCATCAACTGGAAGACGAACGTGCCGTTGTGCTGCATGCGGTCGACGTTGTCGGCGAAGTTCGCGATGCGATGGTTGAACCAGCGATCGCCGAAGTCCGGCAGCCAAGGCACGTCGACCGGATTGGTCTTCGCATCCCACGGCAGTTTCGGATCGCGCAGCTTCGCGCCGTTGATGCCGCGAACCATCTTGTCCATCGACTCGCGCGTGTCGTCGCCATCGCCGTCGTCGTCGGCTTCGTTGCCGGGTTTGGCGGCGGCCTTCGCGGACTTGTCGCCCGGCGATATACCGAACGACACGCCCTTCGGCGGCACCGGCGGCGTAACCACCGCGGGCCCGGCGGCGTGGCGCAATTCGGCAATGCGTGCCGCGGCTTGCGCACGCACTTCGGCTTCGGACTTGTCCATGGCGACGCCCACGAACGGCACGTCCTTGCCCTTGGCACGTGCCGTCGCGATGCCGGTGAGCGCGTCGTCGAGCTTCTTCTGCACCTCGGCTTCGGTCGTTGCGTTCGCGAACGTCGAATCGCCCGTGCCGGTGTCGACGACGTGGATGTTGGTCTTGCCGGTCGACGTATCGCCATCGTCGCTGACGGTCAAACGTCCGACGAAGAAGGTGATGACGACCAGCACCAGGAACACGCGCAGCGGTGGGATGTAACGCACGCGCTGGCCGCTGAGGTAATTGCAGGCGACGCGGCCGGGCACGAACAGGTCGCGGAACGTGCGGAACGCGCGGCCGTCGAGATGCCAGAACGATTCGAACACTTCTTCCAGCGCGTGGGAGAAGCTGCTCAGCGGGTTGTGCGCGTTCTGTCCGCAGGCATGGCAGTAATGACCCTGCAGGATCGTCCCGCAGTTTTCGCAGGCGGTGGTTGCTTCAGCGTGCATCGCGGTCCCCTCGCGGCTCGGCGCGCATTGCAGCACGCGCAGCGGGTTTGTGCGACCGGTCGATCGTCATAAGGCCCGCGACGGTAGCGATCGACGCCGCCGCGGCCTACGATGGCCCGCCGCGTCCGAGCCCATCGTGTCCGCGCCTGCACGCTTCCCGCACGAGATCCGCCGCACCGCGACGCTCGCCGCGCCGCTCGTCGCCGGGCATGTCTCGACCGGCCTGATCGGTTTCGTCGACAGCAGCATCGCCGGCCAGCACGGCACGTCGACGCTGGCATCAGTCGCTGTGGGCACTGCCCTGTTCTGGCTGCCGATGATGGTGCCGATGGGCACGCTGATGTCGATGCCGCCATCGGTGTCGCATCTCGATGGCGCGGGCCGGCGCAGCGAGATCGGCGCGCTGTTCCGCCAGTCGCTGTGGCTCGCGTTCGGCCTCGGCCTGTTGATGTTCGTGTTCCTGACCCTCGCGCCGCGCGCGCTCGCACCGTTCGGCATCGCGCCCGACATCGTTCCGGGCGCGACCGCCTTCATGCACGGCATCCGCTGGGGCGTGCCGGCACTGACCTGTTACCTCGCGATGCGTTACCTCGCCGAAGGCCTGCACTGGACGCTGCCGACGATGGTGCTCGGCGGTGGCGGTCTCGTCGTGCTGGTGCCGCTGGGTTACGTGCTGACCTTCGGTGCGTTCGGCCTGCCGGAACTCGGCGCGGGCGGGCTCGGCATCGCGTCGTCGGTGATGATGTGGATGCAGGCGCTGAGCTTCGCCGCAGTGCACGCCAAAGCGCCGCGCATGCGCGACATCCGCGTGTTCGGTCGCTTCGATGCGCCGCACTGGCCGACCATCCGCGGGCTGCTCGCGACCGGCCTGCCGATCGGCGTCACCGTGCTGATGGAAGGCGGCTTGTTCATCGCCACCGCGCTGCTGGTGGCGCGACTCGGTCCGGTGCCGGCGGCCGCGCACCAGATCGCGATCAATGTCGCCAGCCTGTGCTTCATGGTGCCGCTCGCGGTGGCCGAAGCCACGACCGTGCGCGTCGGGCATGCACTGGGACGTGGCGATGCCGCGGGCCTGCGCCGCGCCGCGCTCGCCGGCTACGTGATCGTGCTGGCGACGCAGGCGATCTCCGCGTGCCTATTGCTGGCGGGCAACCACGCGGTGGTGCGGCTGTACACGCACGACGCTCAGGTCGCGACGCTCGCGGCCTCGTTGCTGCTCTACGCCGCGGCGTTCCAGTTCCCCGACGGCGTGCAGGTGCTGTCGGCCGGTGCGTTGCGCGGGCTCAAGGACACGCGCGTACCGATGGGCCTGGCCGCCTTCGCGTACTGGGGCATCGGCATGCCGCTAGGGGCGACGCTGGGCCTCGGGCTGCTCGGCAATCGGGCCTGGGGGCCGCAAGGCATGTGGACCGGGCTGATCGCCGGGCTCACCGTCGCCGCCATCCTGCTGTGCAGCCGCTTCGCGCGGTCCAGCAGGCCCGAGCGCGTGGCCCGGCTGGCGGCAGCCGAAACGGCCCGGTGACCTCTGGGGCATGACCGCCGCGGCCCGGCCCGGTACCCTGTCACTGCAATCTTTCCGAGACAAATCCCCGATGAACTCCACCCGTCGCGGCCCCATCGCGAGCGTTTTCGTCGGCCTGTGGGACGTGATGAATTTCACGCGCCGGCTGATCGTCAACATCGTCTTCTTCGGCCTGCTGCTTCTGTTCGCGCTGCTGTTCATCGCATCGCTCGCCGGCGGCAACGCGCATCCGCTGCTGCCGCGCACGACGCTGGTGATCGCGCCGCAAGGCAACCTCGTCGAGCAGTTCACCAGCGATCCGGTGAGCCGGCAGTTCGCCCGCAGCATGGGCGGGCACAGCGAAGAGCTGCAGCTGCGCGACGTGCTGCGTGCACTCGATTCGGCGCAGCGCGACAAGAACATCGAACGCGTGTTCCTGCATGTCGACGACCTGCAGGGCGGCGGCATGGCCTCGCTGCGCGAAGTCGCCGCGGCCATCGCGCGCCTGCGCGCCAGCGGCAAGCAGGTGGTCGCGTTCTCCGAACAGATGGACCAGAAGCAGTACCTGCTCGCCGCGCAGGCGAACGAGGTCTACCTCGACCCGATGGGGCAGGTGACGCTCGAAGGCCTGTCGCGATACCGCCAGTTCTTCCGCGAAGGCCTGCAGGACAAGCTCGGCATCGACGTGCACCTGTTCAAGGTCGGCACGTACAAGTCGGCGGCGGAGCCGTACATCCTCGATGCCGCGTCGCCGGCGTCGAAGGAAGCCGACCTGTTCTGGATGAACGACGTGTGGCAGCGCTACCTCGGCGACATCGCCACCGCGCGCAAGCTCACCGTCGCGCAGCTCACCGACGACGTGAACAACCTGCCGCAGGGCGTGCTCGCGGTGCAGGGCGACATGGCGCAACTCGCGCTCAACCAGCACCTGGTCGATGGCCTGAAGACGCGCCAGGAAGTGTGGGACATGCTGCGCAAGCGCGGCGTGGCCGACGACGACGCGACCGGCGGCTTCCGTCGCATCGACCTCGACGATTACGTCGCGCACCTCGACAAGGGCATTGAAGGCGTGGTGCCGGACAAGCACGTCGCGGTGGTGGTGGCCGAAGGCGAGATCACCGGTGGCGACGCGCCTCCGGGCAAGGTCGGTGGCGATTCCACCAGCGAGCTGCTGCGCCAGGCGCATGACGACGACAACGTCGCCGCCGTGGTGCTGCGCGTGAATTCGCCCGGTGGCGAAGTGTTCGCGTCCGAGCAGATCCGCCGCGAAGTCGCGCGCCTGAAGGACGCCGGCAAGCCGGTCGTGGTGTCGATGGGTGATGTCGCAGCGTCGGGCGGCTACTGGATCAGCATGAATGCCGATCGCATCTATGCCGACCCCTCGACCATCACCGGTTCGATCGGCATCTTCGGCGTCGTGCCGAACTTCGCACGCGCGCTCGACAAGATCGGCGTGCATACCGACGGTGTCGCGACCTCACCGTACGCCGGTGCGTTCGACCTCACGCGTCCGCTGGACCCGCAGGTCGGCAACGTCATCCAGAGCGTGATCGAGAAGGGCTACCGCGACTTCACCGGTCGCGTTGCCAAGGCGCGTGGGCGCACGGTCGAGCAGATCGATGCGATCGCGCAGGGCCGTGTGTGGAGCGGCGCGCAGGGCAAGGAGCGGGGCATCGTCGACGCGATGGGCGGCCTGCAGGACGCACTCGACTACGCGGCCGATCGCGCCAAGCTCGGCAAGCGCGGCGACTACGACGTGCGCTACATCGAGAAGACCGCGACGCCGTTCGAGAAGTTCTTCACCGGACTCGCACAGAGCCGCATCGGCATGGGTCTGTTGCGCGAGTCCGACATGGCGCGCGCGCTGCTGGTCAAGACGGCGCCGCAGGCCGCGCGCGACCTGCAGTTCCTCGAAGCCTCGGCGAACGATCGCGGCGGTGCACCGGTCAAGGCGGTTGCGTACTGCTTCTGCGGGCTCTGATCCGCTGATGCATGGGACGGGGGCGGCTTCGGCCGCCTTCGTCGTTTTCTGGCCCGGCGGCCGCGACGAGGGCTGCACGGCACGCCGCTATAGTGGCGGCCCTCCGTTCGGTCGTCGCCGCATGTCCGATCCGTCCCGCCCGTCGCCCGACGCAGGAACACGCGCGCTGCATAGGCTCGCGTTCCTTGCGCTTGCAGGCGAGCGGCTCGCGGCATCGCTCGACTACGAAACCACGCTGACCGGCCTGGCAGGGCTGACGATTCCGGAGCTGGGCGACTACTGCGTCGTCGACGTGGTCGAAGGCGGAGGCCTGCGACGCGTCGCCGCCGAGCACCTGCGCGACGACAAGCGCGTGCTGATGGACCGGCTCGCCGCGCAGTACTCGAACCCGACGCGCTCGCCGTCCCCCGCCGGCCGCGTGCTCGCCAGCGGACGCACCGAACGCATCGACGTGGTGACGCTCGACGCGCTCGCCAGCCACACACTCGACGCCGACCACCTGCAGCTGATGCGCGACATCGGCGTGCGATCGAGCCTGGCCGTGCCGATGCTCGCGCACGGGCAGGTGATCGGCGTGCTGTCGCTGGGCATCACCGAATCGGATCGTCGCTATGACGACGATGATCAGTTGCTCGCCGAAGAGCTCGCGCGCCGCGCGGCGTTGGCGGTCGAAAATGCGCGCCTGTATCGCGCTGCGCAGGACGAGTTGCAGCGTCGCGAACGTGCCGAGGCCGACCTGCGCCTGTCCGAGCATCGCTTCCGCGCGATCATGGAGCAGTCGCCGCTGTCGACGCAGCGACTCGCGCCGAACGGCCGCACGATCGGCGTCAACACGGCTTGGGAAAAGTTGTGGGGGCTGACGCTCGACGCGTTGGGCGACTACAACATGCTCGAGGACCCGCAGCTCGAGAAGAAGGGCATCGCGCCGCTGCTGCGCCGCGCGTTCTCCGGCACGCCGACGATGCTGCCGACCATCGCGTACGACCCGCACGAAACGTTGCCCTCGGCGAGTACGCATCTCGAAGCCACGCGCTGGGTCAGCGCCTACGCGTATCCCGTGCGCGACGACGACTCGGGCGAGATCCGCGAAGTCGTGCTGGTGCACGACGACGTCACCGATGCACGCCGCGCCGAAGCGCGCTTGCTGCGCAGCGAGGAACGTCTCAACCGCGTGCTGATGGCGGGCGGGCTGGTGACCTGGGACTGGGACCTCGCCAGCGGCCACGTGCAGTGCTCGGCGAATGCGCGCGAATTCTTCGGCACCGACGTCGGCCAGCGTGACGAGTTCATGCGCACGATCCACCCGGAGGATCTGCCCAAGCTCGAAGTTGTATCGCGCGAGGCGATGCGCACCGGCGTGTTCGAGATGCTCGAGTACCGGCTGCGCACCACGCAGGGCCGCGAGCGCTGGGTGCAGACGCGCGGGCAGGTCGAGTTCGACCACGACGGCAACCCCGCACGCATGTTCGGCATCACCGTCGAGGTCACCGAACGCCATCGCGCGGAAGCGGCGACGCGGCTGCTCGCTGACGCCGGCGAAGCCCTAGGTGCGTCGCTCGATTACGCGACCACGCTGGACAACCTCGCGCGCATTGTCGTGCCGCAGGTCGCCGACTGGTTCGCGGTCGACCTGATCACCGAGGCCGGCGAACTCGAGCGAGTGGCCGTGTATCACCCGGATCCCGCGCGCGTCGCGATCGCGAAGGAATTCTTCGAGCGTTATCCGCCGCGCCGCGGCCAGAGCGGTGCGTGGAGCGTGATCGAAACGCGCCGGCCGGAATGGGTCGCCGACCTGCCGGAGCAGTTCATCATCGACAACGCGATCGATGCGGACCAGTCGCGTCTCCTGCTCAGCCTGAAACTGCATTCGTACATCATCGTGCCGCTGATCGCGCGCGACACAGTGATCGGCGTGCTCACGCTGGTGTATGCCGAAAGCGAGCGTCGCTATTACGAAAGTGACGTCGCGTTCGCGACCGACCTGGCGCGACGCGCGGCGACCGCGGTCGACAACGCGCGCCTGCACCTGCAGCTGCAGGACGAGCATCGCCGCAAGGACGAGTTCCTCGCCACGCTCGCGCATGAACTGCGCAATCCGCTGGCGCCGCTGCGCACCGGCCTCGCGCTGATGCAGATGACCGATGACGCGGCCGTCGCGTCGCGCGCACGCGAAGTCATGGAGCGTCAGCTCGGCCACATGGTGCGGCTGATCGACGACCTGCTCGATCTGTCGCGCGTCACCCGCGGCGCGATCGCGTTGCAGCGTCGCATCGTCGAGATCGGCGACGTGCTCGACGTTGCGCTGGAAACCAGCACGTCGCTGATCGATGCCGCGGGGCTCACGCTCGATGTCGATGTCGACGATCCCGAAACGCCGCTGGATGCCGACGACACGCGCCTGGCGCAGGTGCTGACCAACCTGCTCAACAACGCCGCCAAGTTCACCCCGGCGGGCGGCCGCGTCAGCCTGCGCACGCGTCGCGAAGGCGCATGGCTGCGCATCGAGGTGTCGGACACGGGCATCGGTCTCGCGCCGACGCAGATGGAGCACATCTTCGAGATGTTCGCGCGCGGCGAAGGTTCGGAAGAGCAGGGCGGCCTCGGCATCGGCCTGACGCTCGCGCGCCGGCTCGCCGAACTGCACGGCGGCCGCCTGCACGCGGAAAGCGAAGGACCCGGGCGCGGCAGCCGGTTCGTGCTGGAGCTGCCGGTCGCGCAGCACGCGCAGCGCGAGCTCGATGTCATCCCACCGCAACTCTCGCGCGGCGGCCGTCGCGTGCTGGTGGTCGACGACAACGCCGACGCGGCGCTCACGCTCACCGCCTTCCTCGAACTCGACGGCCACGACGTTCGCAGCGCCGGCAGCGGGGTGGCGGCGCTGGAAGTGGTCAGCGATTTCGTGCCCGAGGTCGCGTTCCTCGACATCGGCATGCCCGGCATGAACGGCTACGAGCTTGCCGGGCACCTGCGTGCCGACCCGCGCACCGCGTCGACACGACTAGTCGCGCTCACCGGCTGGGGCCGCGCGGAGGATCGCGAGCGCACACGCGAGGCCGGCTTCGACGCGCACCTCACCAAACCCGTCGACCCCGCTGCGCTGATCCAGTTGCTCGCCTGACCGCATACACCGCACGGACGAGCCTGTTCGCGCGCTGAACGCGAACCGCAGGAACCGCCGCGTTTCACGCGTGCTATGGACGCCGCACCCGACAGTGGCCACGAACCGGCCACGCGCGGTCGCAGTACGTGCCCCCATGGAACCGAGCAGCTCCGGCAAGGCGATTCTGATCGTCGAGGACAACCCCGATATCCGCGACACCTTCCGCACGCTGTTCGAGCTGGAAGGTTTCGACGTGCAGCTCGCCGCCAACGGCGAGGACGCGCTTGCGAGCCTGGATCGCAACGACGCATCGCCGTGCCTGATCCTGCTCGACCTGTCGATGCCGGTAATGGACGGCTGGCAGTTCCTGGACGTGCTGCGCTCACGCGAGCACGGCTCGAACATTCCGGTCGCGGTGCTCAGCGCGAACGTCGATGCAAACGTCTCGCGCGACCTGCGCACGCGCTACGGCTGCCGCGTGCTGCGCAAGCCGGCGTCGGTGGATGCGCTGCTCGGCATGGTCCGCAGCTGCCAGGGCGCATCGGCGGACTCGGCGCTGCAGTGAGCGCCGGTAACGCGTCGGGCTAGTTGCCCGACTCGGCGGCCTGGATCGCGTCATCCTGCGATTTCGCCGCGGCGTCGACGGAGGCCTGCGCACCCTTCGCCTTGTTGATCGGGTCGTCGATCGCGCGCTTGAGATCGTCGTGGCGTGCCGCCGACTGCGGTTCCACCGGCTTGTCCTTGTCGGGCATCTCCGGCTTGGAGCAGGCGGCGAGCAGGGCGAGGGCGGCGACGGCGGCAAACGCTCGGGTCATGACGATCTCCAGCGGACGTGGCGCGTCCGTCGACGGCTATCCTACGCGCCAGCCCGCCGGAGGATGCATGGACGATCGACGCTGGAGACTCGACGGCCGACTCGCGCTGATCACCGGCGGAAGCGCCGGCATCGGCCTCGCCATCGCCCGCGAACTGCTGGGCTTCGGTGCCGACGTGATGCTCGCCGCGCGCGACGGCGATGCACTGGACATCGCACGCAGCGAACTCGCCGACGAGTTTCCCGATCGCCTGATCATGGCGTTCACCGCCGATGTCGGCATCGACGAGCAGCGGCGCGAACTGCTGGACTGGGTGGAGGACCAGGCCGAGGGCCAGCTCGACATCCTGGTCAACAATGCGGGCGGCAACCTCAGCAAGCCGGCGACCGACTACGCCGACGAGGAATGGCGGCAGGTGTTCGAGGTCAACCTGTTCTCGGCGTTCGAACTGTCGCGCTATGCGCATCCGCTGCTGACGCGGCATGCGAGCTCCAGCATCGTCAACGTGGGCAGCGTGTCGGGCCTGACCCATGTGCGCACCGGTGCGCCCTACGGCATGTCCAAGGCCGCGCTGCACCAGATGACGCGCAACCTCGCGATCGAGTGGGCCGACGACGGCGTGCGGGTCAATTCGGTCGCGCCCTGGTACATCCGCACGCGGCGCACCTCGACCAAGCTGTCCGACCCCGACTATCTCGACGACGTGCTGGTGCGAACGCCACTCGGCCGTGTGGGTGAACCGGAGGAAGTGGCCGCGGCGGTCGCGTTCCTGTGCCTGCCCGCGGCCGCGTACATCACCGGCGAATGCATCGCGGTGGATGGCGGCTTCCTGCGCTACGGGTTCTGATCGCGCGACGCCTGCGCCCGCCTCGTCTGCACAAATGAAAAGCGCCCACGTGGGGCGCTTTTCGACCGTGCCAGGAATGCGGTGTTACTGGTTCTCGCGGCCACCCTGCTCGTTCTGGTTGCCACGACGGTTGCCACCGCCGGAGGCTTCGCCGCCCTTGCGACCGATCGCCGCCATGTGTTCGCGGTCCTGGCTGACCGCCTCGCCGCCCTTGCGGGCGATTTCACGCTGTTCGCGTGGGTCCATTGCAGCGAAACCGCGATTGCTGCGGCCGCCGTTGTTGCCGTCATTGTTCGCCATTGCCAAAGCTCCTTGTCTGCGATCTGGGTCGCGTGGGGGGAAAGGGTCTTCGTCTCCAGGCCAACGTCGTCGCAGTCACGACCCCGGCCCGACATCGATCCTAGGCGCACTGCCGTTAGCAGCCGGCTTTGACATGGTGAAAGCACAACTAACGTGATTCAGCTGTTTCAGTGTTCGCGTACAGCGTTGGCGCGGCTCGCTGAGATGCATTCGATGCACGTGCACCTGTCGCGCTCACGTGCGCGGTGGTACACCGTCGACATGCTGAAGATGCCTTTCGACGGTGACGGCGACATGCCCGATCCCGATATCGCGACACCCTCATCGCCTGAAACCCCCGTTCCGTTCCTGCGGCGACGCCTCGTTCGCGCGGCGCTGGTCGTGCTCGCGTTCGTGGTGCTCGCGTTCGCCTGGATCGCATGGCGGCTCCCGCTCGATCGCGCGCTGCAGCCTTTGGCCGATCCCACGCTGGTGCTGCTCGACCGCAACGGCGTGGCCTTTGCGCAGCGTGGCGCGGTGAAGGAACCCCCGGTCGACGCACGCGCCTTGCCGCCGCACGTCACCGGCGCATTCATCGCCATCGAGGACCGGCGCTTCTATCACCACTTCGGCATCGACCCGCGCGGTCTGGCGCGCGCGTTGGTCAGAAACTGGCATGCGGGTGGCGTGCGCCAGGGCGGCAGCACGATCACCCAGCAGCTCGCCAAGACGGCGTTCCTCGAGCCCGACCGCACGATCCGCCGCAAGGTCCGCGAGGCGATGATCGCGGTGTACCTCGAGGCGCGGCTGAGCAAGGCCGAGATCCTGTCGCGCTATCTCAGCTCCATCTATTTCGGTGACGGCGTATACGGGCTGCGCGCCGCGGCCCATCACTACTTCGGCAAGGAGCCGGAGAACCTGTCGATCGGCGAGTCGGCGATGCTGGCCGGGATGGTCAAGGCGCCCAGCGCGCTCGCGCCCACGCACGACCGCAAGGCAGCGCTCAAGCGCATGCGCCTGGTGCTGCAGGCGATGGCCGATGGCGGCGTCATTACCAAATCGCAGGCCCGGGCGGTGCGCGACCCGCGCGTGCTGGCGTCGACCGAGCGCCTCAACGGTGGCACCTGGTTCGCCGACTGGGTGTCGTCGCAGGCCCGCGAGGCGTTCGATGCCGACTACGGCGAGATCCGTGTGCACACCACGCTGGATGCGCGCATGCAGAAGCTTGCCCAGCGCGTGGTCAACCATTGGCTGGCGGGCGAGGGTCGCCGCGTCGGCGCCACGCAGGCGGCGATGGTCGCGATGACGCCGAACGGCGAGGTGCTCGCGCTGGTCGGTGGCCGCGACTACGCGCAGAGCCAGTTCGACCGTGCCACGCAGGCGCGTCGCCAGCCGGGCTCCGCCTTCAAGCTGTTCACTTATTACGCCGCGCTGCGCAGCGGGGCGACGCCGGACACGCTGGTCGACGATGCGCCGATCACGCTGGGCAAGTGGTCGCCGTCCAATTACGACGGCGAGTACTCGGGCGCGATCCCGCTGCGCGATGCGTTCGCGAAATCGAGCAACGTGGCCGCGGTGCGCCTGGTGCAGCAGGTGGGCCCGAGCGCAGTGGTGCAGGCCGCGCGCGACCTCGGCGTGTCGAGCCCGCTGGGCACCGATCCGTCGATCGCGCTCGGCACCTATGAAGTCACGTTGCTCGAGCTGACCTCGGCCTATGCCGCGTTCGCGCAGGGCGCCGCACCGGTCACGCCGCATGGCCTGCCGGGCGCGAGTGTGCCGCCATCGTCGGCGATCGACCCGACATTGCGCGCGGAAATGCTCGACATGCTGTGGCAGGTCGTGGATCGCGGAACCGGTCGCGCGGCGCGCCTCGCGATCCCCACCTTCGGCAAGACCGGCACCACCCAGGAGCATCGCGACGCGCTGTTCGTGGGCATGGCCGGCGACCTGGTGGTGGGTGTCTGGGTCGGCAACGACGACGGCACGCCCATGCGCCGCGTCACCGGCGGCGCGATGCCGGCCCGCATGTGGCACGACTTCATGACCAGCGCGGTGCGCCTGGCGCCGGGCGGCATGCTGCAGCGGCCCCAGATCGCACCGCCGCTGGCGCCGATCAGCGAGCCCGATGACGAAGTCATGGCGGGCGGCGAGGGCGAGGTGCTGCCCGAGCCGATCGACGAGGAGAACCCGGACGACATGACCGCGCCCGAGCCGCCGCCCGGCGATCTGCCGGCACCGCCTGAGGCGGCTCCCCCGGATGACGATGCGACGGAAGCTCCGCCGCTGCCCGCGCCCGAGCCGCCGCCGACGGACGACGACAACGGTCAGTAGCGGGTCGGGAATCAGCGGTCGAACGTCAACGCGCGCAGGCGGTCTTGGCGATCATCGCGTCGACATGCGCGAGCTCGGCGCGGGCCTGGTCGATCTGCTCAGGCGAGAACGTCAGTGCCTGCACCGCGCGCTGGCGGCGTTCGGCCCAGGCGGCGCAGCGATCGGCTTCGGCCACGGCCTCGCAGTGGTCGTCGACGGTCTCGCAGGCTTGGGCATTGGTCGCGCTCACGCCGTCGAGCCCGACCGTATCCAGCGGCGCGCAATGCGAGTTCTGCTCGGCCTCGCTGTAGTAGCGCTGCGCGTCGGACGTCAGGCAGACGAAGATTGGCGGGGCGGGCGCTAGCGGCACGGGCGTCTTTGCGGTGGCGACGGTCGCGTTGGTCGCATCGACCACCGGAGTCGGTGCGATCGGCACCACCGGCGCGACGGGCGCCGGCGCGGGTGCGACCACGGGACGCGGGGTCGAGGTCGGTGTCGCAACCACGCGCTTCTGCTCATGGCTGCCCTTCGGGCACTTCGTGCCATTCTGGATGGTCACCTGGCCGTCGGCGCCGACGCAGCGATAGATCACCACGCTGGGCGCGGCGGCGGCGCTGCCGACCAGCGTTGCAAGCACGAGCGCGAGAACCGGCTTCATCCGCATTCCTCCGAGAGACGGGCATCGAGACTGCGCTGCTCGAGTTCGATCGCGTCACGATCGCCCTGCAGAGCACTGAACCAGCGGCGATCCAGCGTCGCGCGCCGGTCGCGCATCTGCGAGCAGACCTCCGACGGCGGCAGCGAATAGCAGGCGTCGCGGACCCAACTGCCACCGGGCACCGTCGCCATCTCGACCGGAGGCAGGCGACGACCACCGCCCGCCCCGATGACCGCGCCGCCCGGGCGCTGCACCACCACGCCACCACCGTGCGGCGTCGGCCGCGGGAACACGGGCACGCCGACCACCACCGGATAGCCGAACGTCCACAGCGGCACCCAGCGCGGATTCCCTTCCGGGTTTTCGCTGGTGTAGGTCTCGCCGTCCGGCGTCGTGCATTCGTAAAGAGGGCGCGGCGCGCTGCGATAGATCACTTCGTGCGTGATCGCGCCGCCCTGGGTTGGCGGCGGACGTCGCATCACCACCGTTGCGCGCGGCGGAGGGTCGGTCGGCCGGACCATCGTCCGCACTTCCTGATGCTCGCCGGCACGGCAGGGCGAATCGCGCAGCGCGAGGTGGCCGCGCGCATCGGTGCAGCGATAGATGGTGACGCCCGGCGTGCTCGCGGGCGGCGTCGCCGCGCCCGCGGGCGCAGCGGCAAGGGTGATGGATAGAAGGAGCGCGGTGGATCGCGACATCCGCGGATCTTGCACCCGGTGGCGTGAGGCCGCTCGCCACACGGCGGCGCGCGTTCGTACCGATTCAGCCGCGGCGGTCAGTCGCGGATCGCCGCACCCGTGCGCGCGTCGCGGATGGGCGTCGGTGCGTCGCGCCCACCGGTCTCGCCTTCGCAGACGCCGTCCAGGAGCGCGATCAGCGCGCTCGACAGCCCGCTGCGATCGCGCGCAGGTTGCTCGCCGGTGAGGTTGGCGCTGGTCGACACCAGCGGCCCGCCCAGTCGCGTGCACAGCGCGACCACGACCGGATGCGAACTCGCGCGCACCGCGATGGAATCGCGTCCGCCAGTGATCCATGCGGGCGCAGCGGTCGATGCCGGCACCACCCACGTGTGCGGGCCGGGCCAGCTCGCCAGCGCGCGATCGCGCGAATCGCCGTCGAGCGCGGTCCAGTCGACCAGCGCATCGAACTGCGATGCATCCGCGCCGACCACGATCAGTCCTTTCTCGACCGGCCGGCGCTTGATCGCGAGCAGCCGATGCACAGCCTCGCCATCGAACGGAATGCAGCCCAGGCCCCACACGCCTTCCGTGGGATACGCGATGACGCCGCCGCGGATCAGCACGGCAACGGCGGTCGCGATGTTGAGATCCTGCGCGTTCACGACTCGCACCAGTCGAGGTCGCCGCCGTCCTGCCAGAGCACCGATGCGATGCGCCAGCCGGCCTCGGTGCAGACGAGCTGCAACGACTTCGCGCCTTCGCCGTCGATCGCGACGCCGCTGCGAAAACCCTGCTTGCGATAACGCGACAGGCGCGTCGCGATGTCGCCGGCCACGAACGTGCGCGACTGCGTTTCCCATTCGTGGAAGTCGACGAGCGTGCCGTCGGCCAGCCACGCGCGACGCGGCTTAATGAAGTCGTGCAGCGACATCACCGATATCGCATCGGCATCGCGACGCACGATGGTGACGTCAGGAAGAAACACGCGTTCCGGCGTACGCAGCAACGGCGACAGGCCGTCGCGGTTGTCGAACAGCGAATAGAACGCAGCGATGAGCGCATCGATCGCGGCGACCTCGTCCGAGGCCGCCGCGTCGTGGATCAGCGGGCCGGCATCACCGCGCATGCCATCAGAACGGCGCGTCGTCCGCGCCGTCGTCAGGCACCGTAGCCTTTTTCACGACCTTCTTCGCCGCGACTTTCTTGACCGCCGCCTTCTTCGCGACCTTCTTGGTCGCCGACTTCTTTCCGGCGGCCTTCTTCGCGACCTTCTTGGTGGCCTTCTTCGCCGGCGCATCCGTGCTCGCCGTCTTGGCCGCCTTCTTCGCCGCGACCTTCTTCGTCGCCTTCTTAGCGAAGCGCGCGCGCATCGGCTTGCCGGTGGCTTCCAGCATCTGCTGCGCTTCGACCAGGCTCAGCGACGCGGGATCACGATCCTTCGGGATGCGCCCGTTCAACTTGCCGTCGGACAGGTACGGACCGAAGCGCCCGTTGAGCACCTGCACGTCGTAGCCGTCCCACTGTTTGATGATGCGGTTGCGCGCGATCTCTTCCTTCTGATCGATCAGCTCGACCGCGCGCTCGAACGTGATCACGTACGGATCGTCTTCCTTCGCAAGCGAGGCATACACGCTGCCGCGCTTGGCGAACGCACCGAAACGGCCGATGCCGACGCTGACCTTCTCGCCGTTGCTTTCGCCGAGATCGCGCGGCAGGCCGAACAGTTCCAGCGCGTGCTCCAGCGAAATCGAATAGATGCTCTGGCCGGGCTTCAACGATGCGAACTGCGGCTTCTCCTCGTCCTCGCTGGTGCCGATCTGCACGAGCGGGCCGAACTTGCCGATGCGCGCGCTCACCGGACGACCGGTCTTGGGGTCGGTGCCGAGCACGCGCACGGAGCCGGCGTCGGCGCGATCGATGTTGTCCTTCTTGTCGTCGACCAGTTCCTTGAACGACTTCCAGAACCGCTCCATCAGCGGCACCCATTCCTCTTCGCCGCGGCTCACGGCATCGAGCTCGTCTTCGAGCTTGGCGGTGAAGTCGTAGTCGACGTAGCGGGTGAAGTGCGCGGACAGGAACTTCGCCACCGCGCGGCCGACGTCCGTCGGGCGGAAACGGCGGTTGTCGAGTTCGACGTACTTGCGTGCGAGCAACGTGCCGATGATCGACGCATACGTCGACGGCCGGCCGATGCCGTATTCCTCCAGCGCCTTCACCAGCGACGCTTCCGAGAAACGCGGCGGCGGCTCGGTGAAATGCTGGTCGGCAACGACGGCGGCGAGCGGCATGCGATCGCCCGTCTTCATCGCCGGCAGCTTGCGGCCTTCCTCGTCGTCCTCGCTGGTGCGCGTGTCCTTGCCTTCCTCGTAGACGGCGAGGAAACCGGGATCGACCACCGTCGTGCCCGACACGCGGAAGCTGTGCTCGCTGCCAGCGGCGAGATCGACGCTCACCGTGTTGAGCACCGCCGGCACCATCTGCGACGCGACGGCGCGCTTCCAGATCAGTTCGTACAGGCGACGCGCATCGTCCTCGAGATATCTCGCGACCGACGCCGGCGTGCGCAGCGCGGAGCTGGGGCGGATCGCTTCGTGCGCTTCCTGCGCGTTCTTCGACTTGGTCGTGTACGTGTTCGGCTTGTCCGGCACGGCGCGCGTGCCGAAGTCGCGCGCGATCACGTCGCGGATCTCGACGATCGCGTCCTGCGACAGGTTCACCGAGTCGGTACGCATGTACGTGATCAGGCCGACCGTGCCTTCCTCGCCGATTGCCATGCCCTCGTACAGCTTCTGCGCGACCTGCATGGTGCGGCGCGTGGAGAAACCGAGCTTGCGCGCGGCTTCCTGCTGCAGCGTCGAGGTAATGAACGGCGGCGCGGGACGGCGCTTGCGTTCCTTGCTGGTCACGTCGGTGACCTGCAGCATGCCCTGCGCGTCGCGCGAGATGCGGTCGCGCGCGGCGTGCGCATCGGTTTCGTTGGTCAGCGTGAACTGCTCGACCTTCTTGCCGTCGAGGCGGGTGAGCTTGGCGGTGAACGGCTGCGACGGATGTGTCGCCTCGGCTTCGATCGTCCAGTACTCGCGCGCGATGAAGGCTTCGATCTCCTCCTCGCGCTCGACGATCATGCGAAGCGCCGGCGACTGCACGCGGCCCGCGCTCAATCCGCGCTGCACCTTGCGCCACAGCACCGGCGACAGGTTGAAGCCGACGAGGTAGTCGAGCGCGCGACGCGCCTGCTGTGCGTCGACCAGCGGCACCGCGATCGCACGCGGCTTGGTCATCGCTTCCTTGATCGCGCGCGGCGTGATCTCGGTAAACACCACGCGCTCGAGCGAACGGGTCCCGATCAGGCCGCGCTCTTTCAGGATCTCCGCGATGTGCCAGCTGATCGCTTCGCCCTCGCGGTCCGGGTCGGTCGCCAGGAACAGGTGTTCGGCGGACTTGGCGGCCTTGGCGATCGCGTCGACGTGCTTCTCGTTCTTGTCGATCAGCTCGTAGCGCATGGCGAAGCCGTGCTCGGGATCGACCGCGCCCTCTTTCGGGACGAGGTCGCGCACGTGGCCGTACGAGGCGAGGACGGTGAAATCCTTGCCGAGATATTTGTTGATCGTCTTGGCCTTGGCAGGCGACTCGACGATGAGGAGGTTCTTGGCCATGGCGGCGCTCCGTGGGGCGGGCGGCCCGGGGCTCCCGTCGCGCGAGGGTCCGCGCGCCGCGAGAGAATTACGTGAAAAACCGGGGCATCGAAGCGGCGACGCCCGCGGAAATGTCCGCGGGCGCGCCGATTCTCTATATCTAGTGTCATCACGCACCGACCGGGCCTGTCAAGCTCGGTCGGTGGGATGGGGCGTCAGTGGCCGGCGCCGCTCGCCACCGCGGCGATGAATACGCCGATCAGCGCGACATAGCCGATCACCGCCAGAAGCGACAGCGCGATGATGACGATCGCGACCGTGCCGAGCTCGGGCCGCTGACGCTCCGGATGGGCCGTGAACGCCCATTTGTCGACGACCAGCGTGCTGCAGATCATGTCGTGCAGGGCACGCTTGCGGTCGGTGAAGCCGGCGATGATCAGCCCGATGCAGAGCGGAATGCTCGACAGCAGCAGTCCGAAGTAGCGACCGAACCCGCGCCAGAACGAGATGTGCTCACCCTGGTCGTTGGTGACCTTAATGCCGATGGCCATCTTGCCGAGCGACGCCTGGTTCGCCGACGCATGGAAGAACCCGAAGTACGTCGCCGCGATCAGCAGCGGCGTCACGTACATCGCGAGCAGTCCGACGATCCCGCCGGCAGTTCCGAGTGCCTCACCCGGGTTGCGGCTGATCGCCGCCATCCCGCCGAATACGACGCCCGCGACCATCATCTGGACGAAGAAGCCGACGATGCCGACGATGAAACCGTCGATGCAGTACGCCGCATAGCGCTTCCAGAAGCCCGCATACACGACGTCCCCGTCGCGCACGACCTGCGCGTAACCGCCGCCGATTGCCGCCGCCGGAGCCGCGTAGGGCGATGCCGGCGGCGCGACACGCTCGACGATCTCGTACGGATTTCCGCCACCGCCATCCTCGCGCGCGACCGCGAAGGTCGCCTTCGGAGGCGCTGCCGGCATGCCGACCGCGGCCGCACCGGCACCGAGCACTTCGCTCATCACCTCACGCCAAGGCTTCCACTCCGGCATGCCTTCGCGCCAGACCAGCACGTCGGGCGCCAGCTGGCCGCCGGCATGCAACTGCGCAAGGTCGTCAGCTTCCACCGGCCCGAGGCGGTTGCGCTGGCTGTCGCTGTAGTACCAGGTCTTCATGGGCTGGGCTCCGAAGCGGGCTTGCATTGAATGCGGCGATAGCGGGCCGGCAGGTCGCCACCGGTGCAGTCCCACTGCGTCGACGGCGGGGTCGGTTCCGCGTACATGATGGTCTTGCCGTCGAGTTGCGGCTTCGCGTCGCGCAAGGTGATCTCGAACGCGCAACGTCCGTCCTGCAACTGGCCGACGTGCACGTTCGCATCGTCGACGCCTGCTTCGGCGGCGTCCTTCGCGCAGCGGCCGAGACGCTGATGCGCTTCCGCGACACTCGCTTCGATCGCTGGCGCGCGGCTGTCCGCCAGCTGCGCGACCTTCGCCCGGACCGTGTAGTCGTTGTAGGCGGGAAGCGCGATCGCCGCGAGGATTGCGATCATCGGCACCGCGACCACGCCCGCGACGATCAATGCGATCAGGCAGCCCGACATGCCGCGTTTCTGCGGCGGCGCGGCGCGATAACCGGGCGGTGCGGTGCGGCCCGCGTAGGCCGGCGCGTAACCACCCGGTGCGCCGGCAGCCGCGTAAGCGGTGGCGCCGACGCCCGGCACCGGGCCCGGCGGCAACGGCGGCGGGCGGCTGCTGTCCTGTTTGACCGACAGCAGGTCGAGTTCCTCGCCCACGCGATCGAGCGCTTGCCATTCGCGCAGGCCTTCGCGCCAGACCAGCGTATCGAGCTGGATGCGGCGATCGCGATAGCGGTTGCGCAATTCTTCGGCCGAAAGCGGCCCGACGCGACCCTGTCCAGGGTCGTGATAGAACCAATCCAAGGTGTCCCCCAATGAGCGTCGGCCCTCCCCAGGGCCTCGACGCTAATGTACCGGTTCGGGCTCGTCGTCGAACATCTGGGTCTGCATCCAGGCGTACGCCGCCTCGCTGCCGGGCTGGTTGAACAGCACCATCAGCACGACCCATTTCAGATCGTCGAGATCGAGCGCGTCCTGCTCCAGCGCGAGCGCGCGATCGAGCACCAGCTCGCGCTGGCCGGCATCGATCACGCCGTGTTGTTCGAGGAACATCAGGAATCCGCGCGACTCGGCGTCGAGTTTCTCGAGCTCCGGACCGGCATACACGCGCACCGGACCGTTTGCGCGAGCGGGCTGCGCGACGGGGCGCGCACGCGCGAGTTCGTCGAGCCAGTCGAAGGCCTTGTTGATCTCGGCGGGCGTGAACCCGGCCTCGGTCAGTTCGCCGAGCAGCGCGCCGCTCTGCCGGGCATCCGGGTCGTCCGGAAGGGCAGTGTCGGCATCGAGGACGTGTTCGAACAGGTAGAGCAGTACGTCGAGGATGTTTTCTTTCATGTCCCTCGGCCTGCGTCGCCAGGGCGACGCGGTGGGTCCGGAACCCCCGTTGCGCGGGACCCGCAGGGCCGATTCGATCGAGCGGCTAGGCCACCCGGAAGAACCGACCGTGCTGCTGGGCCACGCGACCCTCCAGCTCCATGACGAGCAGCATGGAGGACAGCCGGGAGGGCGTCAATCCAGTGCGTTCGATGAGGCGGTCCATATCTGTGGGGTCGAAACCCAGCGATTTCCACAACAGATCGTGGTCGGAGTTGCCGTTGCCCCAACCGTCGCGGGGCGACGGTTCAGGCTCGGCGACCGCATCCGCGCCGAGCGCGAGGCGATGGGACGCCGCCTGCGCCGCCGCAGCCCCGCCAAGCGCCTCGATCACGTCGTCCGGCGACTGCACCAGCGTCGCGCCGTCGCGGATGAGCCGATGGCAGCCGCGTGCGAGCGGATTGCGGATCGAACCAGGGATGGCGAACACCTCGCGCCCCGCATCCGCGGCAAGGCGCGCGGTGATCATCGCGCCCGAGCGCTCGGCCGCCTCGACGACGACTGTCCCAAGACACAGCGCGGCGAGCAGGCGATTGCGACTCGGGAAATGCTCGCGGCGCGGGCCGGTGCCAGGCAGGTGTTCGCTGAAGAGCGCGCCGTCGCGTTCGATGCGCGCGTGCAGTGACGCATTGCTGCGCGGATAGACGACGTCAGGACCGGTGCCCAGAACCGCGACCGTCGCCCCGCCGACGTCGAGTGCACCCGCATGCGCGGCCGCGTCGATGCCGGCAGCAAGCCCGCTACCGACTACGAAGCCGGCCCGTGCGAAGGCTTTGGCGAAATCGCCGGCGTGTTCGCGCCCGCCCGGCGTCGGCCCGCGACTGCCGACCACCGCGACCGCCGGGCGCCACAGCAGCGCGGGATCGCCCGCGACGAACAGCGCGAGTGGTGGGCTTGCGGCGGTGCGCAGTGCGGGCGGGTAGTCGGCGTCGGTCCAGCCGACGATGCGGTGGTCGGGGCAGGCGAGCCAGATGCGCATCGCCTCGAGCATCGCAGGCGCGGGACGACGCAGCGCGTCCAGCTGCTCTGCGCTGAGGCCGTGGCCCGACCAGTGCCCCGAATGAGCGAGCGCATCAGTCGCGCTGCCCGCCGCCTCGAGAAGGGCACGCCGCGGCGCGAGCGGTCCGCCGGCGGCGACCAGGGTGGCAAGGGCAAGGGCGTCGTCGTGCATCCCGCCAGCGTCGCCCTGAAACGACGACGGCGCCCTAAGGCGCCGTCGCGTGTTGCTGTCGGATTTCTCCGAACGTTACTGCGTCGCGTCCGGATGCTTGAGCTCCTGGCCGATCGCGGTCGGGCGGATGCCGTCCATGACCAGCGCGTAGCTGACCTTGTCGAAGGTGCGGAACACCATGACGTGGCTCGCGAACTCGTCCGGCAGGCGGACGTGGTCGGCGCGCGAGATCGTGTCGGCATCGCGCTCGTCACCCATGCGGACACGATCCGGCGTCAGGCTGCCGACGCGCCAGGTCGAGAACACCGTGCCGTTGTCGACGCCGTCGCGGGCACCGACCGACAGCGCGACCACGTCGTGCTGGCCACCGTGGCTCAGTTCGTCGGCGACGGCGAGCACCTGTGCGCGGCCGTATTCGAACTGGGTCTTCGGGGCATGCGGGAAGAACTGCAGATCGTACGGCTGCGCCGCCACCGGGATCAGGCGATCACCGACGCGGATTTCGCGACCAACACCGTCGAGCACCAGCGTCGCGGCATCGACGCCGCCGGTCGCCGCACGGCTGACCGTACCGGTCGCCAGCTGCATCAGCTCGTAGCCGAGGAGCTCGTGGCCCTTGTCCGGCAGCACGGTCGCGGTCCACAGGTTCTCGTAATCGGTGAGGTGATCACCGCGGAAGTCGAGGTCGTCCTTGTGCATGATGTCGCAGCACTGGGTGCGGTCCAGGTGCGTGTAGCGCACCGTCGGACGCACCACGGCCCAACGCTGGCCGGGCTGTGCATCGACACCCTTGATGTAGACGACCTGCTTGCCGACCGCGCGCAGATGGTCTTCCTCGATGCCCACGACGTACGGCATGTCGTCGACGCGATCGACGACGCGCAGATCCTTGAGGAACGGCTCGACCTCGGCCAGCGGCACGCCGGTGATCGGCGCATCGCCACGCGGGCCGGGCGCGACCGCCACGCGGTCGAGGTAGGCCAGCGAGATCACGTCACCCGGATAGATCAGGTGCGGGTTGCGGATCTGCGGGTTCGCCTGCCAGATCTCCGGCCACAGCCAGGGACGCTTCAGGAAATGCCCTGCGATGTCCCACAGCGTGTCACCGCGCTTGACGGTGTAGGTATCCGGATGGTCCGCAGAAACGGCGGACACAGCGACGGTCAGCAGCGCAGCGGCAGCGACCGCGCGGAAAGATTTCATCATGGCCATGGACCTGATTCCCCAGCAGGCGAGCCCCTTCCTTGAAGGGCGCTGGCACTATAGCCCACGCCGCCTCGACGGATGCAATGCCGTCGGGGCGGTAGAATGGCGTCCCGTCCTGCGGTTGTGACGGTGACCCCCATTTCTCGCGCGTCGCGCACGCGCCGCGTCGCCCGAACCGCCGGCGACGCCCCGGATCCCGCCATGGCCATTCTCGAAATCCTCGAATTCCCCGACACCCGACTGCGCACGGTCGCCAAGCCCGTCGAGCCGGCGGACGTGACCACGCCCGCGTTCCAGGCTCGCCTCGACGACATGTTCGAGACGATGTACGAGGCGCCGGGCATCGGCCTGGCCGCCAGCCAGGTCGACGTGCACCAGCGCTTCATGGTCATCGACGTGTCCGACGATCGCTCGGCGCCGATGGTGTTCGTCAACCCGGAGATCCTCGAGCGCGAGGGCGAGCAGGTCTACCAGGAAGGCTGCCTGTCGGTGCCCGACATCTTTGCCGACGTGACGCGTGCCAACCGCATCAAGGTGCGCGCGATCGGCCGCGACGGCGCGCCGTTCGAGCTCGAGGCCGACGGCCTGCTCGCGGTGTGCGTGCAGCACGAGATGGACCACCTCGCCGGCAAGCTGTTCGTCGACTACCTGTCGCCGCTCAAGCGCGAGATGGTGCGCAAGAAGCTCGCGAAGCGGAAGCGCGCCTGATCGGATGCGGCACCGCGTCCGTGCATCGCGCGGACGCATCGGGACGTGCATGCGTGATGCTCGCATCGCACCCGCTATCCTCCGCCGTCTTTCGCTGACGTCCCCCGCATGAGAATCGTCTTCGCCGGCACGCCCGAGTTCGCCGTTCCCTGCCTGCGCGCGGCTGCGCAGCGGAACGAGGTGGTCGCGGTCTACACGCAGCCCGATCGCCCCGCGGGGCGCGGTCGCGGCCTCACGCCGTCGCCGGTGAAGAAGGAAGCGCTGCTGCGCGGCATCCCCGTGCTGCAGCCGGAGAACTTCAAGGCCGCGGTGTCGAAGGACGCACTGCGCGCGCTGCAGGCGGACGTGATGATCGTCGTCGCCTACGGGCTGATCCTGCCGCAGTCGGTGCTCGACATTCCCGAATACGGATGCTGGAACGTGCATGCGTCGCTGCTGCCGCGCTGGCGTGGCGCCGCGCCGATCCAGCGTGCGATCGAAGCCGGCGATACCGAGAGCGGCATCTGCCTGATGCAGATGGAGAAGGGCCTCGACACCGGTCCTGTGCTGCTCTCGCAGTCCATTGCTATCGCTGCGGACGAAACCGGCGGCCAGTTGCACGATCGACTCGCCGAACTCGGTGCACAGGTGCTGCGCGACGGCCTCGGCCTGCTGCGCGCCGGCATGCGTCCCGTACCGCAGCCGCAGCCCGATGAAGGCGTGACCTACGCGCACAAGCTCGACAAGGCCGAAGCGAAGCTCGACTGGTCGCAGCCGGCGCGCGTGCTCGCCAACAAGGTGCGCGCGTTCAATCCGTGGCCGATGGCGGAAGCGACGATCGCCGGCGAGCGCGTGCGCGTGCATGGCGCGATCGCCGTTGACGACGCGACGTCCGCCACACCCGGCACCTTGCTGCGTGCGGGCCGCGAGGGCCTCGACACCGCGACGGGTGACGGAGTGCTGCGCGTGCGTGTGCTGCAACGCGAAGGCGGACGTGCGATCACCGCTGCCGATTTCTTGAACGCGCGCCAGGACCTGCGCGTCGCCTGACGTCGCCATGGGCACGCGCGACGCCGCATCGATGAAGACGCCCGGCGTCGCCACTCGGCTCGCCGCCGCACGCGTGCTCGATGCAGTACTGCACCAGCATCATTCCCTGCGTGCGGAACTCGGCCCCGCGCTGTCGACGCTACCGGATCCACGCGATCGCGCTCTAGCCGAAGCCATCGTGTTCGCCGTGCTGCGCGCGCCTGCACGCTACGCCGCCGCGCTCGATGCATGGATGCCGAAGCCGCTGCCGCGACGCGACAGCGCCGTGCGCGCGTTGTTGATGGCGGGCCTCGCCCAGCTCGACCCGCTCGGGCTACCGCCACACGCCGCGGTCGCGGCGACGGTGGATGCGATGCACGCGAGCGGACAGACGCATCGCGCCGGCCTCGCGAACGCATTGCTGCGACGCGCGCAACGCGACGGCATTCCGCAGGACAACTCCCACGCGCATTGGCCGGCGTGGCTGACGTCGCGCATCGAAACCGACTGGCCGCAGGACGTCGACGCGATCTTCGACGCAAGCGCCCATACGCCGCCGATGTGGTTGCGTGTCAATCGCCAGCGCACGACGCGCGACGACTACGCTGCGCGACTCGCCGAGCTCGGCATCGAAACGCTGGCCGACGAAGCATTGCCCGATGCACTGCGTCTGGCACACGCCGTGCCCGTGTCAACATTGCCCGGTTTCGACGAAGGCGTCGTCACCGTGCAGGACGCCTCCGCGCAGGCCGTGGTCGACGCCATGTCGCTCGCACCCGGTGCAAGCGTGCTCGACGCCTGCGCCGCGCCCGGCGGCAAGACCACGCACCTCATCGAACGCGACCCGTCGATCAAGGTCACTGCGATCGACATCGAAGCCGCGCGCCTGAAGCAGGTGGAAGGCGCGCTGCATCGCCTCGGCTTCGACGGGCGCGCAACGCTGCTCGCCGCGGATGCGGCCGACGTCGCGCGCTGGTGGAACGGCACACCCTTCGACGCCGTACTGCTCGATGCGCCGTGCTCGGCGACCGGCATCGTGCGCCGGCAACCCGACGTCGTGCTGCATCGTCGCGAAAGCGATCTCGATGCACTGGTCGTATTGCAGTCGCGCCTGCTCGATGCACTGTGGACCACCGTCGCGCCGGGCGGCGTCCTGCTCTACGCAACGTGCTCCCTCCTGCGCGACGAGAACGAGCGGCAGGTCGACGCCTTTCTGTCGCGCACGCCGGATGCAACGCCGACGCCGCTCGACGATCGCTTCGGCCGCGAAAGCGGTGCGGGCCGACAGGTACTACCGGGCGAGCGCGGTCGCGACGGCTTCTTCTACGCGCGTCTGGTCAAGACCGCCTGACGCGACGGCGCACCGCGGCGCTGCCCGTATCATCGCCCGCATGCTCAAGACCGCCGAATCCCGCGAACGCTGGCTGTTCTGGCTCATCGCCCTGCTCGTGCTCGGCGCGGGCCTCGGGTTGCGCGATCCGTGGCCGGCCGACGAGCCGCGTTTCGCACTGGTCGCCAAGCAGATGGTCGACAGCCACCAGTGGCTGTTCCCGATGCGCGGCAACGAGCTCTATGCCGACAAGCCGCCGCTTTTCATGTGGCTGCAGGCGATCGCGATCACGCTGATCGGCAACCTGCGCGTCGCGTTCCTGTTGCCGTCGCTGCTCGCGTCACTGGGTACGCTCGCGCTGCTACGCGATCTCGGCGCGCGCCTATACGACCGTCGCGCGGGCGCGTACGCCGCATGGGCGTTGCTCTTCACCTTCGCGTTTACGTTCCAGGCGCGCCGCGCGCAGATCGATCCGCTGCTGGTGTTCTGGGTGACGCTGTCGATGTACGGGCTGCTGCGTCACGTGTTGCGCGGCCCGGACCTGCGCATGTGGTGGCTGGGCTGGTTCGCGGCGGGGCTTGGCGTCATCACCAAGGGCGTTGGCGTGATCGCACTGCTGGTGCTGATTCCAGCGGCGGTGCTGCATGCCAAGCGGTGGAAGGACGTCGGCCCGATGGGCTGGCGTCGCGCATCGACGTGGCTGGGGCCTGTGGCGCTGTTCGTGCCCGTGGTGTTGTGGCTCGCGCCGATGCTGTGGACCGTCGCGCACAGCAGCGATCCTGCGCTGCACGACTACGCCGACAACATCCTGCTGCGGCAGACCGCGAAGCGCTACGCGGATCCGTGGCATCACCAGCAGCCGATCTGGTACTTCCCCGTCGTTATGCTCACGCAGTGGCTGCCTGCGATGTTCGCGCTG
Organism: Lysobacter sp. HA35; assembly: GCF_054061195.1. Lineage (NCBI taxonomy): Bacteria > Pseudomonadati > Pseudomonadota > Gammaproteobacteria > Lysobacterales > Lysobacteraceae > Lysobacter > Lysobacter sp. HA35. Next base: position 2,274,016 of record NZ_JBSSDY010000001.1, on the reverse strand, counting down.
CCGTGGGTCTGGAGTGGTTGGCGCACCGCGTTGCGCGAGCGCGATGGTCGGCTCGCATTGCTGCTGTCGTGGGTCGGTCTGGTCGTGCTGTTCTTCAGCCTCAGCGCGGGCAAGCGCGAGGTCTACATCCTTCCCGCGTTGCCGATGTTCTGCCTAGCACTGGGCGCGTGGCTGCCGGCCGCGAGCGAACGCGCGGGCGCGAAGCGCTTCGCGTTCGCGCTGGCGGCGCTGATCACGGTGGTCATGCTGGTCGGCGGCGCGCTGGTCGTGTTCGCGCACCCGGGGTTCGAGCAACGCCTCGACGAAGCGCGCGGCATGGTCGGCGGCGCATACGCGCTGGGCTGGGTGATGCTCGCGATCGGCGCGTGGGGCACCGCGATGCTGCTGCTGTTCGGCGTGCGGCGCGGCGTGCCCGCCTTGCTCGGCACGCTCACCGGGTTGTGGCTGATCGTCGGTCTCGCCGCGCAACCGCTGCTCAATGACGCAAGTTCCGCACGCGGCCTCATGCAGCGAACCGCGGCGATCCTGCGGCCGACCGACGAACTGGCACTGGTCGCGTGGAAAGAACAGAACCTGCTGATGGCGGACCGACCCGCGCGCACGTTCGGCTTCGTGCGTGACCCACTCGCCCAGCTGCACGATGCTCTCATTTGGCAGCATGAAAACCCGTCCCAGCGCTGGATCCTTGTGGAGGACGACGCGCTCGCGCCGTGCATCGACCGCAGCCGCGCCACGTTCGTCGGTCATAGCAATCGCCGTGAATGGTGGCTGGTGCCGGCCGCGGCGGACGCGAGCTGCGCTGCGCTCAACCTGCGCGCACCAGCTCCCGTAGCAGGCGGTACTTGAGCATCGAGTAGCGCGCATGCAATCGATGGAAGCGCCAGCCGGCGCGACCGTCGATGACGCCGCCGCGTAGCAGCATGTTTTTCAGCGTGTACGCGGCGCCCGCCGCAGCGCCACGCCAAGGCGACGGTGCACGACCACGGCTGACGCGCGCTTCGGCCCATAGCCGCGCATACCGCTGCAACTTCCCCCAGTACTCGTCCTCGCTGCGCGCGGTGTCGTGCTCCAGCGCGATGTCCGACATGCGCACGCGCCAGCCTTTGACGTCGAGGTATTCGTGCACGGGCACGTCCCCGTGGCGCAGCTCGCGGCGGAACAGGCGGTGCACCGGTTCGTGCGCGAAGCTGCCGGCGCGCATGGTGTGGCCGAGGAAGTGCGTGCGGCGCTGCAACAGCCAGCAATCCGCGCTTTCCAGATCGCCTGCGAACAGCGCACGCAATGCAACGAGCGCGGGCGATCCCAGCCATTCGTCCGCATCGAGCAGCAGCACCCATTCGTTGCGCGAACGCTCGATCGCCGCGTTTTTCTGGCGTGCGAAACCGTCCCAATCGCGATGCTCGACGCGCGCGCCGAAGCCGCGTGCGAGTTCGATCGTGCCGTCGGTCGATCCCGAATCGAGCACGATCACTTCGTCGCAGACCTCGCGCATCGAGGCGAGGCAGCGTTCGATGCGATCGGCCTCGTTGAGGGTGATCACGACGCCGGACAGGGGCAGCGGTTCGGGCATGGGCGCTCGCTTCGGATGCGCCGCGAGTATAGGCGCGCGGCGCTGCGGGCCTTAGGCTGTCGACGACCAAGGAGTTCCGATGGCCCTCGATCGTCCCCTGCGCGTGATCCATTTCGTCACCGGCGGCTTCTCCGGCGGGGCGACGCAGGTGGCGATCGCGCTGGTGAATGCGCATCGCGCGGGCGACGCGATCGAGCCGCTGCTCGTGCTTCGACGCAAGCGACGAACCGATCCCGCGCGCATAGACGAATTGCGCAAGGCGGGTACACCGGTCGAAGTCGTCACGGGTGTCGCGCACGTCGCGACCATCCTGTCGCTCGTGCGCCTCTGCCGACGCTGGAAGCCGGATGTCCTTGTCGCGCACGGTTTTTCCGAGCATATCTGGGGACGCTACGCGGGGCTGCTCGCGCACGTGCCGGCGCTCGTGCACGTCGAGCACAACACGCGCGAGCGCTACACGTCGTGGCGGCGCCGGCAGACGCGATGGCTCGCGCAACGCACCGCGCGCATCGTCGGCTGCTCGGAAGGCGTGCGGCAGGTGCTGCTCGACATGGGCATGCCCGCCGATCGCACGATCGCGATTCCGAACGGCATTCGCGTCACGCCCTTCCTGCGCATCGAAACGCCCGTGCAGGCGCGTGTTCCGGGCATCGTGATGGTCGCGCGCTTTTCGAAGCAGAAGGACCACGCGACGCTGGTCCGTGCGGTCGGTCTGCTGCGCGAGCGTGGCCTCGCACCGCCAGTGTTGTTCGCGGGTGCCGGCAAGCGTTCGCATCGTGAGCCGGTCGAACGGCTGGTGCGCGAACTAGGTCTCGGTGACCAGGTGCAGTTCCTCGGCCTGCATCGCGACGTGCCGTCGCTGCTGATGCGCCACCGGATTTGTGTGCTGTCGACGCACTACGAAGGCATGCCGCTGGCGCTGATCGAAGGCATGGCCGCGGGCTGCGCGGTGGTCGGTACCGCGGTGCCCGGCGTGCGCGAAACACTGCGCGATGGCGTCGACGGGAGACTGGTGCCGGAGAAGGATCCCGTCGCGCTCGCCGATGTCCTCGAGCACCTGCTTCGCGACGATGCGGAAGCGGCGCACCTCGCCGCCGCCGCACGTGCCGCGGCGCTCACGCGCTACAGCCGCGAACGCATGGCAGCTGATTACGAAGCCATGCTGCTCGAAGTCGCCGCGGAAGCCGGCGTCAGTTCGTGACGACGTAGCTGATCGTCACCTGTTTCGGCGTTTGCCGAAAGCGCGAGGCAATCGACTCGCGACTCAGGCGCGCGATCTGCGCATTGCTCTGCGCCGCCGGAATGCCATCGAACACGACGCTCACGTTGACCAGCGATCCGTTCGCCCAGTTGAAGCCGACCTGCGGTTTCACACCGACCGACTTCTCGAGATCGCTCGCGACTTCCTGCGAATGCTGGAAGCCTTCCTTCATCGTGTCCACTGCGCCGCAGCCGGCAAGCGCCAGCGCGAGCGCGGCCGATCCCCACATCGTCCGCATATCGTTCCCCTGTCGTCAGTAGCAGTCCGGCCAGTACGGATTGGTGCCGTCGGGCTGGATCGAGAAGCGCTTATAGGTCCATTGATACTGCGAAAGATCGCGCCGCGCGACCTGCTCGACGGCGCGATTGAGCGCGGCAACCGACGTCGCGACGTCACGATCGGCAATGGCGTCGCCGACCTGTTCGACATGCAGCGCGAATCGCGGGCCGCGTGCGTCGTTGCCGATGCGTTCGCACCACGCGATCAGCACCGTCGCACCGGTGCGTGATGCGAGACGCCCGGCCAGGCTCATCGTCAGCGCAGGCCGGCCGAAGAACGGCGCGAATTCCCCGTCGCCCTGCTTGGGCTGTTGGTCCGGAAGAATGCCGACCACACCACCGCCTTGCAGCCACTTGAACAACTGCCGTGCACCGGCGGCTTCGGCTCGGATCTGCGTCACCCGCGATGCGTCGCCATGCGCTGCACGCACGCGTTGCAGGAAGGCATCACCGACTGCCGATTCCGGCGGCGCGTACAGGATCGCCAGCGGCGTGCGCGAGGCCAGCCACTGGTTGAGCAGTTCCCAGTTGCCGTAGTGGGGCGCCAGCACGATGACGCCGCGGCCGGCGGCGATCGCTGCGTCGAAGGTTTCGACGCCGTGCAGTTCGGCGATATCGGCAAGGTTGCGCTCGTGCGGACGCGTCCAGAACCGCAGTGTCTCGATGGCCTGGCGCGCAGTGACGCGGACGATGTCCCGTCGCAGCGATTCGCGCCGGTCGGGCGGCAGTTCGGGCGCGATGAGTTCGATGTTGCGCAGGGTGATGCGCGATTCGCGGCTGTCGCGGCGGATCGCGCGCCGGGCGATCGCGTCGCCCAGCGCGGCGAGCCAGCGCCACGGCAGGCGCGCGACGGCGGCGGCAAGCAGGTAGAGGAGGGCGGCAAGAACACGCGGCATCCGGCCAGTCTAAGGGGCGCGCGTTTTGCGCGACGCGGCCGACGACGTGAGGCCTCTGCTAGCCTCGCGGCATGACCGCCGGCGCCCGCCCATGCTCGCCCTGATCCAGCGCGTAACGCGCGCGGAAGTGACGGTGGATGACGCGACGGTCGGGGCGATCGGGCCGGGCCTGCTCGCGCTGGTCGGCATCGAGCCCGGCGACGGCGAGGCGCAGGTCGCGCGGATGGCGCAGCGCCTGCTCGGCTATCGAGTGTTCGCTGACGAGGCCGGCCGCATGAACCTCGGGCTGGCGCAGTCCGGCGGCGGACTGCTGCTCGTCAGCCAGTTCACGCTGGCGGCCGACACTGCCTCGGGCATGCGGCCGGGGTTTCAGACTGCCGCACCGCCGGAAATCGCTGAACCCCTCTTCAACCGCCTCGTCGAGACCTGCCGATCGAGCCATCCGGTGGTGGAAACCGGACGTTTCGGTGCCCATATGGTGGTCAGCCTGGTCAACGACGGCCCGGTCACGTTCCTGCTGCGGGCCTGACCCGCTCAGATTCCAGCCCGCCATCCGGCCTGCCCGGGAAGCGGCGCTGGTATAATAGACGGTTCCCTTGTTCCCTTTAGATGGTGGCGCAGCCCATGGCCAACGAACGTCAGACCCCGCAGTCGGACATCAAGCAACTGATCAGCAAGGGTCTGGAGCAGGGCTACCTCACCTATGCCGAGGTGAACGACCACCTGCCTGATGACGTCGTCGATGCGGAACAGATCGAAGACATCATCGGCATGATCAACGGCATGGGCATCCAGGTCCATGAGACCGCGCCCGATGCCGAGACGCTGCTGCTCGCAGGCGAAGCCAGCGGTAACCGCGAAGTCGACGACACCGCGGCGGAAGAAGCCGCGGCGGCGCTCGTGTCGCTGGATTCGGAAGGTGGCCGCACCACCGACCCGGTGCGCATGTACATGCGCGAGATGGGCACGGTCGAACTGCTGACCCGCGAAGGCGAAATCGCCATCGCCAAGCGGATCGAGGAAGGCCTGGTCCAGGTCCAAGCCTCGCTCGCGTCGTTCCCCGGCACGATCGCGCAGATCCTCGGCGACTACGAACTCCACAAGGGCGGCAAGAAGCGCCTCGCCGAAGTCGTGGTCGGGTTCCTCGACCAGATCGATGACGTGCCGGAGCCGGCACCGGTGCCGGAAGTCGTGGACGTCGATGCCGAAGTCGAGGAAGACGACGTCGAGGGTGACGATACGGCCGAGGAAGCCGGCCCGACCGGTCCGGATCCGCTGGAAGTCGCCAATCGCATGGGCGCGCTGGCCGACCTCTACGGCAAGTTCGAGAAGTCGCACGCCAAGAACGGCCCGGATCACAAGGCGACCAAGAAGATCCGCGAGGAAATGGCGGAGATCTTCGTCACGCTCAAGCTTCCGTTGAACCTCACCGACGCACTGGTGCGCAACCTGCGCGAGTCCGTCGCGAAGGTGAAGGAGCACGAGCGCCGCATCCTCGACTTGTCCGTGCGCATCGCGAAGATGCCGCGCAAGGACTTCATCCGCGCGTGGGACGGCAACCAGACCAACCTCGAGTGGGTCGACGAGCTGCTCAAGCGCAAGCAGAAGTGGGCGTCGGCGCTGCGCGACGTCAAGGATCGCATCGTCTTCGAACAGCAGGCGACGATCGACGAAGAACAGCGCATGAAGGTCACGCTGGCGGAGCTGAAGGAAATCAGCCGCGCGATGGCCTACGGCGAAGCGAAGGCGCGCAAGGCGAAGAAGGAGATGGTCGAGGCCAACCTGCGCCTCGTGATCTCGATCGCCAAGAAGTACACCAACCGCGGCCTGCAGTTCCTCGATCTCATCCAGGAAGGCAACATCGGCCTGATGAAGGCGGTCGACAAGTTCGAATACCGCCGCGGATACAAGTTCTCGACGTACGCCACGTGGTGGATCCGCCAGGCGATCACGCGCTCGATCGCCGACCAGGCGCGCACCATCCGTATCCCGGTGCACATGATCGAGACGATCAACAAGCTCAATCGCATTTCCCGCCAGATGCTCCAGCAGTACGGCCGCGAGGCCACGCCGGAGGAGCTGGCGAAGGAAATGGACATGCCGGAGGACAAGATCCGGAAGGTCATGAAGATCGCGAAGGAGCCCATCTCGATGGAAACTCCTATCGGCGACGACGAGGATTCGCACCTCGGCGACTTCATCGAGGACACGAACGTGATGTCCCCGATCGACGCGACCACCGACATCAACCTGTCGGAAACGGTGCGCGACGTGCTGGCCAGCCTGACGCCGCGGGAAGCCAAGGTGCTTCGCATGCGCTTCGGCATCGACATGAACACCGATCACACGCTGGAAGAAGTCGGCAAGCAGTTCGACGTGACCCGCGAGCGGATCCGCCAGATCGAGGCGAAGGCGCTGCGCAAGCTGCGTCACCCGAGCCGGTCGGAACAGCTGCGCTCGTTCCTCGACATCGACTGATCGAACGCGCCACCGCAATGCACACGAGCCCGCCGATTGGCGGGCTCGTCGTTTATGCAGCCGCTACAATCGATTCCGCTGCGGGCCTATAGCTCAACGGTTAGAGCAGGGGACTCATAATCCCTTGGTTCCAGGTTCGAATCCTGGTGGGCCCATTGCTAGCTGCGCGCGCGGCCTCGACGTAGTGGTCTCATCGCCCGCGTGACCGCTTCGCGGCTTCGCTGATTGGGCTGACGAGCATTTAAGTGCGCGGCGTCGACGTAGCGCATGTCGCACGTGATGCAATGGGGGCGAGCTAGTTATCGTCATTCCGTTTCGCACGAGTGTTGCTACGCGAGCCAACGCATAGGGAACACCGCGGACGTGCAGCGATGGTTGGGATCGTCGACGCATAAAGCTTTCCGAACCGCGCGTCGCCGGAACAGTTTTCTAGCCCAGTGCGCGATCGCCGGAAACCCCGGGTTCCGCGTGTCCTGCGCGATAGCGCCTTGACCGCCCGAGCCGCCCCGGGTGTCAACACGAGCCTTCGTGAACGAAATGTGATCTCATACGCGCTTCGCCGCGCAGCCCGTCACACGTTTGGGGTGACCTGCGCCGCGGATCGTCAGGGGGAAGTCACATGTGGCAGCAGAGCGCGAACCCGCGCCGGTTCGGCGTGGGCGTTCGATCGTCCGCGGAAAATTCGTCCGTTGGTCTCCGGACCCGTATTCGACGGTTCGCGGGCGCAGCCCTGCTGGCGCTGACGGCTCTGGTCGCGACTCCAGTGGCAGCGCAGAACGCCACGACGGTGACGATCACCGGCTCGAGGCCGGCGACCTTCGCGCGCGAAGGCCAGGTGCTCACGTTCAACGTGCAGCTGTCGACCGGTAACACCGATATCGACTCGCTGACGTTCACCAGCGGCGGCCCCGCGGGGATGTCCGCGCTGAGTTGCCCCGGTATGCCGGCGGCCCTGGGCACGACCAAGAACTGCACGTTCACGTACACGACGCAGGCGATGGATGTCGCGATCGGCAGCATCTCGGCGATCGGGCGTTGGCGCGCAACGCGCCCGACCGGCGCTGCGCGCAGTGGCGCGACCAACACGCTGGTCGTCTCGTTCGCTGCGCCGCGCCAGCCCGACGCACCGATCATTCGCACCGCTACGCCGGGCAACACGCAGGCCACGGTGGCGTTCGACCCGCCGGATTTTGACGGCGGCTACCCCGTCGACAGCTACACCGTGACGTCGACCCCGGGCGCATTCACCGCGACCGGCACCGGCGGCCCGATCACGGTTACCGGCCTCACGAATGGCGTCGCATACCGGTTCTCGGTTACCGCCACGAACATCATGGGTACGAGCGCCGCGTCGGGCTTGTCCAATAGCGTCACACCGACCGCGCCGCAGACGATCACGTTCGCGAATCCCGGCGCGCAGAACTTCGGTACCGCACCGACGCTGACGGCCACGGCTTCGTCCGGCTTGTCGGTGAACTTCTCGTCGACCACGACCGGCGTGTGCACCGTCACCAGCGGAGGCGCGCTGACGTTCGTGTCGGTCGGCACCTGCACGATCAACGCGAACCAGGCGGGTAACGCCGCGTTCTCCGCGGCACCCGTCGTCGCGCAATCGTTCGCAGTGAATGCGGTCGCTCCGGGCGCGCCGAGCATCACCGCCGCCACAGCGGGTGACGCAGCCGCCACGATTACGTTCACGCCACCGGCTTACACGGGCGGCGTGTCGGTCACCGGTTACACCGTCACTTCGGCACCGGGTGGGATTACCGCAACCGGAGGCACAAGCCCGATCACGCTGAGCGGGTTGAGCAACGGCACCGCGTACACGTTCACCGTAACGGCCACCAACTCCGCGGGCACGGGTCCAGCGTCGAGCGCATCCGCGACGGTCACTCCGAAAGCCGTGCAGAGCATCAGCTTCGCCAACCCGGGCACGCAGGCGTTCGGCACCACGCCGACGCTGACGGCCACGTCGACCTCAGGTCTGACCGTAACCTTCAGCTCGACCACGACCGGCGTTTGCACCGTCACCTCGGGTGGCGCGCTGACGTTCGTATCGGCTGGCACCTGCAGCATCGATGCGGATCAGTCGGGCGACAGCGCGACGAATGCCGCGGCGACCGTGTCGCGCAGCTTCACCGTCGCAGCCGTCGCGCCGGGTGCGCCGACGATCGGCACTGCGACCGCAGGCGACGCGCAGGCGATCGTCTCGTTCGTCGCACCCGCCTCGACGGGTGGAGCCGCGGTCACGAGCTACACCGTGACGTCGATGCCGGGCGGAATCACCGCGACCGGTGGTACGTCGCCGATCACGATCAACGGCCTCACCAACGGTGTCGCGTACACGTTCGTAGTTACCGCGACGAATTCGGCGGGCGCAGGCGCAGCGTCGTCGCAATCCAATAGCGTTACCCCGGCAGGACCGCAGGTCATCACGTTCGCGAATCCAGGCGCGCAGTCGTACGGCACCTCGCCGACGCTGACTGCCACGTCGACATCCGGCCTGCCGGTGTCGTTCGATTCGTCGACGCCCGCGGTGTGCTCGGTCACGTCGTCGGGCACGCTGACGTTCCTTGCCGCCGGCACATGCATGATCGACGCCGACCAGGCGGGCGATGCCGCGTATATGCCCGCGTCTCGCGTCAGTCGCAGCTTCACCGTCAATGCCGTCGTTCCTGGGGCGCCGACCTCGGTGAGCGCGGTCGCGGGCGATGCGCAGGCAACGGTCTCGTTCACGGCGCCGTCGAACACCGGCGGCGCGGCGTTCACCGGTTACACCGTGACGTCGGCACCGGGTGGGTTTACCGCATCAGGTGCGTCGAGCCCGATCGTCGTGTCCGGTCTCGTCAACGGCACCGCATACACGTTCACCGTTACCGCGACGAACACCGCCGGTGCGGGCGCTGCATCGACGCCGTCCGATGCCGTTACGCCGAAGCCGCCGCTCGCTGCCGGGCCGGTTAGCGCAACGGTGTCGTACGCGGCAGGCGCCACGCCGATCACGCTCGACATCCTCGGCACGGCGACGTCCGTCGCGATCGGAACGGCGCCGTCGCACGGCACGGCGATCGCGAGCGGCACGACGATCACCTACCAGCCCGCGGCCGGTTATGCGGGGGCCGACAGCTTCACGTACACCGCGAACGACGGCCTGACGACGACCGCGCCCGCGACCGTCACGATCACGATCAGTGATGCGACCGTCACCGTCACGCCGTCCGGCAGCCTCAACGCGACCGTCGGTGCGGCATATACGCAGACGTTTACGTGGTCGGGCGGCAACGCGCCGTACGACGCGTACCAGGTAACCGGTCTCCCCGCGGGCGTCTCGATCACATCGAACGCTACGAACAGCGTGACCGTATCCGGCACGCCGACGCAGGCAGGTACGTTCAACGTCGCCGTGCAGGCCACCGACAGCAGCACCGGCAACGGTCCGTATGCCGCTGGCCAGACCTTCGTAATGACGGTCGCCGCGCCCGTGCTTGCGCTTTCGCCGGCCAGCGGCTCGCTCACTGCGCCCTACGGCACTGCTTACACGCAGGCATTCGCCGCTTCCGGCGGTGTCGGTCCTTACACCTACGCACTTACGGGTGCGCTGCCGGCTGGCACGTCGTTCAACGGCGCCACGCTGTCGGGCACGCCGACCGCGCCGGGGAGCTACGGCATTACGATCACCGCGACCGACACCGGCTCGACCGGCGCCGGCGCGCCGTTCACCGCGTCGCAGACATACACGCTGCAGGTCGTTGCGCCATCGATCTCGCTGACGCCATTGACGCTGCCGAACGGCGCATCGACCGCTGCGTACTCGCAGTCGCTGTCATCGACCGGTGGCGTTGCGCCGTACACCTATGACGTGGTCGCCGGAACCCTTCCTGCCGGCGTGACGCTCGCGTCCAACGGCCTGGTATCCGGCACGCCGACAGCTTCCGGCCACTTCGCGTTCACCGTCCGCGCGTCGGATGTCCACAGGCAGTCGGCTACGCAAGCCTATGCGTTCGACATCGCGGCGCCGACGCTCGCGCTGTCGCCGACGACCGTCACGTCCGGCACCGCAGGCTCGCCGTATTCGCAGGCGTTCGCCGTGACAGGCGGCATCGCGCCGTATACGACGACGCTGGCCGGCACGCTGCCGACCGGCATCACGTTCGACGCGGCCACGCGCACGCTGTCGGGCACGCCGACGCAGTCCGGTTCATTCGCGTTCGACGTCAATGTCAGCGACGCCACGGCCGGCACGCCTGGCGCGACGAGTGCGCACTACACGCTGTCGATCGCAGCGCCCACGCTGACGATGACGCCTGCCACCGTGCCCACCGGTACCGCGGAGACGGCCTACACGCAGACGTTCGTCGCAAGCGGTGGCATCGCGCCGTACCACTACGCGCTCGCATCCGGCACGTTGCCCGCGGGCCTGACGCTCAATGCCGACAACGGCGTGCTGTCCGGCACCCCGACCGTCGCAGGCGCGTTCCCGATCTCGATCCGCGCGACCGACAGCACCGCAGGCGCGCCCGGCATCGATCGTCATCGCTTACACGCTGACGCTGTCGGCGCCATCCATCGCGATCACGCCGGCCACCTTGCCTGCCGGAGTCGCGAACACGGCCTACTCGCAGGCATTGAGCGCGAGCGGCGGCACGGCGCCGTATCGCTTCACCATCAGCGCGGGCACGCTGCCGGCCGGTCTTTCGGTCGCGTCGAACGGCGGGCTGTCGGGCACGCCGACCGCGGATGGCACATTTGCGTTCACCGTCACCGCGACCGACGCGCTCGGCTTCACCGCAACGCGTGCGTATGCGTTCACAGTCGCTCCGCGTCCCGATCCGTCGCGTGACGCGGAAGTGCGTGGCCTCGTCGATGCGCAGGCACAGGCGACACACCGCTTTGCCGACGCGCAGATCAACAACTTCCAATCGCGTCTGGAGAGCCTGCACGGCGGTGGTCGCGAAGGCAGCTCGCACAATTCGCTGAGCTTCAGCGACAGCGCGCACTGCAGCGACAATCCGCACTCGACGAATGCCTGCATCGATACACGCATCGAACGCCCCGGCATCGGCGCGGCCGACGCGGGCGGTGCAGATGTGGAGGCATCGAACGGTCCGACCGCGAGGGAAGCGTCGTCTGCTGGCGGCCTCTGGATCGGCGGTGCATTGCGCTCGGGTAGCACCGGCGGGCATTCGGGCTCCTCGTCGCTCGACTTCGAAACCGACGGCGTCAGTGCCGGTGCCGACTACCGCGTCACCGATACGTTCGCGATCGGTGGAGGCGTCGGCTACGGCCGCGATGCCACCGACATCGGCAGTTTCGACACGCGCACGAAGGGCGAGTCCTACGCGCTGGCCGCCTACGCGAGCTTCCATCCGGGCGGCGCGTTCTTCATCGACGGTCTCGTCGGTTACGAGCGACTGTCGTTCGACACGCGTCGACATGTCACGGTGAACGGCGGCACGGTCGAAGGCTCGCGCGACGGTAGCCAGTGGTTCGGTTCCATATCGGCGGGCGCCGACCTGTTGCACGGCGGCTGGCTGGTCACGCCGTACGCGCGTGTCGACATCACCCGCGCGACGCTCGATGCGTACACCGAACACGGCGATGCTCTGTACGCGCTCGCGTACAACGAGCAGTCGGTCGATGGCACCACCGGCGATCTCGGCATTCGCTTCGGCACGCGCCGCGCCACGTCGTGGGGTGCATTCGCGCCGGAGTTCCGTGTCGAATACCAGCACGACTTCCAGGACGATGGGGACGCGTCGATGCACTACGCCGACCTGCCGTCCGGCGCGCTGTACACCGCGACCGTCGTCGGCTTCGACCGCACGCGCTATCTCATCGGCGCCGGCGCCACGTGGGTGCTGCGCAATGACTTCTCGATCCGCCTCGACTATCGCGGCATGTTTGGAACGTCGGGCGATCGCGACAACGGCATCCAGCTGAACTTCCAGAAGTCGTATTGAGGACCTAAGCGCGCGCCATCGGCCACGAGTGGCCCCCGCATTGCAGCCGAGGCGGATCCGGAAGGGTCGCCTCGGCGGTGCTGCGATGCTGAAAGCGGCGCGTGATGAATTGGAGCGGATAGGAAGCTCGGCGATTCGCTGTCGAACGTCGACAGGACCACTTCGTGAGGACCCGCACGGCTGAACGAAGTCGCCTTAGGTGTATAGAGTGACGGCACTTATTCCGAAGGCTGCCCCCATGCCCAACCTCAGTACTGTCCTGAAGAGCGAGATCACGCGTCTGGCCCGCAAGGAGATCAAGACGGCGGTCGATCCGCTTCGTAAGTCCAATGCGGGTTACCGCCGGGAAATCGCGGAGCTCAAGCGCCAGGTGGCGCAGCTGCAGCGCCAGCTCAAGGCTTCGTCGAAGACGACGCGGGCGGCGGCACCCGCGGACGACGAAGGCGGCGTGCGTACGCGTTTCGTCGCAAAGGGCCTGAAATCCCTGCGCGCGCGGCTCGGGCTGTCGGCCGCGGACTTCGGACGCCTGGTCGGCGCGAGCGGCCAGTCGGTCTACAACTGGGAAACCGGCAAGACGGTGCCGCGCGACGGCCAGCAGGCTGCGCTCGCCGCGGTGCGCGGCTTGGGCAAGCGCGAGGCGGTCAAGCGTCTCGAGGCGCTGTCCTGAGCGATTGACGGCGCGGTCGGGCCGCTCCTTCGCGGGACGTTCTTCGACAACCGCGCGCGCCCCGACCGACCCCGAACAGCGCCGCCGTCCACGCGGCGCTGCGTACCCCTGACGTAAACTCCGCGCTCCCACGGCTCGGCGCTCGACATGAATTCACGTGACGCAATGCGCGTGATCGAGTGCCTTCCGGGCAACTACGCGTTGCTGGGCGCCGTGCCGGGTTACCCGATCGTGGCGGTGAGCCGCCAGCTCGCAGGGTTCGCGGCGGACGCGAACGACGTCATCGGCCGGCCGCTTTTCGATGTTTTTCCGGAATCACCCGAAGCGCCGGGCAGCGTTGCGCGTCTCGCCGCTTCGTTCGACAACGTCATCGCGGCGCGCTTCGCGGCGCGTCACGAGCAACGCTTCGACGTCTTCAATCATGAAGCCGGCCGATTCGAAGAGCGCTACTGGTCGGCGTTCAACACGCCGATCTTCGATGACGACGGCAACGTCGCCTACATCCTCCATCACTCGGAGGATGCAGCGACCGAGGCCCGCAGCGGTTCGACGGCCATCCTCGATGCGATGACCGAAGGCGTGTTCACGCTCGACCGGCAGTGGCGCTTCAACTACGTGAATCCCGAGGCACACCGCATCCTCAGGCATGAGCCGGGCTCGCTGCGCGGCAAGCTGATCTGGGAACAGTTCCCGGGCAGTGAGCACAGCGCCTTCGGTGACCACTATCGGCGCACCATGCAGGAGCGTCGCAAGAGTTCGTTCACCGCGTTCTACGCGGGCATGGACAGCTGGTACGAAGTGACCGCGTATCCCGCGCCGGAAGGTATTTCCGTTTACTTCCGCGACGTCACCACGCAGGTTCTGGCCGAGCAGGAACGCGAGCGTGTCGCGTTCGATGCGGAGCGCCAGGCGCGCCTGTACGAGACCGCGCTCAACAACACGCCGGACTTCGTCTACATCTTCGATATCGATCACCGCGCGCTCTACGCGAACGAGGCGCTCTTGAAGGTCTGGGGGGTGGACGACGTGCGCGGCAAGACGTGGATGGATCTCGGCTACGAGCAGTGGCACGCCGACATGCACGACCGCGAACTCGCGCAGGTGATCGCCACGAAGGCGCCGATACGCGGCGAGATTCCATTCACCGGCACCAATGGCCGGCGCATCTACGACTACATCTTCGCGCCGGTGCTCGACCCCTCGGGCGACGTGGTCGCGGTCGCCGGCACCACGCGCGACGTCACCGAACGCAAGGCAGCCGAGCAGATCGTGCGCGACCACGCGGACCGCCTGAGCGACGCCGATCGCGCAAAGGACGCATTTCTCGCGACGCTTTCGCACGAGCTGCGCAACCCGCTCGCGCCGCTGCGCAACGGCGTCGAAATCCTGCGACGGATGTCCGACGCGACCGGACCGCAGGCGCGCGTGCATTCGATGATGGAGCGACAGGTGAACCACTTGGTTCGCCTCGTCGATGACCTGATGGAGGTGTCGCGCATCACGCGCGGCAATGTGCCGCTGCACATGGAGACGTTCACGCTCGAGTCCGTGATCGAAAGCGCGGTCGAGGCGGCGCGGCCGGTGATCGATGCCGGACGTCACGAGTTGTCTATCGAACTTCCGAACGAACCGGTCTGGCTGCAGGGCGATCGCGTGCGCATCGCGCAGATCGTCGCGAACCTGTTGAACAACGCGGCGAAGTATTCCGATCCCGATGGACGGATCGCAGTGCTGGCGTCCGCCGCATCCGGCAACGTCATGTTGTCGATCCGCGACACCGGCATCGGCATGGAACCCTCGGAAATTCCGCACCTGTTCGAGATGTTCACGCGCGGCGATCGCGTCAAGGCGACGCATCAGGGCGGGCTCGGTATCGGGCTTGCGCTGGCACGGCGGTTGGCGACGCTGCACGGCGGTTCGCTCGACGCGACCAGCGCCGGCCCGGGCACCGGAAGCACGTTCACGCTGACGCTTCCGTGCGTCGAAGGCGCCGACATGACGGAACCCGTAGCCGTGGACGTATCGCTGCCGCAGCTGTCATTGCGCGTGCTGGTCGTCGACGACAATGTCGACGTCGGCAACAGCCTCGCGCAGACGCTGGGCATGGCCGGTGCCGAGGTACAGGTGGAAGACAACGGCACCAGCGGCGTGGAGGCCTATGACCGCTTTCGTCCGGACGTCGCCATCGTCGACATCGGCATGCCGCAGGTGACCGGGTACGACGTCGCCGCGATGCTGCGCTCGAAAGGCGCGACGATTCCGCTGGTCGCACTCACCGGCTGGGGTCAGGCGACCGATCGCGAACGCGCGCTGGCTGCGGGCTTTGACCACCATCTGGTGAAGCCGGTGGCGATTCCGTTACTGATTCGACTGCTGAAGTCGATGGAAGACGGCGTGCGCGCTTCGAACTGAGTTGCGTTCGACGACGTTTCGTTCGACTGCGTGTCGAACAACCGCGCTCCTTTCTAGTCGACGCCTGCCAGTGCACGCGTCACTTCCGCGGCACTCATTCCGTCGAACCTGCTGCGCTTCATGCCCGACCACAGCGGCGTGAAGTCGTCGCGGCCCGATGCTTCCGCGTGCGCGCGTAACGGCGCGAGTGCCTGCGATGCCCACGGAAACGTCGGCGGGAGATCGGACAGCGGGCCGAGATCGCGCATCAGACGATTGACCAGGCCGCGTGCGGGCCGGCCGCTGAAGAGGTTGGTGATCGCGGTTTCGCGTTCCGCATCCTTCAGTGCAGCGCGATGCACCGACGTGGTTGTCGCTTCCGCGCAGGAGAGATACGCCGTGCCGACCTGCACCGCGATGGCGCCGGCGGCGAGCGCACGCTGCACGTCGCCGCGGTCGGCAATGCCACCGGCCGCGAGGATCGGCACCGAAAGATTCGACGACAGCGATGCGACGAGATCGAGTGTCGACGGCTGCTGCGCGAGGTCGTCCGACAGGAAATGCCCGCGATGGCCGCCGGCTTCGATGCCCTGCGCGATCACGACATCCGCACCGTTGCGTTCGAGCCAGCGGCCTTCGTCGAGTGTTGTAGCCGAGGCCAGCACCAGCGCACCCCAGGCCTTGATGCGCGCCAGTAGTTCGGGCGCCGGCAGGCCGAAGTGGAAACTGACCACGCGCGGTCGATAGCGTTCGAGCAGCGCCACGGTCTCGGCATCGATCGGTCGTCGCGCGCCTGCGTTGCTCGGCGGCGGGATCTCGAGGCCGGCTTCGCGGTAGTACGGCGCGAGCGCGTCACGCCAGCGCTGCAGTTCCGTGGCGTCCGGCTCCGCCATCTCGTGGCAGAAGAAGTTGAGATTGATGGGTGCGTCGAGCGACGCGAAACGATCGAGCGCGCGTTCGATCTGCTCGCGACCGAGCAGTGCGCAGGGCATGGAGCCGAGCGCACCAGCCGACGACACGGCGATCGCGAGCGCTTCGTCCTGCACGCCTGCCATCGGCGCCTGGATGACGGGCAGTGCGATTCCCAGGGATTGCAGGACGCTCATGCATCGCTCCGCGCGGGGCCGCCGCATTGCGACGATACCGCGGTGAACGCGACGGCGTGTCGATGCCGTCGTGTTCGTTGCAGCCGGTTACGCCGCCTGCCGGTAACGCAGGTCGAAGCGGTCCAGCTCCATCACCTTCGTCCATGCGGCGATGAAGTCGTGCACGAAGTCGGCTTCGCCATCCCTGGCCGCGTACACCTCCGACAGCGCGCGCAGCTGCGAGTTGGAGCCGAAGATGAGGTCGACCAGCGTCGCCGTCCAGCGCAGTTCGCCGGTCTTGCGGTCGCGGCCTTCGAACACGCCCGGGTTGGATTCGGACTTCTGCCACGCGGTGCGCATGTCGAGCAGGTTGATGAAGAAGTCGGTCGTCAGCGTGCCGGGCCGCGAGGTGAACACGCCGTGCGGTGCGTGACCGGTGTTCGCATCTAGCGCACGCAGGCCGCCGACGAGCACGGTCATCTCCGGTGCGGTGAGCGTGAGCAGTGCGGCGCGATCGATGAGCGCGGTTGCGGCGGCGGCTTCATTACCGGCGCGCGTGTAGTTGCGGAAGCCGTCGGCGGCGGGTTCCAGCACTTCGAACGAATCGACGTCGGTCTGATCGAGTGATGCATCGACACGGCCCGGCGTGAACGGCACGGTGACATCGTGTCCCGCTTTGCGCGCTGCAGCTTCGACCGCCGCGCAACCGCCGAGCACGATGAGATCCGCCAGCGACACCTTCTTGCCGACGGATTGCGATGCATTGAAGTCGCGCTGGATCGCTTCCAGCGTCGACAGCACCTGCGCGAGTTCGGCGGGTTCGTTCGCTTCCCAGTTGTTCTGCGGCTCGAGACGGATGCGTGCGCCGTTCGCACCGCCACGAAGATCCGTGCCGCGGAACGTCGAAGCCGACGCCCAAGCCGTCTTGACCAGTTGCTGGATCGCGAGACCCGAATCGAGCAGGCGCTGCTTGAGCGACGCAATGTCGGCATCGTCGATGAGTGCGTGGTTGACCGGCGGCAGCGGGTCCTGCCAGATCAGGTCTTCCTGCGGCACCAGCGGGCCGAGGTAGCGCACCTTGGGGCCCATGTCGCGATGCGTGAGCTTGAACCAGGCACGCGCGAACGCATCGGCGAACCTGTCGGGATTCGCCATGAAGTCGCGCGAGATCTTTTCGTAGACCGGATCGAAACGCAGCGCGAGGTCGGCGGTGGTCATCATCGGCTGGTGCACCTTGCCGGGGATGTGCGCGTCGGGCACGTTGCGGTTCGCATCGCCCTTGGGCTTCCACTGCTGTGCGCCGGCGGGGCTCGTGGTGAGCTCCCATTCGTTGCCGAACAGCGTCTCGAAGTAGCTCATGTCCCAGCGCGTCGGCGTCGCGGTCCACGCGCCTTCGAGGCCGCTGGTGATGGCGTGCGCGCCGATGCCGCTTTCGTACGAACTCTTCCAGCCGAAGCCGAGTTCCTCGATGTTCGAACCTTCCGGTTCGGCGCCGACGTGATGCGCAGGACCCGCGCCGTGGCATTTGCCGAAGGTGTGACCGCCCGCGACGAGTGCGACCGTCTCTTCGTCGTTCATCGCCATGCGGCCGAACGTATCGCGGATGTCGCGCGCGGAGCCCACCGGATCGGGCTTGCCGTTCGGCCCTTCCGGGTTCACGTAGATCAGGCCCATCTGCACCGCGGCAAGCGGGTTCGCGAGTTCGCGTTCGCCGCTGTAGCGCTCGTCGCCAAGCCACGTGGATTCCGGGCCCCAGTCGATCGGCTGCGGTTCCCAGATGTCTTCGCGACCACCGCCGAAACCGAACGTCTTGCAGCCCATCGATTCCAGCGCGACGTTGCCGGCGAGGATCATCAGGTCGGCCCACGACAGGCGCTTGCCGTACTTCTGCTTGATCGGCCACAGCAGGCGGCGCGCCTTGTCGAGGTTGCCGTTGTCGGGCCATGAATTGAGCGGCGCGAAACGCTGCTCGCCGGAGCGCGCACCACCGCGGCCGTCGAAGATGCGATACGTTCCCGCGGCATGCCACGCCATGCGGATGAAGAACGGGCCGTAGTGGCCGTAGTCGGCTGGCCACCATTCCTGCGAATCGGTCATCAGCGCATGCAGGTCGCGCATCACCGCATCGAAGTCGAGCTTGCGGAACTCCGCCTTGTAATCGAAGCCTTCGACCATCGGGTCGGACAAGGCCGAGTGCTGATGCAGGACGCCGAGATTCAACTGGTCGGGCCACCAGTGCGCGTTGTTGCGCGTCTGCTTCGGATGGTGGGCGACCGGACACTTCGATTCGGCGTTCATTCGATAGATCTCCTTGGGCGTTGCATGCGCTGGCAGGTGCGACCTGGGTGCATGCGGGATTCGTGGGCGACCTGCCCGTGATGAGCGACTGCATCTAGACGTCGACGTCGCGGTGCATGGCGATGCAGGGTGCGGCCGACGACGCTATCGCCGCGTCGTCGCCGGCCTAACGTAGGCCTGCACGGCCGATTACGAAAATCGAACGTTCCGATCGCTGCTATAGCGCGGGGCTATAGGCGCCGAGGCGGAAGTTGTCCGGATGCGCCGTCACCGTGCGTGATGTCGACGCGCGATGCATTTGGACAATGACTGGCGACGACGCTCAGCTCTTCGCGTCGTCACTCTTCGCTGAATCGTTCTTGGCGAGCTCGTCCTTCGCGGCCTTCGCATCCTTGCGCTTCTTCGCGAACCAGCCGAAAGCGGGTACGAGCAGCGTGGTCCAGACCCACTTGCCGTTGGCGTCGAGGAACGACGTCACGCGCTGGCGCGTGGTGACGTCGACGTCGATCGGCTTGCGGAAGGTGCGCAGCGTGCGCGGCACGGTCTGGCCGTCGAGCGACACTAGCGCGTCCAGCGAGAGATTGAGCGTGTGATGCCCGGGCGCCTGCGGTGTGATCTCCCAGGCCCACTCGGTGACGCCGGACGACACCAGCTGGCGTTCGGGCGTCTGCGCGACGATGCGGAAGCCTTCGCCCGTAAGCCGCGCCTGCATCATGTTGGCGACCTGCACGGACTCGCTCGCAACCTTGCCCGGCCCTTCGATGCGCTCGCGCAGCGTGGCTTCGCTGGCATCGGGGCTGACGACCAGCTGCACGAGCACGGTCTGCTCGATGTTCACCGCCTGCGGCGCATTGAACGCGACGTGGCCGGGCTGCAGCTGGGCGAGCAGGCGGTCGACGATGGCGGTCGAGCTTGCTGCGCTCGTGGTGACATCGTCGGGCGATGCTGCAGTTCGCGGCGTCGCGGTGTCGCTCCCATCCGCTTGGCTCGCGCGCGTTGTTGCCGGTGCGTCGCTTGCGCGCGTCGCCGTCGCTGCCGACGTTGTGTTGCTTGCCGGTGTTGTGGGCGTCGACGCGTTGGCGTCGTTCGATGACGTCATCGCTGCGGATGAAGCCGCGCGCCGCGAAGGACGTGATGCATGCGGCGTCGCTGACCCCGCAGCCCGCGCCGACCCATCGTCGACAGATGGCGGCGGCGGAGGCGGCGGAGGCGGCGGAGGAGGCGGAGGAGGCGGAGGAGGCGGTGGCGGTGGTGGCGGTGGTGGTGGTGGAACCGACATCACCGCAGTCGGCCCGCCATCGCGCGTCGCGTGCATGCCCGCGCAGCCGGCCAGCAGCACGGCCATCAGACCGAAGACGAGTAGCTTGCGCATCGATGGTCCCTCCCTCGGCCGCATGGTAGCCGAGCCGTCCCAGGGGCCGCGGCGCCAAGGGACGCCTCATCGTTGCAAGCTGACGGCCGGCCGCCGACCCCGTCCCAATACCGTCCACCGGCACGTGCAATGCGCGAGCGCCCGCGCGCATGATCGGCAAGCGGCCCCGGGCGCCGGGCCGCGACAGGAAGATCGGAGCCGACATGACGTCGCTAGAGATCCATCGCTCGCGCGTGGCCTGGATCGCGGTCGCATTGATCGTCGTGGCCACGGCATTGCCCGTTGTCGCATCGCTGCTGCTGGCGCGTGAGCAGGCGAGAGCCGACCAGGGGCGCCGTGCATCGGTCTATGCGCAGGACGTGCTGCGCCGTAGCGACAGTGCCGCCGGCCAGATCCAGGACGCGTTCAAGCGCCTCGGCGCAACGCCCGGCGTCGACAGCTGCGGCCCGGCCGCGCGCAACGTGCTGCAGGGGATCGATGCATCGTCGAGCTACGTGCAGTCGATCGGAATACTGCGCGGCAACCTGCTGTATTGCTCGTCGTACGGTGCGCTGGATCCGCCCATCGACCTCGGGCCGGTCGATTACACGTCCTCCGTCGGCATCCACGTGCGCCAGAACGTGGCGCTGCCGTTTGCACCAACCAACCGCTTCATCGTCGTCGACAACGGCCACTTCGCGGCGGTCGTGCACAAATTGCTGCCGGTCGATACCACGGTCACCGAATCGGGCACGTCGCTCGCCGTCGTCGCGTTGACGGAGGATCGCCTGCTCGCGACGCGCGGGCGCTTCGACCCGGCGTGGGCCAAGGGCGCGACGTCGCTGAAGCCGGGCGCGCATCGCACGTTCACCGTCGACAGCCGTACCGTCGCGCAATACCGGTCGAAGCACTTCGCAATCGTTGCGGTGGCCACGCTCGACCCCGGCAGCTACAGCGGCGCGGTGGCGCGTGTCGCGCGCGTGCTGGTGCCGATCGGCGTGCTGCTCGGCGTGTTGATGGCCTACGCGACGCTGCGCGCTGCGCGCTCGCAAATGACATCGGCGGCAGCGATCCGCAGCGGCCTGCAGCGCGACGAATTCTTCGCCGTGTATCAACCGATCGTCAGCCTGATCGATCGCCGCTGGGTCGGCGCGGAAGTGCTGCTGCGCTGGCAGCGGCCCGACGGCGCCATGGTGCGCCCGGACCTTTTCATTCCCGCCGCGGAAGATGCCGGCCTGATCGAGGCGGTGACCGCACGCGTATTGCGGCTGGTCGAACCCGTGCTCGCCGAACTCGCGATGCGCGAAGACCTGTTCTTCCTGTCGATCAACCTGTCGCCCGCCGACATGCTGCGCAACGAGACGCTCGAGTTGTTGCGTGGGCTCGTCGAGCGCACCGGCGCAAGGCCGGGGCAGGTGCACGTCGAGGTCACCGAGCGTGCGTTCGCGAATACCGGCGAAGTGCGCGAGATGCTCAAGCGCATGCGCGCGCTGGGCCTGCAGGTGTCGGTCGACGATTTCGGCACGGGCTATTCGAGCCTCGCGCAGCTCACCACGTTCGAACTCGATGCATTGAAGATCGACAAGGCGTTCGTCGACACCGTCGGCAGCGATGCGGTGACCAGCCACGTCGCGTTCCACATCGTCGAAATGGCGCGCGGGCTGTCGCTGGAGATGGTCGCCGAAGGCGTGGAGCAGGAACACCAGGCCGCGATTCTCGCCGAATGGCGTGTGCCGTTCGGACAGGGCTGGCTGTTCTCCAAGCCGCTTCCGGCCGAAGAGTTCGTCGCGCGGCTGCCCGTGTTGTCACCTATCGATTCGACGGTCGCGTTCTAGTGCAGCGTGGCATCCGGTAGGCCGAACAGGAAGCCCTGCGCATAGCGCACCCCGGCCATGCGCAATGCATCGGCCTCGGCCATGGTTTCCACGCCTTCCGCCACTACGGTGACGCCCGTGTGTGCAGCGAACGCCATCATGCCGATGGCCAGCGCCTGCTTCACCGGATCGCCGTCGACGCTGCGGGTCAGGCTCATGTCGAGCTTGGCGATATCGGGTGCGAGCTGCAGTACATGGCGCAGGCTGGAGTAACCCGCGCCGACGTCGTCGATCGCGATGCGCACGCCGACATCGCGTAGGCGCTTCGCGGCATCGAGCAGCGGCGCGTAATCGTCGATCGCCGCGTGCTCGGTGATCTCGACGACGAGACGTGATGCATCGACGCGCGTGATCGCCTCCATGAACTCCGCGCGCCCGACGGTTTCAGGCGATGCGTTGAGCGAGAGGAACATGCCCTGCGGCAGATGCTCGAGCACGGGGAGCGCGTTACGCACTGCACACAGTTCGAGGTCGACGCCGAGCCCGACCGCCCAGGCCTCGCGGAACCAGATGTCGGGCGCGGCCTGCACCGGAGCATTGAACCGCGACAGGGCTTCGACGCCGATCGCACCGCGTCCGTCGAGCGACACGATCGGCTGGAACACCATGCCGGGGCCGCCGCGACGCAGCACCGCGTCGATGGCGTCGTGTCGTTGCATGCGCAGGTCGTGCGCGCGCATCGATTCGTCGAGCTGCACGCCGACCAGCCCGGCGAGAAAACGCAGCACGCCGAGATCGCGCGTGCGCGATTCCGGATGCGGCGGAAAGTTGATGCAGCAGAGCGTGCCGAGCACGCGGCCGTCGGGTAGCTGCACCGGCACGCCCATGTACGAGTCGATGCCGAGTCGCGCGGTGAGCGGGATGTCGCAGGACCGCGCGTCGTGGCCGGCGTCGTAGATGGCTTCGGGCAGGCGCCCCTGCAGCATGCGATGGCAGTAGGTGTCGTCGAGCTCGAAGCGCGTGCCGACCGACAGCCCGGCCGCGTCGGCGGGGCCGGCGGTCACGCGGATGAGTTTGGCGTCGGGCGTGAGTTCGGCGACGAAGCTGACATGCGCGCCGAGGTAGTCGCGCGCGGAGGTCGCGATGCGCTGCAGGAATGCCGCGGCGGCATCGTCCAGCTGCGCCAGCGGCGAAGGATGTGCATTCGTGTCCATGCGAAGCCGAATCCCGTTGACGCCGGCGATATCGCGCCGACGTTCCGACGGTTCCATATCGACGGGTATTCGAGGCGTGAACCGGCCGCGGCAGGCGGCCCGTCGGCTGCGGCGGCCACGCGGGACCGTGGTGCATTGCAGCGGCAGAGCGTGAAGTCCGTCACGCGCGGGCGAACCCGGGCTGGCGGTCCGCGGACGGCTAAACCCGCGTCGGGAAAGGGAATTGTCGGGATCGGCCGGCCCCGATCGCACTCACCTAACGAGTTCCGATCAGTGATCCGGCCGCCGTTCGTCGGAAATGGCGCGCTCCGTCACGAAAGTGGCGGAAACCGCGTCGACCATCGACGGGCAGGACACCCCGCGCATGGATGCGGACTCCCACGGACGCCCCCATGACCCGATCCGCTCTTGCCGCCGCGCTCGCGCTGGCCGTTACCGCCATTGCGACCGCCGCCTCCGCGACCGAGTTCGCCCATCCCGACCACTACGAATTCGACGCGTCGATCGCGGCGCCGTTCCACGCGCAGGCCGGGCGCTTCCCAGTGCAGTTGCACTTCGACTACCCCGGCGCCGGCGATCGCACCGCTGCGGCGTGGATGTTCGATGTCGTCGCCCCCGATGGCCGCGTCATCGCCAGTGACCGCGGCCTGACCAAGCTCGGCGGACGCCACGTCATCGTGCCGGCGACCTGGAACGGCGGCATGCAACAGGGCGGCGCCGCACCCGCTGGCTACTACACGCTGCGCCTGCGCGCGGTGCCGACCGTGGTCGACGCCAGCGACGCGCGCCCGATCGGCACGCGCATCGACGAAGCCTTCCGCCTGTTCGGCGACGAGACCGTCGAGCAGAGCTACGACGTGCAGGTCGGCAACGTCGCGCCCGCGCACGTCACGCCGCGCGCGCCGTTGCGCATCGGTGCGCAGTCGGCTGCGGGTTCGACGCAGACGATGACCGCGCAGTCGGCGCCGCAGTCGCTCACCGCGCAGGCCGCGCCCGCGACCGGCGGGCTCGCCTACACCGTCTACTACGGCAACCTGCACAGCCAGACCAATCACAGCGACGGCGGCACGCCGCTCGCGCAGTGCAGTGGCGCGGAGAACCCGCAGGCGGGCACCTACGGCCCGACCGACGCCTACACGATGATGCAGAACCAGGCGCACGGCGACTTCCTGCTCACGTCCGAACACAACCACATGTTCGACGGCTCGACGAGCACTAACGCGAGCGCGAACCCGACCACCGCGATCAACCTGTTCCACAGCGGCCTGACGCTGGCGAGCAACTACCGCAGCGCGCATCCCACCTTCCTCGCGATGTACGGTCTGGAGTGGGGCGTCATCAGCAATGGCGGCCACCTCAACATCCTCAACGTCGACCAGCTCGCCGAGTGGGAAACCAATTCCTCCGGCCAGTTGATCGGCGAAGTGAACACGCCGAAAAGCGACTACCCGGCGCTGTATTCGACGATGAAGGCGCACAGCTGGATCGGCATGTTCAATCATCCGGCCAGCAGCGGGCAGTTCCTCGTCAATGGCACCGCGCTGGGCTACGACGCCAACGGCGCGCAGGTGATGGTGCTCGCCGAAGTGCTGAATTCCTCGGCGTTCTCCACCAACATGACCGAGACCGAGACCGGCCGCAGCAGCTACCAGACGGCCTGGAACATCCTGCTCGAGCGCGGTTACAAGGTGGCGCCCGCGAGCGACCAGGACAACCACTGCGCGAACTGGGGCCTGAGCTTCACCAACCGCACCGGCGTGCTGTTACCGAACGGCGCCGCCCTCAACACGACGAACTTCTACGACGCACTCAAGGCGCGTCGCACGTTCGCGACCGAAGACCGCACCGGCCAGCTCGTGCTCACCGCGAACGGGCATGTGATGGGCGAGTCGTTCAACAACAGCGGCCCGCTCACGCTCACCGCGAACTACGCCAGCACCAGCGGCCAGAGCGCGCAGCGCGTGCAGATCTTCGAAGGCGTGCCCGGCCGCAACGGCACGGTGACGCAGCTGTACGAAGGCAGCGACACCACCACGTTCACGCCCGCAAGCGGCGCGCACTTCTACTACGCGCAGATCACGCAGGCGAACGGCCTTCGCCTGTGGTCCGCGCCGGTGTGGGTGACTCAGGGCACGGGCGGCGGCGGTGGCGACACGCAGGCACCGACGGTGAGCGCGTCCGAATCAGGCGCCAGTGGCACGGTCACATTCTCGGCGAGCGCGACCGACAACGTCAGCGTGACGAAGGTGGAGTTCTACGTCGACGGCAGCCTCAAGGGCAGCGACACCACGTCGCCGTTCTCGATGACGCTCGACTCGACCACGCTTGCCAACGGCTCGCACACGCTGGTCGCCAAGGCCTACGACGCGGCAGGCAATGTGGGTTCGTCGTCCAGCGTCGCGTTCTCGGTGAGCAATACGACCACCACGACCGAACTGGTCAAGAACGGTGGCTTCGAATCCGGTACCACCTCGTGGACCGCGACCAGCGGCGACATCACCAACAGCAGCACGTACGCGGCGCACGGCGGCACGTACAAGTTGTGGCTCAACGGCTACGGTTCGGCCGCGACGGATTACGGCTACCAGACCATCGCCATTCCGTCGACCGCGATCACGGTGACGCTGTCGTTCTGGCTGCGCGTGGCAAGCGATGAAACCACCACGACCAGCGCTTACGACACGCTCAAGGTGCAGCTGCGCAATTCCGGCAATACGGTGCTGACCACGCTCGCGACGTACTCGAACCTCAACAAGGGCTCGACCTACGTGCAGAAGACCTTCGACGTGTCGAGCTACCGCGGCCAGACGGTGCGCGTGTACTTCGAAGGCGTCGAAGGCTCGCAGGTCGCGACGTCGTTCCTCGTCGACGACGTGTCCCTGCAGTCGAAGTAAGCAACGCGCAACACAACGGCGCCCCGGGTTAACCGGGGCGCTTTTTTTTTACAGGCGATCCAGGCGTCCGCCGTCCACGCGGACTTCCGCGCCCTGCACGAAGCGCGCGTCGTCGGATGCGAGGTACGCGACCAGCGCCGCCACGTCTTCCGGCTTGCCGACGTCGTTCTCGTCGATGGTCTCGACGCCGCTCTTGACGTTCGGGTTCTCGCGCAGCATCGGCGTATCGATCGCGCCCGGCAGGATCACGTTGGCACGCAGCCCGCGCGGCTTGCTTTCCAGCGATGTCGAACGCGTCAGTGATACCAGTGCCGCCTTGGCCGCCGCGTAGTTCGCCACGTGCGGCGTGGTTTCCACCGCGTGGATGCTCGATACGTTGACGATCGCGCCGCCGGTACCCATGTGCAGGAACGCTTGCTTGGTGAAGAAGAACGCGCCCAGCAGGTCGACGCCGAGCACGCGCAGCCAGTCGTCGCCGGTCAGTTCTTCCAGCGGCTTGAACTGCATCAGGCCCGCGTTGTTGACCAGCACGTCGAAACGCCCGAAACGATCGAGCGTGGCTTTCACTGTCGCTTCGACCTGTGCTTCAACGCTGACGTCGCAAAGGCTGGTCAGCACGTCCGCCGCGCCGGCCGTGCGCACCTCGGGTTCGGCGTGATCAAGGTTCGCCTGGTTGTAGTCGACGATCACCACGCGCGCGCCTTCGCTGGCGAGACGTTTGCAGATGGCGAGGCCAATACCGCTCGCACCGCCGGTCACCAGTGCGACCTTGTTCTCGAAACGTCGATCCATGATGCGTGCCTCAGGTTTCGGTCGATGGAGTGTTCGCGGGCGCCGTCGTCGTGTCGTCGCGCTTTTCGGCGGCGTCGGCCTTCTGTTCTTCGTCGTGCGCGCTGGCGTAGTCCGCTGGCATCGTCACCGGGACCTGCAGGCAGACGCTGTTCGTCGGCAGCACCTGTTGCCAATCGGCGATGAGCTGCTTGTACGCGGTGCCGACCGGTCGGATCTTGCGATCGAGGTCGTACAGGCCGACTTCGAACACGCGTCCGTTCGGCTCGCGCAGCGCGGTGTCCCAATCGACCTGATCGGTCAACGAGTACCAGGTGAATCCGACCACCGGCACACCGTCGTTGCGCACGCGCAGCACGTTCGCCCATTCCTTCCACAGCCAGTTGACCGGCTCGTCGCCGTTCGGGCCCTGCCGAAGATTGGTTTCGGTGTGCATGACGGGCAGGCGGTAGCGGTCGTGGTACTGCCGCGTGATCACGTGGTAGCCGAACACTTCGCCCGACGAGCGCGTGCTGCCGTCGGCGCAGACGCGATGCTCGTTGGTGACGTAGTAGTCGTTGCCCATGATGCAGTTGTGCTTGTACTCGTGTCCCATGAAGAAGTGGTACTCGTCGCGCGTCATCCCGTTGTCCATCAGGTACTCGTACATCTCCGAGTTCACCCGACGGCCGTAGTTGAGATCGAGCGAAAGAAAGCGTCGCGCGTTCATGAATTCCGCCGGCCCGATCGCCGATGGATTCTCCGCGTGGAAATATTCCGACGACTCGCTCTGGATGAAGATCGCGTCCGGCCGCACTTCCAGGATCGCGCCCATCGCCAGCACGTTCGCCTTGACGATGTTCTTCAGCGCGGTGACGAACGCGCGGTCGTTCGCGAGTTCCTCGTTCCACCAGCCGTACAGCGCGGAGAACGCCGCGCAGATGAACATCTCGTTGACCGGCGTATAGAGCTGCACCCACGGATAGCGTCGCGCGAAGTCGTGCGCATAGCGCGCGAACAGCTGCGGGAAATCCGGGTTCTGGAAGTTGCCGACCCAGTCGGGCACGCCGAAGTGGCAGAGGTCGGTGATCGGCGCGATGTTGCGACGTCGCAGGTCGGGAAACGTCTGGTCGGCGAAGGTCCAGTCGTAACGGCCGTCGCCCAGCCACGTGGTGTGGATCGGCGGGCCGTAACGCAGCACCGGCACGCCGAGGTCCTGCACCAGGTCGAAGTCGAGCTTCCACTTGTCGTAGTGGCCGCAGAGCGCCATCTGGTCGACCCGGTGCGTGCCACCGCGGATCGTCGGATAGCTGTTCTCGATGCCGGTGGCGAAGAGGAAGTTGGGGGACATCGGGCGACCGGGCAGGGCAGGCCGCCGCAGCCTAGGCGGCCGCTCGCGCACGGGGCATGAAATCGCCACGGCCGCATCGACGCATGGTCGACGCCGCCGACGTGAAACTGGGCGACCCGTTCCGTGGAGCACCGACATGGCCAACGCGACGAGCGCGCGCGATCCGTCGATGGACGAATGCATCGCCAACTGCACCGACTGCCACGCGATCTGCGTCGAGACGATGCGTCATTGCCTGCAGCGCGGCGGCGAACATGTCGCGGCCGACCACATCGTGCTGATGGCGACCTGCGCCGACATCTGCCGCACCAGCGCGGACGCGATGCTGCGCGGCGCCGACGTGCACGTGCACACCTGTCGCGCCTGCATGGAGATCTGCCGCCGCTGTGCGGAATCGTGCGAAGCGATGGCGGGCGACGACGAGGTCATGCGTCGCTGCGCCGACGCCTGCCGCCGCTGTGCGGACTCGTGCGCACGCATGGCCGCGTGAGGCGGCTATAGTCCGCGTCCCCGCACCGGAGACGCGCCGTGGACCTGCCCGAACGCATCGAAAAGGAAACCGGCGAGTCGCCGCAGTGGTCGGTGATCTGGCTGCACGGCCTCGGCGCGGACGGCAACGACTTCGCACCGCTGGTGCCCGAGCTCGTGCGCCCGCAATGGCCCGCGATCCGCTTCGTGTTTCCGCACGCGCCCTTGCAGCCCGTCACCATCAACGGTGGCATGCGCATGCGCTCGTGGTACGACATCGTGAGCTTCGATCTCACCGGTCGCGCGGATGCGAAAGGTGTCGATGAATCCGTCGCGCGCGTCGATGCGCTGATCGCGAACGAGATCGAACGCGGCGTGCCGGCGTCGCGGATCATCCTCGCGGGTTTCTCGCAGGGCGGCGCGGTGACGCTCGCCGCGGGCCTGCGTCGCACTGAACCACTCGCGGGGCTGGTCGCGCTGTCCACGTACCTGCCGCTTGGCGCGGACGCATTGTCCCGGCTGGACAACACGCCGGTGGCCGCGCGCAGCCAGCCCGTGTTCGTCGCCCATGGACGTCAGGACCCGGTTGTGCCATACGCTGCAGGTGAGGATGCGGCACGGCGACTGCGCGCGCTCGGCTTCCAGGCCGAGTTCCACGCCTACCCGATGGCGCACCAGGTCTGCCTCGAGGAAATCGACGCGTTGCGTGGCTGGTTCGACCGGATTCTTGCGACCGGTTCAGAAACTGGTTGACGCAACGCTTCCACGGACCCGCGGTAAGGCTAATATCGGTGCCGGGGGGTATCGACGGAGGGGTACGTGGATACGCTGAATGTAGTTGTTGCCGAAGACGAGCCGTTGGCTCGCGACCGCCTGCGCGCGCTGCTCGAAGAGCAGCCCGGCGTATACGTGGTCGCGACTGCGGCAGACGGCACGCAGGCGCTGCAGGCATGCGCCGAACATCATCCGGACCTGGTCCTGCTCGACGTATCGATGCCGGGCATGGACGGGCTGGAAACCGCGCGGCATCTCGCCGCGAGCGAACCGCGCCCGGCCGTCATCTTCTGCACCGCCTACGACGCGCATGCGGTGTCGGCGTTCGAAGCCGAAGCGCTCGACTATCTGGTCAAGCCCGTGCGGCCTGAGCGACTCGCCGCCGCGCTCGATCGCGTACGCAGGCTTACGTCGGTGCGCACGAACGGCGATGGCAGCACGCGCAAGCGCACGCACCTGTGCGCGCGTCTGCGCGGCTCGCTGCGGTTGATCCCGATCGACGACATCCACTACCTGCAGGCCGAGGAGAAGTACGTCGTCGTGCATCACGCACGCGGCGAGGATCTCATCGAGGAATCACTGCGGTCGCTGGAACTCGAATTCGGCGATCGCTTCGTGCGTATCCATCGCAACTGCCTGGTCGCGCGGCACGAACTGGTCGAACTCAAGCGCAGCCCCGACGGCCACGTCCAGGCGGTTCTGCGCCACGGCCGCCAGCCGCTGGAAGTGAGCCGACGCTGCGTGGCCTCGCTGCGCGAGCGACTCGCTCATCTCTGACGTGGGCGACGCCCCGCAATCGCCGCAACGCGACCCGGCCGAGGCGGAAGCCGCGGCCGAGCGACTGCTGGCGATGCATCGTCTGCAACAGGCGGCCGACAGCCACGGCGTCGCGCACGACCGCATCGTCTCGCGCCTGATCATCGTGGCCATCGCCGCGCTGGTCGGCGCCAGCTGCGGTGCGGTGATGGGTGCGCTGCGCGGCCACTGGTGTCGCGGGTGCGCTGCTCGTGGGCCTGGTCGGCGCGATGATCGCGCTCATCACCAGCCGGCCGCGCTGACCGCGTGAACGGCGCGGTTGGGCGAAGCCGCCCGATCCGCGACAATGCCGCGGTGACTTCGACCCCGACTTCCGGCGTGCTCCGCATCGCCACCCGAAAGAGCCCGCTGGCGCTGTGGCAGACCGAACACGTCGCCGATCGCCTGCGCGCCGCGCATCCCGGCCTCAGCGTCGAACTCGTGCCCATGAGCACGCGCGGCGACGAGGTGCTGGACCGTTCGCTGGCCGCGATCGGCGGCAAGGGCCTGTTCCTCAAGGAACTCGAGCTCGCGATGCTGCGCGGCGAAGCCGACTGCGCGGTGCATTCGCTCAAGGACGTGCCGATGGATCTGGAGCCCGGCTTCACGCTGCCGGCGATCCTGACCCGCGCGGACTACGCCGACGCTTTCGTCAGCAACCATTTCGACGGCATCGACGCATTGCCGGACGGCGCCGTGGTCGGCACGTCGTCGCTGCGTCGACAGGCGCAGCTGCGCGCGCGCCGGCCCGACCTCGTGCTGCGCGACTTACGCGGTAACGTCAACACGCGCCTCGCCAAGCTCGACGCCGGCGACTACGACGCGATCGTGCTCGCTTGTGCCGGCCTGCAACGCCTCGGTTTCGACGACCGCATCCGCGCGCGTTTGGCCGCACCGGATTGGCTGCCCGCACCCGCACAGGGTGCGATTGCCGTCGAATGCCGCAGCGACGACGTCGCAACGATTGCGCTGTTCGATGCGCTGAACTGTGCGACGACGCGTGCCTGCGTCGATGCCGAGCGCGCCATGAACCGCGCGTTGCACGGCAGCTGCCACGTGCCGGTCGCCGCGTTCGCCACGCTCGACGGCACGCACATGCATCTCGAAGGTCTGGTCGGTTCCGCGCTTGACGGTCGCCATGTGCGTGCGTCGGCCGATGGCGGCATCGACACGCCGGACGCGTTAGGCCAGCTCGTCGCGCAGGAACTGCTCGCGCATGGCGCCGCGGAGCTGATTGCGGGATCGTCGGAGCCGGATACCGGCCCGTTCGTGTCCTGACGTCGCGTCGCGACGCGCGTTACTCGTCGCTCGGTGCGCCGAGCAGGTTCGCGTCGCGTACCAGCAGCCAGTCGCCATTCGCCTGCCGCGCGAAGATCGACAGCGCATAGCCGGAGCGCGAACTCGCTTCGCCGGCGGCATCGGTCGGGATGATGGTTACGGAGAGGCGCGACACCGCGAACGCGGCGTCGCCGGTGACCTGCACTTCTTCGATATCCGCACTCGATTCGATGCGATGCGTTTTCAGCAGCGAACGCAGGCCGGTCTCGAATCCGGCGCGTCCCTTCATCGGCGCGCGGCCCGGCGCGATGAACTCCGCGTCTTCGCTCATCAGGGCGAGCACGGCGTCGACGTCGCCCGCGGCGGTCGCGTCATGCCACTGTTGGATGAGGGCGCGGATGCGGTCTTCGTCGGACATGGTGATTCTCCGTCGCGGTTGCGCCGCGTCAGTAGTACAGCGACACCAAGTGCCGGGCTTCCGCGAAGAACAGCCAGCGTTCGACGAACGCGCCGATCAGCACCGACGCCGTTGCCACGATCAACAGTGGCGCGGCGGCTGACGGCAGCACCCACGCTGCCGCAAGTGCGAGCGCCGGCAGCGTGGCGAAGGCGATCATCGCGATCGCACGCAACGTCGACGCATGCTTGCGCGCGAGCACGAACACCATTTCACGCGTCACGAAGTTGCCTTCGGTGTGCGGGCGCTCGAACACGGTGACCGTGCGCTGCGGCAGGCCGACCGCATCGCCGCGCGTCATTGGCAGTGGCGTCGTATCGATCGCGGTCCAGTAGCGGCGCTTCAGCAGCGCGAGCACACCGGTTCCGACCACCGCCATCAGCAGCGTCATGCGCGACGGCGGCGAACCGAAGATCGCGCGCAGGGTCAGGAAAGCGATGCCGCCCGTCACCAGTGCGAACAACAGGTAGACCGCGGGCACCGTGCGGTGCGTCCACGCGGGAATCGGCTTGAGCGACGCATAGATCATCGACGTGCAGTACACCGTGGCGAGCGCCCCGACTACGAGCAGCACGGCCGCGACGATGAGTGCGATGCCAACCAACTCTGGCGCGCCTGTGAAGCCCGTTGCGACGAACCGCGGCAGCAACGCCGCGATCAGCACCAGCGCGGGCGCGAACGTCGCCAGCGACACCACGCCCTCGCGCGACAGCCACGACGTGCGCCATTGCGAGAACGCGCGCCACGCACGCAGCGGCTTGCCCAGGTGTCCGACCGAGCACAGCAGGCCGATGATCGACGCCAGCATCCCGAGCACGAGTGCAGCGAGCAATGCACGCGGCGATGTGCCGATCAATGCTGCGAAGCCGCTCCACGCGAGCAGGCCGTAACCGAGGCCCGAGAGCGCGGTGAAAAAGATGACCGAAAGAGCGGGGTGCATCAGGACCTCAGCGCGACAGCACGCGATCGAGCCAGCGCAGCACCGGCGGCAGCGCCTGCGTGTCGACCTGCTCGACGACGGGTGCGGCGGCGGCACGTCGCGGGCGCGGCGGCAGGTACTTGTTGGTCGGCTTGTAGCCGAGCTCGGCCATCAGGTCGACGCCGCCGCGTGCGGCGACCAGCTTGGACACGGCGGAGTCGGGATCGGCGAGATCACCGAAGTGGCGTGCGCGCGTCGGGCAGGCCTGTACGCAGGCCGGCTGGCGCTCGGCCTCGGGCAGGTTCTCGTTGTAGATGCGGTCGATGCACAGCGTGCATTTCTTCATCACGCCTTCGACGGCGCTGTACTCGCGCGCGCCATACGGGCAGGCCCACGAGCACAGCTTGCAGCCGATGCACTTGTCCTCGTCGACCAGCACGATGCCGTCTTCTGCGCGCTTGTAGCTCGCACCGGTCGGGCAGACGGTGACGCAGGCCGGCTCCTCGCAGTGCAGGCATGAGCGCGGGAAGTGCAGCGTCATCGCCGGCTGCGAAGCTTCCGCGACGATCGACATCGAACTGCGGCCGGGACGCGACGTGGCATCAGGGCTGTCGGCTTGCGCCGGCTGTGCGCGGGCTGCGTCAATACCGACGCCGCGATCGAAATCGCCAAGATGGCCGGCGTCGCGCATCGACGTATCGGATTCGCGCGGTGCAGCAGGCACGTTGTCATCGACCAGCACCGCCGCCAGCTCGTAGCTGTGTACACGGTTGAACCACACGCCGGTCGGTTTTTCGCCGTAGGGCTTTTCGTCGGGCAGCGGCGCGGCGAAACCGCCTGCGTTCCATTCCTTGCAGCTCACCGCGCAGGCATGGCAGCCGACGCAGGTGTCGAGGTCGATGACCAGCCCGAGCTTCTTCGGAGTCGGTGGCGGCAGCATCGTCACCGGCGACGTCCTCCGCGTGCGAGCGCGATGCCGACCAGGAAGATCGCGAGCGGAATCAGAAAACTCGGCGCGACCACGCGAAACAGGCCGCCGATATCGTCCGCCTTCGAGATGTCGCCGAACGGCTGGATCACGCCGTAGCCGAGCAGGATGATCAGCAGGAAGCCAAGCGCGACCAGCGCGTAGCCGATGAGGGTTCGCGTTTTCATGACGCCTCGCGGGTGTCGCGTTCGCGGCGGAAATCGGCGCCGTAGCGCAGCGGCGCATCGTCGGCCGGCGTGCCCGCGATCGGCGCGAACTGCGGATGCGAGGAACCGTCGATCGCCGCGCTCGGCGTGATGCGCACGCGCAGGTCGAACCATGCCGCCTGACCCGTCACCGGGTCGGCGTTCGCGTAATCGCCGCGCGGCGTGATGTCGGAAATCAGATGGTTCATCAGGAAGCCCTTGGTGGCTTCCGGCGCGTCCTTCGGTAACTTCCACGCACCGCGGCGCTTGCCGATCGCGTTCCACGTCCACACCGTGTCGGGCTGCACGTTGGATGCGGTGCGCGCCTGCACGGTAATGGTGCCGTGGTGCGAGGTCACGTCGATCCAGTCCTCGTCGCGAATGCCGTGGCGGTGCGCGGTGTCCGGATGCAGGTAGAGATAGTTGCGCGTCGCGATCTGCCGCAGCCACGCGTTCTGCGAATGCCACGCGTGGTACATGAACATCGGGCGCTGGGTGATCGCCGACAGCGGAAACTCGCGATCCCCCGCGTCGCCCTGCTGCGCCTGTTCGAACGGCTCGTACCAGATCGGCAGCGGATCGAAATACGTGGCGACGCGTTCGCGATGCTGCGCTGGCGGCACGTGCGCGCCGTGGCCCTGTGCGGCAAGTCGGAACTTCTGCAGCGTTTCCGAATAAAGCTGCAGCACGATCGGCTGCGTGCTGCCGAGGAAGCCCATCGTCTGCGCCCATTCGAGATAGCCGCGATTGGCCATCTTGAAATAGCGCGCGTGCTCGGGGATCTCGCTGCGCCAGAAACCGTTGTTGGCGATGTAGGCATCGAGCTGCGACGGATTCGGCGCGCCTTTGGCTTCCAGCGAACCGTCCGCACCACGCCAGCCGGCGAGCAGGCCGACGCCCGGCGCGCGTTCGTGGCGCACGATGTAGTCGGCGTAGTCGCGGTACTTCGGCGTGCGGTCCTCGTTGATGAGCCCGGGCAGGCCGAGCCGCGCACCGAGGTCGATCAGCACGCTCTGGAACCCCCGGATATCGCGCGGGCGGCCTTCCGCATCCGGCTGCGTAGCGGGGTCGAAGATCGGATGACGGATCGCGTCCGCGGCACCGTCGGCATCGGAGATGGGCCGGTCGAGCAGGCTGATCGAATCGAACCGTTCGAGGTACGTCGGATCGGGGAACACCAGGTCCGCGTACGCCACCATCTCGGAGGAGTACGCGTCGCAATAGATGATGCGCGGGATGCGGTACTCGCCCGATTCGTCCTTGTCGGTGAGCCAGCCGATGGTCTCGGCGGTGTTCATCGACGAGTTCCAGCTCATGTTCGCCATGAACATCATGAGCGTGTCGATCTTGTATGGATTGCCGGCCCACGCGTTGCGGATGACGGTGTGCATCATCCCGTGAGCGGCCAGCGGATAGCTCCACGAGAACGCGTGGTCGATGCGGCGCGGCTCGCCGTTTTCGTCGACGACGAGGTCTTCCGGCCCGTGCACGAAACCCAGCGGCGCAGCGTCGAGCACGCCGTTCGCCTGCCGCGTGCGGCCGGGGCGATTCGGCGGTGGAATCGGCTTCGGAAACGGCGGCTGGTAGCGGAACGAGCCGGGCGTGTCGATCGCGCCGAGCAGCAGCTGCAGCACGTGCAGCGCGCGGCAGGTGTGGAAGCCGTTGCTGTGCGCGCTGATGCCGCGCATGGCGTGCATCGACACCGGGCGGCCGACCATCTCGGCGTGCTCGCGGCCCCAGGCATCCGTCCATGCGATGGGCAGGCGCAGTTCGTGGTCGAACGCGTTCTCGGCGAGTTCGCGTGCGATGCGGCGGATGGTGTCGGCGGGCACGCCGCAACGTTCGCTGACCGCATCCGGCGCGTACTGCGGATCCATGTAGCGTTCGGCCAGCAGCTGGAAAGAGGGCACGGCGATGCGGCCGTCGGCCAGCGTGTATTCGCCAACCACGGCAGGCAGCACGTCGATCGAGTTCGCGTCGACGCAGGCGCCGCTCGCGCGGTCGAAGCACAGCGGGCGACCTTCCGCGTCGCGAGCGAACAGGCCGTCGTCGGCCGCGCCTTCATCGCGGATCACCAGCCAGTGCGCGTTCGTGTAGCGCACGAGATAGTCGAGATCGATGCGGTCGTTGCGCAGCAGCTCGTGGATCAACGCGAACGCGAACAGGCCGTCGGTGCCGGGGCGGATGCCGATCCATTCGTCCGCGATGGCGCCATAGCCGGTTCGCACCGGATTGACCGAAACGATCTTGGCGCCTCGCGCCTTGAGCGTGCCGAGGCCGAGCTTGATCGGGTTGGAGTCGTGGTCTTCGGCGACGCCCCACAGCATCAGGTAGCGCGTGCGCTCCCAGTCGGGCTCGCCGAATTCCCAGAAACTGCCGCCCAGCGTGTACAGCCCGCCCGCGGCCATGTTCACCGAGCAGAAGCCGCCGTGCGCCGCGTAGTTGATCGTGCCGAACTGCTGCGCCCACCAGCCGGTCAGCGCCTGGCTCTGGTCGCGGCCGGTGAAGAAGGCGAGCTCGTCCGGGTTGCGCTCGCGGATGGGCCTGAGCCACGACGTTGCCAGATCCAGCGCCTCGTCCCAGCTGATCTCCTCGAACTCGCCCGCGCCGCGCTCGCCGACCCGCTTGAGCGGCCGCGACAGGCGGGCCGGGGAGTAGTGCTGCATGATCCCGGCCGAGCCCTTGGCGCAGAGCACGCCCTTGTTGACCGGGTGCTCGGGGTTGCCCTGGATGTACCGGATCCGACCGTGCTGCAGCCAGACCTTGATTCCGCAGCGGCAGGCGCACATGTAGCAGGTGGTGGTGCGGACCTCGTCGCCGGGCGTCGGGGACGTGTCGATCACCGGTTCTGATGGGCCTCGCATCGCGTCATTGTGCCCGAGAGCCACCGCGCCGCCGCTCCCCGTTTCATATCCCGTTTCACATCCCGCGACGACCGCCGCGTCGAGACTGCGCCCCGACCGGCCCTAGCCGCTGGTGCGAGGGCAGTGCCATGCTTGGCATCGGCATCGGCCCCGGCCCCCACGACCTCGAGCCCGAATGGAACGCATCGAACGCATCCACGCCCTGCACCGCATCCTGAGCGCCTCGCGCTATCCGGTCACGGTGCAGCGCCTGCAGGAAGAGCTGCAGTGCTCGCGCGCGACGGTCTACCGCGACCTCGCCTACCTGCGCGACTACCTGATGGCGCCCGTCGTCGGCAACGGCGAGGCGGGTTTCCGCTACGACCACAGCGACGGCACGCGCTTCGAGCTGCCCGGGCTGTGGCTGTCGTCGGAAGAACTCTATTCGCTGCTTGCTGCCCAGCAGTTGCTGGTGCGCTCGGGCGGCGGCGTGCTGTCGAATGCGCTGGCGCCGCTGCAGCAGCGCATCGAGAAGCTGCTCGGCGAGCATGCGGGTGGACGCCGCGTGCCGGTCGAGCGCGTGCGCGTCATCCCGCATCGCCGCCGTCGCCTCGACGAAGCCAGCTTCCGCAACGTCGCCACCGCCGTGCTCGATCGCCGCCAGCTGGTGTTCGACTACCGCGCGCGTTCGACCGACGAGAAGACGCGCCGCACCGTGTCGCCACAGCGCCTCACGCACTACCGCGAGAACTGGTACCTCGACGCCTGGGACCACGAGCGCGAAGCGCTGCGCAGCTTCGCCGTCGACCGCATTCAGAGCGCGCGTGTCTCCGACGACGCGGCGCGTGATGTGCCGGACGAGGAACTCGATCGCCAGCTGTCGTCCAGCTACGGCATCTTCAGCGGCGCGCCCAAGGGCTGGGCCACCATCGTGTTCTCGCCCAAGGCCGCGCGCTGGGTCGCCGACGAGCACTGGCATTCGCAGCAGCAGGGCCGCTTCCTGCCCGACGGCCGCTTCGAGCTGAAGGTGCCCTACAGCACCGAGCGCGAGCTGCTGATGGACGTCATGCACTACGGCGCCGACGCCGAGATCATCGAGCCCGCCGCGCTGCGCCAGCAGGCGATCACGCATCTCGAACTGTCGCTGGGCAAGTACGGGCGCTGACGACGACGCGCCATCCGGCGCGCAATGCAGCACACACCGATCGCCACGCAGGTTCGCCCGCGTGGCGATCTGCTTTTCGGGGTTCGCGACCGCACCGTCCGTCGCCCCGATCCGGGCATCGCAGCCCATGAGACCCGCGGCGTCGATGGTGCAGACCCGTCCACTGCCGCTGCCGCCATGACGACCGAAGCCCGCACCCCGATGTCCGTCCTCGACGAAGTCCTGTGCACCGTGCTCGCCATTGGCGCGGTGCTGGTGACGTTGCTGCCCGCCGCGCGCGGCATGTCCACGTTCGGCTGGCTGCCGATGTGGCTGGTCGGCATGCCAGCGGTCGCATGGTGGGGCCTGCACGGTTTCGCGTTGCCGCGCCGTGCGATGGAATCGGAAGCGGTGGCCATCGGCGCCGCATCGGGTCGCACGCAGCCGCAGGCCCGACGTCGTGTGCGTCCGGTACGTCGTGCCGAGACCCGCCGCGCGGCGTGATCCCTGCCGCGGAGCGGCGTCCTGCGGCTGTGCTAGCGTCCGGGCTTTCCCGAAAACCCGCGACGCGATGACACGACGTACGACTGGCATTGTCCTCACTGCCGTACTGGCCACCGCGAGCGCCGCGAGCGCGCAGGAGGCCGCCGTGCAAACCCCCGACCCCTATCTCTGGCTCGAAGACGTCACCGGCGACCGCCCGCTCGCCTGGGTGCGCGAGCACAACGCCAAGACCGAAGCCGAACTCGCCACCACGCCGGAGTTCAAGCAGCTCGAAGGCGAGATCCGCGCGATCCTCGACTCGGAAGCGAAGATCCCGGCGGTCGAGAAACTCGGCGCCTACTACTACAACTTCTGGAAGGATGCGCAGCACGAGCGCGGCATCTGGCGCCGCACCACGCTCGACGAATACCGCAAGCCGAACCCGCAATGGGAAACGGTGCTCGACGTCGATGCGCTCAACAAGGCCGAGAACGCGAAGTGGGTCTTCCACGGCGCGAACTGCCTGAAGCCCGACTACCGCCACTGCCTGCTCGCGCTGTCGAACGGCGGCTCGGATGCGGACGTCACGCGCGAGTTCGACCTCACGACGAAATCGTTCGTCACCGACGGTTTCTACCGCCCCGAAGCCAAGGGCGGCATGGACTGGATCGACATCGACCGCGCCTACGTCTACAGCGATTTCGGCGCGGGCACGATGACGCCGTCAGGCTATCCGCGCATCGTCAAGGAATGGACGCGCGGCACGCCGCTGGCGTCGGCGAAGGTCGTGTACGAAGGCACGGATGCCGACATGTACATCGCGGCGCAGCACGACAGCACGCCGGGTTTCGAACGCGACTTCGTCAGCCGCACCATCGCCTTCTATAACGACGAGCTGTACCTGCGCCGCAAGGACGGCAGCCTGGTCAAGATCG
This sequence comes from Lysobacter sp. HA35, assembly GCF_054061195.1. NCBI lineage: Bacteria > Pseudomonadati > Pseudomonadota > Gammaproteobacteria > Lysobacterales > Lysobacteraceae > Lysobacter > Lysobacter sp. HA35. The sequence goes on along the minus strand of NZ_JBSSDY010000001.1, from coordinate 2,234,471 downwards.
ATGCGCCGAATTCCGCGCAGAAGTCCGTGCATCGCGAATGGCTGGTGCTCGAACTGCGCGATGCGTACACGGCCGGCGGCAAGACCTACAAATCCGGCAGCCTGATCGCGACGAAGTTCGACGATTTCATGGCCGGCAAGCGCGACTTCGACGTGCTGTTCGAACCCGACGAGCACAGCTCGCTCGCGAGCGCGACGTGGACGCGCCATCACGTCGTGCTCAACGTGCTGGAGGACGTCAAGAACCGCCTGAGCGTGCTGACGCCGAGTGCGAACGGGTGGGCGCGCAGTGCATTCGTCGGCGCTCCCACATTTGGGACGCTCGAGGTCACCGCCGTCGATCCCGACGACAGCGATGCAGTCTGGCTGACGGCGACGGACTACCTCACGCCGACCACGCTGTCGCTCGCGACGCTCGGCGAGAAGCCCGAAGTGCTGAAGACGATGCCGACGTTCTTCGACGCGTCGAAGGACGTCATCGAACAGCATTTCGCGACGAGCAAGGACGGCACGAAAGTCCCGTATTTCATCGTGCATCCGAAGGGCATGACGCTCGACGGCACCGCGCCGACGCTGCTCTACGGCTACGGCGGCTTCGAGATCTCGCTGACTCCTGCGTATTCCGGCGGCGTCGGCAAGGGCTGGCTGGAGAAGGGCGGCGTGTACGTCGTCGCTAACATCCGCGGCGGCGGCGAGTACGGCCCGCGCTGGCATCAGGCCGCGCTCAAGGCGAACCGTCACAAGGCCTACGAGGATTTCGCGGCGGTCGCGCAGGACCTGATCGCACGCAAGGTCACGTCCCCGAAGCACCTCGGCATCCAGGGCGGCAGCAACGGCGGCCTGCTGATGGGCAACATGCTCACGCAGTACCCGGAGCTGTTCGGTGCGGTCGTCGTGCAGGTGCCGCTGCTCGACATGAAGCGCTACAGCCACATGCTGGCCGGTGCATCGTGGATGGCCGAGTACGGTGACCCCGACACGTCCGACTGGGACTTCATCCAGCACTTCTCGCCGTACCACCTGTTCGACCCGGCGAAGACGTATCCGCCGACCATCTTCATGACCTCCACGCGCGACGATCGCGTGCATCCGGGCCATGCACGCAAGATGGCCGCGAAGATGCTCGATGCCGGCAAGAACGTGCGCTACTACGAGAACATCGAAGGCGGCCACGGGGGCTCGGCGAACAACGCGCAGGCCGCGCACATGAGCGCGCTGGCCTTCACGTTCCTCTGGACCACGCTCGGCAGCCGGTGAGCGTCGCCACGTAATCGACCGATTCCAGGGCCGCCTCCGGGCGGCCTTGGCTTTTTCTTTCCACGAGGACACGCACAATGCGCGCCTTCCTGACGTTCCTGGCCTTCGCGCTCATGACCACGACCATTCACGCCGCCGACCTGCCCGCACCGCCCGACGTCGCCAAGAAGCCGCATACGGTGAAGGCGCCGTTCGGTGCCGAGCGCAGCGACGAGTACTACTGGCTGCGCGACGACAAGCGCAAGAACCCGGAGATGCTCGCCTACCTCAAGGCCGAGAACGCCTACGTCGATGCGTACATGCATCGGCTCAAGCCGGTCGAGGATCGCCTGTACGGCGAGATCGTCGGCCGCATCAAGCAGGACGACAGCTCGGTGCCGTATCGCGACAAGGGTTGGTGGTACTACTCGCGTTTCGAGACCGGCAAGGATTACCCGGTGCATGCGCGTCGCCGCGATGCACAGGGCATAAGCGCCGCATCGATCCAGCAGGCCAACGACGCCGGCGACTTCGCGACCGAGCAGGTGCTGCTCGACGTCAACACACTCGCGCACGGCCACGAGTACTACAGCGTCGGCGACTACGCCGTCAGCCAGGACGGGCGCATGCTCGCCTACGCAGACGACGCGGTCGGCCGCCGCCAGTACGTCATCCGCTTCAAGAACCTGGACACCGGCGAGGTGTATCCCGACGAGATCCGCAACGCGTCCACCGACATCGTCTGGGCCGACGACAACCGCACCGTCTTCTACATCGAGAACGATCCGGAAACGCTGCTGACCAAGCGCGTCAAGAAGCATGTGCTCGGCGCGCCGGTCGCGCAGGACCCGGTCGTCTATGAGGAAGAGGACGACAGCTTCTACATAGGCATCGATCGCACGCGCGACGACCGCTTCATCTGCATCTCGGTGAGCAGCACGGTGTCCGACGAGATGCGCTTCGCGCCTGCAGACGATCCGCGCGAGTTCGCCGTTTTCGCACCACGCGAGCGCGACGTCGAATACACGGCCGACCATTACGCCGGTCGCTGGGTGATCCGCACCAACGAAGGCGGCGCGAAGAACTTCAAGCTGATGACCGCGCCGACCGAGGCGCGCTCGCGCAAGGAATGGAAGCAGTGGATAGCGGCCAGCGACGATGTCTTCATCGAAGAGTTCGAGATGTTCCGCGACTTCACCGTCATCGCCGAGCGTTCCGATGGCCTCGAGCGCCTGCGCGTGCTCAAGTCCGACGGTTCGCAGGACTACGTCAAGGCCGACGAACCGGCATACAGCATGGGCCTCGCGACCAACGCCGAACCCGAGACCGACTGGCTGCGCTACACCTACACGTCGCTGACCACGCCGGCGACGACCTATGAAGTGAACACGCGCAGCGGCGAGCGCAACCTGCTCAAGCAGCAGGCGGTGATCGGCTACGACCCGTCCAAGTACACGACCGAACGCCTGTGGGCCACCGCGCGCGACGGCACGAAGATTCCGGTGTCCATCGTCTATCGCAAGGGCTTCAAGAAGGATGGCATCGCTGCGCTGCTGCAGTACGGCTACGGCAGCTACGGCATGTCCATGGACCCCGGCTTCAACATGCCGGTCGTCAGCCTGCTCGACCGCGGCATGGTGTATGCGATCGCGCACATCCGCGGTGGCGAGGAGATGGGGCGTCGCTGGTACGACGCGGGCAAGCTGTTCAACAAGAAGAACACCTTCACCGACTTCATCGACGTCACCGACGCGCTGGTGAAGGACGGTTACGCCGCGAAGGATCGCGTCGCCGCGTACGGCGGCAGCGCCGGCGGCCTGCTGATGGGCGCGATCTCGAACATGGCGCCCGACAGGTACCGTCTCATCCTGTCGCAGGTGCCGTTCGTGGACGTGGTGACGACGATGCTCGATCCCACGATCCCGCTCACCACCAACGAATACGACGAGTGGGGCAACCCGGAGAAGAAGGACTTCTACGACTACATGGTCACGTACTCGCCGTACGACAACCTGACCAGGCAGTCGTACCCGGCGATGTTCGTAGGCACGGGATTGTGGGATTCGCAGGTGCAGTACTGGGAGCCGGCGAAGTACGTTGCGCGGCTGCGTGACCTCAACACCTCGCACGAGCCGGTGCTGTTCCGCACCAACATGGACGCCGGCCACGGCGGCAAGTCCGGACGCTTCCGCCGCTATCGCGAGTTCGCCGAGATGTACGCGTTCGCGCTCGATCGGCTTGGCGTGGCGGAGCCGGCGACGAAGTAACGCGACACGCAACGCGGCGGCCGACGCACGGTCGCCGCAGTGCGCGATGCGATGGCAGGGTGTCGGCACCGTCGCCACCGCCTGCGGAGTGCCCGATGTCCACGTCGTCCATGCGTCCAGTCGTCATCGGCGGACTGATCGCCGGCCTGCTCGACCTGCTGTTCGCGCTCTCGTTCGCCGGCGCCAACGGCGTCGGGCCGGTGCGCGTTTTCCAGACCATCGCGAGCGGCTGGCTCGGCAACGCGGCCTACGACGGCGGCATGACGACCGCCGCGATCGGCCTGGTCTCGCACTTCGCGCTCGCGCTGATCTGGGCGTTCGTGTTCCTCGCTGCCGCGCGTCGCCTGCCGGCGCTGGTCGCGCATCCGGTGGTGGCGGGCATCGTGTTCGGCGCGGTCGTGTTTTTCGTCATGCGGCTCGTGGTGCTGCCGCTGTCGGCCTACCCGCGACCGGTCACCTTCAAGCCGCTGTCGACGGCGCTGGACCTCGCCTCGCACACGCTGCTGTTCGGCCTGCCGATCGCGTTCGCCGTGCGCCGCGCGCTTCGAGGCGGCGGCGACGGCGCGATGGCGATGCCCGCGTCGGCCTGAGCACGGGCACGTCGCGGCCTCGCGCTACACTCGCGGCATGAAGCCTCGAATCCTCGTCGTCGCCCTCCTGTCCCTCGGTCTCGCCGCCTGCGGCAACAAGGGCCCGCTCGTGTTGCCGACCGCGCCGCCGCCGGAACAGGCGCCGCCCGCGGAGTCGCCGCCGGCCACGCCGCCGACCCCGGAAACGCTCAACGACACGCAGCACGCGACGCCGCCGCAGGGCAATGGCACCGACGCGGGCGACGCGCCGCCGCCGCCGAGCCCGACGCCGCAGCGATAACGCCATGCGGTTTTCCAAGATGCACGGCGCGGGCAACGACTTCGTCGTGCTCGACCTGCGCGACGGCCGCGCTGCGCCCTCGCCGGCGCTGTGCCGCGCCATCGCCGACCGCCACACCGGCGTCGGCTGCGACCAGATCCTGACCATCGAGCCGGCCGACGCGCCGGGCGTCGTCGCGCGCTACGGCATCTTCAACGCCGACGGCAGCCGCGCGGGCCAGTGCGGTAATGGCGCACGCTGCGTCGCCGCGTGGCTGCGTCGCGATGCGATCGCGCGTGGCGAGCCGCTCGCGGATCGTTTCGACGTCACCAGTCCCGCTGGGCGGCATGCCGTCGAGTTCGTCGACGCCGATCGCGTGCGGCTGGACATGGGACGCCCTCGCTTCGATCCGGCCGATGTCCCGCTTGCCGGCTTCGATGTGGCGGGCGAATACGGCGTCGATGTCGACGGTCACGCCATCCGTTTTTCCGCGGCGTCGATGGGCAACCCGCACGCGGTGATCCGCGTCGACGATGTCGACAGCGCACCGGTCGAAACGCTCGGCCCCGCGCTGCAGGCCAATGCCGCGTTTCCCGATTCGGTGAACGTCGGCTTCGCGCAGGTCGTCCATCGCACGCATCTGCGCCTACGCGTGTTCGAGCGCGGCGTCGGCGAAACACTGGCCTGCGGCAGTGGTGCGTGCGCGGCAGCGGTGATCGCGATGCGGCGCGGCTGGGTGGATCGCGCGGTCGACGTCGCGCTGCCCGGCGGCACGCTGCGCATCGAGTGGCCGGACGACGCGGCATCCGTCGCGATGACCGGTCCGGCCGCATTTGTTTTCGAAGGAGATTGGCTCGAATGACTGACACCACCGAAAAACTCGGCGCGCATGAAGTCGCGACGTGGCTGCGGCGGCATCCCGAGTTCCTGCGGCAGTTCCCCGACCTCGCCGCGTCGCTGGTGGTGCCGCGCGAGTCCGGCCCGGCCGCGTCGCTGGCGAGCTACCAGCTCGAAGTGCTGCGCGAGAAGAACCGCGAGCTCACGCGTCGACTGCAGGAACTGTTCGCGAACGCGCAGGAAAACGAACGCCTGTCGGTGCGCATCCACCAGCTCACGCTGGGCCTGATGCGGCAGACCAACGCGGCCGACACGCTGCGCGCGATGGCCGCGTCGCTCGCCGAGGATTTCAATGGCGACCTTGTGCGCATCGTGCTGCTCAAGCCCATCGAAGGCGTCGAGGCCGGCGACTGGCTGGACGTGATCGGCCCCGGCGACATGCGCTTCAAGCCGTTCGCGGATTTCCTCGCAGGTGACGAGCCGCTCTGCGGCCGCCTGCAACCCGCGAAGCAGGACGTGCTGTACGGCGACCGCGTCGACGATGCGCAGTCCACCGCGCTGTTCTCTGCGCAGGGCTTCGCGATGATCGCGGTCGCCAGTCGCGATCCCAACCGCTTCTATCCCGGCATGGGCACGCTGTTCCTGCGCATGATGGGCGAGTCGCTCGGCGCGGCGCTGTCGAGGTATGTCGACTGACTTCGCCACCGCGGACGCCGCGACGCCGGCGTCCGTCGATGCGTTCCTCGCGCATCTCGCGGGCGAGCGCCAGGTCTCCGCGCACACGCTCGATGCCTACCGCCGCGACCTGAGTTCGCTGGCCGCGTGGTCGGCATCGCACGCGGTCGCCATCGAACAGCTCGACGGCGAACACCTGCGCGCCTTCATCGCCGACGAGCATCGCCGCGGTTGTGCGCCGAAGACGCTGCAGCGTCGACTGTCCGCATGTCGCAGCTATTTCGGCTGGATGCTGCGCCACGGCCGCATTGCCGCGAATCCTGTTGCCGGCCTGCGCGCACCCAAGGCGGCGCGCAAATTGCCGCGCGTGCTCGATCCGGACGAAGCGAAGATGCTGGTCGAAACGCCCGTCGACGCACCGCTGGGGCTGCGCGATCGCGCGTTGCTCGAGCTGTTCTATTCATCCGGCCTGCGCGTGTCCGAGCTCTGCGGCCTGCGCTGGGCGCAGATCGACCTCGACGACAGCCTCGTCACCGTGCACGGCAAAGGCAAGCGCGAACGCACCGTACCGATCGGTTCGCATGCACGCGCCGCGCTCGGTGAATGGCGTGCGTCGACTGGCGCGAAGTCCGACGACGCCGTGTTTCCCGGTCGCGCCGGTTCACCGATCACCACGCGTGCGGTGCAACTGCGCGTGCGCCAGCTCGCCGAGCGTCAGGGCCTGTTCAAGCAGGTGCACCCGCACATGCTGCGGCACTCGTTCGCCAGCCACATCCTCGAATCGTCCGGCGACCTGCGCGGCGTGCAGGAATTGCTCGGCCACGCCGACCTGTCGACCACGCAGATCTATACGCACCTGGATTACCAGCATCTGGCCAAGGTCTACGACGCCGCGCACCCGCGCGCGCGCCGGCGCAAGGCGGACGTGCCCGACGACGGCGCTTGAACACCGCGGGGGCGACCCTCATCTCCGGTGAACGCCGGCGCCGCCGGTAACCGACCGCGCATGCGGTCCGCTCCGGAGCCCGCATGGACCCCAGTCAGAATCCCAACGTCTTCCACGCGACGACCATCCTGTCGGTGCGTCGCAATGGCCATGTCGCCGTCGGCGGCGACGGCCAGGTCACGCTCGGCAATACCGTGATGAAGGCGAACGCGCGCAAGGTGCGCCGGCTCGGTCGCGACGGCCAGGTGCTCGCCGGTTTCGCCGGTGCCGCCGCGGATGCGTTCACGTTATTCGAGCTCTTCGAATCCAAGCTTGAAAAGCACGGCCAGCTGACGCGCGCCGCGGTCGAGATGGCCAAGGACTGGCGCACCGAGCGCCGCCTCGGAAAGCTGGAAGCGCTGCTGTGCGTCGCCGACAAGGAAACGTCGCTGATCGTGTCCGGCACTGGCGATGTGATCGAGCCGGAAGACGGCATCGTCGCCATCGGTTCCGGCGGGCCGTATGCGTTGTCCGCCGCGCGCGCGCTGCAGGCGCACACCGCGCTCGAAGCCCGCGAGATCGTCACCGAGGCGTTGAACATCGCCGGCGACGTCTGCATCTACACCAACCGCAACATCGTCGTCGAAGAGATCTGAGCGCACCGCGCCGATCGTCGACCGCCACCTCATTGCGAACCCCATGCCCGTGAAGCCCGACACCACCAGCGCCACCATGACCCCGCGCGAGATCGTGCAGGAACTCGACCGCCACATCGTCGGCCAGCACGACGCCAAGCGCGCGGTTGCCATTGCGTTGCGCAATCGCTGGCGGCGCATGCAGCTCGAACCCGAGCTGCGCAACGAAGTGATGCCCAAGAACATCCTGATGATCGGGCCAACTGGCGTCGGCAAGACCGAGATCGCGCGACGCCTCGCCACGCTGGCGAACGCGCCGTTCGTCAAGGTGGAAGCCACGCGTTTCACCGAGGTCGGCTACGTCGGCAAGGACGTGGAGCAGATCGTGCGCGACCTCGCCGACACGTCGGTGAAGATGTATCGCGAACAGGCGAAGACACGCGTGCGCACGCAGGCCGAGGAGCGCGCGGAAGACCGCATTCTCGACGCGCTGCTGCCGCGCCGAGAGAAGGGTCCCGTGTTCGGTTTCGAGGACACCCAGGCGCACGACGACGACGCCGAGGAGCAGAAGAAGTACGACGCCACGCGCGCCAAGCTGCGCAAGCAGTTGCGCACCGGTTCGCTGGACGAGCGCGAGATCGAAATCGAGACCGCGGTGAACGTCGGCGTCGACATCATGGCGCCGCCGGGCATGGAGGAAATGGGCCAGCAGCTGCGGCAGATGTTCTCGCAGGTGGCCGGTGCGAAGACGCATCGCCGCAGCATGAGCATCTCGTCCGCGCGCACGCAGCTGATCGAGGAAGAAGCCGCGCGGCTGGTCGACGAGGACGACGTGCGCGACGCGGCGATCGAAGCCTGCGAGCAGCACGGCATCGTCTTCATCGACGAGATCGACAAGATCGCCAAGCGCGGCGAAAGCGGCGCGACCGGCGGCGACGTCTCGCGCGAAGGCGTGCAGCGCGACCTGCTGCCGCTGGTCGAAGGCTCCACGGTGAGCACCAAGTACGGCTCGGTCAAGACCGACCACATCCTGTTCATCGCGTCCGGCGCGTTCCACCTCGCCAAGCCGAGCGATCTCATCCCCGAGTTGCAGGGCCGTTTCCCGATCCGCGTCGAGCTGTCGTCGCTGAGCAAGGACGACTTCGTCAAGATCCTCACCGAACCGCGCGCGTCGCTCACGTATCAGTACGTCGAGCTGATGCGCACCGAAGGTGTGGATCTCGTGTTCGCGCCGGACGCGGTCGACCGCCTCGCCGAGCTCGCCGCGCTGGTGAACGAGCGCCAGGAGAACATCGGCGCGCGTCGGCTGCACACCGTGCTCGAGCGCCTGCTCGATACGCTGAGCTATGAAGCGCCGGATCGAGGCGGCGATGCGATCACCATCGACCGTGCCTACGTCGATGCGCACCTGGGCGAACTGGTGAAGGATCCGGACCTGTCGCGCTACATCCTCTGACGCGCGGTCACTTCGACACGGACGGATCCAGCTTCAGCAGTCGGCTGACCAGAGGCAGCACGATCCATAGCGCCACGAACACGCAGAGCAGCGCGCTGGCGATGGCGGTGCCGGTATGCGGGCCGTCGATCAGGCGGCCGACGAGGTAGGCATCGAGCACCAGCGCCAGCATGAGCAGCGGCATGCCGGCCATGAGCAGGCGCGTCGATAGGCGCAGGAAGTGCGCGCTGATGCGATCGGGCGCGGTGAGCCGGTGGTAGGCGGCGGGCGTCATGATCAATGCGATCGCAACCACCACCAGGCCGATCGAGCCCAGGTGCAGCATCTTCTCGCCGTGGCTGAGCGCGGTGTCGAAGCGCTCGCTGAAGACCGCGACCAGCTGGAAACCGAACAGAGCCTGCACGCCGGGCAGGACCATGCGGCATTCCTCGATCAGATCGTCCGCGGCCTTGCTGAGCGATAGCGCCTCGACGCCATTGACGTGATGTACCGACATCGAAACCCTCCGTCCCCCGACCATGCAAAGGCGGGTGTAGCGACGGTGTCATCGAAGCGTCATCGGGCGTGTCGGGTGGATGAGGTCGGCTGGCCCGTTACGCGTGATCCCGTGCGGTCTTGTGTCGTTTGCGGACGACGGGAATGGTCGAAGTCCTGCGACAACGACGACATCCGGCTGCGCGCTCACGCCATGACGCGTCGTCGGTTGCGTGATTCGCGCGCCGAAATAGGACATCAACGTCGACACACCGCTAACGAACGCGCATGTCAGGACTGAATCCTTCATGCCGTCGCTGTCGAAATCATGAATAACGCGCTGAATCACTGCGATTCCCGCGTCGCTTCGATGTCATGTGCACATCGCGATGCCTAGGGTCGGCCATGCAGGTGGTGCATTGACGCGACCGCGTGCCGACCCAGACAACGAGCGAGAGACAAGATGGCAATCGTGATGATCCAGGGGCCCGACAACGCGGAGGGCCGACTACCCATCGAGGCCGTGGAGGCTGGCCTCACCGAACGAGCGCAGTGCGCGGGGCAGGCGCTGCTGCAGTACCGCTGCGATACCGAAGAGCAGTTGGTCGAGCGCCTGTCGCGCATCGACCGCGGGCAGGCCGACATCATCCTGCTCGATCCCGGCCTCGCGGCCGCGAACGGCCCGCTGCATCGGACGCTGGGTCACCTCGACGTGCCGTACATCGAGGTCCACACGGACAGCTTCGACCGGCCCGAGCCGGTGATTCCCTCCGGCGCCGGGCCGCGCGTGGCGGTCGTGAACGGTTACGAGGCGCAGAGCTACACGCTGGCCATGTCGATCGCCCTGGAGACGCTGGGCTGCGCCGAATGCGAGAACGACTTCGCGGTCGGTACCTGAGGACGACGGCCGGGGTGCGATAATCGCGGCATGAGCGAAGACCCGCGCCCCGGCACCACCCATTTCGGCTACCGCGACGTTCCCGTCGGCGAGAAGCAGAAGCTCGTCGGCGAGGTGTTCTCGTCGGTCGCGTCGAAGTACGACGTGATGAACGACCTGATGTCGCTGGGCATCCATCGCCTGTGGAAGCGCTACTTCGTCGCGACCGCGCAGGCCAAGCGCGGCGATCGTGTGCTCGACCTGGCGGGCGGTACCGGCGACATCGCGGTGCTGCTGAAGGATCGCGTCGGCGAAACCGGCGAGGTGGTGGTCGGTGACATCAATGGCGACATGCTGCGCGTCGGCCGTGATCGGTTGACCGATCGCGGCCTCGTGCGCGGTCTCGACTGGGTGCAGTGCAATGCGCAGGCACTGCCGTTCCCGGACGGCAGCTTCGATCTGGTCACGATCGCGTTCGGCCTCCGCAACGTCACCGACAAGGAAGCCGGCCTGCGCGAGATGCATCGCGTGCTGCGTCCCGGTGGTCAGGCGCGTGTGCTGGAGTTCTCGCAGGTCACGGCCGAGTGGTTCCGCCCGATCTACGACTTCCACTCGTTCAACGTGCTGCCCAAGCTCGGCGCGATGATCGCCGGTGACGAAGGCAGCTATCGCTATCTCGCCGAAAGCATCCGCAAGCATCCGGCGCAGCGCGAGCTGCAGTCGATGATGGACGGCGCGGGTTTCGTGCGGACCAACTACCGCAACATGTCGGCCGGGATCGTCGCGATCCACACGGGCTACAAGGCCTGACCGTCGCTCGTAATCGCTGCGCGGACGCGTAGTCGAAACACCAACCTGTTAAACGAAAGAGCCGCCTCGATGGGCGGCTCTTTCGTCATGCGCATCGTTCGACGTTACGGCTGCCAGCCGTAACTCAGCTTGACGAACACGCCGCGCGTGCTCGCGAACATGTCGCGATTCTCGTCGTCCATGAATCCGCCGATGGTGCCGCCGCCGTAGATCGCCGTGCGCGGATTGACCTTGTACGAATAGATCAGCTGCGCGCCGACATCGCGCGAATGGCGCTCGACCGGATCAACGTACAGCGCCGGATCCTTGTCGACGTTGCTGCCCTGCACCGCAATGCGCAGGCGCTGACGCGGATCGAACTGCCAGCCGAAGCGCAGGTCGAATACTGTGGCTTCGAAGGCGGTGCCGCCGTCGCGACGCAGGCTCTGCTGGAAGACGTCGGTATTGATGCTGAGCCCGCGGCCGAACGCGAAGTTGCCGTAGACGTCGACATAGCGGCCCTGGCCGCGTCGCGATGCCGCGAGATCGAGCTGCGGGCCCTGGCGGAACGTCGCGCCGACCTGAAGGCCCGAGCGCGGCGTCATGCTCGCGAACAGGCGCACGTACGACTCGTCGAACATGTGGTCGTTCCAGAAGCGCGTACGCGTCAGGCCGTGGATGCCGAAATTGCTCTGCCACGGGCCGTTGACCGACAGCTGCGCCTCGAGTTCGCGCTCCAGCAGCTGGCCGTCGAAACGATGCGTGATGTCGAAGTCCGAATACAGCTGGACCTTGGTGATCTTCGCGTTGTCGAAGTGCCAGTTGTACGCGCCGCCCAGCAGCGACTTGTCGTAACCGACCTGCCCGATGAAGCCGAGGTCCGCGCGGAAGCCGGGGTCGACCTGCTCGTGCCAGGTATCGAGCGACCAGTTGCGGCTGTCGTACATGTACTCGGCGCGGAACGCGTTGCCCTTCGGCGTGGTGTCGTCGAAGCCCAGCGAGATGGGGTAGTCCGACGCACTACGCAGCAGCTGCGCGATCACCGTGTTCTTGCCCGACTGCCAGCGACCGTCGACGCCCATCACGTCGTTGCGGTAGTCATCGCCTTGTCGCGCGGTGGCGATCACGCCGAGGCTGGTGCTGGCGTTGAGGTCGTGACGATAACGACCGACGAATACGTTGGTGGGTTCGTCCAGCACTTCGAAGCTCGAGCCGAGCACGCCGGGCACGAGCAACTGCGTGATCGAATCGCGCGCGACGAAAGCACCGAACGCGCCGCTACCCGTGCGACCGGTGGTGCGCAGGCCGAAGTCGGGGTCGGCGATCTGTCGCGTGTAGAGCACCTGGAACGGCGTGTTGAAGTAGTCCGCGCCCTCCATGAAGAACGGGCGCTTTTCCGGCACGTAAAGCGCGAAGTTGCTGGTGAGGTCGAGCTGCGCCTGGTCGGACTCGACCTGCGAGAAGTCCGGATTGATCGTCGCGTTCAACGTGAGGTTGGGCGACGGCGCCCAGGACACGTCGACGCCCGGCTCGATCTGCACGCCGTCGCCATGCCACGGGCCGTCGCGACTGTCGCGCTGCTGCGAATCGGTAACGGTGAGCGTCGGCACGATCTCGAGGCTGCGGCCCTGTTGCGCGTCCTCCATGCCGACGAGCTTCGCGGTGTGGCAGAGCAGGCAGTTACCGCCGCGCGGCACGATCACGTTCGCGAGCTGGTGGCGGATGTTGCGCGGATAGTTGCGGAACGCGATCACGCCCCAGGTGCGCGGGCCCGGGTTGTCGCGGAAGCGCAGCGTCGAGAACGGAATGCGGATCTCGACGTCGTAACCGTCCGGCGTAATGCGCCCGGCGCTGGTCCACAGCCCGTCCCAGGAGTCGTCCTCGTTGCCCGTGGCTTCCTCGCGGATCAGATCCATCTGGATGCCGAGCGGGTTGACGAAGAACTCGTAGTTGCGACGGTGGTCGTCGAAAGTATCGAGCATCACGCCGACGAAGTCGTCGTTGAAGGCGCCGTCGCGATCGGTCAGGTGCGCGCGGATGTCCTTCGTGTTCGGCTCCAGCGCATGGAACGACAGGTACAGCGCGTCGCGCGTGGTCGCCATGCGCATCGTGGTCTTCACCGGCGCTGGCGTGTTGTCGGCGGGCGAGATCTCGTACGGCAGGTCGATCGGCACCGCCTGCGACCAGCCCGCGTCGTCGAGCACGCCGTCGATGACGATGCCGCCGTCGACATGCGGAACGCGCGTGGCGTCCTGGGCGAAGGCGGGCGCGGCGAGGAACAGCGCGGCGAAGGCGAGGGCGGTGCGAAGCGTCATCGGGGACTCGGGTTAGGCGTCATGCAGCAGATGCGGCGCGGTGCACCGGGGTTTAGCTCGCGTCGGCATGACCGATGGCAGGTGCATGCGCATCGGTCGGAGGGGAAAGCGGCGCGCGAGGATGCGTGAACGCGGTCGCGATCACCCGTGCCGGAAGTCGGGCATCCGGTGACACGACCCGCAGTACACTCGGCCGGTTCTCCGACGGGACCCCACGATGCGACCAATCCCCCTGCTTACTTTCACCGTGCTCGGCGTCGCGCTGACCGGTCTCCTGTTCGCCGCCGGCTGCCGCCGCGACAACGCGAACACCGCGTCCGCCAAGCCGGCGACCACCGCGCCGGCCGCGACCAACACCGAAGCCACGCGACCGGACGAGCATTCCTATGCCGAGCCGGACAAGGTCAAGACCAAGGACCTCGCGCTCGAGCTCAATGTCGACTTCGACAAGAAGGAACTGTCGGGCAGCGCGACCTACACGCTGGACTGGCTCGACCCGAAGTGGGGCAAGCTCGTTCTCGACACGCGCGACATCACGATCGAGAAGGTCGTGGGCGAACGCGCGGACGGCAACTGGCGCGACCTGACCTTCGTGCAGGCGCCGGCCGACAAGATCCTCGGCAGCGCGCTCACCATCGCCGCGCCGGAGCGCAACAAGCGCATCCGCATCACGTACCACACCTCACCGAACGCGTCGGGCCTGCAGTGGCTCACGCCGGAGATGACCGAGGGCAAGAAGCTGCCCTTCATGTTCAGCCAGTCGCAGCAGATCCACGCGCGTTCGTGGGTGCCGCTGCAGGACACGACGATGGTGCGCTTCACCTACACCGCGCACGTGACCTCGCCCAAGGACGTGATGGTGCTGATGAGCGCCAACAACGACCCGAAGGCCGTGCGCGACGGCGACTACTCGTTCGAGATGCCGCAGGCGATTCCGTCGTACCTGCTGGCGATCGCCGCGGGCGACCTCGTGTTCAAGCCGACCGGCCCGCGTTCGGGCGTGTGGGCCGAACCGACGATGGCGCCGAAGGCCGCCAACGAGTTCTCCGATACCGAGAAGATGATGGCGACGGCCGAGAAGCTGTACGGCCCGTACCGCTGGGGCCGTTACGACATTCTCGTGCTGCCGCCGTCGTTCCCGTACGGCGGCATGGAGAATCCGCGCCTGACGTTCGCCACGCCGACCGCGATCACCGGCGACAAGTCGCTGGTCTCGCTGATCGCGCACGAGCTGTCGCACAGCTGGTCGGGCAACCTCGTCACGTTCGCGCGTTCGCGCGATGCATGGCTCAACGAAGGTTTCACCACCTACGTCGAGATGCGCATCGTCGAACAGCTCTACGGCAAGGAACGCGCCGACATGGAGAAGATCGTCGCGCGCAACGAGCTGAAGGAAGAGTTCACCAACCAGAACCTCGACCTGCAGCCGCTCGCGGTGAAGGCCGGCGTGCTGAAGGATCCGGACGACAACCTCACCGGCACCGTCTACACCAAGGGCGCGTGGTTCGCCGAGTTCCTGGAAACGCGTTTCGGTCGACAGGACTTCGACGCGTTCCTGCGCGGCTACTTCGACCACTTCTCGTTCCAGTCGATCACCACGGAACAGTTCGCCGACTACGCGAAGGCCAACCTGCTCGACAAGTATCCGGGCAAGGTCACACAGGCCGAGTTCGACGCATGGCTGCACGAGCCCGGCATCCCGGCCACCGCGCCGCAGGTGACGAGCCCGCGCTTCGACGCGGTCGACGCGGTGCGCAAGGCCTACCTGGACGCGGGCACGCTGCCTGATGCGAAGGCGACGGCGAACTGGACGACGTTCGAGTACGTGCACTTCATCGAAGGCCTGCCGCCGGTAATGAAACCCGAGCAGCTCGCCGCACTCGACTCGGTATTCCATTTCACCGGCACGCCGAACGGCGAGATCGCGCAGCGCTGGTATCCGCTCGCGGTGCGCAGCGGTTACACGCAGGCCAATGATGCGATCGCCGAGTTCCTCGGTCGCGTTGGACGTCGCAAGCTGATCATGCCGACCTACGGCGAGCTGGTGAAAACGCCGCAGGGCCTGCAGCTGGCCGAGCAGATCTACGCGAAGGCGAAGGCCGGCTACCACCCGATCACCTCGGGCAGCGTCGAGCAGGTGATTGCGGACGCCAAGGGCGGCAAGACGTCGCAGTAAGCGTCGCTGCGTAAGCCACCGGAAGCCGTCGATCGCAAGGTCGACGGCTTTCGCGTATCCGGGGTTCAGCGACGCCCGCCTACAGTCGCGATGCCGGCGCTGCCGGGAGGAGACACCATGCGTCGCATCGCCCTGTCGGTCGTGTTGTCCGCCATCGCCTCCACCGCGTTCGCCGCGCCGCCACCGGCCGTGCAGCATGAGATCGCGCAGCTGTTCGACGCGCTCGATCATTCCGGGTGCCGCTTCAACCGCAACGGCAGCTGGTACGACGCGCACAAGGCGCGCGCGCATCTGCAGGACAAGTACGACTACCTCGTGCGTCGCGATGCGATCGCCAGCACCGAGGCGTTCATCGAGCTCGCCGCGTCGAAGAGTTCGATGACGGGCCGTCCCTATCTCGTGCAGTGTCCCGGTTCGGCTGAAGTGCAGAGCGGCACGTGGTTCCGTCGCCTGCTCACGGGCCTGCGCGCCAAGCACTGACGCTGCGTCCGCGCCCGGCTGGTATCGTCGACGCCCAACGTCGAGGAGACCGAACGATGCGTCGCATGCGCGCCCTTCCGTCCGTGCTGGTGCTGATGCTCGCCGCGTGCGGGCAGGCGCCCGATCCGAATGCTGCGGCCAACGCCAAGGCGCAGCAGGACGCTGCTGCAGCGGCCGACATGGCCAAGCAGCTCGAAGGCCAGATCGCCGCATCGAATTGGACGCTGGCGCACGCCACCTGCGACGTGCTCGAGTTTCGTTACCCGCAGAGCGACGTCGTCAAGAAGTTCGCAACGCAATGCGCGGATGCGAAATCGAAGGCGGACGAACAGAACGAATCGGCGCGGCTTGCTGGCCTGTGGTCGTACCAGACCTCGCCGGTCGGCAAGGGCAAGCAGCTCAACGCGTCGATCTATTCGAAGAACACGATCGACACCGGCGCCGGCAGCACGCACGTGCGTCTGATCTTCCGCGACCATCCGTCGTGGGGACGCAGCAGTTATCTCGTACTCGATAACGGCGACTTCAATTGCTATTCGGGTTGCGCGCTGAAGATGAAAGTCGACGGCGTCGCGAAGACGATGGCGGGCAGTCGTCCGAATACGAAGGAAGCGATCGCGATGTTCATCAAGGACCAGCGCGCGTTGTGGCGCACGGTCGGCAAGGCGAAGACGATCGAGATCACCGTGCCGCTGAAGGGTGCGCCCGCGCAGACGGCGGTGTTCGAAGTCGGCGGACTCGATACGTCGAAGATGCCGGGCTGGTGATGTCGATCTGGTGTGGCGTTGCACGCATTACGGTCGCTTCGAATTGCATGCGAGCAGTCGCGGTTGACGCGCCGTTCGTCGGCCGTGCACGCGATGCGTCAACCCGCGCGTAGTTGAGGCGTTGTTCTGGCAGGTCACTGCTCCGGGCAGTGACGTTCGCCAGGAAGCGACATGCGCAAGGACGCTCTTCTCACCGTGGTACTGCTGGTCGCTTGCGCGCTCGTCGCGACGCTCGCGGTGCAGAACCGCACGCTGCGATCGCAGTTCGTCGCGTTCATTGATGAATCCGCGCGGCCGAACGTCGGCGACTGGATGCCGAACCTCGCGGTGCATGACGCCGCCGGTGCTGGTCACACACTCGGCCAGCCGCGCGATGGCCTTCAGGTGCTGTATTTCTTCGAACCCTGGTGTCCGCACTGTCGCGCTACTGCACCGACGCTGCGACAACTCGACGCGATGCTGCAGCGCGAGCATCGCGCGGTCGAACTGATCGGCATCAGTCGTGCGCCCGCATCGGAACGCGCGGCTTACGTCGACGAACAACATTTCGATTTTCCGATCGTGCCATCCACGCCAAGGATCGGCTCGCTGTTCCGCGTGCACGTCATTCCGCTGCTGGTCGTCGTTGATCGCGACGGCCGTGTGGCGTACGCGCACGCGGGCGAACTCAACACCAGGGACGAGGTGGATCACCTCTTGACGGTCGTACGCCGCACGGACGCGCGCTATGCCGTCGCATCGATAAGGAACGAACGATGAAAGCGAAGATGAAGACCGCGATGGTGATGATGGTGGTGGCCGGTGCGCTGGTCGCGGGCTCAGTGCAGGCGCTGAGCTTCAGCAATCCGGCCAGCGGCTGCCGCGTGCACGCGCATTGCAGGTTCGGTGCGCTTCCGTCCGGCGCGTGCTGTTACGAGCCGTGATGTAAATCGCCGTGCCCGGATCGCTCCGGGCACGGCGTTTTGTTGGTGCCTGGATGGCGCCGCAGCGCTGTGCCGATTAACGAGCTCGGTGTTGCGTTGGCTGATCGGGATTCGGTCGACCCATCGCGCAACATCGCGATTCGAGCGCCGCGCTCAGCGTCCCTGCGGCACGTACCCGGTCTGCACCGTGCGCACCGTCGTGCCGTTGAAGGTGAAGCTGCTGCTTTCCTTGCGCTCGCCGTCGCTGGCCACGTGGCAGGTCACGGTTTCCTTGCCTGTCGCGCCATAGGTGCGGCGCAGATAGGCAGCGAAGTCGTTCTCCAGCGACGAGTCCGAGATGTCGCCGAACGTCGGATCTTCCTTGTCGCCCAGGTCGTACTGGAACAGGTCGGAGTAGTAGCCGACGCCGTTGACGCTGGCCATGCATTCGCCGGTGACTTCGCGTGCGCTCGCGCTCGAGCTGACGCCCACGAGTGCGATAGCGAAAAGTGCGATCGAACGCTTCATCGTCATAGCCCGGCTCACAGCGCGTACCCGAACTGGCCACGGAACTCGTCGGCGAATTCGTCGTAGGTGAAGTGCTGATTCTGCGTACCGGGATGGCCGACCTTCAGCGCGCCCATCAGCGAGCCCATCCGGCCGCAGGTGGGCAGGTCCATGCCGCGCATCAGGCCGAGGATGAGGCCGGCGCGGAACGCGTCGCCGCAGCCGGTCGGGTCGACCACCGCACGCTCGCGCGCTGGTGCGATCTCATGGCATTCGGTCTGCGTGTGGATCTGCGAGCCGCGCGGGCCGCGCGTGGTGATGTACGCGCGCACCTTGGACGCGATGGTCGCCTCGCTCCAGCCGGTACGTTCCTGCAGCAGGTTCGATTCGTAGTCGTTGACGACCACGTAATCCGCCAGCTCGATGAAGCGGCGGAACTCGTCGCCGTTGAACAGCGGCATCGCCTGGCCGGGATCGAAGATGAAGGGGATCCCGCAGTCGTGGAATTCCTGCGCGTTCTGCAGCATGCCCTCGTAGCCGTCCGGCGCCACGATGCCGAAGGTGACGCCTTCGACGTCGCGCACGTGGTTGTCGTGCGAGCGGCTCATCGCGCCCGGATGGAAGGCGGTGATCTGGTTGTTGTCGAGGTCGGTCGTGATGAACGCCTGCGGCGTGAACATGTCCTCGATCTCGCGGATCTGGTCGAGGCGGATGCCGCACTTCTGGAAATGCGCGCGATACGGCGCGAAGTCCTGGCCGACCGTCGCCATCGGGATCGGATCGCCCCCGATGAGCTTGAGGTTGTACGCGATGTTGCCGGCGCAGCCGCCGTACTCGCGGCGCATGCGCGGGACCAGGAACGACACATTCAGGATGTGCACCTTGTCCGGCAGGATGTGGTTCTTGAACTGGTCCGGAAACACCATGATGGTGTCGTAGGCCAGCGAGCCGCAGATCAAGGCTGACATCGAATACGTCCCCAGGAGAGTCACCGCGCCCAGCGCGGCGCGGCGCGTAGGGTAGCGGCTGCGGCACCGCGGCGGCCAGCCGTAGCGGCGCGTTCTGGCGACTGAATCGGGACCACCGCCGCTGTGTGACCCGGTGCGGCAGAAAACGCCGTGAAGAGCTGGTGATTCCTTGCCCCCGGGGGGTGGCGTTGCTAGGCTGGCGCACCTCTCGCGCCTGCACGGCGCAGCCCCCTCGCGTCACCCTATTTGCGGGCCATTCCCCCGATGTTGAAGAAGTTTCGCGGCATTTTCTCCAACGACCTGTCCATCGACCTGGGCACGGCCAATACCCTCATCTATGTGCGCGGCCAGGGCATCGTCCTGAACGAGCCGTCGGTCGTGGCCGTCCGCCAGGACCGCATGGTCGGCGGCAGCCGATCGGTCGCGGCCGTGGGCGCCGAGGCCAAGCAGATGCTCGGCCGCACGCCGGGCCACATCACCACCATCCGCCCGATGAAGGACGGCGTCATCGCCGATTTCACCTACACGGAAGAGATGCTCAAGTACTTCATCCGCAAGGTGCACAAGTCGCGCTTCCTGCGCCCGAGCCCGCGCGTGCTGGTTTGCGTGCCCGCAGGCAGCACCCAGGTCGAGCGCCGCGCGATCAAGGAGTCGGCCGAAGAGGCCGGCGCGCGCGACGTCTACCTGATCGAGGAACCGATGGCCGCGGCGATCGGCGCCGGCATGCCGGTGACCGAGGCGCGCGGCTCGATGGTGGTCGACATCGGCGGTGGCACCACGGAAGTCGCGGTCATCGCGCTCAATGGCGTGGTGTACGCGCAGTCGGTGCGCATCGGCGGCGACCGCTTCGACGAAGCGATCATCAACTACGTGCGGCGTCACTACGGCACGCTGATCGGTGAAGCCACGGCCGAGCGCATCAAGTTGACCATCGGCTGCGCGTACCCGCAGCAGGAAGCGCGCACGATGGAAGTCTCCGGCCGCAACCTCGCCGAGGGCGTGCCGAAGATGATCACCATCAGCAGCAACGAAGTGCTCGAAGCACTGCGCGAGCCGCTCGGTGGCATCGTCGCCGCGATCCGTCTTGCGCTCGAGCAGACCCCGCCCGAACTCTGCGCCGACGTCGCCGAGCGCGGCATCGTGCTTACCGGTGGTGGTGCGCTGCTGCGTGACGTCGACCGTCTGATCAGCGAGGAAACCGGCCTGCACGTGCAGGTGGCGGACGATCCGCTGACCTGCGTGGCGCGTGGCGGTGGCCGTGCGCTCGAACTGGTCGACATGCACGGCAACGAGTTCTTCGCGCCCGACTGACGTGGGCTCGAACGGGACGCGGCGATCGCGATCGATGCCGGCGTCCCGCAGCGCGGATGCGGCGTGTGCCGCGTCCGCTGGGATCGCGAACTCCACCTAACGATCCGGCCCCGCCGCACGTGCCCCCACCGTCCGCTCCCGCCCGACTCGGGGATGCCGCTGGAACGCTGCGCCTGCTCGCGTATCTCGCGGCCGGGCTCACACTGGCGGTGCTCGATCATCGCGGCGGCTGGATGCATCGCATGCGCGAGCAGGTCGGCGTCGTCGCCGAACCGGTGCGTGCAGTGGCGGGCCTTCCGGGTCGCGTCGCCGACAGCACGGTCGACAACGTCGCCACCGTCGCGCAACTCGCGCATCGCAACGACCAGCTCCGTCGCGAGCTGCTGATCTCGCAGGCCCGCGTCGCGCGCCTCAGCACCGTCATCGCCGACAACACGCGCCTGCGAGCATTGCTCGACGCCGCACAGCGTGGCGGACTGGACGTGCAGCTCGCGCCGATTCTCGACGTCGACCTCGATCCCACGCACCAGCGCGTCATCCTCGACGCGGGTTCGCGCGACGCCGTGCGCGAAGGCCAGAGCGTGATCGACGCGTACGGCCTGCTCGGGCAGGTCACGCATGTCGGTGCCATCCATTCCGACGTGCTGCTCATCACCGATCCCGACCATGCGGTGCCGGTCGCGGTCGCGCGCAACGGCGTGCGGCTGGTCGCGTACGGCACCGGTCGCAGCGATCTGTTGTCGCTCGCGAACATTCCGCTGTCGAGCGATATCAAGGTTGGCGACACCATCGTGACGTCGGGCCTCGGCGGACGCTTCCCGCCGGGTTTCCCGGTCGGCCGCATCACCGCGTTGCGTCCCGACGAAAGCCGCGCCTTCCTCGAAGGCGACGTGCGCCCGGCCGCGCAACTCGACCGCGGCCGCGAAGTGCTGCTGCTGCGTTCGAACACCGTCAGCCTGACCCCGCCTCCGATGCCGCCGCAGGCGACCACGGGCGAACCGGGCTCGACGGTCGGCATCTCCGGCGAGCCGGGCGTCACCGGCGCGGGTATTCCGACGCGGACGCCGGCAAAGCCGTCGACGACCGCAACACCCGCCACCGGCACGCAGCGCACGCCAGCGACGAACAACGCACCCGCATCGACGACCGCGCCGAACACGGCCGCACCCCCGCCCACGCCGGGGGCCCGCTGATGCGCGCGTATCCCCGCTGGATCCTCTACGTCAGCCTGATCGTCGCGCTGCTGCTCGGCCTGTTCCCGTTGCCGATCGACATCGCACCGCTGCGTCCGTTCTGGATCGCGCTCGTGCTGGCGTACTGGCTGATCGAAGACCCCGATCGCGTCGGGCTCGGCTTCGCCTTCATCGTCGGGCTCATCGCCGATGTCGTGTACGGCGGGCTGCTCGGCGAGCAGGCATTGCGACTGGTCATCCTCGCTTTTATCGTGCAGCGCTTCCGCGCGCGGCTGCGGTTCTTCCCGCTGTCGCAGCAGGCGCTCACGCTGGGCGCGTTGCTGCTCAACGACCGCATCGTCAGCGCTGGCCTGCACGCCGCACTCGGTGAGCCGGCACTGCCCAGCGCGTACTGGTTCGCGCCGGTCGTTTCCATGTTCCTGTGGCCGCCGGTGTTCCTGATACTCGATGCCGTGCGCCTGGGCGCCTGGCGACGTCGATGAAGAAAGCGCGCATCGCGATGGCGCAGCGGAACCGACGCCGCATGAAGAATGCGGGTGCGGAAGCTGCGCAGTTCCGCGGTCGCGCGTTTCTTGCGCTTGCCTGCATCCTGGTCGCGTTGCTCGGTCTTGGCGGTTGGTACTTCCGCTTGCAGGTGCTGCAGCACGACGACTTCGTCACCCGGTCTGAAGCCAACCGCATCAAGTTGCAGCCGGTCGTGCCGGGCCGCGGGCTGATCTACGACCGAAAGGGCCGCATCCTCGCCGACAACGTGCCCGCGTGGCGCCTGGACGTCACGCCGAGCGAAGCCGGTGACATGGCGAAGTGGCTGCCGGGCATCGCGAAGATCATCCAACTCGCGCCGGAAGACATCGAACGCTTCGACAACACGCGTCGCGGCTCGCGCGGGTTCAAGCCGATCACGCTGAAGATGCGTTTGAGCGATGAGGAAGCCGCGCGCTTCGCCGTCGATCGCTGGCGCTATCCGGGCGTCGAGCTCGTCTCGTATCTCAATCGTCGTTATCCGTACGGCGAACTCACCGCGCACGTGATCGGTTACGTCGGCCGCGTCGACGAAGCCGACGCGAAGAATCTCGGCCCGGGCTTCGATGCACTCACGCACATCGGCAAGACCGGCCTGGAGCGCGCGTACGAAGAACAGCTGCGCGGCAAGATCGGGTACGAGAAGGTCGAGACGAACGTCGAAGGCCGTCCGTTGCGCACCGTTGGACGCGTGCCGGCGCAACCGGGCACGGATCTTCGTCTTTCGATCGACATCGACCTGCAGCAGGCGATGGTCACCTCGTTCGGCGACATGGATGGCGCAGCGGTGGCGGTCGATCCGCAGACCGGCGACGTCCTCGCAATGGTGTCGCTGCCGTCGTACGACGCGAATCTTTTCGTCAACGGCATCACGCACAACAACTACAAGGCGCTGACGACGAATCCATCGCGCCCGTTGTTCAATCGACCGGTGCTCGGCGGCGGACCGCCGGGCTCCACCATCAAGCCCCTGTTCGGCCTTGCCGGCCTCGACAGCGGGCTGCGCACGCCGGAGACGGCGGTGTACTCGACCGGCGAGTTCCACATCCCCGGTCAGAGGCGTGGTTATCGCGACGCCGAGGGCGGTGCGGGCTGGACCGATCTTCGCAAGTCGATCGCACATTCGGTCAACTTCTACTACTACAAGCTCGCGTTCGACATGGGCATCCAGAAGTTCGATGCCTACATGCGCAGCTTCGGCTTCGGCCAGAAGAGCGGTATCGACCTGCTCGGCGAAAACGTCGGCATCGTTCCCTCACCGGAATGGAAGGCCAAGCGCAGCAAGGAGCCGTGGTACGCGGGCGAAACCGTGATCTCGGGCATCGGGCAGGGCTACTGGGTGGCGACGGTGCTGCAGCTCGCGCGCGGTGTTTCGGCGATCGCCAATGGCGGCGCGCTGCATCCGCTGCACCTGGTGATGGCCACGCGTGACCGCTACAACGGCCCGTGGACGCCGACGCCGCATCCGCCCGGCCCGCGCATCACGCAGAACGAAGCCCACCTGCGCGCGGTGCAGGAAGGCATGATCGCGACGGTGCATGGCGGCGGCACCGCGGCCGGAATCGCGCGCGGGCTTACGTACCAGATGGCGGGCAAGACGGGCACGGCGCAGAAGGTCGGTCGACAGGGCGGACGCAATGTCGACCCGCATGCGCTGCCGTTCAACCTGCGACACCAGGCCCTGTTCGTCGCCTATGCGCCCGCGGATAACCCGCGCATCGCGATCGCGGTGTCGGTGGAGCATGGCGGCTTCGGTGCGTCGTCGGCCGCGCCGATCGCGCGCAAGGTGTTCGACGCGTGGCTGACCGGCAAGATGCCGGAGCCGGCCGAAGGCGTGCAGCGGTCGCCGCAGGGTGGCGCGCCGCTCGACTACGTACCGCCGACGACCGTCCCGACGTCCGCGCCTCCGCCCAAGCCCGCGAGTAAGCCGGACGCGAAGCCGGAGTTGCCCACGGGCGAGCCGGAAGAGGAAGACGATGTCCCCACCTCGCCGCCGCCGGCGACCACCGCCCCGCCTGTCGCGAATGCACGCGGTGAAGCGGCGGCGCGGCGCGCGCTCGCGGTGCTGAAGACGCTGCAGGGTGGCGCGCGATGATCCTGCTGCGCTGGCTGTACGACATGGTGCAGCGCTTCACGCGCACGCTGGACCTGCCGCTGCTCGGCGCATTGCTCGCGCTCATGGTGATCGGCCTCGCGGTGATCTACAGCGCGGGCGATGGCTCGATGCGCATGGTGATGGCGCGCGGCGCGCATTACGGCCTCGGCCTCACCGCGATGTGGGCGATCTCGCGCATCCCGGTACACCAGCTGCGCAACTGGACGCCGTATCTCTACGGCGCTTCCATCGTGCCGCTGCTGATCGTGTTGATCATCGGCCGCGGCAAGCACGGCAACCTGTGGATCAACCTCGGCATCTTCTATTTCCAGCCGTCGGAAGTGCTCAAGCTGAGCCTGCCGATGATGGTCGCCTGGTATCTCAACCGTCGGCCGTTGCCGCCGAGTTTCAAGGTAACGATGGTCGCCGCGACGATCATTGCGGTGCCGACGCTGCTCATCCTCAAGCAGCCCGACTTCGGCACCGCGATGCTCGTCGCGCTGAGCGGTGCGTTCGTTCTGTATCTCGCGGGTCTGTCGTGGTGGTGGTTCGTCGCTGCGGGTGCGGGCGTCGCCAGCGCTGCGCCCGTGGCGTGGTTCTTCCTGCTGCGTCCGTACCAGAAGGACCGCATCCTCACCTTCCTCAATCCCGAATCCGATCCGCTCGGTTCCGGCTGGAACATCATCCAGTCGAAGATCGCGATCGGCGCCGGCGGTTTCACCGGCAAGGGCTGGATGCACGGCTCGCAGTCGCACCTCAACTACCTGCCCGAGCACACCACCGACTTCGTGTTCGCGGTGCTGAGCGAGGAGTTCGGTTGGGTTGGCGTCATCACCGTGATCGCGCTCTACATGTTCGTGATCGCGCGCTGCCTGTGGATCGCGGTCGAAGCACGCGACGGTTACTCGCGCCTGATCGCCGGCGCGCTCGCCATGGCGTTCTGCGTGTACGTGATCGTCAACGGCGGCATGATCGCCGGCCTGCTGCCCGTGGTCGGCGTGCCGATGCCGTTGCTGAGCTACGGCGGCACGTCCGCGGTGTCGTTGCTCGCCGGCCTCGGCGTGGTAATGGCGGTGAAGGCGCACCGACCGACGTACGGGCGCTAGCCGCGCTCAGTGCGTGTCGATGAGTTGCGCGCGATTGTGCGCGTCGTCGAACGTCGCCACGGGTGCCGGCCGACCGAACAGATAGCCCTGGCCGAACGTGCAGCCGATCGCTTCGAGCGCCTCGTGCTGCGCCGCGGTTTCGATGCCTTCCGCGACGACGTCGAGACCCAGCGCATGCGACAGGTCGATGACCGCACGTACCACGGCGGACGCGACCGACGGTTCGCCTGGCTGCAGCTCGGTGATGAACGAGCGGTCGAGCTTGATCGTGTGGAAGCGGAACCGGTGCAGGTAGCTCATCGACGAATAGCCGGTGCCGAAATCGTCGAGCGCGGTGTAGATGCCCGCCGCGCGCAGGCGGTCGAGGCAGGCGCCGACGCGATCGGGATTCGCGATCAGCGCGCCTTCGGTGATCTCGATGCGCAGCTGCGATGCGTGCACGCCATGCGCGTCCAGTAGCGCGAGCAGGCGCGTGTCGAGATCATCCGCAAGGAAATGTCGCGGCGAGACGTTGATGTTCACGTACTGCCCGGGCTGCAGCAGCGACGGTATCGCGCGGCACACCGTTTCATAGAGTTGCCAGTCCAGCGCTTCGAGCATGCCGCAGGCTTCCGCGACGCGCATGAACGCACCGGGCGCGAGAACGCCGCGCTGCGGGTGACGCCAGCGCATCAGCGCTTCGAAACCCATCACCGCACCGTCGGACAGGCGAACCACGGGCTGGAAATACGGCTCGCATTCGCGTCGGGCGATCGCCAGCCTCAGATCGCCTTCCAGCGCGAGCAGTTCGAGCGCTTCGTGATGCAACTGTTCGTCGAACAGCTCGAACCCGCCGCGCGCCTTTTCCTTGACGCGATACATCGCGATGTCGGCGTCGCGCAGCAGTTCTTCCGGTGATGTGTACGCGTCGCTGCTGACGGCAATGCCGACGCTCACGCCGCTGAAGAGCTCCTTGTCGGCGACCCGCACCGGCTCGCGCAGCGCCTCGATCAAACGTTGCGCGAGACGCACCGGTGCTTCGTTTCCATCGATGCCGTGCATGATCACGGCGAACTCGTCACCGCCCAGGCGAGCGACAACGTCGGGCGGGCGCAGGCAATCGGAGAACCGCTGCGCAACGATCTTCAGCAGCTCATCGCCCACCGAATGGCCGACGCTGTCGTTGATGATCTTGAAGCGGTCGAGATCGAGGAACAGCACCGCGAAGCGCTGCGATGGATCGCGAAGCTGTGTCGCCATCGCGCGGGCGAGGTGGTCACGCAGGTAGGCGCGATTCGGCAGCCCGGTCAGCGGGTCATGCAGCACTTCGTGCTGAAGGCGTTTTTCGATCGCCCGACGCACCGTGATCTGCTGCTCGAGCTCGGCGGTCTGGTGTTCCAGGCGCTCGAATGCGTGCTTGCGGTCGATCGCGGTCACGATGTGCGTGCCGACATACGCCAGCAGTTCGCGTTCCACCGCGGAATAAAGCCCGGAGGTTTCGTAGCTCTGCACCACCAGTGCGGCGCGCACCTGACCGCCACTGATGATCGGCACGCCGAGCCAGTCCTCCGCGCCCGGGCCGATTACCGCGAGCGGGCCGGACACGTCGCGATAGAGCTTCGACGTCGGGCCCATCAACGGCTGCGCACCGCGAATGACATGCCAGGTCAGGCTGCCTTCGACCTGCGACATCGGCTCGATCGCGTTCGGGTCCTGCCAGTCGTCATCGGCGACGTCCGCGAAATAGATGAAGCGGATGGTGTCGCTGTCGGCGTCGTACAGCGCGATGAAGAAATTCTCGGCGTACATCAGCCGGCCGACGATGCGATGCAGCCCGGCAAGCATCGTCGGCATGTCGAGGTCGGAACTCGCCATGTCGGTGATTTCGTACAACGCGCGCTGCAGGCGCTCGGCCTGTTCCAGCCGCGTCACGGAGGCCTGCAGGTGTGCTTTGTCGAGGATGTTGAGTATCAGAGGCTCGGCTGCAGTCGCCCATGGCATCAAGTCCGCGGACACGGTGGCGGCATCGACGATGAGCGCCGCCCAGGGCGCTGCGTCGCCGCCTGCCAGTTTCAGAACCGTGCCGCCCGATGAAAGGTTCGCGGTTTCCCCGGGCCGGATCGCTTCGATGGCCGTGACGTCGTGCGTCAGCGACGGACGCGGTGGAACGCTTTCGACGTCAGCGGACACATCCAGTCGCCATACGAGCGTCGCAGTTGCGCCGGCGCGCGCACGAACGATTTCCGCCACAGCCTGCATGTCCGCCGCACGCAGTAACGCCGGACCGTCTTGGCCCAGCGCCGGCAGGGACGCAGCTGATGCGCTGTCGATCGAAACCTTCATGGACCGCGTGGATGACGCCCCGAGAGGAAGACGGAATGCAGCCACGGGCCAGAGCCGGCGTGGATGGGCGTCCATTTCCCTGCATCAACCGTGCCGACGATAGGAGGCAGCCGGTCCGCTGTCCGTGACGCCGGCCTCCGTGCGCGCCGCGCCTGGGCCGCGCGCGGCTACTTCAGGGCTTCTTGCCGGTTGCCTGTGAGATCGCCCGGATGCGCTCGCGACGCAGCGCTTCGCCCAGCGCGGGACCTTCGAGCCCTTGCCCCGCAAGCGTGTCCGCGCGCACGGCGCGTGCCGCGTCGAGCGCATGCAGCAGCGCGGCACGCGGCGGGTAGGGTTCGTTCTCGAGCCCGAGCCGCCCGCGCTTGTCGGCTTCGCAGGCGATGCCGAGCTGTTCGATGCGCTGCGGGTTGCGGAAGCCGTCGCAGCGTTGCAGCAGGTCGTGCACGGTGCTCGCGCGCAGATCGTCGAAGCGGTGCACGTTGAGATGTTCGCGACAGACGAGTGTTGCGAGTTGGCGGTGCGCGGTCGGCACTTTCAGGCGATCGCACAGTGCGCGCAGTGGTGCGACGCCGGCCTGTTCGTGGCCGATGTGTTTGGGCAGCACATCGTCGGGCGTCAGTGCCTTGCCAAGGTCGTGCGTCAATGCGGCGAAACCGATGACGTCGTCGCTGGGCGCGAGCGTCGCGGCCATGTCGCAGACCATTTCGACGTGCACGCCGGTGTCGACTTCCGGGTGGTATTCGGCGCGTTGCGGCACGCCGTAGAGCGCTTCGACTTCGGGGAGGATCACGGCGAGCGCGCCAGCATCGTGCAGTGTGCGCAGGAACGCCGACGGCTTCGCGCTCGCCACCGAGCGCCGCAACTCCTGCCAGACACGCTCGGGCGTGAGGTCGGCAAGCTCGCCGGATGCCGCCATCTCGCGCATCAGCGCCATGGTTTCCGGCGCGACGGTAAAGCGGAGTGGCGCAAGCCGCGCCATGAAGCGCGCTGCACGCAATACGCGCAATGGATCCTCGACGAACGCCTCGCCGACATGACGCAACATGCGTCGTTCGAGATCGGCGACGCCACCGATCGGATCGACGATGTCACCCTCGCTGCCGTCGTCGCGAATCTCACGCGCGATCGCATTGATGGTGAAGTCGCGACGCTGCAGGTCTTCTTCCAGCGTCACCGAAGGATCGGCATCGACGACGAAGCCGCGATAGCCGCGTCCCGATTTGCGTTCGGTGCGCGCGAGTGCGTACTCCTCGCCGGTCTGCGGATGCAGGAACACCGGGAAGTCGCGGCCGACCGGCTTGTAGCCGGCGTCCAGCATCTGTTGCGGCGTGGCGCCGACGACGACGAAGTCGCGATCACCGGGCGTCGCGCCCAGCAACGGATCGCGCACGGCGCCGCCGACGAGGTAGACCTTCATGCTCAGCGCGTGGCCTGCGCGAGGATGGCGACGATGTCGCGCGCGCCGGTGCCGCGATCGAGTGCGCGCTTGATCGGTTCGGCTTGCCCCGACACCCAGATCGACAGGTCGCTCTCGAGGTCGAAGTGCCCGGCGGTCTCGACCGAATACATGACGATCGCGCGATACGGAATGCTGAGGTAGCGCGTCTTCTTGCCGGTCACGCCTTCCTTGTCGACGATGATCATGCGTCGATCGGTGAACACGATCAGGTCGCGGACGAAGGCGAAAGCGCGCTGCAGCACTTCACCGCTGGCGAGCAGCGGACCGAATTCTTCCTGCAGATCCGCGACGTCCTTTTCGCCGGCGCGGCCCAGCAATGTGTCCAGCAGTCCCATGGCGGTCTCCGTGCGTGGGGAACGCCTAAGGATGCCTCAGCCGCGACGCGATTTCGGCGGCAATGCCTGCGGCGCGGCCGGCGTGGTCGCCAGCGGGCAAGAGAACGACGTGCGCTGGCCACCGAAATTGCCCCGCATGCGGTCGCTGACGCGCAGCGCGTCGCCGGTCATGCGCCAGTCGTAGAGCACGCTGAAGGCGAGCACGCGCGCGACGTAATCACGCGTTTCCTTGTAGGTAATCGTCTCGATCCAGAAGTCCGGATCCATGCCCGGGTGCTGCGACTTCCAGCGCGCCAGCGGCGCGGGCCCAGCGTTGTAGCCGGCGAGCGTGTAGTACGGCTTGCCTTCGCCGTAGCCGTCGAGCAACTGGCGCAGGTAGGCGCTGCCGAGAATGATCGAGGTATCCGGGTCGTACAGGCTCGATTCGCCGGACCACGGCATGCCGACGCGCGATGCGGTGGCCGCGCCCGTCGACGGAATCAGCTGCATCAGGCCAATCGCGTTCGCGCCCGATCGCGCCTTCGGATTGAACACGCTCTCGGCGCGGATCTCGGCGGCGACCCACGCCGGATCCAGGCCGTTCTTCTGCGCCTCGCGACGGATCGTTGCCTCGTGGTGGATCGGGAAGCGCAGCGTGTACAGGCGCAGCTCTTCCGCGTCCGGCTTGCCGAGCGAGAACACCGCGCGGTCATACCAGCCATGCTGCTGCGCGAGCTCGACCGCGGTGATACGACGCGACGCATCGAAGCGCGTCAGCGCGTCATTCCATTCGGCGGTCGCCCAGCCGGGGCGATCGATGTCCCACAAGTCCAGCGCGCGTTGCAGCGCCGGATCGGCACCGACCGCTGCACGGACCGACGGCGAATCGCCCGGAATCCACGGGCACAGCGTGTACGACTGGCCGAGTCGATCGGCGGCGAGGAAGCCGTGGAATTCGGGCTTCGACGCGGCTGCGCGATACAGGCGCTGCGCGTTCGCACGATCGCCCTGCATCTCCGACAGCCGCGCCTCGAAGTACTGCCAACGCGAATCGTCGCGCTGCGGCGACGGCATCGAACGGATCGCCGCGAGCGCGGCCGGCCAATCCGAACGCGACATCGCTTCACGCGCGCGCCATTCGCGCAGGCGGTCGTCATATGCGGACGCCGGTACCGCGGCGAGCTTCTGCGCGGCGCCGGGCTCGAACGACGACGCGGTCCACAGCGCGGCCTGGTACAGCACGCGGCCGCGCTCGACGTCGGTGAAGCCCAGCGTCGGGCCGAACTTGTCGAGCTGCGCCTGCGCATCCTGCGGCACCGACTTGGCGTAACGCGCAAGCCCGTACGACGCGATGCGACGGCTGCGATCGGTCTTCGGCCATTGCAACGCGCGATTGTTGAGCGCTTCGACGAAGGACGCGTAGTCGTTGCCGAGTGCGGCTTCGTCCGCGGGCAAGCCACGCGCCGCGGTGCGCATGACCGCGGGCTGCCATGCTTCCGCGGCCTTTTCGAGACGTTCCCAACGCAGTGCGGGCGTCAGGCCGCCACGCGCATCGAGCGCGGTGAACACCGGATCGCATTGCGACGGCAGCGACTCGGCGGCTTCGCGCCAGATCGTCTGCGCCTGCTGTGTCCATTCCGGCGTGGTGCGACCGAGCGCGGCCTGCGCCTGCAATCCGCTGCAGCGCAGGCCGACATCCTTGATCGTCGGTTTCCACGCGGCATCAACGGCCGCCCAGTCCTGACGACGCGTCGCCTCGGCGAGCCAAACGGAACGAAAGGTTTCGCCGACCGCCTGGCCGCCGTAGCGGCTGAGGAAACTGTCGGCGCGCGCGCGGTCGAGAGAGCTCAGGTCGCGTCGCAGCGTCGCGTATTCGATCCATCCGTACAGCGGATGACGCACGAGATCCGCATACGCAGCGGCGTCGAACGTGCCGGCTTCCGCGGCGGCAAGCGCTTCGCGAACGCGACCGAGCTGCGGGTCGATTCGTGGCGCGGGCAGTAAAGGCGAAACGGGCGCGATCGGCGTCGCTGCGCCCGCGGCTTTCGCGTCAGGCGGCGGCATTTGCGCGCAGGCCGGCATGGTCGTGGCGAGCACGCAGGCGAGGATCGATGACGTCGGCAGCAGGCGGAAATATCGCATCGCCCGACTATAGCGATGCATTCTGAATCGGCCGTGCGCATCGGCTTCACGTCGCGCGGATCGATGAGCGAGGTCGCGGATGGCCGGTCCGCGAAGCGCATGCGTCGAGCCCGGCATCCCCAAGCTTTCTGGCCGCATAGACGCACCAATAGACACGAACCGAACTCCGTAAACGCGTATCGCCAGTCGCTACGGCCACAGCCGGCGCCGGTCTGCACGGCCGCTCGCGAAACGCGCCGCTTATCGGCCGAACAGGGCAATGCTGAAGTTTGGCGCTTGTCGCAGGTTCACGAAACCTTTACAAGCACGTGACGTCGCAGGAACGAAGCGACGTAGCCCTGCTTGGCATTTCTTACGGAGAGAGAGATCGATGAAAGCGTTGCGGCGTACTTCCCTGGCGAAAGCCATCCAGCTGTCCATCCTCGTCGCGCTGCCCGGCTTCGCTGCCGCCCAGACCGCGGCGCCCCCGGCGACGTCCCAGTCGCCCCAGCAGCTCGATACGGTAACGATCACCGGTTCGCGCATCCGCCAGACGGAAAAGGTCACCAGCCAGCCGGTCGCGGTGATTACCCGCCAGCAGATCGACCAGAGCGGCGCGACCTCGATCGGTGACTTCCTGCAGACGCTCACCGCCAGCGGCAAGGCGCTGAACGCCAAGTTCAATTCCTCGGGCAACTTCGGTTACCCGGCCAGCGGTGGCGGCATCGGCGCCGGTTCGGCGCAGGTCGACCTTCGCAACCTCGGCAGCCAGCGCGTGCTGGTGCTGGTCGACGGCATCCGCTGGGTCAACGAGTCCTCCGCCTCCGGCGTCAGCGGCTCGGCCGACCTCAACACCATCCCGCTCGCCATCGTCGAGCGCATCGAAGTGCTGGAAGACGGGGCGTCGGCGATCTACGGCTCGGATGCGATCGCGGGCGTGGTCAACATCATCACCCGCAAGAAGTTCGACGGCGTGCAGCTGCACGTCAAGCAGGGCAGCTACGGCCACGGCGGCGACGACACCGAAGCCGACATCACCGTCGGCGGCAGCAGCGACAACTTCAGCGGCGTGCTGAGTGCGGCGTTCGTCGAACAGAAGGGCATCAGTTCGAGCGCGTGGGACCAGTCGTCCATGCCGGTACCCGGTGCAGGCCTTGGTGCCGGCAGCTCGGCCGTACCGCAGGGGCGCTACACGTTCTGCGATCCTCGCATTGCGGCAACGGGCGTTGACGCCGACGGCAATCCCACCGGGCCGTACGGCTTCTGCGACGTGCACGGCAACGACTGGTTTGACGTGACGCTCAACAACGGCGCGCTGCCCAACTACAACGGCGGCAACCCGACGACCGCCCCGGGCACGTATCACGACTTCAGCAGCGCCGATCGCTTCAACTTCGCGCCGTACAACCTGTTGCTGACGCCGTCCAAGCGCAAGTCGCTGTTCGGCAGCGCGCGTTATGACATCAACGATTCGCTGTCGTTCCACGCCAAGGCGCTCTACAACAATCGCGTATCGACCAACCAGGCCGCACCGGAGCCGATCTTCGTCGGTCCGTTCGCCGGCACCGGCGGCATCGCGGATGGCATTTCGATCGCCGCGAACAATCCGTACAACCCGACGGGCATTACGCTCGATTCGGCGACGAACTTCGGCTGGGTGACCAAGCGTCCGCTGGAACTCGGGCCGCGCATCTTCCGTCAGGACGTCGACACCTGGTATGTGGGTCTCGGCTTCGACGGTGCGTTCCAGGCCGGTGAGCACAACTTCAACTGGAACTTCGACTACGCGCACTCGGAGAACAAGGCCGAGCAGCAGTTCCTCAACGGCTTCAACGTCGCCAAGCTCAAGCTCGCGCTCGGCGACGTGAACGTCTGTGCGGCCGTGCCGGGCTGCGTGCCGCTCGACCTGTTCGGTGGCCAGACGCGTCCGATGACGCAGGCGATGCTCAACTACATCACCACCGACCAGCGCGACTCGTCCAAGCAGGTGCTCGACCTGTTCACGGCGAACATCACCGGTGACCTGTGGCAGATGGGCGAGCGCCACGCGGGCTTCGCGGTTGGCGCCGAGCACCGCAAGTACGACGGCGAGTTCAACCCCGATCCGCTGCGCCAGAGCGGCGAGTCGCAGGACTCGTTCGCGGCACCGGTGTCGGCGTCGTACACCGTCAACGAGATCTACGGCGAGTTGCAGGTGCCGTGGGCGGACGTGTTCAGCACCGACTTCGCACTGCGCTATTCCGACTACTCGACCTTCGGCGGCGCGACCACCGGCAAGGTCGGCTTCAAGTGGCAGCCGATCCAGGACCTCGTCGTGCGTGGCACGTACTCGACCGGCTTCCGCGCACCGAACCTGGGTGAGCTCTACGGCCTGACGCAGTTCGGCGCGACGCTGGTCGACCCCTGCGGCCCGACCGGCAACCCGGGCGGCGAAGCGCAGTACCGCGCCGCGTGTGCGGCGGCCGGCGTCTCGCCGACCTTCGAGCAGGCGAACACGCAGATCACCACCTTCACCGGCGGTAATCCGGACCTGCAGCCTGAGAAGTCGAAGAACTACAACGTCGGCTTCGTGTGGTCGCCGGCGTTCGCGAGCTCGTGGTCGTCGCGCTTCGACCTCGAGTCGAGCTACTTCCACTACAAGGTCACCGACGCGATCCAGGCGCCGGACATCCAGGCCCTGCTCAACGGCTGCTACAACGGCTCGATCAGCGGCACGCCGTGCTCCGGCTTCACCCGCGGCGCGGGCGGCAACCTCAACCCGCCGACCGACTTCCTCGACAACCTCGGCACCATCACCACCAGCGGCATCGACCTGAAGGCCAACTGGGTCGGCCACGAGATGAGCTGGGGCCAGCCGAGCGTCTCGCTGCAGGCCACTCACACGATCGGCTTCAGCGCGGTCGACAAGGACGGCAACAAGACGCAGCAGGAAGTGGGCATCGAGGTCAGCGACAGCGCGATTCCGTCGTGGCAGGCCAATACCCAGTTCGGCTGGAAGATGGGCGACTGGGACGTCAACTGGGCGGTGCGCTACATCAGTGACGTCGAGGAAGCTTGCGCCAATGCGGCGAAGACGCCGGCATCGGGTTGTCCCAGCGCGGCGGGCTTCAACCACCTCGGCGCGACGACGTACCACGACGTGCAGGCCGCGTGGAATCACGCGTTCGGTGCGGACGGCCTGAAGCTGACGTTCGGCATCAACAACCTGTTCAACAAGAGCGCGCCGATCTGCGTGACGTGCTCGCTGAACGGCTACGACGCCGGTACGTACGACCTGCCGTGGCGCTTCTGGTACCTCGACCTGGTCTACAAGTTCTGATCGAACGGGACCGTTTTCCCGCGGGATCGACGGCCGGTGGCTCGCCCACCGGCCGTTTTTTTTCGCGTGATACGCACGGCGGTCGTGCCGGCCGACGACATTGCTGCCTTGGGAAAACAGTGCGCGACGCTGGCGTCGCACGCCACGCGCTTCCTGCTGCCGCTCGCACCCGCCGACGCACCGGTGGCGACGATCGCCTGATCGTTACCGTCGCGCGGGTTGAGACGCGCGACGACGACACTGGCTCGACACTCCGAAGGTCGAGATACGCGTGTCCGCCGCTCCCGCCGAAGCCTCGCCGATGAGCGACGCGAAGATCACCGCCCACGACCTCTGCGTCGCCCTCAAGCTCGCGCATCCGGCGGACGAGTTCGTCACTGTGTTTGAAGTTCGCGAGGCGACCGGCACCGTGCACGGTTCGCGCGCCGATGCGGTGGTGATGTCGCTGCATGCGTCGCGTGGGTTCGAACTCACCGGCTTCGAATTCAAGTGCGCACGCGGCGACTGGCTCGCCGAACTGAAGAACCCGACCAAGGCCGACCGCATCGCGCGCTACTGCGATCGCTGGTGCGTGTTCGCGGCGCCGGGCGTCGTGAAGGAAGGCGAGTTGCCGGTTGGCTGGGGGTTGTGGGAACTGCGCGCGGGTGGCGTCATCCATCGCCGCGTGGTGCCGGCCACGCGCGAACCCGAACCGATGCCGCGTCCGTTCCTCGCCTCGTTCATGCGCGCACGCGCGAAGTTCGATGCCGACGAACTCGCCGCACTCGCGTCGCATCACCGGCGCGAGTTCGAACGTCAACAGCGTGTGCGCGAAGAAGCCGCGGACGGCGATCCGGTGCTGCGTCGCGAGCGTGAGCGCCTGAGCGAAGGGCTGCGCAAGCTGGAAGAGATTCACGTCGCCACCGGCATCGACCTCGGCGACTACACGCCATCGCGGCGCTGGATCGAACGCATGCGCCTGGCCGACAGCCCGCGGCTGGAGCATGCGTTGAAGCTGTTGCGCGACGTGTTCGCCGACGACGAATTGCGCAAGCGTGTCGATATCGCGATGCGTCGCGACGACGACTGACGTCGCGTTACGCCTTTCGGACGAACTCCGACTTCAGCTTCATCGGGCCGAAGCCGTCGATCTTGCAATCGATGTCGTGGTCTTCGTCGACCAGACGGATGTTGCGCACCTTGGTGCCGGCCTTCAGCGCGCTGCTCGCGCCTTTGACCTTCAGGTCCTTGATCACCGTGACCGAGTCGCCGTCGGCGAGCACGTTGCCGACCGCGTCGCGGTGCACGCGCGCTTCGTCCGATGCCTCCGCAGACAGCGTCCACTCGTGCCCGCATTCGGGACAGATGTGCATCGCGCCGTCGACGTAGGTCAGCGCGGAGCCGCAGGCGGGGCAGTTCGGAAGGTCGGTCATCAGCGGCTCGTGTTGCGACATCACGATGGACGCCGCGGGTTCGCCTGCATCACTGCAGGCAGCGCTCCGGCACGTCGAGTTCGACGGACAGCGCGAGGTGATCAGAAAACGCGGCCGGCATTGCGCGCCGTTCGTGCTGGCGCAGGCCGTTGCCGACCAGGATGTGATCGATCGCGCGCGCCGGCGCCCAGCTCGGGAACGTCGGGATTTCCTGCGGCGATGGTTGCAGCCGCGTGCGCTTGAACAGCACGTCCATTTCCGGCTGTTCGACCGTGCAGTTGAAGTCGCCCATAAGCACGGCGTGCGGATCGTCGGCAAGCAGCTCGGCGATGAAGCCAAGCTGCGCGATCCGCGACGATGCGCCGAGCGAAAGATGCGCGACGGCGATCGTGAGCGGCGTATCGCAACGACCGAAACGAGCGAGCATCACGCCGCGGCCTTTTACGCGTCCGGGCAGCGAATGCACGACGACTTCGGTTGGCTCCAGCTTGCTCAGCAAGCCATTCGCGCTGGACGCCACGCCGCCGACGCGACGGTTCGGCTGGTGGCTCCAGTAAGCGAAGCCGGCGCGTTGCGCGAGGTAGTGCGTCTGGTTGGTGAAACCCGAGCGCAGGCTGCCCGGGTCACTTTCCTGCAGGCCGACGATGTCGTGGCCTGCAGCAAGCTGCGCGATGGTGTCGAGCGCGGCGCGCTTGTCGCCCATCGGCAACACATGCGACCAGCTGCGGGCGACGTAGTCGTGATAACCGCGCGTGCTCGATCCGGCCTGGATGTTCGCACTCAGCAACTTGATCCGACGATCGCCCACGTCCTGTCCGTCAG
The DNA here is from genome assembly GCF_054061195.1 of Lysobacter sp. HA35. Taxonomy (NCBI): domain Bacteria; kingdom Pseudomonadati; phylum Pseudomonadota; class Gammaproteobacteria; order Lysobacterales; family Lysobacteraceae; genus Lysobacter; species Lysobacter sp. HA35. The sequence goes on along the minus strand of NZ_JBSSDY010000001.1, from coordinate 2,197,341 downwards.
CCGCCGGTGGCGGGCGCGGCGGGTGCAGCAGGTGCCGCGGCGGCGCCACCGCCCGACATCGCGGCGCGTTCCATCGCGATCAGGTGGTCGGCGATGCGCAGCACGTCGTCGTAGCTCTTGCCGCCGGTGATGCGGTACTTGCCATCGATGACGATGGTGGGTGTACCGGAGACACCGGCCTTGGTCATCCACTGACGACCCTGGTTGACCTTCGTCGACACCGCGAAGCTGTGCATCATGTCGAGGAACTGCTTCGGGTTCGCGCCGTACTGCGCATAGAAGTTCGCGATCTTCTGCTCGTCCGGCGGATCGCCTTCGCCCGGCATGCTGTCCTTGACGTGGATCGCGTCGATCAGCGCCATGTGCGTCTTCTCGACCAGGCCGAGCTGCTCCGACACGTAGTACGCCTTCGCGTACGGATCCCATTCCGGGCCGAACGGCGCCGGCACGTAATGGAAGTTGACGTCGGCCGGCAGTTTCATGTGCCACGGCTCGACGGTCGGCGCGAAGCGCGCGCAGGCCGGGCAGACGTAGCCGAACACTTCGACCACCTCGATCTTGCCCGGCTCGGGCTGCCAGGGCTGGCCGCCGGCGATCTCTTCGTAATCGGTGCCGAGCACAGGCGGCGGACCCTGCGGCGGCACGATCGGGCCGGGCTGGCGCGTCGGCGCGGGCGTAGCCGTGGTGGGTGTCGTCGTGGTGTTCGATGCGGTGGCGCTGGTTGCGGCCGAGTCCGCCGGGGTCGACGGCGTGGCCTGCGTCGCATCGCCGCCCTTGCCGCAGGCGGTGGCCATCAGCGCGACAGCGAGCACCAGCGGGTAGCGCAGCATCGCCAGGCGCGGAAGGGAACGAATGAGCATCGGGACGATCTCCTTGCGGAAGCGGCGGCCGTGGCGCGCCGGTCGAGGGGAACAGCATAGCCGCGGGCTCCGCGGCGATTGATTACGCGGCGACGACGTCAGTGCGCGGCGCGTTCGCGCGCGACGAGAGCATCCACGATGCGGAGCGTGTCTTCCGCGGATTGTCCGGTCACACGATATTTGCCGTCGACGACGAGGCCCGGCGTGCCATCAACGCCCGTGCGATCGATGAAGGCTTCCGCAGTACGCAGACGCAGCGCGACCGGCGCGCTTTCCATGCGACGTGCGAAATCGGCGGGGTCCGCACCGAAGCGTGCATAGAACTGCGCGATCTGCGCATCGGTCGCGATGTTCGGCGCGCCCGGCAGGCTCTTCTCTTCATGGATCGCATTGAACATCGCGACATGCGCCTTGTCGGCAAGGTCGAGTTCCTGCGCCGCGTAGTAGGCCTTCGCGTACGGCATCCACCAGTTACCGAACGGCGCCGGGATCGCGACGAACTTGACGTCGTCCTGCTGCTTCGCGCGCCAGGCATCGAGCATCGGCTCGAAGTGCGCGCAGTGCGGGCAGGTGTAGCCGAACACTTCGACGACCTCGATCTTTCCGGGCGTCGCCTCGAACGGCGCACTGTCCTTGATCGTGACGAAGTCGCGGCCTTCCACGAGGTCGGTGGGCAAGCCGGGTGCTGCAGCCTGCTGCGCGCTCGGCGCGGCCGCGGGCTTCGCAGCCTTCGGCGGCACCTTCTCGCAACCGGTCAACGCGAACATGCCGACGAGGGCGAGGACAACAACGGAAGGACGGATCATGCGCAGGCTCCGGATCGGAAAGGGTTATCGACGCGCGGACGCAGCGATCTCGCGATCGACCAGCCAGCGCGCGGTCGCGAGCTGGCCGTCGCGGGAGTTGGTGGTGACCCGGTAGCGGCCGGCGACGATCAGCGTCGGCGTGCCGTCGACCTGGCTGCGCACGATGAAGTCATGCGCCTGCGCCATCGCGGCGTCGACCGGACGCGAGTTGTAGGTGGCGAGGAAGCGCGCCGGCGCGATGCCGTAGCGCTGGTAGAAGGTGGCGATCTCGTCCGGCGACGCGTCGCTCAGCGGCACGGTCTGTTCGACATGCAGCGCGTTGTACATGTCCGCATGCGAGCGCTCCGCGACGCCGAGGATCTGCGCGGCGAAATAGGCGCGCGCGAACGGAATCCAGTCGCCGCGAAAGTCGGCCGGCACGGCGACGAAGTGCGCCTGCTTCGGCAGCGTGTGCACCCACGACTCGACCGCCGGCTCGAAATGCGCGCAATGCGGGCACGGGTAGCCGAAGACCTCGGCGACCTCAACCTGGCCTTTGATGGGGTGGTACGGCGCGCCGCCGTCGATGACCTCGTAGTCCTCGCCCTGCACCGGCGCTTTCGGTGCGGCGATGGTGGCCAGCGGAAGGGCGAGCAGCAGGGTGGTGGCGACGCGGAGCAGCAGATTCATCGGAAGCCCTGGAGTGCGGATACGAAAACGCCGGCCGCGCAATGCACGGCCGGCGTCGAGGGTACGGTCAGCCGGTCACATCGGACCGTCGGGCCGGCGCGAAGTTCAGCCCTGCTTCGGCGTCGCGGCCGGCGTGGCGGCCTTCGAAGCCGGCTGCACCGGCGCGGTGGTCTGCGCCGGAACGCTGGTCGGCGCGACAGGCGTGGCGGCAGGCGCTGCCGGAGCCGAAGCCGCCGGAGCGGCCGGAGCGGCCGGCGAGGCGTTCATCGCGACCGGCGCGGCGGCGCCCGACTGCGCACCGGCATCGTTGCCGCGGTTGTGCAGGCCCTGGATGTAGCTGGCGAGCGAACCGATCTCGTCGTCGGTCAGCTTGCCGGCGATCGTCGCCATGATGTGGAAGTTCTTGTAGGTCGGCGGCGCGCCGGTGCCCGTGCGGTATTCCTCGAGGCGACGCTTGGCGTACTCGGCCTGCTGGCCGGCGAGCGCCGGGTAAGCCGGGCCCGGATTGCCCTGGCCGGCGCCACCGTGGCAGGCCATGCACGCAGGGATGCCGCGCGCCTTGTCGCCGCCGCGGAACAGCGTCTCGCCGACTTCGTAGTACTTCTTGCCGGCGTTGGGGCCGGCCGCGATCGCGGTGTCGTCGGCGATGCCCGAACCCGCCTTCTGGGTCTGGAACCACGCGCCGAGGTCGCGCATGTCCTGCGCGTTGAGCACGGCGGCGATCGGGTACATCACCGAGGCCATGCCGGTGGTGCGCTGCTGGCTCTTGAACAGGCCGAGCTGCTGGGCGACATAGCGCTCGGGCATGCCGGCAAGGCGCGGATAGGTCGCAACCGACGGATTACCGTCCAGGCCATGACAGGCGGCGCAGGCGCCGGCCTTCTGCTGGCCGCGCTTGGGATCGCCCCACGTGGCGTGCTCTTCGGCGCCGGCCAGCGGCGCGACCTGCACGGGCGCCTTGTCCGGAACCGGGGTCACCGTGGTCTGGGCGACGGCAGCGGCGGCAACCGCGAGAGCGGCGAGGCCGACAAGGCCGTAGACGCGGGCATGGCGCATGCGAGGAAGCTCCGGAGTAACGCGAGGATGGCGCCGAGAACAGGCGCCGGAACCGCGGAATTATCGGCGCCGGCCGGGTAGCGGGTCAACGCGCGCGGCTGCGGTCCGGGTCGCCCGTCACCGCCGGAAGCAGCCCGACGGGGCCGGCGTGCGATCCTTGCCGCATGTCGAACCCCTTCCAGCGCGCCCGCTACATGCTGTCGGCGCACAACATGGCCCAGCTTCCGCCCGACGGCGGCTACGAGGTCGCCTTCGCCGGCCGCTCGAACGCCGGCAAGTCCACCGCGCTCAATGCGCTCTGCCAGCAGGGCAGCCTGGCGCGTGTGTCCAAGACCCCCGGCCGCACCCAGCAGCTGGTCTTCTTCGACTTCGAGCCCAAGCGCGACCAGCCGCCGTCGAACCGCTACCTGGTCGACCTGCCGGGTTACGGCTACGCGAAGGTGCCCAAGGACCTGCAGGCGTACTGGCAGGCCTTCATCGACCGCTACTTCACGACGCGCGAAGCGCTGAAGGGCCTGATGGTGATCATGGACATCCGCCATCCGCTCAAGGACTACGACCTGCAGATGCTCGGCTACGCGGTCAACCGCGGCCTGCCGGCGCATGCGCTGCTGACCAAGGCCGACAAGCTCGGTCGCGGACAGCAGATGCAGTCGCTGCAGGCGGTGAAGCGCGAACTCACGAGCCGCTTCGGCGATACCGTCGGCGCGCAGGTCTATTCGGGCGAATCCAAGCTCGGCGTCGACGAAGCGCGCGCGGTGGTCGCGAACTGGCTGCAGTTCGACGCCGCCTGATCGGCGTCAGCGGTCGCTGGCGAGCCGTGGATCGATCCACGCGCGCAGCGCATCGACCACCGCATTGATCAGCACGATCGACGCACCGACCACCAGCACCACGCCGAGCACCAGCGTGTAGTCGCGGTTGAGCGCGCCCTGCACGAAATAGCGGCCCATGCCCGGAATGCCGAACACCTGTTCGACCACCGCCGAGCCGGTGACGATGTTGATCAGTGCCGGCGACAGCCACGCGACGACCGGCAACAGCGCGGGCGACATCGCATGCATGAGCAGCACGCGCGACGGTGAAAGCCCGCGCGAACGCGCCGCGCGCAGGTAGTCGGCCGACAGCGTTTCCAGCAGCGATGCACGCATCAGTCGCGCGCAGTAGGCGACGTTCGGCAACGCGAGCGCGATCACCGGCAACACGATGTTGCGCGCATCACCCCAGCCGCCCGCGGGCAGCCAGTGCAGCGTCACCGCGAACAGCAGCACCAGCATCGGTGCGACGACGAACTTCGGCACCGCGAGCCCTAAACCGGCAATCGCCATCACCGTGCGATCGACGACACCACCCGCGCGCGTTGCCGCCAACGTTCCAAGCGGAATACCGACCACCAACGCGAGCAGCAATGCGAGCCCACCGTTGAGCGCCGATACCGGCAACGCCTGCGCGACGAGTTGCGAGACGCGGTAGTCGGGATACTGGAACGAGGGACCGAGATCGCCACGCACGACATCGCCCAGCCAAGCGCCGTACTGCGCGATGGCGGGACGATCGAGCCGGTATTGCGCTGCGAGTGCGGCCTGCACTTCCGGCGGTGCGGATTTCTCGGTGTCGAACGGCCCGCCGGGTGCCGCGTGCAGCAGCACGAAGCACAGTGTCGCGAGAAGCCACAGCGTGAGCAGTGCTTCGACGACGGCGGCAGAGAGCCGTCGCATCACGGGATGATCGACTCGCCGTCCACGCGTCGCGTCATACCGCCGTGCCGGCCAGCCGGCCGATCAGAGAAGCCGCCGCCATCGCGACCGTGCCCCAACCGACCACGCGCAACGCCCCGCGCACCATCGATGCGCCGCCGGCCCATGCCGCAAGTGCGCCGGAGACCGTCAACGCGAGCAGTGTCACTGCGATGGTGATCGTCTCCATGCGCGCGGCAGGCGCGAGCACGGTGGCGAGGATCGGCAGCACCGCGCCGCTGATGAAGGCTGCGCCGGACGCGAACGCTGCCTGCAACGGACGCGCACGCAAGGTGTCAGTGATGCCAAGTTCGTCGCGCGCATGGCTGGCGAGCGCATCGTGCTCGGTCAACTGTTCGGCGACCTGCTTCGCGAGCTCCGCATCGAGGCCGCGCCGCTCCCAGATCATCGCCAGTTCGCGCAGCTCGCTCTCGGGCTCCTCCGCGAGCTCGCGTCGTTCCTTCGCGAGGTCCGCGGCCTCCGTGTCAGCCTGCGATTGCACCGACACGTATTCGCCAGCGGCCATCGACATCGCGCCAGCCACGATGCCGGCAATCCCGCTCGCGAGCACCGTGGCCGGCGATGCACCACTCGCGGCAACGCCGACCACGAGCCCCGAGATCGAGACGATGCCATCGTTGGCGCCGAGCACGGACGCGCGCAGCCAACCGGCACGATGGCTGCGATGGAATTCCGGATGGCGCGGTCGCATCGGCATCACTCCTGAAGTCGCATCCAGCGCGATGCGTGGTGGTCGAGCGCGTTCGCTTCGAAACCGCGCACGTGCGAATCGACGAGGTGCTTCGACGTGTAGAAGTACAGCGGAATCACGGCGTCGGCCTGTAGCACGCGCGTCTCGGCAGCGTGCAGCCATGCATTGCGTGCGACTTCGCTGCGCGCGGTGTCGGCATGCGCGAGCCGATCGACCACGCCGGCATCCATGTAGCCGGTCCAGTTGAGCGGACCGTTGCTGCCGAATGCCGCAAGGAAGTTGCGGGCGTCGGGCACGTCGGCGATCCAGCCGCCGCGGAATACCTGCGTGATCACGTGCTGCTTGCGATTGCCCACGAAGACTTTCCACTCCTCGTTGCGCAGACGCACGTGCGCGCCGAGCACCTGTCGCCACATCGCGGCGACGGCGAGGGCGAGACGGCGATGCGGCGTCGACGTGTTGTAGCGCAACTCGATTTCCAGCGGGTGCGCGTTGCTGTAGCCGGCGGCGCGATACAGCAGGCGCGCCTGCCGCTCGCGCTCGGCCTGCGTCCACGTGGACCATGTCGTTGCGGCAGGCGTGTAACCGGCGATGCCCGGCGGCACCACGCCATACGCCGCGCGCTCGCCGAAGCCGGTGACGTGGCGCACCAGCAGGTCGCGATCGACCGCCAGCGACAGTGCGCGACGCAATGCGTGGCCGCGATCGAGGCAGCCATCGCGCAACGGCGATAGACCGCGCGATGCGTCGACGCCGCGCGACGTGTTCACGCGTACGCAGCCGCCATCCTTGAACGGCGCGACCGTCGTATTGATGCCCAGCCAGAACGCGCCGAGATACGGCGACAGGCGCAGCTGCGTGCCGAAGCGTTTCTGCAGCGACGCCATCGGCTGCGGCGGCACAACTTCGGTGATGTGCAGGTCGCCGGCCGCGAAGCGTTGCAGCTCGGCGGCAGCATCTTCGGTGACTTGGAAACGCACGCGATCGATCGCGACATTCGCGGCGTCGTGGAACCGAGCATTGCGCTCGATGACGAGGTTGGCCTGCGGCGTCCAAGACGTCAGCACGTAAGCCCCGTTGCTGACGAGCGCACCGGGCCGCGTGTGCTGCGCACCGAGTCGTTCGACAGCCGGCAGATACACCGGGAACGCGATCGGAAGCGTCAGCAGTGCGGGCAGCGGCACGCTGCGGTCGAGATGGAAGATGACGGTGCGGGCATCCGGCGAATCGACGCCCAGTGCCGTCGGTGCGACATCGCCCGCCTGTACCGCCTTCGCGTTGTGCAGCGCGTCGAACAGCTCGCCGAACGGCGCCGCGGTCATCGGCGCGAACGCTCGTCGGAAGCTCGCGACGATCTGGCCCGCATCGAGCGGCTCGCCGTTGCTCCAGCGCAGGCCGTCGCGCAGTACGAAGGTCCACGTCCGGCCGTCGGGCGATACCGACCAGCGCTGCGCCATGCCTGGCACCAGCCGGCCGGCGGCGTCTTCGGTGACCAGCCCTTCGTAGAGGTCGCGTAGCACGTTGCCGCAGGCGACCTCTTGGCATTTGTGCGCGTCCAGCGTCGACGGCTCGGGGCCGTTGCCGCGTTCCAGCGTCGCCGCATGCACGCCGCCCGTGGCCAGCAGCGCGAGCAGCACGGCCCACGGTCGGCGTGGACGAAGAATGGGCGGGCAGGGCATCGCGGCCATTCTAGGCGGCCCGACCGCCGCTCCATGCGCGCAACGCAGACGCCCTGCCGGCGCGACGTCGTCCGTCACCGCCCGCGGCTAGACTGGCCGCCCTCCCGCGCCGCGGGACGCGTCGAGGTGCATGTGTCCGGTCCCAGCCAGGTTGCCGATCTCGAGATCGAATCCCGCGCGCAGCTCGTGGATTTCCTCGCGTCCGGCGTGCGCCCGCCCGAGGCCTGGCGCATCGGCACCGAGCACGAGAAGTTCGGCTTCCGCACCGACGACCTGCGCGCACCCACATTCGACGGCGATCGCGGCATCGAAGCGTTGCTCAAGGGTTTGACGCGGTTCGGCTGGGCGCCGGTCGAAGAGAACGGTCGTGTGATCGCACTGATGCGCGATGGCGCGTCGGTATCGCTGGAACCCGCCGGTCAGCTCGAACTTTCAGGCGCCGAACTCGAAACGCTGCACGACACCTGTCGCGAAACGGGCACGCACCTGCGCGAAGTGCGCGAGGTCGCCGAGCCGATGGGCCTGGGTTTCCTCGGCATGGGCTTTCAGCCCAAGTGGCGTCGTGACGAGATGCCGTGGATGCCGAAGGGCCGCTACAAGATCATGCGCGACTACATGCCGAAGGTCGGATCGCTCGGCCTCGACATGATGACGCGCACCTGCACCGTGCAGGTCAACCTCGACGTCGGCAGCGAAGCCGACATGGTGAAGAAGTTTCGCGTCTCGCTCGCGTTGCAGCCGATCGCGACCGCGCTGTTCGCGGATTCACCGTTCACCGAAGGCAAGCCGAACGGCTTCCTGTCGTATCGCTCGCACATCTGGACCGATACTGACGCCGACCGCACTGGCCTGCTCGATTTCGTGTTCGAGGACGGCTTCGGCTACGAGCGCTATGTCGACTACCTGCTCGACGTGCCGATGTATTTCGTCTACCGCGACGGCACCTATGTCGATGCGAGCGGTCAGTCGTTCCGCGATTACATGGACGGAAAGCTGCCGGTGCGCCCGGGCTATCGCCCGACGATGAAGGACTGGGCCGACCACTCGACCACCGCATTCCCGGAAGTGCGGCTGAAGAAGTACCTGGAGATGCGCGGCGCCGATTCCGGCCCGTGGAGCCGCATCTGCGCGCTGCCGGCGTTCTGGGTCGGCCTGCTGTACGACGATGCCGCGCTCGACGCCGCGTGGGACCTCGTCAAGGATTTCTCGCTCGAAGAGCGTCATGCATTGCGCGACGGCGTGACACGCGACGCGTTGAAGCTGCCGTTCCGTGGTGGCACGGTGCTCGATCTCGCACGCGAAGCGGTGAAGATCTCCGCCGCCGGCCTGCGTCGCCGGGCGCGCGCGAATTCAGAAGGTGCCGATGAATCGATGTTCCTCGCACCGCTGATCGAGATCGTCGAATCCGGCGTCACCGCGGCCGAACGCAAGCTCGAGCTGTTCCGCGGCGAGTGGAATGGAAGCGTGGATCCGGTGTTCAGCGAGTTCGCGTACTGACGCGATTCGCGTCGCAGTCAGCGGGTTTCCGCGAGCAGCTTTTTCATTCGCGACGTCGCGTCGCGGTACATGCGTCGCTGGTAGGCGGGCATGCGCTTGATGCGATGCAGTGCCTTTTCGCATACCTCGCGTGCGTGGCCTTGCTCGCCCCAGCCAACCAGCGTGGCGGCGTATTCCGCGTGTACGTCCAAGTCGCCGCTGTAACCGGTGAGGGCATCGAACTCGTCGCGCGCCTTGCCACGATTGCCTTCGGCCGCTACCGCGCGGGCGTACGCAAGATGGCCTCGCGGCGAACGGTATTCCGGATGACGAAGGATCACGTCATCGAGTTGTTCGCGCGCTTCCCGCGCACGGCCGCATGCCAGCCATGCCTCGGCCATCTTGACGCGGATATCCGGGTCATCCGCGTGCACGCCGACGGCCGCGCGTTCGAAATGCGTGGCGGCTTCATCCGCACGGCCTTTCGCCAGCAGTGCATCGCCGAGCCGCACCCGGTGGGCGGTCGTGGGTGAGTTGTCGAAATCCTCCTGCGCGAAACGCAGTTCGCGGTCGGGATCGAGGATGCGCTGCACACCCTTCGAGGCCGCACGTACTTCGGGAGCGTGTCGCGCCTGCGGAAGCCAGATCGTTAGCGCGTAGATGAGACTGCCGAGCCCCGGAAACGCGAACAGCACCATCAGCCAGTAGCGGTCCTGGCCGGTGCGCACGGCATGCGTGGCGAAGTACAGCGCAATAAGCACGTGCAGGCCGAGACCGAAAAACGGCATGGCGCGGATCCCCGATTTGTCCCCGGGGCGAATCATAGGGACCGCCGGGCCGCGCTTCCAGTCGAGCTGATAGGAGCTACGGCCACTCGTTCGGTGCGCTCCGTCCGTCCGCTTCGCGCATCTTCACCACGCAGAACCGTTGCCCCGTCGGGGACTCCATCACCCACCAGCGCTTCACGAACGCGACCTTCTTCGCGCCCAGCGATTCGAGGCGCGCGGCTTCGGCATCGATGTCGTCGGACTCGATGTCCAGGTGCACGCGCGACGGGTGATCGACCTTCTGCACCTCGATGTGCAGGCCGCCGGGCGTGTCGTTGAAGTTGACGTATTCGGACGTGGCGTCGCCGGCTTCTTCGGGATCGATCGCGCAACCAAGCGCCGCGCTCCAGAACTTCGCGGCGGCATCGAGATCGGGCGTGTTGCAGTCGATGATGAAACCGGCGAGTCGGCTGCGATGGGCCATGGCGGGCGCTCCGTTGGGGGAATGCGGAGCGTAAGCGCGTCGATGCCGATCCTGCGTGTCGCTCGTCGTCCCAACGCGTGGCGATACGACCCGTGGCAAGCGCTCGATGCGCGGACGTGGCGCTGCGACTTCTCCAACGAAAACGGGCGCCCGAAGGCGCCCGTCGATCGCGTTATCGATAGCGATTACTGCGGTGCGGACAGATCGTCCAGCAGCGCCTTGAGGAAGCGCGCCGCTTCGCCGCCGGTGCAGGCGCGGTGGTCGAACGTCAGCGAGATCGGCATGCGGCGGTGGACTTCGATACCGCCCATCACCGCGACCACGTCGTGGCAGAGCTTGCCCGCGCCGACGATCGCCACGCACGGCGGCACGACGACCGGCGTCGCGTAGCGGCCGGCGAACATGCCGAAGTTCGACAGCGAGATCGTGTAGCCCGACAGCTCGCTCGGCGGAATCGAACGATCGCCGACCTGTGCGCGCAGTCGCTGGATCGCGGTGCGGATGCCGCCGCCGTCGAGCATGTCGGCATTGCGCAGCGCGGGAACGAACAGGCCGTCGTCGGTATCGACCGCGATGCCGATGTCGACGTGCGGATGCAGCGTGCGCGTCAGGCTCTCGCCGTCGAACCATGCATTGAGCGCCGGCACTTCCTTGCACGCGGCGACGATCGAGCGCACGAGGCGCGCGGTGATGTCCTGCTTGCCGATCCACGCGTGCAGGTCGGCGTCGTCGACCAGCGTCGTCGGCACGACCTTGCTGTGCGCATCGGCCATGACGCGCGCCATGTTGCGGCGCACGCCCTTGAGCTGTTCCGGCTGACCGGTCGCGGCGACGCCCGGCGGCTGCGTGCGCATCGGCTTGCCCGACTGCGACATCGTGCTGCGCTGCGCCTGTTGCTGTGGCGCCTGCGCCTGCTGCGGCGACGTCGCGGCCGCGCGATCGGCTGCACGAGGTGCAGCACCGCCCTGGCCTGCACGCGCCGAACCATCGGCCGCCGCGCGCTTCACGTCGTCCATGGTGACGACGCCTTCGGCGCCGCTCGCACGAACGCGGGAGAGATCGACACCCATCTTGCGCGCGAGCGCACGCACCGCCGGCATCGCCTTGACGCCGCCGACGGCGACCGCCGATTCGCTGCGCACAGCATCCGAACTCTGCATCGCACCGACTACCGTGCCCGCGTCCGCGCGCTCGCTGCCGGCCTCGCCCTTCGCCGCCGGCTTGGCGTCGTCGCGCAGCACGCCGCCTTCGTCGGACGCGATGACCTTGTGGCCCGGGCCCGGCTCCGCGGTTTCGGTGCCGGCGCCGCCGTGCGTCTGCGTCGCGGCATGGCCGCCGCCGTGGTGATGGCCGGTGTCCTGGCCTTCGGCGCGCTGCGGCATCGACGGATCGATTTCGAACACCGCCAGCATCGTGCCGGTGACGACGACATCCCCCGCGCCGCCCGAAAGCTTCACGACCTTGCCGGAGACGGGCGAGGGCACGTCGACGACCGCCTTCGCCGTCTCCATCGACACGAGGTTGTCGTCGAGGCGGATCACGTCGCCTTCCTTGACGTACCACTCGACGATGGTCGCGTCCGGCAGGCCTTCGCCGAGGTCGGGGAGCAGGAAGGTCTTCTGGTTGCTCATGGCGTTGCTCGTTCCGTAAGTAGGTTCAGACCCAGACGTCGTTCTGCGCCGTCAGGTCGCTGTCCGCGTCGCCGGTGTTCACGACGCCACGCGGCTCGATGATGAGCGCATGGCATTCGCGCGCGGCGCGGGTGATGTGTTCGACGCCGCGCGGGATGACGATCATCTCGCCCGCGCGCAGCGTCACGTCATGGTCGCGATAGCCGACCTGCATCTCGCCGTCGATCACGATGAATGTTTCGTCCGTCGTGTCGTGCGCATGCCAGACGAATTCGCCCTCGAGTTTCACGACCTTGAACTGCACGTCGTTCATTTCCGCAACGACGCGTGGCGACCAGTGCTCGCCGAATGCGGCGAGCTTGGCCTGCAGATCGATCGCTTCGCCCTTGGGCGTCGGCATCAGCCGGCGGCCATCGCGCGCTTGGCGGCGGTGACGATGCGATCCACGCTCGGCAGGTACTTCATCTCCAGCCGGAACAGCGGGATGTGCGTGTCGTAGCCGGTGACGCGCTCGACCGGCGCGAGCAGGTCGAACATCGACTCTTCCGCAAGGCGCGCCGCGATTTCCGCGCCGAAACCCGCGGTCTTGGGCGCTTCGTGCACGATCACGCAACGCCCGGTCTTGGCGACCGATTCGGCGATGGTCGCGAAGTCCAGCGGGCGCAAGGTGGCGACGTCGATCACTTCGCAGTTGATGCCTTCGCCCGCGAGTTTCTCTGCGGCTTCGAGCGTTTCCTTGACCTGCGCGCCCCACGTCACCAGCGTCAGGTCGGTGCCGTCGCGCAGCACGTAGCAGACGTCGAGCGGCAGCGCTTCGCCGTCGTCGGCGACCACTTCCTTGTACTGGCGGTAGATGCGCTTGGGTTCGAAGAAGATCACCGGGTCCGGGTCGCGGATCGCCGACAGCAACATGCCGTACGCGCGCTGCGGCGACGACGGCATCACCACGCGCAGGCCCGGCACGTTGGTGAAGATCGCTTCGTTCGCTTCGGAGTGATGCTCCGGCGCGCGAATGCCACCGCCCCACGGCACGCGAAGCACCATCGGGCAGGTCAGGCGACCGCGCGTGCGATAGCGCATGCGCGCTGCGTGGCAGACGATGAAGTCGACCATCGGATACATGAAGCCGTCGAACTGCGCTTCGGCGACGGGCTTCATGCCCTGCGACGCGAGGCCGACGGTAAGACCCGCGATCGTCGTTTCATCGAGCGGCGTATCGATCACGCGCTGCGAGCCGAACTGCGCATGCAGCCCGGCGGTCGCGCGGAACACGCCGCCGTTGACGCCGACGTCTTCGCCGAGCACCAGTACCGACGGATCGTTGCGCATCTCGTAGGCGAGCGCCTGCGTGATCGCTTCGATCAGGGTGATCGCGTTTTCGGTGCGCGCGGCCGCTTGCGGCGCGCTATTCGACTTGTCGACCTGTGCGTTCATCGGCGGCCCTCCAGGCTCAGCGCGTATTCGCGTTGCGCGCGAAGGTCCTCGGGCATGTCGGCATAGAGGTAGTCGAACATCGCTTCAACCGGTTGCACCGGGCATTCCAGATAGGCGTTGATTTCAACGTCGATGAGCTTGCCGCATTCCTCGATCCACGCTTTTTCCTGCGCGTCGTCCCACAGCTTCTGCGCGACGAGGTAATTGCGCAGGCGGATGAAGGGTTCGCGTGTCCAGGCGTCCTTCACTTCCTGCTCGCCGCGGTAGCGACGCGCGTCGTCGGCGGTGGTGTGGTCGTGCAGGCGGTAGGTCATGAACTCGATGACGCTGCCGCCCTGTCCGCTACGTGCGCGCTCGGTGGCGCGGCGCATGGCTTCGAGCACGGCGATGAGATCGTTGCCGTCGACCTGCAGGCAGTACAGCCCGCCGGCGAGGCCCTTCTGCGCGAGCGTCTTGGCGCCGGTCTGCGCGCCGCGCGGCACGCTGATCGCCCAGCCGTTGTTGATGACGCAGAGCACGAGCGGCGAGGTGAACGCGCCGGATGCATTGAGGCCGGCGTAGAAGTCGGTCTTGGACGAGCCGCCGTCGCCGCAGCAGGCGACCGCGACGCGCGGTTCGTTGCGCAGCTTGAACGCGAGCGCGGCGCCGGACGCCATCAGGCACTGCGTCGAAATCGGCACGCACCACGGGTAGTCGTTCTTCGGGCCTTCGAAGTCGTTGCCGCGTTCGTCGCCGCCCCAGTACATGAGGACGTCGCGCGGCTTCACTCCGCGCATGAACTGCGCGCCGTATTCGCGGTAGCTGGGTGCGAACACGTCCTCGGGACGCATCGCCGCGCCGATGCCGACGTGCGTGGCCTCGTGACCGAGGCACGCTGCATACGTGCCGAGCTTGCCGGTGCGTTGCAGCGCGATCGCCTTGGTGTCGAAGGTGCGCACGAACAGCATCTGCTTGAACAGCGGGACCAGCTGCGAGGCATCGCGGAACGCCTCGGGAAGTTCGGCGACGGTCGAGCCGTCGGGGCCGATGTACTGCAGGTATTCGATTTCGAAACTCGCGGCGAGCGTCATCCGTGGGGTCCGGTGCGTCGGAAAGCGCCTGATTCTACCGGCGGGGTCGTTAAGCGGCATGGCGCGCTGCGTCACGCAGATGCGCGAAAGGCGCGACCGGGGCCGCGCCTTTCGGCAAAACCGCTGCAGTGGCGGATCAGTGCGGCGAGCCGACCACCTTCACCGTCGCGGTCGACGTGTCGTTGCTAGCCACCGGATCCAGGCTGGCCGCGGTGACCTGCGCGCGCAGTACGATCTGCGTCTGGTCGGCACGGGTCGGCGCCACCAGCCGCAGGCTGAAGCCACGCATCGAGCGCGGGACCTGCGTGCCGGCCGAGCACGTGGCGCGGAAGCCGGCGTCGGCGTCCACCACGTTGCAGGTCCAGCCGGCGGCCGGGGTCATCTTCGCCGAGGCGGCGGGCACGTTGCCGGTGACGGTCAGCGTCGGCGCGATCGCGGTATCCGGGCCGAGGTTGACCACGCTCACCGCGTACAGCGTCGGGCGGCCACCGAGCGCGACCGGCAGGCCGGCCAGCGTCGCAGCGAGGTCCGCCTTCTGCGTGATCGACAGCTGCGCGGACGCGGCGTTGTTCGACGTGTCCGGATCGAACGAGCGCGCATCGGCCGAGGCGACCAGCAGCAGCGGACGACCACGCAGCGCCGGCGTCGGCTGCGCGGTGAGCGCGAAGTCCGCATCGGCGTTGGCGGCGAGCGCGTCGGCGCGGCAGTCGACCGAGGTATGGCCCGAGGCGACCACGTTCGGCGCGCAGGTCCAGCCCGCCGGCGCGGCGACCGCGAGGTCCGGCAGCTCGGCGTCGAGCTCGAAACCGATTTCCGGGAAGTCGGCCTGCTCCGGACCGTTGTCGTGCAGGCGGACGTCGAAGCGCAGCGGCTGGCCAGGCACCACGGCGGCGGCGTGTGCGCTCACTACGAGATCCGCGCGACGACGCGGCACGAAGTAGGCGACGACCGGGTCGTGGTCGGACAGGCGCGACGGCGAGGCCGCATCGTCGCGGTTGGTTTCCGGGAAGTCCGCATTGATGCGCGCGTGGTCGACCTGCAGATCGCGCGTTGCAATCACCAGGTCTTCGTTGACGAGCACGTGGTCCAGGCTCTGCGCGTTGCCGTCGAACGAGAACGAATAGCGCTGGTCCTGCGGCTCGACCGTGGTCAGGTTGACGAAGTCCGGATCGACGAGATCGTTGCCGTCGCCATAGACCGCGGTTTCGGCGTCCGGCGCCGGCTTGCCGATGGTGGTGCCCATCGAATCGGTGAAGCCGTCGTTGAACTCGAACGCGTTGAAGTCGCCGAGCACCACCATGCGCGTGTCCGGTGCTTCGTGCTGGCGCGCGTTGAGGTAGGCCGCGAGGAACTCGGCCTGGCGCTGGCGCTTGCTGCGGATGCGGTCGCCTTCGTCGTCGGCCGTTTCCGCACCGCTGAGCGAACGCTGGTGCGCGATCACGACGTTGATCGGGAAGGCGCGGCCGTCGGCGTAATGCACCACGGCCTTCAGCGCGAGCGGCGGACGATCGTTGAGCAGGCTGGTCGAACCGTTCGGCGCAGTGAACGTCGTGTCCTTGCCGATCTGCTGCACGTCGACGACTTCCACGCGCGGCGTGCCGCCCGCGACTTCGGCCGTCTTGATCAGGAAGCCGACGTCGATACCGCCGACGTCATTGCCTTCGATCAGATACGGCACGTAGTTCGGATCCGGCTGGCCCGCGGCGACGGCATCGTTGTTGACGCGATCGGCGATGCGCTGCAGCACCGACAGGTTTTCCATCTCGACCACGCCGAGGATGTCCGGCGTGCGCAGCGATTCGCGGATGCCGATCGAGGCCTTCGACAGGCGACGCTCGAGCGCAGCGGCGCTGAGGCGCACGTCGCTCTTGCCCGGGTCGTCGATGTCGTCGAAGAAGCGCTCCATGTTGTAGCCGGCGACCGAGAACGCATCGGCCGGCGCTTCCTTCGCGGCGCGCGGCGCCGGACCCGGCGTCAGCGTGCCGATCGAATCCGGCAGGATCTGCCAGCGACGGAAGCTGTAGTTCAGCGGGCCGGCGAGGTCGGCGATGTGCGCGCCGGCGGCGACGTCCAGCATCGCGCCACCCAGCGCATCGCTGTCGACCGACATCACTTCCGGATTGAAATCCCACTGCGGGATCGGCGGAATCGTGCCAGCGGGCGGCGCGTCCGGGGCCTGGATGCCGGGCTCGCGGAACGGACGCGGCACGCCGGCAACGGTGCCGTAGAACAGGCCGTTGCTCGCGCTCGTGGCCTGCGCTTCGTTGACGAAGCCGTCGGTGGGGGCGGTGGCAACGAAGTCATGCACGATCACGCGCATCGATTCGACGCGCTCGAGCTGTTCGAGGCCGCCGTTCGGGTCGGGGAACGTCGCGGTGAGTTCGACCGGTGCGGGCAGCGGATAGGTCGCGTCGTCGACCGGAGCGACGACGATCGCGCCGCCCATTTCGGTCAGCGGCTGCTGGCCCGGATCGGTGGACGGAACGAACTCGGAGATCGTGCCGCGCGCGACCACCCAGCGGCCCACCTGCGCGGACGCCGGCGGCGCGCTGCTGGTGAACACGAAGATGCCTTCCGACGTCGATGCATCGGCGTCGGCATCGACGTCGCGGCTCTGCAGGAAGAAGCCCTTCGACGTGCGCCCGGTGACGATGCCGCGCGTCGCGACAACCTGACCCGCCAGCGGCGAACGCGCGCCCGATCCCTGGATCTGCGAGATCGGGATGATCTGGAAATCGTCATTGACGATCGTACCGAGGCCGTCAACGTCGCCGGCTTCCACGCCGACGAGGTTCGACACCACGACATGCAACGTCTCGTCGTTTTCGATTGCGTCGTCGCCGCTGACGGTGACGGTGATCTGCGTGCGGTCGGCGCCGGCGGGAATCGTCGCGGTCGCGTCGGTCACGCCGACGAAATCGCTGCCCGCGGTCGCGCCGCCGTCGACGGTCGACCAGTGGAACGTCACGCCGCTCGCGCCGGCGGGCTGGGTGAGCTTGACGGTGAACACCAGCGACGCCGTGCCCGCATTGCCTTCGTTGACCGACACGTCGTCGATGCTGGCGAGGGTCTGCGTGGCGCCGCAGAGGTGCGCTGCGCTCGAACGGTTGCGCGGGTTCGGCGCGGCGACGCTGAAGTCGCCCGCATTGTTGTTGCCGTCGACGCAGTCATCGCTCCGGATCGCGGCGGTAGTGTTGCTCAGCGTTCCGGTCGGGCCGCTGCCTTCGGCGCAGGTGCTGCCGGTGCCGAACGCGACCACGTCGAGCGCACCGACCGGGCAACCGGCGGGCAACGCGGAATTGTTGGAGACCAGCGCGATCTTGCCGGCGGTGCCGGACATCGCGATGGTGCCGGTGGCATCGGGACTCGGCAGCGCAGGCTGCGTGCCGGCGCCGTCGGCTTCCTTGACCAGGTAGTACGCGCCCGCCGGGATGGAACCGGACAGGTTCGTCTTCTGCCAGCTGGTGCCGGTGCTGGAGGCGTACTGCACCGACCACGTCGACACGTCGACCGCGGACGTGCCGGTGTTGTGCAGTTCGATGAAGTCGCTCTTGTACTGCGCGCCCGAGTTGCCGCCACCGCCGTACACCTGGCTGATGACGACCTGCGCCTGGGCGGGCGCGACGATGAGCACGCCGAGGGCGAAGCCGAGCGCCGCCAGACGTCGAAATGACCGATCCATGTTCTTTCCCCATGTGCCCGGAAGGCGACGCCTCCCGCATCCCGCGCACCGGCGCGGCCCCGGCCCCGCAGGCATGCCCGCGAAGCGGCCGGAATTGTGGCGCGAATACGTTGCCAAAGCGTGACGGCGGTCGCCTGCGCTACGCTGCCGGCCCGCACGGGGCCCCGACCGATGAGCATCGAGAACAACGAGCGTCCGCTGGAAAGCGGCGTCCACACCGACCTTGCCGGTCGACTGACCTACGGCGGCTACCTGCGCCTGGATCGCCTGCTGTCCGCGCAGGAGCCGCTGTCGGACCCGCCGCAGCACGACGAACTGCTCTTCATCTGCCAGCACCAGGTCAGCGAGCTGTGGATGAAGCTGATGATCCACGAGCTGCGCGCGGCGGTCGGCTTCCTGCGCGCGGACGACGTCGGCGCCTGCCAGAAGGTGTTTGCGCGCTGCAAGGCGATCCTGCGCCAGCTCACCGAGATGTGGACGGTGCTGGAGACGCTCACGCCGGCCGACTACATGAAGTTCCGCGACATCCTCGGGCCGTCGTCGGGCTTCCAGTCCCTGCAGTACCGCGCCATCGAGTTCCTGCTCGGCAACAAGAACGCGCGGATGCTCGAGGTGTTCGCGCATGACACCGACGCGCACGCGATGCTCGACGAGTTGCTGCGCGCGCCCAGCCTGTACGACGAAGCGCTGCGCTACCTCGCCCGACATGGCCATCCGGTGCCGCCGCGCCTGCTCGAGCGCGACTGGACTGTCACGCACGTGTCCGATCCCGAACTGCTGCCCGTGCTCGAAGCGATCTACGAGGACTCGACCACGCACTGGGTCGCGTACCAGTTGTGCGAAGACCTGGTCGACCTCGAGACGCAGTTCCAGCTCTGGCGCTTCCGCCACATGCGCACGGTGATGCGCATCATCGGCTTCAAGCGCGGCACGGGCGGGTCGTCCGGCGTGGGCTTCCTCAAGCAGGCACTCGAACTCTCGTTCTTCCCGGAACTGTTCGAAGTGCGCACGCGGATCGGCGTCGACCTCGCGCCATCGCCTTAAGCACGTCGCGTCGCCTCGCTGCGACGCGGGATGGATGCGCGGCGCTCACCCGTGAGGCAGAAGACTTCGCGCCGACCGCACCGGTCGTGAAGCCCTGTTCAGCCCATTAACGCTGCTGCATTGCAGCAACATGTCCGGTTTGACGCCTTGCGCGCCGTTCGGACATTCTCGGCCGGTTGCTCGCGCCCGCGAATTTCCGTGGGCGTCTCTTTTACGAAGCAGGAATCACCGAATGAGTGCGCAAGTACCCGACGCCGCAGAACCGATGGGCCCGCCGCTGCATGCGCCGGGCGGCCCGAACATCACGCCGCCCGAGTTCAACCAGGTCATGGGGCATCCGAAGCCGTTGTGGATGCTCTTCATGTCGGAGTTCTTCGAACGCTTCGCGTTCTACGGCATCCGCTGGGCGCTGGTGCTGTACATCGTCGCCCAGTTCCATGGCGGCAACGCCACCGGCGAGAAGCCGGCCAGTGAGCTGTACGGCGCGTACCTCGCACTCGTGTATGCGGGTGCGATCTTCGGCGGCTGGATCGCCGACAAGCTGGTCGGCTACCAGCGCTCGATCCTGCTGGGCGCGGCGATCATGGCGCTCGGCCTCTTCATGATCGCAGTGCCGAACGAGCAGATCTTCAAGCTCGGCCTCGCCACCGTCATCGTCGGCAACGGCCTGTTCAAGCCGATCATTTCGACGATGGTCGGCAAGCTCTATCGCGCCGAGGACCAGCGTCGCGACTCGGGCTTCACCATCTTCTACATGGGCATCAACCTGGGCGCGATGATCTCGCCGGTTATCACCCAGTTCCTCGCGCAGAAGATCTTCGGCACCGACGCGATGCCGTCGTACAAGATCGTGTTCATCGCCGCCGGCGTCGGCATGATCCTGTCGCTGCTGTGGTTCTGGATGGGTCGCAACCAGCTCAAGGGCATCGGCCTGCCGCCGGTGGGCAAGGAAGGCCTGGGTCGCCTCGCGATGGTCGCTGTCGGCGGCCTCGTCATCGGCGTGCCGGCGTTCTACTTCCTGCTGACCATCAGCGCTCACGCGCTGCAGTACATCCTGATGGCGCTGATCATCGTGCCGGCGATCATGCTGCTGGTCGAAGGCATCCGCGAAGGCAAGGTCGCGCGCGACAAGGTGATCGCGATGCTGATCATCTTCGTGTTCAACGTGCTGTTCTGGGCGTTCTTCGAACAGGCCGGCAGCTCGTTCAACTTCCTCGCCGACAAGATCGTCAACCGCCAGTTCGGCGACTGGACGTTCCCGGTGGCGTGGTTCCAGTCGGTCAATTCCGTTGCGATCATCACCCTGGCGCCGCTGATGGCGTGGATGTGGGTGGCGATGGGCCGCGCAAATCCGTCGATCCCGCGCAAGTTCGGCCTGGGCCTGATCTTCAACGGCCTCGCGTTCCTGCTGCTGATGTTCGCGCTGACCAAGCTGGTCGATCCGCAGAGCCTGAAGATCCCTTTCTGGACGCTGTTCGCGGTGTACGTGATCCAGTCGATCGGCGAGCTCTGCCTGTCGCCGATCGGCCTGTCGATGACGACCAAGCTCGCACCGGCGCGTTCGGCTGGCTTCGCGATGGGCTGCTGGTTCCTGTCGATCGCGATCGGCAACAACCTGGCCGGCATCTTCGCAGGCGAGGCCAGCGGCGAAGGCGGCATGACCACCGCGTCCGCGCTGACCGCGTACACGACCGGCTTCTGGCTGCTCGCCGGTTCGGGCGTGCTGTTGTTCCTCATCGCGCCGCTGGTGCAGCGCCTGATGCACGGCATCAAGTAACTCGATCCTGCGACACGAAAAAGGCGGCCTACGGGCCGCCTTTTTCTTTGCACGGTCGACGGCGATGTCAGCGCGTGCCGAGATCGGCTTCCGCGCGCAGCTCGAGTTCGTCCAGGCGATCGAGCAGGCGGAACAGCACGTCGCGTTCGTCCGCGGCCATGCCCTCGAGCAGGCGCTTTTCGAACGCGATCGCGAGCGGCGCGACCTGGTCGTGGATGTCGCGCCCCGCATCACTCAGGCGCAGCACCGATCGACGCCGGTCGTCGTCGTGCGTCTCGCGCTCCACGCGTCCGGCTTCCACCAGCCCGGCGACGGCGCGGCTCACCGCCACCTTGTCCATCGCCGTGCGCTGCGCGACCTCACCGGCCGACAGCTCCGGGTAGCGGCCGAGCACGGCCATCACGCGCCATTCGGTGACGCCGAGATCGAAGCGCTCGGAGTACATCTGCGCGATCGCGCCGCTGACGCGGTTGCTCAGCACCGACAGCCGATAGGGCAGGAAATGCTCGAGATCGAGGGTGGCGGCGTCACGGTTCAGGCTCATGCTGCGTCGCGCCTTGCAAGTAGTTTCATCTGAAACTATAAAGCTTCGACCCTGCGCCGCAAGCCCGGCGCGACTTCCACCTTCGAGGACTCCCCCATGAGCGCGCAACCGAATCTCGGCATGCAGGTCACCACGTTCGAGAACCCGATGGGGATCAACGGCTTCGAATTCGTCGAATTCGCCGCGCCCCAGGGCGAGGGCGACGCCATGCGCGACTACCTGCGTCGGCTCGGCTTCAGCCCGGTCGCCAAGCACAAGAGTCGTGCGATCACGCTGTTCCGCCAGGGCGGCGTCAACTTTCTGCTCAACGAAGAACCCGATTCCTTCGCGTCGAAGTTCGCCGCCGAGCACGGCCCGTCGGCCTGCGGCTTCGCGATCCGCTTCACCAAGCCGACTACCGAAGTGCTGCGCCATGTCACCGCGAACGGCGGCGAGGAAATCGACGGCGACGGCGCGGTCGGCGCGCTGAAGATCAAGGGCATCGGCGACTGCATGCTCTATCTCGTCGACGACGGCGCGAACGTCTACGAAGACTACGAGGCGATCCCCGGCGCCGACCAGAACCCGCGTGGTTTCGGCCTGACCTTCATCGACCACCTCACGCACAACCTGTTCCTCGGGAACATGCAGAAGTGGTCGGACTACTACGAGCGCCTGTTCAACTTCCGCGAGATCCGCTACTTCGACATCAAGGGCGCGAAGACCGGCCTGCTGTCGAAGGCGATGACCGCGCCGGACGGCATCGTGCGCATTCCGCTCAACGAGTCGAACGACGAGCGCAGCCAGATCAACGAATACCTGCGCGCCTACAAGGGCGAGGGCATCCAGCACATAGCGCTGTTCACCGACGACATCTACGAGTCGATCGAAGCGATGCGCGAAGCGGGCGTCGCCTTCCTCGACACGCCGGATACCTACTTCGACGTGATCGACCAGCGCGTGCCGAACCATGGCGAGGACGTCGAGCGCCTGCGTCGCAATGCCATCCTGATCGACGCCGACCTCGAGACGAAGGAACGCAAGCTGCTGCAGATCTTCACCCAGAATGCGTTCGGCCCGATCTTCTTCGAGATCATCCAGCGCAAGGGCAACGAAGGCTTCGGCGAAGGCAACTTCCAGGCGCTGTTCGAGTCGATCGAACGCGACCAGATGAAGCGCGGCGTGCTCTGACGCACCGATCCACCGGCCCCTGTTCGCAGGGGCCTTTCGCATCCGCGACAGGAACCCTTCGATGACGATCGAAAGCACCGGCTACCAGTCCGGCTTCGGCAACGAGTTCGCCACCGAAGCGCGCCCCGGCACGCTGCCGGAAGGCCGCAATTCGCCGCAGCGCGTCGCGCACGGCCTGTACGCCGAGCAGGTGTCGGGCACCGCGTTCACCGCACCGCGCCATGCGAACCGTCGCAGCTGGCTGTATCGCATTCGGCCCGCGGCGATGCATGGACCGTTTGCGCGCTACGAAGGCCCGGCGTCGACCACGTTCCACAATGATTTCGACACCGGCCCGGTCAGCCCCGACCAGATGCGGTGGAGCCCGATGCCGCTGCCGGGCGACGATGCGTCCGTCGATTTCCTCGATGGTCTGTTCACCATGGCCGGCAACGGCTGCGCCGCGTCGCAGTCGGGCATCGGCGTGCATCTGTACGCCGCCAATCGCGACATGCAGGGCCGCTGGTTCTATGACGCCGATGGCGAGTTGCTGATCGTTCCGCAGCAGGGTCGCCTGCATATCGAAACCGAGCTCGGCGTGCTTGACGTCGAGCCGCAGCAGATCGCGGTGATTCCGCGCGGCATCCGCTTCGCGGTGAAGCTGCCCGACGGTGCATCGCGCGGCTACATCTGCGAGAACTTCGGTGCGTTCCTGCGCCTGCCGGACCTCGGCCCCATCGGTTCCAACGGCCTCGCCAATCCACGCGATTTCCTTGCGCCGAATGCAGCATACGAAGACGTCGAAGGCGACTTCGAACTCGTCGCGAAATTCCAGGGGCATTTGTGGCGCGCGGACATCGGCCATTCGCCGATCGACGTGGTCGGCTGGCACGGCAACCACGCGCCGTACGTCTACGACCTTCGCCGCTTCAACGCGATCGGGTCGATCTCGTTCGACCATCCCGATCCGTCGATCTTCCTGGTGCTCACCAGCCCGAGCGACACGCCCGGCGTCGGCAACATGGATTTCGTGATCTTCCCGCCGCGCTGGCTCGTCGCGCAGGACACGTTCCGCCCGCCGTGGTTCCACCGCAACATCGCGAGTGAATTTATGGGGCTGATCCACGGCGCGTACGACGCAAAGGCCGAAGGTTTCTCGCCCGGTGGTTGCTCGCTGCACAACTGCATGACCGGCCATGGCCCCGATGCGACGACGTTCGACAAAGCATCGAACGCGGACCTGTCGAAGCCCGACGTCATCAAGGACACGATGGCCTTCATGTTCGAGGCGCGTTTCGTGATCCGCCCGACGCAGCAGGCGATCGACGCCGCGCATCGCCAGCGCGATTACCAGGCCTGCTGGGCTGGGCTCAAGAAGAACTTCGCAGGCTGACGTTTCGCGACGGGTTCACGGCCGCCGGCTAGGCTGCCGCGAACCGACCGTGGAGCGCCTCATGAAGCACGTTGCATCGCTGATCCTCGTAGCCGGGCTGTGCGCCTGCTCCGGCCGACCCGCCAGCGATGCCACGCCTGCGACCGCGGATGCCGCAGCGTCGGCGCCTGCGGCATCGGGTACCGCACCAACTTCTGCAGACGCAGCGACGGCGGCGACGCCCGCATCGACCGACACGCCGGCCACCGCTGACGCATCGACAGGCCCCACCGCATCGACACCGCCACCCGGCGCGCAGGGCATCGCGGTCGGCGAACCGAACCCGAGTGCGCCCGGCGGCCTGCACACGCCGGCGAACGATCCCGCGCCGTCCAGCGCCAACAGCCCGGCGCATTTCGACGGCTACGGCGACATGAAGTTCGGCATGACGGTCGAGCAGGCGAAGAAGGCGTTCAACCGCGAACTCGGCGGTACGGTGAAAGCCGGCGAGTGCGGCTATCTCAATCCGGTGGGCGAGCTCGGCGCCGCGGGACTTCGTTTCATGTTCGACGGCGGCAAGTTCGCGCGCTACGACGTCAGCAACGATCGCGCGGTTGCGCCGGGTGGCGGACGCCGTGGCATGGGCATCGACGACATCCGTCGCCTGTACGCAGGTCGCATCAGCGAAACGCCGCACAAGTACGTCGACGGCGGTAAATACCTGAAGGTGTCGGGCAACGGCGGCGCGGTGGTGTTCGAAACCGATGCCGCGGGCAAGGTCACCGCATGGCATGCGGGTGTTGCGCCGCAGGTCGACTACATTGAAGGCTGTTCCTGAGGATCGACCATGCCCGACGTCACCGCTTCCGCGCTGTGGTTCCTGCTCGCCCTCGTGCTGCTCGCACTGGGCGGCGATTCGATCGTTAGAGGCGCAGCAGGACTTGCGCGACGCTTCGGCTGGCCGCCGTTCGCGGTCGGTCTGGTGCTGGTCGCGTTGGCGACGTCGATCCCCGAGCTGGTCGTCAACTTCTATGCGGTCGCGAAGGGCGACGGCGAACTCGCGCTGGGCAATGCCGTCGGCAGCAACGTCGTCAATGTCGGCCTGACGCTCGCGCTCGCCGCGATCGCCGCACCGGTGCTGGTGCGCTGGCGTTCGCTGTCGCATCTGCTGATCGCGTTGCTCGCGGCGACTGCGCTCGTCTTGGTGATGTCGCTCGATGGCCAGCTGTCGATGCTCGACGGCGCCATCCTCGTCGTCGCCTTCGTCGCGATCATCGCGTTCAAGGTCACGCGTAGCGCGGACGAATCGTCGGAAGTGCGCGCAGAGATCGAAGGCTTCACGCGCACCAGCGACATGCTCGCGCAGAACCTCGTGCGCATCGCGCTGGCGACGGTCTTCCTCGGCTACGGCGCGCGGCTCATCGTGCAGCACGCACCGGTGGTCGGCGAGGCCATGGGCCTGACGCCGCTGCTCACCGGCCTGCTGCCGGTCGCCATCGCGACCGCGCTTCCCGAAGCCGCGGGTGCGATCGGTGCGGCACGCCGCGGGCAGGGCGACCTCGTCGCGGGCCACGTGATCGGCTCGAGCCTGGTCAACATCCTGCTTGTGCTCGGTGGCATGGCGCTGCTCGCGCATGGCTTGGCGATCCCGGCATCGTTCGTGCGCTACGAGTTGCCTGCCGCGTTCGTGTTCGGTGCGTTGATGCTGCCGGTGCTGCGCGGCGACATGCGCGTCTCGCGCAACGAAGGCATCGTGCTGTTCGTCGCGATGCTCGCCTGGATCGCCTTCGAGATCGTCCGCCTGCACCGCTGAGTCGCAGGACGCGGCCGATATACTCGGCCGCATGGATGGAATCCGCAGTCATTCGGCCATCGGGCCGCGCGCCGTGCGTGCACTGGCCGACTTCTTCCGGCTCGAGGCGGCCGGCGGCATCGTGCTGATCGCGGCCGCAGTGGTCGCGATGATCTGCGCGAATTCACCACTGTCGGGCGCATACGAAGCATTCCGCGACATGCCGTTCGCCGTGCGCATCGGTGATGCGGAACTCGCCAAGCCGCTGCTGCTGTGGATCAACGACGGCCTGATGGCCATCTTCTTCCTGCTGGTCGCGCTGGAGATCAAGCGCGAGGCCACCAGCGGGCAACTGGCCGAACGCAGCCAGCTGGTGCTTCCGCTGGTGTGCGCGACTGCCGGCGTCGTCGTGCCCGCGCTGATCTTCGTCGCGCTCAATCGCGGCGATGCCGGCGCGCTGCGCGGCTGGGCGGTGCCCACCGCCACCGACATCGCGTTCGCGCTCGGCGTACTCGCGCTGCTCGGCCCGCGCGTGCCGGTCGGCATGAAGCTACTGCTGTCGACCATCGCGGTGGTCGACGACCTGATCGCCATCCTCATCATCGCGATCTTCTATTCGCACGGGATGTCGTTCTTCGCGCTCGGGCTTGCAGCCGTCGCATTGATCGCGATGTTCGTGCTCAACCGCATGCACGTCACCGCGCTGACGCCGTACCTCGTGCTCGGCGCGGTGCTGTGGCTGTGCGTGCTGAAATCCGGCGTGCACGCGACGCTGGCCGGCGTCGCAACGGGATTGATGATTCCCCACGTCGACAAGCGCAACGACATCGACGACGAGATCGAGCATTCGGCGCTCGAGACGCTCGAACACGCGCTGCATCCATGGGTCGCCTACGCCATCCTGCCGCTGTTCGCGTTTGCGAATGCCGGGCTCGCGGTGCGCGGAATGGCAGCCGGTGACATGTTCGATGCGCTACCACTCGGCATCGCGCTGGGACTGGTGCTCGGCAAGCCGATCGGCATCGCCGGTGCGGCGCTCGGTCTGCGTGCGCTCGGCCTTGTGCGCCTGCCCGAAGGCATGGATACGCGCTCGACGCTGGGGCTCGGCCTGCTCTGCGGCATCGGCTTCACCATGAGCCTGTTCATCGCCTCGCTCGCGTACGACGACGCGCATCGTTACGAGGAAGCGGTGCTCGGTGTGCTCGCGGCATCCGTGCTTTCGGCGGTGCTCGGTTATGCGTGGCTGCGGCCTGCACTCGCACGGAACGCGACCTGATGCGTCATGCACTGGTGTTCGGCGGAACCGGGCAGATCGGTGAGCCGCTGATCGATCGCCTGCGCAATGCCGGCTGGCGCGCCACTGCGTTGTCGCGCAATGCACAGCGCGACGAGCCGGGACTGACCTGGCTTCAGGGCGCGTTCGACTCGATGCCGCTGCTGCCGGTGGAAGTCGACGCGATCGTGAGTTGCGGACCGCTCGATGCGTTCTCGCACTGGTATGCACGCAATCCCCCGAAGACTGCCCGGGTGGTCGCATTCGGTTCGACCAGCGTGACGGTGAAGCAGCATTCGGTCGATCCCGAGGAACGCGACGTCGCGCAGCGTCTTCATCTCGCCGAAGATCGTTTGATGACGGCTGCGCGCGAACGCGGTGCCGCAACCACGATCCTGTGCCCGACACTGGTCTACGGCGCCGCACGCGACGCCACGTTGAGCCGCATCGCGCGCATCGCGCATCGCATGCGCTGGTTCCCGCTGCCGCGTCGCGCGACGGGCCTGCGCCAGCCGGTGCATGTCGTCGACCTCGCGGCCGCAGCAGTGGATTGCATCGGCGCGACCGCCGCGCACGATCGCGCCTTCGATCTGCCCGGCGGCGAAACACTGATGTATCGCGACATGGTGCGTCGCGTACTGCGGGTGCTCGAACCGCCGGCGCACCTGCTCGAGCTGCCGCTGCCGGTGTTCGAATTGGCGGTGCGCATGGCGCAGTCGCGCGGGATTGCGACCGGTTTCGGTGACGCCGCGATCGAACGCATGCGTCGCGACCTCGTATTCGATGCCACGCCCGCACGCGAGGCGTTCGGCTATGCGCCGCGCGCGTTCACGCCCAAGGCGTCGATGTTTCCACGCTCGGGCTGATCAGATTTCGGCCGGTTCGCGCACGACATCGCGCGATTTCGCCAGCGCACGCAGCGCGATGATCAGCACGCCGCCCAGCACCATGGCGCCACCGACCAGCAGCCGCGGTCCCGGGCGGTCGCCCCAGAACAGCACGCCGAGGATCACCGCCAGCACGGGCGAGATCAGCAGCCACGGCGTCACCTGCGCGATCGGATGTCGCTTCACAAGCACGTAGTACAGACCGTGGCCGAGCAGCGATGACAGGAACGCCGCATACGCCGCGCCGACCCAACCGACCCACGACACCTGCGGAAGTTTCGCGATCGCACCGGGCTCGGTGAAATGGCTGACCGCGAGCAGCGGCAGCATGCTGATCAACGCGATCCAGCCCTGCTGGCTGAAGACGTCGAGGCCCTTCAGGCGCTTCATCAGCACCGTTGCCAGCGCGAGGAATACCGCCGAGATCAGCATCGAAATCAGCGATGCCGGATGGTCGAGCACGATGGGATCGAAACCCAGCACCAGCACGCCGCCGAAGCTCACCGCGATCGCGAGGCCGGTACGCCATCCGAAGCGCTCGCCGAGCACGAACCAGCCCAGCAGCGCCGTCATCGGCACGTAGCTCTGCATGACGATCGCCGGCGACGACAGGTCACCCGCGAGCTTGAGCGAGGTGAAGCTCAGCCCGAAGTGCAGCACGCCGAGGCAGATCGCGACCGCGAACAATCGCGGCCACTGACCGGGCGCCGGACGCTTCATGAAAGGCAGCAGCGCGCCGCCGAGGATCGCGAAGCGCAACGCGGTGAACAGGAACGGCGGGATCTCGCGCAGCGCGAGTGCGGACGTCAGGAAGTTGCCCGCCCATGCAAGGCAGATCAGCAGTACCAGTACGAGATCGCGGCCGCCGAGGCCGGGATTGCGCGTCATCAGTAACCGATGCCCATGCGACGGAACAGCTTGGCCATCACCCAGGCCGGGCCGATCAGCAGGTAGGTGAGGTCGGTGAAGAAGCTCGGCTTGCGACCTTCGATCTTGTGGCCGACGAACTGCCCGATCCATGCGACGACGAACACCGCGATCGCGAGCGTCAGCAGGCCCTTCGCGCCGAGCACCGCGAACAGCACGCGCGTCACCAGCCCGAGCACGACGAACGCGATCGCCATGCCGAGCCCGAGGCTGCGCGAGTGGCGGTAGTAGAACAGCGCCGCGAGCAGCATCGCCGCGCCGGCGAATATGCCGTCGTTGAACATCGTGGTCGGCGACGGGATGCACCACAGCAGCGCGATCACACTCCACAGGATCGCAGGCACGCACCACACGTGGATGTGCTGGTTGGTGTGGTTGCGGTGGTCGTCGCTGTAGCTCGCGAACCAGCGGTCGATGGGGCGGACGTCGGCGTTCATGGTCGCTCTCCGGCGAAGGCGACCATCATGCCGCAGCGTGTGCGCACCCGGCGTTGCAACGGTGGGACGGCCGGTAGGCCGTCCGATGCCTCAGTCGACCGAAATGCCCGCGAGGCGATCGAGCGCTTCGGCGTACTTCGCACGCGTCTTCTCGATGACTTCCGGCGGCAGCACCGGGCCGGGCGGTGTCTTGTCCCAGCCGATCGCTTCCAGGTAGTCGCGCACGAACTGCTTGTCGTAGCTTGGTGGGCTGGTGCCGACCTGGTACGAATCGGCCGGCCAGTAGCGCGACGAATCCGGCGTCAGCATTTCGTCCATGACGTAGAGGCGGCCGTCGGCGTCGGTGCCGAATTCGAACTTGGTGTCGGCGAGCAGGATGCCGCGCTGCGCGGCGTAGTCGGCGGCGTAGGCGTACAGGCGCAGCGTCGCGTCGCGCACCGCTTCGGCGAGTTCGGCGCCGCACAGGCGCACCGCGGCGTCGAAATCGATGTTCTCGTCGTGATCGCCGACCGCGGCCTTGGTCGACGGCGTAAAGATCGGTTCGGGCAGCTTCTCGGCCTGACGCAGGCCGTCGGGCAGCGCGATTCCGGAGACGCGACCGGTGCGCTGGTAATCCTTCCAGCCGCTGCCGATCAGGTAGCCGCGCGCGATGCATTCGATCGGAACGGGCTTGAGGCGACGCGTGACCACCGCGCGCTTGGCGTACAACGCCGCGTCGACGCCGTCGGGCAGCACGCTGGCGACGTCGATACCGGTGAGATGGTTCGGCACGATGTGCGCGGTCTTGCCGAACCAGAAATTGCTGATCTGGCAGAGCATCTCGCCCTTGCCGGGAATCGGGTCGGGCAGAACCACGTCGAACGCGCTCAGGCGATCGGTGGCGACGATGAGCAGGTGGTCGCCATCGTGTGCGACTTCGGGCGGCAGGCGATCGGCCGGCACGTCGAACACGTCGCGGACCTTGCCGCGGTGACGCAGGTGGAGCCCGGGCAGTTCGGACGTCAGCAGCGAAGGTCGCATGGGCCTGTCGAACACGGCCGCCGGAGGCGGCGGGCCGGGCAGTGTACGCCGGCGGCCGTCGTGCTGCAGGTACACTGCCGGCCCGATCTCCGACCCCGCAGGCAGGGCCCGCCGCGTGCGCACGACCCGGTGGTACGGCAAATTGCTGGGCTTCTTCGCGGGTGCCGCGCTGCTGCGCGCCGAGCCGCCGCTGGGCGCGCTGCTCGGCCTGCTGATCGGGCATGCCTTCGATGCGGACTGGTTCCGCCTGCGCGACGACCCGTATCGCATTCTCAACGTGGCGGACGACGCCAGCGATGCCGACATCGACCAGGCCTACCGCCGGATGATGTCGCAGTACCACCCCGACAAGTTCGCGACCGCCGCACCCGAGTTGCGTCGTCGCGCCGAGATCAAGGCGCGGGACATCAACGGCGCGTACGACCGCATCCAGGCGCTGCGCAAGCCGCGTCGCTGAACCAGAGATCGCCATGCAATCGACCGTCATCGCACCGTCCATCCTGTCCGCGAACTTCGCCAAGCTCGGTGAGGAAGTCGACAACGTGCTGAAGGCGGGCGCGGACTGGGTGCACTTCGACGTGATGGACAACCATTACGTGCCCAACCTCACCATCGGCCCGATGATCTGCGAGGCGCTGCGCAAGCACGGCGTCACCGCGCCCATCGACGTGCACCTGATGGTGGAACCGGTCGACCGCATCGTTCCGGATTTCGCGAAAGCCGGTGCGTCGATGATCACCTTCCATCCCGAAGCGAGCCGGCACGTGCATCGCACCGTGCAGCTGATCAGGTCGGTCGGATGCCAGGCCGGCATCGTGCTGAATCCCGCGACGCCGGTCGACGTGCTCGATTACGTGCTCTCGGACATCGACATGGTGCTGCTGATGTCGGTGAACCCGGGTTTCGGCGGGCAGGCGTTCATTCCGTCCGCGCTCGACAAGCTGCGTCGTGTGCGATCGATGATCGATGCGAGCGGCCGCGATGTGCGCTTGGAGATCGACGGCGGCGTCAAGGCCGACAACATCGGCGAGATCGCTGCGGCCGGTGCGGATACGTTCGTCGCCGGCTCGGCGATCTTCAACGCGCCGGACTACGCCGACGTGATCGCGCGCATGAAGTCCGCGGTGGACGACGCACGCCGTCGCTGAAAAAGAAAAGCCGGTGTCCGAAGACACCGGCCGGGGAATCAAGGAGGCATCCTGCCTCGCCAGTCGTCCCTGCGATGGCCTCCTCTATTCCGGATGTGCGGTGACAGGTCGATGACACCGGGCGCGCTCATGCATGAATGCACCGCCGTTTCGCCCGTGACGCGCAAGCCGCTATAGTCCGGCCCCATGACTCCGCACACGCAATCGCATCGCCTCGCCACGGGTTGGCGATGGTGGCCCTGAGCCGCCGTCGTCCATCGCACCCGTCGTTCTTCCGAGGAGATACCGCGTGACATCGTTCGAGTCGTTCCAGCAGCAGGCCGACGCCGGCCACAACCGCATTCCCGTCGTCCGCGAAGTGCTGTCGGATCTCGACACGCCTCTGTCGGTGTATCTCAAGCTCGCCGACGGCCCGCATACGTACCTGTTCGAGTCTGTCGAAGGCGGTGAGCGTTTCGGTCGCTATTCGATCATCGGCCTGCCGGCGCGACGCGTGTATGCGTTCGCGGGGCACACGTTGTTCGTCACCGAGGACGGCGAGCTCGTCGAATCGCGCGAGGTCGAGGATCCGTTCGCGGAAGTCGAGCGCCTGCGCACCGCGCATTCGGTACCGCGCCTCGAAGGCCTGCCGGGCTTCACCGGCGGCCTGGTCGGCTGGTTCGGTTTCGAATGCATCGACTACATCGAGCCACGACTCGCCGCCGGCGGACGCGGCAAGCGCGACGAACTCGGCACGCCCGACATCCTGCTGATGCTCAGCGAGGAAGTCGCGGTGTTCGACAACCTCAAGGGCCGGCTGTACCTGATCGTGCACGCCGATCCGTCGCAGCCGCATGCGTTCGCGCGCGCGAATCGCCGCCTCGACGAACTCACGCATCGGCTGCGCCAGGGCGGGCCGGGTTATCCGGAAACGCTGCATGCCGCTGCGCTGGATGAAACCGATTTCATATCGGGCTTCACCCGCGATGGCTTCATCGCCGCGGTCGAGAAGTCGAAGGACTACATCCGCGCCGGCGACATCTTCCAGGTCGTGCTGAGCCAGCGTCTGTCGGTGCCGTTCACCGCGCGGCCGGTCGACGTCTACCGCGCGCTGCGTGCGCTCAACCCGTCGCCGTACATGTACTTCCTCGACGTCGGCGACATGCAGGTGGTCGGCAGTTCGCCGGAAATCCTGGTGCGGCTGGAAGACGGCGAAGTCACCGTGCGACCGATCGCCGGCACGCGGCGTCGCGGTGCCACGCCCGAGGAGGATGCCGCGCTCGAAGTCGAGCTTCTCGCTGATCCCAAGGAACGCGCCGAACACCTGATGCTGATCGACCTCGGCCGCAATGATGTCGGCCGCGTCAGCGAAGCGGGCACGGTCGAAGTCGGCGAGCAGTTCGTGATCGAGCGCTACAGCCACGTCATGCACATCGTCAGCGAAGTGACGGGGCGCCTGAAGGAAGGGCTGAGCTATGCCGACGTGCTGCGCGCGACGTTCCCCGCGGGCACCGTCAGCGGCGCGCCGAAGATCCGCGCGCTGGAAGTGATCCGCGAACTCGAACCGATCAAGCGCAACGTGTACGCCGGCAGCATCGGCTACATCGGCTGGCATGGTGATGCCGACACCGCGATCGCGATCCGCACCGCCGTCATCCAAGACGGCCGCCTGTACGTGCAGGCGGGCGCCGGCATCGTGTACGACTCCGACCCCGCCGCCGAGTGGGAAGAGACGATGAGCAAGGGACGCGCGCTGTTCCGCGCCGTCGCGCAGGCCGCCAAGGGCCTTTGACGCATTAAAAAAAATTCATGGGCGGGCCACCTCCCGCGCAAGTGCGGCGAGGCACCGTGGGTTCGCGGACGGATTTGTCCGCCCGGTCGAACCCATCCCCTGTTCCAGGAGCTCACCATGAAGCTGCGCACCGCTCTGCTCGCCGTCGCCCTCACCGCCGTTGCCGGTGCCGCGTTCGCCCAGGACGCCACCCCGGCCACGCCGGCTGCGCCTGCCGCCCCGATGAAGTCGGCCACGCACCATTCGAAGCACCACGCCAAGCATCACGCCAAGCACCACGCCGCGAAGAAGACCGAGACCGCGAACAAGGGCTGATCGCCCCGCGATGTCGTGAAAAAGCCCCGCCAAGCGCGGGGCTTTTTCTTTGGCCGCTTCATTACCGAACTTTCATGACGCGGCCATCGCTGCGCCAAGGGGCGCGGCGCACTGTGGTCATCAAGGCGGCACCGCACCGCCGGCACTCCGCACCATCACTCGAGAGGAATACCGCCATGAACTTCCGCACCGCTCTGATCGCTGTCGCCGCCATCGCGTTCGCCGGTTCCGCGTTCGCCGGCACCACCGCGCCAGCCAAGGCCGAAGCGCCGAAGGCTGCCGCTGCCGCCCCGGCCAAGACCGCCGCCGCTGCTCCGAAGGCCACCACCGCCAAGGCTGCTCCGGCCAAGGCGGCACCGGCGAAGTCGACCACCGCGTCCAAGGACGCGAAGAAGCCGGCCGCCAAGAAGGACGAGCCGAAGAAGGGCTGAGCACGACGTCCCCCGGGCCCGTAACCCCCGGGCCCGCGATACCCCGCCGGTCCCCGCCGGCGGGGTATCTTTTTTCACCGACGCCACGTCGTACCGCACATGCGCATTCTTCTCGTCGAAGACGACCTGCACACCGCCGCGTTCATCGCGAAAGGCCTTCGCGAGGACGGCCATGCCGTCGACCAGGCGGACAACGGTCGCGACGGCCTGTTCATGGCCACGACCGAGCCCTACGACGCGCTGGTGCTCGATCGCATGCTGCCCGGCGTCGACGGCCTGACCGTGCTCAAGACCATTCGCGGCGCCGGAAGCAAAGTGCCCGTGCTGCTGCTCACCGCACTGGGCGATGTCGACAACCGTGTCGAAGGCCTGCGTGCAGGCGCCGACGATTACCTCGTCAAGCCGTTCGCGTATTCCGAACTCAGCGCACGCCTCGATTCGATCGCACGACGCGGTGGTGCCGGCGGCAGCGAGCCGACCAAGCTGCGCGTCGCCGATCTCGAACTGGACCTGCTGAGCCGCGAAGCGCGCCGTGGCGACAAGCGCATCGAGCTGCAGCCACGCGAATTCCGGTTGCTCGAATACCTGATGAAGCAGGCCGAGCGCGTCGTCACCCGCACCATGCTGCTGGAAGCGGTGTGGGACTATCACTTCGATCCGCAGACCAACGTCATCGACGTGCACATCAGCCGACTGCGCCAGAAGATCGACGCCGGGTTTTCAAAGCCGCTGCTGCATACCGTGCGCGGCGCGGGTTATCGGCTGGGCACCTGACGCGTGATCCTGCTGCTGCGATCGACCAGTGCCCGGCTCGCGATCGCGGTCACGCTGTCGTTCTTTGTGGCATTCGTGGTGCTCGGCGTCGGCGTGCGTTTCACGGTGTCGACGCTGCTCGACGGCGACACCCGCGACGTAGTGCGGGCCGACGAAGCGGGCCTGCTCGAAATCGCGCGCGACGATGGTCGCAAGGACTTCATCGAGGAAGTGCGCAACCGCGTCGACTCCGACGACGATGCAGCGGTCTACGGCCTGTTCGATCGCGCAGGACGTCGCATCGACGGGCCGCTCGCGCGCGTGCCGGGCCCACGTGACCCGCGTGGCTGGGTCGAGTTCGCACAGAACGACGACAGCGGCCGCGTGCGCGTGATCGCCCGCGTGCATCGCTTCAACGACGGCTGGACGCTGGTCACCGGCCAGCGCACGCGCTCGCAGGATCGCTTCCTCGCACTGATGCTCCGCACCGCGCTCGCCGCCGCGTTGGTCGCACTCACGCTCGGCGCACTAACGGGTGCGCTGACGTCGCGCTGGGTGTCGCGCCGCCTGCGTGATCTGGACGACACGGCCGCACGCGTCGGTGAAGGTCAGCTCGGACTGCGTGCGCCCGTCGACGGCAGCGACGACGCCTTCGATCGCCTGTCGCGACGCTTCAACGCGATGCTCGACCGCATCGAGGATCTGCTCGGCGGCGTGCGCCACGCCACGGACCACATCGCCCACGACCTGCGTACACCATTGACGCGCCTGCGCAATCGTCTGGAAGAAGCGCGCCATCGGGACGAGGAGGCACGCAGTCGCGCACTCGATGCCGCGATCGTCGAGACCGACCAGTTGTTGCAGGCGTTCGGCGCACTGCTGCGCTTGGCGCGCATCGAAGCACAGCCGGCAGTGGCGGACGAGCCTGTTCTCGACCTCGCCGAACTCGTTGCCGACGCCGCCGAGCTCTACACCCCGAGCGCGATGGAGCGCGGGCTCGAACTCGAATCGCGCGCGTCGTCGTGCCTGGTGCGTGGCGATCGCGACCAGTTGTTCCAGGTCATCGTCAACCTGCTCGACAACGCACTGAAGTACGCGCCGCAGCCGTCCTGCGTGCGCATCAGCCTTGCGCACGAGGACGGCGCTGCGCTGCTGTCGGTCGACGACGACGGCCCGGGCGTGCCGGATACCGAGCGCGAGCGCGTGTTCGATCGCTTCCAGCGCTTGGAAACCCACCGCGGTTCGCCGGGTATTGGGCTGGGCCTGAGCCTCGTTCGCGCGATCGTGCTGCGCCACGGCGGGCATGTGCGGCTGGTCGATCGTGGCCCGGGGCTGGGCGTGCGCGTAGTGCTACCGCTCGCGGAGTAACCGTCAGCCGTCGATGCGCCAGCTGTGCGAGTAAACGTTCATCTGCGCGCCGCGTGCGAAGGCGATCAGCGTGATGTTGCTGCGCTCGGCGAGTTCGATCGCCAATGTCGTCGGCGCGGAGATCACCGCGACGATGCCGATGCTCGCGCACGCGGCCTTGTGCACCAGCTCGTACGACGCGCGCGAACTCAGTGCGAGGAAACCGTCGTCGCGCTTCTTACGGGCTAGTGCGCCGACGAGTTTGTCGAGCGCGTTGTGACGGCCAACGTCCTCGCGCACACAGATTGAATCCGGCGTCACCCACGCTGCCGCATGCACGCCGCCGCTCTCGCGGTTCAGCGGCTGCGCATCGTGCAGCCGGCGCATGCCATCGACGATGTCGTCGGTGCGCACGCGGGATTCGTCAGTGACGATCGGCGCCGGGCGCAGCGTCTGTTCCAGCGATTCCAGTCCGCACAGTCCGCATCCACTCGCACCGGCGAATTGCCGATTGCGCGACGCGAGCCGATCGAAACAGTGCTGTGGCACTGCGAGTTCGAGCGCGGTGCCCTGCGCGTTGCGGCGAATCTCGACCAGTCGCAGCTGCGATGCCTCGTCGACAATCCCTTCGCTCAACGAAAAACCGAGTGCGAAATCGTCGAGGTCCGTCGGTGTCGCCAGCATCACCGCATGCGCGATGCCGTTGTACGCGAACGCGATCGGTGTCTCGACGATGACGCTGTCGTCGAACTCGCGGCGCGCATCGCCATCGACACGCAGCGCGGCGATTCGTTGCAGCCCGTCGGTGTCGCTCACGACGCCACGGCGTCCGATGCGCTCGGCGTCAGTCGCACGTCGATCGACTTCGACGTGGGCGTGCCGGCGCGTTCGGCCACGCTGCCCAGCGGTACCAGCGGGTTGGTCTCGGGGAAGTAACTGGCGAGGCAGCCATCCGGGATGTCGTACTCGACCAGCGTGAAGCCGCGCACGGTGCGCTCACCGTCGTCCCACACCGAGGTGATGTCGACCAGCTGGCCTGCGCGCAAGCCGTGGCGTGCGATGTCTGCCGCATTGATGAAGCAGACGCGACGCAGCCCGAGCACGCCGCGATAGCGGTCGTCGAGGCCGTAGATCGTCGTGTTGTATTGATCATGCGAACGCACCGTCATCAGCTTGAACGGCGCGACCGTCGCGTCGTCCTGCAACGCATGCACGAAGAAACCGGCGCGGCCCGTCGCTGTCGGAAAAACGCGATCGCGTGCCGGATGGTGCAGGTGGAAGCCGCCGGGATGGCGCACGCGTTCGTTGAAGTCTTCAAAGCCCGGCACCACGCGTGAGATGCGTTCGCGGATGCGGTCGTAGTGCGAGACCAGCTCCATCCACGGCACGCGCGTCGACGGCAACGTCGCTACCGCAAGCCGCGCAACGATCGCCGGCTCCGACAGCAGATGTTCCGACGCCGGAGCTTTCATGCCCGACGACAGGTGCACCATGCTCATCGAATCCTCCACGCTCACGGCCTGACGCCCGCCCGCCTGTTCGTCGATCTCGCTGCGGCCCAGGCACGGCAGCATCAGCGCGTCACGGCCGTGCACCAGATGCGAGCGATTGAGCTTGGTCGACACGTGCACGGTGAGCGCGCAATTGCGCAGCGCTTCTGCGGTGCGCGCTGTATCCGGCGTCGCCGCGGCGAAGTTGCCGCCCATCGCGAACAGCACCTTCGCGCGGCCGTCGAGCATCGCTTCGATACCCGTCACGACGTCGTGTCCATGCGCGCGTGGCGGCTCGAAACCGAACTCCACAGCGATCGCGTCGAGGAATGCCGTCGACGGCTTTTCATAGATGCCCATCGTGCGATCGCCCTGCACGTTGGAATGCCCGCGCACCGGGCAGGGGCCTGCGCCGGGCCGACCGATGTTGCCCTTGAGCAGCAGCAGCGCCATCAGCATCTGGATCGTCGCCACGCTGCGGCGGTGCTGGGTGATTCCCATGCCCCAGCACACGATGCTCGCGCGGCTTGAGTCGTAGATGGCCGCGGCTTCTTCGAGCTGAGCGCGCGTAAGACCCGACTGCACTTCGATTGTCGCCCAGTCCTGCGCGGCGAGATGCGCAGCGAATGCGTCAAAGCCGATCGTGTATGCATCGATGAATGCGGTATCGAGCGTGCCATGTTCGACCAGCGCCTTCGCGATGCCGGTCAGCGCGGCGAGGTCGCCACCGACGCGCGGCGTGTAGTAATCCGTCGCGATCTTCGTGCTGCCGCCGGTGAGCATCTCGGTCGGGCTCTTCGGATGCGCGAAGCGTTCCAGCCCGCGCTCGCGCAGCGGATTGAACACGACGATGCGACATCCGCGCTTCGCCGCCGCACGCAACTCGCCGAGCATGCGCGGATGGTTTGTACCGGGGTTCTGGCCGAAGATGAAGATCGCATCGGCGTGCTCGAAATCGTCGAGCGTCACCGAGCCTTTGCCGCTGCCGATCTGCTCGGTCATCGCGACGCCCGACGCCTCGTGGCAGAGGTTGGAGCAGTCGGGCAGGTTGTTTGTGCCGAGCTCGCGCACGAACAACTGGTAGAGGAAGGCGGCCTCGTTCGATGTGCGGCCGGACGTGTAGAACAGCGCTTCGTCGGGGCTCGACAGCGCGTTGAGATGGCGCGCCACCAGCGCGAATGCATCGTCCCAGCCGATCGGTACGTAGTGATCTGTCGCGGTGTCGTAACGCATCGGTTCCGTCAGCCGACCCTGTGCTTCGAGCCAGTGATCAGTCTCTGCGGCGAGGTCGGTGACGGTGTGCTGCGCGAAGAATTCGCGCGTCACGCGATGCGAGGTCGCCTCCGCCGCGACCGCCTTGACCCCGTTCTCGCAGAACTCGAACGTCGAATTCGGGTTGCGATCCGGCCATGCGCAGCCGGGGCAGTCGAAGCCGTGGTCCTGGTTGGTGCGCAGCAGCGCGCGCGTGCCGCCGGTGACGATGCCTTCGTCGCGCAGCGCCTGCCACGAGCGCCGCAGCGAATCCCAGCCGCCGGCAGGGCGCGTGTACGGTTTGAAGGTCGGGTCGGTCATGGAGGAAGGCGACGGAACGGATGGTGATTTAAGCACCGTGGGCCGTTGCGGATGCAGTCAGCGCGCCCGATGCGGCCCGGACCGTGGTCGCACCGTGGGGCTTGAGCCGCTACAGTAGGCCCATGCACCGCACCGCGCCTGTTCAGTTCCCGCATGCCGACGCCGGCTGGCGATGGTGGCCCCGCGCCATCGTCCGTCCTGCCCCGTCGCCGTCCGAGGAACCCGCGCGTGCCGTCCGCTCCACGTCCTGATCCAACCCCGAACCGCCATGTCATGACCGACCGCCTCACCGCAGTCGGCTTCGCCGTGCCTGCCCGTCCGCGTTCGACCGCAGTCGTCCCGTCATTCAAGGAGAGATCGATGCGCCGCATGTTCGCCACGCTCGCCCTGCTGTTCGCCGCCACGGTCGCGCAAGCGCAGGTCAATGCGCTGCCGCCAACGCGCCACATCCTGGTTTATGGGGATGCGCAGGCGCGGGCGATTCCGGATCGCTACCGAATCAGCGTGAACTTGACGGCGCTCGACATGGATGCCGGGGCGGCACGCAAACGCGTCGAAGACGCGCTGACCGCGACGGTCGCGCGACTTCGCAAGGCAGACGTCGCCGAACGCGAGATCGTGGCGACGTCGCTTTCCATCAATCCCGAGCAGCGCTACGACGACAAATTGCGTACGTCCGTGTTCGCCGGCACACGCGTACGCCGCTCCTTGAACGCGCGCTTCAATGACAAGAGCGCGCTCGAGAACTTCCTGTCGGGCCTGCAGACATCCGACGAGCTTTCGGTTTCCGACATACGCACCGAGCTGTCGGACGAGCCGAAGCTGCGGGAAGCCCTGCGCATGCGCGCGATCGAAGCCACGCGCGAAAAGGCGAGCACGATCGCAAAGTCGTACGGTGCACGGCTCGGTGGCGTCTACAGCGTGTCGGATGTTGCGCCGCAGTTCGAATACGGCATCCATGAAGGCAACTGGCCGTCGCTGTACGAATGGAATTCGACCAGCCAGTCGCTCGATCGCGTCGAGGTGACGGGGTCGCGTATTCCATCGCCCGCATCTCCGGCGCCGGGGGCGACCTCGCTCCAAACCGGCTACGTCACCTACACCGACCGCATCTACGCGGTCTTCCTGCTGGCGGATTGACCCCATGCTGTTGATGATCGACAACTACGACAGCTTTACCTGGAACCTCGTGCAGTACCTGCAGTCGCTCGGGGCGGGAGGTGAAGGTGGTGCGCAACGACGAGCTCAACGTCGCGCAGATCGATGCGCTTGCGCCGGAGCGCATCGTGATCTCGCCGGGGCCGTGCACGCCGAACGAAGCAGGCGTCTGCGTCGACGTGATCCGCGAGCTCGGCCCGCGCGTTCCGCTGCTCGGGGTCTGCCTCGGCCACCAAGCGATCGGGCAGGCCTACGGAGGCGACGTGGTGCGTGCGAAGACGATCATGCACGGCAAGACCTCGCGCATCCGCCATGAAGGGCAGGGCGTGTTCGCGGGTCTGCCGGATGCATACGAAGCGACGCGCTATCACTCGCTGGTCGTCGCGCGCGACACGCTGCCTGCATCGCTGGAAATGACGGCATGGACGGAAGACGCGGACGGCGGCTTCGACGAGATCATGGGCCTGCGCCATCGCGAGCATCCGGTCGAAGGCGTGCAGTTCCATCCCGAATCCATCCTCACCCAGCACGGCCACGCGCTGCTGAAGAACTTCCTGGAGCGCTGACATGCCGCTGACACCGCAGCAGGCGCTGCAGCGCACGATCGAGCACCGCGAGATCTTCCACGACGAGATGGTCGACCTGATGCGCATGATCATGCGCGGCGAAGTCAGCCCGACCATGACCGCGGCCATCCTCACGGGCCTGCGCGTCAAGAAGGAAACCGTCGGCGAGATCGCCGGCGCCGCCCAGGTGATGCGCGAGTTCGCGACGCCGGTCGACGTCGCCGATCGCACGCACATGATCGACATCGTCGGCACCGGAGGCGACGGCGCGAGCACGTTCAACATTTCGACGGCGAGCATGTTCGTCGTTGCCGCGGCCGGCGCGAAGGTCGCCAAGCATGGTGGGCGCAGCGTGTCCTCGAGCTCCGGCAGCGCCGACGTGCTCGAATCACTGGGTGCGCACATCGAACTGCAGCCAGAACAGGTCGCATATTGCATCGAGCGCACGGGCATCGGCTTCATGTTCGCTCCGCTGCATCACCCGGCGATGAAAGTCGTCGCGCCCGTGCGTCGCGAGATGGGCGTTCGCACGCTGTTCAACATCCTCGGCCCCCTGACGAATCCAGCCAACGCGCCGAACATCCTGATGGGCGTGTTCCATCCGGATCTCGTGGGTATCCAGGTGCGCGTGCTGCAGGAACTCGGTGCCGAGCGCGCGATGGTCGTGTGGGGTCGTGACGGCATGGACGAACTCTCGCTCGGCGCGGCCACGCTGGTCGGTGAACTACGCGACGGCGTGGTGCGCGAATACGAAGTGCATCCCGAGGACTTCGGCATCTCGATGGCGGCGAGTCGCAACCTGAAAGTCGCGGACGCCGCGGAATCGCGCGCCATGCTGATGCTTGCGCTCGACGACACGCCCGGCCTGCCACGCGAGATCGTCGCACTCAACGCCGGCGCGGCGCTTTACGTTGCGGGCATTGCGGAATCCATCGCCGAAGGCATCGTGCTCGCGCGGCGCACCATCGCGTCGGGCGCGGCACGCGACAAATTGCATGCGTTCGTCAAGGCGACGAAAGAGCTTTCCGCATGAGCACCGGATTCGCGAAGACGCCCGCGCCGCCGTACTGGATCGTGACGTTCACGTCCCAGCGCAACGATGTCGGCATGCAGGACTACGCGGACGCTGCCGACCGCATGATCGCGCTGGCCGCCACGCAGCCGGGCTTCCTCGGCGTGGAATCGGTGCGCGACGGCGACGGTTTCGGTATCACCCTGTCGTATTGGAGCGACGAGGCGTCGATCGCCGCATGGCGCGATCATGCCGAACACAGGGCGACACGCGAGTTCGGTCGCGCCCATTGGTACGACCATTTCGAAGTGCGCGTCGCGAAGGTCGAGCGCGCTTATGGCCTGAGAAAGAATTGATGAGCGACATCCTCAACACCATCCTCGCGCGCAAGGTCGAGGAGATCGAACAGCGCAGCCGCGTTCGCTCG
The DNA here is from genome assembly GCF_054061195.1 of Lysobacter sp. HA35. Taxonomy (NCBI): domain Bacteria; kingdom Pseudomonadati; phylum Pseudomonadota; class Gammaproteobacteria; order Lysobacterales; family Lysobacteraceae; genus Lysobacter; species Lysobacter sp. HA35. The sequence continues at coordinate 2,155,067 of NZ_JBSSDY010000001.1, read as the reverse complement.
CTGGCCGATCTCAAGGCGCGCGCGCAGGACATGCCGCCGCCACGCGGCTTCGTCGATGCGATCCGCGCGAAGCATGCCGCCGGGCTGCCGGCTGTGATCGCGGAGGTCAAGAAAGCAAGCCCGTCGAAGGGCGTCATCCGCGCGGACTTCGATCCGTCCGAGATCGCACGCAGTTACGAAGCTGGCGGTGCGGCCTGCCTGTCCGTGCTCACCGACGTCGACTTCTTCCAGGGCAGCAACCTCTACCTTGGGCTCGCGCATCGCGCGTGTTCGCTGCCGATCATCCGCAAGGATTTCACCATCGACCCGTACCAGGTCTACGAGGCGCGCATGATCGGCGCCGACGCCATCCTGCTGATCGTCGCGGGACTCGAAGACGGCCCGCTAGTGGAGATGGCGAACCTGGCGGGCGAGCTCGGCATGGACGTGCTGGTCGAAGTGCACGACATCGACGAGCTCGAGCGCGCGCTGCAGACCGACTCGCCGCTGATCGGCGTCAACAACCGCAACCTGCGCACGTTCGAGGTGTCGCTCGATACCACCCTCGACCTCAAGCAGGCCGTGCCAACGGATCGCATCCTCGTGACCGAAAGCGGCATTGCGACGCCGGCGGACGTCGCGAAGATGCGTGGCGCGGGCATCGAAACCTTCCTCGTCGGCGAAAGCTTCATGCGCGAGAAGGATCCGGGCGCGGCACTGCAGCGGCTGTTCGCATGACGCTGGACGGTCCACGCTATCCGCCAGCAGCAGAGTCCGCGCCTCTGGTGGTCTTCGATTTCGACCACACGCTGTACGACGGCGATTCGGGCAGCCATCTGTTCGCGTGGCTGATTCGCCGCAGTGCGTGGCGCATGCTGCTCGCGCTACTGATCGCGCCGGTCGCCGGTCCGATGATTGCGTTCCTGCCGACACGTCGTCACGGCATCGGTGCGTTCGTCTGGGCCGGTACCGTGTTCGAGCGTGAATCGTTCGACGCGCTGATTGATCGCTATGTCGCGCAGAACGTCGACGGCATTCGCGCGCGGCTGTTGCCGGTCGCGCTCGAGGTATTCCATCGCCATCGTCTCGCGGGCGATCAAGTGGTGGTCGCCACGGGCGCACCGCCGCGACTTGCACGCGCGATCCTCGCGTTCGTCGCGCATGACGACGTGCCGGTGATCGGTACCGAGGTCGAGCGCGTGTTCGGCGGCATCCGCGCATCGCGCCACTGCCACCACGCGATGAAGATGACGATGCTGCGCGACGCGGGATTCACCGGCGACGTCGAGGCCGCCTACTCCGACAGCACGGCCGACCTGCCGCTGCTGCAGGCCGCGAAGCATCCGGTCGTGGTCAATCCTAAAGAGAAGGGCATCGCGTTCTTCCACGAACGCCTGCCGGCGGGCACGCCGATGCTCAACTGGGGATGCCCAGGCCGGGCCGGCGACCCGGTGCGCGCCGACGCCTGAGTCGCGTCAGCGCGAGCGGCCGTCGAACGGCACGCGCTCGATCGTGGTCAGGTCGACGTCGTCGAGGCAGCGCACGTTGATCGCCGCCGTCGCATTGCCGTCGGGGCTGGTGCCGAATCCGAAGGCCTGGCAGCCGCAGGTCGCGCAGAAGCGGTGTTCGATGGCGTGCTTGTTGAAGCGGTATTCGGTCGACGCGTCTTCGCCGCGTTCGATGTGGAGCGCGTCGCGCGGCACGAACGTCAGCAGCAGGCCCTTGCGGCTGCAGTAGGAGCAGTTGCATTCGATGACGCGTTCGATCGCGCCGTCGACTCGATAGGCGATCGCGCCGCAGTGACAGCTTCCGGTGTGCATGAGCTCTCCTGATTGCGTGCGCGACGCCGCGCGACGATTCGACGACGCGGCTCAGTCGCCGAGCAGCTTGGCGAAATGCAGCGACGCATCGGTATAGCCGCAGCCGCGGTAGAACGAGTGCGCACTGTCGCGGCTGCCCGCCGCGGTGACTTCGATGCGTGCGGCACCGGCCTGGCGTGCGATCGCTTCCACCTCGCGCAGCAGCCGGCGACCGACGCCCTGCCGCTCGCATTCGGGCAGCACCACCAGCGCGGTGATGCGCGCCTGCTCGGCGCCGCGGGCGAGGGAATAGCGCAGTTCCATGCCGACCAGCCCGCAGGCATGGCCGCCGATCTCGGCCAGCAGCAGCCGTTGGCGCGCGTCGGACAGCACGACCGCGATGCGCTCGGAGGCGTCGTCGCGGGTGCAGGGATAACCGAGGACTTCGAGGAGATGGGCGACGTCGCTCGCGTCGCCAGTCCGCGCGTCACGCACGCGGATGCCGTCGGGCGTCTCCTCCATCCGGCTCATCGGTCAGCGCGTGCCGTAGAGGACGACCGTCTTGCCGCGCGCGTGGAGCAGGCCGTCGGCCTGGAGCTTCTTGAGGACGCGACCTGCCATCTCGCGCGAGCAACCGACCAGGCGCGACAGCTCCTGGCGCGACACCCGGATCTGGGTGCCCTGCGGATGGCTCATCGCCTCCGGTTCCTTCGCGAGGTCGTGCAGCGTGCGCACGATGCGGTCGGTGACGTCGAGGAAGGCCAGGCGGCCGGCCTTGCGCGAGGTGTCGAGCAGGCGGCGGGAGATCTGCGCGCCGATCGAATAGAGCAGCTTGGGCGCGTCGGTCGACAGCCGGGTCATCAGCAGGTCGTAGAAGCGCTCGTGGCCGATCTCGGCGAGCTCGGTCGCGGTGCGGGTGCGCAGGGTCACCTCGCGACGGTCGCTCTCGATGAACAGGCCCATTTCGCCGACGAACTGGCCGGGGCCGAAGTAACCGAGCACCAGCTCGCGACCGTCCTCTTCCTCGTTGATGATGCTCACCGAGCCGGAGATCACGAAATAAAGCGTCGTGGCCGAATCGCCGGGCCGGAACACGTCCGTTCGGGACGGGTAGCGACGGCGGTGGCAGTGGGCGAGGAACCGGTCGATCGCCGCGTTATCTGGCATCAACGGGCTCTGGGCGCGGCGCGGCGCGTGCGGGGTTGCCAGGTCGGGGGACATGGGCCGGGCTCTATGGGAATTAACCGACTATATAGACGATTAAGCGCAAAGGGCCAATCCCGTCACTGTTCGGTTTTGTAACCCGTTCCACGCCCGATGCCGTGTCGTTCCCGGCCGTTCGTTCCCCCATCACCCCGCTTGCCCCATAATCCCGCGCCTTCGATCAGTCATCGGGATCCACCCACGTGGTCAAGCCACTGCCGCGTCTGCGGCTCCAGGGTTTCAACAACCTGACCAAGGCGCTGTCGTTCAACATCTACGACATCTCCTACGCCGCGTCCGAAGATGAGCGCCAGCGCTACATCCAGTACATCGACGAGGCCTACAACGCCGACCGCCTGACGCAGATCCTGACGGACGTCGCCGAGATCATCGGCGCCAACATCCTCAACATCGCGCGACAGGACTACGACCCGCAGGGCGCGTCCGTCACCATCCTCATTTCCGAGGAGCCGGTGATCGACAAGAAGGATGCCGGCAAGGAGCTGATCTCCGACGCCGTCGTCGCGCACATGGACAAGTCGCACATCACGGTGCACACGTATCCCGAAACGCATCCGGACAACGGCATCGCGACGTTCCGCGCCGACATCGACGTCGCCACCTGCGGCGTGATCTCGCCGCTGAAGGCGCTGAACTACCTGATCGAGAGTTTCGAGTCCGACATCGTCGTGCTCGACTACCGCGTGCGCGGCTTCACCCGTGACATCAAGGGCAAGAAGCACTACATCGACCACAAGATCAATTCGATCCAGGACTACCTGGCGAAGAACATCCGCAACCGGTACGAGATGATCGACGTCAACGTCTATCAGGAAAATATCTTCCACTCGAAGATGCACCTGAAGGACTTCGACCTCGACACGTATCTGTTCGAAGAGAAGTCGAAGAACCTCTCGTTCAAGGATCGCCTGAAGATCGAGGCGCGACTGAAGCGCGAGATCGAGGAGCTGTACCACGGCCGCAACCTGGTCGATTGACCGGTTCGCGACGTAAAGAAAAGGCCGGCATCTCGCCGGCCTTTCGTTGCAGCGATGTCGGGACTTCAGATGCGGTAGGCGACCGTCTTCATGACGTTCGACGCCGCGGCCATCAGCTGCGGAATCGGCATCGGCAGCACGCGCGCGCCGGCGGCTTCTGCGTTGTCGGCATGGCGCACCTCGTCGTCCTTCATCACTTCAAGGATTGCGCGGCTGCGTGCGTCGGCGGCGGGGAGCGACGCGAGGTGTTCGTCGATATGCGCTTCGACCTGGCGCTCGGTTTCGACGACGAAGCCGAGGTTCCAGCCGTCGCCGCGCAGTCCGGCGGCGAGACCGATCGCGTACGAACCGGCGTACCACAGCGGGTTGAGCAGGCTGGGCCGGCTGTCGAGTTCGCGCAGGCGCTCTGCGCACCAGGCGAGGTGGTCGGTCTCCTCCTGAGCGGCGTGCAGCAGGTGCTCGCGCGTGCGCGCATCGCGGGCGACCGACGCTTGCCCGACGTACAACGCCTGCGCGCAGACCTCGCCGACATGGTTGATGCGCATGAGCCCGGCGGCGTGCCGGCGTTCTGCGTCGTCGAGCACAAGGTCGCCCTGGGTATCGGCAGGGTTCGCGCGCATCGCGGGCGGATCGCCAGCGACGGTTTCGAGCGCGCGCTGCGCGGTGTCGATCCAGCGATCGAGCGGCGAAAGGCGTCGTGTGTGCATGTTCAAAGTCTACTGCGGCGGTAGGTGACGACTGTTGGGACGGAGAAAAACCGCGGCGGCTGGCGCACGGACCAGGTCGGGCTGCATGCGTCCGTTAGCTAGCGCCGCACGGGCCGGCCGAGGGAGGTTCGGGAGGGCACGGCACATCGGCCGCTCCCAGCGCCGTCTTGACGCGGCTTGCACAGGGCGGGCCAAGCCGGCTAGAATTCCGCTTCTTTGTTCGCGGGACTCCGGTCCCCCACAACGCGCGGCGAAGTTCGGAGGCCCTCCGGGGTTCCCAATCAGCCCGACCAGGCACCTACTCAAGAGTTTTGTCATGAAAACCTTTATCGCCAAGTCCGAGACCGTCCAGCGCGACTGGTATCTCGTCGACGCTTCCGGCAAGACCCTGGGCCGTCTGGCCTCGGAACTCGCCCGCCGTCTTCGCGGCAAGCACAAGCCCGTCTTCACTCCGCACGTCGACACCGGCGACTACCTCGTCGTCGTCAATGCCGACAAGATCGCGGTGACCGGCAACAAGCTGCAGGACAAGAAGTACCACCGCTTCACCGGCTACGTCGGCAACCTCAAGACCGAATCCCTCGCCCAGGCGATGGAACGTCATCCTGAGCGCGTGATCGAGATCGCCGTGAAGGGCATGCTCCCCAAGGGACCGCTGGGCCGCGCGATGTACCGCAAGCTCAAGGTCTACAAGGGTGCCGAGCACCCGCACGCCGCGCAGCAGCCGCAGCCGCTCGATATCTAAGGTCCGACGAACATGGCAACCCAGCAGAATTACGGCACCGGCCGCCGCAAGTCCTCCACCGCCCGCGTGTACCTGCGCAAGGGCGACGGAAAGATCACCGTCAACCAGCGTCCGCTCGACGAGTTCTTCGGTCGCGAGACGGCGCGCATGATCGTGCGCCAGCCGCTCGAACTGACCAACTCGACCGACAAGTTCGACGTCGTCGTGACCGTCGCCGGCGGTGGCATCACCGGCCAGGCCGGTGCGATCCGCCTCGGCATCTCGCGCGCGCTGGTCGAATACGACGAAGCGCTCAAGACCGACCTGCGCCGCGCCGGCTTCATGACGCGCGATGCCCGTGAGGTCGAGCGTAAGAAGGTCGGCCTGCACAAGGCACGTCGCGCCACGCAGTTCTCGAAGCGCTAATCGCGTTTCGCAGGATGCTGACGGGCTTGCCGTCAGCATCCACCGCGTTAGAATTTGCTCCATAGCCCCGTCGCCAAGCGGTAAGGCACCTGACTCTGACTCAGGCATTCGGTGGTTCGAATCCATCCGGGGCTGCCAAACACGGCTGAACAAGCCAACCGAAGACCCGCCGCGTGCGGGTCTTCGCGTTTTCGGGGTCAGGAGCCGCCATGGTTGCCCGCTTTCCACCGCCCGTCGTGCCGCTGGATGTCGCCGGTGAGCGATTGCGCGAGCGTGGGTACGCGGTGGTCGACGCCGATTCGATCGCGACGCTCGCCGGTTCGCGCATCGAAGCATTGCGCACGATCGATACGTCCTGGAATTCGCTGCCGCCCGACACCTATTTGCGCGACGGCGGTCGTTATCGCTATCGCCGGCACTCGTGCTTCGTCGTCGACGGCGATTCGATCGCGCAGGCGCCGCATCGCGCGCACTGGCAACCGCTCGACTACAACGCGCTGCACGGCGGCATGCGTCGCTGGTTCGAGCCGATCGGCGATGACGTCGCCAATGCCTCCGGTTTCGCCGGACTGCTGCACGGGCTCGGCACGCTGTTCGCATCGATCCGCAACGAGCCGCGCTGGTTCGTCGAAGCGCACCAGTTCCGCATCGACACCGCCGGCGGGCTCGGCCGGCCCACGCCGGAAGGCGCGCATCGCGACGGCGTCGATTTCGTCGCAGTCATCATGGTTGGGCGACATCACATCAAGGGCGGCGAGACGCGCGTGTTCGATGCGAACGGTCCCGCGGGCGAGCGCTTCACGCTCGAGGAGCCGTGGTCGGCCTTGCTGCTCGACGACACACGCGTGATCCACGAGTCCACGCCGATCCAGCCCGACGATGGCGACGACACATCGGGCCATCGCGACACGCTCGTGCTCACCTACCGCGCGCACGCGTTCCAGGGCGACGACTGATCCGGCGTCCGCGCTCCGGGGCGACCGTTACAATTGAAACCATCGCGCCGCGGGCGCCCGTCTCTGGAGCATGCGATGAAGTTGGGATCCCTCAAGGAAGGCGGCCGCGACGGCACGCTGATCGTCGTTTCGCGTGATCTAGCGCGCGCGGTGCGCGCCGACGGCATCGCGCCGACGATGCAGCGCGCGCTCGAGGACTGGTCGAACACCGCGCCGCGCCTCAACGCGCTGTACGAGTCGCTCAACGCCGGCACCGCCGACGGCGCGTTTGACGTCGACATGGCCCAGCTCGCCGCGCCGCTGCCGCGTGCGTACGAATTCGTCGATGGCTCGGCGTATTTGCCGCACGTCGAGCGCGTGCGTCGTGCGCGTGGCGCCGAGGTGCCGGAAAGCTTCTACGTCGATCCGCTGATGTACCAGGCGACCAGCGCCGGCTTCTACGGTCCGCGCGATGCGGTGCGCGTGCCGAGCGAGAGCTACGGCATCGATCTGGAAGCCGAAGTGGTTGTCATCACCGACGACGTGCCGATGGCGGCGACGCCCGACGAAGCCGCGTCGCACATCCAGCTGATCGGCCTCGTCAACGACGTCTCGCTTCGCAACCTGATTCCGGACGAGCTCGCCAAGGGTTTCGGCTTCCTGCAGAGCAAGCCGCGTTCGGCGTTGAGCCCGGTGTTCGTCACGCCGGATGAGCTCGGCGACGCGTGGCAGGGCAACAAGGTGCATCTGGCGATGGTGACGCACATCAACGGTGCATGGTTCGGCGCGCCCGAGGCCGGCGTCGACATGCAGTTCGACTTCGCACAGCTCGTCGCGCATGCCGCGAAGACGCGTCCGCTGTCGGCTGGCACGATCGTCGGTTCGGGCACGGTGGCGAACGAGGACACGTCGCTCGGTGCGTCCTGCTTCGCCGAGCGCCGCGTGGTCGAGACACTGGAGCAGGGCAAGCCGTCGACGCCATTCATGTCGTTCGGCGACACCGTGCGCATCGAGATGATCGGCCGCGACGGCGCAAGTGTGTTCGGCGCGATCGAACAGCGCATCGAGCCGCATACCCGCTGAGGCAGTGCGGACGGCCGGCACGCCGCCTTCGCGCCGGCCGGTTAAGGTGGCCCTCTGTCTTCGCGGAGACGTGTCGTGAGCGAACCGCTGCGGCTTTATTCGTACTGGCGCTCGAGCGCCGCGTATCGCGTGCGCATCGGGCTGGCGCTCAAGCAGCTGGCGTACGAGATCGTGCCCGTGCACCTGCTGCGCGACGGCGGCGAGCAGCATGCCGACGGGTATCGCGAGACCAATCCGCAGGAACTCGTGCCGGTGCTGCAGCATGGCAACCGGCTGTACCGGCAGTCGATGGCGATCCTCGAATACCTCGACGAGACCTGGCCGGAACCGCCGCTGCTTCCCGCGCTCGCGCGCGACCGCGCCCGTGCGCGCGCGCTGGCGCAGCTCGTCGCCTGCGACGTGCATCCGCTCAACAACCTGCGCGTGCTGCAGTACTTCGAGCGCGAATGGAACGTGCCGCAGGCCGAGCGCGACGAATGGGTCAAGCACTGGATCGTGATGGGACTCGAGGCGATGGAAGCATCGCTGATCGATCATCCGGCGACCGGCGAATTCTGCGAAGGCGACATCCCGACGCTCGCCGATTGCTGCCTCGTGCCGCAGCTCTACAACGCGCGACGTTTCGGCGTCGACATCGACCGCTGGCCGACGATCGCGCGCATCGAGAAGGCCTGCCTCGCGTTGCCCGCTTTCGACAATGCGCGCCCGGAGAAGCAGCCCGACTGTCCGGAATCGCAGCGCGCGTAACGCGCGATGTCATCGATGAAATAAAAACGGCGGCCCCTAAGGCCGCCGTTTTCGTATTGCACCGCGAACACGTCAGAGCGCAGGGTTGTACATGTCCGCGTAGGGATCGTGCTCCGCGCCCGCGCCTTCGGAGAGGCGGAACTTGAGCGCGAGCCCGTCGCGCGAATCGGCGGCGCGCAGCGCGCTTTCCATGTCGACGCGGCCTTCCTTGTAAAGCCGGAACAGGCACTGGTCGAACGTCTCCATGCCGTCTTCCAGCGACTCTTCCATCGCCTGCTTGATCTCGTGCACCTGGCCGCGACGCATGAGGTCGCGCACGTGCGGCGTATTGATCAGCACTTCGGTCGCCGGCAGGCGACGGCCTTCGACACCGACGACGAGGCGCTGGCTCACCACCGCCTTGAGATTCAGCGCGAGGTTCATCAGCACGTTCTTGTGCGCGGGTTCCGGGAAGAAGTTGAGGATGCGCTCGAGCGTCTGGTCGGCATTGTTCGAGTGCAGCGTCGCCAGGCACAGGTGGCCGGTTTCGGCGAAGGAAATCGCCGCTTCCATGGTCGTCGCATCGAGGATCTCGCCGATCAGGATCACGTCCGGCGCTTCGCGCATCGCGTTCTTCAGCGCGTTGTGGAAGGTGTGCGTATCGAGCCCGACTTCGCGCTGGTTGACGATCGACTTCTTGTGCTTGTGCAGGAACTCGATCGGATCCTCGATGGTGAGGATGTGGCCGGCCATGTTGCTGTTGCGGTGGTCGATCATCGACGCGAGCGTGGTCGACTTGCCCGAGCCCGTGCTGCCGACGATGAGCACCAGTCCGCGCGGCGAGGTGATGATTTCCTTCAGCACCTGCGGGAGCTGCAGCTCCTCGATCGACGGGATCACGTTCTTGATCGCGCGGATCACCATGCCGACTTCGCCGCGCTGCTTGAACACGTTGACGCGGAAGCGCCCCGAGTCGGGAATCGCATATGCCATGTTGAGTTCGAGGTTCGTCTCGAACTCCGGAACCTGGCCTTCGTCCATCAGCGAATAGGCGATTTTCTTGACCATGCCCGAAGGCAGGCCCGTATTGCCCAGCGGCTGAAGCTTGCCTTCCACCTTGATGTAGACCGGAGCCCCCGTCGTCAGAAACATGTCCGACGCGTTCTTCTCCGTCATCAGCTTCAGGAAGTAGCCGATGTCCATGCAATCTCCTTTGTATGGCTATGCAGGTTTGCGCCGATACAGCCGGCATGGCCACAATGACCGCGCGTTCCCCACGCCACGGTCCGGGTCCCCAATGCGTCCAAGCTTCGCATATCCGCGCAACGCGCTTCTTGCTGCCGTTCTCACCGTGACACTCGGAGGTTGCGCGACATTGCCGCCCCCGACCGGCGAGCTGACGGCGGCCCAGCAGGCGGTGTCGCGGGCGGCACAGGCCGATGCGGACCAGTACGCAGGCGCCGACCTGGCCACCGCGCAGCGCGAGCTGTCGCAGGCGCAGGCCGCGATGTCCGCCGGCAAGGACGACGATGCGCGTCGCCTCGCGCTGATGGCCGCCGCGGATGCCGACCTCGCGTCTGCACGCAGCCGCGCCGCGGTGGTCGCAGCCGCCCGCGCGCAACGCCAGGCCGAAGTGGCCGAGCTGCAGGCCAAGCTGCAGGTCGGCGCCGATACCGCGGCTCCGCTTCCGATGGCCCCGGCCGACGCCACCGGCAACTACGCCGGCCGCCTGCAGGCGCTGGCCGCTGATCCCCGTCTCGCCGACGCCGCGCCGCTCGAACGCTCGCAGGCGCAGCAGGCGATCGACGCGCTGGCGACCGTCAAGACCAAGCAGCGCCCGGCCGCCGAGGCGCTGGCCGAACGCCGCGTCCGCGCCGCCGAACTGGCCGCCTACGCCCAAGCCTTGCAGCGCGACAACGACCGCCTCGAGCGCACCTATTCCGAGCTGCAGCTCGAAGCCACCCGCCGCGAGGCCGCCGCCGCCCGCGCCGAGGCCGACCGCCTGCGCATGGAAGCCCAGATGCAGGCCGAGGAAACCGAGCGCCTGCGTCAGCAGGCCGCGGAGCAGGAGCAGGCCCGCGTCGACGCCGAAACCGCACTGCAGGGCGCGACCACCGCCCAGGTGGCCAAGCTGTCCGCCGCTCGCGAAAAGGAGCTGAAGCTCGCCCGCGAGGAGGCCGAGCTGGTCGCCGACGCCAAGCTCCCGCCGATGAAGCGCGACCCGCGCGGCGAAGTCTTCACGCTGGCCGGCGATGCCTTCGCATCCGGGCAGGCGACGCTGACCGCGGCCGCTTCGGCCAGCCTGAAGGCGCTCGCGCACTACATCGACGTCTCGCGCGCTGCCGCCGTCCGTATCGACGGCTACACCGACAACCAGGGCGACGCCGCGGCGAACGAACAGCTGTCGCAGCGCCGCGCCGCCGCGGTCCGGCAGGCTCTCGCCGCGGGCGGTGCAGGCAGCGTCCGCATCGATGTCGCGGGCCATGGCGCGGCCCAGCCGGTCGCGGATAACGGCAGTGCGGCGGGACGCGCGAAGAACCGTCGCGTCGAAGTGGTCCTCACGCAGAAATAGCGCGTTTTTAGCGGGTTTAACGGCGTTTTCGCATCGTCTTCAGGCACGTGACGACCGGCTGTCGGCCTCGTCCCAGTGCTGCTTGCCGGACCCGGAATGCGGGAGTACGGTCGATTCGTCGGAGCCATTTCCGCTCCGTCGCAACGCCGGGTCGCGCACCGCCGGCAACTCCAAGCGGGCATGCGGCCTGGCCATCACCGTCTCCGGCGGTCGATGCCGCCGGATGCATGTGCCGAGGAGGTTTGCATGTTCGAAGAACGGTCCGCGAACGAGCTCGACGGGCTCATCAACGCCCATCCCGAGTTCAAACAGCTCTATCAGCGCCATCAGGATCTCGACCGTCGGGTCATGAATGCCGAACTCGGCATCAGTCCCGTCGATGACCTCGAACTCACGCGGATGAAGCGCGAAAAGCTCCACGCCAAGGACCGTCTGGTCCGACTGGCCGACACGCTGCTTCACTGACCGGTTCGCCGCGCCGTCGCCAGCGCACGTTGGCGACGGCCGCCGGGCCGCTGACGCGCGGCCGGTAGAATGGCGCGATTCCCGGCAGCACGGATCCGCCATGCCTGTACATCAGTCCGTTCTCGAGTTGATCGGCGCGACGCCGGTCATCAAGGCCCGGCGCCTCGACGTCGGCGTCTGCGAGCTCTACCTCAAGCTCGAGAGCCAGAACCCGGGCGGGTCGATCAAGGACCGCATCGGCCTCGCGATGATCGACGCCGCCGAGAAGCGCGGCGACATCAAGCCGGGCGACACGCTCGTCGAAGGCACCGCCGGGAACACCGGCATCGGCCTCGCGCTGGTCGCGCAGCAGAAGGGCTACAAGCTCGTGCTCGTCGTGCCCGACAAGATGAGCCGCGAGAAGATCTTCAACCTCAAGGCGATGGGCGCGCAGGTTGTGCTGACGCGCAGCGACGTCGCCAAGGGCCACCCCGACTACTACCAGGACATGGCCGCGCGCATCGCGGCGGAAACGCCGGGCGCGTACTTCATCAACCAGTTCGGCAACCCGGACAACCCGTCCGCGCACGAGTTCGGCACCGGTCCGGAAATCCTCGCGCAGATGGCGGACGTCGGCGGCGTTGACGCGATCGTGTTCGGTTGCGGAAGCTCGGGCACGATGACCGGCCTTTCGCGCTGCTTCGCCGAGAAGTCGCCGCATACCGAGCTGGTGCTCGCCGATCCGGTCGGCTCGATCCTCGAGGAATACATCAACCGCGGAACGCTGTCGGAGAAGTCGGGCAGCTGGATGGTCGAGGGCATCGGCGAGGATTTCCTTCCGCCGATTTCCGACTTCACCCGCGTCAAGAAGGCGTATGCGATTTCCGACCGCGAGAGCTTCCTCACCGCGCGCGAACTGCTGGAAAAAGAGGGAATTCTCGGCGGTTCGTCGACCGGCACGCTGCTCGCGGCCGCGCTCAAGTACTGCCGCGAACAGACCACGCCGAAGAAGGTGCTGGTGTTCGTCTGCGACACGGGCAACAAGTACCTGTCGAAGATGTACAACGATTACTGGATGCTCGACAACGGCTTCATCCAGCGTGAGCAGGCCGGCGACCTGCGCGACCTCATCCTGCGCCCGTATTCGCAGCGCGACACCGTCGTCGTCGGTGCGAACGATCTGCTCGTCACCGCGTACCAGCGCATGAAGCTCTACGACGTCTCGCAGCTGCCGGTGATGGACGGCGACGAGCTCGTCGGCATCGTCGATGAATCCGACGTGCTGCTGCATGTGTACGGCGACGAGCAACGCTTCCGCGATCCGGTATCGACCGCGATGGTCAGCAAGCTCGACAAGATCGACGTGCGCTCGCCGATCGAAGCGCTGCTGCCGGTGTTCGATCGCGGGCATGTCGCAATCATTTCGGACGGCCCGCGTTTCCTTGGCCTGATTACTCGTATCGACCTGCTGAACTATCTGCGCCGCCGCGTGCAGTGACGAGCCCAGAGGCGCGAGGGTTCTTCGGGGGCGAAGGCTGTCGTTGTCGCCAGTCGAAATGTGAAGGAAGCCGACCCTATGTGAATTGGGGTCGGCCAACCGGCCGATGGTAGAATCGTCGGTCGCCGTAAGGACCTCGCGACCGCATGCAGAACGACCGACCCACGCCCGGATTGGGCACGCTCGCCATTCACGCGGGCCAGTCGCCGGACCCGAGTACCGGTGCCGTGATGACGCCGATCTACGCGACGTCCACCTACGTGCAGAGCAGCCCCGGCGAGCACCAGGGCTTCGAATACTCCCGCAGCCATAATCCGACACGCTTCGCCTACGAGCGCTGCGTCGCTGCGCTCGAAGGCGGCACGCGCGGCTTCGCGTTCGCCTCCGGACTCGCCGCGACGTCGACGATTCTCGAGCTGCTCGACGCCGGCAGTCACGTCATCGCGATGGACGACGTCTACGGCGGCACGTATCGCCTGTTCGAACGCGTTCGCCGCCGCAGCGCCGGCCTCGATTTCAGCTGGGTCGACCTGACGGATCCGGCCGTGTTCGAAGCCGCCATCCGCCCTGAAACGCGCATGGTCTGGATCGAGACGCCGACGAACCCGCTGCTCAAGCTCGTCGACATCGAAGCAATCGCCGCGATCGCGCGCAAGCGCGGCCTGATCGTCGTCGTCGACAACACCTTCTGCTCGCCGATGCTGCAGCGCCCACTCTCGCTGGGCGCGCACATCGTCATGCACTCGGCGACCAAATATCTCAATGGCCACTCCGATATCGTCGGCGGCATGGCGGTGGTTGGCGACGACACCGAGATCGCCGAGCAGATGGCATTCCTGCAGAACGCCATCGGTGGCGTGCAGGGCCCATTCGACAGCTTCCTCGCACTGCGCGGCCTCAAGACGCTGCATCTGCGTATGAAGGCGCATTGCGAGAATGCGATGGCGCTGGCGGAGTGGTTGCAGGCGCACCCCGCAATTGAACGCGTGATCTATCCGGGCCTCGCGTCGCACCCGCAACACGAGCTTGCGAAGCGCCAGATGGATGGCTTCGGTGGCATGGTCACGATTTTCGTGAGGGGTGGGCTGGATGCGGCGAAGCGCTTTTGCGAGCGCACGGAGTTGTTTGCGCTTGCTGAATCACTCGGCGGCGTTGAGAGCCTCGTGAACCACCCGGCGATCATGACGCATGCGTCCGTACCGCCCGAGCGGAGGGCGCAGCTGGGGTTGTTCGATAATCTTGTGCGGTTGAGCGTAGGCGTTGAAGACCGCCAAGATCTAGTTGACGACGTCCGCCGGGCGATGACGGGTTGAAGTGCATGGAAGTTGTTGCTTGCTGGTTCAACCTGACGTGGACAGGGCCGTGTACCGATGAATCCGAATAGAGCGCCGGATCTGTCGCCGCGGTCACTGGTTTCGGCAACCATCGCGAACCGCAAGCTAATTTGGCAACTTGCAAAGCGCGAGATCATCGCGCGGTATCGCGGATCGTTCGCGGGCGTCGCTTGGTCGTTTCTCAATCCCCTGCTTATGTTGGTGGTCTATTCGTTCGTCTTCTCAGTGGTTTTTAAGGCGAGGTGGGGCGTTGACGTCAGTGAGAATCGCGGCAGTTTTGCCCTGATTCTATTTGTCGGTTTGCTTGTACATGCCTTCTTCGCCGAGTGCATAAATCGAGCTCCAACACTGATTTTATCGAACGTGAGTTACGTAAAGCGGGTTGTCTTTCCATTGGAAACGCTGCCCTGGGTGGCGCTGTTGTCTTCCCTTTTTCACGGTTTTGTAAGTGTCATTGTGCTGCTTGCCGTTCAGGTCCTGATAGGCCATAAATTGCCGTGGACAGCCCTGCTTTTCCCGGTTTGTCTACTGCCTCTGGCACTGACGACAGCTGCATTGAGCTACATTCTCGCCGCGCTGGGTGTTTATTTGCGCGATATCGCTCAGTTGACCGTTATGTTCACTACGGTTTTATTCTTTCTCTCGCCGGTGGTGTATCCAGTGTCAGCGCTCCCAGCGCAGTTTCAAGTTTGGATGCGCTGCAGTCCTCTCACGATCGCCATCGAAGACGCGCGTGCGCTGCTGCTCGATGGACGAGTGCCCGACCCAATGCCGTGGGTCGTATATCTTGCCATTAGCTTCGTATTGCTTTGCTTTGCTTACGCAGCGTTTCAGAAAATGCGCCGAGGATTCGCCGATGTGCTCTGATATTGTGAGCAGCGGCGAACGCGAAGTCGCAATTCAAATCGATGATGTTTCGAAAGCATTTCAGGTGTATCGCCAGCCACAAGACCGTTTGAAGCAATCGGTCATGCCTCGGCTCAGACGCCTAATGAGCAAGGCGCCGAAGCGTTATTTCGACGAGTTCTGGGCGCTTCGTAACGTCGGTTTCGAAGTGAGGCGCGGAGACGCATTGGCCATTATTGGCCGTAATGGTTCTGGCAAGTCGACATTGTTGCAAATCATTTGCGGCACACTTTCCCCCACGTCCGGCAGCGTTTCTATCAACGGACGTGTAGCTGCTCTTCTTGAGTTAGGGGCTGGTTTTAACCCGGAATTTACGGGGAGGGAAAATATTTACATGAGCGCGTCGATTCTTGGATTGACGCGGGAGCAAATCGAGTCGGCGTATGACGACATCGTCGCGTTTGCTGACATCGGAAGCGAATTTATCGAGCAGCCGGTCAAGGTCTACTCGAGTGGTATGTACGTTAGGCTGGCGTTCGCCGTTATCGCCCACGTCGATGCCGACATTCTTATCATTGACGAAGCCTTGGCCGTCGGCGACGCGGTATTTGTGCAAAAGTGCATGCGCTTTCTGCGCAAGTTCCGTGAGCGCGGAACGTTGCTGTTCGTGAGTCACGACACGGGATCGGTGATTAACTTTTGCAGGTCGGCCGTGTGGCTCCATCAAGGCATCATTCGCGAGAGTGGAAATGCCGAGGATGTCTGCAATGCATATCTCGAGCATTGTGCGCAGGAAATTTACGGCGAGAACATCCGGCTGCAAACGCTGCAGCCGGCCGCCGTTGGAGCTGCAATGGTGCCATCGCAGCCTGTTGTCCGAGAGCCGGAAACCGAACTCACGCTTTTTTCGAACATCCATAATTCAACGGGATGGACGTCGAACGCAGCGCGCATTGACAGGGTCGAGCTCTTATCATGCGAAGGGGATGCATCAGGTGTCTTCCACGGCGGCGAATCGGTTCGATTGGTGATCAGTGCGACCGCACTGCAGCCGTTGACAAGCGCGATCATTGGATTCTTCGTCAAAGATCGGCTCGGCCAATCGTTGTTTGGAGAACATACGTTTACGTACGTGCCGCAGCCGTACCCGGTAGCTGCTGGCGACGCGCTTGAGGCCGCCTTTACCTTTACGCTCCCCTTGCTGCCGGATGGTGAGTATTCGATGACCGTGTCGATCGCCGAAGGGGACCCTTGGGACAACGTGCAGCATCATTGGCTGCACGATGCGGTGCTCATCCGTGTCGCATCGAGGAAGTTACGTTATGGCCTCGTCGGAATCCCTTTTCACTCGGTAAGTCTTCGTACTTTGCCCGACAGGGGCGCGCGATGAGCGCGATACCGGAATTTCGTCCTGCGGACTCACGTGTCTCGGTGGGTCGGTTCACCTACGGTAACCCTGCAATCAGAATGTGGCTTCCACATGAGCGCGTCGAGATTGGCTCTTTTTGTTCCATTGCCGAAGATGTAACGATTTTTGGCGGAGGGGAACACCGGGTTGATTGGGTCACGACTTTTCCGATGCGCATTGCGTTCGCACATGAGCTCGCTCATGTGGATGGACACCCGTCGACGAAGGGCCCCACATGTATCGGCCATGACGTCTGGCTTGGACACGGCGCGACCATTCTCTCCGGCGTGCAGATCGGCCACGGGGCCGTTATCGGCGCACGCGCCGTCGTGACTAGTGACGTATCGCCGTACGCGGTCGTCGGGGGAAACCCCGGGTCGCCTAATTCGCACAAGGTTCGCGCCACAGCACGTCGACGCGCTTTTACAGCTGGCTTGGTGGAATTGGCCGCTTGATCTTATTGAAGAGTACGTTCCCAAATTGTCGGGAAGTGACATCGCCGACTTTATCGACTCTGCGCGCCGTGATCCAAGAGTTCCACGGGACATATGATCAAGCTCAATCGCTCGCTCGCCATCAGGCCCCAACGGCTGCCACCTAGTGCTTGGCTGGGGCACATCCCGTTCGGGGCGTGGGTGATGGAGGAATTGCGGCCGTCCCTCTTTGTGGAGTTGGGTACGCACCACGGGGCGTCATATCTTGCGTTCTGCCAAGCGGTAAGCGAGCTTGGCTTGCGTACCCGCTGCTACGCCGTTGACACGTGGCAAGGCGACGAACATGCGGCGGGTTACGACGACTCGGTATACGACGCGTTACAGCCCTATCACGAATCGACTTACGCTGACTTCTCAAAGCTCCTGCGTATGACGTTCGACGAGGCGCTCGATCGATTTGACGACGGTACTGTCGACCTTCTGCACATTGATGGTTTACACACATACGACGCGGTCAAGCACGACTTTGAGTCGTGGCGGCCGAAATTGTCCTCCCGGGGCGTAGTGCTCTTCCACGATTTGGAAGAGCGGCATCGGGACTTTGGCGTGTGGCGCTACTGGCAAGAAGTCTCAAGGGACTATCCGTCCTTCTCATTCACGCACAGTCATGGGCTCGGCGTGTTGCTGGTTGGCAATGACGTTCCAGCAACTCTGCGGGAACTCTGTGAGCTAGATGACCATGGGGCTAGCGTTGTTAGTCGACTCTTCTCTGCACTGGGTCGCGGCGTCCAGAGCATGCAGGACATTGCCTGGTGGCGCGAGGAGGCCGAGCGTCTCGGCATACGAGCCGCAGCTGCCGAAGCGCATATCGAGGAACTGCGCGATCATATACGGCAGCTGGAAGCGTCCATCTCTGCGCTAGCAGAGGCCCAGCGGCATGCCGAAGACGAGCGAGCAGTAGCAGATGCCGCTGTACTTACGCACGCGCAAGTACGCGAGGAGTTGAGGCGCCAGTTGGACACCGTCGAAGCCCGGCTCGCGCAGGCAGTAGTGGACGCTGAGCAGTCGGCCTCGCAGCATCAGCGCGACACGTCGGCATTGCTTGAGCGATTGACGAGCATTCAGAGTGACGCCGACGACCGGCTGCGAGCTGCGTCTCGTCAGGAAAGTGACCTAAAAATCGAACTGGAAAGCTGCCGCGAGCTTTCTCGTACGGTGGAGCTGCACAATCGAGAGCTACTCGAGAAGCTGGGTGCAGGTGCGCAGCTGCTTGATGAAGTACGTGGTCGGGAACAGCGTCTCCAAGCGGACTGCGTTGACCGTGATGAGGTAATCGCTGGCTTGACCCGCGACCTTCATGGCGCGAGGGAGGCACTGAATGACCAGGATGTTCGAATCGGTCGTGCTGTGCGACGCCTGCGCAGGCGCGTGGCCCCCGACGGTACGTGGCGGGGTCAACTGGCCACTGTCGTAGTCCGATGGCTTGTTGCGCGTATGCGCCGTCCGGGCCTTACCAGTGATCTCGCTCCGATCCCGATCCCGCCGCTTGACGGCAGTCTCGTCCGCGGCGCGGCATCACCCGAGTACGCCGCTTACATCACTGCCGTCGAACCGAAAAAGGAAGCGCTAGAAAGCCAAAGGCGGCTTTCGGAGTCGATGGGCTACACACCGCTGATTAGCATTATTGTGCCCGTTTACCGTTTGCCTCAGGCGCTGCTCGAGCAGACGCTTCAGAGCATCGAGGCGCAGACGTATCCGAATTGGCAGGCGTGCATCGCGTGGGCGGATCAGGACGACACGGAGGGCTGGGCATGGCTGGCGCGTCGCTGCACTGACCCGCGGTTTCGTCTACTTCGTCTTGAGAGAAACGGCGGAATATCCCGCAACTCGAACGAAGCACTTGCGGTCGCTGAAGGCGAGTTCATCGCGCTTCTAGATCATGACGACACGCTTGCTCCGTGGGCACTGTTCGACATGGTGCAAGCATTGCAGGGCACATCGGACATCGACTTTCTGTACTCAGACAAGGATTGCATCGACGAGTCCGGCAGCACGCGGCTTAACCCGCTCTTCAAGCCGGAATGGAGTCCGGAAATGCTCCATTCCGTCAACTACCTGACGCATTTCAATCTCCTGCGAACGACCTTGGTTCGCGAAGTCGGCGGCTGGGATCCAGATACCGACGGGGCGCAGGATTGGGATATCTTCTTCAAAGTTACCGAGCGTGCGAGACGCGTAGTGCGGGTGCCGTCCATCCACTACCACTGGCGCATCCTTCCGTCGTCGACGTCGACCGGATTGCAGTCCAAGCCCTATGCAATATTGGGCCAACTGAGGACGCAGAAGAACCATTTCATGCGACGCAACTTGCCGGCGACTGTCCGCCGTACGGATGCAGGTTTGTTTCACGTGACCTGGCCGGTTCGACCGGCTTCGGTCGATGTACTGATCGTCCAGGACGGGACGCAAGATGAGGCCGCCTATGTGGTCGAACTCGTGCGTGCCTCCAAGCTTGACTCGATTTCGAAAATCACGGTGCTACACGAGGGAGAGCGGGGTGTCGCGCTTGCGGCTCTTGCGGACGGTTTGCCCGGTCGTCTGCAGCTTCTTCGTCAAGAACAGATCGATTGGCAGGGTGTGTGCGCCTCTCTAACGCGCGACGCCGACGCTGTCATCCTTCTCAGCGGACGCCTCCTAGGGCTTTCCGGTGGGATAGTTGACGAGCTTGCTGGGTGGGTTGCAAATCACCCAGACATCGCATGGAACGGCGCCATTGCGCTGGACGACAGCGACCGCGTCATCGAAGCAGGTCGCGTCGCTGCGCCATCAGGCGAGTCGGCGCCACTTTTCGCAGGCGCTTACGTTCATGAATACGGGTCGTTCGGTGGTCCGTCGTGGTATCGCAACGTCCGATGTGTCTCTGCTCATGCAGTTGCGTTTCGAATGTCGACGTTCGCCCAAGCCTTCGCGTGCGGCGCTTTCGAGGCGTCACAGCTCGACGAGTACGTTCGGCAAGCATGCCTAAAGTCGGTCGAAGGCTCAGGGATGCGCGGAATGGTCAACCCGTTTGCTGTCGCCTATATGCGTCAGCGACCGATTCATCAGCGTAGCGAAGACGCGCAGAAGTACTGGACCGACCCGTATTTTAGTCCGGCCTACTCTGGCATCAATCCGATGAGTTTGAATTCATGATTGGTAAAATCGCATCCAAATGGCGACGGTGGCCGAAGGCAGTCGAGGCTCAACCGGTGCCGAACATTTGGTCCGGATATACACAAGATGCTCTCCAGCTCGCGAACATCATCGACTGCGATTTCGATGACTTAATGCGTCCGCAGCAGAATTTCGCCGCTGTGTCCGCGGATCCTGCTGCCCGAGTATGCAATTGGTATCTTCCTCCATTCGATAACCCTTTTTATGGCGGAGTGATGACTATTCTCCGCCTCGCGGACAGTCTTGCGCGGGATCAAGGGATGCGGCAGCGTTTTCTCATATGCGGTGGCGCTGACGAGCAGGCAATGCGCGCAAAGATCGCATCGGCGTTTCCTGCATTGGCTGCTTCGGATGTGCAGATTCTTGACTCTGCAGACGCTATCCAGGCTATTCCGTTCGCAGACTACTCGATCGCCACGCTATGGACGACCGCCTACGTACTCCTCAGGGTTTGCAATACCGGTTTAAAGTTCTACATGATTCAGGACTTTGAGCCGGCCTTTTACCCCGCCGGTAGTACGTATGCGCAGGCGGAGTTGACTTACCGGTTCGGATTTTTGGGCATTTGCAATACTGTGACGCTTAAGCGGATGTATGAGGACGAATACGGCGGCAGCGCTGTGGTTCTCAAACCGACCGTTGACCGAGCGGTATTTTTTCCGGATTCCTCCGGCAGAAGTGAATCGGCCGATGTCAGGCGGCTTTTCTATTACGCGCGGCCCGGCACGCCACGTAACGGCTTCGAACTCGCAGCTGCTGCGTTACGACAAGTCAAGGTGCAACTTGGCGATCGAGTCGAGATCGTCTGTGCCGGAGTGGGCTGGAACCCTAGTGAGTATGGCCTTGACGGAGTGGTCCAATGCGTCGGGCTCTTGCCCTATGCGCAGACGGCCGACCTTTACCGCAGCTGCCATGTCGGGTTCGTCATGATGA
This sequence comes from Lysobacter sp. HA35, assembly GCF_054061195.1. Classification (NCBI taxonomy): domain Bacteria; kingdom Pseudomonadati; phylum Pseudomonadota; class Gammaproteobacteria; order Lysobacterales; family Lysobacteraceae; genus Lysobacter; species Lysobacter sp. HA35. The sequence goes on along the minus strand of NZ_JBSSDY010000001.1, from coordinate 2,133,805 downwards.
TGACCCGACACCCGTCGTATTTGCCCTTTGAGCTGATGGCCTGCGGGACGACGGTAGTCACGAACTACAATGAAGCGAACACTTGGTTACTGCGAGATGGCGAGAACTGTCTGCTGTCGCCCCCGACATCGTCTTGCCTCGCGGCGACACTTGTGTACGCGCTCACCAATCACGAGGCGCTGCGGCGTATCCGTGAGACGGCACGCGACGACGTGTGCGAGATTGGTGACTGGACCGCGAGCTTGGCCGAGGTCGCCGATTTCATGCGAACGCCGCCGGGGTCGGCCACCCAACGTCCGTTTGCGCATCAGTTTCGTGCGGCAACTAAGCCGATTTAAAAATCATCACTACTGGCGAGAACAGACATGAGCAAGAACCTTCAGCTTGTTTCCGCGCTGACCTTGACAGCGGCGCTGGCTGCTTGCGGTCGGGACCAACCCGCACCGGCGCCAAGCGCCGCTACGAGCGTCCATCCGACGCAGCGCGCGGATTCCGTGGCAAGTCGTTACGAGGGCAAGGTAGTTCGCCGTGCTCCTATTGACGGGACGAAGCAAGACGGCTGGTTTTTCGTCAAAGACGGTAAACGCCGTTGGATCGTACAAGCCGGCTGGCTTGATACTCAGGGGTTGAAGCCAGCGGACGTTATTGTCATCTCCTCCGAGGAACTCGCTGCGATTCCCGAAGATCCCGAGCCGCTCGGCGCGACGCCGTAAACGTGCCGGGCGCGTTCGTCTAGCGGGGCCGTGACTGCGCCGAGCGCACCGCTATGCACGGCGGCACGGCGGCATGGCGGCATGGCGGTGCGTATCGGGCAGGAGGTTTGCCGAGCGCGCAAGGCATCGCCGGCGTCATGTACTCCCTGCCTTCGACGCTGCAGACGTTGCCCGGCCACATTTGTTCGTGCATGTGAATGCACCCGCTCCGGATTCGTAACGGATGAGCCTAAAGCACGTTTTGATGCGCCGCGGTTCCGTAGTGGCAATCTGGCCTTACTGCTGTCTGGCAATATTGTTGCTGGGGCTGGCCATTTCCGCGGTAACGCCACCGTTCCACGCGCCTGACGAGTACTCGCATGTCACCCGGGCCATGATGTTCGGCAATGGCCAGGTACTTCTCGACTCGGCAAGTGGAACGGCGCTCTCAGGTGGATACGTCGACGCAGGCATCGAGCGTTACGCCGAGAGCTTTCCGGGCAACAAAATCTCACGCACCGATATTGAGCGGGCCGAGGCTGTCAGTTGGGCAGGACAGGACATCAGGGCGACGCCAGCCGGTACCGGCTATTACTTCCCTGTCCTTTATGCCCCCGAAGCACTTGCTCTCAAAGTCGGGCAGTGGGCGGGGTGGACAGTCCACACGTCCTACATGTTGGCGCGAGCGTGCTCGCTCGTGTGCAGCGTCGCGCTACTTATCTTAGCCTTTCGACTCTACCCTCCACCGCCAGGTGCATTGGCATTGCTGCTGCTGCCGATGTACATTTTTCTCGCTGCTTCCGCGGTGCTTGATCCAATGGCAACTGCCACATCGGTCCTGGCGGTTTCTTGCTACATGCGTCTCGTCGGCACAAACGGAAGCCATTACGCCTTCACATGTGCCGCGTTGCTGCTTTCGGTAATCGCCGTGACGTCATGCCGCGCGAACATGCTACCGCTGCTGTTACTCCCATTCGCGGTCTACCGCGTGACGCGTGATAAGAGGGTGCTCGCAGGAGCTGTGATCACGGCGGGTCTCGTCTTCGCGTGGACTCTGCTTGCAATCAAGACGACGGTGTCGGGTGCCGACGTCCCAAATATAGAGCACGGTGGTCGCCTCCTGAGATACATCGTGCAACCGCGGCTCACGCTGGATATCCTGTGGAATACTATTTCCGATCCCGACTTGCGGTCGTTCTATGCGCAGTCGTTCATAGGGGTGCTGGGCTGGCTGGACGTCCCGCTACCCGCGTGGCTGTATCCGGTAATGTGGACAGTACTTGCGGTCGTGACATTTTTGACGCTTCGGCTACCATCTATGCGTTGGACCGATGGGTTGCTCGTCTTAGTCGCGCTCTCGTCGGTCGTACTCACGTTTTTGGCCCTGCTCATCCAGTGGACCCCGGACGCTGCGGCCAAGATCGCTGGCGTGCAGGGTCGATACTTTCTAATTCCCGCTTTGATGATCGTCTACGCGGTCACCGACCGCAGGCGAGATGCCCATTTCGCCGTACCCGCGACGCTCAACTTCGGGCTGATGCTGATAGCGGCGCTTAGCGGCTTCACATCAATCCAAGCGCTGCTGACTCGGTATCACTCGCAGACAATCGCGGACGTCCTGAATGCCAGCTCGGCGCGCCCCGGCGCGTACGTCGGCACTACGCAGCCGCTTTACCTGGCCTTAGTCAAACCAATAAACCAAGCGGCGATAAAGCGCGTCGGCATTTTGTTTGACATGACTAGCCAAGGCGGCCGCGGCAAATTGGCAGTGGTACTGCATACATCGAATGGAGACGGAGACGCGCCGCACGTGGCGACACTAGATTTAGACAGAATCGCCGACGATCACTACACTTTCGTTGACGTGAACGGCGGCCCCTATTCGTCGGTTTCGCTACAGGTCACGGGGGCGGGCGGCCTACGCGTGTACGAAGCAGCGCTTGGCCCTGTGCAGCTGAGCTGCGTTAAGGCAGTAACTGCCGACGGACGTGCGCTTTCCACTCCCGGTTGCCCTTGAATTGCGACTACGGCTACGAGCGTCGCGAAGGCCTTACGCGGCTACGGCAGACCTTCAGCGCATCCCCTCCCGCCACTGCCGCTACGTCACGCCCACCAGTGGTCGCATCGACCTTAGCGGTCGGTCGCCGAGATGTCCGCGCTGCAGCGAGGTTGTAAGGTCTGAGCGGCGAATCCTACCGTCGACAGTTGACGCCGCTCAGCGTTATTCATCCGTAGGTGTCAGAGGACTTCGAGTAATGGAACGGGCGACCGGGAAGCCGTCAATTGCCGTGGTAATACCGGCGTACCGCGTAAAGGCTCATGTGCTGGACGTCATTGCGGCTGTGGGCCCAGAGTGCGCGCGAATATACGTCGTCGATGACTGCTGCCCAGACGGAACAGGGCAGTTCGTTGCGGCGAACTGCCACGACCCAAGGGTGTGTGTCCTACGCCACGATGTGAATCAGGGGGTCGGTGGCGCAATGCTGACTGGTTATGCAGCGGCGCTCGACGACCGCCACGACATCATCGTAAAGATTGATGGCGACGGCCAGATGGACCCCTCGCTAATCCCAATATTCACTGCGCCGATCGCGAGAGGAGAAGCTGACTACACTAAAGGCAATCGCTTCTATGATCTGCGGAACATCGGTCGAATGCCGCTGCCCCGGCTCGTCGGCAATGCAGTGCTGTCATTTCTCACAAAGCTTTCTACCGGCTACTGGGACGTTTTCGATCCCACAAACGGATACACTGCTGTGCATGCGAGTGTCGCAGGCATGATTCCGGCCGATAAAGTCAGTCGGCGCTACTTCTTCGAAACCGACTTCCTTTTTAGACTTGGCACGTTTCGCGCCGTCGTTGTAGATATTCCCATGGATGCGATCTACGGTGACGAACAAAGCAACCTGCGAATCGGTCAAGTAATATTTGAATTCGCCGCTAAACATACCCGCAACGGCTTGAAGCGGCTCGGATACACCTATTTCCTACGTGACGTCTCGCTCGCGTCTTTGGAGCTCGTCGTGGGAACCGTCCTTCTTTTGTTTGGCGGTGCATACGGAGCGTGGAACTGGTGGAAGTCTGCGGAGACAGGCATACCGGCGCATCTGGGCACGATCACGGTTGCGACGATGTCCATCCTCGTCGCGCTGCAGTTGCTGCTCGGATTCTTTGCGTACGATATCTCCAATACGCCGCGTTACCCATTGCAACGGCGTTTGCGCTCGTCCGATAGTGGCAACTATCCGGGCTCGCGTGATGATTGAGGCGCCGCGAATGACGGTACAGAATCTGCTCCTGCTCCTCAGCACGGTGGTCTTGCTGTCTATCGGGCAGATCCTTTTCAAGTTGGCCGCAGTATCGGTCGACGTGCACGATCTGCGGACGCTAGTGTCAATCCGGCTCATATCGGCGTTAACAATCTATGGCGTAGCGACTGTCATGTGGATGGCGGTGCTTTCCCGGGTTCCGCTAGCTACGGCATTTCCGTTCTACGGTTTAACGTTTCTACTCGTGCCTCTTTTCTCGTCGTGGTGGCTAGGTGAGCCGTTGCGCTGGAACAGCTTGGCCGGCGGCATGATCATTATGGCGGGTGTTGCGATGAGTGTGGCCAAATGGAGTTAACGAACTGTCCTGCGTGTTCCGCGCAATTATGCATGGGTCTTTCCGCTTGGCACCGGACGTGTCCGCGTTGTTCGTACGAAGGTAGCGTCTTGGAACCCGCCATTCTTGACCAAAAGGAGGGAGGTGACTTGGACGAGACGTCCAGACATGCAGCCCTCGAGTCACTACGCAAGTCCAACTTTAGACGGGTTCTGGACGCGATCGACGAGTCGAAATGCTTTGGCGCTGCTGCGAGCGCAAAGCTTTTGGACGTCGGCTGCGCGCACGGATGGTTCCTTGAGCTGGCTCGCGAACGCGGCTTTGATGTGACTGGTATTGAGCCGGACCCGAATGTGAAGCAGCTTGGGTCCATAGCCCCTGCGTCGATCCGGCGTGGTTTTTTCCCCGAGGTCCTGAGTGAAGATGAGCGCTTCGAAGTGATCTCCTTCAACGATGTTCTGGAGCACATCCCGGATATTGCAGCGGCGTTGGATGCTTGTAAGCGGCATCTGGCGCAAGATGGGTTGCTCGTTATAAACGCACCCGACCGGACCGGCGTCCTGTATCGCATCTCAAAAGTGCTCTGCCGACTCGGTTTCGCAAACGCCTTTAATCGCATGTGGCAGGAAGGTTTTCCTTCGCCTCACGTGCACTATCTCGACGGGAATTGGTTCCAACAGCTCGCGAGGCGGCACGGGTTGAATATTGTTCGCGCGATGCGCCTGGAGTCGATTACGTTCGACGGGCTCTATAACCGAATCCTAATCGATCCATCTACTTCGCGCGCTGGGGCCGCTCTGCTCACGGCTTCGATAGCCGTGGCGTTGCCGGCTCTCCGGGTTGCGCCCCCGGACATCCGCGTATGGATTCTCGCGCGTGCGACGTAACTCCGCACATGGCCCTAATCAATGCAGGGTTGATGATCTAGCGCCACCCGCCACCCGCCACCCGCCTCGCGCTACTGCTATTGCCGCTGGTGGATATCGGAAGATGGGGGAGCACCTCGTCGTTCCGCAGCTGCCAATATCCCGTGCGAGGCTCTAGCTGGCTCAAGCGTGCAATTGCAGGAGTCAAGCGCCGAATTGTACTGCCGGTGCCGTGAGCCACTCGCTAATCATCGCATTGAGCCACTGGATGAATTCCGCGCGTCCGGCCATCGCAGTAATCACGGCGCGTGGCGCAATTAGCGCTCCCGCGACGGAATCCAGCGAGTCGGAATGTCGATGTTCGGTTGTTCTTCTGGCGTCAAGACAAAAAGAGCTGATGCCCGCGCCGGCCCCGACCAGGATGGCTAGAAACTCGGGCTGCAAAGTTGCCTAGAGCGAGCATTGCAGTTCCAGCAGGACGGGGAACATATCACCCACTAACCCAATATCCGCGATCTCAAAAATCGCAGAGTCGGGGTCCTTATTGATCGCGACAATCGTCCCGGCATCCTTGATCCCGGTCAGGTGCTGGATAGCACCGGAAATGCCGATAGCGATGTAGAGCTCGGGGGCGATGATCTTGCCCGTCTGGCCGACCTGCATCTCGTTCGGCACGTAGCCGGCGTCGACTGCCGCGCGTGATGCACCGACGGCGGCGCCGAGCTTGTCGGCCAGGTCGTAGATAATCTTGAAGTTCTCGGCCGATCCAACGCCACGGCCGCCCGACACGACGCGCTTGGCGCTCTGCAGGTCGGGGCGATCGCTGGAGCCTGCCGCCAGACCGACGAAACGCGTATGCGTCGGCAGCGCGGCGTCGACGGTGACCGCTTCGATCGGCGCATTTGCGTCGCGTGTGGTTTCCGCAAACGATGCAGTGCGAATCGTCGCGACGACGATGACGCCTTCCGGCGCTTCGACGGTCACGATCGCGTTGCCGGCATAGATGGGGCGCTTGAACGTGCGCGGGCCTTCGACGGCCATCGCGTCGGATACCTGCGGCGCGTTGAGCAGCGCGGCGACGCACGGCATCAGGTCCTTGCCGAACGTGGTGCTCGGGCCGAACACGTGCGTGTAGCCGGCGGCGACGTTAGCGACCTGCGGCGCCAGCACCTGCGCGATCGGACTCGCATTCGCTGCATTCGACACCGTCAGCACACGCGTCACGCCGTTGAGCTTCGCGGCTTCGCCCGCTACTGCGGACGCGTCGTCCGCGAGCACGAGCACGTCGATCGACTCGGGCGATAGCGCCTTCGCGGCAGTGACGCACTTGGCGGTGGAAGCATTGAGGTGGCCGCCCAGGTGTTCGGCGACGATCAGGACCTTCGACATCGGAATTTCCTCAGGTAACGACGTTCCCATAGGAACCTTCGTGCGAGGCGGTCGCGCGATGCGCGGTCCGCCGGCGGTGCGTTACAGCAGGCCGCGCTGCTTGAGCGTGGCGACGAGCTCGGCGGCGTCCTTGACCATGATGCCCTTCGAGCGCTTGGCCGGCGCCGCGTACGACGTCGTCTTGAGCGCGGCGCCGGCATCGACGCCGAGGTCGGCGAACTGCAGCGTCTCCAGCGGCTTGCTCTTGGCCTTCATGATGTCGGGCAGCTTGATGAAGCGCGGCTCGTTGAGGCGTAGGTCGGTCGTGACCACGGCGGGTAGGTCGACTTCGAGCGTTTCGAGGCCGGCGTCGACTTCGCGCGTCACCGTCGCCTTGCCGTCGGCGACGTCGAGCTTCGACGCGAACGTCGCCTGCGGACGGCCCCACAGCGTGGCCAGCATCTGGCCGGTCTGGCTGGCGTCGTCGTCGATCGCCTGCTTGCCGAGGATCACGAGGTCGGGCTGCTCGCGTTCGACGAGCTTGAGCAGTGTGCGCGCGGCCGTGAGCGGCGCGACTTCGCTTCCGGCGTCCACGACCACGTGGATCGCGCGGTTGGCACCCATGGCCAGCCCGTTGCGCAGGTGCGGCTGGGCGTCGGCAGGGGCGATCGTCGCGACTATCACTTCGGTCGCGATGCCCTTGTCGCGCAGGCGCAGCGCCTCTTCGAGCGCGATCTCGTCGAACGGATTCGGCGACAGCTTGACGCCCTCGGTGACGACACCGCTGCCGTCGGGCTTGACCTGGATGCGGACGTTGTAGTCCACCACGCGCTTGTACGCGACGAGGATCTTCATCGGGCGGATTTCCATGATCTGCGCGCTGACGCGCTGAAGGCCGGCGATTTTAGCCGACTGCGGCCGCTTTCGCCGTTAGGCCCGGGTGACGGCGGCCGGGCGGTATGCTTCGGACACCTCGAATCCGGATGATCCGATGCTGCATCCCGTGGTGCTCAGTGGCGGCAGCGGCACGCGGCTGTGGCCGCTGTCGCGACAGAACCAGCCCAAGCAGTTTCTGGCTCTGGTCGGCGACCGCTCGCTCTATCAGGAGACGGTGCTGCGTGCGAGCCGGCTGCCCGACGCAGAAGCGCCCGTCACGGTCTGCGCTGGCGACCACCGCTTCATGGTCGGCGAGCAGCTGCAGGCGGTCGGGCTCGGCAACGGCGGCATTCTCCTCGAGCCCATGGCGCGCAACACGGCACCTGCGATCGCGATCGCGGCGCTGCACCTGCTGGCGCGCGATCCGGATGCATTGATGCTGGTCCTCCCAGCGGATCACCTGATCGAAGATGAGGCCGCCTTCCGCGACGCCGTCGAGCGCGCCATGGGCCTCGCATCGGATGGGTGGCTTGTCACGTTCGGCATTCGTCCCGATTACGCGGAGACCGGCTACGGCTACATCCTCGGTGGAACGTCACTGGGCGACGCCGGTTTCGCGGTCGAGCGTTTCGTCGAGAAGCCGGACCGCGCGACCGCGGAAGGCTACGTTGCGCACGGCGGCTATTCGTGGAACTCCGGCATGTTCTTGTTCCGCGCGTCGTGGTATCTCGACGAACTCGCGCGCCACGCGCCGGCGATCGCGGACGCCGCACGCAAGGCGTATTCCAGCGCCACGCGCGATCTGGATTTCATCCGCATCGACCCCGACGCATTCGCGGCCAGCCCGAACGATTCCATCGACTACGCGGTCATGGAAAAGACCGATCGCGCCGCCGTCGTCCCGGTGAGCTGCGGCTGGAGCGACATCGGTTCGTGGTCGGCGCTGTGGTCTGTGGCAGAACGCGATGCCGACAACAACCGCCACGACGGTGACGTCATCTCGGTCGACAGTCGCGGCAACCTCGTGCGCGCAGCGGAGCGACGGATGATCGCGACGCTCGGTGTCGAAGACCTCGTCATCGTCGACACACCCGACGCGACGCTCGTCGCGCGCAAGGACCGCGTGCAGGACGTCAAGATGCTCGTCGACCGGATGAAGGCGGACGGGCGCACCGAACACCTCGTACATCGCAAGGTGTATCGGCCGTGGGGAAGTTACGACTCGCTGTCCGTCGGCGAACGTTTTCAGGTCAAGCGCATCGTGGTGAACCCGGGGGCCGCGCTGAGCCTGCAGAGGCACGCGCATCGCGCCGAGCACTGGATCGTCGTGTCGGGCGTTGCTGAAGTCACCTGCGACGAGCGCGTGTTCGATCTGCGCGAAAATGAGAGCACGTTCATTCCGCAGGGCAGCGTGCATCGCCTGCGCAACAAGGGCACCGAGCCCGTCGAGCTGATCGAAGTGCAGTCCGGGCATTACCTCGGCGAGGACGACATCGTGCGGCTCGAGGACGTCTACGGGCGCTCGTGAACGCTCGCATCGGCCGAAGGTACGGTGCGATGCAGGGGCGCGACCGCTAGAATCCAGAGCTCTCGAACACGGAGTGCACGCATGGCCGCGCGCAGCAAGGTCTACCCCGACGCGAAGACGGCGCTCGCCGATCTCGTCGCCGACAATCAGACGCTCGCCGTCGGCGGCTTCGGGCTCTGCGGGATTCCCGAGGCGCTGATTGCGGCGTTGCGCGATTCCGGCGTCAAGGGCCTGACGGCGATCTCGAACAACGCGGGTGTCGACGGCTTCGGCCTCGGTCAACTGCTGTCGACGCGTCAGATCCGCAAGATGATTTCGTCGTACGTCGGCGAGAACAAGGAGTTCGAGCGCCAGTTCCTCGCGGGCGAGCTCGAGCTCGAATTCAATCCGCAAGGCACGCTCGCCGAGCGCCTGCGTGCGGGCGGTGCGGGCATCCCGGCGTTCTTCACGCGGACCGGCTACGGCACGGTCGTGGCGGAGGGCAAGGAAACGCGCGAGTTCGACGGCCACATGTACGTCATGGAGACCGCGCTTCGCGCCGACGTCTCGCTGGTGAAAGCGTGGAAGGCCGACAAGGCGGGCAACCTCGTATTCCGCAAGACCGCGCGCAATTTCAATCCGGCGTGCGCGATGGCCGGCAAGGTCTGCGTTGCCGAAGTCGAGCAACTCGTCGAGATCGGCGACATCGATCCGGACCACGTGCATCTTCCCGGCATCTACGTCGATCGAATCGTGGTCAACGCTTCGCCTGAGAAGCGTATCGAACAGCGCACCGTGCGCGCCGCCTGAGGACTACGACATGCCCTGGACCCGCGACGAAATGGCGCAGCGCGCCGCACGCGAACTCACCGACGGCGCTTACGTGAACCTCGGCATCGGCCTGCCGACGCTGGTGGCCAACTACATTCCGGAAGGAATGGACGTGTGGCTGCAGAGCGAGAACGGCCTGCTCGGCATCGGCCCGTTTCCGACCGAGGACGAGCTCGACGCCGACCTCATCAACGCCGGCAAGCAGACCGTCACCACGGTGCCCGGCGCGAGCTTCTTTGGCAGCCACGACTCGTTCGCGATGATTCGCGGCGGTCATATTGACCTCGCGATCCTCGGCGCGATGCAGGTCACCGACAAGGGCGACCTCGCGAACTGGATGGTGCCTGGCAAGATGGTCAAGGGCATGGGCGGCGCGATGGACCTGGTCGCTGGCGTCAAGCGCGTGGTCGTGCTGATGGAGCACACCGCGAAGAACGGCGAGCACAAGATCCTGCCCGAATGCACGTTGCCGCTGACAGGGGTCGGGGTGGTCAACCGCATCGTCACGGACTTGGCGGTGATGGACGTCACGCCGGACGGGCTCAAGCTCGTGGAGCTCGCCCCCGGCGTTTCTGTGGACGATTTGGCGATTCGGACGGGTGTGGCTGTCGCGCCGCTTAGCGGCTGACGAAATCGCCTTGTAGGCGCATTGCCGCGGACTTAGGGTAGGGACGTCGGGCGAGCTCGGGGAGGGCCGCCGGCCTCCCTCCTATAGGGCTCTGCCATGCGCAAGCTTCTGCCTCTCGTCGCCCTGGCCGCCACACTGGCCGGGTGTGTCGGCTCCGATCACCCCAGTTCGAGTAGCGCATCCGCGCCGACCAAGCGCGCGACGGCCATGCAGCCATCGCGCATGGCCGCGACCGGGCTTGCTGCGATCCGCGCGCGCCTCGTGCACGGTGATCGCTACGCGTCGCTGCCTGATCGGGGCGAGTTGCTCGCGTACACCGCGGGCGCGGCCGACTTCCGCATGCAGGCCTATACCTGGAAGCAGGTGCACCTGAGCGAGGCGCACGCCCTCGACGCGATCGGCGGCACCATGATGATCCCGTCTCCGGACGGGCACCTGATCCGCCTGCGCTACGACCACCACATCGAACACCAGAACGGGGACTGGACGTGGGTCGGTCGGCCGGCGGGTGCGAAGCCAGGCACGGAAGCATTGATCACCTTCGGCGAGAAGGCCGTCTTCGGTTCTATTCCGGACGGTGTGGGCCCGCCGCTGCGCATCATGCAGGCGAACGGCGTGTCGTGGATGGTGAAGACGGACCCAGCGGCGCTTGCGTCGCTGCCAGCCGCGAATCCGACGGGTACCGATGCAATCCCGGTTCCGCCCGCAGCGTCGCGACCGTCTGCCGACGCAACGTCTCCCACGCCTGCCGCCGCGCCGACAAGTGCTGCGGCAGCTTCGGTGGCGTCCACCACTGTCGATCTCGTGCTTGGCTACACGACTGGTTTCGCGAACCGCCTCGGCGGGCAGTCGCAGGCAAATACGCGTCTCAACAACATTGTCGATTTCGCGAATCAGGGCTACCAGAACAGCGGCATCGATGGGCGCGTCCGGCTCGTTAACACCGTGCAGGTAGATTACGTCGACAACACGGATAACGATCAGGCGTTGTACGACCTGACGGGTTACGACTGTTCGGGAACTGGCGCATGCGTCAGGCGGACGGTCCCTGCGTCGCTGCAGCCATTGCGCAGCGCGCGTGACCAGTACGGCGCGGACGTGGTGTCGCTGGTCCGCATCTTCGACAACGATACCAACAAAAGCTGCGGCGTCGGTTGGATCCTGGGTGGCGGTCAAAAGCCGATCACGAGCGCCGATGAAGCGTGGGCAATGTCAATCGTCAGCGACAGCAACGGTCGCGATCCCAATTCGTCGTTCCCCAGCGGCGGCTACGTTTGTCGCGACGAAACGCTAGCGCATGAGATGGGCCACAACATGGGCGCTCAACATGACGTTGCAACCGCCAAGGGCGACAACGGCGTGCTCGACGCCAACGAATACGGACGGTTCGCGTATTCGTTCGGCTACAAGAGCGATGCGAACGGCGGCAACTTCTACACGATCATGGCCTACGGAGAAAAACTCCAGCAGGACTATCGCTTGTTCTCAAATCCCCGGATCACCGCGTGCGGCGGGCGTCCGTGCGGCACAAGCCAGGCCGACAACGCACAGACCTTGAGCCAGACCATGCCCATGCTCGCATCATTCCGAGCCACTGTGATTCCTACTGCGTCGGCCCAGCCCCCGCGACTAGTCGCCATCGGTAAACTGGGATCGTCGGGATGGACCGAAGCTCACGTTCTGGACGGTACGTCGTCGTATACGCAATTTACCAGCCACATCGCGACCGCGATCGGTTTAACAGGCGCGGACTACGCTTGGCAGTTCCAGCTGGGTGACTACAACGGCGATGGAGTTAAAGACATCTACGCCTTTGGGCGCGAAGGCGCTTCTGGTACCACGGAAATTCATGTACTCAACGGCGCCGACAACTTTCAGAGTTTTTTGCTGCACTCAGGATCCGCACTGCGCAATACAGGACGCGATAACTCTTGGGTCTTTCGACTTGGCGATTGGAACGGCGACGGTCGCCTAGATGTTTTCGCTATAGCGAAGAACGGCAGCTCTGGAGCGACAGAAATCCACGTATTGGACGGCGCGCACCAATTTCAAAGCTTTCTGCTCCACGTCGCCACCGCGTTGGGCTCAACTGGCTCCGACGCGTCGTGGGACTTCCAGGTCACCGACTTCAATCGCGACGGGGTACTTGATCTCATGCTGATTTCCAAGCGCGGTGCCAGTGGAACTACCGAGGTACACGTACTGAGCGGAGGCACGATGTTTCAGGCTTTCCTGTTGCAGACGGCTACGGCGCTCCACACCACTGGCGTCACTAGTCAATGGGTTTTCAAGCTCGGTGACTATAACGGTGACGGCGTACTCGATCTTTACGCGGTAAATCGCATCGGAAGTTCTGGAATGACCGAAGTTCACGTGCTTGACGGCGTGTCACGGTTCACTACTTTCTCCGGCCACATCGGAACTGCGTTGCGTCAAACCGGGGCCGACGATGCTTGGCAATTTGAGCTTTTGTAAGAGCATGGACACGCATGCAATGCCCACCTCTATTCCCGCGCGTAGCTTCCGTTGCAGAGTATCCCTGGCAAATGAATCTCGCCGAGTTGTAGCTCATGGTGCTGCGCGAGTGCTGCAAAGATGCGTTCGATCGCGTGAGCGAGTGTCCCATCCAACTGTCCCGATTCTGCCTCAAAGTCGCTCGTCAGGAGAGGGGCATCTAGCAGAAGGTCGAGTGCCTTCATGCGAACCCAAAACATGCTGCCGGCAATGAAGAAGCCACGCGATAAGTTCGTTTCATCGATGCCGAGCAGCGAGCCCAACTGCCGTACCGCCTGCTCGTTGGCGCCCCAACAGTCCGTCAGCGGCTGGAATGCGAAACTTGGTGCCGCTATTCCCAAAGAGGGATTGTCCCGTAGGGCTGTGGTGAGGTGCTTTGTTCCTACTTCGGGTATGAGCGCACGGAGTAGCGCTCGCCTCCATTCCGCACCGTCAGCGCGCTGAGGCGAGCGCTTCGTGTGAAGCTTTAGCACCAAGTCATACCCTCGACTGCGGAGCGTACTTGCCACACGTAGGAAAGGGAGAATGTCTCTCCCCCGGTTCTCCATGACGGCGATTTCGAATACATCGAACTCAGCTTCGCAGATCGCTCTAACAGCGTCTGCGCGGTCCGGCGATGTCGTTACGACCACCTGCCACGGCACGTCGCACCGTCGAAGGCACGCTGCGATCTCCTCAAGTTCCTGTGGATACCATGCGTGGATGACCACGCACTGTCGGGAGTCCGAGTCACCGAAATCATGCAGGCGCGCCGACTTCCGAAGTGCGCTTCGGGTAGCGGCAAGCGTGGCATGCCCGCGAGCGAGGTCCGGCTCAAGAATGGCGCCTTCGGCCCACTCATTCCACGCATTGATGAACGTTATTTGGTGAGCAGCGCGACCGATCGCAGCTTCGACCCAGTCCTGATACTGAGCAAGCGCGAAGCGAATGAATGTCCGCCCAGTTCCCGGGCGTCTTGGTTCGTTGTCCCAGCCGCAGTTAACGCCAGGATGTTTGGGGTACGCATCTGTAGCGGTCGGCACCCGGCTAAGCGTTCTCCAGTCAAGAACTTGGCCCGCGTATTGGCGATTGATGAGTGCCTGCTGCGATGTAATGTCGCAAGAACTTTCCATGTTCGGCGGAAACTCCACCGCCGCATCAAATCCGATATCTCGCGGATCCGGACGTTCGAACGACTGCACGTACGCAAGGTGGATTTCACCGACGCCGTTCTGGCGGCACCACGTACGCCAGCGCTCTGCCGTCGCTTTCGGATCGGGCAACAGCATCGGTCGATACAGCAGCAGCATCGGCTTCCCGTCCACGCGCAGGTAGCGCGGGTCGCGGAGGTAGTCCGCGACGTATTCGATGAATGCGATGTCGTCTTCGGGCGAGTGATTCTGTGCGATGAGGAGGTCGTCATCGCGGCCATCCCAGCGGCGCGTCCAGTTTTCGTTGGCCCAGCAGAGGCAGTACTGGAAGTCGATGGACTTGTCGTTGAGCCAGTTGCGGACCGGCTCTTCCAGCAGTGTCTTGCCGCCGAACCAGTAGAAGTAGAAGCAGAACGCGGATAGGCCGTACGTCTTGGCCAGCTTGGCCTGGTCACGCATGACCTGGGGATTGCGCAGGTCGTAAAAGCCGAGATCGCCGGGCAAGCGCGGCTGTAGATGGCCTTCGAACTGCGGTAGCGCACGCGTGACATTGCGCCATTCGGTGAAGCCCTTTCCCCACCATTCGTCGTTCTCGGGAATGGTGTGGAACTGCGGCAGATAGAACGCGACGAGCGTTGCTGGCAGCGGATCGGGCAGTGGTTCTTCGCTGTATTCGACGTAGCCAATGCAACGTTCGTCGGCGCGAACGCGCGGCCGCCGTTCGTAGGTCGACGACACCTGTCCTTGCGCAGGCAACGGACGAACGGTTGGAAACTCGCGCAGGAATCGCGAGCGCAGCATGTCGCGCGTCGATTCTTTCATCGGCACCGCGCGGAACGCAGCGCGAAGTGCCTTGAACAGCGCGCTACGTGCGCGACGCGAGAGCGGTGGCGTCGTCATGATGTGCGCAGGCCCGTCAGTGCGACGAACGCTGTCGACTTACCCATACCATCCCGCTTGATCGACCGATTCGTCATCACGTCAAAGCATCTGGTAATTCGGCCCTGAGCCACCTTCCGGGGTGACCCAGTTGATGATCTCGTACGGGTCCTTGATGTCGCAGGTTTTGCAGTGCACGCAATTCGCCGCGTTGATCTGCAGTCGACGGCCTGCGCCTTCGCTCGACGCGTCCTCGACGATCTCGTAGACGCCTGCCGGGCAGAAGCGCGTGCAGGGGTTTCCGTATTCGACGGTGCAGCGCGTGACGCAGATCGAGGTGTCGAGCACCTTGAGGTGCACGGGCTGGTCTTCGTCGTGTTCGGTGGCGGCGAAGTAGACGCCTGCGAGGCGGTCGCGCGGTGCGAGGGTGCGGTCGCCCCAGTCCCGATCGGGTGATTCGTACTCGGCCAGTTTTTCCATCTGGCACCAGTCGGGCTTGTTGCGCAGCGTCCACGGCGACTTGCCGCGCGTGACGGTTTCCCACGCGGCGTTGAGCATGCCGAACCACAGGCCACGCTTGAATGCGGGCTTGATGTTGCGCACTTCGCGCAGCTCGGACATCGCGTCCGACGCACGCAGCTTCGCGTCCCAACCCTGCGGCGCGAGCTGCCTCGAGGCGAGATGTTCGGCGGCGAGCATGCCGGACCGGATCGCCTGATGCGTGCCCTTGATCTTCGGCACGTTGAGCAGGCCGGCGGTGTCGCCGATGAGGATCGCGCCGGGCATTTCGCAGGTCGGCAGCGACTGCCAGCCGCCCGTCACGATCGCGCGCGCGCCGGCCGACACGATGGTGCCGCCTTCGAGCAGAGGTTTAACGGAAGGATGGTTCTTCCACTGCTGGAAGGCTTCCCACGGCTTGTACTCCGGGTCCTTGTAATCGAGGCCGCTGACATAGCCGAGCGCGATGCGGCCCTTGTCGAGGTGATACAGGAAGCTGCCGCCGTAGGTCGCGTTGTCCGCCGGCCAGCCGAGCGTGTGCACGATCTTGCCCGGCGTGACGCGCTCTTCCGGCACCTGCCAGAGTTCCTTGATGCCGATCGAATACGTCTGCGGGTCGTGGCCTTCGTCGAGCTTGAACTGACGCACGAGTCGCTTGGTCAGATGGCCGCGCGCACCTTCGGCGAGCACGGTGACCTTCGCGCGGATGTCGATGCCCGGCGTGTAGCCCGACTTGTGCGAACCGTCCTTGGCCACGCCCATGTCACCGATACGCACGCCGATCACGGCGCCGCTCTCGTCGTGCAACGTTTCGCTCGCCGCGAAGCCGGGATAGATCTCGACGCCCAGCGCCTCGGCCTGCGGCGCCAGCCACGCGCACATCGCGCTGAGGCTGACGATGACGTTGCCGTGGTTGTTCATGCCCGGCGGCACCGGCAGCTTCCGCGCGCCCGTCTTGGACAGCAGCCAGAACTCGTCGTCGGTCGCCGGCACGCAGACCGGCGGCGGGTTGTCGCGCCAGTTCGGCAGCAACGCGTCGAGCGGGCCGGTCTCGATCACCGCGCCCGAGAGGATGTGCGCGCCGATGGTCGATGCCTTCTCGATCACGCAGACCGAGATCTCCGGGTTCAGCTGCTTCAGGCGGATCGCGAACGCCAGGCCCGACGGCCCCGCGCCGACGGTGACGACGTCGTACTCCATCACGTCGCGTTCGATCTCGGGGGTCTCGTTCATGGGGCTCTCCGCGTGCAGACCGGTCATTGTCGCGGTTCGCGCCGTGCGAGCCAATCGGAGCGCCTTGGGCTGCGTGCTAGCGTCGCCGGATGCTGCGACCGCTTGTGCTCCCGGACGCCGACGTCCGCCTCAATCCGGACTGGCTCGCGCCGGTGGAGTCGGCGGCACTGTTCGACGCGCTGCAGGACGGGGTCGCCTGGGAGAACCACCCGGTCCGCCTGTTCGGGCGCGAGCATCCCGCGCCGCGCCTGAGCTGCTGGGTCGGCGACCCGGACGCCACTTACCGCTATTCCGGCCTGCTGCGCGCGCCGCACCTGTGGACGCCGCCGCTCGCTGCGCTTCGCGATCGTCTGCGCTCCGAACTCGGCACCGACTTCAACAGCGTGCTGGCCAACCTGTACCGCGACGGCAGTGACGCGATGGGCTGGCATTCGGACGATGAACCGGAACTCGGCCCGGCGCCGGTGATCGCGTCGGTCAGCCTCGGAGCGACGCGACGGTTCGTGTTGAAGGCCCGTCGCGGCGACGAAAGTCTCGCGCTCGAGTTGCCGTCCGGCAGCCTGTTGCTGATGCAGGGCGCGACGCAGGCGAACTATCGCCACGCACTGCCGCGAACCGCGCGCCCGGTCGGGCCGCGGATCAACCTGACGTTTCGCGAGATTCGGGCGGTGCGTTAGTCGAGTGAAGAATGTCGAGGCGAATTCGCCGAACGTGCTGCATCCGTTCCGTTGCATCGCCGACATTCCGGAACCAACGCCGGTCGCGGCGGACGGGCGATCAGCGCGTCAACCGACCTCAGAAAACGCACCCAGCGATCGCTCGCTCACCGCGAGCCGTTCGCATTCGCGATCCAGCTGTTCGTACTGCTCACCGAATGCAGCGCGAAACGCATCGAACGCCTGCTCGTCATGCCATCGGTCGACGGTGACGTAGCGATCGGGCGACGTGCGGTCCCGCAGAAGCAGCGTCTCGACATGGCCGTCGGCTTTCCGGAAAAGCTGCACCCACGTGCCGCGCGGACCGTAGTGACGTTCGAATTCCGCATGCTGCCCGGGCGCAACGTGGAACTCCCAGATGTACGCGTAGCTCATCGTCGGCTCCGCCGTCGAACGTCGCTCGAAATGACTTTAGTGGCGCCCGCTCATCGACATCAGCGTCCAGCCGGCGACGTCGCGATCCAGCTTCACCATCGCGCGATCGAACGCATCGACCACCTGCGGCACCGCGGTGCTCGCCGCGGGCTCGACAGCGATGAACGTGCGCGATGCCAGCACGTCGGCGGCATCCGGGCGCAGCAGCTTCGCGCTGACTTCGATCGTCGCCTGCGGCAGCGCGCCGCCGGCGTAGTCGGCTTCGAAGCGACGCACGTCCAGCAGCAAACGATAATCACCGTTGACGCCAGCACCGGAGCGCGCAGCCGCGCGCAGCTTTCCGGATTCCTCGAACGTGCGCAGCAGCGAATTGGTGAGCATCTCGGACGGACGCTGCGCCCACACGCCTTCCTTGTAGACCTGCAGTTCCTGCGGCGTCGGGCGTACCGCGATGCGCAGGCTGTCGTAGGGACGCGCGATCTGCACCGGTGCGATCGTCAGCTGCGCATCCACGCGCGGCCACGATGCATCGGGTGCGACCGTTGCCATCGGCGCGAATTGCTGCGGCGGTTCCTTCTTGCCACCGAGGATCGAACACGCGGGCAGCGCGAGCACCGCGGCGAGCGCGATCACGCGGGCAAAGGACGTCTGGGTCGACATGCGCGCACTCATTTGGGTTCGAATTCCTTCGGGCGATCGCGACCGAGCAGGTAACTGGTCGGGCCGTTGTCGAGGCGGTCGGTGACCTGGCGCAGGTCGCGCACCAGTGCACGCAACTCGGTGAGCGTCGGGCCGACCTGGCCGAGCCCGTCGTTCGCGAAGCTGTGGATGGCCGCGCGATTCTCGTTGACGATGCCGTTCGCGCCATTCGCTGCCGACTGCAACTTGTCGAGCGTGCCGTCGAGCTTGTTGACGAGGCCCGGCAACTTGTTCGCGAGGTCGCGATCGACGTCGTTGACGACGCCATGCGCCTGCACCAGCGTCGCATTGAGTTCGGCGCTCGATGCCTTCGCATTGACGATGATCGCGCGCAGGTCTTCGCGCTCGGCCGCGAGCGAACCGGTCAGCTGGTCGATGTTGTTGAGCGTGTTCGACACGTGCGCGACGTTCTTCTCGCTCAGCACCTGGTCGAGTCGCGCGACGAGCCGGTTCGCGGTGTCGGCGATGTTCTGCAGCGCGGACGATTCGGTGACGATCACCGGAATGTCGCGATGGTCGACAGTCACCAGCAACGGTGCGCGCGGGCTGCCACCGGTGAGCTGGATGAAGGGCGGCCCGGTGATGCCGCTCTGCGACATCTTGGCGCGCGTGTCGGTCTTGATCGGCGTGTCGGACTGGATCTTCAGTGTGGCGAGCACGCGTCGCGGATCTTCCGGCGCGAGTCGCAGGCTTTCAACGGTGCCCACCGAAATGCCGTTGTACTGCACGGAACTGCCTTCGGACAGGCCGGTGACCGGCTCGTTGAAGACCACCGAATATTCCTGCCAGTCCTTCTCGGACGAGTACTTCGCGGCCCACAGCGCGAACAGCAGCAGCACCGCCGTCACGATGATGGTGAAGGCGCCGATGAGGACGTAATTGGCCTTTGTTTCCATGGGCGCGGTCCTGTGATGCGGTCAGTCGTTGCGGGTGCGATCGCGCCCGGCCTGCGCGGCACGCGCACGGGGGCCGTGGAAGTACTCGCGTACCCAGGGGTGGTCGAGCTGCTCGATCTCCTCGATCGGCGCGGTCGCGATCACCTTGTGGTCGGCGAGCACGGCCACCCGGTCGCAGATAGCGTAAAGCGTGTCCAGATCGTGTGTGATGAGGAACACCGTGAGCCCAAGAGCCTGCTGTAGCGTGCGGATCAGGTGATCGAACGCCGCGGCGCCGATCGGGTCGAGGCCCGCAGTGGGCTCGTCGAGGAAGAGCAGTGGCGGATCCAGCGCCAGCGCACGCGACAGCCCGGCGCGCTTGCGCATGCCGCCCGACAGCTGCGACGGAATCTTGTCGACCGCGTCGGCGGGCAGGCCGGCGAGCTTCACCTTCAGCAGCGCGATCTCGCGGCGCAGCGAATCGGGCAGGTCGCGGTGGTACTCCTTCAGCGGCACTTCCACGTTCTCGCCGACGGTGAGCGACGAGAACAGCGCGCCGTCCTGGAACAGCACGCCGGTATTGCGTTCGATGTGGCGCCGCGCCTTGAGGTCGCTGGTGCGTGCGTCGACGCCGAGCACTTCGATTTCGCCTTCGTCTGGCGTGCGCAGTCCGAGGATGGATCGCATCAGCACCGACTTGCCGGTGCCCGAACCGCCGACCACGCCGATGATCTCGCCCGGCATGACGTCGAGGTCCAGCCCGTCGTGCACCACCTGGTCGCCGAAGCGATTGACCATGCCCCGCACGCGGACGATGGGGGCGGGCGCGTCGCGCGCGTCGTCGGTCGCGTCATTCGTCGCCATTAGATGTCCATCACCATGAACCACAGCGCGGCGACGGCATCGAGGATGATCACCAGCGAAATCGCCTGCACCACGGCGGACGTCGTGCGTTCGCCGACCGACTGCGCAGTGCCTTCGACCTGCAGGCCTTCAAGACAGCCGACCAGCGCGATGATCATCGCGAACAGCGGCGCCTTCGCGAGGCCCACCCACATGTGACGCACTTCGATCGTGTCCTGCATTCGCGCGAGGTACTGCTGCGGCGGGATGTCGAGTGCGTAGGCGCCGACGGTAAGGCCGCCGAGCAGGCCGGCGATCATCGCGACGAACGTGAGCAGCGGAAGCATCGTCAACAATGCCAGCACGCGCGGAATGACGAGTAGGTCGATCGGGTCCATGCCCAGCGTGCGGATCGCATCGACTTCCTCGCGGCTCTTCATCGCGCCGATCTGCGCGGTGAATGCGCTCGCGGTGCGACCGGCAAGGATGATCGACGTGAGCAGCACGGCGAACTCGCGCAGGAACGACACGTTGACGAGTTCGACGACGTAGATCTCCGCGCCGAAGTCGCGCAGCACGTTCGCGCCGAGGAACGCGACCACCGCGCCGACGAGGAACGAGAGCAGCGCAACTAGCGGCGTCGCATCGAGGCCGACCTGCTCCATGTGGTGCACGAGTGCGATCGGGCGGAAGCGCGAGGGCTCCTTGATCGTGCGCACCATCTTGACCAGCACTTCGCCAAGGAACGCGACCAGCGCCATCGCTTCCTTCGCGTTGTCCTGCATCGCGAAACCCAGGCGCCCGAGCGCGGCGACGAGGCCGTACTCCTTCTTGCGTTTGGGGCGCTCGTCGGCGACGTCCTCGATGGCCGCGACCAGCGCGCGGTGTTCGTCGCGGAACGCGAACGAATCGAATTCGACGCCGCAGCGCCTGGACCATCGCAGAAGTTGCAGCACGCCCAGCGAATCGAGTCGCTCGATGCCGCGCGCGTCGACCTGCTGCACCGGGCAGGGCGCGTCGGCGAGCGTGTCGCCGATCTGCACCGCGTGTTCCAGTGTCCAATGCCCGCCGAGGCGCACGCCGCCGTCATCGGCGCCGGCGTCGAGGGTAGGCGGGCTTGTAGTGGGTTCGGTCATGCTCGCGGCGGAGCATACCGGCTCGGCCGTGCGGGGAAGGCATGCGATCCTTCACCCATGACCGCGCCCCTCAGCGAAGCCGCCTACGTCGCGCGAATCGACTTCATGGTCGAGCTCGCGTCGCGCCTGCACCGCTACGGCACCACCGCCGAGCGCCTCGAGGGCGCGCTGATCGCCGTGGCGTCGCGGCTGGGGCTCGACTGTGAACCGTGGTCGAACCCGACGGGCCTGATCCTCACCTTCGGCGATCCGGGCCGCGCGACCGGCCTGCGCGACATCACCCGCGTGCTGCGCCTCGCGCCGGGCGACGTCGACCTGCATCGCCTGTCCGAAACGGATCGCATCGCGGAAGAAGTGCTCGCGGGCACGCTGGATGTTGGCGATGCGCGTGTGCAGATGCGTGCGCTCGACATGCCGCCCACGCGCACGATGCGCTATGCGGAAGTGGTCGCGTTCGGCCTCGCTGCGGCGGCAGTCGCGGGGCTGCTGCGATTGCCGTGGCTCGACATCGGTGTCGCCGGACTCACCGGCCTGCTGATCGGCGTGCTCGACCTGCTCGCGGAGACGCATCCGCGCGTGCGTGCGGGCTTCGAGGCGCTGTCGGGCATGCTCGCGGGCACGATCGCGGTGCTGGTCGGCAGCTTCATCGCACCGCTGAACCAGAACACGGTGATCATCGTCTCGCTGATCGTGTTGTTGCCGGGGCTCGCGCTCACCAATGCGGTGAACGAACTCACCGGCCAGCAACTCGTGTCGGGCACTGCGCGTTTTGCGGGCGCGCTGACGACAGTGCTCAAGCTCGCGATCGGCGTGCTCGTCGCGGTGTATGCGCTCGAGGTGTTCGGGCTCGACCCGGTCGCGCGTGCATCGCGCCCGCAGCCGGCGTGGATGGAATGGATCGCGCTCGCCGTGGCGTCGTTCGCGTTTGCGGTGCTGTTCCGCGCGAGTTATCGCGATTACCTGCGCGTGATGGGCGCCGCCGCGGCGGGTTACCTGATCTCGCGTTTCGTCGGCTCGACCGTCGGCAGCCCGGCCGGCGTGTTCATCGCCGCGCTGTCGATCACCGCGATGGGCAATGCCTACGCGCGCTGGTGGCACCGTCCGGGCGCGATCATCCGCGTGCCGGGCATCATCACGCTGGTTCCCGGCAGCACGAGCATGCGCGGGCTTCTAAGCCTGATGCAGAGCCAGGATGTCGGCGCCGGGCAGAGCGCGGTACTCGCGGTAATGAATGCGCTCGCCGCGCTCGTCGCCGGCCTGCTGTTCGGCAACCTGCTGCTCCCGCCGCGACGCAATCTCTGACTCAGGCGCGGCGTGCGTGCCAGAGGCCGTAGCCCCACAACACGACCAAGGCGATCGCGACGACCCAGATCACGGCAATGACGATCGCCATGCCGCGACTCGTCCGCCGCGCCGCCATCTCCGCCGCGCGCGCATGCGCATCGGCTTTCACCTCGGCCGGCAGCCAGCGCATGACCAGCGCGATGCCGAGCGGGACGATCAGCAGGTCGTCGAGATAACCGAGCACCGGGATGAAATCGGGAATCAGGTCGATCGGGCTCAACGCGTAGGCCGCGACGCCCAGCGCGAACAGGCGCACCGCCCACGGCGTGCGCGGATCGCGTGCGGCGAAGTACACGACCAGCGTGTCCTGTTTGAGTGCGCGGGCCCAGCGGCGAATGCGCGAAATCATCGACATGGCCCGCAGGTTCCGGGCGCGGTGGTGAGTATTCGATGAGCCGGAAACGACGACGCCGGCACGAGGCCGGCGTCGGGAAGCGATCGCGCTGCGATCAGCGGATCAGGAAATCGTCCAGCACGCGGCCCTTGCTGGTATGCGCCTGCAGCCAGCGCGGCTGCTTGCCGCGACCGCTCCAGGTCTCGTTCGCGTTGTCCGGGTTGCGGTACTTCGGCGCGACCTTGGTGCCGGCCATCTTCGACGGCTTGCGCGTGCCCTTGGCGCGCGGCTCGGCCGTGGAGGACGCAGTGCCGGGGCCACTGCGCGTGCCGAACAGTTCGCTGATCGAATAACCCTCCGCACGGGCGATCTGTTCGAGGCGGGTGCGCACCGTCGCGATCGGCTTGCGCTTGCTCAGCACGCTGCGGCGCTTCTTGGCCTGGTTGATCAGGGCCTCCAGTTCCCTCGCGGACATGCTGTTCAGATCGACTGCCATGCTGCTGCCTCCAGTTACCGAAAAGAAAATGGGCCGCCCGATCGCGGACGGCCCATCGTAACCATCGATATTAATCGCGTAAATGCGCGCAGATAATCAGGCGCCGGTGACGTGCGCGATCGCGGCGTCGCGATCGAGCTGTTCGGCCTCACTGGCGCGACGATGGCGGTATTCGTACGTCCCCGCCTGCAGGCCACGTTCGGACACCACGATGCGGTGCGGGATGCCGATCAGTTCGATGTCCGCGAACATCTGGCCCGGGCGCAGGCCGCGATCGTCCAGCGCGACGTCGACGCCGGCCTTCTGCAGGTCGCGATACAGCTCGAGCGCGGCGTCGTTCACCGCATCGCTGTTCTTCGGGTTGATGACGCAGACCACCGCCTGCCACGGCGCGATCGCGTCCGGCCAGATGATGCCGGCGGCGTCGTGGTTCTGCTCAATGGCCGCGGCGACGATGCGCGACACGCCGATGCCGTAGCAGCCCATCGCGGGCGTCGCGGCCTTGCCGGTTTCGTCGAGCACGGTGCACTTCATCGCCTCGGCGTACTTGCGGCCGAGCTGGAACACGTGGCCGACCTCGATGCCGCGCGCGATGCCGAGCGTGCCCTCGCCGTCCGGCGATGCGTCGCCTTCGACGACGTTGCGGATGTCGGCGACAAGCGCGGGCTCGGGCAGGTCGCGGCCCCAGTTCACGCCGGCGATGTGGAAGCCGTCCTCGTTCGCACCGACGACGAAGTCCGCCATCGCAGCGACCTCGCGATCGGCGACGACGAAGATGTCCTTCGTCGGTGACAGCGGGCCGAGGAAGCCCGGCGATGCGTTGAGGTGCGCGCGGATTTCGTCTTCGGTCGCGAGGCGGTATTCGGTCATGCCCGGCAGCTTGGCCAGCTTGATCTCGTTGACCGCGTGGTCGCCGCGCACCAGCGCGAGCACGAAGCGCGGATTGTTTTCGGGGTCGACGCCCATCGCGGCGATCGACTTCACCGTGCGCATAAGCGGAATGCCCATCAGCGCGGCGACGTCCTCGCAGGTCTTCTGCGTCGGCGTGTCGATCTTGCGCATGCCTTCGGTCGCGGCGGGGCGCGGAGCCGGCGCGGCGGCTTCGGCACGCTCGACGTTCGCCGCGTATTCCGAGCCGGTCGAGAAAGCCAGCGCGTCCTCGCCCGAGTCGGCAAGCACGTGGAACTCGTGGCTCATCGCGCCACCGATCGCACCGGTGTCGGCGACCACGGCACGGAACTTCAGCCCCAGGCGCGTGAAGATGCGCCCGTAGGTGTCGTACATGTTGCGGTATTCGCGTTCGAGGTCCGCGTCGGTCAGATGGAAGGAGTAGGCGTCCTTCATCAGGAACTCGCGCGCGCGCATCACGCCGAAGCGCGGGCGGATCTCGTCGCGGAACTTGGTCTGGATCTGGAAGAAGTTGACCGGCAACTGCTTGTAGCTCGACAGCTCCTGGCGCGCGAAGTCGGTGATGACTTCCTCGTGCGTCGGGCCGTAGCAGTACCAGGCGTCCTTGCGGTCCTTGATCTTGAGGAGCTGGCCGCCGAATTTCTCCCAGCGCCCGGTCTCTTCCCACAGCTCGCGCGGCTGCACCGACGGCATCAGCATTTCGATCGCGCCGGCGTTGGTCATTTCGTCGCGGACGATGCGCTCGACCTTGCGCAGCACGCGCAGGCCCAGCGGGCTCCACGTGTACAGGCCGACGGCCAGCTTGCGGATCATGCCCGCGCGCAGCATCAGCTGCTGGCTGACGATGTCCGCGTCGGCGGGCGTTTCCTTGGTGGTGTGGAGATGGAACTGCGACAGGCGCATCGGCGGGACTTCACGCACGGAAAGAGCGGCATTCTGCCACGCGGTGCGCGGCAGCCGGCCCGATGCGTCGATGGCATCGCGCGTCGCGCAGGGCGACGCGCGCGGATCAGCCCTGCTTGGCGGTCGCCACGCTGGTCGACGGCGCGTTGCAGTACAGCTCGACCTGGCCTTCGGCCACCTTCAGGCGCGCGGCGCGCTCGGCGGCGGTGAGTTCGCGGTCGGCCTTGCCGTCCTTGTCCTCGTCGACGCCGACCTTGCCGTTGCCCTGCAGCAGCGTGAGGTTGCTGCGCGAGTTGCTGCAGTCGGAATTGGCGACCGCCTTGGGCGCGGCCGGGGCAACCGGGTGCTCGCCGAAGGTGCGGGCAGCCATCTTCTGCCCGGCCGGCGGTGCGTCGGCGTAGTGGGTCACGCCCTTGGCGTCCTTCCACGTATAGACCTGACCGGCCACGGCGGGCAGGGCGGCGACGAAGAGGAGCGGGAGGGCGAGGCGGGCGAGAGTCGAGAGCCGGCGCATGTCGGCGTTCCAGTAGGTAAAGGGGGATCCCGGTCCGATTGCAGCACCGCCGGGGCGACGGGGCAAGCGATACACTGAACAAATGGAATCCATGCCACCGCCCGCGCCGGCCCGACCGCGCGCCCGCGGCATCTATCTGCTGCCGAACCTGTTCACGACCGGCGGCATGTTCGCCGGCTATTTCGCCGTCATCTCGGCGGCCCAAGGCCGCTTCGCGGACGCCTGCATCGCGATTTTCGTGGCGGCGATCCTCGACGGGCTGGACGGCCGGGTCGCCCGGCTGACCAATACCCAGAGCGAATTCGGGGTCCAGTACGACTCGCTGGCCGACCTGGTCAGCTTCGGCGTCGCGCCGTCGCTGGTCATGTATCACTGGGCGTTGTCGTCGCTGCGGCTGGACGGCGCTACCCCCGGCAAGCTCGGCTGGATCGGAGCCTTCCTCTACGCCGCCTGCGCCGCGCTGCGACTGGCGCGCTTCAACGCACAGGTGGGGCAGGTCGACAAGCGCTGGTTCATCGGGCTGGCCAGCCCGGCGGCGGCCGGTCTGGTCGCGAGCTTCGTCTGGAGCTGCACCGAATTGCAGTTCGACCCGCGCGACCTGCGCTACGTGGCGCTCGGGGTCACTGTGTTCGCTGCGCTGTTGATGGTCAGCCGCATGCGCTATTTCAGCTTCAAGGGCGGCGGGCCGCGCAACGACCGCGTGCCGTTCCTCGCGATCATCGTGGTGGTGGCGGTGCTGGTGGCCGTGGCGATCGATCCGCCGATCGTGCTGTTCGCGGTGTTCGCGTTGTATGCGCTGTCCGGGCCCGGCTACTGGCTGTGGCGACGCACGCGTCGCACCGTCGAGGTCGCGGCGTGAGCCTGCCTTGGAGCGCGCAGCAGATCGAATGGCTGCAGGCGATGGGCCTCGAGGTGTTGCAGCGTCCGATGGATGCGCCTGCGTCTATTCGGTCCGCGACGTCGTCGACTGATGTGCCGGCGGGGCTGATGCGCGCGGCACGCGGGGTCGATGTCGCATCGCTCGTCGCGACGCATGGCATGCCGCGCGACGTCGCCACGCGTCGCGCGTTGTGGCGGGCGCTGCGTCCGCTTCGCAAGGCGGCGCGTAGCGCATGAGTGCGCAGCCGTCCGCGAGCAGTCGTCCGGCGTCGCTGCGGCCGATGCGCGAGCAGGACGTCGATGCGGTGTTCGACGTCGAGCGTCGCGCCTATGAATTCCCGTGGACGGCCGGCATCTTCCGCGACTGCCTGCGCGCGGATTACCTCGCGTGGGTGCTCGACGTTGGCGGCTCGATCGCGGGCTACTTCCTGCTGAGCCTCGCGGCTGGCGAAGCGCATGTGCTCAACATCTGCGTCGCGCCGGAATTCCAGGGGCAGGGCCATGGCCGACGCCTGCTGCGTTCGCTCGTGCAGCTCGGCCGTTCGCGCGGCGCGCAGCGCATCTTCCTCGAGGTGCGACCGTCGAACCGCGGCGCGATCAAGTTGTACGACGAGGAAGGGTTCAACGAGATCGGGCGCCGACCGCGCTATTACCCGGCGCGCGATGGTCGCGAGGACGCGATCGTGATGGCGATGGAACTGCTGCCGCCGGAGTAGGATCGGTGTTCGGTCACCGCAACGGATCTGCCATGCGCCGCATCTGCCTGTACCTCCTTTCCGCCCTGATCATGCCCGGCATCGCCTCCGCGGCGGTTCCCGTGCTGTCCGGCTATCCCAGCTGCGCCTACGATCGCCTCGGCAACGTACGCGCGTCCGATGGGCGTCGGCCCGACGGCAGCCCCGACGACGACCGGTTGCGCCTCGTGAACTACGCCAGCGTGTTCGGCCGCCTTTCAGATCAGGCGGAGAAGCTCGGCGCGAACGCCGTGGTGGCCAATACCCATGAGGCGGCGTTCTATACCAGCGGTGGCAAACGCTCTGCTCGTCCGGTGTATGTGTCGATCAGCGGTGGCGCGATCCGGCTGAAAGATCCCGAGAAATGCCAGGCGGCCGTCATGAGCGCCGCCGCGATGCAGGAACGCGCGTTCCACGGCGACGTCCAGCAGATCTCGCTCGACCGCTCGCAACCGCCCACCAACTGACGGGCGCTGCGGGCGTCTAGCTCAGCCCAGCTTCGCTCGCTGCGCAGCAAGCGCGTCGCGCTGCGACGCCCAGTCGATCACGCGCTTGCGTTCCTGCTCGACTACTGCCGCGGGTGCGTTGTTGACGAACGTGTCGCTCGCGAGCTTGCCCTGCGACTTCGCGAGCTCGCCTTCGACGCGCTTGATCTCTTTGTCGAGACGCGCACGTTCCGCGCCGAGGTCGACCAGGCCTTCGAGCGGCACGAGCAGCTTGAGTTCGCCGACAACGCCCGCCGCCGATGCCGGCGCGGCGTTCGCATCGTCGATAACGTCGATCGTTTCCAGCTTGCACAGGAAGCGCAACTGCGAATCGAAACGGCGTGCGCGTTCGCGGTCGGTCGCGTCGCCACCGGCAAGCAATAGGGTGACCTGCTTCGACGGTGCGACGTTGAGTTCGCTGCGGATGCGGCGGACGGTCGAGATCACCGCCTTCAGCCATTCGACCGCGACTTCGGCCTGCGCATCGGCGTCCGGAAGTTCGGCAGCGCGTGGATACGGTCGAAGCATGATCGTCGTTTCTTCGATGCCGAGCTTCGGCGCGACGGCTTGCCAAAGCTCTTCCGTCACGAACGGAATCAGCGGATGCAGCAGCGACAGCAGCCGCTCGAGCACGAACAGCAGCGTGTGACGCGTACTGTTCGCGGCGTCCGCATCGTCGCCATTGAGCGCCGGCTTCGCGAGTTCGACGAACCAGTCGCAGAACTGGTTCCAGGCGAATTCGTACAGCGACTGTGCGAGCAGGTCGAAGCGGTAGTCGGCGAAATGCTGTTCGGCTTCCGCCGATGCGCGCGCGAGCTGCGGGAGGATCCAGCGCTCGGCGTCGGTGGTCGGCTGCGGCACACCCGAGGCGCTGAAGCCTTCGGTGTTCATCAGCACAAAGCGCGTCGCGTTCCACAGCTTGTTGCAGAAGTTCTTGTAGCCCTCGGCGCGGCCGAGATCGAACTTGATGTCGCGGCCGTGCGTGGCCAGCGCGGAGATGGTGAAGCGCAGCGCGTCGGCGCCGAACGCGGGAATGCCGTTCGGAAATTCCTTGCGCGTCGCCTTCTCGATCTTCGGCGCGTCCTTCGGGTTCATCAGCCCCGTCGTGCGCTTGGCGATGAGATCGTCGAGCGAGATGCCGTCGACGAGGTCGATCGGATCGAGCACGTTGCCCTTCGACTTCGACATCTTCTGGCCCTGCGCATCGCGCACCAGGCCGGTGATGTAGACGTCCTTGAACGGCACTTCGCCGGTGAAGTGGTCGGTCATCATGATCATCCGGGCGACCCAGAAGAAGATGATGTCGAAGCCGGTGACGAGCACGCTCGACGGCACGAAGCGGTCGAAGCCGCGCTCGGCCATCAGCTCCCCGTTCGGCCAGCCCTGCGTGCTGAACGGCCACATCGCGGAGGAGAACCACGTCTCCAGCACGTCGGTGTCCTGCGTGAGCGGCATCGTCGCGTCGATGCCGTGCTTCGCACGCACTTCGGCTTCGTCGCGGCCCACGTAGACACGGCCTTGCGCGTCGTACCACGCGGGAATGCGATGGCCCCACCAGAGCTGGCGCGAGATGCACCAGTCCTGGATGTTCTCCATCCAATGGCGGTAGGTGTTGATCCAGTTCGGCGGGACGAACTTCACTGCACCGCTTTCGGCGAGTTCCAAGCCGCGCGCGCCGAGCGTGTCCATCTTCACGAACCACTGGTCCGTAAGGTACGGCTCGATCACCTGGCCGGTGCGATCGCCGCGCGGCACCTGCAGCTTGTGCGGCTTGGTCTCGATGAGCAGGCCCTGCGCTTCGAGATCGGCGAGCACGGCCTTCCGTGCGTCGAAACGGTCGAGCCCGCGATAGTTCTGCGGCACGCCGGTTTCGTCGGCAAGCACGCCGTCGAGGATCTTCGCGTCCGGCGTAAAGATGTTGATCAGCGGCAATGCATGACGCTGGCCGACCGCGTAATCGTTGAAGTCGTGCGCCGGCGTGACCTTGACGACGCCGGTTCCGAACGCGCGATCGACGTAGTCGTCGGTGATGACCGGGATGCGGCGACCGGTCAGCGGAAGCTCGACGAACTTGCCGTGCAGTGCGGCGTAGCGTTCGTCGTCCGGATGCACCATCGCGGCGGTGTCGCCGAGCATGGTTTCCGGGCGCGTGGTCGCGACGACGACGTAGTCGCGCATTTCGCGCAGCACCTCGACGCCATCGGCATCGCGCTCGACGTATTCGTAGGTGACGCCATCGGCGAGCGGATACGCGATCGACCACAGCGAGCCGTCTTCTTCCTCGTTCACCACTTCGAGATCGGAGATCGCGGTCTTCAGCACCGGGTCCCAGTTGACCAGGCGCTGGCCGCGATAGATCAGGCCCTGCTCGTGCAGGCGCACGAACGCTTCGCGCACCGCGTCGGCGGCCATCGGATCCATCGTGAAGACGCTGCGCGTCCAGTCGCCCGACGTACCGAGCCGGCGCATCTGCCGCTCGATGGTGTCGCCGGACTTCTGCTTCCACTCCCAGACCTTCGCGATGAAACCCTCGCGGCCGAGCGTGTCGCGCGATTCGCCCTTGCCTTCCAGCGCGAGGTTGCGCGACACGACCATCTCGGTCGCGATGCCGGCGTGGTCGGTGCCCATCTGCCACAGCACGTCGAAGCCGCGCATGCGGTGGTAGCGGATCAGCGCGTCCTGCAGCGTGTGCTGGAACGCGTGGCCCATGTGCAGCGTGCCGGTGACGTTCGGCGGCGGCAGCAGGATGGAGTAGGGCTCGCCGGTTCCGCGCGGCTTGAACACGCCGCTGGCCTCCCACTGTTGGTAGAGGCGCGTCTCGAACTGGGTGGGGTCGTAACCGGGGGCGAGGGACATGGCGGCAAACAGTCGGCGCTCCGCGGTGCGGAGCTGTGAAAAATGCGGGTGCGGCGAAGTACGCCACGCGGACTGCGCAGGATACCGGACCGGCTCTTGCGGTCGTCGGGTCAGTCGGACAGATAGCCCTGGTGGTACGGCGGGCCGCAGCGTCGGATGACCTGCAGGTCGGTACCGGCCGGGGCGATGCCCAATGCGCCGCCACCGAACTCGATGGGCCCTCCGACGCGATAGCGCCTTTCGGTGCCCTCGCGATGCAGGAAGTACCCGTGCTCGTCGTAGTCCAGGCGCGTGTTCTTCGACCACAGCACGGTGCGGGTTTTCCGGCCGCTCTTCACCCGCACGCAGCCGCGGTCGACGACCAGAACGCCGTACTCGCCGGCGGTCAGCGCGATGGCCTGCAGGCCGCGCGGCGGTGGCGGTTCCAACGGTAGAAGCGGTTCGGCGGGCGGCCCGTGCGTCGTGCACCTGGCCACCAGTGTCGCCACCAGAGCGATGGCGAGACGTGACTCCATGTCGTGTCTCCAACGAACTGCGGTGGAATGCGAAGCGCGCGGCTACGCGTCGCGCCTCACATATCGTGCTTCTTCAACTCCAGCCCACGCGACTGGTACTGCTTCCAGCGCTCGCGCAGCGGCCCGCGGGACGACTCGTCGGCGGGCACGACTTCCAGCACGCGGTCGAATGCGCCATCGACCGCCGCGTCGCGCAGGTTGATCACCAGCGGGCGCAGGGCGACGTCGGTATCGGGCGAGGCGATCAGCACTTCGGCTTCCTCCTCGTCCTCTTCAGCGCCCGCGATCTGGTGCGGGATGTAGACCTCTTCGCCCATGTCCCAGAGCAGGTCGTCCAGCGCTTCCGCCTGCTCCTGCGAGCGCGCGAGCACCAGCGTCGGCAGGCCGGCGTCGAACGCCTTGCGGGCGAGCTCGCAGACCAGGCGCAGCGGCTCCGAGCGGAACCGCGGCGTGGTGATCAGGTAGAAATCGGCGCGTGCCATCCCGATCACGCCTGCGCGGCGCGATCCATCAGCCACTGCGACAGCAGGCCGACGGGGCGACCCGTCGCCATGCCGCGCTTGCCTTCGTCGTTGGCGACGCCGGCGATGTCGAGGTGCGCCCAGCGCTGGCCTTCGGTGAAGCGCGCGAGGAAGCAGCCCGCGGTGATCGCACCGGCCCAACGGCCGCCGATGTTGTAGACGTCGGCGAAGGTCGATTCGAGCTGCGTCTGGTACTCGTCCCACAGCGGCAGGCGCCAGGCGCGGTCGAACACCGCCTCGCCGGCGTCGACGAGTTCGGCCGACAGGTCGTCGTCCTTGGTCATCAGGCCGGTGGCGTACTTGCCCAGCGCGATCACGCAGGCGCCGGTGAGCGTGGCGACGTCGACCAGCGCGGCCGGCTCGAAGCGCTGCGCGTAGGTCAGCGCGTCGCACAGGATCAGGCGGCCTTCGGCGTCGGTATTTCCGACTTCGATGGTCTTGCCCGACATCGAGGTCAGGACGTCGGACGGGCGATAGGCATTGGCGTCGGGCATGTTCTCGACCGCCGGCACCACCACGGTGAGGTTGATCGGCAGCTTCAGCCCGACCGCGGACACGAACGTGCCCATGACCGTCGCGGCGCCGCACATGTCGAACTTCATTTCCTCGACGCCGCCCTGCACCTTGAGGTTGATGCCGCCGGTGTCGAAGGTGATGCCCTTGCCGACCAGCACGTAGGGCTTCGCATCGCCGGCGCCGGTGTACTTGAGGACGATGAGCTTGGGCGGGTTCGCCGAGCCGCGCGCGACGGCCAGCAGCGAGCCCATGCCGAGCTCTTCCATCTGCTCGCGGTCCAAGACTTCGCACGAACACTCGGCGAAGCGCGACGCGAACTCCTGCGCCTGCTGCGCGAGGTAGGCCGGGTTGCAGATGTTCGGCGGCAGGTTGCCGAGCTCGCGCGCGAACTGCACGCCCGCGGCGATGGCACGACCCTGCGCGAGCGCCTGCGCGTCGTCGCTGGCGACGGTGAGGCGGGTCAGGCCGGGCTCGATCTTGGCGCGCGACTTCTCGCCGAGCGTCGCGGTGTAGCGGTAGGCGCAGTGGTCGGTGCAGGCCACGGCCTGACGGATCGCCCAGGCGGTGTCGCGACCCTTCACCGGCACCTGCGGCAGCGTGGTGACGGCATGCGCCACCGGGCCTGCCTTCAGTGCGCGCGCGGCGTCGCCGACCGCCTTGATGTATTGCGGGACGCCGAACTTGGTCGAATCGCCGAGGCCGACGACCAGCACGCGCGGCGTCTTCACGTCCGGCAGGTCGTGCAGCAGCGCGGTCTTGCCCGCCTTGCCGCTGACGTCGCCGCGCTCGATCAGGGCCGACAGGCGCCCGTTGCTGGCGCGGTCGATCGCCGTGGCGGCCTCGCTCAGGGACTTGTCGGCGAACACGCCGACGACGATGCAGTCCGCGGCAACGGACGCAACGGCGTCGGAGGTGAGATCGAATTCGAGGGCCATCCAGGGTTCCCGGGGGTGTGAAAGGGGATTTACGTACAATCGCCGACCCTTGTGGGCCGCAGCCGGCAGTCGATGCCGGCCCATGATCCCGAACGCGCCGGAAAAGCGCCGCGACGGGCCGTTGAACGAACGACGAGTCTAAAACAGCCCCCGCGAATGCTGAAATTCGATCGCTACCTGCTCTCCGAATTCGTCCAGGCCGTGCTGGCGACCACCCTCGTGCTGCTGATGGTGGCCTTCGGCGCGGTCTTCGCCGACGTCTTGCGCGACATCGCCGAGGGCCGCTTCCCCGCGGACATGCTGCTGCCGCAGCTGGGCCTGCTGTTCCTCAACTGGCTGCCGATCATCCTGCCGCTGGCGCTGATGCTGGGCCTGATGCTGGCGCTGGGCCGGCTTTATCGCGACTCGGAGATGCCGGTGCTGGCGTCGGTCGGCATCGGCCCGAAGCGCATGCTGCGCCCGCTGATCGGGCTGGTCGCGCCCATCGCGATCATCATCGCCGTCTGCTCGTTGTGGCTCGCCCCATGGGCCGAGCGCACCTCCAAGCAGATGGTCAACGAGGCCACGCGCAACCTGCTGGTAGCCGGTCTCGAGCCCGGCCGCTTCACCCCGATCGGCAGCGGCGGCGTGGTGTTCGTCAGCCGCATGTCGACCGACGGCACCAAATTCGAACGCGTCTTCATCTATCGCCAGAAGAACGATCGCCTCGACGTGACGACCGCGAACGCCGGCCATCTCGAGGTCGACAACGACGGCCACCGCATCCTCGTGCTCGACAACGGCTTCGAGGTCGAAGGCCCGCGCCAAGGCCCGAACCGCGACTACCGTCTGATGCGCTACCGCGCTAACGAGGCCGAGATGCCGGCATCCAAGGGCCGCTACGACCCCGATGACCCGCGCATGCTGTCGACGCCGCGACTGATCGCCGATGCGCGCCCCGCCGCCAAGGCCGAGCTGCATTCGCGCATCGCGCCGCCGCTGCTCGCGATCGCGTTCGCGCTGCTCGCCGTGCCGCTCGCGCGCAGCTCGCCGCGTGAGGGCCGCCTCGGCCGCATCTCGGTCGGCTTCCTGATCTATCTCGTCGCCACGATGCTGTCGCTGGCCAGCGTCAACTGGATCACTCGCGGCAAGATCCCGGTGGGGCTCGGCCAGTGGTGGCTGGTGCTGCCGCTGCTCGCGCTGGGTGCGTGGATGTATTCGTTGGACGGTCGCATCCGTGCGCCGCGCCTGCGTGGAGCGACGCGATGAAGCCGTTCCCGAAGATCCACGATGTCTACGTCGCGCGCGCCGTGCTCGGCACCGTGCTGCTCACGTGGATGGTGCTGCTCGGCCTCGACGTCATGCTCGCGCTGGTCAACGAGGTCGGCGACATCGGCAAGGGCGACTACGGCTTCGGCAAGGCGGTCGCGCATGTCGCGTACACCGCGCCGCGTCGCGCCTACACGCTGTTTCCGACCGCCGCGGTCATCGGCGCGCTGATGGCGCTGGGCCAGCTCGCATCGTCGTCCGAATTGACGGCGCTGCGCGCGGTCGGCCTGTCGCGACGCCGGCTCGGTGTCAGCGTCGCCGGCGCGGTCGCACTGCTCACGCTACTGATGGTGTTGAACGGCGAGACGCTCGGCCCGTGGGGCGATCGCATGTCGAACATCGTCAAGCAGACGGCGACCAATCGCGACACGGTGGTGGCGCGTTACTCCGGTCTGTGGGCGCGCGAGGGTGAAGTCATCCTCAATGCGCAGGGCGGGCAGGAGCGCAGTGAGAACGGCAAGCAGTGGCTCGAATTGCGCGACGTGCGCCTGTACGAATTCGAGACCGACGGCCGACTGAAGTCGATCTCGCATGCGGCCGTCGCCGAGCATCGCCCCGGAAGTTGGCTGCTGCGCAATGTCGAACGCACGCTGTTCGACGCGAAGTCCGTGCGCACCGAGACGATTCCGGAGCAGCAGTGGGCATCGCGCCTCGATACCGCGGCACTGACGGCTGACCTCGACAGCCCGCGCTATCTCGCATCCAACGAGCTGCGCGACGCGATGGAATACCGCGAGCGCAACGGCCTCGACGCCAACGAGTTCGAAGAGCACTACTGGGGCCGCTGGTTCTATCCGCTCAACGCGCTCGCGCTATGCCTCGCCGCGGTGCCGTTTGCGTTCGGCACGCTGCGCAGTGGTGGTCTCGGACGCCGGCTGTTCCTCGGCATCGTGTTCTCGCTCGGCTTCTGGCTGGTGCAGGAAGTCTTCGTCCGCGCCGCGCGCGCATTCCAGATGGACTACCGCGTCGCGTATCTGGCGCCGACGCTGCTGATGATCGTGCTGTCGGCGGTTCTGTTCAGACGGCGATCGGGGTAGTCAGGACCGCTTGCGCGGCACTGCCGCGCGGTCCTTGCGACAGACGAACACGCATTGCCGCGCGGGCGTCGCGAACGCACGCCGCGCTGCGGCGGGCCGGGCGCGCGCGGTAGTGACGATGCGAAAATAATTGCAGTCGCCTCACCGGGTCGCGCCGAACTTGTTACGCGCGCACCGACTTCAATGAACTAACCAACGGTCGAGCGACGCGCCGCCAAGTCTTCTGACGACATCGCACGCTCAACGTTTGGCAATTCGCTCCACCCGCGAACCACTCGCCCGGTCATGCCATGTCAGCCGGTCGCGATCGAACCACGCCCACCAGAAGCCCAGACCGCCGAGCAGCAGCGACGCCGTGCCCACGACGTAGCGTCGAATCAGCGCACTTCGATCGACGACGCCATCGATTCCGACCACGCGCAGTCGCCACGCACGCATACCGAGCGTCTGCCCGCCACGCGACCAGCTCACCACCGCGTACACGCCGGCGATAAGCCAGCACACGATCCACAACAGCAATGCCGGCCATGACACCGGCCGCACATAGGCACGCTCGCTGTGCATGACGATCGAATAGCCGACGTTGAACAGCAGCGACGTGACCATCCACAGCGCGGCCACGGCCCAGAAGTCGTAGAAAAGCGCGAACAGGCGCCAGCCGATCCAGGGGCGCGCGGAAGAAGTCGATGCCATGCGATCAGGATAATGGCTAAGCTGCCGCGTATGGATGCGGATCGGGGAACGCGACGCGCCGGCGCGGTCGCTGCGCGGCGACAGGCGGCGAGGGCGCTGCCGGAACTCGGCGCGTCGGACGCGCAACTGATCGATCGCCATCTCGATGCGATCTGGGCGGAAACCGGCCTGTCGACCTCGTCGCGCGACAGCTACCGGCGCGACCTTGCCGGCTTCGCGCGATGGCGCGGTCGCGATGGTGCACTCGCCGCCGCGATGCCCGCCGATCTTTCCGATTACCTCGCCAGCCGCGCACGCGACGGTTACTCGCCGCGCAGCAATGCGCGACTGCTCTCGGCGTTGCGTGGCTTCTTCGCGTGGTGCATCCGCCAGCGCCTGCGCAGCGACGACCCGACCGCGTTGCTCGGCACGCCGACGCTGCCGCGCCTGCTGCCGAAAGCGCTGACCGAATCACAGATCACCGCGTTGCTCGCCGCGCCCGATGTCGAAACGCCCGTCGGCCTGCGCGACAAGGCGATGCTCGAACTCATGTACGCGACCGGCCTGCGCGTCAGCGAGCTGGTCGGTCTGCCCGCGCAGTCGGTGAATCTGCGGCAGGGTGCATTGCGCGTCACGGGAAAGGGCAGCCGCGAGCGCCTCGTGCCGATGGGCGAGGAAGCGCAGCACTGGCTCGAACGCTATGCCGCGACCGCGCGCCCGTCGCTGCTGGGCAAGGGCCGCACGTCGCCGTTCCTGTTTCTCGACGCGAACAGCGAGCCGCTCACACGCCAGCGTTTCTGGTCGACGGTGAAACGCATGGCAGCGGTCGCCGGCATCGACCCCGCGCGTATCTCGCCGCACGGCCTGCGCCACAGCTTCGCAACGCACCTGCTCAACCACGGCGCCGACCTGCGCGCCTTGCAGATGCTGCTCGGCCACAGCTCGCTCTCGACCACGCAGATATACACGCTGGTGGCGCGGGAGAAGCTCAAGCAACTGCATCGAATGCATCACCCGAGAGGGTGACGGCAGGCCGCTTACGCGGCACTGCCGCGTGGCCTGCCGGAACGCCCGCCGCGCTGCGGCGGGCCGGACGATCGCCCAAGTCGAGTCGCGACAAGAAAATCGATAGCGAGGACGGCATCGCCGCGTGGCACGCCGAACGCCCGCCGCGCTGCGGCGGGCAGGGCGATCGCCCAGGTCGAGTCGCGACAAGAAAGTCGATAGCGATGGCGGCACTGCCGCGTGGCGCGCCCAACGCCCGCCGCGCCGCGGCGGGCTGGACGATCGCTGAAGGCGGGTCGCGAAAGAAAGCCGGTAGCAATGGCGTACGGTCCCGCGCGTCCTTTTTCACGCCCGCCACGCTGCCGCCACGAGCACGCAGTCCCACACCCACCACCCACTGAACCCAGAAACCTGCTCTCACGGCCGCTCCCCACCCGCATGCAACAATCCGGGCTCCCTGCAGCATTCCCGGGTTCCGATGCGTCCTCTCCGTTCCTCGATCCTCCTCGCCGCGCTCGGCGTTGCCAGCCTCGCCGCCTGCGCGAAGGTTCCGTCGGACAGCGCCGCCAAGGCCGCCACGCCGCTCGCGCGCACCGCCGGCTCGACCGTCGAGGCCAAGCCGGCTGCCGGTACGCCAGACGCACGCGCTATCGAGGCCATCCACAAGCTCGAGCCGCGTGCGGTGGTCGAGCACGTGGGCAGCGCGCCGATGCCGGGCTTCCGCGAGGTCGTGGTCGGCGGGCAGGTCGCCTACGTGAGTGACGACGGCCGCTACATGTTCGTTCCCGGTTCCGGCGGCGCGCTGTACGACACCGCCAAACAGGACAACCTGACCGAGGCCTCGCTTGGCCACCTGCGCCAGAAGCTGCTTCAGCAGATCCCGGCGAGCGACCGCATCGTGTTTTCGCCGCCGAACCCGAAGCACCGCGTCACCGTGTTCACCGACATCAGCTGCGGCTTCTGCCGCAAGTTCCACAGCGAGATCGCCGACTACAACCGCCAGGGCATCGCGGTCGAGTACGTCGCGTTCCCGCGCGCGGGCATCGGCAGCGACGACTACCGCCAGATGGTGTCGGTCTGGTGCTCGGCCGACCGCAAGAAGGCGCTGACCGACGCCAAGAACGATCGCCCCGTGCCGCAGCGCAGCTGCAAAAGCCCGGTCGACATGGAATACGACATCGGCCAGCGCGCCGGCCTGACCGGTACTCCCATGGTGATCGCCGCCGACGGCACGCAACTCGGCGGCTACGTCCCACCGGACAAGCTGCGCGAGATCCTCGACAAGATGGAGCCGGCCAAGCCGGCCGGCTGAACCGGGCGCCCGCCGCAGGCGGGTACAATGGCGGGCCCTGCCGTCGCACGGTCCGTCGGACATGATCGTCCTCGAGGGCGCCCCCGCCCTGTCGCCGTTCCGCCTGGAGCGGCTCCAAGCCCGTCTCCGCAGCCTCCACCCTGAGATCCGCCTGCTCGGCGCCCGGCATACCTACTGGGTGCTGCCGGAGCCCGGCGCGCAACCGGATGTCGCCAAGCTCGGCCAGATCCTCGAGGCCGGCGACGGGTTCGCCGACCGCGACGCCTGCGCCGTCTCGCGCTTCGTGACGCCGCGCCTCGGCACCCGTTCGCCGTGGTCGAGCAAGGCCACCGAGTTGCTGCAGGGCGCCGGACTGCCGGTGCAGCGCGTCGAGCGCGGCATGCGCATCGACGTCGCCGGCTGGCCGACCGACGCCGCCACGCAAGGCGCGCTCGCCAAGGTGCTGCACGACCCGATGACGCAATCGCTGCTCGATGCGCGCGAAGACGCCGTCGCGCTGTTCGAAGCACCGTCACGTGGCGATCTCGAACGCATCCCGCTCGACGATCTGGAAAACGCGAACACACGACTCGGCCTCGCACTGGCCGACGACGAGATCGCCTACCTGCGCGAGCGTTACGCCGCGCTCGGCCGCGCGCCCGCGGACGTCGAGCTGATGATGTTCGCGCAGGCCAACTCCGAGCACTGCCGGCACAAGATCTTCAACGCGACGTGGACCATCGACGGGGTCGACCGCCCGAAGTCGCTGTTCGGCATGATCCGCCACACGCACGCCACGACGCCGCAGCACACGCTGAGCGCGTACAGCGACAACGCCGCGGTGGTCGCCGGTTATCGCGCGAAACGCTTCCGTCCTTCCGGTCCCGACTTCACGTATCGCAGCGAAGGCGAAGTCGAATCCGCGTTCTGCATCAAGGTCGAGACGCATAACCATCCGACCGCGATCGCACCGTTCCCCGGCGCATCGACGGGTGCAGGCGGCGAGATCCGCGACGAAGGCGCGACCGGCCGCGGCGGCAAGCCGAAGGCCGGCCTCGCCGGTTTCTCGGTATCGCACCTGCGCATCCCGACGCTGCCGCAGCCGTGGGAAGCGCCGCGCGCGCTGAACCCGCGCATGGCGCCGGCGCTCGAGATCATGCTCGACGGCCCGATCGGTGCCGCCGCGTTCAACAACGAATTCGGCCGGCCGAACCTGCTCGGTTATTTCCGTAGTTTCGAGCTGCCGGAAGGCGACATTGCGCGCGCCTACGACAAGCCGATCATGCTCGCCGGCGGCCTCGGCGCGATGGATCGCATCCAGGTGCAGAAGCACGGCCTGCGCGACGGCGATGCCATCGTCGTGCTCGGCGGCCCCGCGATGCTGATCGGCCTCGGCGGCGGCGCGGCGAGTTCCGTCGCGTCCGGCGAAAGCCAGGAGTCGCTGGATTTCGCCAGCGTGCAGCGCGACAACCCCGAGATGGAACGTCGCTGCCAGGAAGTGATCGACCGCTGCGTCGGACAAGGCGACAACAACCCGATCGCGACGGTGCACGACGTCGGTGCGGGCGGGCTGTCGAACGCGATTCCGGAGCTGCTGCACGACAGCGACCTCGGCGGCGTCATCGATCTGGATCGCGTGCCCAGTGACGATCCATCGCTGTCGCCGATGCAGCTGTGGTGCAACGAATCGCAGGAACGTTACGTGCTCGGCCTGCCGCCGGAGCGCGTCGATGAATTCGCCGCGATCTGCGAACGCGAGCGTTGCCCGTTCGCGGTGGTCGGTTATGCGACGTCGGAAGAACGACTCGTGGTCGGTCACGGCGCCACGCGCGAACGCGTCGCGAACGGCGAAACCGGTTGGGCCATCGACATCCCGATGGACGTGCTGTTCGGCAAGCCGCCGAAGATGCATCGCGACGCCGTGCATCCGCCGGCGCCGAAGTGGCCGTCATTGAAATGGGCGGGGCTCGACCTGCGCGACGCCGGCCTGCGCGTGCTCGCGCATCCGACTGTCGCGTCGAAGAGTTTCCTCATCACGATCGGCGATCGCAGTGTTGGCGGACTCACCGCGCGCGACCAGATGGTCGGCCCGTGGCAGTTGCCGGTCGCCGATTGCGCGATCACGTTCAGCGGCTTCGATACGCATGCCGGCGAAGCCATGGCGATCGGCGAACGCACGCCGCTCGCACTGCTCGATTCCGCGGCGGCTGCGCGCATGGCGGTCGGCGAAGCGATCACGAATCTCTGCGCCGCACCGGTCGAATCGCTGGACCGCATCAAGCTCTCCGCGAACTGGATGGCCGCATGCGGTCATCCGGGCGAGGACGCGCTGCTGTTCGACGCGGTGAAGGCGATCGCGATGGAGCTGTGCCCGGCGCTCGAACTCGCGATTCCGGTCGGCAAGGATTCGCTATCGATGCAGGCGCAGTGGCACGCCGACGGCGCGCAGCAGAAGTCGGTGTCGCCGGTGTCGCTGGTGATCACCGCGTTCGCACCCGTCACCGACGTACGCCTGCAATCGACGCCGCTGCTCGACCGCGAGGTCGACAGCGATCTGTGGTTGATCGGTCTCGGCGCGGGCAAGCAGCGCCTCGGCGGTTCGGTGCTGGCGCAATGCCATCCGCAGGCCGGCGGCGATGCCGCGTTTCCCGCGTTCGCCGGCGCGTCCGAGCACGACGACTTCGGCGTGCCCGACGTCGATGATCCGCAGCGCATCGTCGAGTTCTTCGAACTCATCCGCGCTGCGCGTCAGGCGAATCTGATCCGCGCGTACCACGACCGTTCCGACGGCGGCGCGTTCGCCGCGTTCGCCGAAATGGCGTTCTGCTCGCGCACTGGCCTCGATATTTCGCTCGACGCCTGGGGCGACGACGCGTTCCGCTGCCTGTTCAACGAAGAACTCGGCGCGATCGTGCAGGTGGCGGTGGAGGATCGCGCGGAGTTCGCCGATCTCGTCGCGCAGCACGGGCTCATCGACTGCGCGCAGCGCGTGGCCAAGCCGACCACGTCGCCGCAGATCCGCGTGCGTCGCGACGGCGAAACGCTGGCCGAGTGGAGCTGGCAGGAACTGTTCGATGCGTGGTGGTCGGTGTCGCACGCCATGCAGCGCCTACGCGACAACCCGGACTGCGCCGAAGAAGAACGCGAGATCGCGCGCGACTTCGACGCGAAGGGCCTGGTGCCGAAGCTGACGTTCGATCCGTCAGACGACGTCGCCGCGCCGTACGTCAACATCGCATCGCGTCCGAAGGTGGCGATCCTGCGCGAGCAGGGCGTCAACGGGCAGATCGAAATGGCGTGGGCGTTCGACAAGGCGGGCTTCACCGCGGTCGACGTGCACATGAGCGATCTGATCGCCGGGCGCGTCGACCTCGCGCAGTTCACCGGCATGGCGGCCTGCGGCGGCTTCAGCTACGGCGACGTTCTCGGCGCGGGCCGCGGCTGGGCGACCAGCGCACTCGAACGCGCGCCGGTACGCGATGCGTTTACCGCATTCTTCCTGCGCGAGGACACGTTCGCCCTCGGCGTCTGCAACGGCTGCCAGATGATGGCGTCGATGGCGCCGGCGATTCCCGGCGCGGAGTATTTCCCGCGCCTGCTGCGCAACCGCAGCGAGCAGTTCGAAGCGCGACTCGCGCTGCTGCAGATCAACGAATCGCCGTCGATCTTCCTCAGGGGCATGGAAGGCTCGCGCATTCCGGTCGCCGTCTCACACGGCGAAGGTCGCGTGCATTTCGACGACCCGGCCGCGCGCATGGCGATTGCTGTCTCCGCACGCTATGTCGACGGTGACGGCGAGCAGGCGGCGCAGTACCCGCTCAATCCGAACGGCTCGCACGACGCGATCGCCGGTTTCACCAGTCGCGATGGCCGCGTCACCCTGCTGATGCCGCATCCCGAACGCACGTTGCGCAGCGCGAACCTGAGTTGGGCGCCGCGCGATTGGCCCGCCGATTCGCCGTGGCTGCGGATGTTCCGCAACGCGCGTGCATGGGTCGGCGCGCGCTGATCGAAACGGAGATCGACATGGACGTCAACGCTGCACCACCCACCGATTTCGACTTCGCGTTCGGCGACTGGACCGTCGTCCATCGCCGCCTCGCCGCGCGCCTGCAGGGCTGCACCGACTGGGTCGAATTCCCGGGCACGATGTCGACGCGCCCGGTGCTCGGCGGCTTCGGCAACGTCGAGGACAACCTGCTCGACATGCCGGACGGCGCTTACCGCGCTATCGCAGTGCGTTCGTTCGATCGTGAACGCGGCACCTGGTCGATCTGGTGGCTCGATGGCCGTGCCCCGGGTGACCTCGACGTCCCCGTCGTCGGCGGTTTCGAGGGCGGCGTCGGCACGTTCTTCGCGGACGCCGAACTCGATGGCCGGCCCATCCGCATCCGCTTCATCTGGACTGCCGTCGACCCCGAGCATCCGCGCTGGGAACAGGCGTTCTCGGCCGACGGCGGGCGCGAATGGGAAACCAACTGGACCATGGACTTCACGCGCGTGAACGGCGCCGGTCGCGGCTGAGCATGGCCTCGGCTGCTACAGTCCGGCGGTCGTCAGGGAGGTGCGGGTGAACGCGGTCGTCGATCCCATCGAGGAACCCATCGGCGGAGATCCCGTCGAAGCGCGCGTCGTCGCGTTGCTGATCGAGCGCGGCCGTCTGAAGGACGCCGACCTCGCGCGCGCACGTCGTCTCGAAGCCGAAACCGGCGGCTCGCTGCTGGCCCTGCTCGGACGTCTCGGACTCGTTTCCGAGCGCGACCACGCGGAAGCCGTCGCGACC
Organism: Lysobacter sp. HA35; assembly: GCF_054061195.1. Taxonomy (NCBI): domain Bacteria; kingdom Pseudomonadati; phylum Pseudomonadota; class Gammaproteobacteria; order Lysobacterales; family Lysobacteraceae; genus Lysobacter; species Lysobacter sp. HA35. Next base: position 2,090,499 of record NZ_JBSSDY010000001.1, on the reverse strand, counting down.
GTGCTCGGCCTGCCGATCGTCGCGACGAAAGACCTGCCCGACCTGCCGCCCGAGAACATCGCGCTGTCGCCGAAGTTCATGCGGCAATTCCATCTCTGCCCGATCCGCGAAGGCGATGCCGCCATCGACGTGTTGATGGCCGATCCGCAGGACGTCTACCAGCTCGACGCGCTGCGCCTCGCGCTGGCGCGACCGCTGAGTCCCGTCGTCGGCTTTCGTTCGGAAATCGATGCGCTGATCGAGCGCTGGCACGGCCAGGGCCGCAGCGCGATGGGCGCGATCGTCGACACCGCGGAAGGCGAGGGCGGCGAACTCGACGACGTCGAACACCTGCGCGACCTGGCGTCCGAAGCGCCGGTCATCCGGCTCGTGAACCTCGTGATCCAGCGCGCGGTCGAACTGCGTGCGTCGGACATCCACATCGAGCCGTTCGAGAATCAGCTGAAGGTGCGCTACCGCGTCGACGGCGTGCTACACGAAGGCGAAAGCCCGCCGTCGAACCTCACCGCCGCGGTGATCAGTCGCATCAAGATCATGGCGCGGCTCAACATCGCCGAGCGCCGCCTGCCGCAGGACGGCCGCATCCAGATGCGCGTGCAGGGCCGCGAGCTCGACCTGCGCGTCAGCACCGTGCCGACCGCGCACGGCGAAAGCGTGGTGATGCGACTGCTCGATCGCGAATCGATCGTGCTGAGCTTCGAGAAGCTCGGTTTCACCGACAACTTCCTGTCCGAATTCCAGCGCGTGCTCGACCAGCCGCACGGCATCCTGCTCGTCACCGGTCCGACCGGTTCGGGCAAGACGACCACGCTGTACACCGCGCTGAGCAAGCTCAACACGCCCGACGTCAAGATCATCACGGTCGAAGACCCGGTCGAATACCAGATCGAAGGCATCAACCAGATCCAGGCCAAGCCGCAGATCGGGCTGGACTTCGCGCACGCGCTGCGATCGATCGTCCGACAGGATCCGGACATCATCATGATCGGCGAAATGCGCGACCTCGAGACCGCGCGCATCGCGATCCAGTCGGCGCTCACCGGTCACCTCGTGCTGTCGACGCTGCATACGAACAACGCCGCGGGCGGCATTACGCGACTGCTCGACATGGGCGTCGAGGACTACCTGCTCACGTCGACGATCAACGGCATCCTCGCGCAGCGCCTCGTGCGTCGACTCGAACCGACGCACGCCGAGCGTTATCGCGCGTCGCCGGAGGAGATCGAGAAGTTCGGCCTGCGTCGGCTGCAGCCGCAGGGCGACATCTATCTCTACCGCCCGCGTTCGTCGGCTATCGCGCCGACCGGTTATGCCGGCCGCACGACGATCATGGAATTCCTCGTCATGAACGACGAGCTGCGTCGCGCGGTGATGCGCCATGCAGGCATGGGCGAGGTCGAGCAGATCGCACGCGCCGCCGGCATGCGCACCATGTACGAGGACGGCATCGCCAAGGCACTCGCCGGCGAGACGACCATCGAGGAAGTGCTGCGCGTGACGGAAGAGGCCTGATCGGCGCATGGCGCTGTTCCGCTACAAGGCGCTGAACCCGCGCGGCGAAATGCTCGACGGCCAGATGGAGGCCGCGAGCGTCGACGAAGTCGTGCAGCGCCTGCAGGGGCAGGGTCATCTTCCCGTCGAAGCGAAACCGGCGAGCGAAGGCGGCGGTCCCGCGTTCTGGCACGGCCTGTTCAAGGCCAAGCCGTTCGCCGGCTCGCGGCTCGTGCAGTTCACGCAGCAGTTGTCGACGCTGCTCGGTGCGGGACAACCGCTCGATCGTGCGTTGTCGATCCTGCTCGAACTCCCTGACGACGAAGCCGCGCGTCGCACCATCGCCGACATTCGGGAAGCCGTGCGTGGCGGTGCCGCGTTGTCGACGGCGCTGGATCGCCAGCACGGCGCGTTCTCGCGCCTGTACATCAACATGGTTCGCGCGGGCGAAGCGGGCGGCAACATGTCCGACACGCTCGCGCGCCTCGCCGACTACCTCGAACGTGCACGCGCGCTGCAGGGTCGCGTGATCAACGCGATGATCTACCCGGCGATCCTGATGGTGATGGTGACGCTGAGCCTGCTGTTCCTGCTCGGCTACGTGGTGCCGCAGTTCGCACAGATGTACGAAAGCCTCGGCGCGCAGTTGCCGCTGTTCACCAAGATCATCCTCGGCATCGGCAATTTCGTTCGCGATTTCTGGATCGTGATCGTTGCCGCGCCGGCCGCGCTGCTGTGGTGGATCGAACGCAAGCGTCGCGATCCCGCGTTCCGCATCGCGTTCGACGGTTGGGTGCTGCGACGCAAGTTCGCCGGCTTGCTCATCGCACGCATCGAAGTCGCGCGCCTCGCGCGCACGCTCGGCACGCTGGTGCGCAACGGTGTGCCCCTGATCACCGCGCTCGGCATCGGCCGCAACGTGCTCGGCAACCGCGTGCTCGCCGAGGACGTCGAGAAAGCGGCGGATGAAGTGAAGAACGGCGTCGCGCTGTCGACCGCGCTCGGCCGCGGCAAGCGCTTCCCGCGCCTCGCGCTGCAGATGATCCAGGTCGGCGAGGAATCCGGCGCGCTCGACACGATGCTGCTGCGCACTGCGGAAACCTTCGAACATGAAACGGGCCTCGCGCTGGACCGCATGCTTGCCGCGTTGGTGCCGATCGTGACGATGGTGCTCGCGTTCGTGATCGGCACGGTGATCCTCGGCATCCTCGTCCCCATGTACGACCTTACGGGGCAGATTGGGTGAGCGATGCCGCTTACGCGGCATTGCCGCGTGGCATTGCGAACGCCCGCCGTGCTGCGGCGGGCCGGAGTTCGAGAAAGTAGTCGCGCGATGCGAGTTCGACAGCGGTCGCGGCACTGCCGCGCCGGCCTTCCTTACCCCCGCCGCGCTGCGGCGGGCCGGAGTTCGAGGAGTTCGTAGCGCGGGGTCAATGCGACAGCGATGTGGCATCGCGGCATAGATCGCGAACGTAGCGAACGCGAGCCGCGATCCTGCGCTATGCATTTGCCGATCGGCACTTGAAGCACGCGGCCGAGCCACTCCATCCGCCCCCGAATTGAAAAACCCGCGGGAACCGAACCGCATCCCAAAGGTCCATCCATTCAGCGTCTCCGCACGAAAAATCCTGAACAGCCCGGCCAAATTTCCCGCTTCACGTCACGAATTTGGTAAACAGTCGCCCTTTCCCCCGAAACCGTCCGCCATGCGCAATCGCCGTTCCCTGACCCGATCGCCCGCCCCGCGCGCCCAGCGCGGCATGAGCCTCATCGAGATCATCATCGTCATCGTGCTGATCGGCGTGGTACTGACTTTCGTCGGCAGCCGCATCCTCGGCGGCGCCGATCGTGCCAAGGCCAATCTCGCGAAGTCCGAAGTGCAGACGCTCGCGCAGAAGATCGACCAGTACAAGGAAGACGTCGGCAAGTACCCGACGTCGCTGTCCGACCTCGCGGCCGCGCCTCAAGGCGCGACGGGCTGGCTCGGCCCGTACGCGAAAGAGGGCGAACTGAAGGATCCGTGGGGCAACCCGATCAGCTACAAGGCGCCGGGCGATGAAGGCCACGCGTTCGACCTGATCATCCTCGGCAAGGACGGCAAGCCCGGCGGCACGAGTTACGACGCCGACCTGCGCAGCGAATGATCCGCACCGCGCCACGTCGGACGGCAGGACCCGCCGCCCGTCGTGCGCGCGGCGTTTCGCTGATCGAAATCATCATCGTCATCGTGCTGATCGGCGTGATGAGCGTGCTCGCCGCGGCCGCGATGACCGGCGGCTTCAAGGGCATGCAATTGCGTTCCGCGGCGAAGGACATCGCCGCGCAGCTGCGCTTCACCCGCACGCGTGCCATCGCGACCGGGCAGACGCAGCGCTTCGTGATCCAGCCGCGCACGCATGCCTGGCAGGCACCAGACGGACGACACGGCGAGATTCCTTCGACGCTGAAAGTCTCGTTTATCGGTGCGCGACAGACGCAGCCGTCGCCCGACGAAGGTGCGATCACGTTCTTCGCCGACGGCGCGTCCACCGGCGGACGCGTGCAGGTCGCGCGCGACGCGGCGGCATGGAACATCGACGTCGCATGGCTCACCGGTGAAGTGAAGCTCGCGCAGGCGGACGCGCGCTGATGCAGCGCCAGCGCGGCTACACGCTGATCGAAGTCGTTGTTGCGTTCGGCATCCTCGCGATCGCGCTCACGTTGCTGCTGGGCACCCTGACCAATTCGAGCCGTCAAGTGCGATGGTCGGCCGATGCGGGACGCGCCGCGCTGCTCGCGCAATCCATCCTTGATCAGGTCGACACCGACGGCCCGCTGCACGAAGGGGAGCGCGATGGCGAACTGGAGGACGGGCGCTATCACTGGCAATTGCACGTGCATCGCTATCAGACGAATGCGCCGACGGCGCAGCCGGTCGACCCGAACGCGCCGGTGCTTCTCGCACTCGACTTGACCATGCAATGGGGCGACGGCGGGCCGCGCGAGCGTTACGAACTGCATTCGCTGCGTCTGGTGCCTGCGAATCTCTCCGGAGCGCCGCAGACGTGAAGCACGCGCGCGGATTCACGCTGGTCGAAATCCTGATCGCGACGGTGCTGCTCGCGCTGGGCCTCACGCTCGCGTTCGCGACCATCACCGGCGCGACCGGTGCGGCGCGACGCGGCGAAGCCATTGCCGCGAGCAGCGAACACATCCGCGCGGTGCAGGGCTTCCTGCGTCGCCGTATTGCGAGCGCGCGCGCCGTGCCGTTCCAGATCGATTCGGCCACCGGCCAGCCGATGCGCTTCGCCGGTGATCGCGAACGCATGCGCTTCGTCTCCGACCTGCCCGACTACATCGGTCGCGGCGGCCCGAGCGTGCATGACCTGCGCATCGAACGCATGCCGTCCGGCGAAGGCGTGCGCCTCACGCTCGGTCTTGCGGTCGTGCAGCCCGGCGATGCGATGCCGCATGTCGACCGCGATCCCGAAGTGTTGGCCGACAAGCTGCGCAGCGTCGAATTCCACTATCGCGGCGTCGGCGAAGACGGTAAGCCCGCCGAATGGCAGGACGACTGGACGACGACGGAACAGCTCCCGCTGCTGGTCGAAATCCGCGTCACCGGCGAAGACGGCAAACCGTGGCCCGTGCTCGACGTCGCGCCGCGCCTCGCCGCCGCATACGCCACCGGGATCACCCGATGATGCGGCGGACGCGCGGCGCCGCGCTGCTTCTCGTGTTGTGGCTGATGGTGCTGCTGATCGCGCTGGTCGGCGCGTTCTCGCTCACCGCGCGCACCGAAGGCATGCAGGGCCGCGCGCTGGTCGACGGCGTGCAAGGGAACGAGATCGCGCGCGCCGGGCTGGAGTACGCGCTGACTCGCGTGTCGCAGACCGATCCGCGCCAGCAATGGCGGCCCGACGGTCGCGCCTACAAATGGGCGTTCGAAGGCGCCGACGTCGAGATCCGCATCGTCGACGAGGACGCGAAGGTCGATCTCAACCACGCCGATCCGCCGTTGCTGGTCGGGCTGTTCACCGCGGTCGGCATCGACCGCCAGCGCGCCGAGAAACTTGCGAGCGCCGTGATCGACTGGCGCGACGCCGACCAGCTCACGCAGCCGTCGGGCGGCGCGGAGGATCCGGACTACGCGTCGGCGGGGCGCGACTACGGCGCGAAGGATGCCGACTTCGAAAGCACCGCCGAACTGCTTCAGGTGCTGGGCTTCACCGGCGACGACTTCCGCAGGCTCGCGCCGTACGTGACGGTGTTCAGTGGCCGTGGTCGACCCGAGCCCGCGTTCGCGGCGGCGCCGGTCCTCACCGCGATGGGCATGGACGGCAAGGCGATCGTCCAGCAGCGCGACGCCTGGGACCCGTCGACGGGCCAACCGCTTCCGGCGATTCCGGGCGGCGAAAGCCTGCAGGCGTTCGGAAGCGGAACGTATAGTATCGAGAGCCGGGCCCGGCTTCGTGGCGGACGCATCGCCACGCTGGGCGCGGTAGTACGCACCGGGGGCAGCGCCATTCCGGGGATGGCCTACACACCGTTGCGTTGGGAGGAGGGGATTCCGTCACCATGACCTCGATTCTCGAGGGCCCGATGCGCGGCCTCGGGCGTTTCATCGCCCGTCTCGGCCCGCAGGCCACCAGCCTGCGTGGATTGCTCGCATGGTGGGGCCATGCGCTCGCCGCGTGGCTGCCTGCGCGCGTCCGCCGCGCGCTGGGCGTCGATCGTGGCCGTCTGCTGCTGATGCCGCTCGCCGACGGCGAAGTGCGCCTGCAGCTGCAACGCGAAGGCGAGCTGCGCGACCTCGGCCGGCTTCCCGCACTCATCGATGCACCCGGCGACGACCCGCTCGCCACCGTGCTCAGCTCCGGCGCCGTCGACCTGCCGCGCTGGCTCGTGCTGCCCGCTACGGCCGCCCTGGTGCGACGCCTCGCGCTGCCCGCTGCCGCGGCGGATCGCCTGCGCGACGTCGTGCGTTTCGAACTCGATCGCCAGACCCCGTTCGCCGCCGAGGACGTGCTGTACGACGCGCGCCTCGTCGGTCGTCGTCCCGATGGCCAGCTCGACATCGAACTCGTCGCCGCGCCGCGCCTGCGCGCAGAGCCGATGCTGGCCGCACTCGGCCCACTGGCCGGGCGCCTTGCCGGCGTCGACGTGCTCGACATCGACGGCACCCCGCGCGGCGTCAACCTGCTGGATACCGCGGCGCGTCGTCGCCAGCGCGATCCGTGGCAGGTGTGGAACCGCGTGCTTGCCGGCGTCGGCATCATTGCGATCGCTTTCATGCTGGTCACGGTGCTCGACAACCGTCGCCAGGCTGCCGACCAGCTCGAACAGGCCGTGCGTGCACGCAGCGGCCCCGCACGCATGGCCGCGCAGCAACGCGAGGCGCTGGTCGAACTCATCGCCGGCCAAGCCTTCCTCGACAAGCGTCGCGCCGAACAGCCGACCGCGGTCGAGGTCATGAACGACGTCAGCCAGCGACTGCCCGACGGAACGTATCTCGAGAAGCTCGCCATGGAAGGTGACCGCCTGACGCTGATCGGGCTCAGCAACGCCGCGCCGTCGCTGGTGAACCGCCTCGAAGGCGCGCCGCTGTGGCATTCGCCCGCGCTCGCCGGCGCGCTGCAGCCCGATCCCGCGACCAACCGCGATCGCTTCACGTTGACCGCCGAACTCGGTCGCAGCGATGCGAAGACGACGGAGGCGTCGCGATGACGCCGGTCGTGACCGATCGCGAACGCTGGCTCGCACTCGGCCTACTGGTCGCGGTGCTGCTGATCGCGTACGGCGTGCTGATCCATCCGTGGTGGACGGTGCCGATGCGCGAAGTCAGCGCACGCATCGAGCAGTTGCAGGAGCGCGACGCGCGACTTCGCGCCGAACTCGCGCAGGCGCCCGCCGTGCAGCGTCGACTGCAGGAAGCGCAGCAGCGACTCGCGACGCGACCGGGTTTCCTGCCGGAAGCGACCCCGGAACTCGCGGTCGCCGGACTCGTGCAGCGGCTCGAAACCGTGGTGTCGCAGGCGAGCCCAGGCAATCGCAGCTGCCAGATCAGCAACCGCTCGCCGCTGCAGAACGAATCGGGCGAGGCGTACACGCGCGTCGCCGTGCAGGTGCGCCTGCGTTGCGGCACGCCGGAACTCGCGGCGGTGCTGCATGCGCTGGAAGCCGGCACGCCGCGACTGTTCGTCGAGAACCTCAACATCCTCGCGCAGCGCTTCTTCGGCGGGATGGATGCGAACAATCGCGATGGCGGGCTCGACGTGAGCTTCGACCTGGTCGGTTACCTGCGGCCCGCGGGTTCGATGGTCGAGGGCATGGCTGTTGCGCCGGTCGCGATGCCGGTGTCGACGCCGCCACCCGCGCCGATGTCGGCCGGGCCGGTCGTTGCGCCGTCGACCGGGCCGTCGGTGATGCCGAGCAGCCCGCCGCCGAATCCTGCCGACGTCGCGCCGCCGCCGCGGTCGATGATCACCGGCCCGTCGTTGCCGCCGCCCGCGCCGTTGCCGGTGCCGACTGCGCCGCAGGGCTCGCCTGCGGATTCGTCCAACGCCACGCCGCCATCGGGAGGTCCCGGTGCGCCTTGACCACGTCGCCCCGCGCACGTTGCTGCTCGGCGCGTTCGCCGGCTGGGCCGTGCTCGCCTGGGTGCTGGCGCTCGCCGGCATGGGCGGGCATCTGCCGGAAGGCAAGGGCGGCGCGATCGAGGGCAGCCGCATTCCGACGCTGCCTGCGAACGATGCATCGCCCGGCCTCGGCCCGATCGGCCAGTACGGCGAGATCGCCGCGCGACCGCTGTTTGCGACCGATCGCCGTCCGCATCCGTTCTCGCTCGTTACCGAAAACGGTCAGGCCGATGCGCCCACCGATTTCGACCTGGTGCTGACCAGCGTGCTGATCTCGCCGCAGGCCAGCATCGCCATCGTGCAGAAGCCCGATGGCAGCGAGTCCTGGCGCGTAAAGATCGGCGACGCCGCGGATTCGCGGCCGAACTGGCGCCTCATCTCGCTCAAGCCGCGCAGCGCCGTGTTCGAAGGCCCCGAGGGCCAGAAGGAACTCACGTTGCGCGTCTACGACGGCAAAGGCGGTAGCGCGCCCACTGCCTCGACGTCATCCGCGCCCGTCAACACGACGATGATGAATTCGCCAGCGCCATCCACGCCTGCGCCGCCACCGACCGATGCCTCGCCCGCGCCCGATCCGGCGCAGATCGAGCAGATCCGCCAACGCATCGAAGCCCGCCGCGAGGAAATGCGCCGGCGCGCCCAGAACGCCAACCCGCCCGCGACGGCCGTGCCGCCGCCGACGACCCGCTGAGTCCCGCGATGACCTTCCTGCCTGCTACCTCCGTCCTCCGTCCGGCGCTGCGCCATTCGACGACCGCATTCGCGATCGCGTCGATCCTGGCCGGCTGCACCACGGTCACGCCACCCGTTGTCCGTCGCGATGGCCGGCTCGACGGCCCTGTCGCCGGCACCTCGTCGGCACCCGCGGGCGACACCGTGGTGACCAACGCGAACGGCGTGACCACCGCGCCGCTGGAGTCGCGCGACGAAGGCCCGCGCGCGCAGATCCGACGCGGCACCGGAACGGTGATCAACAACCGCGTGGCCAGCGCGCCGCCGTCGCGCCTGGGCGGCAGCAGCGGCGCGGCGACGTTCAACTTCGAAGGCGAGTCGGTGCAGGCGGTGGTGAAAGCCATCCTCGGCGACATGCTCGGCCAGAACTACGTGATCGCGCCGGGCGTGCAGGGCACGGTGACGCTGGCGACGCCCAAGCCCGTCAGCCCCGCCGAAGCGCTGAACCTGCTTGAGATGGTGCTGGGCTGGAACAACGCGCGCATGGTCTACAGCGGCGGCCGCTACAACATCGTTCCGGCCGACCAGGCATTGGCCGGCACCGTCGCGCCGCGCACCGGCCCCGCATCGACCGCGCGCGGTTTCGAAGCGCGCACCGTGCCGCTGAAGTTCGTGTCGGCCACGGAGATGGAGAAGATCCTCAAGCCGTACGCGCGACCGAATGCGATCGTCAACGTCGACAACGCGCGCAACGTCATTACGGTTGCCGGCACGCGCGCCGAGCTCGAGAACTACCTGCGCACCATCGAGACATTCGACGTCGACTGGCTGGCCGGCATGTCGGTCGGCGTGTTTCCGTTGCAGTCGGGCCGCGCGTCGCGCGTCGTCGCCGACCTGGAAAAGGTGTTCGGCGAGACCAGCAAGTCGCCGGTCGCCGGCATGTTCCGTTTCATGCCGCTGGAAGGCGCGAACGCGGTGCTGGCGATCACGCCGCAGGCCGCGTACCTCGACGACATCCAGCAGTGGCTGGAGCGCATCGACGGCGCCGGCAGCGAGCCGCGCCTGTATTCGTACGAACTCAAGTACATCAAGGCGAAGGATCTCGCCGATCGCCTGTCGGAAGTGTTCGGCGGCGGTGGTAACCGCAGTGGTGGCGACACCGGCGCGCAGCCGTCGCTGATGCCGGGTCTGGATTCCACCGAGCTGCGCGATAACGGAAATGGCTCCAGCGCGAGCATCGGCTCCACGCCGTCGAGCGACAACGGTATGGGCAGCACGGGCGGCACCGGCAGCGACAGCGGCGGCATGTCGTCGTCGCTATCGCTGGATCCGCGTCGCAACGGCAACGGGTCCGTCGCGTTCGATGTCGACGGCCAGCATGTCGGCGTATCGGCGGTCGACGAAACCAATTCGCTGCTGGTGCGCAGCACGCCGCAGGCGTGGGCGTCGATGCGCGACGTCATCGAACGTCTCGACGTCATGCCGATGCAGGTGCAGATCGAAGCGCAGGTGGTCGAGGTGCAGCTCAGCGGCGCACTGCAGTACGGCGTCAACTGGTTCTTCGAGCAGGCGGTGAGCGATCCGGTGTCGTCGGGCGGCGCGGGCCTGCCGAATGCGGCGGGCCGCAACATCTGGGGCGACCTGCGCGGCAGCATCCGTCCGGCCGACGTCACCAATCCCGGCCTTGCGTGGACCTTCCTCGGCAAGAACGCCGCGGCCGTCATCAACGCGCTCGACCAGGTCACCGACCTGCAGCTGCTGCAGACGCCGTCGGTGTTCGTGCGCAACAACGCCGAAGCCACGCTCAACGTCGGCAGCCGCATTCCGATTTCGTCGGTGACGGTCGATCCGGGCACCGGCACCGGCGGCGTGACCTACAGCCAGGTGCAGTACCTCGACACCGGCATCATCCTGAAAGTACGCCCGCGCATCACGCGCGACGGCATGGTGTTCCTCGACATCGTGCAGGAAGTGAGTTCGCCCGGCACCGTCGCCGATCGCAACGGCAACGTTCGCATCGACACGCGCAAGGTGAAGACCGAAACCGCGGTGCAGAGCGGCGACACCGTGATGCTCGCCGGCCTGATCAGCGACGGTGTGCAGCGCGGTTCGTCCGGCTTCCCGGGCCTGAGCCGCATTCCCGTGGTCGGCGGCCTGTTCGGTCGACAGAACTCGCGCACCGATCGCAACGAAGTCATCGTGCTGCTGACGCCCACCGTCGTGCGCAACCCGCAGGAAGTGCGCGACCTCACCGACGACTACACGCGTCGCTTCCGCGCGATGGAGCCGCTGCACCGCAAGCAGAAGGTGCGCGGCGGCATCGAGGTTCGCTGACACGGTGACCGACATCGCCGCGGCGGCGCATGGCGACGCCCTGCCCATCGTGGTGATCCCGGTGGGCACCGATGACGCTGTGCTCGACGGCTGCCTCGCCGCACTCGAAACCACCACGCCCGCGGGCACGCGCGTCTGGCTCGCCGACGATGCACGCGGCGGGCCGCGCGTGCGTGCGGTCGTCGATGCATGGCTCGCGACCACGCGCATGAGCGCCGACTACAGCCGTCGCCCGCGTTCGCTGGGCGAAGCCGCGCACCTCGCCGACGTGCTGCGCAGCTGCGGCGATGCCGATGTCGTCGTGCTCGCTGACGATGCGCGTCCTGCGCCGGGGTGGCTCACGCGCATGACGCGCTGCCTGCACGACGCGCCGCATGCATCGACTGTTACGCCTTGGAGTAACGCGGGTGAGACGGCCGCATGGCCACGCCTGGGCGACGTCGCGCTCTTGCCGGACGACACCGTGCGGCTTGCCGATGTGCTCGCCGAAGCCGCACTCGACCCTGTGCCGCTTCCCGCCGCGGTCGGGCATGCTGTGCTCATTCGCGGCAGCGCATGCCGAAAGGCCGGCGGAGTCGATGCGACGAGTTATGCATCGTGGTACGCCGCACTCATCGACCTCTGCCTGCGTCTGCAGGCGTTCGGCGGCAGCGACCTGCTGTGCACGCAGGGCTACGTAGGTCGTCTCGACGAAGGGCATCCGGCAGACGGCGACCTCGATCGCGTCGCCGCACGATGGCCGCACTGGAACGCGCGACTCGCGGAATTCCTGATGAGTGATCCACTGCGCACGCAGCGCGAACGCATTGCCGAGGTGCTCGCGCAACGCATCAGCGGCGACGCGCAGGCCGACCTGTTCGGAGTCGCGCCATGAGCGACGACATTGCGGTCGTCGTTGTCACGTATCGAAGCGCGGAGACGATCGAGCTTTGCCTGCACCGTTTGCGCGACGCCGACGGGGTCGCCGCGATCCGCGTGATCGACAACGCCTCCGACGACGGCACGCTCGCGATCGTGCAACGCATCGCCGCGGGCGAGCCGCGCCTGAAGTTCGTCGCCAATCCCGACAATCCCGGCTTCGCCGTCGCATGCAACCAGGGCGCGCGCGATGCCGACGCAGCGTGGATTGCGTTCGTGAATCCCGATTGCCTGGTCGAGCGCGACACGCTCGCACGACTGCGTACGATTGCGACCGGCATCGCGCCCGCACTCGTCGGCTGCGAACTCGTCGACGATGACGGTATTCCCGATGCCGCTGCACGACGGCGCGATCCCGACTTTGCGCGCATGCTGGCGGGGGAGGGCACGGACCTCTCGATTCCATCGACCGGCGAATCGATCCAGCGCGTGGACGCGATCTCCGGTGCACTGATGCTGATGCCGCGGGCATTGTTCGACGCGGTGAACGGCTTCGATGAAGGCTATCGACTGCACGCGGAAGACCTCGACCTGTGCCGGCGCGTTCGCGATGCGGGCGGCACGGTCGCGATCGCTAACGGCGTGCGCGTCGTGCATGTGCGTGGGGTGTCGAGCCGTTCGCGGCCGTTCTTCGTCGAATGGCACAAGCATCGTGGTCTGTGGCGCTATTTCTCGCGCTTCGAAGCGCCGCATCGCAGCGCGCCACTGCGTGTGGTCGTGGCGATGGTGATCGCGTCGCGTTTCGTCGTTGCCTCGCTGCGCGCGTGGTGGCGCAGAGTTAGCTGATCACGGGCTCAGCTTGAACTTCAGCTGCAGGCCGAGCGTGTTCGGCGTCGAGCCGGGAATGCGCGGTAGGTAGATCAGGTTCATGCCAACGCGACGGTATTCGACCTTCGCGACGAGTCCGCCACCGGGTGCGGGGTTGCCGTCGTTGTAATCCGGATAGCCGCTGACCAAACCAACCATCGCGCCCAGCCGCACGTGCTGGCCCAGCGACAGCGGCGTGTAGTGATACAGCGCGTACCACGAGTCCTCGTACACCGAGTTTCGGTAGTAGCCGACCGACGCGCCGTGCCGCGGCTGCCACTGCACCTCGACGCCGGCACCGTAGTTGTTCTGGTTGAAGTGCTGGCCCGGGCCGAGGTAATCGTCCGCACTCTCGAAATGATGCGAGGCGACGTTGACGTCCACCCACCACTCCGGCGACGGCTTCGATGTCGCCTCCTGCGCGAACGCCGGCAGCGCGACGGCGAGAAGCAGCGGCGACATCCAGCGTGCGATGCGATGGGACATGGCGAGGCTCCGGCGTTTCGAAGCACGCTAGCAGCCGCGACCGTGCGGCCGCCTCACGCGGGCGCCGCGAAGCTGAATCAGGCCAACGGGTAGTCGTAGCGGATGAAGCCGCGGTGCACCGCGACGCGGTCGTACAGCGCGCGTGCGGTGGCGTTGTGCGCCTGCGTCAGCCAGTAGAGGCGGGTCGCGTCGCGACGGCGTGCTTCGTGTGCGACGGCTTCGATCAGCGTGCGCGCGACGCCGCGACCGCGCGCCGCCTCGTCGGTAAACAGGTCCTGCAGGTAGCAGGTGCGGTCAGCCCAGACCGTCGGGTGGAACAGGTAATGGACGATGCCGACGAGCCGGCCATCGAGCTTCGCGCCGAGGCCGTGCACCGCGTTGTGGTCGAGCAGACGCGCCCATGCAGCGTCGTATTCGGCGGGCGTGGTCGGCGTCGCGTAGAACGCCTTGTAGCCCTCGGCGAGGCGCTGCCAGTCGTCGCGATCGTCTGCAGTGAATGACGCGACGACGATCGCGCCGTCCACGTCAGCGGCTCGCGTTGATCAGGTCACGAAGCGCGCACGCAGCGTCGGCGGCCGCAGCGATGTAATCGTCGCCATTCGACGCGTAGAGCACCGCGCGCGATGAGCTGATCATCAGGCCGGTGCCGTCGGGCGTCTTTGCATTCGAGACGACGGCCGCGGCATCGCCACCCTGCGCCCCCACGCCGGGCACGAGCAGCGGCACGTCCTTTACCAGCGCACGCACTTCGGCCAACTGCTCCGGCCACGTCGCGCCGACCACGAGTGAAACGTTGCCGTTGGTGTTCCACTCGAGCGCAGCCTTCTCGGCGACGTGCTGGTACAGCGGTCGTCCTGCGACAAGCATGTCCTGCAACTCGCCAGCACCCGGGTTCGACGTGCGACAGAGAATGATGACGCCGCGATCGGCGCGGTCGAGGAACGGTTGCAGCGCGTCACGGCCGAGATACGGATTCACCGTCACCGCATCCGCGCCGTAACGGTCGAACGCTTCGGTGGCGTAATGCTGCGCGGTGCTGCCGATGTCGCCACGCTTGCTGTCGAGGATGACCGGCACATCGGGATGCGCGGACTTGAGGTGCGCGATCAATCGCTCCAAGGCACCTTCGGCACTCAACGCCGCGAAGTGCGCTATTTGCGGTTTGAACGCGCAGGCGTAGTCGGCGGTGGCATCGGCGATGTCGCGGCAGAACGCGAACACGGCGTCGGCATCGTTCGCGAATCGCGCGGGAAACTTCGAAGGCTCCGGATCCAGGCCCACGCACACCAGCGTGTTCGCCTGCCGCCAGCGATTGCGCAATGCCTGCATGAAGCCCATGCCGATCTCCGTTTCAGTGCAGTACGAGGACAACCGCGACGGATACCACTGATGCAACAAGTGCGACGATCGCGCTCGCCTTCATGTCGAGCCCGAGCGCAAGCTGGAAGCCGAGTACATACGCGGCGAACAACACGCCTGCGAACGCGAGCGTCGCCGCGGTCGCGAGGTGCACGCCGCCCGTGCTCAGTGCGAAACCCGAGAACGCGAACAGCACGATGACGGGCAGCAGCGATGACCATGCGACTGCCCGCAAAGAAGCGCCCCAGCCGGGCGCTTCCTGCGCGACGGCGGCGGTCGAGAATCGCGTCGCCGTCGTCGTCGCAGCGATCCAAGCCGCCAGCTTCGCCGCTGCTACGGGCGAGAACGCCAGCAGCGCGATGAAGGCGACGACCAGGATCAGCACCTGCATTACTTCAGCGCCTTGAACCGCAGGCGATGCGGCTGTGCGCCTTCAGCGCCGAGGCGACGCTTCTTGTCTTCCTCGTACTCGCGGTAGTTGCCCTGGAAGAACTCGACGTGCGAATTGCCTTCGAACGCCAAGATGTGCGTCGCGATGCGGTCGAGGAACCAGCGGTCATGCGAGATCACGAACGTGTTGCCCGGGAACTCGAGCAGCGCGTCTTCGAGCGCGCGCAGCGTTTCGATGTCGAGATCGTTGGACGGTTCGTCGAGCAGCAGCACGTTGCCGCCCTGCAGCAGCGTCTTCGCCATGTGCAGTCGACCGCGTTCACCGCCCGACAGCGCGCTGACGATCTTCTGCTGGTCCTGGCCCTTGAAGTTGAAGCGCCCGATGTACGCGCGCGACTGGATCTCGATGCCGTTGATGTTGAGGATGTCGAGGCCGCCCGACACTTCCTGGAAGACGTTGTGGTTGCCTTCCAGCGCTTCGCGGCTCTGGTCCACGTACGCGAGCTTCACCGTCTGGCCGGTTTCGATCGTGCCGGAATCCGGCTGTTCCTTGCCGATGATCATCTTGAACAGCGTGGACTTACCCGCGCCGTTCGGACCGATGATGCCGACGATCGCGCCCGGCGGTACCGAGAACGAGAGGTCGTCGATCAGCAGGCGGTCGCCGAACTTCTTCGAGACGTTCTTGAACTCGATGACCTTGTTGCCCAGGCGCTCGCCGGGCGGAATGAAGATCTCGTTCGTTTCCTGGCGACGCTGGTAGTCGACCGACTGCAGCTCCTCGATGCGTGCAAGGCGCGCCTTGCCCTTCGAGCGGCCGCCCTTCGCGTTCTGACGCGCCCATTCCAGTTCCTTCTGGATGGCCTTCTGGCGCGACTTTTCCTGGTTCTCTTCCTGCTTGAGGCGCTCGTCCTTCTGCACGAGCCAGTCGGTGTAGTTGCCCTTCCACGGGATGCCGCGGCCGCGGTCGAGTTCGAGGATCCACTCGGCCGCGTTGTCGAGGAAGTAGCGGTCATGCGTCACCGCCACCACGGTGCCGGTGTAGCGCGCGAGGAACTGCTCCAGCCATTCGACCGATTCGGCGTCGAGGTGGTTGGTCGGTTCGTCGAGAAGCAGCATGTCCGGCTTCTGCAGCAGCAGGCGGCACAGCGCGACGCGGCGCTTCTCACCACCCGACAGCTTGCCGACGATCGCATCCCACGGCGGCAGGCGCAGCGCGTCAGCGGCGACTTCGAGCTGGTTCTCGAGCGTGTGCGCATCACCCGCGGCGAGGATCGCTTCAAGGCGCTCCTGCTCCTTGGCCAGCGCGTCGAAATCCGCGCCTTCCTCGGCATAGGCCGCGTACACGGCTTCCAGCGCGGCCTGCGCGTTGATGATGTCGCCCAGGCCTTCCTCCACGGACTGGCGCACGGTGTGCTCGGCGTTGAGCTCGGGCTCCTGCGCGAGGTAGCCGACCTTGATGCCCGGCTGCGGGCGCGCTTCGCCGACGAAATCGGTGTCGACGCCAGCCATGATCTTGAGCACGGTCGACTTGCCGGCGCCGTTCAGGCCGAGCAGGCCGATCTTGGCGCCCGGGAAGAACGACAGCGAGATGTCCTTGATGATCTGGCGCTTCGGAGGAACGGTCTTGCTGACACCGTTCATCGTGTAGATGTATTGCATGGGGGCTCCGGTGAAGCACGGCGCGCCGGGCGCGGCGTGGGGCAGGCGACGGCCGCCTGCGCAGGGCAGGAGCCGTGGGATTCGGAATAGCCCGAAATTATAAGGCCGGGCGGGCCTTCGCGGGCCCGGGGAGGGACGCCGCCGGGCTAGAATTCACGTCTCCCCCATGCCCCTCCGGAGCCACCTGATGTTCGCTCGCGACGCCCGTATCGAAGGATTCGACCCCGAACTGGCCCAGGCGATCATGGACGAGGCCCGGCGGCAGGAAGACCACGTCGAACTGATCGCGTCGGAGAACTACGCCAGCCCGCGCGTTCTCGAAGCGCAGGGCTCGGTGCTCACCAACAAGTACGCCGAGGGCTACCCGGGCAAGCGCTACTACGGCGGCTGCGAATACGTGGACGTCGCCGAGCAGCTCGCGATCGACCGCTGCAAGCAGCTGTTCGACGCCGACTACGCCAACGTGCAGCCGCATTCGGGCTCGCAGGCCAACCAGGCGGTCTACTTCGCGCTGCTCAATCCGGGCGACACCATCCTCGGCATGAGCCTCGCGCACGGCGGCCACCTCACGCACGGCGCCAAGGTGAACCTGTCCGGCAAGATCTACAACGCGGTGCAGTACGGCGTCGACGAGAACGGTTTCATCGACTACGCCGAAGTCGAGCGTCTCGCGCAGGAACACAAGCCGAAGATGCTTGTCGCCGGTTTCAGCGCGTACTCGCAGATCGTCGACTGGGCGCGCATGCGCGAGATCGCCGATTCGGTCGGCGCGCTGTTCTTCGTCGACATGGCGCACATCGCCGGCCTCGTCGCCGCGGGCGTCTACCCGTCGCCGCTGCCGCATGCGCATGTGGTGACGTCGACCACGCACAAGACGCTGCGCGGACCGCGCGGCGGCATCATCGTCGCGAAGAACGCGACCGAAGAACTCACCAAGAAGCTGCAGAGCATCGTGTTCCCCGGCATCCAGGGCGGGCCGCTCATGCACGTGATCGCGGCCAAGGCGGTCGCGTTCAAGGAAGCGCTGGCCGACGACTTCAAGGCCTACCAGCAGCAGGTCGTCAAGAACGCGCAGGCGATGGCCGACACGCTGGTCAAGCGCGGCTACAAGATCGTTTCCGGCGGCACGCAGAACCACCTGATGCTGGTCGACATGATCGGCCGCGACGTCAGCGGCAAGGACGCGGAAGCCGCGCTCGGCCGCGCGCACATCACCGTCAACAAGAACTCGGTTCCGAACGACCCGCGCTCGCCGTTCGTGACCTCGGGCCTGCGCCTCGGCACGCCGGCGGTGACCACGCGTGGTTATCGTGAAGCCGAATGCATCGCGCTCGCCAACTGGATCGCCGATGTCCTCGACAATCCGAAGGATGAAGCAGTGATCGAACGCGTTGCGGATGCGGTGCAGTCGCAGTGCGCGAACTTCCCGGTGTATGGAGCGAAGGCATGATCCGCATCCTGTTGCTCGCCGCCGTACTGGCACCCGCGCTCGCCGTTGCGCAGGACGCCGTCGCGCCCGTGGATGTGACCGGCGAGGACATCTCCTCGCAGCGCGACTACACCGATCCCGCGCAGCGCGATCGTCCGGTCGCCTGTCATGCCGGCGATCAGGAGCGTCATGCCGGCGCAACGCTCGGCCAGGTGTTCGGCGATGCATGGCCCGCGCCGCCTGCTGCCGCCACGAAGCGCGAGCGTCCGATGGTCGACCGCTGGGGCAAGCTCGTGATGCCCGATGGCCTGGCGCCGAAGAACGTCACCGTCGTAGTGGCCGCGCTGGTTGGTGCCGATGGCCAGCCGCAGCGTGCGGAACCGCTGTGCACCACCGATTCGCACTTCGACATGGCGGCGGCACGCACCGTGATGCGCAGCCACTTCACGCCGGCGCGTTATGACGGCACGCCATCGACCGGCGTCACCGTGGTGGTGGTCGACTACACGCGCGGCGGCCCTGCGGTGCAGGGCGCGCATCACGCCCGCTGATGCACTGCCCGTTCTGCCAGCACCAGGACACGCGCGTGATCGATTCGCGCGTGTCCGAGGACGGCGCGACGATCCGTCGTCGTCGCGTCTGCGAAGCCTGCGGCGAACGGTTTTCCACGCTCGAGACGATCGAGCTGAAGCTGCCGGCGATCGTGAAGAGCGATGGTCGGCGTGAAGCATTCGACGCGCGCAAGCTGCGTACCGGCTTCGATCGCGCGCTTCAGAAGCGCCAGGTCGCCGAAGAGCAGATCGAGGCGGCGGTGCGTTCCGTGGTGCATCAATTGCGCATGACGACGGAACGCGAAGTACCGTCGCGTCGCATCGGCGAATTCGTGATGGGCGAGTTGCGCAAGCTCGACCACGTTGCCTATGTGCGTTTCGCGTCGGTGTATCGCGCATTCGAAGATGTCGCCGATTTCCGCGAGGAACTCGACCGTCTCGAACGCGACGTCGCGCCGGCGGAAGGTCAATTGCCCCTGCTCGCGGACGACGAGCCGAAACCGGAAAAGGGTCGGCGCCGTTGAGTCCGCGCGCGCCGCGCATGATGTTCGGCGCGCATGTCGCGCCACGTTCCATCGACTCCTACAACTTTTCGGCGAATGCGACGTGCCCGCAGGCCTCGCATCGCCTCGACAGCGAGGCCAACGCATGACCGACGCCGCGTTCTCCGCCCTCGACCACGCAATGATGGCGCGCGCACTGCGCCTTGCCGAACGCGGCGCGTACACGACGCGACCGAACCCGATGGTCGGCAGCGTGCTGGTGCGCGACGGCGAAGTCGTCGGCGAAGGGTTCCACGAACGCGCCGGTGGACCACATGCGGAAGTATTCGCGCTGCTCGAAGCCGGCGAGCGTGCACGCGGCGCGACTGCGTACGTCACGCTGGAGCCGTGCGCGCATACCGGTCGCACGTCGCCATGTGCGGACAGCCTGATCGAAGCCGGCGTCGTGCGCGTGGTTGCCGCGATGCGCGATCCGTTCCCGAAGGTCGACGGTGCCGGGTTCGAGAAATTGCGCGCAGCGGGTATCGAAGTGGAAGCCGGACTGATGGAAGCGCAGGCGCGCGAACTCAATCGCGGCTTCCTGTCGCGCGTCGAGCGCGGGCGTCCTTGGCTGCGCATCAAGCTCGCCACTAGCCTCGACGGCCGCACCGCGCTCGCAAGTGGCGATTCGAAATGGATCAGTGGCGAAGCCTCGCGCATGGACGTGCAGCGCTGGCGCGCGCGTGCGTCGGCATTGATGACGGGCGCCGGCACCGTGCTCGCCGACGATCCGCAACTCACCGTTCGCCTTGGCGACGACACGCCGTTCGTGCCGCCTTTGCGCGTGGTACTCGACCCAGGCCTTGCGACAATCCGTCGCGGCCGCGTGCGCGAAGGAGGCGCGCCGACGCTCTACATCCACGCGCCCGATGCGCGTGTACCGAAAGAGTGCGATGCGCAGATGGCGGCCGCACCGGTGCATGACGGCCGCTTCGATCTCGACGCGGTGCTGCAGTTGCTGGGCGAGCGCGGCATCAACGAAGTGCAACTCGAAGCCGGCGCGACGCTCGCGGGCGGTTTCATCGCATCGGGCCTGGTCGACGAGCTGCTGCTCTACGTGGCGCCGGTGCTGCTCGGCGCCGGTGCGCGGCCGCTGTTCGACGGCCTCGACATCCAGCAGATGAGCGAGCGCCTCGCGATGCGCATCGTCGACTCGCGTCATACCGGTGACGACCTGCGCCTGCTGATGCGGCCCGCGCGATGAGCATCAAGGACCATTTCTCCGGTGTCGCGCAGGCCTATGCCGCCGCGCGTCCCGAATATCCGGCTGCACTGTTCGACGCGATCGCGGCGCACGTTCCGTCGCATGCGCATGTCTGGGAACCCGGTTGCGGCAGCGGGCAGGCGACGCGCGACCTCGCGGCGCGCTTCGCGCACGTGCATGCCACCGATCCGAGCGCGCAGCAACTCGCGCAGCACTGGGCGAACGACCCGGCGGTCGACAACGTCACGCTGACGGTCGAGCCCGGCGAACACACGTGGATGTTCGACAACTCCGTCGATCTGGTCGCTGTCGCGCAGGCGATGCACTGGTTCGATGTGCCCGCGTTCTTCGCCGAGTGCAATCGCGTGCTGCGACCCGGCGGCGTGCTCGCCGCATGGGGCTATGACGACTTCGATGTGCCGGTCGGCATGGAGTCGGCGGTCGCGGCGTTCCGCGCCGATATCGAACGCGACTGGCCGCCGGAGCGCGAGCTCGTGCTGCGTCACTACCGCGATTACGACTGGCCGTTCGAGCCTCTCGACGTGCCGCCGCTGCAGCTTGCGGTCGACTGGAACTTCGATCGGCTCATCGGCTACATGAACAGCTTCTCGGCCGTGGCGCGTCATCGCGAACGTACGGGTGGCGATCCCGTCGTGCGTCATCGCGACGTACTGCGCGATGCATGGGGCGACCCTGCAGCGGTGCGACGCATCACCTGGCCGCTGTTCCTGCACCTGCGCCGCAAGCCGGCCTGACCGCCCACGCAACGCTGCGTCCGCCGGGCGTCCGAAGGCCGGGTGATAAACTTCGCGCGCCGGTTCGCCGGTTTCCATGACGTCTTCAGGGCGGGGTGCGATTCCCCACCGGCGGTAGGCGCGACAGCGCGAGCCCGCGAGCGCCTCCGTGATGCGGAGGGTCAGCAGATCCGGTCGAATGCCGGAGCCGACGGTTACAGTCCGGATGAAAGAAGACGGCGTTCGCATGCAGGCTCCGGCCTCGCGTGCGTGCGCCTCATGCCTTGGGTCGTTTTTCGCCACTGCATTCGCGAGAAACGTTTCATGCCCAGCTATCACGATTACATCGTCGCCGTGTCCGTGCAGGAGACGTGCTGATGTTCACCGGCATCATCGAAGGCGTCGGCGCGATCGCCGCCGTCGAGCCGCGCGGTGGCGACGTCCGCCTGCGCATCGCCACCGGTACGCTGCCGTTCGACGACATGCGCCTCGGGGAGAGCATCGCGGTGAACGGCGTCTGCCTCACCGTCGTCGCGTTCGATGAGTCGTCGTTCGAGGCCGATGCGTCGACCGAAACGCTAGCGCTCACCACGCTCGGCCGGCTCGCGGTTGGCGCGGCGGTCAATCTCGAACGCGCGATGCGGCCGAACGATCGCCTCGGCGGTCATCTCGTCAGCGGCCACGTCGATGGCGTCGGTGCGGTGGTGTCCGTGCACGACGATGCGCGCGCGCAACGCTGGCGGTTCTCCGCGCCGCCCGCGCTGCTGCGCTACATCGCGAAGAAGGGCTCAATCTGCGTCGACGGCGTGAGCCTGACGGTCAACGAGGTCGACGCCGAAGGTTTTGACGTCGCGCTCGTGCCGCATACCGTTTCGCACACCGCGTTTTCGGCGACGAACGTGGGCGATGCGGTGAACCTCGAGATCGATCTCGTCGCGCGTTACGTCGAACGTCTGCTCACCGGAGAGCGCGCATGAGCTTCGCCACGATTCCCGAATTGCTGGAAGAGATCCGCGCCGGCCGCATGGTCGTCATCGTCGACGACGAGGATCGCGAGAACGAAGGCGACCTGATCATGGCCGCCGAACTCGTGCGGCCGCAGGACATCAACTTCATGGTCACGCATGCGCGCGGGCTGGTGTGCATGTCGCTGACGCGCGAGCGTTGCCGCCAGCTCGGCCTGCCGCCGATGGTGCGCGACAACACCTCGCCGCACCACACCAACTTCACCGTCAGCATCGAAGCCGCGGAAGGCGTGACGACCGGCATTTCCGCGTACGACCGCGCGCATACCGTGCGCACCGCGGTGCGTCCCGATGCCGCGCCGCATGACCTCAGCCAGCCCGGCCACATCTTTCCCTTGATGGCGCAGCCCGGCGGAGTGCTCAGCCGCGCGGGTCACACCGAAGCGGCGAGCGATCTCGCGTTGCTCGCGGGTCTGGAGCCGGCCGGCGTGCTGGTCGAGATCCTCAACCCGGACGGCTCGATGGCGCGTCGCCCCGAGCTCGAAGTCTTCGCGCGCGAGCACGGCCTGAAGATGGGCTCGATCGAAGCGCTGATCCGCTATCGCCTCGAGAACGAACACACGGTCGAGCGCGTCGAAACGCGTGCGATCGAAACCGAGCACGGCCCGTTCAACCTTGCCGTCTACCGCGACCGCGTCAGCCATGCGCTGCACTACGCGCTGGTGCGCGGCGACGTCGATCCGGCCACGCCGACGCTCGTGCGCGTGCACATGCTCAATCCGCTGGCCGACGCGCTGCACTGGCGTCGCGCCGATTTCGGCCCGGCGGTGGGCGACGTGCTGGCGCGGATCGCGGCGGAAGGTCGCGGCGCGCTGGTGCTGCTGTCCGAGCCCGCGGGTGCTGACGCGCTGCTGGCGCGCATCCGCGAACAGCCGGCGGAGGAGGGCGATCGCGGCGGTCTCGCCGAGTGGCGACGCAACGGCGCCGGCGCGCAGATCCTGGCCGACCTCGGCCTCGGGCGGCTGCGCGTGATCGGTACGCCGCGCAAGCAGATCGGCCTCGCGGGCTTCGGCCTGGAAGTCGTCGAGTACGTGGACGTGGCCCGCTGAGGCCACGTCTCACCGGCCGGACCGGCCCCACCCGTTAGAATTGCCGACCCTCTCCGGAACCCCCGGCCCATGCCGCATCTCGAAGGCGACCTGCGCAGCCCCGCCGGCGCGCGCTACGCCATCATCGCCAGCCGCTGGAACCCGCGCATCACCGACACGCTGGTGGCTGGTGCGCGCAAGACGTTCGCCGACCATGGTGTCGACGACGCGGCGGTGGACGTGATCCGCGTGCCGGGCGCGTGGGAGATTCCGCTGGCCGCGGCGCGCTTGGCGCAGGCGCGCTCGCACGCGGCGATCGTCGCGCTCGGTTGCGTGGTGCGCGGCGATACACGGCATTACGAACAGGTGGCCGACGGCTGCTCCGACGGACTGATGCGCGTCGCGCTCGAGCACCGCGTGCCGGTCGCGAACGGCGTGCTGGCGGTCGACCGCTTCGAAGACGCGGAAGCGCGCGCGGGCGGCAGCCATGGCAACA
Organism: Lysobacter sp. HA35; assembly: GCF_054061195.1. Classification (NCBI taxonomy): domain Bacteria; kingdom Pseudomonadati; phylum Pseudomonadota; class Gammaproteobacteria; order Lysobacterales; family Lysobacteraceae; genus Lysobacter; species Lysobacter sp. HA35. The sequence goes on along the minus strand of NZ_JBSSDY010000001.1, from coordinate 2,066,754 downwards.
AGGGTGAGGAAGCGGCGCTGGTCGCCATCGAAATGGCGCACCTGCTGACGCAGCTGCCCGGAGCGAACGAATGAACAAGAGTCCCCGCCGCGACGGCATCGATCCCGTATTGCGTTCGCGTGCGCGTCGCCGCGCGCTGCAGGCGGTTTACGCGTGGCAGCTGTCGGGCGCGCCGGTGCGCGAAGTCATCGCCCAGTTCGCGCACGAACAGGCGCGCGAGATCGCCGACCTCGAATACTTCGAAGACATCGTGCGCGGCGTCGACGCCAACCACGTGACGCTGGACGAAGCGCTGCAACCGTTCCTCGATCGCGATGTCGACCAGGTCGATCCGGTGGAGCGCGCAGTACTGCGCATCGCCGCGTACGAGTTGCGCATGCGCCCGGACGTGCCGTACCGCGTCGTCATCAACGAAGCGATCGAAACCGCCAAGCGTTTCGGTGCCGAGCACGGCCACACCTACATCAACGGCGTGCTCGACCACGCGGCCGCCGACTGGCGTGCGCCGGAAGTGCAGGCCGCGCGCCGCCCGCGCTGACCGACGACACCGCCGTGCACGCTGCATGACCGCGCCCGGCGAATTCGACCTGATCGACCGCATCCGTCGCCGCGTGATCGCGCGCGACGACGTGGTGCTGGGCATCGGTGACGACGCGGCGCTGCTGAGCGTGCCGCGCGATGGACAGCTCGTCGTCGCGATGGACACGTTGAACGCCGGCGTGCATTTCCCGCTCGATACCGCACCGGCCCACATCGGCTGGAAGGCGCTGGCGGTGAATCTGTCCGACCTTGCGGCGATGGGTGCGGAACCGGCGTGGTGCACGTTGTCGCTCTCGTTGCCCGAAGCGGACGATGCTTGGCTCGATGCGTTTCTCGACGGATTTGGTGAGCTCGCGTCGTTGCATCGCGTCGCGCTTGTCGGTGGCGACACCACGCGCGGGCCGTTGTCGATCTGCGTGACGGTGCATGGGTTCGTCGAGCCCGGTCTCGCATTGCGTCGCGATGGTGCGCGCATTGGCGACGATGTTTGGGTGAGCGGGACGCTTGGTGATGCGTCGGGTGGGCTTGCGTCGCGCGGCATCGGGCCTGTCGCCGCGCCGGCTGCTGTCGATTCGGATATTGCGAGCGTGCTGCAGCGCCGGCTCGATCGGCCAATGCCACGTATCGTGCTCGGTCGACGGCTCGTTGGTGTCGCGACCTCGTGCATTGATGTATCGGACGGGCTGCTTGCGGATGTCGGGCACATCGCGAAGGCGAGCGGGGTATCCGTGCATATCGATGTCGATGCTTTGCCGGCATCCGGACAATTGCGTGCGGCGTTCGGCGGGGACGACCTGCGCCGGTTGCAGGCGAGCGGCGGCGATGACTACGAGCTGTGCTTCACCGCGCCGGCCTCTGCCAGGATGGACATCGAGTCGATCGCAGGCGATGCGAGCGTCTCCGTAACGCGGATCGGCACCGTTGATAGCGGCCGCGGCGTCATCGCGATCGGTGACGCGGGCGATCCGTGGTCGCCGACACGCACCGGCTTCGATCATTTCGTGACACCTGATCAGCGATAGCGCGCTGCACGCTCGAGCACGGGTGCGAGGGCTTCGGGCGCGACTACGTAGACGCTGGCGGGCTTTACCGGCAGTTGTGTCTCGAGCGGCACGCGCGGATCGATCGCAGTGGTGACCGGCAACAGCGGCGCATCGATGCGAAACGTCACAGCCACGGGCGGCGTCCCCGCAATAACCCGATAGAGCTGCGCCGCCATGACGAGTGTCGCGCCAAGCGATGGATGTACACCGTCCGGAAACGTCGCGGCACGAGACGTCGCCCGTGCTTGTGCCTGCAACGCGTCACCGGCATGCACGACGGTCGCCCCGATCCGACCGGCGATGCGCAAGACGCCTTCGTGCTGCGCCGGTTGGCCGCCGGCATCGGGCGCCCAGGTTTCGAGCAGCACCGCGCGCGTGCCGAGTTCGCGAGCGAGTGTCGCGAACGCACGATGCGCAACGAGCGCGTCACGGCAGTCGCTGGACACGCGGTCGACGTCGGACTGCATGCAGCCCAGAATCGCGCCGCGCTCCTGAAGCACGAGAACGTCCACGTGGTGCTCGCGCAACGCCGTCGCAGCGATGCCGTCCTCCCAGCGCTCGTGCAGCGTGCCGCCGGGCGCGACGTACGTGACGGTCTCGATTGCAGGTCCGTTCGGCTGTGAGCGCGCGAATCCGGCAACCACGCCCGGAAGGTTGTTTACGTACGTCAGGCTGTTGCCGACGAACATCACCCGAATGGGCGCACGCTCGGCGGCGCTGAGCGGCGCGATCGTAAAGAGTGTCGCGATGACTAGAGCTGCCAAACGGCGCATGGAAGTCTCGATTGGGCGACTTACCTTAGCCGGTGCCGTGCCGCTGGCGTGCACCGTCCAGCAGCAACCTCACACGCTCACGAAGTGTGGGTAGGATCTCGGCCTCGAACCACGGATTCGCCTTGAACCACGCCACGTTGCGTGGGCTGGGATGCGGCAGCGGAATGACATTGGGCTCGTACTCGCGCCACGCGCGCACGGTGTCGGTGAGCGTGGCCTTGCGGCGCTCACCGAGGAAATAGGCCTGCGCGTACTGGCCGATCAGTAGCGTCAGGCCGACGTTGGGCAATAGCGGCAAAAGTTGCCCATGCCATGTCGCGCGGCATTCCGGACGCGGTGGCGCATCGCCGCTGCCTGCGCGTCCGGGATAGCAGAAGCCCATCGGCACGATCGCGACGCGCGCTTCGTCGTAGAAGGTGTCGGTGTCGACCTGCAGCCAATCGCGCAGGCGTCGGCCGCTGACGTCGTCCCACGGCACGCCGCTGGCGTGCACGCGCGTGCCGGGTGCCTGGCCGACGATCAGCAGGCGTGACGTCGCCGATGCACGCAGCACCGGGCGCGGACCCAGCGGCAGGTGCGCTTCGCACAGGCGGCATGCGCGGATCGAGTGGAGGAGGGCGTCCAGGGCCATGGGCGAACGATGCACGATGGCGCTGGAACTTGCGCTTTATGCGGTGCGTGGCAGTGCTTTGCCACGGTTGAGGATGCGGTCCGCGCCGATACGCCAGCGGTTGCCGAGTGGCGCGGCGAGTCGCGCGTGCAGCGATGCCGGAGGCGTACTTACGCGCGTCGCCGAAAGGCTCTCGCTACGAATGCGAGCAGCAACGCCGGCGCGACGACCCAGGCCAGCTCCGACATCACGACGTCCAGCCCGCGCGCGCTGAAGAACGCCGCACCAATCGGCGAAACCTCGATCGGCCGCCACGGCGCGAACACGCGCGCGGTCGACAGCGGCCACCCGATCATTACGCCGGGTCCGCCGTTGGTGCAAAGGTCGAGCAGCGGATGCGAAATCGCGCAGGCGAAGACGAGTGCGCCGGCGCGTCGTGCGGTTGTCTGCAGCACGCTTGCAGACGATATCGCGATCAACGCAACGACGAGCGCGAACGCGAACGAATGCGTGATGCCGCGATGCGCGAACAGCGTGCCGCGTTCGACACCGAACAGCATGCCCACGGTGTCCGCATCCGGGAGCATCGATGCGATGAGGCCTGCGGCGAGCAAGCGCGGTGGCATCGCTCGCGCGATCCGAAGTGCGACCGGCACCGCGAAATGGCCAACGATGCTCGGCATCAGGCGTCGTCCGCGCGGAACGCGTCGCGCAGCCAAGTGAGCGCCGGGCGTTCGACGTCGCCACTCGCATCGATGACGTCGAAACGGCACGACGCATCGGACCAGCGCGGATGCGCGGCGAGGAACGCGCTCGCGGCCTGCACCAGCTTGCGCCGCTTTGCGTGGGTGATCGATTGCGCGCCGCCGCCGAATCGGTCGTCGGCGCGATAGCGGACTTCGACGAAGACCAGCGTCGCGCCCTCGCGCATCACCAGGTCGAGTTCGCCGAAGCGGTAGTTCGCGTTCGCAGCAACCGGCGTCAGGCCCGCGCGGATCAGGTGCTCGCGCGCTGCCACTTCCACGCGCGCGCCGCGCGAGCGCGTGGAAGCAAGTGGCACGTCAGCGTGCGGCGTCGGCGAGCGGTGCGGGGTCGCCGTTGGCGAAGGTCGACCACGCGGGCGTGCGCTGCACGTTGCCGAAGCCATCGAGGCGCAGTACGCCGGTCGCGCCTTCGACGGATGCGTCCGCCTGATGGCCGAGCGAATCGAGATACGCGGTGAGCAGCCACGCGTCGAAACCGAATGCGAACAGCTTGCCGGCGGGGCCCTTCGCGCTCGGCAGGCGTGCGCCCGTCGCTTCGGCGGTGGCGAGGCCGCGGACGCCGTGCGTCACCCAGGATTCGCTGGGGAATGCGATGCCGTCGAGCACGCGGTCGTCGTCGGCCTTGCCGGTGCCGGAGAGGATCTGCGACGTCGCCGTGCGCGGCTTGTCGGCCAGACCTGCAGCGGACAGGCGCGGCACGATCGCACGCGCGATGTTGCCCTTCGTCGCGAGGAATACCGCGTCGATCTGCTTGCCTACTGCAACCGGCGCGAAGTCGGTCGCGCTGTCGTCGGCGACGGCGACAACGCTGCCGCCGCGTGCCGCGAGGCGATCGCGCAGCGCGGCGACGGCGCGGCGTTGCGTCTCGTCGTTCGACGCGATCACCAGCACGTTGTGCGCGTTGCGACGCATCAGGAAGTCGGCGGCGGCGAGGCCTTCGTCTTCCGGCGACAGCGAGAAGCTCGACTGGCCCTGCGGCGGTGCCTGCGTGCCGCGATTGAGCGCGAGCATCGGCACCGCGAGTTCGCTGCGGCCGAACAGCGCGCCGACTTCGTCGCGACCGAGCGGGCCGACGACGAAATCGTTGCCGTCGGTGCTGGCGCGGTCGTAGGCCGACATCGCACCGGCGGGCGTGCCGGCGGTGTCGTAGAAACGAACTTCCGGACGACGGCGCGTTTCACCGTAGTAGCCGGCGAGGAACCCATCACGCACCGGGCGCGCTGCAACCGAGAGCGGGCCCGACAACGGCAGCAGCACCGCGAGCTTGACCGGCGGGCGATAGCCGTCGCGATCGGCAGGCGGGCGGTTGTCGAAATTCCAGCCGGCGCGTGCGAACGCATGCGGCAGCGGCAGACCGCGACGCAGCAGCGCGCGACCGACATAGCTGTACAGCGGATCGTCCGCGCCGAGTCGCTGCGCTTCGCGCTGCAGCGTCGCGTCGTCGAGCTGGCCGATCAGGCGATCGATCTGCGCTTCGGCGTCGTGGCGTTGCGTGCCGGTCTGCGTCGATAGCGCGGCCGCGAGTTCGCCGGCCTGGCGGATCGTGTCGCGCGTCGCCGAATTCTCGGCGGCGACGGGCGTGGTCGGCCGTGTGGGCGACTGCGCGCAGCCGAAGACGAGCACGGTCGCCAGCATGAGCGTGGCGATGCGGGTGATCGAACGGAATGAAACGGGAGCGGCGTTGAGCATCGCGCGGGCATCGGCGTGGACCGGGTTACGATTCTACCCGCGCCCCCGTGCAGGACCACGATGCAGACTTCCGGCACGCTCCACGTCGTCGCCACCCCGATCGGCAACCTCGGCGACTTCGGTGCCCGCGCCCAGGAGGTGCTCCGCTCGGTCGACGCCATCTGCGCCGAGGACACGCGCCATACGCGCCAGTTGCTGGCCCATTTCGGCATCGAGAAGGCGCTGGTCGCGCTGCATCAGCACAACGAGGACGCGCAGGTCGCGCAGCTGGTCGGCCGCCTGCGCGACGGGCAGTCGCTGGCGCTGGTCAGCGATGCGGGCACGCCGCTGGTGAGCGATCCGGGCTTCCGCCTGGTCCGCGGTGCGCGCGAGGCCGGCATCCGCGTGTCCCCGGTTCCCGGCGCCTGCGCGGCGATCGCGGCGCTGAGCGTGGCCGGCATCGCGTCGGACCGGTTCGCGTTCGAAGGGTTTCTGCCGGCGAAATCCGGCGCACGCCGCGAAAGGCTGACGTCGCTCATCGCCGAGCCACGCACGCTGATCTTCTACGAAGCCTCGCATCGCATCGAGGAAGCGCTGGCCGACTTCGCCGAGGTTTTCGGCCCGCGTCGGGCCGTTCTCGGTCGCGAACTCACCAAGCTGTTCGAGACGGTGCTCGACGGCGACCTGCCGGCGCTGCATGCGGCGGTGGCGGCCGATCCCAACCAGCGCAAGGGCGAGTTCGTGCTGATCGTCGAAGGCGCGCCGGAGGACGCGGATGCCGTGCTCGTCGAAGGCCGTCGCGTCTACGCCACGCTGTGCGCGCACCTCAAGCCGTCGCAGGCCGGCCGCCAAGATCGCCGCCGAGCTCACCGGCGCGCCGCGAAAAGCGCTATACGGCGGCTAGGGCTGAGCGACGGATTCAGGCCGGACCATGCCCGCGCCGCTACACTGCGCGCGGCGGAGTCGGCCAGACAGTCGCGTCATTCGCAAGAATGCCGAGGAAAGTCCGGGCTCCACAGGGCACGGTGCCAGGTAACGCCTGGGCGGCGCGAGCCGACGGAAAGTGCAACAGAGAGAGACCGCCGATGGCCCGCGAGGGATCAGGCAAGGGTGAAACGGTGCGGTAAGAGCGCACCGCGAGTCCGGCAACGGACCGGCACGGCAAACCCCACCGGGAGCAAGACCAAATAGGGAGACGATGCCGCGGCCCGCGGTGTCTCCGGGTAGGTTGCTTGAGCGGCGCGGTGACCCGTCGCCTAGAGGAATGACTGTCCACGACAGAACCCGGCTTACCGGCCGGCTCCGCCACTTTCCTTTGCGATCAACCACTTGAGCGAAGCAGCCGTAGCGCGTCCCGCCGACGGGCGGTCAGCTCCGTGAAGCCGGCTGTAGAGCCTGTGGACATTCGGTGACGATCCGCGTCCAAGTGATTGTTGTCTCAACATTTGAGACAAAACAGCAGCTTGTGGATAAAGCTTGAACAAGTCTCTCAAGTGCGCCGCAAGTTGTTGACTTCACTTATAAAAATGACTGCTCCGGATTGTTGACAACCCTCTGGACGGGGCATAAGGTGGCTCCACGTGGGAAAACCGGGTATTTCGTGGTTTCCCCGTCACCATCAAGCCCGCGTGAAGACGGGCGACCGGAAGGGGCAGGTCCGTGTTCCAGGGCGAAAGCGCCATCACCATCGATGACAAGGGTCGGCTCGCGGTTCCCACCGCGTACCGCGATGTCATTGCGCGTGAGTGCGGCGGCCGTCTGGTGTTCACGTACAACCCGTTCGAGTCCGGGTCGCTTTACCTCTATCCGCAGCCGGTCTGGGAGCGCGTGCGCGACCAGGTCAATGCGCTGCCGAAGACCAAGCGCACCAGCCGCATCTTCCAGCTGAAGCTGGTCGGTGCCGCGACCTTCGTCGAGCCCGACACCAACGGCCGCATCAGCGTGCCCGCGAGCCACCGCGCCGCGGTCGGCATCGAGAAGCGCGCGGTGCTGCTGGGGATGGGCGACAAATTCGAGTTGTGGAGCGAGCAGGCCCACCACGCGCAGATCCGCCAGACCATCTCTGACGACGATCTGAGCGACGGGCTGCTCGATCTGACGCTGTGACGGCCGGTGGCATGGAGCGCGCCGCGCTCACAGGCCACCTCCCGGTGATGTACGCGCAGGTCCTGGATGGTCTGCGTGTCGTTGGGGATGGAACGTATCTGGACGGCACGTTCGGTCGTGGCGGGCATGCCCGCGGCGTACTGGAGCGGCTGGGACCCGAGGGTCGCCTGCTCGTGATGGACAAGGATCCCGACGCGATCGCCGTCGCCGAACGAGAGTTCGGTGGCGATCCGCGCGTGTCCATCCACCGCGGCAGCTTTATCGACCTCGCGCATTGGGACGCGGCGGCGAACGGCCTCGACGGCATCCTGTTCGACCTCGGCGTGTCCTCGCCACAGCTGGACGTCGCCGAGCGCGGCTTCTCGTTCGGCAAGGACGGCCCGCTCGACATGCGCATGGATCCCGACGCCGGCGTCAGCGCCGCCGAGTGGATCAACAGCGCGACCGATCGCGAGATCGCCGACGTGCTGTGGACCTTCGGCGAAGAACGCCAGAGCCGCCGCATCGCACGTGCGATCGTCGCGCGCCGCACCGAAACGCCGATCGAGCGCACCGCACAACTCGCCGATCTCATCGCGTCGGTCGTCCCGCGTGGCGACCAGAAGATCCATCCGGCCACGCGCTCGTTCCAGGCGATCCGCATCCACATCAATCGCGAGCTCGGCGATCTCGAAGACGGGCTCGACGCCGCGATGGCGCGCCTGAAGCCCGGCGGTCGTCTCGCGGTGATCAGCTTTCATTCGCTGGAAGACCGCATCGTCAAGCAGTTCATCGCGCGTCACGCGAAAGCACCGGCGGGCAATCGCCGCATGCCGGTCGAAGTCGAGTTCACGCCGACGCTGCGCGACATCAGCGGCGCGATGAAGGCGGACGATGCGGAAATTGCGATGAATCCGCGGTCGCGCAGCGCGGTGTTACGCGTGGCAGAAAAAATTCAGGAGGCCGCGTGATCCTGCGCGTCCTCCTCGCCATGTTGATCGTCGCGAATGTCGTGACGGCGCTGGCCATCGTCGAAACGCGCCAGCGTCATCGCCAGCTGTTCGTGCAGGCGTCGAAGCTCGAGCGCGCGCGCGACGATCTCAACATCGAATTCGGCCGGCTGCAGCTCGAGCAGGCGACGTGGGCCGAATCCAACCGCATCGACCAGGTCGCGCGCGACCGGTTGGGCATGAAGTTTCCGGAAGGCAATGACATCGTGGTGATTCGCCCATGAGAACCGCGGGCGATTCCCGTCGCGATCGCAACCAGCGCACGAAGGGCGGCGAGCTGATGCGTCGCCTGCGCGTGCTGGTCGGCGGTGCATCGACCGCGCGCGGTGGCCGCGCACGCATGGACGTCCGCATGCGCCTGCTGTGCCTGGTCGCGGCGATGGGCCTGTGCTCGTTCGCGCTGGTCGCGCGTGCGTTCTACATCCAGGTGCTCGATCGCGACTTCTACGTTGCGCAGGGCGAAGCACGTTCGTTGCGCGAGATTCCGATCCCGACCTCGCGCGGCATGATCACCGACCGCAACGGCGAGCCGCTCGCGGTGTCGACGCCGGTCGAATCGGTGTGGGGCAACCCGCAGGAACTGCTGAAGAATCCCGATCGCCTGCCGCAACTCGCCGACGCGCTCGACGTGCCGGTCGACGTGCTACAGCGCAAGCTCAGCCAGAAGGCGGGCAAGGAATTTCTCTACCTCAAGCGCCGCATCAATCCGGACGAAGCGCAGAAGATCCTCGCGCTCGGCATTCCGGGCGTGGCGAGCCAGCGCGAATACCGCCGTTTCTACCCGCAGGGTGAAGCGATGGCGCATGTGCTCGGCTTCACCAACGTCGACGACGAAGGGCAGGAAGGCCTCGAGCTCGCGTTCGACGAATGGCTGCGCGGCAAGCCGGGCGCCAAGCGCGTGCTGCGCGATGGCCACGGTCGCATCATCGAAAACGTCGACCTGGTGCGCGCGGCGGAACCCGGTCGCGACCTCACGCTCACGATCGACCGCCGCATGCAGTTCCTCGCGTATCGCGAGCTGCACAACGCGTTGCTCGAACACGGCGCGGCGAGCGGTTCGATCGTCGTGGTCGACATCGCCACGGGCGAAGTGTTGGCGATGGCCAACCTGCCGGCGTTCAACCCGAACGCGGTCGGCAGCACCGATCCCGATGCGCATCGCAATCGCGCCGTCACCGACGTGCTCGAACCCGGCTCCACGATGAAGCCGATCACGATCGCCGCGGCGCTGACCGCGGGCGTGGTCACGCCGACGACGCCGATCGACCTGTCGCCGGGCTGGCTCAAGCTCGGCCGGTACACGATCCGCGACCACCAGAACTACGGCTTGCAGACGGTCACCGGCGTCATCACCAAGAGCTCGAACATCGGCGCGACGAAGATCTCCGCCAAGCTCGACGACCACTACTTCTACGACTTCGTCCGCAAGTTCGGTTACGGCAGCAAGCCGGGCAGCGGTTTCCCCGGCGAGTCGGCGGGTGTGCTGCCGTCGCCCGCGCGCTGGAGCGGTACGTCGAAGGCGACGATCTCGTACGGCTATGGTCTGTCCGCAACGCCGCTGCAGATCGCGGTGGCGTACGCGGCGATCGCGAACAACGGCGTCATGACCGTGCCGACCTTCGTCAAGGGCGAGCGCGGCCAGACCAAGCAGGTGCTCGACCCGAAGATCGCGCACGAAGTCATCAAGATGATGCAGACCGTGACCGAGAAGGGCGGCACCGCGACGCAGGCCGCGATCCTCGGTTATCACGTCGCCGGCAAGACCGGTACGGCGCGCAAGTTCAACGGTCGCGGCGGCTATTCGCAGCGCTACGTCGCGTACTTCGCGGGCATCGTGCCGGTCGACAACCCGCGTTTCGCGACCGTTGTCGTCGTCAACGATCCCGATCCGGGCAAGGGCTACTTCGGCGGTCTCGTGTCCGCACCGGTGTTCAAGTCGGTGATGGAGGGCTCGTTGCGTCTGATGGACGTGCCGCCGGACGACATCGACACCTGGCTCGCCGCGCAGAACAAGAACGCGCCGGCGAACGGTGTGGCTCCGAAGCAGGTCGCCGCTGTCGCGCCGGATGCATCGGACGATGACGTCGATACGCCGCTGGACACGGCACCGGTGACGCCATGACGCACACGATGCGACTGGCCGAGCTGCTTCCCGACGTCGACGGCATCCCCGTCGACCTCGTCGTTTCCGGGCTCGTGCAGGACAGCCGCGAAATCAACGTGGGCGATGCGTTCGTCGCGATCGGCGGTTTCGGCGCGCATGGCCTCGGCTTCGTCGACGCGGCGAAAGCGCGCGGTGCGTCCGCGGTGCTGTTCGAGCCGCCAGCGCCCGAAGAACATCCGGCACCGGCCGACGCGCTCGCCGTACCCGGCCTGCGTTCGCGCCTCGGCGAAATGGCGCACCGTTTCCACGGCCGCGCCACCGAATCGATGACCGTCGTAGGTGTCACCGGCACCAACGGCAAGACGTCGACGGTGCAGCTCATCGCGCAGGCGTGGACGTTGCGCGGCACGACCGCGGGTACCGTGGGCACGCTCGGCGTCGGCCTGTACGGCCACGTCGTACCGACCGGTTTCACCACGCCGCTGGTGCTCAAGCTGCATTCGGCGATCGGTGACATGCGCGCCGATGGCGCCGAAGCGCTGGCGATGGAAGTGAGTTCGCACGCGCTCGACCAGGGCCGCGTCGACGGCATGCGTTTCGATGTCGCCGCGTTCACCAATCTCACCCGCGACCACCTCGACTATCACGGCACTATGGCCGCGTACGGCGCCGCCAAGGCGCGCCTGTTCGGCTGGCCGGGCCTCAAGGCCGCGGTGGTCAATCTCGACGATGAGTACGGCGCGCAACTGTTCGACGCGCTGCCGTCGCATGTGCGCGGCATCGGTGTGAGTTCGCGCGCCGCGGCGAATGCATCACTGCAGGCCGATGCGATCACGCTCGACGCTGGTGGCATCGCATTCGACCTGGTAAACGATGGCGCGCGCGCCGCGGTGCGTTCGCCGCTGCTCGGCCGTTTCAATGTCGACAATCTTCTGACCGTCGCCGGCGTGCTGCACGCACTCGGCGCCGACGTGCGCGACGTCGCCGACACGCTCTCGCGGCTGCAGCCGATCCACGGCCGAATGAATCGCCTCGGTGATGCCGGCCAGCCGCTGGTCGTCATCGATTACGCGCACACGCCCGATGCGCTCGAACAGGCGCTGTCGACGCTGCGCGCGCACACGGCGGGCCGACTGGTCTGCGTGTTCGGCTGCGGCGGCGAGCGCGATACCGGCAAGCGCCCACAGATGGGTGCGATCGCCGAGAGGCTCGCGGATATCGCGATCGTCACCGACGACAACCCGCGCGGCGAAGACGGCGATGCGATCGTCGCCAACATCCTCGAAGGCTTCGCCGACCGCGCACGCGCGACCGTGATGCGCGATCGTCGCGCAGCGATTCGTCATGCGGTGCAGGGCGCCGACGAACACGACGTCGTGCTGATCGCCGGCAAGGGTCACGAGCCCTACCAGGAGATCGCCGGCGTGAAGCATCCGTTCGACGACACGCGCGTCGCGCGTGAAGCGCTGGAGATCCGCGCATGAGGCCGTTGCGTCTGTCCGACATCGCCGCGATGACCGCCGGCCGCGTGGTCGGCGAGGACATCGTGGTCGACCGCCTGCTCACCGACACGCGCGGCCTGACCAGCGTCGAGCCGTCCGTGTGCGCGTCCAGCCTGTTCGTCGCGCTCAAGGGCGCACGTTTCGACGGCCACGACCATGTTGCCGTCGCGGCGGAAGCGGGCATCGGTGCCGCGCTGGTATCGCGCGTCGTCGGCGACATGCCGCAGGTTGTCGTTGGCGATACGCAGCTCGCGCTCGCGGACATCGCGCGCGGCTTGCAGGCGTCGCGTTCGACGAACGTGGTCGCGATCACCGGCAGCAACGGCAAGACCAGCGTCAAGACGCTCACGCTCGCCATCCTCGAGCTCGCCGGTCGTACCTACGGCAACCCGGGCAATCGCAACAACGAGATCGGCCTGCCGCTCGCGGTGATCGAAGCGCCGGAAGACGCCGAGTTCGCCGTGTACGAAATGGGTGCGGGCCAGCCGGGCGACATCGCGTATCTCACCGCGATTGCGCGGCCCGACGTTTCCATCGTCAACAACATCGCGCCCGCGCACCTCGAACGCATGGGTTCGCTGCTCGGCGTCGCCGACACCAAGGCCGCGATCTACGACGCGCTGCCGGCCGATGGCGTCGCGGTGATCAATGCGGACGACAGCTTCGCGCCGCTGTTTGCCGAGCGTGCGGCGGGTCGTCGCCACATCCGCTTCGGTCTTGACACCAGCGCCGACGTCACCGCGCGCGACGTGCGCACGACGGAAGCCGGTTCCACTTTCACGATCGTGACGTCCGATGGCGAAGCCGCGGTCGACCTCGCGATGCCGGGTCGTCACAACGTACGCAACGCACTAGCCGCGGCATCGCTCGCGATCGGCACAGGTGTTCCGCTATCGACGATCGCGCAGGGCCTTTCCGCCGCGCGCCCGGTCGCCGGTCGCCTGGTCACGCATCGCCTGCGCAGCGGTGCGACGCTGATCGACGACAGCTACAACGCGAATCCGGGTTCGCTCGCGGCCGCGATCGACACCCTCGCTTCGATGCCGGGCGCGTCGTGGCTGGTGCTCGGCGACATGCGCGAACTCGGCGACGACGCGGTCGCGCTGCATGCGCAGGCCGGCACGCGTGCTCGCGAAGCCGGCATCGCGCGGCTGTACACGCTCGGCGCACTGAGCGCAGCGGCGGCCGACTCGTTCGGCGCGAACGCGCGTCATTTCGATACACACGAATCGCTTGCCGAGGCACTGCGCGCGGACCTGTCCGCCGATGTGCGCGTCCTCGTCAAGGGATCCCGCGGCAGTGCGATGGATCGCATCGTCGCTGCGCTCCTCAACGGACAATCCCATGCTGCTTGAACTCACCCGCTGGCTGGAACAGCTGCAGAGCCACTTCGGCCTGTTCGGCTACCTCACGTTCCGCGGCATCCTCAGCGCGCTGACGTCGCTGTTCCTCTCGCTGTGGGTCGGGCCGGGCGTGATCCGTCGGCTCGGCCAGCTCAAGGCCGGCGGCCAGCCGATCCGCACCGATGGCCCGCAGTCGCATTTCTCCAAGGCCGGCACGCCGACCATGGGCGGTGCGCTGATCCTGCTCACCGTGCTCGCATCGGTGCTGCTCTGGGGCGACCTGCGCAACCGCTACGTGTGGCTGGTGCTCGCGGTGATGGTTGCCTTCGGCGCCATCGGCTGGTGGGACGACTGGATCAAGATCGTGCGTCGCGACCCGAACGGCATGAAGTCGCGCACCAAGTACTTCCTTCAGTCGGTTGCCGGCCTCGCTGCCGGCCTGTTCCTGTACTACACGGCCGACGCGCCCGCGGCGACGACGTTCTACATCCCGCTGTTCAAGCAGGTCGCACTGCCGCTGGTGAGCGTGTCGTTCGTGTTCATCGCCTACCTGTGGATCGTCGGCTTCTCGAACGCAGTCAACCTCACCGACGGTCTCGACGGCCTCGCGATCATGCCGACTGTGCTGGTCGCCTGCGCGCTCGGCGTATTCGCGTATGCGTCGGGCAATGCGGTGTTCTCGAACTACCTCCAGATCCCGCAGATTCCCGGCGCCGGTGAACTCATCGTCATCTGCGCGGCGATCGCGGGTGCGGGGCTCGGATTCCTGTGGTTCAACACGTATCCGGCCATGGTGTTCATGGGCGACATCGGTGCGCTCGCGCTCGGCGCGGTGCTCGGCACGATCGCGGTGATCGTCCGCCAGGAACTCGTGCTGGTGATCATGGGCGGCATCTTCGTCATCGAAACGCTGTCGGTGATGATCCAGGTCGGCAGCTTCAAGCTCACCGGCAAGCGCGTCTTCAAGATGGCGCCGATCCACCACCACTTCGAGCTCAAGGGCTGGCCCGAGCCGCGCGTCATCGTGCGCTTCTGGATCATCTCGGTGGTGCTCGTCCTGATCGGCCTCGCGACGTTGAAGGTGCGCTGATGGACATGTCCCGCCAGGCCACGCGTCTCGACGCGATCACCGGACGCTTCGATCCCTGGCTGCTCGGCCTGATCGGCGCGCTGCTGTGCCTGGGCATCGTGATGGTGGGTTCGAGTTCCGTTGCGCAGGCAACGAGCCCGACCTACTACCTGACCAAGCACCTGGTGTTCGTCACCGCGGGTTCGATCGCGGCGGCGTGGGTCATGCGCATGGAACTCAAGACGATCGAGCGCTACGCACAGTGGCTGCCGATCGTCGGACTCGTGCTGTTGCTGATGGTCGCCGTACCGGGACTTGGCGTGACGGTGAAGGGCGCCAAGCGCTGGATCAATCTCGGCATCACCAACTTCCAGCCGGTCGAGGCGGTGAAGTTGATGATGGTCGTCTGGCTCGCGGCCTACCTCAAGCGTTTCAGCGAGGAAGTCAGCGCCAGCTGGAAGGCGATCATCAAGGTCATCGGTGTCGCGCTCGCATTCGCCGGCGTGCTGCTGGCGGTGCAGAAGGACTTCGGCTCGTCCGCCCTCATCCTCGCGATGACCGCCGGCATGCTGGTGCTCGGCGGTGCAAACCTGCCGCGCCTGGTCGGCCCGGTGCTGGCGCTGGTGCCGATGGCGGGCGCGATGATCCTGCTCGAGCCGTATCGCGTGCGTCGCCTGACCTCGTTCACCGACCCGTTCGCCGATCCGTTCGGTGACGGCTACCAGCTGGCGAACGCGCTCATGGCCGTGGGCCGCGGTGAATGGTTCGGTGCGGGCCTCGGTGCGTCGGTGCACAAGCTCTCCTACCTGCCCGAAGCGCATACCGACTTCATCATGGCGGTGATCGCCGAGGAGCTCGGCTTCGTCGGCGTCTGCGGCGTGATCGCGCTGTACTCGGCGCTGGTCGCGCGCGCCTTGTGGGTGGGCCTGCAGTGCATCGAGATGCGTCGTCATTTCGCGGGCTACTGCGCATTTGGCATCGCGTTGTGGATCGGCATCCAGAGCACGGTGTCGATCGGCGTCAACCTCGGCCTGCTGCCGACCAAGGGCCTCACGCTGCCGCTGATCTCGTACGGCGGCTCGTCGATCGCGATGACGATGGCGGCGATGGGCCTGCTGCTGCGCATCTCGTACGAACTCGAGCGCGCGCGCCGCCAGGTTGCATTGCGCCGCGATGCGGTGGGCACCACGCCGGTCGCGAGCAAGATCGAAACGCCGGTTGCGCGTCCGTCGGCTGCAGCGCCTGCCGCGGCGCCGGTCGGTCGCGCCGATCCGCGCGGCACCAGCCGCCTGCGTCCGCGCATCGAACCCTTCTTCGGGCGTCACAGCGCATGACGGATGCGCGCGCCAATGCGAACGCAGAGGTCGGCGTGATGATCCTCGCCGGCGGCACGGGCGGGCACATCTTCCCGGGCCTCGCGGTGGCGCACGAGCTGCGACGTCGTGGCGTCGCTGTCGGTTGGCTCGGCAGCGAAGGCGGCATGGAAACGCGACTGGTGCCGCAGCACGGCATCGACGTCGACACGATTGCGATCCGCGGCGTGCGCGGCAAAGGTGTCGCGACGTTGCTCGGTGCACCGTTCAAGCTGATGTCGGCGGTGTCTGCCGCGCGTGCGGTGCTCGCACGTCGTCGCCCGAAAGCGGTGATCAGCTTCGGCGGTTTCGCCGCAGGGCCGGGTGGACTCGCTGCAAGGCTAGCCGGCGTTCCGCTCTACGTGCACGAGCAGAATCGCGCGCCCGGCATGACCAATCGCGTGCTGTCGAAGATGGCGCGTCGCGTGCTCACCGGTTTCCCGGACACGTTCGCGAACGAGCAAGTCGTCGGCAATCCGGTGCGCAACGAGATCGCGAATGTCGCGCCGCCGTCGGTTCGCTTCGATGGTCGCGAAGGCCCGCTGCGCCTGCTCGTGCTCGGCGGCAGCCAAGGCGCGGCTGCGCTCAACCGCGCCGTGCCGACGGCGATCGCGTCGCTGCGTGATCGTTCGCGCTGGCAGGTGCGCCACCAGTGCGGCGAGAAGATGCTCGACGCGGCAACTGCCGCCTATCACGCCGCCGGCGTCGATGCATCCGTCGAGACCTTCATCGCCGACATGGCGGCCGCATACGCATGGGCCGACCTCGTGGTCTGCCGCGCCGGCGCGCTGACGCTTGCGGAAGTCTGCGCGGTCGGAGTCGCCAGCGTGCTGGTGCCGTTCCCGCAGGCGGTCGACGACCACCAGACCAAGAACGCGCAGTTCCTCGTCGACCGCGGCGCCGCGCGCCTGCTGCCGCAGAACGACCGCCTCGCGTCGGCACTTGCCGACACCCTCGAATCGTTCGACACGCGTGCAGCGCTCCGACCGATGGCCGACGCCGCACGTGCGCTCGCCAGGCCGGATGCCGCATCGCGCGTGGCCGACTTCGTCATGGAACAGATCGTCATGGACCGCGCCGCATGATCGCAACCCATCGCCACCGCCTGCTCGACAATGCGGCCGACGGTGGCGCACGCGTGCACTTCGTCGGCATCGGCGGCGTCGGCATGAGCGGCATCGCCGAAGTCATGTGCACGCTCGGCTACGAGGTGTCGGGCTCGGACAATGCCGACAACGCGGTGACGCGTCGCCTCTCCCGCCTCGGTATCACGGTCCATCGCGGCCATGATGCGAAGAACGTCGACGGTGTCGAGTGCCTCGTGGTGTCGAGCGCGATCAAGGCCGACAACCCGGAGCTGATGGCGGCGCGCGAACAGCGCATCCCCATCGTTCCGCGCGCGGAAATGCTCGCCGAGCTGATGCGCTTCAAGCGCGGCATTGCGATCGCGGGCACGCACGGCAAGACCACCACGACGTCGCTCACCGCCAGCGTGCTGGGCGAGGGCGGCATCGATCCCACGTTCGTCATCGGCGGCCAGCTGCTCGCGGCCGGCGCGAACGCGAAGCTCGGTGGCGGCGATTGGCTCGTTGCCGAAGCCGATGAGTCGGACGGCAGCTTCCTGCGCCTGAATCCTCAGATCGCGGTCGTCACCAACATCGATGCGGACCACCTCGAGAACTACGGCGGCGACTTTGCCAAGGTGCAGGCCGCGTTCGACGAATTCCTGCATCGCCTGCCGTTCTACGGCCTTGCAGTGCTGTGCATCGACGACGACGAAGTCGCGAAGCTCGCGAAGAACGCGACGCGCCATGTGTTGACGTATGGCTTCTCGGAGCTCGCCGACGTGCGCGCCGAGAACGTCGTGCAGCAGGGCGCGCGCATGCGCTTCACCCTGTGCATGCCCGATGGCTCGCGTTGCGAAACCACGCTCGCGCTGCCGGGCCGCCACAACGTGCAGAACGCGCTCGCCGCGGCGGCGGTGGGTTGGCAACTCGGCGTCGAGCAGCCGGCGATCTGCCGCGCGCTCGAGAACTTCGCCGGCATCGGCCGTCGCTTCAACCTGCTCGCGCAGGTGCCGGTCGACGGCGGCACGGTCACGCTGGTCGACGACTACGGCCATCACCCGAAGGAACTCGACGCGGTGTTCAAGGCCGCGCGCGGTGGCTGGGCCGACAAGCGCCTGGTCGTCGCGTTCCAGCCGCACCGCTACAGCCGCACGCGCGACCTGTTCGACGACTTCGCCGCCGTGCTGTCCGAAGTCGACGTGCTCGTGCTGACGGATGTCTACGCCGCCGGCGAAGCGCCGATCGCCGGAGCCGATGCGAAATCCCTGGCCCGCGCCATCCGAGCGCGCGGCCGCACCGAACCCGTCGTCGTTGCACGCGCGGCCGATCTCGCGCGCGTGCTGCCCGACGTCCTCCGTGCCGATGACCTGCTGCTGATGATGGGCGCGGGCGACATCGGCCATGCGGCGCAGCACATCGCCGCGCACGGTTTTGAAGGAGCCGAGTCGTGAGCATCACCATCGTCCCGTCGCGCGTCACCGATCCGGCCGCCTTCGGTCGCGTCGCCGTGCTCATGGGCGGCACCAGTTCCGAGCGCGAGGTTTCGCTCGATTCCGGCCGCAACGTGCTCGAAGCGCTGCAGTCCAAGGGCGTCGATGCGTTCGGCGTCGATGGCATCGATGCGCTGGTCGACGCGATCCGCGACGGCCGCGTCGATCGCGTGTTCAATATCCTCCACGGCAACAAGGGCGGCGGCGAAGACGGCGTGCTGCAAGGCCTGCTCGAAGCGCTACGCATGCCGTACACCGGTTCCGACGTGCTCGGCTCCGCGTTGTCGATGGACAAGATCCGCACCAAGCAGGTGTGGCTGAGCGTCGGCCTGCCGACGCCGCGTTACGTGCGCCTGGCCAAGGGTGACGACGTGCATGCCGCGGCGCGCGACCTCGGCCTGCCGGTGATCGTGAAGCCGTCCTGCGAAGGTTCCAGCGTCGGCGTGTCGCGCGTACATGACGACGCCGGCCTCGACGATGCCGTCGCGCTCGCCGCGCATTACCCGGGCGAGATGCTGATGGAGCAGCTCGTCGTGGGTGACGAACTCACCGTCACGGTCATCGCGAACGGTGACGACTTTATCGCGCTGCCGTCGATCCGCATCGTGCCGAAGGGCGAGTGGTACGACTACAACGCCAAGTACATCGCCGAGGACACGCAGTACCTGTGTCCCGGTCTCGACGGTGATGCGGAGTTGGAAATCCGACGCATCGCGGTCGCCGCGTTCAAGGCCGCGGGCTGCGAAGGCTGGGGTCGCGTCGACGTGATGCGCGATCGCGGCACCGGCAGGTTCTTCCTGCTCGAAGTGAACACCGCGCCCGGCATGACCAGTCATTCGCTGGTGCCGAAGGCCGCGCGCCAGGTCGGCATCGAATTCGCCGACCTGTGCTGGCGCGTGCTCGAGTCGAGCCTCGCGCGCGGAGGTGCCGCGGCGTGAACCCGATGCTCCGTCTCGCAGGCTGGTTGATCGCGGTAGCGCTCGTCGCGCTGCCGGTGGTCGCCGTGCTGCGCGGATGGATCGGGTCCGACCGCTGGCCACTCACCCACCTGCGCGCGACGGGACCGTTCGAACACGTCGACCCGCAGCTCGTGCGGCGCGCGCTGCTGCCCTACGCCAAGCGCGGCTATTTCGCGGTTGACCTGCAGCAGGCGCAGGCCGCGATCGCACGTCTTCCGTGGGTCGACCAGGCGCAGGTGCGCAAGCGCTGGCCGGACGTATTGGAAGTGTCGATCACCGAGCATCGCCCGTTCGCACGCTGGGGCAACGATCGCCTGCTGTCCGATCGCGGTGCGCTGTTCGATGCACGCGGCGCCGCTGTGCCGGCCGGCCTTCCGAATTTCAACGGCCCCGATGCGCGCACGCGCGACGTGGTCGAGCTGTACCAGCAGGCGCGCACGCTGTTCGCGCCGATCGGCATGCAGGTCGACACGGTGGTGCTCGATCCGCGTGGCAGCTGGTCGATCGTGCTGCTCGACCGCGCGCATGGCGGCATCCCGACGCAGGTGATGGTCGGCCGCAATGAGGCACGCGCGCGCATCGGTCGCTTCGTGCGCTTGATGCCGCAGCTGCTCGTCAACCCCGAGCGCCACATCGAACGCGCGGATCTTCGCTACACCAATGGTTTTGCACTGGTCTGGGCGGGCACTGCCGCGCCGTCCGCTGCAAAGCCGTCCGCGGGCAGCCGTTCCGGCGCCGACCTCGCGACGCCATTGAAGGCGGCCATCGCCGCGCTGGCGCCGCATCGACTTTTCTTTCCTGACGTGACCACATGAATCGCAAGGGCGACAAATCGCTGATCGTCGGCCTCGACATCGGCACCTCCAAGGTGACCGCGCTGGTCGGCGAATACCTGCCGGGCCAGCCGATCGAAGTGATCGGGCTGGGCTCGCACGAATCGCGCGGCATGCGTCGCGGCGTGGTGGTCGACATCGACTCCACGGTGCAGTCCATCCAGCGGGCGATCGAGGAAGCCGAGCTCATGGCCGGCTGCGAGATCCGCTCGGTCTACGCGTCGATTTCCGGCAGCCACGTGCAGTGCCGAAACTCGCAGGGCATCGCACCGATCCGCGACGGCGAAGTCACCTACGCCGACCTCGATCGCGTGCTCGATGCGGCGAAGGCCGTCGCGATCCCCGCGGACCAGAAGATCCTGCACGCGATCCCGCGCGACTACGTGCTGGACGATTCGCAGGAAGGCATCCGCAACCCGGTCGGCATGACCGGCGTGCGCCTCGAAGTCCACGCACATCTCGTGATTTGCGCGCAGTCCGCGGCCGCCAACATTTCCAAGTGCGTGCAGAAGTGCGGGCTGGCGGTCGACGACCTGATCCTGTCGGTGCTGGCGTCTTCGCAGGCGGTGCTGACGCCGGACGAACGCGAGCTCGGCGTGGTGCTGGTCGATCTCGGCGCGGGCACCACCGACATCGCGGTGTTCGTGCAGGGCGCGATCGCGCATTCGGCATCGCTGCCGATCGCGGGCGACAAGGTCACCGAAGACATCGCGCACATGCTGCGCACGCCGACGCCGGAAGCCGAGCAGATCAAGGTGCGTTACGCCTGTGCGCTCGCGCAGATGGCGACGGCCGAGGAATCCATCCAAGTGCCGAGCGTGGGCGACCGCCCCCCGCGTCGCATGCCGCGCGCGTCGCTCGCGCAGGCGGTGCAGGCGCGTTACGAGGAAATCTTCGAGATGGTGCAGGCCGAACTGCGCCGCTCGGGCTTCGAGCAGCACGTCCGCGCCGGCATGGTGCTGACGGGTGGCGCGTCGAAGATGGAAGGCGTGGTCGAACTCGCGGAAGAGATGCTGCAGATGCCCGTGCGCGTCGGCATTCCGCAGCACGTCACGGGCCTCGGCGAAGTGGTCGGCAATCCGGTGCATGCCACCGGCGTCGGCCTTCTGCTCATGGGCAGCCAGATCGAAAACCCGCGTCGACCGATGCTTCCGGCCGGACGCGCGGGCGGTTTTCTCAGTCGTTTGAAGAACTGGTATCGCGGCGAGTTCTGAGGGCAGAGCGCGTCGTCATTCGAAGCGGGCGAAGACACGAAAAAAAGTTGCAGGAATTTTCGTAGCGACAACACACAGCGTTCAATACATCAGCAACAATACACATCAAATAAAGCGCGCATCGGCACGAACGAATGCACGCACCAACGAGGACAACGGACATGGCGCATTTCGAACTGGTCGAGAAGATGGCTCCCAACGCCGTCATCAAGGTCGTAGGCGTGGGCGGCGGCGGTGGTAACGCCGTGGCTCACATGGTCAACAGCAGCGTGGATGGCGTGGAGTTCATCACCGCCAACACCGATTCGCAGGCGATCAAGAACTGCGGCGCGAAGCTGCAGCTGCAGCTCGGCGGCAACGTCACCAAGGGCCTGGGTGCAGGCGCGAATCCGGAAGTCGGCCGCCAGGCCGCGCTGGAAGATCGCGATCGCATCATGGATGCGCTGCAGGGCGCCGACATGGTGTTCATCACCGCCGGCATGGGCGGCGGCACCGGCACCGGCGCTGCGCCGGTCGTTGCGCAGCTCGCGAAGGAGATGGGCATCCTGACCGTCGCCGTCGTCACCAAACCGTTCCCGTTCGAAGGCCGCCGCCGCATGCAGGTCGCGCTCAAGGGCATCGACGAGCTGTCGCAGCACTGCGATTCGCTGATCACGATCCCGAACGAGAAGCTGATCACCGTGCTCGGTCGCAACGCGACGATGATCCAGGCGTTCCGCGCTGCGAACGACGTGCTGCTCGGCGCCGTGCAGGGCATCGCCGACCTGATCGTTCGTCCGGGCCTGATCAACGTCGACTTCGCCGACGTGCGCACCGTCATGAGCGAGATGGGTCTCGCGATGATGGGCACGGGCGCTGCACGCGGCGATGATCGCGCGCAGGCCGCTGCCGAAGCCGCGATCCAGAACCCGCTGCTCGACGACGTCAACCTGTCGGGCGCGAACGGCATCCTCGTCAACATCACCGCCGGCCCGGACTTCACGATGGCCGAGTTCGACGAAGTTGGTCGCACGGTCGAAGCGTTCGCATCGGAAGACGCGACCGTCGTCATCGGCACCGTGCTCGATCCGGACATGCAGGACGAAGTGCGCGTCACCGTCGTCGCCACGGGCCTCAACCGCGCTGCTGCGCGTGCGAGCGACCGCGGCTTCGAGAGCCAGCGTCGTCCGCAGATGCAGGTCGTTGCCACCAAGCGTGACGGCACCACGGGCCTGCCGATCGACGAGGTCGCGAATGCGTACTCGCCGAACGTGCCGAACATGCCGAGCTTCAGCAGCAGCCTGCGCACCCGTGCCGATGCGGCACCGTCGGCACCGGCCGCATCGCAGCCGGCCGTCGCGGATTTCGGTGGCGACAGCTACCTCGACATCCCGGCGTTCCTGCGTCGCCAGGCCGACTGACGCATCGCGCGGCGATATCAGCCGCGCGCGTGAAACCGTTGCCGGCGCATCGCGCCGGTGCGGAGTCGTCATCGCCGGTGTTTGCGCATCGGCGGCAGTACGCGTCGCGCCCTCGCGACGTCACATGCCTCGACCGCCGTCCGTCGGTCGTTGATTGAGGTGGGATGCCCGCGAGGGCGTCCCACCGTTTTGCGTCGCGGCACCGTACCGGCCGTCGGCACGGGCGCCGAGCAGGGCTCGGGATGACCTGGTCTTAACGTCCCGTGCCGCTATGTCACCGTCGGTGAAACAGCCCGTACCGGCTTTTCCGTTCAGGTTCAGCGGACCCCGTGTTAACTTTTCCGACCGGCACGTACCAGGCCCGACCGCACCCAATGCTCCGTCAGCGAACCCTCAAGAACACCATCCGCGCGACCGGCGTCGGTCTGCATAGCGGCGAAAAGGTGTTCATGACGCTGCGGCCGGCGCCTGTGGAAACCGGCATCGTGTTCCGTCGTACCGATCTTGATCCCGTGGTCGAGATTCCCGGACGCGCCGATCTCGTCACCGAAACCATTCTCTGCACGGGCCTGAGCTGCGGCGCCGGCAAGATCCAGACGGTCGAGCACCTGCTGTCCGCGCTCGCCGGTCTCGGCATCGACAACTGCTACATCGAGCTGTCCGCGGCCGAAGTACCGATCATGGACGGCTCGGCGGGACCATTCGTGTTCCTGCTGCAGTCGGCGGGCATCGCCGAGCAGGAGGCGCCGAAGCGCTTCATCCGCGTGACGCGCGAGGTCGAAGTGCGCGACGGCGACAAGTTCGCGCGGTTCTCGCCGCACGACGGTTTCCGCATCGGCTTCACCGTGCAGTTCGACCATCCGGCGATCCCGGCGTCCAACTCACGCGCGGTGGTCGACTTCTCGACCGACGCCTACATCCGCGAAGTCAGTCGCGCCCGCACGTTCGGCTTCATGCGCGACCTCGAGTACATGCGCGAGCGCAACCTCGGCCTCGGCGGCTCGATGGACAACGCCATCGTTCTCGACGAGTTCCGCGTGCTCAACGACGACGGCCTGCGCTACGCCGACGAATTCGTGCGTCACAAGATCCTCGATGCGGTCGGCGACCTGTACCTCGCGGGCCACGCGATCATCGGCGCGTACGAGGGTTACAAGTCCGGCCACGCGCTCAACAACAAGCTAGTGCGCGCGCTGCTTGCCGAGCAGGGCGCATGGGAAGAAGTGACCTTCACCGGCTCGGCGCGGACGCCTGTGGTTTTCGGCGCACCCGGCATCCCGGCACTCGGCCTCGCCTGAGCGAGCGGCCCCGGCCGTTCAAAATCAATCACTTGCATCGTGCGCTGCGGCATTTCCGCCGCGCGACGGCCGGTTTGCACCTGTCGCTGACGACCGTTCGTCGTCACGCCGGTGAACTCGCGGTGACGAATAACCCGCTCTTAACGAATCCATCGCCTCGCTTACCGGGTCGTTAACACCCGAGTGAAAAGGCGCGGGTAGCATGCCGCCACCTCGCCGTCGGCATACCGCGCCGTACGGGGAGGGGCATCACGCGTACGGGACTATTCGACGTCCCTCAGCGATGCCAGCGCCGCCTGCAGCGCCTGCTGCGTCGCGGCCGACATGGGACGAGGTGCCCTGACCGTCTGGCGGTCAGTGGACGTCCCCGGCGATGTCCTGATCACTACGTCGCTCGCAGCAAGCCCGATGGACCGGGCCGCATGAAGGAGTTCCGGGATCGCAAGCCGCAGCTTGGCCTGCCAGACCGGAGCATCGACGACAAACACGAGCCTGCCGCGATCGAAATTCGCGAGCCGCGCATGCGCGGCCAGCCCCTGCGGCAGGCATGGGCGTAATCGACCGTCCAGGTCGTCGAGCCACAGGGCTCGGCGCACGGGGTCGCCGCCCGGACCGTCCAGCACTGCATCGAGCGGTGCGCGGGCGGGGCCGGTGGCGGTCTTGCGCAACCTGGGCTTGGAATCTGACATCGGACCTATGAGCGTTTCGGCCATCCTAAATCCCCGCGATCTCATCAGCGATGCGCTCGCGTTCCTCGGCGAGCATGCGGCGCGACGTCCCGCCCTCGCACTCTCGATGTTCATGGTCGGCGGCCTTGCGCTGCTGGTCGCCGGCGGCGTTGCCGGCTCGGCGATCTCCCGCCACGAATTGCAGGCCGCACAGGCGCGGCTCGCGCCGGGCCAGGCCCAGCACGACCTCAACGCGCTCGCCGCACGCGTCGGCGAGCTTCAGGCGCAGGCCAACCGCCTGAACGCCCTGGGCGAACGCCTGACCCGCATGGGCGGCCTGAAGGACGGCGAGTTCGACTTCGACCGCCCGGTCGGCGTCGGCGGCGCCGGCCCGGTCAGCGACATGCCGCGCGCCGAACTCGGCCAGAGCCTGGAACTGCTGTCGCGCCAGCTGCGCAGCTCGGGCGATCAGCTCACCGTGCTCGACAGCTTGCTGACCGACCGCAAGCTCTCGCTGGCCGCGGTGCCGTCGCACGCACCGGTTCGCGACAGCTACATCACCTCGGGCTTCGGCGAGCGCGCCGATCCCATCGTCGGTGGCGGCGAATTCCACAAGGGCATCGATTTCTCGGCGAATACCGGCGACGCGGTGCTCGCGGTCGCGGACGGCGTGGTCAGCTTCGTCGGCGAACGCTCGGGCTACGGCAACGTCGTCGAGATCGACCACGGCAACGGCTACGTCACGCGCTACGCCCACAACTCGCAGCTCGAGCGCCGCACCGGCGAGCTCGTCCGCGCGGGCGACGAGATCGCCAAGGCCGGTTCGACCGGTCGCTCGACCGGCGCGCACGTCCATCTTGAAGTCTGGCGCGACGGTCGCGTGGTCGATCCGCGCCCGTTCCTGCAGCAGGACATGCGCCGCGGCTGACTGGCAGTCGGCCGGCTTGTAAACGCCGCGGACCGCCTCCAGCTACAATCCGCGATGCCGTAAAAGGGCGCCCAGCGCCCTTTTTTATTGGCGACGACCTATCAGCGCGTCGCCCAGCCCCTTTTCCAACCGGTCCGTCATGCTCAACAGCCTGCTCACCCGTGTCTTCGGCAGCCGCAACGAACGCCTCCTTCGCCAGTTGCAGCGCTCCGTCGACAAGATCAACGCCCTCGAACCGCAGATGCAGAAGCTCAGCGACGAGGAGCTGAAGGCGAAGACGCCGGAGTTCCAGGAGCGCATCCGCAACGGCGAATCCATCGAAAAGCTCCTGCCCGAAGCGTTCGCGGTCTGCCGCGAGGCGTCCGTGCGCGTCATGGGCATGCGCCACTTCGACGTGCAGCTCATCGGCGGCATGGTGCTGCACCTGGGCAAGATCGCCGAGATGCGCACCGGCGAAGGCAAGACGCTGACGGCGACGCTGCCGGTGTATCTCAACGCGCTGGAAGGCAAGGGCGTCCACGTCGTCACCGTCAACGACTACCTGGCCCGACGCGACGCCGCGACCATGGGCAAGCTCTACGGCTGGCTCGGCCTGACGACGAGCGTCGTGTATCCGGGCATGCCGCATTCGGACAAGCACGCCGCGTACGCCGCCGACATCACCTACGCGACCAACAACGAGATCGGCTTCGACTACCTGCGCGACAACATGGCGCTGTCGAAGGACGATCGCGTGCAGCGCGGCCTCAACTTCGCGATCGTCGACGAGGTCGACTCGATCCTGATCGACGAGGCGCGCACGCCGCTCATCATCTCCGGCCCGGCCGACGAATCGCCGGAGCTGTATATCAAGGTCAACCGCCTCGTTCCGCAGCTTGTGAAGCAGGCGACGGAAGAGGGCGAGGGCGACTTCTGGGTCGACGAGAAGGGCAAGCAGGTGCACCTGTCCGAAGCCGGCCAGGAACACGCCGAGCAGCTGCTTCGCGGCGCCGGCATCCTCGGCGAGGACGAAGAGCTGTACGACCCGCGTCACCTCAGCGTCGTGCACCACCTCAACGCCGCGATGCGCGC
This sequence comes from Lysobacter sp. HA35, assembly GCF_054061195.1. NCBI lineage: Bacteria > Pseudomonadati > Pseudomonadota > Gammaproteobacteria > Lysobacterales > Lysobacteraceae > Lysobacter > Lysobacter sp. HA35. The sequence continues at coordinate 2,039,963 of NZ_JBSSDY010000001.1, read as the reverse complement.
GCATGCCATCTACCAGCGCGACGTCGATTACATCGTGCGCGATGGTGAGGTCGTCATCGTCGACGAGTTCACCGGCCGCACGCTGCCGGGCCGTCGCTGGTCCGATGGCTTGCATCAGGCCGTCGAAGCGAAGGAAGGCGTACCGGTGCAGCGCGAGAACCAGACGCTCGCATCCATCACCTTCCAGAACCTGTTCCGCATGTACGGCAAGCTCGCCGGCATGACCGGTACGGCCGATACCGAAGCCTACGAATTCCAGACCATCTACGGCCTTGAAGTCGTGGTGATCCCGACCAACCGCGACATGATCCGCAAGGATTATCCGGATGCGGTGTTCCTCAACCGCGCTGGCAAGTACCGCGCGGTGGTCAACGAGATCAAGGCGGCGTACGAGAAGAAGCAGCCGGTGCTGGTCGGCACCACGTCGATCGAAGTGTCGGAGATGCTCAGCGACCAGCTGCGCGAACTCGGCATTCCGCATGAAGTGCTCAACGCCAAGCAGCACGAGCGCGAAGCGCAGATCGTCGCGCAGGCGGGTCGTCCGGCCGCGATTACTATCGCCACGAACATGGCCGGCCGCGGTACCGACATCGTGCTCGGTGGTTCGCTTGAATCCGAACTCGCGCAGCTCGAAGCGAACGGCCAGGAACTCGACGAAGTCACCAAGCAGCGCCTGAAGTCCGAATGGCTTGCGCGCCACGAGGCGGTCAAGGCGGCCGGCGGCCTGCACATCGTCGGCACCGAACGCCACGAGTCGCGCCGCATCGACAACCAGCTACGCGGCCGTTCCGGACGCCAGGGCGACCCGGGTTCGTCGCGCTTCTACCTGTCGCTCGAAGACAACCTGATGCGCATCTTCGCGGCCGACTGGGTGCAGCGCGTCATGGCGCGCATGGGCCTGAAGGAAGACGACATCATCGAGTCACCGCTGGTGACCAAGCAGATCGCGAACGCGCGCAGCGAAAGGTCGAAGCGCACAACTTCGACATCCGCAAGAACCTGCTCGAGTTCGACGACGTCAACAACGACCAGCGCAAGGTCATCTACGGCCAGCGCGACGAACTGCTCGAAGCCGAGGACGTCGGCGAGAACATCGCGGCGATCCGTGGCGACGTGGTCGCCGAGATCGTCGAGCGTTTCGTGCCGCCGAACTCGATCGACGAGCAGTGGGACCTCAAGGGTCTGGGAGCGACGATCTCCGAGGACTTCGGCGTGCAGCTCGATCTCGACGGCCTGGTGAAGTCGGAACCCGAACTCGACGCGCAAGGCGTGCTGCGCCATGTCGATGAGGTGGTGACGAAGCACTTCGTCGATCGCGAGCAGTCGCTGGGCAGCGAAACCGCGCGCATGCTCGAGAAGCACATCATGCTCAACGTGCTCGACCAGAACTGGAAGGAGCACCTCGCGCGCATGGACTACCTGCGCCAGGGCATCCATCTGCGCGGCTATGCGCAGAAGCAGCCGAAGCAGGAGTACAAGCGCGAAGCGTTCGAGCTGTTCTCCGAGATGCTCGAGAAGGTCAAGACCGAAGTCGTGACGATGCTCGCCCGCGTGCGCATCCGCACCGAGGAAGAGATCGCGCAGGAAGAGGCGGCCGCACGCGCGCAGCTTGAAGCGCAGTCGCGCCAGATGCAGTTCCAGCATGCGGACGTCGGCGGCTACGGCACGGAGAACGAGGCCGCCGACGTGCTCGCCGCAGGCGCCGGTACCGCTGCCGCGGCGATCGGTCGCAACGATGCGTGCCCCTGCGGCAGCGGCAAGAAGTACAAGCACTGCCACGGGCAGCTCGCCTGACCGGACGTCGCTCGCGACTTAGCCAGCACCGGCGCGGCCTGATCGTCGCGCCGGCGTCGCTTCCGGCTCATGGCTGACGCGAAGCGATCGATCCATGTCGTCGCGGGTGTCATCCGCGACGTACGCGGCCGCGTGCTGCTCGCGCGCCGTACCGAGGGCCGTGACCTTGCCGGCCTGTGGGAATTTCCCGGCGGCAAGCGCGAGCCCGGCGAGACGCCCGAGCAGGCACTCGTTCGTGAGTTGCACGAAGAACTCGGCATCGATGTGCGCGTCGGCGCGCCGCTGATCCGCGTACCGCAGCAATACCCGGACAAGGCGCTGGTGCTCGACGTCCGAATCGTCGATGCATGGACGGGCGCCGCGCGCGGCCTCGAAGGCCAGGCCCTGGCGTGGGTGCCGCTCGACAAACTGTCGCGTTACGACATGCCGCCTGCTGACCGACCGGTGTTGGCTGCGCTGCTGCAGCCGGCGTTGTATGCGGTGACGCCAGCAATGGTGGCCGACAATATCGACGTCTGGCTCTCCAGCTTGCAGCGCGCCTTGGATGGCGGGATTCGTCGCGTGCAGCTGAGGTCGCCTGGTGCTGCGTCTGCGACGTGGCGAACTGCGGTGGTCGATGCGATGACGCGTTGTCGTGCGGCCGGCGCCGACGTGCTGGTCAATGGGGACGTCGATCTCGCACGCGAACTCGGCATCGGCGTGCATCTACGTGCCGCACAACTCGCCGCATTCGACGAACGCCCACTGCCCCCTCACGTGTCTGTCGCTGCCTCGTGCCACACGGCCGAGGAACTCGCAGCCGCACAGCGGCTCGGTTGCGACTTCGCCGTGCTCGGCCACGTCGCGCCGACGCCCTCGCATCCGGACCGCGCGCCGATCGGCTGGTCGGGCTTCGCGGCACTGCGCGAGTCCGTCTCGCTGCCGCTGTATGCGATCGGCGGCCTCGGCCCCGCGCATGTCGACCAGGCACGCGAACACGGTGCGCAAGGCGTCGCCGGGATCCGCGGGCTCTTCTTCGACGGTCCGCTCGGCTAGGCTGGCGGCGGAGGTCTCCATGCAGCCCTACGTCATCGGTCTGACCGGCGGCATCGCGTCGGGAAAATCGGAAGTCGCGCGCCAGTTCGAAGCACGCGGCGTCACCGTGGTCGACGCGGACGTGATCGCACGGGAAGTCGTCGCGCGGGGAACGCCGGGGCTCGCGGCGGTCGTCGCGCATTTCGGCTCGGATGTACTGCAGCGCGACGGCCAGCTCGATCGCGCGGCACTGCGACGGCATGTATTCGACGCGCCCGCCGAGCGCGCGGCGCTGGAAGCCATAGTCCACCCGCTGGTGCGGCAGACGATCGAGTCCCGGTGCCATGAAGCGACATCGCCCTACGTCATGGCTGCCATTCCGTTACTTGCCGAAGGCGGCGGTCGCGATGCCTATCCGTATCTCGCCCGAATCCTCGTCGTCGACGTGCCGGTCGACGTGCAGCGCGAACGCCTCGTTGCACGCGATGGAATCGATAGCGATCTGGCAGATCGGATGATCAACGCGCAAGCGACCCGCGAACGGCGCCTTGCCATCGCGGACGACGTCATCGTCAATACAGGCGATCGCGGTGCACTGCATCCGTTGGTGGATGCGTTGCACACGCTCTATCGGCGGTTGTCGGCCACGGGCTAGCCGCGGCGCCGGTTATTGCAGGTGGGCGAACCGCATGTAGCTGTCGATCAGCGTTCCGCCCCAGAAAAACACGATCCAGCCCGCGATCGCGAGGTAAGGGCCGAATGGGATCGGCGTCGCGCGGTCGCGGCCTTTCGCGGCCAGCCAGATCGAACCGATGATCGCGCCGACCAGCGATGAGATCAGGATGGTCGGCAGGATTCCGCGCAGGCCGGTCCATGCGCCGATAGCGGCGAGCAGCTTGAAGTCGCCATGCCCCATGCCTTCCTTGCCGGTGAGCTGCTTGAACAGCCACCACACTGACCACAGGCTCGCGTACCCGACCGCGGCGCCGACCAGCGCCGGCTTCGCGGGCATATAGAGATTGTCGGACGCCGCTATCAAACCCAGCCACATCAACGGCAGCGTCAGCGAATCTGGCAGCAGCTGCGTGCGCAGGTCTATGCCCGACATCGAAATCAGAAAGCCTGTGAACAGCATCGCGCCGAAGCCCTGCCAGCCGAAGCCGAATCGGGCGACGCAAGCGAGGAACAACAGCATCGTCAGCAGTTCGACCGCCGGATACTGCACGGAGATCGGCGCCTTGCAGTGACGGCAGCGGCCACGCAGCGCGAGCCAGCTGAAGAGCGGGATGTTCTCGTACCAGCTCAGCGCGTGTTTGCAATTCGGGCAGTGCGAGCGTTCGACGACGATGCCGGGCGGCGGCGGGTCATAGACCTCGTCGAGCCCGAGCACCTCGCGCGAGTCACGCTTCCACGACCACTCCAGCCGCGTCGGCAGCCGGAGGATCACCACGTTGAGGAAGCTGCCCACCAGCAGGCCGAAGCCTGCTGCAAGCGGATAACCGATCTGCGGGTTCTGGTCGAGGAACGCCATCCAGCGTCAGACGACCGAGGCCAGCTTGAAGATCGGCAGGTACATCGCGACGACCATGCCGCCGACGATGACGCCGAGGAAGACCATGATCAGCGGTTCGAGCAGGCTGGACAGCGCGTCGACCGCATTGTTGACCTCCTGCTCGTAGAACTCCGCGACCTTGAAAAGCATCGTGTCGAGGGCACCGGCTTCTTCACCGATTGCCGTCATCTGGATGACCATGTGCGGGAACAGGTTCACCTGCTTCATCGCCATGTTCACCGGATAACCGACTGCGACGTCGTCACGGATGCGATAGACGGCATCGGTATACACCGCGTTGCCGGTCGCGCCGGCGACGGTGTCGAGTGCCTCGACGAGCGGTACGCCCGCCTTGAACGTCACGCCTAGCGTTCGCGAGAACCGTGCGATCGCCGAGTTGTGCATGATCTGGCCGATTACCGGCACCTTCAGAATCACACGGTCAAGGAAGTGCTGAAATGCGACTGAGCGCTTTTTCGCAGCAATGAACGCAGCGCCCGCACCGATAAGGAAAAGCAGCATCAGCCACCACCAGGAGACCATGAAGTCGCTGAGGTGGATGATCATCATGGTGAATGCTGGAAGGTCCGCGCCGAAGCCCTTAAACACTTCCTGGAACTGCGGCACCACGAAGACCAGCAGGATCGAGCTGACGATCAGGGCCACGGCCACGACCATCGCCGGATAGAACAACGCCTTCTTGATCTTGCCCTTGAGTGCTTCTAGGTTTTCTTTGTACGTCGCGATCGTGTCGAGCACGGTCTCGAGCACGCCGGCAGCTTCACCGGCACGCACGAGATTGCGATAAAGCTCGTCGAACTGGACAGGATGGCGCGTCAACGCCTCGGTAAACGACATGCCGCCCTGGATGTCATTGCGGACCGTCTCGACCAGCGTGCGCATGCGCGGGTTCTTGTTGCCGTTGCCGATGATCTCCAGCGCACCCACGATCGGCACGCCTGACTTCATCATCGTTGCGATCTGCCGACTGAAAATGGCGATATCGCGTGGTTTGATCGCGCTACCGGCAGCACCGAACAGCGGCTTGGCCTTCGGCTTGACCGTCTGCGGCGTAATCCCCTGGCGGCGCAGTTCGGCCTTGACCAGGTTGATGTTCTTGGCCGACTGCTCGCCCTTCATGACGACGCCGCGCTTGTCCTTGCCGACCCAGGTGAAGGTCTGCAGGCTGTCCCCGGGGCGGGCGGTGGTTTTGACTGTCGATCGGCTCGCGGCCATGGCTTAGTCCTTGGTGACGCGGTTGATTTCGGCGAGGCTCGTGACGCCCTTGCGCAGTTTCATCAGGGCGGACTGGCGCAGGTCCCGGATTCCCGAGCGTTGCGCCGCCTCGGCGATCTGCATGGCGTTGCCGCCTTCGAGGATGATCGCCTGGATCTCCTCGGTCATCGGCATGACCTGGTAGATACCCGTGCGCCCCTTGTACCCCTCGGTGCAATCCGGGCAACCGACGGCTTCGTACACCGTGAACCCCGTCGCGATTTCCTCGGCCGTGAAGCCCTCGGCGATCAGCGCGTGCTCGGGAAGCTGCACCGGTCGCTTGCAGTCGTGCAGGCGGCGGGCGAGGCGCTGGGCGATGACCAGCGAGACGGACGAGATGATGTTGTACGGCGCGATACCCATGTTCATCAGGCGCGAGACGGTCTGCGGGGCGTCGTTCGTGTGCAGCGTCGACAGGACCATGTGGCCAGTCTGCGCCGCCTTGACGGCGATCTCGGCGGTCTCGAGGTCACGGATTTCGCCGACCATGATCACGTCCGGGTCCTGTCGCAGGAAGCTGCGCAGGGCGGCGGCAAAGGTCATGCCGCGCTTCTGGTTCTGCTGGACCTGGTTGATGCCCGGGACGCGGATTTCGACCGGATCCTCAACCGTCGAGATGTTGCGGGTGTCGTCGTTGAGGATGTTGAGCGCCGTGTAGAGCGACACCGTCTTACCCGAGCCGGTCGGACCGGTGACCAGCACCATCCCGTAAGGCTTGGCAATGGCGTTGAGGAACAGTTCCTTCTGATCGTCCTCGTAGCCGAGCTTGTCGATGCCGAGCTTGGCCGCGCTGCCGTCGAGGATACGCAGCACCACTTTCTCGCCGAACAGCGTTGGAAGGGTGCTGGCGCGGAAGTCGATCTGCTTGGTCTTGGACAGGTTGAGCTTGATGCGACCGTCCTGGGGCACGCGCTTTTCGGCGATGTCCAGCTGCGCCATGACCTTCAGGCGCGCTGCGATGCGGGTGCTCAGCTTCTGGGGCGCTTTCGCGACCTGCTTGAGAATGCCGTCGATGCGCAGGCGTACGCGGAAGTCCGTCTCGTAGGGCTCGAAGTGAATATCCGAGGCGCCGCGGCGGATCGCGTCCACCAGCACCTTGTTGACGAAGCGCACGACCGGCGTGTCATCGCCCTTGGCGTCGACACCGGAATCGCCACCGGTCAGCTCGTCGTCCTTGCCGACCTCTAGGTTCTCGAGACCTTCGTCATCGCCGCCGCCGTCGCCGAGGTTGTCGTTGTTTTCGGACCAGCGTTCGAGGCAGCGCGCAATGGTGTCCGCGTCGACCAGGATCGCTTCGACGGCGAGGTTGGTCTGGAACTTGATCTCGTCCAGGGCGTGCGAATTCGTGGGATCGGTGATGCCAACGAACAGCCGGTTGCCGCGCTTGAACAGCGGAAGCACGCCATGCTTTCGCAGGAGTTCGTCGTTGACCAGCTTGACCGCCGACTGCCCTGGATCGAACGCGTTGGCATCCAGCAGCGGTACGCCGAACTCGACCGAATTGGCAGCGGCCATGCTCGCGGCCGATACCAGTCGGCGGTCGGACAGGTAGACGGCGAGCGGCTTCTTCTCGGCCGTGGCGGCAGCCATGGCTTCGCGCGCCACGCTCTCATCCAGCGCTCCGTCGAGCACCAGGCGACGGGCAATGCCCGTGATCCCCACCAGGTTGGCGGTAGCGACGGTATTCATGTTGACCCTTTTTGCAGCCCCTGCAGGGACTCTAACGCAAAATCCGGGCCACGCATTGCGGATGGCGCCGCCATTTTCGACTATCGTCCGGACGGCTTCAGCAACGGGCAGGTCGGGGAACTTGGACAGCGGAGCATCCAGACCAGTAGTGGAGGACAAGCGCCGTCCCCACGCCATCCTCGACCTCGCGTCCCGATCTGTGAAGGCGCGGAAAATCGAGCGACTGCTCGGCTTGGAAGACGGCGGCCCACCGGTGCGGCTGCTCGAAGTCGGATGCGGCGGCGGCGGTATCGCAGCGCATTTCGCGAGGAAGCGGGCGTACGACGTCGTCGCGGTAGACGTCATCGACCAACGCCAGGTGCAGGGCGACTACATGTTTCTCCAAGTGCAGGGAGTCGAGCTGCCGTTTCCGGACGCCAGTTTTGACGTCGTCCTGAGCAACCATGTCGTCGAGCATGTTGGCGGTCGCGCCCAACAACTCGTACATCTGCGCGAACTCGCTCGCGTGCTCAAGCCCGGGGGCGTGGGCTATCTCGCTGTACCCAGTCGATGGGCACTCGTCGAGCCGCATTTCGGGGTGCCGTTTTTGAGCTGGTGGCCTGAGCGCTTGCGAACGCCCTATCTCCGTGCAATCAAGGGCACCCATTACGACTGCAATCCGCTTGGACCTTCGGAACTCGACGCGTTGCTGCGGCAGGCGGGTCTGGCTTCGGAGTCCATCGAAGCCGAAGCACTGCAAGCTATGCTCGACCTGAGTGAATTGCGCGGCGTGGGGGCCGCCTGCATAAGCTTGTGTCCCGCGGTCATCAGACGCGTCTTACAGCCGATGATGCCGACACTGATCCGCCGCCTGCATCGCGCCTAGCGATGTCAGCACCGGGCCGATACCGCTCGGCTCGCCGCAGTCACCGACAACAGGATGCTGATGTCTTTCTCGATCGTACTGCCCGCCAAGAACGAGGAGGCTGGGCTTGCCAGGACCCTGTCGGCGTTGCGCGCCGCGTTTCCGGACGCCGAGGTCATCGTGTCGAACGACGGCTCGACGGACGCTACGGCGGTCGTCGCTCATGAGCACGGTGCGCGCGTGGTATCCGCGCCGTATTCGATGGGCAACGGTGCCGCGATCAAGCGAGGCGCACGTGCGGCCACGGGCGACATCATCGTCTTCATGGACGCGGACGGGCAGCACGACCCGGCGCACATCGATGCGCTGCTTCGAAAGCTCGATGAGGGCTACGACATGGTGGTCGGCGCGCGCGACTCGAGTGGGCAGGCGAATCGAAGTCGTGGCGCCGCGAACGCGTTCTACAACCGCCTCGCGAGCTGGATGACAGGCCACGTCGTCGCCGACCTGACGTCCGGCTTTCGCGTCGTTCGCGCTTCCCGATTCCGCGAATTCCTGCACCTGCTTCCGAACGGGTTCTCGTATCCGACGACGTCCACGATGGCGTTCTTTCGAAGCGGTTATCCGGTCGCGTACGTGCCGGTCCCCGTGGCGCAACGCATCGGGCGCAGTCACATTCGACCGCTGCGCGATGGCATCCGCTTTCTGCTGATCATCTTCAAGATCGCAACGCTCTATTCGCCGCTGAAACTATTCGCGCCGGTGGCTTTGGGCTTTGGCGGGCTTGGTGCCACGTATTACGCGTATACGTTCGCTACCGAGCACCGTTTCACCAACATGAGCGCGTTGCTGTTGAGCGCCTCGGTAATCGTATTCCTGATTGGTCTCGTGTCCGAGCAGATCACGTCGCTCACATATCGTCGAGACGGCTGACACGTGCGAAGTCTCCTGGTAACAAGGAACTTCCCGCCGCTCGTGGGCGGCATGGAGCGGCTGAATGAGCACGTCTTGCTCGCGTTATCGAAGCTTGGGTCGGCATCGCTCGCGGGTCCCCGAGGTTGCAGGCGTTTCGCAGGGGAGGCGGTCGTCGCCGAGTTTCCAGTCGGGCACCCGGCGGCGACCGTTGTAGCGGCAGCGCTAAAAGGCGCGTGGTATGCGCGTCACGCGCGCCCTGAGCTGATCGTCGGCGGGAGCGGTTTGATGGCGCCCGCTGTTCTCATGGCGGGTCGGATATCGGGCGCGGCAACAGCGGTCTACCTGCATGGTCTCGATATCGTGGCGCCAAGCGCGATTTATCGCGCCATCTGGTTGCCTGCTATCCGTCGTTGCGATCGCGTCATCGTCAACAGCGGGCACACGCGCGCGCTGGCGATCACGGCTGGGGTACTCGTGCAACGGATTACCGTGATTCATCCGGGCACCGAGCTTCCTCCGCCACGACCGGAGCGGGCGTTGGCATTCCGTGCCCGACTCGACATTGCGGCTGATGCCCCTCTGCTCGTGTCTGTAGGGCGCCTCACCGCGCGCAAGGGGCTGGAATCCTGGGTCCGACATGCTCTGCCAAGGTTGGTGCGACGGTGGCCATCGTTGCGCCTGCTCGTCATCGGCGACGAGCCCAGCAGCGCGTTACTTCAGCGCGGTGGACAAGGGTTTGCGCCTATCGCAATGGCAGCGAAGGCTGCCGGCATGCAGGACGCGATCACTTGGCTCGGCGCGAGGCCCGACGAGGACGTCGCTGACGCCTTGGAGGCAGCCGACCTCCATGTGTTTCCCGTGCTCGATATGCCGGGTGACGTAGAAGGCTTCGGCATGGTCGCCGTCGAAGCGGCGGCGCGCGGTACGCCGACGGTCGCCTTCGCTGTCGGCGGCGTGCCCGATGCGATACGCCCCGGGATCACGGGCGACTTGGTCGATGCGAGCGATTACGGCGCGTTCGTGGATGTCGCCAGCGACTGGCTGTCTCGACGAACCGATCAGCGTGTCCGTGACGATTGCCGGCTTGCAGCGCAGGTTTACGGCTGGGCACGATTCGATACTGAAATGGCTGCTTGGGCGCACGGCGCCATCGGATCCTCACGCGCCGCTCAAAAATGCCTCGAATAAGACTGCGACTTCGTGCCAATTTGGCGGTGGTGGATACCTGACAACGGGACGGTCCAGCAGCGAGCAGATCCGGTCCGCGAGCCCAGTCGCGTCGCCAACAGGCGACAGGTGCTGTGGCGCGTCGCCCAGCATCCAGCTCACCGCGTGGGTCGACGTCGCCGCAACAGGAACGCCGCACGCCATGGCCTCGCAGAGCTTCGCCGGGTAGCTATAACGCCCAAAGCGCGTATTGGCTGTAACCACGCACGCGACGTCGAGTGCAGCGAAGAGGGCCGGCAGCTGAGCGTCGGCGAGATAGCCCGTTGCCGTCACTCCTTCGTGTGAAGCGACGTACGCGGGCGGCCGGCCGCTTACGGCCAAGCGTACGTCTCCACGTCGGCGCCGCACCTCGTCGAGCGCGTCGAGGATCAGGTAAGAGCCGCGGCTGCGCGTCCAGCTGCCGACGTATCCAATCAATGGACGGTCCATCGGCAGGCCCAACCCCATTCTGCAAGTCGCTCGCGACGCGGGGCGAAATTCCGGGTCGGCGGCCATAGGCAGGATTTCGACCCGCTTGCCGGGCCGTGACCGGCCCAGCAGATCGGCGAGTTGCGGCCCCGCTGCCGTTACCAGATCGGCCGCAGCAAGCGATTTGCGCCAGACCAGATGCAGCGGCACGTTCCAAGGCATGTACGCCTCGTAATTGTCGTACGCGTCGATTGCGAGCCGCGCTTCGCCGGCGCGTGCCATGCGGCGTGCGAGCACACCGTACCAAGCATCCGAGCAGCCGATCACCCAGTCCGGCCTTACTGCCCGCGCTTCGTGGGTTAGCGCGCGCGCAAGCCCGACGGGCCCGAGCGACCGAGCGTCGACGGTGCGGACGTGCATGCCGTCCACGGATTGGTCGGCCGGGGGCTCGCGGCGATGACCGCAAAGGACGATGCGGACGTCATGTCCACGCTTGGCGAGTTCGCGGGGCAGATGGTGGAATCGGCCGTAGGGCCGTGCCGCTAAATCCCGGCCTTGCGGAGCGCGTTTGCTGACAAAGAGGAGCCGCAACGTGAGCCTCGGGGCAGATGTAGAGGCGGCAGTATCCCGCACGCGCTCAGGTTACAGTCTGCTGGTTCCCTGCATCCCGCACGGTTCGATGGACCTTTCTCCATGAATGGCATTCGCCTCTCCGTGTGTATCGCGACGCGCAACCGCGCCGACATGATCGGCGACACCATCCGGAGCATCGCGAGCCAAATGCGACCGGACGTGGAGATCTTGGTGCTAGACGGCGCGTCCACCGATGCTACGCCGCAGGTGATGAGCGCACTCTGCGCCGAGGTGCCTCGGCTGCGATATCTGCCTCGGGCGACGAACGGCGGAATCGACCGGGACTACGACGCGGCGGCCTGTGAGGCATCGGGCGAGTACTGCTGGCTGATGTCGGACGATGACGTGGTCCTGCCCGGTGCCATTGACGCGGTGCTCGCTGCCATAAGTACGGGCCGCGACCTCGTTATCGTCAATGCCGAAATGCGAGACCTTCGTCTTGTTGAAACGATCGATGCCGATCGTTTGAGGTTCGATGCCGACCGGCTTTATGGCCCGGACGAACTCGATCGTCTTTTTGTTGAGGTGTCGGGCTACCTGGGGTACATCGGGGCGGTGGTGATCCGTCGGGCGCTATGGCTGGAGCGTGACCGGGCCCGTTATTTCGGCTCATATTTCATCCATGTCGGCGTCATCTTCCAGGCACCGCTGCCGCACGGAGCGATCGCGCTGCACAGGCCCTTGGTCGCAGTGCGTTTCGGCAACACGCAGTGGCGTCCTAAGGAGTTCGAGATCCGCATGATTCGCTGGACCGAGCTCGTCGCTTCATTGGATGCAGTGGCACCAGCAATACGCCGAAGTGTCTACCGCGAGCGCCCGTGGCGGAGCATCAAGAGCCTTCTGTTCTACCGCGCAAAGGGCACTTACGATATTGAAGAGTATCGTCGTTGGATCAAACCACGCGCGCACTCGTCCGTCGACCGTGCCAAAGCACTGCTCGTCGCCTGCGTCCCCGGCATGGTCGCTAACTTGGTCGGACTCATCTACTGCAGATTGCCGTATCGCGATGCCAACATACACCTGCTCGATATGAAGGCGAGCCGGTTCTTCTATCGCAACAGGATGGGCAAAATCCTTGGCTGACACTCTCGACGCGCGCTCTGGTTTCACCACCATCGAGCGCTGCCGCATCAGCGGAAGTAATCACTTGGTGTCGGTGCTCGATCTCGGCACCCAAGCCTTGACAGGCGTATTCCCGCGAAGCACGGCACAGCCTGTGACGCGGGGCCCGCTGGAGCTCGTGTGGTGCCCCGACAGCGGGCTCCTGCAGTTGCGGCATTCGTACAGTCTCGCCGAGATGTACGGGGAGAACTACGGCTATCGATCTGGGCTCAATGCATCGATGGTCGCCCACCTAGCCGGGAAGGTTCGTGGTCTTGAGCGGCGATACGCGCCGTCGGAAGGTGATTGGGTGTTGGATATCGGCAGCAACGATGGAACGCTGCTGGGCTCGTACCAAACCTATGGCCTGAAGCGTGTCGGCATGGACCCGACCGCGGAGAAGTTCCGAGAGTTTTATCCCGACACGGTCGAAATCGTCGTCGACTTCTTTTCCGCTTCATCCTTTCTGGATGCTTCTCGCGGACATCGCGCGAGCATCATTACGTCGATCGCGATGTTCTACGATTTGGAAGATCCCAACGCGTTTGTGCGGGACATTGCCGCTTGTCTCACGCCCGATGGCATCTGGCACTTCGAGCAGAGCTACATGCCGTCGATGTTGCGCACGAACGCCTATGACACCGTCTGCCACGAGCACCTCGAGTATTACTCGCTACGCGTAATCGATGAGCTGCTAGCGCGCAACGGGCTCCGTGTAATCGACGTACAGATGAATTCGGTTAACGGCGGAAGTGTCGCTGTCACGGCCTGCCGGATCGGCTCGTCGCGCGCCGTCGACCGAACCATAGTCGAGTGGATGCTGCAGCAGGAGCAGGCGTGGGGTCTGGATACGCCTAAGCCTTACCGTCAATTCGAAGAGCGCGTGTTCAAGCATCGGGCCGACCTCCAGCGGTTGATTCACGCGCTGGTAGCCGACGGCAAGCGCGTCTTAGGGTACGGAGCCTCGACCAAGGGCAATGTGCTGTTGCAGTTCTGCGGGTTCGGCCCGGACGTAATTCCGGCGGTCGCCGAGGTAAATTCTCAGAAATTCGGCGCTTACACGCCAGGCACCCTTATCCCGATCGTGTCGGAGGCGGAGGCGCGCGCCATGCGCCCTGACTATTTCCTCGTGCTTCCGTGGCATTTCAAGCCCGGGATCGTGCAACGCGAGCGTGACTATTTGGCCGCGGGCGGGAAGCTGATTTTTCCCATGCCCGAAATAGAGATCGTAGGCGATTGAATGCGTGCGCTGATCATCGGCCACCGCGGGCAGGACGGACGTATTCTCTGGCAGCAACTCGCTGAGCGCGGGTTCTCACTAGTTGGCGTGTCGCGCTCTGGCGTAGACCTGCACGACAGCACCGATGTCTCCTGTACGGCCAGTCCAGCGGAGGTCGTGTCGTCGCTTCGCCCCGACCAGATCTATTACCTCGCTGCATACCATCACAGCGCTGAGCAGGACATCGATCCCGTCGGCATTTCGACGTTGAGCTGGGAGGTGCATGTTCACCGCTTCGAAGAGGTACTAAACGCGGTCCGTTACAACTCTCCTAAAAGCCGGGTTTTCTATGCGAGTTCGTCGCGAATCTTCGGTGATGGCGAGGCGGAAATACGCACTGAATCGTCGCCGTGGCGGCCCCAATGCATCTATGGCGTTACGAAGGCAGCCGGAACGGCATTAGCCGGCTATTTCCGCCGCACGCATGGTGTCCATGCGTCCTGCGGAATACTCTTCAACCACGAGTCTTCGTTCCGGGCGCGTCACTTCCTATCACGTCGAGTCGTTGAAGGGCTGCTCGACATACGCGACGGACTCGCGCAGACCTTGGTACTCGGGAGCCTAGATGCACAAGTCGATTGGGGATATGCGCCCGATTACACGGGTGCCATGCAGTTGATACTGAATGCTCCCCCCGACGACTTTGTCATCGCGACCGGGGACTTGCACAGCGTGAGGGATTTCGTCGCGATCGCGGCACGTCGACTTGGCATTACGTGGGAGCCTCGGGTCGTCCAGAGGCCGCATCTGTTGAAGCGTCCCCCCCAGGCATTTTGCGGAGACGCTGCCCGGTTACGCGCAGAGACGGGCTGGGCGCCCAGCATCGACTTCGAGGCAATGGTGATTCGGTTGGTCGATGAAGCGGCGGCTCGTCGATCAGTACGTCCGTGCAAATACGGCAGCTACGATGCGGCGTCCGAAAATCAGGGCAGCTGGCACGTTGATGACTAGATAGGTTGTCACCGTCGCCCACGGTAGCCACGCGACTTCGCCGCGCGAGAGAAGGGCAACCTTCGCCGCGAAACACAACGTAGCGAACGCAACCGACGTTGCGACCTGGTAGCGCAGTACGCTGGCGGCGTTGAGAAAGGCGCTCCAAGTTGCTCCGACAGATTCCAGAACGCACCACGCGGCGAAGCCTGCAACGAGACTGGCCGCCGCCTCGATCGGTCGGTGCACCCACGCAGCGACGAGGCGATCGAATCCCTCGAACAGCGTCAGGGCTGCGACTCCCGATATGACGGCAGCGGCTGCGAGCGATCTGCGGAGCGTTCGCGCAACCCAGTCGCGGTGCCCGGACGCCAGCGCCTGTCGATATGTCGGCCAAAGAGGCGCGAGGATCAAGGCTAGACCGAGCGGAATCACCGAGAACAATCGCTGAGCCAGCGCATACGTCCCAGCGCGCTCAGGGCCTGCGTATGCCGAAACGAGCGAAAGATCTATCGAGAACGCCAATGCCGCGCATAGCTGCAGCGCGAAGAACGCCAAGCCTTCATGCCAGATAGCTCGGCGCCGCGCAGCGTCGCTAGTGGCGTCGTAGTGATGTGGAAGGATGGTTTCCCGTTGAAGACGACGGGTGTTGATCGCCGAGCCGAGCAGCGGCCCACACACGCTGGCGCTCACGAGAGCGGGCAGTCCGGCATGGAGCTTAGACAGAACGACTAAGAGGACTAGCGACAACGCCTGACCAAAAGCCTGCCATTTGAACGTTGACTCGCCGCGACCGCGTCCGAGCTGAACGCGACCGGCGACGTTGAGAGGCGCGCTCGCTAGGACGCTCCCCAATACGACTGCAACAGAAAGTTTTACGTCAGAGGAAGCGATTGACGGTGCCCCGAGCCAATGAGACCACGGCGCGAGTACTACCAGCGCCATCCCAGGAACTAGTAATAGCGCGGCAATGCCTGCAACGGCGCGGGTGGCCACCCTTGTAATCGCCGCTACATCATCCGCCGAGTTGCGACCATGCGCGGAGGCGACGAGGTTCATGGCACCGTTTCCGAGACCAAAATCAAGGAAACCAGCCAGTGCGACGAACGAGACCAGGGTGGCCCACGTTCCGAACAGAGCGGGTCCAAGTGCTGCGAGCACGAACGGCACGGCGGCCAACAGGTTGACTGCCGCGGCAGCGCGGGCAACTAGCGACCATCCTCCTGTTCGCGCGATGTTTCGACCTCGCGCCCCGAACAAGACAAACGGCTTGCGCCCCGTGTCCAATCAGAAAGGCTCGACAGAGCCGGTAATTACGTTGACCACCGGCAGTCCACGAATCGAAGATTGTGCTTCCGCGAGCGTTGCGTACGTCAGACGACCGTTTGCATTACGGCTGTCGCGGAAGCAGGGGTCCATGCAGAACTCACTGCGGACACGCGTGATCGCGTCGACCATCAGGTCGTCGCGCACGAAGTACACGTTGTTTCCTGCGCTGTTGGTGCCAATCGGCGTATATCCCTTTTGAAGCGCAAGACTCTCAAGTGCGCGGATCGACGTACCAAAATACTGTCCGGAATGGTGGGCAGCCAGTCGTGAAAATCCGTCGTCGTAGGGGATGGTTACCGCCCGCTCCGGACCAAACACCGCGTTGTACTCCATGATGACGATGCCTGGCTTCGTGCATTCGATCGCCTGCCACACCCAATAATCATTTCCGTCGATATCGATGTGCAGAAGCCCTAAGGCGCGGTGACCAAGCCACGTCGCGATCAGTGCGTCAATATTGTCCCGGGTGATCAGTGCAGCCCGCGTGTCTAGACGGCACCGCCAAAACCAAGAGCGGCTGCGCAGACGCGCCATGTCCCGGGTGGACCGATCCATAACTAGACCATGCCAGCCGTTATTGATCAGGAGGAACCGCGTGTTCGATTCGCTGTAGTCCTCGACGCCAAACTCAACGAACGTTCGTTCCAGCTGGGGCAGTTGTGCGACGAGCCATTGAATGATGCCGTCGTCACCGAACTGCGAGAACACGCGGAACTCGGCGTCCGACAATCTAGCGATGTGCTGATCACCGGCAATGCTTCGTGCGAGTGCAGCACCGATGAGCTCTCGGGTTCTCTCGTGCGCACGCAGGCCCTGCACGAGATCGCGAAAGTCGCGATACGCGTAACGAAGTTGGTCAGTCCACATGACTTGTCTGCACGCTCGCGCGATAAGCCCCAATCGTCTCTCTGAGACCTTGCTCGAGTGTGATCTTCCGCTTCCAGCCGAGAGCTTCGAGGCGATGGGTATCAAGTCGCTTCCGTGGCGTGCCGTCGGGGCGGGTGGTATCGAAGCGCAGCGCGCCTTTGTATCCAGAGAGGTCAGCAATCAGCCGAGCCAGATCTGCAATCGAAATCTCGTCTCCGGAACCAACATTGATCAGCTCGGTACCCTTGTAACGGTCGGCCAGAAATAGAACCGCATCGGCAAGGTCGTCGACGTGCAACAACTCCCTCAGCGGTGACCCGGTCCCCCAAACAACGACCTCGTCCGCGTTCACGCGTTCCGCCTCGACTATCCGACGCACTAGCGCGGCGACCACATGGGAGTTTTCGGCGTGGTAGTTGTCGCCAGGGCCATACAGATTGGTCGGCATAGCTACGATCGCGTTGAAACCGTATTCCTGTTGATAGGCCCGGCACATTGTCAGCCCGGCGATCTTCGCGATCGCATAGGCCTCGTTCGTTGGTTCGAGGGGGCCTGTCAGCAGACTATCCTCTTGCAGAGGTTGCGGTGCGAGCCGCGGGAGTAGATGCAGGACGAGCCGAGGAAAACGAGCTTGTGGGCACCATGTTTCCAGGCGGAGTGAATCACGTTCGTCTGAATGGCCAGGTTATCCCGGACAAAACTCGCAGGTTGCGATGCATTGGCATGGATTCCGCCTACGCGGGCCGCTGCAAGGAGAACGAGCGAGGGCCGTGCAACAGCGAAGAACGCGTCGACGGCGGCTTGATCGGTGAGATCCAGCTCGCCCCGATCACGAAGCACGAGGCTCCGGGCGCCGAGCGCCCGCAAGCGCCTTACAAGGGCGCTGCCTACGAGTCCGTGATGCCCCGCTACGTAGATTGGCGCGTCCAAGTCGATAGTCATTCTCGGGACGCTACAACGGAATATCCCGCCTTCTCGATCAAGGCGTCGCGACGCGCGATCTCCAGGTCCACCATGGCCATTTCACGTACTAGCTCGGTGAATGGTGTGCGGGGCCTCCAGCCGAGTTGGTCGCGGGCTTTCGAGGCATCGCCGAGTAGCGTGTCGACCTCAGTAGGCCGGTAGTACCGCGGATCTACCGCGACGACTTGGCGACCGATTGGTGCTCCGCAATTTTCGGGAGCGTGGACGAGTATGGCGCGTTCATCGGCGCCCTTGCCTGCCCACTCGAGCTTGAGTTCCAACATTTCTGCAGTCGCGTCGACGAAATCACGGACGCTGTGCTGTTCGCCGGTTGCAATCACGAAGTCGTCAGCAGAAGGTTGCTGCAACATTAGCCACTGGGCCTCGACATAGTCGCGAGCATGGCCCCAATCGCGACGTGCGTCCAAGTTACCGAGGTAAAGGCAGCTGTCGAGCCCAAGCCGAATTCGCGCCAAGCCGCGGGTGATTTTGCGAGTGACAAACGTCTCGCCACGCAGCGGGGACTCATGGTTGAACAGGATGCCATTGCAGGCGTACATGCCGTACGCCTCACGGTAGTTGACGGTGATCCAGAACGCGTAAAGTTTGGCGACGCCGTACGGCGAGCGCGGGTGGAACGGCGTGCTTTCCCGCTGCGGCGTTTCGGCGACCAACCCGTAGAGCTCGGAGGTCGACGCCTGGTAGAAGCGAGTCTTCGATTCCAGGCCGAGGATGCGAATTGCTTCGAGGAGCCTCAGCGTTCCCAAGCCATCCGCATTGGCGGTGTATTCGGGTGTGTCGAAGGACACTTGAACGTGGCTTTGGGCTCCGAGGTTGTAGACCTCGTCCGGTTGGACCTGCTGCAGAATGCGAATGAGGTTAGTCGCGTCCGTCAAGTCGCCGTAGTGCAGAGCGAAGCGACGATCGCTCTCGTGCGGATCCTGATAGAGGTGGTCGATGCGCGCGGTATTGAACGAGGACGCCCGGCGCTTGATGCCGTGTACCTCGTAACCTTTCGCCAGCAGAAGCTCGGCGAGATAGGCGCCGTCCTGACCGGTAACACCTGTGATGAGAGCTTTCTTCATCGGCTGGCCACGTTCGAAGTGGGCAGCGTAGCGCGAACGGGTGCAGCCCGCAGCCGGTCAGCAGTTGGACGGCAGGTATTTACGCGGCAGGCCCGAGCACGTCCAGTTAAGACTGCCCCCGTTGTTCGCTGCCGCCATGATCATCGACTGGCCACTGATGACGGAGTTACTGGCGCCACCGTACGTAATCGTGATGTTGCCGGTCGCGTCTACGGCGACCGAAGCCACGTATTTGCCCTTGATCGAGCCCGAGGTCGCCATGCCCGCATCGGAATTGTCGTTGGGGTAGGCGCCGTATGAGGCGTAGTACGTCGCGATCGCAGTTTTCGCCCCAGTCGCCAAGCTGTAGCCTTCGGCCACTTGCGCGCGGGTCACATAGTCCCGGTAGGCCGGAAGCGCGACGGCCGCCAGGATCGCGATGATCGCGACGACGATCATCAGCTCGATCAGCGTGAATCCCGATTGCTTGGACATTTGCCCTTCCAACTATTCGTGATGCGCGGCGGGTTCGGCTCTCGACTGCAGTTGCGTCTCGAGTCTCGAGATTTCCGCGAGCGCAGGGTCGAGCTCCCCATGCCGGTTTTCGGCACGCAGTCCGGCAATGAGCGCTTGGATTTCCCGGGTGTTATGCAAGTCGGATGCCAACAGGATTTCCGCAAGCGCAACCCGGTACCTCGGCTGGCTCGGCGCGAGCCGCACTGCCATCCGGGCCTGCGCGAGCGCCTCTGCTGCCTCGTGCGCGATGTTGAGCAGGTAATTGGACATGATGATCCGCAGGTCCGGGTCGTCAGGGTTGCGACGGAGTGCGATATCGAGCGTGGTGCCGAGCTCCTTCCGATCGATCCCACATTGCATGTCGACGCCGCATTGCACGAGCGAATAGAGCGCGCCGACATCCTCGGGACGGGTGACCTGATACGTCAGCTTATGGCGCAGCGCGTCCCAATCCGCGCGGGTGACGGGACGGTGTGCTCGAGCCATCGCCACAATGACGGCCTGGTCGCCGAGGATGGAGCTGTCCGGCAGCGCCGCGGCGTGACGAAACTCCGCGATCGCCATCGACCATGCGGGCGACGACGCGTCTCCGCCGGAAAGCCAGTAAAAACGGCTGGCGAGTGCATAGGCGGCGCGTGGTGATGCCGGCGCACGGCTTTCAAGCTCGACGTCCAGACGCACGGGATTGCCCCAGGTCATCGTCTGCATCACGCACAGCGCTGCCAGCGCGACGATGGGAATGACCGCGAGCGTGCGACGAGCACCCTGCGACAGGCGACGCGTGGCCTCCGAAAGCATGTCGGCGACTGCCCAGAGCACACCGAGCAGCGCAACATAATTTCGATGCTCGAACGCCAGCTCCAGTGGCACGACGTTGCTGGTCAGGACGTGTGCCATAAAGAACCATGCAATGCCGAGCGCGAACAACGGTCGGCGCTGGCGCAGCCAGCCGCAGGCCCCGAGCAGGGCGAAGATCGCCAGCGTCGAAAACAGGGTGGTAAGTGGGCGCAGCCAAGCGGTTGATACCGTCAGCCCGTCGTAATAGAACGGCATCGTCGACGGGAGCGGCAGCAGGATCTGGCCGAGGTACGTGATCAGAACGCGTGGTTGCGTCAGCAATCGTTCGGCGAGATCGAATGGACGGCCCGCGTACGCACTGGCCTGCAGGTAGCGCGGCAGGATGATGGTCGCGTACAGGACGATCGCGACGCACACGCCGGCCACATAGACCGCTCGCAGGCGAGTTTTCTGGTGCTCGGCGGGCATCGCGAAGCCGAAGACGAATAGCTCGAGAAGCAGCACGAATGCGGGGGTGAGTGCGGCGGTTTCCTTGAAGCCGACCCCGAGGGCGGTGAAGCCGAGCGCTGAGGAAAGCCATGTCCATGCGCGTCGACCGTCGAGCTGACGCTCACGCGCGATCACGTAGCAGAGCAGGGCACCGAAGACGCCGACGCCCGCGCCGACTTCCATCCGCTGCACCACGTAAAGAACTGTCGATGCCTGCAACGGGTGGATAAGCCAAGCGGCGCCGACAACGCTCGCGCCCAGGCCGCCAGGCGCACGCGGCGACAAGCGCGAGAACAGCCGTCGTGTGAGCGCAAGTGCCAGCAAGCCCGCCACAAGGTGCATCAGGACGTTGGTGAGCTTCATCGGCCACGGGTCGAGGCCGGATGCAAGGTAGTTGAGTCCGAACGACAACATTGCGAGACCGCGTCCAAAACCGCTTGCGATCCCTTCCCCGAGTGCACGCAAGACTTGGCCCATCGCGAGCGAACTCATCCGCCAGTCGTTGTCGTCGACCAAGTTCGGGTAGTCGTCGAACAGGAAACCGCCGCTCAAGCCTGGCCAATACACGGCCAGGGTTACCGCCGCCAAGAGGATCGCGGCTCCAGTGCGAAGGATTAGCGCGCGCGACAGATCAGCGTGTCGGACAGGAGGCATACGCGCCATCACTCTGCAGTTGGCGTCGCAGATGCGCCGCTTCGAAAGTCCAGTAGCCGGTGCGCCATAACCACCAGTCGTGTATCGCCCGCATGTGGGGGCGCATCGGGGGCCGGCGGTCGAACAGCGACGATGCATGCGCGAGATATTCCTCGGCGACGCAAGGATCGCCGCCCTGAGCGAGCGTGGCTGCCTGATTGAGCGCGACTGCGGGCCGCGGTTCCTGGTCGAGTGAGCGTTGAAACCACGCTGTCGCTTCGCCCGATTTGCCATTTCGCAAAGCGAGCAAGCCGCGCAATTGCGCCACATCTTGTCGACGACCAGCGATGGAGCGGCCCACGGGATTGGCCGCAAGCGCATCGACGAGGTCGCCGAGCGCGTGGGCGTCGAGCCCGGTGCAGGTCGACGGCGCCGCCTCGACCGCCGTTGACAGCCATCCATATTCCATCGCGCCCACCGTCCGTGCGGTCGCCAAGGCGCGGCGCGCCGAATCGAGCGTTGCCTCTGCGACGCGGCCGCGCGCGCATTCGGCCTCGACCAGCCCGAGCGCCAGCTGCGGCTGACCCGGGTGGCTCGCAAGCATTGGCCGCAGGCGGATTGCGGCAGCTTCCGGTCGGCGCTGCGCAACCTCGTATGTCGCGGCGTACGCCTGGGCACGCGCCGACTCGGGCTGCAGTCGTGCCCACAGGAGCGCCTGCGACGTCGCATCGCCCCACAGGCCTGCTCGCACCCAGGTGAGGCAGGCAAGAAGCAGCGGGATGGTCACGGGCGCAACGGCACGTAGTGCGCGCGTGACCCGTGTGGCCGACTGCACCGGTACGGACAGTGCTACTCCCAAGGGCCAGAACATGAGGCCCGCGGCGAGGTAGTTGCGGTGCTCGAAGTAGAGTTCGAGCGGGATTACGGTCGATTCGATCAGGTGACTCGCGAAAAAGAAGAGCACGGCCGCGCACAGCGCAGGCGCAGCGCGCCGCCAGCGCCAGGCAACACTGATCGCCAGCACCACTGCGATGAGCGAAGGCAATGTCGTTGCTGGCTGAAGCGAGGATGTCGACACGAGCATGTCGTCATGAAACACGCCGCGACCGTAGGGCTGCGGGATCCACAGCGAGGTGAGGTAGTCGATCAGGACGCGAGGCTCGGTCAGCAATCGCTGAGCGACAGACCAGCCACGATAGGGGAGTACGCCTGCGCGTGCCGAGCTGAAGCCCATGATTGCAAGCGAAAGGCAGACGACTGCGGCGGGCAGTACCACCAGGCCCTTGAAGGCTGGCGACTTCGTGCGATCGCGCAGATCAGGAAGGCAGTAGGCGATGAGCCAGGCAAGCACGGGCAGCAGCGCACCATTGGCTTTCGAAAGCGTGCCGAGCACGAGGCAGCCCACGTAGAGCAGCCAGCCGGCACGACGAGCCCGTACGCTGGTGGAGCTGCGAACGGCTGCATCGAACGCGACGAGTCCCGCGAACACGAACAGCGTCGACAACATCGCCTCTCGCTGCACGACGTAAAGCACCGTCGACACGAAGAGCGGGTGTAGCAGCCAGCAGGCTGTGCCGAACAGGGCTGCAGCGCGCGCGCGGCTCTCATCAAGACCGAGGCGAGCACCCATACGCACCAGGAGCGTCAGCAGGAGCAGCCCGGTTAGCGCATGAATGATGAGGTTGGTGCGCTTGAACCGAAGCGGATGGTCAGGCCATCCATTCGCATCCACCAAAAAGGTCAGCAGAGAAACCGGGCGCCCGGTGGGGTCCGCATTCCCCGAGGTCAGGTAGGCGACAAGAAGGCGCGGGTGATGGAATACATCGAACTGACCAAGCGCAGGAAGGTTCGCGAAGTCGTCGAACAGGAATGGGCCGTGGAGGCCACGCCAGTAGGCACCGGCGGTAGCCACGAGCACGAGCGCCACGGCCGCCAACCACATGAGTGCAGTTCGGATAATCATCCCCGGCATAAAAAAAGGGCCGCTTGCGCGGCCCTTTTTACCAGCTGCTGCGAATTAGCGGCAGGAGCTCGGCAGGTACTTGCTGGTGACCTTGCCGCCACCGGTGCAGGTCCACGAAATGGAACCGCCGTTGTCGACCGGGCTCAGCGTCAGCGTGCCGCTGCTGATCTTCGAGCTCGCGCCGGTGGCACCATACGTCGCCTTGATCTTGCCGTTGGTGACGGTGAGGTCGCTCACGTACTTGCCGGTGATCGAGGCGCCGCCGGCGATGCCGATGGCCGAGTTGCCCGCGGCAGTGAACGTGCCGTAGTTCGAGTAGTACTCGGCAACCGCCGTCTTCGCACCCGACGCCAGGCTCATGCCTTCCGTCACCTGCGAGCGGGCGACGTAGTCCTGGTAAGCCGGCAGCGCGATGGCGGCCAGGATCGCGATGATCGCGACAACGATCATCAGTTCGATGAGGGTAAAGCCTTGCTGGTTCTTCATTGTGTATCCCCTAGGAGAGTGGTCTTCACGGACAACGCCGGACGGCTCGCCAGATCCTTCGGTCTGCCATGCTCGCTGCCCGTGCACTGCGAGCATACGCATAACCCGTGCCAAACCGATGGTCCAGTTTGCGGTGGTGCTTTCGAGGCGCCGATCACGCTTGCTCCGACGAGCGGAAATCGTGAGTGACGCAAAGTGTCAGTTCGTCGGAGCGGTGTGACGCGGAGCGTCGTTCTCGACGCGGGGGCTCTTTGCCTCCAGACGCTTGCGTATCTCTGCTGCCGCGGCCGGCGACGGAGCACGCGCCGCGGCAAGTGCCCAGCTCGCTCGCGCCTGTCGCTGCAGCCCCTGCGCTGCCTGCAGGTCCCCAACTCGCAGCGTAGCTTCCGCCGTAGGGTCGAGCGCGGCAGCGCGCTGAGCGGCCTGCAGTGATGCCTCCTCGTGTCCAAGTCGCTCGAGCGCGAGACTGTAGTTCTGCCATGTCGCAGCGAGATCCGGCCGCTGCTCCAGTGCGCGTTGCAGATGGGGCAGGGCGATGTCCGGGCGGCCGCTCTGGAGCGCGATGAAGGCTCGCAGTTCGTGCAGGCCGCTCGCGTCTGGCGATTGCGCTTCGACGCGACGCAGCTCGGCTTCGGCTTCCTGTGCGCGCCCCGAGCGCAGGTACCCCCAGGTGACGCGCTGCCAATCCGGAGGGAAATGCGGGGATCAGCTGCCGCGCCTGGATGGCGCTCCACGCCCCGAGCAGCCCACTGACGACGATGCCAAACGCCAGCTCGCGCACGTCGCGCCGCCGCAATGCATCGAACAGAAAGACTAGCCAGCACGCGCTGCCGAGAACGAAAGGGCCGATGAAATCGAAACGGAACCGGTCTTCGGCGAAGAACACGGCAATGGTGAGAAGCCCCATCGCGACCGGCGCCAACAACACAAGCGCGCGTCGGTCTCGACGCAACCAGAGCACGAGCCCTGGCAAGCCGAGCGCAAACAGCCAGCCGAATGGCAGCGGAAGCGCGCGCAGCACGGGCGAGAAGCATCGCTCATCGCCGTAGCTGCGCGTGTTGGGGACTTCCGGATACGCCGAGAACTCCCGCAGCTTGCGAATGCCGTTGGCCATCGACTGCCACGGATGCGCAAAGAGGTAGCTCGTCGCTTCGTGCTGCCAGTACGCGCTGACCTCGTTCGGGCGCAACGAGTGGCCGGCGCGCCGCTGGGCTTCGCGCTCATACCCGCGCCAGATTTCGAACGGCGCCGTATAGCGTCCAACGAACGAGGGAACTCCGGAGCGGGACTGCGGATTTTCGTCGTTGTAGAGCTGGTGCAGAACAATGCCGCCATTGTTCGGCAGCGGCGACCAGTTTCCGGAAATCGCGTGGTTGCGCGCTACAAGCAAGGCGAGCGGTAGTGCCAAACCGGCGATGAGAAAGCTCACGCCGTGGACCCACCGGCGTCGCGCTTCGACCGAGCACGCGAACACGACTGCGACGGCCAGTGGCGTCATCAGCAGAAGGTTGGAGCGGATCGCGACGCCGAGTCCGCAATACGCACCGAACAATGCCCAGCGACGCGGTGTCGGCTGCTGCATGAGCCCGAGCAGCGCGAAGCTCCACCATGTTAGATAGGCGACATCGCAGGTCGGTTTCAGGATCGCCGCCGTGTACGCGATCGCGGTGCCCGTCAGCGCGTAAATGGCTGCGGCAACCAAGCCTGTTCGGGGACGTCCGAGTTCGCCGGCGATGCGATACAGGCCGTAGGCCGTCAGCGTATCGAGCGCGATCTGCAGCAGGTAGATGGGAAACAGCGATCCGGTGACGCGCAATACAGCGCCAACGAGATAGCCGTAGAACGGGTCCATGAAGGCGAAGATCGGCTGCAGACCGCCGCTGCCCGAGGCGACGTCGTGTCCGAACGCGATGTAGTACGCCTCGTCAGGCCCGGGCTGGTAAGTTAGCGGGCTGCGGATCGCGAAATAGAGGTGCGCCAGCCGAAGCAGCGCAGTCAGGCCGAGAACCCACGCGACGGCGCGTCGGGGAGCGCCGGCTTCGTGGGTCACTCGATCCCCAACTTCTTCAGCTTGTACCGCAGCGCGCGGAACGTAATCCCCAGTGCAGCTGCGGTGCGGGTCTTGTTGTAGCGGTTTTCCTGCAGCGCGTGCTGGATGGCGGCGCGTTCGATCTCTTCGATGTACGACGGCAGCGCACTGGTGGCGGTGTCGCGCGGATCGATGGCACGTGGGTCGGCACCGGCGGCCGCGGGCGGCGTTGGCTGCGGCGCGGCAGGTGCGGGCGCCGGTGGGCCGATCTTGGAGACGACCTTCGGCAGGCTCAGGTCGTCGGCGCGGATCACTTCGCCATCGGCCAGTGCGAGCGAGCGTTCGAGGATGTTCTCCAGTTCCCGCACGTTGCCGGGGAACGGATAGGCAGCGAGCGCTTCGAGCGCGTCGGGCGACAGGTGCGGGGTAGGGCGGTCCTGCGCGGCGGAGAGGCGTCGCAGGATGACGTCGGCCAGACCCGCGAGGTCGTCGGGACGCTCGCGCAGCGGCGGGACGCGCAGCTCGATGACGTTGATGCGGTAGTAGAGGTCGTGCCGGAAGCGGCCTTCCTCGACCAGTGCGGCCAGATCCTTGTGCGTCGCCGACAGGATGCGGACGTCGACCTTCGCCTCGGCGTTGGAGCCGACTGGTCGCACCGACTTTTCCTGGATCGCGCGCAGCAGCTTGACCTGCATGGGCAGCGGCAGTTCGGCGACCTCGTCGAGGAACAAGGTGCCGCCGTCGGCCGCCTGGAACAGGCCGGGCTTGTCGGCGTGCGCGCCGGTGAACGAGCCCTTCTTGTGCCCGAAGAACTCGCTTTCCATCAGCTCGGCCGGGATCGCGCCGCAGTTCACGGGCACGAACGGCCCGGAGGCGCGGCCGCCTTCGGCATGGATGGTGCGGGCGACCAGCTCCTTGCCGACGCCGGATTCGCCGGAGATGTAGACCGGCGCCTGGCTGCGGGCGACCTTGGTCAGCGTGGCACGCAGCGAGGCCATGGCCGGCGACTCGCCGAACAGGCGCGAGGAGATGCCGGCCTCGCTGGCGGCGCGGCGGCGCTCGTGCAGCTCGAGCGCCTGGCGGACCAGGTCGCGCAGCACACCGAGGTCGACGGGCTTGCTGACGAAGTCGAACGCACCCGCCTTCAGTGCTTCGACCGCGGCCTCGACGTTGCCGAACGCTGTGATCATCGCGACCGGCGTGGTCGGATGCTTCTGGTTGATCTCGGACACGATCTCCAGCCCCGTGCCGTCCGGCAGGCGCATGTCGGTCAGGCAGAGGTCGTATTTGTTCCGGGAGAGCAGGGCGCGGGCGTCAGTGACGTTCGCCGCGGTATCGCAGCGCAGGCCCATACGGCCGAGGGTCATGACCAGCAATTCGCGGATGTCGCGTTCATCGTCGACGACAAGTGCGGTGCGGGCGGGGGCACTACGGGGTTCGGCCATCGGATCCTCCGCCGCGCACCTTAGCTGAAGTGACCGTCTACGACCACTTCCGTCGGTTTTCGTCAGGCGAAGGTCAGGTCAGCGACCCAAGGCGCTCATGCGGATCCGGAAGCAGCCGCCGACGCCGGGGGTCGGCACGTAGTCCAGGCTGGCCTGATTGGCGCGGCAGAGTTCGCGGGCGATGTAGAGGCCTAGGCCCGTGCCGTGGCTCGACGTGGTGAAGAACGGTTTGAACAGGCGCGCGCGAATGGGCTCGGGGATGCCGGGGCCGCGATCGATGACGTCGAGCACCGGCTGCCCGCTCTCGATCGCCGTGCGCAGCGTGACGCGCGCCGGCTCGCCCGGCATGCGTCCGTAGTTGAGTGCGTTGGCGACGAGCACCGTCACCGCCTGATGCAGTTGTCGCGGATCGAACAGCGCGTTGAGTTCGGGCTGTGTCGACGCACTGATCAACGTGTCGCTTTCGATCGGATGACTCACGCTGTAGTCGTCGACGAACTGCTTCGCGAAGTGCACGAGTTCGACCACGACCGGTTTCGCTGGTTCGCGTCGCGCAAGCCCGAGCACGTTCTCGACGATGCCGTTCATGCGCACGACGTGCTGATGGATGATCTCCAGCAGACGACGATCCGCCGGACGGATGTCGTCCGACTCTTCGAGCAGCTGCACGGCGTAACTCATCGCCGCGAGCGGGTTGCGGATTTCGTGCGCGAGGCTTGCGGAGAATCGACCGAGCGTTGCGAGCGTGATCGATTCCGCGCGTTGCGACAGCAGTGAGGTGTCGTCGAGGAATACGAGCGCCTGGTCGCTGTTCGCCTGCAACCGGGTGAAGCGCGGAATGACGTCGTTCTGGTCGGCGGCGATACGCAGCGGGTCATCGTCCACGGCACCTGTTTCCCGCCATTTCTGCAGGCGTCGGCCGAGTTCCGGTACCGCGACTGCAAGTTCGCGGAAGCCGTGAACTTCGTCGCCGACATCGCCGATCAGCGATGTCGCGGCTTCGTTAGCCAACCGCATGCGTCCCGCGCTGTCGACCAGCAACACGCCGGTACGCAGCCGACGGATGATCAGTTCGTTGACCTGCGCGAGGTGCTCGTTCTCGGTGGTGCGCAGCGCGGCGATCTCGTAGCTGTCACGCATCTGCCGACCGAGCACATTCATCAGCGTGGCGAGCGCGAAGTAGCCGATAGCGAACATCACCGGCTCGGACATGCCGCGACGCGGCGCGCCGTCGAACAGGCTCCAGACGTATTCGCCGACCAGCAGCGCGACGGCCGTTGTCGCGAACGCGAACGCGACGCGCGACGGCAACAGCAGCGATGCCGCGCCGACGTTGAACATCAGCATCAACGCGATGCCGGTGCCCGCGGATGGCAAGGCATGCATCGCGAGGATGCCGAAGAACAGATCTGCGGCGATGCCGACACCGGCCGAGACGCGCACATCCATCCGTCGCCCGAGGCCCAGCATCACCAGCGAGACGAAGAGGTAAGCGATCACCACCGAGCGCGACAGCAGCTCATAGCGCGGCGGCTCGAGCGTAGAAGCGAACGGCCCGAAGATCACGAAGACCAGCAGCGCCGCCTCGAGCGCCCGGTAGAGGTTGAAAAGCCGCAGTTCGCGGTAGAGGACGTGGTCGGCGTCGAGCGGGGTGACGACGGTTCTGAAGGGCACGGCGCACGTCCGACGGCAGGTCGGCCGAGTATAGGTGGCCGATTCCGCGCGGCTCGCCGGCTGCACCGGTTTTGCCCGGCCCCGCCCGATCGGCGACAATACTGCCCCCTCGCGCCGGCCTCCGGGTGCGCTCTCGCGCGCGGGCCCCACGTCCATCCTTCGGTGACGCATGAATTTCCACGAATACCAGGCAAAGCAGCTCTTTGCCGAATACGGCATCGCCGTTCCCATGGGCATCGTCGCCCGCTCGCCGGATGCGGCGGTGGCGGCGGCCAAGCAGATCCCCGGCGATCTGTGGGTCGTCAAGGCCCAGATCCATGCAGGCGGCCGTGGCAAGGCGGGCGGCGTGAAGCTCGCGAAGAACTTCGACGAGGTCGCGCAGTACGCCAAGGCGATGCTCGGCACGAAGATGGCGACGTACCAGACCGCCGGCGTCGAGCTGCCGATCGATTCGGTGCTGATCTCCGAAGGCACGGACATCGCGAAGGAGCTGTACCTGTCGGTGCTCGTCGACCGTTCGACCAAGACCGTCACCTTCATCGCTTCGGCGGAAGGCGGCATGGACATCGAGCAGGTCGCGCACGAGAAGCCCGAGGCGATCCAGACGCTGCACGTGAACTACGTCGAAGGCCTGCAGCCGTACCAGTGCCGCGACCTCGGCTTCGCGATGGGCCTCAACGCCAAGCAGGTCGGCCAGCTGACCAAGATCATGACCGGCCTGTTCAAGCTGTTCATGGAGAAGGACCTCGCGCTGGTCGAACTCAACCCGCTCGCGATCCTCACCAACGGCGACCTCGCCGTGCTCGACGGCAAGGTCGATTCCGACGACAACGCGTCGTTCCGTCATCCGGAGCTGGTCGCCATGCGCGACACGCGCCAGGAAGACGACACGGAAGTGCTGGCGTCGAAGTACGACCTCAACTACGTCACGATGGACGGCGACATCGGTTGCATGGTCAATGGCGCGGGCCTGGCCATGGCCACGATGGACGTTATCTCGCTCAACGGCGGTTCGCCGGCGAACTTCCTGGACGTGGGCGGCGGTGCTACGAAGGAGCGCGTCACCGAAGCGTTCAAGCTGATCCTGTCGAGCGACAAGGTGAAGGCGATCTTCGTCAACATCTTCGGCGGCATCGTCCGCTGCGACATGATCGCCGAGGGCATCATCGCGGCCGTCAAGGAAGTCGACGTCAAGGTGCCGGTGATCGTGCGCCTCGAGGGCACGAACGTCGAAGCGGGCAAGGAGCTTCTGAAGAACTCCGGCCTCGCGATCACGGCCGCCGACGACATCAACGACGGTGCGAAGAAGGCCGTCGCTGCGGTCCAGAAGGCCGCCTGACGTCGCCGTAGCCCGGGCAAGGCCACAGGCCGCGCCCGGGTTCGACCACCGCAAGATTTCCCGGGCGCGCCTCGCTCGTCCGGGCTACACAAGGGACTCGCAATGTCCGTTCTGATCAACAAGAACACCAAGGTGATCGTGCAGGGCTTCACCGGCTCGCAGGGCACCTTCCACGCACAGCAGATGCTCGACTACGGCACCAAGGTCGTGGGCGGCGTTACCCCGGGCAAGGGCGGTACCGAGCACCTCGGCCTGCCCGTGTTCAACACCGTCGCCGAAGCCGTGTCGAAGACCGGCGCCGATGCGTCCGTGATCTACGTGCCGCCGCCGTTTGCGGCTGACGCGATCATGGAAGCCGCGGCCGCGGGCATCCGCGTCATCGTCTGCATCACCGAAGGCATCCCGGTGCTCGACATGCTGCGCGCGAAGAACGTGCTGAAGGAGCATCCGGAGACGGTGCTCGTCGGTCCGAACTGCCCGGGCGTGATCACGCCGGGCGAGTGCAAGATCGGCATCATGCCGGGCCACATCCACATGCCGGGCAAGATCGGCATCGTGTCGCGCTCCGGCACGCTGACGTATGAAGCGGTCAAGCAGACCACCGACGTCGGCCTCGGCCAGTCGACCTGCATCGGCATCGGCGGCGATCCGATCAACGGCACCAACTTCATCGACGCGCTGCGCTGGTTCCAGGACGACCCGCAGACGGAAGGCATCATCATGGTCGGCGAGATCGGCGGTTCGGCCGAGGAAGAAGCGGCCGAGTTCATCGCCAAGCACGTGACGAAGCCGGTCGTCGGTTTCATCGCCGGTGCGTCGGCGCCGAAGGGCAAGCGCATGGGCCATGCCGGTGCGATCGCGTCGGGCGGCTCGGGCACGGCGGAAGGCAAGTTCGCAGCGCTGGAGAAGGCGGGCGTCACCACGGTGAAATCGCCGGGCGATCTGGGTGCTGCGATTGCGAAGAAGCTTGCGGGCTGATTCGACCGCTTCTCGGTACACGAAAGGCCGCCTTCGGGCGGCCTTTTTGTTTGCGGCGGGGCCGCGCTGTCCAGCGTCTACATTCGAATTTTCGTCGACACAGACATAGGCATCCACGTCGACGTTGGTCTCGGTCTGGGCGTCAAAGTCGTTTCGTGCGCTGGCGCGCCCGAGTCACTTTCTTTGCTGGTGCAAAGAAAGTAACCAAAGAAAGCACCTTCCCCGACGAATCTACAGCTCGCGATCGGGCGAGGTCACCGCGATCGCCACACTCGCCATCCTGGCTCGGGTGGCGACGGCCGACGTCCTGTCGGCCGCCCCTTCGGGGTCTTCACGATTCGTGCGTTACTCGCCGCTAACGGTCATGCAACGGCGTCGCGACCCGACCACAAAATCTAGCGTTGACGGATGGGGCCTTGCCGCATATGTTGTGCCCATCGAAGGCGCCGTCTCCTGCCAGGAGCGGCTTAATAGGGAACCCGGTGGGAATCCGGGACTGCCCCGCAGCGGTAAGTGGAAACGACCCGCGTCATTGGCACTGGCCTTCGGGCTGGGAAGCGACGCGCAGTAGGTGGCGACTCCGGTCGCCGTAGTCCACGAGTCCGAAGACCTGCCTCGATCGGTGGCCGCGTGCCGCCGCTTGGCCAGGCGTCCTCGTGGGAGGGACGGGCCGGTCTTCGGGCCCGCGCCCGTCGCCGTCCGTCTCGTCCATGTCGATGCCGGCTCGCCCGAGGGGGCGGGGGCCGGCGCAGGACGTTGCGTGCGCCGCTTTCGCTTCCTCTCCATCGCCATCGGAGAGGAAACATGACCACCGAAACACTCGTCACCACCGCCGCGCCCGACGTCGACGACGCACAGTCCGACTTCGCACTGACCCCGCCGCATGCACCGGCGACCATGACCGTGACCAAGCGCGACGGCCGGCGCGAGCCGGTCGACGTCGCCAAGATCGTGCGCGCCGTGCAGCGTTGCTCGACGGGGCTCGACGACATCGACCCGATGCGCGTCGCGCTCAAGACCATCGGCGGCATATACGACGGCGCGACCACGCGGGAACTCGACGAGCTGTCGATCCACACCGCGGCGGCGTTCACCACGGAAGAGCCGCAGTACTCGCGCCTCGCCGCGCGACTTCTCAGTGCGTACATCGACAAGGAGGTCGCCGGCCTCGGCGTCTATTCGTTCTCGCAGTCGATCGTGCTCGGTCATGATCTCGGCCTGATCAACGACCGCGTGCGCGAGGTCGTCGAGGCGAACGCGCGCAAGTTCAACGACGCGATCGACACCGCGCAGACGCAGCGCTTCGAATACTTCGGCCTGCGCACGCTGTACGACCGCTACCTGCTGAAGCATCCGCATCGTCGCCACGTCATCGAGACACCGCAGCACTTCTTCATGCGCATCGCCGTCGCGCTGACCGACACGCCGTCGGGCGCGTTGCAGCTGTATCGGCTGATGGCGTCGCTCGACTACATCCCGAGTTCGCCGACGCTGTTCAATTCCGGCACGCGGCACGAGCAGTTGTCGTCCTGCTTCCTCCTGGATTCGCCGCAGGATTCGCTGACCGATATCTACGCCCGCTACGGCGACGTCGCGCAGCTGTCGAAGTTCTCCGGCGGCATCGGACAGGCCTACCACCGCGTTCGCTCTCGTGGTTCGCTGATTCGTTCCACCAACGGGCGCAGCAACGGCGTCGTGCCGTGGCTGAAGACACTCGATGCATCGGTCGCCGCGGTGAACCAAGGCGGCAAGCGCAAGGGTGCCGCGTGCATCTATCTCGAGACCTGGCACGCGGATATCGAGGAGTTCCTCGAACTGCGCGACAACACCGGCGACGAGGCACGCCGCACGCACAACCTCAACCTCGCCAACTGGATTCCCGACCTCTTCATGCGTCGCGTCGACACCGACGGCGACTGGTCGTTGTTCGATCCGAAGGCCGTGCCCGAGCTGCCGGACCTCTGGGGCGACGCGTTCGAGCGGGCCTACGTGCAGGCCGAGCAGCAGGGGCTCGCGACGCGAACGGTGAAGGCGCGCGAGCTGTACGCGCGCATGATGAAAGTGCTCGGCGAAACCGGTAACGGCTGGATGACCTTCAAGGACGCCGCTAACCGTACATGCAACCAGGTCGGCCCGGGCCGCACCGTGCATCTGTCGAACCTGTGCACCGAGATCCTCGAAGTCACCAGCGCGGACGAGACGGCGGTGTGCAACCTCGGCTCGATCAACCTCGCGCAGCACGTCGGTGAACACGGCTTCGACTTCGACAAGCTCGCGGAAACGGTGCGCGTCGCGGTGCGCCAGCTCGACCGCGTGATCGATCTCAACTTCTATCCGATCGAATCGGCGCGACGCTCGAACCTGCGCTGGCGGCCGGTCGGGCTCGGCGTGATGGGTCTGCAGGACGTGTTCTTCAAGCTGCGGATGCCGTTCGATTCAAGCGAGGCGCTGGCGCTGTCGACGCGAGTCGCTGAAACCATCTATCTGCAGGCGCTGGACGCGTCCTGCGAACTGGCCGACCAGCACGGCGCGCATCCTTCCTTCTCGGAGACGCGCGCAGCAAACGGCGAGCTGCAGTTCGATCTTTGGGGCGTAGTGCCGACGCAGAACGCCGCATGGGGCGCGCTCAAGTCGCGCATCGCGCAGCATGGGCTGCGGAACTCCCTGCTGATCGCGATCGCGCCGACCGCGACCATCGCGTCCATCGCCGGTTGCTACGAATGCATCGAGCCGCAGGTGTCGAACCTGTTCAAGCGCGAGACGCTGTCCGGCGACTTCGTGCAGGTCAACCGCTATCTCGTCGACGAGCTGAAGAAGCTCGGCCTGTGGACGCAGGAGGTGCGTGACGCGATCAAGCTGGGCGAAGGTTCGATCCAGGCCATCGACGCGATTCCCGCGCCGCTGCGCGACGTCTATCGAACGGCGTGGGAACTGCCGCAGAAGGCACTGATTGATCTCGCCGCCGCACGCGGTGCGTATATCGACCAGTCGCAATCGCTGAATCTCTTCATGGAGAGCCCGAACATCGGGCGGCTGTCGTCGATGTACATGTACGCGTGGAAGTCGGGCCTGAAGACGACGTATTACCTGCGCTCGCGCCCGGCCACGCGCATCGCGAAAGCCACGGTGAGCATCGCGACACCACAGGCGGCCGTCGCGTGTTCGCTGGAAAACCCGGAGACCTGCGAGGCCTGCCAGTAACCGTCCAGTCCGTCACTTCGCGGAGGCGTCGATATCCGGCGCCTCCGCGGGGCTGACGTCAGCTCAATGCAGGGGCACGGGCGACGACAGGAGTCGCCGAGGGAACGCCGGGCGCGAGGGATCGCGCGCATGGATGCGGCGCATGGAAGCCGCCCGTTGCCCCTGCACCTTTTTCTCGCGATGCAATGCATCGCGCCTCCGGAATCGAAATGACCGCCACCCGCCTGCTCGACCCCGGCTTCGACCTCACCCTTCGCCCGATGCGCTATCCCGCGTTCTACGACATGTATCGCGACGCGGTGCGCAACACGTGGACGGTGGAGGAGATCGACTTCGGCATCGACGTCAACGATCTGCGCGACAAGCTGACGCCGGCCGACCGCCATCTCGTCGAACGCCTCGTCGCGTTCTTCGCCACGGGCGACTCCATCGTGTCGAACAACCTCGTACTGAACCTGTACCAGCACATCAACGCGCCGGAAGCGCGCATGTACCTGTCGCGGCAGCTCTATGAGGAAGCGCTGCACGTGCAGTTCTACCTGACGCTGCTCGACGCCTACGTGCCCGACGTCGAGCGGCGCGCCGCCGCGTTCGATGCCATCGAGAACATTCCATCGATCCGCGCCAAGGCCGATTTCTGCTTTCGCTGGATCGACTCCATCCAGCAGATGCATCGGCTCGAAACGCGCGGCGACCGCCGCATGTTCCTGCTCAACCTCATCTGCTTCGCCTGCTGCATCGAAGGCCTGTTCTTCTTCGCCGCATTCGCCTACGTCTGGTTCCTGCGTTCGCGCGGGCTGCTGCCGGGTCTGGCCGCCGGCACCAACTGGGTGTTTCGCGACGAATCGGGCCACATGGCATTCGCACTTGAGGTCATCCGCACCGTGCGCGACGAAGAGTCCGACCTGTTCGACGCCGAGATGGAGCGCGACGTGCGCGCCATGCTGCGCGAGGCGGTCGATGTCGAAGCCGCGTTCGCCCACGATGTGCTGTCCGGCGGCGTCAACGGGCTGTCGCCGCGCGAGATGCGTGACTACCTGCAGTACGTCGCCGACCTGCGCCTGCAGTCGCTCGGGCTCGCGCCGGAATTCGGCAGCCGCAACCCGTTCGCCTTCATGGACCTGCAGGACGTGCAGGAACTCACGAACTTCTTCGAGCGCCGCGTCTCGGCCTACCAGGTCGGCGTGAGCGGGCAGGTGGCCTTCGATGCCGCCTTCTGACGCGCCGCGCGAGGCACGGCTCTGGGAGATCGTCTTCCCCGACCACGCGAACCATCTCGGGACGTTGTTCGGCGGACAGGCGCTGGCGTGGATGGACAAGGCCGCGTTCGTCGCGGCGACGCGTTATGCGCGGCGCACGGTGGTGACCGCGCGGTCCGATCAGGTCGACTTCCGGGTTCCGGTGCGGCAGGGGCAACTGGTCGAACTCGTCGCACGCGTCGCCGAGGTCGGCCGGAGTTCGATGCAGGTCGACGTCGAGCTGCACACCGAGGATCCACATGCCGGCACGCGGCATCTGTGCACGCGCGGCCGCTTCAGCATGATCGCGCTAGATGCGAACGGTCGGCCCGCACCGGTCGAACCGCTCGACGACGGACCCTGCGCGGCCGGCGCGTAGAATCGGCCGCTCTCACAGGAGCGGCCATGGCCCTGCGGATCGCACTCGCCCAGTTCGATTTCCCGGTCGGCGACGCCGCCGGCAACACGTCGCGCATCGAAGCGATGATCGCGCACGCACGCGACGAGCACGGCGCCGCGCTCGTCGTGTTTCCCGAGCTCGCGGTCAGCGGTTACTCGCCGGAAGACCTGCTGCTGCGGCCTGGCTTCCTCGCCGACTGCGACGCCGCGATCCGCCGCATCGCCGCATCCACGCACGGCATCACCGCAGTCGTCGGCTGGCCGGAAACCGCCGGCGCGATCGTCTACAACTCGGCAAGTGTGCTGCGCGACGGCGAAATCGAACGCACCTACCGCAAGCGCGAGCTGCCGAACTACCAGGTGTTCGACGAGCGCCGCTATTTCTCCGTCGACCCCGATGGCGAAACCTGCGTGGTCGCGGTCGATGGCGTGCAGGTCGGCGTGGTGATCTGCGAGGACCTGTGGTTCCCCGAGCCGCTGGCCGCAACGGTGAAGGACGGCGCGCAGGTCGTCGTCGTGCCGAATGCGTCGCCCTACGAGCACGGCAAACACATGACGCGCGACGCGCTGCTCGCCGAGCGCGCGACGGAGTCGGGTACGGCGATCGCCTATCTCAATGTCGTGGGTGGGCAGGACCACGTCGTATTCGATGGCGCGTCGGTGGTCGCGGACGCGAACGGGCACGTGCATCCGGCCGCAGCTACGTTCCGCGAGGAATGGCTGGTGGTGGACTTCGATCCGACTGCAGGCGCGTTCAAGCCGGTGCGCTGGACGCCGGAGGACGACGAGAGCCGCGAAGGCCTCGCATGGCGCGGCATCGTGCGCGGCACGCGCGACTACTGCCGCAAGAACGGGTTCGAGAAGGTGTGGCTGGGGCTTTCGGGCGGTATCGATTCGGCGCTGGTGCTGGCGATCGCGGTCGATGCGCTGGGTGCGGAGAACGTCACCGCAGTCCGCTTGCCGTCGCGCTACACGGCGGGGATGTCGAACGACCTCGCGGCCGAGCAATGCGAACGCCAAGGCGTGCGCCTGCTGACCGTACCGATCGAGAAGCCGTTCGAGGCCTACCTCGAAACGCTGGCACCGGTGTTCGAAGGCCGCGCGCCGGATACGACCGAAGAAAACCTGCAGTCGCGCATCCGCGGCGGCACGCTGATGGCGATGTCGAACAAGTTCGGCGGCCTGCTGCTCACCACCGGCAACAAGAGCGAGTACGCGGTCGGTTACGCGACCATCTACGGTGACATGTGCGGCGGCTACGCGCCGATCAAGGACGTGTACAAGACCGACGTGTTCGCGCTCGCGCGTTGGCGCAACACGGTCGACGCCGTCATCCCGCAGGAAGTCATCGACCGCCCGCCGTCGGCCGAGCTGCGCGAGAACCAGAAGGATCAGGACTCGCTGCCGCCTTACGACGTACTCGACGCGATCCTCGAGCGCTATGTCGACGGCGAGCAGTCGCGCGATGAGATCGTTGTCGCAGGGTTCGATGATGCGACGGTCGACCGCGTGCTCCGGCTCGTGCGCATCTCCGAGTGGAAGCGCCACCAGGCCGCGCCGGGCCCGAAGATGACGCCGCGCGCGTTTGGCCGCGAGCGTCGATACCCGATCAGCAACGGCTACCGCTGACGCATCGATGCCGGAAACGAAAACGCCGCCCGGAGGCGGCGTTCGTCGACGCGGTGCTGCGACCGATCAGTGACCGACCTTGGACGTGTCGCCACCGAACGGGTTCAGGCGGCGCAGGTGGCTCGGGTAATCCGGCCACTCGCCCTTGAGGTAGGCGTGGTTCGGATCCGCCTTCTGCAGCTCGGCGCGCGCGTCGTTGGCGAGCGTGGTGTTGCCGAGCGACGTATACGCCGAAGCCATCGTCGCGATCGCGTCGTTCTGGTAGCTCGACTGCGGATAGTTCTCGAGCACGTACTTCGCGCGGTCGATCGCGGCGACGTCCGCGTGGCGCTCGAGGTAGTACAGCGCGGTTTCCATCTCGTAGCGGGCGAACATGTCGCGCAGCTTGGCCATGCGGTCGCGTGCGTCGGCGGCGTAACGGCTGTTGCCGTAGCGCTCGACCACGATGCCGAAGTCGTTGTACGCCTGCTGCGGCGTAGCGAGGTCGCGGCGCGCCGGGTCGAGGTGCCATACGCGCTGCAGGAACACGGCGTCGCGCGAGGAATTCACCAGGCCGCGCAGGTAGTACAGGTACGCGATGTTGCGGTTGGTCGGGTAGGTGCGGATGAAGCGGTCGATGGTGCTGATCGCGTCATCGTGCTGGCCGGCCTTGTACTGCGCGTAGGCGGTTTCGATCTGCGCCTGCTCGGTGTACGGGCCGTACGGGTACTGGGCGATGAGGCGCTTGTACGTCTCCTCGGCCGAGGACCAGTTGCCGTTGACCATGGACTTGTGACCCTTCTGGTACAGGGTCTCGACCGGAACGCCTTCGTTCGAGTCGCCCTTGTGGCGGAAGCGCGCGCAACCGGCGCCGGCGAGTAGGGAGACCGCGAGGACTGCGACCGCCAGGCCACGGACGAGGGACACGGGCGACGGGCGGAAGGCGGAGCGATAGCTCATGGGATCGACGGATGCCGGATCGGGAGACAGGAAGGCCGGATAATAGCAGGACCGTCTTAACCGACCCGCGCTGGCGGGCCGCAAGGAACAAGGCCACCGATGTCCGACACGATCACCCTCGAAGCCCGCGTCCCCGATACCAGCGCCGGGCGCCGCTTCGATGCCGTCCTGGCCGAGCTGTTCCCCGAGCATTCGCGCTCGCGGCTGGCCGGCTGGATCAAGACCGGGCAGGCCCGGCTCGACGGCCGCGAGGTCCGTCCGCGCGATCCGGTGCGCGGCGGCGAGCACGTCACGGTCCAGGCCGAGATCGGCGTGCAGACCGACGCCCCGGCCGAGGACATCGCGCTCGACGTTCTTTATGAGGACGCCGAGGTCATCGTGATCGACAAGCCCGCCGGCCTCGTCGTGCACCCGGGCGCGGGAAACCCGGCGGGCACGCTGGTCAACGCGCTGCTGCATCGCGACGCCTCGCTGTCGGCGCTGCCGCGCGCGGGCATCGTGCATCGGCTCGACAAGGACACCTCGGGCGTCATGGTCATCGCTCGCACGCTGCAGGCGCATACGTCGTTGGTCGACCAGCTCTCGGCGCGACAGGTGCATCGCCAGTACCTCGCGGTCGTCGTCGGTGCGCTGGTATCCGGCGGCGCCGCCAATGCCCCGATTGACCGTCATCCGCGCGACCGCCTGCGCATGGCCGTGCGCGACGACGGCAAGGACGCGGTGACGCACTTCCGCCTGCGGGAGCGTTTCCGTGCGCACACGCTGCTGGAATGCCGCCTCGAAACCGGCCGCACCCACCAGATCCGCGTGCACATGGCGCACCTCAAGCATCCGATCGTGGGCGATCCGCTTTACGGCGGCCCGTTGAAGCTCCCGCGCGGCGCATCGCCGGAAACCATCGAAACGCTGCGCGCGTTCAAGCGCCAGGCGCTGCATGCCGAGACGCTGGAATTCGTGCATCCCACTACCGGCGAGCCGGTGCGCTGCACCGCACCGGTGCCGGCCGACCTGCGCGCGCTCGTCGATGCACTGCGCACCGACCAGCGCGAGCACGAGGAACGCACGCGGTGACCGCGTTCCTGCACGCCGACTGGCCTGTGCCCGCCGGTGTGCATGGCGGGACGACGCTGCGCTTTGGTGCCGGTCGTTCCGTTGCACCGTTCGACACGTTCAACCTCGGCAATCGGTACGCGGCGGATGGCGATGACACGATCACCGTTGACGCCAACCGCGGTGAACTCGTCGACCTGCTCGCGCTGCCGTCGCGGCCGCGCTGGCTTCGGCAGGTGCACGGCGTCGAGGTTGTTCGATTCACGGCTGACGACGCGCCGACCGACGAACCTCAGGCGGACGCCGCGGTGACATCCGATGCCGGCGTCGTCATCGCAATCCTCACCGCTGACTGCCTGCCTGTGCTGTTCGCCGCGCGCGACGGATCGGAGGTCGGTGGCGCGCACGCAGGCTGGCGCGGGCTGGCCGACGGCGTGCTCGAGGCGACGGTCGCCGCGATGCGGACGTCGCCGGATGACCTGATCGCGTGGTTCGGCCCCGCGGCTGGGCCGGTGGAGTATGAAATCGGAGCAGACGTTTACGACGCGTTCGTCGAAAAGGACGCCGGCGCCGCGTCCGCCTTCGTCGCCACGCGTCCCGGCCACTGGCGCGTCGACCTCTATGCACTGGCGCGCACGCGCCTGATCGCTGCGGGCCTCGCCGAGAACGCCATCTTCGGCGGCGGCCTCAGCACGATCGCCGAGCCCGCGCGCTTCTTCTCGCATCGTCGAGACCGCCGCACCGGACGCATGGCCTCGCTGGTCTGGCGCGACCCGCGCGGCTGACCATCAAGCGGCTGCATGCGGCCTTGACGCCCCACGGCGCATAAGGGCGCGGCCGGATTCCCGGCGAAGGGGATCGTGTGGCCGAGCAATCCAACCTCAACCGTGCGTTGCCGGTACTCGTCGGCGCCGCGCTGGTGCTCGGCTTCCTGTACTGGGCAAAGGTGATCGTGATCCCGGTGGCGCTCGCCATCCTTTTCACGTTCCTGCTGGCGCCGCCTGCGCATTACCTCGAACGCCGCGGCGTGTCGCGCGTGGTGTCGAGCGCATTGATGACGGTGCTCGCGCTCGCGCTGGCGATCGGCGCGGGCTTCGCGGTGACGCGGCAGGTCGGCAGCCTGCTCGACGCATACCCGCGCTACGAACCCAACGTCACCGCGAAGATCGAACAGTTGCGATCGCGCGGTCGCACCGGGCTGCTCGACAAGTTGCAGGTGGTGACCGAACGCATCTCCACCCAGCTCGACCGCCGCGGCCCCGCGCCGATGACACAGGCCGAACGCGAGGCCGCCCGCGCGCAGCCGGTGCGCATCGTGCAGCAGGAACCGGTGCGCATGTCGCAGCTGTGGGCGATCGCGGGGCCGCTGCTCGAACCACTCGCGGGGCTCGGCCTCGTGCTGGTGCTCGTGATTTTCATGCTCATCCATCGCGAGGACCTGCGCGATCGCCTGATCTCGCTGGTCGGCGTCGATCAGTTGGCGGATACGACGCGAGCACTGGAAGACGCAGGCCAGCGCGTCAGCCGTTACCTGCTGATGCAGTTGATGGTGAACAGCGGGTACGGACTATGCGTCGCGATCGGCCTGTCGGTGATCGGCGTGCCGTATGCGCTGCTGTGGGGATTCTTCGCCGCGGTGCTGCGCTACATCCCGTATTTAGGCTCTTGGCTTGCCGCATTCATGCCGGTCGCGCTGAGCCTATTGATTGCACGCGAATGGACGACTGCGCTTCTC
Organism: Lysobacter sp. HA35; assembly: GCF_054061195.1. Classification (NCBI taxonomy): domain Bacteria; kingdom Pseudomonadati; phylum Pseudomonadota; class Gammaproteobacteria; order Lysobacterales; family Lysobacteraceae; genus Lysobacter; species Lysobacter sp. HA35. The sequence continues at coordinate 1,998,538 of NZ_JBSSDY010000001.1, read as the reverse complement.
GTTGTCGCACTGTTCGGCACGCTCGAGCTGATCACCAACATGCTGGTCGAGCCCTGGGTGTACGGGCGTGGCATGGGCGTTTCGCAGGCGGCGCTGCTGATCGCGGTCGCGTTCTGGACGTGGCTGTGGGGGCCGATCGGGCTCGTGCTCGCATCACCGCTCACGGTCTGTCTCGTCGTGCTCGGGCGGTACGTGCCGTTCCTGAAATTCCTTGACACGCTACTTGGCGACACACCACCACTTGCGCCTGCGCATCGCTTCTACCAGCGCCTGCTCGCGCAGGACGACACCGAAGCCGCCGACCTGCTAGACGATTACGCCGCGCTCGACGGCCTGGATCGCGCCTACGACGAGATCGTCGTGCCGACGCTCGCGCATGCGCGCGAGGATCTGCGTCAGGGCCGACTGCAGGCGTCCGACCATGCACGCGTGATCGACGAAGCGCATGCACTGGTCGATGCGCACCGTCGACTCATTCGCCCGGATGACATGGTGGGTGCCGACCGCATGCGCGTGCTCGCGATTCCGGTGCGCGACAACGTCGACGAAGTGGCGGTGTCGATGCTCGGCAAGCTCATCGATATGGGGCGCATCGAGTGGAACGCCGCGTCATCTGCGGTTCTGGCGTCCGACGTGGTCGAACACATCCGCGGCGCGCAGATCGACGCGCTCGTGCTGGTGTCGGTGCCGCCCGGCGGGCTCGCGCATGTGCGCTATCTGGTCAAGCGACTCGGCACGGAGTTCGAAGGACTGCCGCTGCTCGTGGTGCGGCCCGGCCTGCTCGACGAAGCGCAGGTGCGGCAGCGTCGTGAACTCTCGGAACTCGGTGTGTTCCGCTTGGCGTCGACATTGACGACCGCCGCGTCGGAGCTGCGCAAGATCACGGCGATGCGCTGATTCATTCGTCAGTGCGGCCGCACGCCCTGCGTGGCGTCGGTCCGGCGTCGTCGCGCTGTCCGGCGCTCGCCGGCGTCGGCCGATTCCTTGAAATCGCCGGCTTCGCGCAGCGCCTTCAAATAACTGCGACGCCAGAACGTGATGTCGTGACGCTTGAGGTGGCGGAACATGCCCTGCCAGCGCTCGCGGCGTTCCTCCAGCGGCATCGTCATCGCCTGCGCGATCGCATCGCCGGCGCCGTCAAGGTCGTACGGGTTCACCACCAGCGCGCCATCGAGTTCGCGCGATGCACCTGCGAACGGCGACAACAAAAGAACGCCTGGATCATCCGGATCCTGGGCGGCGACGAACTCCTTGGCGACCAGGTTCATGCCATCGCGCAGCGGCGTCACCAGTCCGACTTTCGCAAGCCGATAGAAGCCCGTCAGCGTCGAATGCGGAAAGTTGCGGTTGACGTAGCGCACCGGCGTCCAGTCCGGCTCAGCGAATCGCCCGTTGATGTTGCCGGAGATCTGTTCGAGTTCGCTGCGCAGGTCGCGGTACTCGGCAACGCCGCCACGCGACACCGGCGCGATCTGCAGGAACGTTAGCTGCCCGCGCTGCTGCGGATAGCGCTTGAGGTAGTTCGCGAAACCGCGGAAACGTTCCGGCAGGCCTTTCGAGTAATCGAGCCGGTCGACACCGATCGCAAGATCGCGGCCCGACATGCTGCTGACCAGCCGCTTCACTGCGGATTTCGCGACCGCTTCGCGTGCCAGTGCCGCGATGCGCGTCGTATCGATGCTGATCGGGAATGCGCCCGCGCGGAAACGTCGGCCATTTGGTGCTTCGAGAACACCACGTTCGATCACGCGGCCGCCGCCGAACAGGCGCACATAGTCCTGGAAGCGTTCGAGATCACGTTCGGTCTGGAAGCCGACCAGGTCGCAGGACGACAGGCCTTCGAACAGGCGTTGATGACTGGGCAACGCGGCAAGCAGGTCTGACGACGGCATCGGCACGTGCAGGAAGAAACCGATACGACATTTGACGCCGCGCTCGCGCAGCAATCGCGCAAGCGGAATCAGGTGGTAGTCGTGGATCCAGACGAGGTCGTCTTCTTTCAGCAGAGGTGCGAGCTTGCCGGCGAACAGCGCATTGACGACCTGGTAGCCCGCATACGTGTCGCGGTCGTAATCGACCAGGTCCATGCGGAAGTGCAGCAACGGCCACAGCGTGCGGTTCGCGAAGCCGTTGTAGTAGTCCTCGTGGTCCTGCGCGGACAGGTCCATCGTGATGAAGCGGATGTTGCCGTCCTGCTGCTCGTGCATGCGGCCCGAGGCATGCGGATCGATCTTGCCGCTCCAGCCGAACCACAGGCCGCCGTCCTCGCGCAGTGCGTCGAGCAGTGCGATCGCGAGCCCGCCGGCCCGCGACTCCTCGGGCAATGCGACGCGGTTACTGACGACGACGAGACGACCCATGCGATGCCTGCGCTGATGCTCCTGCCGACGGACGCCGGTACGAGCGAGCATGCCCGCGCGCGGTTCGTCGATACGTGACGGCAACGAGCGCGGAACGGAACGCTAGGTTGCGTCCTCCCACGGGCGGCTCAGGCGCATCGCCGCGTTGATCAGGCCGACGTGCGAATACGTCTGCGGGAAATTGCCCCAGAGCTCGTTGCCTTCCAGCGACAGGTCTTCCGACAACAGGCCCAGCGGATTGCGGCGCGCGAGCACGCGTTCGAACAGCTCACGCGCTTCATCGGCGCGACCGACCGACGCGAGCGCATCGATGTACCAGAACGTGCAGATAGTGAAGCTCGTTTCCGGCACGCCGAAGTCGTCGGGCGCGACGTAACGAAGCATGCCGTCCTCGCGACGCAGCTCGCGGCCTACCGCATCGACCGTCGCCGCGAAGCGTGGATCGTCCGCACGCACGAAGCCGAGATCCGCGAGCAGCAGCAGTACGGCGTCCATGCGGCCGCTGTGCGTGCCTTCAACGAAGTGGCCACGGTTCTTGTCGAACGCGAGGTCGTCGATGCGTGCATGCATTCGATCCGCGCGCTCGCGCCAGAAGGCCTCGCGGTCACCGATCTGCAGCGCGCGTGCGATGCGCGCAAGGCGATCGCATGCCGCCCAGCACATCACTGCGGAGTAGGTGTGGACCTCGACGCGGCCGCGAAACTCCCAGAGGCCGGCGTCGGGTTGGTCGAACAACGCGTAGGCGCGTTCGCCAAGACGTTCAAGGCGACGGAAATGCGTGCTGCCGCTCGGCAGGTTGAGACGGCGGTCGAGATACATCTGCGTCGACGCGAGCACCACGCTGCCGTAGACATCGTGTTGCGGCTGCACCCACGCGAGATTGCCGCGACGTACCGGTCCCATGCCGCGATAACCGGTGAGGCCCTCCATCTCTTCTTCGTGCAGCTCGCGCTCGAGGCCGATGCCGTAAAGCGGCTGCAGGTGCCCGTCCTCGGGAATGAGGTTGGACACGTAGCGCAGGTATTCCTCCATCGTGCGGGTCGCGCCGAGGCGGTTGAGAGCGCGCACCACGAACGCGGCGTCGCGGAGCCAACAGTAGCGGTAGTCCCAGTTGCGCTGCGTGTGCGCAGCTTCCGGGATGGACGTGGTCATCGCGGCGATGATCGCGCCGGTTTCGTCGTACTGGCAGAGCTTAAGCGTGATCGCGCTGCGGATGACGGCGTCCTGCCATTCCAGCGGGATCGAAAGCGCACGCACCCATTCGCGCCAGTAATCGATCGTCTTTTCGAGTGCTTCGTGCGCGTAGTCGGAAATCGCGCGGGTAAAGGTTTCGTCCGGACCGAGGATGAAGTGCAGCTCGCGGTCGAGCAGGAACGGGATCTCCTCGCGCACCATGCGCACCGGCGCATCGGTGTTGAGGCGAAGCGTGAAGTCGTTGAGCACGAAACGGATGTGGTTGCTGCCCCACGTGCGCTCAGGAACCCGCGCGCCATACTCGACCAGCGGGCGCAGCCGCACGCGGACGCGCGGCTCGCCCGACAGCGGGCGCACCGTGCGGATCAGCATCACCGGGCGATAGAAGCGGTCGTACTGTTTCCAGCGCGGTGCGAAATCGAGGATCTCGATCGCACCGCCGCGGTCGTCGCGCAGCACCGTACGCAATACCGCGGTGTTCTCGATGTAGTGCTGCTCGCTCGATACGCCGCCATCGAGTTCGATCGCGAAATCGCCGCCATCGATGCGCGGCGACAGCAGTGCGCAGAACGTCGGGTCGCCGTCGAACGCGGGCACGCAGCCCCAGACGATGCGCGCCTGCGGGTCGACCAATGCGCCGACACTGCAATTGCCGATCAGGCCCAGCGACAGCGAACTCATGCGGCGGCTCCCAGGCGATCGGCACCATCGACGATCCAGCCGCGCAGTGCATTGGTGTCGGCGAGCGTGTGTGTCGCCAAGCTGGGCTGGCGGTCACCCACACGCACCGAGAGCCCGCCGAGATGGTTCGCCGCGGCGAAGCCGTCCTCATCGGTGAGGTCGTCGCCTGCGAACACGGGCGTGCGACCGGCGAACGCGGATATCGCCATCAATCGACGCACCGCCTCGCCCTTGTCCGCTTGCGCAGGCCGCAGTTCGACGACGCAGTTGCCATGCTGCAGGCGATAGCCAGGCAGGTGCGACAACGCAGACGCGGCGATCGCTTCGAGAGCCGAGCGCGCATTCGGCGCCGCACGCCAATGCAGCGCGAGTGCGACGCCCTTGTCCTCCACGCGCGCACCCGGATGCGCATCGGCGATCTGTTCCGCGGCTTCACGCACGCGCGCAAGTTCGGGCGGGATATCGAGCGGCGTCGCGACGTGAATGTCCTCGCGCAGTTCGAGCCCGTGAAGGCCGGCCGCCGGCACGCGCAGGTCGGGAAACAACGTGTCGAGTTGCGCGATGCGACGCCCGCTCACCAGCGCCAGTGCGCCCTGCAACGCCTGCGACAACCGCCGCAGCGCATCGCCGAGGCCGTCGGGCACATGGACGTCATTGGGATCGTCCGCGAAGTCGAGCAGGCAGCCGTCGACGTCGAGGAACAGCGCCCAGTCGGACTGGACGGGCGGCGGGGCGGGCAGGGTCATCGGGGCGGTCGCACTCATCGGCGGGAGTCTGGTGGTCGCCACGTAAGCGCAGGGTGGACAGCCGCCGGAGCGCTTGACGTGCTGCTGAACGGTCGCGGCCCACGCTTGAATCGCCGGGCATAGACCGCATCTATCGGCCATCGCGGTTCACAGCCGCCCCGATTCAAGAGGATTCCCATGCGGATGGACAAGCTCACGTCCCGCTTCCAGCAGGCGCTCGGCGACGCGCAGTCGCTCGCGGTCGCGCGCGACCACAGCGTGCTGGAGCCCGCGCACCTGATGACCGCGCTGCTCGACCAGCAGGGCGGCAGCACGCGACCGTTGCTATCGCAGGCCGGCGTCAACGTCGCCGCGCTGCGCGAACGGCTCGGCGAAGCGCTCGACAAGTTGCCGAAGGTGTCCGGCCAGGCCGGCAACATCTCGGTCGGCAACGACCTCGCGCGACTACTGAACGTCACCGACAAGCTGGCCTCGCAGGGCGGCGACAGCTTCATCGCCAGCGAGCTTTTCGTGCTCGCGGCGCTGGAGGACGGCGGCGATCTCGGTCGCGCGCTGAAGGCGACCGGTGCGACCAAGGACAAACTCGAAGCGGCCGTCGACAAACTGCGCGGCGGCGAGAAGGTGCAGGACGAGAACGCGGAAGAGGCGCGTCAGGCGCTGGAGAAGTACACCGTCGACCTCACCGCGCGCGCCGAGAGCGGCAAGCTCGATCCGGTCGTCGGCCGCGACGAGGAAATCCGTCGCACGATCCAGGTGCTGCAGCGTCGCACCAAGAACAATCCGGTGCTGATCGGCGAGCCGGGCGTCGGCAAGACGGCGATCGTCGAAGGCCTCGCGCAGCGCATCGTCAACAACGAAGTGCCCGAAGGCCTGCGCGGCAAGCGTGTGCTCTCGCTCGACATGGGCGCGCTGATCGCCGGTGCGAAATATCGCGGTGAGTTCGAGGAACGGCTGAAGGCGGTGCTCAACGACCTGTCGAAGAACGAAGGCCAGATCATCCTCTTCATCGACGAGCTGCACACGATGGTGGGCGCCGGCAAGGCCGATGGCGCGATGGACGCCGGCAACATGCTCAAGCCCGCTCTCGCACGCGGCGAGCTGCACTGCATCGGCGCGACCACGCTCGACGAATACCGCAAGTACGTCGAGAAGGACGCCGCGCTGGAGCGTCGCTTCCAGAAGGTGTTCGTGGGCGAGCCATCGGTCGAGGACACCATCGCGATCCTGCGCGGCCTCAAGGAGCGCTACGCCGTGCATCACGGCGTCGAGATCACCGATCCCGCGATCGTCGCCGCAGCCACGCTGAGCCACCGCTACATCGCCGACCGCCAGCTTCCCGACAAGGCCATCGACCTGATGGACGAAGCCGCGTCGCGCATCCGCATGGAAATCGATTCCAAGCCGGAAGAACTCGACCGCAAGGAGCGTCGACTCATCCAGCTCAAGATCCAGCGCGAGGCACTGAAGAAGGAGAAGGACGAGGCGTCGAAGCAGCGGCTGGTCGATCTCGAAGCCGACATCGCGACGCTCGAGCGCGAGTTCAACGATCTCGAGGAAGTCTGGCGCGCCGAGAAAGCGAGCGTGCAGGGCGCGACCAAGATCAAGGAGCAGATCGAGACGGCGCGCGTCGAGCTGGAGGCCGCGCAGCGCAAGCAGGACTACGCGAAGATGAGCGAGATCCAGTACGGACGCATTCCCGAACTGGAAAAGCAACTCACGACCGCGCAGGAAGCCGAGACCAAAGGCTTCACGCTGCTGCAGGACAAGGTGACGGCCGAGGAGATCGCGGAAGTCGTGTCGCGCTGGACCGGCATTCCGGTCAACCGCATGCTCGAAGGCGAGCGCGAGAAGCTGCTGAAGATGGAAGCGCAGCTGCACACGCGCGTTGTCGGACAGGAGGAAGCGATCAAGGTCGTTTCGGATGCGGTGCGTCGTTCGCGCGCGGGGCTGAGCGACCCGAATCGTCCGAGCGGCTCGTTCCTGTTCCTCGGCCCCACCGGCGTCGGCAAGACCGAGCTGTGCAAGGCGCTGGCCGAATTCCTGTTCGATTCCGCCGACGCGATGGTGCGCATCGACATGAGCGAATTCATGGAGAAGCACGCCGTGAGCCGACTGGTCGGCGCGCCTCCGGGCTACGTCGGCTACGAGGAAGGTGGTTACCTGACCGAAGCGGTGCGTCGTCGCCCGTACAGCGTGATCCTGCTCGACGAGGTCGAGAAGGCGCATCCGGATGTGTTCAACATCCTGCTGCAGGTGCTGGACGACGGACGCCTCACCGACGGCCAAGGCCGCACGGTCGATTTCCGCAACACGGTCATCGTGATGACGTCCAACCTCGGCTCGCACCAGATCCAGGAGATGCAGGGCGACGATTCACCACAGGCCTACATGCAGATGAAGGCCGCGGTGATGGGCGTGGTGCAGGCGCACTTCCGGCCGGAGTTCATCAATCGCCTCGACGACATCGTCGTCTTCCATCCGCTCGACAAGGCGCAGATCCGCGAGATCGCGAAGATCCAGCTGCGTGGGCTGGAGAAGCGCATGGGCGAGCGTGGGATTGAAGCTCGAACTCACCGACGAAGCGCTGACGCTGCTCGGCAACGTCGGTTTCGACCCTGTGTACGGCGCACGTCCGTTGAAGCGTGCCATCCAGCAACAGCTGGAGAATCCGCTGGCGCAGCGCATCCTCTCCGGCGAGTTCGCGAACGGCGATACGGTTCGCGTGCGCACCGAAGGCGGGCACCTGGAATTCGATCGGGGGTGAACCGGCCTTCCGCGCGGTACGCCATCGAGACGGTCGCACCGCACTGGATTGGTCTAAAGCGAAAGAGGCCGCGATATCCGCGGCCTCTTGGTCTTACTTCGCGGCCTTGAACTTCAGCGCGCCATTGTAGGCGGGCCAGGCAATCGATGTGTCCCCGCGGACGTTGATCGCGACCGGCGGCGTCGCAGCCGCGTCGGTGGTCACCGACGTCATCAGCGCCGGCATGTACCACTCGATGAGGAAGGTCATGTCGCGGCCGATGATGGGGAGCATGGTGAGCGTTGTCGTTTTGCCAGGCTCGATCGTGAACTTGACGACGTCCGCATTCACGAATGCGCCCTTGGCCAGCACCTTCTCCGGGCTGAAGGCCGTGTGCATTTCGAGTCCGATGCCGGTGAGCGAGTACTCGCCGGGCGGCAGTGCCAGCGTCTCGCTGCGGCCGTAGCGCGTCATGTGCGCGATGTCGAAGTCGACGAATCGCTTGTTGACCATCGTCACCACCATCTGATGATCCTTCAGGCCCCACTCGACACCGCCGGATTCCAGCTGCGACTGGATCTTCGGCTTGAGCGTAACTTCCGACTGGAACGGCTTGACGTCGAGCACGAGCGTGCCGGTGGCGTCCTGCGCGAACGCGGGCATTGCGACGAGAAGCAAGGCCGCAAGCGCGGCTGTCTTGAAAAGACGAAACATTCGATCCCCTGATGATGCGCCTCCCCGGCGCGGGCCGATTCTAGACTGCAGCGCCGGCGACGCGACACGTCGGGTCAGGCCCGCGATCGCTTCATGACCGGCATCGGGCCATGCATGCAGCGCGGGGTCGCGACGGAAGGCTCCGTGCGTTGTCGGGCGTTGCTCGTCGGACGCGCCCACAGGCCGGTCGGTGCATCACCGAACGTGGCGCGTCACTCTCGACCGACATTCCGGCGCCGGTGAGAGCGATCAGCGTCACGTCGCGTCACGTTGCCGGCGGTAGCGACCGTTCGCCCCGGAACGCAGGCAGCGCACTCACCATCTCGGCAAGGCTGTGCGCGAGTTCGCGCTCCGCCATCACTGCACCATCGGCACCGCGGTCGAGCAGGTAACGGACGCCGGCATCCGAATGCGCACGCGCGATCACGCTGATGGTCGGATTGAGTTCGCGCAGTCGCTCGACGATCTCGCCCGCTTCGAACGCGTTCGGAATCGCGACCAGCGCCATCTGCGCACGCTGCGGCTGCGCCTCGAGCAGCACCGCGGGATTCGCCGCATGTCCGCGGATGGCAGGAATTCCGGCGGCACGCGCACGTTCGACCAGCGGTTCGTCGTCGTCGATCACCACGAGCGGAATGTCATGCGACTGCAGCAGCGGCCCGAGTTCGCTGCCGACACGTCCGTAACCGACCAGGATCACGTGCGGACGCTCGCCGTCCGGCAGCGGCGGCGACATCACATCGAGCGGCGCAGGCGGTTCGCGTTCGCGTCGCGCTTCGATGCGGTCGTGCACCGCGAACAGCAGCGGATTGATGATGATCGACATGATCGCCGCCGCGAGGATCAGGCTCTGCCCGTCCTTCGACAGCATGCCCAGCGACATGCCGAGCGTGGCGAGGATGAAAGAAAACTCACCGATCTGGGAAAGGCTCACGCCGAGCAGTCGCGCGCTGGCCGGCGACTTGCCGAGCAGCCGCGCGACGCCCCACGCCACCACGCCGTTACCGACCACTACGACCAGGAACGTAGCGAGCACGTTGATCGGTTCGTTGATCAGGATCATCGGGTCGAACAGCATGCCGACCGACACGAAGAACAGCACGGCGAATGCGTCGCGCAGCGGCAGCGTCTCGTTCGCGGCCTGATGGCTGAATTCGGATTCGCTGAGGATCAGCCCGGCGAAGAACGCACCGAGCGCGAACGACACGCCGAACAGTTGTGCCGATCCAAACGCCACGCCGAGCGCGATGGTCAGCACGCACAGCGTGAACAGCTCGCGCGAACCGGTGCCGGCAACGCGTTCGAGTACCCACGGGATCACGCGTCGACCGACCACCAGCATGAACACCACGAAGCCGCCGACCTTTGCGACCGTCAGCAGCAGCGCCATGCCGATGTTGCCGCCTTCCTTTCCACCGATTGCCGGCAACAGAACGAGCGCGAGAACCATGGCGAGGTCTTCGACGATCAACCAGCCGACCGCCACGCGACCGCGCGACGTATCGAGCAGGCGCCGTTCTTCCAACCCGCGCAGCACGACGACCGTACTCGCCACCGACAGCGCGAGCCCGAACACCACGCCGGTGATGTTCGGCCAGCCGATCATCCGCGCCAGGCCCCAGCCCAGCGCCGTCACCAGAACGATCTGCGCGAGCGCGCCCGGAATCGCCACGCCCTTGACGTCGAGCAGGTCGCGCAACGAGAAGTGCAGGCCGACGCCGAACATCAGCAGGATCACGCCGATTTCCGCAAGCTGTGGCGCCAGCGACACGTCGGCGATGAAGCCCGGCGTGAACGGGCCGATCAGTACGCCGGCCAGCAGGTAGCCCACCAGCGGCGACAGCCGCAGCCGGTGCGCCAGCCCGCCGAACAGGAACGCGAGCGCGAAACCCGCGACGAGCATGGCGATGAGCGGGGTGTGGTGCATCCGGTCCTTCGTCAGTAAACAAAGTGGCGCAAAGGCCGTTCATCACCTTAACCGTAACGCGTCTCCGCAACGTCGGCGCCGGGCCCGGTGCGGGCGGCCGGTACAATGCCCGGATGATTGGTTTTCGTGATTTCGCGCTGCGCCGTGGCGAACGGCTGCTGCTCTCGGGCGTCGACCTCTCGCTGCACGCCGGATGGCGCGTGGGCGTGGTCGGCCGCAATGGCACGGGCAAGTCGTCGCTCTTCGCGGCGCTGCAGGGCGAGGTCGAGCCTGACAAGGGCGACATCGACATCCCCGGCCGCGCGCGCATCGCCAGCGTTGCGCAGGAAACGCCGGCGCTTGACGACAGCGCGCTCGACTTCGTGCTTTCCGGCGATGCGAAGGTGCATGCCGCGCTGCTCAACGAGCGCGAAGCGGCCGCACGCGAGGACTGGGAAGCTGTCGCCGAAGCGCACCACGTGCTCGAGGAGATCGGCGGCTACGACGGTGAAGCGCGCGCGGCCAAGCTGCTGCACGGCCTCGGCTTCTCGCCGGAAACGCACGATCGCCCCGTGAAGTCGTTCTCGGGCGGTTGGCGCGTCCGGTTGAATCTCGCGCGTGCACTGATGACGCCGAGTGACCTGCTGCTGCTCGACGAACCGACCAACCATCTCGACCTCGACGCCGTGCTCTGGCTCGAACAGTGGCTGCTGAAATATCCCGGCACGCTGTTCGTTATCTCGCATGATCGCGAATTCCTCGACGGCCTGTGCAGCCACGTGCTGCACCTGCATTCCGGCACCGCCAAGCTCTACTCGGGCAACTACACCGACTTCGAGCGCCAGCGTGCCGAGCAACTGCGCCAGCAGCAGATCGCGCACGACAAGGAGCAGATCGAGCGCGCGCACCTGCAGAAGTTCATCGATCGCTTCAAGGCGAAGGCGAGCAAGGCCAAGCAGGCGCAGAGCCGCATGAAGCGCCTTGCCAAGCTCGCCGGCACCGAAGCCGTGCGCGCGGAACGTTCGCTGCACATCGATTTCCCGGTGCCCGACAAGCTGCCGCATTCGCTGCTCGGCCTGACGCATGCCGACTGCGGCTACGGCAACATCACGATCCTGCGCGACATCATTTTCCGGCTGGAGGCTGGCGATCGCATCGCGTTGCTCGGCCCGAACGGCGCGGGCAAGTCGACGCTGGTGAAGTCGCTGGTCGGCGAGATCAAGCTGCTCGCCGGCGAACGCGGCACGCATCCCGACCTGCGCATCGGTTACTTCGCGCAGCACACGGTGGAATCGCTGCGCAAAGGCGAAACGCCGATCGAGCATCTGCAGAAGATCGCGCCCGGTGTCGCCACGCAGCAGCTGCGCGATTTCCTCGGCAAGTGGCAGTTCCCCGGCGATCGTGCGTTCGAATCCGTCGACGGTTTCTCCGGCGGCGAACGCGCGCGTCTCGCACTTGCGATGATCGCGTGGCGCAAGCCCAACGTACTGCTGCTCGACGAGCCGACCAACCACCTCGACCTCGACATGCGCGAGGCGCTCGCCGAAGCGCTGAGCGATTTCGACGGCGCGATCGTGCTGGTCTCGCATGACCGCCATCTGATCGGCCTGGTCTGCGAAACGTTCTGGCGCGTCGCCGGCGGCGTCGCCCAGCCGTTCGACGGCGACCTCGACGAATACGCGGTGTGGCTGCGCACGCGTGAGAACGACCCGAAGCCGGCTGCGCCCGTCGCGGTCGTCGCACCCCCGCCGCCCGCACCGAAGTCGGGCAAGAAGGCGAATCCGATCAAGTTGTCGCAGGCGGAAGCGCGGGTCGCCGAACTCGAAGGCAAGCTGGCCGCGGTCGATGCCGATCTCGCGAACCCCGCGCGTCATGCGGACTTCGCGCGCCTCGGCCAAGAGCGCACACGCCTCGCCGATGCGCTCGCGAAAGCCGAAGCCGAGTACCTCGAACTCTACGAAGCCGGCTGAGCCTCAGTCTTTCGGGATCAGCACTTCGACGCGACGGTTCGCCTGTCGTGCATCGGGATCGTCGCTGCCGTCGGGATGGGTGTTCGGACGCTTGGGACGACTCGCGCCGTAACCCATCGCGGCAAGTCGCGACGCATTGATGCCCGCGCTGACCAGCGCGCTGCGCACCGCTTCAGCACGTTCGCTCGAAAGCTTCATGTTGTAGGCGTCGTCGCCCTTGGGCATCGGTGTGGCCGGAGATCGTCACCGGGCGATCGATGCGACGCAGCAGGTCGGCGAGGGTGTCGACCGTCTGCTGCGCATCGGGCCGTAGCGTCGCCTTGTCGAAATCGAACAGCACGTCACTCGGCAGGTCGACGGTGGTGCCGGCGTCGCTGTCCTTCGCGCCGAGCTCCTGCTTCAACTTCGCGATCGGATCCATTGTGCTCGTCGCGAGCGGCGTCGACGGCAGCGGCGGCTGTGCAAGGTTGAGCGTGACGTCCTGCTTGGCCGCGACGGGTGCGTGCGAACGCGCGGCGTCGGGAATCGTGCCGAGGTCGACCGCGACGCGCGCGGCGAACATGTTGTCGTCCTTGGTGTCGATCGCGGCCCATGGGTCGTCCCCGGCCGGCCCCGCGTTCGCGAGAAGGCGAAGGCGCGTCGCGTCCGGCGCGATCTGCGGTGCGAACAGCAGTCGTCCGGCGATGCGCTGGCCGTTCTCGATTGGCACGGCCCGCGCGGCGGAATCTTCGTTCTGCACGACGCGATAGATGTGTCCGCGGTCGTCGACGAGCCTCAACTGCCAGTTCGCACTGTTGAGGCTGGTGCGCGTGTCGCGCGTGCCGTTGAGCGCTTCGAACGTCAGCGCGATGCCGTCCTTCAGCCAGTCGATCGAGAACACGCGGATCGATGCGTTGCCCTGCGGGCTGTTGCCGGTCGGCGGCGCCGCATACGTCCAACCGGCGCCGGGCCGCACGACGTCAGCAGGTGCAACGCGACGCTTCGATGCGACCGTCGGCGGCACGTCCCACGACGTCTCGACCAGCGCGGCACTGGTGCCGAGACTATTGATGTTGAGCCCGAGCGTGAGGCGCTTGGCATCGCGCGGCAGGAAGCCGAGCGCGACGAGATGCAGCGTCCAGCGGTCGTCCGCGCCTGCGAAGTGCGTCTTCAGGCGATCCTCGGGGTCACGCAGGCGGTACGTGTTGCCGCGATCGTCGCGCAGCACGCCTTCGTCGCCGTAATTCAGGTAGACCTCGCCGCCGAGCACGCGCCCGGACTGCCGCGCCACCGCATCGATCTCGACGCCGTGGGGCGTGTAGGTCACGCGTGTGACGTCGACTGCGATCAGGTCGGTGCCCAGGCGTGCGGCGCCGGGCGCGAGGTCCTGCACGACGGGCGCTGACGTCGACGGCGGAATCGCCGGCTGCGGCTGGCGTGCGACCCGTTCGAGTGTCGAAAGAGCGGAGGCGGCGGGCGCCGAAGCTTCGGCCGTTGAACCTTCCGGATGCCGGTTGCAGCCGGCGAGAACGATCAGTGCCGCAAGGAAGGCGGCGAGGGCGGGGCGCGTCCGTCGGGTCGGCATGCATCACATCCTGTGCGGGTCCGCGGCCACTCTAGACAGCCGCCGTGGCCGCGCCGTGAGGCGGGCGCTTGAAAACGGCCGTGCGCGGCCCCATCCGCGGAGTCCGCGTTCCGAGATGTTGCGACCCATGCCGATCTACTCCTTCGAGTGCGCCGCCTGCGGCCATGACTTCGACCGCCTTCAGAAGCTGAGCGACGCCGACCCGACCGATTGCCCGAAATGCGGCGCACCGCAGCAGATCCGTCGTCGACTGACCGCCCCGCAGTTCCGCCTCGCCGGCGGCGGCTGGTACGAGACGGATTTCAAGAAGGACGGCGACAAGAAGCGCAACCTGGCCGGGGACGGCACGGCACCGAAGTCCGACGCGTCGTCGGGTGGTGGCGACAGCAAGCCGGCATCGTCAACGCCTGCGCCTTCCGCGCCCGCATCGAGCCCGGCGCCATCGTCCGGCTCGAGTTCGGGAACCTCGGGCAGCTCCGGCGGTTCGTCCAGCTCGACCTGAATACGTCGACATCGGCCCGCCCCGTACGGCGGGCCGGGTCCACGGCCGTCGCGGACGCTAAACTAGCCGGCTTATCCGCGCCCGCTTCCGGGGCGCCGCCGGAGTCCCAATGCGTACCCAGTTCTGCGGCCTCGTCGACGAGCGCCTGATCGGCCAGACCGTCACCCTTTGCGGCTGGGTCAACAGCGCGCGCGTCCAGAGCCACCAGACCTTCATCGACCTTCGCGACCACGAAGGCGTGGTGCAGGTGCTCGTGGAGAGCGACCAGCCCGAGCTGTTCAAGGCCGCCGCCGACCTTGGTAACGAGGACGCGGTGCGCGTGACGGGCACGGTGCGCGCGCGTTACGCCGCGAACGACAAGATTCCGACCGGTCGCGTCGAAATCGTGCCGACCACGATCGAAGTGTTGAACAAGGCCGACCCGCTGCCGTTCCACGCGCACGAGAACGCCGGCGAGGACATCCGCCTCAAGTACCGCTATCTCGACATGCGTCGTCCCGAGATGCAGAAGATGATGCGTACGCGGACCAAGCTCGTCGCGGCGCTGCGTCGTTATCTGGATGAGCGCGGTTTCCAGGACATCGAGACGCCGATCCTCACGAAGGCGACGCCCGAAGGCGCGCGCGACTTCCTCGTGCCGGCGCGCATGCATCCGGGCGAGTTCTACGCGCTGCCGCAGTCGCCGCAGCTGTTCAAGCAGATCCTGATGATGGCGGGCTTCGACCGCTACTACCAGATCGCGCGCTGCTTCCGCGACGAAGCGCTGCGCGCCGATCGCCAGCTCGAATTCACCCAGCTCGACATGGAGTTCGCGTGGGTCTCCGAGCGTGACGTGCAGGACACCGTCGAGGAGATGATCCGCACGGTGTTCCGTGACGCCATCGGCGTCGAACTCGCGAATCCGTTCCCGCGCATGACGTTCGCTGAAGCCATGCGTCGCTTCGGTTCCGACAAGCCCGATCTGCGCATCCCGCTGGAATTCACGGACATCGCCGATGTCGTGAAGAACTGCGAGTTCAAGGTGTTCACCGACTGGGCGAACCACGCCGATGGCCGCGTCATCGCGCTGCGTGCGCCGGGCGGCGCGCAGTTCTCGCGCAAGCAGATCGACGACCTCGGCGCGCATGCCGCGAAGTACGGCGCCAAGGGCGTCGCTTGGATGAAGATCGACGACGCGACCAAGGGTCGCGAAGGCATCAACTCGCCGATCGCGAAGTTCCTGGACGATGCGACGCTTGCCACCGTCGTCGAAGCCACCGGCGCGACCACCGGCGACGCGATCTTCTTCGGCGCCGCGACGTACAAGTCGGCGTCCGACTTCATGGGCGCACTGCGCATCAAGCTCGGCAAGGACCTCGGCCTCGTCGCCGAAGGCTGGGCGCCGCTGTGGGTCACCGACTTCCCGATGTTCGAATGGGACGACGAAGCGCAGCGCTACGTCGCGCTGCATCACCCGTTCACCGCGCCGAGCGTCGACGACGAAGCCGACCTGCGCGCCAATGCCGCGACCGCCGTGTCGCGCGGCTACGACATGGTGCTCAACGGCAACGAGATCGGCGGCGGTTCGATCCGCATCCATCGCTCGGCCATGCAGTCCGCGGTGTTCGATCTGCTCGGCATCGGTCGCGACGAGGCCGAACTCAAGTTCGGCTTCCTGCTCGAAGCGCTCCGCTACGGCGCGCCGCCGCACGGGGGCATTGCGTTCGGCATCGACCGCATCGCCGCGCTGATGGCGGGCACCGAATCCATCCGCGACGTCATCCCGTTCCCGAAGACGACCAGCGCGCAGTGCCTCATGACCGGGGCACCGTCCCCGATCCCCGATGCGCAGCTCGCCGAAGTGCACGTCGCCGTGCGTCCGCGCGAGGCGAAGGCGGAGTGAGTCGGGTGGCACGTTGCGTAGAGCTGTCGTCGCCCCGTGCGCGATCTGCCGCGTGATGGGCCTCAACGATGCGGCAGGCGTGCGATATCGCTTGACCGGAGCGCGTAGCACCGCGTTGTTCGCGTTGGCGGTATTTGTCGTGGCGTTGGTCGTACGCGTGCATTTCGTTACGCACGCGCACGTCTATCCGTTCGACCGCGGCGATGCGGGGCAATACCTGGCATATGCCTGGAACCTCGTTCGCCACGGCACCTTCTCCGGTTCGGTCGGCGACGGTCCGATCATCGCCGATGCATTCCGGGCACCGGGCTATCCGGTCTTTCTCGCAGCCTTCCTCGCGAAATACGGCGAAGACGCCTATATGCCGGTGCTGCTTGCGCAATCGGCCTTGGGCGCAATGGCGGTGGTGTTCGGCGCGCTTCTGGCACGTCGCGCTGCCGGTACGCCCGCTGCGATCGCCGTGGCGCTGCTGGGCGTGGCGTGGCCGCATCTCGTGACCAGTAGCGCGTACCTGCTGTCCGAAGCGCTTTATGGATTCCTTGTTGCGGCTACGCTTTGGGCGTTCGCGGGCATCGAGCGTCGAAGGCCTGTAGTGCATGCGGGCATCGCGGGCGCGGGTGCCGCACTCGCGTGGTTGACCAATCCGGTGTGCGCTCCCGCCTGGGTCCTGCTTGGCGTTGCATCGGCATGGCGCGGCCAGCGACGCGCGGCGCTGGCCTTCCTGCTCGTGTTCGCGCTTGCCCCATTGGGCTGGGCGATCCGCAATGCCGTCGCGGTCGACACCGCGGCGCAGGGAGCGTCGGACCGGGCGTGGGTGAACCTCGTGCAAGGCTCGCATCCCGAGTACCACATCGTGCACCGCGAGCGACTCGCGAACGCCATGACGCCGGCTGCAGTCGATGCATGGAGCGAGATGAACGCGGAGATCGCGACGGGACGAGAGTCGCGCAGGGAAGGGATGCGCGTCGTCCTTGCGCGCCTCGCGCGGACGCCAGTGGATTCGTTCGTCTGGTACGCCCGGTATAAGCTTGCGGAATTGTGGGGATGGGATATCGCGGTAGGCCAGGGCACGTACTACGTCTATCCGACCTATCGCTCGCCATACGAAACCGAAGGGCTATTTCGCGCGATTTCATCGATCTGCTTCGGTCTGAATCCGCTGGTCGCCCTGGCTGCCTTGTTCGGCATCGCGGTCGCGGTGACGCGCGTCGTGCGGCGACGGACACCCATTCCATCGGCAACGTGGGCGACGGCACTGACACTCGTTGCCACGACGGCAGTGCACCTCGTCCTGCAGGCCGAGCCGCGTTACGCCGTTCCCTATCGCATGCTCGAGTTCATCGCCGCTGCATTCGCGGTTCAAGTGGCGGTGGGCTGGCTCCGCGCCCGTCGCGGTCGCACAAAAGGAGCCACCCTATGACTGTGCTCATCCGCCGCGCGACGGTCGACGATGCGGCGACGTTGTCGTCGCTGGCGACGGCAACGTTTGTCGAAGCGTTCGGTCATCTGTATCAGCCCGAGGATCTGCAGGCGTTTCTCGACGATGCGTACGACGTGCGCAAGCAGGCGACGATCCTCGCGCATCCCGATTACGCGGTGTGGTTCCTGGAATCGGACGGTCGCGCCGTCGGTCACTGCGCAGCGGGTCCGTGTGGGTTGCCGCACGCGGACGTCGTGCCCGGCGATGGCGAGGTCAAGCGCCTCTACGTGCTCCGCGAATTCCAGAACGGCGGAAGCGGTGCGCGTTTGATGGACACCGCGATGCAATGGCTGGAGCGCGAGGGTCCGCGCACGCTGTGGGTCGGCGTGTGGAGCGAGAACGAGGGCGCGCAGCGTTTCTACGGGCGCTACGGCTTCGAGAAGGTCGGCACGTACGAATTCCCCGTGGGGCGCGTGCGCGATCTGGAATTCATCATGCGACGGCCGGCGCAACGCTGACGCGGTTCCCAACGTTGCACCTCGCGAACCCGTAGCCGCTCGCTATATCCGGCGCGATTCGCGTGCGGCACGGCGTCGCACGACCTTCGTCACCCTTGCACAACACCGCGACCGGCCCGATGTCGCGGTGATGACGACTTCCCGCGTACTCCTCGTCCACGGCCTCTGGATGCGCCCGGCATCGATGGCGCTGCTCGCGCGTCGTCTCGGGCGCGAGGGGTTCGAGACCGAGCTGATCGGCTATGAGAGCTCCCGCCAGCGGCCCACACATGCGCTGCGTGCGATTTCCGACGCCGCCCGGCGCGCGCCCTGTCACATCGTCGGCCACAGCCTCGGCGGGTTGATGACGCTGACCGCGCTGGATGCCGAGCCCGACCTGCCGGTGGAACGCGTCGTCTGCCTGGGCTCGCCGCTGTGCGGCAGCGCGGCGGCTGACGGGCTGGCGCGGGTCCCGAAGCTGGGTCGCTGGCTCGGCCATAGCCGACGCCTGCTGCGAGACGGTTGCCACGCGTGGGCTGGGAACGCCGAGGTCGGCTCGATCGCCGGCACCCTCCCGCTCGGGCTGGGCCGCGTGATCGGCCGGATCCACGGCCCGAACGACGGCACGGTCGCCGTGTCCGAAACCCGGCTCGACGGCCTCACCGACCACGTCATCGTCCATGCCACCCACAGCGGACTCGTGCTTTCGCCCACCGCGGCCAGGCAGGTCACCGCCTTCCTGCGTGAAGGCCGGTTCCAGCACTGAACGAGCCAGCCGGTGCCGCCGGTTCCGAGCGGCCGATCCGGTAAAATCTGCGCCCCGTTACCTGTTCGTCCGGAAGTGCCCGATGGGTCGTGGTCCCTCGATCGAAGCCCGCAAGAACGCCGTCGACGCCCAGCGCGGCAAGATCTTCACCAAGGTCATTCGCGAGATCGGCGTCGCCGCGCGCATGGGCGGCGGTGATCCGTCCGGCAATCCGCGGCTGCGCGCCGCGATCGACCGCGGCCTCGACGTCAACATGTCGAAGGACGTCATCGAACGCGCGATCAAGAAGGCGACCGGCGAACTCGAAGGCGTGACCTACGAGGAACTCCGCTACGAAGGTTATGCGCCCGGCGGCGTTGCGGTGATCGTCGACTGCCTCACCGACAACAAGGTGCGCACCGTCGCCGACGTCCGCCACGCGTTCTCCAAGTTCGGCGGCAACCTCGGCACCGACGGCTCGGTGTCCTTCATGTTCCACAAGCGCGGCGTGATCTGGTTCGGCGAAGGCGCGGACGAAGACCGCATCACCGAAGCGGCGATCGACGCCGGCGCCGACGATGTCGTCGTGTATCCGGAAGACGGCTCGATCGACGTGCTGACCGCGCCCGAATCATTCGACGCGGTGAAGTCGGCGCTCGAAGCGGCCGGCCTCAAGCCGGGCGAATCGCAGGTGACGATGCGCGCGGAGAACAACGTCAAGGTCGAAGGCGACACCGCCAGGCAGGTCGCCAAGCTGCTCGCGTGGCTCGAGGACATGGACGACGTGCAGCACGTGTATTCCAACGCTGAACTCGGCGAGGACGCGTACGCCTGACGGCGGCGCAAACGTGATCCGAATCCTCGGCATCGATCCGGGCTCGCAGCGCACCGGCGTCGGCTTCGTCGACGTCGACGCGACGGGCAAGTGCGCCTACGTGTCCGCACATACGTTGAAATTGCTGGACGCAGAGGATTTCCCGAAGCGGCTCGGTCTGCTGTGCGAAGGCCTCGATGCGCTGATCGACGAATGGAAGCCGACGCAGGTCGCGATCGAAACCGTCTTCATGGACAAGTCGGCGACCAGTGCGCTGAAGCTCGGGCATGCACGCGGCGCGGCGATCGCGACGGTGGTGCGCCGCGGCCTGCCGGTCAGCGAATACGCGCCGCGGCTGATCAAGCAGTCGCTGGTCGGGCGTGGCGCCGCGGACAAGCAGCAGGTGCAGCACATGGTGCGGCTGCTGCTGAACCTGCCGGAGCAGAAGATCCAGGCCGACGCCGCCGATGCACTGGCCGTCGCGCTGACCCACGCCCACATGAGCGCGACCGCCGGCCGTACCGGCATCGCGGTCGCCCATCTGCGCCGACGCGGCAGCTGAGACGGGCGGAGCGCACCGTGATCGCAATGAGCGCACAATGCGCGCCGCCGGGTGGGCGGCACGGGATACGACGCATGATCGGACGGGTTCACAGCTTCGCTGGCGGCAGGCGCGTTCGCGCGGCTGCGGGCGCGCGCGGAGCTGTCGCGTGATCGGGCGCCTGCGCGGGATCCTCGTCCAGAAGCAGCCGCCGTGGCTGATGGTGGAAGTGGCGGGCGGCATCGGCTACGAGCTCGAAGCGCCGATGAGCACGTTCTACGACCTGCCCGAAGCCGGGCGCGAGGTCGTGCTGTTCACGCACTACGCGCAGAAGGAAGACAGCGTCTCGCTGTACGCCTTCCTGCGCGAAGGCGAGCGACGGCTGTTCCGCGACGTGCAAAAGGTCACGGGCATCGGCGCGAAGATCGCGCTGGCCATTCTCTCCGCGGTAAGCGTCGATGAATTCGCGCGGCTCGTTCAGGCCGGCGACGTCACCGCGCTCACGCGCATCCCGGGCATCGGCAAGAAGACCGCCGAACGCATCGTGGTCGAGCTGCGCGACCGCGCGGCCGACCTGATCGGCACGGGTTCGTCGCTCGGCGTGAACACTGGCGTGCCGGCTGATCCGCAGACCGAAGCGGTGATCGCCCTGCAACAGCTCGGTTACAAGCCGGCCGAAGCCGTGCGCATGGCAAAGGACGCCGTGCAGCCCGGCGACGACACCGCGACCATCATCCGCAAGGCGCTACAGTCCGCGCTCCGCTGAGCGAAGGACCGCGTTCCAGGACGTTCATGACCGCTTCCGTTTCCACGGCCACCTCTTCGCATGGTGGCGATACGGGCCATGCCCACGGTCACGGACACGCCGGTCTCGCGACCATGGTGGTCGGCGCCGTGGGCGTCGTGTTCGGCGACATCGGTACCAGCCCGCTCTACACGATCCAGGAAATGTTCCTGCCGCATTACGGGTTGCAGCCCGATGCGTCGACGGTGAAGGGCCTGCTGTCGCTCGCGTTCTGGGCGTTGATGCTGGTCGTCACGCTGAAGTACGTCATCGTCATCATGCGTGCGGACAACGAGGGCGAGGGCGGCATCATGGCGCTCACCGCACTCGCGCAGCGGTCGCTGAAGCAGGGCTCGCGGCTCAACTACCTGGTCGGCATCCTCGGCATCTTCGGTGCGTCGCTGTTCTTCGGCGACGGCATGATCACGCCGCCGGTCACCGTGCTCGGTGCGCTCGACGGCCTTCGCGTGATCTCGCCGGAATTCGGACACTGGGTGATGCCGGTCGGCCTGGTCATCCTCGTCGCGCTGTTCGCGTTCCAGCGCTTCGGCACCGAGCGTGTGGGCAGGATCTTCGGGCCGGTGATGATCACGTGGTTCGTCGTGCTGGCGATTCTCGGCGTCAACAACATCGTCCGCTATCCGTCGGTGCTGACCGCGCTGAATCCGTACTGGGGCCTGCGTTTTTTCATCACGCATGGCGGCCATGCGCTCTTCATTCTCGGTGCGGTGGTGCTGGCGATCACCGGCGGTGAAGCGCTGTATGCCGACATGGGCCACTTCGGCAAAAAACCCATTCGCTGGGCGTGGTTCGGCTTCGTGCTGCCGGCGCTGGTGCTGAACTACTTCGGGCAGGGCGCGGTGCTTCTGCAGAATCCCGAGGCGCGCGCGAATCCGTTCTACATGTCCATGCCCGACTGGGCGCAGGTGCCGATGCTCGGGCTTGCGACCGTCGCTGCGGCCATCGCTTCGCAGGCGGTGATCACCGGCGCGTTCTCGGTGACGCGCCAGGCGATCCAGCTCGGCTACCTGCCGCGCCTGTCGATCAAGCACACGTCGAGACAGACGATTGGCCAGATCTACGTGCCGTCGATCAACTGGACGCTGCTGGGCGCGGTGATCCTGCTGACGCTCGCGTTCAAGAGCGCGACCAACCTCGCCACCGCATACGGCCTGTCCGTCACCGGCACGATGCTCATCGACACGCTGCTGCTCGCGCTCGTCGCATACACGCGCTGGAACGACTCGCGTAAATGGGTGCTGCCGCTGTGCGGCCTGTTCCTGATCATCGACGTCGCGTTCCTCGTCGCCAACGGCGGCAAGCTGCTCACCGGCATCGGCGCGTGGGTGCCGCTGTTCATCGGCATCACCTCGTTCACGCTGATGCGCACCTGGCGTCGCGGCCGCGCGCTGCTGCACGAGGAAGTGCGCAAGGAAGGCATCCAGCTCGACGTGTTCCTGCCCGGCCTGATGCTGTCGCCGCCGGTGCGCGTGCCGGGCACGGCGGTATTCCTCACCGCCGATCGCGGCGTCGTGCCGCAGGCGTTCCTGCACAACCTCAAGCACAACAAGGTGCTGCACGAGCGCAACGTCTTCCTCACCGTCGAACCGATGACGGTGCCGATGGCGCCCAAGGACAAGCGCCTGAAGATCGATTCGATCGGTGAGAACTTCTACCGGGTGACGATCAAGTTCGGCTTCATGGAAACGCCGGACGTGCCGCTCGCGTTGATGCGTTCGTGCGACAAGGGCGGCATCCATTTCGACCCGATGGACACGACGTATTTCGCGAGCCGCGAAACCATCGTCGCCAGCAAGCACCGCGGCATGCCGTTCTGGCGCGACAAGGTGTTCGCGCTGATGCATCGAAATGCCGCACCCGCGACGACCTTCTTCCGCATTCCGGGCAACCGCCTCGTCGAGCTGGGCGCGCAGATCGAGATCTAGCGTCGCACCGGCTGAGCGGCGGCGGGCCATAATCCCGGCATGACCGAGAACCGCATCATCGCCGCCGGCGCCACGAACGAAGACGCCGCCGTCGAGGCCAGCATCCGACCCAAGCGCCTGGACGAGTACCTCGGCCAGGCGCCGGTGCGCGAGCAGATG
Organism: Lysobacter sp. HA35; assembly: GCF_054061195.1. NCBI lineage: Bacteria > Pseudomonadati > Pseudomonadota > Gammaproteobacteria > Lysobacterales > Lysobacteraceae > Lysobacter > Lysobacter sp. HA35. Next base: position 1,975,370 of record NZ_JBSSDY010000001.1, on the reverse strand, counting down.
AAGATCTACATCGAGGCCGCGAAGGGCCGCGGCGAAGCACTCGACCACGTGCTGATCTTCGGCCCGCCCGGCCTCGGCAAGACCACGCTCAGCCAGGTCATCGCCAACGAACTCGGCGTCAACCTGCGGCAGACGTCCGGCCCGGTGATCGAGAAAGCCGGCGACCTCGCGGCGTTGCTCACCAACCTGCAGCCGCACGACGTGCTGTTCGTCGACGAGATCCATCGCCTGTCGCCGCTGGTCGAGGAAGTGCTGTACCCGGCGATGGAGGATTTCCAGCTCGACATCATGATCGGCGAGGGCCCGGCCGCACGCTCGATCAAGATCGATCTGCCGCCGTTCACGCTGATCGGCGCGACCACGCGCGCGGGCTTGCTGACCGCGCCGCTGCGCGACCGCTTCGGCATCGTGCAGCGCCTGGAGTTCTACAGCGCGGAAGAACTGACGAAGATCGTGCAGCGTTCCGCACACATCCTCGGTATCTCGTGCACACCGGACGGTGCCGGCGAGATCGCGCGTCGATCGCGCGGCACGCCGCGTATCGCCAACCGCCTGCTGCGCCGCGTGCGCGACTTCGCGCAGGTGCGCGGCGACGGCACGATCACCAGCCAGACCGCGTTCGATGCGATGACGATGCTGAAGGTCGATCCGGAAGGTTTCGACGAACTCGATCGGCGCCTGCTCGGCATCGTGATCGAGTCGTTCGATGGCGGGCCGGTCGGCGTCGAATCGCTGGCCGCAGCGCTGAGCGAGGAACGCGGCACGCTCGAGGACGTGGTCGAGCCCTACCTCATCCAGCAGGGCTACCTGATCCGCACCGCGCGCGGCCGCATGGCGACGCCGAAGGCGTATCGCCACCTCGGATTCACCCCACGTGCGAAGTCGCCGGATCTGTTCGAGCCACCGGCTGCGCCGTCGATCGACTGAACCGCCGCTTGCCGCGGCGTCGGCACGGTTGGGCACCGCGGGTAGACTTGGCGCCCCCACGCACGGCCCGGCATTTCGGGCGTTCGGAGCGCATGTTCAGCCTGCCGGTCCGCATCTACTGGGAAGACACCGACGCCGGCGGCGTGGTCTACCACGCGCGCTATGTCGCATTCCTCGAGCGCGCGCGCTCGGAGTGGATGCGCGCGAACGGCCACGGACAGGCATCGCTGCAGGCCACGGGCCTGGTGTTCGCGGTGCGTGCGATGACGCTGGATTTCCTCAAGCCCGCCCGCCTCGACGACGCGCTCGACGTGCATTGCGAACTCGCCGACTGCCGCCGCGCAAGCCTCGTCTTCAAGCAGTCGATCGACCGCGACGGGGAACGTCTTCTCGACGCCACGGTCCGAATCGCTGCGCTCGACGCCGCGACGTTCCGCCCCGCGCCCATTCCGGCCGGGCTGCATGCGCAGCTCGCCGCCCTGCAAACCCCGAACTGATCGTCCGCCGCATGGACCGGAGAGCCCGAATGACCGCATCGCATCGCCCGCGCACGTCCCCCACGCACACGGCTGCAGGGGCCGCCCGATGAGCGCGCTGTCGCTGATGCTGCAGTCCAGCCCCGCCGCGCTGCCGGATGCGACGCCCGTCGATGCGCAGCCGCTCGCCGATGCGGCGCAGGCCGCGAGCGCCGCAGCTACGCCCCCCGCCGGCTCGCTCGACCTCGTGCAACTGGTCACGCACGCCAGCCTTCCGGTGCAGCTGATCATGCTGCTGCTGATCGTGGCGTCGATCGCGTCGTGGGTGATCATCTTCCGCAAGTCGGCGCTGCTGCGTCGCGCGCGTCGCGAAGCGGTGCAGTTCGAGGAACGCTTCTGGTCGGGCTCCGAACTCAGCAAGCTCTATGAAGGCGCGAGCGGGCGCGGTCGCGATGTCGGCGGCATGGAAGCGATCTTCGAAGCCGGTTTCCGCGACTTCAACCGTCTTCGCCAGCGCCGCGGCGCGGACACCGACGCGCAACTCGAAGCCGCGCAGCGCGGCATGCGCGCGACCGCGTCGCGCGAACTCGATTCGCTGGAACACAACCTCGAACTGCTCGCCAACATCGGTTCGACGTCGCCGTACATCGGCCTGGTCGGCACCGTGTTCGGCATCATGGTGACGATGCATTCGCTGCTCGCCAGTTCGCAGCAGGTAGGCATCAAGGACGTCGCGCCCGGTATTTCCGAAGCGCTGCTGGCGACCGCGATGGGCCTGTTCGTCGCGATTCCCGCGGTGTGGGCGTACAACCGCTTCGCCACTGCCGTGGAGCGGCTTGCGTCGCGCTACGAGGCGTTCGCAGAAGAGTTCTCGTCGATCCTGCAGCGACAGTCGCACCTCGAGGGCTGAGCCATGTCGGTCTCCCTCCGTCGCCACAGGCGACGCAAGCTCAAGTCAGAGATCAACGTCGTGCCGTACATCGACGTGATGCTCGTGCTGCTCGTCATCTTCATGATCACCGCGCCGCTGCTGAACCTCGGCGTCGATGTCGATCTTCCGAAGTCGAACGCGAAATCGCTGCAGCAGAAGACGGACCCCGTCGTCGTGCAGGTCGATGCGGACGGCAATTACTTCCTCGCGGTGAAAGCAGGCAGCAACGAAGCCGTCAGCGGTGCGGAACTCACCGCGCGGCTGTCGACGATCGTCGCGCAGAATCATGACGTGCAGGTGCTGATCGGCGCGGATGCGAAGGCGAGCTACCAGACCGTTACCGACGCGATCGATCTGCTCAAGAAGGCGGGCGTCGACAAGGTGTCGCTGATCAGCTCGCCGAAGGGTCAGGCGAAGTGAGGGTTCGGCCGGCCGACGACGCCACCGCGGTCGCGCTGGCGATCGGCTTGCACCTCGCGCTCGCGTTGCTGCTGTGGCTCGCGATGCGGCCGCACGACATCACGCAGGCCAGTGCCGGTGGCATGTCGGCGGACGTGGTCGATGTCGGTCAGTTGTCGGCGGCGATGCAGCGCACTTTGAACCATCGTCCGCAGCCTGCACCGGAGCCGTTACCGGAACCCGTGCCCGAACCGCAGCCGGAACCCGAAACCGCGCCGCCGGAAGCGCAACCGAAGCCGCAGCAACAGCTCACGCAGCCGGACGACGTCGAACACCAGGCGGTGGTCGAAACGCCGACGCCGCAGAAGGCCGTCGAAACGAAGCCACAGGAAGAAAAGCACCAACAGCAGCAGGCCGACCTGACCAGCCCGGTCGATGCGCAGCAGGAAGCGCAGCAGCGCCAGCAGGCCGACAAGGAAGCGCAGCTCGCGGACATCCGTCGTCGTCGTGCCGCGGCCTCGCGTGCCGCGATGGCTGCCGAGGAACGCCTCGCGCAGCTCACCGCGCCGACGCGCAGTGGATCGGCCGCGCAGCAGGCGGCACAGTCGGACGCCGATGCGGGCGGCAGCGGTCCCGCCGACGACGGCCTGCTGGGTCGTTACGCCGCCGCGTTGCAGGACGCCATCCGCGCGAAATGGATTCGTCCGGACAACATTCCGCCGAACGCGATGTGCCGCCTCGTCATCCGCCAGTTGCCGGGCGGTGAGGTGATCGATGCGCAGGTGACGTCGCCCTGCGTGTACGACGAGGCCGGCCGTCGCTCGATCGAGGCCGCGGTGCTGAAGGCGCAGCCGCTGCCTTACGCGGGCTTCGAGAAAGTCTTCAAGCGCGAACTGACGCTCAACTTCCGCGCGCCCTGACGGGACGCGACGGCTCGCATCTGTCAACCCGCTAAACGGTTCAGGTGTGAGCTAGGATTCACGATCGGGCTGCTACCTGTATGCGCCCACACCGAAAGACCGAGGAATCACGATGCGTCGTCTCGTGTCATGGCTGGTCCTGTGCATCGCATGCCTGTTGCCGATGGCGGCGGCCGCGCAGCAGCAGGGCCTGGAGATCGACATCGTCGGCGGCAACGCGGCCGCGCTGCCGATTGCGGTGGTGCCGTTCCAGAACGGCACGGGTGCGAACGACGAGGCGTCGATCGTCGCTGCGGATCTCAACCGCTCCGGCCAGTTCAAGTCGTTGCCGGTCGACGGCCTGCCGGAACGCCCGACGCGCAGCGAGGACGTCAACTATCCGGTCTGGCGTGCGATCAACCAGGATTACGTCGTCGTCGGTCGCGTGCTCGATGCGGGCGGCGGTGCGTATCGCGTCGAATACGAACTGCTCGACGTCGCCAAGCAGACGCGCCTGCTCGGCTTCGCACTCACCGCGCGCAGCGGCCAGATGCGCGACGTCGCGCACCAGATCGCCGATGCGATCTACGAAAAAGTCACCGGCGTGCGCGGCGCGTTCTACACGCGCATCGCGTACGTCACGCAGAGCGGTACAGGTGGTGGCGCGCGCTATGCGCTCGTGGTCGCCGACAGCGATGGCTACAACCCGCAGACCGTCGTGCGCTCGACCGAGCCGCTGATGTCGCCGTCGTGGAGCCCGGATGGCGCGCGCCTCGCGTACGTCGGCTTCGAAGGCGGCAGCTCGGCGATCTACATCCAGACGATCGCCAGCGGCGCGCGCGAGATGGTCGCGCACTTTCGCGGGATCAACGGTTCGCCGGAGTTCTCGCCGGACGGTCGTCGCCTCGCGATGACGCTGTCGCGTTCGGGCAATCCCGAGGTCTACGTGATGGATCTCGGCAGCCGCGCGCTCACGCAGGTCACCAACCACTATTCGATCGACACCGAACCGACGTGGAGCGCGGATGGTTCGCGCCTGTATTTCACGTCCGATCGCGGCGGCCGTCCGCAGATCTACACGGCGTCGGCATCGGGCGGCAACGCGACGCGCGTGACCTTCCAGGGCACGTACAACGCCAGCGCCACCGTGTCGTACGACGGCAAGAAGATCGCCACCGCGCAGGGCGTGGGCAATACGTACCGCATCGCGCTGATGGACTCGAGCCTCGGCAGCCCGCGCTGGAGCCTGTTGTCGCCGGGCAACCTCGACGAATCCCCGAGCTTCGCGCCCAACGCGAGCATGCTCATCTACGCCGCACGCGAGGGCGGTCGCGGCGTGTTGTACGCGCTGTCGGCCGACGCGCGCGTTCGCCAGCGCCTCGTGCTCGCCGACGGCGATGTTCGCGAGCCGGCGTGGGGCCCTTACCGCACGCCGCGCTGACGCGGCAGACGTCCATCCAAAACGCCAAACAAGGAAAGAACGAATGAACGCCAAGTCCGCCAGCCAGCTCCTGATCGTCGCCGCGATGTGCACCCTCGCGATGGCGTGCTCGAAGAAGGTCAAGGAAACGCCGCCGACCGATACGTCGACGGGCACCACCACGACCATGCCCGCCACCACCGGCCCGACCACCGCCGGCGCGTACGGCCCGAACGATCTCGATACCGACACCTGCCTGCGCCAGCGCATCGTCTACTTCGACCTCGACCAGGACACGCTGAAGCCGGAGTTCCAGGCGATTGTGAACTGCCACGCGAAGTACCTGCGCGACCGTCCGTCCTCGCGCATGACGCTCGACGGCCACGCCGACGAGCGCGGCAGCCGCGACTACAACCTCGCCCTCGGCGAACGCCGTGCGAACGCCGTTTCGTCGGCGATGCAGGCCGCGGGTGGACAATCGTCGCAGCTGACGACCAACAGCTTCGGCGAAGAGAAGCCGATCTGCACCGAGTCGGGCGAGGGTTGCTGGTCGAAGAACCGTCGCGTCGAGATCAGCTACAGCGCGCGCTGATCGATACGCGGTAGTTGGCGAAACGGGCCGCGCGATGCGGCCCGTTTTCGTTGCGGCATGCATTCATCGTCGCGACAGTCGGATCGCGGCCCGCGCGCGGCATACTCGCCGCACGCTCCAACACCGGGGAATCGTCATGAACTCACCTCGCGCCCTCGCGCTCGCCATCGCGCTGGTCCTCGTCGCACCGCTGCCCGTCTTCGCGCAGCGCGCCAGCCTCGCCGATCGCGTCACCGCACTCGAAGTGCGCGCCGCGAATCCGCAGAACGTCGAACTGGTCAACCAGATCGCGCAGCTGCGCCAGGATGTGCAGTCGATGCGCGGGCAGCTGGAGGAAATGCAGCAGGCGAACGAGCAGCTGCGCGCGTCGATGCGGACGCAATACCTCGACGTCGACGGCCGCCTGCAGCGGATCGAGGGTGGCGCGACGCCGGCTCCGGTAACACCGACGCCAGCGCCCGCAGCCACTGCGAAGCCCGCACTCGGTACTTCCACAGCGGCCGCGCGTCCTTCGGCGTCGACCAAGCCCGCGGCGCCTGCGACGACCAAGGCCAAGCCGCCCGCGGCACCGACCGCCGCCGCCGGCTCCGCGACGCCCACCGGCAACGAGCTCACCGCCTACAACGCCGCCTTCGACGCGCTGAAGGCCGGTCGCTACGCCGACGCCTCGCGCCTGTTCTCGGACTTCCTCGACCGCTACCCGGGCGGCGTCTACGCGCCGAACGCGCTGTACTGGCTGGGCGAGAGCTACTACGCGACGCGCAACTACGAGCAGGCCGTCGAGCCGTTCACGCAGCTGCTCGATCGCTTCCCGACCCACGACAAGGCGCCCGGCGCGATGCTCAAGCGCGGCCTGACCCGCCTTAACCTGCATCAGGACGACGCGGCGCGTGCCGATTTCGAGGGCGTGGTCGCCCATTACGCCGGCAGCGACGCCTCGCAGTCGGCCGCTGATCGCCTGCGCGCGATGGGCGCCGCGCGCTGACGCGACCGCCCGCAACGGGCGTCCTGAACGGCGGCGCGCGTCCGCACCGGCGCAGGCGGGCAGGGCGGTAAAATCGCCGGATGAGCGTCCCCGTCACCGCGGCCGCCGCAGCGCCGGAGCGCTTGCGGCTGACCGAGATTTTCCTGTCCCTGCAAGGCGAGTCGAACAGCGTCGGCTGGCCGACCGTGTTCGTGCGCCTGACCGGCTGCCCGCTGCGCTGCCAGTACTGCGACACCACGTATTCGTTCCACGGTGGCGACTGGTGGGAGATCGACGCGATCCTCGCCGAGGTCGCGCGCCTCGGTGTCCGCCACGTCTGCGTCACCGGCGGCGAGCCGCTCGCGCAGAAGCGCTGCACGATCCTGCTGCAGCGCCTGTGCGACGCGGGCTACGCGGTGTCGCTGGAAACGTCCGGCGCGCTCGACATCGGCGCGGTCGATCCGCGCGTGTCGCGCGTGGTCGACATCAAGACGCCGGGCTCGGCCGAAGTGCATCGCAACCGCTGGGAGAACATCCCGCTGCTGACGCCGCACGACGAGGTCAAGTTCGTCATCTGCTCGCGCGAGGATTACGAATGGTCGCGCGGCATCGTCGCCGAACATGCGTTGCCATCGCGCTGCGATGTGCTGTTCTCGCCGAGCTTTGGCCAGGTCGCGCCACGTGATCTCGCGCAGTGGATCGTCGACGACCGCCTGCGGGTGCGCTTCCAGCTGCAGCTGCACAAGATCCTCTGGGGCGACGAACCGGGGCGTTGATGCGTCGCATTGCGTGATGTCGCCTTGCGCGATGCATGCATGCCGCACGGTCCGCGTGTTCGTCGCACATCAATCCGCATTCTTTCGTTCAAAGCACCGATGACTTCCACGTCTACACGCAGGGCCGTCGTTCTTCTTTCCGGCGGCATGGATTCCGCCGTCGTCGTTGCGATGGCGAAGTCGCAGGGTTTCGACGTCTACGCGCTCAGCGTTCGCTACGGCCAGCGGCATACGTCGGAACTCGACGCCGCCGCGCGCGTGTCGCAGGCGCTCGGCGTCATCGAGCACAAGACCGTCGTCGTCGACCTCGGCACCATCGGCGGCTCCGCGCTCACCGACACCGCGATCGACGTGCCGACGGCGGGCGATACCGGCTCCAGCATCCCGGTCACCTACGTGCCGGCCCGCAACACGATCATGTTGTCGATCGCGCTGGGCTGGGCCGAAGTGCTCGGCGCGAACGACATCTTCTGCGGCGTGAATGCGGTGGACTATTCGGGCTATCCCGACTGTCGCCCCGAGTTCGTCGCCGCGTTCGAACGACTCGCGAACCTCGCGACGAAGGCGGGCGTCGAAGGCGCGGGCCTGCGCGTGCACGCACCGCTGCAATTCATGAGCAAGGCCGACATCGCGCGTGAAGGCGTGCGCCTCGGGGTCGACTTCGGCCTGACTGTCTCCTGCTACAAGGCCGACGCCGAAGGCCGCGCCTGTGGCGAATGCGATGCATGCCGCCTGCGCGCTCAGGGCTTCGAAGCGGCCGGCGTGCCGGACCCCACGCGCTACGCAGCGGCTGAAGCCAGCGGGCGTCTGCGGTAAGATCGCGCCCCCGGCGACGCCGGGACTGTGGGTCGTTAGCTCAGTCGGTAGAGCATCGGACTTTTAATCCGCTGGTCGATGGTTCGAATCCATCACGACCCACCATTGAAATCAGATACTTGCGAGGCTCTACCGACTGCCTCCGTAAATCACTCCGTAAATCCCGATGGCTTCACGCGCGGAACGGAGTGGTCGTACACCTTCATCATCGCATCCGAAACGCCCAACGCGTCCTGACGTTCGCCCTTGCTGCCTGCAGCTTCGGTGCCGCCCTTGCGCTTGAGGTCATGCAGGCCGAAACGCTGCTCCGGTGCGATGACGTCCTTCTCGATCGCCAGCTTGATGAGCCGCTGCCAGGCGGTGTCCAAGCCCGACTTGCTGAGCGGTTCGCCGCCCTGCGAGAGAAACAGCGCGCGATCTTCCAACCTCAGCATTTCCGGGCGCTTCAATCGCGTCAGCGTGGCTTGCCGTAGTGCGACAGCGGCGTCCCATGCCGCGCGTAGGCGCGGATTCCACTGCACAAGCGAATCGCGTGAGCGCTTGCGTCGGTTCGTCTGGATGCCTTCGGGCGTTTCAGCCGCGAGCGTAAGCGTCACCGTCTCGATGCCGCGCAGGCGGCACATGTAGCCCAGTTCCATCACCAGCCACAGGTACGGCGCGACCGAGCCTTCCGTGTGCGCCTTCAGTGCGCCGCGCTCCTGTGCGAAACGGAGCAGGGCGGTGTAGACGTCCGTCGGCGGTAGGCGCCGCTTCTTGCGCTCCTGCGCAGCCTCCACGCCCTGCGCGGGGTTGTGCGGACACAGCCCGCGATTCACGCCCCATCGAAACAGCAGGCGCAGATAGCGCAGCACCTTGTTCGCCTTCGTTGGCGTGCCTTCGTTGTCCAGGCGATCGACAATGCGCTGGATGTGCGCGGCCGCCAGTCGCTTCGCCTCAAGCTTGCCGAATGTCGTGCCGCTCGTGGTCTTGATCCCGAGTGCCACGTCGCGGCTGTATTCGTAGTCGTCCTGCGTGGACTTGGCGAGCTTCGCGAACTTCGCGCTCGCGTGGTACTGCTTCGACAGCCACTCGACCGTTCCGGCCAATTCCTGCGGCTCGATCATCGCGTGCAGATCGGACAGCTTCGCTGCCGGCCCTGCGAGCGTTTCGCGCGCCGGCTTGCCTTCTGATTGCACGAAGCGATACCAGCGGCCCTTGCCGGTCGCATCCCAATACACGCCCTTCGGGATCGCGTTCTGGTCGATGTGCGAAGGGATGGACGGATTGTGCTTGCGCTGCCGCGGTGCCATCACACCACTCCGGCCGGGTAGGCGTCGTCGTTGCTCGCCAACAAGCCTAGCGCGGCGTTCAGTGCTTCGACGGTCGTCCACACACCGCCACGGCATGGACGCACGCTTAGGCCGATGTCACGCGCCCACCGCTCCACATCCGCGCGGCGGTCATAGCCGCTCACGCGCTGCAGGTCGGCGAACTCAAGCACGCTACCGATCACCTGGCATGGCCTCCATGCCGGCGCAGGTAGCGCGTGGCGTACAGGTGCAGCGGCAGCGCGGTATGCGGCGCCGCCATCTGCCCCCAGAACCAAAGATGCTGCCCGTCGTGCTTCGTAGCCACGAGCCGCCACGCGCTCCGCATTGAGTTGACGGACTTAGCCACGGTCATCCTCGCTGTAGCGGTGGGCGGTCATGCGGCTTGGCTCTGCGCTTCTCGCGCGTTGAACTGAAAGACTGCGTTGGCGAAGCCTGGCGGTGTCGCGCTGCGCAGGTTGGCGCGCTCGCTGGACGGCGGCAGCAGGTGCATGCGGCTTCCATCGATCGCTGGCAGCGGACGGCGCGGCGGCATGACGAACCCACCGCCGGCCCAGATGCAGGTCTTCTTTGTGTAGGTGTCGTCCTGGCCGCCTTCGTAGCCCGCGTACTCGTTCGGATCGAAGGTGTAGTCGGGCTTGCGCCAGTAGCTGCTGATCACGCTCACCGGGTTCTCGATGCCGTACGGGCAGTCGGCGGCTTCCAGCATTTCCGCCGCACGGGCAAAGCAGCCGATCGCATCCGCCAAGGCGTACAGCCCCTTGCCCTTGAACCACCGCGCGCCTGACACCGCGACATCCGTGCAGGGGGGGGCAGGCGAAGCCGAAGCGATAGCGACGCAGTGCGGGCGCATACCGGTGAATGTCGGCGCCAACGTAGATCAGATTGCCGTCCCGGCGCTCGCCCTTCGCATGCTGCAGATCGACCAGGTAGCAGTCGTAGCCCGCGTCCGCCCAGGGCTGCGCCATCGTCGGGTTTTTGTGGAACAGGAACAGCGCGGCGGGCTTGTCCATCACTCCCCCTCGCCCAGCAGGCCGCGCAGTGCGCGCACGGCTCGGCCGATGGCTCCGGCCAGCGCGAAGTGTTTGTCGGCGAGCAGTTCGCGCGTGTGCGCTTCGAGCTCCACCGCCGAACCCTCAATCCCCTCCCGCACCTTCCGCAGCTCGGCCTCGGCGGACTCGGCGCGCTGCATTTCCCGGCCCATCTGCTCGGCATACATGCGCGAGCTATTGTCGGCCGCTACCAGTCTCGCCAGCGCGGCCTCTTTTGCGGCGCGCTCGTCGGTGAGCGTGGCGCGGATTTGCAGCAGCGTGTTGGCGGCGCGACAGCCGCGACCTTCCAGCATCGCGAGGTCGTGCAGCGAGTCCATCGCCTCGCCGTAGGTAAGCGGCGGGCACAAGTGCTTGACCTCACTCATGGCGGGCCTCGCGGGCGGCGTACAGCGCCTGAACCTCAAAGGCGTCCGACAGCGGGGAGTTCCCGGGCAGTGCGCCCGGATCGCGTTCGTCGTAGCACCACGGGTAGCCGGGTATCCGCGAGCGCCACGCCACAGGCACCGCCTCCGCCTGCTGCGGTGCGGCTAGGGCGGCTTCGAGGGTGTGCGCAGCTTCGTCGAGCGCAGCGCCAAGTGTCGGCATGCCAGTGCGGTACGCATCGAGCGCGGCGAATCGAACCATTGCTAGCGCCTCAGTGACGGCGCTCATGCCTTGCGAGGGGTTAGCCATTAGAAGTCTCCCGGCGCGACTTGGAAGCACGGGACGCCAGCGGCACGCCACATGGCGACAACGCGATCGCGATCGTCGAACGTCGCGACAAGGCGCTTGCGGTCGTCCACCAGCATTCCGTCCAGCCATTCGCGTTTAACGATGTCGTCTGCGCGGTGGTCGCCTTCTTGCCGCATGGTCAACGCAAGCTCTAGGTCGTGCGACATAAAGCTGGTGTGTTCGGCCAGCCACGCCACGGTTTCTGCGCGGACTTCCTCGCTCCGGCCGCTAAAAATCCACACGTCCGCGAAATGGCGTAGACGCTCCATCGTGGCGATGACGGCAGGAATCGGGCGATCTCGGACGCAGGCCGCGTAGAACTGGCGCCAGCGTTGCGGGTTGTATGTCTCGGCGAGGTAGTGCGTGCGGTGCTGACAGTCCGCGAGCGTGCCGTCGAGGTCGAAAATGTATAGAGGCTTCATCCCTTGCTCTCCGGCTCGGCGGCGGTGCGGACGACTATCTCGGCGTATTTCAGGATCGCTAAGCGAAGCGGCACTTTCGTGTTGTTGAACAGCAGCGCGCTCTTTTCCGGACAGTGTTCGATAAACGTCCACGCCGCATCGTTCAGTGCGCCGCCCCATTGGATCGCGTCTCGCGTCCAGTCCTCCCCACCCTTGCCGGCCTCCAGTGGCGCGCTCGGTGCTGCGGTGGGGCGGGTGGCGAGCGGGCAGTTAAGTGGCTGCACGGCTGCGCCTGCACAATCGCCGTTGCATATCGGGCAACCTTCCTCCACCGCCCGCGCATCGTCCGACAGTGGCGCAGCCGCGTGACCGGCCTCCCAACCCTTGCGGAACGTCTCGGCCTTGTCGTCGTCCGACAGTGGCGCGGGCTGCTCGGGCGGGAAATCTTCCGGCTTAACGTGCCACGCAAGCGGCGTGCCCGGATAGCACAACACGTTGCGGTCGGCATCGCGTAACGCTCCCGTGTCGGTATCCGGCGTCAACACCAGACCGACCTGCGCGCTGCTCGGCGTGGCGGCTTGTGGACACATTTCGGGCTTACCGTGCGCGCGGGCATAACAGACGCCTGCCTCATCGCAGCCGACACCCATCGTGCATCCTGCCGTGGCGGCTTGTGGCGCGGGCGGGGCGAGGGCGGCGATGGCTTCGATCAGCTTGCGGCGCTCGCGGTGCATGGCGTGATACGTCTCGGCGTCGTTTGCTTCGCCGTGCCGCTCTGCCGCAGCCGCGAAATGGTCGAGCCGGCACGCAAGCCGAACCTCAATCTCCAGCGCACGCAGCACCTCGCTAGGGGCGTCAGTCATGGGGCACCTCGGACGGGGCCGGCGGGGCGGCTGCATAGAGCTTCGTGCCGGGTGGCAGCTTCATGTTGTCGACGAGCCAGCGCGTCGTTCGGCACGGATGGTCAGCGACCGAGCAGCCGTCAAGAATCGCGACGGCCTCACCCCCAACCCGGCGGGCAATCTCGGGGGCGGCAAGCGCGTCCTGCAAACGATCAAGCGCAGCGCGAACGATCGGATCAGGTCCGCAGATTTCGACGTGCTGCGAAACCATCCGCAGATCACGTAGCAGTTCGTGCTGGACGTTGGGGGGTGCGGTCATGCGGATTTCCTCATGGCATTCGTTAGCCAGGACGGCGCGTTTGCCGCCGGTCGCGGTTGTTCGCGAAGCGCGGGCGCTTCCTCGGTGAAGCGGTGTTCCTTGATCTCGGGGAACTTGTCCGTCTCGTCGACGACGATCACGCTCGGGCGTCGCAGATGCGGCGATGCCGCGATGGCTTCTTCGACAGAACGCGGGCACGAAGCGTCCGCGCGCGTCTGCCACCAGCGCAGCGCTTTCGCGCGTGCCAGGCCGCTGTGTTCGACGCAGATCCACTCGTGGAACTGACGCAGGCCGCAGTGGTACGTGACGCGCAGCGAGGGCGTCTTACCGGGCTTGCTATGCCGCGCGTAGCTCACGCCGCCCACGCTGTGCTCGGTGACACGTCGCGGCTTGTCGATCGACAACACGGGCGCGTCGACGGGCCGCTCAGCGTGTGCGGGATCCGCACTGCCGAACTCGTGGCCGCACTCGGGGCACATGCGAATGCCGAGCGCGAGCAACGCGCCGCAGCCGCATTCCTTGACACGTGCCGTCTGCACGGTTGCGGCGTCGCCTTCGAAGCGCGCGCGACGGACCTTGATCTCGTCGACGGGCCCGTGCTCAAGCACGTTGCCGGCGTAGTCGAGGACGAGACAATCGGCTTTGCCGTCCGCCAGGCGCAAGCCGCGGCCGACCTGCTGGTAGTAGAGGCCCGGCGACTTCGTCGGACGCAGCATCGCGACGCAGTCGATGTGGGGGGCGTCGAAGCCTTCCGACAGCACGTTGACGTTGACCATCGCGCGCAGTCGGCCGGACTGGAAGTCGGCGATCTGACTCTCGCGGTCGGCCTTCGCCGTTCCAGCGTGCACCAAGCCTGATGCGACACCACGCGCCTGCAGCGCGTCGCGCACGTGCTCGGCGTGGCCGACGTTGACGCAGAAGACGATCCACGCGCGGCGATCCGCAGCGCGTACGCACAGGTCGTCCATCGTGCGCGCGATCAGCCCGGCGTCGTCCATGCGTGCCGCGAGCTCGGCCTCGACGTACTCGCCTCCGCGCGTGTGCACGCCGGCCAAGTTCGGCAGCTCGCCGGCACGCGACACCAGGCGCGACAGATACCCGCCGCGAATCAGGTCCGGGATGCGCGCTTCGAACGCGATTTCGGTGAGCACGTTGTCCGCACCGCACACCGGGACCGCCGCGCCTTGCAGTCGATACGGCGTGGCTGTGAGGCCGACGACGCGCAGGTTCGGGTTGATGCGCCTGCAATCCCGAATGAACTGCAGGTACTGGCCGTCACCCTTGAGCGGGATGCGGTGCGCTTCGTCGATGAGCAGGATGTCGAAGTGGCCGAGCGACGTGGCGCGGCCCGCGACGGACTGGATCTGCATCACGAGGATGCGGTTGAACCGGTCGCGCCGGCGCAGGCTCGCGGCGTACACGCCGACGTCGGCCTCCGGCCAGATGGCTTTGAGCTTCCCTTCGTTCTGCTGCACAAGCTCTTGCACGTGCGCCAAGATGCCAACGCGGCCCTGCCAGCGTTCAACCGCTTCGCGTGCGATCGCGCCCATCAGCGGCGACTTGCCGGCGCCGGTAGGCAGCACGAGCGCGGGATTGCCGTCCGCGGCGCGCAGGTAGGCCCACAGCGCGTCGACGGCGGACTCCTGGTACGGGCGAAGCTGCATCACGCGGCCTCCCCGAACGCGCCGCTGGTGAATTTCGCGTTGCACTCGCGGCGCAGGCGCTTGAAGTCTGGGTGCACGAGGACCGTCGGGTTTGCCGCGAACAGCTCGGTCGACAGAAAGCTCTCCGGGCCCCACGGTCCATTGCGGAACGTCTCGCCCGACGCCATGCGGTACTCGACCCATTCCTCAGCTTCGGAGGCGTCGACCGCTTCGCCCCAGCGCGCGAGAAGCGCGGGGACGTAGCGGTGCTGCTGGCAGCCTTCGGCCTGGACGTCCGTCGGGATGTCGTCGAAGCCGTGGCGCGCGCAGGACCAGCGCCCGTCGCCGTCCATCTCGGGCGTCGAGTGCAGGCAGTTGCGGCAGTTCGGCTGCGGCAGCTTGGTGGAGTGGCACACGGTGGCCGCGGGGCAGAACTTGCACCGGTAGTCGGCCGCGTCATTGGCGATGCGCGGAAGCGGCTCGGCGGCGCGGATGATGCGCTCCGCCTTCGCCTCCAGGCGTTCGCCAGCGTCCTTGTCCGCGTGGATGCGCTCGGCGTACAGCTCGTCGGTGTCCTTGTTGACGGCGATGTACTGCGCGCGCTCGAGCTGCGCCCAGCGCATGTAGATCTGCATCTGCGCCCAGTGCTCGGGCTTCGCCTTTGCGACCCCGTCGCGGGCGAGCGTCGCGAACGACTTCGCACCGTGCGTCTTGAATTCGAGGAGGTGATAGGTCTTCGGCGCTTCCGGCAGGCCGACGGCGACGCCATCGATGCCGCCCGCGGCGTGGCCGGCGACGGCCTTGAAACGGAACTGCTGGCCGCTCTGCGGGTCGACGTCCCACACTTCGCAGCCGATGCCGCGCAGCTCTTCGATGAAGCGCGGCTCTTCGCGGTGACCGCGGTCGAACAGGCGCAGCATGCGGCCGTCGAATTCGCGTGTACCGGTGCCGCACCAACGGAACGAATACCAAAGCTGGCGCTCGCACTCACGGCCGATGACGCTCCCGCCGAGGTACGTACGCGGGCGCTCTGTCTTGTTCTCCCACCAGGCGTAGATCGCGCTGACGAGCGGACTGACAGTCACCGATTGCGGCAGGCTGGCCATGCGGATGCTCTGAGAAGAGGGCGGTCGCGAACGACCGCCAAGAGAGAAAGAAGTCGCCGGTACACCGTCAGGCCGCCGGCACGGCCTCGAGGAGAGGGCGAGGGGAGCGCCCCGCTGCGGTGCTCAGCTCAAGCGGTTACGCGGCGTTGCGGCGCTGCCAAGGGGCAGCCTTAGAAGGGGGCGTCGTCGTCTGTGATCCTGACGCCCCGGACGCGTTTCCCGCGCCACCTTCCGAAGCCTTCCACGCGCGGATCTCGTTGCGATCGCGGTCCGTGACCGTGCCCGCGCGCGAGCCCTTCGTGATCTTCGTGCCGGCCGGAATCATCTCGACGCGGATGACCATCGGCTTGCGGTGCAGGTCCGCCGAGTCGCGCGGGTTGAGCACGCCGGTTGCCTGGCGGATTGCGGCGAAGTCGCGGTTCGCGATCTCGACCGCCTTCTCGTTTGCGTTGATCAGGTTCAGGCGCGCCCACACCTTGCGGCCCTTGTACGGACCGTCGATCACTTCGTGCGTGAGTTCGAGGAACTCGCCGGTGTTGTTGCTGGTGGGCTTCATGTCGCTGTCGACGATCACGACGTCGTACTCGCCGGTGGGGATGCAGCCCATGTCGGCGGATGCTTCGGCTTCGGGGTTGTAGATGCCGTTCAAGTTGGCCATGTGCGTGTTCTCGGTTTGCGGTGGTTGGTGCAGGGGAGGCTGACGCCGCGGCGTGCGCGGAATCTCGCCTTTTTCGTCAGGCCGCCTGCGCAGCGGCAGTGGGCGGATTGAGGGCAGCGGCGAACGCGTCCCACTCGAGCGGAAGCACGTCGGGGAGGTCGTAGCGATTGCCGGCGATGAAGCTCGGCTTGGCGTTCGTCTGGACCACGCGGCGACCGGTCGACACGCCGCGAGCGCGGACGTTCTGGCCGTTTGCCTCTTTGCGGATCGCCGTCTCTTCCTGGGCGAACAAGATGGCGTCGGCCCACTCGACGATCAGGCCGAGCGCGCCCTTCTGCATCTTCAGTTCGTAGCGATCGAACGCCTCGGAGTCCGGGGCCTCGAAGCGCTTGACCGCGCTGTGTGCGATCAGGATGACGACCATGCCGCGGTCGTTGCGCAGGCCGTTGAGGCGGTCGAGGAAGTCGCGCCACACGGCGTTCGCTTCGATGTAACCCTTGCCGAAGCCCGGCGCCTCGATCGACGCCCAGTTGTTCTTATGGCAGACGTGCTGCCAGATCAGCGGTTCCAGCCAGTCGGTCGAGTCGACGACGACGGTGCCGAAGTCGTGGTCGTCGTTGGCGAGCACGTCGAGCGCCTGCAGCACGTCGTCATAGGTGCGCAGCGGCGCGCCGCCATTGAACGCCGCGACACCATCGATGCCGGACAGGCCATCTTCGAGCGCGATGAAGATCGGGTTGAACGCGCCCGCGGCAAACGTGGTCTTGCCGACCTTCTGCGCGCCGTGGATGACGACGCGGGGCGGTGCGCTGTTGCGAGTGGTGCGGCTGATGCTCTTGAGGGAAATGGCCATGTGCAGGTTCTCGGTTCGTGGATTCAGGCGGCGCGGCGACGCTCATCGGCGATCGTTTCGATGCGCACGCTCGGCTTCGCCGGCCGCGCGGTGATCGCTTGGGCGAGCACGGCGTACGTGTCGGGTTCGTTGTTGCGCAGGTAGCGCAAGCCCGTCAGATCGATCGACGGCTTGTAGTCGATGGCGCGGAAGTACAGGCCCGACGGCACCTTGTCGCGAATGGCTTCGAGCGCTTCCCGATCCAGCGTGCGATTCACGCTGAATGTCACGAACGCCTTGAAGCTCTCGCCTTCTGCTTTAACGCTGCCTTCGTCCTTCGCTTCGACGAGCTCGACGATTGCGGTTTCGATGGCGATGCGCGTTTCCTTCGCGCGGTCCTCGTCTTCCTTGGCGCGCATCAGCGCGAGGCACAACGTGTCCAAGCGGGTGTTCATGCGGACCTCAAGTCATCGGTGGAGCGTTCGGAGTCGGCGCACGCCTCGGCGGCGTAGCGCTCGTGCGTGGAGCGCGCGAAGCGTTGGTTCGCGAACACGACGGGCTGGTACGCCCGGAATGCGTGCACGCGCTCTTCGTTCGTTGCAGGACGGCAGGCACGCGGCGCGCGACCAAGCGGCACGCGCTCAAGGGAGAGACGCAGCAGGCTCATGCGGAAGCTCCGTGGAAGGCGGCGACCGTTCGAATGACGCGGAGGACGAACACGGCGGTCGCAACGAAGACCGTGACGCCGATGCACACCCACACGAGGCGCGCAGGGAGCGGCGCGCGCTCGGTGCTGGCATAGGGCTGACCCACGTCGCCGCGGCTCACAGCTCGGCTCCTTCGCGGCCTGTACCGAGCGCCGGTGCAGGCGTCGCGTCGGCGAGGCGCTGACGGTGTGCGGCGAGGCCCTTGCGCGCGGTCGCGACTTCTTCCTTCGTCGGCGCGTTGAACTCGCCCGGCTCAGCCGGCGCGCGGCCGAAGATCGCGAGGAAGTTGTCCTCGAGGTGCATGAGCGGATTCATGCCGCCACCGCCCACGGCATCGACGCCATCGACGCCATCGCGAGGCTGCAGAAGTGATCGAAGAGGAAGGCCTGGAACGCGGCGACGGCGTTGAACTCGACCGTGGCGGACTTGCTGAGCCACGGCGCGCGGGTTGTGATCTCGCTACGCAGGACGCCGTGGGCGGTCGTGGTCGCGTTGATGAAGTCCATCGCGAGCGCACCACGCTCGGCGGCGCTCAGTGCGTGTTCCCACGCTTCGAAGGCTTCACAGGTGCGGCAGGTCGGCAGGTCGCCGCCAGCGCAGGTGCAATAGTTCCGGTGCGGATGCAGGCTCATCGTGTCGGGCTCCGTGCCTGTTGAGTGGGCACGGATCCACAGTAAACACGATGGCGACTGCGGTCAACAAGCCGTGTACTCACGGCGTGTAGTTTCCGACGAGCGGTCAACAAAAAGCCCGCCGGTGGGCGGGCTTCACGGCAACGCGGTGTGCGTTAGCGGCAGGCGGTCTCGCCCTGCAGCCAGCGCGGGATCATGGCCGCAACCTGCGAGGCGAGCGGGTTCTTCGCTTGTCGCACTTCGACGAGCGAGCCTGTCGTCGCAGGCTTTACGAGCAGCTGCAGGATCGGGCCGGTCGTCGAGCTCACCGGGTTCTGCTGGTACGTCAGGATGATCTCGCCGCGGTCGTTGTAGAGCTGCCCGTCAATCGAGCTCGCAACGAAGCCGCCGACATCCGCGCACGCATGCATCTGCACGTTGATCGTGCGATACGCGTCTTGCCACGGCGCCGCGCTGGTGAGCGTCGACGGCGCAACGGTTTCGAGCGACGCCAAGTTGTCCGGCACGCACGCCGCGAGAAGGCAGGGCAGGGCGATCAGCAAAAGGCGCTTCATGCTTGCGGCCCTCGCATGCCTTCGATCGCACGCGTGAACACGTACGGCACGATCGCGAATGCGCACGCGAGCGCAGCACCGGCGCCTTGCTTCGGCGCGCTATCCGCGTTGAGCGCATCAATGATCGAGATTCCGCCGATCAACGCGCCTAGCAACGTCACCACCCAGCAAATCACAATGAACGCTCGCATCGTTTCCTCCCCTGGTTGTTAGAGCAGACCGGCTTCGTCGAACGGCACTTCGTCGCGGATTGCTTTGACGCAGTCGGTCACGTACTGAAGCACTGTGCGCAACTCGTCGTCCGGCATCTCCTCGAGCAGCGCGTATCCCTTCATTCTGCGGCGCGCGTAGGGCTCGATCGGATAGACGCCGAACCACATTCGGATCTCGTCGCACGCCCAGACGCGCTCGTCGTCGGACATCGTGCGACCAGGCTTCGGCGGCAGGTCCGCCGTCGTGATCAGCCGTAGCTTTGGCCGCGGTGGCGCGCCAAGAATGCGCCGCGCGATCTGCGACTCAAGATCCTCCAATTCCCCGCTGTCCGACATCTGACTGTTCCTCCCCATCGAGTTGTTCAAGGAGCCATTGGCTCAACTGGACAAGATTCGATTCCCGGGGTTGTCCCATGCGTGCGTACACGCCGGTGATCAAGTCGATGTGTTTGGACGCGACGAACTCGCGATCCCACAAGGCGAACTGACGTTCCAGGAAGCGAACTGCTCGCTCAAGCCTGTCGGGGTCCAGTTGCTCGGAGTGAGACGCCTTATCCAGTGCGGGTTGCAGGCGGTACTCGTGAGAAACCTCTTTAACTTGCATCCCGCCGCCGGCCTGATAACGCGCCAGCTCATCGGGCGTCATCGGCTGCTCGCCCTTGCCGGTGTTGAGCCACGCGATGTCGGGGCCCGCCGAGGATCTCGCGAACCTTCTGCTGGCTCGGCCAGCCGATGCGGCCTCGCTTGCGCCAGTTATGGACGATCTGCTGGCCGCCCTCGGGGTCGACCAGGTCCGAAAATTCCTTGTTGGACATGCCGCGCGCGCGAAGGATGTAGTCCAGCCGCTTCTCGAACGTGTCCCAGTAGTGAGGCAAATCAACCATCCGTTGACTTTCACCTCGCCACTCGTCGGCTGGCAATCTCCAGCGCGTGGACTGGGCGGCCTCGGCTATTGACGAGTCAATACACGTGGTGTGTACTGGCGTGGAGTCCAGCAGCCCGGCCATCTCCATGACAGAACCCGCCAGCAGCGGAATCGCGGCCCTCGAGGCAGCGTTGAGCGCGGCCGGCCTGACGCAGGTCGAGCTCGCAGAGCGCGTCACCTCCATCTCAAAGGTGCCGTTGACGCCGCAAGGCGTGCACAACTGGTTCGCCCGCGGCGTCATTCCGCCCGGCCGCTGCCTGCCAGTCGAGCAAGCACTCGACGGCCTGGTTACCCGATTCGAACTGCGCCCCGACGTCTTCGGTGAGCCGCCGCACGCAACGCTCGACGAGGTCGCGTGACATGACGGCGCGCGCCTGTGCGGTTTCGAAGCTCAACACGTTCCCTGTCCCGTTGTTCATGGCGCGCATCCTCGTCTCAGGCGCCGAGATCAACAACGTTCGTATCGAGGCCCCGTGAACATCGTCGACGCCGCCCACCGAACCGTGCACGCCTATCCGGGCGGCTCGGAGTCCCTTGCACCTCGGATCGACATGTCGCCGGCCGTGCTGCGCAACAAGGTCAATCCGAACAACACGACACACCACCTATCGCTCATCGAAGCCGACGAGCTGATGGCGGTGACGGGTGACGTGCGGATCCTGCATGCGCTCGCCGATCACCACGGATACGGACTGCACAAGCTCGAATGTCCGGCCGACGGCGGGAACGTGCTGCAGACGCTGCTCGTCGCTAATGCGTCGCAAGGCGAGTTCGATCGCGTGCTGCAGGAAGCGTTGGCCGACAACGTCATCACGCAGAACGAGATGAAGGCGATCGAGCACGCCAGCGTGTCGCAACGCGAAGCCCTGCTGTGCCTGCTCGCGCGTCTCCGTGAATTTTCAATGGGGCAGGGCGGCGCATGACTTCTTCGAGCCGCACAACCAACGCGCATACAGCGCCCCAACGTAATCACATCACGCGTGTCGTTTGCGTCACGTGGAGGCGGCCGTAATGAGTGCAGACCCTCTGGATATCGCAGCGGATCGCGCCGAGCACGAGCGCGAGACCGCCATTCGACGCCATCTGCAGCGCGCCGACCGGCCGAGGTCGCTGTGCGAAAGCTGTGGAGAAAATCCGGTGCATGTCACGACGAACGGCACGCACTGGCGCTTCTGCGCGGAGTGCGCTGACGACCATCTGCGCCTCGTGCGCGAAGGGCAAACGGCGTGACGGCTGCGCCCAACCTCCAGGAGGCCGCGCGCTTTCTCGCCCTCCTGGACGAGGGCGCCGACGGCTTTTGCTTTCGCGTCTTCGATGACGACGAGGCGCGCAAGGATCCTCACCGCGCGCGCAAGTTCACGGGCGAGATCGACCGACTCGGAGGCATTCTCTCGCGCGCGAACGAGGACCGCTGCGGTGTGTTCGTCGTCGTCAACGAGGGCGGGCAGGACGCCACATCGATCAGCCGCGTGCGCGCGGTGTTCGCAGACCTCGACGGCGCGCCGCTTGAGCCGACCCTCGCGTGCGGACTCGATCCGCACATCGTGGTCGAGAGCAGCCCGGGCAAGTGGCACGTCTACTGGCTCGTCGACGGCTTGCCACTCGATCAATTCGCAGCCGTGCAGCGTCGCATCGCCGCGGAGTTCAGCGCGGACCCCGTAGTCGTCGACCTGCCGCGCGTCATGCGCGTGCCGGGCTTTGCGCACTGCAAGGGTGAGCCGTACCTCGCGCGCATCATCCACGAGTCCGGCGCGTTGCCTTACACCGCAGAGACGGTCCTCGCGCGCTTCCCTGCCGACGTGCCGACGGCACCAGCCGTCGCGCACGCTGCGCCGCTCGGCACCGTCGTCGAGATCAATCGGCACGCGTCGATCCTCAAGGAGACGCGCTTCCTCGCGCACGACGTCGCCAGCGGCCACATGACGCGCGACGAAGCGCTGCAGATCATGCGCAACCGCGTCGCGATCGGGCGGTACACACGCGACGTACCGGACGACGAGATCACCCGCGCGCTCGACGGCGCGCTGCGCCTGTCGCACGCTCAGCCCGCTCCCCAAGTGACGCCCACCGCCGACCCGCGGTGGGGCTTCGTCTTTGCCGACGAAATGCTCGCGCACCTCGGCCCTACAAAGTGGCTGGTGCAGAAGCTGATCCCCGAGGACTGCACGGGCGTGCTGTACGGCCCGTCCGGCTCGCTCAAGAGCTTCGTCATGATCGACATGGCGCTCGCCATCGCTACCGGTACGCCGTGGCAGGGCAAGCCGACCAAACAGCGCACGGTCTTCTATCTGGCGGGCGAGGGCGAGCAGGGCTTCGCCAAGCGGCTCGCGGCGTGGTGTGCCACGCGCGGGCTCCCGCCGCCGACGACGTTCGCCTTTCGCCAGATCCCGCGACTGCAGGACATCAGCGACCTCGACCGCCTGATCGACGTGATCCGCAGCATCGAGGAGGAGCGCGGACAAGCGGGCCTGATCGTGATCGACACGCTGTTCACCGCACTCGACGGCGGCGACGAGAACAGCGGCAAGGACATGGGCCAGATGATCGCCGCGATGAAGCGGCTGCGCGTCGAGTTCAAGGCCGCGGTGTTCGCTGTGCACCACACCGGCAAGCAGGGCGACACGGCGCGTGGGCACAGCTCGCTGCCGTCCGGCATGGACGTGATGCTCTACGCCAAGCCGGGGCCGGTGCCGCTGTCGGTCGAGATCACGAACCCGAAGCAGAAGGACGGCGCCGAGCATCCGTCGCTGCTGCTGCAGGCAAACGTGCACCAGCTCCCGATCGTGGGCGAGGACGGCGAGCACGAGACATCGCTCGTCCTGTCGAACCCGGCCGGCGACGTCCTGGCCGCGCACAAGGCGCGCACGAAGGTCACCGAAGAGACGACAGCGAAGGTCCAGTCGGCGCGGCGCGAGGAAGACGAAGCGGCCGATCGGATCAAGGCGTACGCCCTCGAACGGCTCGCCGAAGGGGCCTCTTTGGAGGTGCTCGAACGCGAGATTTTCGACCTCGCGGAGCGCCTCGGATTTCCAAAGCTGGCGCGCCGGAAATCGACCCTTGGAAATTGGAAGAAGGAGTCAGGGTTGTGAGCGTAAACCATTGTTCCGTAAGCATTTCCAGCATTTCCAACGTTTCCAATTGGGGCTTTTTGGAAATGCTGGAAGCCTATTTCCAACGTTTCCAACATTTCCAAGCCTCCCTTAAGGGAGGCTGGAATTTGGAAATTGGAAGGCCGGTCGTTGGAAGCGGTGGATTCGGTCCTGCTGTGAGGGTCGGGCAATGACCCGCCAGCTCGAGCACGTTGAAGCCGTCCTGCTCATGCGCTGGGTCCGGGGCATGGAGGGCGACTACCCGGAGCTCGCGTTCTTCGCGGCCGTGCCGAACGGCGGCAAGCGCGGCATCAAGACCGGGCGCGACCTGAAGGCGGAGGGCGTGCGCCGTGGCGTGCCCGACTACCTGTGGCCGTGCACCCGCGGCGGCTACTGCGGCCTCGCCATCGAACTCAAGACCGACACCGGACGCGCGAGCCCTGAGCAGCGCGCCTGGCTGGCCCACCTGCGGGCGCAAGGCTGGCGTGCGGAAGTCGCCCGCGGCTGGGAGCAAGCCCGCGACCTGGTCCTCGACTACCTCGCGCTGGAGGCGCTCGCTGCATGACCTACCTCATCGCACTCGCGCTCGTCGCTGGCGGCGCACTGATCACCACCGCGGCTATGCGCGCCGCATATCGCGCTGGCTGCCAAGCCGGCACCGATCGCACGGTCGGCGCGCTGCGCTGCCTGCAGGACCAGCTCGAGCGCATGGGCGCAACGCAGGCCGACGTCATCGGCGCAACCGCAAACGAACTGGAGGATCAACCGTGAGGACGGAACACACCTGCGGGCGCGTCGGCGTCCACACCCTCGACGAGATCGCGCACAAGGCCGCGACATTGCTGCTCGAGTTCAAGCGCCCGTGGGCGCTAACGATGGACCCGGAAGGGCTGGTCATGCTCGAGCGCCCGCAGCACGCGCATCCGGACGACCTGCTCGGCGTGTTCAACGGCACGGCCGGGCTGCTCGGCACGTCGCGGCTCGTGCTCGACGAAGTGCGCCACGCGGTGAAGCAACGCCCGCCGCGCGAGCGTACGCAACGTCGCGTCCTGCAATCGATGCGCCCGAAGCGCGCCGCCTGACAACCTGGGGAGGGACCATGGGCACCAAGACGCAAAGCGACACGCACACCTACGAGCGCCCGGCGTTTCGCGAGCGCGTCATGGCGCTCGCCGGTTCGTCGACATGGCGCGAGCCCGTCGAGGGGCGGGGCACCGACACGCGGCGCATTCCGACCGTGCACCTCGTCGCCGCGGCACTCGCGTTCGGGCGACGCGGGCCGACCGACATCGGGCCGGACATGGCGTGCGACCTCGCGACCGATCGCATCGGGCACGCTGTACGCATCACGCGCGAGCTGCGCATCGCGATGGGCCGCGACCGTTCGCGCATCGTGCGCCGCGCTGCGCCGTGGCTGCAGGTGATCGCCGACAGCGGGTACAGGGTCGCGATGGGCCTGCAGTGCCTGCCGTGCCCGGAAGACCTGGACCCGGACGACTACGCGCTGCTGGTCGCGGCCGCCGAGCGGATCCTGCTGCGGGCGGCGGACGAGGCGGTGTCGAACGCGGAGCGCGCGCAGGGCTGGCGGCGCGAGGTGGCGTAGGCGATCGGCGCCATGGCTTCACATGCAGGTGATATCTTTTTCTGATATCATCAACTCATGAAGAAGAGCCACCAACGGACGCTGGAACTGATCTTTTCCCGTCCGGTCCCGGGTGGCATCAAGTGGCGCGACATCGAATCCCTGCTAGCGGCGCTAGGTGCAGAGGTTGAGGAGCGCGAAGGCTCGCGCGTTGCGATCGTTTGGAACGATCAAGTCAAAGTCTTCCATCGTCCGCACCCGAGCCCGGATACGGACAAGGGAGCGGTGGTCAGCGTGAAGAAGTGGCTCGAAGAGCACAAGGTGAAGCCATGAGTGAACTGAATACGATGCAGATCGGCGATTACGTCGCCGTGGTTGCGTTTGATCCTGAGATTGAGATGTTCCGCGGCGAGTTCACCGGTCTAAACGGTGGCGCTGACTTCTACGGCGCTTCAATCGATGAGCTGCGCGCAGAGGGCGAGACGTCGCTTCGAACATTTCTCGACGTCTGCCGCGAGCGCGGCATTGAGCCCATGAAGAAGGCCGCGTCGAGCTATCCGCTCCGCCTACCGGAATCCATCAAGGCGGCCGCGGACATTGCGGCGCGCGCTCGCAATATCAGTTTCAACAAGTTCGTTGAGGTTGCGCTAGGTCACGAGCTTTCCGGCTTAGCCGAGATGATGCGATCGGCTGCGGGTGGCGCAACGATTGTTGTCGGCTCGGGTAGGACAGCGAAGGTCAAGAAGACCGCGACGAAGAAAGTCGCCCCCCGCACCAAGAAGGTGGCTTCGTTTCGCAAGACGAAGGTGAAGGGACGCCTGGAAGACGAGAAGCGCGCGCCGCCTGCGAGAAAGGTTCACATGGCTTGAGCGCCAGTCCTTGACTCGGCCATTACGCCGTGTAGCGTGACCCCAGACTGGATCACTACGCCCCGCCTTTGTGCGGGGCGTTTTTCGTTTGAGGCCGAGCGCATCGCGCCGGCAACGACTACGCCGGCCGCGGCCTTGAACCCCGCTGAAGCTGCCCCTGGGCACGCCGGCACCTCTGAGGTGCGCATGACCCTTCCGACCGACGCGGCCGAGCGCAAGGCGCTCCCGCTGTTCTCCGGCGTGCTCGCCTACTTCCCTGATGCGCTCGCCGCTGTCGCGGAGCTGTCGGCGAAGGGCAACGATCAGCACAACCCAGGCGAACCGTTGTACTGGGCGCGCAGCAAGTCAGGCGACGAGGCAGATGCGCTGGTGCGTCACCTGCTCGAGCACGGCACGGTCGACACCGACGGCATCCGCCACTCGGCAAAGGTCGCGTGGCGTGCGCTCGCGCTGCTGCAGAAGGAACTCGAAGCCGCAGGCGCACCGCTAGCGCGCGGCGCGAGGCTGCCCGCATGAACTGCCCGCACTGCGAGGGCCGCGCCAAGAAGAACGGCGCCGGTCGCGCACGTTGCCTTGAGTGCCGGCGCAGCTTCTACGTCGACAGCGAACGTCGCAATGCATTGCTCGAGGAGGCCGCACTCGCAAAGCAGGGCCACGCGCCTGACCACGACATGCACCACACGGTGCCTGCCGGCTACCTGGTCAAGGGTGTTTCGACCATGTACGACGGCGACGGCAACGTCCGCGCGCAGTGGGTGAAGTCGGCGATCGATCCCGACCAGCAGGAAGCGATCCTGCAGGCCGCACGAGAAGCGTTCTGCACCGACCTTCCGCAAGCCGAGCCGCGCAAGCCTGAGGGCGACCGCTGGCTCAAGCATCTCCTCGCGGCGTACCCAATCGGCGACGCGCACATCGGCATGCTGAGCTGGGCGGCCGAGACGGGTGAGGACTGGGATCTCGCGATTGCAGAGCGCATCCAGTGCGGCGCCATGCGCGCGCTGGTCGAAGGTGCGCCGCCGACGGCGAAGGCCGTGATCATCAACCTCGGCGATTGGTTCCACTACGACAGCATGGAGCCGGTCACGTCGCGCAGCGGCCACGTGCTCGACTCCGATGGGCGCTACGCCAAGATGATCGGCGTCGGCATCAAGGTCATCCGCCAGTGCATCGAGTCGGCGCTGATGAAGCACCGCGAGGTGCACGTAATCAACGTCGTTGGCAACCACGACGACACCGGCGCGCTCTGGCTGGCTGCGGCGCTCGCGCACATCTACGAGCGCGAGCCGCGCGTCACTGTCGAGCAGAGCCCGGCGCCGTTCACCTACTTCCGCCACGGTCGCACGCTGGTCGGGTGCCATCACGGTCATAGCTGCAAGGCCGACAAGCTGCCGGGCGTCATGGCGGCGGATCGTCCGCAGGACTGGGGCGCGACCGAGCACCGTTACTGGTGGCTCGGCCACGTGCATCACCAGTCGGTCAAGGAATACCCGGGCGTCTCGGTTGAGACGTTCGGCACGCTCGCCGCGAAGGACGCCTACGCAACCGCGGGCGGCTGGCGTGCGGCGCGAAACATGAAGTGCATCGTGCTGCACGAAGAGCACGGTGAAGTCGCGCGGCACACCGTTAACCCGGCGATGTTGAAAGCCGCATGAGCTTCGCGCTGCAGTTCCTGCTCGTGACGTGCGCGATGTTCCTCGTCGATGTCTGCTGGGCGCGGTACATCGCCAAGGTCGGCGAGGGCAAAGCGCTGCCAGCGGCTACGTGGTCCGCGCTGATCATGCTCTGCGGCGCATTCGCGACGATCAGTTACCTGGACGACAAACGCCTGTTGGTCGCCGCGATCCTCGGTGGTTGGCTCGGCACGTACACCAGCGTCCGCCTCGGGAAGAAGTGACATGCCGCGTCCGGTCGAGGAAGTCGTCGCGATCCTGCGCGACCTGCTCGATGCGGCTGAGCGCGGAACGGTAACCGACGTGTTCGTCGTGTACCGCGAGAAGACCGGCGAGTACGGCTCGGCATTCTGGACGTTCGACCTCGACGACCTGCTCGTGCAGATCGGCACCGAAACCATCTACATCCGTGGCCGCGTGGAGCGTCCCGATGACTCACGCCATTAGGACTGCATCCGTGAAAGATCAGATTGTTGCCGACCTCGGTGCGGAGAGTCTCCGCGCTGCGCCGGCCGTCACCATGTCCGCGGCATCGGCTGTCGGGCTGACCGACTTTCTTGGACCCGCGCAACTGCTCGTGTACGCGCTCACCGCATTGCTGATCGGCCTGCAGGCTGCGTACCTGGTGTGGAAGTGGCGCCGCGACATGCGGCAGAAGGCGCCGGAATGAGCCGGCCCGTCTACGCCGGCGCGGCGCTGAGCGTCCTCGCACTCGCGGGCGCCATCGTCGCGCAGTGGGAAGGCGTGAAGTACGCGCCCTATCGCGACAGCGTTGGCGTGCTCACTGTCTGCTACGGGCACACGGGCCCGGACGTGCGAGAGGGCACGACGTACACGCCTGAGCAGTGCGACGCGCTGCTGCAGGCGGACATGGCGATTGCACGCGCTGCGGTGAATCGCTGCCTGCCGATGCCGAAGCTGGTGCAGGTCGAGGCGGCATTGGACTCGCTGACGTTCAACGTCGGTCCCGTCGCGGTGTGCGGTGAGCAGTCGACGATCCGCCGCAAGGCACTCGCCAACGATTGGCCGGGCGCGTGCGCCGCGATCGATCTCTACAACAAGGCCGGTGGACGCGAGTACCGCGGCCTCACGTTGCGCCGCGGCCATGAGCGCGCGGTGTGCGAACGAGGTGCTCGATGACCAGCCGAACCAAAGTGGCTGTCGGCGTGATCGTCATCGCGTCCGTTGCCTTGTTCACCGGCTACGCGACGTTTGACCAATGGTCGACGTTCGTTGCGCACCTCATCGCCGGCGTCGCGCCATGAACTGGCTGCACCTGTGGCAGACGCTTCTGGCGTGGCCGGTGTGGATCAAGCTGGGTGTCGTCGCTGCGGTCGCGGTGGTCGCAGTGTTTCCGACTGCGTTGGCTGCTGTGGGGCGCTTCGTGCGTCTGGCGTGCTCAACGGAGCTCGGCCGCGCTGTGCTGCTGATCACCGCGGCCATTGTGGTGTGCCAGTTTCGCGCCGCTTCTGCCTTTGCCGATGGCCGTGCCGTTGAGCGCACCGCGCAAGCCACGCGAGCCCAAGACGCCGCCCTGAAGTCGGCGCAACGCGAGCTCGCACTCACCGCGGCCGCACGCGACGAAGAACGCAAGCACGCCGCCGAACTGGCGCAGCTCGACGCCCAGCACGAGAAGGAAATCCGAGATGCCACGACTTCGCGCGATCGCACTATCGCTGACCTGCGCCGCGGTGCTCTGCGCCTGCGCCCCGAGTGGAGCTGTGCGGCCAACACCGCCACCGCGCCTGCAGGAGATTCCAGCGGAGCGGTGGACGCCGCCGAGCTACGGCGCCAAGGGGCGGCAGATCTTGTTCGACTCCTCGACTCCGCCGACGCCGACATCCGGTACTGGCAAGGCGTCGCCCGCGCCGACCGCGCCGTGAAATGAAGTGAACAACAACGTGCTCGACATGCTGGCGGACATGCCGCGTGGCACCGAGCGCGCTGTCGTCATCTACCCCACGCGTGACGGCAATTGGGCCGTCCGATGGGTCGGTGTCACTGCCGAGCAAGCCGCAACGCTGCTGTACCAGGTGGCCGACGCCACCGTTGACCAGGAAGATCCCGCCGCGCAAGGCGTGGCGACCACCCGGGTAAGGCCCGACCCATGACCACCCCGAAGAAACAAAACCCCGGAAGCTCACGCTTCAAGCCCGGCAAGTCGGGCAACCCGGGCGGCCGCTCGCCGCGCGTGGGGCCGAATGGCGAGACGATCGTGCAGCTGTGCCGTGCCAAGACGAACGCGCTAATCGAACGTGCGGCCGCGATCGCGCTCGATCCCATGGCCGAGCACAAGGACGCATTGACCGCGATCTTCGGCCTGCTCGACCGCGGCTGGGGCAAGCCCAAGGAGAGCGTCGACCTCGACGCGCGCGTGGAAGGCGCCGCGATCCCGATCATCCAGTTCGTACGGCAGCCCGACCCCGACCAGTCGTGATCCAGCTCAGCCTGACGGGGCCGCAGTACGACTTCGTCACGGCGCCCGATCAGTTCCCGGCGTTCGTGGCCGGCTTCGGTTCTGGCAAGACGCACGCGGCGATCGCGCGCACGCTGGCGATGAAGTTGAGCTATCCGCGACAGGACGTCGCGTACTACCTGCCGACGTACGACCTGGTGCGTCGCATCGGCTTCCCGCGCTTCTCCGAGCAGCTCGAGGAGATGCGCCTACGGTTCAAGACGAACAAGGCCGACAACGTCATCGAGGTTGCCGACGCGGGGTCGGTGATCTTCCGCACGCTCGACACGCCGGAGCGGATCATCGGCTACGAGGTGGCGGACTCGATCGCCGACGAGCTCGACACGCTGAAGGAGGAGGACGCGCGCGCGGCGTGGACCAAGATCATCAGCCGTAACAGGCAGAAGAAGCCGGACGGCAGTTTGAACACAGTGGGCGTGGCGACGACGCCGGAAGGGTTCCGCTTTGTGTACGACCGCTGGCGGCGCAACCCCGCGCCCGGCTACCGAATCATCAAGGCGAGCACGCTGAGCAACGCGGCAAACCTGCCCGACGGCTATATCCAGTCGCTGCGCGACAGCTACCCGTCGAACCTGCTGGCGGCGTATCTCGACGGCGAGTTCGTGAACCTGGTCGCGGGCTCGGTGTATCCCGAGTTCGATCGACGCGCGAATGCGTCGGGCGAGCGCGTGCAAGGCGTCGAGGCGCTGCACGTCGGCATGGACTTCAACGTCGGCCGCATGTCGGCGGTCATCCACGTGCTGCGCGGCGACGATCCGCACGCCGTGGAGGAGCGCACAGGCGTGCTCGATACGCCCGCGATGGCAGCGCTGCTGCGGCGCGATTTCCCCGACAGCCCGATCTACGTGTATCCGGACGCCTCTGGCGCATCGAGAAAGAGCAACAACGCCAGCGAATCGGACCTCGCGGTCCTGCGCAAGGCGGGTTTCAGCGTGCGCGTGAATCCTGCGAACCCGCGGGTCAAGGATCGCGTGCTCTCCATGAACGCGCTGATCCATAAGGACGGCGCGCGTCGCTACCGGGTGTCGCCTGAGGGGTGCCCCGAACTCGTCGAGAGCCTGGAAAAGCAGGCCTACGACAAGCATGGCGAACCGGACAAAGCCGGTGGCCTCGACCACGTCGTCGACGCCGCGGGCTACTTCGTCGCCTACCGCTACCCCATCAAGCACCGCGTCGCGGTGGTCCAATCGCTGAGACTCTGAAATGCCGATTGCCGTCAACGAACCGAACGACGAGATCAAGGCGCTGCGCAAGCAGTGGTCCGTGCTCGACGCGCTCCTGGGCGGCACGCCCGCCATGCGCGAGGGCGGTTGCCACCTCCTGCCGAAGTGGCCGAACGAAGAGCAGGCGGCCTACAACGCGCGGCTCGCGACGGCCACGCTGTTCCCGGCGTATCGCCGCACCGTGGGCGTGATGGCGGGCAAGCCCTTCAGCAAGACGCTCACGCTCAAGGATGCGCCTCCGCAGATCGAAGCGTGGGCCGAGGACATCGACCGGCAGGGCGTCAGCCTGCACACGTTTGCGGCCGAGATGTTCGAGGAGAGCTTCCACGGCCTGGCCGGTATCCTCGTCGAGTACCCGCGCGTCGGCGAGAACGCACCGGCGACCGTCGCAGACGCAGAGGCCGCGGGGCTTCGCCCGTACTGGGTGCGCGTGAAGCACGGCCAGATCCTCGGCTGGCGCGCGACGATGACAGCGGTCGGCCTGCGGCTGACGCAGCTCCGCCTGAAGGAAACGGTCGACGAACCGGACGGCGACTGGGGCACCAAGCCCGTCGACCAGGTGCGCGTGCTCGAGCCGCGCATGTGGCGCACGTTCCGCAAGGACAAGGACGGCAACTGGGTCGAGAACGAGAGCGGAATCACGACGCTCGACGTCGTGCCGTTCGTACCGGTGTACGGCTTCCGTCGCGGCTTCATGGTGGGCGAGCCGCCGCTCGCGGATCTCGCATACCTCAACGTGAAGCATTGGCAGTCGCAGAGCGACCAGGACACGATCCTGCACGTCGCGCGCGTGCCGATCCTCGCGGTGATCGGCGTCGAGGACGAGACGTGGCAGCTCACCGTCGGTGCATCGACGGCCGTCAAGCTGCCGCCGCAAGGCGATATGAAGTTCGTCGAGCACTCCGGCGCCGCGATCGCCGCCGGCCAGTCGAGCCTTGAAGCGCTCGAACAGCAGATGATCCAGACCGGCGCCGAGCTGATGGTCAAGAAGCCCGGCGCGCGCACGGCGACCGAGTCGTCGAACGACGCCGAGGCGAACAAGAGCGACCTGCAGCGGCTGGCCGAGAACTTCGCCGACGCGCTCGACCAGGCGCTGTGGCTCACCGCGCAGTACGCGCGCCTCGGCGACAAGGCCGGCAACGTCCAGCTCTTCGACGACTACGGCGCCGCCACGCTGTCGGACGCGAGCGCACAGCTCGTCAAGGATCTGCAGATGGCAGGCCTGATCTCGAAGGAGACGGCGATCAAGGAACTCCAGCGGCGCGGTGTGCTGTCGGCCGACATCGATCCGGCCGACGAGCTCGAAGCCGCCGCGGCCGATGGCCCTGCGCTCGCGACCGTGCCTGACCCGATGGCCAACGCGGCATGAGCGTGAACGCGGCGCTGCTCGACGAAACGGTCGACCACGCCGTCGACTTGCACCGCTACAGCACGCACGTCGTGCAGCGCATGGTGGCGGTGCTCAACCGCACCGACGCCGCGCTCGTCGTGCAACTCTCCGAAGCACTCCTGCGGCTCGACCGCGAGAGCTTCACCGTCGAGCGCCTCGATGCGTTGCTCGACAGCGTGCGTGCACTGAACCTGCAGGCATACGACGCGCTGGAGGCGGCGCTGCAGGACGAGCTGCGCAGCTACGCCGGCTACGAGGCCGACTACCAGCGCATCGCGCTGCGGCGTGCGATCCCGTCTGCCATCCAGCTTCGATTTCCGGTCGCCGGCGTGTCCGCCGAACAGGTCTACGCGGCCGCGCTGAGTCGCCCGTTCCAAGGCCGCCTGCTGCGTGACTGGACGAAGGGGTTGGAGGCGGGGCGTCTCGACGCGGTGCGTAACGCCGTGCGTGCGGGCTACGTCGAGGGGCAGACCACCAGCCAGATCGTGCAGCGCATCCGCGGCACGAAGGCGCTGCGGTTTGCCGACGGTGTGCTGGAGCGCAGCCGCCGTGACGTCGCGACCGTCGTGCAAACCGCACTCGGCCACACCGCGCAAACCGCGCGGCAGGCGATGGTCGACGCGAACGCTGACCTGGTGAAGGCAGTCAAGTGGACCGCCACGCTCGACTCGCGGACGAGCCCGATGTGTCGTGTGCGCGACGGCTTGCAGTACACACCCGATGACCACAAGCCGATCGGCCACAAGATCCCGTGGCTCGGCGGCCCCGGCCGGCTGCACTTCAATTGCCGCTCCGTATCGGTGCCGGTGCTCAAGAGCTGGCGCGAGCTCGGCTTCGAAGTCGACGACCTACCAGCAGGCACGCGCGCCAGCATGGACGGGCAGGTGCCTGCGGAGCTGAGCTACGGGCAATGGCTCGCACGCCAGTCCGCGGCACGCCAGGATGAGATTCTCGGGCCGGAGCGCGGGAAGCTGTTGCGCGCCGGCAAGGTGTCGGTCGACCGCTTCCACGACGATCGCGGCCGCTGGTTGTCGCTGGCGCAGCTCCGCGAAAGGATCGGGCCTTGACTCGGCGCGGTGGCGTGTCACGCTTTCCCACGATGGCGAATCTTCGGGTTATCGAAGGCAGCAAGAAGCCGGATAGCCCGGCGGAACGCGTGCGCGCCAAGCAGCGCAAGCGCCGTCAGCCGAACATGCCGCAGTGCAGTCACTGCGCAGGTCGCGAGTACATCACCGCGAAGATCGGCAACGTATCGAACAAGTTGTGCGTCGGGTGCCTCACGCAAGGGCACCGGCGCGTCATGGATTAGCGCGCGAGCGCGATCGAACCCCGAAGTGGTGGAGGCCGGCGGGTAATCCGGCATTGATCAAGGGCGACCCCTCCATCCGAGCGTCGCCTGCTGCCGGGCCAACACCGGGTAGTACGGAGCGGGGTAACTCCGCGGCTCCGACCATTTCCTAAGCCCCGCCAAGTGCGGGGCTTTTTCGTTTCCGGCCTCCGCGATGCGGACGCCTCTCGCGCAAAGCGCACCACCAGCCCAAGGGGCACATCCGTGAGTGAATTCGACCCGAACTCGCAAGAGTTCAAGGACGCCGTTCGTGCTGCCGTCGCCGAAGAGACCGAGGGTCTCCGCGCGAAGAACACCGAACTGCTCGGCAAGCTGAAGAAGGCGCAGAAGGACAGCGCGATCGACCCCGAAGAGCATGCCGCTCTCGAGGCCGAACGCGATGACCTGAAGGGCAAGCTGCAGGTTGCCGAGAAGGCCGCCAAGAAGGCGATCACCGACGCGGAAGCCGCTACCAAGCGCGCGACCGAGATCGACGGCGCCTACAGCAACAGCCTGCGCGACGCGGCTCTCACCGAGAGCCTCGCGAAGGCTGGCGTGACCAACCCCGTGCACCTCAAGGCCGCCAAGGCGCTGCTCGCAAGCAGCGTGGCCGTGGTCGACGAGAACGGCGCGCGCGTGGTCAAGGCGGGCGACAAGGCACTGGCCGACTACATCACGGAATGGGCCGGCGGCGACGAGGGGAAGCACTTCGTCGCGGCAACCCACACCAGCGGCGGCGGATCCCAGGGATCGAGCCGCGCGAACTCCACAGCCAAGTCGGTTTCGCGGACTGCCTTCGAAGGCATGAGCCCCGCGGACCAGATGGCGCACTCCAAAGCCGGCGGCACGGTCACCGACTGACCGCCAACACCTGAGAAATCATCATGGCGAACACGCTCACCAATCTCATCCCGACCCTGTACGAAGCGCTCGACGTCGTGTCGCGCGAGCTGGTCGGCTTCATCCCGGCCGTCAACCGCGATTCGGGCGCCGATCGTGCCGCTGTCGGCCAGACGGTTTACAGCCACGTCGCTCCGCCGTCGACCGCGTCGAACGTCACGCCGGGCGTCACCGCGCCGAATGACGGCGACCAGACCGTCGGCAACGTCGCGCTGTCGATCACCAAGGCGCGCTATGTGCCGATCCGCTGGAACGGCGAAGAGCAGAAGGGCGTCAACAGCGGCGCCGGCTACAACAGCATCCGCGTCAACCAGTTCGCGCAGGGCATGCGTACGCTGGTGAACGAGATCGAAGTCGACGTCGCGCAGGTGGCCTACAAGGCGGCTTCGCGTGCGTACGGCACGGCCGGCACCACGCCGTTCGCCACGCCGGGTGACTACACCGATGCATCGTTCGCCCGGAAAATCCTCGTCGACAACGGCGCGCCGACCGGCGACATGCAGCTCGTGCTGAACACCGCGGCCGGCGCAAACGTGCGCGGTAAGCAGGGCGGCCGCGGTGCCAACCTCGAAGGCACCGACGCGATCCTGCGCCAGGGCGTGCTGCTCGACATCCACGGCTTCTCGGTGCGTGAGTCGGCTCAGGCCGCGAACGTGACAAAGGGCACCGGCGCGTCGTACACCACGAACACCGCTGGCTATGCCGTCGGCGCCACCGTGATCACCCTGATCACCGGCACGGGCACCGTGAATGCGGGTGACGTCGTGACCTTCGCGGGCGACACCAACAAGTACGTCGTCGCATCGGGCACGGCTGCACCGGGTGCGATCACCCTCGCGGCTCCTGGGCTGCTGCAGGCGATCCCGGCGTCCGCGACGGCGCTCACCGTCGGCAACAGCTACGCGGCGAACATGGCGTTCGATCGCAACGCGATCTGGCTCGCCACGCGCGCGCCGGCGATTCCGGAAGAGGGTGACATGGCCGAAGACGCCATGATCATCACGGACCCGAAGTCGGGCCTGTCGTTCGAAGTCCGCCTGTACAAGCAGTACCGCCAGATCCGCTACGAGATCGCGGCGGCCTGGGGCACCGGTGCCGTCAAGGCGGCGCACATCGCCACGCTGCTCGGCTGATGAACTGAGAGGGCGCCTTCGGGCGCCCTCTTTCATTTGGAGGCTTCATGCAGAACCCCGAAACGGTCCGCGTCGTCGACGCGAGCCCCGAGAACGAAAGCGGCTACAAGGTCATCAATCGCGATGACATGACTGCCGACGACGTGTTGTTCGACGAAGCGCCGGCTGACAAGCCGTCTCGCGCGCGTCGCACCAAGGAATAACCAATGGCCCTGGTCGTCGAAGATGGCAGCGGCCTCACGACGGCCGAGGCTTACATCTCCGTTGCTGCGGCCGACGCGTACTTCGCGGACCGTGGCAACACGGCGTGGGCTGCGCTCACGTCGACAGCGAAAGAGCAGGCGCTGCGTGCGGGCGCTGATTACATGCAGGCCGTCTATGGCGGTGCGTGGGTCGGCTGCAAGCTGAAGCTCACGCAGGCGCTCGACTGGCCGCGTACGTCGGTGCTGTATCCGGCGCCGATCCCCGCCGAGATCTCACGTGCCAACGCCGAGCTCGCACTGCGCGCGGCGACGGGCTCACTACTCGCCGATCAAGGCGCGCAGGTCACGAGCGAGACGGTCGGCCCGGTGTCGGTGACGTACGCACCTGGTGCGCGCCAGTCGACGCGCTATGCATTCGTCGATTCTCTCGTGCAACGTTGGATGTCCGGTGGCGGCGCGTTGAAGGTCGCGCGGGCGTGAGGCAGGCGACGGGCGACATCTGATGACCGCCTTCGACTACGCGCGCACCGCGGCAACCGCGACGCGCCTGCTGCAACGCTTCGGCGCGGCGGCAACGCTCAAGCGACGCGCTGATGCCACCTACGACCCGACGACAGGCACGACCGCCGCGACGGTCACGCCGCTCGCGACGACAGCCGTCGTGATCGACTACGACGCCAAGAGCATCGACGGCACGCTCATTCGCCAGGGCGACCGCCGCGGCTACCTCATCGCGGCCGTTGCACCGCGGCAGGACGACGCGCTCACTTGGCAGGGAGCTGATCTAACGGTCATCGCTGTGCGCATCCTCGCGCCCGCTGGCGTTGCCGTGCTTTACGAGGCACAACTTCGTGGCTGACACGTTCGCGCTGTCGCTCGCCGCGTTCGCCGCGAAGGCGCCGGGACAGGCGCGGCAAGTGGTGCGCAAGGTTGCGATCGATGCGCTGACGCGCGTCGTGATGCGCACGCCCGTCGGCAATCCGTCGCTGTGGAAGGGCAAGCCGCCTGCGGGCTATGTCGGCGGCCGTCTGCGCGCCAACTGGGTCGCCAGCATCGGCGTGCCCAGCATCGACACGACGACCGCACGCGACGCCGGCGGCTCCAGCACGATCGCTCGCGGCACCGGAACGATCGCCGCGGCCGACGGCTTGCAACCGATCTATCTCATGAACTCGCTGCCCTACGCGCGCGAGATCGAATACGAAAGCCACAGCCGGCAAGCGCCGGCGGGCATGGTCCGCATCACCGTCACGGAGTTCCAGACGATGGTCGACGCCGCAGCCCGGAGCCTGACGTGAGCAACGCCCTGGTCCGCGCCGCGCTCGAAACCCGACTCGCGACGTGGGCGGCCGCACGTACACCCGCGCTGCCCGTTGCATTTGAGAACGCCAAGGCCGGCCCCGCGCTGCCGTACCTGCGCGTGAACCTGCTGCGCGCCACGACGACGAGCGCCACGCTCGACGGCGCGCACCGCGCGTATCGCGGCTTGCTGCAGGTGTCCATCGTGGCGCCCATTGACGCTGGCCCCGGTGTCGCCGAAGGCATCGCCGACGAGATCGCGGCGCTGTTCCCCGTGAATCAAGCCATGACCGCGAGCGGCCTGACCGTTCGAACGATCGGCCCCGCGAGCGTTGCGCCCGCGCTGCAACACGAATCCGACTACACGGTGCCGGTGTCGATTCCCTATCGCACCGACACACCCTGACCCGCGCGCAAGCGCAACGACCGAAGCCGCCGAAGGGTGGCTTTTTTCATGCCCGCGCGCCGGGCGCTTCCACCTGAGACCACCATGGCCATCAAGCTCCCCAACGGCGCGCAGATCTTCATCGCGTCCGGTTACGCGGCATCCGCCAACGTCACCGCACTCACCAACGCCACCGAAGGCGTCGCGACCGCAACCAACACGCTCGTCGCCGGCGATTACGTCGAGATGACGTCGGGCTGGTCGCGCCTCACCGACAAGATCGTCCGCGCGAAGTCCCCGTCGGGCACCGTGTTCACGCTCGAAGGCTACGACACGTCCTCGACGACGACGTATCCGGCCGGCACCGGCGTCGGCAGCTTCCGCAAGATCAGCGGCTGGACGCAGATCGTGCAGATCCTCGACACCGGCTCGAACGGCGGTGACCAGGAGTTCCTCGAGTATCAGCTTCTGGAAGCGGACGCGAAGAAGCGCATCCCGACGACGAAGGCGCCGTACGGCCTCGAGCTGACGATCGCCGACGACCCGACGCTCGCGGGTTACATCGCGCTCGCTGCGGCGAACGACGACCGCCTGCAGCGCGCGATCCGCGTCCTGCTGCCGAACGGTTCGAACATCCTCTACAACGCGTACGTGTCCGTCGACAAGACGCCGAGCCTGACCGCCAACCAGATCATGGCCGTCAAGGCGACGCTGTCGATGCTCAACGAACCCGTCCGCTACGCGACCTGAGGCTGACGCATGGCGAAGCTCAAGCTGATCCCTGATCCGACCTTCGCCGCGACCGTGTCCGTCCCGATCCCGGGCGGCACGGCCGATGTGCGTTTTACCTTCCGCTATCGCGACCGAGTCGCAGTCACGCAGTGGGCCGACGAAAGCCGCGACATGGACGACGCCTCGGCGATCCGAAGCGTTGCGGAAGGCTGGGACCTGGACGACCCGTTCGACCAGGACAACGTCGCGCGGCTGGTGCAGGCCTACCCGGGCGCGGCGCGTGAAGTGCTCACGCGCTACGTGCGCGAACTCGCTGGAATCCGCCAGGGAAACTGAGGCAGGTCGCGAGGGCGATCTACGAAAAGCAGACCGACGCTGCGGACGACATGCGTGCCGCCGCGGCATTGGGTCTCACCCTCGACGACCTTGGTGATGAGGAAGTCGGCATCCAGCCCGACAACCTGACCGCCGTCGACGCGTTCCTTTCGCTGTCGACGCAATGGCGCATCGGTATGGCCGGTCCCACCGGCCTCGATTACGGCGCCATCCCCACCGTCCTGCGTCTGCAGGCGGTCCCTCGGGCCGACTGGCCCGACACGTTCGAATGCCTGCGTGTGATGGAAGCCGAAGCGC
The DNA here is from genome assembly GCF_054061195.1 of Lysobacter sp. HA35. Lineage (NCBI taxonomy): Bacteria > Pseudomonadati > Pseudomonadota > Gammaproteobacteria > Lysobacterales > Lysobacteraceae > Lysobacter > Lysobacter sp. HA35. The sequence continues at coordinate 1,936,358 of NZ_JBSSDY010000001.1, read as the reverse complement.
TTGCCGTCATGCGTAAACCGCGGGAGTAGTTGCATGACCGATATCGCCAGCCTTGGCATCAAGGTCACGAGCGACGGTATTCCGCAGGCGGCCACAAGCCTCGACCAGCTTGCCAAGAGCGGTGCGAAGGCTGAGCAGCAGGTCGCGAAAGTCGCGCCTGCGATGCAGCAGGCGTCGAAGTCGGCGAAGGAACTCGCGAACGCGACGCGCAACCTGCCTGCGCAGATCACCGACATCGTCACCGGGCTCGCATCCGGCCAGCGTCCGCTGCAGGTGCTGTTCCAGCAGGGCGGCCAGCTCAAGGACATGTTTGGCGGCGTCGCGCCGGCGATGCGTGCGGTCGCGGGCGAACTCGTCGGGCTGATCAATCCGATCACGCTCACCGCGGCAGCGGTCGCAGGCTTGGCGGTCGCGTGGAAGTCGGCGAGCGATGAAGCGGACGCGTTCAACCAGGCGCTGATCAGCACCGGTGCCGCCGCCTCGACGACCGTGCAGGATCTGCGCGCGATCGCCGCCGAGCTGGATCGCACGACGAACGCCACCGGCGGCAAGGCGAGCGACGTTCTCACGTCGGTTGTCGGCAGCGGCAAGTTCGCCGCCGACCAGCTCAAGATCGTCGCGCAAGCCGCGATCGAGCTCGAGGACAGCACCGGTCAGTCGATCGAAGCGACGATCAAGCAGTTCGTCGCGCTGCAGGACGAACCGGTCGCGGCCATCCTCAAGCTCAACGAGACGCAGCACTTCCTCACCGAAGGCACGCTCGAAACGATTAAGGCCCTCGACGACCAGGGCAAGTCGGCCGATGCCTCGGCGGTCGCCGTGCGTGCGTACGCCGACTCGATCAGTGAGCGCCACGGCGAGATCACGAGCAATCTTTCGCTGTGGGCGCAGTACTGGCGCAACGTCAAAAGCGATGCGCAGGAAGCGTTCGACGCGGTTGTCGATGGCTTCCGCAACTCCGCTAACGCACAAGCGGGCCTGCTCACGGGACTACGTAACGGCCTCGCCTTCAGCGGCACGGCGCTCGCGCCGCTCGCGGGTCTCGGCAGCGGCAGCGGCAAGTCGGCGCCCGCGAAGCCCGCTGCAGATCCGTACGCGTTCCTCAATCGACCTGCGCCGTCGGCCAGCGACCTGCCGGTCGACTCCGGCGTCGCGCGTGCGCGTGACGAATTCGAGCGTAGCGGCGTGCGGTTCGCGTCGCAGCGTCAGCGCATGGAATTGGACATCGCGGAGGCGCGCAAGCAGGGTGCCGCGGCGGGCAAGTCCGATCTCGAAATCCAGCAGCGCATCGCCGCGATCCAATCGAGCTACGCGGCGCGCGCCCCGAAGGGGCCAAAGGCAAAGAAGGCCGTCGACGAGATCGGCCCGATCATCGCGCGCATCGGCGAGCAGACCGCGATGCTGCAGGCGCAGGCCGGTGCCGAGGACAAGCTCACGGCGATTCAGCGCCTGCGCGTCTCGATCATGCAGCAGCTCGACCAGCTCGGCAGCAAGGTCAGCCACAGCGATCGCGATCGCGTTGAAACCGCGTTGCGCGAAGCCGACGCCGCTGAGAAGGCGGCGATCGAGACCGACAAGGCACGTGAAGCGCGCGAGCGCGAAGCCGAGGCCAAGAAGAAGCAAGCTGAGGCGGCGGGGCAGGTCATCGACGACCTGCAGTTCGAGATCGCGCTGATCGGCAAGTCGCGCCTCGAGCAGGCGCAGATGATCGCGCTACGCCAAGCCGGCGTCGAGGCGAACAGCGCCTACGGCGAAAGCATCGCAGAACTCGTCAAGCACCAGCAGGAGTTGGCCGAGCAGCAGGCGCTGATGGATGACGTGCGCCTGTCCGCGCAGGACATGTTCGCAAGCTTCATCGACGGCTCGAAGTCCGCCGGCGAAGCGTTCGAAGGGTTCGCGAAGGACCTGCAGCGCATGGCCGCGCAACTGCTTGCCGAGAAGGCCGTGCAGTGGGTGTTCGGTCTGTTCACCGGCGCGGGCGCAGGCGGGGCGCTCACCGCCGCGGACAACCCGTTCAACACTGGCGGCTACTCATCCGGCGGCTACACGGGCTCGGGCGGCGTCCACCAGCCGGCCGGCGTCGTGCACAAGGGTGAGGTCGTCTGGAGCCAGCGCGACATCGCGCGAGCAGGCGGCGTCGGCGTCGTGGAAGCGATGCGCATGGGCCGCCGCGGCTATGCCGACGGTGGCGTCGTGACGCCGAACATGGCGCCAACCACGACCGCCGCGGTCGGTCGCGACGCGCCAGGCGTGACGGTCGTCGTCGAGAACCACGGCAATGGTCAGACGCGCACGGAAGAAAGCACCGGACCGGATGGAGGTCGAATGATCAAGGTCATCGTCGACGCGGCTGTGAGCGAAGTCGACCGCCGCATCGGCACGATGGGCAGCACCGGCCGCGCGATCCAGTCGCGGTTCGGCGTCAGCCCGGCGGGAGCCAGCCGTGGCTAGTGCCTGGCCCTCGACGCTGCCGCAGACGCCGCTCATGGACGGCGTCAGCTACGTGCCATGGCGGAACGCCGTGCGCACCGACATGGACGCCGGCGTACCGAAGACGCGCCGCCGCTTCACCGCCGTGGGTGATGACGTGCGGCTCGCGATCCTCATCGACCGCACGCAGTGCGACACGCTCGACACGTTCTACCAAGTGACGCTCAAGACGGTCTTGCCGTTCACGTGGAAGCACTTTCGCAAGGCCGGATATCCCACGTGCGACTACCGCTTCAAGTCGCCCCCGCAGTTCACGCCGGCCGGCGGGACGCTCTGGCGCGCGGAGCTCGAGCTGGAACGCCTGCCGTGACGGGCCGCATCCTCTCCACCGCGGCCGCGAAGGCCGTGCTGGCGCGCGAGACGGAAGAGGTCTTTCTCTGCCTGCTCGAAATCACGCACCCCGACATCACGACCATCCGGATCGCGAACAACACCGAGTCGGTTGTGCGCTCGGATGGCACGTACCTGCCATATCCGTTCGAAGCGGTGCTCCCGGAAGACAGCGACGCGAGCACGCCGCAGGTTGCGCTGCGTATCGACAACATCGACCGCGACGTGACGCGTGCGCTGCGCAATCTCGCAGGCGTGCCGAAGTGCAAGCTGCGCGTCGTGCTGGCGAGCAGTCCGAACACCGATGAGGTCGGCCCGTACGACTTCTCGATCCTCAACGTCGACTACGACGCAATGGTGATCTCCGCGCAGATCGGGTACGAGGAGGATTTCCTCAACCAGGCCGTGCCGGCGCAGAGCTACATTCCGTCGACCAGCGCAGGCTTGTTCGTATGACGCAGCTCGCGGACTTCGTGGGCCTGCCGTTCGCGGACCACGGACGCGCCGACGGGTTCGACTGCTGGGGCGGGGTGCGCGCGGTCCTGTCCGCCTGCCTCGGCCTGAAGTTGCCCGACTACGGCGACGGCTATAGCGACTGCGCAGACCACAGTGGCATTGCGTGCGCGATCCGAGATGGACTCGCCGCCGACTTCGTGCGCGTGACGGATCCGCGCGCGTTTGACCTCGTCATCTTCAACATCGCCGGCCAGCCGCGGCACGTCGGCGTCATGGTCGGCCCGACGTCGTTCCTGCACTGGCCGGAAGACGGCACCAGCCGCATCGAACGGACCGACAACCGCATGTGGCACAAGCGCATCGAGGGGTTCTATCGCCATGCAGGCTGAGTCGATCGAGCGCGACACGAACGCCCTGGTCCTGCGACCGCATCCCTTCAGCGTCGACCACGGTGTGCGCCGCGTTTCGGGCGGACAGACGCTTGAGGCGATGCTGCTTGAGGCGACCGAAGGCGAGCCCGTCGCGCTGACCGTGCGCGTCGAGATCGGTGGCACGGAAGTGCCCCGCGCGCTGTGGTCGCGCGTGCGGCCGAAGGCGGGCACCGCGATCCACGTCACGCGCATGCCCGCGGGCAGCGGCAACGGCGCGAAGTGGATCCGCACGATCCTGATGATCGTCGTCATGATCGTCGCGTGGTACGCGGCGCCGTACGTCGCGGCTGCATTCGGTGTCAGCACCGCGGTCGCGTCAGCGGCCATCTTCATGGTCGGCTCACTGATCGTGAATGCGCTCGTGCCGCCGCCGCAGCCCAAGATGGGCGGAGGCGGGTTCGGCAACGCCGATCGACTCAACCAGCTCACGGGCAGTCAAAACGCTGTGGCGCCGTACGGGCCGATTCCCCTCGTCATCGGCGAGTGCCGGATTTTCCCGCCGCACGCCGCCATGCCGTACAGCGAGTCGCTCGGCCAGACGAGCTACCAGCGCCTGATGTTCGATCTGGGCCATGACTACGGTGGCCCGCTCGACCCGACGGTCTACCTAGACGTCAGCGACCTACGCATCGGCGACACGCCGATCGCGTCGTATGAGGGCGTCGAGTACGAGATCACCAAGACGCCGACGCTCTACAAGAGTGACGTCAACGAAGTAAGCGTGTCGGCAGCCATGAACGACGGCGCCAGCGTCACGCGGACGACGGCGCCGAACGTCGACGAGATCAGCCTCGACATCGTGTTCCCGCAAGGCCTCTTCGGGATGGACAAGAAGGGCAATCTCGTTCGCGTGACCGCGAACATCAATATCGAGTACCGCCTCGTCGGCAGCGGTACGTGGATCACGGCGCCGCAGCCTGGCGCCGTCGCGGGTGGCACAGGAACGCGGACCGTGCGCCTCAGTTGGTCGTCGGTCGCACTCAATTTCCAAGTGCCGACGCCCGATCGAAAGCCCTTCGTCGCCAGCTATGCATGGGGTGTCGCGGCCGGACAGTACGAGGTGCGGGTTACGCGCACCGGGACGAGCTGGGGCGCGTCGGAGGTCAACAGCCGTATTGGCGACGCAACCTGGTCCGTCCTACGCTCGATCCGCAAGTCGTCGCCGAGCAAGACGGGCACCGTCAAGCTGTGCATGCGCATCAAGGCGAGCGAACAACTCAACGGCCCGCTGCAGACGCTGTCCTGCATCGTCCGGCAGAAGATTCCCGTCTACAACCGCGGTACGGCTACGTGGTCGGCCCCGACCGGCAACCTCAACACGGCATGGGTGCTCTATTGGCTCATGACGTCGTGTCCGGCCTTTTCGACGCACGTCCCGACCAGCCGCGTCGACCTCACGGCGTTCGCCGACTTCGCGGACTTCTGCACAACCAACAACTTTGAGACGCGTGGCGTCCTCGATGCGAAGGTAACGGCTCGCGCGCTGATCGACGACATCCTCGCTTGCTCTCTGGGCGCGCTGACGACGCGCGACGGCAAGTACGGTGTCCTTTTCGACAGCGGCACGACGACGCCGGTCATGGTGTTCACGCCGCTCGACTCGAAGAACTTCACGGTTTCGCGCATCTTCACGAAGCTGCCGCATGCGCTGCGCGTCCGCTTCCGCAATCCGGCAGCCGACTGGCAGCAGGACGAGATCGTCGTGGTCGACGACGGTTACAGCTACCGTGGCGTCGACGCGCGAGGCGTTGCGTCCGCGGCGCCGGAGCCCACGGAGTTTGAGACGATCGAGCTGCGCATGGCAGCGGACGCACATCAGGCGTGGCGGGTCGCGCGTCACCACTTCGCACAGGCGAAATTTCGGCCGTTCACGGCCACCTTCGAATCCGACGTCGCGAACCTCGCGTGTACGCGAGGGGACCTCATCCACGTGGCGCATGACGTGACGGAGTGGGGCACGGGCTGGGGGCGCGTGGCGACCTTGGCAGGCACGGCATTGACGCTCGACGAGCGCATCGAACTCGCCGCCGCGACCAGCTACAGCGCGCGCATTCGTAAGCAGGACGGCTCCAGCGTGGTGATCGCGCTCACTGGCGTCGTCGCAGGCGAGACCAACAGCTTCACGCTGGCGAGCTCGCCGAGCGGCGTCAACCTCGGCGACGTTGTCGTGATCGGCGAGACAACAAAGGAAACGTCGCCTGTGCTCGTCACCGGTATCTATCCGGCGCAGGACTTGAGTGCGCGAATCAGCACCGTACCGTACGACAGTCGCGTCGGACCCTACTGGGCCAGCCCGCCGACGACGATCACCAGCGAGGTTTCTGGCACGGCGTACATGGATCCTCCGCCTGAGCCAAACATTGTTGTCGTTCTCTCGAACCAATCGAACAGCGAGCCGAGCGACGGCGGCACAACGGAGCCGACCGTTCACATCGGCGTGCAGGGATCGTCTGGGTACGTCATGCCGCCGGATCACCTCAACTTCCGAACACGGGCTCTCTGATGGCTGCTCCGATCCTTGCGTACGAGATCCGTTATCGCATCGCCGGAAGCGGCGCCCAGTGGACGACGCGGCAATTCCCTGCGGATTCGACGACGATCTCGATCCCCGGGTTGTCGCGCACCGTCAGCTACGAAGGCGAGGCGCGCTCGCTCGGCCCAGGCTCACTTGCCTCGGGCTGGGTCGGCGTTTCGTTCACCGTCGCCGGCGCGACTCTTGCGCCGCGTGCTCCCACCGGGCTGACCGCGACGTCCGTCGCGGATGGCGTTGCGCTCGCGTGGTCGGTCGACGCCGACCAGCGCTCTGACGTCGAGTATTCGGTCGAGCGGGCGACGTCGAGTGGCGGCGCCTATGCGGAGATCGCGCGCGCGCGGTTGACCCAGTGGACGGACCCCACGGCGAGCGCCACGGTCTTCTGGTATCGCGTGCGTGCACTGACGTTCGCCGGCACGCCGTCGGCGTATTCGAACGTCGCGTCCGCAGGCGGCGTCGCAAGCTCGGCGATCCTGCAGGCGCTGACGGACATCGCAAGCGACAACGTCCTGACACCGGTCGAGAAGTCGACGGTGATCGCTGATTACACGGCGCTTACCGCTGAGCAATCGGGCATCGATGCGCAGGCGACGACGTATGGGCTGACCGCGGCGAAAGCCACCTACGACGCGTCCATAACGGCGCTCGCTGCATACCTCGCAACGCTTACCGCGCCGGTCGCGTGGAATAACACCGGCGGCAACACAACGATCGTCGGCACGACGTTCCGCACCAAGTTCACGGACGTGTATGCCGCGCGCCAGGCGCTGTTGAACGCCATTGCAGCGAAGGCCAAGCAGTTGGCCGACACGGCATCTGGTCGGGCAGGCGGCGGCAAATTCGCGCTTCCGAACGGCAATTTCGCGTCGAATATGGGTGGCACGCCGGTTGGTACAACCGTTACGGCCACAGGCGCCAGCGTTAGCGACGGGTGGGCGATTCTAGGTGCTGATCCGGCCTGGGCGGCAGTGTACGAACAGCCGGCCGGAGCGAATGCTGACGTCCTCGTGCGGCTAGCCGCTGGGGTCTCGATCGCGGCGAGCACGAGTCAAAGTCTATATCTGACGAGTGCACCGCAGGTCAGCGCGCCGCCAGCGGGAACGCCTTACACGCTCACAGTGACGCGGGTCGCTGCAAACAACGTCGCGCTTTCGGCTGGGTTCGCCGTTGTTGCGCGCTTCTACATTCAGTTCATGGACGCGGCAGGCGGCAGCGTGGCCGTGCAGTCGGTCACCGACATTTCGGGAACGTCGTACGCGGCCACCACGACGCTTGCGGCCGGGACGGTGCCCGCGAACGCGGCGTCCTACCGCGTCGTGCTCCAGGCGGTGGTGGCCAACGGCACGGCAAGCGCAGCAACTGCCGCCGCGAGCGGCCTCCCGGCGGACATCCGCTGGTCGAACGTCGGCCTCGTGTTCGCCACGGATCTGGCTTCGGAAGTCAGCGGCCATCTGCTCGACAACCGCCGCCTGCCGCAGATCATGGTCGGCAACGGCCGCGCGAAGGTGCCGACGACCATCACCTACGCCGCGAGCGCCGGCACACCGGCCGTCGGCACGATCAACGTCGGTGCATTCACCGTGCTCGGCGGCGACTACACGCTGAGCTATTCGGCGAGCAGCGTCGGCGTGTCGGGCACCGGCGGCAGCACGGTCCAGTACTACCTCTACATGGACGATCCGAACCACGTCGGCGGTGCCCGCACGCTGGTGGCCACGACGAACGGCAACGACATCTACGGCTCGTCCGGTCGGATCTACATCGGCGACTGCGCGGTTACGTTCCCGACGTCCGGCTCGGCTGGCGGCCCCGGCGGACGAGACGATCGCTGTGTCACCGAGGCCATGTGGCTCGATGCCGCCACGAGTGCCGGCGCGGCACTCGACGGCATGGAGTTCGACGTCATCGACCTGCCGAACACCGGCACCGAACCGCGCCGCGCGGCGGTGCGCGTGCTGGGGCGAGGCATCAAGCCTTGCGTGCTGCTGGATACCGGCGACGGCTTCGAGCTCGACTGCTCTACGACCGCGCCGTTCGATCTACGCGATGGCGGCAGTGCGTTCGCGCCCGACATGCTCGGTCGCGAGGTTTGGACGGACGGTGGCTGGCGCACGGTGCTCGCGGTTCGCGACATCGGCCTGCAGCCCGTCGTCTACCTCTCTTTCGGCGGCCTCAGCTTCGCCGCCGGGCGCGACCCGGCGCGCCGCATCTACTCCCACAACCTGCAGCAGAAGCCCTAGGAGGCACGCCCATGTCCTATACGAAGATCGCCGGCACCGTGCCGGGCCTGCAGGCGGCGCTCGCGGCAGTACTCGCCCAGTTCGGCGTCGACTCGCCGGTCGCCGCCGAGCTCGTCGCGGCCGGCTCCCGCCTGCGCCTGGAGACCACGGACGAGGTATGGGTCTCGTGCATCGTCCACGACAAGCCCGACACCCTGCAGATTGACCTCGTCACGGTGGCGATCGCGCTGCGCGACGGCGCACCCTGGCAGAAGCCCAACGGGCAGTACGTCGCCATCGTCTTCTGGCACGGCCTGTTCCCGGACGTGCTGGCCAGCCTGGGCGTGTCGACGGCGCGCAAGGCGCTGATGATGGTCGCGCTCGGGGAGCCGCAGCCGCAGGTGCCGATCGTGCCGCCGGCGGTCGACGGCCCGACGCAGCGCGATGCGATCGAGCTGGGCGACACCTCGGACCGCTCGATACGCTTCGTGATCACCGCGGCGCGCGAGCTCGAGGCGGGCCTCGAGGACGTGCTGGGCAACGGCGAGACGGCCGAGCTGCTCTGAACCGCTGAGACCGGTCCGGCGATACTGCCGGCATGCGCTGGTATCCGACCGTCCAGAACGTCCCGAACATGCACTCGCTCTACGTGCACGCCGGAGAGGTCGCGCGGGTGCAGCTCGTCGACGGGCAGTGGCGCGCGACGCTGCGGCTCAACGGGCTGGACAAGACGCGCGAGTGCTCCAGCCTCAAGGCCGGCATGGCGGGTTGCGAAGCCTGGGCGCAGAAGCACCTCGAGCACTTCGCGGCCGAGCACGACCGGATGATGGAGGAGGGCGTGTTCCGCGCCTTCCGCCGGAAGCCGGAGGCGTCCTGATGGCGCTGCGCTCGCGTCGGCCGCCCGATGGGCTGGTGCTGGTCACGCCGGAGAACTGGGACCGATTCTGCGCGGCCATCGGCGCGAACCGCTTCGTGCGGGATCTCGAGCGCGATGGCCGGCCGATCGCCTGGCGCGCGGAGCGCGTGCGGTTCGTGGATCCGGCCGCCTACCGCGAGGCGCTGGGGGCCTGGCCGCCGGGCTACTGGCCGGAGTAGGCGAGCGTCACCGCGGCGATCGAGAGGCAGCCGAACCAGACGAGTCGGTGGACGAAGCGCATGGGAGAAATCCTACACGCGCAGGCGGCGGTGTCCGATTTCCGCCCATCGGCGTCGTCGCGACCCTATGCCTGCCCCGCGCGGGGTTCAGGGCGCTTCGGATGCCCGATAACTGCGCGGGGTTCTCCGTAAAACGTCCGTTCGGCCCCAAGCCGATCAACGGGTTAGCGGACGCCCCTCCGTAATTCGTTTCGACCTAAGTCGCTGAGTACCCGGCTAGGTGCGACCGACTTTTAATCCGCTGGTCGATGGTTCGAATCCATCACGACCCACCATTCAGTCTTCTCACGTGCCCGGCCGTGACGCCGCAGAGCCAGTAGCCGCGCGTTTCCGCGGCAGACGAGGCACGCGAGCGTACTCTGCGTCCCGCTTCTTAACGTCGCGTCCGTGCGCGATGTCAGCCGACGCTCCTGCGACGACTTGATCAACGCGCGTCAGAGGGCCAGCCGCTCGCGAAGTTCGCGGGCCTGCCGGCGCGACACATCGACTTCAGCGCCATCCTTCATCGTGAGCGTGTAGCCGTCGCCGACCGACAAGTCGATCGCCTGCACCATCCGCAGGTTCACCAGCGTATTGCGGTTTGCACGGAAGAACACGGCCGGATCGAGCCGCGATTCGAGCGTGGCAAGGCTGCGTCCGAGCATCGCGTGCTCGTTGCGGAAGAACACGGTGGCGTAGTTGCCGTCGACCTCGATGCGACTGATCTGTCCGAGTTGCACGAACCAGCAGCGGTCACCGTCGCGCAGGAACACTTGGTCCTCTGCGTGTAGCGTCTTGCCCGCATCGCGAACGACGTTCGGTTGCGCGGCACGAGCTTTCGTAATGGCGGCCGCAAGGCGATCGGCCTGGACCGGCTTGAGCAGGTAGTCGAGTGCGTTGGCTTCGAAGCCGCGCACCGCATAGTGGTCGTACGCGGTGGTGAAGATGACTTGTGGCGCGGGATCGAGGCCGTCGAGCACGTCGAAGCCCGTGCCGGACGGCATCTGGATGTCGAGTAGCAGCACGTCGGGCGCGAGCCGGGCGATCGCTTCGCGCGCGGCCGGCACGTCGTCGGCCTCCCCAACACACTCGACGTCGCCGATGGCCGCGAGCAGCGTGCGGAGTTCCTGTCGCGCCAGCCGCGTGTCGTCGACGATCAGGATGCGTAGCGGGCTCATTGCGGGATCTCCAGGTGCGCCTGCACGCAGCCGTTGTTGTCGTCGAGTGCGAACGTGCCGGCGCAGCGCTCGAGGCGTTGCGTCATGAATGCGAGACCGACGCCGGTACCGTCGGACGCGTCGCCCAGCCGGCCGGGATTGAACACGTCGATGACGAGGGCGCCATCCCGCCGCGCTGCTCGCAACGACAACGTGCCGCCACCCGCGGTGCGTGCGATGCCGTGCTTGATCGCGTTCTCGACGAGCAGTTGCAGTGACATCGGCGGCAGGCGCGCATCCAGGGCTGCGGGATCGACGTCCATCGCGACGCGGAGCCGTTGTTCGTAATGCACCGATTCGACTGCGAGATAGTCGTCCACGACGGCGAGTTCCTCCCTGAGCGTCGTCCACTCGCGCTGGCTGTGGTCCAGCGCGTGGCGAAGGCTGGCCGATAGCCGCGTCACCAGTTCGCGTGCGCGTTCCGGGTCTTCGAGAATCAGGGCACGTACGTTGTTGAGCGCGTTGAAGACGAAATGCGGGTTGAGGCGTGCGCGCAGTGCGTCAAGTTCGAGCGAGCGACGATCCGCATCGGCACGCAGCGTCGCGATCTCACTTTCGCGTGCGCGGCGGATGGCGCGACGCACCGCCCACACGGCCGTCCACAACCCGAGCAGGATGCAGGTGTTGATCCAGTAGCCGAGCAGCGGGCCCCAGCCGTACGGCGTCATGTCACCGCCCGGCAGCCGCACCCAGTGCAGTCTTACGGCCGGCACCAGCACGGCAGCGATCCCGGCTTGTGCGACCGCGGCAATAACCGCGATCGCCATCAGCAGGCGCAGCGCGAGCGCGCCGCCATCGAGTGCGAACCAGTTGCGACGTATCGCCTGAGCGCGCAGTACGCCGCTGCCGATCCACAGGAAGAAGGCGAGCGCCACGCTGATCAGCACGATGCCGGAGGACATGCCCCCGGCAAACACGCCACCCAACCCGGTGGAGATCGCCGCATACAACGCCCAGATCACGGCATTGAGCGACCAGAACCACCGGGAGGATGCATCGGGCATCGGACGACTCACTTGGCCTGCGGATGGGCCGCGAGCACGTCGCGGATGTTCGACTGCACCCACGTCGGGTCGTCCCACATCAGGAAATGGTAGCCGGCCTCGCTCATGTCGATGCGCACGCCACCGAGTGTCGCGTACTGCGTGCGGAAGATGTTCGCGGTGGATTCCTTCGTCGAGCCGTAGGGCTTGTACGCGGCCCAACTGCCCAGCACGAGCGTCGGCGACTTGATCTTCGAGAGTTGCGGGCGAAGGTCGGTGGTCATCAGTTCGTACATCGCTTCGGTGGTGGTGGTGCGATCGCTCTGGTGGCCCCAGGTCTTCAGTGTTTCGACGCGTTCCGGGTCATGCGCCATCGTCGCGACCGACGCCTCCACGCCCTTGAAGTAGGTCGCTTCGTCGGACGCACGCATCTGCGTGCGCATGCCGTCGGCCATCGGCCGCGCGGTGTCGACGGTCGCGGCCGGGTTCATGGCGGCGGGGAAGAAGGGCAGCGAGTCGACGATCACCAGCGGGCCGACGGCGTCCGGCGCAGCGATCGCCATCTCGAGCGCGAGCATGCCGCCGAGACTGTGGCCGACCACGACGGGCTGCTTGAGGTGGCGCGCCTTCGCGTAGGCCAGCAGGCGGTCGCGCATCGAATCGACGAAGGCCTGGTCGACGCCGCTGACCGGCGCCACGCCGGCGAAGCCCGGCAGGTTCACCATGTGGCATTGCACGTGGTCCTTCTGCAGCGCGGCGCAGGTGTCGCGCCAGGTGTCGGCGCCGCTGTTGAGGCCCGGGATCATCAGCACCGGTCGGCCTTTGCCAACGACGTCCACCGTCAAGCCCTGGAAGTTTTCGGTGGCGGCGAACGCGTTGCCGGCGGCGGACAGAAGGGCGACGGCGAGCAGGGACATCGCGGTGCGAGTGCGCGGGATCGAAACGTTCATGGCGGGCTCCTTGGAAAGTGGAGCCATCGTCCCGGCTGCGGTCACGCCCCTGTCGGAAAAAATGACAAGCGGTCGATGCGGTCCGCGAGCGGCGGAAGGGGGTGCATCGGACCAGGTGCCAGGCGCTCACGGCCCTCAGCCATGTCCGCTAATGGCCGAAAGCGGACGTAGGGACGTTCCGAGGAGCGGCCGGCGCCCGCCAGTGAAACTGCCGAGGCGAGGCGCGGTCGCGGCACGCTGTAGGCGCCTCAATCGCCACGTCCTACGCTTAAGGCCGGCAACGCGCGGCTCAAAAACTAGTCCGGAATGCGGGACGTCGGACGGGGGCCGCCGCCACGCGGTTTGACCGGAGCGTCTTCGATGTCTGCAGCCGCCTGAATCACTTTGCGGAGCTGCCGAGCGCGATTGAGTACGACGGGATCAAGGTCCCATCCTGCCGCGCGAGCTGCGTTGGATTGATGTGTCGCCGCATCGGCGACTTCCTGGGCGACACGCGCCGCGTGTTGCAACAGGAGGCGACGTCGCCTTGCCGGATTCGAGACACCGCGGAAGAGATCTTCATCCATTGCAATAGGAATGGGAGGCGACGCGACGAGATTGTCGCGGCGCAGACGCGGCGACTAGGCACATACGCCATCCTGACTTTCGGCACTCCGCCCATGTCGGTCGGTGTTGATGTTCGACGAGCGGGTGGCATGGACGCGCGCGTCCGCACCAGCCGGGACGACGTGCGGCTACATCGCGCGGCGGTTACCAATTGCACTGGGCGCACCGACTGCGTGCGGATAGCGTGCCGCAATCAATCGCGCGCCAAGGACGACATGTGTCTAGCAACCTGAAGTACCTCACGCTGCTTGCCTGTATGGCGGTTGCTCCGGTCGTTCGCAGTGAGGTGGTGTCCGTGGACATTGCCAGTCGGCAGCCATGGGTCGGCGGGAAGACCTTCGGCAACGTCGGTGCGTACGAGGTGCTGCGTGGGACGGTGCACTACGCGATCGATCCGCGTGCATCTGCGGCGAAGGACATAGCGGACATCCGCTACGCGCCAACCAATGCACGTGGCCAGGTCGAGTACTCAGGCCCGTTCGTCATCATTCGTCCGGTCGACGCGGCGCGCGGCAATCACACGACGCTGGTTGAAGCTGCCAATCGCGGCCGCACCGAAATGGATGGCCTGTTCTTCGAGACCGACGGTGGGCTCGATCTTTCGGCGCCCGATAGCGTCAAGGCGCTCACCGATCCGACCTTCTTCCATCTGGGCTACTCACTGGCATGGGTCGGCTGGCAGGGCCGACTGGACGCGGATCAGTTCGGCCTGCGGGTTCCCGTTGCGCACACGCACAGTGGCGCGCGTGCGACCTTTGCGGCCGACGACATGACGGATGCCAAGGCATTCGATCTGGCAGAGAACGGCTTCTACTGCGCGCGAGATGCGCAGCAGCGCGACGCAGTACTTCGATTGCACGTGAGTTTCGATGATCCGGGTAAGGTCGTGCCGCGAAACGCTTGGGCGTTCGCGCCGGCGTCTGCCGACAAGAATGCCGACGCGCGTTGCGGCATCGTGCTGAACGAGCGAGCTGCGGCGGACGCGTACTTCAGCCTCGTGTATGAGGGCGAGGATGCGCCGGTCATGGGGCTGGGCGAGGCGGCTTTTCGCGACTTCGCCGATCACCTGAAGTTCAAAACGGTTCCGTCTGCGATCAACGATCGAGCGGCGGACGGAAAAGCGGTGCTCGCCTACGGCTACTCGCAAGGCGGGCGATTTCTTCGGGATTTCCTCTACCGCGGCTTCAATACAGGGCCCGGCGGTCGACGCGTCTTTGACGGCATGCTCGTCACCACGGCGGGCGCCGGACGTGGCTCGTTCAATCACCGGTATGCGTTGCCCGGAGAAGCCGGCAATTCGGTCATGAGCAGTTTGAGGGCGGTCGACCTGTACCCATTCGCGGATGTGTCGACACCGGACATCGACGGCAAGGGTCGTGCAGGTCTTCTGGACCGAGCGGTTCGCGATAAGACCGTTCCGAAAATCATGTACGTCATCGGAAGCTCGGAGTACTGGGCGCGCAACGCATCGCTATTGCAGACGACCGCGGATGGAAAGCATCCGGTCGCCCTTGGACCCGACAGTCGCCTCTATTTCTTTGCAGGCGTGCCGCATGCGCTTCGGGCGCCGGGCCGATTTACCGAGCCCGGCAAGGAAGCCGCGTATCCGTACAACGCGAATGTCGACCTCGCGGACGGGATGGATGCACAGCTCGAGAACTTGCGGGCGTGGGTTGTCGACGGAACGCTGCCGCCGCCCACCACGGCGCCGACCGTCGGCAGCACGTTGGTCGCGGCAAGTGATCTGCACTTTCCAGCGATCCCCGGCATCCGCGTTCCCACGGCACCGCCGCCCTTGTGGCAACTGGATATGGGCGACGCGTACGCCAGCCGGGGCGTGATTACCGAGCCGGTGCGCGCGGGTAGGCGATATCCGCTCCTTGTGCCTGCGGTCGACAGCGACGGCAACGAGCTCGGCGGCTGGCGCGGTGCGATGTCCTCGGTCCCTCTGGGCACGTTCACCGCCTGGGACTGGAAGTCCCCACAGCTCGAAAAGTTCGGATTCATCTCGGGACTCAATGGAGCGTTTATCCCGTTCGCGCGCACGCGTGCCGAGCGGCTGGCGGCAGACGACCCGCGGCTGTCGATCGAAGAGCGTTATGGAGATCGCCAAGGCTTCATGAAGGCTGCGACGGCGTCAATCGACAATGCGATCAGCAAGCGGTTCCTGCTCCCGATGCAACGCGAAGCCATCATCGCGAAAATGGGTACCACTTGGGACGACGCCGTGAAGTTCGATTGGTATCTGGGCACACGCGGAAATGCTTCGGGCGCACCGTAGAGCCAGCCAATCGTTCGTACGGCGTGCTCGCGATAGCCGCCGTTTTTTGCACCGTTCGGTCTCATGCAAGCTGCGGCGGGACAATAGATGGCTGGATACGTATATCGGTGCACGTATCAGGTCTGCCCTGAGCACCACCGGCCTTGTTCCGGCTGTCGCACAGCGTCGCTGCAATCGTTCGTACCAACCGACGTCGTCTCGCGACGCGGCTTAACTCAGGCATTGGCCGTTGCTTACTGCTGGGAAGCTCATGACTCGTAACGCACTGCTGGGAGCACTCACGTTCGCCTTGGTTGCATTTGGCATTCCGTGGATCGGCTGGCTATTCGTGCGCAACGAGGCGCTTAGCCTTTGGCTCTTCCCTTGCTTTGCAAGCATCGGCGGGTTCGCTGCGGCGTTTGCCGAAGGCGGACCTGCGGGACTTACAGCCTTTACGCGTCGCGTACTAGGGGCGATCGGCGCGCTCCGGTATGTGTTGGCCGCAGCGCTGATCCCCGTAGCGCTTGGCTTTAGCTATCTGTTCGTCACCGGCACGCCGTTCTCGAGTGTCGTCCTTTCGCCTGCGGCCGTGCTTGGCCTGTCCTTGGGCGCCGCGTTAGTCACCGGTCCGCTAGCGGAAGAGTTCGGTTGGCGCGGATATGTCCAGCCCGCCTTGCTCCGCGGCCTGGCGCCATTCTGGGCGGCGCTGGTGGTGGGCTTCATCTGGTGGATCTGGCACTTCGCGCTTTACCGTGACTCGCTGTTCGCAGCACCGGCGTCCGCGTTTCACTTCCTCGCTTACCTGGAAACGTGGTCCATCTTCGCCATGTTTCTTGTGCAGCGGACGCGCGGTTCCGTGTGGCCTTCCGTGATGCTGCATTGGGCAGCCAACACTCATCCGGATGTCCTTCGCGTGCTCATGCCGTCCGTTGATGGCGGTGCACTGCCGGGCGGCTCCAAGGGCTGGCTTTACTACCTTGCGGTCGCCTGCGCGTTTGCGCTCTTCAACCGGCGCTTCTTCTTTGTCAGACAGCCAAGAGCCGTCGTGCTGCATGCAACAGCTGACAATTCGTCCGAGCCGACACCGCTTCGCGACCCGGCCTAACTCAGGTGCTAGCGCCCATGGAAGGAATCAGCCACCTCACTTTTATCTGTCGTGATCTGGAGCAGATGGCGCGAGTTCTAGTCGAAGGTCTCGGGGCACGTGAGGTCTACGACAGCCAGTCGGAGCAGTTCTCGCTGTCTCGCGAGAAGTTCTTCCTGCTCGGTGGCGTGTGGCTGGCCGCGATGGAAGGCGAGCCGCCGCTGAGCCGTTCGTACCAGCACGTCGCATTCGCCGTCTCGGCATCAGACCTGCCGCAGTACAGGGCCCAGCTTGAGGCAGTTGGTGTCGAAATCCGGCCGTCGCGCCCACGAGTCGAAGGCGAGGGTGAGTCGTTGTACTTCTACGATTTCGACAACCACTTGTTCGAGCTGCACACCGGCACCCTGGCACAGCGACTCGCGCGCTACATGAGCTTGGGCGCTAGCGATGCGTGCCAATTGACGCCGCTTCGCGGCGCGGGTTAACTCAGGTGTTGGGCCACTGTTGGGAGCAGCAATGAACGTGCAGTCCGTTCGTGCAATCGCCTTGGCCTTGCCGGAAGTCACCGAGGCACCGCACTTCGATTACGGCTCGTTCCGGGTCAAAGGAAAGATCTTCGTTACCGTGCCGCCGGACGGGGAACACATCCACGTGTTCGTGGACGAGCAAGAACGCCTGTTGGCCATTGCGATGTACCCCGCTGCAGTGGAGGCATTGCACTGGGGCCAGAAGGTTCTCGGGGTCCGGATAAATCTCTCGCGTGCCACGCCCGAAGCCGTCGAGCATCTCGTACGGTCGGCCTGGCGCAACAAGGCGCCCAAGCGTCTCGCTGCGACGGCCACGTTGTCCGGTCCAGTGGTCTGACAATTCGTTCGCGGCCGCCGCTTTGCGGCGCTCAACTCGGGTGTTAGGTGCGCTCATGAACCATCAGCAGCGTGTGGATCTATACAAGCGGTACATGGTGGCGTCCGGCGCCGATCCAGACGCCGCGGCTCCGTACCTCTGGCAGTTGGCATGGGCGCGCGGCTGGGAGATTCCACCTCCACCTTTCATGAGCGTCCTCGCCTTGGCCGCGTTTGCCGCGATCGCCTATCCGGCGCTTGCGTTTTTTTTGTGGCTGCTCACCTTTGTCTATCCCAACCACCGTGTTCCGTTTGCCTATGCCGCGTGTGTCGCCGTTGGCATCGGCGTGTTCGGCGTCATCGGCACGCCCATCTACTTTCATCGCATGGCCAAGCAATACGGGCTGGGGCGTTGGTCAACGTTCGTAGGTGTGCGACAGCGCCCCTGACAATTCGTCCAAGCCGACGCCGCTTCCCGGGCGCGACTTAACTCGAGTGTTAGGCGCCAGGGAGAGATCATGGCAGTGAAGCGTATGGACAATGTTGGAATCGTGGTCGAGAACCTCGACAATGCGATCGAATTCTTCAAGGCGCTCGGCCTCACGCTCGAAGGCCGCATGCCCATCGAGGGCGAATGGTCCGGCCGCGTCACCGGGCTGCGAGGCCAGCGGGTCGAGATCGCCATGATGTGCACGCCCGACGGGCACAGCCGCATCGAACTGTCCCGTTTCGATCACCCGTCCATTGCGTCAGATCACCGCGCAGCACCCGTCAACGCACTTGGGTATCTGCGGGTGATGTTTACTGTCGAGAACGTCGACGAAACGCTGAAACGCCTCGCAAAGCTCGGGGCCGCAGTCGTCGATGAAGTCGTCAACTACGAAAACGCCTACCGCCTCTGCTATATCCGAGGCGTTGAAGGCATCCTTATCGGCCTCGCCGAAGAGCTCCAACAGAAGGGTCGGGTCTAAGAAGTTCGGCGAGCTACCGTGGCTGCGGGCCGCGCGGTCTGACAATTTATCCAGGTGGACGCCGCTTCTCGGCGCGGCTTGACTCAGGTATTCGCTGACATGAATCCAGCAAAGGTCGTGCGGGAAAAGGTCCGTCGCTTCACCGACCTGCCCAACATCGGGCCGGCGATGGCCAAGGACTTCGAGCTGCTCGGGTTTACGCAGCCTCAGCAGCTGGCGGGGGTCGATCCTCTCAAACTGTACGAATCGCTTCGCGTCGCAACCGGGTCGCGTCACGACCCGTGCGTACTCGACACCTTCATGTCCGTCACGCATTTTCTCGGCGGCGGCGAGCCGCAGCCTTGGTGGCATTTCACGGAGCAACGCAAGCACCAGTACGGCCATTTGGAGTTGGTCAGCGGAAAACCCTCGCTGTCAGTAAACAATTCGTCCAAGCCGACGAGGCGTCGCGGCGCGGTTTGACTCAGGTGTGAGCTGTCCAATGTACGGAGGTGATCTGATGGATCCGGTGCAAGAGCAGCTCGACGCCTACAACGCACGAGACCTCGAACGTTTCCTGGCGTGCTACGAGACTGACGTCGTGGTCGGTGGCGCGGATGGTGTCGCGATGATGAGTGGTATCGAGCAAATGCGCGCCGTGTATTCCGCCCTGTTTGCGAATAGTCCGAATCTCCGGGCCGAGCTGGGTGTGCGGTTCCAGGCCGGCCGCTACGTGGTGGACGAAGAGCGCGTTACGGGGCTGAACCTGCCGGGTCTGCCGGAGTCCATGCATGCCGCTGTCGCGTACCGTGTCGAATCCGGCAAGATCGTTCACGTTGTCGTTCTCGCCTGACGGCAGGCACAGCTAATAACTCGTCGAGTCCGCCCCGATTGATGGCGACCCAACTCCGGTGTTAGAGCTCGTAGGGAAATCAGCATGGCTCAATCTATTTTCATCAATCTTCCCGTGGAGAACCCCTCGCGCTCGCGGGACTTCTTTGTTGGGCTCGGCTTTGGAATCAACGAGCAATTCAGCAATGACCAGGCCGCTTGTGTGGTGGTGGCTGAGAACATCCTCGTAATGCTCCTTGCCAAGCCATTCTTCGCCGGCTTCACGGATCGACCGATAGCGGACGCACGGGCAACAACCGAGGTGTTGAACTGCCTGAGCTGCGAGAGCCGCGAGCGCGTCGATCAACTCGTAGCGCTTGCCGAGCAGCATGGCGGTCGGGCGTGCCGCACGGCAAAAGATCATGGCTTCATGTACGGGCACGGATTCGAGGACCCCGACGGGCATATCTGGGAGCTCGTGCATATGCGGCAACCGGCCGGTGAGCCCTAACGACACGTCAAAGCGCACGCCGCTTCGCGGTGTAACCCAGCTGTTTGGGTAGAACACGGAACGCCCGCTATTTACCGATAGTGGTCTTTGTCCTGCGCCTTCAGCGCAGCAGGCGCCTTTGGGTATCCAGCACCATCAGCACGCTGCACACCGCGCCACCGAGCAAGCCGACGGTGAGCGCGGTGGTGGCGGCATCGCCGGATCGCGCCAGTGCATTCGTCGGGATCAGCCACGGAAAGTACGGGCCGAGGTCCGAACCCGTCGCTGCGACGGCGACGAACGTGCCGCCGATGCCGAGCACCAGGGGCGGCACGAAACTGCGCCAGCGCAGCGCCGCCCAGAGTTGAAGCGCGATCAGGAACCAGGCGCTTATAAGCATCCGACTCAGCAGGCCAGCGAACGCGCGGAGATCGGGAGAGCCTGCGAGTGATCGCCCCGGTGTGAGCGCGTCAGCCAGCAGGCCGCTTATGGGTGCAAGCACACCCAGTGCAAACGTCATCGCCGCACACAGCAACAGCGCGACGAAGAGCTTGGCGAGCAGCACCGACGCCCGCGGCACGGGCAGGGCGAGCAGGTGATTCCAGAAACGCGGCCCGTGCTCCATCTGTGCGATCAGCGCGGTGAGCGCGGTCACCGACATGGGCAGCATGAAGAAACCCCACGTCGCTGCATTGCCGGTGAGGTACATCGACCACGCCAAGTCCTTTCCACCCTGGCGATTGAAGATGACGGCCATCAGGACCGCGACGAACAGCGGCGCCGCTGCGCACAGCAGAAGGGCGAGGGAGCGTCGGAGTTTGGCGAACTCGACGACGATGCAATTCAGAAGCGACAGGTCAGGCATGGGTGGCGACCGGTGCGAGCGTGAGTTCATGGAACATGTCCTCGAGGCAGGCCGTGCTGGCACTGAGGCCGTGCACGGGAATGTCGTGACGGACCAGCAACGCATTCAGCGTCGCGAGTTCGGCCGCCTGAGCGGATCCACGCACGAGCACGCGACCGCCGTCGACACGTACATCGAGTCCTGTGTCATGAAGCAGTTCACAGGCGGCGTCCGGTCGGTCGGTCTGGATCTCGATGCGCGCGCCATGACGCCGGCGCAGGTCGTCGGTGCCCTGAAGAACGAGCGCACCGCGATCCATCAGTCCAACGTGCGTCGCGATCTGGTCGATCTCGCTGAGCGCATGGCTGGACACGAAGACGGTCATGCCTTCGCGCTCGGGCAGCTCGCGAAGCAACTGGCGCATGTCGCGCACGCCGTGTGGATCGAGCCCGTTGGTGGGTTCATCCAGAACGAGCAATCTTGGACTCCCAAGCAGCGCGCGCGCCACGCCAAGCCGTTGGCGCATCCCGAGGGAGTAGGCGCCAACGCGACGGCCGGCGTCGCCCGAGAGCGAGACGATGCCGAGCACGCGGTCGATCGCACTGCGCGGGGCGCCCAGCAAGCGCGCGGTGATCGCGAGGTTCTCGCGGCCGGTCAGGTGGTCGTAATGGCACGGCGTTTCGACCATCGAGCCCGTCAGGCGCGCGGCCTGCAGGCGCTCGCGATGGACGTCGTAGCCAAGCACGGAGACAGTGCCGGCCGTGGGGCGAAGCAGCCCGAGGATCATCCGGATGGACGTGGTTTTGCCCGCCCCGTTGGGGCCGAGGAATCCGTAGACCGCGCCGGCGGGCACGTCGAGATCGAGGTCCCGAACCGCGTCGACGCCGCGAAAACGGCAGCCGAGGCTTCGGGAGTGGATGGCGGCTGTCACGCGAGGCCTACCGGGCGTAGAATTTAAGTTAGAGCTAAATATATTTAAGTAGGACTTAAGGTCAATGAGCAGCAAAGACCTCGCGCGGCTCCAACAACACAGCCGCTGGCTCAGTGCGGTGGCCGGCCTGATGTTCCTGGGGCTGGCGGCCCTGGTCGTCCTGCCGACCCTGGCGGTGGTCCAACGCAACGACCTCACGCTCGATGAAGTGCTGGGGCCGGGCCTCTGGATGCAGTGGCTGCCGACGATGCCGTATCTGGTCGCCATCCTCGCGATCCGTCGAGGCTTCGCGGTGTTCGCCCGCGGCGGTGCGGTCGGTGCGGCAATGGGCGTGGCGTGTCGGCGCGCGGGGTGGGCCTTGGCAATCGGCGCGGGCTTGAGCGCCTTCGGCGTGCCAATGCTGGTGCGAGCGATGGACACGCATTCGCGGACGCTGATGAACTTCGACCCGGCCTACGTTGCGATCGGCGTCGTCGGGCTCGCGCTGGTGCTGCTGGGCGGTCTCCTGGATCGAGCGTCGTCAGCCGAAGCACGCGTGCGATCGCTCGAGCACGAGTTGCAGGAGTTCGTCTGATGCCTGTCGGTGTGACGTTGGATGCCGTGCTCGCCGCGCGACGGATGACGGCCAAGGAGCTGGCGCG
Organism: Lysobacter sp. HA35; assembly: GCF_054061195.1. Lineage (NCBI taxonomy): Bacteria > Pseudomonadati > Pseudomonadota > Gammaproteobacteria > Lysobacterales > Lysobacteraceae > Lysobacter > Lysobacter sp. HA35. Next base: position 1,914,136 of record NZ_JBSSDY010000001.1, on the reverse strand, counting down.
GCGCGTCGGGCTGAGCGAGACGCAGTTATCGATGCTGCGGACCGGAAAGGTTCGCGGCATGCGTTTTTCGACCATGGCAGCGCTGTGCGCCGTTCTCGACTGCCAGCCCGGCGAGTTGCTGTCGTATACGTTCGATGCGTCCGATGTTGGTGGTCCCGCGGATGATGGAGATCAGCCGTAGTGACCTAAGCCGTTCGAGTGCTATCGCCCGTTGCGCATCGCGCATCGCGCATCGCGCAGCGGCACGCGGTGAAGCGAGTGTTGCGTCCGACCCAGGCAATCTTGCACCGCCGCTTGCGCTGCGCGATCGACTCCGCAGCGATTCGACGACCTTTTTTTTTCACGCCAGTTGCGAAAACACCGATGTCCCGCGGACAGCAAAGGTGCGACGCGTCTCGTTCGGAGCGGATGCAGCGCGCGATTCACCGTCGCCGCGCACGCAGCGCGACGCCTCGTCACTTCGCGCTACCCGCAAGAGCGCACAATGCACGACGATTGAATCGGTAACCCGCGTGCAAGCATCGGATAGAGAACAGCAGCTGTCGTACATGCTGGAAAATGGCAACAGCCGCGACGCGCTGGTGTTGCTGAACTGGCAGTCGGAGTTCCGCTTCACGGCGCTGTTCCGTTTCGACGGCGAATGGCTCCGACAGGTCGAGTTGTACGACCGGCTCAATCCCGCGGGAACCGAGCCGTCCGATATACCGATTCTCGCGTCGTACTGCCTGTTCGTTCGCGACACGGGCAAGCCCGTCGAGATCTACGATTCGTACGTCGACGAGCGCGTGCAGGCGCATCCGAAACGACCCGTCGTGCGTTCGTACTGCAGCGCGCCCTTGGTCGACATCGAAGGGCGCGCGATCGGCACGGTCTGCCATTTCGATCCGGACATCCGTCCGATTACGCCGCAGACCGTCGACGCACTCGCGATGTTCGCGCGTCTCATCCAGGACAACCCTGATGCGATGGCCGGGCTGATGGCGTCCGCAGGTTGCGCGTAATCGCTGCCGGGTGGCCGCTCGCTGACGCAGTTACGGCGCATATAAACCGACGCGCGCGTGTCCGCTTCTGCCCACCGATGTGTACTAACGAGCCGGTGAACCCACGCCGATCGCAGTGGCGATGCGTTCCGCCCTCCGCGGAACTCCTGGTGCGGCAAATCGGATAAGTCCGCGGCCGTCACGTGACCGGTTTCAGATTCGGCGGCCCCGGCCGATAATCCGCTCAGCGGGCCAGTGCCCGGCCGCACGACCGGCGCTCCATGAGCGAGCGGCCGGGTCGTCCAGATTCGAAAAACAGGGGAAATCGATGAAGTTGAAGGCGAAAGCGGCCATCGGGCCGCTGGGGCGCGGCATTGCCGTGGCCTTGGGTCTTGCGTTGGCAGCGCCCGCATGGGCGCAGCTTGTTCCGCCCGGTGCGGTCGGTCGTACCCCGCAGGACGTGGACCCGGCCAAGCGCACGCCCGCCCTGCCGCCTGCGCTCATCGATCCCGGTACGTTCGCCGTCGCCGGTGCTTGCCCCTTCACCGGCAAGGGCACGATCACCCTGACGCGCATCGACGTGAGCGGTGCAACGCTCGTGTCGCGCGAGGCGATCGATCGTGCGGTCGCCGACCTGCTCGGCCACCCGGCCGACACTGCGGTGTTGTGCGCGGCGCGCGATCGCGTCGCTTCGGTGTATGCACGAGATGGCGAAGCACTGGCCGCGGTCGACATCCCGGAACAGAGCATGACGGATGGCGTGCTCAGACTGCAGGTGATCGAAGGGCGCATTCGCAGCGTCGTACTCGAGAACGAGGAAGCGCTCGGTCCGTCCGCCGCGCTCGCACGTGCGTATCTCGAAGCGCTCAAAACTAATGCGGCGACGCACTGGTCCGATGTGGAGCGTGCGTTCCTTCTGGTTCGCGACATTCCCGGCGCGGACGTGCGCTTTGCGCTACGCCGAGCCGCGGACGGAAGCAACGATGGACTTGAGATCGTTGCAACGGCGATGCCGCGGCGCACATTCGACATCGGCGTCGGCGCCGACAATCTGGGGTCCGACGAGCTCGGTCGCGAGAGCCTGTCGTTGCGTCTCGACGCCAACAGCCTGACGCGCTTCGGCGACCGCACGAGCCTGGTGCTGTTCTCGAGCCTCGGCGGCGAGCAGAAGGTCGTGCAGTTGCTCGAGGAAGTGCGCTTGGGCACTACGGGTTGGATGCTCGTGGGCGACTACGCGGACGGCCGTTCGCGACCCGGCGGGGCACTCGAGCCGCTCGAACTCGAAGGCCGTTCGCGCGTCGCACGACTCGGTGTTCGTCATTCCATGATCAAGACGCGCGCGCTGTCGCTCGATAGCGGCGTGCGCATGGAAGCGATCAACCAGACCAACGATCTGGGTTTCCTCCGTGCGCTGGGCTACGACGCCATTCCCTTGTCGGACGAGAAACTCCGCGTTCTCGCATTGGATGTGGCGGCACGCTGGCAGAACCCTGTGCGCGGCCTTGGCGCGACCGCCAGCTTCGAAGTGCGCAAGGGTCTAGGCATCTGGGGCGCGACCGAGGCCGGCGACCCGCTGCTATCGCGTGCCGAGGCACGTCCTGACTTCATATCCGCCCGCGTCGGGTTCGGGGCGCGCTGGTCGGTCAACGCGGGCGCGACGGCATCACCGTTCCTCGGATTCAATGGCGCAGGCCAGTGGTCGAATGCCCCCTTGCCGACGTACGAGGAGTTTCAGGTCGGCAACTACACCGTCGGCCGCGGGTTCGACCCGGGTTCGGCGTCGGGCGACAGCGCCGTGGGCGGACAGTTCGAAGCGGGTTGGGATTTCCGCAGCGCCACCACATCGACGAGCGTCTTCGCATTCACGGACGTGGCGCGCCTTTGGAACCGCGATACCGCGTCCGAAGCCGCGACGCTGCGCTCGGTCGGGCTCGGCGCACGTGCGTACACGCGTTACGGGCAGTTCGCACTGATGTGGGCGGTGCCGCAGACCGGCGCGTTCCCGGGCGGCCCCGAGCCCGACGCACGCGTGCTGTTCACGTTCCACCACACCTTCTCGATCCACTGAGGACGACGACCATGACTTCTTCCAATTCGCATAGCGGGCTGCGCGTCGCCGTCCTTTTCGCTGCCATGGCGCAGGTGCTGTGGCCGGCGCAGGCCGCTGCGCAGACCGCGCTGCCGGTGGCGACCCCTGCGGGAACAATCAGCAGCAGTGCGATCCCGTCCGGGACCGGGCCCACGGTTACCACGTCCGCCAACACGACGACGCTGACGATGGGGAGCCCGCGGACGATCCTCAACTGGAACAGCTTCGACGTCGGCACAGGCCAGACGGTCAACGTGGTTTTCGGCGGTTCGAGCGATCTCCTGGTCAATCGCGTGGTCGGTGGCACCTTCAGTTCGATCGACGGCAATGTCGCGAGTTACGTCGGCTCGGTCGGCGGGACAAAGGGTGGCAGCGTGTGGCTGCTAAACCCGAACGGCATCGCTGTCGGCAGCACCGGCAGATTCGACGTGGGCAGTCTGCTGCTGTCGACGGCGGGCGTCACAGATGCGGACATCCTCGACGGGAACACGACGTTCGCGCTTTCGGGTAGTGGCAGCACGGGAATCTCGATCGCGCAGGGCGCCCAGCTGAAGGCCAACACGGGCGGCATCTTCGTGCAGGGCAACATCGTCAACTCGAACGGCAGTTTCGTTTCTTCGGGCACGAATGCATTGATCGGTTCGGGCGGCATGACCGTTACCTTCGACGCGAACCTCAGCGCGATCACCACACTGGATCTCGGCGCGGGCAGCAGCCAGGCAAATGCGGTGACGGTGGGTAACGGCGCGGCGTTCACCGGTGCGCGCAATCTGATCACTGCGGCCGGCATGACGAACGCGCAGGGCAACGTGCTGCTCGCCAATCCGGGCGGCGCGAACGACATCCGCTTCAACGCGGGCAGCGTCGAGCTCGTGTCGCGCAATGCGAACGTCACTGCACAAGGTGTGTTCACCGCGCCAGGCGATCTGACGATCAGCGCAGGCGAGATGATCTCCGGCAATGGTGGGCCGACAGTCGGCGGTAATTACTCGGTCACCGCGAAGGACTTCAGTGGCGGCGTTTTCCAGCCGATCTTCGTCGGCACGACCAACAGCTTCTCGATCACTGACACCGAAGGCGGGATAAGCGTTGCCGGCGCGTTTCTACATGCTCCCGGCGACCTGAGCATTACGACCACGAACGGTGGCCCGTTGAGTGTGACGAATTTTGGCGGCGTGCCGCTCTCGTCCGACAACGGCAATGTGGTCCTGAATGCCAGCGGCGGCATCGACCTCAGCGGCAATGTGTCGACCTCCGCCGGTCATTTCGTCCAGCTCAACTCGGGCGATTCGATCACGCAGAGCGGCGGCGTGATCACGACAACCAACCTGTTCGCATCCAGCAACAACAGCATCACGCTGGGCGGTAACAACAGCTGGACATCGGCGTCGCTGATGAATTCGGTGTCCGGCAACATCCTTGCGACGTCGGTCAGCAATTGGTCTTTGGGTAGCGGCTCCACTAGTCGCGGCTCGATGACGCTGGTCGGTCCTACGGTCGCGCTCGCGGGCAGCGTGAGTGCCATCGGCAACGTCGCGGTACAAGGCAACGCGTTGCTTACGGGCGACACGTCGGTCTTGTCGGCCGGCGGCAGCGTCACGTTCAGCGGTACGCTCAACAGCGGAGTGGCTCCGTACGACCTGTCGGTCACGTCCGCCACGGGCACTACGTTTGCAGACAACGTCGGCGCGACGCAGGCGCTCGACGCGCTGACCGTGAATGGAGCGAGCACTTTCAATGGCACGTCGCTCAGCACGGTAGGCGCGGTCGACCTCGACGCGGTCGCGCTCGGCGGCCCCACCTCGTTCACGGTGAATGCCGGTGGCGCGTTCAATGCGGCGTCCATCGCGTCTCCCAGTTCATCCGTGACCATCAATGCGAACGGCATCCAGATCGGGTCGCTGGTGGCAGGCGACTACCACGGCGGCGTCTTCAGGTCGGCCTTCCTGCGTGGCGGCACGGGCGGCGTCCAGCTCGGCAGCGGCTATGCAATGGCGTTCGACGTCACGGGCGCGGGCAGCTTCGGCGTCAGCGGCGCGCTCGACACGATCCGCCTCAGTGGCGCCGTGGGGGGCAGTGCCACGCTCTCCGGCGACAACTACATCAATTCGATCGGTCCCTTCAGTTCGAACGGACTCGTTCTTCGCGACCTAACCTCCCTCACCGTCGACAATGTCGTCGATGCAGGAGCGGGTGACGCGCGCATCGAAGTCGTCGGTGATTCGCTGCAGATCAATTCAGGCGGCCAGATCCGCGGTCACGACGTTGCGGTGTCCTCGACGCAGTTCTTCAACCAGTCCGGCACCGATGGCATCGTCGCGACCGGCCACTGGGTGATCTACCAGCAATACCCATTCAACGGCGCGACCGACTACGACGGTCTGGACAGTGGGCAGAACGCGATTTGGGGCCAAACGATCAGCACGCTGGCGCCGGGTTCCATCGCCGGTAACCGCTACGTCTTTGCGTACCACCCGAACCTGACGTTCACGACGATCGACACGACGAAAACGTACGGCACCGACCTCACGGGCTCGGCCGGTAGCTTCTACACGGTGACAGGCTTTCCTGCCCGGCGTTACGGGTGCGTACCTCGGCGACACCGCGGCCACTGCGTTTACGGGTGCGCCGACGGTGACATCGAGCGGCTTCGGTACGCATGCCGGCGTTGCCGGCGGGCCGTATGCGATCAACATCGCAAGCGGCTCCGTCGTCGGCACCAACGGATACAACATGTTCTTCAACGGCGCCGGAAAGGTCACCGTCGACCCCAAGGCACTGACCGGAACACCGACCGCGACCACCAAGACCTACGACGGAACTGCAAACGGCAACGGCAGCATCGGCTTGGCCGGCATCGTCGCGGGCGATACGGTCGGCGCGACCGGCACCTTCACCTTCGTCGACAAGAACGCGGGTGTCGGCAAGACGGTAAACCTGACCGGCGCGACGCTGACAGGCGCCGATGCCGGCAACTACACACTCAGCGTGCCGGCCACGACCGTGGGTGACATCCTGCAGAAGGCGATCAGCGGCACCGGTACGGTCACCACCAAAGCCTACGACGGCAGCGCGAACGGCAGCGGCACGATCACGCTTTCTGGCGTGGTCGCGGGCGACACGGTCGGTGCCGCGGGAACGTTCACCTTCGCCGACAAGAACGCCGGTACCGGCAAGTCGGTAACGTTGTCGGGCGTGTCGCTTACGGGCACCGACGCTGGCAACTACACGCTCACCGTTCCGTCGTCGCTACTGGGCGACATCCTGCAGAAGGCCATCTCGGGCACTGTCACCGTCAACACCAAGACGTACGACGGCAATGTCGCGGGCACGGGTGCGGTGACGCTCGGCGGCGTGGTCGCGGGTGACGACGTCGCCGCGACTGCAACCCTCACGTTCAACGACAAGAACGCGGGCACGGGCAAGACCGCCACAGTGTCCGGCGCGTCGCTGTCGGGCGCGGATGCCGGCAACTACTCCATCACGCTGCCGGCCAGCGCGCTCGGCGACATCCTTCGTAAGGCAATCACCGGCACGCCGGTCGTCACCACCAAGACCTACGACGGCACGACCGCTGCGACTGGAACGATCGGCCTCAACGGTGCAGTCGCAGGCGACGATGTCGGCGCGACCGGCACGTTCGTTTACGCGGACAAGAATGCGGGCACCGGCAAGAACGTGACGGTATCCGGCGCCGCGCTCAATGGCGCGGATGCAAACAACTACACGCTGAGCGTTCCGGCGAGCGTCCTCGGCGACATTCTGCAGAAAGTGATCAGCGGCACCGCGGTGGTCACCACCAAGACGTACGACGGGACCGCCAGCGGCAGCGGCACCGTCGCACTGGCTGGCGTGGTCGGTGGCGACGACGTCGGTGCGTCGGCGTCGTTCACCTTTGCAGACAAAAACGCGGGCACAGGCAAGACCGTGACGGTCAACGGTGTCTCGCTTAGCGGTGCGGACGCAGGCAACTATGTCGTCAACGTGCCCGCTTCCGCTCTTGGCGACATCTTGCGCAAAGCCATCACCGGCACGGTCACCGTCAATACCAAGACTTACGACGGTACGACCGCCGCAACGGGGACTTTCGGACTCACCGGTGCCATTGCAGGCGACGATGTCGCAGCTGCTGGCGGCACGCTGGCGTTCGCCGACAAGAATGCGGGCAGCGGCAAGACGGTCTCCGTCTCGGGCGTCACGTTGAGCGGTGCCGACGCGGGCAACTACACGCTGGCGACCCCAAGCAGCGCCACCGGCGACATCACTCGCAAGGCCGTCACCGGCACGACAACGGTCAATACCAAGACCTACGACGGCAACACGTCCGGCAGCGGATCCATCGCGGTCAGTGGTGTGGTCGCCGGCGATACCGTGACGGCAGGCGGCACCTTCGCGTTTGCCGACAAGAATGCGGGCACCGGCAAGCTCGTCACGGTGTCCGGCGTCACGTTGAACGGCGCGGACGCGGGCAACTACACGATCAGCGTGCCGGCCGCAGCGATCGGCGACATCCTGCGCAAGTCGATCACGGGCACCGCGACGGTCAACAACAAGACCTACGACGGCAGCCGAGCGGGCACCGGTTCGATCGCGCTTAACGGCGTGTTGACCGGCGACAACGTGAGTGCGAACGGCACCTACACGTTCAATGACGCGAACGCAGGCAACGGGAAGTCGGTCGTCGTCGGCGGCGTCAGCCTCGCCGGTGCGGACGCCGGCAACTACACGGTCGTCGTTTCCGGCGCGACGGTTGCAGACATTCTCCGTCGCGCGATCACCGTTACGGCGAATGTGAGCCTCAAGCCGATGGGAAGCACCGACCCGACGTTGACCTACTCGGTGACGCAGGGTTCGCTCGTTGCGGGCGACACGCTCAACGGTGCGCTTTCGCGAAGCGGTGGCGAGTTGCCGGGCCAGTACTCGATCGGCCGCGGCACGCTCGACGCCTCCGCGAACTACCAGCTGACGTTCGTCGGTTCCACGCTCACCATCGTGCCGGCGCGCATCGCGGTCGAAGGTGCGGGTGTCGCCGAGGTCGCCCAGGCTGTTCGCTTCCTCAACGATGGTCATGACGCGGCCAACGAGCAGACCGCGCCCCTCACGATCGTCGACGAGCGCGCGAAGTGTCAGGCAGGCGATGATCGTTCGGCGGCCTGTAAGGCAGGCCGACCGCACTGACGTCTTCGTGTCTGAGTATGCAAAAAGCCCCGCGCGAGCGGGGCTTTTTGTTGCACCGGAAGGCTCCGCCCGACTCGCGAGACGAATTCGCGGCGCGCCGCGGAGAATCGCCTGATCGCGGCATTCGTTTTTCGCCACTGCGGACACAATCTAGGCACGACCGCGCAACTGCCCGCTTCCCACCCAAGGCGGTCAACGGTCAGCACGGCAGCCGGACGTGGCCTGGTCGCTGCTGCGACTGATCAAGTCGTGCCGGCCGATGGTGCTGTAGCTCGCGAATAGCACGGAAACGGATCGACCGGGTGCAGACGGTCGTCAGCCAGATGAAGACGCGGGTCCGGTATTCGTCACGACTTGCGCCCCCGAAATGAGTTGGCTGCCGTGCGACCGATCACTCGATCACAGTTTCGAAGCCGGCGCAGCAGGGAGAGCGGGATGAGATACGCCTTGCCCCGTTCAACAGCTTGCGACGCGAACACCATAGCGACTGCGGCGCCGACAATCCCGCAAACAAGCTAGCAGGCGACATGTCGACGAGCATCGCGCCGAAGCGGCGACGTTGCCCCGTCGGGCGCTCGGGCGCGACCACACTGAATCCGTTTAACGAGCGCTGACGTCGGCCCCGCAGTTTGACGCTGTACTCACACCGTCCCTTCGTACCGTCGCTGCATGGGGGACGCGACGGTGCACGACTTCTTCGATTGCCGGGCGGCAGCGGAGCTGCTGACGTATGACGTCATGCGGGTCGTGCGCACGATGCAACTGGACGCGACCCGGCTCGCGCGCGTGATCGGTTCCGACGAGCTGCACGCGAATGCTGTTTTGTCGGGCCAGGCGCTCGTGCAGCCGGGCTCGCCGATCGGGCAGCGCTGCATCCGCCTCGTGCGTCTGCATCGCGCATTGGGCGACGCATTCGGCAGCACCGATGCGGTGGCTGCATTTCTCAACCGCGCCGATCCCGACGACGGCGTGGTTCCGGCGTTGATCCTCGAGCAGTCGGACGGTATCGAACGGGTGTTCGCTCGTCTGACGTGCACGGGCGCGGATGAGTGGCGACCTGCGCTGTACGCGTCTCTTGGCGCGATGTCGGCGTAGCGGGCCACGCGACTGGCTGGCGTCGCCCGTCGGACTGCGAAGATCCGCGCAACGAGTATCCATGTCGATCGCAGCGGCGCGCTGCAGTGCTCCGTGGGGTCGGCGTTTGCGGACGTCGTGGTTGCGTAAGTGGGCGACGGACACGATCGACGCCGGCAACTGTCGGGATCCGACCCTTTCCAAGCCGATTTGAATCCGCGCGCAGTCTGTCTACGGCCGTGCTCCACCGTGATTCTTCGACGCGAATGCGGCTTGCCACGCGCATCCCATACGTCCGCAACATCGCGGCCTGACTCCATGTCCACACAGCAGCGACGACCATGGCGCATTCCCCGCGAGGCCGACGCATGTCCGGAAACACGCATCGCGCCATCGTCGTGGCACTCGGCGCCAACCTTGCGATCGCCTTGGCCAAGGGCGCTGCGGCGCTTTTCACCGGGTCGGGCGCGATGCTCGCCGAAACGGTGCATTCGTTCGCCGATTGCGGGAACCAGCTGCTGTTGCTGCTCGGCCTGCGCCAGGCCGCGCGTCCGCCGTCGCCCGACCATCCGCTCGGGCACGGCAAGGCCGTCTATTTCTGGTCGTTCCTCGTCGCGGTGATGTTGTTCACCGTCGGCGGCATGTTTTCGCTGTACGAAGGCGTGCACAAACTGCAGCATCCCGAGCCGGTGACGCAGTGGGGCTGGGCGGTCGGCATCCTGGTCTTCAGTCTTGTCGCGGAAGGCGTGTCGACGCGCGCCGCCCTGCGCGAGGCCGCGGACGAACGACGCGGGCGCTCGCTATGGCGCTGGTTCCGTGACACGCGCCAGGCGGAATTGATCGTCGTGGTCGGCGAGAACATCGCCGCCATGTGCGGGCTCGCGGTCGCACTGCTGGCCATCGCCCTCACGGTGCTCACGGGCAACCCACTGTGGGACGCGCTCGGCACGATCCTGATCGGCGCGCTGCTCATCGTCGTCGCCGTGTTCGTGGCCATCGAGGTGAAGGCGATGCTGATCGGGCAGAGCATCGATCCCGCGCGCGAAGCCGAGATGCGCGAGTTCATCGCGTCGCAGCCCGGAATCACCGGCGTGCTGTCGCTCATTACGTTGCAGATGGGCGCGGATGTCGTCGTGTCCGCGCATGTGCAGATGCGTGGCGATGTTCTGCTGTCGGCGCAGGTGGAGGCGATCGACGCGGTGGAGCGCAAGCTCAAGCAGCGTTACCCGGAGGTGCGTTGGTCGTTCTTCGAGCCGCAGGTCGACGCCGGCAGCGCGCGGGACTGAGTCCGTTCGCGCGTGAAGCGTGACCCTGATCGCACCGAACCGATCGGCGCTGCCAACGTGCGACGATCGCCGTTCAAGCCACGAGGTCGCCCATGAATCGCCACGCGCTCGCTATCGCCACGTCCCTGGTCCTCGCCGTGACCGCGTCGCAGGCCGGAGCCGCTACTCCGGACCCGTCGGAGCCCGCATTTCGCGCGCTCTACAAGGAGCTGGTCGAGATCGACACGACCCGCTCTTCGGGCGACTGCACGCGCGCCGTAGAGGCCATGCGCGCGCATCTGGCCGCAGCTGGCCTCCCGGCCGACGACATGCACATCTATGCACCCGCCGACCGCCCGAAGGACGGTGCACTGGTCGCGGTGTTGCGCGGACGCGAGGCGTCGCTCAAGCCGCTGCTGCTGCTCGCGCACATCGACGTCGTCGAAGCGCGGCGTCAGGACTGGGTGCGTGATCCGTTCAAGCTGACCGAGGACAACGGCTGGTTCTACGCACGCGGCGCCGCGGACGACAAGGCGATGGCCGCCGTGTTCACCGACGCACTCGTGCGCATGAAGCAGGAGCGCTACGTGCCGCGCCGCAGCCTGAAGCTCGCGCTGACCTGCGGCGAGGAAACGGCGGACGTCTTCAACAGCGTGCGTTGGCTGACCCGCGACAAGCCCGACGTGCTCGATGCCGCGTTCGCGCTCAACGAAGGCGCGGGTGGCGAGCTCGATGCCTCGGGCCGTGCGGTCGCGTTGCAGGTGCAAGCCGGCGAGAAGGTCTATCAGGACTTCACGTTGTCGATGACCGACAGCGGCGGGCACAGCGCGCGCGCGAAGAAGCGCAACATCATCAGCCTCATGGGCGGCGCGCTCGCACGGGTCGGCGAGTTCCGCTTCCCGATCCGCCCGAACGCGGCCACGCGCGCGTACTTCGAGGCGCAGTCGAAGCTCGTGTCAGCCGACGTGGCCGCGGACATGCACGCAGCCATCGCGGCCACACCGAACGAGGATGCGGTGTCGCGACTGTGGGACATCAATCCGAGCTGGAACAGCATGCTGCGCACCACGTGCATCGCCACGATGATCAATGGCGGCCACGCGCCGAACGCGCAGCCGCAGAGCGTCACCGCCAACGTGAACTGCCGGATCCTGCCCGACACCACGATCGCCGACGTGCAGGCCACCCTGCAGCGTGTCGTGGCCGATGACGGCATCAAGATCGCGACCGTGGGCGAAGCCGCGGTGTTCGCACCCGTTCCGCCGCTGGGCGCGGACATCCTTGCACCCGTGCGCGACGTTGCCGCGTCGATCTGGCCCGGTGTCGCAATTGTCCCCACCATGTCGAGCGGCGCGACCGACGGACGTTTCCTCAACGCGGCCGGAATTCCCACCTACGGCATTTCCGGCATGTTCCAGGACGCCGAGGGCAGCCACGCGCATGGTCTGGACGAGCGCATCCCGGTCAAGTCGCTGATGGATGGTCGTCGCTTCCTGTATGCGCTGGTCAAGCGCTACGCGGACGCGCCTTCGACGAAATAGGTTTCGTCGTGACCGCCGGTCGTGCGCGCGGCGTGGATGTAATACACGTCGCTGCATGGCGGCGTGCGTCAGCGTTGACCGCCAAGCGCGTGGGTGATTGGAGCGCGAGCGCGTTACGCGCCCGTTTTAAACGTCAGCGATCTGGCGGATCGACCACGTCTTCCGACGCCCTCACTTCTGCATCGGTAAAGCGTGAGTCTCCCGAAACATATTGCGCATACCGCCCGTTCCAGCCGATATCGGGCGTGGCTTGGGTGAACGTGGATCGGGTGCAGGTGCATACGTCACGTACCGACAAAAGAATAGAAGCCGAGAGCACGGTCCAGCCCGGCACCGACCGAAAACATCCGTCGGTCGGATGTGTTCGCATCAATGAGAATTCCTCACGTACGGGTAACGCAATCGGGCCGAGATTCAACAGCGAATGAACGGTTTCGCTTGCACTGCGCTTGGCGTCTTACCAAGTCGAGCGCTGCGAAATTAGAGGGAAATTACTCTAGGCGAGATCCACATCGACGGTCGCAACAGTGCTTCGGGTACGGGCCGAAGCGCTACTTCAGTTGTGAATGATGCGGCCGGGAAGCACGGCAACGAATCGCCGCCTCACCTATAACGTGAGGCGCGCGGAGAGCTGCGCCCTGCAATAGCGATATGCACTACGAAAACGGCTCGGTCATGGAACCCGATGGTGGCCGCGTTTGCATCGAGGACCTGTTTGACCCGTACGCGTTGAGCGACTGACGCATGCGCATGTCATCAGGCGAACCGTCGGGTTTCGGCGTCCCGGAGCAGCATCATGCAAGTCGACCAGGCAAGCCTTCGCAGGCTCGTGAACCATGACTTGACCGACACGTTGCTCCGCGTCGTGCTGATCATCCTCCTGGTGTTCCTGTGCGTTCGGGTGTTCTCGCCGTTCGCGCGTCTGTTGACGCTCGCCATGATCCTGGCGGTCGCGCTGTATCCGCTTTACCTGCGCGTGGTGCGATGGTTCGGCGGGCGGCGAGGGTGGTCTGCCACCGCGCTCGTGCTGTCGAGCCTGCTGTTGCTCGGCACGCCGATCGCGCTTCTGGGCGCGACGGTCACCAGCGAGTTGAGCGAGCTCTACCAGCGCGTGGAAGACGACAACCTGGCAATCAAGTCGCCGGACCCGAGTGTCGCGGAATGGCCGGTTGTCGGTCCGCGTGTGTTCGCGACATGGAATTCCGCGGCGAGCAATCTGCCGTCGTTCCTGAAACAGAACCGCGAGGTGCTGCGCGGCTACGCGAAGAAGGTGCTCGCGATCGCGGCGGGCGGCGCGTCGACCGCCGGCATGTTCCTGCTGGGCATCATCGTCGCCGGCGTCCTGATGGTTTACGCGGACGCGGCGCACAACGTGTTCCGACGAATCTTCATCCGGTTGACGAGCGCGGAGCAGGGGCCGCAGATGCAGACGCTGTGCATCGCGACGATTCGTTCGGTTGCGACCGGCGTCGTCGGCGTCGCCTTCATCCAGGCGATCCTGCTCGGCGTCGGCTTTATGCTCGCCGGCGTGCCCGGCGCCGGTGTGCTTGCATTGATCGCGATGTTCCTCGGCATTTTGCAGGTGCCCGCATTGCTGGTGTCGCTGCCTGCGTTGGCATGGTTGTGGATGGCGGACGACGGGAGCTCGACGGTGTTCAAAGTCATCTTCAGCGCGTGGTTCGTCGTCGCCGGGCTTGCGGACAACGTGCTCAAGCCGCTGCTGCTCGGGCGTGGTGTCGACGCACCCATGCTGGTGATCCTGATCGGTGCGATCGGCGGCATGGTGACCGGCGGCATGGCCGGCCTGTTCCTTGGTGCGGTGCTGCTGGCGGTGGGCTACCAGATCTTCATGCAATGGGTCGATCGCGGCGTCGCCGAGGCGACCGTCCCCGCGCCCGTCGTGATCGCGCCCGTGGCTATTCCCGAGTAGCGGCCCGTGCGACGCATCGGCACCGTGTTGATGCTGGCGTCGGTCGTGCTGCTCCAAGGCTGCGTCACGCTGGGTCCCGACTATCGCGAGCCCGACGTCGTCTGGCTGCAGTCATGGCAGCCCGGTCTCTACGGCGAGGTTGCGAATGGCGATGCGCAGACGCAGGTCGACCTGCACTTCTGGTGGCGCGCTTTCAACGACCCGGTACTGAACGGGCTGATCGAAACCGCGCGTCGCGAAAACCCATCGCTGCGAATCGCCGGACTTCGGATTCTCGAAAGCCGTGCCGTGCTTGGCATCGCGGGCAGCAACCAGTACCCGCAGGTGCAGCGTCTCAGCGGTTCGGCGACGTATGTCGACAATCGCGAGAGCGGCGGCGCAGGGCCCGACTCGCATCAGCACGTCACCGCCTACAACGCGGGCTTCGAGCTGGCGTGGGAGCTGGATTTCTGGGGCCGGTTCAAGCGCGGTATCGAGTCGGCCGAAGCGGGCTACTTCGCCTCGATCACCAACCAGCAGGACGTGCAGGTGCTGTTGAGTGCGCAGGTCGCGTCGCTGTATTACGCATATCGCACTACGTTGCTGCGCATCGACATCGCGCGCAAGAACGCGGCCATCCAGAAGCGCAGTCTCGACATCACCCGACGCCTGCACGTGCACGGGCAGGAATCGGAATTCGACTTCCAGCAGGCGAAAGCGCAGTACCTGGGAACACTGGCGACGATTCCGGAACAGGAAGCCGACCTCGTCCAGCTTCGCAATGCGCTGTCCGCCGTGCTGGGGCGTCCGCCCGGCGACCTCCCGGAGCTCGCGTCGGCAGGCGGGCCATTGCCGACCGTGGAGTCCGCCGTCATCACCGAACTTCCCGCGCAGCTGTTGCTGCGTCGTCGCGACGTGCGGACTGCGGCGTGGCAGGTCGCGGCACAGTCCGCGCAGATCGGCATCGCGAAGGCCGACTACTTTCCCGCGATCACCTTGCTCGGCAGCATCGGCTGGTCGTCCGACACGATGGGCGCCACGCCGAACGTGACGCGCATCGCCGGCGGTCCGGCACTGACATGGAACATCTTCGACTACGGTCGCATCCGCAATAACGTGCGCCTGCAGGATGCGCGGCTGCAGCAGTCGATCGAGCTGTTCCAGAACAGCGCGCTGCTCGCGGCGCAGGAAATCGACGATGCGGCCATCGCGGTGGTCAAGACCGGCGAGCAGCAGGTGCCGCTGCATGGTGCGGCGCGCGCCGCGGAGCGATCGCTCGATCTCGCGAACACGTCGTACAAGGAAGGCTATCTCGGCTTCGATCGCGTGCTGGACGCACAACGCGTGCTGTTCACGCAGGCCGAGCGCGAGCTTCTCAACGACAGCGCGCACATCAACGCGGTGATCGCGATGTACAAGGCGGTCGGTGGGGGCTGGGTGGACATGCCGATCGATGACATCGTGCCCGAACAGACGCGCGCCACCATGGAAGCGCGGACGCGTTGGGGCGACCTCTTGCGTGCACCGCTTCCGGCGGACGCCAGCCACGGAAAGGATTCGAAATGAGCGACGAACAAGCGCCACCCGGCGATGCGAAGGCGACCGTCGGCAAAGGCGGGCGCATCGTCGGCATCGTGATCGCACTCAGCCTCGTGCTGTACCTGTTGGCCGACCGCTACACGCCGTACACGTCGCAGGCCCGGGTCGAAGGCTACGTGGTCGGCGTCGCGCCGAAAGTCGCCGGAGCGGTGACGAAGATTTCGGTCGCCAATGACCAGTCGGTCAAGGCCGGGCAGGCATTGCTGGAAATCGATCCGTCGCAATACCGCATCGCGCTGGCGAAGGCGCAATCCGACCTTGCGAACGCGCACCGGCAGTTCGGCGCCGGCAGTGCGACGGTGCAGGCCTCGCGCGCAAAGCTGCAGGCCGCGCGTGCTGCGGAACTCGCCGCGCGGCAGGACGCGATGCGCCTGCGTCGCCTGCGCGAAGAGGACGAAGGCACGATCTCTGTGCGCCGGCAGGAAGTCGCCGATGCCGGCCTGCAACAGGCCGCCGCGCAGGTGAGCGCCGCCGAAGCCGACATCCGTCGCGCCATCGAACAGATGGGCGGCGACAACGTCGGCGACAACACCGCGCTGGAAACCGCGATGACCGCCGTCGACAAGGCGCAGCTCGACATGGCGAACACGGTGGTGAAGGCGCCTGCAGCGGGCGTCATCACCGACCTTCGCACCGACGTCGGCCTGTATGCCGGCACGGGCAGCCCGGTGCTGACGCTGATCGCGATCCGCGATGTGTGGATCGATGCGGAGTTCACCGAGAACAACCTCGGCCACATGCGCGTGGGAACGCCGGTCGACATCGTGTTCGATGCACTGCCGGGGCGTGTGTTCAAGGGTCAGGTGCGCAGCATCGGACTGGGCGTCAGTGCGGGCAACGCGCCGCCGCCCGGCACGTTGCCGTCGATCGACAACAACCGCGACTGGTTGCGGCAATCGCAGCGGTTCCCGGTGATCGTCGGGTTCGATGCACGCCAGGATCCGGATCTTCGCGATGCATTGCGCGTCGGCGGGCAGGCCTCCGTGCTCGCCTACGGAAGCGGTGGCGGCGTGCTGGCGTTGCTCGGAAAGCTGTACATCCGCGTGGCGAGCCTGCTGTCCTACGCGTACTGACGTCGATGATGCCGCTCGGCGCCAGGAGAACGTTCCGGTTCGCCGCGGTCATGGCGCTGTCGCTGGCGATCGCCTATGGCATCGCCACGCCGTTCCCGTTCCTCGCGCCGCTGTTCGCGATCTTCCTCACCGCGAAACCGGCACCGCCGATGGGGCCGAAGACGCTTTTCAAGCTCCTGCTGGTCGTGTTCGTCACGTTGGGAACAGGACTCGTGCTGGCGCCGGTGCTGCGCTACTACCCGTTGACCGGCGTGTTGCTGGTCGCGGTTGGCGTCTTCGCCAGCACGTACATGGGCGTGGGCCTGGGGAAGGGGTTGGTGTCGACGCTGTTCACCGTCGGCCTGACGATGATTCCCGCCGCCGCGCTCATCGAACATGCGGTCGCGTTGTCGGTGGTGCAGGCGTTGATGATCGGCATCGCGGTGGCGATCGCATGCCAGTGGCTGGTCTATCCGTTCTTTCCGGAAGACGCGGCGATTGCGCCGCCTCCAAAGGCTGCACCTGCCGATACCAGCGACGCCGCATGGATCGCGTTGCGCACGATGATCATCGTGTTGCCGCCGGTGCTGCTGGCGTTTACCAACCCATCGCTGTACATGGCGATCATCATGAAAGCCGTCCTGCTGGGTCAGCAGGGTTCCGCGGTCAATGCACGCGCGGCGGGAATCGAACTCGTCGGGTCCACCGCGCTCGCCGGGGTGTTTGCCACCGCGTTCTGGATCGCGCTGCAGGCCTGGCCCGAACTCTGGATGTTCTTCCTGTGGACGCTGCTGTTCGGTCTATATCTCGGCGCCAGGTTGTATCGCGTCGCCGCGACGCAATTTCCGGCGTCGTTCTGGATCAACGTCGGCGTGACGATGCTGATCCTCGTCGGACCCGCGGTGTCGGACAGTTCGGGCGGTGGCGTGCGTGCCGCGTTCGTGCAGCGGCTGGCGCTGTTCCTTGCAGTGACTGTGTACGCGTGGGGCGCGATCGTCGTGCTCGAGCGATTGCGTGGCGCGCGCACGGCACGGCGCGTTGAGAAGGTGGCGCCGACGTAGAGAAGTTTCGCGACTCGACCACCTTCGTGTGGTGCGTCAGTCCAACCGTGGCGGCGTCCCCGCGCTCAGCCGTATTCGCGTGGCAGGCTCACCCGGAACGTCACGATTCCTTCGTCAGCCACCAGCTCGAGGCTCGCTTCCAGAAGCTCGGCGAGGTGTTTCGCAAGCAGCAGGCTGACGCCGTCTCGCGACGCGACGGGAATGCGGCCCTCGATCAACGCCCGCTCGCATCCGGTCGGTGCGATACCCGCGGCCTGTTGAGCGCGATCGGTGGCGTCGGCGATCGCCTGCGTGATGGCGGGCGTGCCGTCGGACGGGAAATGCCCGACGTGCTGGCGCACGACGATCACCCATCGTCTGGTGTCACGTCGGTCATCGCTCCATTCGACGTCGATCGGCCCGACCGATTCGGACATCAGGCCCGACAACATGAGATGGCGAACCAGCAGCCGCACCTTTGCCGCATCTGCCTCGACGACGTAAGGCTCCGGGCCGTCCCACGTCAGCTGGCTTCCGGAAAGCTCGGCGTGTGGTGCCATCCCGGCGACGAGCAACATCAGCGCGGACCCCATGTCGACAGGTGCGGCGTCGCACTTCTCGACACCCGCTTCCAGCCGCGCCAGCAGCACCATGTCGTTCAACGATCGGTCCAGCGCGGAAACGCTCTCGCGCGCCAGTGCGTACAGTTCAGCGCGTTCCGCATCGGTCTGTGCGCCTTCGAGCAGCGTGCTGGATGTCATGACGGTCGAAAGATTGCCTCGAAGACCGGTCACTGCACGCCCCAGACCATGAGCCCGCTCGACGCTCAGTTGCCGGAACTTGTCCAGGACTTCGCCGAGCTCCTGCAGCCGGGTCGCGGCTTCGGCCTGGTGCAGCCGCTGGAATTCGAGTGCGCTCTCGCAAAGCTGCTCGCCCGCGAGATCCGCCCACAGCATTTCGGCCTTGATGAAACCGTCCGCTTCTGCGGTCGCGCGCTTCATCCGGGCGTTGGCGAGTTCGAGCACAACGGCGGCGTTGAAGTGCGTCCACTCGCGGATGACGTCGCGCAGCGAATAGCCCTGAAGCCAGCGTGTTTTCGCATGCGCGTGCGCGTACTGGAACTGGTCGGATTCGGCGGTGACCGCTGGTTGCGGCCAACTTTTCAGGATGCGGAAGAATGCTTCGAGCACATCCGGGAAGTGGTCGTAAAGCTGCTTGCGCGTCCAGTCCGACGTCGAAAGCGTGTTGTCGTTATGCAGACGCTCCCGCCAGTGTTCAAGAATAGTTGGGCGCCGCTGCTCCAGCTCTGCTGCCAGCGCCGCGAGTGTTCCTTCTGCGATCACAACGTCTCCATGGTGGCCTGCGAGGGTGAAGCGAGCGGTGCGACCCAACGCCGATGGGCATCGCGTCGTTGCGCCTGCGGCCACCGTGTGGCGTAAGGATCGCAACCGCGAACGCGGTGCGCCGATCAACCGCGTTTGTGATGTGTGCGGGCCCGCGACGGCGTGGTGCACGCACCGGCAACCGTCGGAATCTGCCGTCGGAAGCATCGACTCGACGTCCACGGCGGACGCAGCGTCATCTTCGATACGTCCATTTTTCAAAACGGCGTTCGCGACGTCGTGAAGCCAGCCGTAGGTCGGACCACTACAGTTGCCGTACGCGATGCGTCGGCGTGACTTGATGCGGCTACATGCGACCCGTTTTCTCTGCCGCAACCGCCTGCGGGGCAATCGAATGCAACCGGCAGAACGAATCAATACGCGACGGCGCGATTCCGAGTACTGAACCTATTGGCCGCTCAGGGCGCGAGATTGAATGTCATCTCGCGCGTGGTGGTCTTGCCGCCAACCGTAAGCGTCATGCGGGCGACGTTCGCGCCGGCGTACGCCAGATCGCTTCGTTCCCATTCGACGGCGGCGAACGCGATCGCGCCGCCGAGGCGGGCGTCGGTCCCTGTCGTCACGAGGAAACGCTGTACGACCTTGCCGCCGTGCAGTACCGACACCTCGCCCGTGGGCTTGGTGCCGCCGCCATACGGCACGTAGAACTCCATGTGCTCGCCGACGCGAACCGAGGTCGCCGCAACTTCGTCACCGTCGCGCTCGACCGCAATACCCATCGCGCCGATGCTCCCGGCTGCGAGCGGCGCTGCAGCCGATTCGAGCGAGAAGTGCCATTGGCAGTTGGTCTGCGACGCGATGTACAGCGCATACGTGCCAGCGGGCAATTTGAGCGGCGCGGGCCCGAGCGAGAATGGCCCGGTCGAGGTGATGGGCGCCGGGCCGCCGAGCTGCGTGGAGTCGTGCGTCGGCGACACGCGCTGCAGGTTGCCAACGAAGATGCAGCTGCTCCGTCCGGCCAGCGGTGAGTACGCCGCATGCACGTAGATCGAATAGCTGCCGCCGTGCAGCGTGAAGGGGTGATTGCCGCCGCGGTCGCCGTGGAAGAACACTGATTCGCCGGCGTGGGCGCGCAGCGCCATCGCGAGCGCTGCAACGAGCATCGAAGAACGCATGTGCTTCATCCGTATCCCCCGGCAGTTGATCGCCACGGCCGGCAGAGCACCGCCGCTGGGTCGAAATCTACCTACTCCAGGACGGCAGCGCACCACGACGCGGATCGGCAGGCAGGCGCGTGCGCTGCGATCGGATTCACGCACGCCCGTGTGTGCGTTGCGAGGGAGTGCGCTCAGTCGAGCTTGAGTCGCACGAAACCCATGGCGCCCGTCGGATGACGGCCGCCGTACGCGTCGTCGAGCGCTTCCGGAACAAAGTTCAGTGCGACCAGGCCGCCGACGCCGAACGAAAGGTGCTGCGCGATGCGGAAGTCGCGCACGACGCCCACCGACACCTTGCCCACGCGATACGCCGGGCCGTGTCCGTGGCCGCCTTCGACGAGTTCGCGGTTCTCGGTGATCTCGCCGCGACTGAACACGGTCCAGTCGTTCTGCTTGATCGATGCTTCCGCAGCGAACGCGTCGTCGTCGAACGATTCGCCGTGCTGCGTGATCGACTTGCGTCCCCAGGCGAGCGTGGTGGCGAGCTTGCGTCCCGACGACAGCTCGCGCGCGTACAACGCGCTTGCCGACCAGCGCTTCTGGTCGACGCCGGGTTCGAGTTGCTCCGGGTCCTTGAAGTCGCCCCAGCTGGCTTGCAGCGCAAGCGTGTCCGTGGGGTTCCATGATGCGCGGATCGACGTCGAATCCAGCACGCCGGTTTCGATGTTCCAGCGATGCTCGTCCGGCTCACGCGCGTTGAAGCGGCTGACTTCGATTTTCGCGCGGTCGAACACGAAGCCGCCGGTCAGCACGCCCATGGTGATGTGCGTGGAATCGAGCCAGTGATGCGTAATCGGCGCCTCGGGCGAATCCATGATCGCTTCGCGATGCATGAAGGCAGGTGGGCCGAACGCGGGCTCCCCGGGAAGACCGGCGTAGGCGAACACGATGCGGTTCGCGCCGATGTTGTGCGATACGGAAGCCGACAGCTCCATGAAGGCATCGTGCGGATGCTGGCGGTCGACGAGCGGATCGACGCCGTTCGCCGTCTCGCCGCTGGCGAGCAGCAGTGGATACCCGCGCGCGCCCATCAACGGATCCGGGCTCAGCATCGCCTTGAGCTGCAACGTGCCGCCGCCCAGCGGCCGCTGCGCCATGCCCATCCACATGCCGGACGCGAACGTCGCATCGTCGCCACGCGGACCGGATTGGTGATCGGCAACCACGTTGAGCACGCCGTGCGACATCAGCATCCAGTCACCGCGCATGAGGTGCAGCCCGGCGTGACTGGACGTATCCGGTTGCCACGACGTGCCGGAGCTCTCGCGGTTCATCGTGTACGGACCGAGCGCACCCTGCATCGACATCGCCATGTGATGCGTCGCGGGCATCGACATGTCGCCCATGTGCTCGTGCTGCTCGGTCGAGGGTTCAGAAGATGAGGGCGCCTGTTCCGTCGGCGGCGGCGACATGTCCATGCCGGCGTGGGTGTCGTGCTGCGCGGCCGCTGGCGTCGCATGGACGAGGAGCGCGGCGACTGCAGCGATGAGGCGGGTCTTCAAGCGGTATTCCTGGGGCGTGGAAGCGAATGCCGCGCCATTCTAGGTCGGCATGTCGTCCGTTGCGGTCGCTTCGACGGGCAAGGGCACGGCGCGACGCGAGTCGCCGGCCGTTGCGACGGTCAAGCCGCCGTCTCCTGCAGCGACATGAACGCGGCGAACCGACGTGACGCGCACGATCTCACCGTGCAGCGTGCCGGGCTCGATTCGCACGACTGCATCGACCACAACGCCGGCCAACAACACGTGCTGCAGCGCGATCAGCTCGTCGGTCGTAACCAGGCGAGTGAGGTGCAAGGGCTCGTCCGTCGCCATGCAATCGCGACGCGACCAAGGCGCGAGCCGCATACGCATCGTCCAGACGTCGCCGTCCAAACGTTCCGCGCAGGCGCCCTCGTCAGTCACGACGCCACTTACGTGCAGAGTCGGCGTCCGCATGCGACGCCAAAGTCGGGCCGGCACGACGCGCTCTTACTCGGGCATGCCCGCGGCATCGGGCTGATACAGCACGGCTTTCAGGCGCAGACGCGACAGTCGACCGCCCGGCATCGGCCAGTCGATCGCATCGCCCACGCTCAGGCCGAGCAACGCGGCACCCACAGGCGCGAATACCGACACGTATTGCGGACATGCGGACGCCACATCGGGATAGACGACGCGCACCGTGCGCTCGACGCCGGTGCCTTCATCTTCGACGACGACGCTCGAGTTCATGGTGACGACGTCCGCCGGAATTTCGCTCGGCTGGCGTACGTCGGCGCGTGCGATTTCCTCTTCGAGCCGCCCGGCTTCTTCGGAACCGGCGAACACCGGCGACGCCAGCAGCGCTTCGAGGCGTCGCGCATCGCGAACGGACATGATCAGGCGCGGCGTGTGCATGGCGGCTTCCCCAATCGCTCGACGATCGTCGACGTGACAAGCACAACCGTAGGTCGCGGCTCCGTGCAGGGTCAATCGACGCGCCACGTTCACGACAGCGATCGTTCAGATCGCGACGGCCTTCACATCTTTTTTGCCGCTGGCGATTGCGAATCGCGTGTGCAAGTCGGGCGAGGCGCATCCTTTCGCGCTGCATCGAGACAGAGCGCGTAAGCGCGCGATGCATGACGGAACGAATGTGGCACAACCTCGTTTCTGCTTCGCTAAAGCACGTGGTGGCGCGCGCGTGCTCTCAGTGCGCGGCGAATCCTTCGCATGATCCTGCACGTACGTCGTCACGCCCTGCGGCAATGGAGGCACTGGTACGTCTCGGCCACCAAACCGCCCGTCGGAACATGACCAATGACCTAGACCAATCGGTCTAGACAGTCCGGTCTAGATGGCGCAGGATCGCCGCAGCCCCATCGCGAGCGCCTCCGTGCCCCAGCCCCGCCGCAAGCCGCCGAAGCCCACGCCCGCCGAACTCGAACTGCTGCGCGTGCTGTGGTCGCTCGGGCCGGCGACCGTGCGCGACGTGCATCAGGTGCGGCAGCAGGAGCGGCCGGATGCCACCTACGCCACCGTGCTGCGCCTGATGCAGGTGATGCATGGCAAGGGACTGCTGCTGCGCGACGAAAGCCAGCGTTCGCACGTGTACACCGCGGTGCAGAAGGCCGACACCCTGCGTACCGGCCTGCTCGGCGACCTGATCCAGCGCGCGTTCGCGGGCTCCGGCAAGGATCTCGTGCTCGCCGCGCTCAAGGGCCACGTGTCGAGCGAAGAGCGCGAGGAAATCCGTCGTTTCCTGAAGGAGTCGGGCGATGAATGACGCGTGGGTCGATCTGGTCCCGTTGCTCGGTCGCACGCTGCTGCATTTTCTCTGGCAGGGCGCGCTGATCGGCGTCGCGGCGGCTGCTGCGCTGTTTGCATTGCGACATGGGCGGCCGCAGGCACGATATCTCGCAGGCTGCGTCGCGATGCTTGCGTGCGTTGTCGCGCCGGTCGCCACCTTCATGCGTCTCGCGCAGACGCCACGTGCAGTGACGACGGTCGCGGGCGACGCGTTCTTCCACGCAACACCCGTCGCGACAATCGCATCG
The DNA here is from genome assembly GCF_054061195.1 of Lysobacter sp. HA35. Classification (NCBI taxonomy): domain Bacteria; kingdom Pseudomonadati; phylum Pseudomonadota; class Gammaproteobacteria; order Lysobacterales; family Lysobacteraceae; genus Lysobacter; species Lysobacter sp. HA35. The sequence goes on along the minus strand of NZ_JBSSDY010000001.1, from coordinate 1,890,332 downwards.
CCGCAGTCGTCGATCGATGGGGTGCTGCCTTGGCTCGTGGCGATTTGGGCTGGCGGCGCAGTCGTGTTCGGCATCCGCATGCTGATGGGCGTTGCCTGGGTCGAACGCCTGCGTCGTACGGCGCAGGACGACACGCACGGTGCGTGGCAGTCGCGCATCGACGCGCTCGCCGCACGCATGGGAATTTCCGCCAGCGTGCCGCTCCGTTTCGTGGACGGTTTGGCATCGCCAGTCACCGCCGGCTGGTGGAAGCCGGTCGTGTTGTTGCCGACGGCGCTTGCGATGCAGATGCCGGCCGCGCTGGTGGAAGCGCTGATCGCGCACGAACTCGCGCACATCCGTCGCCACGATTACATCGTCAACCTGATGCAGTCGATCGTGGAAGCGCTGCTGTTCTACCACCCGGTGGTCTGGTGGTTGTCGAAGCGTGTTCGAGCCGAACGTGAACTTGTCGCGGACGCCATCGCGGCCGACACGATCGGCGAACCGCGCCGCATGGCGATCGCCCTATCCGAACTTTCCGAACTCAACACCGCGGCGCCATTGCCGCGTCCCATGCTCGCCGCCCGAGGAGGTGACCTCATGTCCCGCATCCAGAACCTGCTTCGTCCCGCGACACCCGCCGCCGGTGGCCGTCTCGCGATCCCCGTCATCGCGCTCGTCGGACTGGGCCTCGCGGTGTATGCGCAGGCGACCGTCGCGCCGCAGCCGGCCAAACCTGTCGCGTCCCCGACGCCCGTCGCTGCTGCGTTGCCCGCACCGAAAGCCACGAGCGCCGCGATCCCGATGACACCAGTCGCCGCTCAGGCCGCCGCCGATGCCGCCAGCGCTTCGATTGCACGTGATCCGACGCCGAGCCGCCGTCCGGTCGAGCCGGTCGAGCCTGTGGCGCCGATCGCGCCTATCGAAACGCGCGAGGTCGAGCGCGCGGTCGAACGGGCCGGCGATTCGCAGCGCGATGCTTACGCCGGCATTGCGCAGTCACGCGACTCCATGCATGCCGGATCGATGGATATCGATGACGACGTTCTGATGTTCGATCGCGACGGCAAGCGCTATCGCGTCACCGATCCTGCGTTCGTCGCACGCGTCAATCGCACGTGGACCGGTACCCGCGCCATCGCCGACCGCATGAGCGCGCTCGGCATGCAGATGAGCGCACACGGCGCGAACATGAGCGCGATCGGGCAGTCGATGCACGAAGCGGCGCTCGACCCGCAGCGCGCCGCGGCGATGAAGGCCGCGGAGGTCAAGTTGAACGCGACTGCACAGGAATACGGACGGCTCGCCGCGCAGGCCGCGTTGTCGGATCACGATGCGGCGATGGATGCGCAACTCGAGAAGCTCAACGCGGAGATCGGCCGTCAGAGTTCGATCATCGCGGAGCAGGCGCGACTGGCGACGGCGCCGATGGCGGATCTGGAGCGACGCATGAACGAGGCAGCCAAGCCCATGCACGCGCTCGAAGGCCAGATGCACGAGCTCGAGAAGCAGGAGCGCGCCGCGTCGACGGTTGCGCAGCGCGAAACCGACCGGCTGATCGAGGAAGCGGTGTCGCGCGGGCTGGCGCAGCCGATCGAGAACCGCTGAGTCGAATCAGGACGTGGCGACGCTCGCCCTCGTCACGTCGAACAGTGCCGCGACGGCGCGTTGCACCGCCTGCACGTTGGCAGGCGCGACGAACTCGCCGGCCGCATCGAATGCATCGCCGGCGCGACTGACCGACACCATCGTCGGCAAAACGCGCGCGTTGAGCCCGAGTTCCAACGACTGCCGCAACGCCATCAGCCCGCGATAACCGCCGAGCCCACCCGGCGACGCCGAACCGAGCGCGAACACCGGGCCGCCGAACGCAGCCGGGATGCCGCCGTCTTCGCGAACGCGCGAGATCCAGTCGATCGTGTTCTTCGTCAGCGGCGGAATGCCGGCGTTGTATTCGGGGCTGACGATGAATACGCCGGAACTCTCGCGGAACATCGCATGCAGTCGGCGCGCAGGTTCGGGCACGCCGTGCTCGGCTTCGAGGTCGCCGTCGTACAGCGGCAGCGCGTACTCGCGCAGGTCGACCTCGGTGACGTCGGCACTCTTTGCGCGCAGCTCGCGCGCGACGAGTTTCGCCAGGCTGCGGTTGAACGAGCCGGTGCGGTTGGACCCCGGGATGACGAGCACGCGCGGACTGGACATGGGGGCGACTCCATTCGGAAGCCCGAGAGTGCCACGTCGCCCGTGTGTCGACAGGCCGTTGCGACCCCGCCGGCATAATGCGCGCATGTCCGCCGTCGCCCATCGCCGCCTCGCGCTGCTCGCCCTCGTGGCGATGCTGCTGCTTGCGCTGCTGCCGACGGCGGGGCGTTTGGTCGGGCGCGCGGTCGCTTGCGAGGAAGGCGGCGCGACGCAGCATGCGATGTCGCACGACTCCGCCATGGCCGAGGCGATGGCGCATATGACGCCGGAGGAACACCACGCGCACATGGCGCTGATGGCGCGCATGGGCTCGCATCACGGCGTACCGTCGCCCAAGCCGGCGGCGCACGACGGACACGACTGTCCGTACTGCCCGCTGCTGTCGGGCCTGGCCGGTGGCGGCGTGCTGTCGTGGTCGCCTGCTGTGCCTGTCGCGCTCGCGCCGTGGTCGGTGCGCGCGGTGGTGCATCGCCCGGTCGACGCGCCCGTGCCCGCGCTGGGCGCACAAGGTCCACCGCAACGCTCGACGGCTTGACGACCGCGCGCGGCATCGCCGCGCATCCGTTCCCCGCATCGCGTGCGCGACATGGCGCGTGCGATGTGCCGTTCGAGATTTCCATGACTGTCCTGCTATCCACACCGTTGCGACTCGCGACGGCATTGCTGCTGGCCGCGTGCGCGTTGCCGGTCGTCGCTGCGTCGCCTGATCCAACAGACACCGCTGACGACGCGGCGACCAACCCATCCGACAAACCACGCGCACCGGTTCCGCAGCTCGGCACCGTGCACGTGCGCGGCCTGCAACCCACGTCGCTACCGACACGTCTTCCGACCACCGTCGAAGGCGTGACCGGCGCGCAGGTGATGCGCACGATTAACGCCACCGATGCCGAGGACGCGCTGAAGTACCTGCCAAGCCTGCTGGTGCGAAAGCGCTACATCGGCGACTACGACCACGCGGTGCTGGCGACGCGCGCATCCGGCACCAACAACAGCGCTCGCTCGCTGGTGTATGCCGACGGCATCCTGTTGTCGAACCTGCTCGGCAACGGCGCCACGTTCACGCCGCGCTGGGGTCTGGTGAACCCGGAAGAGATCGAGCGCGTCGACGTGCTGTACGGGCCGTTTTCGGCCGCGTATTCCGGCAATTCGGTCGGTGCAGTCGTCGACTACGTCACGCGCATGCCGATGCAGTTCGAAGCGCATGCGCGACTCGGCTACAGCGTGGAGCATTTCCATGTGTACGGCACCGACGGCACGTTCCCGGCGACGTCGCTCGGCGCATCGTTCGGCGATCGCTGGGGTGCGTTGTCGGCGTGGCTGTCGGTCAATCGCATCGACAGTCATGGCCATCCGATCGCGTTTGCGAGCGTCACGCCGCCGACCACGGCTGCACCTGCGAAGCCGGCCGGCACTGTAGTAACCGGCGCATCGCCCGACCTCAACACGAAGACCGCGCCGTACTTCCTCGTCGGTGCCTACGGCCAGACGGACACACGGCAGGACGAAGCCAAGCTCAAGCTCGCGTACGACATCACGCCCGCGCTGCGCTTGAGCTACGTGTTCGGCGTGTGGACCAACGATGCCGACCGCGATGCAGAAACCTATCTGCGCGACGCCGCCGGCAATCCGGTATTCGCCGGACCCGTGGTGATCGACGGGCGGCCGTACACGCTGTTGCCGAGTGCCGTCGCGCCGACGCGCAACGAACAGCTGCATCGCATCCACGGCCTCACGCTCAAGCACGATGGCGAGGGCAGTTTCGGCTACACGTTGTCGGCCAGCCGCTACCAGTACGCGCGCGACCTCACGCGGTCTCCACTGATCGCGATGCCCGCGGCGGCGAACGGTGGCGGCGGTCGGATCGCCGATGCCGCCGGCACGGGTTGGACGACGCTCGCGGCCTCGGCCACGTGGACGCCGAACATGGCGCACGCCGTCGAAGCCGGTCTGCAGGACGACACGTTCAAGCTCGCGACCACCGTCTGCGACACCACCGACTGGCTGCGCGGAACGCCGGGCGCGCGCGTGTCCGGCTTCGGCGGTTCCACCGAGCTGCGCAGCGCCTACCTACAGGACACCTGGACGATCTCGCCGCGCTGGACCGCGATGCTCGGCTTGCGCCACGAGCGCTGGGAGGCGCGCAACGGCTACACGGCGACGGCCAACCTCGACACGCCGTACGAATCGCGTCATGCATCGAACGTGTCGCCCAAGGCTGCGATGCAGTTCCGTGTCTCCGATGATGCATCGATCAAGGCATCGATCGGCGGCGCGGTTCGATATCCGACGGTCAGCGAGCTGTTCCAGGGCACGACGGCGACGAATGCGATCGTCATCAACGAGCCCGACCTTGCGCCGGAACGCTCGGTGACGTCGGAGCTGTCGTATGTGCGCGCCGTCGAGCATGGCAGCGTGCGCGCGACGTACTTCCACGAGCAGACGCGCGACGCGCTGTACTCGCAGACCAACGTCACGGTGGTCCCGAACGTCACCAGCATCCAGAACGTCGGGCTCATCCGCACGAGCGGACTCGAGCTTGCGTCGTCGCTCACCGATGTCGGCATCGACGCGCTGGATCTCGACGGCAGCGTGACCTTCGCGGACTCGATCATCGAAGAGAATGCGAATTTCCCGTTGAGCGAAGGCAAGTGGCAGCCGCGGGTGCCGCGCTGGCGTGCGAACCTCGTCGCTACGTATCACCCGGGCGAGCACTGGAGCTTCACCGGCGCCGCGCGATACAGCGGCCGCCAGTTCAACACGCTCGACAACAGCGACGTGAACAGCCACACCTACTTCGGTACCAGCCCGTTCCTCGTCGTCGATGCACGCGTGCACTACCGTGCGAACGCGCACTGGAGCGGTGCGGTCGGCGTCGACAATATCGGCGACCGCACGTACTGGAATTTCCATCCCTACAACCAGCGCACGTGGTCCATGGAGGTGCGGTATGACGACTGAAACCTGCGTGCGCGTTGCGTCGCTGCTTGTCGGCGTCATGTTGTTGGCGTCGTGTTCTCCGCACGCGTCCAGCGACGCCGCGACACCAGCGGCATCGCCTGCGACAGCGAATGCGAAGACGTCCGCGGTCACGCACGCCGCATGGACGCTTCCCGTCGACGCCGCGCAGCAGCCGGATATCGCCGCTGCGCCCGACGGATCGCTGCTGTTGTCGTGGATCGAACAGGCCAGCGACACGCAACGCCTGCGCTTCGCCCGCTGGCGCGACGGGGCTTGGACCGCGCCGCAGCAGATCGCGGCGGGCGAGGGCATCGGCAATGCGGCCGACATGCCTCACGTGCGGCAGACCTCGGACGGCGCGCTGTGGGCGACATGGTTGCGTCGCACCGGTGGCGGTGAAGCGCGCGACGTCGTGCTCGCGCGGTCGACGGACGGCGGCCGCACGTGGTCCGCGCCTGCCGCGGTGAACACGGACGGCACATCGACCGAACATGGCTTCGCTGCGTTCTGGCCTGAGGGCCGCGATGCACTCGGCGTCGCATGGCTCGACGGCCGCGCGAAAGCCGGCGCGCCGCATCAAGTGGCGGGCATGCCGCACGACATGCATGCGGGGCAGGGGGCGGCGACCATGCTGCGCACCGCGACGTTCGACGCCACGCTCGCACGCCGCGACGAACGCGCGCTCGACACGTCCACCTGCGACTGCTGTCAGGTCGACGTTGTCGATGTTAACGACTCGCCGCGACTCGTCTACCGCGCCCGTCGCGAAGGCGAGATCCGTGACATCGCCATCCTGCGTCGCGATGCCGGCACATGGACGGCGCCGAAGCCCGTGCACGACGACCATTGGAGCGTCGACGCGTGCCCGATCAATGGCCCTGCGATCACTGCGCGCGGGAACACGCTCGCCGTAGCCTGGTACACGATGCCGGCGTCCACGCCGATGGTCCGCTTCGCGACGAGCAACGATGGAGGTGCAACGTTCGGGCCCGCACGCGACCTCGCGACCGGCACGAACGTGCTCGGCCGCATCGACGCCGCGTCCGACGCGAACGGCACCTGGGTGAGCTGGCTGGAGGAGCAGGGCGATGCGCAGCGTTTGCGCGTCGCGCGGATTCCGGCGGATGCGTCCGCGCCGGTCATCAGCGACATCGCGAACGTCGCCGGTCGAGGCCGCGGAACGGGTTGGCCACGGCTGCTTGCGAGCGGTGATCGCACCTACCTCGTGTGGACTGAAGCGGTCGACGGACATCCGCATCTCCACGGCGCAACGCTCGCCGCGCACTGAGCGATTTGCGTGACGGCGTCCGCAGTGCACACCGCCAGTCCGGCGGTCGCGGCCACCCGTCCCCCTTGTCCGAACCGTTCATGTGCGTGGGGGCTTGTCCCGATAGGCTGCGAACCCGGGATGCGGTTACGGTCCCCACGCCGCCGTAAGGGGACGGACGTGAAGCTCGACCTGTACCGACGCGACGATGGTGCGCTGGTCGTGGTGCCAACCCGGTTCGCTCCCGAGCTTCCGGTACTGGCACCCGGCGGGCTGCGCTATGTGCGCACGGTCGAGCGTGAACTCACGATGCTCGGTGACGTATTGGTGCTCGAGATCGGTCTCAACGGATTTGCCGTGGCGCAGGGCACGGACGAAGCGCTGCTGCGCAGCTGCCCGAGCGCGGATTCGACCGTCGCGTAATCCGGTCCGTGTGACGCGCCGCTAGGCCGCGTCGAACAACTGCTGCAAGACCGCCTCGCCGTAACGATCCAGCTTGCTGGTGCCGATGCCCGGCACGCGCGCGAGTTCGTCGAGATCCGCCGGGTCTGCTTCGGCGATCGCCCGCAACGTGGCGTCGTGGAAGATCACGTACGCCGGTACGTTCTGCTCGCGCGCCATCTGCGAACGCCATTCGCGCAGCGACTGGAAACGCGCGAGCGATGCCGGGTCCAGATCGAACGCCTCGGCTTCCGACGGACGACGCGGGCCGCGCGTGCGCGTGGTCGCCTTCGGTTCGGTGCGGAATCGCAACGACTCTTCGCCGCGCAGCACCGGCCGGCTCGCTTCGGTCAGGCGCAACGCGCCGAAATGCTCGACGTCGACATCCACAAAACCACCGGCGACGAGCTGACGGAACACGCTGCGCCACTGGCGATCGTCGAGGTCCGCACCGACGCCGAACACGCTCAGCGTTTCGTGGCGGAACTGGCGCACCTTGTCGGTCTGCGTGCCGCGCAGCACATCGACCAGATGACCGACGCCAAAGCGCTGCCCGGTGCGATAGATGCACGACAGCGCCTTGCGCGCGGCTTCCGTGCCGTCCCAACTCTGCGGCGGAGAGATGCAGTTGTCGCAATTGCCGCACTCGCCGGCACGCTCTTCGCCGAACCAGCGCAGCAGCGCCTGGCGACGGCAGGCCGTGGATTCGCAGTAACCGAGCAGCGCGTCGAGCTTGCGCAGTTCGAGCTGCTTGCGCTCGCCGCTGGCCTCGCCCTGTTCGATCATCTGCCGAAGGCTGACGACGTCGCCCAGGCCATAACTCAGCCACGCTTCCGACGCATCGCCATCGCGGCCGGCGCGGCCCGTCTCCTGGTAATAGCCTTCGACCGATTTCGGCAGGTCGACATGCGCGACGAAGCGCACATCAGGTTTGTCGATGCCCATGCCGAACGCGATGGTCGCGACCATCACGATGCCGTCTTCCTGCAGGAAGCGGCGCTGATTGGCGGCACGGATCGAGGCGTCCATGCCGGCGTGATAGGGCAGGGCCTTCATGCCGGCCTTGCACAGCTGCTCGGCGACGCTTTCCACGCGCTTGCGGCTCATCGCGTAGACGATGCCGCTCTGGCCCGGATGCCGCGTCAGGAAATCGAGCAGCTGGCGCGTGCCACCGCCGTCTTTCGGCACGACGGTGTAGCGGATGTTAGGACGATCGAACGAGCTGACGAACTGCTTCGCATCGTCCAGCGCGAGGCGTTCGACGATTTCGCGACGCGTCGGCGCGTCGGCGGTCGCGGTGAGCGCGATGCGCGGCACGTCGGGCCAGCGCTCGTGCAGCACGGTGAGCTGCCGGTATTCGGGACGGAAATCGTGGCCCCACTGCGAGACGCAGTGCGCCTCATCGATCGCGAACAGCGACAGCTTGGCGCGGTCGAGCAGCGACAGGAAGCGGCCGGTGAGCAGGCGCTCGGGCGCGACGTAGAGCAGGTCCAGCTCGCCGGACAGCAGCTCGCGCTCCACGCGCGCCGCCGCTTCGGCATCCAGCGTCGAATTGAGGAAGGCCGCACGCACGCCGACCTGCCGCAGCGCTTCCACCTGGTCCTGCATCAGCGCGATCAGAGGCGACACGACGATCGCGCAGCCGTCGCGCAGCAACGCGGGGATCTGGTAGCACAGCGACTTGCCGCCGCCGGTGGGCATCAGCACCAGCGCGTCGCCGCCGCCGGTCACGTGGTCGACGATGTGCGCCTGCTCACCGCGGAAGGCCGTGTGGCCGAAGATGCGGTGGAGCAGGTCGAGTGCGGTGTCGCTCATGCGGTCGGAAGGCTCGGTCGTGTCGCAACGATGAAAGACGCGACATCAAGCCGCCTACCGGGCCGCGACGCGATCCGGTGCGGGAATTATCCGGCTTCCCGGCCCCATGCAGGCTGAAACGACGAAGGCCGGCACAAGGCCGGCCTCCGGGTCCGCGACGCGGCGGTTACTGCAGCAGCGAGCGCAGCATCCAGGCGTACTTTTCGTGGGTCTGCAGGCGCTGGGTCATGAGGTCGACGGTCGGGTCGTCGCTGGCCTCGTCGGCGCGGGCGAGCACGGTGCGCGCGGTGCGGCAGACCGCCTCGTTGCCGGTGACCAGCTGGCGCACCATCTCGCGCCAGTCCACCGTCTCGGTCAGGCCCGGCTCCTCGGGCAGGGAGCTCAGACGGATGAACTCCGCGTACGAGCCCGGCGCATTGAAGCCCAGCGCGCGGATGCGCTCGGCGATGTCGTCCAGCGCGCCCCACTGCTCGGTGTATTGCGTCTCGAACATCACGTGCAGGGCGTTGAACATCTGCCCCGTGACGTTCCAATGGAAGTTGTGGGTCTTGAGATAAAGCGTGAACGCGTCCGCGAGGAAGCGCGACAGGCCTTCCGCGACCGCCTTGCGATCCTCCTCGGCGATCCCGATATTCACCGCCGGCATGCTGCCCGCCATCTGCGTGTTGCCGTTGGTCTGGCCCTGGTCGGTTCCCTTCTGCATCTTCATTCTCCCGAAGTCTTGCCGTGACACCGGCGACAATAGGCTTGCCACCGGCGGTTGTGAAATCGAACTTTCGTCTTGAACCGATCCATGCCCTCTATCGATCCGACGCGCGACCTCCAGGCCGCGCGACGTCGCGTGGACGACGCGATGTCGCGCGATCGCGGCCGCCTGCTCGGGCTGTGGACGCGTTGGAGCCAGTCCCCGGACGACGAGGCCCGACGCGAGGCGTTCGAACGGGCGCTTGCCGCTTCCGTCGCCCAGCGCGAGGCCCGCGCTCGAAACCTGCCGACGGCGACGGTCGACGAGACGCTGCCGATCGCCACGGAAGCCGAGCGCATTGTCGACTTGATCCGTGAACACCCGGTCGTGGTGATCGCGGGCGAAACGGGCTCGGGCAAAACCACGCAGATTCCGAAGCTGTGCATCGCAGCCGGTCGCGGCACCGCCGGCATCATCGGTTGCACGCAGCCGCGCCGGATCGCCGCGCGTGCGGTTGCGCGCCGCGTTGCCGAGGAGTTGAAGGTGCCGATGGGTGGCGCCGTCGGTTACCAGGTGCGCTTCACCGACAACGTCGGCGAGGACACCGTGGTCAAGTTCATGACCGACGGCATCCTGCTGGCCGAGATCCAGTCCGATCGCTGGCTGTCGAAGTACGACACGCTGCTGATCGACGAAGCGCACGAACGCTCGCTCAACATCGACTTCCTGCTCGGCTACCTCAAGCAGCTGCTGCAGCGACGCAAGGACCTCAAGGTCATCATCACGTCGGCGACGATCGATACCGCGCGTTTCGCCGCGCATTTCGAGAACGCACCGGTGGTGAGCGTTGAAGGCCGCGGCTATCCGGTGTCGGTGCGCTACCGGCCGCTCGAAGGCGAGTCAGATGCGACGTCCACAACCAACGCGCGTCGTGCGCCGCTGGCCGACGAAGCGCAACGCGATGGCGCACGCACGGTCAACGAAGCCATCGTCGCCGCCTGCGATGAAGTCAGCCGCGAGGATCCGCGCGGCGACGTGCTGATCTTCCTGCCCGGCGAACGCGAGATCCGCGACGCGCACCAGGCGCTCGAGCGTCGCAAATACCGGCATACCGAGGTGCTGCCGCTGTATGCGCGGCTTTCGACGCGCGATCAGGACCGCGTGTTCAATCCCGGCCCGCAGCGCCGCATCGTGCTGGCGACCAACGTCGCCGAGACATCGCTGACGGTGCCGCGCATCCGCTACGTCGTTGACCCCGGCCTCGCGCGCGTCAAGCGCTACAGCCCGCGCGCGAAGCTCGATCGTCTGCATATCGAACCCGTCAGCCAGGCCAGTGCGAACCAGCGCATGGGGCGATGCGGTCGCGTGTCGGAAGGCACCTGCTACCGCCTGTATTCCCAGCCCGATTTCCAGTCGCGCGCGGAGTTCACGGATCCGGAAATTCGTCGCGCCGCACTGGCCGGCGTGATCCTGCGCATGCTCGCGCTGGGGCTCGGGCGTATCGAGGATTTCCCGTTCCTGGAACCGCCCGATCCGCGTGCGATTGCCGATGGCTGGCAGCAACTCGCCGAGCTCGGCGCGGTCGATACCGATCGCAAGCTCACCGCGATCGGTCGCCTGATGGCGCGCTTGCCGGTCGACGTGAAGCTCTCGCGCATGCTCGTCGCTGCGAATACGCACGGCGTGCTGCGCGAGATGCTGGTCATCACGGCATTCCTCGGCATCCAGGATCCGCGCGAGCGTCCATCCGACCAGCGCGCTGCTGCCGACAATGCGCATGCGCAGTTCGCCGATGCGCGATCGGAGTTCGTCGGCATCCTCAAGCTTTGGGAAGCCTACGAACAGCAGCACGCCGACCTCACCCAGTCGAAGTTGCGCGCGTGGTGCGAGAAGAACTTCCTCGGCTTCCTGCGCATGCGCGAATGGCGCGAGCTGCATCGCCAGCTGAAGTTGATGGCGGAAGAGCTCGGCTGGACGAGCGGGCCCGCCGACGCGCCGATCGCATCGGTTCGCATGATGTCGCGCGATGCGAAGAAGCCGGCCAACGAGCCGAAGGCGAAGACACGCAGTCATGCCGGGCTGCCCGTTGCGGCGAGAAGCGCGCCGGGTTCTGCGCCGGCGGTCGAGGCGGGTGCGACAGCAACGCCTGCCGATGACACAGCGCCGAACGACGGCGCGAAAGCCGCCACGCAGCACTTCGCGAAGCTGCATCGCGCGATTCTTGCCGGTCTGCCGACGCAGATCGGCCAGCGCACCGATCGCGGCTACGACGGCCCGCGTGGCCGCAAGTTCCAGCTATTCCCCGGTTCCACTCTCGCGCGCAAGCCGCCGCCTTGGGTGCTGTCGGCCACGCTGCTCGACACCGAGCGCGTGTGGGGCCTGACGAACGCCGGCGTCGAACCGCAGTGGGCCATCGACGAATTGCCGCACCTGCTGTCGCGTCGACAGTCCGATCCGCGCTGGTCGCGCGCTCAAGGACGCGTCATCGGCAGCGAACAGATCTCGCTGTTCGGCCTGGTGCTCGCGCCGAAGCGACCGATCCATTACGGAGCGATGTTCCCGGAGGAAAGTCGCGTCATCTTCGCGCGCGATGCGCTGGTGACTGGCGAGATCAACACGCGCTCGATCTTCCTCAAGAAGAACCTCGCGACGTACGAGAAAGCGAAGGACGAGGAAGCCAAGCAGCGCCGCGCCGGGCTCGTTGTCGACGAAGACTGGATGGCGCAGTGGTATCTGCACCGCATGCCACCGCACGTACACAACGCGCAGGCGCTGGATGCGTGGTACGCGAAGCTGCCGGCGAACGAGAAGGCCGCGCTCGAGTGGTCGCTCGATGACCTGATGATCGGCGAGGCGAGCACGGCGTCGCGCTTCCCGCCGTTCCTGCGCATGGGCGACGTGCAGCTCGCGGTGAAATACCGCTTCGAGCCCGGTGCGCCCGACGATGGCATGACTATCGCGGTACCGCTGCACCTGCTTAATGCGCTCGACGCACCGCAGTTGTCGTGGCTCGCGCCGGGTTTCGTCGGCGACAAGGCCGCGGCATTGATCCGATCGCTGCCGAAGGCGCTGCGTCGCAACTACGTGCCGGCGCCGGACTTTGCACGCGCGTTCGCGGAGGGCCATGGCGCGTGGAACGCGGGTCGCCCATCCGAGCCAGATGCGTTCATCGGCACGCTCGCGCGTTTCCTGTCCAAGCTCACCGGCGTGCAGGTTGCGGCGATGGACTTCGATGAGTCGACGATCGAGCCGCACCTGCGCGTCAACCTGCGTCTGCTCGATCGCGACGGCCGCCACGTGCTCGCCGAGTCGCGCGATCTCGACGACCTGCGAAACCGGTTCGGCGCAATGGCGGCGGATGCATTCGCCGAGAAGGCGTCCAGCGGTCTCGCGCAGGAAGGCCTGACGACATTCCCGTCCACGCATATTCCCGAAAGCGTGCGCGGCGCCGGTGGCGTGCCCGCATTCCCCGCGCTGCAGGACGATGGCGACAGCGCGTCGCTGCAGGTGTTCGCGCAGCGCGCCGAAGCCGACCGCTCGCATCCCGCCGGCGTGCGGCGATTGCTGCGTCTCGCCATGACCGACCGCATGCGGCAGGCGCGTAAGCAGCTGCCGGTATCGCCGAAGACCGCGCTGCTTTACGCGGCGATCGAGTCGGCCGCGCCGCGTTCGGGCGAAGCGGCATCGCTCAAGGAAGGCGACCGCTTGCGTCTGGATCTCGTCGACGGCGCGTTCGATGCGCTGACGTCGGATGGCCTCGGCGCGATCCGCGATGCCGACGCGTTTGATGCACGCCGCGAGCAGATCGCCAAGGGATTGTTCCCGGAAGCGACCGAACGCCTGCGCCAGGCCGAAGCGATCCTCGCCGCCGTCGCAGAAGCCCGCGCGAAGTTCGAGTCACCGCTGATGGGCTGGGCAAGCGGCAACCTCGATGACATGCGCGCACATCTCGCATCGCTCACGCCGCCCGGCTTCCTGCGCGACACGCCCGCCACGCTGCTGCGCGACTACCCGCGTTACCTGAAAGCGCTGGCGCTACGCGCCGAACGCGCGCTGCGCGACCCCGCGCGTGACCAGGCCCGCATGCTCGAGCTGCGTCCCTTCGTGCAAGCCCTGGACACGGCGGACCTCGACGACCCCGCATGGCAGGGTTTCCGTCAGGATCTGGAGGAATTGCGCGTCTCATTGTTCGCGCAGGAGCTGGGCGCACGCGGCGGCGTGTCACCTAAGAAACTCGCCCAGCGGCTTGCGCAGCTGGGCGGTTAGCGAACGCGTTTTACGCTTGCGACGACCGGCTGACCTTCGACGTACATGTACCAACCGCTGAGGATTCCGGGCTTGATCGTCACGCGCGGCGAATCGACTGCACGGCTATCGAAGCTGCCTTGCGTGACTTGCCAGTGCGAGCCGTCGTCCAACGTGAACACCGTGCCGGTGGTCCAGCCCGTGAAGCGCCCCGCGAGTTTCGCCTCGATCGTCGGACGGCTGTCGCCGAACGCGCTCGACTGATCGCGCGGACGCGCGGGTGCAGTGTCCGACGCGAGGATGGCATTGAGCGCAGCAAGCTGCGTCGCGGAGAGCTGATCCAAGCCGGTCGCATGCAACTGCTCGGATGTCAGTCGCCGCTCGATAGGCACGTAAGCGGGGCCGGACGCAGCGGCGGGCAGCGCGATTGCAGCAGCGATTGCGACGGCGAAGCCGCACAGGAGACGTCGGCTCGGAATGCTCATTTGACGCGAACGACTTTCGCGTGGGTCGCGTAACCCTGCACCGTCATGTACCACGCATTGCCGACGACGCTCGGCGTAATCGTGACGTTGGGATGCGCGAGGCGCACGCCGGCCAGGCTCGCTTCGTCCGTCTGACGCCACTCCTGCCCGTTGTCGAGTGTGTACGTGCGGCCGATCGCGAAGCCGCGGAAGTCACCCGTCACCGCCGACTTCACCGGCTCCGCCGAACCGAAGTTGAAGAAGCCGCGATTGTCGTCCTCGACCTTCTTCTTCGCCGCGACCGCGGCCTTCTGCGTTTCGCTTTCGATCGTGCGACCGAGCCACGTGTTGAGGTGCGCGAGCTCGTCGGCGCTGAGCTTGTCGAGGCCCGTGGCTTTGAACTCTTCGGGCGACATCTGCTGCTGGATCGGCGGCGCCGCGTGGGCGGCGCCGAGCCCGCAGGCCAGGGCGACGGCGAAGACGAGGGCACGCGTGCGGGACTGCGACATGAACTGTTCCTCCGGGCGGATGCGGGCTAGTGTAGACCGCTCCGATTCGCAGCCCTGAATGAACGCGCCGTCGCCTCCGCCGACGCATCCACTCGCCGACGCGCTCGCGCATCCCGCCGCGTCCGCGCCGGGCGAGCCCCTGCGCGAAGCGCTAGCGGGTACGTCCGTCCCGGGTGTCGACGCAACGACGTGGACGCTCATCGATTCGACGCTGGCATCGCTCGCCACGCTGGGGGCGGACGGCGAGATGGTGGCTGCCGCGCTGGTGCATGACTGGCCCGGCCTCGGCGATGCGCTGGGTGCGGGCTTCGCCACGCGCTTTCCCGCCGTCATTGCCCTGGTCGACAGTCAGCGCGCCGCCGAGCCTGTGTCCGAGCTGCACGCCAAGCATCCCGGCGGTCGCGGCAGCGAGGGCCTGCGTCGACTCCTGCTCGCAATGGTGCGCGATCTGCGCGTCGTGCCGATCCTGCTCGCCCGGCAACTCGCGCGACTGCGTCAAGCGCCGTCATTGCCGGACGATGACCGACGCGCGCTCGCGGCACTCACCCGCGACATCCACGCACCGCTAGCGAACCGCCTCGGCATCTGGCAGCTCAAATGGGAACTCGAGGACCTCGCATTCCGTTTCCTCGAACCCGCCACGTACCAGCAGATCGCGCGCCTGCTCGACGAAAAACGCGTCGCACGCGAGCGCTATATCGAGGACGTCAAGGACACGCTGCGCAAGGGGCTGATAGCGCAGGGCATCGAGGCCGATGTAGCGGGTCGCCCGAAGCACATCTTCAGCATCTGGAAGAAGATGCAGCGCAAGAACGTGCCGATCAGCGAGTTGTACGACCTGCGCGCCGTGCGCGTTCTGGTCGATGACGTTGCCGCGTGCTACGCCGCGCTGGGCATCGTGCACGCGACATGGGTGCCGATCCCGAGTGAGTTCGACGACTACATCGCGCGGCCCAAGCGCAACGATTACCGCTCGCTGCATACCGCGGTGGTCGGCCCCGAGGGCAAGACGCTCGAGGTGCAGATCCGCACGCACGACATGCATCGGCAGGCGGAACTCGGCGTCGCCGCGCACTGGAAGTACAAGGAGGGCGGTGGCGGGCCCGGTGGTTCGAGCGGGCAGGCGACCGCCGCGTTCGAACGCAAGATCGCGTGGATGCGCCGACTGCTCGATGCTGCGGGCGAGGAGGGCGTGCTCGCCGGCGAACTCGACAGCGAACTCGTCGAGGACCGCGTGTACGTGCTCACGCCGAAGGGCGAAGTGGTCGACCTGCCGACGGGCGCCACGCCGCTCGATTTCGCGTATCACGTGCACACCGATGTCGGCCATCGCTGCCGTGGCGCGAAGATCGATGGCCGCATCGTGCCGCTCGATCACAAGCTGCGCAGCGGCGACCACGTCGAGATCCTGACCGGCAAGGTCTCGGAGCCGCGACGCGACTGGCTGGTCGCATCGAATGGCTTTCTTGCCAGCGCGCGTTCGCGGGAGAAAGTGCGCACGTGGTTCAACCGGCTCGATCGCGTGCGCAACGAGCAGGCCGGTCGCGAGATGCTCGAGAAGGAGCTGCGTCGGCTGTCGCTGCTCAATGCCGACCTTGCACCAGCGCGCGAACGTTTCCATGCGGCGACGGACGAGGACCTGCACGTGCTCGTCGCGCTCGGCGACGTCGGTCCGCATCAGGTCGGGCGCGTACTGCTCGAGCATGAGCGCGCGTCGCGCGATGTGGCGCCGGCGCCGGTTGCGCCGGCTGCAACGGAACGTCCAAAAGCCCGCAGTCGCGGCGGCGAGTTCACCGTCGAGGGCGTCGGCAACCTGCTCGTGCAGATCGCACGCTGCTGCCAGCCGCTGCCGGGCGAACCGATCGCGGGCTACCTGACCAAGGCGCGTGGCGTGAGTGTGCATCGGCCGGACTGCGCCGCGTTCCAGCGCCTCGCCGCATCGCAACCACAGCGCGTGTTGCCGGTCGAATGGCGACGCGCGGGCAGTGCGTACGACGTCGACGTGGAACTCGTCGCCATCGATCGGAAATGGCTGTTGAAGGAAGTCACCAATATCGTCGCGCAGAACGGCGTGGGCGTCGGGAGCCTTAATACCGAGCATGCGCGCGGAGGTTCGCGGGTGACGTTGCGGCTGCGACTTCGCGTGGCCGACTACGGCCAGTTGTCGACAGTTCTCGGGAAACTCGCCGCGATACCCGGCGTGGAACAGGCGCGTCGGGCCTGATCAGTCGAGTCCGAGCGCACGTCGCAGTGCGTCGCGTGCCGCATCCGCCGAGAAATGGCGACGCACGTTCTCCAGACCGTTGATTGACAGGCGCTGCCATAGCGCTTCGTCGTCATAGGCGCGCAGCACCGCTTCGGCGAATGCGTCTGGAGTATCGGCGACGAGCACATCGTCGCCATCGCGCAGGTGCATGCCTTCCACTGCGCATGAGCTCGCAACCACGGGCTGTCCATGCGCCATGCTCAGGTTGACCTTGCCCTTGACGCCGGCGCCGAAGCGCAGCGGCGCAATGGCGACGCGCACGCCGTCCATGAAAGGCGCGAGGTCGGGGACGTGACCGTGCAGGCGTACGCCTTCGACGCCGGCCAACGCCTGCACTTCGGAAGGCGCGCCCGCACCGATGCAATGGAAGACGAGATCGCTGCGTCGCGCACGCAACAGTGGCCAGGCCTCGCGAACGAACCATAAAACCGCATCGACGTTCGGCGGATGACGGAAGCCGCCGACGAAGACGAGATCGCGGCGCTCCCGGAATGGAAGGCCTGCGCCGGCGACATCGTGCACATTCGACACCACATCGACCGTGGCATCCGGTGCCTGACCTCTCAGCAGTTCGCGCTCGACTTCGCTCACAACCAGCGTGACGTCGCTCTCGCGAATAACACCAAGTTCCGCTGCACGAGTGCGCTCCGCAGCGCGCAGTGCGGCGGCATCGTTCGCCAGCTCCGCGGCGCGGCGTTCGCGCAGGAAGTGCAGATCGACCGTATCGAACACGACGCGCCCGTCCGGCATCGTCTTTCGCACGATGGGCCCGACCGACCTCGCGACCGGATAGCGGCACAGCCAAGCCGTGTCGAAGCGCTTGCCGTGCCGCCGCAGCCACGTCGCGATTCCGCCGGTCGATGACGAATCCCAGGCTTCGATACCGAGCGCGCGCAGTTGCGCGAGCGCCTCGTCGTCACGCCCCGGCCCGATCTGCACGAATGCGACGTGCACGCCAAGCGACGTCATCATCCGCATCAGGTTGATAAGGCGAAGCGAACCCGAATCGCGTCGCGCATCGGGCAGGTACTCGTCGACTACCAGCACGCCGCGACGGAACGCGACGGAATCGGGCTCAGCGCCGGGTACAGGCTGCGCGGCCAGCGCATCGCGCCATTTGTCGACGAACTTCGCACGATTCGCGATCTGGTAGGCCTTCATTCCATGACGGACATCGGTGCCCGCACTGATACCTTCGCAGTGCACGACAACCGACGCCGGCTGATAGCGCACGGCACGACCGAGCGCACGCACGACGAACGCGATATCCGTATCCTCGTAGTACGCAGGCCGATAGCGCGTATCGAAGCCGCCGATGCGTTCGAACAGCTCACGCGGGATCGCGATGGCCGCGCCCGAACAATAGTGCGCGTCGCGAACGACCTCGAAGCGCGGGTCGCGCGGATCTTCGAACCGTCCGTAATTCGATGCGCTGCCGTCGGCGAACACCAGCCCGCCGGCTTCCTGCAGGCGTCCATCGGGATAGACGAGTTTGGCGCCCGCAATACCCGTGTCGGGAAACGACTCGAAGGTCGACAGCAGTGCTTCCAGCCAGCCGGGCTGCGGCACGGTGTCGTTGTTGAGGAAGACGGTGACGTCGCCTTGTGCCTGCGCAGCGCCGTCGTTGCAGGCGTCGATGAAGCCACCATTCGCGGCGCGACGGATGTATCGCAGGCCTGCGATCTGCGGAAGTTGCGTTGACGTCGCGTCGGTCGACGCATCGTCGACGACGATCACCTCGTGCGGCGTCGATGACGGATGCTCGGCGAGCGCGCGCAGGCAGGTCAGCGTGTGCTCGACCTGGTTGAACACGGGAACGACGATGCTCGCGCGCGGCGCCTCGCTAGTTGCGAGCGCAAATGGCGCGAACGGACGCGGCGCAGGGTGGTAGAGCGCGGCGGACCGCGCACGCGGCGTCGGCCTGAGGTGGTCGCCGATGCGCCCCAGCGTCGGGCCGACGCCGCGCTGGCGCAGGCTGGTGCCGGCGCGGCGAGCGAGCCCGATTACCCGGACAAATGAGAAACGCAGTCCGTCCCAGCTCATTGGCCTGCGCGTCTTCCCATCCGGAGCGGGCTCCAACTGTGCGTGAACCGCGCGGGCGGCGCGGAGGGTGGGTCCGGGCGCCTGCGCTAGACTCGCGACAGCCGGGCGTCCGGCCCTTCATTCTCGCATTCCGTGGCCCGAATCGATTACGACGAAGACGATGACACCGCCGATGCCGGCGGGCGGCCTTCCTGGCGCCGCCGCCTGCTCACCGCCGCACTGGTGTTGGTCGGGCTCGCGCTGGGCTTCCTGATTCCGTACGTCACTTATCTGAACCACGAGGTGGGGCAGCGTTTCGGGCAGTTGCAGTGGCAGTTGCCGACGCGCGTGTACGCACGTCCGCTCGAAGTCGCGCCCGGCCAGGTCATGGACGCGGCGACGCTGAAGACCGAACTCGACGCCGCGGCCTACCACTCGGGGGACGGCGCGCGCGAAGGAACGTACGCGCAGGAAGGCGGTCGCTGGACGATCGCGTCGCGCGGTTTCGCCGACATCGACGGCGCGGTGCCGGCGCGACGCGTCGAAGTCACGCTGTCGGGCGGCAAGGTGATGGGCGTTCGTGACGCCGCGACGCATCGCGTCCTGCGCGCGCATCGCCTCGATCCCGCACGCATCGCGACGCTGTACGGCCAGAAGCAGGAAGAGCGCCGGCTGGTCCGCATCAACGAAGTGCCGGACCTGCTCGTCACCGGCCTGCAGGCGGTCGAGGACCGCGACTTCAACCATCACTTCGGCATCGACATCTCGGGCATGGCGCGCGCCGTGCTCGTCAACCTGCGTACGGGAGACAAGCGCCAGGGCGCCAGCACGCTGACGCAGCAGCTCGCGCGTTCGGGCCTGCTCGGCATCGGCCAGGAACAGACGTTCAACCGCAAGTTCAAGGAAATCATCTACGCGCTGCTGATCGAAGCGCGCTACAGCAAGAGCACGATCCTCGAGGCGTACTTCAACCAGGTCTACCTCGGTCAGCACGGTTCGCAGGCGATTCGTGGTGTCGCGGCGGGTGCGGAGTTCTGGTTCGGTCGCGATCTTCGCGACCTCAACACCGAGCAGATCGCGCTGCTGATCGGCATCGTGCGCGGCCCGTCGTACTACGACCCGCGTGCGCATGCGGATCGTGCGCTCGAGCGCCGCAATTTCGTGCTCGACAAGATGCTGGAGACGGGCCTGATCGAGCAGGCCGAGCACGACCGCGCGCAGAAGGCGCCGCTGGGCGTGACGCCGAATCCCACCAGCCTCGCGCCGAATCGCTTCCCGGCCTACGTCGACCTGGTGCGACGCCAGCTCGCACGCGACTTCCCGTCCGAAGGCCTCGTCGGCGCCGGGCTCAGCGTGATGACCGCGATGTCGCCGTCCGCGCAGGCCTATGCCGAAGGCGCGGTGACCAAGACGCTGCGACAGCTCGAATCACCGAAGCGTCCGCCGCTCGAAGCCGGCGTCGTCGTCACCGACGTGCACACCGGCGAAATCGTTGCGGCCGTCGGCGCGCGCGAATTCACCGAGCACGGCTTCAATCGCGCGGTCGAAGCGCAGCGACCGGTCGGCTCGTTGCTGAAGCCGTTCGTGTATCTGCTCGCGCTAGCCGATCCGTCGAAGTGGTCGCTCGCGAGTTACGTCGAGGACGCGCCGATCACGGTGAAGATCCAGGGCAGCAAGTCGTGGTCGCCGGGCAATTCCGACGGGCGCAGCCACGGCACGGTGCGCGTGATCGATGCCCTCGCGCAGTCGATGAACCAGGCGACGGTGCGGGTCGGCATGCAGGTCACGCCCCAGCGTTTAGCGGATCTGATCCGCACGCTCGCGGGCATCGAGATCGAGGGCAACGTCAATCCGTCGCTGATCCTGGGCGCGGTCGACGAAAGCCCGTATGCGATGACGCAGCTCTATCAGTTCCTCGCATCCGGCGGGCAGATCCAGCCGTTGCGCGCGGTGCGCGGCGTGCTGGATTCGAACGGTCGCGCGCTCAATCGCTACGACAAGGCCGCCGCGCCTGCGCAGCCCGGCGATGCGGTTGCCGCGCGGCTGGTGACGTACGCGATGCAGCAGGTCGTCAATCATGGCACCGCGCATCAGCTGATCACCGACGGCCGCGGCAACCTGTCGCCGGCGGGCAAGACCGGTACGTCGAACGACGGCCGCGACAGCTGGTTCGCCGGCTTCACGGGCGACCATCTCGCGGTGATCTGGGTCGGCAACGATCAGAACAAGATGACCGGCCTGTACGGCGCGACGGGCGCGATGCGTGTGTGGTCCGCGCTGTTCACACATCTCCCTACCGCGCCGCTCGCGGTGCCAGATGACGGCATCGACTGGGAATGGGTCGCCGGCAACAACACGACCGATCCGGGTTGCCCGGGCTCCGAGCGATTCCCGTTCGTGCCGGGCTACGCGCCTGGCCGCACTAACTGCGTCTACGGCTCGCCTCAGCCGGTATCGGACGGCAGCGATCAGGCCGGCGACCAGCAGCAGGACAGCGGTGGCGGTTTCTGGAATTCGATGTTCGGCGGCGGTCGCTCCAACGAGCCTGACCCCGCCAAGCGTGTTCCGCCGCCCACTGATGCCACGCCGCCGCCGCCACCGGGAGACGGTCGATGAAGCGTCTTTCGATTGCGCTACTGGTTGTGCTCGCGGGTTGCGCGTCAGAACCGGCGGCGCCACCTGCGCCGCCTGCACCGACGGTCGACGCCGCGGCAGTGGTCGCCGCCGTACGGGCCGCAGGTGCGGCCGTCGCGACCGAAGTCGAAGTGCAGCCGTTGCAGGATCCGCTGGTCGCCGACTTGCGCGAGCAGGCGCGTCGCGACGAACAGGCCGGGCGCATTGCCGATGCCGCGACCGCGCTTGATCGTGCGCTGGCCGAGCGTCCGCAGGATCCCGCCTTGCTGCAGGAACGCGCGGAAGTCGCACTGTTCGAACACCGCACCGATGCTGCGTTCGATTTCGCGCAGCGCGCGCATGCGGTCGGCCCGGCAGTCGGTCCGCTGTGTCGTCGATCGCTGGAAACACTGGTGCAGGTCGAGCGCATCCGTGCATCTGCCGGCGATGCCGCTGCGAATGCGCGCGCCGCCGCGTTCGTGCAGCAGCGCGACGCCTGCACGGTCAAGCCGCCGCCGCGCTACTGACATGACGTCGTCCCGCCTGGCCGATGCGAGCCGCGCGGCGCTCGCCGACGGCGGGCCGCTCGCGTCCGAGATCTCGAGCTTCCGCGCGCGTCCCGCGCAGCAGGACCTGTCCGCGGCGATCGCCGATGCGTTCGATTCGCGCGGCACGTTGCTGGCCGAAGCCGGCACCGGCACCGGCAAGACATTCGCCTACCTCGTGCCGGCGCTGCTGTCGGGTAAGAAGACGATCATCTCGACCGGCACGCGCGCGCTGCAGGACCAGCTCTACCACCGTGACCTGCCGCGCGTTCGCACCGCGCTCGGCGTCGGTCACACCAGCGCGCTGCTCAAGGGCCGCGCGAACTATCTCTGTCACTACCGCATGCGTCAGGCGCAGGGCGAGCCGCGCTTCACCAGCCGCGAACAGGTCGCGCAGTTCCAGCGCATCGTCTCGTGGTCGGGGCGCACGCGCATGGGCGACCTCGCCGAACTCGAGGACCTGCCCGAAGATTCGCCGCTGCATGCGCTAGTGACGAGCACCGCGGAGAACTGCCTCGGCACCGAATGCCCGTTCTATTCGGAATGTTTCGTCGTGTCGGCACGCCAGCGCGCGCAGGCCGCGGACGTTGTCGTCGTGAATCACCATTTGCTGCTCGCCGACCTCGCGCTCAAACAGGAAGGCTTCGGCGAAATCCTGCCGGGCGCGGAGGCGTTCGTCATCGACGAAGCGCATCAATTACCTGAGCTCGCCGCGCAGTTCTTCGGCGAATCGCTGAGTGCGCGTCCGCTGGTCGAACTGTCGCGCGATGCGTTGCTCGAATGTCGCCAGGTCACCGGCGCGCTGGCGACGGTGCAGGGTCCGGCAAACGATCTCGAATTCCGCGTGCGCCAGCTGCGCAGTGCGATGGACGAGTTGCCCGTGCGCGGCACGCGTCGTCGCGCGCAGGAAGCACCGGCGGTCGAAGCGGCGTTCGATGCGCTGGATGATTCGATCGCTGCGATGCAGGAGGCGCTGCGTCCGCTCGCGTCGACGTCACCGGGTTTCGATAGTTGTCTTGCGCGCGCGAACGAATTCCGCGAGCGCCTGTCGCGCTGGCGCAACGAGGCCGACCACGACACCGTCCAGATCGATGAGCCCGAAGTCGAAGTAGAAAGCGGCGACGACGGCGAGAAGCCGAAGAAGTCGCGCAACGACGGCAGCGTGCTCTGGTACGAACTCACCGCGCGCGGCTTCCGTCTGAGCCGCACACCGCTGGATGTCGCCGGCCCGCTCGCGCAGCACCGCGCACGCACGCAGGCCGCGTGGATTTTCACGTCGGCGACGCTCGCGGTCGGCGGCCGCTTCGAACATTTCTCGATCAAGCTCGGCCTGTGGCAGCCGCAGACGATGCTCGCGCCAAGTCCGTTCGACTGGAACGAGCAGGCGCTGTGCTACGTGCCGAAGAACCTGCCTGAACCGTCGGCGCGCGATTACACGCCGGCGGTGATCGACGCGGTGCGTCCGGTGCTGGAAGCGTCGGGTGGTCGCGCGTTCGTGCTGTTCGCGTCGCATCGCGCGTTGCGTGAAGCGGCCGAGCTGCTACGCAACGGCCCGTGGCCATTGTTCGTGCAGGGCGAAGCGCCGCGTTCGGTGCTGCTCGAGCGATTCCGCGCCTCCGGCAACGGTGTGCTGCTCGGCGCCGCGAGTTTCCGGGAAGGCGTCGACGTCGCGGGCGATGCGCTCAGTGTCGTCGTCATCGACAAACTGCCGTTCGCCGCGCCGGATGATCCGGTATTCGAAGCGCGCCTCGACGCGATCCGTCGCAACGGCGGCGTTCCGTTCCGCGACGAGCAGTTACCGCAGGCGGTAATCGCGCTGAAGCAGGGTGTCGGCCGCCTGATCCGCACCGAGACCGATCGCGGCGTGCTCGTGCTCTGCGACCCGCGCCTCGTGAATCGCCAGTACGGCACGACGTTCTTCAACTCCATGCCGCCGTTCCCGAAGACGCGGAATATCGAGCATGTGCGCGCGTTCTTTGGCGCGACAGCCGATCTCGCATCGCCGCAGCAGCCGCTGCTCGGCACCGCCTGAAGTGCGACCATCCGCGCCATGAAACTGCTCGCCTTCGAAACCGCCACCGAAGCCTGCTCCGTCGCGCTCGCCATCGATGGCGAGATCGTCGAGCGCTACGAGGTCGCGCCGCGTCGCCATGCGGAGCTTGCATTGCCTTGGGCTGATGCATTGCTCGCGGACGCGGGTATCGCGCGTGCGCAGATCGATGCCATCGCCGTAGGCCGCGGCCCGGGTGCATTCACGGGTGTGCGGCTCGCGATCGCGATTGGTCAGGGCGTTGCGCTCGGGCTCGATCGTCCGCTGGTGCCGGTGTCGACGCTGGCCGCGCTCGCGCTTCCCGCAGCGCGAGCGCACGCGGGCGAGCCGGTGCTCGCGGCGATCGACGCGCGCATGAGCGAGCTGTACGTCGCGCGTTTTCGATGGATAGATGACGAGCTCGTGTCACTTGGCGGCGAAGCTTTGATGACGTCCGAGAGCGTCGCGCTCGAAGGCGAAGGTTGGCATGGCGTCGGCACGGGTTTCGCCGCGCAGGACGGTGCGCTTGCTACACGTCTCGCGCCGCAGCTTGGCAGCATCGACGCAGCTGCATTGCCGCACGCCGCTGACATCGCGCGACTGGCATTGCGCATCGCCGCGCGTGGCGGGGCGATCGCGCCCGAACGCGTAGAGCCGGCGTATTTGCGCAACAACGTTGCACTCACGCTGATCGAGCAGCAGGCGCTTCGCGACTCGAAAAAGTGACGGCGCGCGTCGCGGCACGCTCGATGCGTTGCACGTATTGGCGCTCGTGGTATCACAGGCAAGAACGTCACGTCCTCTGAACTAAGAACGCGGAAAACACGTCCGCAACTGCTTCGCCGACAACTACAACCGATTAGTCGTCGACCATCCGCCCTTCAGGACGGAACCACCACGTGCGGGTGACGTGGAGGATGTCGGGATCCTCCTTCGTGTGCGGCAGCGGCGGGTAGGGCTCCGCAAGCCGAGCGATGCGCATCGCGGCATCGTCAAGCGCTGGAATGCCGCTCGACTGCACGATGTCCGCGCGCTCCACGCTGCCGTTGCGACGGATCGCAATGGTGATGACGACCTGTCCCGACAGGTGATGGCGACGGATCGCATCCGGGTAATTCAGATTGCCGACGCGCTCGACGCGATCAACCCATTCGCGCAGATACCCGGCCCACACGTATTCCTGCGTGCTGGCCGACACGAACTTGCGCTTCGGGCGTTTGGCATAGCGTTCCGAGCGCAGCTGGATTTCGGCGGCGAGGCGCGCCTGGCGTTCGTCGCGTTCGATGCGCGCGGTGCCGACCGGCGCAGGGATATCGGTCGGCGTCGGCGCCACCTGCGCCTGCGGTGCGACCGCGGGCCCACGCGTGCTGCTGACGATGCGCGCCTGCGGCGGTGGCGAGGGCGCAGGCGATTGCGCGCGCAATTCGCGCGGTGCGACGCCCGGTTCCGGCTGCGGCGATGCGCCGCTCTGCGCCTCATGCGGTCGTGACGTTTTCTCGTGTTCGCCGCCGCCCTGGTTGTTCGCCTGTGCGAGGAAGTCGGCCTGTTTCGGCGTCAGCGCGCTCTGCGTCTCGGTAAAGATCACATCGAGCGTCGGCACGACAGGCGCGGCTTTTTCCGGCGCGAAACCGATCGCGAGAATCACGAACAGATGCACGGCAAGCGAGATCGCCATGGTCCAGCCGAGCCGATGCGACTCGATCAGCGGCGCATCGTGCGCGGGTCCGACGACGGTCATGCGCTCAGCGCGCCTTCGCCTCGATCGCGTCGAACAGCAGCCCGGCGATGTTGAGCCCGAACTGCGTGTCGAGTTCGCGGATGCAGGTCGGGCTGGTGACGTTGACCTCGGTGAGGTAATCGCCGATCACGTCGAGCCCGACGAACAACATGCCGCGCGCTTTCATCTCGGGACCGACCTGCGCGGCGATCCAGCGGTCGCGCTCGCTGAGCGGACGGCCTTCGCCGCGACCACCGGCCGCGAGGTTGCCGCGGAACTCGTCGCCCTGCGGAATGCGCGCGAGGCAGTAGTCCACCGGCACGCCATCGACCAGCAGGATGCGCTTGTCGCCTTCGGTGATCTCTGGGATGTAGCGCTGCGCCATCGCCAGGTGCCGGCCGCTTTCGGTCAGCGTCTCGAGGATGACGTTGGTGTTCGGGTCGCCATGGCGGGCTCGGAAGATCGAGCGGCCGCCCATGCCGTCCAGCGGCTTGAGCACCGCATCACCGTGGTCGGCGATGAAGGCCTTGATGGCCGCGGCGTCGCGGCTGACCAGCGTCGGAGGGCAGCACTGCGGGAACTCCAGCGCCGCCAGTTTCTCGTTCATGTCGCGCAATCCGCGCGGGTCGTTGACGATCAAAGCGCCCGCATTCTGCGCAAGACCGAGGATCTGGGTGTCGTGCAGGTAGTCCGCGTCGACCGGCGGGTCCTTGCGCATGAGCACGACGTGACCCGTACCCAGCTCAACCTGTGACGCCTCTCCCAGTTCAAACCATCCGTTCGGATCATCGACGACACGGAGTGACGCGATGCGCGCCATCGCGCGACCATCGCGAACCGAAAGGCCTCCCGGCATCACGTACGACAGCCGGTGGCCACGCCGCTGGGCCTCCAGCAGCATCGCGAACGTGGAGTCCTTGGCGATCTTGATGGAGCCGATCGGATCCATCACGACGACGATGTCGAGGGGCATGGCTCAAGCCGCGGTCGGGGCTGCCGATGGTAACAGTGGGTCAGGCGACACCTGACCAAAAGTGCCACTTCTTCAGCTTTGTCGTGACGAAAATTGCCTGCTTGACATGCCCCACAGGGCTTGAAATAAAGGCTTCGCGCGCTGCCAGACGCAGCGCTGGGGGATTTACGAATGCAGGATGACGCCCGCACCGGCAGCCTGGGCGGCCTCAAGGTCATGGTCATCGACGACTCGAAGACCATTCGACGCACGGCCGAAACGCTGCTCAAGCGCGAAGGCTGCGACGTGGTGACCGCCTCGGACGGCTTCGAAGCACTGGCGAAGATCGCGGACCAGCAACCGCAGATCATTTTCGTCGACGTGATGATGCCGCGGCTCGACGGGTACCAGACCTGCGCGCTGATCAAGAACAACCAGAGCTTCAAGTCGACGCCGGTCATCATGCTGTCGTCGAAAGACGGCCTGTTCGACAAGGCGCGCGGCCGTATCGTCGGCTCCGAGCAATACCTCACGAAGCCGTTCACCCGCGAAGAACTGCTCGACGCGATCCGCAAGCACGTCACCGCCTGACCGGGGGGAAGGGCACCAATGGCACGCATTCTGTTGATCGAAGACTCGCCGACCGAGTCGGCGGTCATGACCCAGCTCCTGGAACGTAATGGCCACCAGGTCATGACGTCCGGCAGCGCCGAGGACGGCATCGAAACCTGCCGCCGCGAGCGCCCGGACCTCGTCCTGATGGACGTCGTCCTGCCGGGCATGAACGGCTTCCAGGCCACCCGCGCGCTGTCGCGCGACGCCGAAACCAAGGCTATCCCGGTGCTGATCGTCAGCACCAAGGGCATGGACACCGATCGCGCCTGGGGCCTTCGCCAGGGCGCGAAGGACTACATCGTCAAACCGCCGCGCGAGGACGAACTCATCGCGCGCATCAACGAACTGCTGGGCGCCTGACATGAACCTCGCGATGAGCCCGTTCGACGTGCTCGTCGACTACGAGCGCCGCTCGCTCGCGCACGTCGCGGGCCTGCCGGAGCAGCTCGACGCGCCGGGTCTGTGGCGCGGTGTCGGCTACCGCATCGGCTCGCGCCGCCTCGCCTCCGAATTCGGCGAAGTGCGCGAGATCCTGACCGTTCCCCAGATCACGCCGGTGCCCGGCACGCAGCCGTGGATGCTTGGCGTCGCCAACGTCCGCGGCCAGCTGCTGCCGATCGTCGACATGAAGCAGTTCCTGGAAGGCGAGCGCACCGTCCTGCACGAGAGCCTTCGCGTGCTGCTCGTGCGCCAGGCCGGCGGCGACGTCGCCGTGCTGGTCGACGAGCTGTTCGGCCAGCGTTCGTTCGTCGACGAGCAGAAGCTCGACGACGATGCGTTCGAGCCGCTGGCGCAGGGCCGCTACGCGAACTTCCTCGACCGCGCCTATCACCTGGGCGAGCACGACTGGGGCGTTTTCAGCCTCGACCGTCTTGCCCGTACTCCCGAATTCCGACAAGCCGCCGCCTGACGGCCCCGCTGCACGAAGACCTGAGGTTCAACCATGAGCACCACGATGGATAACGTCGCCGGCAAAGGCCGTGACATCAAAGTCAACACCTGGGTGGCGTTGCTGATCACGTCGCTGGTCGTGCTAGGCGCCAACGTCGGTTACGCGTCGTACAAGGCCGGCCGCCTCAGTGGCGCCAGCTCGTCGGCGTCGGAACTGCAGGTGCTCTCGCAGCAGCTCGCGGTGCGCGGCACCGAGGCCGTCGGCGGTAACGCCGAGGCGTTCAAGACCTTCCGCGACACGAAGGCGCGCATCGAAGACGACGTCAAGAACCTGCAGAGCAGCTACGGCGACGACAGCCGTGCCGGCGGCGCGATCAACGACGTTGCGACCGCATGGGGCCCGATCGGCAAGAACGCCGACCAGGTGCTCGCTTCCGAACAGGCGATCGTCGAACTGGCCGGCCACGCCGACAAGTTCAACCAGAACCTCCCGAACTTCCAGGCCACGCTCGACGAGCTGGTCCGCGCGATGTCGGCGTCCGGTTCGCCTTCGTCGCAGGTCTACATCGCACTGCGCCAGGTCGTCGTCTCCGGAACCATGGCTCGCCGCATCGCGGAAATCCGTAGCGGCGGCCCGGGCGCGCAGGTCGCCGGCGACGCGCTCGGTCGCGACGCCAACCTCTTCTCGACGGTGCTCGCCGGCCTTCGCAAGGGCGACGACGCCAACAAGATCCTCCCGCTGACCGCCGGTCCGGCCGTCGCGCAGCTCGGTCAGGTCGAGCAGCAGTGGGCGGGCATGAAGAAGGACCTCGACGCGATCACGGCGTCGTCCCGCAACCTCATCGGCGCGCAGAACGCGGCCGCTGGCATCACTGCGAAGTCGAGCGACCTGCTCGACCAGTCGCAGAAGCTGTTCGGCGCGTTCACCTCGATCGGCTCGATCAAGGACACCAGCCTGCTCGGCAACATCTGGATCTCGATCGTCGCCGGCCTGCTGACCGTCTTCTCGCTGCTCGGCCTGCTCTACGCGCTCAACAAGCAGCAGCAGCGTCGTTACCAGACCACGAAGGAACTCAACGACCGTAACCAGGAGGCCATCATGCGCCTGCTGGACGAGATGGGTTCGCTCGCAGAAGGCGACCTGACGGTCAAGGCGACGGTCACCGAAGACATGACCGGCGCAATCGCCGACTCCATTAACTTCGCAGTCGAACAGCTGCGCAGCCTCGTGCAGACGATTACCGATACGTCGGTGCAGGTCGCGGCGAGCGCACAGGAAACGCAGGCCACGGCGACGCAGCTCGCAGAAGCCGCGGAGCACCAGGCGCAGGAAATCGGCTCGGCTTCCGAGGCGATCAGCGAAATCGCCCGATCGATTGACCAGGTTTCGAAGAACTCCGCCGAGTCCGCAGAGGTTGCGCAGCGCTCGGTGCAGATCGCAACGAAGGGCGCGGGCGTGGTGCGTCAGACGATTCAGGGCATGGACTCGATCCGTGACCAGATCCAGGAAACGTCGAAGCGAATCAAGCGCCTCGGCGAGTCGTCGCAGGAAATCGGCTCGATCGTTGAACTGATTAACGACATCTCGGAACAGACGAACATCCTGGCGCTGAACGCGGCAATTCAGGCGGCCTCGGCCGGTGAAGCGGGTCGCGGCTTCGCGGTCGTCGCCGACGAAGTGCAGCGCCTTGCAGAACGCGCGTCGAACGCGACGAAGCGAATCGAAACGCTGGTTCAGACGATTCAGAGCGATACGAACGAAGCGGTCAGCTCGATGGAGCAGACGACGTCGGAAGTCGTCGCCGGTGCACGACTGGCCGAGGACGCGGGTACCGCGCTGGGCGAGATCGAAAAGGTCTCGACCGACCTCTCGACGCTCATTCAGGGCATCTCGCAGGCCGCCCAGCAGCAGTCCTTCGCTGCAACGAACATCACGCAGACGATGACCACGATTCAGTCGATTACCGCGCAGACCTCGCAGGGTGCGAGCCAGACGGCGGCGTCGATTGGAAACCTCGCGCAGCTGGCGGCCGACCTGCGTCGCTCGGTCGCCGACTTCAAGCTCCCGGCCTGATCGAACGGACGACCTGAAGAATGAATTGGCACGCACCTGACCGCCGCTGCGGCGTGACCGCGCTCCCACGAGGGAGTGCGTTGCGCACGGCCGCGCAGGCGCGAGGTGCACGATGATCGCGATGCGTGAAGTGATCGATACGACGACCCTCGGCTGGATCAAGCCGGAACTCGACGAAACCCTGCGCCTGGCGCGGCAGGAAATCGAAGCGTTCCTGGAAGATCCGGCCGACTCCGCGCGCATGCGCGCCTGTTCCACGCACCTGCACCAGGTGCGCGGCACGTTGCAGATGATCGAGCTCGACGCGCCCGCGATGGTCGCGACGGAAATGGAACGTCTCGCGTCCGCCGTGCAGGCGGGTGAAGTCGCCGACCGCGACGAAGCCTGCGCCGCGCTGCTGCGCGGCGTCGTGCAGCTGCCCGACTATCTCGAGCGCCTGCAGGGCGGACATCGCGACATTCCGATCGTGCTGCTGCCGCTGCTCAACGAGTTGCGCGCCGCCCGCGGCGAAGCGGGCCTGAGCGAAAGCATGCTGTTCGCGCCGGACATCGATGTCCCGGTGCCGACCGCGGAAACGCATGACGCCAGCGCCGACGCGCACGCTGCCGCCGAGCGCCTGACCACCGCACTGGCCGCATGGCCGGAAGCGGGTGACCCGGCCGACGCACGCGCGGTCGTCGATGCGATCGGCGAGCTCATGCGCGCCGGTGGCAATGAAGCGCGTCTGCGCATGCTGTGGGTCGCCGAAGGCGTCGCCATGGCGATCGCCGATGGCGCGATGCCGACCAGCCGCGGCCTGCGCCAGGCCTTCGCCGGCGTCGAACGAGCCGTGCACGACACCGCACAGGACGCGATGGAACTGTCGGCGGGCGATCTCGCCGCGGAGCCCACGCGCCAGCTGCTCTATCACGTCGCCCACAGCGGTGCCTCGCATCCGCGCCTGGACGACATCCGCGAAACCTTCGATCTCGACGCGCAGCGTCCCAGCGAAAGCGAAATCGCGCATGCGCGCGGCTCGCTGAGCGGCCGCAATCGCGCGCTGCTGGACACCGTGTCGGCGGCGATCAAGGAAGATCTGATGCGCGTCAAGGACGCGCTCGACATCCACCTACGCACCGGCCGCATCGAAGTGGCCGAACTGCGCCCGCAGGTCGACGCGCTGACGCAGGTCGGCGACACGCTCGGCATGATGGGCCTCGCCACCGCGCGCGGCGTCGTCATGCAGCAGCGTGATGCGATGTCCGACGTCGTCAATGGCAAGCGTGCGGCGGACGAGCATGCGTTGCTCGATATCGCGGGTGCGCTGCTTTATGTCGACGCTTCGCTGGACGACCAGGTCGCGCGTCTCGGCCTCGAAGACCAGGACGAGAGCGACACCGCACTTGCCCGCGAATCGCGCAAGGTGCTCGACATCGTCGTGCGCGAAGCGATCGCCAACTTCGGCGATGCACGCCAGTCGTTCGTCGCCTTCGTCGAAACCGGTTGGGACCACGCCGAGCTCGCGGAAGTACCGCGCCTGCTCGACGAAGTCGCCGGCGCGATGCGCATGGTGCAGCTGCCTGCGCCTGCCGATTACCTCGATGCGATCGCGCGCTACTCGCAGCGCGAGCTGATCGATCGCGGCCACGTGCCGACCAGCGCCGAGCTGGACGCGCTCGCCGACGCACTCGCCAGCCTCGAGTACTTCCTCGAAGCGCTGCGCGACCATCGCCCGAACCGCGACGGCATGCTGGACATCGCCAAGTCGAGCCTGGAATCGCTGCATTACTGGCCGATCCCGGCCGCGCCGGTGCACGTCGAA
Source organism: Lysobacter sp. HA35 (assembly GCF_054061195.1). Classification (NCBI taxonomy): domain Bacteria; kingdom Pseudomonadati; phylum Pseudomonadota; class Gammaproteobacteria; order Lysobacterales; family Lysobacteraceae; genus Lysobacter; species Lysobacter sp. HA35. The sequence continues at coordinate 1,858,236 of NZ_JBSSDY010000001.1, read as the reverse complement.
GCCGTTGCGCCCGTCGCTGCCGAGCCTGCGGTCGACGAAGCGATCGCCGAAGCGCTGCACCCGGAATCCGTCGATGCATCGGTCGCGCCGATCGTCGAAGCCGGCGAAGACGAAACCGTGCTCGCGCACATCGCCGAGTCGCTGGCGGTGATCGACCTGCAGGCACGCGAAGAAGAAACGCCGGTGGTGCATGAGCCGGTGGCGGTCGACGCCAGCGCGCTCGACGCGATCGAACCCGTCGCAGCCGCGCCCGTCGCGCCGGTGGGCGTGGTGTACGGCGGTTTCGAATCGAATGCCGACATCGACGACGACATCCGTGAGGTGTTCCTCGAAGAGTTGTCGGAAGAGATGGACAACGTCGCGGGTTACATCGCGCACTGGAAGTCCAAGCCTGAAGACCTCGAGCGCCTGCGCTCGGTGCGTCGCGTCTTCCACACGCTCAAGGGCAGCGGCCGCCTCGTCGGCGCCAAGGTCCTCGGCGAGTTCAGCTGGAAGATCGAGAACATGCTCAACCGCGTGCTCGATGGCACGCGTCCGCCGAGTGCGGCGGTCGCGTCGATCATCGACCACGCCGTCGGCACGCTGCCGCAGTTCCACGCCGCCCTTGCGGGCACGGCGTCGGTGACCGCGGACCTTGCCGGCATGGAACAGGTCGCCGATCGCCTCGAGAAGGGTGAGGAAGTCTTCTACAGCCCGGCCGCAGCCGCTGCGCCCGTCTCCGCGCCGGTCGAACCGGTTATGGAAGCCGCACCGGTCGTCGTCGCGCTGCCGGTCGAAGACCTGGGCGAACCCGCGTACGTCGACCCGGTGCTGCTCGAGATCCTGGCGACGGAAGTCGACGGTCATCTCGCGACGATCGACGATTGGCTGGAAAGCGCGCGTCGGGAGCCGATGCGTGCCGAAGACCGCCTGCAGCGAGCGATCCACACGCTCAATGGCGCGTTCGCGATGACCGAAGTGCCGGTGATCCCGGCGATCACCGGTCCGACCGAGGTCTACATCAAGCGCCTGCTGGCCGCCGCGGTTCCGGCGACGCACGAAGGCGTGGAAGCCATCGCCGAGGTCGCCGACGCGATCCGCGCGACGCTCGCGCGACTGCAGGCCGACCGTCCGCACGTGCCGCGTTTCGAAGGCCTTGCAGAGCGCGTGACCGCGCTGCGCGACAGCCTGCCGGATGCACGCCAGTCGTCGATGGTCGACCCGGTCGATGCATCGGCCGCGGAAGATTTCGAACAGCTGGAAGCGGCGCAGGCCGAAGCCGAGCGCATCGCGGCCGAACAGGCCGAGCACCAGCGCGTCGCCGAGGAAATCGCGCGCGTCGATGCCGAGCGGATCGCCGCGGAGCAGGCCGAAGCGGAGCGTATTGCCGCCGAGCGTGCAGAACAGCAGCGCATCGCGGCCGAACAGGCCGAGGCTGCGCGCCTCGCCGCCGAGGAAGCCGAAGCGCAGCGCGTCGCGGAAGAAGCCGCGCGCGCGGAAGCGGAACGTGTCGCGGCCGAACAGGCCGAAGCCGAACGCGTCGAACAGGAGCGTCTCGCCGCCGAACACGCCGAAGCCGAGCGCCTGGAACAGGAGCGCCTTGCCGCCGAGCAGGCGGAAGCCGAGCGTCTCGCGGCCGACGAAGCACAGCGCGCCGCGGAAGAAGCCGCACGCGTGGACGTCGGTGATGTCGCCGTCGAGTCGCAGGCGGACGAAGTCGTCGCCGAGCAGTTCGACGCCGAAGCCGAGCGCATCGCCGCCGAACAGGTCGCAGCGGAACGCATCGAGCAGGAGCGCGTTGCGGCGGAGCAGGCGGAAGCCGAGCGTCTCGAACAGGAGCGCATTGCCGCGGAACAGGCCGAAGCCGAACGCCTTGCGGCGGAAGAAGCCGAAGCGCAGCGCGTTGCCGAAGAGGCCGCGCGCGCGGAAGCCGAACGTCTTGCTGCAGAGCAGGCCGAAGCCGAGCGCATCGAACAGGAACGTCTCGCCGCGGAGCAGGCCGAGGCCGAACGTCTCGCAGCCGAAGAAGCCGAGCGCGCGGAAGCCGAACGTCTTGCCGCCGAAGAAGCGGCTCGCGTCGAAGCCGAGCGCATCGCGGCCGAGCAGGCCGAAGCGCGTCGCATCGACGAAGAACGCTTTGCCGCCGAACGCGCCGAGCGTGAGCGCGTCGAAGCCGAGCGTGCGGAAGCCGAGCGCGTCGAACGTGAGCGCATCGAAGCCGCGGAGCGCGAACAGGCCCGCCTGGACGCGCAGCGTGCGGACGCTGAGCGCCTCGAGCGTGCGGCTGCCGAACAGAAGATGGCGGAGCAGGTGCGTGCGGCGATCGCTGCCGCGGCGGCGGCTGTCGAAAGCGGCGGCTCGATGCCGGCCGGCGTCGTCGACGAGGCCGACCCGGAAACGGGGCTGGACCTCACCGGCCTCGATCCCGAACTCGTCGACATCTTCGTCGAAGAGGGCGCGGACCTTCTCGATCATTCCGACGGCCTGCTCGCGCAGTTGCGCCAGAACCCGGGCGAGCGCGAAACGCTGGTCGGCCTGCAGCGCGACCTGCACACGCTCAAGGGCGGTGCGCGCATGGCCGGCGTCATGGCGGTGGGCGAACTCGGCCACGTCATGGAGTCGCTGCTCGAAGCGGTTGTCGACCACCGCAGCGACCTCGGTCGCGACGGCGTGTCGTTGCTCGAGCAGGGCTTCGATCGACTGCATGCGATGGTCACCCGCGTGGGCGACCGTCGTGCGATCGGCATGCCGCTCGCGCTCATCGCGCAGTTCGAAGCACGTGCACGTGGCGAACGCCTGCCCATGCGCGCGCCCGTCGCCGAATCGCAGCGTCCTGCCGCGCCCGTCGCGCCCGTACCGGTTGCCGACCTCAAGCCGCTGTCCGCACCGATCGGCGAACAGCCGCAGATGCTGGACGAGGACGACATCGCCGTTCGCGCGCCGCAGGAACAGGTGCGCATCCGCGCCGACCTGCTCGACCGGCTCGTCAACTACGCCGGTGAGGTCGCGATCTATCGCGCCCGCCTCGAACAGCAGCTCGGTGCGTTCCGTTCCGCCATCGGCGAAATGGAAGCGACCAACACGCGTATGCGCGACCAGCTGCGTCGCCTCGAAATCGAGACGGAAGCGCAGATCGTCGCGCGCTATCAGCGCGAGGACGTGGAAGCCTCGTTCGACCCGCTGGAACTCGACCGCTTCTCCACGCTGCAGCAGCTGACGCGTGCACTGTCCGAGTCCGCGGCCGACCAGACGTCGCTGCAGACCACGTTCGACGACCTGACACGCCAGTACGAAACGCTGCTGCTCCAGCAGTCGCGCGTTTCGTCCGACCTGCAGGAAGGCCTCATGCGCACGCGCATGGTGCCGTTCGACGGCCTGCTGCCGCGTCTGCGTCGCGTCGTTCGCCAGGCGTCCGGCGAAACGGGCAAGCATGTGCTGCTCAAGCTCGAAGGCACGCAGGGCGAGCTCGATCGCAACGTACTCGAGCGCATGACCGCGCCGCTGGAGCACATGCTCCGCAACGCCGTCGCGCACGGTCTGGAGTCGCCTGAAAAGCGCGCCGCCGCCGGCAAGTCGGAAGAAGGCACGATCCGGATCGCGGTACGCCGCGAAGGTTCGGAAGTCGTTCTGGAAGTCGGCGACGACGGCCGCGGCCTCGATCGCGACGCGATCCGTCGTCGCGGTGTCGAACGCGGCCTGATCCGCAGCGACGCGGCGATCGCCGAGTCCGATCTCGACATGCTGATCTTCGAGCCGGGCTTCTCGACGGCCGACGAAGTCAGCCGCCTCGCCGGTCGTGGCGTCGGCATGGACGTGGTCGCGTCGGAAGTGCGCCAGCTCGGCGGCACGATCGACATCCGCACGACCAAGGGTTCGGGCACGACGTTCACCCTGCGCCTGCCGCAGACGCTCGCGGTCACGCAGGCCGTATTCGTGCGCATCGGCGAAACCGCCTTCGCGGTGCCGATCGCATCGGTGCGCGGCGTCGGTCGTATCTCGCGCGACGAACTCGCCAAGTCGATCGAAAGCGAAGACGGTGGCATCTACCGCTACGGCGGCGAGGACTACGCGGTCCACGACCTCGGTCGCCTGCTCGGCGGCACGGCGGCGAAGGCCGAAGGCCTGTTGCAGGTTCCGCTGCTGCTGATCCGCGCCGGTGAACTGCGCGCGGCGGTCACCGTCGACCAGGTCATCGGCAACCGCGAAATCGTGGTCAAGCCGGTCGGCCCGCAGGTCGCATCGGTGCCGGGCATCTTCGGCGCAACGATCATGGGCGACGGCCGCGTCGTCGTGATCCTCGACGTCGCGCCGCTGGTGCGTCGCCAGGCCACGCTGCCGCGCGATTTCCAGCCAGTGGTGCTGCAGGTCGAGAAGCGCGTCGTGCCGCTGGTCATGGTGGTCGACGACTCGGTCACGATGCGCAAGGTCACCGGTCGCGTGCTCGAACGCCACGGCTACGAAGTCGCCACGGCGAAGGACGGTATCGACGCCCTGGAGCGCATGGCCGAACGCGTGCCCGACCTGATGCTGCTCGACATCGAAATGCCGCGCATGGACGGTTACGAACTCGCTGCCGCGATGCGCAGCGACTCGCGACTGCGCGACGTGCCGATCATCATGATCACCTCGCGTACCGGCGAGAAGCATCGCCAGCGTGCGTTCGAGCTGGGCGTACAGCGTTACCTCGGCAAGCCGTACCAGGAGCCCGAGCTGATGCGCAACGTCAACGAGTTGCTCGAGCAGGTGCATGCGCATGAGTGACACCAGCCGCCGCGTCGCACTGCTCGCGCGTCCCGGTGCCGCTCGTGACAGCGTGCGCGGTGCGCTGCTGGACATCGGCGCGGACATCGTCGCGGAAGAAGATCCCGGCGCGTCGTCGCCGGACGCGATCCGCAGCGTGTCGCCCGACGTGCTGATGATCGTGCTCGACGCGGTAAGCGAGAGCACGCTGGACCGTTTCGACAGCATGCTCGGCGACCCGGCGATCGAAGTGATGTTCGAGGAAGCCGACGTCGCCGCCGCGCGCGACGGTTGGGAGGCCGCGCGCTGGCGCCGTCACCTGGCTGCCAAGTTGAACCATCGCGAAGACGTGCTGCCGCCCGTGGCCGGCGGCGACGTGGTACCGGCGATCGATCCGCTGGCCGTGCAGCTCGAGGAAATGATCTCGACCGACGACGCGGAGTTCCCGCCCGCGGCGCAAGTCTCACTGCCGGAAGGCGCGACCGGTGGCGAGGATTTCTCGGTGTTCGATCCTGCGCAGGCCGAATCGGCTGATGCGGGCATCGAGGACTATGTGTTGTCGGTGCACGGCCTAGAACTCGAACCCGGCGCGATCGACCTGCCGGCGTCGGAAACTGCGGGTCTCGACCTCGATGGCGCATTCGATACCTCGGGTTTCGACGGCCTGCCGCCGGTGACTGGCCCCGATTTCTCGGCCAGCGACTTCGATCCGCTGCTCGCCGAACTCGACGCCGAGCTGCCCGACACGCCGCTGCCCGAACTGCCTTCGCTTCCGGAAACGGAATGGCAGGGTGGGTTGGTCGACGATTTCGTCGCCGTCGAAGAAGTCTCGTTCGACGACGTCGCCCCGGCGCCTGCGGTTCCGCCTCCGCTGCCTCCGATGGGCTTTGGTGAGTTGAGCCTTGCGGATGATGTGACGCCGGTTCCCGCGCCGTCGAACGGTTCCACGCGTTCGCACGACATCGGCGACCTCGAACGTCGCATTGCAAGCCTCGAACTCGTCGACGACACCAAGCCGGTGTCCTCGGGTGTCGTGCTCGTGCTTGCCGGCATCGGCGGCCCGGACGCGGTGCGTCAGCTTCTCAGCGGACTCCCCGCGCGCTTCACGAAGCCCGTGCTGATCCGCCAGCGCCTCGATGGTGGCCGCTACGACAAGCTCGTCGGCCAGCTGCAGCGCGCTGCGTCGTTGCCGGTCGCGCTCGCGGTGTCGGGCGAAACGATCCAGGGCGGCCAGATCTATGTACTGGGCGACGACATGGGCGTGTCGGAAGACGCGATCACGTTCGCCACCGGCGACCTCGACACGCTGATCGGACGCATCCCCGCCGCGAAGAGCGCCGTGCTGGTCCTCAGCGGCGCGGACGCCGGCATGACCGACGCCATCGCCGGACTCGTCGCCGACGGCGCCTACGTCGGCGCTCAATCCCCCGACGGTTGCTACGACGCCGCCGCTGCTTCCGCCGTTGCCTCGCGCGGCGCGATCAGTGCGCCGCCCTCCGAACTCGCTGCACAACTCGCCGGCCGTTGGAGCCGCTGAGAGGTCCCGTCGTGTCCAAGAAAAAGAACCGCAACCGTCATCAGAACCCGCCGCGCGGGCCGGTCGCTGTCGCCCCGATCGGGCAGCAGACGGCAGCCGACGCGCAGGACGACGAGATCGAAGACGCGGATGACATCGACGCCTTAGCGGATGCCGACGCGGCCGTCGACGTCGCGCTGTCGCAGGCGGTCGCGATGGGCAGCGTCGAGCCGGACACGGACGATGCGGTGCCCACCGTCTATACGCCAGTGGGTCCGGCCCAGCCGAGCTGGATGCAGGAATCGGCCGACATCCGCGGCGTGCTCATCCAGGTGGCCGGCGGTCGACTGCTGCTGCCGAACGCCACGATCGCCGAGGTGCTGTCGTACGCGGAGCCGGAAGAAGGCGCAGGCGCTGACTGGCTGCTCGGGCGCTTTCGCTGGCGCGGTTGGCAGATCCCGCTGGTCGCGTTCGCGCGCATGGCCGGCATCGGCGACGACAATCCGGGCCTCGGCACGAAGGTCATCGTGCTGAAGGCACTCGGCGGCGATGCGCGCACCCCGTTCTTCGCGATCGTGACGCAGGGCTTCCCGCGCCTGGTCACCGTGTCGCGCAGCGCGCTCAGCGTCGAATCGCAGGATGGCGACCTGCCGGCGGGCGTGCAGGCGCTGGTGCGCCTCAACGAAGAGCCGGCGCTGCTGCCCGACCTGCTGCAGATCGAGCAGCGCCTGCGCGAGGTTCGCGAGGCGGCGTAACGCGGCCGCGTTGCTGCGATGAAAGGCCGCCTTCGGGCGGCCTTTCTCGTTCTGACGATCAGCTCAGACGAGATCCCCGAAGCGCGCCTGCAACGCGGCGATCGCCGCGAGCCCTGCGGTTTCGGTGCGCAGAATGCGCGGTCCGAGACGCAGACCGTCGAAACCCGCGGCACGCAATTGCTCGCGATCCAGTGGCGACCAACCGCCTTCCGGCCCGACGGCGATGCAGATGGACGACGCATCGTCGAGCGCCATCGTGCGCAGTGAATGCGCGCCTTCCGGATCGAGCAGCAAGTGCATCGTGTGCGTTTCAAGCGATGCGAGCGCCGCGGCCAGCGTCACGGGCGCCGCGACATCCGGCACCGTCGCCCGCCCGCACTGTTCGCAGGCTGACGCGACCACGCTACGCCAATGATCGAGGCGTTTGACTGCGCGATCGCCGTCCAACTTCACATCACTGCGCTGCGACCACACCGGCGCGATCGCATTGACGCCGAGCTCCGTCGCCTTCTGCAGGATCAGGTCCATCTTTTCGCCCTTCGCCACGCCCTGCAGCAGCGTGATCCGAAGCGGTGATTCGCGATCCACGCGCGTCGTATCACCGACGAGCAGGCGTGCATCGCGCTTGCCGACCGCGACCAGCGTCGCCGCGTAGTCATTGCCGTCGCCGTTGAACACGATGCAGGCGTCGCCTGCGCCGAGCCGCAGCACGCGCGTGAGGTGCGCAGCCGGGCCTTCGGGCAACGTGATCTCGGCGCCCGTCGACAACGGCTGCGCGACGTGGACGCGGGTCATGCGCATGTCGGGTCTCCGAACGCCGCATCGATTGCGTGTCGCGTGGTGTCGGCGAGCAGGTCGAGCGCGTCGTCGCTCACACAATAGGGCGGGAACCAGTACAGGACGTCGCCCAGCGGACGAAGCAGGACGCCGCGTGCGATCGCCTCGCGGTAAGCGCGCAGGCCGCGACGTCCGGCGATTTCCACTGCCGTGCCGTCGGCGGCTTCGCGATCGGCCGCGAGTTCGATCGCGACGATCATGCCGGTCTGCCGCACATCCACCACGTTCGGATACGTGCGGAACGACGCCGCGCGCTCGGCCATCTTGCGAGAGTTAGCGACATTTCGTGCGAGCACGTCATCGCTCTCGAAGATCGACAGCGATGCCAGTGCAGCGGCGCAGCCCAGCGGATTGCCGGTATAGCTGTGCGAGTGCAGGAAGGCACGATCGCGCGAGTCGTCGAGGAAGCCGTCGTAGATGCGTTGCGTTGCCAGCACTGCCGCCAACGGAAGCGAGCCTCCGGTCAGACCCTTCGACAGGCAGAGCAGGTCCGGCGCGATGCCCGCCTGCTCACACGCGAACATGGTGCCGGTGCGACCGAACCCGACGGCGATCTCGTCGGCGATCAGGAACACGCCGTGTGCGTCGCAGATCTCGCGGGCGCGTCGCAGGTACGCGGGGTGGTGCATCCGCATGCCCCCGGCGCACTGCACGAGCGGCTCCAGGATCAGCGCGCACACGCTGTCGCCGTGCTCGACCAACAGCGCATCCAGCGCATCCGCGGCACGATGTGCGCGCTGTTCGGCAGTTTCACCATCGACCGCAAGAAATGCATCAGGCGACGGCGCGAACATCGCTTCGGCTAGCAATGGCGCATACACGCGGCGATACAGCGGAATGTCGCCGACCGCCAGCGCACCGAGCGTTTCGCCGTGATAACTATTCTCCAGCGCGACGAACTTCGTGCGCCGCGTCGCGCCCGCGTTGCGGAACCAGTGGAACGCCATCTTCAAGGCGACTTCCACGCCGGCCGAGCCGTTGTCGGCGAAGAACACCTTGGCCAGCGGCGCGCGCCCGGTCTGCTTCGGTGCGATCGCGACAAGACGCTCGGCAAGTTCGACCGCCGGCGCATGCGTGCAGCCGGCGAGGATCACGTGCTCCAGCGTGCGCGCCTGGGTCGCGATCGCCTCGGCGATGCGCGGCTCGGCGTGGCCGTGAATGCAGGTCCACCAGCTGGACACCGCGTCGAGGTAGCGACGCCCGTCCATGCCGACCAGCCATTCGCGCTCCCCCCGCGCGATCGGCAGCAGCGGCAGCAGGTGCGGGTGCTCGCGCATCTGCGTGCACGGGTGCCAGACGACGTCGAGGTCGCGGCGTCGCCAGGAATCGGCAGGGCTTTCGCCCGCCCCTGCTAGGATCGTGTCGTGATCGAGCCTGTTCATTCCGCCATTATCCCGCGTCGCGCCGGGCCTTCGTCGAGGCGCGCATGAAGACGCTGCCGACCATCCACGGCGTGACCGAGCACGACGCCGGGCCCTACCGCATGGAGCGGCTGGACCTCGAGTTCAGCAACGGCGAGCGCCGCCAGTTCGAGCGCCTGCACGGGCGCGGGCATGGCGCGGTGGTTGTCGTCCCGATGATCGACGACGAGACCGTGCTGCTTGTGCGCGAGTACGCCGCAGGCTTCCATCGCTACGAACTCGGGTTGGTGAAAGGGCGTATCGACGCCGGCGAAACGCCCGAGGAAGCCGCGGATCGCGAGCTGAAGGAAGAAGCAGGCTACGGAGCACGTTCGCTGCTGCGCCTGCGCGAACTTTCGCTGGCGCCGACCTACATGAGCCATGCGACGCAGCTCGTCATCGCGCGCGACCTCTACGAGCAGCGCCTGCCCGGGGACGAGCCCGAGCCACTCGACGTCGTGCCGTGGAAGCTTGATTCGCTCGACGAGCTGATCCTGCGCGACGATTTTTCCGAAGGCCGCTCCATCGCGGCGTTGTTCATCACCCGCGAATGGTTGAGGACGTCCCGTGATTGATGCCGCCCTGCGCGAGTCGCTGCTCGCGCTCGCCGTCGACGCCGCGCGCTCGATCCTCGATGTCTACGAGACCGCGTTCGACGTGGAACGCAAGACCGATGCCTCGCCGCTCACGGAAGCGGACCTCGCATCGCATCGCTGCATCGCCGAAGGGCTTGCGCGACTCACGCCCGACATCCCGGTGCTGTCGGAGGAAGCCGAGCACAAGGTCGCTGCGGAAGTCCGTCGCGAGTGGAAACGCCTCTGGATCGTCGACCCGCTCGACGGCACGCGCGAGTTCGTGAAGCGCAATGGCGAGTTCAGCGTGAACATTGCGCTGGTCGAGGACGGCGTCGTGACATGGGGCGTCATCCAGGCGCCGGTGACGGGTGTGATCTGGCACGGCGGCGCGGAGTACGGTGCATTCCGTCGTACGCGTCTCGATGCCGACGACGAATCAGTGCGCATCCGCACGCCCGCGGCGTCGCCGATGCATGTCGCGGCGAGCCGCTCGCACAAGGACGGCCGCAGCGAAGCGTTCATCGATGCGATGCGCGCGCGCGGCGACGTCGAACAGCTCAACCTCGGTTCCTCGCTGAAGTTCTGCCGCATCGCAGAAGGCGGATTGGATCTGTATCCACGCTTCGGCCCAACCTGCGAGTGGGACACGGCCGCGGGGCAGGCCATTCTTGAAGGCGCTGGCGGACAGGTTGTCGATCCGCGCGGCCGGCCGCTGCGGTACAACATGCGCGACACGCTGCTCAACGGCGACTTCATCGCGATCGGCGATCCGCAGTTGCCGTGGCGCGAGTGGACTGCCGCCGCGCAGCGGGTCATGCAGCGATGACGATGCCCGGCTACGCGCGCGACGTTTCCACGCTCATCGCGATCATGGCCAAGCTGCGCAGTCCCGATGGCGGTTGCCCGTGGGACGTGCAGCAGACCTTCGCGACCATCGCGCCGTACACGATCGAGGAAGCCTACGAAGTCGCCGATGCGATCGAGCGCGGCGACCTGCACGACCTGCAGGGCGAACTCGGCGACCTGCTGCTGCAGGTGGTCTTCCATGCGCGCATGGCGGAAGAGCAGGGCACGTTCGCGTTCGCCGACGTCGTCGAATCGATCAACGACAAGATGGTGCGTCGTCATCCGCATGTCTTTGGCGACGCGTCGTCGTTCGCGGATGCCGATGCGCAGCTCGTCAACTGGGAAGCGATCAAGCGCGACGAACGCGCTGCGAAAGGCGAGGCCGATACGTCGGTGCTTGCCGGCATCGCACGCGGTCTGCCCGAATGGCAACGCGCGGTGAAGCTGCAGAAGCGCGCGGCGTCGATCGGTTTCGACTGGCCCGGACCGGCGCCCGTCATCGACAAGCTGCACGAAGAGATCGACGAAGTGCGCGTGGAATTCGCATCGCTCGCCAACGGCGACGACGGCGCGCGCGATCGGCTCGAGGACGAGATCGGCGATCTGCTGTTCGTCGCAGCGAACCTTGCGCGACATGCGAAGGTCGACCCCGGCGTTGCGTTGCGTCGTGCGAACGCGAAGTTCGAACGACGCTTCCGTGCGATGGAGCGTATGGCCGCGGCCGACGGCGTCGACCTCGCATCGCTCGATCTCGACGCGCAGGACGCCTACTGGAACCGCGCTAAGGCCGAGGAACGCGGCGGCTGATTCGCTACGGGCTGTGCTTCCAGCCCGAGCGTGACATGCAGGCCTGGAATGCCGTCGCGCGTGCATTGGCATCGGCGACACCCGATGTCTCGCCGCGACATTGCGCTTCCATCGATGCATCCGGCGAGTTGGAGTTGGAACTCCATGCCCCGCCACTGGCACAGGCGGCGAGGAACGGAAGCAGGACGACGAGCGCGAAACGCTTCATGGCGCGACTCCTTGGGGATGCCTGCAGCGTAGTCCTGCAAAACCTCGCGTCATCGCCGTTCGGCGGCCGCTCAGAGCTTCACGCGGCCCGTGAGGATGTCCTTGAACATCACCCAGTCGCCCATCAGCGAGTACAGCGGATGGCGGAACGTCGCGGGCCGGTTCTTCTCGAAGATGAAATGACCGGCCCATGCGAAACCATAGCCGCAGAGCGGCGCGCCGATGAACCAGCGTGCGTCGTGCGTCAGCAGGGCCGTGATGATGAAACCGAGCACGCCGCAGCTGCCGACGAAGTGCAGGCGTCGACTGACCGGGTTCGCGTGCTCGCTGAGATAGAACGGATAGAACTCGCGGAAGCTGGAAAAGCGCTGCATGTCGGCACTCCGGGCGTGCATCGATGATGCGCCGCCGGCTTCAGTCGAGAAAGATCAGCCAGCCCGCGACGACGATCAACGCGAAACCGGCCCAGTGGTTCCAGCGAAGCGGCTGGCCCAGGTAGTAGATCGAAAAGACCGCGAATACCACCAGCGTGATGATCTCCTGCATGCCCTTGAGCTGCGGCGCCGAGTAGACGTTGCTGCCGATGCGGTTGGCCGGCACCTGCAGGCAGTACTCGAACAGGGCGATGCCCCAGCTGATCAGGATCACCCACTTTAGCGGCGCGCTCTTGAACTTGAGGTGCCCGTACCAGGCGGCCGTCATGAAAATATTCGAGCCAAGCAGCAGCAGCGGGCTGAGGATTCGTGCGTTCATCGAGATCAGGGTCTTTTGAGTGAAATCGGACATCTTCACGGCGCATAGACTGGCCGGCGGGCACCTTTCACAAAACTGAAGGAGGGCTCCTCACCATGCAGACCAATCGCGACGGCGGCCTCGTCCTCATCATCGAGGACAACCGCAATATCTCCGAGATGATGGGCGAATACCTCGAAAGCCGCGGCTTCGAGGTGGACTATGCGGCCGACGGCCTCGACGGCTACCGGCTTGCTGCGGAAAACAGCTACGACGTCCTGGTGCTCGACCTGATGCTGCCGCGCCTGGACGGCGTCGAAGTGTGCAAGCGGCTGCGTGAGGAAGCGCGCAAGTCGACCCCGGTACTGATGCTGACCTCGCGCGACACCTTGGACGAGAAGCTGACCGGCCTGTCCGCCGGCGCCGACGACTACCTGACCAAGCCCTTCGCGATCCAGGAACTCGAGGCCCGCCTGCGCGCCCTGATCCGTCGCGAGCGCCGCCAGGTCGGCGGTGAAGTGCTGAAGGTGGCCGACCTCGTGCTCGACCCGGCCTCGCTCCGCGTGACCCGCGGCGGCGTCGAACTGCAGCTCTCGCCGATCGGCCTGCGCCTGCTGACCATCCTGATGCGCGAGTCGCCCCGCGTGGTGAGCCGCCAGGAAATCGAGCGCGAGATCTGGGGCAACGGCCTGCCGGATTCCGACACCCTGCGCAGCCACCTGTACAACCTGCGCAAGACCATCGACAAGCCGTTCGACAAGCAGCTGCTGCACACCGTGCAGTCGGCCGGCTACCGCATCGCCGATATCTCGCAGCCGCCGGAGTAATCCGGCGACCGCATGGCGCACGGTCTTCCCCGAAAGATCAAAGTTGCGTTCATCGTCCAGGCTCTCCTTGCGAGCCTGGTGATGGCGCTTGGCATCGCGTGCGCGGAACTCGGTGTCCGCCATGTGCTGCTGACCGCGCGCCTGCGTGACGAAGCAGCATCGGCATGGACGGCGATCGAAACCTCGCGCGCCGCGCCGCTGCCGCACAACTCGCGGATGACGACGTATTTCGTGCCCGTCGGCGGTTCGACCGCCGCGGTGCCGATGTCTTTGCGCGGCATGCGACCGGGCTATCACGTACCGATCTGGCGGTCGCCGGCTTTCCTCGTCGAGCGCCGCAAGGCCGGCACGCTGTACCTGGTCTTTGATCCGACGCTCAGCGATTCGGCGATCTTCTGGACCGGCGGGCTCAGCCTGCTGCTCGCGCTGCTGGTCACCTACATCTCGGCGTGGCTGACGTACCGCACGTCCAAGCGCATGGTCGCGCCGGTAAGTTGGCTCGCGAGCGTGGTGTCGCGCTGGGACCCGATCGCGCCGAATGCGGGCCTGCTGTCGCCGCAGCAGTTGCCGGTCGATTCGGGGATGGAAGTGCGTCGACTGGCGCACGCCTTGCGCGGCATGGCCGGTCGTGTCGCCGAGTTCGTCGATCGCGAGCGCCGCTTCACGCGCGACGCAAGCCACGAGCTGCGCACGCCGCTGACGGTGATCCGCGTCGCCTCCGACATCATGGCCGCAGACAACGAGCTGCCGGATCGTTCGCGACGCGCGGTCGGCCGCATCCAGCGCGCGGGCCACGACATGCAGTCGGTGATCGACGCGTTCTTCATCCTCGCGCGCGATGCCGAGATCGAGGCCGAGAGCGAGCGCTTCGACATCCATGAAGTGGTGGATGACCAGGTCGAGATCGCGCGCGGACACCTCGGGAACAAACCGGTCGAGATCGTGGTCCGTGATGAAGGCGGGGGCGTCATCGACGCGCCGCGCCGCGTGCTGTCGCTGATGGTCGGCAACCTGTTGAGCAATGCGGTCCGCTTCACCGAGGCGGGCCGCATCGATGTGGTGCTGGGGCCGGACCACATCGAAGTGCGCGATACGGGCGTCGGCATGACCCGGGAAACGCTGGCGCAGGCGTTCGACGCCTTCTACCGGCACGACCGGGACGCCGCCGACGGCATGGGCATCGGCCTGTCGATCGTGCGTCGCCTCGGCGAACGTTTCGGCTGGACGGTGGAACTGGAGAGTGCACCGGGCGAAGGGACAGTCGCGACCATCCGGCTCCGTCACTGATCTTCACTGTCAACGCGGCACGCTTTCGTGCGTTGCCAGTCGTTGACGCCCCTTTGCATCCGCATTCGAAACCTTCCGCATGAGTCGACCCGGTTCCGCCGTACCCCGTCCCGCGCGCCATCGCGGCCTGATGATCCTCATCGCGCTGGTGGTGCTGGCGGCAGCCGGTGGCTGGGCCTGGAAGCACCACAAGTCTGCAGCCACCGACGCCAACAGCGGCTATCGCACGGCGAAGGTCGACCGCGGTGACATTCGCGTCGTGATCTCGTCGACGGGCCAGCTGAGCGCGATCTCCACGGTCGTCGTCGGCAGCGAGGTGTCCGGCAAGGTCACCGACGTGCTGGTCGACTACAACGACCACGTGCACAAGGGCCAGGTGCTCGCGCGCATCGACCCGAGCACGTACGAGGCGCAGATCGCGCAGGGCAGCGCGCAGATCAACGCCGCGCAGGCCACCGCCGCCGAAGCCGAGGCCGCGCTTCGCAACGCGCAGGTGGACTACACGCGCAAGGCGGAACTCGGCAAGCAGAAGCTGGTCGCGCAGGCCGATGTCGACCTCGCGCTGTCCACGCTGCAGCGAGCACGCGCCACGCTCACCGCGAACCGTGCGCAGATCGCGCAACAGCAGGCGGGTGCACGCACCGCACGACTCAACCTCGGACGCACCGAAATCCATTCGCCCGTCGATGGCGTCGTGCTGACGCGCAGCATCGAACCGGGCCAGACGGTCGCGGCCAGCCTGCAGGCGCCGGAGCTGTTCAAGCTCGCGGAAGACCTGTCGAAGATGAAGATCGAACTCGCCGTCGACGAGGCCGACATCGGCCAGGTCGCGCCAGGCATGCGCGCGACGTTCACCGTCGATGCGTATCCCGATCGACGTTTCGTCGGCGAGGTGTCGCAGGTGCGGCTGTCGGCGACCACGACGAACAACGTCGTGACGTATCCCGTCGTCATCCAGGTTGACAACCGCGACGGCAAGTTGCTGCCGGGCATGACCGCGAATGCGGAGATCGAAGTCAGCAGCCGCGACAACGTGCTCCGCGTGCCGAACGCCGCACTTCGCTACAAGCCCACCGACGAGGAAGCCGCTGCGATGCAGGGCGGTACTCAGGGCGGCGCAGCGCAGGGTGCGGGTGCCGGCGGTGGCCGCATGGGCATGACCGACGACATTCAGAAGCTCGCGACGTCGCTCAACCTCAATGCGCAGCAGAAGGCGGCGTTCGATGCGGCCGTCGAGCAGATGCGCCAGCGTCAGCAGGCACGGATGGCTCAGGCGCAAGCCCAAGGCGGCGCGGCCGGCGGCAGTCGTTTGTTCGGCGGCGGGCCGGGCGGTGGCGGCGGCCGCACCGGCGGTGCTGCGCCAGGCGGCGCGTCGGGCGGTGGCGATCCCGCGATGCGTCAGCGCATGGCCGAACGCATGACGCAGCAGTTCTCGTCGTTCCGCGTCACGCTCGATGCGAACCAGCAGCAGGCATGGGATCGCGGCATCGACCAGCTGCTCGCGGCGCGTCGTGCGCCGCTCTATCTGCTCGTCAACGGTGCACCCAAGATGACGATGGCGCGACTCGGCGCGAGCGATGGCTCGTACACCGAAGTGTCGGGCGGCGGCATCAAGGAAGGCGATGCGGTGATCACCGGCGCGGAGCGCAAGACGAAATGACCGACGCCGTCATCGAGACGCGCGGACTCGGCAAGGTCTATTCACCGGGAAGTGAGGCCGAAGTCGTCGCGCTGCGCGGCGTCGAGCTGCACATCGGTCGCGGCGAGTTCGTCGCGATCATGGGGCCCTCGGGCTCGGGCAAGTCGACGCTCATGAACCTGCTCGGCTGCCTGGATACACCGAGCGAGGGCGTCTACCTCTGCGACGGCGTCGACGTGGCGACGCTCGACGCCGAACAGCGCGCGCAACTTCGCCTGCGCACGATCGGTTTCGTGTTCCAGGGCTTCAACCTGCTCACCCGACTTGATGCGCTCGAAAACGTCGCGATGCCGCTGACGTATGCCGACCTGCCACGCGCCGAACGCTTGCAGCGCGCGCAGGCCGCGCTTGAAGCCGTCGGCCTCGGTGCGCGCGTGCATCATCGCCCGAGTGAACTGTCCGGCGGTCAGCAGCAGCGCGTCGCCATTGCGCGCGCGTTGATCAATCGTCCGCCGGTACTGCTCGCCGACGAACCCACCGGTGCGCTCGACACCAAGACCGGCGAGGAAATCCTCGCGCTGTTCAAGCAGCTTCGCGACGACGGCCACACCGTGGTGCTGATCACGCACGATCCGGAAGTCGCCGCGCATGCCGACCGCGTCTTCGTGATGCGCGACGGCGAATTGCATCCGCAGACCGACGAAACGCGCGTGCCGGACATCGCACCGCCCGCGCATGCCGGCCCGTGGACCGAGGGCGCGACATGAAACTCAGCGAGACCATTCGCACTGCGACCTTCTCGCTGCGTGGCAACTGGTTGCGCAGCGCCCTAACCTCGCTCGGCGTGATCATCGGCATCGCCGCCGTCATCGTGATGGTGTCGGTGGGGCAGGGCACGCAGGCGGAGATCGACAAGCTCGTGTCGGGCCTCGGGTCCAATCGTCTCGACGTCGCGCCCGGCCAGGGTCGCGGTCAGGGCGGCGTGCGCATGTCGGGCAGTTCGTTCTTTACGCTCACCGACGGCGATGTCGAAGCGATCCGCCACGAGATTCCGGAAGTGCAGTACGTCGCAGGCACGCTGCGCGGCAATACGCAGGTGGTGTTCGCCGAGAACAATGCATCGACGTCGTGGCAGGGCGTGCAGCCCGACTGGTTCTCGATCAACGAATGGGTGATCGCGAGCGGCCCCGGCTTCCAGCAGCCCGACTACGCCGGCGGCAAGGCGGTGATCATCGGCGAAACGGTGCGACGCGAACTGTTCGGCGACGAAGATGCGGTCGGGCAGACGATCCGTCTCGGCCGTGTGCCGTTCACCGTCGCCGGCGTGCTGAAGTCGAAAGGCCAGGGCGGGTTCGGGCAGGACCAGGACGATCTCGTTGTGGTGCCACTGGAAACGGCGCGTCGTCGACTGATGGGCTCGATGGGGCTTCCTGCCGGCGCGGTGATGCAGATCGCGGTCGGCGTCGGCGATGCGAAGGATCTCGACTACGCGCAGAGCGAGATCGAAGCGCTGCTGCGCCAGCGGCACAAGATCCAGCCGGGCGACGAGGACGACTTCAACGTACGCAACATCGCGGAAGTCGTGGCCACGCGTACGCAGACCACGAAGCTGATGTCGCTGCTGCTCGGTGCGGTCGCGAGCATTTCGCTGATCGTCGGCGGCATCGGCATCATGAACATCATGCTGGTGTCGGTGACCGAACGAATCCGCGAGATCGGCCTGCGCATGGCGGTTGGCGCGGGCCCGCGCGACATCCAGCGCCAGTTCCTCGCCGAAGCGATGTTGATCTCGCTGATCGGCGGTGCACTCGGCATCGGCATCGGCGTGCTCGGTGCGATGGCGGTCGGCAAGTTCGGATCGCTGCCGGTGAAACTCGACAGCAGCATCATCCTGCTCGCTGCCGGCTTCTCGATCGCGACCGGCCTGTTCTTCGGGTTCTATCCTGCGCGCAAGGCGTCGCGACTCGACCCGATCGAAGCGTTGCGGTCGCAGTGACGCAATAAAAGAAGGCGGCCCGAAAGCCGCCTTCCATGCGCATCGATATCAGCGCGAGTACAGCAGGATGTTCGGCGAGCCGCTGCCGGGATTGCTGACCTTGCCCGTCGTTCCGTTCGTGGTGAGCCAGCTGCGCACCTGCGACGGCGTCGCCGACGGAACACGCTGCAGGTAGAGCGCCGCGGTGCCCGCCACGTGCGGCGATGCCATCGACGTGCCGCTGATCGTGTTCGTCGCCGTGGTGCTCGTGTACCACGCAGACTTGATCGAGCTGCCGGGCCCGAACAGGTCGACGCAGCCGCCGTAGTTCGAGTACGACGCGCGCGCATCGGTGGAGGTGGTCGCACCGATCGTGATCGCACCCGCGGCACGCGCCGGCGAGTAGTTGCACGCATTCGAGGCGTCGTTGCCGGCAGCCACGACGACCGCGACACCCGCGTTCGACAGGTTGTTGACCGCGGTATCCACCGCCGACGACGCGCCGCCACCGAGGCTCATGTTCGCTACGGCCGGCTTGATCGCATGCGTGCGCACCCAGTCGATGCCCGCGATCACGCCCGAGTTGCTGCCCGACCCGCTGCAGTCGAGCACGCGCACCGGAACCAGCGTCACCGACTTCGCGACACCGTAGGTCGAGCCGCCGATCGTGCCCGACACGTGCGTGCCATGGCCGTTGCAGTCGGTCGTGCCGCGGCCGTCGCTGATCGCGGTGTAGCCCGACGCCACGCGTCCGCCGAACTGCGAATGCGACGACAGGATGCCGGTGTCGATCACGTAGGCATGCACGCCCGAGCCGGTGTAGTCGTAGGTGTAGGTGCCGTTGAGCGGCAGCGAACGCTGGTCGATGCGATCGATGCCCCAGGTCGCGCCGCTCTGCGTCGCGGTCGCGTTGACCGTCGCATCTTCTTCGATGAAGGCGACGCGCGGATCCTTCAGCATGCGGCTGATGACCGCTTCCGGCGCATGCACGACGAAGCCCTGCACCGCATTGCGATAGACCATGCGCACGTCACCGCCGAACCGCGCAGCGAGATCGACAGCCGAGTTCTCGGACGCGGTCGCGAGGCCCTTGTCACGGGCGAGGCCGGCGGGGCACCGACAGGCGCGACGGGTTGAACACGACGATGTACTGATTGTCGATGCGATTCTTCTGCGCACGGACGAGGGTGCCGGCGTGCGCGGCGGAGGAAGCCAGGGCCACGGAAATGGCGAACGCGAGGACGCACTTGCTGTTCATTGCTGCTCCATCAGAAGTTTCGGGGGAGGGTGGTCGCGTCATCCGACGTCGACCATCGCGCCGAGCAAGCAGGAATGCGGGCAGGCGGCGCGGAAGTGACAATCCAAACGCGGGTTGAATGCTGTCAACCACCGATGGCCGAAGAAGCTGAAGAACTGCGTTACGAGAAATCAGCAGCCGTTGAGGAGCACGACGAAAACACTGGAAAACGAGGTGTTTTCGGCGCTCGCTGTAATTCCTATGGATACGCTATGAGCTTCAGCGTCGTGATGGATCGGTCAAGATTCGTGTTGCGTTGCAGCGTCGAATGGCCGCTCGCAACGACGTGCTAGCGGCCGTTATGCTCGACCGATCCGACCGGAGCCTGACCCATGCGTCGCTACGCACCTTTGCTGCTGCTCGCCCTCGCCATGACCGCCAACGCACAGACCGCTGCCACGCCATCACGCACCGCACTCGTCATCCACGGCGGCGCGGGTTTCGTGCCGAAGGAAACATTGAGCGAAGCCGACCAGAAGGATCTGCGCGACACGCTCAATCGCGCGCTGGATGCCGGCAATGCGGTGTTGCAGAAGGGTGGCCCGGCGGTCGATGCAGTGGAAGCCGTGATCCTCGTGCTCGAGGAATCGCCGCGGTTCAACGCAGGCAAGGGCGCGGTGTTCAACGCGAAGGGTGGGCATGAGCTCGACGCCGCGATCATGGAAGGCCATACGCGACGCGCAGGCGCGGTCGCAGGCGTCATGACCGTGCGCAATCCGATCAAGCTCGCGCGCGCGGTGATGGAGCACAGCCCGCACGTGATGCTCGCCGGCGCGGGCGCCGAGGCATTCGCCGATACGCAGAAAGACATCCAGCGCGTGCCCAACACGTGGTTCGACACGCCCATGCGTCGACAGCAGCTCGAAGAAGCGCAGCGCAAGGAAAAGGCGGACGCGAAGGCCGTCATCATTCCCGGCGATGACGGCAACGTGCGGCGCTATCTCGGCACCGTCGGCGCGGTGGCGCTCGACAAGGCGGGCCACATCGCGGCGGGCACCAGCACCGGCGGCATGACCAACAAGCGGTTCGGCCGCATCGGCGATTCGCCGATCATCGGCGCGGGCACCTGGGCGGACGAGCGTTGCGGCGTGTCCGGCACCGGCTGGGGCGAGTTCTACATCCGCGCCAATGCCGCGCACGACATCTGCGCGCGCGTCGAGTACAGCAACGTGCCGCTGCAGCAGGCGGCGGACGAGGTCATCAACAAGATCATCCCGGCGATGGGCGGCGACGGTGGCGCAATCGCGCTCGATCGCGACGGCAACATCGCGATGCCGTTCAACAGCGGCAGCATGTTCCGCGGCTGGATCCGCCCGGACGGCAGCCGCGGCGTCGCCATCCACGAAGACTGACGCCCCGCGTAACCCGCAGGCGGCGCACCGGGTCGCGCGGCCGGCCGCGTGCCACAATCGCTGCGGGCGCAGACCGGGGATCCGCGCCGTCTCGACTGCCGAACGGACGGGCGGTGCCCCGGCCCGGCCGTCGAAGAGAGCATCGCCATGGCCGACACCGTCGGACACCTGCCGCGCCATCCGCTGCGCGTCCTCCAGGCCACCCGCTGGTCCCTGCAGGGGCTGTGGGCTGCGTGGAAATACGAATCCTCGTTCCGCCTCGAAGTCTGGGTGTTCGTCGCGCTCGCGCCGGTAGCGGTCTGGCTGGGTCACACCGGCGTCGAACGCGCGCTGCTGATCGGCTCGATGCTCGCGGTGATGGCGATGGAGCTGCTCAACTCGGCGATCGAGGCGGTGATCGAGCGCTACGGCGCCGAATTCCACGAGCTCGCCGGCCGCGCGAAAGACATGGGCTCCGCCGCCGTGTTCGTGATGATGGTCAACGCGTTGGTGACGTGGGGCGCGATCCTCCTGCCGCGCCTGTCAGCGCACGCCGCGTAAACTGCGCGACCCACGACGACGGAAGCCCGCGATGGAGATGCTGCTCGACCCGCAGACCTGGATCACGCTGATCACGCTCAGCACGATCGAGATCGTTCTCGGCATCGACAATCTCGTCTTCATTTCGATCGCGGTGAGCCGCCTGCCGCCGGTCGCGCGTGACCGCGCACGCCGCATCGGCATCGCGGTCGCCTGCATCACGCGCATCGCGCTGCTGCTGACGCTCGCATGGCTGGCCGGCCTCACCGATCCTCTGTTCGAAGTTCTCGGCCGCGGCATTTCCATCCGCGACCTCGTGCTGATCGTCGGCGGCGTGTTCCTGCTGGTGAAAGGCTCGGGCGAAATCCGCGACCTCATCGTCGGCGAAGGCGACGAGGCGGACGTACACAGCAAGCCGGCGGCATCGTTCGGCCTGGTCATCGCGCAGATCGCGGTCATCGACATCGTGTTCTCGCTCGACTCCGTGATCGCGGCAGTCGGCATGGCCAACCAGCGCATCGTGATGGTCGCGGCGATTCTGCTCGCGGTCGCGGTGATGCTGCTGGCGTCGAAGCCGTTCGGTCGTTTCATCGACGCCAACCCGTCGATCAAGATGCTCGCGCTCGCCTTCATCGTGCTGGTCGGCGCGTACCTGATCCTCGAAGGCATCGGCCTGCACATCCCGAAGGGCTACATCTACGGCTCGATGGCGTTCTCGGGCCTGGTCGAAGGCCTCAACCTGACCATGCGTCGCCGCGCGCAGGCGAGGCAGCTGGAGCACTAGCGCAGGCGGCCGTCACGTCGTATTTATTGCCGCTGCCGGAGGGTGTTCCGCCGGCGACGCCGACCGACGACCGAGGCCCGAAATGCGCAAGCTGCTCAACATCCTTCTGCTGCTCACGCTCACCACGCTGCTGAGCGGTTGCGGCTACAACACCATCCAGCAGAAGGACGAGGCGGTGAACGCCGCCTGGTCGCAGGTGCTCAACGTCTACAAGCGCCGCGCGGACCTGGTGCCGAACCTCGTCAACACGGTGAAGGGCTATGCGAGCCACGAAGAGCGCGTGCTGACGGAAGTCACCGAAGCGCGCGCGAAGGTCGGCAGCATCAACGTCAACGCGAACGATCCGAACTCGCTCGCGCAGTTCCAGGCCGCGCAGGGCCAGTTGCAGAGCGCGATCGGCCGCCTGTTGGTGGTGAGTGAGCAGTATCCGCAGCTCAAGGCCGACCAGAGCTTCCTGCAGCTGCAGGCGCAGCTGGAAGGCACCGAGAACCGCATCACCGTCGAGCGCCAGCGCTATATCCAGACGGTGCAGGACTACAACACCTACATCCGCCAGTTCCCGACGAACCTGACGGCGATGATGTTCCACTACAAGCCCAAGCCGAACTTCACCGTCGAGAACGAAGCGCAGATCTCGAACGCACCGACGGTCGACTTCGGCACGCCGCCGCCGGTGAACATGACGCCCGCCGCGCCTGCCGCTGCGCCGGCACCGCAGGCCGCGCCGACGACGACCGCTCCGGCCACGCAGCCGCAGGGCTGATCGAACGCCGATGCGCGCGCGTCTTCTCCGCTTCGTCGTCGCGATCGCCCTGTTCGCGACGACGCTCACCGCGCTCGCGCAGAACCTCGCGACGATCCCGTCGATGACATCGCCGGTGGTCGACACCACCGGCACGATCGACGTCGCGACCAAGCAGCAACTCGAACAGCAGGCGCTCGACCTGCAGAAGCGCAAGGGCGCGCAGCTGCAGATCCTGATGATTCCGACCACGCAGCCGGAAGACATCGCGCAATACGCCACGCGCGCGTACGACCAGTACAAGCTCGGGCGCGAGAAGACTGACGACGGCGTGCTGATCATCGTCGCCAAGGACGATCACCGCGCGCGCATCGAAGTCGGTTACGGGCTGGAAGGCGCAATTCCCGACGCGACCGCAAGCCGCGTCATCAATGAATACATGGCGCCGCACTTCAAGCAGAACGACTACGCGGGCGGCCTTGTCGAAGCGACCAAAACGCTGACGCAGATCATCGACGGCGAAGCGTTGCCGCCGCCGATGGCCGCGCAGGACACGACCGGCGCGCGAATGTCGAAGCACGGCAACCCGATGTTCGCGCTGATCGCCGCGTTCTTCGTTGCACAGATGGTGCGCGGCATCTTCGGCGGCACGCCCGCGTTCTTCCGCGGCATCGCGGGTGGCATTGCCGCGGGCGCGATCGCATGGTTGCTCGCGACCGTCTTCATCGGCGGTATCGGCGCGCTGATCGGCCTCTTCATGGGCCTGTCGGGCGGACGCCGCGTCCGCTATGCGCGTGACGCCGGCTTCGGTGGCTGGTGGGGCGGCGGTGGTGGGTTCGGAGGCGGCGGTTTCGGTGGAGGCGGCTTCGGCGGCGGTGGCGGCTGGGGCGGTGGCGGCGGCATGAGCGGAGGCGGTGGCGCCTCGGGGAGCTGGTGATGCGCGCCCTGCGTCATCTGTTCGCACCCTCGTCCGCACGCGTGTTTCCGCCGGACGCACTCGAGCGCATCGCGACCGCGATCGCCGCGAGCGAGGCGCGCCACACCGGCGAGATCTGCTTCGCGGTCGAAGCCGCGCTGCCGATGCGCCTTGCATTGGTCGACCACGGCCCTCGCGACCGCGCCGTCGAGGTGTTCACCCGCCTGCGCGTGTGGGACACCGAAGCGAACAACGGCGTGCTGGTCTACATCCTGCTCGCCGACCGCGCCATCGAGATCGTGGCGGACCGCGGTTTCAACGGCCGCGTGTCCGATGCGGAATGGGCCGCGATCTGCAGCGGCCTGGAAACCGCGATGGGCGCGGGCGATACCGAAAGCGGCGTCATGCGTTCGATCGAGGCGATCTCCGCATTACTCGAACAGCATTTCGCGCGGCCGCCGGGTTACGTCGACACCAACGAGTTGCCCGACCGCCCGCACCTGCTCTGATTCGCGACGAGCCGCTCGCGGGCTGTGACGCGGGCCCGCCGAACGGCGACAATGGCGGCCTCTCCGACGTCGGCCCGACCTGATGACGTATCTGCACGACATCAACCCGATCGCCCTCCACCTCGGTCCGGTGCAGGTGCACTGGTACGGGGTGATGTACATGCTCGGGTTCATCGCCGCCTGGATGCTCGGCCGTCGCCGCATCCGCGAGGGCCGGCTGCCCGGTGTCGACGAACAGGCCTTCGGCGACCTGCTGTTCTACGGGATGCTCGGCGTCGTGCTCGGCGGACGCATCGGCTACATTCTGTTCTACTCGTTCGGCGAGTTCCTCAAGAACCCACTGCTGATCTTCCGCATCTGGGAAGGCGGCATGAGCTTTCACGGCGGCCTGCTCGGCGTCATGGCCGGCGTGTGGTTCTGGTGTCGCCGTCGCCGCATGCATTTCATGGACGCGATGGATTTCGTCGCGCCGCTGGTGCCGCTGGGCCTCGGCTTTGGGCGTATCGGCAACTGGATCGGCGGCGAGCTGTGGGGCAAGCCCACCGGCGGCGGCTGGGGCGTGATCTTCCCGCGCAGCCTTACGGACACTCCGTACGCACACGCGTCGATGGAACAGCTGCGCAGGCTGCATGCGAGTGGTGCGCTCGACGCATTCGCGCGTCATCCGTCCCAGCTCTACCAGGCGGTGCTCGAGGGCATCGTCATGGCGGCCATCCTCTGGTGGTATTCGAGCCGCCCGCGTCCGCGCTACGCCGTCGGCGGCATGTTCGCGCTGCTGTACGGTCTGTTCCGCTTCCTCGTCGAGTTCGTACGCATGCCCGACGAGCAGATCGGTTACCTCGCATGGGGCTGGCTGACGATGGGTCAGGTGCTGAGCCTGCCGCTGATCGCACTCGGCCTGTTCTGGCTGTGGTGGTCGCGCCGCCAGCCGACGCTGGAACCCGCACCGCAGGCGAGCTGACGTGCAGGCCTATCTCGACCTGCTGCGCCACGTTCTGGACCATGGCACGGTCAAGAGCGATCGCACCGGCACCGGCACGCGCAGCGTGTTCGGCTGGCAGATGCGCTTCGATCTCGCGCAGGGTTTTCCACTCGTCACGACTAAGAAGCTGCACCTGCGCTCGATCATCCACGAGCTGCTGTGGTTCCTGAAAGGCGAGACCAATGTCGCCTACCTGCGCGACAACAAGGTCAGCATCTGGGACGAATGGGCCGACGCCGACGGCGAACTCGGCCCGGTCTACGGCAAGCAGTGGCGACGCTGGACCGGTAGCGATGGCAGCGAGATCGACCAGATCAAATGGGTCGTCGACGAGATCCGCCGCAATCCCGATTCGCGCCGCCTGATCGTCAGCGCATGGAACGTGGCCGACCTGCCGCACATGGCGCTGATGCCCTGCCACACGATGTTCCAGTTCTACGTGGCCGACGGAAAGCTCAGCTGCCAGCTCTACCAGCGCAGCGGCGACATCTTCCTCGGCGTGCCGTTCAACATCGCGAGCTATGCGTTGCTCACGCACATGGTCGCGCAGGTCTGCGGCTTGGGCGTCGGTGATTTCGTGCACACGCTTGGTGATGCGCATCTCTATTCAAACCACGTCGACCAGGCACGCGAGCAACTCACCCGCACGCCACGCGCGTTGCCGAAACTCGTGCTGAATCCGGACGTCACCGACCTGTTCGACTTCACGTTCGACGACATCGCGATCGAAGGCTACGACCCGCATCCGGCGATCAAGGCGCCGGTCGCCGTCTGATGCGCATCTCGCTCGTCGTCGCCTATGACCGTAATCGCGCGATCGGTGTCGACAACCAGTTGCCGTGGCACCTGCCGGATGACCTGAAGCGCTTCAAGGCGCTGACGATCGGCAAGCCCATCCTGATGGGGCGGCTGACGGCCCAATCGCTCGGCCGTGCGCTGCCGGGGCGCCGCAACATCGTGCTGACGCGCAGCGGGCGTGCGCCGTTCGATGGTATGCACGCGGTCGCGAGCATTGACGCGGCACTGGAGCTCGCGCGTGCGGACGGCGCAACCGAACTCGCGGTGATTGGCGGACGCGGCGTGTTCGGGGCGACGCTGCCGATCGCGACGACGCTGCACCTCACGCTGGTCGACACGGCAGTGCCGCGCGCGGATGCGTACTTCCCGGAGTTTGATTCTGCGCAGTGGCGCGAGATCGCTCGCGAACATCATCCGGCCGACGCGAAACATGCATTTGCGTTCGATTTCGTGGATCTCGACCGCGCCTGATCGTTCGCGTGGCGACGTTGTTGGTCGCATCGCCTCGATGAACTGATTCGCGCTCAGCCGTTCTGCGGCTTCTGATCGTTGCGCGGCGGACGCTGTTGCTGCTGTTGCTGCTGTCCGCGATCACGCTGACCGCCATTGCGATCGCGTCGACCATCGCGCCCCTGCGGGCGCGGCTTCGGCGGCTGCGCGGGAACATCGCGTCCCGCCACCTGCGTTAGCTGCGGCTCGTCGGTATCGAGACGCAGCGCGGTCAGCTTGCCGCCCCAGACCGCCCCGGTGTCGATCATGTGCACGCCGTGGCCGATAAAAAGATTCAGTGCCGACCAGTGGCCGCAGACGATCTTCATGTCGCGCGGCGCGTGGCCCGGCACCGAGTACCACGGGTACAGGCCGACCGGCTGCGTGCCGGGCGGGCCCTTGTCGTCGAAACTGATGCGCCCGCGCGGGCTGCAGAAGCGCATGCGGGTGAAGATGTTGATGATCGCGCGCCAGCGGTCGATGCCCGCGAGCCGCGGATTCCACGCCGGTGCGTCGCCGTAGATGTGCTTGAGCAGGCGCCCGTACTGGTCGCCGTGCAGCACCTTCTCGACTTCGCGCGCATGGCGCTCCGCCATCGAAATCGTCCACTTCGGCGCGATGCCCGCATGCAGCATCGACCAGCCGAGTTCGCGGTCGACGTGCATCAGCTTCTGCTTGCGGAGCCACGCGAGTAGTTCGTCGCGATCAGGTGCGGTAACGATGCGCAGCAGGTCCGGATTGACCTTGCGCTGTTCTTCCTCGCGACGCTCGCCGATGGCGAGCAGCGAAAGATCGTGATTGCCGAGCACCACGACGCTCTGCTCGCGCAACGAATGCACGAGGCGCAACGTCTCGAGCGATTGCCCACCACGATTGACGAGATCGCCGCAGAACCACAGGCGATCCTTCGCGGGATCGAAAGCGATGCGTTCGAGCAGGCGCTGCGTCGCGTCGTAGCAGCCCTGCAGATCGCCGATGGCCCAGACCGTCATGGCGGAGCTCAGTGCAGCGTGCGCGGCACAGTCAGGGTGAAGGCGGGAATCGGCGCTTCGAAGCGCGTCCCGTCTTCGGCCTGCATGCGGTAGCTGCCGCGCATCGTGCCGAGGTCCGTTTCCAGCACCGCGCCCGATGTGTATTCGAACGCTTGGCCCGGCTCGAGATGGGGCTGATGGCCGACCACGCCTTCACCCTCGACCTCGCGAACCTGGCCATGCGCATCGGTGATGACCCAGTGCCGGCCGAGCAGCTGCGCGGCCACGGTGCCCTGGTTCTGCACACGCACGGTGTAGGCGAACACGTAGCGATCGTGATCGGGCGAGGATTCGCTTTCGACGTAATGCGCCTGCACTTCGACGCCGATCGCGTGGGAATTACCGTCGTTCATCCGCCCGAGTTTACGTGTACGCGCAGGGCGACGGAACCGCGCGGGCTTCACGCACCCGCGCGTGCAAGCGAATTGGCCAGCGCGATGAAGCCATCGACCGGCACCTGTTCGGCGCGATGCTGCGGATCCAGGCCCGCGGCGACGATCGCATCGGCATCGCATATCTTCGACAGCGCATTGCGCAGCGTCTTGCGTCGCTGGTTGAACGCATCGCGCACCACGCGCGAATAGAGCTCGCGATCGGCCACCGCGACTTCGCTGGCAGGCTTAGGCACGAGCCGCACCACTGCAGAGTCGACCTTCGGCGGCGGACGGAACGCATCCGGTGGCACGTCGAAGAGCGGCGTGACGCGGCAATAGGCCTGCAGCATGACGCCCAGACGTCCGTACACCTTGCTGCCCGGGCCGGCGGCCATGCGGTCGACGACTTCCTTCTGCAGCATGAAATGCATGTCGCGCACGACCGGCGCGTGGTCCAGCGCATGGAACAGGATCGGCGACGACAGGTTGTACGGCAGGTTGCCGACCAGGCGGATCGTGCCGCCGTCGGCGAGCGCGGTGAAGTCGACCTTCAGCACGTCGGAATGGATGATGTGCAGCGTGCCCAGGCTCTGCGCGGCTTCGGTAAGCGGCGCGATGAGGTCGCGATCGAACTCGATGACGGTGAGTTCGTGATGGCGCTCGAGCAGCGGGAAGGTGATCGCGCCCTGGCCGGGGCCGATCTCGACGAGGCGGTCGCCGGGCTGCGGATCCACCGCCTGCACGATCTTGGAAATGATCCCGCGCTCGTGCAGGAAGTGCTGGCCGAGGCGCTTCTTCGGCGGCTCGGTGAAGTGGCTCGTCGTCATGCGGGGATTATCCCGTAGCGCGGGTAAGCAAAGCGCGCTGGGATCGGTGCGCGATGGTCAGGCCCGGATCGAACGCCGCTGCTTCGCCAGTCGCGCGCACAGATCCGCCGCCGCGAACAGGCTCGATGGATCGGCACGACCGCGACCCGCGAGGTCGAGCGCCGTGCCGTGGTCAACGGCAACGCGCGGATAAGGCAGCCCCAGCGTGATGTTCACCGCGCGCTCGAAGCCGCTGAACTTGAGCACCGGCAGGCCTTGGTCGTGATACATCGCCAGCACCGCATCGAAGCCTGCGAGCTTCTGCGGCAGGAAGGCGGTGTCGGCAGGCAGTGGGCCGGCGAGCCAGAGGCCGTCCGCGCGCAGGCGTTCGATCACCGGCTCGATGACGTCGATCTCCTCGCGCCCGAGATGCCCGTCCTCGCCCGCATGCGGGTTGAGCCCGAGCACCGCGATGCACGGAGATGCAATACCGAAGTCGCGACGCAGCGCGGCGTCGATGATGCGCAGCGTGCGTTCCAACCGATCACGCGTGATCGCGTCGGGCACGTCGCGCAGCGGGAGATGCGTGGTCGCCAGCGCCACGCGCAACGTGTCGTGGCCGAGCATCATCACCACCTCGCAACCGGCCTGCATGGCGAGCAGTTCGGTGGTGCCGGAGTAGGGGATGCCGGCGTCGTTGACGACTGCCTTGTGCACCGGACCGGTGACCAGGCCATCGAGCCTGCCGTCGAGACAGGCTTGCGCGGCCGCGGTCATCGCGTCGATCACCGAAGGGGCGTTAGCGACTTCCAGATGGCCAGCTTCGACCGTTTGCGCGACCGGAAACGGAACGATCCCGAGCGCGCCGGCACGAGAGGCGTCGGCGTCGTCGGGATCGACCAGTCGGAGCGATTGGCCGGCGCGTCGCGCTGCGGCCTCGAGAACGCCGGGGTCGGCGTAAGCGATCAGTGCATGGTCCCGCGGTCGCCCGGCGAGGGCGACGCACAACTCTGGCCCGACGCCGGCCGGCTCACCCGGGACCAGCGCGAGCCGCGGTGAGGTCACTCAGCCGCCGGAAGCCGGGGCAGGCGTGACGGGTGCAGCTGCCGGCGCGGGAGTCGCGGCCGGAGCCGCTGCGGCCTGAGCGCCGCGGACGTCGACAAACGCCTCGCCACGCAGTTCGCGCAGATACTGGTTCCACTGCTCTTCGAGCTTGCGGCGACCGAGCGTCTCGGCGACCTGCGCACGGCGGTTCTGATCGCCGACGTTCGCTTCGCGCGAGCCGAGGCGCTGCAGCACGTGCCAGCCGGCCTGGGTGCGGAACGGCTTGGAGACCTGGTTGTCGCTCAGCAGGTTCACCTGGCTGCGGAATTCAGGGCCGAACTCGTCGGCCGTGAACCAGCCGAGGTCGCCACCGCGCCCGGCCGAGTTCTGGTCCTGCGAGTTCGCCTTCGCCAGTTCGGCGAAGTCGGCACCACCGGCGAGACGTGCGGCCAGCGTTTCGGCTTCGGCGCGCGCCTGGTCGTCGGTCTTGCCGTCACCCACGCGGATCAGGATGTGGCGGCCGTGGTACTGGGTGACCATCTGCGCCGGCGCCTGCGAAGCGTCGCGCACCTCCACCAGGCGCAGCAGCTGGAAGCCGCTGGGGCCGCGGATCGGATCGGTGATGCCGCCCGGCTGCAGGTTGTTGACCATCTGCGCGAACGCGGTCGGGATCTCGTCCGCCGAGCGCCAGCCGAGGTCGCCGCCTTCCAGCGCGTTCGGGCTGTCGGAATAACGCACCGCCGCGGCCGGGAAATCGATCTCGTGGCGATCGAGCAGGCCCTTGATGCCTTCGACCTTCTTCTGCGCGGTCTGGATCTGCTCCGGGGTCGCGCCCTCGGGCAGCGACACGAGGATGTGCGCGAGGTGGTACTGCTTGCCGGTCTGCGCGCTTGCGGCCATGGCCGACTGGATCTCCGCCTCGCTGACGTTGACGCGGCTCTGCGCGAAACGCTGGCGCAGGCGCTGCATCATCAGTTCTTCGCGGATCGATGCGCGGAAGTCGGCGACCGACGAGCCGTCCGCCGTGACGCGCTGGCGCAGCTGGTCGACGCTGACGTTGTTCTGCTGCGCGACCGCGGCGATGGCCTGGTCGACTTCCTCGTCGTTGACGCGGATGCCGGTTTCCTCGGCGCGCGCGACCTGCAGCTTGCTCAGGATCAGGCGCTCGAGCACCTGGCGCTCCAGCACGTCCTGCGGCGGCAGCTGGCTTTCCTTGCCGGCGTACTGCGAACGGATGTTCGCGATGGCGCGATCGAGCTCGCTACGCAGGACGACGTCCTCGTTCACGACGGCGGCGATGCGATCGAGCGTCTGCGCCTGCTGCTGCGCGGCGGCGGTCAGCGGGGCGAACGCGGGTGCAAGCAGCGTGGCCGACAGCAGGCACGCAAGCAGCGTCTTCACTGGGCGGGAGGATGTCTTCATGGGGTCGGGTCGGAAGTCGAGGAGGTGCCGTTGTTGACGGGCGGACTCACCGTCTGCGGCGGGACGAGGTACAGGTCGTCGCGGTCGTAACCGAGAATAGCACGGCGCAATACGCGCTCCGTCTTCTGTCCGGCCGAGCCCAGACCCTTCAGTTCAACTTCCAGTTGGATTGAGTTGTTCAGGTCGCCGGTGCGGTCGCGCAGGTAGCGGCGCGCCACCGCCCGGACGGCGAGGCAGCAGCTTTCCCACTGGACGCCGGCGATTTCCTCGAGCGGCTTCTTGTCCAGCAACGAGTAGTAGTAGCGGCCGACCACGCTCCAGTTGTCCGTGATCGGATACAGGAACGAGACGTCCGCCTGGCGTACGAGGTCCGGCTGGGCGCCGGGCGCGGTCGGGTCGACGGTCGTATTGCGGCGATAGCGATAACCGAAATTGATGATGCCGCGGTCGCCGACGAGGTAGCGCGCGCGCAGACTGGCGAGATCCTGGCCGCGGATCTTCGGATCCCACTGGTAGGCGCCGTTGATCAGCCAGCGATCGCTCGGCGCGAAGCTGGACTCGACCACCCATGCCGACTTGCCCTGCGACACGGGCGTCTCGGCGCCGGGGATGAACACCTGGCTGTCTTCGAAGTAGCGGATCTGGCCGAGGCTGACGGAGAGGCGCTCGCGGCCGTCGTTCTCGCTGATGAAGCGCGTGGTCGCCGCGATCGTGAGCTGGTTCGCGTCGGTCTGGCGGTCAGGACCGGTGTAGCGGTTGTCGCGGAACAGCTGGCCCCAGCTGAAGGTCATCGGCGCGGTGTCGAACAGCGGGATGCCGTTCTGGTCGCGGTACGGAACATTGAGATAGAACAGGCGCGGCTCGAACGTCTGCAGGTAGCGCGTGCCGAACACCGTGGTGTCACGGTCGAAGTACATGCCGGCGTCGACCGACGAGATCGGCAGGCTGCGCGACGGTGACAGGTCGGTCAGGTGCGCCGGCGAGCGCGTCTGCCAGTCGTTGTCGAGCTGCCAGTCGGTGTACCGCCATGCCAGCTTCGGATGGATGAACCAGCTCGCGCCGTCGAAGTTCGCGGCGACATATGGTTTGACGTCCAGGCGCGAGCCGTCGAACTGACCGAGCTGGTTGTCGTAGGTCGCGTGCTGGAAGCGCACGAGTTCACCATCGACGCCGGCTTCGAGCCAGCGCCCGAACGGCTGCGCCCAGTGGCCGTACATGCGCGGCAGGCGGTCGTACGGAAGGTTGGCGTCACTCAGCGTGTAGTCGGCGAGCTGGTAGTGGTCGGCTGTGAGGCCGGCGTTCCAGTAACGGCCGCGACCGAACACGCCGGTCTCGCTGTGCACGAAGTAGCTCGAGACGCCGTAAAGGCTGTTGCTGAAGTCTTCGAGGTAATGCGTGTCGCTGACCCAGCCCAGGTTCGCGCTCGCGTACCAGGTCGAGTCCAGATTGTGGATGGCGGTCAGGCCGAACTGGCCGCGATTGGTGTCGGGCAGTGTCGCCCCGGGAATCGGATTGCCGTTGAGGTCTTCGAGATAGCGCTCGGGGCGACGGCTGGGCAGGTCGTCCTTTGGCATCCACGAACCGAACACCGTGCCGCTGCCCTGTTCGTACAGCCAGCGGAACTCCGCGCCGAGATTGACGCCGCGCTTGCTCATGTAGCGCGGGTACAACGTGGCGTCGTAGTTCGGCGCGAGGTTCAGGTAGATCGGCTGGCGCCAGTCGAAGCCATTGCGGTTCGAGCTCGAGATCGACGGATACAGCAGGCCGGTCTGGCGACGATCGTCGGTCGGGAACTGGAACCACGGCACGTACAGGATCGGCACCTTGCCGACGCGCAGCGTGGCGTTGTGCGCGACGCCGCGACCCTTGGCGAGGTCGATGTCGATCTCGCGCGCACGCAGTTCCCAGGCGCGCTGGCCTGGGTCGCAGGTCGAATAGGTGCCGCCGAACAGTGCGCCGTCCTGGTCCTTCAGCGTGATCTTCTCCGCGGAGCCGTTGCCGCGGCGGCGCATCAGCTGGTACTGCAGATCGTTGATCGTGTGCGTGTCGGATTCCTGGTTGCCTTCGGCGCTCTTGGCGACGATGCGCATGCCCGAATCCTGGTACCGCACGCTGCCGTCCGCGCGGTAGTCGCCGGAGGTCTGGTTGTAGGTGAGGCGGTCGGTGCCGAGGAACTGGTCACCGCGACGCAGCTGCACGTTGCCCTGCACCAGCGTGTCGGCCGACTCCGAGCCCTGCAGCGTGTCGCCCTCGATGTCGGTGGGCTGCTTCAGGCGGGTGCTGGTGTCGCCGGCGGTCGGCGTACCGACACCCTCGAACGCGGGGACCGCGTCACGCAGCGGGCACAGGCTCCAATCCTCCTGCTCCTCCGCTGCCATCGCGGGTAGGGCGATGGCGATGCACAGCGATAACGGGAGCAGGCGGAGAGTCGGTCGCACGCGGGGCATCCGTGGATATGAATGGCGTTCCGGCCATCGGGCGGGTAGCTTGCCGTATCCCCGACGGGGCGGCAACGCGGCAGGATCGGGCCAGCGAAGTGGAGGCGGCATGAGTTCAGACGACACGCGGAACGACATCGCGCAGACGCCGACAGACGACGAATGGCGCGCGAAGCTCACTCCGGAGCAGTACGCGGTGTGCCGGTGCTCGGCCACCGAGCGCGCGTTCACCGGCAAGTACTGGAACCACAAGGTCGCGGGCACCTACACCTGCGTCGCCTGCGGTTCCCGGCTGTTTCTTTCGGTGGATAAATACGACTCCGGCAGCGGATGGCCGAGCTTCGTGCGGCCGGCCACGCCGGAAGCGGTGGTCGAGCATGCGGACGAAAGCCACGGCATGCGGCGCGTCGAGGTCAAATGCGCGCACTGCGATTCGCACTTGGGCCACGTGTTCCCCGACGGCCCGCCGCCGACCGGCCTGCGCTACTGCATCAATTCCGCCGCGCTCGACTTCGAATCCGAGCCCACGGGCTGACATGCGAGACGTGTTGCTGGTGGGCGCCGGCGGCGCGCTCGGCGCGATGGCGCGTCACCTGATCGGTACTGCGATGCTCGCTACGTCGACCGCGTGGCGGTTCCCGGTGGGCACGCTCGCTGTCAACGTCTCGGGCTGTCTGCTGATCGGTGTCTTCGCGGCGCTCGCCGAGCAGATGCCGGGGCTCAACGGCCCGGCGCGCCTGTTGCTCGTGACCGGCGTGCTCGGCGGCTACACCACGTTCTCGGCGTTTGGCCTGGAGACGATGCTGATGCTGCGTCGCGGCGATGCGCTGCTCGCGACGGGCTACGTCGTCGCTAGCGTGCTGTTCGGCCTTGTGGCCGTGTGGATCGGCATGAAGGTCGTGGCGTTCGCGCGCTGATCAGGTCGCGGCGAACGCGTCGCGCGTGAGGTTGAGCGGATCGCCGTCCGTGCAGACCACGTCGTCCTCGATGCGGATGCCGCCGTAGGGGCGGAACGCATCGACGCGCGACCAGTCGACGCTGTCCGCATGCGGCCCCGCGCGCAGGTCTTCGAGCAGCATGTCGATGAAGTACAGGCCGGGCTCGATCGTCACCGCCATGCCCGGCGCCAGCGTGCGCGTCAGGCGCAGGTAGGGATGGCCTTCGGGTTTCGGCAGCGACGGCCCGCCCGCGTCGTCCGACGCGAAGCCTGCGACGTCGTGCACCTGCAGGCCGATGCCGTGGCCGAGACCGTGCGGGAAGAAGGTCGCGCTGACGCCCGTCGCCACCGCGGCTTCCGGCGACACGCGCAGCACGCCGTGGTCGCGCAGCACGCCGGCGAGTGCGAGGTGCGCATCGAGGTGCAACTGACGGTAGTCGACGCCCGAACGCACCTGCGCGCACATACGCTGCTGTGCGGCGTCGACGGCGTTGATCAGCGACTGGAATTCGCTGTCCGCATCGCGCGCGTAGGTGCGCGTGATGTCGCAGGCGTAGCCACCGTAGGACGCGCCGGCGTCGATCAGGAAACTGCGGATGTCGGCGGGCGCATCGCGATCGAGTTCGGTGTAATGCAGCACCGCGCCGTGCTCGTTGAGCGCGACGATGTTGCCGTAGGGCAGGTCGTTGGCGTCCTGCCGCGCAGCCGCGCAGTAGGCGAGGTGGATGTCGAATTCGGAACGGCCGTCGCGGAACGCGGCCTCGGCGGCACGATGCGCACGCGTACCGATACGCGAGGCCGCGCGCATCATCGCGATCTCGTACGGCGTCTTGAAAGCGCGGTGGTATTCAAGGTATGCGATGACCGCGGCCGGATTGTTCGGCGCATAATCGCCAAGCGCGCTCTGCGGTTCGCCGACGATCGCGCACCTGCCAGGAGGGGGCAGGTGGCTGGCGGCTTCTTCGATCGTGCGTATCACCACGACGTCGAAATGCTCGACCCACCAACCACGCGGCGCCTCGGGGACCACGTGCCAGTAATCACGCGGCTGCAGGTAAATCAATTTGGGACGCTGACCCGGCGTGGCGACGAGCCAGCTTCCCGGGTTGCGCACGAGCGGCAACCACGCCTTGAATTGCGGGTTCACCGCATACGGATAGTCACGATCGTCGTCGAACGCCTGATAGTGCAGGGTGCCGCTGGGAACGACGAGGTGGTCGAAACCGCCGCGCTCCAGCGCGATGGCGGTGCGGGCCTGCAGCACTTCGATGTGGCGGGCGTACAGGGACGAAAGCGAAGGATCGGTCATGTCGACAGCATCGGAGGGCGACGACGTGGATTCTGACCGATCCGCAGGCAAGTCGCCCGGCGTGCGGCGGCGGCCGCGACGCGCATGGGCTGCAAGCCTCGTCGCGCTCGGCGTGGGACTGCTGCTGACGGCGGCGCTAGTGGGTGAGCAGCTGCATCGCGCGCGCCTGGAGCGGGCGCAGCATCTGCGGGCGCTGGCCGACGGCGAGATCGGCGCACTGCAGGAACAACTGCGTGACTACGACCTGGCGCTGCGTGCGTTGCAGACCGGCTTCCTCAGCCACGACATCGATTTCGAAAGCTTCGATCGCCTGTATCGCGCGCTCGACCTGCATCGACGCCTGCCCGGCCTGCAGGCAGTCGTCTATTCGGTGCCGCAGGCGCGCGCGGACGGGTTGCACTATCCGACGCTGTACGTCGCGCCCCGCGTGGGCAACGAACGCGTGCTGGGTCTCGACGTGCGCGCACAGCCGGCGAACCTCGTCGCGCTGCAGCAGTCGCGCGACACCAACCGGGCGGTGCTGTCGGCGCCGTTCCGACTGATCCAGGATCCGGCCGACCACGCGCCCGACGGCCTGCTGCTACGGCTGCCCGTCTACAGCCCCGGCGAGCCGCCGGTGACGCTGGACGATCGCCGCGCGCGTTTCGTCGGGTCCGTGGCGATGTCGTTCCGCATCTCACGGCTCGCGGCGGATGCGTTTCGTCCCGAATGGCGTCACTCGCTGCACCTCCGCGTGGTCGACCTCGATGCGCCGTCGGGTGCGGTCGTATTCGATTCCAGTCCCGGCCACGCGGCCAGCGCGAACGGCTGGAAGGCCACGCACATCATCGCGTTCGCAGGCCGCCACTGGCGCGTCGACATGCACGACGCGCTCGATGGCCGCATCGACATGCGCCAGAGCCTGCCGCTCGTTGTCGCGGGCATCGCCGGAAGCGTGCTGTTCGCGTTGTGGATCGCGGCGCTGGCGGGTGCGCGACGCCGTGCGCTGGCGGTCGGCGAGGCGATGAGCCGTCGCTATCGCGAGAGTGAGGAGCGCTTCCGCGTCGTCAACGAATTGCTGCCCGCGCTCGTGCTGCTGGCGCGCGAGGACGACGGACGCGTGATGTACGCGAACGAAGCCGCGCGCATCCGCTTGGGCGAGAACGTCGACGGCACGCCGCTCGATGCGTTGTTCGAAGACGCGCATCGCCGTGCCGAAGTGATGCAGGCCGAGGATCCGGGCTGGGAAAGCGTCGAGGCCATGTTGCGCAGCACGAACGGCGACCGCTTCTGGGCCAGCGTGTCGATGTCGCGCGTGCGCATCAACGGTCTGTGGAAGCGGCTCGTCGTCGCGTCCGACATCTCGCAGCAGCGCCAGCTCACCGAGTTGCTGAGCTACCAGGCCTCGCACGACGCGCTGACGGAGCTCTACAACCGTCGTGAGTTCGAGCGCCACGTCGAACGCACGCTCGCGCACTCCGCGCAGAGCCTCACGCATTACGCACTGCTCTACGTCGATCTGGATCAGTTCAAGCTGATCAACGACACCTCCGGCCATGCCGCGGGCGACCAGCTGTTGTCGCAACTCGCGCAGGTGATGCGCGAACAGTTGCGATCCGGCGACGTGCTGGCGCGCCTCGGCGGCGACGAGTTCGGCGTGCTCGCCTGCGACGTGCAGGACGAAGCCGCGGCGCGCCTTGTCGCGGAACGCCTGCGGCAGCACATCGACGGCTACACGTTCGTGTGGGACCAGTCGAGCTACGGCATCACCGCGAGCATCGGTGGCGTGCTGCTCGATGCGACGAGTTCGTTGAAGGAGCTTTTCGCGCAGGCCGACAGCGCCTGTTACATGGCGAAGGAAGCAGGTCGAAACCGTGTGCACTTCTTCTCCGTCGGCGACAACGCGATGGCGCAGCGTCGCACCGAGATGGAATGGGCGCACCGCCTGCGATGGGCGCTGGAAGCCGACCGTTTCCGCCTGTATTTCCAGGAAGTGCATCCGCTGAAGAGCCTCGCCGGCGGCACACGTCTCGAGTTGCTGCTGCGGCTTCTCGACGAGGACGACCGCATCGTGCCGCCGGGCGCGTTCATCCCGGCGGCCGAGCGTTACGGCCTGATGCCCGCGATCGATCGCTGGGTGGTCGAGACCGCGCTCGCGAACATCGACAACCTGCATCCGGAAGGGCGCGGCCTGTCGATGGTGGCGGTCAATCTTTCAGGCGCGACGATCGAGGACGAATCCTTCGTCGCGCGCATCCTCGAACTCATCGCGCAGCACGACATCGATCCGCGACGCCTGTGCTTCGAGATCACCGAGACGCTCGCGGTGCGCAATCTCGCGCAGGTGTCGCGTTTCATGAACCAGCTGCGCAAGGCCGGCTGCCGCATTTCGCTGGACGACTTCGGCGTCGGCATGTCGTCGTTCGGTTATCTCAAGAACCTGCCGGTCGACATGATCAAGATCGACGGCAGCTTCGTGCAGGACCTGATCAGTGATCCGATGAGCCACGCCATCGTGCGCGCCGTCACCGACATCGGCCATCAGCGCGGCATGCAGGTGGTAGCCGAATGGGTGGACAGCGACGCGATCATCCGCTCGCTCACCGAAATCGGCGTCGACCATGCGCAGGGTTTCGCATTGCACCGGCCCGAGCCGGCGCAGATCCACCGTCGCGATCAGACGTAGGTCGCGCCCGGCGCGTCGATCCAGTCGCGCAGGCGGTCGATCTGGCCGTCGTCGAGCGAGAGGAAGCGAAAGCCCGTCCAGGCCTGGCCGGGCGCTGCCGCCGCGTTCTGCCAGAGCAGATGCGCGCCGACTTCGAATGCATGGCGATTGCCGGCGCGGTCGGCGAGCATGAAACGGAGCTGGTAGAGGCAGTCCTCGTGCAGCGGCCCACTCGCGAGCAGGAGCATGCCGCTTTCGGAGATGTTGCCGAGCTGGCCGACCGCCTGGCCCGTCATCTCGTCGATGACTTCCACACGGTCATCGACGCGGCGACGCCGGCTGCGACGCGCTTCGTCGGCAAGCGTGTTCATGCGGTCCGCTCCGGTCGACGGCCCGGTGTAGATCCGGCGCCGAGCGATTGCAGCGCAGCGCGCCATGCGCGATCGACGATGCGTCCTTCGCCTGCGGTGACGACCTGCGCACGTCCCGCCGCGAGATCGCGGGCGAGTCCGTCGACGGTGCCGTCCGCGACGCGCTGGCCGCGAGGATTCACGAACAGCGTCTGCCCCGTCACGGTGCTGAACCACGACAGGCGGCGTCGCATCGTTGCGCCGCCTTCGTCGCGCAGGTCGAACCATGTGCCGGGCGGCAGCTCGCGGATGCGATTGGCCTGCAGCTGCGCTTCAGCGTCGAGCCGCTCGCCGCCATCGCTGTCGGCATCGGTGTCCTCGCCAAGACGTGCACGCGACTTCAGGCGCATGGCAAGTTCGGTGCGCGTCGAGGTGTCATCGCCGCTGTCGTCTTCGGTGCCCGTGAGGATGCGTGCGATGCGCGATGCGTCGTCAGCGTGGTAGCCCACCGTCGACAGCCACTGGTCGACGAGTAGCACGAGATCCGACCCCGCATTCGCCTGACCCGCCGCGGCGCAGACGAGTTCGTCGGTCGCCTCGACGAGTCCCGCCCATTCCGTGCTGTCCTCGCCGTGGCGCAGATGCGCGAGGGTGAGCACGTCGGCCCAGGCGTGGCGCAGCATGCCCCGGTGGAATGCGGGCAGCTTGATCGACTGCAGTGCGGCATCGATGACGTCCGCGGCGCGCCGACGCGCAACGGCGAGCTTGTCCTTGCCGCGCGCTGCTTCGACGTTGCGTCGCTCCGAAATTTCGGAGCGACGCGCGACCGCTTGCAGTTGCTGGTCGAGCGCGGTTACGCCCGTGCGGAACGCCGCGGCCGGATCATCCGGCGCGCGTGCGATCGCGTCGACGATGCGCTCGAGGTGCAGCAGAAGTTGCGGGTCGATGTCGTCTGCTGCGTACCAGCGCGCGCCGGATTCGGCGACCGCGTTGAGCACTTCGCGCGCGGGGTGCGCGGCGCGCAGGAAGAAGCCGGGATCGGCGAGCGCGAGGCGCAGCAGCGGCAGCCGCAGGCGATCCAGCATCGTTTTCGCCGGCGCATCGCTGCGGATCTCGCGTTCGAGATGCGCGTACATCAGCGACAGCAACTCGAAGATGTCGGCATCCTCGCGCGACAACGCGACCGCCTCGCCCTGGCGCTGCCGCGCGTGCAGGAGAAGCCACTGACGGATGCCGTCGATGTCGAGACTGTTGACGTCGTCGCCCGCGGACGCCAACAACTGCAGCGCGACGGCGGTCGGAAGTTCGGGACGCGCGCTCGCAGCCGCGAGCGCACTCGTGCTGATGGAGCCTGTGCTGCGGCCCGCGTCCCCGTTGTTTTGCTCGCCACCAAAGCCAGAACTTCCGCCGAAGCTCGCGCCCGCGTTCGCGCCGCCGAAGCTGCCGCGGAAGCGGTCAGCCATCGAACGTTTTGAGGCGAGCAATTCCTGCAGCAGTTCGAACGTCGGGGTGTCACCTTCGCTGGGCGCCGCGCCGGTCCAGCCTGTATGCGGACGCTCGCGTTCGGCGACGGCGCTTCCCTCGACCGTCGCGTTCGCCACGCGTGCGCGCGGACGCAACGGGACGAATGACAGCCCGGGCATGATGCGCTGGCGCACCAGTGCTTCGTTGATCGCTTCGGCAGCGACCGGATAGTCCACCAGTACCGAGCGGTCGAATTCCCGAAGAAGCATCACACGCATCGGCAAGTGCAGGCCGCACGACTCCGCGGCGGCCACCACCATTTCGCACAGGCGACGCGGCCCCACAGGCAGCGTCAGCGGCTCGAATGCGGGGCGTTCGGCCAGCACGCCGAAGCGCTGGCACAACAGGTGGATGGGCAACGGCGCGCGCGCTTCGACGCGGAGGGTTACCGTCTTCAATTCGGTTTCGATGTCCTGCTCGTCGTCATCGACCAAGCGTAGTTCGTCGAACGAGGGCATCGCGAATGCTGCGGAAGAATTCGCGCGCGACGGCTGCGGCGTGGCGCGAAGCGTCGCCAGCTCGGTGTCGAGCGCACGCGCGAATCTGTCGATAAGGTCGCGCTGACGCCGCAGCAGGAGTTGCGACTGTTCGGCCTGAACGCTGCCGAGCGCGAAGATCGTACCGGTGTCGCGCGGGTTGGTCAGGCGGCCGGCGATCTGCGTGAGCGCGCGGTCGAACGGGTCGACGACAAGCTCGTACGCCGTGGTGTACACGGCGTCCACTGCGTCCCGCACCCGACGCGGTAACGCCGCGGACGCAATCGCGTCCGCGGACGGAATCCGCCTATGGGGTGGAAATGGGACAGACACCTGGTTCTCCCCGCCAACTGAGACGATCTAAACACGGTCAAGCGCCGATGTCAGCTTCGACCGGCGCATCGAGGAATAATTCCAGCACGTCGTTGGTGAACCGACGGCCCATCTCAGTGGGCCACACGCGCTCCGCGTCCTGCGCCAGCCAGCCCCGTTCAAAGGCTTCCGCAATGGGGCCGTCGATCGCTTCCCGAGGCAGGCCGGTGCGCGATTCGAACTGCGACCACGCGAAGCCTTCGTGCAGGCGCAGCGCATTGAGCATGAATTCGAAGGGCCGACGCGCCGGCTCGATGCGCTCGTCGCCGCCGATAGCCGCGGCCGTTCCGGCGGTTTCCAGATACTTGGTCGGATGCTTGTGCTTCCAGCGACGCAGGATGGTCTGCTCGGCGCCCATCGTGATCTTGCCGTGCGCACCGGCACCGATGCCGACGTAGTCGCCGAACCGCCAGTAATTGAGGTTATGCGCCGATCGATGCCCGGGCCGCGCGTAGGCGCTGGTCTCGTAGTGCTCATAGCCGGCCCGCGCGAGCAGCGCCTGGCAATGCTCCTGCATGTCCCAGGCGAGATCGTCGTCGGGGATGTTCTTCGGCGGGCGCGCGGCGAAGACCGTGTTGGGCTCGAGCGTGAGCTGGTAGTGCGAGATGTGCGTCGGTGCGAGTTCGATCGCACGTTCGACGTCGAGTTCCGCCATCGCGAGGCTCTGGCCGGGCAGCGCATACATGAGGTCGAGGTTGAGTTCCTCGAAGCCGGCGTCCTGCGCCTGGCGGATCGCGTTCGCGGCCTGCGCGGAATCGTGTATGCGACCGAGGCGTTCGAGGCAGCCGTCGTCGAAGCTCTGCACGCCGAAGCTGAGCCGGTTGACGCCCGCGGCGCGGTAGTCGGCGAGCTTGCCGAACTCCGAGGTACCGGGGTTGGTCTCGAGCGTGATCTCGCAGTCCGGCGCGAAGCGCAGCCGCGAACTCGCCGTCTGCAGGAAGCGGTCAATGAGATCGGCCGGCATCAGGCTCGGCGTGCCGCCACCGAAGAACACGGTGCGGATCGTGCGGCCCCAGACCAGCGGAAGGTCGAAGTCGAGATCGGCGATCAGCGCATCGACGTACTGCGCGAGCGGAAGTTCGCCGCGCCCCTGGTGTGAATTGAAATCGCAGTACGGGCACTTCTTTACGCACCACGGCACATGCACGTAGAGCGAGAGCGGCGGGGTGGTGAGGCTCATGCGGGTGAGGCGTCGTGCGGCTGGCGGGCGGGCCCATGCTCGGGCATGCCGGCCAGTGCGTCGAGCAGTGGGGCGTCGATGCGCGTGCGACGACGGCCGTGCACGATCAGCCACATCGTGATCGCGCGAGCCGTTGCGTGCGACGACGATGGCGCGCTAAGCACCAGCACGACGCCGAAGCGATCGGCTTCGACCCGCAGCCGGCACCATGGCAGACGCGTGCGTCGATAGCGCAGGCGCGCGACTTGCCGTGCGGGAAGCAAGCGGTACGCATAACCGGTGGTCGCATCGCGCAATTGCAATGCCGGGCCATCGACCGCCGCCCACTGCACGCGCGACATCACTGCCAGCGTCATCGCCAGCACGACGACAACCGCGACCATTGGACCCAGCACGACACCCGCCACGATCGACGCGACAACCGTCGCCACGCCTGCCGACACGGCCACGGCGATCCGCGACTGCCAACCGACGTCGAGGTCTTCCCGAAGCGTGCTCATGTCGACCTCCACTCCGCGAGTCGCGACCGCAATACATCCACCGCGCGACCGCGATGGCTGATGCGCGCCTTGGTGTCCGCGTCGAGCTCGGCCGCGGACATGCCGCGCTCGACGTCGAGGAACACAGGGTCGTAACCGAATCCGCCGGCGCCGCGCGGTGCTTCGAGAATGCGCCCGTGCCAGCTGCCTTCGGCGACCACCGGTCGTGGATCGGCCGCATGCCGCAGCAGCACGATGGCTGCATGGAAATACGCGCCGCGTTCCGCGTCGCCGCGTCCGCGCAACTCACCGAGCAGCTTGTCGATATTCGCGGCCGGGTTCGCCGGCTCGCCGGCATAGCGCGCGGAGTACAGGCCGGGCGCACCGTCGAGTGCGTCGACGCACAGGCCCGAATCGTCCGCCAATGCGGGAAGACCGGTGACGCGTGCCGCATTGCGCGCCTTGAACAGCGCGTTTTCCACGAACGTCAGGCCAGTCTCTTCGATGTCCTCGACGCCGAGCTCGCCC
This sequence comes from Lysobacter sp. HA35, assembly GCF_054061195.1. Taxonomy (NCBI): domain Bacteria; kingdom Pseudomonadati; phylum Pseudomonadota; class Gammaproteobacteria; order Lysobacterales; family Lysobacteraceae; genus Lysobacter; species Lysobacter sp. HA35. The sequence continues at coordinate 1,814,812 of NZ_JBSSDY010000001.1, read as the reverse complement.
TGCGCGATGCAATCGAAACCCAGCGGCGCGAGCAGGCGCTCGAACTCGGCAAGCTTGCCCGGGTTGCCGCTGGCGACCACGACTTTCATGCGCATCATCCTGACGCCCGGCGGGTGTACGCCGGGTGGATCAGCGACCCAGTGCCTCGCGCTGGAATGCGACGAGCTGCGCGATTCCGCGTTCCGCCAGGTCGGTCAGCGCGTTCAATTCGTCGCGCCGGAACGCATGGCCCTCGGCTGTGCCTTGCAGCTCGATGAAACCGCCGCCGTCGTTCATGACGACGTTCATGTCGGTATCGCAGTCGCTGTCTTCGGCGTAATCGAGATCGAGCACCGGCACGCCGCGATACACGCCGACGGATACCGCCGCCACCGCGCCGAGCACGAAGTCGCGTTTGATGTCGCCGCGACCGAGCAGCCACTGCGCCGCATCGACCAGCGCGACGTACGCGCCGGTGATCGCCGCGGTGCGCGTGCCGCCATCGGCCTGCAGCACGTCGCAGTCCAGCGTGATCGTGCGTTCGCCGAGCGCACGACGGTCGACGCAGGCGCGCAGCGAACGGCCGATCAGTCGCTGGATTTCGAGCGTGCGGCCGCCCTGCTTGCCGCGCGAGGCTTCACGGTCGTTGCGGGTATTGGTCGAGCGCGGAAGCATTCCGTACTCGGCCGTGACCCAGCCTTCGCCCTTGCCGCGCAGGAAGCCGGGCACCTTCGATTCGACGGTGGCGGTGCAGAGCACGCGCGTCTCGCCGAATTCGATGAGCACCGAGCCTTCCGCGTGTTTGGTGAAGCCGCGGGTGATGCGCACGGGGCGCAATGCATCGGGCGCGCGCCCGGATGGACGGGCGAAACTGGCGGTCGCGCTCATGGGCGGCGATATCCGGGCGACGGCGCGTGAGCGTACCATCCACGCCCCGCAGCACCGGCAGCGAACCGCATGTCCATCCGCAGCATGACCGCCTTCGCGAGCGGCGAATCCATCACGCCCTGGGGCACGCTCGCCTGCGAACTGCGCTCGGTGAACCACCGTTTCCTCGAGATCGCCACGCGCCTGCCCGACGAGCTGCGCGCGCTCGAACCCGCCCTGCGTGAGCGAATCGGCGCGCGCATCAGCCGCGGCAAGGTCGACGTCAGCTTCCGCCTGCGTGCGGCCGACGGCGGCGGCGCACTGCAGGTCAATCGCGAGCGCCTCGCCGAGCTCGCCCGCCTGTCGCGCGAACTCGAAACCGATTTCCCGGGCCTGCGCACCGATTTCTCGCAGCTGCTGCAGATTCCCGGCGTGGTGAAAGGCGAGGGCATCGATCCGGCCGCGCTCCATTCCGACGCGCTGGCGCTGCTCGATCGCGTGCTGGAAGAGTTCGTCGCGTCGCGCGAACGCGAAGGCTCCAAGCTCGCGCAGGCGATCACCGAGCGGCTCGACGGCATTTCCGCGATCCGCGACGTGGTGCGCGAATGCATCCCGGCGATCCGCGAAGGCCAGCGCACGCGACTCGAAACGCGCTTGGCCGACCTGCCGACGCCGGTCGACCCCGGCCGCATCGAACAGGAACTCGTTCTCGCGCTGCAGAAGCTCGACGTCGACGAAGAGCTCGATCGGCTCGACGCGCACCTCGACGAAGCGCGGCGCGTGCTCAAGCTGCGCGAAGCGGTGGGCCGTCGCCTCGACTTCCTGCTGCAGGAGTTCAACCGCGAGGCGAACACGCTGGGCAGCAAGTCGGTCGACAGCCGCACCTCGTCGGCGGCGATCGACCTCAAGGTGCTGATCGACCAGATCCGCGAGCAGGTCCAGAACATTGAGTGACGGCCGCCCGGCCGGAACGCCGCGCCGCAGGAGCGGTTAGGATTCGGCAGCCCGGCCCCGCCGACACCCGCAGACCAGAACGGCCCATGCGCGGAACCCTTTTCATCGTCGCGGCGCCCTCGGGCGCGGGCAAATCGAGCATCGTCAACGCGGTGCTCGCCCGCGATCCGAACATCTCGCTGTCGATCTCGTTCACCTCTCGCGCGCCACGTCCGGGTGAGCGACACGCCGAGCACTACCACTTCGTCACCGCCGACGACTTCCAAGCGATGGTCGCCGCCGGCGACTTCTTCGAGCACGCCCGCGTGCACGGCGACTGGAAAGGCACGGCGCGGCAGTCGGTCGAGCCTCAGTTGAATTCAGGGCGCGACGTCCTGCTGGAGATCGACTGGCAGGGCGCCCGCCAGGTTCGCGCCAAGGTGCCGGACGCAATCAGCGTATTCATCCTCCCGCCATCGCGCGCCGCGCTCGACGAGCGCATGCGCAAGCGCGGGCAGGACAGCGAGGACGTGATCGCGCAGCGCCTGGCCGCCGCCCGTGACGAGATGAGCCACTACGGCGAGTTCGACTACCTCGTGGTCAACGAGGACTTCCAGACCGCCGTGTCCGAGATGTGCGCAATCTTCACCGCCAGCCGCCTGCGCCGCGACCCGCAGGTCGCGCGGCACTCGCGGCTCATCACGGCATTGCTGGTCGACGACCCGTCGTAAGCGGTCGGTCGCGGCCTAACTGACTGATTCCAAAGGAAAGGCTTGCCTCGACGCCGGGCCGGCCCTACACTGCCAGCCCCTTTGAATCACGTGGCGCGCCTTCCGGCCGCCGGGAGCCCGCATGGCCCGCATCACCGTAGAAGACTGCCTGCAGGTCGTCGACAACCGCTTCGAGCTCGTCATGATGGCGTCCAAGCGCGCCCGCCAGCTCGCCGCCGGCGTCGACGCCCAGCTCGAGAACGAAGCCAACGACAAGCCGACGGTGCTGGCGCTGCGCGAAATCGCCGCGCGCCGCATCGACAACGAATACATCGACGCGGTCGAGAAGGCCGAGCGCGAGCGCAAGGAGCGCGAGGCCCTGGAGTGGGCCGCCGCGGAAGTGGTCGCCGACGACGACCTCTCGAAGGGCGACGACTGATCCTCGCGATCGTCCCGCTGCGAACAGGCCCCGCTCCGGCGGGGCTTGTCGTTTCTGAGGTTCGTCACGCTTCGTTGCTCGCAGTGAACCGGCGGCCGAACGCAGCCGCTTAAAACGTTGCGTGGTCGGGACGCGGACGTATAGTCGGTCGTAATGAGTTCGTTCGATCGCGTCGCCAGCCCGAAGACCGTTGCGCCTCCGCCGGTGTCCACCGACGAGGTGCCGGAGTACGTTCTCGAACTCGAGAAGGCGGCGTCTTACCTGGGCGACGACCAGCGCGCGCTGCTCCGCAAGGCATGGCGCCTCGGCGCGGCCGCCCATGCGGGCCAGACCCGCAAGTCGGGCGAGCCCTACATCACCCATCCGGTCGCCGTTGCTAAAGTGCTGGCCGAGCAGGGGCTGGACGCCGAAACGCTGATCGCGGCCATCCTGCACGACACGCTCGAAGACACCGAGCTGAGCCACGAGCAGCTGACCAGCGAGTTCGGGCCGACGGTGGCCGAGCTGGTCGACGGCGTCACCAAGCTCGACAAGCTGCAGTTCCGCGACCGCCAGGAAGCGGCGGCCGAGAGCTTCCGCAAGATGCTGCTGGCCATGTCGCGCGACCTGCGCGTCATCCTGATCAAGCTCGCCGACCGCCTGCACAACATGCGCACGCTCGGCGCGCAGAGCCCGGAGTCGAGCAAGCGCATCGCCCGCGAGACGATCGAGATCTATGCGCCGATCGCGCAACGCCTGGGCATGAACCTGTTCAAGGCCGAGCTGCAGGATCACGGCTTCCGCGCGTTGCATCCGTGGCGGCACGCGGTCATCGCCAAGCGCATCCGCACGCAGCCGGTGATGCGTCGCGAACTGCTGGCGCAGATCGAAGCCAACCTCGCGCAGAAGCTGGCGAAAGACAAAGTCATCCACCGCCTCGTGAGCCGGGTGAAGTCGCCGTGGAGCATCTACACCAAGATGCGCACCGAACATAAGAGCTTCCGCCAGGTGATGGACGTGTTCGGCTTCCGCGTCGTCGTGCGGAACGTGGGCGACTGCTATCGCGCGCTCGGCGTGTCGCACAGCGTGTACAAACCGCTGGACTCGCGCTTCCGCGACTTCATCGCCATTCCCAAGGCGAACGGATACCAGTCGCTGCACACCGTGCTGTTCGGGCCGTACGGCTCGCCGGTCGAAGTGCAGATCCGTACCGAGGAAATGGACCTCGTCGCCGAGCGCGGCATCGCGGCGCACTGGTCGTACAAGTTCGGCGGCGACGGTTACAACAGCGCTCAGAACCGTGCGCACCACTGGATTACCAATCTCGTCGAATCGCAGCGTTCGGCCGGCTCGTCGCTCGAGTTCCTCGAGAACGTCAAGGTCGACCTGTTTCCGGACGAGGTCTACGTATTCACGCCGAAGGGCGACATCCTCTCGCTGCCGCGCAATTCCACCGCACTCGATTTCGCGTTCGCCGTGCACACCGACATCGGCAAGACAGCGGTGGCCGCGCGCGTCGACGGCAAGCTGGTGCCGCTGCGCACGAAGCTCGCGAGCGGCCAGCGCATCGACATCATCACCGCGCGCTCGGCGACGCCGAAGCCGCAGTGGCTCGAGTTCGTGGTCACCGGCAAGGCGCGCACCGCGATCCGCCAGCAGCTCAAACAGCTCGAGCACGAGGACGCGGTGCAGATCGGCCACCGCATGCTCGATCGTGCGCTCGAATCACTCGAGACATCGCTCGAACGCGTGCCCGCGATCCGGCTCGAGGCGTATCTCGGCGAGAACCGTTATCCGCGACTCGAAGCCTTGCTGGCCGATATCGCGCTCGGCAACCGCATGCCGTCGCAGGTCGCCTTGGCGCTCGTGCGCGAACGTGGCGCGAACCTGAAGCCGCGCGCCGAAGACCTCATCGACGGCGTGCAGGACCGCATCCTCATCACTGGCCACGAGAAGGGCGTCATCTCGTTCGCGAGCTGCTGTCTGCCGGTGCCGGGCGACGAAATCATGGGTTACCACACGGCCGGCCGCGGCATCGTCGTGCATCGGCTCGACTGTCCGAACGTTGCTGAATACCGCAAATCACCCGACCGCTGGGTGCCGATCGGCTGGGATCGCGAAGTGCGCGGCGATTTCCATGCCGCGCTCAAGATCGAGGTCGACAACCGTCCGGGCGCGCTCGCGCAAATCGCCGCAGCGATCGCGGATGCGAAGGCGAACATCGACCGCGTCGAATACATCGAGCGCGATGCGAATGTCGCGGTGCTGCGTTTTGGTATCGAAGTGACGGACCGGAAGCATCTCGCCGATGTGATGCGCAAGGTGCGCAAACTCACCGTCGCGCTCGGCGTGCAGCGCATCTGACGTGTCGAGCATTCCGCAACTGCTGGCCGCCGCCGCGCTCGAAGTGCGACAACGGGCGACGAGTGCGTCGCTGGTGAGTCTGGAAACCGACGAACTCGAGCAGCTCGCCGACCGCCTGGTGCAGGCCGCGCAGTTGCCGCCCGAAACCGCGATCGCGTCGTTGAAGCTGCTGGCGCGCCTGTTCGGCGACGACCGTGAGGCATGGGTGTCGGTGTCGCCGGCATTCGTCGCACTGATGGATGCCGTGCGGGCCCAGGGCACATGAGCGCGGCGCGACGTTCGACGCATCGACACAGCCGGCTGCGAAACCGCGAACGATGAGCACATCGATCCTCCTGCTGGGCGTGCTGCTGAGCTCCATTGGTGTCGGCTACGCCATGTACGGGCGCAAACAGCGCGCCGGCATTCCGCTGATATGCGGCATCGCGCTGATGGTCGTGCCGTACTTCATTTCGAGCGCGCTTGTGCTCGCGCTGGTCGGTGCGGTGCTCACGGCAATTCCGTGGGTGGTGCGCGTCTAGCGCGACGAACCCGGCGCCGTCGCGTGCAGTGCGACGCCGCGGACGACAATCGACGCCGCGCCACCGCGTACCATTCGGCGCACGTTCCCCGGACCTCATCGCCATGCGCCAGCCGATCCATACCGACCGTGCCCCCGCCGCCATCGGCCCGTACTCGCAGGCCGTGCGCGCCGGCGACACCGTGTTCCTGTCCGGCCAGATCCCGCTCGATCCTGCTACCGGCGAGCTCGTCACAGGCGACATCGCGACGCAGGCGCGCCGCGCGTTCGACAACCTGCGGGCGGTCTGCGAGGCCGCGGGCGGTTCGCTCGATGGCGTGGTGCGGCTCGGGCTCTACCTCACCGATCTCGGCGACTTCGCCGCGGTGAACGCGGTGATGGCCCACTACTTCCAGGCGCCGTATCCGGCGCGATCCACGATCCAGGTGTCGGGCCTTCCGAAGGGCGCGCACTTCGAGGTCGACGCGATCCTCGTCCTCGGCTGATCGATGCCCCGCGCGGCGCGACCGACGCCAGCCCTCGCGCCGGCCGGCGATGCGCCGCTGACGTCGCTGCGCGGCTGCGGGCCCGCGCTTGCCGAGAAGCTCGGATCGCGCGGCCTCGCCACGCTGCAGGATCTCTGGCTGCAACTGCCGCGCGGTTACGAGGATCGCACCAAGATCGTGCCGATCCGCGACCTGCAGGCCGGTGCCGCGGCGCAGGTCGAAGGCGTGGTCGAAGCGGTGGAGAAGGGCTTCCGTTATCGACCGATGTTGCGCGTCGCGATCTCCGACGAATCGCATGCAACGCTGGTGTTGCGGTTCTTCCACTTCCGCGCGGCGCAGGTCGCGCAGTTCCAGCCCGGTACGCGGCTGCGGTGCTACGGCACGCCGAGGCTCGGTTCGCAGGGGCTGGAGATCGTGCATCCCAGCTATCGCGTAGTCGAACCGGACGAAGTGCTCGGCAGTGCGCTCGATCCGGTGTATCCGCAGATCGAAGGCGTGGCGCCGGCGACGCTGCGTCGCCTGATCGGCCTGGCGATCGAACGCCTTCCATCGGACGACGCACTCGAACTATTGCCGACGTCGTGGTGGGCCGATCTCGGCTTCCCATCGCTGCGCCAGGCGCTGGTAACCGTGCATCGTCCGTCGGCCGACGACGACATCGCCGCGCTGCTGTCGGGCCGGCATCCTGCGCAGCGTCGACTCGCGCTGGAAGAACTGCTCGCGCACCACCTCAGCCTGCGTGGCCAGCGACGGGCGCATCGTGCCCATCGTGCCCCCGCGCTTGCCGACGCACGCTTCGCCAACCGCCTGCGCGACGCGCTGCCGTTCGCACTTACCAATGCACAGTCACGGGTGTTCGCGGAAGTCGCGGTCGACCTCGCCGAGCCCGTGCCGATGCTGCGCCTCGTGCAGGGCGACGTCGGTTCCGGCAAGACCGTCGTCGCCGCGATGGCAGCGCTGCTCGCAGTTGGCAGTCGCAAGCAGGCCGCGTTGATGGCGCCAACGGAACTTCTCGCCGAGCAGCACCTGACCAATCTGCGCGGGTGGCTGGAGCCGCTCGGCGTGCGTGTGACATGGCTGGCCGGCAAGGTCACGGGCAAGGCGCGCGCGAAGGTGCTGGCGGACGTCGCATCGGGCGAAGCGCAGGTCGTCGTCGGCACGCATGCGCTGATGCAGGAGGGAGTCGCGTTCCATGACCTCGCGCTCGCCATCGTCGACGAACAACACCGCTTCGGCGTGCACCAGCGACTCGCACTCGTCGACAAGGGCTCGCTCGCGCACGGCACCGTGCCGCATCAGCTCGTCATGACTGCGACGCCGATCCCGCGAACGCTCGCGATGGCCGCGTATGCCGATCTCGATGTATCGACCATCGATGAACTTCCGCCGGGTCGTACGCCGGTCACCACCGTCGTGCTCGGATCGGATCGACGCCCCGAGCTCGTCGAACGCATCCGTCGTGCATGTGCCGAAGGCCGTCAGGCGTACTGGGTCTGTACGCTGATCGACGAAAGCGATGAGGTTGTCGCCAAGGCCGCACAAACGACGTTCGACGAACTCACTGCGCAGCTGCCGGAGTTACACCTTGGCATCGTGCATGGCCGCATGCGTCCCGCCGAGAAGCAGGCCGCGATGCTCGCGTTCAAGAACGGCGAGACCGATCTACTGGTCGCGACGACCGTAATCGAAGTCGGCGTCGACGTACCGAATGCGTCTCTGATGATCATCGAGAACGCCGAGCGTCTCGGCCTGTCGCAGCTGCACCAGTTACGTGGGCGGGTGGGGCGAGGCAGCGCCGCATCGAGTTGCGTGCTGCTGTACCAGCCGCCGCTGTCGCAGATGGCGCGCGAGCGGCTGTCGACGATGCGCGAGACCAACGACGGGTTCGTCATCGCCGAGCGCGATCTCGAACTGCGCGGCCCCGGCGAACTGCTCGGTACGCGACAGACCGGTCTCGCCGAATTCCGCGTCGCCGATCTCACGCGCGATGCGGACCTGCTGCCGCGCGTGCACGAACTGGGCGAGCGCATAGCGGAACACTCGCCGGAACTCGCGGCGCGGGTGGTCGCACGCTGGGTCGGCGGGGCCATGCGCTACGCGTCGGCGTGACACAGCGCGTGCTTTGCGCATAATCGGTCGATGAACGAACGCATCCCGCTTCTCATCGATACCGACCCCGGCGTGGACGACGCGCTGGCCCTGCTGATGGCCTTCAACGACACGCGCCACGACGTCGTCGGCCTGACGATCGCCGCCGGCAATGTCGGGCTCGACCACACGGTCGCCAACGCGCTCAAGCTGTGCGAAGTCGCGAACGTCGACGTGCCGGTGTTCGCCGGCTGCGCGTCGCCGCTGCTGCATCCCGCACGCGACGCGGCCTACGTGCATGGCCGCGACGGCTTCGGCGACACGGGTTACACGAAGGCCGCGAAGCAGGCCGAAGCCGAACACGCGGCGCTCGCGATCCTTCGCCTGTCGCACGAATATTCGGGGCGATTGCTGCTCGTCGCGCTTGGCCCACTAACCAATATCGCGCTCGCACTGAAACTCGATCCGACACTGCCGTCGCGCATCGGCCGTTTCGTTGTAATGGGCGGCGCAGTCACCGCGCACGGCAACATCACCCCGGCGGCCGAGTTCAACATCGCGTTCGACCCGGAAGCCGCGCGGATCGTGTTCGACGCGTTCCCGCACATCGACCTCGCCGACTGGGAGGCGACCGTCGCCCACGGCTTCGCGCACGACGAAGTCGAGCGCTGGCTCAAGGCCGACCATCCGAAGGCGCGCTTCTACGATTCGATCTCGAAGCAGACCCGCACGTGGTCGAGCGACCGCCGCGGCGATCACTGGCACGCCGCCGATGCGCTGGCGATGGCGTATGCGCTAGAACCCGACGGTGCGACGGAGCTGGTGGACCGGCCGGTCGCGATCGAGCTGGAAGGGCGCCACACGCGGGGCGCGACCATCGTGGACTGGCGCCGCGAGGGCGGGGCGGCCGACAACTGCCGCATCCTGATGCGCTACGACCAGGCGCGTTTCGAGCGCCTCATGCGCGAAGCGCTGGGCGCCTGACGACGTTCAGCCGCCCGGCCCATCACATGGCTTGCACGACGCCGGGGCGGCCCGTATACTGCCGGGCTCCCCGAATCTAGATTGGTGAATGCCATGAAAGCCGGCATCCATCCCGAGTACCGCGACGTCATCTTCCAGGACGTCACCACCGATTTCTCGTTCCTGACCCGTTCGACGATTCCCTCCAAGGAATCGATCAAGTGGGAAGACGGCAACGAGTACCCGCTTGTGAAAGTCGATATCTCCTCGGCTTCGCACCCGTTCTATACGGGCAAGCACAAGATCGTGGACACCAGCGGTCGCGTGGACAAGTTCCGCAAGCGTTACGCCCAGAAATAATTCGGTCGCGGGTTCGCCCGCACCGATGTCGTAGTACGACGGCCGCCTCAGGGCGGCCGTTTGCGTTTGGGCGCCATGGTGCGCCTGCATGCGCGGCGCGCGACACCTTCTAAGGTGTCCGCCATTGGACATTCGGCACAGCCAGCCGACGCAGGCGTATGTGCGATAATCCGCGGCTTGCAAAGCGACCGCTAACGACCTTTCTCCTTCGCGCGGCGACACCGCGCATGCCCCACAGGAGCGCTCCGTGTCCGACACCAAATCCGGCCTGCAGCAGGTCACCCTGACCGCCGGCGATGCCACCGTAACCCTGCCCGTGCAGCACCCGACCCTGGGCGCGCCGTGCATCGACATCGCCAAGCTGCCGAAGGAAACCGGCTGCTTCACCTACGACCCCGGTTTCACCGCGACCGCCAGCTGCAAGTCGGCGATCACATACATCGACGGCGACGCTGGCGTACTGCTCTATCGCGGCTATCCGATCGAGCAACTGGCCGAGAAGTCGAGCTTCCTCGAAGTCGCCTACCTGCTCATGAACGGCGAACTGCCGAACAAGCAGGAGTTCGACAGCTTCGAGCACGAGGTCACGCATCACACGATGATGCATGAGGCCTTCCGCACCTTCCTCTACGGCTTCCGCCACGACGCGCATCCGATGGCGATGCTGGTCGGCATGCTCGGCTCGATGGCGAGCTTCTATCACAACGAACTCGATCTCGAGGATCCGGCGCAGCGCCGCCTCGCCGCGATCCGTTTGATCGCGAAGGTGCCGACGATCGCCGCTGCTTGCCATCGCTATTCGATCGGCTGGCCGATCCGTTACCCGAAGAATTCGCTCGACTACACCACGCGCTTCCTGCACATGATGAAGGAAGTGCCGGCCGAGCCGCTGGAGCTCAATCCGGTCGCCGCGAAGGCGCTGGACCTGCTCTTCATCCTGCACGCCGACCACGAGCAGAACGCGTCGACGTCGACCGTGCGCCTGATCGGTTCCACCGGTGCGAATCCGTACGCGTGCATCGCGGGCGGCGTCGCGGCGCTGTGGGGCCCGGCGCATGGCGGTGCGAACGAAGCGGTGCTCAAGATGCTCGCCGAGATCGGTCGTCCGGAAAACGTGGGCAGCGCGGTCGAGAAGGCGAAGGACAAGAACTCGGGCTTCCGCCTGATGGGCTTCGGCCACCGCGTCTACAAGAACTACGACCCGCGCGCGGCGCTAGTGCGCAAGATGACGCACGACGTGCTCGGCGAACTCGGCGTCAATGATCCGCTGCTCGAAGTCGCGCTGAAGCTGGAAGAAGCCGCGCTGAAGGACGAGTACTTCGTGCAGCGCAAGCTCTACCCCAACGTCGATTTCTACTCGGGGCTGATCTACAAGGCGCTCGGAATTCCGGTCGAGATGTTCACCGTGATGTTCGCGATCGCGCGCACCGCGGGCTGGGTCAGCCACTGGCTGGAACAGCAGGAAGATCCGGACAACAAGATTGGTCGTCCGCGCCAGATCTACACCGGCGCAGTGCAGCGCGACTATGTGGACGCATCGAAGCGCTGATCCGCCTCGATTACGCGCTACACGAAAGAAGCCGCGGCATGTCCGCGGCTTCTTCGTTTCCGGCGTCGGCGGTTGTCGAGCGAAAGACTCGTCAGCCTAGTCCGCGCTCGAAATCGTCGATTTCCGTTTCGGCGATGACCTGCTGCAACAGCGCCACGTTCGCCCGCCGCATCGGCTTTTCGTCGACTGGTGAGAGCGGCGCTTGACGCAGCACGTCGTGCGGCAGGACGGTCAGGTCGAACGGCAGGCCGTCGGCACTGAACACCCAGACGGGAAACTCCTCGTCGCGATGACGGTCGAGGCGCACGCGACGGCTGCGCGATTGCGCAGGGACGTGGTGATCGTCGAGGAAGCGATGCACCGCGTCCGGATCGTCGACATGCAAATGCAGCGTCACCGGCGATCGTGCATCGGCCGTGCCTTCGAGTACGGGGCCGACGAGGCGCGGATCGAACACACGGAAGAATCGAAGCGCTTCCAGTGCGGCATCGCGACGTCGCCGCAGTTCGCCTGCACTGTCGCGACCGAACAGGCGCTGGTACTGCCGCAACGCGGCCTCGATCTCGGTATTGCGCGGCAACGACGCATCGTCGCGAATGCCGAGGCGCTCGGCCGCCTTGAGCTTGGCCTGGTGGTAGTCGGCGATGCCGCTCTCGGCCATCAATCGCGCCGCTTCGCCGGCGAGTTGTTCGCGACGTTCGCGGAGTCGCGACTGCGCGTGCAGGTGGGCGTGCTGACGGGCAGGGCGCATGGCGAGGCTCCGTGGCAGGCTGAGGCGATGAAACCGCCGCCGGCACGCGCCGGCACCTTCACGCTAGCACGCAGTTGTCGACGCCCGGTGTGGTGGCGTCGACATCCGTTCAGCCGATCAGAAGATGTCGAACGACTCTTCCGAACCCGAGTCCTGCTGCTGCGACGACGGACCGTAGTCGATGTCGCTCTGCATGCGCTCGAGGTCTTCCTGCTTCACCCATTCGGTGATGCCGCCGGTGCCGCCCGGAATCAATCGGCCGCCCGCACCGACGGTGACCTTGACCATGCCATCCGGTGGATCGTTCGGCTGGATCGGCTGATCCTTCAGCGCGACGCGCATGTAGTTGATCCAGATCGGCAACGCCGCCTTGCCGCCGTACTCGCGGTAGCCCAGCGACTTGAAGTCGTCGCGGCCGACCCAGACGGTGGTGATGTACGGGCCGCCGAAGCCGGAGAACCAGGCGTCGCGGTGGTCGTTAGTCGAGCCGGTCTTGCCGCCCACGTCCTCACGGCCGAGCACCTTCGCCGCGGTGCCGGTACCGCGCTGCACGACGTCGCGCAGGATCGACACGATCTGGTAGCCGATGCGTTCGTCGATCGCGCGCGGCGCGAGCGCCATGCCCGTCATGTCGATCTTCTTCGACTTGGACGCATCCGCCGTCGCGTTCGCGCCCGGCTTCGCGCTGCTGTCGGCCGCGCCTGCAGCAGGTGCGGGGCCGAGGTTGAAGCCGTCGACCACAGCGGTCTGCGTCTGCATGGCGCCACCGGCCGAGTTCGCGACGACCGCGCAGCCGTGGCAGCCCACCAGCGGCTTTTCCTTGAAGATCACCGCGCCGTTGCGATCCTTCACCGTGTCGATGAACCACGGCGTGATGCGGTAGCCACCGTTGTAGAACGCGGCATAGCCACGCGCGACGGACAGCGGCGTCAGCGACGCGGTGCCGAGCGACATCGACAGGTTCGGCGGCAGTTCTTTCTCATCGAAGCCGAAGTGGCTGATGTACTTACGGGCGTAGTCCACGCCGATCGCATCAAGCAAACGCACCGATACGAGGTTGCGCGACTGCACCATCGCTTCGCGCAGGCGCATCGGGCCCGCGAAGTCGCCGGTATCGTTCTGCGGACGCCACAGATGGCCGACGCGATCCTTGAACACGACCGGTGCGTCGAGAACGATCGACGCGGGGTTGAATCCGCGTTCGAACGCCGACGAATACACGAAGGGCTTGAAGCTCGAACCCGGCTGGCGCTTGGCCTGCACGGCGCGATTGAACTTGTTGCCGGCGAAGCTGTAGCCGCCGGTGAGCGCACGCAGCGCGCCGTTCATGGCGTCGATCGACACCAGCGCGGCCTGCGCCTTCGGCAACTGGTCAAGGCGATACGTCGCGGCGCTATCGGCCGGCGCCGGCGTCTTCGCATCCGCAGCGGGGACGATGCGATGCACGCGCACCATGTCGCCGCGATGCAACGTCGCCAGGCTCATGCCCGGCCAGGCATGGGCGCCGTCGATCGTGAGCGTGCGGCCGTCGACCAACGCGACTTCGGCCTCGCCCGCACGCGCCGACATCACGACCGCCGGAATCAGCTCGCCCTGCGCCGGATACGGCACGAGGCGACGCCCGGCCGCGCGCGCATCGTCGGCGTCGGTCAGGTCGAAATGACGTTCCGCACCGCGCCAGCCGTGGCGTACGTCGTACACATGCAGGCCCTCGCGCACCGCGGCGTCGGCCGCGACCTGCAGCGTCGGATCGATCGTCGTATAGACGTGGTAGCCCTTGGTCAGCGCCTCGGGGCCATAGCGGTTGAGCATTTCCTGCCGGACCATTTCCGACACGTACGGCGCATACACCTCGACCGGGCGCTCGTGCGGCGTGGCGTGCATCGGCACGGCCTTCGACTCGGCCGCCTGCGCCGCGCTGATGAACTTCAGCTGCGCCATACGATCGAGGATGTAGTCGCGGCGCAGCTTGGCGCGCTCGGGGTTGCTGATCGGGTTCGCGCTGGACGGGAACTTCGGAATGCCCGCGAGCGACGCCATTTCGTCCAGCGAAAGCTGCGCGAGCGGCTTGCCGTAGTAGTACTCGGCCGCCGCGGCGATGCCGTAGGCGCGGTTACCGAAGAAGCTGACGTTGAGGTAGAGCTCGAAGATCTCGTCCTTGCTGAGTTCGCGCTCCATGCGCATCGCCAGCATCATCTCGGCGAGCTTGCGCGTGTAGCTGTACTCGTTGCTCAGGAAGAACTGGCGCGCCACCTGCTGGGTGATGGTCGAGCCGCCCGGAACACGCTTGTCGTTGGTGGTGGCCAGCAGCCAGACGGCACGCCGCGACGCCGGTGAAATCGACGCCGTGGTGCTGGTAGAAGCGCGAGTCCTCGATGGCGATGAACGCCTTCTTCTGGAGGTCGGGGACCTTCTCGATGTCCACCGGATAGCGGCGGGTCTCGCCGAACAGCGCCATCAAGCGGCCGTCCTTGGCGTAGACGTACATCGGTTCCTGAAGCTGGACGTCGCGAAGGGTCTCGACGTCCGGGAGCTTGGGAGCGATGACGGCGTAGAGCGCACCGGCCGCGATCAGGCCGAGGACCAGCAGGCCGGCGCTCGCGAACAGCGCCCAGCGGAGAAGACGACGGAAACGGGGCATCGAGGTCGGTCGCGTAAAGAATTCGATAAGAGTGAGTATAGAGGAGGCTCCGAGGGGCAAAGTCGGCGTCTACGTCGGAATTCCGGCGATCGGGCAGCTCAACCGTTCATCCTTTTGGTGACGGGTTTTTGTCGGAGGCATCACGAATCGTGATGGCCCGGTTGCCACGGGGTGAAAAGTCCGTTATCTAGGCAGTGCCGCAAGAAGTGCGTCCCAACGCCTGCGGCAGGGGAGATTCGAAGTGGGCGTGATCACGAAGAGCCAGCCGGTCCTGGTTGGCGTGGATATCAGTTCGACCGCGGTCAAGCTGTTGCAGCTCACCCGAGCCGGCAACCGCTACCGCGTCGAGCATTACGCGGTGGAACCGCTGCCGCCCAATGCCGTGGTGGAAAAGAACATCGTCGAGGTCGAGGCGGTGGGCGAAGCCATCAAGCGCGCCGTGGCCCGGTCGGGCACTCGCGCCAAGGGGGCCGCTGCCGCGGTCGCTGGGTCGGCGGTCATCACCAAAGTCATTCCGATGCCGTCGGATCTCGACGGTGACGAGCTCGAGGCGCAGGTCGAACTGGAAGCGGCGAACTACGTGCCGTACCCGATCGACGAAGTGAACCTCGACTTCGAAGTCCTCGGCCCGATGCCGAACACGCCGGACACCGTGCAGGTGCTGCTGGCGGCGTCGCGCTCGGAGAACGTTGAGATCCGCGCCTCCGCGCTCGAGCTCGGTGGCCTCACGGCCCGGGTGATGGACGTCGAGAGCTTCGCGATCGAGAACGCCTTCGCGCTCCTGTCCGAGCAGCTGAAGACGCCGCGCGACGGGCTGGTCGCGATGGTCGACTCCGGCGCGACGATGACGACGCTCTACGTCCTCCGCAACGGCCGCACCATCTACAGCCGCGAACAGGTCTTCGGCGGCAAGCAGCTCACCGACGAGGTGATGCGCCGCTACGGTCTTTCCTATGAGGAAGCCGGCCAGGCCAAGCGCCAGGGCGGCCTCCCCGAGGGCTACCAGACCGAAGTGCTGGAGCCGTTCAAGGAGGCGATGGTCCAGCAGATCAGCCGCCTGCTTCAGTTCTTCTACGCCGGCAGCGAATTCAACCGCGTCGACCAGCTCGTCATCGCCGGCGGCGGTGCTTCGATCACCGGCATCGACCGCATGCTCGAAGACCAGCTCGGCGTGCCGACGATGGTCGCCAACCCGCTCGCGAACATGACGCTGGGGCCGCGCGTGCAGCCGCACGCCCTCGCGCAGGACGCGCCCTCGCTGATGATCGCCTGCGGGCTCGCGCTGAGGAGCTTCGACTGATGGCACGCATCAATCTCCTCCCGTGGCGTGTCGAGCGCCGAAAGCAGCGCCAGAAGGAGTTCGGCTGGATGCTCGGCGCGACCGCCATTGGCGCGCTGGTGCTCGCGATGGGCATCAACATGTACTTCGGTGCGCAGATCGACGGCCAGAACGAGCGCAACGCGTACGTGCAGACGCAGATCGACGAAGTCGACAAGCAGATCGCCGAGATCGCCGAGCTCAAGAAGACGAAGGACCGCCTGCTCGCCCGTAAGGAAGTCATCGAGAAGCTGCAGGCCAGTCGGTCGCAGATGGTCCACCTGTTCGACTCGTTGGTCCGCACGATTCCCGACGGCGTGGTGTTGACGTCGATCAAGCAGGACGATCAGTCGCTCACGCTGGAAGGCCGTTCGCAGTCGAACGCGCGCGTGAGTACCTACATGCGCAACCTGGAAAGCTCGGGCTGGATGAGCGATCCGCAGCTCTCGGTCATCGAGGCGAAGGGCGAAGACAAGGGCTTGCCGTACCAGTTCAGCCTGAGCGTCAAGCTGTCCGACCCGAATGCGCCGCGAGACACCAACGGTGACGGCATTCCGGATACGGTGCCGGCGGCTCCGGCGGTGGTTCCTTCCGCACCCGCCGCGACGACGGTGGCGCCTGCCGCGACACCGGCTCCGGCAGCTGCAACGCCGGCCCCCACCCCCGCTGCGCCCGCCCCGGCACCCGCCGCGTCGACCACTCCGGGAGCCAAGTCGTGAGCCGCAAATTCGACATCAAGAGCCTGGATTTCAGCAACATCGGTTCATGGCCGCGCGAAGCCAAGGCCGTGTTCTGCGCGATCATCGGTGCGCTTATCGTTCTCTTGTTCTGGTTCCTTTTCATCAGCGACAAGCGCGATGAATTGACCGGCCTCGAGCACACCGAATCCGATCTGCGCCAGACCTACGAAAAGAAGCAGGGCGAAGCCGCGAACCTGGGCGCGCTCAAGCAACAGCTCGTGCAAATGGAGGCACAGCTGCAGCAGATGCTTCGTCAGCTGCCGAGCAAGAACGAGATGCCTGACCTTATCGTCGACATTTCGCAGACCGCACTCGCGACTGGCATCACCAATGAGCTGTTCCAGCCCGGCGAAGAGCAACCGAAGGACTTCTATGCGGAGAAGCCGATCGCGCTGCGCATGGTCGGCACGTACCACCAGTTCGGCGCCTTCATGAGCGGCGTGGCGTCTCTGCCTCGCGTGGTCATCATGACCATGCACGACATCTCCCTGAAGCCGAAGAACGCACCTGCCGCCAACGGCGTCGGAGCGAACGACGGGCTGCTGGAGCTGTCGGGTACGGTCAAGACGTACCGCTACCTCGACGAGGAAGAAGTCGCGAAGCAGGCGACGCCGGCCAATGGCCAGGCGCCTGCGAGCGGTCAGCCGGCCAACGGCGCGAAGGGAGGCTGACATGCAGACGATGCGATCCACGATCGTCCGGGGCTTCGTGCTCGCCGCCGCCCTCGCGGGTTGCGCGCGCGGCATCACGAGCCGGCCGGGCGACGCACCGAACCTCGAGAAGTGGGTGGCCGACGTCAAGGCACGTCCGGCGCCGCCGCTCGATCCGCTGCCGGTGATGCAGCAGTTCGAAACATTCGAATACTCCGCGCAGTCTCTGCGCGATCCATTCAGTCGCGCCTTTACCGACGACGGCGGCGGCAACGGGCCGCGCCCGGATTCGGCGCGTCGCAAGCAACCGCTCGAAGCCTTCCCGCTCGATAGCCTCGACATGGTCGGCACGCTGGGGAAGGGCGCAGGCGTTACCGCACTCGTGATGGCACCCGACAAGGTGACCTATCGCGTGCGGGCAGGGGACTACATGGGGCAGTCCGACGGCCGCGTAACCGCGGTGTTCGAGGACCGCATCGAGCTGGTGGAACTGGTGCCCGACGGGGCCGGTGGCTGGCTTGAACGGCCAGCCACGCTGGCACTCGACGACAACAAGTGATGCTGAGGGGATGAGGATCATGATTTCGAATACTGCCCAATCCGCAAGGACGGCCCGTCCCCTGATCGGGGCCCGGTTGGCGGGACTCGCCCTCGGCATGCTGGCGGCACTCGGCAGCGTCCAGGCCGCACCGCCTGCACCCGTGGCACCGGTCGCTCCGGCGCCGAGCCTGGATCCGGCGAAGCAACTGCCGGGCACCGTCTCGGTCGCCGACATCGACTTCAAGCGCAGCGAAGATGGCGCTGGTCGGCTCGTCGTGCACTTCAGCGGTGACGGCGCCATGCCCGACCTGCGCAAGAGCGCGTCGAACGTCATCGTCGACATCGGCAACGCGCAGCTGCCCGCCAACCTGCGCAAGACGCTGGACGTGAGCGACTTCGCCACGCCGGTCACGCGCATCGACCCGCGCAGTAGCGGCGCCGGCACGCAGCTCGTGCTCGACACCAGCGGCTCGTTCGATTCGATGGCCTACCAGACGGGTCGCGACTACATCGTCGAGATCTCGCCGAAGTCGGCCACCAGTTCGCGCGCTGTCGGTGGCACGTCGGACGTCCGCGCTGCGGCCGCCCAGCTGACCGCCGCGAACGCCAGTGCGCGCTACGCCGGCAAGCCAGTCACGTTCAACTTCCAGGACGTGCCGGTTCGCACGGTCCTGCAGCTGATCGCGGAAGAGTCGGGCCTGAACCTCGTCGCTTCCGACACCGTCCAAGGCAACGTGACGCTTCGCCTCGTCAACGTGCCGTGGGACCAGGCGCTGGACATCGTCCTGCAGGCCAAGGGCCTCGACAAGCGCCGCAACGGCAACGTCGTGTGGGTCGCGCCGCAGGCCGAGATCGCGAAGTACGAGCAGGACAAGGAAGACGCGCGCATCGCGATCGATCAGCGCACCGACCTCGTAACCGAGTACGTGCAGATCAACTATCACAACGCCGACGCGATCTTTAAGGCGCTGACCGAAGCCAAGGGCATCGGCGGCGGGGCTGGCGGTGGTGCGGGCAGCACGCAGACGGGTGACACGGGATTCCTGTCGTCGCGTGGTCGCCTGGTCGCCGATGAGCGCACCAACACGCTCATGATCAGCGACATCCCGAAGAAGGTCGCGGCGATGAAGGAGCTGATCCGCGTGATCGACCGTCCGGTCGATCAGGTCGTGATCGAGGCGCGCGTCGTGATTGCAACCGACACGTTCTCCCGCGAGCTTGGCGCGCGGTTCGGCGTTTCAGGCACCACGCATAATGGCAACGTCGGCTTCAACAGCTCGATCGAGAACAACACCAGCACCCAGAACTCGATCGCGCAGGCGGCGAACGCCAATAGTGCAACTCCGCCGCCGAACCCGCTCAAGATGGCGACGATCACGAAGGGGCTGATGAGCAACCTCGCGGTCACCAATCCGGCCGGCTCGGTAGCACTGTCGATCCTCAACGCCGGTTTCGCGCTGGATGCCGAACTGTCTGCCCTTCAGACGGAAGGTCGCGGCGAAGTGATCTCGAACCCGCGCGTCGTCACCAGCAACCAGCGCGAGGCCGTGATCACGCAGGGCCGCGAGGTTGGTTACGTCACGATCCAGCCGGCCGTCGCGGGTAGCCCCGCGACGCCAAACGTCCAGTTCAAGGACGTGGTGCTCCAGATGCGTGTGACCCCGACGATCACCAACGACGGTCGCGTGTTCCTCAACATGGCAGTCAAGAAGGACGAAGTCGAAGGCTTCATCGACACGTCCATCGGCCAGGTTCCGCAGATCAGCAAGCGCGAAGTGAACACGGCAGTGCTGGTCGAGGATGGGCAGACCGTCGTGATCGGTGGCGTCTACGAGTTCACCGACCGCAAGGACGTCACCAAGGTGCCCTTCCTGGCCGACATTCCGTGGCTGGGCAACCTGTTCAAGAAGAACGGCCGCACCAAGAGCAAGGCGGAGCTGTTGATCTTCGTGACACCGAAGGTGCTTCACGTCGCGCAGCGCTAAGCGCTCGCGAACGATGTTCGACGGACGGGGCCTTCGGGCCCCGTTTCCGTTTGTGGGAGCGCTTGGCCGCTTGTGAAGGCGCTGTCGGAACTCCCGCCCGGCGATCCGGTCAGAATGCGCGAATGAATGCGCAGGACGACACCATGGATGCGGCCCCCGATGCCGACCGGCTCCACCGCCTTTTCAATGACCTGCGTGACGCCTTGCAGGCCGAGATCGTCGGGCAGGCGACGCTGGTCGAGCGTCTGCTCGTCGCGCTGCTCGCCGATGGCCATCTTCTCGTCGAAGGTGCGCCCGGCTTGGCGAAGACGAGCGCCATCCGCGCGGTCGCGTCGCGACTGCATGCGGAATTCGCGCGCGTG
This sequence comes from Lysobacter sp. HA35, assembly GCF_054061195.1. Lineage (NCBI taxonomy): Bacteria > Pseudomonadati > Pseudomonadota > Gammaproteobacteria > Lysobacterales > Lysobacteraceae > Lysobacter > Lysobacter sp. HA35. The sequence continues at coordinate 1,794,589 of NZ_JBSSDY010000001.1, read as the reverse complement.
CAGTTCACGCCTGACCTGTTGCCCGCCGACCTGACCGGCACCGAGGTGTGGCGTCCGCAGGACGGACGCTTCGAATTCCAGCCCGGTCCGATCTTCCATCACCTGCTGCTCGCGGACGAGATCAACCGCGCGCCCGCGAAGGTGCAGTCGGCATTGCTCGAAGCCATGGGCGAGCGCCAGGTCACTGTCGGACGCGCGACGTATCCGCTGCCGCCGCTGTTCCTCGTCATGGCGACGCAGAACCCGATCGAGCAGGAAGGCACGTTCCCGCTGCCGGAGGCGCAGCTGGACCGTTTCCTGATGCACGTTCGCATCGGCTACCCCGATGCGCACGTCGAAACGGAAATCCTTCGGCTCGCACGCGAACGTGCGCGCGATGTGCTCGACGGCAATACGACAACCTCCACCGCGACCGTCGAACGTCTTTCGATCGACGATGTCTTCGCCGCGCGTCGCGATGTGCTGTCCCTCCACGTCGCGCCCGCCGTCGAGCGCTATCTGGTCGAGATTGTGCTGGCGTCGCGCGATGCACAACGCTACGACGCCGCGCTCGCGCGACGCATCGCCTGGGGTGCGAGCCCGCGCGGATCGATTGCGCTGGAACGTTGTGCGCGTGCGCACGCATGGCTCGCCGGCCGCGACTACGTGACCCCCGACGACGTGCGCAGCGTCGCGCCCGATGTGCTGCGCCATCGCGTGCTGCCGAGCTTCGAGGCGACCGCCGAAGGCTGGGACGGCGGACGCCTCGTCGCCGAGCTGCTCGCGCGGGTGCCGCTGCCCTGAGCGCACCGCCATGCGCAACGACACCACCCCGACAATCCCCGACGGCGTAACGCCGACGATCGCCGAGCTCGTCGCCCTGCGCGGCGTCGCGGCGAGCCCGCGCCACCTGCGTCGTGTCCGCACCGCGCATGCGGGCTTGGCGAACTCGCCCATGCGCGGACGTGGCATGGAGTACGCCGAGTCGCGCGAATACACCGTCGGTGACGATGCTCGCCATGTCGACTGGCGACTTACGGCGCGCACGGGACGCGCGCACACCAAGGTTTTTCACGCCGAGCGCGAGCGCCTGACGCTCCTCGTCGTCGATACCAATGCCGCGCTCTATTTCGGAACGCGCGTGAGATTCAAGTCAGTGCAGGCTGCGCGCGCCGGCGCGGTGATCGCTTGGCACGCCGTGGGTGAGGGTGATCGGGTCGCGGTATTGCGTGCGAGTCCGCGCGAAGCGCCGGTGTCGCCGGCCGGCGGTCCGCGCGGCGCGCTGCGCGTCATCGATGCATTGTCGCGTTGGTACACGCAGCGGCCTGACGACGACCTCGGGCTATCGATCGCACTCGAACGCGCGCAGCGTCTGATGCGTCCCGGCGCGCGCATCGTCGTGCTGGCCGATCCCTCGAGTCTCGAAGCCGTGCCGTTGCAGCGATGGAGTGCGCTGGCGCGGCACCACGACGCGGCCATCGTGCTGCTCAACGATCCCATCGAAACCGCACCGCCATCGCTGCGCGTGCCCTTCGCGACGAACGACGGCCGCGTCGAAGTCGCGCTCGACGACCGTGAAACGCGCGACCGCTGGCTCGCACGTTTCGCTGCGCCACTGCAGCGCGCGACCGAAGCGCTGCCCGGTCGCGGCGTCCGCGTCATGGGGCTGTCGACCACCGATGCGTCGGAAAGCTGCCTCGCGCTTCTGCGCGGCCGCGTCGCACAGGTGGCCTGATGGCGGACGGCCTGCTGCTGCGCGACGTGCATCGCCCGCCGGCTCCGCCGCTATGGCCGCCCGCACCGGGCTGGTGGTTGCTGCTTCTTGCGGTGATCGCGGTCGTCGCGATCGTCATGTTCGTTCGCCGACATCTTGCGCGTCGCCGGGCTCTCATCATGGCGTTGTTCGACGACGACATCGCGACCGCCGACACGACGACCGCACGCCTCGCACGCAGCTCCGAGCTTCTTCGCCGCGCCGCACGCCGCGTGCGTGGCGACGCCGATCGCCTCGATGGCGACGACTGGCTGCGCTTTCTCGAAACACGCGACCTGCATTTCGTCGACGGCCCGGGCCGCCTGCTGCTCGATGGCGCATTTCGCCCGAAGGTCGACGAACGCGCGGCCGACGAAGCCGTCCGCCTCGCGCGCGAGCGCTTCGTGCAACTGATGGGGCGCCGCGCATGATCGGCCTGCGCGAAGCCTACGATCTGCTGCAGTGGCCCGCATGGCTGCTGGCGGTCCCGCTGCCGTGGATCGCGTCGCGACTGTTGCCCCCGCCGCGAAGCGATGGCGCTGCGCTGCGCATGCCGCTGTCCGAACGCCTGCGCGAGATTGTCGGTACGTCGATGACGCAGCCGCGACGTGGCGTCGGCGTGCTCGCCGGAATCGCATGGATCCTCTTGTGCATCGCTGCGGCGCGACCGCAGGAACTCGGCCCGCCGACGCAGCCGCCCGCGAAGGGCCGTGACCTCATGCTCGCGCTCGACCTGTCGGGCAGCATGAACGAGCCGGACATGGAACTCGGCGGCAGTCCGGTCGATCGGCTCACCGCGGCGAAAGCGGTGCTGTCGGACTTCATCGACCGTCGCGCGGGCGATCGCCTCAGCCTGCTCGTGTTCGGTCGACAGGCGCACGTGCTCACGCCATTCACGCTCGATCGCGACACCGTGCGCGATCAGCTCGCTGACAGCGTGGTCGGGCTCGCGGGGCAGGAAACCGCAATCGGCGACGCGATCGGCCTCGCAGTGCGCCGGCTGCGCGACCAACCCACTGGCGAGCGCGTGCTCGTCGTATTGACCGACGGCGTCAACACCGCGGGCGTGCTCGATCCACGCAAGGCCGCGCGCATCGCCGCCGACGCAGGTGTTCGCATCCACACCGTCGCGTTCGGCGGTGAAGGCGGCATGTCGCTGTTCGGCTTCCGCATTCCATCGCCGGGTGGCGACGATGAAATCGACGAGGCAACGCTGCGCGACATCGCCGGCACCACCGGCGGACGCTTTTTCCGTGCGCGCGACACCAACGAGCTCGCGGGCATCTATTCGGAGATCGATCGCCTCGAACCGATCGCACGCCCAGGCCGCGCGGTGCGTCCGCACATCGAGCGCTACCTGTGGCCACTCGCAGCTGCGTTCGCGTTCGCGCTGCTCGCCGCGCTGCAGTGGAGGCGCGCGACATGATCGCGCTGGGCCCGCTCAATTTCCTCCGACCCGAATGGCTGTTCGCGCTGCTCGCACTGCCGGTGCTGTGGTGGTGGCTGCGTCGACGCGGGTCGAGCGATGCCGCATGGCAGCGTGCCGTCGATCCGCATCTGCTGCCGCATCTTCTCGCGCCGGGCCGCGCTGCGACCCATCGGTTCGCCGCATGGACGGGGATGCTCGCGTACGCATTGGCCGTGGCTGCACTCGCCGGCCCCGCATGGCGTCAGCTCGAGATGCCGGCATGGGAAACACGCGAGCCGCTTGTCATCGCAGTCGACCTGTCGAGCGCGACGGTCGCCAACGATCTGCCGCCAACGCGCCTCGCGCAATTGCGTGCACGCCTCACGCGACTGCTGCAGTCGCCGCGCAGCGGACCCGTCGCGCTGGTCGCATTCGCCGATGACGCATTTACCGTCGCACCGCTGACCGACGACGCCGCGAACGTCGCACTGTTCGTCGACGCGCTCGAACCCGCCGTCATGCCGATCGACGGCCAGTCGCCGGCACGCGCCATCGCTCAGGCACGGCAGTTGATCGAGCGCGCCGGCTTTCCGCGCGGCCGCATCGTGCTCGTTACCGATCACGCGGACGGCACGTCGCAGCGCGCTGCGCGCGATGCCCAGAACGCCGGGATCACCGTGTCGGCGCTTGGCCTCGGCACGCCGGACGGCAGCACGATCCGCACGACGGGCGGATCGACGGTGCGCGTGAGTCTCGACGAAGCATCGATGCGCGCACTCGCCAGCAACGGTGGCGGTCGTTACGCACGCCTCGCGCTCGACGGCAGCGATGATGCAGTGTTCGCAACGGGAACCGGCGCAGGAGCGAAGCACGGCGAAGGCGGCCGCGCATGGGCCGACGAAGGCTTCCGCCTCGTGCCATTCGTGATGCTGCTGGCGCTGATCGTGCTGGTGCGACGTCCGCGTGCCGCAGTGCTGCTGCTGGTCGTCGCGTTGATCCCGCGCCCCTCGTTGGCAGCCGATCTGTTCCATCGCCCAGACCAGCGCGCCTGGAAGGAAATCGACCGCGGCATCGATGCCTATCGTCGCGGCGAGTTCGACGAGGCAGCGACGCAGTTCGAAAAGTCCGACAGTGCGGATGCGAACTACAACCGCGGCAACGCGCTCGCGAAAGCCGGACGGCTGCAGGATGCGGTCGCCGCGTACGACGAAGCGTTGCGTCGCAAGCCCGGTATGGCCGATGCGATCGCAAATCGAAATGCTGTGCTGCAGGCCATGAAGCGCCCTCCGCAGCAGCAGAAGGGCGGACAGCAGCAATCGGGCAAGCAGGGCGGCATGTCGCAGCAGTCGCAACAACCGCGCAACTGCAAGCCGGGTGATGCGGCGTGCAACGGCAAGTCGCCGTCTCCGCAGGCGTCCACCGGCCAGACGCCGCCGCCGAAGCAGAACGGTACATCGCAGCCGAAACCCGCGGACGCGACGCGCCAGTCGCAGGCCGATGCCGCACAACGCGAGCGCATGCAGCGCGCATTGCAGCAGGCGCAGGCAAAGGCGGGTGCGGACAAGGCGAAGGCGCAGCCGATGACGCCGGAACAGCGCGAGCGTCGACTGTCGGACGAAGCCGCACTGATGCGCGTGCCCGACGAGCCCGGCAACCTGCTGCGCGAGAAGTTCCGGCTCGAGTACGAACGCCGGCAACTCGGGGGACAACGCTGATGTGCGTCGCGCGCTTTCTCGCGATGTTCGTTCTGCTCGCGTTCGCGACGGTCGCCGGTGCGCAGACGCGTGCATGGCTTGATCGCGACCGCATCGCCGTCGGCGAGACTACGACGCTCAACGTTGAGACCGACGCCAACGATGCGCCGGATTACGCGCCGCTGCTGCGCGACTTCGACCTGAGCGGCCAGGCGAGCCAGCAGCAACTGCAGTGGGTGAACGGACAGATCAGTCGTCGCAGCCTGTATGCGGTTGCGCTGCGGCCGCGACGCGATGGGCTGCTGAGCATTCCGTCGCTGCATGTCGGCGGCGCGAATACGCAACCGCTGACGTTGCTCGTCACACCGGCGCCGAACACGCCGACCGTGTCGGGCAACGCGGATGTCTTCATCGAAAGCGAAGCCGATGCGCAGGACCCGTATGTGCAGCAGTCGGTCGGCTGGGTCGTGCGCCTGTATTCGGCGATTCCGCTGATCGCGGGCCAGCTCGACCAGCCCGAGCCGACCGGCGCGAGCCTGCAGCGTGTAGGCGACGACGTGCAGTACCGGCGCGTGGTCGGTGGTCGATCGTATGTGGTCACCGAACGCCGCTTCATGCTGGTGCCCGAACGCAGCGGTGAACTGGTCGTGCCTCCGGCGAGTTTCGAAGGGCGCGGCACCGGCAACGCATTCGACCAGTTGTTCGGCGATGGCCAGTCCGCACTGCATGCCGTAGCGCGGCCGCGCATCCTGCACGTGCGCGCGATTCCGGCCAACGCGGCGACGCCGTGGCTGCCATTGCGCGGCCTGACGATGCGTTATCTCGAACAGCCGAACCAGGCGCGCGCCGGCGGTGCGTCGAACATCGTGGTCGAAGTCGAGGCCGATGGCGCAGGCGCTGCGCAGTTGCCCGACCTGCAGATCACCGCACCCGACGGCGCGCAGGTGTTCCCGGAGCGTCCGCAGTCGGACGAATCGATGGTCGACGGACGCCCGCATGTTCGCGAGCAGCGCCGTTTCTCGATCGTGCCGTCGCGTGCGGGCACGCTCAGTATTCCCGGCCCGCGCATCGACTGGTGGGACAGCCGTGCGGGCGAAGCACGTTCGACGCAGCTGCCGCCGATCACGCTGGCGGTCGCGCCGGGCGCGCCGTCCGAAAATGCCGCGTCACGCGGCGAGGCACCGTCGGGCGTGCCGTCCGCGAGTGGGCCGGATCGACGCATGCTCATCGGCGTCGTTGCCGTGCTGACCGCGTTGCTGCTCGTCGGCGCGGGACTGTGGCGCTCGCGTTCGGCGCGTCGCGATCAGATGGTCGTGTCGACAGCGCCGCGCGTCACCGCGACGCCCACGTACAGCCCGACCTCGACATCCTCGCCGCCGCCGTTCCCGGCCCCGGGCAATGTTGCCCAGCCACCTCCGATCCCGACGCGCACCGCAGAGGCGACGTCGACCGCAACCGAACCAGGCCTCAAGCGCGCGCTCGAGCTCGGCGACTTGTCGGACATCGACGCCGCACTGCGAACCTTGGCCGGAGGCGACACGCTCGACCTCGAAGCCGTGGCCGCGCGCCTGGATGACGCAGCACAACGCGATGCGGTCGATCGCCTGCGTCGCGCGCGCTGGGGCGGTGGTGATCCGGCCGATGCGCGCGCGCGCCTGCGAGCTGCGTTCGCGTCGGGTCCACGCTGGCGCACCGCCGCGACGCGCGAGCGAGATCCCTTGCCTCCGCTGTACCCGCCGACCTGAGATCGGCGGCGTCGACCGGTCGCGCTGCTTTGTTAAGCTCGCATCGCTTCGACGGAGAACGCCCAATGCACGCAACGAATCCCGCCGTCCGCCGCGGCCTTCCGCTGCACGTGAAGGTCCTGCTCGGCTTCGTGCTCGGCGCCGTCATCGGCCTCATCGTGCACGCGACCACGCCGGACGCGCCGTGGGTCGCGCATGTGATCGCCTACGTCGCCAAGCCGTTCGGCCAGGTCTTCCTCAACCTGCTCTTCATGCTCGTCGTCCCGCTGATGTTCTCGGCGCTGGTGCTCGGCGTCGCGGAGCTCGGCGACATCGCGAGTCTCGGCCGGCTCGGCTGGCGCACGCTGATCTACACCGGCGCGGTCACCGCCGCAGCCGTCGCGATCGGCCTCATCGCCGTGAACGTGTTGCAGCCGGGCACGCACATGTCGCCCGATCTCATCCAGAAGGCGATGAGCAGCAACCTGGCGAAGGCGAGCGAAATCGCCACGCAGGGCAACCAGCTCAACTTCATCGACCTCCTGGTCAACATCGTGCCGCACAACATCGTGAGCGCGATGGGCAACGACAAGGAGAAGCTGGGCATCGTGTTCTTCGCGCTAATGTTCGGCATCGGCCTGGTGATGAAGCCGACGGCCGGCACCGAGGCCTTCAAGAACGCGCTGCACGGCCTGTTCGAGATCTGCATGCATCTGATCGGCATGTTCATCAAGCTCGCGCCGTACGCGGTGTTCTGCTTCATGTTCGTGCTGTGCGCGCAGCTGGGCCTCGACGTGCTGCTGAGCCTCGGCTGGTTCGTTCTGACGGTGCTCGTCGCGATCGCCATCCACGGTTTCGTAGTGTTGCCGCTGTGGGTGCGCTTCATGGGCGGCATGTCGCCCCTGGTGTTCTTCCGCGGTTCGCAGGAAGCGACGCTGACCGCGTTCGCCACGGCGTCCTCGACCGCGACGCTGCCCGTCACGCTGCGGGTGGCCGAAGAGAACCTTCGCCTGCCGCGCAAGGTTTCGCGTTTCGTGCTGACCGTCGGCGCATCCGCCAACCACCACGGCACCGCGCTGTTCGAAGGCATCACCGTGCTGTTCCTTGCACAGGTCTACGGCCTGCACCTCGGCCTGGGACATCAGCTCATGGTGCTGGTGCTGTGCATCCTCGGCGGCATCGGCACCGCCGGCATCCCGTCCGGCTCGCTGCCGGTGATCGCGATGATCTGCGGCATCGTCGGCCTGCCGGCCGAAGGCATCGGCATCATCCTCGGCGTCAACACGTTCCTCGACATGTGCCGCACCGCACTCAACGTGACGGGCGACCTCGCCACCGCGGTCGTCGTCTCGCACCGCAGCGGCGAAGCCGACGTGCCGGATACGTTGCCGACGCAGGGCGGCCTGGGGCACTGACGCCCAGCGGCCGGGCACGGCGCGGCAGGGGATGGGAGAATAGCGGGCTCCCGCCGCCGCCCGCTCCCCGATGACCACGCCGACCCGACGCGAACTCGCCAACGCCATCCGCTTCCTCGCCATCGACGCGGTGCAGGCCGCCAACTCCGGCCACCCGGGCATGCCGATGGGCATGGCGGACATCGCCGAGGTGCTCTGGAACGATTACCTGAGCCATAACCCGTCGAATCCGGGCTGGTTCAACCGCGATCGCTTCATCCTGTCGAACGGCCACGGCTCGATGCTGCAGTACGCGCTGCTGCACCTGACGGGCTACGACGTGTCCATCGACGACCTGCGCAACTTCCGCCAGCTCGAATCGAAGACGCCGGGTCACCCCGAGAACTTCATGACGCCGGGCGTCGAGACCACCACCGGCCCGCTCGGCCAGGGTTTCGCGAATGCCGTCGGCCTCGCGCTCGCCGAGAAGCTGCTCGCGCAGCGCTTCAATCGCGACGGCCACGCGATCGTCGACCACCGCACCTGGGTGTTCATGGGCGACGGCTGCCTGATGGAAGGCATCTCGCACGAGGCCGCGTCGCTAGCGGGCACGTGGGGCCTGAACAAGCTCGTTGCGTTCTGGGACGACAACAAGATCTCGATCGACGGCAACACCGACGGCTGGTTCACCGATGACACGCCGAAGCGCTTCGAGGCGTACGGCTGGAACGTTTTGCGCGGCGTCGATGGTCAGGACGCGGCGTCGATCAAGGCGGCGATCGAGCAGGCGCTGAGGTCGAACGACAAGCCGACGCTGGTCTGTTGCCGCACCACGATCGGTTTCGGTTCCCCGGCGAAGGCCGGCAAGGAATCGAGCCACGGTGCGCCGCTGGGCAAGGACGAAATCATCGCGACGCGCGCGGCGCTCGGCTGGACCGCGGGTGATTTCGAAGTGCCGACGCCGATTGCACAGGCCTGGCATGCGACCGACACCGGCGCGTTGCGCGAAGGCGAATGGGATCGCCGCTTCCAGGCGTACGCCGCGAGCTTCCCGACCGAAGCCGCCGAGCTGTCGCGCCGAATCACCGGTGAGCTGCCCGAAGGCTTCGTCGACGCCGCCAATGCCTACATCGCGAAGCTGCAGGCCGAAGGCCCGGTGGTCGCGTCGCGCAAGGCATCGCAGATGGCGATCGAGGCGTTCGCGCCGCTGCTGCCGGAACTGGTGGGCGGTTCGGCCGACCTCGCGCATTCCAACCTCACGCTGTGGAAGGGTTCGAAGTCGGTCGCGACCGATGACCCGAACGCCAACTACATCTACTTCGGCGTGCGCGAATTCGCGATGGGCGCGATCTGCAACGGCCTGGAACTGCACAGCGGTTTCATTCCGTACGACGCGACGTTCCTCGTCTTCAGCGACTACGCGCGCAACGCCGTGCGCATGAGCGCGCTGATGGGCGCGCACGTCATCCACGTCTATACGCACGACTCCATCGGCCTCGGCGAAGACGGCCCGACGCACCAGCCGATCGAGCATCTCGCCTCGCTGCGCTACATCCCGCACAACGACGTGTGGCGTCCGTGCGATGCGGTGGAATCGGCGGTGGCGTGGAAGCACGCGATCATCCGCAACGACGGCCCGAGCTGCCTTGTGTTCTCGCGGCAGAACCTGCCGCACCAGCAGCGCAGCACGCAGCAGGTCGCCGACATCGAGCGCGGCGGTTACGTGCTGAAGGATTCGGTCGGCACGCCGGAGATCATCCTGATCGCGACGGGTTCGGAAGTCGGCCTCGCAATGCAGGCGGCCGAGCAGCTCGGCGACAAGGCGCGCGTTGTATCGATGCCGTGCACGGAAATCTTCGACCGCCAGTCGCCGGAGTATCGCGAGTCGGTGCTGCCGAACGGCGTGCGTCGTCGCGTGGCCATCGAAGCAGCGACTGCCGATTACTGGCGCAAGTACGTCGGCCTCGACGGCGCGGTGATTGGCATGCACGGCTTCGGCGCGAGTGCGCCGATCGAGAAGCTGATGCCGCACTTCGGTTTCACCGTCGAGCGCGTGGTCGAGGCGGCACGTTCGCTGCGTTGATCGTCCGCGACGATGTTTGAACGCGGCGTCCTTCGGGGCGCCGTGTTCGTTTCAGGCCGGGAAAAACGCAGTCAGGCGTTCGGCGCGCGGTCGAGCAGGTACGATGCCGGCGTCGAGCGGCCGATGTGATAACCCTGCGCGCGATCGCAACCGAGTGCGCGCAGCACTTCGAGCGTTTCCGCATCCTCGATGCCTTCGGCGACCACGTGCAAGTCGAGCTGATGGCCGAGGTCGATGATCGCGCGCACGACGCGTGCCGAGCGCAGGTCGTGCCGCATGTCGGCGACGAAGCTGCGGTCGATCTTCAGCTCGGTCGCGGGGAACTGCTTGAGATACGCGAGCGACGAATAACCCGCGCCGAAGTCGTCGATCGCGATGCCGAGACCCGCTTCGCGTAGCGTATGCAGCATCGCGATACTGGTCATCGGATCTTCCATCAGCGCGCTTTCGGTGACTTCGAGCGTCACGGATTCGGCCGGCATGTCCCACACCGACAATGCGCCCGTGATCTGCTGCACGAGATCGCGCTGGCCGAACACGCGTGGCGAGACGTTGACGGAAAAGCGCAGTTTCGGATCGCGCACCCGAATCGCCGCGGCATGGCGGAACGTGGCGTTGAGGCTCCATCGCGTCAGTTCAGCGATCAGCCCGGTGTCTTCCGCGAGACGGATGAATACGTCGGGGCGGATCACGCCGCTGTCGGGATCGTTCCATCGCGCAAGCGATTCGTAACCACTGATCGCATTGCGGCGCAGGTCGAGGATGGGTTCGAAATGCGCTTCCAGACGATTCGTGCGCAGCGCATCGTGCAGCCATTCGTACGGCACCATCATGCGTTCGGTGCCGGGGCTGTACAGCGCGCAGCGGTCGCTCATGCGCTTCGCGTCGCGCAATGCGATCTCGGCACGACGCAGCAGCGTGGTGGCGTCGCCGCCGTGCTCGGGGGACAGGGCGAGGCCGACCGCGACCGGCGTCATCATCGCGTGCTGCCCGAACACCAGCGGCCGCTCGAATGCCCGCACCACGCGAGTGCCGGCGAGCATCGCGTGGCCGGGATTCATCAGGCCCGGCAGCAACGCAATGAATTCGTTTTCAGCGACCTGCTCGAGCACATCCTGCGGGCGCAACAACTCCTGGATGCGCTCGAATGCCGCGCGGCCGACGGCGTCGCTGGCCTCGTAGCCGTGCACGAGTCGGAACTCCTGCAGGCGCTGGATGCGGACCAGCAGGATGCCGAGGCAGTTTTCACCGGCTTCGATGCGCGCGTTGAGCCGGCGCGACAGCTCGGCGCGGTTCAAAGATAGAGCTCCGAGACGTCGATGCCTGCGTGGTGATTCGGAAGCGGTCGCACGATTTCGATCGAGCTGTCGGCCGATAGCAGGTCGAGCGTTCTGAAGCCCGACGTCAGCTGGCCGTCCGGATCGGTCAGCACCAGAACGCGCGGGCGCAGGCGACGCGCCGCGTTCTGCGACATGACCGCGACGATCTCGCCGGTGTTGAGTTCGGCCAGCGAGCCGGTGGGATACACGCCCAGGCAGCTGATGAACTGCTCGATGAGTTCGGGGTAATAGCGCGTCGTGCGATCGCGATACAGCTCCTGCAACGCGACGTGTCGCGCCATGGCTGGCGCATGCGGCCGATCGCTGGTCATCGCGTCGAAGCTGTCGACGATGGCTGCGACGCGCGCATGCAGTGGAATATCGGAGCCGCGCCGACGCTGCGGATAACCGCTGCCATCCGCGCGCTCGTGGTGGCCACTCACCATCTCCAGCACGGTGTCGCTGAAGCGGTCGTCCTGCAGCATGTGCGCGCCGAGTTCGACATGCCGGCGCACGCGCGCCATCGACATCGCGTCCAGCGGGCCGTCGCGTTCAAGCAGCGGCTGCGGCACCTGCGTCTTGCCGATATCCATCAGCATGGCGCCGGTCGACAGATCGACGAGGTAGTCCTCGGGAAGGCCGAGATGCCGGCCGAATGCGGCGGCGAGCATCGCGCAGTTGAGCGCATGCGAGTACGCGTAGCCGTCGCGACGACGCAGCGCGTTGAGCCAGAACATGGCATCGGCGTTCCGCAGCACGCTGGCGACTACTGGACGCGCCGCGGCGTGCGCGACTTCGGGAGAGATCGGATCGCCGCTGTGTGCCTGGTCGACCAAGCTGCTGATCGTTGCGGCAGTGACGTCCAGCGCTTCGCGCGCAGCGGGGATCTCGTGCTCGAAGTCGACCGTGTCGTGGTAGCGGACGGCGCCGATGCGCGGGTCACGCACAGCGGGGGTCGCGCGCTGCGGCGTGGCTGTGTCTTCGCGCGAGGTCATCATCAACGCGCCGGGCGCGATCAGGCCGGTGAGCCCCCGCGTCTGCGTCTGCTGGCTGAGCTCCACGTCGATCCACACGCTGCGGCACAGGTTCCGCAGCGTTTCGATCTGCGAAAGCTCGCTGACGTAGAAGCCCTGCAACGGAAAAGGCGTCTCGGTCCACGGGCGATCGAGGCGGCATACGAACATGCCGAGCCGCACCTGGTCCGCTTCGATCTGGCGTTCTTCGATCTGCATGCGCCCCCGCCGACGCTCCCCTGCGGACGCCGCGAACGGCAAGAGTAAACCGCCGGGGGGCGCTTACAAGTAGTCCATGGTCGGGGAGGGCGGCTGGCCGCCCACCGGGTCGCATGGCGTTGCAGGCTAAACCCGCGTGCGCGAGCCCTAGTGGCCCAGCACCGCGTTCAGCACCTGCGCCAGATGCGTTCCGCCGCGCCGAAGCTGCTCGTCGACCAGCGGGGTGAACGTGGCGACGTAGGTCGCGTCGATCTCCGGGCCCGGCGGATAGACGCCCGGTCGTGTCGCGATGCGGCACGACTGCTGCGCCCAGGCCGGCGAATCCGGCGGCAGAACGTGCTTCGGAATATCGACCGCAAGGGGCAGGGCCCGCAGCTTCGCGAGGTATGCCGGCTCGTCGAGGCCGGTCTTCGAGATCAGGCCGCTGTCCCACAGCGAATGCAGGTTGCCGCCCTTCTCGCCGCCGTCGGCGGTCGGAATGCGCACCTGCACGGTGTTGCCGCCCTTGTCGTGGGCGAACGCCGCGTGCAGCGGCTGGTGCACGTCGCCGATGAAATGCACGACGAACTTCAACGCCTGACGACGCGCGTCCAGCGACTGCGAATGGTCGGCGAGGATCGCGGTCTGCGCGCGGATCGCTTCGATCACGCAGTCGCCGTTGGGGCAGTCGCGCGGCGGCTCGTAGGTGCCGCAGCCGTTCTCGGCGATGTCGGCGTAATGCCACTTGGCGCTGCGCTTGCCGAGGTCCGGATCGTTCGCGCGCAGCTCGTCGGCCCAGTTGGCGACGCCCGCGAGCGTCGGCTCGGTTTCGCCCTTCAGCAGCTCGTCGACTTCGCGACGCGCCTGCGGCGTGAGGTCGTCCTGCGCGAGGTCGGCGACGAGCCGATGCCCAAGTGCGCCCCACGCGAAAGCGGGCGAGGCGATGCAGAAAAGGAGTGCGGATGCGAGGAGTTTTCGGGTCATCGGCGAATGGTACGCGACGGTCCCGCCGAGGCCGAGTGACGCAGGAGCCGGTTCGGGCGCCCTGCTAGAATGCGCGACTGTTTCCCGGCCGTCGCCGGCCCCCGCAGGAGCTCCCCACATGACGATCAAGGTAGGCATCAACGGCTTCGGCCGCATCGGCCGCAACGTGCTGCGCGCAGCCGTGCAGAATTTCGGCGACGACATCCAGATCGTCGGCATCAACGATCTTCTCGAGCCGGACTACCTGGCCTACATGCTGAGCTACGACTCCGTGCACGGCCGCTTCAAGGGCGACGTGTCGATCGAGGACGGCCAGCTGGTCGTCAACGGCAGGAAGATCCGCCTGACGCAGGAACGCGACCCCGCCAACCTCAAGTGGAACGAAGTCGGTGCCGACGTCGTCATCGAATCGACCGGCCTGTTCCTCGACAAGGCCACCGCGCAGAAGCATCTCGATGCGGGCGCGAAGAAGGTCATCCTGTCCGCGCCGTCGAAGGACGACACGCCGATGTTCGTCTACGGCGTGAACCACGCGACGTACAAGGGCGAGCCCATCATCTCGAACGCGTCGTGCACAACGAACTGCCTCGCGCCGCTCGCGAAGGTGCTGAACGACAAGTGGGGCATCAAGCGCGGCCTGATGACCACCGTGCATGCGGCGACCGCGACGCAGAAGACCGTCGACGGCCCGTCGAACAAGGACTGGCGCGGCGGCCGCGGCATCCTCGAGAACATCATCCCGTCGAGCACCGGCGCGGCGAAGGCCGTCGGCGTGGTGATCCCCGAGCTCAACAAGAAGCTCACCGGCATGAGCTTCCGCGTGCCGACATCGGACGTGTCGGTGGTCGACCTCACTGTCGAATTGAATGGCCCGGCGTCGTACGCCGAGATCTGCGCGGAGATGAAGGCGCAGAGCGAAGGCGCGCTGAAGGGCGTGCTGGGTTACACCGAGGACAAGGTCGTCGCGACCGATTTCCGCGGCGATGCGCGCACCTCGATCTTCGACGCGGAAGCGGGCATCGCGCTCGACCCGACCTTCGTCAAACTGGTCGCGTGGTACGACAACGAGTGGGGCTACTCGAACAAGTGCCTCGAGATGGTGCGCGTGGTCGCGCGCGGCTGAGGCGACGTCTGAAGTGCTGCACCGAACCCCGCCGATTGGCGGGGTTCTTCGTTACGGGTTCGGAATATTCCGACCTCGCGACGGGTGGCCGCCCGTCTTGTCGTCGTACTGCAGGCTGCACATACTTCGCGCCGCGCAGACGCGCAATCACAAGGAGATGTCATGTCACGCAAGACGCTCGCCGCCTGCATGGTGGCGTTGGTGGCCCTGTCCACCGCCGCAACGGCGCAGGCCGGCAAGAAGGATTCCGACGAACCGCCGAGCCGCGAGGTCACCGGGCTTCACGACGTCGAAGGCGAGATCGTCGGCACCGAGATTCCCGGCAGCCCGTTCGCGAAGCTCGAGATCGGCATGTCGTTCAAGCAGGTCGGCGACATCCTCGGTGACAAAGCCACGCACGAGGCCGACTGCGGCCAGTACATGACGGGCAAGTCGTTCATTCCGTTCCACTTCGGCGGCGACAAGGTGCGTACCGAGTGCGCGATGAAGCATCTCGGTCGTCTGGTCTTCACCAATCAGTCCGACTTCGACGGCCAGAAGGTGCTGATCAAGATCGAGTACGACGCGACCGAAGACGGTTATCGCGGCTGAGTCGAACGGTTCGATGGAAGCGTCCCGCTGCTATCGGGGGGACGCTTCCAGTTCCGTAGCTTGTCGAGCGGTCGATGGTGGTGAGCTACCAAGTACGACCGCATCCTGATCGCCAGTCATCGCGCACGCCTGTCGATCGATGCGCGATGCGTTCGTTGCGTCTATTCGACTGGCGCAGCGCCGACTGCGTTAATCGCGGGCGCATGCATTCGACGACGCGATCGACACGTGTTTTGGAAGGCCAGCAAAAGCCCACGTGCTACCGTTCCCGGACGGCCGGGGAAGCCGGAGGGGACGATGGAAAGCGTGGTGATGCTCGCGGTTGTTGCGGTGCTCGCGATACCCGTACTGCTGGTCCTGTTGCTCGCCTGGACCGTCGGCCTTCGTCGTCGAATGGCCACGCTGGAGGCGGAGGTTTCGTGGCTGCGACAGAGTGCGGTCGACGCTGCCGCATCGCCGAGCGCGTCGCCGGCGACTGACACCGCGTCGGCACTGCAACCGGAGCCGACGTTGTCCGAGCTGTTGCGACAGTCGGGATCCGCGAACGAAGTGCCACCCGCGTCGACTTCTGTACCGGCGCCAGCTCCGTTGCCCACACGCGCGACCACGCCGGCGGTTCCGGAACCCACGAGCGCTGCGGTACCGCCGCCGCTGCCGCCATTGCCGCCGTCGCTACCGGTTTCGCCAGCACCGCCGGCCGCGCCACGCCCGCAACCGGCGTACACGCGCAGCTCGCGCACCGACGAGTTGTTCGACACCGTCCGGCGCTGGTTCACCGAGGGCAACGTGCCGGTAAAGGTCGGCGTGCTCGTGCTGTTCGCCGGCGTCGCGGCCCTGCTCAAGTACGCCGTCGACCAGGGCAAGCTGCATGTTCCGATCGAGCTTCGCCTCGCCGGCGTTGCGATGGCGGCGATCGCAGGACTCGTGTTCGGCTGGCGCCAGCGTGAAGCTCGGCGTCCGTTCGGCCTTGCGCTGCAGGGTGGCGCGATCGGTGTGCTGCTGCTGGTCACGTTCGCTGCGTTCAAGCTGTATCACTTCATTCCCGCAGGTGCGGCATTCGCCATCAGCGTCGCGCTGGTCGCGGGGCTGGGCGTACTCGCGGTGCGTCAGGAATCGCTGGCGCTGGCGGTGCTGGGCGTGTTGGCCGGTTTCCTCGCGCCGATCTGGTTGTCGACGGGGCAGGGCAACCATGTCGCGTTGTTCGGTTACTACGCAGTGCTCAACGCCGGCATCGTCGCGATCGCATGGCGACGCCCTTGGCGTCTGCTCAATCTGCTCGGGTTCGCGTTCACGTTCGGCATCGGCAGCCTGTGGGGCGCCTTGCAGTACCGCCCCGAGGACTTCCGTACGACGGAGCCGTTCCTGCTGTTGTTCTTCGCGATGTACCTCGCGATCCCAATCCTTTACGCGGCGGCCAAAGCGCCACCGCAGCGGCGCATCTTCGACGGCAGCCTGATCTTCGGAACGCCGCTGGTCGCGTTCGTCCTGCAGGCGGCCATGCTTCGCGGCGATCGCATGGAACTCGCGTTCTGTGCGCTCGGGCTGGGCGCCATGTACGCGGCGCTGGCGGCGCTGCTGCGTCGGCAGAAGGCCTTCGCCGAGCTCATCGCGCCCTATGCGGTGCTCGCAATCGGCTTCTCGACGCTTGCTGTGCCGCTCGCGTTGTCCGCACGCGCAACGGCAGCGATCTTCGCGCTTGAAGGTGCAGGGCTGGTGTGGCTCGGGCTGCGACAGTCGCGGTCGCTTCCGCAGCTCGCCGGCCTTGCGTTGCAGCTCGCAGCGTTGGGCGCATTCGGCACTGCGTTCCATGTCGACGTGGTGGGGCCGGCAGTGTTCAACGGCACGTTCATGACGGCGCTGCTCATCGCGATCGGCGGCTTCGCGACTGCGGTGGCCGCGCGTCGTCACGAACAGAACGGCATGGCCGTCGGCGCCTATCTCTGGGGCCTTGCGTGGTGGTTGGGTGCGGCGCTGTGGGAGGTTGACCGCAGTGTCGATCCGAAGCACGCCGTGGACGCCGTGATGCTGGTCCTCCTCGGTACCGGCCTGCTCGCGGCCGAAGTCGCGCGCCGTCGCGCCGCTGGTGCGTTGCATCTCACAGCGTCTGCGTCGTTGCTGCTGCCGATCGCGTTCGCATGCTGGCAGGTCAACGAGCGCGGTCAGCCGCTCGCGGGCCTCGGCGCGATCGCGTGGGTGGTGGATCTCATCGTCGCCTGGCGCGTGCTGACCTGTCTGCGTGACGTCGGCTCGCGGGTGCGCGGGTGGACGCATATCGGCTGGCTCGCGTCCATCGCTTTGGTCTCGTCGCTCGCGCTGTTCCGCATCGCTCAGCAGGCCAACATCGGCGATGCATGGCTCTTCGCTGCGACCGCGCTGCCGTGGGTCGTGCTCGCCGCAGTCGCGCTGCTGCGACCGGAGCGCATCGCTGCGCCGTTCGGCGATGACTTCGAAGCATGGCGCGGCAACCTGCAGGCCATGCTTGCGCTCGTCCTGGGCGGCTTCTTCGTGGTCGGCCTGGTGCACGAAGGCTCGATGTCGCCATTGCCCTACGTTCCGCTGTTCGACGCCGTGGAACTCGTGCAACTCGTAGCGCTCCTGCTTGCATGGCTTGTATTGGCCGACGAACGCCTGATGCGGCCGTGGCTCGCGGGCGCGGCGTTCGTATTCGCCACATCGGTCGTGTTGCGTGCGGCCCACCATTGGGGCGGCGTCTCGTGGTCGACGTCGATGTTCTCCACGGGCCTGGTACAGACGTCACTCACGGTGCTCTGGAGCGTGATCGGCATGGCCGCATGGGTCGCGGGTTCGCGTCGACACCGTCGCGGGTTGTGGAAGGTGGGCGCGGTGCTGATGGCCGTGGTCCTCGCGAAACTCGTGCTGGTCGACCGTCAGTACCTCGGCAACCTGCTCGGCATCGGCTCGTTCATCGCCTTCGGTCTTCTGTGCACCGCGGTGGGTTATCTCGCGCCGGTTCCGCCCGGCGAAACGGAGGCGACGGCATGAAGCGCGCGATCGTTGCACTGCTGGCATGTGTCACGACGTTCGCCATCGCCGCGCCTGTCGACTACGCACGCCAGTGGCCCGTGGTGACGACGACGTCGGCCGGCGCCTACACGTTCGAGCTGACGCCTGAGGCCTACACGGTCGTTCAACGCGCTGACCTCGGTGATCTCGACGTACTCGACGCATCCGGCCATCCGGTGCCCGCCGATGTCGTCGCGCCGCCCGCGCAACCGACCGAGCAGCGCCGCGCGTTGCCGTGGTACCGCATGCCGGCACCCGGCACGACGTCCGGCAGCGACTGGCGAGTGATCGCCGAGGTCGATGCGGACGGTCGACTGCGTGGCCTGCGCTCGTCGACGGTGGAGAACGAACGCCCAGCGACAACCGTACTGATCGATGCCGCGGTGCTGCGCGAGCGGCCGATCGCGCTCGAGGTCACGTGGCGTCCCGCGACGAACTTCGACACCGGCTATCGCGTCGAAGGCAGTACCGATTTCGATCACTGGTTCGAGCTTGGGCGCGGTCGGCTAGTCGACCTGCGCGAAGGAGCGCACGGCCTGCAGATGCGGCGGCTCGCGATCGAAACAGGAGTCGAACACCCGCGCTTTTTGCGTCTGGTACCCGACGATGTGAGCCGTCCGCTGCCCGACATCACCGGTATCGACGCGATCTGGACCTCGACCCCCCAGCGCGCGCCGCTCTGGCGCACGCTCGCGCCACGCGCGAACGCCGACGGTTCACTCGAGTTCCAAGCCGACGGCCGCTATCCGGTGCGTTGGGTCGACCTCGACGGTTCCGGCAACGACGTGCGCACGTGGCGACTGCAGAGCCGCGACACGCCGCAGGCGCGATGGGTCGAGCGCGTGCCGTACTGGATGGTCTACCGCGTGGGCAACGGCCGTTCGCCAGCGCGCGTGTTCGACAGCCCTGTGCGGGACCGCTACTGGCGCCTCGTGCCGCAGGGCACGGGCGACGCGCCGTCGCTGAAACTCGGCTACCTGCCCGAGCGCGTGGTGTTCGTCGCGGGCGGGCGTGCGCCGTACGCGCTGGTCGCCGGGAGTCTGCGTAATCGCCGCGAGGCGCGGCCGGTGCAGGCCGTGCTGCGCGATACCGCAGAAGCAGCCGCGGTTGCCCGTCTCGGTGCGTCGACGGAGCGCGCCGGAAACGCGGCATTCGCGCCGGTTCGCGACTGGAAGACCTGGGGCCTGTGGGCGGTGCTGGGGCTCGGCGTCATCGCCGTCGGGACGTTCGCGCTGCGGGTCCTGCGCGAGCCGGCACGCACCGCCGACTGACGCGACACGTCGCAACGACGACAATAGGCGGCTTCGCCGACCGGCGACGGCCCGCCGTCCCGTGCGCGACCCGTTCCCTTCAAGAGACCGCCCATGTCCATCCTCCGCATGTCCGACCTCGACCTCGCCGGCAAGCGCGTGCTGATCCGCGAGGATCTCAACGTGCCGATCGCCGACGGCCGCATCACGTCCGAGCAGCGCATTACCGCCGCGTTCCCGACGCTGCGCATGGCGCTGGAGAAGGGCGCCGCGGTGATGGTGACGTCGCACCTCGGTCGCCCGAAGGAAGGCGTTTTCAGCGACGCCGATTCGCTGGCGCCGGTGGCGAAGCGCGTATCGGAACTGCTCGGCGTCGACGTGCCGCTGGTGCGCGACTGGGTCGCCGGCGTCGACGTGCAACCGGGCCAGATCGTCATGCTCGAGAACTGCCGCATGAACGTTGGCGAAGGCAAGGACGACGAGACCTTGTCGAAGGCGTACGCGGACCTCTGCGACGTGTTCGTCATGGATGCATTCGGCACCGCGCATCGTGCGCAGGCATCGACGCACGGCGTGATTCGCCAGGCCAAGGTTGCCTGCGGTGGCCCGCTGCTGATGGCGGAACTTGATGCGCTGGCGAAGGCGCTCGAACATCCGGCGCGACCGCTGCTCGCGATCGTCGCGGGTTCCAAGGTGTCGACCAAGCTCGAACTGCTCGGCAACCTCGTGCCGCGCGTCGATCAGTTGATCGTCGGTGGCGGCATCGCGAACACGTTCATTGCGGCGATGGGGCACAGCGTGGGCAAGTCGCTGGTCGAACGCGACCTCGTCGACACGGCGACGTCGATCATCGAACAGGCGAAGGCGCGCGGCGCGGAAATCCCGCTGCCGGTCGATGTCGTCGTCGCACCCGAATTCAATGCGAACGCGCCGGCCACCGTGAAAGCGGTCGACGCGGTGGGCGACGACGACATGATCCTCGACATCGGCCCGCAGACCGCCGCGCACTACGCGGAACTTATCCGCAGCGCAGGCACCGTGGTGTGGAACGGGCCCGTGGGTGTGTTCGAGTTCGATGCGTTCGGCAAGGGCACCGAAGCGCTGGCGCGTGCGATCGCCAGCAGCAATGCGTTCTCGATCGCGGGCGGCGGCGACACGCTGGCGGCGGTCGACAAGTACGGCATCGCGAACGACGTCTCGTACATCTCCACCGGTGGCGGCGCATTCCTCGAATTCCTCGAAGGCAAGACGTTGCCGGCAGTCGCTGCACTCGCGGCGCGTGGCGCCTGATGGCGACGCTCTTCTTCGACCTCGACGGCACGCTGATCGATTCGGCCGTCGGCATCATGCGCTGCGCGACCTATGCGTTCGAGAAAGTCGGCCAACCCGTGCCCGACGAGGCGACGCTGCGCACCTGGATCGGCCCGCCGCTGCGCGACAGCTTCGCGCCTTACCTGCACAACGACGAACGTACCGAGCAGGCGCTCGTGTACTACCGCGAGCGCTACGAAACGCACGGATGGGCCGAGCGCACCGTCTACGATGGCATTCCGGAAGCGATCGAAGCGCTGCATACCGCGGGCCACACGCTCGCTGTCGTGACCGCCAAGAACGAACCGCATGCACGCAAGATCATCGCGAGCCTGCCGTTCGGCCACCGCTTCGTCGACGTCATCGGTGCCACGCTCGACGGCCGCCTCAGCCACAAGCCCGAGCTCATCGCCGAAGCGCTTGAACGCCTCGGCGTTGCTGCGGGTGAGTGCACCATGATCGGCGACCGCCGCATGGATATGGAGGGCGCCGCGCATCACGACATGCGCAGCGTCGGTGTCCTGTGGGGCTTCGGAAGCGAGGACGAGCTGCGCACTGCCGGCGCTCGCGACCTCGTCCGGCAACCGGCCGACCTCGTACCGCTGCTAGGCTGAAATCGATTGCCGCTGGTGCAGTCGCACAGCCGTGCTAGGTTTCGGTGATCACCCGAAACCCGTTGCCGCATGAGCCACAAGACGCGCCGTACCAAGATCCTCGTCACACTGGGCCCGGCTACCGATGCGCCCGGCATGCTCGACCGCCTGCTCGAAGCCGGCGTCGATTGCGTCCGCCTCAACTTCTCGCACGGCGATCCGTCGGCGCAGGTTGCGCGGGCGCAGGCGGTGCGCGAAGCGGCGGCACGTGTAGGACGCGAAGTCGGCATCCTCGCCGACCTTCCGGGCCCGAAGATCCGCATCGAGAAATTCGAGAACGACCGTGTCGAACTGAAGGTCGGTGATCGTTTCGACCTCGTGGCGCGCGAGGACGCGCCCCCCGGCAACGCGAGCGAAGTCGGCGTCAGCTATCTCGGCTTGCCGGGTGATGTCGTGCCCGGCGACGTGCTGCTGCTCGACGACGGCATGATGCAGTTGCAGGTCGATCGCGTCGAAGGCGAGCGCATCATTTCGACGGTGCTCAACGACGGTGTGCTGTCCAATCGCAAAGGCCTCAACAAGCAGGGCGGCGGGTTGTCCTTGGGCGCGTTGACGCCGAAGGACGAAGAGCTCATCAAGATCGCGGCGCAGATCGGCGTCGACTTCATCGCGGTGTCGTTCTGCCGCAATGCGCAGGACATGCACGACGCGCGGCGCATCGCACAGGAGGCCGGCAGCAATGCCGCGCTGGTGTCGAAGATCGAGCGCACCGAGGCGATCGAGAACCTCGCCGAAATCGTCGAGGCCAGCGACGTGGTGATGGTCGCGCGCGGCGACCTGGGCGTGGAGATTGGCGACGCCGAGCTTCCCGGCCTGCAGAAGAAGATCATCCGCGAATCGCTGTCACGCGGTCGCGTGGTGATCACCGCGACGCAGATGCTGCAGTCGATGGTCGACAGCCCGATCCCGACACGCGCGGAAGTACTGGACGTCGCCAACTCGGTGATCGACGGCACCGACGCGGTGATGCTTTCGCAGGAGACGGCAGCCGGCAAATATCCGTTGAAGGCGGTGGAGGCCATGGCCCGCGTCTGCCTCGGCGCCGAGCGCCAGTTCTCGCACGACACCGATTTCGAAAAGGCACCGCGCGGCCTGGACCGCGCCGACCAGGCGATCGCCATGGCCGCGATGTTCCTGTCCGAGCACATCGGCGTGCGCTCGATCGTCGCGATCACCGAGTCGGGCGGCACCCCACGCTTTCTGTCGCGCTTCCGTTCGCCCGCGCAGATCATCGCGCTGTCGGGCGACGAGGCCGCACGGCGCCGGATGTCCTTGATGCGGGACGTCACCGCGCTGCCTTTCGAAAGCGCCGGCATGACGGCCGGCGTCGCGGCCCGCGCCTCGGCGAAGGTGCTGTTCGAGCGCGGCCTGCTGGAAGAGGGCGACCGCATCATCTTCACCAGCGGCGAGATCATGCAGCAGCACGGCGCGACCAATACGCTGCGCCTGCTGCAGATCGGGCCGAACGGCAAGGCGGAAGGGCTGGGCGACCTGTAGGCCGCCGATGAATGGGGCGCAATCGGAGCGGGTCTCGCGCTAATTTCGGTTGATCTAAGACCGGAGGCGAACATGAAACGGACCCTCATGCTGCTCGGACTTTCGATGGCCGGGCCGATGGCCCTCGCTGCCGACAACGGACCTGATGGACTTCGCGTCATAGGCCCCGACGCCATTGCCAGCGCCTGGACGCCGGAAGCGTCCGTCGCGCCTGTGTATCCGTCTCAGCTGGCGGACCGGGGCGTAACCGGATGTGTGACGCTGACCTACATGATCGGTTCGGATGGCCGAGTGTCGCGAATCAACGTGCTGGACGGCCGCGCAAGCGCACGGTCGCCGCTGGCAGCCCAGTTGGCGGTCGAGCGCTTTGCAGGCGCTGGCGCGACCGCGCTTTCGGTCACCCGCTTCGTGCCAAGCGGTGACGCGCAGCCGACGCTGACGGCTAGAACTCTCCATTTCGGCGAGACGCCCTCGGCCGAGTCGACCAGTTGCGAAGGCACCCGCACTGCGCGCCTGCTGGACGGCGGTAGCGAGTGGGCCGCACTGATTGGCGCGGCATACGAGCGCGACCACGCCGTCGATCGCAATGGATCGACTGGCATCCACGAATTCTCGCGGTCGCAGCGGGGAGGTCGTGCGCGCAACGGACTCGCCTTGGGACGGCACGACTGGCGTAATTCTGAGCCCGCCGACGGTGATCACGGGCGGGCGCTGATCGCGACGCTGCCGCGTGTTGCGGCCTTTACGGATATGACCAGGCGAAGGCCGCGAGCAGCGCGTACTAGGCCTCTGCGCCTCGGGGACATCCTGCGAATCGAACATGGACCTAGAAAAATGATGTGGAAAAGGCTCGTTCCGATTGCTCTTGCGGTCGTGTCTGCGTCGACCGCGTCGACCGCGTCAGCCGAGCAGCCGGTATCGGGGCCGACGCCGATAGTCGTTGCGCCTGAGCAACTCACGAACTATTGGTCTCCGGCTTCGGGACTCACGCCGGTCACCTATCCGCCCGATCTCGCCTCCCGCGGGACTACCGGTTGCGTGACGCTCGCCTACACGATCGGGTCGGACGGTCGCACATCCGACTTCCATACGTTGGATGCCGACGCCAGCGTCCGTTCGCCGCTCGCGAAGCGCCAAGTCATCGAGCGGTTCGCACAGGCTGCGGCCGGCGCGGTCGCGCAGTGGCAATTCGCGCCGGTCGGTGAACGCAAGCCGACGATTACCGCCACCACGGTCCAGTTCGATGGCAAGGCCGCGAGCTCCCCCGATGCGTGCAAGGACGGCGACATTGCACTCGCGCTTCGAGATGGAGAGCGCTTCGAGGACGTGCTTCGAAACCTTTACGAGGCGAAAGCGCGCTTTTGGACGCAAGGCCAGCGCGCGCAGCAGCCGAGCCAGTTCATCCGCTGACGCATCTCGCACCTGCTCCTACGCCCGGCCGTCTAGCGCCCGGCCAGCCACTGAAATCGTAGTCACCGCGGCCGGTATAATGCCGGCCCCCGATTCCAGCGCGCCAAGGACCCCATGAGCATCGAACAGCTTGCCGAGACCGCCCAGGCGATGGTCGCCCCGGGCAAGGGCATCATCGCGATCGACGAGTCCAACGCGACCTGCGCCAAGCGCTTCGCGGGCGTCGGCATCGAGAACACCGAAGAGAACCGCCGCGCCTACCGCGAGCTGCTGCTCACGGCGCCGAACATCGGCCAGTACCTCTCGGGCGCGATCCTGTTCGACGAGACGATCCGCCAGTCGACCAAGGACGGCACGCCGTTCACCCAGGTCATGATGGCCAACGGGATCATCCCGGGCATCAAGGTCGACAAGGGTCCGGTGCCGCTGGCCGGCTTCCCTGGCGAGGTCGTGACCGAAGGCCTCGACGGCCTGCGCGCGCGCCTCGAGGAGTACTACCGCCTCGGCGCGCGCTTCGCGAAGTGGCGCGCGGTGATCAACATCGGCGACGACATCCCGACCGGCACCGCGATCGAGGCCAACAGCCACGCGCTCGCCCGTTATGCCGCGCTCTGCCAGGAGCAGGGCCTGGTGCCGATGGTCGAGCCGGAAGTCATCATGGACGGCAGCCACGACATCGACACCTGCTACGAGGTCACCGAAGTCGTCCTGCGCTCGCTCTTCGGCGCGCTGTACGAGCAGAACGTCATGCTCGAGGGCACGATCCTGAAGGCGTCGATGGTCATCCACGGCACCGAATCGGCCGAGAAGGCATCGATGGAGGAAGTGGCCGCGGCCACGCTGCGCTGCCTGAAGTCGACCGTGCCGGCCACGCTGCCGGGCATCGTCTTCCTGTCCGGCGGCCAGTCCGACAATGACGCGACAGCACACCTGAACGCGATGAACGCGGCCGGCCCGCATCCGTGGCCGTTGTCGTTCTCGTACGGCCGCGCCATGCAGCAGGCCGCGCTCAAGCTGTGGAGCCAGGACATGCACGGCAACTACGGCAAGGCGCAGGAAACCGTGTTCGCCCGCGCCCGCGACAACGGCCTGGCCGCGCTCGGCCAGTGGCAGTCGGCCGCGTAACCGATCGCTCCCACGTTGTCTGGAGACGCCGGCCACGTGCCGGCGTCTTCGTTTCAGGCGGCCGTAGCGCGTCCGTTGACGTCGCCTGCGCAACGCCGACGTTCCAACCGCGTCACGCCACCCAGTACCGATGACACGGGTCGTAACACATGGGCTCGATAGAATTCCCGGTCCCCCCGTTGTTCGGATCCGCATGCGATCGATTCTGGTGTTCCCGGCCCTCGTGGCAGCCCTGGCCCTGACGGGCTGCGGTGACCGGGCGAACGCCGCCAAGGACGGCAGCAGCAAGGGCGGCGGCGACCGCCCGATCACGGTGACGACCGAAGTCGTCCGAACCCAGCCCTTCGTCGACACGCTGCAGGCGCTCGGCACCGTGCGCGCGCGCGAGTCGGTGACGGTTACCGCCAGCGTGTCGCAGAAGGTGCAGACGGTGCACTTCGACAGCGGCGACACCGTGCGCGCCGGCGCGCCGTTGATCACGCTGGTGGGCGACGCCGAGGCGGCGCAGCTGCGCTCGGCCGAGGCCGCGGCGAAAGAAGCGAGTGACCTCTACAACCGCCAGGCCTCGCTCGCGACGCAGCAGCTCATCGCTCGTTCCCAGCTCGAGACCCAGCGCGCCGTGCGCGACGCCGCGATCGCCCGCGTCGCGCAGATGCGCGCGCAGGCAGCCGATCGCGTCATCCGCGCCCCGTTCGCTGGCGTGGTCGGCCTGCGCCAAGTCAGCCCCGGCTCCTTGGTGACGCCGGGCACCGCGATCACCACGCTCGACGATCTCGGCACGGTCTTCGTCGACTTCCCCGTGCCCGAGACGCAACTCGCGCAGGTATCGGCGGGTGAATCGCTGAGCGGCCACGCCGCCGCGTATGCCGGTCGCCGTTTCGACGGCACGGTCGCGACGGTCGATGCGCGCGTCGATCCCACCACCCGCGCCGTCACCATCCGCGGTCAGTTTCCGAACGCCGACCACGCGCTCAAGCCCGGCATGCTGATGCAGGTGGACGTCGCACGAGCCGAGCGCCAGGCGCTGCTGATTCCGGAGATCGCGGTGGTGCAGGTCGGCAACGACTCGTACGTGTATCGCGTGCGCGACGGCAAGGCCGAACGCGCCGACGTGAAGCTCGGCACGCGCACCGATGGCCGCGTCGAGGTGCTGTCGGGCATCGCGGTCGGCGACAGCATCGTCGTCGACGGCACCGGCAAGCTGAAACCGGGCGCGAAGATCAGCGACGTTTCCAAGGCGCCGCGCGGCAAGGCCGCGTGACCTGCGCCGGGCGCGCAATGCCCGGCATTTCCCGACGCCCACGCACCGGGTGTCCTCCGACGCCGCCGGCACGCGGGCGCGACGAGCCTGAGCCTTCGCGATGAATCTGTCCGACCTGTCGATCCGCCGTCCCGTGTTCGCGACCGTGATGAGCCTGCTGCTCATCACCCTGGGCGTGATGGCCTTCAGCCGCCTCACGCTGCGCGAATTGCCGGCGATCGATCCGCCCGTTGTGTCGGTGGACGTGAGCTACCAGGGTGCGTCGGCGAGCGTGGTCGAAACGCGCATCACGCAGGTGCTGGAGGACGCGCTGTCGGGCGTCGAGGGTGTCGAGTCCATCGATTCGCGCAGCGTCAACGGACGCTCGTCGATCTCGATCGAGTTCAAGCTCACGCGCGACATGGAAGCCGCGGCGAACGACGTGCGCGATGCGGTGAGCCGCGTGGTCGATCGCCTGCCCGACGAGGCCGATGCACCGCAGATCGCGAAGGTCGAGAGCGACGCCGACCCGATCATCTGGCTCAACATGAGCAGCAAGTCGATGAACACGCTGCAGCTGTCGGACTACGCCGACCGCTACATCGTCGATCGTCTGGCAGCGCTGGAAGGCGTTGCGCAGGTCCGCATCGGCGGCGAGCAGCGCTATGCGATGCGCATCTGGCTCGACCGCGACGCGATGGCCGCGCGCAACATCACGGTCAACGATGTCGAAAGCGCGCTGCGCGCCGAGAACGTCGAGTTGCCGGCGGGCCGCATCGAATCGCAGACGCGCGACTTCACCCTGCGCGTGGCACGCAACTACCAGAAGCCCCAGGACTTCGCGCAGATTCCGCTGAAGAAGGGCGACGATGGCTACGTCGTGCGCCTGGGCGACATCGCGCGCGTCGAGCTGACCACCGCCGAGCGCCGCGCGTACTACCGCAGCAACGGCGAGAACAACATCGGCCTCGGCGTCATCAAGACGTCGACCGCCAACAGCCTAGACGTTGCACGCGCCGCGCGTGTCGCGGCCGACGAGATCCGTCCGTCGCTGCCGCCGGGCACCGATATTTTCGTCGCGTTCGACACCACCACGTTCATCGATGCCGCGGTCGATCGCGTCTATCACACGCTGGCGGAGGCGATCATCCTCGTGCTCGTGGTGATCTGGCTATTCCTCGGCAGTTTCCGCGCCGCGTTGATTCCAGCGGTGACGGTGCCGGTCTGCCTGATCGCCGCGTTCATTCCGCTGTATGCATTCGGTTACTCGATCAACCTGCTGACGCTGCTCGCGCTGGTCTTGTGTATCGGCCTGGTGGTCGACGATGCGATCGTCGTGCTCGAGAACATCCAGCGTCGATCGGATCTGGGTGAGCCACGCCTCGTCGCCGCTGCGCGTGGCACGAAGCAGGTCGCGTTCGCGGTCATCGCGACGACCGCCGTGCTGGTGTCGGTCTTCCTGCCGATCGGCTTCATGCAGGGCAATACCGGCCGACTGTTCCGTGAGTTGTCGGTGGCGCTCGCCGGCGCGGTCGCGCTGTCGGCATTCGTCGCGCTGACGCTCACGCCGATGATGTCGTCGAAGCTCGTGCGTCCGCATAGCGATGAAAAATCGAATCCGGCGACGCGGTTCGTGAACACGCGGCTGGAAGCGGTGAGCGCGCGTTATCGACGCTTCCTCGACACCACCGTCGAACGCCCGTGGATGTTCGGCCTGCTGATGCTGGTCGCGCTGGCGGCGAGCTTCGCGCTGTTCAAGGTCGTGCCGAGCGAGCTTGCGCCCGCGGAAGATCGCGGCTTCTTCCAGGTGATGATCACCGGGCCTGAAGGCGCGGGCTTCGACTACACGGTCGGGCAGGTGCAGCAGGTCGAGAAGATCCTCGCGGCGCGTACCGGCAACGGCAAGACGATCGCGCGTTACAACCCGCGTGTTCCGGGTGGATTCGGCGCGAGCGAGGAAATGCACACGGGCCGTATCTCCGTGTTCCTGCAGGACTGGGACAAGCGCACCACCAGCACCGCGGACGCGGCCGACAGCCTGAAGAAGGAGTTCGCGAAACTTCCGGGCGTCAAAGTCGCCGCGCAGGTGAGCGGTGGACTCGTGCGTTCGCGCGGGCAGCCGGTGAACATCGTGCTCGGTGGCCCCGACTACGCGCAGCTGGTGAAGTGGCGCGACGCGTTGCAGGCGCGAATGGAACAGAACCCGGGTTTCTTCGGCGTCGACTCAGACTACAAGGAGACGCGTCCGCAGATGCACGTGGAGATCGACCACGGCCGCGCTGCGGATCTCGGGGTTAGCGTCACCGACATCGGTCATGCGCTCGAAACGATGATGGGCAGCAGTCGCGTCACCACGTTCGTGCAGAACGGCGAGGAGTACGACGTCATCGTGCAGGCCGACCGCGTCGCGCGTGCGTCGCCGGCGGATCTCGAGCAGATCCAGGTGCGTGCGCGCGATGGTTCGCTGGTGCCGCTGTCGAATCTGGTGACGCTGCGCGAAGTCGCCGAGCCGGGTAGCCTCAATCGTTTCAATCGACTGCGTTCGATCACCCTCAGCGCCGGCCTGTCGCCGGGCTATCGCATGGGCGACGCGATCAAGTTCCTCGACCAGGCGGTCAAACAGGATCTTCCGCCGGAAGCGCAGATCGACTGGAAGGGCGAGTCGCGCGAATACCAGCAGGCCGGCGGCGCCGTGGTGCTGACGTTTGCGCTCGCGCTGCTCGTCGTATTCCTCGTGCTCGCCGCGCAGTTCGAAAGCTTCATCCATCCGCTGGTGATCATGCTGACCGTGCCGCTGGGCGTGCTCGGCGCGCTGCTCGGCATCTGGATCACGCACGGCACGCTCAACCTCTTCAGCCAGATCGGCATCGTCATGCTGGTCGGCCTCGCGGCGAAGAACGGCATCCTGATCGTCGAGTTCGCCAACCAGTTGCGCGACGAAGGCCGCACGATCCACCAGGCCATCGTGGAAAGCGCGAGCGTGCGCCTGCGGCCGATCCTGATGACCTCGATCGCGACGGTCGTCGGTGCGGTGCCGCTGGTGCTCGCCGGCGGACCGGGTTCCGCGAGCCGCGCGGCGATCGGCGTCGTGGTGATTTTCGGCGTCTCGTTCTCGACGCTGCTCTCGCTGTTCGTCGTCCCCGCGTTCTATGTGCTGCTCGCGAAGTACACCCGATCGCCCGAGGCGGTCAGCCATGAGCTCGAGGCCTTGGAAGCCAGTACGCCGCAGGCGGGTGGTCACGCCTGACCGGTTCATCATCGTCAGCCCGGAAGGGTTGACGATGGCCGGAAGCACTTCCGTTTTGCGTTGGAGCCCCCTTATGATCGGCGTCACAAAAGTGTAGCCGTCGTCCCGCTTTGCGGGCGTGGTGTGTCGCCTACAGGGGAAAAACTCGATGCAAGGTAAGAAGCCGGCCCGCGCGGCCCGCGCTGGAACGTCGCGTGTTATTCGCATGGCGCCGGTTGCATCGGCGATCCGCCACGCCCTCGCGGCATCGGTCGCAGCGGTCGCGCTTGCCGGCCCGGGCATGGCCCTCGCGGCGCCGGCACGCATGTCGACGAGCTATAGCGCGCCGGCCGCATTCGTC
Source organism: Lysobacter sp. HA35 (assembly GCF_054061195.1). Classification (NCBI taxonomy): domain Bacteria; kingdom Pseudomonadati; phylum Pseudomonadota; class Gammaproteobacteria; order Lysobacterales; family Lysobacteraceae; genus Lysobacter; species Lysobacter sp. HA35. The sequence continues at coordinate 1,764,229 of NZ_JBSSDY010000001.1, read as the reverse complement.
CCGACTTACCCCGTTCACGACCTCACGCGTGTTTCCGCCGTGCAGGCTCCCGCCTTCAACTCTTTGGTGCCGCCCCCGCAGACGGGCGACACCGTCGTCGATAACAACGTGCCCGTTACGTATGCGGCGGCTTCGGGGTACACGGTCGGGGTGGACGGGTACGCCAGCGGCGCAAACGTCCACATTAACAATACCGGCGACATCACGATCGATTCGGCGTACGCCGGGTCGGCGATCGGCGTAGGCATCAGTGGCAACGCGGTGGATGGAGGCGTCGCGATCACGAACTCGGGCGCCATCGCGCTCGGTGCCAGCACCATCAATTACGCGTCGCTTGGCATCGTGGGCATCGCCGACGCAGTTGACATTGCGAACGTAGGCGCCATCGCCGCGAACGGGCTTATGCAGGCCACCGGCATCTACACGGTCGCGACTGATGCGGTGTCGATCAACAACGGCGGCGATCTGCAGATCAGTTCCGCCTACGCAACCGCCGACGGCATTTTCGCGAGCGCTGGCGACGTGGACGTCACGAACTCCGGGTCGATTCGCGTGTCCGGCTACAACTGGTCCGCGGGCATTGAAGCGCAGGGCACCGATGGGGTGACCGTCGACAACAGTGGCGCAATCAACTCGCATGCGACGCAGTACGCCTACGGCGTACAGAGCAGCGCGTTTGGCATATACGCCACGGGCGGAGCCGGCCAGGCGACGGTGACCAACTCGGGAGCGCTGGACGTTTTGGTGGATGCCTACGGGCCTGGCGCGGTGGCGACGGGCATCAGCGTGCGGGCCGGCACTGGCGGCGCAGTGGTGCAGAACCATGGCGACGTCACGGCGAACGGTTACTACGCCAACGGCATCGACGTGCGCTCGTACGGCACAGCCCTGGTGACGAACGAGGGCACGCTGGCCATTGGCAGCGTCAACTACACGCTTGAGGCCACGGGTATCCATGCCTCGGCCGGCTACGACGGAGCTCACGTCGGTGTCGTCAATTCCGGCGACCTGACCGTAGATGCATTTCTTAGCGGTACCGGCATCGAAGCGATCGCCACCGGAGCGGGCAGCACGGTCGACGTGTCCAATAATGGCGCGATCGCGATCAATACCTTGTCGAGTCGCTCCGCCACCAACGGCATCGTGGGTTCCGGCGATGCGGCAACGACGGTGACCAATAGCGCGAGCGTGGACGTCTTGGGTCACGGCACGCTCGAGGGCATTGTCGCCGAGTCGGTCATCGGCCCTGCAACGATCGTCAACAGCGGCGATGTATATGTCGCGGCGCCGACGGTCGGTGGCTATCACTACACGACGGGTCTGGCGGCGATCTCGAACGGCGGCACGGCTCATGTCGACAACACGGGCGCGGTCAGCGCCTACGGCGGTTATTTCGCGACGGGCATCCATGCCGATGGCCTGGCCGGCGCGAGCGTCACGAACGACAGCGCGGTCGCCGCGTATGCAGTGCGCGGCTACGGCATAGACGTCCACGCCGATGCCGGTGACGTGTCGATCGCGAATGGCGGAAACGGTTCCATCTATGGCGGGGGCGCGATCGCCTTCGGCGTGTCGGCTCGTTCGACGCAGGGGGATGTCGCCATCGACAACGCCGGCGCGATTCAAAGTTATGGCTCTTACTTCCCGTCGGTTGGTGCGCGCGGCAACTCGACCTACGGCGACGTTAGCCTGACCAATACCGGTGATATCACTTCGATTGGCGTCGGGAACTATTCGAACACCAGTGCCGAGGCGGTAAGGCTGACGGCCACCAACGGTGACGTTCACGTCGATAACAGTGGCACGATCAACGGAGTCGGCTACTTCGGCGCTTACGGCGTGCGTGCGCGGGCCCTGGCGGGTGATGTTGGTTTCGACAACAGCGGCAGCCTCTACGCGCTGGGTGTGCAGGGTGACGCGATCGGTGCGTTCGTCCAAGCGGGCGACACTGCGACGCTGACGAACACCGGCGACGTGCAGGCGTACTCGCGAGACGGGCTCGCCGCAGCGCTCGTGGTGCAGGCGATCGATGGGATCGCTCTGACCAACAACGGTGCGATCACAGCACAGTCCAACAACGGCGGCGCCATCGGCATGTATCTCGGCGCCGCGAATGTTGCGATCACCAATGACGGGCCCGTTATCGTCACGGGCTATGGCAACGCCACTGGCATTGCAGCCTTGGGCGACAGCGTCACGATCAATAGCAGCGGTGATTTCCAGGTCAGTTCCGCGTACGCAACGGCCGACGGCATTTTCGCGAGCGGCGGCGACATCGCCGTAACGAATTCCGGATCGATGCGCCTGTCGGGCTACAGCTGGGCTGCCGGCATCGAAGCGCAGGCGACGGATGGCGTGAGCGTCGACAACAGCGGTGCAATCAGCTCGCAGGCGACGCAGGGCGGGCTAGGCAATGCGTTTGGCGTGTACGCAACGAGCGGAACTGGTCTGGCGACAGTGACCAACTCCGGCGCAATTGATGTCTCGGTCGTCGGGGCTTACGGCATCTACAGCTCGTTGGCGACGGGCATCAGCGTGCAGGCCGGCACTGGTGGCGCAGTGGTGCAGAACCATGGCGACATCATCGCGAACGCTTATTACGCCAACGGCATCGACGTGCGCTCCGACGGCATGGCATCGGTGACGAACGACGGTGCGTTAACCATCGGCGCCACCTACTACTCGCTTGTGTCCACCGGCATCCACGTCTCCACTGGGTACGACGGGGCGAATGTCAGTATCGTCAACGCGGGCGACATGAACGTCAACGCGTTCTGGAACAGCACTGGCATCGAAGCCATTGCGACGGGGGCAGGCAGCACAGTCGACATATCGAATACTGGCGCTATTACGGCCAACACGCTGTCCTCCCACTACGCGACTACCGGCATCATCGGGTTGGGTGATGCGGCAACGACGGTGACCAATAACGCGAGTGTGGACGTCTTGGGTCACGGCACGCTCGAGGGCATTGTCGCCGAGTCGGTCATCGGCCCTGCAACGATCGTCAACAGCGGCGATGTATATGTCGCGGCGCCGACGGTCGGTGGCTATCACTACACGACGGGTCTGGCGGCGATCTCGAACGGCGGCACGGCTCATGTCGACAACACGGGCGCGGTCAGCGCCTACGGCGGTTATTTCGCGACGGGCATCCATGCCGATGGCCTGGCCGGCGCGAGCGTCACGAACGACAGCGCGGTCGCCGCGTATGCAGTGCGCGGCTACGGCATAGACGTCCACGCCGATGCCGGTGACGTGTCGATCGCGAATGGCGGAAACGGTTCCATCTATGGCGGGGGCGCGATCGCCTTCGGCGTGTCGGCTCGTTCGACGCAGGGGGATGTCGCCATCGACAACGCCGGCGCGATTCAAAGTTATGGCTCTTACTTCCCGTCGGTTGGTGCGCGCGGCAACTCGACCTACGGCGACGTTAGCCTGACCAATACCGGTGATATCACTTCGATTGGCGTCGGGAACTATTCGAACACCAGTGCCGAGGCGGTAAGGCTGACGGCCACCAACGGTGACGTTCACGTCGATAACAGTGGCACGATCAACGGAGTCGGCTACTTCGGCGCCTATGGCGTGCGTGCGCGCGCGCTGGCCGGTGATGTCGGTTTCGACAACAGTGGCAGCATCTACGCACTCGGTGTCCAGGGTGACGCGATCGGTGCGTTCGTCCAGGCGGGCGACACTGCGACGCTGACGAACACCGGCGACGTGCAGGCCTATTCGGTCTACGGCAACGCGACATCGGTCGTCGGTCGTGCAACGAACGCGATCGCGCTGACCAACAGCGGCGCGATTGGCGCGCAGTCGTATTACGCGAGTGCGGTGGGTCTCGATCTTGCCGCTGCGAATATCGTCGCGACGAACGTAGGATCGATCGATGTCACCGCTTACGACCAGGCGATGGGCATCGCGGCGGTCGGTGATGGCGTTACCGTCAGCACCAGCGGCGATCTGACGGTTAACGGCGCGTTCGCCTACGGCGCGTATGCCAGTGGCGCCACGGCCGGATCGTTCACGAACTCCGGTACCGCAACGATCACCGGTGATTCGGCGATCGGCGCGTTCGTGACCAGCGACGCCAGCGCCAGCGCGACGAACACGGGCACGCTCGGCGTATCCGGTGCCAGTCGCGCATTCGGCTTCGACGTCAGCGGCGCCGGGAACGGGGCTGCAATCAACAGCGGCACGCTGCAGGTGGATTCGCAGGACACGGCGATCGGCATGCTCGCCGACAACCAGGGCGGCACCACGGCTCGTAACAGCGGCGCGCTCACGGTGAACGGCGACCTGCTTGCGATGGGCATCAACGCGTTCGGCTACGGCAGCACGACGGTCGCGACGACCGGCGGCGCGATCACCGTGTCGTCCTCTGCAGGCGACGCTTACGGCGTTGTGGCCGGCAGCGGTGGTTCGCTGACGATCGACAACGCGGCTCCCATCAGCGCCACCGCTTACGGCATCGCCGACGGCATCCTGGTGCAGACCTATGCGGGTGCGAGCGTGCTCAACCGCGGTGCGATCACCGCGTTGTCGAACTACGGCACCGCGACGGGCATCGATGCGACGGCCTACGGCGCGCTCGCGATCGAGAACCGTTCGACGATCGACGCACAGGCTTACGGCGTCGCGACCGGCGTCGCGATTGCCAACGGGCCGGGCGCAGCGTCGCTGCTCAACAGCGGCACGATCTCTGCCACGTCGAGCACGGATGAAGCCATCGGCGTGCGCGCCGGCGGGGCAGGCAGCGTCGTCATCGACAACCGCGGCCTGATCACCAGCGCGAGCGATACCTCGGCCGTGGCGGTGAGTTTCGACACCGCGGGCACGCTGCTCAACTCCGGCACGTTGTCGCCGGTCGCGGACGGCGATGCCGCCATCGCGGTGCGCGGCGATGCGGGCGTGCAGGACATCCGCAACAGCGGTTCGATCACCGGGGCAGTCATCACTGGCGCGGGCGACGATGTGTTCGTCAACAACAGCGGCGGCACATGGACGGTCTACAACGCGTCGACCGACTTCGGTGACGGCAACGACACTCTGGTCAACGCGGCAAACGCCAACCTCGTGCTCGATGGCGGCTCCATCGCCTTCGGTGCGGGCGACGACAGCCTGACGAACGCAGCCGGCGGCACGCTGTTCCTGAGCGGCGGCACGATCCGCTTCGGCACGAGCACGACCGGCAACACGTTCGCCAACGCCGGCACGCTGCGCATTCTCGACAGTGGCGTGATCGACATGGGCGCCGCGAACGCGAAGGCGTTCACCAATACCGGCCTGATCGACATGGCGAACGGCAGCCCGACGGACACGTTGACGCTGACCGGCAACCTCGCCGGCGCCGGACGTCTCGCGGTTGATCTCGATCCGAACGGTGGCGGCGCCGATCATCTCGTGGTGAACGGCAACGTGGTGCCGAATGCGGTGCAGACGGTCGATGTCTACTTCACCGGGCTGCCGTCCGATGGCGCGGTCACGCCGACCGAATTCGCACGTGTCAGCGGCGATTCGACCGCGGGTTCGTTCGTCGGCGGCCAGCTGATCGGTTACTCGCCGGCGGACTTCCTCGACCTGCGCGTCGGTGTCACCAGTTCGCTCTCGCCCAGCAACGCGGCGCCCGACATCTTCTTCGTCGGCCTCGACATCGCGGGCCTCAACACGGCCGGCGCGCTTGCGGCGACCGTCGCACCGGCGGCGCACAGCCTGATGAGCGCGCAGGTCGGCACCTGGCGTGAGCGCATGGGCTTCAACCCGTCGCTCGACGAAGGTCGCGTCGGGCTTGGCCCGTGGGTGCGTGTGTTCGGCGAGCACGGTCGCGTGGCGCCGGAGAATCTCGGTACCACGATGGGTTCATCGGGCGATCTGCGCTTCGACCAGTCCACGCACGGCACGGAGGTGGGCTTCGATGCGCATGTCGGCCGCGGCGTGCACCTCGGTGTGCTCGTCGGCGAGGCGGATTCGAGCGAGACCCTCGTCGCGAAGACCGGCACCGATCACCTGCGCGGCGAGACCTCGGGTGTCTATGGCAGCTGGTTCGGTACGAACGGGAGCTACGTCGATCTCTCGTATCGCTGGAACAGCTTCACCGCGAAGATGAATTCGTCGGCCGGCCCGCAGAAGACGCGCGGTGATGGTTCGGCGTTCAACGTCGAAGCCGGTCTCGGCGGCCTGTCGTTCGCTGGCGTCAACGTCGTTCCGCAGGCGCAGTACACGCGCACCACGATCGACAACATCGATGCGGTCGATGGCGCGACGGCGGTGTTCTCGGCCGACGGTGGCCGGTCCACCCGCGCGCGCCTCGGCGTCGAGTTCAACACGCTGCTGCACAGCGGTGCGGTGACGTGGATGCCGTACGGCGCACTCAGCGCGGTACGCGAGTTCGATGGCGAGACGTCCTACGACATCGACAGCGTCTTCAGCGGCACGACGACCACCGAAGGCACCAGCGCGAAGGTGAACCTCGGCGTTGGCATGCAGTACCACGGCATCAGCGTGTCGGGCGGCGTGGACTGGACGGACGGCGGTGCGCTGCAAGACTTCCTCGGCGGCCAGGTGATCATGCGCTACACCTGGTAATGCTCCGCGGCCGGCGGATCAGTCCGCCGGCCGAGGGCTTTCGAGGCGCTGGCATACTCGTTTGACGTTCGACTTCTGGAGTTCCACGTGGCGACCGAGAAAGGCGCGGACGCAACGCCGATCAACGAAAACAGCGAGCCTTCGGGCGCGCAGGCGCGACTCGATACCGTCGGTGCCGAGCCGCCCGCAGCGGGCGCACCCGCTGCAAAGCCGCCCGTGGATCTGACGCAGCTGAAGGTCGACAAGAGCTGCTCGCGCGGACTTGCCGGCTGGCTTGCGCAGAACCGCATGTCGATCGCGATCTCGTCGTATCAAAGCGGCCGGTTGTATTTGGTCGGCAGCGATGCACAAGGCCGCGTCTCGTTCTTCGAACGAATCTTCGAGCGCGCCATGGGCGTGGTCGGCAATGCGCAGCGCATCTACCTCGGCGGCCTGTACCAGTTGTGGCGCTTCGAGAACGTGCTGCGCCCCAATGAAGTGATCCACGGCCAGTACGACAAGTGCTACGTGCCGCGCAATGCACAGACGATAGGCGACCTCGACATCCACGAGCTCGGCATCCGCAGCGACGGCCGCGTCGTGTTCGTCAACACCAAGTATTCCTGCCTTGCCGAACTGAGCACGACGCATAGCTTCAAGGCGATCTGGAAGCCGAAGTTCATCAGTCGCCTCGCACCGGAGGATCGGTGCCATCTCAATGGCCTCGCGATGGTCGACGGCCGGCCGAAGTACGTGACCGCCGTCTGCCGCAGCGACAGCGTGGACGGGTGGCGCGATCGCCGTCGCGACGGTGGCGTCGTCATCGATATCGAGACGGACGAGATCGTCTGCGAAGGCCTGTCGATGCCGCATTCGCCGCGCTGGGCGAACGGCAAGCTCTGGGTGCTGAACGCGGGTACCGGGCATCTGGGCTGGGTCGACTTCGACAAGAAGGCGTTCGTCCCGCTCACCTTCGTGCCGGGCTTCGCGCGCGGCCTGTCGATCGTCGGCAACGTCGCAGCAGTCGGCCTGTCGAAGCCACGCAACCAGCGCTTCGAAGGTCTCGAACTCGACGACGAACTGCGCAAGCGCGATGCCGATCCCTGGTGCGGCGTGCAGATCGTTTCGCTCACGAATGGCGATGTCCTCAACTGGATCCGCTTCGAGGGCGACGTGACCGAACTGTTCGACATCAGCTTCCTGCCCGGCGTGCGCAACCCGATGATGATCGGCCTGCGCACCGCCGAGATCCGCGACCTCATCACTTTCGAATCCGCCGTTCCCGGCGCGGAACTCGCTCCATGAAACGCATCCTGCTCACCTTTACGATGGCTGCACTCGCGCCCGTGTTTGCGATCGCGGCGACGCCGCCCGCCGCGGCTCCGAAAGCGGCCGCGCAGCCGAATCCAGCCGACGCCGTCTTCAGTGCGTGGGATGTCGACCACAACGGCTCGCTGACTCACGACGAGTTCCGCCAGGGCTGGGCGCGTCTTCAGTCGCGCATGCAGGTCGAAGGCCGACTGCGTGCGCAGTTCCAGCATCTCGACACCGACCACAACGGCAGCCTCGATGCGAAGGAATACGCCGGGGTCGCGCTCGCCAAGCAACAGGGCGCCGCCGCACCGCTGTCGCGTTTCGACTTGAACTACGACCAGAAGCTCACCTTCGCCGAGTACGTCGGGCTCGTGCAGGCGCTCGCGCCGCGCGCGCCGGCATCCGCGTCGCCGGCGTCGAAGGGGCGCTGATCGATGTCGATCGACATCATTCCGGTGTGGAAGCAGGTGACGCCCGAGTTGCAGTCGGAGCTCGCGGACTTCTGGCTCGGCCATCGCGCGTTGCCCGACCGCGCGGCCGCGGAAAAGCGCGCCACGCAGGCGGTCTCGATCGCGCGCGATGACAGTGGCGCGATTTGGGGTGTGTCGACGGCCGCGATCCGCGTGCTGCCGCGCCTGCGTCAGCCGGTCTACAACTACCGGCAGTTCTTCGCAGAGAGTCGCCGAGGTCAGCGGGCTGCGCGTGAGTTCGCGCTCGCGTCGCGCAGCATTCTTGCGACGTACAACGCGTCGCTTTCCGCACCCGAGTCGCTCGGCGTGCTGCTCGATTTCGAGAACCGCGACGTGGGTGCGCGTTACAGCAAGGCCATCGAAGACGGTTTCGTTTTCATTGGCTATTCGCCGCGCGGATTCGCGCAGCGCATTTCGTACTTCGACGGCGCGACGTTGTCGCCCGTCGCGCACGTCGCGTCGCAGGACCTGCGTCGCGCGTGAGTCACCCTTCAATCACGTCAAGTGTCGTCCGGGCCGCGTCGCGGCTCATCCGTCGCGCCGCCATCGACTCGGCCGGCATCATCGCTCCAGGGGAAATGACCATGCAGCATCCGCTTCGTTCGTTGACCGCCGCGATCGTCGCGGCGCTCGTCGTCTCCGCACCGGCCAGCGCCGGTACGCTCGCCGCCGGCACCCGCGCGGCCGTCGCGCAGCGCGCACTCGGCCTTGCGCGGGGCCCAATGGCCGCGAGTCTTCGTCGCGCCGACGCCGACGCATTCATCGCCGGTGACGCGATCGTCGACCACCGCGGCACCGAGCACGTGCGTTTCGCGCGCACGTACCGCGGCCTGCCGGTGATCGGCGGCGACTTCATCGTTCACTCGCGCAACGGCCAAGCCGTCGGCGTGAGCCAGACGCTCGCGACCACGGCGCGTCCGAACATCGTGCCGACGGTGACGCGCGATCGCGCGATCGTCGAGGCCGGCGCGCATTTCGGTACCGGTTTCGTCGGCATGCCAACCGCGCGTCTCGTCGTGTATGCGCGCACCGGCACGCCGACGCTCGCGTACGAAGTGACGTTCGCCGGCAAGAAGGCCGACCAGACGCCGACCGACATGCACTACTTCGTCGACGCGCGCACCGCCGCGGTGCTCGACAAGTGGGACACGATCGAGACGGCGGTGCAGGGGCCGGACGCTCCTGCGGTCTGCGCGGGCGCGACGGCCAAGACCGGTACCGGCTACACCTTCACCTCTGGCACCGTGGCGCTTGCGACCACGCTGTGCGCGAACGGCAATTTCCAGCTGCGTGACCTGACGCGCGGCAACGCCACGGTGACGAACCTGGGCACGCAGATGTTCGGCAATGGCACGCTTGTTGTCGACGCGGACAACGTTTGGGGCAACGGCCTGAAGACGAATTCGCAGACGGCTGCGGCCGACGTAGCGTATGGCGTCGCCGTGACGTGGGACTATTACAAGAACGTACACGGCCGCAGCGGCATCGCCGATAACGGCGTCGGTGCGATGAGCCGCGTCCACTACGGTCGCAATTATTCGAACGCGTTCTGGTCCGATGGCTGCTTCTGCATGACCTACGGCGACGGCGACGGCGTGTTCACCAATCCGCTCACCGTGCTGGATGTGTCAGGTCACGAGATGAGCCATGGCGTGACAAGTCATACGGCCGACCTGACGTATTCCGGCGAGTCCGGCGGGTTGAACGAAGCGACGTCCGACATCTTCGGCACGATGGTCGAGTTCTATGCCAACAACGCCAACGATCGCCCCGACTACCTGATCGGCGAGAACGTTTATGTGGACAACCCCACCGGCCTCAAGGCGCTGCGTTACATGTTCAAGCCCAGCCTGGATGGCGCGTCGCGCGATTGCTATTCGTCGAACGTCGGACAAGCGGACGTGCATTACAGCTCCGGCGTAGCGAACCACTTCTTCTACCTGCTCGCGGAGGGCGCGGCGGTGCCGGCAGGCTTCGGTGCGGGTACCTCAGCCAACCTGACGCCGGCCTCGCTGGTGTGCAACGGCAACACGGGCCTCGTCGGCGTGGGCCGCGATGCAGCGCAGAAGATCTGGTACACGGCGCTGACGCACTACATGACGTCCAACACCAACTACGCGGCCGCACGCGCTGCGACGTTGAGCGCCGCGACCGACCTCTACGGTGCGGGCTCGCCGCAGTACAACGCCGTCGCCGCGGCGTGGAGTGCGGTCAGCGTCAACTGACGTTCCATCGTTCGGCTTTCGACGTGCCCGCCTCCATGGCGGGCACGTTCGTTTCCGGCGCCGGATTTCGCGGTGCAGGCTATCGGCGGCGGGAGGGCTCGACACATCCATAGCCCGCATCGCGGACAATGGCGGCCTCGATCGCAGGGCTGCCGACATGAACCGACCTTTCCCGCCGCGTGGGCGTCCGCCGCAGGCCGATGCATCCCAGCGCGAGATGGGCGACCGGGGCGCGCGCGACGAGCTGCGGCTGTATGGGCTCAACGCGGTGCAGGCGGTGTTCGCGCGTCGGCCAGAGGCGATCCGAAAGCTTTATCTGGCCGAGGCGCGCATCCCCGCCGTGCAGCCGCTTCTGAAGTGGTGCGTCGCAAACCGCGTGGGATACCGCGTGGTCGATGAGCCGGACCTGCAGAAGCTAGCGGCGAGTTCGCATCACGAAGGCATCGTCGCCGACGTTCTGCGCGATATGCCGATGCCGCTGTCCACTTGGCTGCGCGACCTGCCGGCCGGTCCGCATTGCGCGATATGGCTCGATGGCGTGGGTAATCCGCACAACTTGGGCGCGATCCTGCGTTCCGCGGCGCACTTCGGTGTCTCCGCGGTGCTGATTCCGAAGGAGTCGACGCTCGCGTTGTCTGGCGCGGCGGCGCGCGTCGCGGAAGGCGGTGCGGAAGCGGTGCCGTTCGTTCGACTGGGTCGCGCGGACAACTCGGTGGCGCAGCTGCACGGTGCAGGCTTTCGGCTATCGGCCACGCTCGTGAAGGGTGGCGATGACGTCTTCACCGCGACGTTGCCGGAGCGCCTGGTCTACGTGATGGGCGCGGAAGGCGCGGGCATGGATCGCACGTTCGCGTCGATGTGCGACATGCGCGTATCGATTCCCGGCAGCGGTGCAGTGGAAAGCCTCAACGTCGCCAGCGCGACGGCGGTGCTGCTTGCCGAATGGCGACGCTGCGTGCGCTCAGCCCTGTAGCAGCCCCGCGCGAGCGTCGGCTTCCGGCGGCAACGGCAGCACGGCTTCGACGACCGTCTTTCCCGGACGACTGTCCAGCGTCAGCACGCCGCCAACGAGTCGCGCGCGCTCACGCATCGTGATGAGTCCGAGGCCGGCGCGATGGTCGGCGGGAATGCCGCGACCGTCGTCCTCGACCCGGAGCCGCAGCTCCACGTCGTCGCACCGCAGCTGCACGACGACGCGTCCCGCGCTCGCGTGACGCAGCACGTTGGTCAGCGCCTCCTGCGCGATGCGGAAGCATGCGAGTTCGACTTCGCGCGGCGGTCGGCAATCGAGCGGCGGAATGTCGAGTTCGATGCGCGGCAGGTCGCTGCGGAACAGCGCGCCGGCCTGCCAGCGCAGCGCGGCTTCCAAGCCAAGCGCGTCGAGCTGAGGCGGGCGGAGCAGCAGCGACAGGTCGCGCAGCTTGGCGACCGTCTGGTCAGCGATCTGCCCGATCTCGTGTGCGGTTTCCGTGACCACCGCGGTGCGCGGCGGATCGGGTTCGTGCGCCAGCGAGCTCGCGCAGAGCTTGATCGCGGTGATCGCCTGGCCAATGTCGTCGTGCAGCTCGCGCGAGAGCGACGCGCGTTCGTCTTCCTGCACGCTCATCAGCCGGCGCGTGAGCGTTTCCAGCTCAGCGCGCTGCACGTCCAGCCGCGCGGCCAGCGCGCGATCGGCGCCGAGATCCGCAAGTTGAACCAGGCGCATCGCGACGCCGGTGATGCGTGCATCGCGCGCGGAGACGTGGGCATCGAAAGGACTCGCGCCGCGACGGCGCAATAGGGCGTCGCGATCGAGCGCACCCTCGGCGACGACCGCGCGCGCGATGTCGCTGTCGACGAACAACGTGCGCGGATCGATCGCGGCGACGTCAGCATGGGGATCGAGATCAAGCATTTCACGCGCGGCCGGATTCGCGGCGTGCAGGCGGCCGTCGACGATGAGCAACACGCCTTGCGGCAGTGTGGATGTCAGGTCGAGCAGGGACCGTTCGCATTCGGCGACCGGTTCGTCGCCGTTGTCGAGTGCACGACGCATTGCGGAGGCGGCGAATGCGGCGGCAGCGAGCACCGCGACGGTGACGGCGGCAGCGGCGCGCATATCGAGATGCAGCGCGTAGGGAACGCCGAACGCGATGAGCAGCACCGGCACCAGGGGCAGCGCGGCCTGCGCAGGGGAGCGGTGCGGGGGCACGGGCGCATCCATGGGCATGGCCGGAGTGTGCCATGCGGGCACGAGGCGCAGCGCGTGCGTCGGGTGAGCCGTTCAGTGCGCTGGCGGATGCCGAAAAACGATCGGGGCCGCGCACCGGTGTTTCCGGTGGCGGCCCCGAAGGGGTGTCGCGGTCAGTGAAATCAGAACAGCTCGATGCCGCCTGCGTCCATCGACTGCTGCATCACCGGCTTGTGCGGCGGGCGTTCCCACTCGCCGCGCATCGAGGCGATGCGCTGGGCGATCTGGGCGAGTGCGCGCTGCACTTCGACGTCGTGGTGCGGGCGGTGCAGGAGTTCCTGCAGCGCGACCGCTTCACGGTTGATCGAGGCCAGGCGATCGAGATGCACGTTCGCGGCGCCGAGGGCCTGCGTCGCGATGTCCTCGAACTGCAGTGAGCGCACCGCTTCCGACACGGAGCCGTCGATCGCACGACCGCATTCGGAGATATCGCGCATGCCGTTGCCGAGCGAGCGGTTGATGCCTTCCACGCGCTCCAGCATCGACGCCGCTTCCCCGCGTGCACTGCGGGCGCGGTCCATGTCGCGCGACGCCATCGTGGTGACGGTGTCACGTACCTTGGCGATCGCGTCCTTGGACGAATACGCGAGCTTGCGGATCTGTTCGTTGAACGCGGTGCTGCGCTCGGACAGGTTGCGCACCTCGTCGGCGACGACCGCGAAGCCGCGGCCCGCTTCGCCGGCACGCGCCGCTTCGATCGCGGCATTAAGCGCGAGCAGGTTGGTCTGGTCGGCAATCGACTTGACGTCTTCAAGCAGCGCGAAGATGCCGTCGAGATGCTCGGCCATCGCGTCGATGTGCGTGACCGTGTGGTTGCTCTGACCGGACACGGCCTCGAGCGCTTCCACGAGCTGCTCCATCTGCTGGCTGGCCTGCACCGCGAAGCGCTGCACGTCGACGCCGCTGCTGCCGTCGCCGCGATCGATCAGGCGCGACACCACCTGGTTCTGTTCGCGCGACTTGCGGTTCACCGCTTCGAAGCTGCCACCGAGCTTGGCGACGGCCTCACGGATGAGGTCCTTGGTGCGGTCGAGTTCGTGCTTGCTGCCGTTGATCTCGGTCGACACGAAGGTGCGCAGTTCGTCGAGAACGCGCATCTGCTCGCGCACCATCGAGACCTGCTTGCCGCCGGTATGGCTCATCGACCACGCGAAGGCCAGCCAGGCGCCGAACATCGCAACGAGAGCGCCCCATCGCACCGCGGTGGGCCATTCGAGCCCGACAGCGAGCATGACGAGAAAAGTGAGCGCTACTGGCGCTGCGATTCGGATTAGTACGCGGGAGTCCATCGCGGCTCTCTGGAAGAGGGTCAAAGGTGATAACGGCACTGGGGGCAGGCCCTTTAGCGGACGGTGTCGCGAATTTCGATGCGCGGGGCGCGGTTTTGCACGTTGATTTGCGATGGGTGTATCGAACGGCGGCGTATTGCGACGCGCTGGAGATGAAGCTGTTCAGTCACGCTGCGTGGCGGCGAGCAGGCATTGCGCGACATCGGCCAGCGGCACGACCTGCTGCGCCGCGCCGCGCGCGACCGCTGCGCCCGGCATCCCCCAGACCACGCTCGTCGCCTGGTCCTGCGCGATGGTCGCGGCGCCGGTGTCGCGCAATTTCTGCAGACCGCGCGCGCCGTCCTCGCCCATTCCGGTGAGTAGCGCAGCAGCGGCATTGCGGCCGACATGCGCGGCGACGGAATCGAACAACACGTCGACGCTCGGGCGATGGTTGTTCACCGCGTCGTCCTCGCCCACGCGACAGAGCCAGCGCGCGCCACTGCGCTGCACGCGAAGATGGAGCCCACCCGGCGCGAGATACGCATGGCCCGGCAGGATCTGCTGGCCGTCTTCGGCCTGCAGCACGGTCATCTTGCTGTGGCGGTCGAGGCGCTCGGCGAACGAGGCGCTGAACTGCGCGGGGATGTGCTGAGCGATGACCACCGCCGGTGCATCCGCGGGCATCGCCGACAGCACTTCACGGATCGCCTCGGTGCCGCCGGTGGATGCGCCGATCGCGAGCAACCGGTCCGTCGTGCGATACGCGGTGACGGCATGGCTCGCCGCGCGCGGCTCGATTCGGCCGACGCGTGCTTTCGCCGCGTTCAACACCTTCTCACGCAGCACCGTCGCGTATTCGGTGATGCCGCGTGCGACGTCGATGCTCGGCTTGGCGACAAAGTCCACGGCACCGAGCGCCAATGCGTCGAGCGTGACCGTCGCACCCGCCTGCGTCAGCGACGACACCATCACCACCGGCATCGGACGCAGGCGCATCAGGTTCTGCAGAAACGTCAGGCCATCCATGCGCGGCATTTCGACGTCGAGCGTCAGCACGTCGGGATTGAGCTGCTTGATCTTGTCGCGCGCGATGAATGGGTCCGCCGCGGCACCGACCACTTCGATGCCCGGATCCGCGGACAACAACTCGGTCATGAGCTGGCGGATCAGCGCGGAGTCGTCGACGATCAACACACGAACCGGGCGGCCTGCGGCCGCGTCGGTCTTCACTGCACTCATGAAAACAGTTCCACACTGCCGGCAACGGGCGTATGCGAAAGCCGACCGAAGAGGGCGCGCTCGGCCTTGACGATTTCCTGGTCGCGCGTGACCGGCAGATGACGCACCAGCGCCCGGCCGGTCTGCACGAAGAAGCAGACCTTGCGCGGATGGATGTCGCCGAGGTCGCGGGCAACGATGGGAATGTTCTCGGCGCCGAGATAGTCGACGACGAAGCGCGCATTGCGCGTGCCGATGGGGTCGCTGGTGAAACCGCGCAGCACGTTGCCACCGCCGAACACCTTGGCCTGCAGTCGCGAGCGCCGCGCGCCGCGCTTGAGCAGGTCGTTGATCAGAAGTTCCATCGCGTGCGCGCCGTAACGCGCACTGCCGTCGGACTTCGCGGCCATGGACGCAGGCTCGGAATCCGGAAGCATGAAGTGGTTCATGCCACCGACGCCGAGCGCCGGGTCGTAGATACACGCCGCGACGCAGGAACCGAGCAGGGTGACGATCGCCATCGCGTCGCTGCAGACGCGGTATTCGGCCGGCAACAGGCGGAACGCGTGCGTCTGCAGCGCTTCGTCGTAGTAGGTGCCGGGATCGGCGATGGCGAGCGCGGCGCCCATGTCAGCGGGCCGCCTTGTAGATGGTGCGGCCGCAGCCGGTGAACAGGTCGGCGGCGTGATTGAAGCTTTCCGAATGGCCGGCGTACAGACGGCCATCGGCCGCGAGCAACGGGCGCATGCGCTGCAGCACCTGGTACTGCGTCGGCTTGTCGAAATAGATCATCACGTTGCGGCAGAAGATCGCGGTGAGACCGGGCACGACGCGATAGTTGGCATCGAGCAGGTTCATCGGCTGGAACTGCACCAGCTCGCGCAGCGCCGGCTTGATGCGGCACTGGCCGGAATGCGGGCCACTGCCGCGCTGGAAGAACGTCTGCTTGCGTTCTTCCGACAGGTTCGCGACGCGGTCGAGCGCGTACACGCCGTTCTCCGCGGTTTCCAGCACCTGCGTGTCGATGTCGGTGGCGAGGATGCGCACCGGCGGCGTAAGCGTGCCGAATGCTTCGCACGCGGTGATCGCCAGCGACCACGGCTCTTCGCCGGTCGACGCCGCCGCGCACCAGATGCGTAGCGGCTCGTCGCGACGACCGCGCGCATGCGCCTCACGCAGCTGCTCGATCAGCGCTTCGAAGTGGTAGGCCTCGCGGAAGAACGAGGTGAGGTTGGTGGTCAGGCAATTGACGAAGGCCTGCCACTCGTCCGCATCGCCGCGCATCTCGAGCATGTCGAGATAGTCGCTGAAGCGGCTCATGCCGTGCGCGCGCAGGCGGCGCACGAGGCGGCTGTAGACCATGTCCCGCTTGTGCGGGCCGAGCGCGATGCCGGCACGCTGGTGGATCAGCTTGCAGATGCGGTTGAAGTCGCGATCCTCGAACGCGAACACCCGCTCCATACTGGCGCCGACCGGCAATTCCTCGCCGCGTCGACGCGCCGTTGCATCAGCCATCCTGATGCTCCGGGCGACGCCACGGCGCACGCACCGGGTCGGTCGTCTGCGCGGCCAGCCAGTTCTCGAACGCCTTGGGCGCGAGTGCAGGGGAGTACAGGAAACCCTGTGCCGCCTGGCAACCGATGCCGCGCAGCAGTTCGGCCTGCGCGTGGTTCTCCACGCCCTCGGCTGTGACGTCGAGTTCCATATTGCGCGAGATCAGAACGATGGACCGCACGATCGCCGCGTCGCCGCGGTTGTCGAGCATGTCGCGCACGAACGAGCGATCGATCTTGACGCGATCGATCGGGAAGCGCTGCAGCATCGACAGCGATGCGAAGCCGGTGCCGAAGTCATCGAACGACAGCTTGACGCCACGCGCGCGCAACGCGGCGAGCGCGCGCGATGCACTGTCGTCGGGCTTGAGCGCAATGGTTTCGGTGATCTCGAGTTCGAGCTGCTCTGCCGCCAGGCCGCTTTCGCGCAGCGCTTCGTCGACGTCGAAACGCAGGTCGGTTTCGTGCACCTGGCCGGGGAACAGGTTGATGCTGATCGCGATGCGGCGGCCGCCGACTTCCGGCCACGACGCGGCGTCGCGGCAGGCCTGGCGGATGATCCAGCGGCCGACGTCATTGGCCATCGCACTGCCGGCGAGCACGTCGAGGAAGGCCGCCGGCGACAGCAGGCCGCGTTCGGGATGACGCCAGCGCAGCAGCGCTTCGGCGCCGAAGGTCAGGCCGTTCGCAAGGTCGATCTGCGGCTGGTAATGCAATTCGAATTCGCCACGCGCGAATGCACGACGCAGCTCGACTTCGAGCATGCGGCGGTCGATGACTTCTCGGCGCATGCCGAGGTCGTACCGACACCACTGGCGGCCGCCACGCGCCTTCGCCTTGTACAGCGCAAGGTCCGCACGTGCGATGAGTTCGCTGGCGTTCGGCAGGCTGTCGTCGTCGATGTTGTGCAGGTCTTCGCGCACGGCGAGCCCGACGCTGGCTTCCAGGTGCATCGGCGTGCCGGTGACATCCATGGGCTCGTTCACCGCGACCAGCATGCGGTCGAGGTGGGCGGGCAGGTCGGCGGTGTCGATGCCGGTGAACAGCACGCCGAATTCGTCGCCGCCGAAACGGCCGACCTGTGCATTCGCCGGCAGCGTCATGCGCAGCCGCGCCGCGGTCGTCTGCAGCACGGTGTCGCCCGCGGCGTGGCCCAGCGTGTCGTTGATGGTCTTGAAGTTGTCGAGGCCCAGCAGCGCGAGCGCGAGCGGCGTGTCGGTGGCTTCGAGTTGCGCGGTCAGTGTTTCGACCAGCGCGGTGCGATTCGGCAGCCCGGTCAGTGCGTCGTACAGCGCGAGCTGTCGCAGCGTGGCCTGCTGCGCGAGATCGTCGGTGATGTCGCGCAGGATGATCGCCTTGCCGTGGCCCTGGCCGAGGCGCCACGTGCAACGCGTCGCTTCAAGCGAGCGCACGTCGCCATTCGGGCCGAACGCGTGCAGGCGGTGCTGCGGCGCGCGGCCGAGCAGGGCGTCGCCATCTTCCGCACTCAGCCAGGTGCTCGCCGCAAGCGGGTCGGTCTGCAGCTGCGACGGGAACAGTATTTCGACCGGCATGCCGCGCATGCGACGGCCGCGGATGCCGAACAGCAGTTCCGCCGCGCGATTGGCGAGCGTCACCTGCCCGTGTTCGTCGGTGACGATCATCGCGCTGAAACCGGCCTGCATGATCTGCGTGGCGATGCGGTTGCGACGCTGCAGGCGCTGGCGCTCGATCAGGCGTTCGCCGAGCGCCGCCACGCGCGTAAGCGCCTGCACGACATCGCGACCCGCGGCGGTTCGCGCGGTGCGATCAGCGACAGCCAGCGTTCCGATGTAACGGCCGTGCTCGCCGAGCAGCGCCTGTGCATGGATGAAGCGGATGCCCGGATAGCTCGCGACCAGCGGCTCGGACACGAAGCAGGCGTCGTCCAGCGCATCGGGCACGGTCAGGCGCGGCACTTCGGAATTGGTCGACGCGCACAGCGCGATCAGCGATGCATCGAGGCTCGCGTCGAGGCCGAAGCGCGCGACCATGCGCGGGCGCGACTCGCCATCGTTGAGTGCGATCCACGCGAACGGTGCGTCGGCGACGCGCGCGGCCAGCGCGACGAGATCGTCGAATTCCTCGCCCCATGCGTTCGCATCCGGCAGCGTGTCCGACACGTGCGGCGACGACACATCGATGTGGTCGTTCGCGGGATGTGGAATGAGCGCCATGGAGGTCCTTCGGGTGGGGTCGTCCCGCGCAGGGCGTCCAGACGGACAGGGTCCTGCGCTATTGGATTAACGGCGACGCGCAGTGCGACTTGAACCGGCGGCCGGGCCGCCGCGATGTCGCGACGCCAAGCGCGTCACGGCTCCAGGCGTGCATGCGTCACGGTCCAGAAACACGAACGCCGGCACGTGGCCGGCGTTCGTGGGGCAAACGGGGCAGGGCCTTTAGAACTCCTGCCAGTGCTGCTCGCCGTTCGCCTTCGCGGTGCGACGCGTCTTCGGCGCCGCGATCGCGACCGTCGCGGCGGTCTTCGGCGCATGCACCCTCACCGGCTCGACCGCGCGGGCCAGCGCCGCGTTGACTTCGGCCTGCGCCGCGTCGAGGCGGAACGCTGCGACCGTCTCGACGAGCTGCACGGCCTGCTGCTCGAGCGAGCGTGCCGCGGCGGAAGCTTCCTCGACCAGCGTCGCGTTCTGCTGGGTCGATTCGTCCATGTGCAGGATCGCCTGGTTGACCTGCTCGATGCCGCTGGTCTGTTCCTGCGATGCCGCCGAGATGTCCGCGATGATGTCGCTGACGCGCTTCACGCTCGTCACGATCTCCTGCATCGTCTGGCCGGCCTGGTCGACCAGCTGCGTGCCTTCGCCGACCTTCTCGACCGAGTCGTTGATCAGGCCCTTGATCTCCTTCGCCGCCTGCGCGGAACGCTGCGCGAGCGAGCGCACTTCGGAGGCGACGACCGCGAAGCCGCGGCCCTGTTCGCCGGCGCGCGCCGCTTCCACCGCCGCGTTGAGCGCGAGGATGTTGGTCTGGAACGCGATGCCGTCGATGACGCTGATGATGTCGACGATCTTGCGCGAGGCCGCGTTGATCGCGCCCATCGTGCCGACCACCTTGCTCACCACGGTGCCGCCCTGCTGCGCGACATCGGCGGCGCCGATCGCGAGCTGGTTGGCCTGGCGCGCGTTGTCGGCGTTCTGGCGGACCGTGCTGGTCAGTTCTTCCATCGACGACGCGGTTTCCTCGAGCGACGCGGCCTGCTGTTCGGTACGCGCCGACAGGTCGCTGTTGCCCGCGGCGATTTCGCCGGCGGCGGTGTTGATGAGCTGGCTGCCCATGCGGATCTGGCCGACGATGCCCGCCAGCTGGTGCACGGTGCGGTTCGCGTTGTGCGCGAGTTCGCCGAACTGGCCCGGCAGGTTCTCGTCCGCACGCTGCGTGAGGTCGCCGTCGGACACCGCTGCGAGCAGCGAACCGACTTCGCTCAGGCCGTGGTCGGCACTCTGCATCAGCGTGTTGAGGTTGCCGACCATCTCGCGATAGATGAACTGGTACGCGTCGGCATTGCCGCGCGGGCTGAAATCGCCTGCGACCGCGGCGTCGACCAGCGTCTTGATCTCGCCGGTGACCTGCAGCATGCCGGCCTTCACCGCATCCATGGATTCGGTGATGCGCGCCTTCTGGCCCGGGTAGCGTTCGATGTCGCGCGACAGGTCGCCCTTCGCGTACTGGCCCACGAGGTCCATGACATTCTTCTGCACGTCGATGTGCGACGACACCAGCGTGTTGAGGTCATCGGCCATGACGCCGTACGAGCCGGGGAACTGGTCGGCATCGATGCGGTGATCGATGTTGCCCGACTCGTGGTGGTTGAACATGTCCTGCTGCGCCTTGGCAAAGCCACGCAGCGCGCCAACCGCATTCTCGATGCCGTCGCCGATCACACGCAGCTCGTCCTGGCTGTCGACGCCGACCGTGTCCGGGAACTGGCCGACGGCAAGCAGCTCGGCGGCGTTCTTGATCTTCGCGAGCGAATCGCGGGTGCTGCGGCTGAAGCCGACGAACAGGTAGGCCGCCAGGCCGAGCGACAGTACGACGATCATGATCACGACGAGCGTGCGATTACGCACGGCGGCGATCTGGTCGGCGGTGGTGTCATCCAGCGAGGTGAACATCGCGTTGCTCGCCTTCTGCAAGGCAGTTCGCATCGCATCGTTGTTCGCGGCCATCGCCGGGATCGGCATGTCCTGCGTTTCGGCATCGATGACGTTCTTCTGCACGAACGCCTTGTTGCCGTTGATCGCGGCAAGCGCGGCCTTCAGTGGTCCGGATGCCTTGGCTGCATTCTCGGCGTCGAACTTGGCGAGCTGCTTGTGGTCGACGTCGATGCGGTCGAGCAGGAACTGCTCCATGCCACCAGCCGCGGCGAAATTCGCGCGGTCATCGGCCCAGATCGACTGCTCGCCAAGCACGTGCACGGCGGTCAGGCCATAGGTCGAACTCGCTTCGCCCAGCAGCGGAAGCCAATCGACGACCGCACGGCTCGAGTAGTAGCTGGCCGGGTTCTGCGACAGGCTCAGGCCGCTGGAGACGTCGATCTGCTTCACCAGCAGGCGCGCCTGGCGCAGCGCCTCGGTGTGCGCTTCGGTCATCTTGGCGGCGTCGGTTTCGGGCACGAGTGCCTTTGCCCATGCGGCCTTGAACGTATTGATCTGCTCATTGAGCGGCGTGCCGCTCAGGCGATCGTCCTGCCAGCTCGTGACGTCAGCCAGCGCCTTGTCGATCGCGGTCTGCGCAGACGCCAACGCTTCCGTCGATACCGGCTGCTTGTACAGCGCGCGCATCGACAACGCACGATGCAGCTGCATCGCGGTCATCGCATCGCTGAGCGAATGGATCGGTGCCGAGGCGCTTGCCGCCAGCTTCGCCGCCGACATCTCGCTGTACGCGGACTTCGCAATGAAGCCCGTGAGCACGGCGCAGGTCAGCACGAACGAGGCGCCGATGACGACGGCCTTCTGGGTGAAGCGGAGCTTCGACATCAGTCGCGTGGACGGCGCGAGTGCCCGGTCGGCGAAGGACGAACTGTTGGAACGCATGACAGCCTCGGCGGTAGACCCTTCATGGGTCGGCTGTGTCCGTCATCGGCTCGTCACCCGCGAACTTTAGTGACCCGCGTCGGATTTCCGGCGCGTCAGGAATCCTGCGCATCGCTTCGCGTGCGGCCGACGGGCGGCTTAGTGCGATGCACATCAAGAACTGGTGAATCCGTTGCGGCAAAAGGCGTTGCGCGGCTCAAGAACACGTGCGCGTCGCCGTTGTCGGGCTCATGGCGCCGCTGTGTGCGCCCTGTACCCGTTGTCAGGAGAAAAACAAATGACCCGTTCTTTCGTGTTCGCGATCGCGTTGGTGCTCGGTGCCGCGCTGCCGGCCCAGGCCGCCGACCTCAAGCCCATCAAGCGTGTCGAGCCGTCGTACCCGCCGGAGGCCGCACGTGCCGGCACGACCGGTTACGTCGACGTTGAATTCGAAGTCGACCCGACGGGCAAGGTCGCCTCGGTGTCCGTCGTCAGCGCCAAGCCGACGCGTACGTTCGAGCAGTCGGCAGTGAAGGCGGTCAAGCAGTGGCAGTTCGAGCCGGGCGGCGGTAAGGGCAAGGTTCGCCTGACCTTCTCGCTGTAAGAGGTTCGATGCTCTATCGGGGGCTGCGCTTCGGCGCGCACCTGCGGAGCCGGCATTGCCGGTTGCCCGCACAAACCCTTGAGCCGGTCGCGAAAGCGGCCGGTTTTTTTTTTGCGCGACGAAGAAACGGAGGCCGTAGCCTCCGGTTCGTTTCATACACGTGCGATCAACGCGACGGCGGCGTGCGCGTCGTGCTGCCCGGCTGCTGGCGCTGCGTCTGCTGCGCAGCCGTCAGCTGCTCGACGTCGACATCCTGGCGGCGGACCGTGTCCTCGATGGTCTCGGTGCGCACCTCGGCCTTCTTGCCGACCGCGACTTCCTCGACCACGCGCGCCTGCTTGCCGACAACCGCTTCCTCGCCGCGCTCGCGCAGTTCGAATTCGCGGTCGCCCAGGTTCAGGCCTTCGAGTTCACCCGGCTGCAGCACACGGTCGACCGGGCGGCGCTCTACGATCGCGCGCTCTTGGCACAGCTGCACCTGCTCCTGCACCGGGCGCTCGGTGACGAACTGGCGCACGCGCACGCCACCGGTTTCGACTGCACGCTTGCCGACCTGCAGCTCTTCCTGCACGACTTTCAACGTGTCGTTGCCGAGCGTATCGCCACGCTGGATCGCCTGCGACGAGGCACGATAGGCACGCGCGCGCTCATCGACATCGCTCGCGCCGCTGCTTTCGAGCAACGAGCTCACGCGGCTCGCGTCGGACTCATCCGGGAGCGTGACGGTCAGCATGGCGTGGCCGCTGCGCACTGCATCGGAATATGTCGACGCGGTCTCGTCGCTGTCGCCGAGGCCGAACAGGCGCGAGAAGAAGCCGCGGTGATCGCTCGAATCGGAATCGGCAGTCGTCGTGGCGGACAGGGATTCATTGTTGGCGACGTGCATCGCGCTCTGCTGCACGCCTTCGCGAAGCAGCATGTCGCGGGCGCGTTCGGCGTCGGCGAGCGAATCGAACATACCGACCAGGGTGGTGGCCATGGCCTGTGTCTCCTTGCGTGGGGAAGGGTGCCCGTTGGGCGGACTACTGAAGGGGCGTTGCGCCCCCGATGGGGTGGTGATCGATCTCGACGTCCTGCCGACGCAGCGTCACCGGCTGTGTGCTCTGCACCGTCGCAACGCGGCGACGGATGTGCAGTTCCTCCTTGAGCATCAGTTGTCGCTGGACGACGATGACTTCCTCGTGCACCGGCACGATCATCACGTCGCCTTCCTGCCGCGCTTCGACCGGTCGATCGACGGGCCGGCCGATCGCCACGCGCTCGATCTGCACTTCCTCGCGTTCCAGCGGCATGTCCACGACTTGCTCGTGGGTGCGCGTCACCGTGCGTACGTGCACCACGCCGGTGTCGACGATGCGCTTGTCGACCTGCAACTCTTCCTGCACGACGGGAAGCAGGACCTCGTCGTTGCGATCGAAGTGCGGGGAGCGTGGAAACGTGGGCATGGAAGGCGGTGTCCGTGTTGCGGGCACGCAGTGCAACAGTCATCAAGTAAATCGATCGCGAAATTCGCGCATGCATTGGAGTCATCGCGGCTTACGGCCGGTGTCGGTTAAGACTGCGAGCGCGCGCCGCAACGGTGATGCACGAACTGCGCATGAAAAAAGCCGCGATGTCGCCATCGCGGCTCTCGTGAACAGGCAGTGCGTGAACGTCAGGCGGCGACAGCCTGCTCCACGAGCCCCATCTCTTCGCTCGTCATCAGGCGTTCGATGTCGAGTAGGATCAGCATGCGTTCGTCGACGACACCGAGCCCGGTGAGGAACTGGCGGTCAATCGCCGAACCGAGGTCCGGCACCGCGCGAACCTGCGACGGATCCAGGCGCAGCACGTCGGACACACCATCAACGACGATGCCGATCGTGCGGCCGGCGATGCTCAGCACGATCATCACCGTGGTGTCGTCATACACCGCCTGCGACAGCTCGAACTTCAGGCGCATGTCGAC
The DNA here is from genome assembly GCF_054061195.1 of Lysobacter sp. HA35. Classification (NCBI taxonomy): domain Bacteria; kingdom Pseudomonadati; phylum Pseudomonadota; class Gammaproteobacteria; order Lysobacterales; family Lysobacteraceae; genus Lysobacter; species Lysobacter sp. HA35. The sequence continues at coordinate 1,739,778 of NZ_JBSSDY010000001.1, read as the reverse complement.
GACGGGAACGATCAGGCCGCGCAGGTTGATCGCGCCTTTCACGAAGTGCGGCGCGCCCGGCAGGCGGGTGACCTGGTCGTAGCCGCGGATCTCCTGCACCTTGAGGATGTCGACGCCGTACTCCTCGCTGCCGAGGGTGAACGTCAGGTACTCGTGGTCGGTGATGCCGGCGTCGTGGATGGCTTCGGTGCTCATGGTGCGTTCCTGTGGCGGCGTGCTTACGCCGCGTCCTTCATGCGGATGTGCTGCGCGAGGCCGTCGGCGTCGATGATCAGCGCGACGCGACCGTCGCCCAGGATCGTCGCGCCGGACACGCCGGCCACCTTGCGGTAATTCGACTCGAGGTTCTTGATGACGACCTGCTGCTGGCCGATGAGTTCGTCGACTTCCAGCGCGATGCGCTTGCCTTCGCTTTCGACGACGACGGCGATCGACGGCGTATCGAGCATCGCGCACATGTCCATGCCGAGCCCGTACTGCGTCGACAGGTTGACCAGCGGGATGTAGTCGTTGCGCAGGCGCAGCAGGCGATCCCCGCCGCCGATCGTGCGAATCTCGTCGCCACTCGGTTGCAGCGATTCGACGACGACGTTGAGCGGCACCACGAATACTTCGCTACCGACCGCGACGGTCATGCCGTCGAGGATGGCGAGCGTGAGCGGCAGGCGGATGGTCATGGTCGACCCCTTGCCCGTCGCACTGCGGATGTCGACGCTGCCGCCGAGCGCCTGGATGTTCTTGCGCACCACGTCCATGCCGACGCCGCGGCCCGACACGTCGGTGAGCTTGTCGGCGGTGGAGAAGCCGGGGTGGAAGATGAGCTCCCACACCTGCGCATCGGTCGGGTTGTCGCCGATGGGCAGCTCGCGTTCGGCAGCCTTCGCAAGGATCTTGTCGCGATTCAGGCCGCGGCCGTCGTCGCTGACTTCGATGACGATGTGGCCGCCCTGATGCATGGCGGACAGCGAGATGGTGCCCGTCTCGTCCTTGCCCGCGGCGCGGCGATCGTCCGGCGATTCGAGGCCGTGGTCGATCGAATTGCGAATGAGGTGCACGAGCGGATCGACGATCTTTTCGATCACGCCCTTGTCCAGTTCGGTCTGCTCGCCCTGCGTCTTCAGGCGCACCTTCTTGCCTAGGCGCGTCGCGAGGTCGCGCACCATGCGCGGGAAGCGCGAGAACGCGAAGTCGACCGGCAGCATGCGCACGCTCATCACCGCTTCCTGCAGGTCGCGGCTGTTGCGCTCGAGCTGGTTGATCGCGGCCAGAAGGCCTTCGAACTGCACCGGATCAAGACCTTCCGCGCGCTGCTGAAGCATCGCCTGGGTGATGACGATTTCGCCGACGAGGTTGATCAGCGCGTCGACCTTGGTGACGGCCACGCGGATCGAGCTCTCGGCGCCGCCACCACCGGCGACAGGTGCATGCACGTCGTTCGATGCGGCCACTTCGACCGGAAGCTCGACGACCGCTTCAGGTTCGGGCTCAATCGCATCGATGACGAGGTCGCACTGGTCCTCGACCCATGCGAACACGTCGTCGATCGCTGCGCGCTTGACGGTGCCCGGCAGCTCGAACGACCAGCCGAGGTAGGCATTGACCGGATCGAGCTTGGCGAATTTCGGCAGTGTGTCGTCGAAGCAGGCGATGTCGCGCGCGCCCAGGTCGGCGAGTTCGCGCAGCATGCGCAGCGGATCGTTGCCGCTGAGGAACAGCGACGGATACGGACGGAAGCTGATGCGCCAGCGCTCGGGGCCGTCGCTCTTGGGCTTCGCGGCGGCGGCAACGGGTGCTGCGGGCGCGACGCCCGTCAGCAGCGTGTCGAGTTGGCGCTTGCTTGCGTCGACGGCGGGCTGGTCGAGCGTGCCGCCGTTCTCGGCGTAGTCGAGCATGCCGCGCAGCACGTCGACGGACGTCAGCAGAACGCTGACCGCAGCGGAGTCGAGATGACGCTTGCCGGCGCGCGCTTCGTCCAGCAGCGTTTCCATCACGTGCGTGAAGTCGCTGATGTACTTGAAACCGAACGTGCCCGCGCCGCCCTTGATGGAGTGGGCCGCGCGGAAGATCGCATTGATGGTGTCGGCGTCGGAACGCCCGGCCTCCATGCCGAGGAGACCGGACTCCGCGGTGTCGAGGCCTTCGCGGCTCTCCTCGAAGAAGGCCGCGTGGAACCGGCTCATGTCCATGGGGACGACGACTCCTGCCGGCTCAGCCGAGGACTTTGCGGACCGTGGCGAGCAGCTGGTCAGGATCGAACGGCTTCACCAGCCAGCCCGTCGCACCGGCGGCGCGGCCTTCCTGCTTCTTTTCCGGGCCGGACTCGGTGGTGAGCATCAGCAGCGGGGTGAAGCGGTAGTCGGGCAGCTGGCGCAGGTTGCGGATCAGCTCGATGCCGTCCATGCGCGGCATGTTGACGTCGGTGACGACCGCATCGAAGCGGCGCGTCTTCGCGATGTCGAGCGCGGCCTGGCCGTCCTCGGCTTCGCTCACGTTGAACCCGCCGGACGACAGCGCGAACGCGACCATCTGCCGCATGGAAGTGGAATCGTCGACGATCAGCAGTTGCGCGCTCACGCAATATCTCCGTTTACAGCTTGAGTGTTTTCGACGCCCAGGCTGACCGCCAGCGCGAGCTGTCGCGCGGCGTTGACCAGGGCAGGGGATGCGAGGGTGAAACTCGTGCGGCGGCCCGCGCCTGCGCGATCGCGCACGAACGCATGCAGCAGCTGCAAGCCGGCGGCATGCACGCGCTGCACCTGGTCGGCAACGATCGAGACGGGCTCGTCGTCCTCGAGATGGGGCAGCAGCACCTGCTGCAATGCACCCACGTGCTCGATGCCGAGGTCGGATTGAAGGCTCAGTTCGGTCATGACGCACCTGGCCGCGGAAAGGATTACGACCGGTTTAACGGCCCGGGGGCGGGTGACTTGAGGTGTGGGGGGTGGGGGTGATGTGGGAGGGGTGTCGCAGTTTGTTGTGTGGGTAGGGTTTGGACGGTGCTCGCACGTTGATTTGGTGCTGCGACGACGCGCGGCCGGGCATCAAAGGCGTTTCGTCCGCTGTCGCGGCCGAGTCACTTTTCTTTGCTGGTGCAAAGAAAAGTAACCAAAAGAAAGCACCTTCCTCGACGGATCTACAGCCCGCGATCGGGTGGGTCTGTCGCGATCGCCACACTCGCCATCCTGGCTCGGGTGGCGACGGCCGACGTCCTGTCGGCCGCCCCTTCGGGGTCTTTACGGTTTGGGCGGCTGTTGAAGTGAGCCTTAGGCGGGGCGCTGCGACTTGGCCATCTGGGCAACCCAACCCAGGACCGCGAAAAGCAGAATCCGAAGTACAGCCCGGCAGAGTGGGCACGGGACGCCAGCTGCTAAAGCGCGCACGGCAGCAATTCTGCTACGCAGCGTCTGCTGAAAAGTGCTGCGACTCATCGCAATGCGCAAGCGAGCGCACGCGCGACTGCACGCTGCGACCGCAATCGTGAGACCCGAAGGGCGGCGCACATGGATGTGCGCCGTCCGCACCCGAGCCAGGATGGCGAGTGTGCGGATCGTGGAAGACTCACACGATCGCGCGCTGTAGATCTGATCGGGGAAGGTGCTTTCTTTTGGTTACCTTTTCTTTGCACCAGCAAAGAAAAGTAACTCGGGCGCGCAGCGCACGAAACGCCTTTGCTTCTAAAACACACCAGCAGGCAGATCAGTCAAACAACGCATCCGCATCCAACAAAACCGTAGGCGCCTCGGTAACCCGCGCCACACCCAGCGTCGGCCCCGGATCGGTGCCGTGCAGCGGCGGTTCGACATGCTCGCGTTCCAGCGACACCACGTCCTCCACGCACGTCACCAGCACACCGATCAGTTCGTCATCGCGCTCGATCACGACCACGCGCGAACGCTCGTCCGCCTTCACCGCGCCGACGTCGAGCCACAGGCCCAGGTCGAACACGGGGACGATGCGACCACGCAGGTTCATCACGCCCAGCACCGAATGCGCGGCGCCGCGCATCGCGACCACCGGCGCAACGCGCACGACTTCCTGCACGCGCAGCAGCTCGAAGGCATACGAGTCATTCGAAACGCAGACGCGCAGCCAGCGATTGCCGCCGGTCGCGGTGCGCGCACGGCCCGGTGTTGCGGCGACCGGCACGCGCGGGATCGGTGCAATCGGCGTCGTCGCGGCGAACGCCTCCAGCGACGGCATCCCGCGTGCAGGCGACGGCGTCGGCGCGGGATGCACGACCGGCGGTTCGATCGCCGCAGCGGGCGCGGCAATCACGACGTCCGGTTCTGCATGCGTCATCGGCAACGCGTCGGCTGCGACCGTCGCGGGCGCCGCGTGCGTGCCGAGCAGTTCGTCGAGGTAGGCGTCGATGGTGGCCATGGTCACGCGGCTTCGCACTGAAGTGAAATGGGGTCGAGGAGCCATTGCAGCGCCTCTCGATAAGCATCGGCACCGCGGCTGGAAAACTTGGGGCCGGATGCCACCGCCGCGGCATCGCGCAGGCGCGTGTCGACCGGGATCGCGTCGGGGCTGACCTGCTCGCCGTAGTTATCGCGCAGCTGGTCGAGGCTTGCCTGGCCCGAGCGCGTGCGCTTGTCGTGCAGTGTCGGGATGATCGATCGCGGCAGCGGGCGGCGGCGCGAGCGTTCCACCATGTCGGCGGTGCGCAGCATGTCGCGCAGGCCGTGCAACGCGAGCGGGTCGGTCTGCGTCGGTGCAACGAGTCGATCGGCTGCGGCCAGTGCGTTGACCATCAACAGGCCCAGCGTCGGCGGGCAATCGAGCAACGCGAAGTCGTACACGTCGCGCGCGGCATGCAGTGCGCGACCGAGCGCGAGGCCAAGGCCGGGCTGGCTCGCACCCCGACGTTCGAGCGTCGCCAGCGACGGCTGCGCGGGGCAGATCGAAAGACCTTCCACTGCGGTCGTGCGCGCAAGACGCGACAGCATCTGCGTCGCGTCGGTGAACAGTTCGTACGAGCCACGCGGCGGCGGATCGTTCGGTACGTCGAAGGCATGCGAGACGGACGCATGCGGGTCGAGATCGACGACCAGCACGCGGAAACCCGCATCGACCAGGCCGCGCGCAAGGCACAGTGTCGTGGTCGTCTTGCCGACGCCGCCCTTCTGGTTGGCGATCGCCCAGGTCTGCATCAGCCGGCCCTCCCGGCGGGGTGGATGTCCTGCGCCGTCGCGATCGACGTGCGCGCATCGGCGCCGCTCACGGCGTCGGTGCCGCGGCCGGCGGGCAGGATCACAAGCATGACCCGACGGTTCGCATTGCGACCTTCGGGCGTGGTGTTGTCGGCGACCGGCTGGTATTCGGCGTAGCCCGTCATCGACAGGCGCGACGGCGCGATGCCGGCCTGCTGCATCACGTGCAGCACGCTGGCCGCGCGCGCAGCGGAGAGTTCCCAGTTCGACGGGAACTGGCTGCTCGCGATCGGCTGGTTATCGGTATAGCCCTCGACGCGCAGCGCGTTCGGCTGGTCGCGCAGCACGTCGGCGACCTTGCGCACGGTATCGATGGCGAGGCCGCTCGGCATCGCGGAGCCGCTGGTGAACAGCAGGTCGCTCTGGATCTCGACTTCGAGATAGTCGCTGCCGGCGCGTACGTGCACGAGGTTCTGCTGCACGAGTCCCGCCAGGGCATCGCCGATGCGATCGCCGATGCCTTGAAGTTGCGCGCGCGATGCACGCTCGCGCGCTTCGCGTGCGGTGGGCGTTTCAGCGGCGGCCGTCAGCACGTGCGGAACCTGCACCGGCGCCGCACGCGTCCGGCCTGCGGCGCCAGCGGTCGCGAGCGACGGTCGGTCGTAATCCGAACCGCGCGTCTGCGTGGTGCCGAGCTGCACGGGCGTCATCGATTTCGGTGGTCCGCCGAACGCGGTCGACAGCGAATCGGCGACGACGCGGTACTTGCCCGCATTGATCGACGACATCGCGTACATCACGACGAAGAACGCGAGCAGCAGCGTGACGAGGTCGCCGTACGGGATCGCCCACGCCTCGTGGTTCATGTGCTCTTCGTGGGCGAAGCGGCGCGGCATCAGTGCAGGTATCCCGACAGCCGCGATTCGATGTTGCGCGGGTTCTCGCCCTGCGCGATCGCGATCAGTCCTTCGATCAGCATTTCGCGCTCGGTGGCCTGCGCGTTGATCACGCCCTTGAGCTTCGCTGCCATCGGCAGCAACGCGAGGTTGGCCGAGCCGATGCCGTAGATCGTCGCGGTGAACGCAGCCGCAATGCCGTGACCGAGGTTGCTCGGGTCGGCGAGATTCTTCATCACCGCCATCAGGCCGAGCACCGCGCCGATGATGCCGAGCGTGGGCGCGTAGATGCCCATGCCTTCGAACACCTTGGCAGCCGCGATGTCGCGATGCTGGTGGCTCTGCAGTTCGATCTCGAGCGTCTGCCGGATCTGCTCCGGCTCACTGCCGTCGACCACCATCTGCAGGCCCTTGCGCAGGAAATCGTCCTGCACGGTCATCAGCTCCGACTCCAGGCCGAGCAGGCCTTGGCGACGCGCGGTGTGGCTCCAGTCGACCAGGCGACGGATCTGCGCGTGGCCGTCGCGCGCCGGTGGGCTGAACACCCAGCGCACGATCTTCATGGCGCGACGGAAGGTCGACATCGGCGTCTGCACGAGGATCGCTGCAAGCGTGCCGAGGATCACGATCACGAAGGCCGCAGGCGACCACAGCCCGGCCAGCCCCGCGCCCTTGAGCACGCTGCCGCCCAGCAACGCGACTAGCGCGAGCACGACGCCGATAAAAGAGAGCCTGTCCATCGGGACCGTTAACGGATAACGGTCGCCGATTCTTGAGCCGGGAGAACATTTCGAATCGGGGACGCGGCGCCCGGTTCGGCGACGCGGTCAGCGCCGGTGGCGGCGCTTACCCGGCAGCAGGCGCTGGAGCACGATCAACCCGGCGGCGACCAGCGCCGCGATCGCCGCGACATCTGCCCCCGAAAGCGACGCGCGCGACTGCTTGGCGTACGTCGCCGCCAGTCCCCAGACGATCGCCAGCACGTACGGCCAGCTGCGCAGGCGACGGCTGACGGCCAGCGCGAGTCCGGTCGCCAGCGCGAGCAGCACGAGGCTCCACGGCAGCATCCGGTCGGTCGGCAACCAGCGGTACGCGACGATGACCTGCGCGATGTTGAGGAAGGTCGCCAGCGACAGCCAGCCCGCATGCAGCGGCAGCGACCAGCGCGCGAGGCCCGGTGACGTGGAATCGGCGAGCACGATCATCGACGCGCGCACCATGCCCAGCGTCGCCAATGCGATTACCAGCACGCAGACGGCGTACTGGCCCATCGAGAACAGCGGCATCCAGGCGGTCGTCGCCGCGAAACCGAGGGCGGTCCATGGTGCAGCGCGAGAAAGCACCGGCAGCTTCCTGCGACGCCCGGTCGCCTGCGAAATGCCGTGCAGCGCGTCGAGCAGGAAGATCAGCCCCCAGATCGCGAACGCGTAACCCGCGGCGACCAGCAGCGTCGGAAACCGGTTCGATACCTCACCGTTGGAGGGCCCGAACGTCCCGCGCTGGTCGAGCCACGCGACCACCGGCATGCACAACGAGAGCAGCAACACGAGCAGGCGCACGGCGTGGTCCGACAGCGGCAGTAATGCATGAGTAGCACACGGCCGGTGGGCGGCGCGACATGGCGCTAGTCGCCCGATGCTGCCTGCGTGATCGGGCCGACCATCGTCATCAACCCGCCATAGCGCATCACGGTGCCCAGCAGCGGCAATGCGAGTTCGACATCGAACCGGTACATGCCGTCGACGATCCGCTTTTCGCCACGCACTCGCGGCGCGAGACGGGCCGGAATGCGAAGGCCTGCGATCGACGTGCTTCGATGCTGCCAACGCCAGTGGCCGTCGGCGAGGTCGACGCCCAACTCGATCTGCGTGCGGCCGGTGCGCTCCCGCCATGTGCCAGTGGGCCAGCTGCCGACCGGCCGGAAGTGCGAGACGAAGGCGGGGCCGCCATCGAAACGCCGTGTCCACAGGAAACCGTCGTCGCCCGGCACGACGTCGACCTGCATGTGGACTCGCGAGGTGCCCGTCGTAAGCCACATGCGACGTGCGAGCCGCCGCCCGATGACGTAGTCTGCCACGTACGTATCGACATCGCCCGCCAGGCGACCGCCGACGCTGTGCAGCGCGCGAAGCGCCGGATGCAGTCGTTCGACGCCGTGGCCGAGCCAAGTCTCGACAACGCTGGTACCTGCTGAGCGTTCCGTCATCGGCGCGCGATCGCGTCGGTCGCGGTGCGTAGCATCGTGGGCGCGATGTAACGCCGATGAGCGGCTTCGATAGCGGCCATGTACGCGCGGCCGAACATGTTGGAACAGTGCACGCGCGTCAGCATCGAAAGACGCGCTTGCCCGTCCGCTCCCTTGATGATGGAGACGGTCGTGCGGAACCGCAGGTGGCGATCGTCCGCGCCGAGCAATACGGCAACTCCGTCGCCGGCGATTCGCGCGTGTGCCAGCACGGGAAAGCCCGCGAAGCTGTTCGGGGCATCCCCGAGCAATGAAGAGACGGGGCAGCCCAGTCGCGACGTGCGCAGGCGGAACGGCGCGACCATGACGTTCCGCATCGACATCAGTGCGCTCACCGCATCCGGCGAGTGCTCGACGAACGCACGCAACAGGTCTGCCATGAGGGCGGGTGCGCCGCGCCCGTCGACTTCCGCCGCGCCGAGTGTGGTCGCCACGATGTCCTCGTGGTGTACGTGTGTCAGGCCATCGTCCAGACGCAGAGCCGCTGGCGGAGATGCAAGGTGTTCGACCGTTCGTGCAGGTTCAGCGCGATAGCCGCGAAGTGGGCGCAGCCGTGTCAGCGTTCTGCGCACCGGGCCAACGGCGCCGCGGATATGAGCGCACGCCCGAAGCGCCAGTGAACCGGGGCGTGCGTGCAGCGCGAGGCTGACGGTCGGCAGTGAGGCGATCGGATGACGGCGCACGACAGCCTGCACTTCGGCCGGCAACACATCGGTGAGCGAGGGAATGTCGGCCATGTTGGCGGCGACCTGCGCGCGCACGTCCGAAGACAGATCGCCGCCAAGTTCATTCGTGTGGCACGACAACGCGAACAGCGCGGGGCTCGACGCGCGGTCGTTTGCGGGCAGGAACTGGTGCCATGTACCGCCGCCGAATCGAACGGTGAACAGGCAATCGGGAGGAATGCGCACTTGCCGCAGTGCGCGTACGAACGCGTCCGGGTCGTTGCACATCGTGTCGTCCGCAACGGTCGAAAACCGCAGCAGCGCGCCGGCGCTGCCCGAAATCGCGGTGAACACGCGATGCCCGGCATGCCGATGAAATGGATGGCCCGCCTCACCGACTGCGAACGAATACAACGTGGATGGATCGCCGCGCGACAGGTCCATCGCGCCGATTCGCGCCGAAGGCTCATCCAGCTCATCGACGAAATCGGGATGCGCGGACTGGCGCTTGCGGGCGTCTTCGATCAACGCGTCCCCGGCACCAATGCCGAGTTGGGTGATGAGCGCGACTTCGATGGGGAGGCCACCGTCGTGTGCGGGCAGGCGAACCGAGGGAAATGTGGCGATAAGGTCGGGCAGGGCGAGCATGCGATGTCCTCAGGTACCGGCCGGCTTCGGTTTGCGCGCGCGGGCCCGGCTCTCGCGCTTGAGCGGCCCTGCAACGGGACACACCTCGGCGGCCCACGCGAACAACGTGTTCGTGAGGTGCTCAGGCACGAGACGGAAGTAAACGAACTGGCCGCGCTTTTCGCGCTGGATCAGCCCGGCGTCCTCGAGGATGCGCAGGTGGCTCGACAGCGCCGGCTTGCTGAAGTCGAACCGCTCGCCGATGTCGCCGGCCGTCAGTTCGCCCTCGTTGAGATAGGCGAGGATCTTCCGTCGGGCGGACGACGCGATGGCTTCGAAGACGCGATCCATGGCGGCACCTATAGTTAATTAAGACGTTAAATATGTACCCGGCACACGTGGAGCTGGTCAAGCACGTCCGCACGCGCGCCGACGACCGGTCGAAAACGACGAAGCCCGCGTCTCCGCGGGCTTCCGATGTCGCCGATACGGTGAGAACGATCAGCCGTTCACCACGGCCCGCCGCGTACGCACACCCGTTTCGTGCAGCGTATCGACGTCCAGGATAAGCGCCATGCGGCCGTCGCCGATCAGGCTGGCGCCCGCGTAGCCGGCCAGGCCGCGCAGGGTGCGGGGCAGGGCCTTGATGACGACTTCCTCGCGGCCGCGCACGCGGTCGACGATCAGCACGAAGCGCTGTTCGCCCGCTTGCAGCACGACGCCGGTGGACGCGCCCTGCGGTGCGGCGTCGAGGCCGAGCCATGCGCGCAGGTCGAGCACGGGCGTGGGTTGCTCGCGTAGATCAAGCACGCTCTGGCCGTCGATCCACATCGCGTTGCCGCCGTGGTGCGCGAGCACTTCAACGACGCGCACCAGCGGAAGCGCGTACACGTCGCCTTCGATCTCGACGAGAAGCGTCGGCAGGATCGCGAGCGTCAGCGGCACCTTGATCGCCATGCGCGTGCCGCGTCCGACTTCGGACTGGATGTGCACGGTCCCGGAAAGCTCGCGGATCTTGCTCTGCACGACGTCCATTCCGACGCCGCGTCCCGAGAGATCGCTGACTTCGGTCTTGGTCGAGAAACCCGGCAGGAAGATGAGCTGCAGGCATTCGTCGGACGTCAGGCGCGCGGCGGCTTCCGGCTCGATCAGGCCCTTGCGGATCGCGCTGTCGCGGATCTTGTCGGGGTCGATGCCGGCGCCGTCGTCGCGCACTTCGATCATCACGTGATCGCCTTCCTGCTGCGCGGAAAGACGCACGTTGCCCTGTTCGTTCTTGCCGGCGATGCGACGCACTTCAGGCGATTCGATGCCGTGGTCGATCGCGTTGCGCACCAGGTGCACCAGCGGATCCGACAGCGCTTCGACGAGGTTGCGATCGAGTTCGGTTTCCGCGCCGATGACTTCGAGTTCGACCGACTTCTGCACCTGCCGCGCGACATCGCGCGCGAGCTTCGGGAAGCGCGAAAACACGCGGCCAACCGGCTGCATGCGCGCCATCATCACCGCGGACTGCAGGCGACTGGTCGCGGCATCGAGCACGGTGACGGCGCGGTCGAGGTCTTCGTCGCGCAGGCGCGGGCGGATCGTCTTCAGGCGATTGCGCGCGAGCACGAGTTCACCGACGAGGTTCACCATCGCATCGAGACGACGCACGTCGACGCGCACGGTGGTTTCACCGGCGTCGTTCGCGGCCGGGCTGCGACGTCCACCGGATGTCGGCTCCGGACGTGCGACCTGCGTGGGAGAAGGCGCGGGGGCGACCGCTGCCGGCGGCGGTGCTTCGGACACCACCACGGCGCCGGGAAGCGCCCCTTTGCCATGAAACGCATCGAGCAGCGAATCGAAATCGAGCTCGTCGAGATTGTCGGGAAGATCGCTCGCGGCGACGACGGGCGCGGCACCGGAATGCGCACCGCCATGGCCGTCGACATGCATGCTGTCGATGAGGATCTGCGGCACGGTCGGCAACGGACGGCCTTGTGCGACGCATTCGAGCATGTCGGCAAGCAGGTCGATCGCCTGCTGCGCGCCGTCGAACGCGAAGCCGTCGAGCGGCATCGAACCGTTGCGCGCGACGTCGAGACGATCCTCGACGGCGTGGCACAGCGTCACCATCGGCGGGAAGTCGAGGAAGCCCGCGCCGCCCTTGATGGTGTGGAAACCACGGAAGACGGTGTTGAGCGCGTCGCGATCTTCCGGCGCGCGCTCGAGCACGACCATCTGTTCGCCGAGCTGTTCGACGATCTCGCGGGCTTCGACGAGGAAGTCCGCGCAGATCTCGGTCATGCCGTCGCTTCCGCTCATGACGTCAGGTCCCTGGAATCAAAGGCCCAGCGCGGACAGCAGCTCGTCGGCGTTGTCCTGCGTGGCGGGCGTGGGATCGACGCCGGCGATCGCCGGGCCGTGGCCGCGATTGGAATGAAGATGCAGCGGCTCGTGCTGCGTGCCGACGATATCGCCAAGGCCCGCATGTACCGCGCGCACGAGTTCGACCACCCGCACGATGATCTGTCCGGTGAGGTCCTGGTAACCCTGCGCGAGCGACATCTCGGAAAAACGCGAACGAAGGCCGGCCAGCGCTTCACGCTGCGCATCGGTCTGCGGTTCGGGCAGCGCGCTGAGCAGTCGACCGCATTCGTCGATCAGGTCGAGCGTTCGCATGCTCGAGGATTCGGTGAGCTGCACGACGTGCTCGAGGCGCGAGCACGCGTCCGGCAGCGATGCCGCGCCGGTGCCGCGACCGTCATCACCCAGCGCGACCGAGAGCTCGCGCGCAAGCCGCACGAGGCCCTGCACCAGCGGCTGCGTGCGCCACGAGACGAGGCCGTCGATCGCAGCGCGACAGCCCGCATCGTCGCCGCTTTCCAGCGAGCGCAGTGCGGACTGCAGCGTTTCGACGATGGCATCGCGTTCGGGGGAAACGACGGCAGCGGCCGCGTTCATGCCGCGGCCTCGATGCGCTCGAAGATCTTGGCGAGCTTGTCCTGCAGCACCGCCGCGGTGAACGGCTTGATGACATAGCCGTTCACGCCGGCCTGCGCGGCTTCGATGATCTGCTCGCGCTTGGCTTCGGCGGTGACCATCAGCACCGGAATCTTCTGCAGCGCCGCATCGGCGCGCACATTCTTCAGCAGGTCGATGCCCGGCATGCCCGGCATGTTCCAGTCGGTGATGATGAGATCGAACTTGGCCTTGCGCAGCTCGACGAGCGCGCTGTTGCCGTCTTCGGCTTCGGTGGTGTCGAAGAAGCCGAGATCGTTGAGCAGGTTCTTGACGATACGGCGCATCGTCGAGAAATCGTCGACGATGAGAATCTTGATGTTCTTGTCCATGGACGGGTTCCGGGCGTTCCTAGGTGAGCTATCGGCGTGGCGAGCGCGTTCTTGAGGCGCCGCGCTGAAATTCAGAAGCGAGACAAAGGCAGCGCGTCGCAACGCGGGACGCGACACGCTTGCGACGCGCATCACATGTCGCAATGTCGGCCCCGGTAGATGCGCCGCAATGCTGACGGGTGCTCGCGCACCCGCGCTACTTCACGCCTCGACGTGCTCCGCCGCCGTATCGCGCCAATCGCCGAGGCGACCGCGCAGCCGCAGCATTGCTTGCCCGTGGATCTGGCAGACGCGCGATTCGCTGATGCCGAGCACCGCGCCGATCTCGCGCAGGTTCATTTCCTGCTCGTAGTACAGCGATAGCACCAGCTGTTCGCGCTCGGGCAGGTTGCCGATCGCTTCGCCGAGCGCCTGGCGGAACACGGTGTGTTCGAGTTCGCGCGCCGGGGTGACGTTGCAGCTGGCCGCAAGGCGCGGTTCGCCGTCGAAGTCGTCCATCTGCTCGTCGAGCGAAAGCAGCTGGCCGCGCGAGGCGTCCTCGAGCATGTGGTGGTAGTCGTCGACCGACACGCCGAGCACTTCGGCGATCTCCGATGAATTGGCCGCGCGGCCGTTGGCCTGTTCGACCTGGCGCGTCGCCGACACCACGTCGCGGTAGCGGCGATGCACGCTGCGCGGCACCCAGTCGCCACGACGGATCTCGTCGATCATCGAACCGCGGATGCGGATGGACGCATACGTCTCGAACGCCGCGCCCTGATCGGCCTGGAAGTTCTTCGCCGCCTCGATCAGGCCGAGCATGCCGGCCTGGATGAGATCGTCTACTTCCACGCTCGCCGGCAGACGCGCGGCAAGGTGATGGGCAATTCGGCGCACGAGTTCGCCGTGTCGCACGACCACCGCGGTGGCATCGAAGCCATCGCTCGCGGTGCGCGTCTGCTTGTATTGATTCGCTTTCACTGCGGTCGCCGTCATGCTCATGCCGTCGCACTCCGCGCTGTGGGGATGAGTCGTTCCATGAAGAACTCCACGTGGCCGCGCGGGCCGGAGGGCGTCTGCCACTGGCCGGCGCGCTTGGCGATCTCGCGGAAGGCCATCGACGAAGGAGCAGCCGGGAAGGCGTCGACGACGGCCTCCTGGCGCTGGATCGCGCGTCGCAGCCATTCATCGCGCGGGATCGCGCCGAGATAGTTGAGCGTGACGTCGAGGAACTTCGACGTCACGCGTTCGAGCTTGTCGTACAGCTGGCGGCCCTCGGACGGGTGACCGACCTGGTTCGCGAGCACCTGCACGCGGGTGAGGCCGCGCTCGCGCGACAGCACTTTGATCAGCGCGTACGCATCGGTGACGGATGCGGGTTCGTCGCACACGACAACGATCACGTCCTGCGCGGCCTGGCAGAAAGTCAGCACGCTGTCGGCGATGCCGGCGGCGTTGTCGACCACCATCACGTCGATCGGTGCATCGAGCTGCGAGAACGCGTGCACCAGGCCGATGTGCTGCGCCGGGGTGAGTTCGGTCATGTGGCGCTTGCCGCTGGCGGCCGGCACGACCAGCAGGCCGTTCGGGCCTTCGATCAGCGTGTCGGCGAGTTCGCAGCGGCCGGCGAACACGTCGCTGAGCGTGAAGCGCGGCGACAGGCCGAGCATCACGTCGACGTTCGCGAGGCCGAGGTCGGTATCGAGAAGCAGTGCGCGGTGGCCGGCGTTCTGCAGGCTCATCGCGAGATTCACGGACACCGAGGTCTTGCCGACGCCGCCCTTGCCACTGGCAACGGCGATGACACGCACCGGGCCGGCGGCATCGTTGGCGGGCGTGGCCATGCGCGTGGCGGCGATGGGATCAGGCGACGACATGGCGTTCCTCGGTGGCAAGCGGGTTGTCGGCGGCGCGACGGAGTTTTTCGATCTGGAGCACGAGTCGCGACGCATCCGCGGCTTCGAGGTCGGCCGGCACCTGCTGGCCCGCCGTCGTATATGCAAGGGGCAGGCCATGCTTGATCGCGACGGAAATCGCGCTGCCGAGGCGTCCGGTTTCATCGAGCTTGGTCAACACCACCGCTTCCGGCGCAGCCATGCGGTAGCGACGCACGGCTTCCGACATGTCCTGCTGTTGCAGGTTGGCCGGCAGCACCAGCAGCGAACGCAAATTGCGCGTCGCACGCAGCCACGTGACCTGGCTGAGCAGTGCCTTGTCGCGCGCCGCGTAACCTGCGGTGTCGACGAGCACGAGCGGGTAATCGACGAGCTGGTCGAGCGCGTCGGTCAGGCCTTCGGGGCCTTCGGCTTCGCAGACGGTGATGCCGAGCTTGCGACCGAGCGCATGCAGCTGCTCGCGCGCGCCGGGGCGTTCGACATCGGTGGTGACGAGCGCGACGTCGCGTGCGCGGTGGCGCTGCGCGAAACGTGCGGCGAGCTTGGCGAGCGTGGTCGTCTTGCCGGCGCCGGTCGGGCCGATCAGTGCGAACACGCCGCCGTCTTCGAGCGGTTCCGAACGCGCGATGGTGAGCATGCGCGCGAGCTCGGCGAGCAGCGGCGCCTTGACCTTCGCCGGCTCGAGCTTGGGATCGATGCGCTGCGCGATGGACTGCGCGAGCGTGTCGTCGATACCGTAGGCCTGCAGTGTTTCGAACGCGAGTGCACGCGCCGGCGAACCGCGCAGGCGCTCGAGTCCGAACTGGCCCATCTGGCGCTCGATCATCTGGCGCATCGAGCTCAGCTCGTTGCGCATGGCAACGATGGTCGGGTCTTCGGATTGATTGACGACCAGCTGCAGCGTCGGCGGCGCGGCGACCGTGACGATCTGCGGCTGCGCGACGACCGGAGCCGGCGCCTGCACCGCGGCCATCTCGGCGAGCGGGTCGAAGGCATCGACGTAGGTCTGCGGCTGGATGGTTGCAGCGACCGGCGCGGTGGTGACGAGTTCGGCGAAGGTCGGCGCGGCGATCGGAGCCGGCGTCGCAACGACGGTTTCGATGATCGGAGCGGGCTGCACGGCGACCGGTGCCGGGATCTCGACGATCTCCGCTTCGATCGGTGCAACGGCTTCGGCAACGACGGCGACCGGCGCTTCGATGATCTCGTCGACCGACGCAGCGGCTTCGACGTGCGCCTGGGCGCGGGTCTGAACGTATTCGGCTTCGGCCTGCGCCATTTCGGTGGCGCGCGCGCTGAAGGTCGCCGTGTCTTCGTCGGTGAGTCGACGCAGCAGGCTGCGGAAGTCGTCGCCCGGACGCACGTTCGTCGTGTCGGCGTGTTCGGCCTTCGGCAACGGCGCAGCTTCCGGCGCCGGCTTGCGCAGCATCGTCGACAGCGCGGGTTTGGGCTTCTCGACATCGTTGACGGCAGCGCGGGCGCGATCGGCCAATGCGGTGCGTGCAGCGGCGGCGTGTGCCGAGTTGCCGCCGAGCGCGGCGATCATGGCGTCGGCACGCGACAGCGGCTCGGGTTCGTCGAAGCCGGCGGCGACTGCTTGGCGCGCGACGACCGGCAAGGGCGCGACGGCGAAGATCGGCATCGCATCGAGCGCGGTGGCGGGGCGCTCCGGCTCTTCGGACGCATTGCGCAGCGCCTGCTGCACCAGTGCCTCGTCGTAGTCGGTGGCGGCGACGACTTCGATGCCGCCGTGCACGGGCTTGTTCGACAGGATCACGGCATCGGGGCCGTGTTCCTCACGCACCATCTTCAGCGCGGTGCGCATGTCCGGGGCGACGAAACGCTTGATTCTCATGCGACAGCCTCGATTCGGGCGGTGACGGTTTGCAGGGTCGTGCGGCTCATGCCGGGACTAGTGCAATGGCCGTGCCAGAGGCGGTACGACGGGAAAGCGTCGAACTTGAGCGGCGGTAGAGATCGGAAGAACCGGATTTGTGCGACCGGGTTCGCCGTTTGCCGGTGCGGCGTCAGGCGGCCGTCAAAGGAGGCGGCGACATCACTTGACGGCGACCGCTATTCAGCGCGGCATCGGCTCAGCCGCCGCGCGGCAGGCTAGAGCGGTACTTACCAGCAGTGCCGCTAAGCGGCGCTGCATTACCCGATTGAACCCACCAACCGAAGGCGCTTGTCCTCAGGCACCTCGCCATAAGCCAGCACCGCAAGCTGCGGCACGCTGTGGCGAACGAGTCGAGCAATAGAAGAACGAATCGGGGAAGGGACCAGCAGCACGGCCGGTTCGCCCTTGCCTTCCTGGCGGGTGACGCATTCGCTGAGGTTCTGGTGCAGCCGCTCGGCGAGGCCGGGTTCCAGCGCAGCGCCGGTACCACTCACCGAATCCTGCAGCACGCGCTCCAACTGCGGCGCCAGCGTGAACACCGGCAGCTCCGCATTCAAACCGTTGAGTTCCTGCACGATGAAGCGGCCGAGCGCGGTGCGGACGACGGCGACCAACTGCGCCGGATCCTGCGTCATCGCGCCATGCTCCATGAGCGCTTCGACGATCTGCCGCATCTGCCGCAGGGGCACCTTTTCCGACAGCAGCGACTGCAGCACGCGAACGATGGTCGACAGCGGCAGCAGCTTCGGCGTCAATTCCTCGACGAGTTTCGGCGACTGCTTGGCGACGTTCGCCAGCAGCTGCTGCACTTCGTCATGGCCCAGCAGTTCCGCCGCCTTCTCGCGCACGAGGTGGGAGAGATGCGTGGCGACCACGGTGGCCGGGTCGACGACCGTGTAGCCGAGTGATTCCGCATGCGCGCGCTGCGTCGGCGCGATCCACACCGCGTCGAGACCGAACGCGGGATCGCGCGTCGGAATGCCTTCGAGCGTGCCGAATACACGGCCCGGATCCAGCGCCATTTCGCGATCCGGTTGCAGCTCGCCAGTCGCGACCGGAACGCCGTGCACCATCACGCGATACGCGTTCGGCGCGAGTTCCAGGTTGTCGCGCACGTGCACCGCGGGAATCAGGAAGCCGAGGTCCTGCGTGAGCTTGCGACGCACGCCCTTCAGGCGCGCGAGCAGTTCGCCACCGTGCGTCTTGTCGACCAGTGGAATCAGGCGATAGCCGACTTCGAGCGACAGCGGTTCGACCGGGCGCAACTCATCCCACGTCAGTTCCGCATTCGGCGACGGCGTCGGCAGTGTCGACATGCCGTTGTCTTCGACCGGTGCGACGTCCGCATCCTTCGCCTTCTTGCTCAGGCGCCACGCCGCATAACCCATGCCGCCGGCCGCGAGCAGGAACGGAATGTTCGGCATGCCAGGCACGAGGCCAACCAGACCGAGAATCGCGGCGGAAACGGTGAGCGCGCGATGGTGGCCGAAGATCTGCTTCTGGACCGTCGCACCCATTTCCTGTTCGGTGGTCGCGCGCGTGACGAGCATCGCCGTCGCGGTCGACACCAGCAGCGCGGGCAACTGCGCGACGAGGCCGTCACCGATCGCGAGCAATGAATACGTCGATGCCGCCTGACCGAAGCTCAGGCCGTGCTGCAACACGCCGATCAGCATGCCGCCGACCAGGTTGATGCCGAGGATGAGCAGGCCGGCGACCGCGTCGCCGCGCACGAACTTGCCGGCACCGTCCATCGAGCCGTAGAAGTCGGCCTCGTTGCGCACGTCTTCGCGACGCGCCTTCGCTTCTTCGCGCGTGAGCAGGCCGGCATTTAGATCGGCGTCGATCGCCATCTGCTTGCCGGGCATCGCGTCGAGGATGAAGCGTGCCGACACTTCGGAGATGCGGCCCGCACCCTTCGTCACCACGACGAAGTTGATGATGGTGAGGATCGCGAACACGACCAGGCCGACGGCGTAACTGCCGCCGATCACGAACTGGCCGAACGATTCGATGACGTGGCCCGCGGCGGCTTCGCCTTCGTGGCCGTGCAACAACACCACGCGCGTGGATGCGACGTTCAGCGCGAGGCGCAGCAGCGTCACCATCAGCAGCACGCTGGGGAAGATCGAGAATTCCAGCGGGCGCTTGACGTAGACCACCGCCAGCATCACCACCAGCGACAGCGCGATGTTGATGGTGAAGAAGGCATCGAGAACGATCGGCGACAGCGGCACCGTCACCATCGCCAGCATGCCGAGCACGACGAGCGGCGCAGCGGCGCCGCCCTTCAGCGATTGCAGTACGCCTGCGGCGCGACTCATGCGTTATCTCCGGCCGGATCCGGCGCGCCTTCGGCACCGACGTCCAGCTGCACCAGCTGCGGCATCGGCCCGCGCGCGGGGTGCCATTTCTTCAGCTGGAAGATGTAGGTGAGCACCTGCGCGACCGCCGCGTAGAGCTTCACCGGGATTTCCTCGTCGACCTTGCACTGGCGATACAGCGCACGCGCGAGCGGCGGCGCTTCGACCAGCGACACCTTGTGCGTGCTCGCGAGTTCGCGGATGCGCAGCGCCATTTCGTCCACGCCCTTGGCCACGACTTTCGGCGCGCGCATCGCACCGGCTTCGTACTTCAGCGCGACGGCGTAGTGCGTCGGGTTGGTGATGACCACGTCGGCGGTCGGAATCGCGTCCATCATCCGGCGGTTCGACATCTCGCGCGCGGCGTGTCGCATGCGCGCCTTGACCTCGGGATTGCCGTCCGATTCCTTGGCTTCGTCGCGCAGCTCCTGCTTGGTCATCTTGAGCTTCGCGCGCCATGCGAACTTCTGGTACGGCACGTCGATCGCCGCGAGCAGCGCAAGCGCGCCGACCAGCGCGAGGAACACGCCGAGCACGGTGTCGACGCCGTTCGATACCGCCATCTCCAGCGACTGCTTCGGCATGTCGAGAAGGCGCGACATCGAACTCTTGATCACGATCGCCGCGATGCCACCGATCAGCAGCAGGCGCAGGACCGAGCGACCGAGTTCGGCGAACGATTCCTTGCCGTACATGCGCGACAGCCCGGCCATCGGGCTCAGGCGGGTGAGGTCGGCCTTGAGTGCGGAACTCGAAAAGCGAAGGCCGCTCATCAATGCGGGCGCGATGAAGCAACCGCCGAGCGCGGCGAGGATCAGTGGGGACACCGGCAGCACCAGCGCCGCGGCGGTCTTCGCGGCGTACACCGGCAGGCGGGTCGGGTCGTCGAGCAGAGCGGGTTCGAACTGCAGCGCGTTGCGCATCCAGCCCTGCGAGACCGCGCCGATGTGCGGGCCGGTGACCTTCAGCGCCAGCGTCGCGCAGCCCAGCACCGCCACGTTCGCGAGTTCCTTCGAGCGCGGCACATCGCCGCGCTCGCGGGCTTCCCGCAATCGCTTCTCTGATGGCGCTTCGGTGCGGTCTTCGTGGTCGGTCTCGGACATCGCAACAGGTCAGCCGGTGAGGGCGCGGGCCGCCTGGAAGGCGTCTCCGAACAGCCGTTGCACGGGACCCTGCAATTCCCTTGCCAGCGCCATCAGCAGCAGCAGGCCGACCAGCAATGCGATGGGGAAGCCCATCGACATCGGGCTCAGCTGCTGGGCCGCGCGCGACAACACGCCGATCGCGACGTTCACCGCCAGCAGCGCCATCATCACCGGCAGTGCCAGCAGCAGCCCCGTGCGCAGGGCGACGCCGAAGAACTGCGGCACCGACTGCACGAAGCCGGCCCAGTCCGGAATCGGCGTGCCCACCGGCATCGAGCCGTAGCTGTCGAAGAGCAGCTGCACGAGCGCGAGGTGGCCGTCGGTGGTGAAGAACACCAGCCCGAACGCCAGGAAGAACCACTGCGAAATCACCGGCGACGACGTGCCGCTGAGCGGGTTGGCCATCGTCGCCGACGCCAGCCCCATGCCCTGGCTGACCAGTTCGCCGGCGACTTCGCCGGCTTCGAACGCGATCCGCAGCATCAGCCCGATCGCGACGCCCATCGCGAATTCACGCCCGACGGCGAGGAAGGTGGCGGCGTTGATTCCGGCCGGCGGTGGCGCCGGCAGCATCTGCGAGAGCGCCGCGGCGATCGCGATCGTGAGTACGAGTCGCGACCGCGCCGGAATGCCACGGCCGCCCACCATCGGCAACGCCTGGATCGCCGCGCCAATGCGCAGCGCGTACCAGAGGATGCTCGAGAGCATGCCGAACAGGTTCAGCCCGTCGGCAGTGGTGAGGGTGACGGCGTCCATCGCGGCGGACGGATGCAAAGGCTGTTCCGCCGCGGCGATAGCGGTTGTGCGACTAGGGCTCGGTCAGCATCTCGACGACGATCGGGTAGAGCGAGCGGCCGTGGGCGAGCGGCGGCTTCTGCATGGTCAGTGCGCCGAACGTTTTGGCGAAGCAGCGGGCGAGGGGGCTGGCGGGACGGGTGTCGACGTTGCTCAAGCGGCCGTTCGCGTCCACGTCGGCGACGAGGACGAAATCGCCGCCGCGGGTGGGGTCGGTTCCCTTCGGCACGCAGGGGACGAGGGCGTGGTGGATCGCCGGGACCATGGCGGTGTCGTAGATGAAGCCGGGGCGGGTGGCGACTGCTGCTTTGGCGGTGGCCACGCGGGTTTCGAATGTTGGCGGGGCCGCGCCGGCGGCCGCGGTCGACAGTGCGAGTGCTGTGGCTAGGAGGAGGGGCTTCATCGTTCGTCGGACCGGGGCGCTTGGTCGGAGAGTGAGCGGTTGTGGCTGAAGGCGTGGCGACTGGTGCGTTCGCGCTTTGCTTCGCTGCAAGGCAAAGGCGTTTCGTCCGCTGAAGCGGCCGAGTCACTTTTCTTTGCTGGTGCAAAGAAAAGTAACCAAAAGAAAGCACCTTCCCCGACGGATCTACAGCTCGCGATCGGGTGCCTCTCTCGAGATCGCCACACTCGGCATCCTGCCTCGGGTGGCGACGGCGCGCGTCCTGCGCGCCACCCCTTCGGGGTCTTCACGATTTGCGCGGCTGTTGAGGTGAGGGGAGGCACACGCCTACCAGCAATGGCGCTAAACCGGAGACGCTAGCAGCGCCATACGCACGCAACGAACAAGTGCAGAAGCGCAGATCGCGAGCCGAGACACCGCGACGGGCTGGCGCGCGCCAAACGCTCTGTGCTTGCATGCTCGTGTCTGCGTGTCTCTGCGTTGCCGGCACGGCAGCTGCGGAGCGCCACGCCACCTGTGCCGATGCGTTCTTTGTCAGCCGAGCGGACCACGCATGCGTGCCAAAGGCCGCTGCACCGCTGCACCGCCGCGCTGCTAAGCACCATCGCTAACAACAGTCGTAATAAGCCCGTGATGCGCAAGCCAGCACAAACGCGAGTCCGCCGCGCGAACCCAATCGTGAGACCCGAAGGGCGGCGCACATGGATGTGCGTCGTCCGCACCCGAGCCAGGATGGCGAGTGTGCGGATCGTGGAAGAGTCACACGATCTCGCGCTGTAGATCTGATCGGGGAAGGTGCTTTCTTTTGATTACTTTTCTTTGCACCAGCAAAGAAAAGTAACTCAGGCGCGCAGCGCACGAAACGCTTCGGCTGTTGCTTAGGCTGCATGCATTGCATCAATGCAAAAGACACCGAGCTCGGTCTCGTGTGCGCGATCAGCCAATCAACTGCGGAATCCGCTGAAACAGATCCGCCGTAAACGCCACCAACCGCCCCAGCAGAAAGTGCCCCATCACCGCGATCGTCGCCGTCAGCGCGATCGCCTTGACGACGAAACCGATCGTCTGCTCATTGATCTGCGTAGCGGCCTGTACGACACCCACCGCAACACCCACGCCCAGCACCGCAAGCAGCGGCGGCGCGCCGAGAACCAGCGCCATTTCCAGGCCACGGGTGATTTCCGTCATCGCGACTTCAGGCGTCATGTCATGTCACCGGATTGAAGGAGCCGGCGAGCGAGCCGACGACGAGCACCCAGCCGTCGACGAGCACGAACAGCAGGATCTTGAAGGGGGCCGATACGATCATCGGCGACATCATCATCATGCCCATCGACATCAGCACGCTGGCGACGACCAGGTCGATGATCACGAACGGGATGTAGATCAGGAACGCGATTTCGAACGCGGTCTTGAGTTCGCTGGTGAGGAACGACGCGGCGAGCACGCTGAAGGGCACGTCGTTCGGCGACGCGTACGGACCGGTGTGCGAGAGGCCGGCGAACGTCATCAGGTCGGTGTCGCGAACCTGCGCGAGCATGAAGCCGCGGAACGGTTGCGATGCGGCGGCCCATGCGGATTTGAAATCCATGTGGCCGTCGAGGTACGGCGAGATGCCTGCGCTCCATGCCGCGTCGAATGTCGGCGTCATGATCATGAAGGTGAGGAACAGCGCGAGCGCGAGCAGCACTTGGTTGCTCGGTGTCTGGCCGGTGCCGAGCGCCTGCCGCAACAGGCCGAGCACGATGATGATGCGGGTGAACGCGGTGATACCCATCAACGCTGCAGGCAGCAGCGTGATGCCGGTCATCAGCAGCAGCACCTGCAGCGGCATGCTCACCGGCTGGCCACCGACCTGGCCGACGTTGATCGTCGGCAGCGGTCGCGATGACGCGGCCGCAGCGGCGGTCGCAGTCGACGGCTGCGTTGCAGCGGCGACGGCCGGCGTGTTCGGCGCGGCCTGCGCGTGTGCGGAATGCGTCAGCAATCCGTATGCGAGGCCGAGCAGCAGGGCGAGTGCGCAGACGCTGCGCAACAGGCGGTCGAGCGAGATGCTCATGACTTCTTACCGAAATGCTGCGCGAGCACCTGTGCGAACACGGTCGGTGCCGACGATTCGACGACGGGCAGCGGGTGCTCCAACGTGTGCAAGGTCCGTACCCCGCCCTGGCCGACGCCGACAAGCAGCTGCTGGCCGCCAACATCGAGCACCACGGCGCGATCGCGCGGACCGAGCGCAACGCTGGCGACAATCTTCAATTGCGATGAGCCGCCGCCGCGATTCATGCCGGGCATGCGCTTGGCGAGCCAGCCCAGGCCGAGGATCAGGCCGATGACGAGCAGCAGCGAAAACACCGCGCCGCCGATGCTTCCGGCGTCGGTGCCCGGTGCATGGCCAACCGGATGCGCGACCTGCGCGGTCGTGGCCGGACGGAGCGGAAACGAAACTTTGCGCGCGGGCGCGACGGGCTGTGCGGTGGTCGCCGTCGTTACAACCGGCTGCGTCGGAGTCGCGATAGTCGATGTCGACGAAGCAGGTGCAGCGACAGTCACTACGGGCGCCGCAACGGGAGCAGCAGCATCCGTAGACGCCTTCGCAGTCGCCACATTCGCAGCCGCCTGCACCGGCGCCGCAACCGCGACCATCTCGTCCATCGCCGGGCCCACGCCGCTCACTTGAGTCGCTTGATGCGCTCGGACGGGCTCACGACGTCGGTGAGCCGCACGCCGAAGCGATCGTTGACCACGACGACTTCGCCCTGCGCGATCAGCGTGCCGTTGACGTAGACATCGAGCGGTTCGCCTGCGGCGCGCTCGAGTTCCACCACCGAGCCCTGGTTGAGCTGCAGCAGGTTGCGGATCGGAATGCGCGAGCGGCCGACTTCCAGCGACAGCGTCACGTTGACGTCGAGGATGACGTCGAGATTGAGGTCCGCGCCGGTGCCGCCGTCGGCGGTCAGCGTGTCGAACGCCGCGGGCGCGGCCAGGTCGGAAGTGTTCATGCGTTAGCCCAGGGAATCGAGGGGAATCAGCGAGCGCGGCTGGTTCACGTGGGTGATCTTGATGGCGTTCTTGCCGTTGTGCGTTCCGAATTCACCCGCGAAAAGCGGCGTGCCTTCGACTTCCAGCGACAACTGCTTCGGCAGGTCGATCGGAATCACGTCGCCGACTTTCAGCTTGCTCAGCGCGCGCAGCGAGATGGAGCGCTCGGCCAGGCTGCTGCTGATTTCGACTTCCGCGTCCTGCAGCTGCGAGCGCAGCGCGCGCGTCCAGTTCTCGTCTTTCTCGATGCGATCGCTCTGCACGCCGGCGTCGAGAAGTTCGCGGATCGGCTCCAGCATCGAATACGGAAGCGCGACATGCAGCTCGCCGCCGCCGCCTTCGAGTTCGACATGGAACCGGCTCACCGCGATGTATTCGCGCGGCGAAATGATGTTGGCGAAGTGCGGGTTCACTTCGGAGTTCACGTATTCGAACTCGACCGGCAGCACCGGCGCCCAGGCTTCCGTCAAATCGGCGAACGTCTGCTTGAGCAGCAGCTGGATCACGCGCATTTCGGTGGGCGTGAACTCGCGGCCTTCGATGCGCGTGTGGTACTTGCCCATGCCGCCGAAGAAGTTGTCGACGGTGGTGAACACCAGGCGCGGTTCGAACACGATGATGCCGGTGCCGCGCAGCGGCTTCATCTTGATCAGGTTGAGGTTGTTCGGCACCTGCAGCGAATGCATGTATTCGCCGAAGCGGATCAGGTCGATGCCGCGCACCGAAAGATCCGCCGAACGACGCAGCAGGTTGAACAGGCCGATTCGCCACGTGCGCGCGAAGCGCTCGTTGATCATCTCGAGCGTCGGCAACCGGCCGCGGACGATCTTGTCCTGGCTGGCGAAGTCGTAATTGCGTGCCTCGCCCGGAGCGGCCGGCGGCTCGACCTCGATCGCCCCCGCGTCCACGCCGTGGAGGAGGGCATCGATCTCGTCCTGTGAAAGCAGGTCGGCGCTCATGCGGAATCCCTTACTGGGTGACTAGGCTCGTGAAGATCACCGCGTCGATCTTCATCGGCGCGCCTTCGGCCTTCAGGACGGACTTCACTTCGGCGAGCGCCTTTTCCTGCAGGCGCTCCTTGCCACTGCGCTGCGCGAGCTGGTCGGCGGTCTGCTGGCCGAACAGGAGCAGCAGGCGATTGCGGATGGCCGGCGCCTGCTCGTGCAGCGCGGCGAGTGTCTCGGGATCACGCGTCGCCAGCTGCACGTCGGCCTGCAGGTAACGCACGGTATCGGTGTCGGCGAGGTTGACCACGAACGAGGGGTCCATCGCGAAGTACTGCGTCGGCAGTTTCTTCGACGCTTCCTTCGTTGCCGGCTTGCTGGTGTACCACCACGCGCCGGCAACGCCGCCGCCAAGCAGCAGCACCGCCGCGACGACGATGATGATCAACTTTTTCTTGCTCTTCTTCTGGGGCTTGTCGGTCGCCTCAGGGGCGGCGGCCGGAGCGGCAGGGGCTTTGGCGGACACGGGAGAACTCCATGGGTACGCCCGGCTTGTGCAAGCGCCGTGCCGCATTCTGGAGGTCGATCGCCGGGGTTTTGACGCCGGCCTGAATGCGGCCGCGTCGGGACGTCGTCTTGCGCGACGTGCGTCACGGATGGGCCGTGAAGGCGGCTGTTGGGCGTGCGTTAGTGCTGCTTGAACGCGGCAGCGGCTGCTGTTCGACGCATCTCAGCGGCCATGAGGGATGGGTTTCCAAGCGAGCGACCGTACGACGGCCGCTTCACCGCAATCAGACGTACTCGTCGATCAAGCCGCGCGAGCGCAACGTGCGAACCGTCGTGACCTGCTCTTCGGCGTCGCTGCCCAGCCCGCTGCCGCCGGGGAATCCGCCGGACGCGCCATTCGCACGACCGTCGCCGCCTTGGCGACTGCCGGTGCCGACCTGCGTCTGCCCGAGTTCCATGCCTTGCTTGCCGAGCAACGTGCGCAGGTGATCCATGCCGGATTCGAGCGCCTGCCGCACATCCGCATGCGCGGTGTGGAACGTCGCGTTGACGCGATGCCCGTCCATCTGCAAACGGATATCGATGGGTCCCAACGAATCGGGCGTGACGCGGATCTCGGCGTGGTCGAGCTTCTGGTCGGCCATCCACGTGATGCGCTGGCTCATGCCGTCGTCGAAGTCGGCATCGAGGGCGAGCGACACCGACAGCGGCGACGCGGCGATGACGTCGCGAACGTTCGATGGCATGTCGGTGCCGCGCGCCATCAGCGGATTGAACGCGATGCCGGGCGCGCCGGGTGTCGATGCGTCGACGGACGACGTCGAGCCCGTGCGATCGCTCTTCGACTGCGCGAGTGCGGCCAGCGCGGCGAATGCGTCGGCTGCGGGTGTCGCCGGCGTGGCCTGGAGGTTGGTCGCATCCGCTGCGGGCGACAACGCCTGCATCAGTGCGACGCCTGCGGCGGCGCCGGGTGTCGATGTGGTGTTCGTCGTCGATGCCGTTGCATCGGTCGACGCTGCGATCGCGCCAGTGACCGGCGCGGTTGCAGCGGGAAGCGGCGTGGCACCCGGCAGACCGGGGAGTGCGGTGGCTGCACCGTCTCCGGTCGCGGGCGCGGGTTTCGCGCTCACTGCGGACCAGTCGCCAGTGAGCAGCGCGAGCATGCGGTTGGGCAGGGAATCGGCAGTCGTAGCGGCGTTGTCGTCCGGCGCGGTCTTCTTTGTCGCATCGTCGGATGCTTCAGTGCTCGCTGCGGCCGTCGTGTCCGTGGATTCAGGCGTCGATGCATCGTCGCGCGGCTTGCCATCGCGACGCGACGCGGCGTTCGCGTGTTCGCTCGGTTTCGCACGCGCAGCAGTCGCGTCATCGCTGCGCGGCGCGTCGTCGTGATGCGATCGCGTCGCCTCACGCGGCTTCGCTTCATTCGCCGCGTGTTCGCGCGGCATCTCACGTCGTGCCTCGACCGGAGCCGCGGGCTTCTCGCCGGTGTCGAACGAAAATTCCGGCGCGTCGTGCTGCTTCGCCTTGGACGATGCATGCGTCGCGGCGCCGGTGAGCGCCTGCACGGGCGATGACGATCGATCGACGTTCATTGCGTCGGCTCCTCGGTGCCGAGCGCTGCGCGCACGCGGCGGCTGGCAAGATCATCGAGTTCCTTCTGCGATCGCTGGTCGGCCACGCGCGTTTCCTCGCTGCGATAGCTCGCGGCGAGCTTCTGCAGCACGTGCGTTTCGCGGCTCGCGAGCATCAGGCGCGCGCGTTCGACTTCCGTCGCTTCGCGTGAACGCTCGACCGCCTGCAGCTGCTGCGTCACCGCCTGCTGCAACTTCGCCTGGAACGCGACGCGATTGGCGAGCAGTGCGGGGTTGAACGTCGCGCCCTGTTCCGGCGTCGACGAATACTCGGCCGAGTACCGCTGCAACGCTTCCAGGCGGGCCTTCTGCTCGGCGTGCGCGGCTTCGCGCGCGGCGACCTGCTGCGCGACTTCGTCCTGCTGGCGTTGCTTGATCTGGAGGATCGGGTCGAGGCGTTGGGAGCGCGGCGCCATGGAAAAGTCCGGTTAGAGGGGGATGCCGGCGCCGTCGTCGAGCAGGCGCATCAGCGCGGCCTTGCTCTCCTCGACGTTGGACGCTTCGCGAACGTCCTGCGAAAGGAATTCAACGATGGACGGCCAGCGCGCGAGCGCTTCGTCGACCACCGGATCGCTGCCGCGCTGGTAGGCGCCGATCGCGATGAGATCGCGCTGCGTGGAGTACGCGGAGAGCAGGCGACGCAGCTTGCGGATGCGTTCGCGCCACGGCGCGTCGGTGATGTCCTGCATGACGCGCGACACCGAAACTTCGACGTCGATCGCCGGGTACTGGCCGGAATCGGCGATGCGACGCGAGAGCACGATGTGGCCATCGAGAATGGCGCGTGCGGCGTCGGCGATCGGCTCCTGCTGGTCGTCGCCTTCGGTGAGCACCGTGTAGAACGCGGTGATCGAGCCGCGGCCGTCGGCGCCGTTGCCGGCGCGTTCGACGAGGGCAGGGAGCTTCGCGAACACCGACGGCGGATAGCCGCGCGTGGTCGGCGGCTCGCCGACCGAAAGGCCGATCTCGCGTTGCGCCTGCGCGTATCGGGTCAGGGAGTCCATCAGCAGCAGGACATGCAAGCCTTGGTCCCGGTAGTACTCGGCGATCGCGGTGGCGCGCAGGGCGCCGTGCAAGCGCGCGAGCGGCGGGCGGTCGGCCGGTGCTGCGACGACGACCGCGCGACGCAGGCCTTCCTCGCCCAGCGTGGCTTCGACGAAGTCGCGGACTTCGCGGCCTCGCTCACCGATCAGGCCGACGACGATGACGTCCGCCGCGGTGAACCTGGTCATCATGCCGAGCAGCGTCGATTTTACCGACACCGGAACCGGCGAACAGGCCGACGCGCTGGCCGCGACCGATCGGCAGCAGCGCGTTGATCGCGCGTACGCCGACGTCGAGCGAACGCGTGATCGGCTCGCGCATGAGTGGATTGATCGAACGGCCGGTCAGGCCCATGTGGCCTTCGGCGCGGATCGGGCCGCGGCCGTCGAGCGGAACGCCGTCGGAATCGATGACACGACCGAGCAGGCCTTCACCGACCGCGACTTCGCCCTGCAGACGACTCGGCACCACGCGCGCGTTCGGCAGCAGGCCTTCGAGGTCGGCGGTGGGCATCAAGAACGTACGATCACCCGCAAAGCCGACGACTTCCGTATCGACCCAGCGGCCACCGGCGACTTCAACGCGGCAACGCGAGCCCATCGGAGCCGAGCAACCGCTGGCTTCGAGCGTGAGCCCGACCGCGCGACGCAGCACGCCTTCGCGTGCGAGCCCGGCATTCGCGATCGTCGGCTCGGTACCGCCCAGGCGCGCGGCCAGGCGCAGGTTGCGAGCTTCTTCCCACTGCGCGGCGGCGATCGAGGTCATGCGGCACCCTTGGGTTTGTCGAGCATCGCGTCGAGGCAGGCACGCAGGCGCGCGTCGAGCGTGCCGTCGATGCGCATGCTTTCGCTGTGCAGGCGCAGCTCGCCGCGGGCGAGGGTGGTGTCGCCGGTGAGGCGCACGCCGTCCAGCGTCATCAATTGCGGCATCAGGATGCCGAGGTCATCGGGGTGCAAACGCAGTTCGACATCGCGCGAGCTGCTGCCGACGGCGTCGAGTGCTTCGCGGACGAGATCGCCGAGCAGTGCGGGATCGACGCGATACGCGTAACCGACCAGCGAGCCCGCGATGCGCGTCGCGAGGTCGGCGAGCGCGTCCGACACTTCACTGTCGAGGCGTGCGAGCGGACGTGTGAAGCTGTCGAGGATGCCTTCCATCTGCGCGGCCATGCGGCGCAGGTCGGACTGACCGGTCGCGAAACCTTCCGAATGACCGCGACGGAAGCCTTCCTGGTACGCGGCGTCGGTGATCGCCTGCAGCTCTTCCACGCTCGGTGGCTGCGGCACGTCGACAGGCGCGACATGCTCGAAGCCCGGCGCGATCCAGCGCAGCACCGCGGCGTCGCTCATACGAACGTCTCCGCCTTGGCGATGAGCTGGATGGTGCCTTCCTCGGCCATCTTGCGGACGATCTGCAGGATTTCCTTCTGCGCGGCTTCGACATCGGCCAGGCGCACCGGGCCGCGCGCTTCCATGTCGTCCTTGAGGATTTCAGCGGCACGCTGCGACATGTTGCCGATGATCTTGTCCTTGACCTTCGTATCCGCGCCGCGGAGCGCGACGGCGAGCTTCTCGTTCGGCACTTCGCGCAGGATGCTCTGCATCGCGCGGTCGTCGATCTCGCCGAGGTTGTCGAACACGAACATCAGGTCGCGGATCTGGCCGGACAGCGTCTCGTCCATCTGGTTGATGGCGCCGAGGATGACCTCGTCCTGGCCACCGTCCATGAAGTTGAGGATGTTCGCCGCGCACTTCACGCCGCCGAGCGCGGACGACTTGATGTTCTGGCTGCCGGCGAACTGCTTGGCCATGACATCGTTGAGTTCATTGAGCGCATGCGGCGGCACGCCGTCGAGCGTGGCGATGCGCAGCAGCACGTCGGTGCGCGTGCGCTCGGGCAGCACCTTCAGCACTTCGGCGCCCTGGTCGGGGTCGAGATGCGACAGCACGATCGCGATGATCTGTGGATGTTCGTTGCGAACGAGCTCGGCGATCGCGCGCGGCTCCATCCACTTCAGCGTGTCGAGGCCGGACGTATTGCGGCCGAGCAGGATGCGGTCGATCAGGCTCGACGCGCGATCTTCGCCCAGCGCCTGCACCAGCACCGCGCGCACGTATTCGTCCGCACCCGAGCCCAGGCCCGAGGGCTGCTGCAACGTGTCGACGAAATCGTCGACCACATCGATGACCTGATTGCGGGTGACGCCGCCGACCGACGTCATCGCGACGCCGAGCTTCTGCACTTCCTTCGCCGACATGTGCTTGAGCACTTCGGCGGCCTGCTGCTCGCCGAGCGTGAGCAGCACGATCGCCGCGCGCTGCGTGCCGGTGAGTTGCTGCTGGTTGTTATCAGCCATCGGATGCCACCAGATCACGCACGACCTGTGCGACGCGCTTGGGATCGCTCGTCACGGCCGTGCGGGCCACGTTGATTTTTTCGTCGAACTGCATCGCGGCGGTGGCGATCGCCGGGTCCTGCGATCGCTGTGCACGCGGCGCCGCCGCCTGCTCGAGTTCTTCGGCCACGATGGTCTGCACCGCGGACTGCTGCGGAATCACGATCTTCGGCTGCAGCAGCTGGCGGAACGCCGGGCGCAGCACGGTGAAGATGAGCACGATGACCGCGATGCCGCCCAGGATGGTGCGCAGCAGGTCGCGTGCATGCGGGTCCTGCCAGATCGGCGTCGAGTCGCCGGCGTCGTCACCGACATCGCGTGCGAACGGCGAGTTCACCACCGACACCGCGTCGCCGCGCGTCTGGTCGAAACCGATCGCCTGCTGCACCAGCGTCTGGATGCGCTGCTGTTCGGCAACGGTCAGTGCGCGCAGCTTCTGCTTGCCTGCCTTGTCGGCGGGGCCGGCCGGCACGTTGTCGACGAGCACCGCTGCGGTGACGCGACGGATCTTGCCGGGCGCCTGGCGCGTATGCGTCAGCGTGCGGTCGACTTCGTAATTGCGGACTTCGTTGCGCGTGCCCTGCGCGCTGGCCGGAGCAGCCGGCTTCGCGGGCGCGGCCTGCGCCGTCGGGTTACCGGCGTTCGGATTCGGGGTATTGCTCGCGCTGCCGGGCACGCCCTGCGCCGGCGCGCCGTTCGCATTCGCCGCGGCCATCGCGCCGATGTCGCCGCTCTGCGAGACCTGCTCACTGCGCACCTTGGCCTCGGGGCCGTAGGTTTCCTTCGCTTCCTCGGTCTCGTTGAAGTCCATGTCGACGCTGACCTGCGCGCTCACGCGGCCCGGGCCGGTCATCGGCTCGAGCAACTGCTCGATGCGCTGCACGTAGACGGCTTCCTGACGATGCTGCTGGTCGAACTGCTGCTGGCCGATGGCTTCGGCCGACGTCGGATCACGCGAGGTGAGCATGCGGCCGAACTGGTCGACCACGGTGATGCGGTTGGTCGGCAGGTCCGGCACGCTGGTGGCGACGAGATTGACGATCGCGTCGACCTGGTTCTGTTCGAGCGTGGCGCCGGTGCGCAGCTGCAGCACGATGGACGCGCTCGCGCTTTCCTTGTCACGGGTGAACGCGCTCGGCTTGGGCAACGCGAGATGCACGCGCGCCTCGCGCACCGGGCGCAGGTTGGAAATGGTGCGGGCGAGTTCGATTTCCTGCGCGTGCTGGTAGCGCGCGTTTTCGACGAACTGGCTGGTGCCGAAGCCCTGGTCGCCCTCCATCGACTCGAAGCCCTTGTCGCCGCCCGCGGGCAGGCCGGCCGACGCCAGCGCCATCTTCGCTTCGCCGATCTTGTCGGCCGGAACCGCGAGCGCGCCGGTGCCGGTGTCGATGCGGTAGGGGATCTGCGCGGTGCTGAGCAGCTGCGACGCGTCCTCGGTCGACTTCGCGTCCTGGCCGGCATACACCGGCACGTAGTTCGGCTTCTGCGTCCAGAAGAACAGCCACAGGCCGGCCGCGATCGCCGCCGCGACGAGCGCGATCATGCCGACCTGGCGGATGGCCGGGATGTCCTGCAGACGCCCCAGTTTCTGCAGGTTCTCGGAGGGCTTGGGAAGCGCGATCACGGCCATCGGATGGGTCTCGTTTCTCTATCGATCGTCAGGTCGGGTGCCGTCAGATCGGCATGTTCATGACGTCCTGGTACGCCTGCACCAGCCGGTTTCGAACCTCGACCGTGGCGCGGAAGGCAACCTGGGACTGCTGCATGGAGACCATCACGCGGGCGAGGTCCGCCTTCGGGTCGCCGAGTTCGAACGCGCGCTGCAGCTCGCTGGCGTCGTTCTGCACCTTGCTGACGTTGTCGATGGCGTTCGACATGGCGGTCTTGAATCCGCCACCCGAGGTGCCTTCGACACCGGCCGGCGCACCGCCGATGCGCGCGATGCCGGTGCCGGAGGCGATGTCCGACATGCCACGCATCCGCGTCTCGTGGGCGCGGATCTGGGACAGAACGGAGGAAATCGCGTCGGTCATGGCCTGGCGGGCTCGTCACGGGAACTCGACGGGGCTCAGGCAAGCGGCGTGCCACGAAGGCGCCGGGAAACCGGCGGTGGCGGATTTGATGGGGTTCTAGGGCCGCTTGGGTGGTGCAAGCGGCGGTTGTTGCGGGGTCTAGACCGATGCGTCCGGCAGGACCCGCGGGTCGACTGCCGCGGCGAAGCGGCGGTCGGGCCCGGACAGTCGAAGTCATCTATGTGCGACCGCGACCGCCACGCCGCAGGGCACCGCGGCTTCCGCACCGTACTGCCGGTTCTTCAACGTAATGGCGGGTGAAACACGCCCGGAGCGACGTTGGCCGAGCGACCAGCGTTACGGACTACTTCCCCGCCGGCGGCTCCCACAGCTCGACCTTGTTGCCCTCCGGATCGATCACCCAGCCGAACTTGCCGTATTCGGAGTCGTCCACGCGATCCATGACATTGCAGCCCTCGGTGCGCAGGGCGGCCAGCAGCGCCGTGAGGTCACGCACGCGGAAATTGACCATGAAGGACGCTGTGCTCGGCTCGAAATGCTTTGTGTCGGCCGGGAACGGCGTCCACGCGGTCGTGCCGGACGGGTTCTCGGGCGTACCCCAGGTCAACTTCGCGCCGCCCCAAGGCTTCACGTCCAGGCCCAGATGATCGCGATACCACGCCGAAAGCGCGGCCGGATCCTTCGCCTTGAAAAACAAACCGCCGATGCCGGTCACGCGTTCCATTGCTTTCCCCTTGCTGCACAACAGTCGGATGGCGCCGAACGACGAGGTCTCGGCATTCGCGTCGCGCAGGAGATGTCACGTTGCACGCCGGTCGGGCGATGGTAGCGGCGCACGAATGCGACGGGGTGCCGGTCGTCGTCCGTGCGACACGTGTATGCGCGTCGATATAAACAAAAAGGCCCCGCGCTTGGCGGGGCCTTTCGTCGACCGAAAGCGTTGACGCGCGTTATTCGCCCAGACCCACCGCGAGTTCGACGCGCCGGTTCGTCGCCTGGTTCGCCGGCGACGTGTTGGCCACCTTCGGATTGTTCGGCCCGTACCAGAACTTCACCATGCGCGACTCGTCCACGCCCTGCGTCGCCAGGTAGCTGCCGACCATGTCGGCACGTCGGCGCGAAAGGCCTTCGTTATGGTCGCGGCTGCCGACGTTGTCGGTATAGCCGGCGATCACCACGTACGACTGCGGCTTCTCCTTCATGAGGGCCGCAACCTTGTCGAGATCCGCGGTGTCAGCCGCGACCAGCGCCGTCTTGTTGGTCGCGAAGTTCACGTCATCGATCTTCAGGCCGACGATCTTCTTGTCGGTCGACGTCTCGACATGCTCGGTCACCTTGACGTCGTACAGCGCGCCGCTCGTGTAGTCGGGGTGGTGCACGAAGTCCGCGAGCGGAATGACGCGCGAGCAGGAATTGAGCGTCGCGACGTCCGCCTTCAACGACTCTGCGCGCGAGCCCGTCGCACTGCTGATCACGTAGAAGCAGACGTCATTCTCTTTCGCGATCTTGCGCGCCACGTCCGCAGGATTCGCGCCGGTGTATTCGCCGTCCCAGAACACGAACGCCGCGGTGCGTCCCTGCAGCGGCTTCACGATGCTCTCTAGCTTCACCAGCCCGCTGCGGAGCGGTGTAATACCCGAGCCCTTCGTGCGCACGGTATCCAGCGCGGCCGCAACTTTTTCGCGGTTGTACGGCTGCACCGGCAGGTTGTCCTGCCAATCCGTGTACGTGTAGATGCCGACGTTGTGGCCGAGATCCGGGAAGTACGCGTTGCGCGCCTTCATCAGATCCGTCACCACCTGCACCACCGGGCGATCGGTGTCCTCGAAATCCCGGTTCGACGATGACGACGTGTCGAGCAGGAAGATCGCATTGTCTGCAACCTTCACCAGCTGATTCGTCTTGACCACGTTGTTGACGATGTCGTCCCGCGTAATGATCTCCACGGCCCAGGACGGCGCAGCAGCGAGACCCCCGAGAACAACGGTTGCAACCGCACTCCAGATCTTCGACTTCCGTTGCATGGCACATCTCCAAGTCGCGAGCCCCGTGGCCGCCGCTTGAGAGATTGATCGCGACCGAAATCGCGGTTGTTCAATAACCGTGAATCTGCACCAATGGGCACGACGGTTCGCCTGTGGAGGCAGGTCGGAATATCTGTAGCGCCGACGCGTTGTCGTGTGTGATGCGTATGGCGGCCGCGTTGATGTCACGTAGCGGGCGCGACCACGTGTCCAGTACATATACATGTCCGCGCGGAACTCACTCTCAACGCTGCGTCGGCCTTTTGTGATCGCGACGTCGTCTGCCTGGCAACCGCAAACGCAGCGGACGGATTTCTGTGTCGCTGCGAATATGACGAGCTTGGGCTCCGTGAGCCTCTTCGCAACCGGAGGGCCGATCAGGGCCCGATCTACGCCACGCCGCCGTCGATGCAGCGGCGTGCATTACAAGCGGCGTCCCTCGGACCAGCTCGCGTGCTTCGCACACGGCGAAGGACAACACCACGACGTCTTACGGAGGGGAAATCACGAACGAAAGGAGCGTGTCTGACGTCTGTATCGGCTTCGCGCCCATTGCTTCGTACAAAGCGATCGCCCGGTGGTTGCTCATCCGTACGCCCTTGATCACGAACTCGATGCAACCCTTCTCCCGAGCCTTCAGCCGCAACTGTTCGATGACCGCCGAGCCGTACCCGCGGGACCGCATCGCGGAATCGACTTCGATCTTCTCCAGAACAAATTTGCCGCCAGCGCTGAACCAGCCGTACGCACGTCCGATGCGAACGCCATCCAGCCACGGCTCGATGACGTAATGCTGCCGCTCCTCGCTTTCCTCGAAGTGCCAGTCAGCGCGGAACTGGAGGTCGCGAGATTGCAAGTTATGTCCTGTCTCTGTCGGCAAAATTGTCGGCGACCCGCGCGGCGGAGTGGCGCGTGTCGGTAGGTGCCGGTGCTTCGGCGTGCTCGCATCCGCCTGAGGTAGTCGAACGGATAACGTGGCCGCGTGTGGTGCATCGGGGCGCGTTGACGCGATGCGCTGCCCGCGTCCCGCCATTCGAGCCACGCAAGGGTACAGCTGCGGGCGCATGCTGCCCGTCAGTGCCGCGCGGGCATTGGAGATCCGGCGCGAACGCCGGTCGTTCGAGACCATGCGGTACTTCACGTGCAGCGAGACCTCGCGTCAGTTCCCCAAGCGCTGACTGAAGGCGTGCACCTCGATCGAGCCTCGTTGCGACGCAGCGAGGCTTCGGCCCGTGGTCGCCGCTGCTACGGGCAGCCCGACTTGTTCGCCTGCGGTGGGCTCGAGTACGCGACCGCGCCTTTGCGGCAAAACGCATACATGAATTGCCTTGGGTTCGGGCCGCCCGGCGGGCTGGCGCTCGAGTGCAGTTCCTTCCCGGCGCGGTCTACCAGGCGCACAGTGGATTGGCCGGTAGCGTCCACCGACATTTCCACGACCTGCCCACCCGGTAATGCCATGGTGCGCGTCTGTCCCGGCGGTATGAGGTCGTCGAACTTGAAGCTGACGCCGCCGTTGTCCCAGATGGAGCCGACGAATCCGACGGGTTCGGCCGCTGAGCTCGCCCCGATCGGAAGCAGCGCGACTAACGCGATCAGTACAAGGCGCTTCATGTCACTCTCCAGTTTTGCGGACAGACCAGTGAATACCTGACACGGAAGTCAACGCACGAGGACGCGTCGTCAAAGCACAGGTGCCGCCATATCGCCGCGAGTATCCCGAAAATCCCGCGCCTCGAACGGCTATCAGCTTGACTCTGCCGCAAGATCGTCGAGCACTCGAACGCGCCGCGCGAGCGGCGCCGCTTGGGGGAATTGCTATATGTCCGATCGCCGTTTCCACCAGCCCCTGAGTCCGATCAGCAGCATAGCGGCAAGTAGGACGGCAGACGCCGCGAAGACACCACGGCACACGGATCCCGATCCGACGCCAGACGCACCAATCCCGCTTACAAGGCACCTCCGTGCGCCCGATCCGGCGGCCACCCAGAGCTCGATCAGCAGCATGAGGCCGACGATCGCCAAGGCCAGCGTCTCGCCTAGGCGCGGGCGATTGAACGCGCTCGCCAATTGCGCGCAACCGGCGACCACAAACGCGGTGGCTGCCAAATACGCCACCCAGGCCGGGGCGTTCAATCCTTCGGGGTACAGCGCGATCATGCCGGCCGTAAAGACGCCGACCGCGATGATGGCCACGCCGAAGAGCCTGGGATGCGAATCGGCTGCGTTCAAAGGTTTGGAACTCCGGTCAAGCCACGCAGCGGCGTCCGGTTGCACGAGTTCGGGAGCGCCACTCTCGACAACGCCCGCACACGCCTAGCGCGGGGCGGCGGCGTCAACCAGCTGCGGTATCGCAAGAAAGATGCTGAGCATGGAGTAGTCATCACCATCCTCGATCTGCTTGAACACGCGCGTGATCGGGAAAACGATCTTGGAGTGCTCGGGCAACAGCACACCCATGCCCTCCTGATTCTCGACCCAGCGGCCATTCAGGGCCTTGTAGTGCTCGATGATCGCGGTGCCGAGAAACGCCCCATAGATGTTCGCGACCTTCACCTTGGGCTCGCCGGAATATGCCGCGCGCTGCGCACTCACATCGTCCGACAGCCACTTGATGCTCTCCGCGTCGTATCCAAGAGATGGCGACACATTGGAGCGGAGCGATTGCAGCAGGTTGTCCGCGTAGCTCCGAAGGGTAGTGGACGTCTGGAGCGGTACTTCCTCGTAGATCGGCCCCGCCGGAGCCGGCTGCGCCTTACCCCATTTCAGGGAAAACGGATTTTTCATTGGCGCATGCTCCTCGCTTGGCCATGGCGGCATTCGCCACTGGGTTTCGTGATGCTGGACGGGCAACCGACCGTGGTCAAGGAGGGTGGCTGGTGGCGTACTTTCCGATGTCCGCATTCTGAGTGACGCACTTGCCCTATTGCTTCGATTGCGCGAAGACCTGAGTTAAGCCACGCCGCGAAGTGGCGTCGGCTTGGACGAATTGTTAGGCCTTGGCCCGCGGAGGCGCAACGGAAACACCGCAAACATTCATTCATTGCTTCCCAAGAGCCGGCAACCAACCAAGCCGTTAGCGACGACCAGTGCGGCAGCGCGTGATCGCTTGCCTGCAACTGCATAGTGAATGCTTACGCGACTCTCGCCTGCGCCTGGAATGTTCGACACGAGCAAACAAGTGCTGCGGCCCGCGCCGACAGCCTGTACCCGTGCGCGTGCGGGGGAGCGCGGAAGCTCGGAGATAGCCGAGCCCGGTTCGATCATGAAAGGCCCAACGCTCAGGTTGAGTTGTGCGCCTTCGGCGGTGAGGTCAACAACGCTCGCGTAGCCGTACGTTCCGCTGCGAATGCTCGACCAGCTAACGCTTGTGCTCTTAAGGCACGCGCCGTAGTACGGGCTGAGCGGGAAAAGCTCATTTGACAGGCGGCTGTTACCGCCGGCAGCGAACGCCGGGAGCACCGCAAACAGGCCCACCAGTGCTAGCGAAGTCTTTTCCAAGGCCTAAGACGTGAGTTAAGCCGCGCCGCATAGTGGAGGCTTTGCAGTGGCAAGCTTTTCTTGCCACTGCTAAAGCCGGAACGAAGCGACGTCGGCTTGGACGAATTGTTAGGCGGCAGACCGGGCTGTTAGCTCGACCCATTCGTCCACCGCCGTGAACATGTAGTTTCCCACGGGAGCGAGCGTTGGGTCCTGATGAGCAAACGGGTTCTCAACGGTCCATTCGATCACTACAGATTCGCGCGCGAGCACGCCGCCCATCTGGACCCATTGGAGAAAATCGGAATCTATCGGCAGGTGTTCACCCGAGTCGCCGAGCATCACCACTCGCGCGAGTGCAGAGCCAGTGGGAACCGGCACGCTCACTAGGTCGCCGAGCTGTACTTCCGAGCCATCCGAATACTTCATTTCGCCGCCTAACACCTGAGTTAAGCCGCGCCGCGAAGCGGCGTCGGCTTGGACGAATTGTTAGGCCCCGCCCGTGGAGAGCGACGCCTCGTACTGCGCAAGATAGTGCTCGATCGGGAAAGCGTTGCCGGTGGTGCGAATGTCCCCGGTGTTTCGGTTGACTATGAGTGGAGCGTTGCCCGCGAGCCGGTGCGCAAACTCTCCCGTCTCCAGATACTGGCGAGACTGGTAGAAGAACACCCAGCCAAAGCTTTTCTCAATGGTGGCGGAGTCTAGGATCGCCATTTCACACTGAGACGCGTCGGCGAAGCCAGCGAGGTGCGCAGAGACGATGCTTCTGGCTTGGGCAGCGGTGATCATCTGTGCGGGGCCTAACACCTGAGTTAAGCCGCGCCGCGAAGCGGCGTCGGCTTGGACGAATTGTTAGGCCTCAGGCTAGTCGAAGTAGTAAGCAGCGACAACGATCGACTTCACGGGTATGCCTGCTTTGTGTGCAGGCGAGAACCGATCGGCAAACATGGCGGCGCGCTCCTCGGGCAGCAGTGCCAGGCGCGCCGGTGAATAGACGGCGACATCCTGGGGAATGCCATTTTCATCTACCAAGACCGCGACACACGCCGCGTCACCGGAAGCCGCCGAGATAAGACGCAGCACATTGAACGAAGCAATGGACGTGCGTTTCGCTAGGGTATCGACGGCCTGTGACGGCAAGTAGTCGGGCGCCTCTTTGACAATGCTGTGCAGGCGACGCGAGTTCACGCAGTTGGTGTACGGCCTATCGGCGGCGTGGCCGACACTAACGAATAGAAGCGCGACTGCGAGAAGTGAAAACCGGATCACGTGCATGTCGATTCCTGAGGCCTAACACCTGAGTTAAGCCGCGCCGCGAAGCGGCGTCGGCTTGGACGAATTGTTAGGGCCCTAGCCCAGCCACTCCGCGAGCGCATCGCTTGACGAGAAGCCGAGCATGGAAAGCCCTTCTGGATTGCCTAACTCACCGTAGCCGAGGAAGAACTCTCCGGTCGGTTCGCTATACAACAGCCATTGGCTACCGAGTTTCGCAATGGCGTACAGAGGATAAGGTTCCGCCGAGCGGCTGCAATGTTTCTGTGCCCATTCCCCGGTCGCCACGAGGGTTAGAAATGGGTCGACGACGCAGGCACGAAGCTTGTCTTGCTGCTTTGCGATGTATGCGTTTCTGTCTGGCGCCCAGCTACAAGGCGTGTTGCTGCCCCGAGCAAACGATTCTTCTAGAAGTTGGAGCGCCTGTGAGCGATCGGGCCCTAACACCTGAGTTAAGCCGCGCCGCGAAGCGGCGTCGGCTTGGACGAATTGTTATGTGCCCGCACCGGCCGAAGCGGAAATCGTGGTCTTGATTCCGCGGCGGCACTCCGCACGAAGTGCATTGCCCGAGCGGGTGCGTTGCCGATCCAGCGCGGCCGCGAGGCGACGAGCATACGCCGCCGATCCTCCCGGTAACTCGCTGTCGGGTTCGAAATGGCAGAGCTGCGCACCAGGCGGCCACCAGCCACTCCTGACCAGCGGCAGAACCCGATAGGGCGCAACGAGCAACGCAGAGGAGAAGGCATCGTCAAGCTCTTCCGACGCTCCGGCATCTGCGGCGGCGGCCAATAACATTCCCACACGCAGCCAGGCTGGTTTGGCTGACGCTACACCAGCAAGTAAGCGCCTCGTATCGGCTTCGCTGTTCCAGATGGCTTTGACGGTGCGGGCAGCTCCGACGGCTTGCACCGAGTGCTCGATCTCGGGCGGCGTGATCGCTAGTGCTGGTGTTCCGGAAAGCAGGAGTGCTGCCGCCAAGAAGCTTTTCATGCACATAACACCTGAGTTAAGCCGCGCCGCGAAGCGGCGTCGGCTTGGACGAATTGTTAGGCGGCAGGCGCGATGATTTAACCACCGCTGCTCGTCTGCTTCTTTTCCCGCCTGCGCATCTCCAGCACCCAGCCGCACAGGCAAATGGGAAACAGCACTAACGCAATCAGGTCTATGTCGCTCACGTGAACCTCGCGCCCAATATACGGCGACCCGATCGCCACAAGGATTCCCAAGGCGCCGGCCGAAAACGCG
Source organism: Lysobacter sp. HA35 (assembly GCF_054061195.1). NCBI lineage: Bacteria > Pseudomonadati > Pseudomonadota > Gammaproteobacteria > Lysobacterales > Lysobacteraceae > Lysobacter > Lysobacter sp. HA35. The sequence continues at coordinate 1,698,769 of NZ_JBSSDY010000001.1, read as the reverse complement.
GCAGACGTGACGGCTTCCACCCAGTGCGCTGCTGTCAACTTCAAGATCGCCATTCCACTGTCTCTGCCGCCTAACACCTGAGTTAAGCCGCGCCGCGAAGCGGCGTCGGCTTGGACGAATTGTTATGCGGTGCACAAAGCTGTCGCAGCGCTGCTATCTGCTCCGCATGCCATTCACTGACAGGGCTAATCAGCGAAGCCTCGCCATTCCCGCGCTCAAGTGTAGCTAACGTGACTGCCGGACTAGAGTAGCGCTGGAGAAAGGGCACGCCGACCGTCTTGAACTCGGTTGCGAGGTTGCGAGCGGATTCAACGGCCGATGCCGGCGACGAGACTGCGTGTGGGGAATACCCCGTGCGAGAGATATTTCCCAACTGTGCGCCGATGATTGCTACTCTTTTTCTCGCCGCTACGTATTCCACAGCCACGTCGCCGAGCGCATCGAATGCGTTGTAGTGGTTTGCGAATGTAATGTGGAACAGCCAGTTGGCGGAGCCTTCGACCCGTTTGAAGTGCCGTTGGCTGCTTACGAACTTCCAGCCCGGCAACTGCCCGGCGAGTTCGGAAAGAAAAGCCGCATGTAGTTCGGACAATTTCATAGCCGCCTAACACCTGAGTTAAGCCGCGCCGCGAAGCGGCGTCGGCTTGGACGAATTGTTAGGCCCCGGCGATCGCGGGTTGCCAGAGCCGCATTGCCAGAGCAACGATCGCTGCCACGATGAAGCGCCGCAGATAGCGAGTCGAATCAGCGTACACCGGCCGGACGTTGGGTGAGAGCCGGTCCACGGCCTCGCGGTGCACAACCAAGGCGAGCCGTAACAGAAGAAGCGGGTCGACAATGCGACCAACGCCGGCACGATATCGCGCTAACAATTCCGGATGCTCGGCAGTGATGCGCCGCCTGAGCTCGTGCGACGCCGCAAAATACATGGCCAAACTGGCTGCGCCGGTGAACCATGCGATGAGATATACGGGTAGGGCGAGCGCAAGCATATTGGTTCCGGGGCCTAACACCTGAGTTAAGCCGCGCCGCGTAGTGGAGGTAAACATAGGGCAAGCTTTTCCTGCCCTATGTTTGCCGGAACGAAGCGGTGTCGGCTTGGACGAATTGTTAGGGGGCAGCTTTGCAGAATGAGCCGCTCTCTAGGAAAGGTGAGCGCCATTCGCGCCGCGTGAATGTGGGCTCGGCCATTTTCGAGCCGTCCGCCTCGACATGGGCTACGGAAACCGAGCATGTCTCGCCTTGGACGGCCGAGAACCTAATTTCGTACTTGGCGCCGGGCTGCGGCTGGAAGCTGAAAGGTACGAAACAGGAATAGAGCGGCTTGCCGGTCTCAAGGTAGAACGACGCGAGCGGGCCCGCCGGGATTCGCGCAGCCACCGATGTCCGGGGCGGCACGATCCCGCCAGGTATCAAGTACAGCTTCCCGCCAGAGCAGTCGTCGGCTTTGCGGAAGATGCGGGCGGCGATCGGAGCGCCAAAATCATTTACTACGGTAGCCTCGGCGCTGGGGCCACCGACGACGAGCTTGAAGCGGTTCGCCGCAGAAGCAGGGCCTCCGACTGCGACGACTATTGCTGCGATTGCTGGAATACGCACACCTGCCCCCTAACACCTGAGTTAAGCCGCGCCGCGTAGTGGAGGCTTTGCAGTGGCAAGCTTTTCCTGCCACTGCAAAAGCCGGAACGAAGCGACGTCGGCTTGGACGAATTGTTAGGTGCGCTGCCGCACACCACGGAATGTTGACCAATTGGCGAGCCCGTACCGCTTGGCCATGCGGTGAAAGTAGATCGGGGTTGCGATGACGCCAACCGCGCCTGCCGCTGCGGCTAGCCAGACAGCGATGTGGAACGGCATGTGCGAGTGCGGGCGGAACATGGTGATAAGCCATATGAAAAGCGCAAGCACCGGAAACGCAACTGCGGCAAACAGAACCAAGGCGAGGCCGCTCAGGAAGGGCGGAGGCGGGATCTCCCAGCCACGTGCCCATGCCAGCTGCCAGAGATATGGAACGGCATCGTTGGGGTCAGCCGGATGCCGCCGTGTACTGCTTGTAGAGATCCACACGCTGCTGATGGTTCATGAGCGCACCTAACACCTGAGTTAAGCCGCGCCACGAAATGGCGTCGGCTTGGACTAATTGTTAGGTGCCAAGCTGTGCAACTTCGGATGCGGACTTACGGCCGCCAGAAACTGCTCGCGCACCTCTTGAACCGAGTATGTCTGCTGGGCGGCGACCGTGACGAGTGGCAGGCGGATGGCCTGGCATACCTGAGCCACAAGCTCATCGCGTGCTTGCGCACGCTGGCTCGCGTGGGAGCGATCGTTGAGCTCCACGCCACAGATCACGGAAAGATCGCTGGCACGACAAACGACGAAATCCAGATGTTTTGCCGCGACACGATTTAGTGCGCCCTGCCGAGCGGATTTGGTGAGCCCAGCCTTGACCTTGGCTAGATCCGCGAGCCGAACCTTGCCGAGAACTCGGTGCTCAGGGCCAACGGCCTGATCTAGAACGCCAAGAAACGACCGCTCGGCAGCCGAGAATAGAAATTTGGTCGGCTCATAGGCATAGCCGATTGAAGTACCGCTAGCGTTCTTGGCCTTCTCGGCGGCCGCGGCAAACACGAGGACCAGTGCAACCACGACGACTAGAACTAGAAGCCATGACATCCGAACTGTTCCCCCTGGCACCTAACACCTGAGTTAAGCCGCGCCGCGAAGCGGCGTCGGCTTCGACGAATTGTTAGGGGGCGGCCCAAATGAGACACAACCCGCCTGCTGCGAACAATACAACCCACGCCAAGTGCCGTCCGCGGGTGAACAATAGAGGCAGCACGCCGGACGCGATGAAACACCAGCCTAGGGTGCGAGCGATCACCTTAGGCGACGGGCTGCCGGCGAGCTGGACAAGAACCACACTGAGACCGAAGGCGAGCACCGTGGTGAGGTGCCATGCAAAGCGCAACGTGTTGCGAGTGACCGCGGCGCCTCCGAAATGCTCTGGGAGATCTCGGCGAAACAGTCGGGTGAGGATGTAGCGCTCGCCGAGCACCGAATGTGCAAGCCCGAGGATTGCGATGAGCAGAGCCGCAAGCTGCAACATTCTTCCCAAGCCCCCTAACACCTGAGTTAAGCCGCGCCGCGAAGCGGCGTCGGCTTGGACGACTTGTTAGGGCGCAACCCGCTAGGCCCAAAATTTTGGAACCGCGCCGACCGCTGCAGCAATGGTGCCCGAAACAGCTGCGCAGATAGCGAAACCTTGCAATAGGTCTGGTTCGGCCGTGATTCCTCCACTCGAGGAGGCTAGGAGTATTGCGTAGCCAACACCTAATAGCGCCCCGAGCACGAAGCACGCTGCGGTTACCGCTGCGCCAGAACGACTTACCAGGGGGATCTGTCGGCTTGCACGGAGTTCGCGGAGGCGTAGCGGGCCCAAGAACAACGGTAAGACTAGGACAGGAACCCAGAAATGGGCAACGCCGTAGGGCCTGCCGAATACGAGCCCTAGGCCGACCGTGACGACGCCAAGAATGGCAGCGAGAGCGCATGCGCTGAGTACGGCGCGACCCGCTTGCCAAGCAATGAGAGACCACGGCAACTGACGAGCTCGCATTTTGCGCCCTAACACCTGAGTTAAGCCGCGCCGCGAAGCGGCGTCGGCTTGGACGAATTGTTAGCTGCTCGGGCACCGGCCGGAGGGTGTTTGCTGACAACTACCCCCATGACTTCCATTCCTACCCAACTAGCGGCCGCCGATAAGGCCAGGAACAGGACAATTGCGCTTAAGGCGCGAACCTCTTTCAAGGACCCATCTGCTGCGATCGAGAACTGTTGGCCGACCCAAGCCGCAAAGCCGAACCAGATCGAAAGCCAGAAAATCACAACGGTTCCAACGGACATATCGGCGGAAACGGAGAGCAGCAACAGCGCGGGAGGAATGATGAGCCACCATGCAGCCGGTATCCAAAGCTGGATCAGCGGTCTGAATGTGCGCGTACGATTCGATCTGGAGGTAAACGACATGATTGGGCGTGCGTCCGAAGGTTTGATGGCAGCTAACACCTGAGTTAAGCCGCGCCGCGAAGCGGCGTCGGCTTGGACGAATTGTTAGGCGGCACTTGAGTGGGACTCACTCGCGCGCCAATCCCGAACACTTGCCGACGATCTCGAAGCGCGGGGTGACCTTGTCCGGGACACCATACATCTCGTACTTAACGGCCAGCTCGTATGGGCACGCGGAGAACGGAACTGCCTCCGGCGCACGAAGCTTCAATGGGCTCAAAGCAGAGCTGGATTCGGTCTTTAAGAACCTTCATGCCGCTCATGCTGTTGATCATCCGGGACGGGCACGCGACGGTGTGACGGTACACCGCGGTCGAGGTTGGCCCCGGGCCACGATTGAAAACCACAACGTCTTGCGCGGCCGGGAGATTTGCCACCGTGGACGCCGGCACGGCCCCGACCTCTGCAGCCTCGATGTGGAGTTCATCCAGACGCTCTTCCGGGCGATTGCAGCCAGCAAGAAACCACACGGCAAAGAGCAACAGAACTGTCGGGTTTGTTCTCACATGTCACCAAGAAGTTTGCGTGCCGCCTAACAGCTGAGTTAAGCCGCGCCGCGAAGCGCCGTCGGCTTGGACGAATTGTTAGGCAGCAAAGGCGGACTACTGCACACGGAACTGCTCAAGGCGGAAGCGCTGACCTGGCTGACGACTGGAAGGCATTGCGACCGCAAGCAAGGTATACGCCACGACAGCGGGAATGACGGCTGTAAGGACAGTTACGGTGAGCCATAGGAACCGAACCGACCGAGGTGTCCAGCCCACGAAATCCGCGATCCCTCCGCAGACGCCAGCCAGCCATCGTGCAGACGATTTGACGAGCCTCAGCTGTAAGGGCTTTTCCGAATCCATTGCTGTCTCCATTGAGGCCTAACACCTGAGTTAAGCCGCGCCGCGAAGCGGCGTCGGCTTGGACGAATTGTTAGGCGGCAACCCAGCGCCTGCCCGCCCAGAGTTCGCAATTGAACGACACCGTTAGCATGCGCTCGCCGACATCCATGCCAATTAGATGCGGATAGCCGGCAGCGGTGAGTGTCTGCGACAGGCTGATCAGCATAGACCATGCCTCCTCAACCTCGCAGCTCATGTTGCCCGACGCGTGCATGGTTTCGTGGGTCGACGTGGGCATATCAAGTCGATCCCGTCATGATCGGCAGCTAGCCGCAGCACGACCTTTCCGTTAAATCCCGAGGTGTGCGCTTCTAACGGAAAAGTGCATCCGTCCAGATGCGCTTCGATACCTTGAAGGCCGACGGGAGCCTGGATCTCAATGTGGAAATGGTAGCTAGTCATCTGCAATTGCCGCCTAACACCTGAGTTAAGCCGCGCCGCGAAGCGGCGTCGGCTTGGACGAATTGTTAGATTGCGTGCGACTGTGCGCGAACAACTCTAAGTGCTCCGCCAACTCCAAGGCTCTGGCGCGAGTTTTAAGCATGAGCCCGCGGCGGTAGGAAATCGCCCCCTCTGCACCGTAGAGCACCGTTAGGTCTCCATGGCTTTCGACGAACGCGCGTTCCGCAGCGACAGCTTCGCTCCATGCCGCCTGCGCTTGGCGAGTAGTAGGCCGTCTTTTCGAGGCAGCTTGGCCATCAGTTCGCGGTAACTCGAATTCATGGACGTGCGCCACTGCTGATCCGCCCGGCTGACACAAGTCGACCAGACCGCGAGCTGTGAGCCATCCCAATCGTTCTCGCATTCGGCGAACGCCACATCGATCGGATCATTCAACGTGTCGCTATGGGAAATGGACGTCTGAGCTTCCGCGCGCCCGGCAAACAAGAAAGAAAATGCTACGAGCAGGCAGACGTATCTCATCAGCAATCTAACACGTGAGTTAAGCCGCGCCGCGAAGCGGCGTCGGCTTGGACGAATTGTTAGCGCTCAGCCACTTTGCAGCCGGCCGACCGCTCATAAGTTGCATTGTTTCCGGTGCGAATGGACGTAAGCACAAGTTGTTTGTGGTCCGCTGTAGGCGCGTAAAGCAGCGATATGGGCCCTTTTCGCGCAACGAATGTCGAGTACAGAAGGCCGTCGTGAAAGTGGGCGGTGCCGGGGCTTAGAGTGCCGCACTTCGCGTCATAGACCGTGACTGTGCCGTCGGCCCAGAACTCCACCCCGTCATCGCCCGGCGCACCATCTTCGTCCTGGGTCTGCACCCAGTACCCCACGACCCATTTAGGCAACCCTGCCTCGGGGATCTGTGCATTACATGCCACACCTGTGGTGCAGGCGAGTACGAAAGCTAGAGATTTCTTCATGAGCGCTAACACCGGAGTTGACCCGCGCCGCGAAGCGGCGTCGGGTTGAACGACTAGTTCGACGCGAGACTACCGCAAAGCACCACGTGGCCGAAGGCAGGTGAGCCGGGCAGGGCGCCCCCGAGTGCCGCCGTACGCCGCACGCGCAACATCGCCGCCGGACAATGCGGAAGCGCCGCGCGGGAAGTGGCCGAAGCAAGAACCGAAGGTGGACAACGCGGTGCGCCGCGGGATGCTGCGCGCAACTTCAGCCGCGGAGCTGCTGCGGGACAAATGGGGCGCAGCCTGATGGTGCAAAAGCCGCTGCGAAACCGGCCGACGCGAAAACGGCGGAGCAGCGTGCAGCTCACCCAACCACCAGAACGAAAAGCTGCAGGCGAACACCTGAGTTAAGCCGCGCCGCGAAGCGGCGTCGGCTTGGACGAATTGTTAGCGTTCTAGCCGGGAATCGCCGCTAGGACCGCCTTGAACGTGCAGGCTTGCAAGGCATCTTTGTCGCTGGTGCCTTTAGCCTCGCAAGCGCGAAGCGCCTTTTCAATGCTGCGCGTAGTTTCAATATCGGCGCCAGTGATGGACTCGACGCGACACACCTGAAACTGATAGAAGTACAACGTGTCGTCGCTCAGGTCCCTGAGCCGGTAGACATCCGCGAGGATGCGATGTGCGGCCACGACATATCTCGTGCTGGCAGTCGTTATCGCCGGAAGCTGTGCATTGAATGTGCTTTCTGGAATGCCTGACTCCCGCCCGCGGTATGCCAAGAGAGTCCGCGCACCCTCTTGCTGGCAGGTCTCGCCGGCAATGGAAAGCTCAGCTTCGCTAGGGCGCGCAGCCAACGCGTTACCCGCGAGAGCCGCGAATGCGACGGCAACGAGAATTCTGGCGAGACTCATGGTTGTTCCCCTGAACGCTAACACCTGAGTTAAGCCGCGCCGCGAAGCGGCGTCGGCTTGGACGAATTGTTAGCTGGCATCACGAGCCGAAGACGAGGAACTGAAGCTTCCAATTGCTTCGGCGGCTTCCTTGAGGCCGAGCCCAGTCTCGGCCCGGTACTGCCGAATCGCGGCGACGGTACCACCGGGTTTGCCGAGCAAAGCCAGAACCTTGTCGGATGGCGGCACGTGCCCTGTGGCCGTCACGCCCAGATGCGCTATGAGAGCGCGCAACATTCGCTCGTTCTTGGCCGTGCGGCTGTCGATGCGCGCGAGCAGCGCGAACACAACCACCAAGAGCGAAAGTACCAGGATGGGGAACGGATCAAAGCCCATGTCGAAGTCCTGTAACAGCTAACACCTGAGTTAAGCCGCGCCGCGAAGCGGCGTCGGCTTGGACGAATTGTTAGGCGGCACCCGCGTTCAGCACCGCCTGCACCGCAAGCCTAGCCTGCGGGTCCGGCTCTGCCAAAGTCTCGGAGTCTTCAAAGGCCACATAGAACTGCCAGAACCGCTGCGGCGCCTGCTCCCAGCCTGCCAGCGGCATGATCTCGTTCAGAAGGCCATTTGCCAGCGAGTACGAAAGGCGACCTGCTACGTAGGACGCCCCAATGTGCTCGGCCAGCGAGGCGAGCTGCGCCGAACCAAGTGGCGATTGTTCCCAGAACGTGGCTACCACTGACGGATCACCGCCAGCGGCTCGGTAGGCTTCGATCAAGTCGCTGTGGGACTGCATGTGCCGCCTAACACCTGAGTTAAGCCGCGCCGCGAAGCGGCGTCGGCTTGGACGAATTGTTAGCTGACAGCGTGACGCGCTGAAGCCACAAGAGCGCAGACCAGCAAGATGGCTGTGGGGTAGAACGTGAGCCCAAAGCCCATTGCACGTCCTGGTGCGCCACGAGCATAGCCCCAGAAGAACAACCCGCGGCCCACCAGGAAAAGCACGGACGCAACAGGAACTGCGCCGGCGAGCCACGCCGAGCCCAGCAGGGTGCAGGCGGCATAGACCGGAAGGGCTATGGCGAGTTATTCGAGCGTGTTCTGCAACAGCGCTTGCAGCAACTTTGCTCGGGCTGACCCAACGGTGAGCCCGCTGCCGTCGAGATCTTCCGGGGTATCGAACCGGTGGTTGGCGAGCCGGCCGATACAGACCAGGAGCGCTAGCGCAGGGGCCAAGACGCTTAACGCCAAAAGGTGCAAGCGCGCATCGAACCCTAACGCTTCGGTGTGCCGCATGGCAGCGGCCAACAGCGTTACCGCGGTAACAGCAAGTGCGGACCCGGCCCCGAGAGCAACGCCGCGCTGTGGCTTGGACAAGCTCATCGTCGGTCTCCCATGTCAGCTAACACCTGAGTTAAGCCGCGCCGCGAAGCGGCGTCGGCTTGGACGAATTGTTAGGCCCTAGGATATCCACTCCATATCCTCGGCGGTGACGATCCAGACCCCACTGAGCTTTTCTACGGTGTAGCTCCAGCCAGAGCTACCAAACGACTCGCCCCTGCCCGACGTAAGAGTGATACGCACCTTATTGCGGCCATGCCACTCAAGCGAATCAATACCCCACGCCTCAGCAGGTTGCCCCGACGCCGTCTGGTAGCGGGTGCGGCCACGGTGGCATTGGCTCGCGGGCAAGACCTTCGGGTTGTGACGTTTTGCCAAGTTCAACAGGCGAGCTGATGGATCAGCGTTCGCTACCGAAATGCAAACGTAGACAGGCGGCTTCGGGTTGCGGTCGAAGATTGCCGCAATTGCGTCATCCTGCTCGCGAGCGCAACCACTGCACAGGACGACCACCGCGACTGCGAGCATTCTTCGCATAGGGCCTAACACCTGAGTTAAGCCGCGCCGCGAAGCGGCGTCGGCTTGGACGAATTGTTAGGCCCCGCTACCAAAATTTCCACCACGGGCGCTTGCCAACGATCTCTTCAACGTAGCCGTCAGCCGTTCGCGTGACCCGAATTGTCTTACCAGCAGCTCCGAACTCCATCACATCGGGACGGGACACAAGCTGCACTGCGGACGGGTCAAGCCAGAAGTCTCGGCCCAAGGACTCGACGTAAACATTGATGGCGAAGTCTTCGGCGAGTGACCCGACCACATCCACGCCCGTTCCGGAGGGCGTGGTGAAGCCATAGACCTCGCCCTCGTGTCCCGCGATGCCGGCTCCAACAGTGTCTGCGGTCTCCAGAATCGTGACCGTGTCGCCGAATCCGACGGGTGCGTCTGGTTCTGTCATGCGGGGGCTAACACCTGAGTTAAGCCGCGCCGCGAAGCGGCGTCGGCTTGGACGAATTGTTAGCGCGCACGCCAGAGACCCAAGGCGGCGGCCGCCAGGGACAACACGAGCACCGCGCGAGCTAGTGCACTCCAAATTCCGCTTGACGCGTTGGGCGCACAACGCCAAATGCTCACCGACGCGTACACGGCGTAGCTGATCAGCACCACGCCGGACAGCCCATCGGACCACCAATTGTCTTGCGGGCCGCACCAAAATGGATACGTGACAGCAAAGCAGATCAGTAGGGCAGCCAACTGCCCAGCCACACCAACGAGCCAGTACGCTTGCCAGAGCTTCGTCTCGCCAGACCAGCAGCGACGGAAGAAGCCTTTTGGGATTGCACCTGCGATCGCATTCATCTGCGCGCTAACACCTGAGTTAAGCCGCGCCGCGAAGCGGCGTCGGCTTGGACGAATTGTTAGCTGCCATGCGATTAAGAACGGCTAGCCACGCCTGCGGCACCAGGAGCGCGAATGCCGTGTCTAGTGCGAACTGCCCCGGGTGAATGGCGTGGAGGTATTCGCTCCAGCCAACGTGGCCGCCTGCCGGAATCGCTACAGCATTAAGGATGTAGCGCATCGCCCACATGGTGGCGACCAGCAGGATGGCACTAGCGACCAGCAGGGAGGTGTGGCTCATGCGCCCAACGCGGCGACCGGCAAGCACGGCCACTGGAATCACTACGCCGGCGTTGAGGACGTAGTACACAAGCCCGGATTTCATGTCTATCGCGTCGAGCGCCGCCGCGCTGCCGAGTCCCAGAACAATATCCAGAAGCGCGAAAATGAAGGTGCCGATGGCGAGACTCTTGTTCATGGCAGCTAACACCTGAGTTAAGCCGCGCCGCGAAGCGGCGTCGGCTTGGACGAATTGTTAGGGCGCATGCCGCAGCCTAGCCGACTCCACCGAAAACGTCAGGTGGTGGAAGTGCGGCATTCGTGTGGGCACAAACGTTCCTTGCAGTCCGACGCTCCTGCCGAGAAAAGGTATGAGACTTTGGCCGGACTCGGGCGTCAGGATTTCGAAGCGACGAGCGCCTCGGACCGCGACGTTGCCAAGCGCCTTAGAGCCGGCAGCAATACACAGCGGCTGTTCGGGCTCGAAGTACCAAGAATAGTTTTGCTCGCCAGCTGGTCGATTGGCTGGCGACTCAACTCGAGATACCCGGCCGACGAGCTCTATGGTCGGGAGGTCGTAGTGCAAGCACGCGGCGGTGGCCGACTGGCCAGCGACAACGAGCGCGGAAAAGATCGCTAGACGGCAAAGCTTCTTCATGCGCCCTAACACCTGAGTTAAGCCGCGCCGCGAAGCGGCGTCGGCTTGGACGAATTGCTAGTGCGCACCCTAGATGGCAACGAGCTCGGCGATTTTTGCCGCGACTTCCGACATTGAATCCTCGGCCGTATCCAAGCCGGTTCGCGAAGCAAGCATTGGACTGACGTCGCGGAGCGCCTCATACGTGGTGTTGTGCACGATAGGTGCGAGCCGATTTCCCGCTAGAAGCGTCGAAAGCTCCTTGTCAGCGACACTCTCTTTTGGCAAGCGCGCGAGCAGTGCGGGCGTGACTAGCACGAGCCCAACTTTGGAGTTCGCCAATCCGCGATCGATTGCGCGCATCATCGGCACGCCTAGGCCGAGGTCTTTTTCACTAAACCAGACTTTGACACCGGCTGCTTCGAGCAGGTCGTGGAGCTCCTTGGCGGCGCCTTGACGATCATCCCAAGCATGGCAAAGGAACACGTCGCGACGGTCCGGGTGGCGCGTGGCCTGGACCTCAACCGACTCGCGGACTGGGGTGAGCGACCGCACTTCCATGGGCGTGTAAAACACGGCCGAACCAGCTCTCGACCATCGAGGTTTTGAGGTCTTGCGGCTGCCACCAGAGCTCCCGCCAGTGCCGCTGCGCGAGCTGGGGTAGCTGTAACTACTCGTCGACGGATAGTAGGAGCCGCCGCCGTAAACCTCCGCCGTAGCGTGAGCTGCGATGACGGCAAGCGGGGCAGGCGGCGGCAGCCGCTGCTGAACTATGACCGCGTACTGGTGCGGTGCATCTACTCATGTATCAGTCCTCCAACAGTCGGCTCAATGGCCGGGCTATAGATGAAGTAACCAGTGCGCGCTAACACCTGAGTTAAGCCGCGCCGCGAAGCGGCGTCGGCTTGGACGAATTGTTAGCACTCACTGTAGTGCTTTGGCCGCCGCCGAAACCGCGGCCAATACCATGGCGGCGAGAGCGCTGTAGAGAAAAACGATCGCGATGACTAGCTCGACCAATGTGACGGGCTTTTCTTTCCAAACGTATAGGAGAATCTGCCATCCAGTAACGCCGCCGGGTCCGAAAGCCGCCCTCAAGCGATCGCGTTCTAGGACGATCGCTGCCCCCTCGCTGAAGGCATTGTCCAGAAAGTTGTCCGCATTGGCGATGGACGCGACCAAGCACAGGAAGGACGTCGTTACAACAAGTACTAGGTAGACGTACTGGTCAGGATGCTTTCGCCAAAGCGAGAAGAGCACGATTGCAGTGGATAAGAGGAGCGCTTGCGGCGTGAGGTTGCGCAGGAACTCCAAAAGGTGCCGGCGGCCGTCATTGGAAAGCAGATACATTCGCATGTGAGTGCTAACACCTGAGTTAAGCCGCGCCGCGAAGCGGCGTCGGCTTGGACGAATTGTTAGAGCCCACGCGCCGGGACATTGGCGCGCTTCTCAACGTCGCGAAAGTCTCGCATGAAAGGCCGGACCGCGAGATAGACGGAGCGGGGGGCCGCAGGCGCGTCGAACGGCGACGATGGTGACGACGCCAGAGCCGATGCGGCCGGCAAGTTGGCGCCGCCATTCGTACCGCGAGACGAACCTGGACAGTTCGAGCGGCGCAAGCTTGCAGTCGTGAACCTGCCAGCTGATGTAGCCGTGAGCTATGAAGCGCGAGGAGCGATTAGTCCGACGACCGAGGAGCATCCCGGCGTGGGCGCTAACACCTGAGTTAAGCCGCGCCGCGAAGCGGCGTCGGCTTGGACGAATTGTTAGCCCTGTACTCTTCAAGGACACGATGAAACAGCTCGTTAAGTTCGTTCACGACTCGTGGCGCTCGGGACTTCGGTGGACTCTCTACAAGGCCGCCTTCAAGCTCCGCTTCGATGAAGGCATTGAGTGGAGGAACTGCTGGGGCGAGTCCTAGCTCGGGCGCACCTCGCTTTTTCTCGAGGAGTGCGTGCACTTCGGACAGAACAGCTGGCTCCTGCCGGAGGAGCGACAGAAGCTTCTCGAACTCGATCGGAGCAGCAGCCCCAGTTTTGGCAATCCAGCGCGCGGCGAGCAGCGGTCTAAGCACGTAGAAGTATTTCTTCAGCCGGACCACGGGCTCGCGGAGATAGCCCCGATAGTTTGTCTTGGCCATGCTCCGGTAGTGGTAGATGCCCTTTTCCGGCGAGTAGATCTCAGGGAGTAGCGCGAGCGCAGCCTCCCGAAACAGACTCTGGTCGATGTAGGTGATGGGGGACTGGATCCACTCCACGAACGCCGGGTTGGACTTCCAGAACAAGCGAAGCGCCTTTCTAACATCCCAGCCATTCAGATCGATGTCATCCACGATTGGGTACTCGATCACGTCGCGGCGCTCTTCCAGATCCACAGCTTGGTACCACTCGGGCTCCCGCATGTAGATGAAGCGCACGTCGTAGTCGCTGTTCGGGGAGGCAAACCCCCAAGCCCTGCTACCCGACTCAATCGCTAGCAGGATGCGAACGCCGTGCTCGGCCTCAACGTTGCGAAGGCGGAGCAGGATCTCGGTTCTGATGTCTTCGAGAATCATGGCTTCTGAGGGCTAACACCTGAGTTAAGCCGCGCCGCGAAGCGGCGTCGGCTTGGACGAATTGTTAGGCCTCACCTCGGCCATCATTGCGGCTGCCGGGCAACTATAGGCGTCGAGACAGCCCGCAAGCTACCAACTTGTTTGCTAGTCGGAGCGCAGCACGATACTCCTCACGATCATTCTGCTTGTAGCTGATAACGCTCATCGTGTCGCTCGAGCGCTGTAGACCGGTGACCAGCAGGCTCTCTTCGCCGTGTTCCGTCAGCAGTCTTATGCGTCGGCCTGGCGAAGCTGGCAGATCCACAAGAGTTGAGCCCGCCACGAAGGAAAACTTGCCGATCTCAACGGACAGTTCTCCATCATCAACGACGGTTGCCATGGTAGCAAAGTGACCCCGCATCCCATTTGAGATGTTGGCGCGCAGCACGCCGGGGCCGATTCTGCACACGCCAAAATAGGTGCTGAGCGGAAAGAGCTCGCCTGACAGCATGTCAGCATCGCGGGGCCAACCGCTGGGCGAGCGCCAATTCTGTGCATAGGCGGCCGCCGAGATCGCGAGGACGAGCAGGCCGCCCAGCAGTACTTTCCGAGCGGTTCGTTGGAACACTAGATTCTCCAATAGTGAAATTCGGTCTAGCGGCCGCGACATACCGGCAAGTGAGGCCTAACACCTGAGTTAAGCCGCGCCGCGAAGCGGCGTCGGCTTGGACGAATTGTTAGGCCTCAAGCCCAACGATGCACGAGTGGATACAGCTCATATGCCAAGAATGCCACGGCCGGGCCGACGACCAAGCCCATTAACGCCGAGCGCTTGAGCTGGCGCCGCCGTGACCATGAGCAGGTAAAGGCAGCGACGCACGCTACCGCAACCAGAGACGGGAGCGCGGCGCGGAATATCGCGGGATCGTTCGACGACGTTCCGAGAATGGGCGCGTTCACCGAGCAGATAGAGGCCAACAATGCCGACAAACGCGGTGCATCCCGCCGCGGCAAAGTTCGAAGGCCAAACTCGTGCGCGCGAAGTTGGTCCAATGCGTGCGGTGGGATGCGCGTACGGGTTGCCTTGGTCTCGCATGCTGAGGCCTAACACCTGAGTTAAGCCGCGCCGCGAAGCGGCGTCGGCTTGGACGAATTGTTAGGTGCGCGCCCGTGAACTCCAAACGCACGCTGCTCGCGGCACGCAGTGAAATGCGACTCGAACATGCAGCCTCCACTTTGGCGAATCTGCAGCGTAGCTAAGCGTATCGGAGTACTCGGAAAGGCAGCTGTAACCGGCGCCACGCCGCGGTAGGTCGAGCAAGAACGCGCACAAGCTCTCTAGGACGTCCGTGCTGCCGCGTACCCTGAGAATATTCCGATCCTCCCACGCCGCCATCGTTGGGTAAAAGTCTTCCTCGTTCTGAAGTGAGGTGAAGAGATCCGCTTGGTTCGGATCGTTCGTGATCTCGATCCAGACGCCCGAAGAGGTCGGAAGCGTTTCCGGGCGGCCACTGCCAATCGCTGCGCGCACGCTTACTGCAAAAGACGTGTACCCGGATGCGTCGCCATACAAGGCGAAGTCATAGATGAGGCCGTTGGAGCCGTACATCCGCCGGTGTTCGAGATCAATCATTCGCGCACCTAACACCGGAGTTGACCCGCGCCGCGAAGCGGCGTCGGGTTGAACGACTAGTTCGACGCGAGACTACGGCAAAGCACCGCGCGGCCGAAGGCAGATGAGGCGGGCAGGGCGCTGGGGAATGTTGCCGTGGACCGCACGAGCGATATCGCTGCGCGCCAAAATGATGGCGCCCTGCGGGAAAGTGGCCGAAGCAAAGCCCGGAGGCGGACAACCCGGCGCGCCGCGAGATGTTGCGTGCAACTCCAGCTGCGGAATTGCCGCCGGACAAAGATGGCGCAGCGTGATGCTGCAGAAGCTGCTGCGAAACTGGCTGGGGCCAGTACCTCGGAGCAGCGTGCAACTCACCCAACCACCAGAACGAAAAGCTGCAGGCGAACACCTGAGTTAAGCCGCGCCGCGAAGCGGCGTCGGCTTGGACGAATTGTTAGGTGTGCGACCGACGGACTAACCGGACCAGCCTTTCGGCCAGCACGATTGGAGTTCCGACGAGCGCGAAGCACCCGAAGAAGATGAATGCGAAGTGCTGGCCAGGATGCACGCTGCTACTGAGATCCTGGCGCGCGGCGAGCAACAGGCCGACTACTGCCGCGACAACGAACGCCAAGCGGGAGCTTCGCTTGCCGCCAGGCGTGAACGCGACGATCGCGAACGCCGCAAAAAGCACGAGGCCCGCCAGCGACAAGAAACCTGCAATGGCTACTTCTGGTCCCATCGCACACCTAACACCTGAGTTAAGCCGCGCCGCGAAGCGGCGTCGGCTTGGACGAATCGTTAGGCATGTTGCCGCATTGGCTGGCGCCCATCACTTGCGGTCGCCCTTGAACCAGACGATCAGCACCAAAGCAGAAGTTGCGGCGAGTACCCCGGCGTAAAAAGGCACAGCGTCGGTGTCGGGTGGGAAGCGCACGTACACCATGGCGAGCGCCGCGACGTACAAGCCAATGACGACCCAGCCCTGCCATGCAACCGGCAAGCCGAACCCAACGCCGAACTTCTTGGCAGGAAACCAGTACCTCGGCTGTTCGTTCACCACGTCCTCCTTGATTTGTCCAAACGGGCCTAACACCTGAGTTAAGCCGCGCCGCGAAGCGGCGTCGGCTTGGACGAATTGTTAGCCCCCTTGCCGGGGACTAAGGCATAGAAGCCTTGAGCATACCTATCTGAGCCTGGTACCGCTCCACGTCACGGCGCAGAGCAGCAGTATCAACCTGTATGCCCATGATGCCGATGACATACTTCAGCCCAAGCAGAATCGTTTCCTTCGGCCTGCTCAGGACACGCTCCTGATAAGCAATGAACTCCTTGCCATCCTCCTCGGAAAGGTAGGCGTAACCGAGAGACTCCACAAAGCTCTTTCTCTGGTTCGCGTCTAGAGTGCCGACGTGCTCTGCAAAGGAGAAGGTTGTGTTTTTGACGTTGTGTACCAGCAAATTTCGAAGCTGCGACAGGGCCGAGATAAACCGCCTCTCGCGGTCGTTCATTAGACCGAAGGCTTTCGCGAAGGCGACCTTGCCAGTGTCCTTGGAGCTGAGCTCAAGACGCACGAAAATGTCCGCAAGTTCTGGCCTGCCGAGGTAGTCGGTGAGGAAGGCCGAGCAAGACGACTCAAGCAAGGCATGGGCCTTCACGACAAAAGACCAGTCATCCTCACGCGCTAAATCTGCGAAGAAACCACTCCGAATGCCAAGACGGCCCTCGACTTCCGTAATGGTTGCTTCAAGAGCATCGATGTCGGACATGGGGGCTAACACCTGAGTTAAGCCGCGCCGCGAAGCGGCGTCGGCTTGGACGAATTGTTAGGGCGCGAACGGCGGCGGGCACCAAGCGCTTCACCCCTTTTGGGCTCGACCATTTTCTGCACGAGACTTTAGCCACCTCGTGTATAGCGTGTTGTGCAAGGGCGGCAAAAGGGGCGGTTGAACGGGATCGCTAGCGCTACGTGCGTTGGTTCTAGCGCGAAGACCTTGCCAGGCCGCAACTAAGCCGGCGCTAACACCCAAAAGCGCCACCGGCACCAACCCACCGATTGTCATTACGAGCCACGCAGCGAGGCACACGACGAAATACAGTGCCTCGTCAGCGACGTGGCCGGCGCGAGCTTCCCAGAATCGGTTTAAACACCACACGGCGGACGCCACCGGAACGAAAACGCTCCACACGGCACAAGCGACGACGAGTAACCATTTAACGCGAGACATTCTTGACCTTTTCCGGGAGTTTCGCGCTTTCACACTGCTGATATTGAACTGAGCGCGCCAATTGCGGGGAAGAAACCCTAGCGCCCTAACACCTGAGTTAAGCCGCGCCGCGAAGCGGCGTCGGCTTGGACGAATTGTTAGGCCTCACCTACAGAACCTGAATCTGAGAAGCGTGCGTGACTACTACATGAGTCTGGTAGTAGTACTTGCCGCTCGGCTGGCCGTCCACGGTGAAATCGATTCGGGTTCGCTTGGCCGTACCCGAGACGAGAATGCGCTTGCCTTTCAGCGTTTGCTCAAGTGGACCGCCAAAGGTTTTCTCTAAGTCCGCCGCCGCATGGGGCAGAACGGCGATGGACAGGTTTCTTGGATCCCGATAGTCATCTTGCGAGTTCAAGTGCACCTTATCGGTGCGCCCAGTGCCTCGAACCGTCAGCGCGAAAACACCAGTGACGCCGGTTAGCGGAGCATCTGCGGCGCGAAGCACAGCTTGGCCGGGATCGATCCAGTTGGACGAGGAAGTCTGCGGGGGCGTTGTGCTGCAGCCGGCCGCCACGAGCATGCACAGTGCTGCAATAGAGTTCTTCTGCCAATTCACTTTGATCTCCATGTGAGGCCTAACACCTGAGTTAAGCCGCGCCGCGAAGCGGCGTCGGCTTGGACGAATTGTTAGGCCCCGCTACCACGGACGCCGCCACTTCCTAGGCCCGGGCAGCGGCGCAACCTCAGAGAACGTCAGGTGCAGCCCGTAGTCGTGTGGGATGCCGGAGACCAAGGACGTTTTCCAGCCCTGTCCCGGCGAAGCGATCACTTGCTTCAGCTCAGTGGTGCAGGAGCCAATATTGTGCTCCACAACCGTATATGCAGTGGTGCCGCGCCCAATGTGGTGGAACAGCACATCACTGAAACGCGAAATGTTGGACTCGCCACGGCTGTCGGGCGGGAGAGCGAACGCCTCCTCCGCCCAGCGGATGAGCGAAGGGACATCCCGCACTCGGCGATAATCCAGGTCTACGGTTGCGACGTTGCCGATCAAGGGGCCTAACACCTGAGTTAAGCCGCGCCGCGAAGCGGCGTCGGCTTGGACGAATTGTTAGGCGCCTGGCCTGCTGGCCAGCGGGAACAGCTTGAATACATACCCAGCATCAGTCCAGCTGGGGTCGTGATGCATGCGGTATTCCCAGGGACGCTCGTGTTTTCTGGAGTTCAACAGTGCCTGCAACGCTTGGTGAGCAACTTCCGGGTCATGGACTTGGAAAAGTAACTGACGCAAGCCGTTCCAAGTGCTGCGGGCCAGAAAAAGAGCGTTGTAGCCGACCACCTCGGCCTCAATCTCGTCGGCGATTTCGAACAGGAGATGGCTTTCTTCCGGGGTTGGCATGCCTTGGTCCGCCAGTTCATGAGCTTCAATTGTCACCTCGAGATGCCACGGGAAAATCTCGATGTGACGGAACGCCAGCAGAGCGTCATTGACAGAGACAACTTCAGGAAGCCCCTCGCGCGTCGCGTTGAAGAGCGTGTAGTGCGGATCGGGAACCTCGATGGTGACCGTTGTACTTTCCACAGACGCCTAACACCTGAGTTAAGCCGCGCCGCGTAGTGGAGAGTTTTGCAGTGGCAGGCTTTTCCTGCCACTGCAGAACCGGAACGAAGCGACGTCGGCTTGGACGAATTGTTAGGCCTCTTCCGGCCCTACTGCGAGCGTATCTGACCAATCGGCCAAATCGCCAGCTGCTAGCCGAACAGTAGCCATGAACGCATCAAGCGGCACGTCGCCGGGTGGCGGCCGCCCGACATAACCTTGCAGATCGAACTGAAGTTTCGGGCCGGCGTCCGACAGCCGCACAACACAGAGTCGTTGCCCAGCGAACTGAATCTCCGCGGCCGGCGAACACTCCTCGCCTTCGGTGATGAACAAGATTTCGAAGGAATTCGACAAGAGGCCTAACACCTGAGTTAAGCCGCGCCGCGAAGCGGCGTCGGCTTGGACGAATTGTTAGAGCCCACCCAGCCAACTTTCCAGCGCCGGGCTCACGAGCGAGAACGCTTGGGCCCAATCATCTCCGGGGCCGAACGGGTTCGGGTCGAACTGCACGATGGGGTGAGGCGGCTCGGCGACGTTGACGCAATAGTAGATTGCGCAGCCAACATGGAGGATGGGCAGCAGCTCAGGTGGCCAAGACCAACGCGGGTCTTCTGGGTCACGCGCGGAAAGTGTTTGATAAAGCGCAAGCGCCGTATCGCCTTGGTCGGTCGTGTGGCCGGAATCCAGCCCAAGCAAGCCATATTCGGGCCCGAACCCACGGTTTCCGCGGGATGCGTAAGCCGCGAGCAGCGCCGTAGGCAGTGGGCGGGCTAGCGCTGCCTCAACCGCCGCGATCTCTTCTGCTGCGGGGCCGGGTAGTTCATGTGGGCTCTAACACCTGAGTTAAGCCGCGCCGCGAAGCGGCGTCGGCTTGGACGAATTGTTAGGCGTGACCTACGCAGACCAGCAATAGAGAGGGCTACCGGAGACGCCGTGCGCAACCAGTAGCCGGCGTTGTGCGCGACGCAAGCGCCAGACAGTGTTGAACCCAGCGCGTGCCCACTGAAGCCCGGTTCCATCACGGTGGCGTTCAAGGCGAACGGCTCGCAACCGTGCAGTTCAATGTCGCTTCGGAGGGCCGCGAGGTAGCTATCCGCATCCGTTCCAGCCGCCATGTAGACGTCCGATGCATCCGAAAGCTGCGCTTGGAGAGCTTCGACTGGCGATTTGCTGGCTGTCACGCCTAACACCTGAGTTAAGCCGCGCCGCGAAGCGGCGTCGGCTTGGACGAATTGTTAGGCCCCAAGGTTAAACCAGCTAGGGCGCCGTGACGGCTGTACGAGCATGCCGGCCGGGTGAGCTTGGATCTCGACAAACTGCCATCCCGCTGGAAGCCGCTGCCCAGCCACCACCAAGTCCGGCGCCGCGAGTACAGCGAAAAAGGATCCGACGGAATCAAGGCCGTACTCTCGACTAAGGTCTTGCAGCGCATCCGTGTGTGGAACTGACGTCGGGATGCCTTCAGCAACCAATATCTCGCCGCCGACGGACAGCGTCGGCAAGTACGACGCGAAACCATCCTCCGCAAGGATGTTGCAGGTCGCGTCGACGAACTCTTGGAACGCGTCTGCGCTGTCCATGGGGCCTAACACCTGAGTTAAGCCGCGCCGCGAAGCGGCGTCGGCTTGGACGAATTGTTAGGCGGCAACACGGTTGACCTCAACTAGCGCAAGGTAGGTGTATAGCGGGCGGTTCGGCGAGGGAATACGGTAGCCACCCAGCGCGCCGAGATGCTTTACCGCCAACGCTAGAAACTCCCAGGCCATACCCTCGTCATCCACGTGGAACGCGTGCTCGCGCCCAAAGATCTCGTAGCCTGTAACCTGTGCCAGGTCCTTTAACCCTTTGGCCCGGCTCCGGGTTTCAGGCAGAGCTGTTTCATTGGCCCAGCCCCAGCGCCAAGAGCTAGATTCAGGGGCGAAGCTGCCTACTACGATGGCATCTGTTTCGACGGTCAATCGGTCCGACTCATCAAAGAACTGAACCTTGTGCGTCTGCTGCTCAAACCACCAACGATGGAAGGAGCCCAAGCCATGCTCAGACGACAGGTACTCGTTTTTAGTGTCGAGCTCCGCCAATGCAGCGGCGAGGTGCTCTTCGAACTGTCGGTCATCCATGCTGTGTCCTTTGCCGCCTAACACCTGAGTTAAGCCGCGCCGCGAAGCGGCGTCGGCTTGGACGAATTGTTAGCTGGTAGCGATGCGCTCCTAAGCCAAGGCAAGCGTGCACCGAGCGCGAACGCCACTGCCACAGGAACCCCGAGGGCGAGCGAGGCGTCAAAGGACTCTAGCGCGCAGGCGGATGCATGTGACGAGCACCAGACGTTATAGGGCGCCAGAAGCGCCCACCCCGCCACGGCGGCCGAGAATGCGAGCGCTGACGCGACGAGACCGGCTAGCGAAGCGAACCCAATACGACGCAATGCGGCAAGCGCCGGGAGGCCGAAGACTGTAAGGCCCACCACGACAAACGGCGTGGCGACTACAAACAAGTAGAGGCTCCAGCCTGCCCAGCGGGCTGTCGCCTCAGAAGCAGTGACGTGCCCCAAGGCCACCTTTTCTTGAGCTAGCTGCCAAGAATCGACGCCGGCGTACGCAAGCGTTACTCCAGCTGCAGCCAAATAGCCCAGCGCTAAGCGTGTCCGACCGATGCCGAGAAACGATGATGGCCCGACTCCGCGCTTACGGCCGAAAAACGCAGTCGCCGCGAGCACCAGCACGGCCAATAAAATCGGGAGTTGGAAAATCACGACGACAAAGTCAGTTGCCATACCAGCTAACACCAGAGTTGGCCCGCGCCGCGAAGCGGCGTCGGGTTGGACGACTTGTTAGAGATCACACGCCGAGATACCAGCTTGTTTCTCCACGAAGCCGAAGTGTGCCACGAAGGGCCAGACCGGAACTGTTGCCGTCAGCCGGATGCGACCAGGCGCATACGACGCAGGCCAACGTGTCTCCAAGCCGGGCGGCGCGACAACGGACCGAGTAGCAGGGTGCTTCGCGCCCGGCGGGAGCCGGTGTGTCCCCGGATGCAACGTGCGAGCGGAGCACTCGGATGCGACGACACAACCGAGAAGTGCAGATGCTCAACAGTGTGAGCGCTAACACCTGAGTTAAGCCGCGCCGCGAAGCGGCGTCGGCTTGGACGAATTGTTACGCCGCGTGGCGATGACGATTCCGCCGACTGCGGCCGAACAACAAGACTTTGAGCGTCGCGAGACCAAGAAGGAGAACAAGCGTGCCCCACGGCAGGAGCACGAAGATGTAGACAGAGTTCAAGCCTTCGGCGCCTGTTGCCTGCAGCCATGCGCCGTGGCCCACGAGCCACACCACCCAGCCGCAACCCGCAACGATCAGCCAATACAGGACACGCTTGGAACTGGATAGGTCGCCGACTTCATTGACTGCATTGTCTCCATAGCGGCCTAACACCTGAGTTAAGCCGCGCCGCGAAGCGGCGTCGGCTTGGACGAATTGTTAGGCCTCAGCGTATCCAACCCGGGAGCTGCCCAACAAGGCACCGACCGCGCAGAATCAGATGGCCTCCGGAGACCGCAGTTCGGTACTCGTGAACCGTGTCAGTTGGCTTGGCTGAGCGTTTGAGTTCGACCCATTGCGGGTTGAGATAGCCGAACGGCACCCGAGGCACTGATGGTAGCGCCGACGCCATCTCCGCGCGGGACGAACGCTCAGCTTCGGCAATAGTCTGTGCGGGACCCAGGAAGACAATGTTGCTGGGCAACGGTGCGCACGTGGCTGGCGCGATAGGCCGCGGCAACAAGTTTGGTGCGAGATACAGAGCAGCGAGGCCGGCGAAGCCAAGCGCTGTCACGAAGACCAAAATGCTTCGAAGCTTTACTGCGGCTGCCATGATCTTGGTCTGAGGCCTAACACCTGAGTTAAGCCGCGCCGCGAAGCGGCGTCGGCTTGGACGAATTGTTAGCCCTCAGCGACTTGTAGCGAGAGCGGCAAGCAGCACGAAAGCTGCCGTGAACGCGAAGGCCGTTAGCACGAAGATCCAGACGAACCATTTTTTGTCCCTAGTGTCGAGACGCTTCGGCCCGACGCCGAAAGCCATGATGATCATGCCGCCGAGAGACGAAATGATGCATACGATGAAGCACCAAATTGCGACCTTCAGCTGGAAAGGGTATTTCCCTGGGCGAAGAACCTTTTCGGCAACCGTAAGGACGATCAGGATAGAGCCGGAGCTTAACGTTGCGACATGCTTCAACAGGTCGAAAAGTAGCTTGGACATGTCCAAGTACTTGGGGTCGTCATTGGCACGTGGCGTCTTCTCTGCCATGAGGGCTAACACCTGAGTTAAGCCGCGCCGCGAAGCGGCGTCGGCTTGGACGAATTGTTAGGTGGCCAGCCGTTCACTGCAGCTGCCTGACCACGAGAATGACCGGAAGGAACACTGACACCGTAGACAAAATGCGGAGGCTAATTCGTATCCAGAACGGCGAGCGCCACGTCTGGTACGCAGCGAAGAGACTGACGCATGCCACGGCGATACTGCCGATGAAAAGAAACCAGCCAAACCCCAGGGTGACAGCGAGCCAGAGCGCAAACAAGGGCGCGCCAACGTTGACGATGGCGAGAGCGATGCTTTGAGTTGCGGTATACGGACGAGGCGCCATGGCCACCTAACACCTGAGTTAAGCCGCGCCGCGAAGCGGCGTCGGCTTGGACGAATTGTTAGGTGTCATGCCGTTGCCCAGCAAGCCCTAAGGTGGTTGAACAATCCGCCGAGTTCCAAGTAGCGGTCTGGCGAAACGTGGTTCGGGAAGTCTTTCGATTCGAAGTGCTCAATTCCGTCGACGAAACGGCTGGGGACATCGGCGGACGCTAGCTGCTTGAGGTTGTTCATTTTGGGGGTGGGATAGCGGCCCGCCCATACGACAAAGTTCTGTGAAAACTCGAGAAGTTCAAGCTGCTCTGCCGATAGCATGTGCGAGACCCGATCTCGTACTTCGTGCGAGTAGATGTTTTCCTTGGGCGTTCCCCCAGATTTCAGAAAGTACGCCTTTGCCATGAGCTCAATTGCCAAGGCGAGTAAGAGTTGCGCACTCGGCAACGCGCTCACCGACTCAAATGTGGGAGCATCCGTCGCCTCTACCGCCACGCGATAGAGCGCCTCAGAGCTGGAAGCCAGCTGCCGAGACTTGAATTCCCACGCCGAATCGTCAAATGCTTCAGCCGCCAGGATGTGCTGCCAAGTAGCTGAAGTGCTGGACATGACACCTAACACCGGAGTTGACCCGCGCCGCGAAGCGGCGTCGGGTCGAACGACTAGTTCGACGCGAGACTACCGCAAAGCACCACGTGGCCGAAGGCAGGTGAGCCGGGCAGGGCGCCTCCGAGTGCCGCCGTACGCCGCACGCGCAATATCGCCGCCGGACCATGCGGAAGCGCCGCGCGGGAAGTGGCCGAAGCAAGAGCCGAAGGTGGACAACACGGCGCGCCGCGGGATGCTGCGTGCAACTTCAGGTGCGGAGCTGCCGCGGGACAAATGGGGCGCAGCGTGATGGTGCAGAAGCTGCTGCGAAACCGGCCGAGGCGAAAACGGCGGAGTAGCGTGCAACTCAGCCAACCACCAGAACGAAAAGCTGCAGGCGAACACCTGAGTTAAGCCGCGTCGCGAAGCGGCGTCGGCTTGGACGAATTGTTAGCCATCAGAGCGTTTCGATTTTCCACGTTTGGATCTTGACCAGCCGACCGTTGCGAAACGTGCCAAGCACGGTGACAGAGACATCGAGCGTTTCGTTGGTCTGGTGGGGCAAGGAGTATTCGAAGGTTGCGGTGGCCGTGGAGCCGGACCAAGTCACTGGGCGGCCAGCGGCAACTATGAACTGCTTCGTGGATTGGCCTAGCTTGATAGGGCCTACAGCAGCCGGCAAGGGCTCTCGGGGCGCAGGGCACGATGGCGACGCGCGGTGCGGCTCGAGCAGCGTCACACCCAGAAGTTCCGTGCCCCCACCCATTTCGGCCGAGTTGAAGTGCACCTCCGCGCTCTTGCCCGCGTAGCAGATCCATGCCTCGTATTCGCCAGCATCGCCTTGCTCTCGAAGCGGGCTCGCTCCGAGATGGGCCTGCACCTCGGACAATGTTGCGTGCTCCAGTTCGAAGCCTGCGTATCGCGTGAACACATCCCCAGGGCGCTCTCCCGCCGCAGCGGAGAGCGCGCAGAGAAACAGCGGCAGGACGCGACGTAGCTTCATCTGACGGCTAACACCTGAGTTAAGCCGCGCCGCGAAGCGGCGTCGGCTTGGACGAATTGTTAGGCGTAAACGCTGCGGCGCACCGACGCTCATGGAACCGGTGACGAGGGCGCCGCCGGGGCTGGCTGAGAAGTACGGCGCTCCATGGCCCGTTCTTGCTCGTACGTGCGAGCGGCATCCTGCTGCTGGAGCATCCGCGTGGTCTCGGCCTCAGCGATCAGCCGATTTGCATGGGCACGTTGGGGCTCAATTTGCGCCTGCTGTGAAGGCGAATGGGATGCGCAGGCGGACAGCGCGGCAATCGAAAGAACGGCGAACGTGAAGGCTAGCGGCTGCATATATCCTCCATGGTGCAGTGGGCACATCAGTAGAACGCACATGCGCTTGGTCAGGCAACCAGTGACGCCTAACACCTGAGTTAAGCCGCGCCGCGTAGTGGAGGTAAACATAGGCAAGCTTTCCTGTCCTATGTTTGCCGGAACGAAGCGGTGTCGGCTTGGACGAATTGTTAGGCCCCGGGCTACTGAGCCGCGCAGACCAATGGCTGACGATCATAGATCTCGCGGACCTCGAGGTGGGCACAAGGTTCTGCGACCGGACGGCTAAGCGGTTGGTAATGCTCTGCCGGGTGGATCAGGAACCGCTCGCCGGACGACGACGTTGCAACCGCCCACCAACCGACGGGGCCGTAATCAATGGCGAACCAGTAAGCGGAGGCGCCATTTGCGCAGGCTAGACCCGTATCCGGGTTCGCAGTATTCGAAACGCCGCAATCCTTGGCCCCGGGCCCGGCGAGCCTCTGGGCAAGCGCGACGGTATCGGGGCCACGCCTTGTTCCCGCGCCGGACGCGCACCCCGCAGCGAGAAGTGCGAACCCGCAGATGGCGACATGTCTCATCACGGGGCCTAACACCTGAGTTAAGCCGCGCCGCGAAGCGGCGTCGGCTTGGACGAATTGTTAGGCCCCGAACCGCTGCACAAGCATTTCGCATGCTTCAGCGACAATCGGCGTTGCCCAACGGCGAGCCGATTCTATCTCCGGCTGAAGCCCTGCGAGAGCCTCTGGTGCCCAGAGTTCCTGTACCGAACCTACAGGCAAATGATCTATTTGGTACGAAACTCCACGCAATGACTCGAATGCGGGATCAGAGTCGGATAGTTCTGCTTCCCAAAGCAAAGCGACCAACTCGAGCGAGGACTCGAGGGCACACGCCTCGCCACCGAGGACGCGGTTGCACAGATCCACCGTGCGAGCACGTACGGACCGGACGTAGTCGGCGTGCGAGATTTCTGCCATTAGGGGCCTAACACCTGAGTTAAGCCGCGCCGCGAAGCGGCGTCGGCTTGGACGAATTGTTAGGGCTCACCCAAAGTAGCCCCTGGACCCATGATGCGCGCCTTCGCCTGCTCTGCCCATTCATCGATGGAAAAGCCATCTGCGAGCAGTGCGAGCGACCTGATGAGCGGGTCGAACTCCGCCTGTGCACGCCGAACCTGACCCCGAAGGGCGCGAATTTCCCGTGGCATTTTCTCAAGCCCTTCGGGCTCCAAAATCCGCTCGATGTTCTCTACGAGGTAGCGATGGACTAGGTAGTTGCGAGCCGATAGCGCGGCGTGAAGTATCTCCGCAAGATCCTCGTTAACCGCCATATGCTTCTTAAGCAGCGCAACCAGCTGCCCGGCGGTCTTCTTTTCTTCGTCATCTAGGATGGCAGACGTCCGATCGACAGATAGGTCGCTCGCCCCGAGGCGAGACAGCAAGTAGAGCAGGTACGCGACCCCGTATTCGAAGGACTGACAGTCGTGCAGCCCCGCGCCGGCCTCGAAGAAGATCGGGGTCAGCAGCTCTTTCTTCCGGCGTTCGAAATCGTCCATGTGAGCCCTAACACCTGAGTTAAGCCGCGCCGCGAAGCGGCGTCGGCTTGGACGAATTGTTAGGCCCCAAGCGACGGACCTTGAGTACTTTCTCGACGCGCAGCATGAGCCGGTTTCCGGGTTTGGGCCAATCAATCGGCTTGTTGACCACAGTGCCTTGAATCTCCATCCATGCGGAGCCCATGGGTGGGAGACCAATGCGCCCCATGGCTTTCCAAACTTGCTCGTTCGTGCCGGTGAGTGGGACAAGGTTGCGCCAGTCGGACGAGTCGCACGGATATATCTGCATGCCGTGCATATGTGAGGCAACGCAGCCCGATACGCGCACCTGGCGCCCCAGGTGCGAATCAATATTGCTCGCGAGAGCTGCCGCGGTCATGGCCTTCGGTTCACCGGCGCTCGCGAAGCCGGCGGCGAGCGATAGGACCAACAAGAGCTTGTGAGGTTTCATCTTGGGGCCTATCACCTGAGTTAAGCCGCGCCGCGAAGCGGCGTCGGCTTGGACGAATTGTTAGGCCGCGTGCTGATGGACGTACGCAGCCGTTCCGATGAGCGCCAGGAGTGTTGCCAGAACGACCAGCCCGTACGGAAGACGGAATGGGATGGCAGGCTTCCCATAGAGCGCTTCGGCTGGGCCACGGTTGAGTAGCCAGCCGTGGCCGCAATGAGGACAAAGCAACCTGTACTGACGACCGTACACAAAGCCAAAGAGTAGATCGAGTTGGCCGTACGAATATTTGAGCTGCGGAATGAACTCGCGCTCTTGTTCGCACTTGGCGCAATGGGTCAACTCGGGCGGGCCGATTGTCTGGACGCGCTCGCCTTGTCCAACCACGAACATCATAGTGATGCTTCCCTAGCGGCCTAACACCTGAGTTAAGCCGCGCCGCGAAGCGGCGTCGGCTTGGACGAATTGTTAGGCCTCACCCGGGAAGTCGGTAGATGACCAACTCCGTGTTGTGGGCGGTTTGCCCCACGCACTCGGCCCTGTACTGAACCCCGGGCTCGACAAGCACAACCGTTTCGCGGGTCATAGTGAAGGGAAACAAGTAGCACTTGGCCGCAACGTGGTAGCTACCCGCCGGCACGATGACCGATCCGAAATCGTTGAGGTTTTCGCTGCGCGGCGGTTGATCGGCCCAAATTCGGACTAGGGTTGCAACGGATCCTTGACCGGCGGGGTTCACAAAAGCTCGAATTGCTCCGTTCGCCTTCTGTTCTTGCTTCTCGTCCTTCAACGCCGCGCGGATCGTTCCCGCATCTTCGGCACGCACGTCCGGGCTCCAGATGAGCGCCGGGTGATCGGCGGCTGGAACTGCTCCAGCCACCGCGAATGCGAGTACTGCAACACATTGCTTCATCACGCTTCCCTTTGAAGTTGGTATGAGGCCTAACACCTGAGTTAAGCCGCGCCGCGACGCGGCGTCGGCTTGGACGAATTGTTAGGCCACTTTAAGCGACGAACAGACGCCCGCGAGCACACCGGGTGCAGCGGACTCCGGCACCTTAGGATCGGCAGCGACGATCGTGATGACTAACAGGCGTTCACCAGCTTTCGTAACGAGATAGTAGGTGACATGACCGTCCAGCTTTGATCCCCATTCGCTGTGCGGTACAGCTGAGGCGCGGCAAACCTCGGAAGCGACGACGACTGCGCCTGCCCGTTCGAGGTAGAGCTGCTCAGACGCCTTGAAGGATTGGACGGGATCAACACCCGCGCCCGAGGGAATGGGGAGGAGCATGATTTGCATGAGGGCACCGTCGATCTCCGCAAACGCCCGATCTCCGTCCTTCGCTGTTCGAACTGAAGTGCCCGGAACATTGAACGAAAACGGCTCGCCCTCTTCAGCGCCTCGGAACAGGAACCCGCCCTCAGACCTGTCCATCTTCAGCCACGCCGCAGATGCCGGAAGAGCGGCGAAAAGAACCAGCCCGAGCCAAAGACGTTTCATAAGTGGCCTAACACCTGAGTTAAGCCGCGCCGCAAAGCGGCGTCGGCTTGGACGAATTGTTAGGCGGCATTATTCCACCTCACGGTTTGGCGGATTAGAGCCGCACCAAGCAAGCGATTCGCGGAAAACATCCTCGAGCGAGAGGTACCAACAGTCGTCCGTGCCCATTGACTGACGCGGCCCTCTCCAGAACATGCCCCAAGGATATTCGGGACCGAATCCATGTTCCGAGTAGGGAAACGCGAGACTTGTCTCCGGATCATAGGCAACGACCCAGCAAGGATAGGTTTGCTCCGGATCGCCGTAGTCCCAGCCGACACGTTCACAGTGGACAGGGACAAGAAGCTCTCTGATGCGAGTGACGAGGTCCGGCTGAGCGATCCTTTCGAGCTCGCGTGCGACAAGTGCTTCAACGTCTGCGGAAGTGGTTGGCATGCCGCCTAACACCTGAGTTAAGCCGCGCCGCGAAGCGGCGTCGGCTTGGACGAATTGTTAGGCCCCACGTGCAGAACCTCAACGCCCGAGCACTTGAAAGTGCCGTCTAGGCCCACACACCCCTGTAGATCCACAAGCACCGGTTCGCCGGGTGAAATCCTCAGGCAATCAATGACGTTCTCTGACATGAAATGGGCGAGCTCGATTTCAGTGGCGCCCGTGAACCGTAGGGCGATAAGGGCATCCTTGTTCTGCGTTGCGTCGATGTAGTAGATCGACATCTCGATTACTCCCGACGTGTCCCACCCAAAGTTCACGATCTTTGCGTCGTCAAAGGTCGGCCAGTAGCCGAAGATGCTTTCTACGAGTTCGGACTGCTTGATCATTCGTGTGGGGCCTAACACCTGAGTTAAGCCGCGCCGCGAAGCGGCGTCGGCTTGGACGAATTGTTAGCAGTCAACCCGATCGATCGAGGCGACAAGTATTTCTGCCGGCGAGCCGGAAAGGTGGCCGCAGCCGCCAAACCGCGGGTCAGGGGCGTGGATGGTGCCTAGAACCATAACCGGGTGCCCGTTGAGCCGCCCGAGGCCCCGTTCGTTGAGCTTGACGCTGCCGAAGCCTGCGCTGAGCCAGATGCTGGAGCTAGCTTGGCCGAACGGATCGGCATCTCGGTGCTCCGACGCGGGGTAGTGCCAGAGCGCGACATGCTCGAACTCGAAACGCAGGATGCCGCGCACGCAGACAGGACTGCCGTCCAAGCCGCCGAGCTGGTCGAGTACTTCGTTCACGGACAGCGAATCTGCCATTGACTGCTAACACCTGAGTTAAGCCGCGCCGCGAAGCGGCGTCGGCTTGGACGAGTTGTTAGGGCCCAAGCCTAGCGCAAACGCAGCAACGGCCTGAGCGGCGGGCTGCGTTGCAGTTTGAAGCAGTAAATGCGGCCCCGGCAGCCTGACCGTTTGGCAGTGCGGCAGGCCCGCAGACAGTTGTGCAGACGCCGATCGGGCCAGCAGCCGATCGCGGGTAGCCCGAAGCTGCAGTACGGGAACAGCGACGGCGCGGAGCAGGTTCGAGACATCGATGCGGAGCGCCGCCTCCGCCCGCGCCCGAAGTGCGACCGGACTAACGGAGCGCAGAGCAGCGCCGAGCTGCGCCTGTAGTTGCGGTGTGGCCCATTGGCCGAGCAGCGACCAGGACAACAGCGACATCGGTGGCGTGGCCGGTGCGAATCGAACGAGCGGCGCAAGAGCAGAAAGACCGCCGACTGGCGCCCGCGCGAAGGTGGTGGAAAGCACCAGGCCGACAAGGCCGGGCGGAGGATCCGCGGCGATGCGAATTGCCAAGGGACCAGAGAAAGACTCGCCGAGCAGGATGAACGGCGCCGACGGAAACTGCGCGCGGGCAAAGGGATCCAGCTCGCTGTAACCCAACGGACGATCCCGCGGATACGTGACCGCTGAAGCAGGAACGCCAAGGGCTTCTAGCGCAGAGCAGAACCCTTCAAGCAGTGCGCCGGTGCCATCCAGGCCGGGAAGAACCACGACTGCTGTCATGTCGCCTCTTGGGCCCTAACACCTGAGTTAAGCCGCGCCGCGAAGCGGCGTCGGCTTGGACGAATTGTTAGGCCTCAAAGCCAGGAAGCTTGGCCGAGGACCACTCGCTTGTAGTAGCCGAGATTGGCCCGGAAGGCGGCGACGGCACCCATGCCGTAACCCACCACACGCGAGTACCTACCCAAACCGACGAGCTCGAAAAGAAACACTAGTGCCATAGCGATCAAGAAATAAGAGATCGCTTGCCGCCAAAGTCCTTTAGCGGGGAAGTAGACCGGCCAGAAGAAGAATGCGGGCCAGTTGCGATTCACCAAATTGCGCTCGGCCTTGTCTAGGTCGCGAAGCTTCGTTAGACGGGCACCGCCCGCCTTCTCGATTGCGCGGAACCTAGCCTTCCACTTCGGGGAGACATCGAGGGCGTCGATCGCACTCGCCTTTGGCGGAAGAGGTGGTGGCGTGACCACCAGATTGGTGCGTGGGGGCGAGTAGGGCGAGTGCGAGTTATACGGGTCAGTCATGTTCTTTCCATTGAGGCCTAACACCTGAGTTAAGCCGCGCCGCGAAGCGGCGTCGGCTTGGACGAATTGTTAGTGCCCACGCGCCGGGATATTGGACCGCTGCTCCACGTCGCGAAAGTCTCGCATGAAAGGCCGGGACGCGAGATAGGCGGAGCAGGGCGCCGTAGGCGCCCCGAAAGGCCAGGATGGTGACGACGCGAGCATCGATGTGGCCGGCAAGTTGGCGCCGCCACTCGTACGCGAGACGAGCTTAGACAGTTTGAGCGGCGCGAGCTTGCAGCCATGAACCTGCAGGCCGATGCAGCCGTGAGCGATGAAGCGCGAGGAGCGATTAGCCCGACGACCGAAGAGCATCCCGGCGTGGGCGCTAACACCTGAGTTAAGCCGCGCCGCGAAGCGGCGTCGGCTTGGACGAATTGTTAGGCGCCAACCTGGATGCCGCGCCGACGCAATCGATTTAGCTCCTCTACAACAGGGTGACGACTAAACCCTCGGAACCACCGGTGACGCGGCGCGAAGATGATCTTTTTCCCGAACCCAGTGTCGTGCTTGAAGTGCAGCCAAACAAGCTCCGGATTGATGAAAACGCTTCCGCTCACACGTTCGAGATCGGAGATGGGAACGATAATCTCGCGCCGGAAGTTCGAAATTACCAGCGAGTCGCCGCGAAGAGAAACCCTTTTGAGCCCAATGGCGAGCGTGTAGATCACCGCTGAGCCAATTGTAAAAAGCGACAAAAAGATGGGTGCTTCAGGGGACCGCTTGACTAGGAGCGTCAGCGTGCCGGATCCAAATATAACAATCCAGAGCGCCGGAAAGACGAACTTGTGGGCGACGGTTTGGGACGAGGACAAGGGTCGCATTGCGCCTAACACTTGAGTTAAGCCGCGCCGCGAAGCGGCGTCGGCTTGGACGAATTGTTAGGCCGCGACTCTACTGAAGCCGCGACCGGTAACTGCAACTGCACCGACTAGACTGGCCACGATCAGCGTGAGCCACCACCACGTGACTGCAATGCCGGCCGCATGGCAAAGAGTTGAACAGCCGGCTTGGCAATGCGTCGTAGCCCATTGCACTAGTGGATCGAGCGCAAAGGCCACCCCGAGCGACGAAGCCCCGACTATCACTGCGAGAAGAAACAGCACCGTCAATGCTGTGCGATACATGGTTTCGATTCCTGCGAAGCCGTTACGTACGGGGAAGCTCGTGACTTCCGCTTGCGGCCGAGCTCCGCTAGCGGCCTAACACCTGAGTTAAGCCGCGCCGCGAAGCGGCGTCGGCTTGGACGAAGTGTTAGGTTTCTGGCGACTAACTCGCGAGAGCCCGCCGCCGAGCCACGCACCGACGAGCGTGGCCGCGAAGGTGAATGCAAGAACCGGCAGTTGAATGGACAGAAATGTCCCCGCACTGATGGGCAGCGCGACCGACTGTATGCGGTAGCTCCAGACCAGCACGAACAAGCTGGGCAGCAGCCAAAGCATCATTGCCCAAGGCAAGAAACGCCGCCGCGCGAGCCAGCCGCCCACCAGCATGGCGACGAAGTAAGGCGTGGCGGAATAGCCGGCGATAGCCCAAGGGTAGAAGCGTGGTTCAAGGCCGAGCCACGGCATTTGCCCGAGTGGCCGTAGTGCCATCTGTACAGCGGCATACACCACAACGGCCGCGAGGGCTCCGAGCAGCTGACGCTTCATCTGCGATCTCCTATCTACAGAAACCTAACACCTGAGTTAAGCCGCGCCGCGAAGCGGCGTCGGCTTGGACGAATTGTTAGGCCGGAACCACGTTCTTGCACTCGGAAGCACGAGAAGCGCAGTTGCGACGGAACATGCAACGGTTTGTGCGATAGCAAAGGTAAGGGTAGTTAGAGGCGGAAGATGGGTTAGATACCACGGGAGCGAAAGAAGACCGAACAACCCGAAGAACACCTGCAGCCGCCAAGCCCAGCGCCGCCCGCGCCAAATTGATAACAGGTACCACGCGACTAGCCAACCACACAGGCCCCAGACCACAAATGCGCCGACAGGGGCGGAGGTGGCACGTTGCACAAGCAGATTGGCGAAGCCGGCAAGGCAGGAAGCTGCGCTGATCAGCACAGATGCGGTCACTTCTTTCGGGCGCTGGGTATCTGACATTTACGGCCTAACACCTGAGTTAAGCCGCGCCGCGAAGCGGCGTCGGCTTGGACGAATTGTTAGGCAGCAACACGATCATGTTTGCTTACTCATCCAGCTCGTCCAGCATCGCCAAGATCTTCGGATCAGCGGGCCTTCGGTGCAGCCAGCACCGCCAGGCATAGAAGAACATGAGCGCAGCGAACCCGAATACCATCAAGAGCATCGTGTAGTCACTTCGCGATCGACGGCCCCACTCCAACGTTTCGAGTGAGAAGTCTGCTCCGGGCAGAAGCGTGACGCCATACGCTGAGACCATCAAGCCGA
The DNA here is from genome assembly GCF_054061195.1 of Lysobacter sp. HA35. Lineage (NCBI taxonomy): Bacteria > Pseudomonadati > Pseudomonadota > Gammaproteobacteria > Lysobacterales > Lysobacteraceae > Lysobacter > Lysobacter sp. HA35. The sequence continues at coordinate 1,665,031 of NZ_JBSSDY010000001.1, read as the reverse complement.
CCATGGCGGCAATTAGGCTCTTGATGATGTTCGTCATGCGAAAGGTCCCCTGTGCTGCCTAACACCTGAGTTAAGCCGCGCCGCGAAGCGGCGTCGGCTTGGACGAATTGTTAGGGCTCACCCAAGGACCGCAGGCCAACCCACACAAGGCGCCACTCACGGCGCCGGTCGTTGGCTGTACCCAGTCCAGCGTGCCTCCGTAGTTCTGAACTGCACGCAATACCAGCTGGAATAGGATGCAAGCAGTTGCGCCTAAGGCGGCGCCCAGTAGTGCCCGCTGGAGCGCGCGCATGTTCTTTCCCGCAGCGACAAACCCAAACGCGAGGCCCGTAATGGCGGCGGGAATAGAGCCCAGAAGGTACGCGCCGAATATGAGGAACACATAGACCAGGCTCATGCCGGGGGACCAGAGGTCAGACAGCGAAGTGGACCCGGGAGAGCTCAGCGACATGTACGCAAGGAAGATGGCCGCACCACATATGGGCCCTATTGCGGCGAAGACTGCGGCGTATGCGACAAGACTTGCGAGACGCCTCATGTGAGCCCTAACACCTGAGTTAAGCCGCGCCGCGAAGCGGCGTCGGCTTGGACGAATTGTTAGGCGGCCAGCTCATGCTGCTCATATACATTGCCGTACCTTGAGATGAGGCCCTTCGGCCCGAGCATGCCAAGGGTGACAAACGGGTTGGGGCTAGATATTTGACCGGCTTTGCGTGCCAGGAGGAACTGCTCTTTGGAGATCAGGCCCAGCCGAAATGGCCGGTAGTCAGGACAGAGCTGGATGAGCATGAGTTGGTCCCAAGGCTCCTTGAGGCGCACGGACCGGCCGAGTTGGTTCTCTGCGGAGATCACCTTGACTTGAGTCCGCAGTTCTCCTTCGATGAGATCGAATCCGGCATTCGACAAGCCGACAACTTTGGTCGGGGTTTGCCCCAAGTGTTCCAGGAATCGCAACGCGATGAACTCGCCGAAGCGGCCCACGATGTTGTCATTCCCTGCGAATCGATCAGGGTGCTTTCGGCCGAGCGCAATCAATTCCGCTCGGGCACGGAAGTAGTTCTCTACTGCTTTCTGAATTTCGAGGTCTGACATAGTTTCCTGGCCGCCTAACACCTGAGTTAAGCCGCGCCGCGAAGCGGCGTCGGCTTGGACGAATTGTTAGGGCGCATATATCTGACTATCGCGATCTGGGCAACCTGGAGCAGCTTCTTGGTAACGCCGGTTGAGGACTTCGAGCCAATAGCGCTTGTACGCGTTGTTGCTCGCCATGCGAGTAAACGGGTACGCGATGGGCATGATGCGGTTCAACATTCGCGAAGGATGACACTGGACGAGGACCGGTATCAGTAGGAACGGCAGTGCCAGGTATGCAGCGGCGAGAAGTAGAGCGATCGGCAAGAGAGGGCGCGCTGCAAGGCTGCGCTTCTTGTGTCCACTCGCGGAGATCTTGCCCATGCGCCCTAACACCTGAGTTAAGCCGCGCCGCGTAGTGGAGGTAAACGTAGGGCAAGCTTTTTCTGCCCTATGTTTGCCGGAACGAAGCGGTGTCGGCTTGGACGAATTGTTAGGCCCCGAACTGCGATGCCCAGAAGCCCGACCATTCTTCGGGCTCAGGATAGGCCTGCCGAACCGTTAACCGTACGGCGCGCGGCTGACGTGACCACCAGACGCCAAACTCTTCGATGTACGACTCGCCTTGACCCATGCGCCAGCCAGACGATGCGCGGCGCAGGTTCGGATACTTGGCGAATGGCGGCCGCATGTGCCCGGATGAGTCCAGCGATGGAATCTCTGGATCCGGCCAGGGTGCTGACGGGAGCGATTCACTTGCCATCGGGGCCTAACACCTGAGTTAAGCCGCGCCGCGAAGCGGCGTCGGCTTGGACGAATTGTTAGGCCGCGGCTGTGATTCGCTGCGCTACCAAGAGGTCACGGCCGACAAGCGTGGTAGGTCCGGAGTATCAGTATGACTCTTCGTTGTTGGGTTTTGCCGGAAGCAGACCTCCGACCAAGAGCATCATTAATCCCGGAATGCTCCATTTAAGCGCGCCCACCACAGCGACGAATAACAGGAACACGATCATGATCGGCTCCATGCCGTTCGTGGCAGCGGGCCGATCATGTCCGTACGCCGAAAACAGCGAAACGAACGTAAAGAGCGCAGCGGCAATAACCCACGCCATGCCGAGGCGAATAAGAAGTCTTTTCATGTGACGTCCCGAATTATGCGCTGCTAGATCCGCACGGGAATCAGCCACAGCGCTTATCGTTAATGTAGTGAGCTCTCGCGTGGTGAAGGCCTGCAACAAGCGGCCTAACACCTGAGTTAAGCCGCGCCGCGAAGCGGCGTCGGCTTGGACGAATTGTTAGGCGGCATCATAGGCGCTCCAAGGTGCGCGCCGGTTTGCCTAAGACGGCCGCGATCTTGTTGCGCTGCTCGAGCACGATGGCGGCACCTTCGGCCTGTTTCTCCGGGCTGCTCGAAAAAAAAACAGCGGCTCAGTGGCTTCGACGATCTTCCGCACCTCCTCGATTGCCGGCGCCTTGCTTTCCCACGAGACGAAGTCGTCCCACTCCAAGGGATAACGGAGGTTGTCGTCCAGGAATCCGTCGAGCAGCGAAACCAGTTCGGACAGGGTTGCGACTTCCCCTTGACGCAGGTGCACATGCGACGAGTTCCGCAACCAGCTCTTCAAGGCTTTAAACATTTGTCCGCCGCTAGAAAGTTGCCATGCCGCCTAACACCTGAGTTAAGCCGCGCCGCGAAGCGGTGTCGGCTTGGACGAATTGTTAGGGCGCATGCTACTCCGACGGCGCATGCCCTTGACGCGGATCGGCGAGCAGGATGACCTCTCCGCCGGACGAGCGTGCCCGCACTGTTCCGCCAGCGCGGTATTCCCATGACCAAGTCTCGCCAGGCACTTCCGCTACACCGCGCACCCAGCACGGGCCGGTTTCATAGCGGTCGTGGATCTGCCGAGCAGAGACGACGACCACGCGTGCCAGAAGCTTGGAAGCAGCTGCATTGGTAATCGGCAGGTCCGGACAGCTCATGCCTAGAGCGTCGTTGCCGGTGCCGACAACACGCACACCTCGGAGCGGGCCGAATGGGCTGGCCGCCATGCAGGTGTTGGCGACTAGAGAAGCAAGAAACAACAAACCCCAAGCATGTCGCTTCATGCGCCCTAACACCTGAGTTAAGCCGCGCCGCGAAGCGGGCGTCGGCTTGGACGAATTGTTAGGTGGCGAGCACCCTCAAGTAGTTTGCCACGAACACCGAGAACGACTCCGCGACCGTGCTGGTGGTCCCGCGCTCGACGTTGACGATTCGCGGCTCGCCGGCGCGGCATACCGAGTAGTCCATGCAATAACCACCGTCCTCGTGCAGCAGAACAACCCAGTGCGATTCGGGGAGTTCCGGCAGGCTCGCCTTCAACTGGGCCGTATCAAAAATAATATTTCCGCCTTCAGGCGCACACGGGTCGTTGCCGATGATTCCGCTCAGATGCACGTCTGCAAGCGAGACACAGCCAAACTCTTGTAGGTACGCGCGAACGGAGGATGGCAAAGGCTGACCGATCTGTTCCTCCAGCCGCTGTATGGATGCGACGCTGGCTGGCTCGCCTATGTAAACATCAATGCCGCGGCTTCTCGCGCTTTCGACGACTGCGGCTATCGAGTCTGCTTCCATCGCCACCTAACACCTGAGTTAAGCCGCGCCGCGAAGCGGCGTCGGCTTGGACGAATTGTTAGGCAGCGCCCAGTTCTGCCGCATGCGCGTGTGCGTATTGGCTAAGCAACTGCCAGATGTGTTCGTTGCCGCAGATCTTATCGCTCAAGGCCATGAGCTGGCTCTCGCAGCTGCCGCCTTCCAGGAAGGTGCGGCGCTCAGTTTCCTGCACGTGGCTTCCGGGAACGGAAAAAGCTTGGCCGCCAGAGCGATGGCCTCAGCTGCGTCGGCCGCACCGATGCGCAGGTACGCCGCTGAAAAGACCGAGTACCGGGGTGAGCCCGGGAAATCACTGTAGAAAAAGTACGGCAGCCCACCGTTATCGATGATGCCTTGTGCGCTGTACACGATTACGACGGTACGAGCGGGCTCAGACGGGCGATTGATATCGCCGCCGACCGCCTCAAGCGCCTCAAAGGCTCGCTCGGACAGGCTCTCGAGCTCGATGTTGTCCATTGCGCTGCCTAACACCTGAGTTAAGCCGCGCCGCGTAGTGGAGGCAAACATAGGGCAAGCTTCTTCTGCCCTATTTTTGCCGGAACGAAGCGGTGTCGGCTTGGACGAATTGTTAGCGCTCAAGCTAGCAAAGCTGGGCCAACGAACACCGTCAGCAGCCCGAGCACCACGCCGGATATCGCGAGCCGCATCGCGGACTTCGGCGTGCGCATTGCCAGCGCGAGCGGGACTAACCCGAAAAAGAACATGGCGAGCCCGAAAGCATGCGCCGGCGCGCTTCCAGCGGCCCGGCGTGACCATAGCGGCTCCATCGCTCCGCGGCGTGGCCGCTGGCAAGCGCGAGCAGCCCCAGGCCAGAAACGATCAAGGTCATCGCCAGTGCGAGTAGCCGTACCGAGACCGGAGCTGGCAGTCGGAGGGCGGGACGTTGTTCCATGAGCGCTAACACCTGAGTTAAGCCGCGCCGCGAAGCGGCGTCGGCTTGGACGAATTGTTAGGGCCCAAGCTTGCGAGCCCCAAGCCGACCAAAGCTGCGACGGCGCTCCGCCCCAAGCTCGCTGGATCGATCAAATCCTTCGCCGACGCGTGGAAAACGACGAGCGACGCAGCAGCATCCAGGATTTGTACGATCAAGAATGCGGCGGCGACATGTACCCAGCGCCGCGAAGGCAGGGGCGCGGCTAGGCGCCAGTACAGCAGCGCTCCGACGATTCCTGCGGCGATGCGACGAACAAGCCGCGCATTGGCAATGGCCTCTTCCATGGTGGCGCCATAGAGATTCCAGTGCGCCATGCTCAGCCCACTCAGTAGGGCAACGAGATTCGCTGCCACGAGGATTAGAAGCGACCACGCAATGACGCGACCCCACCGAAAACCTCGGGGTGCGGTGTGCTCAATATTGGTGGTTGCGTTATAGGGGTTCATCTTGGGCCCTAACACCTGAGTTAAGCCGCGCCGCGAAGCGGCGTCGGCTTGAACGAATTGTTAGGCAGCAGCTCGGCTGTACAGCAGAGCGATCCACCTGAGTTGGAGTTTGTCATACCAACCCAAGCCGGGAATGTGCACTCCAAGTAGGACACGCTCAAGCGTAAGCCGCGCGACAAAGGGTCGGGCGAACAAGACAAAAACGAACAGCAGCAAAAGTGTGAATAGGACGAGTAGCAAAGCGACGCCGGCAACGCTCGCCAACAGCTGAGCTTTCGCCGCCCAACTAGTTAAGCTGCAGCCGCCTTGCGGACACGGCCAGAACGAGCGAAGCGCCACGGAAAACGCCAATGCAATAGCGCCGCCAACAGAGAACAGCGCAGCTACGGATCCGATCAGGTTTTCCTTTCGAGTCATCTGGATCTAGCCCTGCTGCCTAACACCTGAGTTAAGCCGCGCCGCGAAGCGGCGTCGGCTTGGACGAATTGTTAGAGCCCACGGTTGCGAGCCCTCCAGCCCAGTTTTTCACGCGCGTCGATCTTGCCTTGGTCGCACCAGCGGATAAAGCGAAGATCTATAGCGAACAACACAATAGCCAGCGGCAGCAGACCCAGGGCAAACAGCAGCTTCTTGTGATCTGCGTCGAAATGCGTGAACCAGTCCAGCTTGAGCAGCGGGCTAAGTAAAACAGGCGAGACGAAGAACGAGGCCATGTAGGCGAGGGAGAAGAGCAAGTACCGGTACATCCACCGGCGCCCGAGCTTGAGGCTATCGATGCTCTCCTCGCTCGTTCTAATCGCCGCGATCCGTCCGTGCGCGGCTAGGCCCGCGAAACCTGCCACAAGCGTGTGTAGCGTCCAGAGCGTAATTAGGTCCATGTGGGCTCTAACACCTGAGTTAAGCCGCGCCGCGAAGCGGCGTCGGCTTGGACGAATTGTTAGGTGCCATGCTACGCCAGACGGCTGATAGATCTTCCACGACGCGAAGGCGGGTCTTGGGCGATTTGACCGAGCCTGGCAGCCGGCTAAGCCAATGACTGTTCGGCCCGTGACCACCCGGGCGCGCGGCGGAGAGTCGACGAGTTGTAGGAAGCGGTACGAGCGCAAGAACACGAATGGCTTCCGCTAGCTGCGCGGCAGACGAGAAGACGAATACAAAGCGCTGCGTTTCGATGCACAGCAGCGGAAAGCCCTTCGCACCGTCCGGTTCGGGCGCAGCTGGCAAGTACTCTGAGGCCGAACGCCAGTCTTCGCCTTCGGTCTCGATGTGCACCCAGTACGCCATTGGCGCATCGCGCCAGTCGGCTGTGTATTCAATCCAGTGCCGAGGCAGCTTCTTCATGGCACCTAACACCTGAGTTAAGCCGCGCCGCGAAGCGGCGTCGGCTTGGACGAATTGTTAGGTCTCACCCGCAAAAGCGAGAAGACGCGCAACATTTGTCTTGAATGTCGCCTTCGGATCCGACGCTGGTTGTCCGGGATCCGTAAAGCCCATGTATTGATGGTAGAGCTGCTTATCGATCTCGCGGCCACCGGGCCCAAGGCGGTAGTTAGACCAGGCGCGGTCGTACGAACGGCGGGCACGCCACAACATGTAAGGGCGAAACTCCGCGGCTGCTCGCTGGAGCGCTGGAAAAATCTCCCGAAGGTGGCTGTCTATGTCGCGCGGCCAGTTGGACGGGACCGGATAGAGGCCAGCGAAGGACTCAAGCAGCGCAGCGCGGTACTTCGCAGCAGCAGATCTACGAGCATTCTTGCGATGGACGTGCAGCAACAGCAAGCCGCTGATCAGTACTCCGAGGAGAGTAGCTACGGGTGCCGGGATATCGATCATCTGTCTGTGAGACCTAACACCTGAGTTAAGCCGCGCCGCGAAGCGGCGTCGGCTTGGACGAATTGTTAGGCCTCACTGCCAAAACTTCCACTTGGGCTTTGTGCGAGGCAACTCAATTCCTTTGGCCCGCGTTGCCAGGAACGCCAGGTACTTGGGGTCATCGTTCTGAAAAGCCTCGTGACCAGCGCCCATATATGCCCGCATAAGCTCATCCGCCGCACGGTCAAGATTCTGGAGCTCGTACTGGCACTGGCCGAGGCGTAGGTGAAGGAACGGGTTTCCGAGTGCATCCGGGCAGTGCATGGCGTGGGCAAGATTGTCACGCCCTGCAACAAAATCGCCGCTCAGGAAGTTGGCGTCGCCTACGGCCGCTAGGATCCATGTAGCGGCTTCCCACTCTTCTTTCGGATCGGGGAGCAGATCCCAGGCAGACCAGTAGGCGGCCAATGCACCAGAGTAGTCGCCTGCCTCCGCACGCTTGTCGCCGAGCGCGCAGAGCCTATCAAGCTCTGCACCAGTTTCAGCCGAAAGTTCAGACACCGTGACCCTCCGTGTGAGGCCTAACACCTGAGTTAAGCCGCGCCGGGTAGCGGCGTCGGCTTGGACGAATTGTTAGGGCGCACCGTTGGGATACCACGCTTCTAGCCCCGTGGCACCGCGACCATCCCGCGACCCCGGTCCGCAGCTGGCAACTGAATAGTTGTCGTAATTCACGGTCATCTTGCAGTTGAACGCTGGCGCGTTCGAATACTTGACCTGCAAAAGATGCACCTCGTCTGGCCCGCAGGCCACCGGGGTAGCCACGCCCCGAGCCGTCTTGCCGCCAACGACCCTGAGCAGCTGGTAGCGGTTTCCTACACGTTTCACCTTTAGCCTGCCGGAGTAAACCTGACCCGTTCGTCGCCGCTCTCCGATGACGTAATAGTCCTCGTCAACAGGAAACGTCGCGAGCTCGGGTCGAACCGGGACGCAGAACGCACGGATGGGCAGCGGTGGCGGCGGGACCACAGCCGTAGCGACCTGCAGCAATAGCGAAAGAATCATGTGTGCGCCCTAACACCTGAGTTAAGCCGCGCCGCGAAGCGGCGTCGGCTTGGACGAATTGTTAGATTGCGTGCGACTGTGCGCGAACAACTCTAAGTGCTCCGCCAACTCCAAGGCTCTGGCGCGAGTTTTAAGCATGAGCCCGCGGCGGTAGGAAATCGCCCCCTCTGCACCGTAGAGCACCGTTAGGTCTCCATGGCTTTCGACGAACGCGCGTTCCGCAGCGACAGCTTCGCTCCATGCCGCCTGCGCTTGGCGAGTAGTAGGCCGTCTTTTCGAGGCAGCTTGGCCATCAGTTCGCGGTAACTCGAATTCATGGACGTGCGCCACTGCTGATCCGCCCGGCTGACACAAGCCGACCAGACCGCGAGCTGTGAGCCATCCCAATCGTTCTCGCATTCGGCGAACGCCACATCGATGGGATCATTCAACGTGTCGCTATGGGAAATGGACGTCTGAGCTTCCGCGCGCCCGGCAAACAAGAAAGAAGATGCTACGAGCAGGCAGACGTATCTCATCAGCAATCTAACACCTGAGTTAAGCCGCGCCGCGAAGCGGCGTCGGCTTGGACGAATTGTTAGGGCGCAAGCTGCGGCACATCACTCGCACCCGACACCATCATTATCGCGGTCTAGCTTCGGAGCGTATCCCGGATCTCCGCGGTGCACCGGTGCCGCGCCAGCCGCGCGGGCTTCCGAGCAGTTAGCGAACGGGCGCGATCCAGCTGCGCCCCGACCGGTTGGCGCGAAGCTCTGGGTGGGCACGCGCGATGAGGAGTTACCGGAGCCGTTGCCGCGGTGGCAGTGGTATTCGCCGGTCTTGCGGTTGTTGTGACATCCCTCGGCGTTAAGCGCTCCGGGATGGGATTGCGCAAGCGTGGGCAACAGCAAGATGGCGAGGCTAGAGGCTAGTGATAGAGCACAGCGCATGTAGCCTCCCATTGCGCCCTAACACCTGAGTTAAGCCGCGCCGCGAAGCGGCGTCGGCTTGGACGAATTGTTAGGGGGCGGCATGTGGACCCGCAAAGTACATACGCGTTTTGACACTGAGTAACGCCCAAACGTTGATACAGAGTTCGAGCACGCTGCGAACAACATTTGCGGCCAGCTTTGGGGTGGTATACCCGACCGCCGCGTGGCCGAGCAGAAGCGCGTTTTGAACCAAGATGCTTCCGTAGAAAGCCACGGCTGCCGCGAGCATGAGTTGCCGGCCGCGAGGGCGCCCGAGCAGCGCCAGCACAGACGAGGCAATCAGGAAGCCCGCACTGATGGCGCCAAAGGCGACCGTGCCGCCGCCCAGCCGAGCCTCATCGGGCACGCGGTCGGAGAGCGAGATGAAAGCTACCGTGGCCAAGCTAACGAGGCCAACCAACACATTCATAAGTGCCGCGGCCCAAAGGCGCTTTGGTCGGCTGAACTGCGAAGTAGTCACATCTGCCCCCTAACACCTGAGTTAAGCCGCGCCGCGAAGCGGCGTCGGCTTGGACGAATTGTTAGGCCCCGCCCGAGTGATCAGCGACCGCCTTTGAGCAGCTGAGAGTACCTGCCCGTAAGGTCACTGGCGAGTTCACCTGACTCTATTGCGGAGCGCAGCTCGGCCGGCAACGCAGCCGGTGAGAGCGCTTGCGCGAGTTCTCGGATATGGATAAGTGCCGCAGTGCGATGCGCTTCCGCCTGCTGCGGAGTGTGGCCCGCCCACGCCTCGCCCTTGTCGTTGTACGTGGCGAGGGAATCGAGTGCTCGATAGAGCTTCGCCTTGCGACTGAAGAGCATTGCGGGGCCTAACACCTGAGTTAAGCCGCGCCGCGAAGCGGCGTCGGCTTGGACGAATTGTTAGGTGCCAGCCGAGTTAGCCAGCACCTTGAAGCAATAGTAGGTGGCGACCGAAAAGCAGGCCATAGCACCGAGGTCCGCAGCGAGGTCTATGGAGTATTTGTCCGAGAGCCAGTGGGCTCCACGGTAGCGACGCGTTGCCTGATAGCTGGGCTCGCTTTCACCGTAATAGCAAGCCCACATCACTGACTTGTTGATTGCCGCGAGTGCTACTTGCAGGAAGACACCGAATAGGAAAAGGAAACCTATCGTCGGGAGCAGGCCGGACTTGGCAAGCGCCTGCCAGATTTCCTTTTGGCTCATGAAGAGCGCTGGCGCGCCAATTCCGTATGCGACCAACCACGTTCGCAGTACGGAAGAGTGCTGCGCGTAACTTTCGAAGTGCCCGCCAGACTCTTGCGCGTGTGCCGCCTGTGCCACCACTGGCGCCGACTTCTGGGGCCTCGCTTTCTTTGCGGCCATCCTTGTGTTTCCCCTGGCACCTAACACCTGAGTTAAGCCGCGCCGCGAAGCGGCGTCGGCTTGGACGAATTGTTAGGTGGCACCGCTAATCTGGTTGGTATTCCCAAGTGCTGTGCTCGAAGTTGTAGGAGTAGATATCGAAAGGCACGAATGTGGACGGGTAAAAGAGGAACGGCCCCTTTTCTCCGAGGACGTAGCCTACGCGCCACTGCGGATCGAGCGGACGGCCTACAGCTTTCAAAGAAGGAGGGTAGGCCCCGTTCGCTTGTCGGTAGGCAGTGACGGCGTTTGCTGCTGCTTGGCCGGCTAGCCGCGCGGCGTGCTTGTAGTAGGTGTGAGTGGCAAACAGCGAGGCGAGCGTAACCGCCCAGATTGCGACGCGTGTCGCTCGATGCCGCCGACTCAGCGGCTCGCGCCACGCCAAGTAGGCATTCACGACGGCCCATATAAAAACCATGGGCGTGACAAAAAACAGGAACATCCCCGCGTGCGCTTGCCCCATGAGAAGAGCCGCGATGGCGCACGCGACGAGAGTGGAGAGAAATGGCTTCAGCTTCATTGATGTGTCCGTGCCGCCTAACACCTGAGTTAAGCCGCGCCGCGAAGCGGCGTCGGCTTGGACGAATTGTTAGGCCTGTTGCCGTACAGGCCGGCGCCGATCACTTGCGATCGCCTTTGAACCAGACGATCAGCACCAAAGCAGCAGTTGCGGCGAGCACCCCCGCGTAAAAAGACACAGCGTCGGTGTCGGGTGGAAAGCGGACGTACACCATGGCGAGCGCCGCGACGTACAAACCAACGACCACCCAGCCCTGCCATGCAACCGGCAAGCCGAATCCAACGCCGAACTTCTTGGCAGGAAACCAGTACCTCGGCTGTTCGTTCACCACGTCCTCCTTGATTTGTCCAAACGGGCCTAACACCTGAGTTAAGCCGCGCCGCGAAGCGGCGTCGGCTTGGACGAATTGTTAGGTGCCGCCTCTTTCGCCGACGTGCACCCGAAACGGGCCCGCGAACGGCTCAAGAATTCGGCTGCGAGAAACCTCCTTCCTTCCGCAGAACGCAGCGATTGGCGCACCGACGTGCGACTGCGTATAGGCCAGCATTTTCCTCTGCCCGGGCGGCGACAGCTCAACAGACATGCTGAGCTCGCCGTCATAGTCTGGCGCGGCCGGTCGAATAGCTTGCACTTCAGCGGGGCCGACTATTTCAGGGCCGAGCTCCCCGGTATCAGCGGCAACCGACAGCACGTGCAACTCACACGAGGCTTTTAGTGCGGCCGATGCGACCAGGTTGGACGGCGCGCCAGGTTGCGTACTCACGGTGCACGCCGCCAGCCCGAGGGCAGCGAATAGAGACATCAGAAGCTTTGTTGCGGCCATAGGCACCTAACACCTGAGTTAAGCCGCGCCGCGAAGCGGCGTCGGCTTGGACGAATTGTTAGGCCACGCGTCTTGCGGCTGGGCCGACGATTTCACTTTCGCGGGCTGAGTGATTTTGGCAGTTCGCCGCGCAGCGCGACATAGCCAAACAGGTATGCCCCGTACAGACCCAGCAGAGCAAGCGCAACGCTCAGCGACGACTGCTGAGAAGCGCGAGATACGTCGAGGCCGGTCGCGACGATTCCACCAATGGAAAGAAGCGCAGCAAGGATGCGCTGCCAGGTTGCCACACTGTGTTGAGTAGCCATTGGTGTTGTCCGTGGTCGGCTCAGGTTGCCTGGAACATTAGTGCGTGGCCTAACACCTGAGTTAAGCCGCGCCGCGAAGCGGCGTCGGCTTGGACGAATTGTTAGCGATCAACACGCCGAGATAACCGGCCCGACAATCGCGCTTACCCAAGTTTGGCACGAAGAGTTGTAGGACGGACCCGGCCGCAAGCCCAGAGGCCAGGGCGGCAGGCAGCCGAGAGGCTTGCCATGTTGAACGGCCTGGCAGCGCGAACGGTGTACGCCTGGATGTGCCAGCCAGGATCGGCGATGGTGCGTCCCCGCGACAGACTGAAAGCGACGAACTTCGCTCCGCAGGAAGGCAAACCAGACTCCCGTGATGCTCAGCCGTGTGAGCGCTAACACCTGAGTTAAGCCGCGCCGCGAAGCGGCGTCGGCTTGGACGAATTGTTAGGCCCCAAGCTATGCGCCTGGACTGCCCGCGCTGAGAGTGTGTAGACCATTGCACCGCCAATGGAAATGAATCCCAAGGACGAGATGCCGAAGAACGCGATCAAGAACCAGAAATACACCGGCGACACCGATCGCCGCACGTATCGTGCCCGACCGCGCTGCTCCAGCTGCCCCGTGCGAAGCCCGCGATAAACAATCGAGGCAAGCCATCCTCCCCACACTATGGCGGCCATCGCACCGACGAGACTCACGGCAGTATCCATTGGGGCCTAACACCTGAGTTAAGCCGCGCCGCGAAGCGGCGTCGGCTTGGACGAATTGTTAGGTGCGCGCCAATGAACTCCAAACGCGCGCTGCTCGCGGCAGGGAGTGCTATGCAGCTCGAACATGCAGCCTCCACTCCGGCGAATCTGCAGCGTAGCTAAGCGTATCGGAGTACTCGGAGAGGCAGCTGTAACCGGCGCCGCGCCGGGGTAGATCGAGCAAGAACGCGCACAAGCCTTCTAGGACGTCCGTGCTGCCGCGTACCCTGAGAATATTCCGATCCTCCCACGCCGCCATTGTTGGGTAAAAGTCTTCCTGATTCTGAAGGGAGGTGAAGAGATCCACTTGGTCCGGATCATTCGTGATCTCGATCCAGATGCCGGAAGAGGTCGGAAGCGTTTCCGAGCGCCCGCTGCCAATCGCTGCTCGCACGCCCGATGCAAAAGATATGTACTCGGATGGGCCGCCATAGAAGACGAAGTCATCGATGAGCCCGTTGGAGCGGTACATCCGCCGGTGTTCGAGATCAATCATTCGCGCGCCTAACACCTGAGTTAAGCCGCGCCGCGAAGCGGCGTCGGCTTGGACGAATTGTTAGACCTCACAGCTTCTCAATTGCGGCTTCAAGTGACGCCTTGACGCGCTTTTTCTGGATCTCCGGATCTTCGCGTTGGATGAACTCAACTGCCGAAAGGTCATCGCCGCGCTTTCGATTTTGGCGAGGCTCCAGCGCCTCAATCAATATGGCTTCCAGGGCGGGAATCATTTTTGCCGCTTCGAATGTTGCCGGCAGAGTCCCCAGCTGACCTGATTCTGAAACGGGAAGGAGCCCAAACCAAGAAAACCGGTTCCAGCGTGCCGCCAAGCGATCTAACGTGTGTTCGAACAGCCTACGCCCCAACGGTCGGTCAGTGGTGCGCCCGATGTAGATGACCTCCCTTCCGTCATACAGCAGGTAGATGCCAAGCTGCTTATTGAAATCTACGGGGGTAGCGCCCAATTGCTGCATGCCGAGAAGCTTTGGGGTTGCAACCCATTGGACTGCCTCTCTCCGCCAGAACATGCCGAAGGAGCTGACGATGTCGTATTGCTCTTCCGACTCTTCGGATTCTTCGACCGTTGGAGTTAGTTTCACTTTGGCCGGCGAGGTTGCTGCGGCAGTAGAGTTCGCTAGCGCGAACGTACCTTTTGAAACGCGAATGTATGGCGATGAAGCCCCATCTCGCTTTATGGAAGAGCTGATCTGGGCATTCACCGTTGCAGCGGGCGTTGCCCCTAGATTCGTCCGCAACCCGTCAGCGATGATCTTGTCCGCGATGTCTTTGTAGTGTTGCGGCGTTGTCGCTGCTCCCAACACCTTGTCGATCGCGGTTCGCCAAGTAAGTTCTTTTGCCATACGTTACTCGATGAAGTTGGGAGTGAGGTCTAACACCTGAGTTAAGCCGCGCCGCGAAGCGGCGTCGGCTTGGACGAATTGTTAGGCCCCAGCTTAGCCGTCCGCCAGCCGAACTTCACTCGCACGCATGGAGGCCACGTTACCGCGCGCTTCGAGGCGCCCCGCCGCGGCAAGTGCGCGAACCCGACGCCCGTAATAGTGGTCCGGGATTTCCTCGTAACGCCCGGGGTAGGCGTACATCGCGCTGATCACAATCATCGCGACCTTCTGCCAGCTCGCGGTAGCGTTCTGGAGTACTGCTGCATCAATGGCCGCGACATCTACGGCCGTGAGCGCTTTCACGGCAGCAAGTTCGTCAGGGTCGTATGGGGGGAAATCGGCTTCGGGTTGCATGGTCATTTCGGACTGGGGCCTAACACCTGAGTTAAGCCGCGCCGCGAAGCGGCGTCGGCTTGGACGAATTGTTAGGCCTCATTCCACGCTGTCAACGCGGTTGACGATATGGACGTCACGGTTCCCGGACTCTGGGTCATAGGAGCGCTGGCCTGACGACAGCAAGCTGCTGTGCGAGTCTGCCGCCCAAAAGCCATGTTTACCTTCCTCGCACTCCTGTTTGTATTGCGCGGCTGCCTTCTCCCGAGCTTCTTCCTCATGTTCCTTTTGCTCGGCATGGGCGATTGAAAGGCGTCGGGCTTCGCAAAGCGCGAGGTACTCGGCTTCGCTTTTCTTGGTTGTTGACGGATGGCGGGCCCTGCAGCCGGAGCAGCGAAGTTTCTCTTCGAAGAAGCTTTGAAGATCAGCCTGCGTGAACTCTACGGCCGCTTCGTCCCAGAAGGCTTCAAACGCGCGATCGAAGCAAAGGCGACTTACGGCAGAAATATTTTGCGACCTGCCGCAGCTTTCGCAAATGACAATGTCTGTGCGATCCAGCCACTCGGAAATTCGTTGAGCCACGCTTTGGCGAGCCATGGAACCTCCAGTGAGGCCTAACACCTGAGTTAAGCCGCGCCGCGAAGCGGCGTCGGCTTGGACGAATTGTTAGGCGGCAACATAGCAAAACTACGCCGACGCGCTTTTCGAGGGGTGCAAGCGCTCGCATCCGCCGATAAAGAGGAGCGCGCCCAGCAGAGATGCAGGAACCGCGAGGAGAGCGAACACGGCGGCGACGCCGAGCGATAGCGCAATGCTCGCGGAAAGGCTCCCCGCAATGGCAATGGTGGCAGCAGGTGCGAGAGCCGCCAGTACTGCCAGGACGAACGCCGGACCTTTGTTGCCGGGCAGACGGCTGCCCGCCCACGGTGCCAACACAAACCCGGTGAGGTAAAGCGCTGCTAGCAACGCCACTACCGAACCCAGGGCTTCCGCAACGTCTGCCGCCTCTCGCGAGCCGAAGAGCAGCACGACCGCCAAGGGAAATACGAGAAACAAAGCGACGGGAAACGAGAACGCCCGGAACATCACGTGTCTGTACTGGGACGGCACCGAATTCTCCATTGCCGCCTAACACCTGAGTTAAGCCGCGCCGCGAAGCGGCGTCGGCTTGGACGAATTGTTAGGCCTCGCAAAGCTCGCGGAGCCTCACCAGCGATTGTTCGTGTTCTTCGGACACCAAGCCGAGTTTCGGATGGTACCTAAACCCGGAATGGGTCTCCGCTGCAGCTTGTAGCGCCTCGCGCGCATGGCACTGTGACTCTGCCCGGTCGGTGCCCGCCAGGATCATTGCCGCGGCCGCGTGCTGCTTGAAACGCCCAATTGGAAACTGCGGCAGTTCTGGAAACTCGCAGATCACCTCTAGCGCAGATCGATACTGTTGCTCCGCGCTTAGCAGTGCAACTAAGTATGGATAATCCGTGCGGGCATTAGTGAGCAACCCGGGAAAAGAGCGCTCCCGCGCGAGTGCAGCCTCATAAGCGGCGAATGCGGCTTCCATGTCGCCAAGGGCCAAGTGCGCTTTGGCGCGATCGACGTGTGCCAGAGCCATGTCGAAGTGTTCGCCAAGCGCGAAGTAGCGCTCGAGGAGCTGCAACGTGACCTCTGGACATGTCGAAGCCAAGATACACGCCTGAATTCGCAGGTACTGCGCCTTGTCGCGCGCTCGGCGAAGCTTGGCTTCGAACGCCTCAGCGACGGAGGCGTCCCACTTGGTGTTCCGGTACCAGTCGTCTCTTCCCATTGCGAGGCCTAACACCTGAGTTAAGCCGCGCCGCGAAGCGGCGTCGGCTTGGACGAATTGTTAGGCCTCATGCTACCGCGCTCCGAGCCAGCTGTAGGCGCTACCAGATACGGCGAGTGCAACCAGCATGCCGACCACCACGTTTAGTTGCCGGCGCGCGATCTGCGCGATTCGTGTGAGTTCGGGATCTTGCAGCTCAACGTAGCGGCGCTGCGATATGAAACGTGCATACGGGGACGAGGCCGAGGGTTCCGTACCTGGTGCCGGCGCGATCGTTGCCCAAACGGTCGGATGCTTTAGCTGCAGGTGCTGGCTAACGCGCCAGTGTGCGTAGGCGGCCATCGCGAGCGCCGGTATGAGCGCGATTGCGAGGAATAAAGAACACGCCGCCAAAATTACCGTCATGAGGCCTAACACCTGAGTTAAGCCGCGCCGCGAAGCGGCGTCGGCTTGGACGAATTGTTAGGGCTCAACCGACTCAAAAGCAGGCCCCTGCGTAGTTGCAGCCTACGAACAGCAACACGAGGGCCAGCGGCACCATAGACGCGTACGCCAGAATACCCGCGGCTACCGCAAGCCTAAAGCGGTGTTGCGGTGCAGCTGCGCCGGCAAACGCGAGTACCGACGGCAACGCTAGTAGCAGACGCATGCCAGGTGAGATCAGCCACGCCCGCATCAACCACCCGAGGCTCCCCTGAAGATAATTTATTGCCGGGCCGGGGAAGCGGGTGGACGCAACCACAACTAAGGCCGCGATCGATAACACGCCTGCGGCGGATGACGCGACTGCCCGGCAGCTCGGTGCATACAGCCTCCGGGTCGCTGTGCCCAAGAACAATGCGAGAACTGGACCTAAGAGCGCGAGCATGAAACCCATTGAGCCCTAACACCTGGGTTAAGCCGCGCCGCGAAGCGGCGTCGGCTTGGACGAATTGTTAGGCCTTAGCGGCCGGATTTGACACTAGCCATACCAACGCCGCGATCGCGACGGCGATTGGTTCGAGGACAAAAAGTACTCTCCACAGCCGTTGGCGTGCGTCTAGCTCGTCGGCTGGCGTGCGATAGAGGTCCACGAACAGTAGCGGCTTACCGACGAGCGCGAGCGACGCTAGGCCAAGGAACTGGTAGCTGGGTAGGTGGGCTGCGAACTGATCCCACGTGAGATATAGGGCGAACGCCGACGCAAGCAAAAGCGCACCCGCGATTTTCGCGGCTCTTGCTCCAGAGGCCGAGATGTTCCACATAAGGCCTAACACCTGAGTTAAGCCGCGCCGCGAAGCGGCGTCGGCTTGGACGAATTGTTAGGCCTCTGGGTCACGGCCTGTAGCAAAAGAATAGCCGCCCTTCGCCACCAGCCAACAGCCCGCCAGCAGACAGATGCCGTGGAACAGCAGTGCGGTCTCGCCAGTAGCGCGGCGCGAACTGGAACCCCACACGATGCTGCCCGTATGGAAGTAGCCCGTAATCGCGGCGAGCGCGTGATACGAGATCCAGCCGCCGAGCAGCACCAAGCAGACGCCGAAAGCTTGAATCGAGAACCGGGAAGGTTGCATTCAGAGGCCTAACACCTGAGTTAAGCCGCGCCGCGAAGCGGCGTCGGCTTGGACGAATTGTTAGAGCCCACGCGCCGGGATATGGGCCCGCTGCTCCACGCGAGGAAAGTCTCGCATGAAAGGCCGGACCGCGAGATAGACGGAGCGGGGCGCCGCAGGCGCGCCCAAAGCTAGGATGGTGACGACGCGGGAAGCGATGTGGCCCGGCAAGTTGGCGCCGCCAGTCATACGCGAGACGAGCTTGGACAGTTCGAGCGGCGCGAGCTTGCAGCTGTGAACCCACAGGCTGATGTAGCCGCGAGCTGCGAAGTCCGAGAAGCGATCAACCCGACGACCGAAGAGCATCCCGGCGTGGGCGCTAACACTTGAGTTAAGTCGCGCCGCGAAGCGGCGTCGGCTTGGACGAATTGTTAGCTGCCGCGTCCAGATTCATCGGAGCCTGAGCCGAATTGTGGGTTTAGCCAATATAAGCAGTACCCACAGAATTCAACGTCAGACGCGGGGCCGCGACCGACGGGCGCATTGCCACAGTTGGGGCAGAGCAGGAGCGCGCGCTCCGTCATCCGGCCGGCGGTTGCGAGCAGTATCGCCGCAGTGATCGCGACAAAGCCAAGTGGCCCAAGCTGGTGAAGCCATTTAGCTAGCACCAGCCCTAGAGCACCTGCTACGCCGAGTGCGCCGGCCACAATCCATAACGGCCGGAGTCGTGCGGAGCACTCGGCAACGCGCGACTTCCACTTGGTGATGACTTCCATATCGCGCGTGGCACGAAGCTGCATACAGCTAACACCTGAGTTAAGCCGCGCCGCGAAGCGGCGTCGGCTTGGACGAATTGTTAGGCCTCAGCCGGGACAAAGCCGCCGAGACCTATGCAGTTCTTCTGGGTGCAACCGTACCAGACGCTTTCGCCGAACTCACAATCGCCATTTAGGTTGTCGCCGCCAAACGTGCATTCCTCGAACCGGCAATCGACGAAGCGACACCCGGCGAAGACCGCTCCCCGGAAGCTACAGCCTGTAAACGTGCAGCTGACGAACACGGCCAGATTGAACAGCGGCCAATACCAGTCGATGCCGCGCAGGGTGCAGAACAAGAACGTGGAATCGACGTGTCCGCCATCGACGGATGGCACGGCTAGCTCGCAGTAGCGCAAGACAGAATCATTGAGGAGCTTCGAGAGCTCCGCTGCTTCTGTAACAAGCGCCTGTTCCCTAAACATGAGGCCTAACACCTGAGTTAAGCCGCGCCGCGAAGCGGCGTCGGCTTGGACGAATTGTTAGATTATGGCCGCGCTGGACTTTGAGCAGCGGTGTGAGCGTCTATAGCGCTCGCAATGGCCAGCGGATCTTCATCTGTACCCTCGAGAAGCGAGGTGAGCGCCATGCCCCGCAACACGCGCGCGAGGGAGATGCGGCCGGCCTTCCGCGTGAATACCCATAGATTCTTATCTTTCAGTGCACAGAAGCCGGCGGCGGCGGAAAGGTGCGGCTCGGTGATATTCCCGGGCAGTGCCGACGCCGAATCTACGGTTGTAGCGATCCGATCCGGCTCGACGAGCGTGTATTGGCCCGCTGAGCGCTGGGCGTAGTCGTTGACCACAAGCTCGCCAAAAAAGTCATTTCGGTACTTGTTTGGCTCGGCCCTGTACAGAAGTGCGTACGCGACAACCCGGGCAGCACATGACTGCCGCGGCACTTGCGGCGGCGGAGTAAGCCCCTCGACGTACGGTAGAAGCGCCCGCAACTCGGCTTCTTCATTCGACTGGGCCTGGCAGGTCAAGCTGACTGCAAGGATTGCTGTTGCGAGCACTGCACGCACCGGTTTGTTCCAAGCCATGATCTAACACCTGAGTTAAGCCGCGCCGCGAAGCGGCGTCGGCTTGGACGAATTGTTAGGCGGCGTGGCGGGCTTATCGGCGCATGTGGGGTCTGGCAAGACACCGGACCCACTAGGCACGCGTGTCACCGGCCAGCGTTGCGCTAGGCGCTTGACTACACGATCTGCAAACAGACGCGCTTCCGGCGTGTCTGGGCCGAAGCCCACCGCGATTTGGTAAGGATTAAGGCCAAGGTTTCCTGCCATAAGGCCGTACCCATCCGCTTCAATGCCGACATTTACCAAGCGGCCGTCCGTGTGAAAATTTTGCGGTTTAGGGCTCAAGAGCTTTAGGTCTCGGGTCGTTTGCCGGCTGCCATCGATGTAGCGCACGTGCTCATTTCGAGCGATGGTCTCGAGCTCGGCTTTCAAGTGGTCGACACCGCCCGGGCTCGCTACGCAGAGCTGAACCTGCAGAAACGGACCCTGCCCACCGACGCAACCGCTAAAGAGCAGGATCGCTGCGCCCAAGGCGATCGTCTGACCGATACCGCCCTTGCTAGTTCGTTGCATTAGCCGCCTAACACCTGAGTTAAGCCGCGCCGCGAAGCGGCGTCGGCTTGGACGAATTGTTAGGCCTCACGGCTGTCTTGCCGCGCCGCCCATAAGATGCAAGCGATTGATCCTACTGTCGCTACAACGCCGATATTGAATATTAGTGCAGCGGGAGTGGCCCCGAGGCGCTCCTCCGGCGTGAACTCACCGAAAAGAGCGATGACTGGCATGAAGGGAAACAACGCCGTGCAGCTCAAGCCCACGCACCCGCAGATGGAGCCAACCGTTCGCCTGAGGCTAGGGGGCTCATCCGCCATTCGCAACGCTTCGTAGTTGATAACGCCGACCACCACCAGGACGGTTCCAATCAAAAGAAGTCGAAGCGCGACAGAGCTCATGTGAGGCCTAACACCTGAGTTAAGCCGCGCCGCGAAGCGGCGTCGGCTTGGACGAATTGTTAGCGCTCAGGCTAGCAAAGCTGGACCGACAAACACGGTCAGCAGCCCGAGCACTACAGCAGATACCGCCCACCACATCGCGGACTTCGGTGTGCGCATCGCGAGCGCGAGCGGGAGTAGCCCGAAGAAGAACATGGCAAGCCCGAATGCATGTGCAGGCGCACCTTCCAGCGACCCGGTGTGGCCATAACGAGTCCAGCGCTCTTCGGTGTGGCCGCTCACAAGTGCGAGCAGCCCCAACCCAGAAATGACAAAGGTCATGGTGAGTGCGAGTAGCCGTACCGAGACCGGAGCAGGCAGTTGGAGGGCGGGACGTTTTTCCATGAGCGCTAACACCTGAGTTAAGCCGCGCCGCGAAGCGGCGTCGGCTTGGACGAATTGTTAGGCGGCGTATCCGCGGCCTGCAAGAGCAACTGCGCGAGGTGCCGGGCCTGCTCCGCTGAGAGCGTAACGGGCATGACCCGATACCGGAGTGCGACCTTTTCCACCAGCTCGAGACCGACAGCTCGGTACGGCGTGGGGGAGGACAGGGCGTGCACGCGGACCTCCACCGGCATGTGCAGGGAACTTGCGGCGAGCGCGTGCCCCTCAGTGCGATTGACGGCGGCGCCAAGCAACGCGCCCGACCAGCTGCGGTACTTCACGACCCGCACGAAGAGCACGGCGACCGCGACAGCGAAGATCCCTAGCAACACGTAGCTGGTGAGATTTTCCATAGCCGCCTAACACCTGAGTTAAGCCGCGCCGCGAAGCGGCGTCGGCTTGGACGAATTGTTAGGCGGCACAGCTGCGTTAGTACAGCAGGCTGCCAAATTTCAGCAGTACAGACTTACCGCGGAACAGGCCGAAGTAGTTCTCGCCGTTTTTGCATTCAACATGACGCAGTTCGTCGCCGGGCTGCAGTGTGGCCATAGCCTCTGCCCAATAGCGCGACTCGGCGAGGTTTGGAATACCGATCAGGTCTGCGTAGTCCAACGTCTGGTAGCGCCGCATTGGTTCGGTAACTGAGCAATTGGCTAGACCGAGTTCGCCTGCGCGCCGCGTGGATTCCATGTCCGGGCCGAGCCGATGGGCGCAACCAGCAATGACCGGGGCGCCAAGCATCACTGCTGCGAGGATCGGGGTTCGGATATTCCAGTTTCGAGAGTGCATGACTGTGCCGCCTAACACCTGAGTTAAGCCGCGCCGCGAAGCGGCGTCGGCTTGGACGAATTGTTAGGCCCCGGACGGAGCCGCAACGGTCACCGCCAGAATCATAAGCGCGAGCGATACCCCTGCAAGTACGGCTAGCCAGAGCCATTCGCGCGCGCCAAAATACCGAACGACGAAGGTGCCAGGCCTGAATGCGTGCCAGCACGGCTTGCCAATTCGGCGGCAGCATGAGGCCGCCAGCAAGTTGCCGCCGACCAGCCAAACGACGGCCGCCGCGCAGAGCAATGCGAGTTGCGCCGCGGGCAGCCGCGCAAGGAGCGAGAACACCTCTGTGGGATCGCGCTGATCTGTCATTACGGGGCCTAACACCTGAGTTAAGCCGCGCCGCGAAGCGGCGTCGGCTTGGACGAATTGTTAGAGCCCACGCGCCGGGATATTGGCCCGCTGCTCCACGCGACGAAAGTCTCGCATGAAAGGCTGGACTGCGAGATGGACGGAGCGGGGCGCCGCAGGCGCGCCGAAAGGCGAGGACGGTGACGATGCCGGAACCACTGTGGCCGGCAAGGTGGCGCCGCCACTCGTAACGCGAGACGAGCTTGGACACCTCGAGCGGCGCGAGCTTGCAGCCATGAACCTGCAAGCCGATGCAGCCGTGAGCTATGAAGCGTGAGGAGCGATTAGCCCGACAACCGAAGAGCATCGCGGCGTGGGCGCTAACACCTGAGTTAAGCCGCGGCGCGTAGTGGAGGTTTTGCGGTGGCAAGCTTTACCTGCCACTGCAAAGCCGGAACGAAGCGGTGTCGGCTTGGACGAATTGTTAGGCGGCAGACCGGGCCGTTAGCTCGACCCATTCGTCCACTGCCGTGAACATGTAGTTTCCCACGGGAGCGAGCGTCGGATCCTGATGAGCAAACGGGTTCTCACCGGTCTACTCGATCACTACAGACTCGCGCGCGAGCACGCGGCCTGACTGAACCCATTGGAGAAAAGCGGAGTCTATCGGCAGGTGTTCGCCCGAGTCGCCGAGCATCACCACTCGCGCGAGTGCAGAGCCAGTGGGAACCGGCACGCTCACTAGGTCGCCGAGCCGTACTTCCGAGCCATCCGAATATTTCATTTCGCCGCCTAACACCTGAGTTAAGCCGCGCCGCGAAGCGGCGTCGGCTTGGACGAATTGTTAGCGGGCGCTCGATGCTTGACGCGTGCGCCCATCACGCCGACGGATGCTGCGGCGGAATCGAGCTTTTCTCAAGCCGATCGTAGCCTTCGAGGCGATACTGTTCTTGCCACACGTGCTTGCATGTTTCGCAGCCGACCCATGCCGTGACTCTCCCAGTCTCCGGGTAGCCCATCGGTGCGCGATCCAATTCGGGGCCGCCGCAGACCGGACAAGTTGTTCCGTCTGCGGATGCATATTGCTCGGACGACATCAAGGGTTTCGAAGCGGTCATGCATGCCTCAGTTGCGTTGTTGTGGCCAAGCCCGCTAACACCAGAGTTGACCCGCGCCGCGAAGCGGCGTCGGGTTGGACGACTTGTTAGAGATCACACGCCGCTGAACCGGCTTGCTTCTCCACGAAGCCGAAGTGTGCCACGGAGAGCGAGGTACCGATCCTTGCCGTGAGCCGGAGGGGGACGAGCCGCGATACAACGCAGGCGAGCGTGTTGCCGAGCCGGGCGGTGCTTGCACGTGCGGAGGCTTTTCCGCATCGCGCCCGGCGGGGAGCCAGAGTGTCCCCGGCGGCGGCACGCGAGCGGAACAACGGCACGACGCGACGCGAAGACCACGAGCGTAGATGCGTCCAGTGTGAGCGCTAACACCCGAGTTAAGCCGCGCCGCGAAGCGGCGTCGGCTTGGACGAATTGTTAGCGCTCAGCGACTCTCATGCCAAGGGCCGTGCATATGGACGTGAAAAGCCACGAAAGACCATAGACGGCGATCGATAGCAGGGCAACGAAGTATGCAGCTGCGGCCCAGGAATGGGTCGCTGCAAGTTCGGGCACGACCTTCATAGTGGCCGACCAGACGGTGCAGGCGGCGACCAAGCTGACGAAAGTGGTGGCGACCGAAAGCAGGAAAGACCAAGGGAGCGGAATCTCGTACTCGGTCAGACAATGGTGGCACTTCGTTCGGATGTAGCCTCTCGCCCGACTTGGCAGGTAAGCCCAAGCGCTAAACGAGAGCGGCGCCGAGCAGTTGTCGTGTGAACACCGAAATGCGAGCAGCCGGCTCATGAGCGCTAACACCTGAGTTAAGCCGCGCCGCGAAGCGGCGTCGGCTTGGACGAATTGTTAGGGCGCAGCCTAGTGCTTGCAGACCGCGACGCCAAACATGGAAGGGATAAAGTCACCGAGCGCCCAAAGGAAGGTGCCAATAACGCTAGATACGTAAACGACATGTAAGACACGCTGCTCCAGTGTGAGGCCAGATGGAAGGCGGCGGGTAAATGATTCTGCGTTGGCGTATGCGTAGCCTTGCGCAAATACGGCGAAGCCCACGAGCAGTCCGCCGACGCGCGGCGCCCAACAATGATCGCCAAAAATCTTGGTCAGCGCGACAACGAGCACCATAGTCGCGTTGACTATCGCGAAGCCGATCAAAGAGCTCGTTACGAATCGCGACATAGCTACCCCTGCGCCCTAACACCTGAGTTAAGCCGCGCCGCGAAGCGGCGTCGGCTTGGACGAATTGTTAGGCCGCAGCCGTTGTGACCTGTGCGAGCCAGCTGTCGACTCGTGACAACACCGGCCCTAGCTCTGGCACGCAACCTTCTCCATCGTGCCACGACGCAATATCTAGATCCATCGCGAGACTCTCCATCTCGGTGATTAGTGAGTACGGCATAGCTTCCAACGCACGACCGTTATTGCGGATCGTGTCGGCGAGAACTTGGGGCGAGCATTTCGAACACCGCGTGGCAGCCAGCGCGCTTTGTATGCGGGCGATGAGCGATAGATTCGACATGCGGCCTAACACCTGAGTTAAGCCGCGCCGCGAAGCGGCGTCGGCTTGGACGAATTGTTAGGCGTGGACGTGGGACATTCCGAGCCCGTACCCGAACACCCACGCGACCAATGCGATTTCAGCAGCTACAACCGCTAGTGACAACGCGATGTCAGCCGCCACGTAAAGCCGGCTATGCGCTTGCCACCGCCTGTGGGTTCTCGCACGGTAGGTGGGCGACAGTGCATATGCCCAACCGCGCCATAGCCACGGGTCAAGAACGCCGAGCTCGCTGATCGGATCTGCCACCGCTTCTCTCCTCGACGAGTAAGCGCCTCGCCCGACACGCCTAACACCTGAGTTAAGCCGCGCCGCGAAGCGGCGTCGGCTTGGACGAATTGTTAGGGCGCAGGCGATAGACCAAGTACCCAAACAGCGCCGCGAGAGCAGTGGATAAGATGTAGCTGAAGCTGGAGCGCGGGTGTGAGGAGAGGTGTAGCACGACGGCCAACCCCGAACCCACCAGAAAATCCAAGGCGATCGCAGCGAGCCAAGCCAAAGCCACGTGCAGCAGCGGGCGCGCGCTGACTTTCGCGCAGAGCCGCCAGTAAACTACCCCAACTATCACCACTATCAGCGCCGTTCGGGCCTGGCGGCTGAATTGGATGGCATCGTCGATCGATGCGACGTGGTCAAGCCATAGACCGATGGTTAGGCCGTTGATGAAGGCGACTAGCGCCGCGAGAAGAACAGCGAGTAAAGCGGCAGCAAAGATCTTCTTCCAGTGCACGATGTTTTCCACTGCGCCCTAACACCTGAGTTAAGCCGCGCCGCGAAGCGGCGTCGGCTTGGACGAATTGTTAGCTGCTAGGCGCGGCCACGCAGAAACCGAAGCCACGCGCCGAACCTGCGCGAGCCTAACAAGAGCCACAGACCGATTCCAAGCATCAGGACTGCGCAGTACACGCGGAACGGGTCCAACTGCATAGCCATCGGCACGTCCACCGAGCGGGACTGCTGCCACAACCACAAGGAAGCGAGCGCTAGCAGCTGGTAGGAAGCACTGGCAGAAAGGTAGAGGCCGACAAGGCTAAAGCCGACTTGCTGAAGGTCACGGCTGCGGGCAACTGGGGCTTCAGCGGTGATGCCGTGAGTGATCTTGCGCCCTAACCAGTCCGCCTTGAACCACAGACAAGCAATCGGCACCGCGTAAACGGCTGCAAAAAAAACGGCTGTGCCCAACGCGCTTCGGACGCCGTAGCCGTGATTCTCAAACGAATCCCAGAGAACCATGACGAACGACGTCGAAGAAATAGGCGCTAGCAGAACAACTACTAGTGCGACCGCTAGAAAGCGGCACAGGGCAGTGAAAAGACCTTCAAGAGCCACGCACGTTCCCCTAGCAGCTAACACCTGAGTTAAGCCGCGCCGCGAAGCGGCGTCGGCTTGGACGAATTGTTAGGTGACTTCACCACGCAGGTGCCCAGCCCGGAAAGCGGCCCGACAGCTCGCCCTTTCCGGCTTGCGTGAGATTGATCACCGTTGGGTAGAGCGACGAACTATACGAAAAGCCGAGGCTGGAGGCGGCCGCGCTCAGGTGCTGGCGAATGGGGTGCCCGAGCTTGGCCGACTTGGCTCGTTCCACCACGGCAGCTAGCCGCTCATCACCCGTAACGACGGTGAACGAGTCTGCGCCGTATTGGTGCTGCAGCCAGATGCCCATTGCCACAAACAGCATGTCGTATGCCTTGGCGGGCGTGACATTCTTCTTTTTGGCGCGATCGCGCTTGATCTTGTAGGCGTTGTTGACTGGCGAGATGAGGTCAACGCAGAGGATGTGGTAGCGATCAAGCTCTATTTGGAGAATGGTTGCGCCGTTGTGAATAGCAGACCCGAAGGCGGTACGCGCGGCGGTGAACTCAGCCGGGGTGAGTGCGACCTTCACCTGCTTGTTCCACGTCTTCCCCCAGCGATACTTCTCGAATACCGCGAATACTTCCGCGATGCAGAAGTTGGGAATCAAGAAATGGATCTCCGTTCCCGGCGCGCTGCCGGCCAGCAGGATGCGAGCCCTGTTCCTAAGATTGGCGCTGTGCGTGGTCTTCGGCGCGAAATGAGCCGCGGCGACGCAAGCATCTAGCAACACGTAGTGACGAGCCATCCTAAGTCACCTAACACCTGAGTTAAGCCGCGCCGCGAAGCGGCGTCGGCTTGGACGAATTGTTAGGCCGCCCAGCTATAGCGCGCGAGATGTGGCTTACGATCCATTGTGCATCCCGGTAGCCGGCACGGTTTCCAGATGCAAACAGAAGCAGGCCGATTGCGAAGATCCCGGCGCCCGCAAGTGGGAACCACCAAACTTGTGGCTGCTTAATGGCGATGATGCCTGCGAACACGGTCCACAGCACGATGAACCCCAGCCACAGAGCAGCGACGATTTTCGCGAATGGATGAATCGTAAAGTTGCCCGAGAGAAGCGACCCTTCGCCCTGATGAGCGAACGTGCCGACGAAGTATTTCTTGAAAGGCTTGGCCGAAGATGGCCCAGCACAGCAAATCGTGACGCCGAGTGCCGAGACTTTTCCTTTGGCATAGGCGTCTTGGCTCCCGAATTGGAACCAGCGACGTGTCGCCGCGGCTAGCGCGGCAGCCGCTTCCTCTGCCCCGAGTGGGGACGAGAATTCCGCGGGCACAGAACGAAACATTTGAAGTGCGTTGAAGCTCATCTGGCGGCCTAACACCGGAGTTGACCCGCGCCGCGAAGCGGCGTCGGGTTGAACGACTAGTTCGACGCGAGACTACCGCAAAGCACCGTGCGGCCGAAGGTAGATGAACGGGGCAGGGCGCCCGGACATGCCGCCGTGCACGGCACGGGCGATATAGCCGCCGAACGACTCGGAAGCGCTGCGCGGGAAGTGGCCGACGGAAAAAGCCGAAGGGGATAAACCGGATGCGCCGCGAGATGTTGCGTGCAGCTCCAGCTGCGGAATCGCCGCGGGACAAATGGGGCGCAGCGCGATGGTGCAGAAGCTGCTGCGAAACGGCCGAGGCGAAAACGGCGGAGGCGAAAACGGCGGAGTAGCGTGCAACTTACCCAATCACCAGAACGAAAAGCCTGCAGGCGAACACCTGAGTTAAGCCGCGCCGCGAAGCGGCGTCGGCTTGGACGAATTGTTAGGCCTCAATGCGAGCTGAGCTCGACACTGACGGGGGATACCTTTTCGCCGAGCTCAATGATCTGCTCCGCGGTGAGGCCGCCGACCTTATCTTTAATCCGAACGATGCCGAGACTGTCCATGCCGGGAGTGGCGAGTATGTCCGCCGCAGAGTTGACGCCGGCGAGGTTGATCTTGAGCATGGCTTCTAACAGCGCTTGGCGCTGGCCATCGGGTGCAGCCTTAACCATCGCATTCCAAGAGTCAGTGGCCGTCTGGTCTGTTGAGGCATCGACCTTCAGCGGTTCGGCGGCAAACGCCGAACCAGCCATCAGAAGTGCAACTAGAAGTAGTTTGGTTGTGGCTTTCATCTGCTTCCTACGTGAACTGGATTTGAGGCCTAACACCTGAGTTAAGCCGCGCCACGAAGTGGCGTCGGCTTGGACGAATTGTTAGGCGTGCAGCCTAGACCTGGCGGCAGCGCTCAACAAGGGGTTGAGCTGCTTAGCCAAGCCGGCCGGCGAGCAGTGTTCGAGAAAGCAGGTTGAGACCGCGTTTTCCCGGTTGCCGCCCGCCGCCACTTCGTTACTCAGAAGAGTGGCTAGCGCGTGCAACTGCCGACGCTCAGGACTAGTCGAGCTGACCCACGGCAGAAACGACTGGTAGACAGAATGCAGCGAGCAGCTCCCGAACTGCTCACCGGCAAGATCGGCTTCCCATTCGTCCCGGAACGCTGGGAAGACAGCACAAAGCTGTTCAAGTAGTTGCGCTTGCGAAATGCTTTCCATGCACGCCTAACACCTGAGTTAAGCCGCGCCGCGAAGCGGCGTCGGCTTGGACGAATTGTTAGGCCCCACTTACCGAAGCTGACGAACACCTACAGGCTGATCCGACCCCTCGACCTGCATCTTCCAGCCGCCGTTGGACTGGTAGACGATGACCTTCGGCGAGTAGCTGTAGTGATAATGATAGTGGTACTGCGTTTGAACCCAAATTTGCCCATTCTGCAGTTTGACAACTGTCTCGCCTTCCCACCCGTTGAACTCGCCATCGATACGCGACTCGATTACCTGCTGTGCAGCCGCAGGCGGCGAGTACAGCAATGCAACCGCCGACACAGGCACGCACAGCGCCAGCGCGACGACGGCAGACTTGAAAAAGTTCATGGACTCCCCCTTTTGTTGGTTCGACACAGTTGTTGCGGTGCCGCGCAGATTACCGGAAGGCATCGCACTGTGGGCGCACGTACCGAATAGCCGCGCCTGGGGCCTAACACCTGAGTTAAGCCGCGCCGCGAAGCGGCGTCGGCTTGGACGAATTGTTAGGCAGGGGCCTTTGTAGGCGCCGCTGCCGCTGTTGCTGGGCACGAGTTGCCAAGTGGCTTAGGCACCGCAGGAGGGACAGCTGTGAAGCGCAGCTTTCTCTCCAGTTCTGCAAGCTTGCGGGGACCTTCAATGGTGCTCTCTACGAAGTCTCGAACTATCTCGCCATCTTGCAGCAGAGCGACGACCATTGAAGCGAACATCGGCTTGGCGGCAAGGTGCAGCTCGACAGCATCTTCTATGAATGCAGCGTGCCAGGTGGAGAGCGCACGGCTTGAGCTTTGGTGCGCTTCCGGGATGGAAGCGCACGTGGCCATGAGCTGGTTGTACAACCCGGCAAGGTAGCTCCATTGCGCGGCAAAACGAGAATAGAACGCCGCGTACACGCCAGCGAATATCGCGCCTACCCACGGAAGAATGTCGCCGAGGTCGCCCTTGGCTTGCTCGATAGAGAAAGATAAGAAGATAGTGTCTTTGGCCAGATACGCCTTCAGCGGTGCGACAAAAATGACTGCGATCGCTGTCACCAGAAGCGACCTGACAAGCACCGCAGTTCCTCCATTAGGCATGTGGTCGAGCACAAACTCACCCGAGCCGTAGCGAACCGCGCTGTGGAGCATCTTCTTCAAGAGCCTACGCATTCACCTTCCCCTGCCTAACACCTGAGTTAAGCCGCGCCGCGAAGCGGCGTCGGCTTGGACGAATTGTTAGGGCGCATCTTCGCGAGCTTGACGTGCAGACGCAACGCACAGTGCACCTGGCCACTGCCCGCCGTGGCCTTTAACGGCATCCGTGAAGTAGCCCACGAGCTCCACACGCCGTCCACTTAGATTCTCGGGTAGCGGCGACACCCAAATCCCTGTGCGAGGAGCCGGCTCACTGCCAGTGGCAATGACCGGGTACACAGCCGAGTGTTCAAAGGCGTTGTAGTACGACCCCACCAGCCGCACAGGCCTAAGGTTGTACGCGCTAGGAGAACGCAAGACATCTGCAATCGTAGAGGCAACTGCCTCGCTTGTGACCGGCGGACATTCACCAGTTGCGACTGCAGAGCTCGTGACCACCACCGGCGCGGGATTGCTGCAACCAAGTAGGACGACAGTGCCGACGATGACTGCGACAAACTTCCACATGCGCCCTAACACCTGAGTTAAGCCGCGCCGCGAAGCGGCGTCGGCTTGGACGAATTGTTAGGCGTGCCTACGGCTGACATACGAGAAGCACAGCCTTCACACGCCCGTTCTTGATGGGAACTTCCGCCCAACACCCTTCGCCTTTTGAAAGCGCGATGGAACCCGTGCGAAGCTCCGGAAGGTAGCCCCGCGCTATCGCGGCAGGCGTGCCGGGACAAACGCGGCCGAGACAGATGTTCGGCGCGGCAGACCGGACGCCAGCTACCAAGTGACCTTCATCTAGCTCAACTCGGACCCTTGGGTATACGAGCGTTTCTGATACGGAACCGTCGCCAGGCAATGCGCGCTGCGGGGAGCCCAGTAGCTTGAGTACCGCAGCTTTCGGCAGGCCGGGAGTAAGCCCGCCAATGTTGAGTTCCGAGCTCGCGGCACTTCCGGCAAAGCAAACTAAGAAGAGACTCGCTAGAGACGATGTCTTCATGGCACGCCTAACACCTGAGTTAAGCCGCGCCGCGAAGCGGCGTCGGCTTGGACGAATTGTTAGAGAGCACCCTTAGGCATGCGTATGCAGCAAGGGAAGTCGCAGAAAACCCGCAGGGGTACCACCAAGCCGGCGTGAGCCTAAGTAAATCGAGTAACCCGTGGAAGTCGAGTAACCCGGCCGTGAGCAAAAGGATGAGGCCCAAGGGTACTGGCACAACTGCAATGGTCGCAGGGCCCCACACCGGCATGAAAAGAACGCCTGCAGCAATCACCAAGGTGGGGGTGCGGCAGCGAGGAGCAAAGTTGCGCGTCAAGCGTGCAACGCCCCACATGACCAGACCTAGGGGGATACATGACGCGGCGAGGGTCAGCATGTAAGCGAAGGCTAAGGCCGCGATGTTCCCCATTGTGCTCTCTAACACCTGAGTTAAGCCGCGCCGCGAAGCGGCGTCGGCTTGGACGAATTGTTAGGGCCCTAGCCCAGCCACTCCGCGAGCGCATCGCTTGACGAGAAGCCGAGCATGGAAAGCCCTTCTGGATTGCCTAAGTCACCGTAGCCGAGGAAGAACTCTCCGGTCGGTTCGCTATAGAACAGCCATTGGCTACCGAGTTTCGCAATGGTGTACAGAGGATAAGGTTCCGCCGAGCGGCTGCAATGTTTCTGTGCCCATTCCCCGGTCGCCACGAGGGTTAGAAATGGGTCGACGACGCAGGCACGAAGCTTGTCTTGCTGCTCTGCGATGTATGCGTTTCTGTCTGACGCCCAGCTACAAGGCGTGTTGCTGCCCCGAGCAAACGATTCTTCTAGAAGTTGGAGCGCCTGTGACCGATCCATGGGCCCTAACACCGATTCTGTCTTCAAAGTAGGACGGTAAGGCCAATTGGCAGGCAGTCGCGAACGGATCGACACTTCAAATCTTCGAAATCAAGCACTTAGAAGTTATCGGCCTCTATGCGCCGACCCTTATCGGCATTACACCGTCACATGGAGTTGTATCGCTTTACCCCATCGGCACAGCAACTGTAATGGACCGACGCCAAGGCCGGATTGTTCCTACGCCCAGTAAGCACAGCGGCCTACAGCAGGAGTCCTTCCCGCGGTTCATCTTACGCACCTCGATTTGAGGTGTTGCAGGGGATGTACGGCATGGATGCGTTGGTAAACATTTACCGCGGACTGCGGCGGTTGCGTGTTCGCTTGCGAGAGGAGCGCGGCCGCTACGGTTCGCGCACGGGATCAGGGCAGCCGCGTATCCCGGGGGCGCCGCCCGCGACGGAAAGGAGTCCGGCCAGGAATGTTCCGAGCACTCCCGCGTGCCCCAAACAATCGGGGGCCGAGGAAACATCGACGCGTGGCCCACAGGACGACGGCATCCGCTGGCTCGGTGAGCCTCGGGACGATGACCTCGCCGGGCGGGCCACCGGGCGTCCGATCGCGAAGCCCGCGGAGCCCGGCGGCAAGCGTCTCCTCGATCTTGTGCGCGAACGGGTGCGCGTGCGTCACTACAGCATCCGCACCGAGCGCGCGTACGTCAGCTGGGTGCGGCGCTTCATCATCGCGAACGGGCGTCGGCATCCCCGCGAGTTGGGCGGGCCGGAGGTCGAGCGCTTCCTGACGGATCTCGCTGCACGCGATGACGTCGCGTCGGGCACGCAGAACCAGGCACTCGCCGCGCTGCTGTTCCTTTATCGCGAGGTGCTCGGCCTTAAGCTGCCTTGGATGCAGGACGTTGTTCGGGCCAAGCGTCCTCGGCGTCTGCCCGTCGTGCTGTCGCGATCGGAAGTCGATCGGCTGCTCGGTGCGATGGATGGCCAGACGCGGCTGATGGCCGCGTTGCTGTACGGCACAGGCATGCGCTTGATGGAATGCACGCGGCTTCGCGTCAAGGACATCGACTTCGAGCGCTGCGAAATTCTTGTGCGCGAAGGCAAGGGCGACAAGGATCGTCGCGTACCGTTGCCGAAGACGCTGCGAGAAGACCTGCGTCGTGCGATCGAGCGCGCATTGCTGCTGCATCGGCACGATCTTGCGGAAGGGTTCGGCGAAGCGCGACTGCCGCATGCGCTTGCGAAGAAATATCCGACCGCGGCTCGCGATCCCGGTTGGCAGTTCGTGTTCCCTTCGGCGCAGCGGTCGGTCGATCCACGTACAGGGCGCACGCATCGTCACCACGTCGACGACAGCGCGCTCCAGCGCGCGGTCAAACGTGCACGTACGCTCGCAAGCATCACGAAGCCGGCGACGTGCCACACGCTGCGACATTCGTTCGCGACGCATCTACTCGAAGCTGGGCAGGACATCCGCACGGTGCAGGAGTTGCTCGGGCACAAGGATCTCGGCACGACGCAGATCTACACGCATGTGCTCGGTCGCGGCGCTGGTGCCGTGCTCAGCCCGCTCGATCGACAATTCTGATCGAATGGTTTGGACGCTTGGGGGCGGCGTAGATCGCTACGCGCGCCACGGTACACACGGAGCATTGCACTACTTAGAGCGCGACGCGCATCAATCCGCGTCGCGATCGATCCCGTACTTGCGCAATTTCTCGACCAGTGTCGTCCGACGCAGACCGAGCAATGGCGCCGCATGCGCGACCACGCCGTTCGCCTGTTGCAACGCGGCCTGGATCAGCTCGAGCTCGAGCTCCGCCATGTGGCTCTTGAGGTCGAGGCCTTCCGGCGGAAGCGTGGCGCGCGGATTGATCGTCGTCGGGTCGGCACCATCGGCACCATTACGCCCGGACGGAAGGACCGACGGCGCAAGCGCAGGCGCGGGTGCCGCGGCGACAACAGGTTCTTCGAGGATTTCCGGCGCGCCAGCGCGATAGCGCGCAGGCAGTTCGCTCGCGCGCACCTGTCCATTCGGATGCAGCACCGCGAGGCGCTCGAGCAGGTTGTGCAGTTCGCGCACATTGCCAGGCCAGTGATAGTGCTTGAGCACGTTGACTGCTTCGCCCGTCAGCGTGACGCGACCACGACCGCTGTCGGCCAGCTGTCGCGTAATCGCGGCGATTAGATCGAGGAGATCCTCGCTACGCTCGCGCAGTGCGGGCATCTCGATCGGGAAGACGTTGAGTCGGTAGAAAAGGTCTTCGCGGAACTTGCCTTCCGCGATGTGGCCTTCGAGGTTGCGATGCGTCGCGGCGATCACGCGCACGTTGCACGAATACACCTGCGTGCCGCCGACGCGCTCGAACGTGCGTTCCTGCAGCACGCGCAGCAGTTTGACCTGCATCGCCATCGGCATGTCGCCGATTTCGTCGAGCAGCAGCGTGCCGCCCTCGGCCATTTCGAAACGGCCCTTGCGTTGCGTGAGTGCGCCGGTGAACGCGCCTTTTTCGTGGCCGAACAGTTCGCTTTCGAGAAGGTCGGCGGGAATCGCGCCGCAATTGATCGCAACGAACGGCTTGCCTGCGCGCTTGCTGCGCTCGTGGATGGTTCGCGCGACGACTTCCTTGCCCGTGCCGGATTCACCGAGCACCAGCACCGTGGTATCGAAACCGGCGACTTGGTCGATCATGCGGTTCAGCCGCACGACCGCTTCCGACGAACCGGTCGGCCCGACGTTCTGCTTTTCCTGGCGTTCTTCCGCATCGATGCGCTTGAGGCTTGCGCGACGCAGCGCCTCCTGCAGTTGCGGGCGGCGGATCGGGTAATCGAGCGGCCACACGGCATCGGGATGCACGAGCGAACGCCATGGCGCGCGCTCGTCATGGCCGGGCAGCACCATCAGCGGCGAGTGCAGCGGTTGACGCGACAGCCAGTCGACGAACTTCGTCCACGCATCAGCGTCGCCGACGTCACCGGCGACGATCGCGACCCAGTCGCTTGCTTTCGCGCGCGACAGGTCGAGGTCGGCCGCATCGGCGACGAGGCGCGGCGTGAAGTCCATGAATTCCAGCAGGGTGGCGACGCGTTCGGCACGCGCCATGTCGCCATCCACGACCAGAATGCGCGACTCGCTCATTCGGTGGCTCCGACCTCCGCGCCCGCGCGGCCGGCCAGTTTCTCCAGCAGCGGCATGACGTCGTGGATGTAGGAGAGCTTGCTGACGAACGCGTCGGCACCGGCGCGCAACGCGTGCTCACGGTGTTCGGCGTCGTCGAAATGACTCGCGATGACGACGTAGGGCGGGGCGTCCTGCGCCTTGATCAGGCGCGTGGCCTGCAGGCCGCCCATCTCGGGCATGGCGAGGTCCATCAGCACGACGTCGGGCCGCAGCGCCTCGCATTGCGCGATCGCCTCGATGCCGTTGCCGGCGGAACCGACGATGTTCACCCAGTCGAGTCGACGAAGGTGGCGCACGGCCGCGTTGATAAAGCCTTCGTGGTCGTCGACCAACAGGACGCTCAGCATTCGGATCTCCCTGGTTCCCTCACCGGGCCGCGACCGCGGCCGCGGGGCGCTGGCGCACCCGTGCGGGGGCGATGTCCAGCTGGTCCCGGTACTTTGCCACCGTACGCCGTGCGATGCGTATCCCCTGTCGGGCCAGGAGGCCGGCGATCGTCTCGTCGGCGAGCGGGGCGTGCGGCGGTTCGGCGTCGATGAGGCGCTTGACCATCGCCTTCACCGCGGCGCCGGACACTTCCGCGCCCTCCAGGCGAACCGCGAACAAGCGCTTGAGCTCGAACGTACCGCGCGGCGTCTGGATGTACTTGCCGGTCGTGATGCGCGACACCGTCGACTCGTGCATGCCGATCGCGTCGGCGACTTCGCGCAGGGTCAGTGGCGCGATCGCTTCCTCGCCCTGTTCCAGGAACGCCTGCTGGCGTTCGACGAGAACCCGCGTGGTGCGCAGCAGCGTGTCGTTGCGCATCGCGATGCCGCGCACCAGCCAGCGCGCTTCGTCGAGCAGGCCGCGCAGTGCGCTGACATCCCCGGATGCGCGCGACAGGCCCGACTCGCAGTGCGCCGAGATACGAACCTTCGGCAACGTGCGACCGTTGAGGTTTACGCGCCACGTGCCGCCGAGCTTGCGCACCACGACGTCGGGAACGATGTGCGCGTCGTCGTCGTTCGACGGCTCGGGCACCGGGCAGGCGTCGAGCGAAAGAATGAGTGCGACCGCCGCATCCGCGGACGCGATGCTGCAGTCGAGCGCGGACGCGAGTGCGCGGCCGTCATGGCGGGCGAGGGTGGCGAGGTGATCACGCACGATGCGGCGCGCGAGGTCGCGTTCGTCGCAGGCGGGTCGACGATCGAGCTGCGCGCACAGGCACTCGCTCGCGTCGACCGCGCACAGGCCGGCCCAGTCGCCGTTGAGCAGGCGAAGGCGGACGATCTCCATCGCCTTCAGCGACACGCCGAGGTCCGCGGCGCCTTCGGCGGCCAGCGAATCGCGTTCGCCTTCGAGCAGCCCGGAGTCGGCGGTGCGGTCGAGCCACCACGCGGCGATCGCGAGGTCGGCCATCGACCAGTCGAGGCGCAGTTCCTTCAGCAGGCGCAGGCGCCAGTCGCTGGACTCGCCGTCCATGATGCGGGCGGTGGCGTCGTCATCCCCCACGGTGACGCCGCCACTGCTGCCCGCCAGGAACTGCGGCTCGGGAAGTTCGTCCCAGGCCGCCGCCTCGTACGAGGCCTCGTCGGATTCCGCGTCGTGGCCGTCGGCGTCGGTCTCCCCGACCTCGTCGCCTTCGTCCAGCTCCAGCATCGGGTTGCGGTCCAGCGCCTGGCGCAGCTCCATCTCGAGCTGCGGCGCGGTCAGCTGCAGCAGACGGATCGACTGCAGCAGCTGCGGCGTCAGGTTGAGCGACTGCGACATCTGTGCGCGAACCGACGCCTTCATGCGAGCCTCCCCCCGTTGCGTTCGTTAGTACGGCATGAATCCTGCAGCGCATCGTGCAGGACTCGTGCCAGAGCCCGCATAGGGGCAATCCCGACCCGGCGGGCACGGGTCAGGTGGGGGCGGTAGGGGAAACCCCGACGACGGCGTCGACATTCCGACGCGAACTGTGCGGGCCTCCGAAAATGCGCGGCCGCTCGGGTCGGGTAGATGAACAGTGAGCCGACGAACGGCCACGCGCGTTTAGCGCGGTGCGACGTCCTTCGACGGCACCCTTGCGCTCCACTGCACAGCGGTACGCACCAGCTCGACCGCATTGCGGCAGCCCAGCGCTTCCATCAGCCGTGCACGATGGGTTTCCACCGTCTTGATCGAGATGCCGAGGTCCGCGGCGATCTGCTTGGTGGTGCGGCCCGCGCCGAGCGCGGCGAGGATCTCGCGTTGGCGCGGCGGAAGCGTCGACGGATCTGCGCCCTTGCGTGGCCGCGTCGCGGCGTCGCCCAGCATTGCGGATGAAACCTGCGGACTCAGGAAGACCTGTCCCGCGAACGCGGCACGCAGCGCAATATCGAGTTCGGCAGGCGCGGCTTCCTTGACGACGAATCCGCTCGCACCACGCGCGAGTGCTTCGCGCACGTGCTGGCCATCGTCGTGCATCGACATGATCACGACCGCGGTGTCCGGCGCGACGCGACGCAGTTCCTCAAGCGTGTCGAAGCCGTTGCGACCGGGCATGGAAAGATCGAGCAGCACGACGTGCGGATGCAGTTCGCGCGTGCGCATCACCGCTTCGTCGCCGCTGGCCGCATCGCCGACCACCTCGATCCCGTCGAACGACTCGACGAGCCGGCGAAGGCCGGCACGGATCAGGGTGTGGTCGTCGCAGATCAGGACGCGCACGCGGCTCGTGTCGAAGGAAGTCGTCCGCACCTTAGCCGAGCGGGCGTAGCGCCGCCAAGACGAGCGGACTCAGCGATGACGCCGTCGCTCGGCCACCGCGCGGCGGTGAAGGCGGAACAGATGACGTTCGAGCAGCGCTTCCAGGCCCGCGGGAAGCGGGTCGAAGCGAAGCCAGGCGCGGGTTCCACTGTCGATGGTTTCGATCGCGAGCACGTGCGCGGGAAGCAGCAGTGCTTCGGGCAGCGTGTCGGAGGGTTGCAGGCGCAGTACGACGGCATCGCCGATCGCGAGCGCGGCGTCGTCGTCGTTCATTGCGATGGCCGCGCCGCGTGCGGACCAGTCGAGGGGACGCAGCGGATCGACCGGTTGATCGCGCTGCATGAGCGCGCCGACCAGTCCGACCAGCAGGTCGACCTTGGCTTCGAGTCGGCGGATCGCAGGATCCGCGCCCGGTTCGTCGCCTTCGTCCGTGCGTGCGTCGTCGACCAGCGAAAGCGCGCGCATCAGCGCTTCGGCACGCGCGAGTGCGGCGCGTTGGGCGGCGTCGGAAAGCGGTGGAAGGATGGCGAGCGGCCGCGCGTCCTCGCTGGCGATCGCGTCGCCGAACAGCGAGTCCCGCGCAGCGTCGACGCTCACCCGCCGCCCTGCAGGTAGGCCTTCACCGCGCGACCGTCGCGGCCGAGGCGTTCCAGCGAACGTGCGGCGTCGTCGCGTGCATCGCGCAGTTCGTCGATCATCGCGCGCTGCGCGGCGAGGAGTTCGAGCCAGGATTCGCGGCAGCTCTTCTCGGCGGCGGTGCCGGTCTCGAACGTGGCGCGCAGCGAGTTCTCGTGTTCGACGATCAGCGCATGCGCGCCATCGAAATCGTTGTTGGCGATGCAGGTGCGGATCGCGTCGGTGGGCAACGCGAGGGTCACGCGGCCGCTCCGATCGCGGTCCATGCCGATTCGATGTCGGCGATCAGACCATCGCATTCGCGAAGCGCTGCGGTGTCGTTGCCGACGTTCGCTTCGAGCAGGCGACGCTGCACGTAGTCGTAGAGCGCGAGCAGGTTCTGCGCGATCTCGCCGCCCGCATCCATGTTCAGCGAACCCGCCAGCGCACCGACGATCGTCGACGATTCGCTGATCGCCTGGCCCTTGCGCGCGATGTTGCCGGCGTCGATGCACGCGGCCGCGAGCTGCAGGCGTTCGCGAAGGCCGGCGAACATCAGCGCGACGAGGCGATGCGGATCGGCCTCGAGCACGGCGCTGGACACTGCGGTCTGTCGATACTGGCTGGCGAGTGCGTGGTAGCTCATGGCGGTGCTCGGTGTTCCGATCAGGAGGGCAGCGAAGCGAGCTGCTGCGACAGGTAGGTGCTGGTCGATTGCATCTTGGTCACCAGGGCATCGAGCGCGGAGAACTGCGTGCGGTACTGCGTGGTGAGCTGGTCGATGTGTACCTGGTAGTTATCGCGCTGCTTCTGCAAATCCTTGAGCTTTTTATTGAGGCTATCGGTACGGCTGCTCAGAACGCTGCCGGCGCCGACCCATGAATCCATCGAACTGCGCAATTGCTTGCCGAGCGGCGCGCTCGGTCCGAACAACTTGCTGACGGCCGCCGGGTCCGCGGTGATCGCGGTATCGAACTTCGCGCCGTCTAGCGTGAGCGAACCGTCGACGGCGGTCTTGAAGCCGAGCTTCGACAGATCGCCGTACGCGCCCGACACCATCGAACGCATGTTCTGCATGATCGAGCGCGGCGTCGCGTCGCCGACCAGTGCGCCGGCCGACTGCGAACTCGAGCCGGCCTGGCTCAGCGAACGCATCTGGCTGAGCGCGGTGTTGTACGAGCTGACGAACACCAGCATCGATGCTTTCAGCGCACTGGCATCGGTGTTGACGTCAAGCGAAAACGGCGTGCCCGGCGCGGCTTTCGTGAGCGTGACGGACACACCGTCGAGGCCGTCGCTGATCGTGTTCGAGCTCGACGTGCGCAGCACGCCGTCGATCTTCACCTGTGCGTCCTGCGCGGGCGCGACCTGCGTGAGCGTGCCGCCGGTAGTTGCGAGCACGCCGAGGCCGCCGTCACCGCCGGTCGTCGTGATGGTGATCTGGCCCGCGGTGCCGGTCTTGGTCGCGGCGATGGTCAGCACGTCGCCGCCGTCGCCGTGCACGATGCTGGCGGTGAGGCCCTTGTCGCCCACCTTCGCGTTGATCGCATCGCGGATGTTGGCGAGCGTGCCGCTGTCCTGCGCGATGTCGACGTCGATCTGCGTACCGGTGCCGACCTGCAGGCTGAGCCGGCCGTAGCCGACCTGCGTGGTCGCGGCGACGGGCGCGCTCTGCAGCTTGTGCGCGGTGGCGAGGCGCTCGACGCTGATCGAATAAGTGCCGAGCTTGGCGGACGACGTCGCGCTGGCGGTGAAGCCGGCGTCGGTCGCGACCGTGGCCTTGCGGCCGGGCAGGGCGCCGTCGCCGTCGTAGCGCTTGATCGTGCTCTGCAGGCTCGACATCGCGCTGGTGATCTGCCCGAACGCGGAGATCTGCGTCTGCGCGGTGGACTGGACCGTGTCGAAACGCCTGTCGGTCGGCGCGCGCTCGGCCGCGATCAGCTGGCTGACGAGCGTGCTGACGTCGATCGATCCGCCGGCGCTGGAGATACCTGCCATGAAGCCTCCGGTGCGCCGCGGTGCGGCGCGTTCCCGGAGTCGTTAACGGCGTTGCGAGCCGCTGCTTTAGCGGCCGTGGCATTCAGGCGCGGCTGTCGAGCAGCGCGCCGGTGAGGGTGAGGCGGCGCGCGACGTCGAGCGCGGCTTCGTCCGGAATCTGGAGGATGACGGCGCCTTGCTGGTCGAGCACGGAGACGACGATCCGATGGGACTGCGAGTCGACCCGGAAGCGCAGCGAGGTATCACTGTCGGCGATCAACCGGTCGAGCTGTTTCTGCAATGCGGCGGGCGTGCGAGGCACCGCAGGCGCCGGCGCATGCGCGAACGACGAAACCCCGGCGGCGTGCGTCGAGGCGGAAGGCGATACGGGTTTGACGGACGCGATGTCGGACATGGCGACTCACATGTGCGAAACCCGGGGCGCGAACGCCCCGGGCTTCGTTTCCAGCCGGTTGTCGATCAGCGCAGGAGGCTGAGGACGCCCTGCGTCGCCTGGTTGGCCTGGGCGAGCATCGCCGTACCAGCCTGCTGCAGGATCTGCGTGCGCGACAGCTCGGCGGTTTCCTTGGCGTAGTCGGCGTCGCGGATACGGCTGCGCGAAGCGGACAGGTTCTCGGAGGTCGTGTTGAGGTTCGAGACGACCGAGCTGAAGCGGTTCTGCAGTGCGCCGAGGTTTGCACGCGAGGTGTTGACCGACTTCAGAGCCGCGTCGGCGACGTCGATCGCCATCTGCGCACCGGCGAAGGACGACACGTTGACGTTGCCGATACCGGTGGTGGTCGACGAGGTCGCCGAGAACGCGTTGGCGAAGCCGGCGACGGTCGCGTCATTAGTGGTGCCGGTGATCGTGATCGCGGCGGACGACGACAGCGTCAGCTGGCCCGAGGACTGGTCGTACGAAGCGCCGACGCCCGTCTGCGCCGAGACGCGGTTGATCGCTTCGGCGAGCTGGCCGACGCGCTCCTGGGCACTACCGGCGGCGGCGACTGCGCCGATGTCGGTACCGTTGATCTTCACGCCGCCCGCGGCGATCGCCGTGGCGAAGCCGGTGACCGCCGAAGCGCCGACCGAACCGGAGTAACGCGTCACCGCGCCGCCGAGGGCCGAGGTCTGAACGTTGGCGATCGAGGCGACGGTGATCGTCTCGCCCGAGTTCGCGCCGACCTGGAAGGCGACGCCGGCGAACGAACCGTCGAGCAGGTTCACGCCGTTGAACTTGGTGGTCGACGACACGCGCTGGATTTCCGACTGCAGCTGCGTGACTTCGGCGTTCAGCGCGTCACGGTCCGACTGCGAGTTCGTGCCGTTCGAGGCCTGCACGGCCAGCTCGCGGATACGCTGCAGGTTGTTGCCGACTTCGCCGAGGGCGCCTTCCGCCGTCTGGGCGAGCGACACGCCGTCGTTGGCGTTACGGGCAGCCTGGTCGAGGCCGCGGATCTGCGAGGTCATGCGCTCGGAGATCGAGAGGCCGGCGGCGTCGTCCTTCGCGCTGTTGATGCGCAGGCCCGACGACAGGCGCTGGATGCTGGTGGCAAGGCTGGCGCCGCTGGTGGTCAGGTTGCGCTGAGCATTCAGCGACATCACGTTGGTATTGATTGCTGCCATTTCACTTCTCTCCTGGTGAGGATCCGGCGGGGCGGCGAAAGCCTTGCGGGCCGGTTTCTGCAGGGTTCGGCGGGATTGCCTTCGCCGCTGCTGTGGTGAGTAA
The DNA here is from genome assembly GCF_054061195.1 of Lysobacter sp. HA35. Classification (NCBI taxonomy): domain Bacteria; kingdom Pseudomonadati; phylum Pseudomonadota; class Gammaproteobacteria; order Lysobacterales; family Lysobacteraceae; genus Lysobacter; species Lysobacter sp. HA35. The sequence continues at coordinate 1,623,184 of NZ_JBSSDY010000001.1, read as the reverse complement.
CGGCAATCCAGTCCCGGGCTTTAGGCCGCTTGCGTGCGTCAAGACGTTTTTGCTCGACTTGTGATGCACGGCACGCCGGCTGCGCATGCGCGTTCGGCGGCGATGCGAAAAACTTGAGCGGCCGTGGGTGAACGCGTCACGTCGCGTCTTTGCATCCCAGGGGCAACGTTATCGGCGAAGTACGCGAAAACTTGAATTTCGCGGGGTTTTTCGCGGGTTTCGCGGTTTCGATAGCGAGCATCGCACGACATTGCGTCGCAGCACGTCGCGTCATGTCCCAACCGATTTCGAACGCGCAATGAAAAACGCGACACCGAAGCGTCGCGTCTGTTTTGTATGTCGATGTGCAGTGCGCGTCAGTCGTCGCGCATCCGCGCCAGGTGCATGCGGTCGAGTTGCATGACGTAGCGCAGCAGCCGCGCCTGGTCCTGCACGGTGAGGTCGACGAAGCAGCAACCCGCGCGCACCACGCGACGTCCGCGCTGATCGATGTGCGCGGCATGCTGCACGCGCAAGGTCACCAGCATCGGTTCCTGCTCGGGAAGTTCGAGCATGACGCCGGGAAACAGGTCGCCGGTGTTGATCTCGACGCTGTGGTCATCGCTCGTCAGCACCGCAAGGCCACCACCGCCGATGTCCGCGATCGTCGCGCGAACGGTGCGGCGTGCGCCGCCATCGGAATGCACGGGCAGGATGCAGGACAGCGTGCCCGGCGGTTCGCGACGCACATATTCGCGACGCTGCAGGTGCATCACCTTGACCGGCACCGGAACCTCGAGCGCGGGCAGGCCTTCGTGGATGCCGGTGCGCGCCGCGCCGGTGGCGAAGCGCACGGTGATGCGGTCGATCGAGCTTTCGAAACGCAGCCGATCGGCGGCGAGCAGTTGCTCGGTCAGCGCGGCATCGCGCGGCACGTCGATCCAGAACGAACCGCCGTCGACACCGAGTGCGGCGGACACCGCGTTCTCCGTACCCGCTGCATGCACGAGCAGCACGCAGCGTTTGTCGACGAGCTGGCGCAGGCAGCCGCGGATGTCGGCGGGGTGGTGAAGCATGTACTTCTCGTACAGGCTTTCCCCTTCGACGTGGGCGACGGGTCGTGGCTCGCTCATGCGTGCGCGTTCCGGGGGGCGGCGTCGGGTTGCCGCGGGTTCGGGTTGGGCATGCGGCCGACTTTACAACTTGTCGAAGAGGGACAGCGACTGTACCCGCAGCATCGTCTTCTGCGCGGCTTCGATGGCGGTCATCTGCAGGCTGAGCCGGGTGCTGGCCTCGGCGTAATCGGTGTCGCGCAGGCCGGACAGCGTCTGCTTGAGCGACAGTGCCGTGCCCGAGCGGTCGTCGGCGGACTGCGACAGCGATGCCAGCCGGCTGCCGGTGCTCGAGCGGATCGAGAGGAAGTGTTCCTGCGCGGAGGTCACGTCCGACAGCGAGCCGGCGAGCGCGTTCGACAACTGCGCCTTCTGCGCCGGCGTGGTGGCCGGTGCGTCCAGCGCGTCGGCGAGGTTCTGCAGCGTGGCGAACACGTCCTGGCGCGGCGCGGGCTGCAGGGTGAACGTATCGCCGGTGGCGGGCGCGCCGGTCAGCCGCGTCTGCACGCCGCCGGCCTGCAACGTGTCGCCGTCGGCATACGTGCCGCTGCTCACCACCGTGGCGCCATCGAGCACGCGATAGGCGGTGGGCGAGGTGAATTCGAGCATGAGCGTGCGGCCGCCCCATGCCGACGGATCGGTGACGCTGGTCGCCGCGAGCACGCCGGTGCCGGTGTTCGACGCCGTCGCGCGGCCGCGAATCGTGCCGTCGCCGGTGAGTGCGCGCATGAAGACTTCGCTGCCGGGATCAGCGTCGGACAACGTCATGTCCGGCGCGACGTCGATGGCGTTCTGGCCGTCGTCACCGTTGTAGGTCACCGCGCCTGCGGTATCGGAGAACGGCGTGACGTCGTTGCGCTGGCCGGCGAACAGCGAACGCCCGTTGCCGTCGGTGCGATTCGCGACTTCGAGCAGGCTGCTGCGAAGGTGGCGGATCTCGGCGGCAACGGTCGAACGATCGGCTGCGGACATCGTGCCGTTGTTCGCCTGCACCGTGAGTTCGCGCGCGCGCGTCATGTAATCGTTCGCATCGCTGAGCGCGTTTTCCTGCGCTTCGAGTCGGTTCTGCAGAAGGCCCGCGCCCTTGTCGTACTGGTCGAGCTGCGACACGGCGTAGTCGATGCGCTGCGCCTGCGCGGCGCCCGCCGGATCGTCCGCCGCGCGCGTGAGCTTGTTGCCGGTCGCCAATTGCTGCTGCGTCTTGGCGACGTCGGTCTGACGACGCATGAGCGCCGTGAGTCCCTGCTGATAGAGGCCGGCGGTGGAGATGCGCATGGGTTCGGGTCTCCGGATCAGCCGCGCACGGCGCCGAGCAGCGTCTGGAACATGTTGTCGGCGGTGGAGATGACCTGCGCCGCGGCCTGGTAGGCCTGCTGGTAGCGCAGCATGTCCGCCGCTTCTTCGTCGAGGTTCACGCCGCTCACCGAATCGCGTTCGGCGACGACCTGGTCGTGCAGCACCTGCTGCGCGTCGAGGTTCATCTGCGCGTTGGACGACTCGGTGCCGATCTTCGCGGTGATGCGCGACAGGCCCGTCGTCATGCCGGTGGTGCCGCCATCGAGCACGGTCTTGTCGTCGAGCGCGGAGAGCAGGCGCGCGTTGCTGTTGTCGGTCGACTTCGGTCCGGTGCGTCCGAGCGTGAACGAATCGCCAGCGCCCGGCGTGCCGTCGATGGCCATCGACCAACCGTTGCCGGCGATCGGCTGGCCCGCGGTGAACACCTGCGGTGCGCCGCCGTCGATCGTGTAATGCGTGGCGTCGATGAAGTCGACCTGCGCGGTGGTGAACGATGCGAATTGCGTCGCGTTCGTCACCTGCATAGCGCCGGGCTTCGCGTTGCCGAGATTGGTCGGATCGACCTTCGCGGTGAGCGGAGACGCGGCGGCGATCTTGTTCGGATCCTTCTGAATCATCTGCAGCGCGCCAGCGGCTTCCGACGTCGGGCGCAGCGTGAATTTGTCTCCGTTCGCGGCCGCGCCACTCATCACCAGTGACACGCCTTCGACCACGAAGGGATTCGCAGCCGTGCCGGCGCCGCTCATCGTCAGCGGTTCGCCGGTGCCCGAGCGCACCGCGCTCCAGCTCCCGCCGGCATAGCGCATTTCGATGTTCGGGCCCTTGAGCGCGGCCACATCGGAAATGCTTGCAGTGAATGCTGCGGTGCCGGTGTTCGCGACGTTGGCGTTCACCTGCGGCGCCGGGATCGAGAACAGATCGCCGCCGGGATCGCCGTTGTAGTCGACGCCCGCGCGGTTCTGCGCATTCATCGTGGTGGCGAATGCGGTGGCCATACGACCGAGGTCGGCACGCGCGGGATCGAGTACGCGGTCGCGGAATTCGAGCAGGCCACCGATCTCGCCCGAGAGCGAACCCGACGGCAGCTTCACCGCGCCGCCCGGCGTATCGAGCGACAGCACCTTGCGATCCGCGCTGTACGGATCGGGCGCCAGCGTCAGTTTCCCGGCGCGCGCGCCCAGCACCAGCGCCTGGCCGCCACTGAATACATTCAGCGAACCATCGTCCTGCGGCACGACCTGCGCGCCGGTGAGCGAGGCGAGCTTGTCGATGCGCAGGTCGCGCTGGTCGATGAGGTCGGGGCTCGCATTCGAGCCGGATGACGAGATCTGGTCGTTGAGTTTCGCGATTTCGTTCGCGAGCTGGTTGGCGACGTCGACCTGCGCGGTCAGCCGCGTATCGGCCTCGGTGCCCATCGACGTGAGCTGGGAATCCATCGCGCGGAAGCGCGATGCGAGCTGGTCGCCGGCGCTGAGCATGGACTGTCGCGCGATGCTTGAGCCGGGCTCGGAAACGACGCCCTTCACCGCGCCGTAGAAATTCGACCAGGGCGCTGCAAGACCCGTCGACGTATTGCTGAAGAGGCCGTCGAGTCGATCCGCGTAGGAACTGAGTTGAGTAAGGCGACCGAGTTCGCCGCTGCTGTCGGCCTGTCGCGCGAAGTTCAAACCATCGGCGAGGCGCTGCAGTTTCTGGATCGACACGCCGGCGCCGACATAACCGGCACCGGTGTTCTGGCCGACGCGCGCTTCGAGGTCGACGCGCTGGCGCGAATAACCTTCGGTGTTGACGTTGGCGACGTTGTGGCTGACGGTGCCGAGCGCGCGCTGGAAGGCGAGCAGGGCACTGGAGCCGGTGGAGAGAACGCTCATCGGTTACGCACTCCCCAGCGATGCGAGTGCGCGGCGCATGGTGGCGCCGTTCGCGATCGCGGTGATCTTGCTGGCATAGGACGGATCGGTCGCATAGCCCGCGTGCTGCAGCGCGGATGCGAACTGGTGCGCGTCCTCGCCGGTGCCGCGTGCATTCGCATAGCGGCTGCCGCTGAGAAGTCGCGCGTAGTCCGCGAAGCTGTCGGCAGGCGTGCCGTAGGAACGGAAATTCGCGCGCTGGCCCTGGCGCACGCCGGCCACGTATTCATGCGTCGCCGCATTGACGGTGTTGCCGCCCCAGCTGCCGCCGGCCTTGATGCCGAACAGGTTGTGCGACACCTGGCCGTTGCCGCCGACGAGTCGACGTCCCCAACCGGTTTCGAGCGCGGCCTGCGCGACCAGCGCCTTGGCCGACACGCCAAGTTCGGCCGCGACCTTCTTCGCATGCGGCCACAGTGATTTGACGAACGCTTCCGGGCTGCTGCAGTCCATCGGCGTCAGCGGGCCGCAGGCTTCGGTACTCGTGGATGCGGTGGCCGGCGCGATCGGCGCTGCCGGCGCGGACAATGTGCTCATCGACACGCCATTGCTCGACGGTGCGAGCTGCAGCGAATCGCCGAGCTTCATCGGTGCGATGCCCGAGGGCGCGGACAGCGGCAATGCGCTGGCGGCGGGACGGGCGAGCGGAAGCGGGCCTTGCGGCGCGGCGGGTGTGGCGGACTGACCGGTGCTCTGCTGCAGCTGCCGCATGATCATCGGCGCGAGGCCGAGGCCGCGCCCCTTGGTCAATTCCTTGGCGAGCTGGCCGTCGTACATCTCGCGATAGGTGGTATCGCCGCCGGACAGCGGATCGCCGCTGGTGGTCGAGCGCATCGACTTGATCAGCATGCTCGCGAACTGGGTTTCCAGTTCCTTCGAGGCCTTTTCCATTGCAGGGCGCGACGTCGAGGTCGTCGCGGCGTGATCCAGGGCGATGGCGGTCTGCAGGCGCATGTCGGGACCGATGCAAAGGCTGTGCCCAGCGGGCGGCGAAAGGGCGGTACTCGGGCGGGGCGGCTCGCGGTGTCTGCGTGCGGAAAAGGTCTCTCGACGCCGGTAACGGCCCGGCGGCGAAGGTCTTAAATGACCTCGAGCTCGGCCTTGAGGGCGCCGGCGCGCTTGAGCGCTTCGAGGATCGCGACGATGTCGCCCGGCGCGGCGCCAACCGCATTCACGGCGCGCACGATCGCATCGAGCGATGTGCCGCCTTCGAACTTGAACATGCGGCCGCCGGTCTGCGTGGCCTGGATGGTCGACTGCGGCACCACGGCCGTGCCGCCACCAGCGAACGCATTCGGTTGGCTGACCTGCGCGGATTCGGTGATCGACACCGTGAGCGAGCCGTGCGACACCGCCGCCGGCAGCACGCTGACGTTGCCGCCCATCACCACCGTGCCGGTGCGTGCGTTGACGATGACCTTGGCCGCGGCTTCGCCAGGCGAAACATCGAGCGATTCGAGCTGCGCGAGGAACGCGATGCGGTCCATCGCCGGCGGCGCGATTTCGATGGTAACGCCGTCGACCGCGCGCGCATGGCCCGGGCCGAAGGTCTTGTCGATCGCCGACACGATGCGCGCAGCGGTGGTGAAGTCGGAATCGTTGAGGTTCAGCGTGACCGCGCCGCCCTGCGGAGCACCGGGAACGGCGCGTTCGACGATCGCGCCGTTGGGAATCGTGCCGGCATTGGTCGCGTTGACCTGGATGCGCGAACCGTCCTTACCGCCCGCACCGAAGCCGCTGATGATCAACGAGCCCTGCGCGACGGCGTACACCTGTCCATCGGCACCTTTCAGCGGCGCCATCAGCAGCGTGCCGCCGCGAAGCGAACCCGCGTTGCCGATCGACGACACCGTGACGTCGATGTTCTGGCCCGGCTTCGCATACGGCGGGAGCTCGGCGCTGATCGCGACCGCGGCGACGTTCTTGAGCTGCGGGTTCACGCCCGGCGGAATGGTGACGCCGAGCTGGTCGAGCATCGACTTCAACGACTGCACGGTGAACTGCGTCTGCGAGGTGCGGTCACCCGAGCCGTCGAGACCGACGACGAGGCCGTAACCCACCAGCGGGTTGCCACGAACGCCCGCGATCTGCGCGAGGTCCTTGATGCGTTCGGCATGCGCGTTCGCGCCGACCGACAGCATCGCGGCGACGACGAACACCGACTGCAGCGTCGACATGCGCGTGCTGCGCGTGCCGACGCGCGGAACGATCTCGATCGGCTCGCGCTGCACGCCGAACTCGGCATCGCGCTCGGCATCGAGCTGGAACGGGCGCGGCGTGGCGAAGCGTCGGAAGAACGAACGCGATGCCTTGGCGAGGTTGCGGAATCGGAACAGGCGCATGTCGGAAGCCTCAGTACGGCATCAGCGCGGAGTTGAAGAAGCGGTCGAGCCAGCCCATCGCGTTGGAACGCGACACCGGCCCGCGACCGCCGTAGACGATCTTCGCGTCGGCCACGCGCTCGGAGCTGACGGTGTTGTCGGCCGCGATGTCCGCCGTGCGCACTACGCCCTGGAACTGCACCACTTCGTCGCCTTGGTTCAGGCGGATCTTCTTCTCGCCGGACACCAGCAGGTTGCCGTTGCCGAGGTCCTGCACGACGGTGACCGACACCGTGCCATCCAGCGAATTGCTCTGCTTGGTGTCGCCTGCGCCGTTGAAACCGCGCTTGCCGTCGACACCGACCTGCAGGATGTTCTTGCCCTTGTATGTGACCGACTGGCCCGCGATCGTCGGCGCCGAAAGATCGATGCTCGACTGCTTGTTGATCGCGGTGGTCGCCTTGGTCGACGCGCTGGTCGTCTCGACGAGGATGATCGTCAGAAGATCACCGACGTCGCGCGCCTTGTTGTCCTGGAACAGGCGCATCGGCTTCGCGCCGCTGCTGCCCGCGCTTGCGTAGATCGAGCCGCCGCCGTCGCCGGCCGACGTCACCATCGCAACGGGCTGCATCACCGGCTGCTGCGCGGCTTGCGCACGCATCGCGGTTTGCGCGGCCATCTGCGCGTGGATCTGCGCGGGCGTGGGAACGCTCGGGTCCTGCTGGAACGTGCGTGCATCGCCCATGGCGGTGGCGCAACCGGACACGGAGGCGGCAAGGGCGCAGAGCAGGGCGAGCGTCTTCATGGCGGCCGTTACAGGTTCTGGTTGAGGTAGCCGAGCATGTTGTCGACGGTCGAAATCGCCTTCGCATTCGTTTCGTATGCGCGCTGCGTTTCGATCATCGACACCAGCTCTTCGACGACATTGACGTTCGAGCCTTCGACCGAGCCCTGCACCAGCGTGCCCAGGCCGCTCGTGCCCGGCGCGCCCTGCTGTGCAGGACCGCTCGCACCGGTTTCGGCGTAGAGGTTTTCGCCCTTGGCCTGCAGGCCGGCGGGATTGACGAAGTCGACGAGCGTGAGCGAACCCACCTGCACCGGATCGGTCTGCCCGCTCACCTGCGCGCTGACCGTGCCGTCCGAGCCGATGGTCACGCTCTGCGTACCCTGCGGGAACTGCAGGCCGGGCTGCACCGGATAGCCTTCGTTGGTGACCATCTCGCCCTGCGAGTTGATCTGGAACGAGCCGTCGCGCGTGTACGCGGACGAGCCGTCGGGCATCAGCACTTCGAAGAAGCCGCGGCCGTTCACCGCGACGTCGAGTGCATTGCCCGTGTTCGAAAGATTGCCCTGCGCGAAGTTCTTCGCGGTCGAGGCAACGCGCACGCCGGTACCGATCTGCAGGCCGCTCGGAAGCTGCGTCTGTTCGGACGTCGAGCCACCGGGCTGGCGCACGGTCTGATAGAGCAGGTCCTCGAAGTTCGCGCGGTCGCGCTTGAAGCCGGCCGTGTTCACGTTGGCGAGGTTGTTGGAGATGACCGACATGCGCGTCTGCTGCGCGTCGAGGCCGGTCTTGGCGATCCACAAAGCCTGTGTCATGGCGGTTCCCGATTACTTCGAAGAGAGCAGCGAATTGCCGCTGCGTGCGTTCTCGTCACCGGTCTGCAAGACGCGTACCTGCATCTCGAACTGGCGGCTGTACTGGATCATCGACACGAGCATGTCGGTCGGATTGACGTTGCTGCCTTCCACCGCGCCGCTGACCAGCGACGGGCCCGCGGCCTGCGGGGGGTCGTCTGCACCGGGCTTGGCGCGCATCAGGCCGTCGTCACCGCGAACGAGGTCCGCGGTTTTCGCTTCGACCACCTTGATGCGACCGGCTTCGGTGATCGTCGACGCGGGCTGGCCCTGCGGAACGATCGAGATCGTGCCGTCACCGGCGATCGTGATCGTCTGGTACGGCGGAATCGACAGCGGCGCACCGCCGGAGTCGAGCACCGGCAGGCCGTTCGATGTGGTGAGCAGACCGTTCTCGGTGAGCTTGAGGTCACCGGCGCGCGTGTACGCGGTGCTGCCGTCCGGCGCCTGCACCGCAAGCCAGCGATCCTGGTGCAGCGCGACGTCGAGATCGTTACCCGTATTGATGAGCTGCCCGGCCGCACCGCTGACGCCGGCCATCACCGGAGCGGTGGCGACGCGCGAGGACAGGCCTTCGCCCAGCACCGGCATCGCCTTGGTGGCGACCAGCTGCTGCTGGAAACCGACGGTGTCCGTGTTCGCAAGGTTCTGCGCGACGCTGGCCTGCGCACGGAGCGAAGCGCTGGCGCCGGTCATGGCGATGTAGAGCGACTTGTCGATCATGCGGGGCTAGGGCGCGGGCGGCGCTGGGCCGGTGCGGTAGCTAGGCAAGGTGTGTGCCACGGGGGCTTGCGGCCGCCTGGTTCGGGTCGCTTCCTGCTGCTTGGTGGCGTCGTGGCGCGTGGACGTGGGTACGGCGAAGGCGTTTCGTCCGCTGAAGCGGCCGAGTCACTTTTCTTTGCTCGTGCAAAGAAAAGTAACCAAAAGAAAGCACTTTTCCCCGACGGATCTACAGCTCGCGACCGGAGAGAGTTGCGAGATCGCCACACTCGGCATCCTGCCTCGGGTGGCGACGGCCGACGTCCTGTCGGCCGCCCCTTCGGGGTCTTTACGATTTGGGCGGCTGTTGGGGCGAATGTGCGAAGCGGACGCCGATCGTTAGCTCAGCAGGCGGTCTCCAGTCAGGGCGACGCTTCGCCGTGAGAGTGGGACGTCCCGCTTGATCACGCGTTGCCGAGAGGTTTGGACCCCACCCACCGCGACGCGCAGCGAGCGCACGTGCAACTTCGTGTCGCGACCTAAATCGTGGGACCCGAAGGGCGGCGGCCATGGATGGCCGCCGTCCGCACCCGAGCCAGGATGGCGAGTGTGCGGATCGTGTGGAACTACAACCTGCGTGCTTTAGATCGGATCGGGGAAGGTGCTTTCTTTTGGTTATCTCTTCTTTGCACCAGCAAAGAAAAGTAACTCGGGCGCGCAAGCGCACGAAACGCTCCTGCTTCCAAAAGAACCACGACGCCGACCAACAACAAAAAAATCGGCCGCCCCCAGTCAAGAGAGCGACCGACCCATCTCCTCCCCCGAGGAAACGTCCCTTAGCGGATGTTGATCACGGTCTGCGTGATCTGATCCTGCGTCGTGATCATCTGCGCGTTCGCCTGGAAGTTGCGCTGCGCCGTGATCATGTTGACCAGCTGCTCCGTCAGGTCGACGTTCGACGACTCCAGTGCACCGCCCTGGATGTTGCCGAACTCCGACGTACCCGCGGCGCCGCGCAGGGGCTGGCCGGATTCCGCCGACTCCGCCCATGCGTTGTCGCCCAGCGGCTGCAGGCCCTGCGGATTCGCGAAGTTGGTGACGACGACCTGGCCGAGCGGCGTCGAGACGCCGTTCGTGTAGCGCGCTTGCACGATGCCGTCGGCGCTGACTTCGATACCGGTGAGGCGGCCCGTGGTATGGCCGTCCTGCGTGAGCGAGGCCACGCTGAAGTTGCTGCCGAACTGCGTCGAGTTACCGACGTTCATCGTGATGTTCATCGGCGCGGCGCCGGTGTTCGGCGTGTACGCGGGCAGGGTGATGTTGCCCGGCGCAACCGGCGAGCTCAGCGTGCCGGTATTCGAATACTGCAGCGTCTGCGCGCCACCGACGGCGGTGCCGTCGATGAACGTGCTCGCCTGCCATTCGTTCGGGTTCGCCGTCTTGACGAAGTACATCGACTGGCTATGCGCGGCGCCCAGCGAGTCGTAAACCGTCATCGACGTCGTGTAGTTGTACGAGGTCGGATCGTTCGGATCGAACGTCGCGGTCACCGGCACGCTCGCGTTCGCCGGCAGGTTGGTGCCGACGGTGACGGCGGTCGTCGCGAGCGGTGCCGAGTCGCCCGAGTTGAGCTGGATGTCGGACATGCGGCCCATGTCGAAGCCGGTGCCGCTGGCGTCGGGCTGGTAGACCTGCAGGCGCTGGCCCGACGGGTTTACGACGAAGCCGTCCTTGTCGGTGCCGAAGTTGCCGGCGCGCGAATACACCGTCGTGCCGTTGGCCGACAGCGTGAAAAAGCCCTTGCCGTTGAGCGCGAGGTCGAGCGCCTTGCCGGTGTTCTCGACAGTGCCCTGCGAGAACTGCTGCGCGACGCGCTGCAGTCGCACGCCGGCGCCGACGGTATCGCGGGATACGCCATACGCCGACGTCGGATACACGTCCGCGAATTCGGCGCGCGACTGCTTGAAGCCGGTCGTGTTCGAGTTCGCGATGTTGTTCGACGTGACGTTGAGGTCGGACTGGGCCGCGTTCATGCCGCTCAGCGAAATGCGGAAGCTCATGGATTCACTCCTGGTGCGTGCGACGTGTCAGTGGGATCAGCCGATGCGTCGCACGGACGACAACGGTTGCGGGCCGATGCCGCGAAGATTGAGAACGAGGCCGCTGGCTTCGATGGAAACGCTGTCGACATGCGAGGCGACGCGCGTGGAAAGCGCTTGTGTCGAATCGCCGGTGCCGGTGGTCGCGTGGATGGTGTAGGTGCCGGCCGGCGCGGTGCGGCCGTCGAGCGTCTTGCCGTCCCAGCTCCAGCCCACGTTGCCCGCGCCGTTGGATTCGACTGGCACGCGATCGATCACCTGGCCGCTGGCGTCGACGATCTCGACGTTGATCATTCCCGACGACGTCGCGACAACTTCGCCGCTCATGCCGGTGCCGGCGTCGAGCTGCACGGTGTCGGTGTCGACCAGCGCGTTGTGGCCGACGAGCGATGCAGCGCGCAGCGTCTGGTCGGACTCCATGACATTCGCGACCGCGCCAAGCGCGTCCTGCATGCCGTTGATGCCCTGCACGGTGGAGAACTGCGCAAGCTGGCCGAGCATCTGCGTGCCGTCGAGCGGCTTGAGCGGATCCTGGTTCTTGAGCTGTTCGGTCATCAGCTTCAGGAAGTCGGCCTGCCCGAGCTGCGACTTCTTCGTCGCCGAGCCGACGGTGTACTGCGAGAGTGCGTCGGTCGCGGAACTAACGGTGGTCATGTCATGGATCCTTCAGGCCTCAGCGGCCCATGTTGAGCGTGGCGACCGCGAGTTCCTTGGCGGTGTTGAAGACTTCGACGTTCGCCTGGTAGCTGCGCGACGCGGAGATCATGTCGACCATCTGCGCGACCGGATCAATGTCCGGCGCGTACACGTAGCCTTTCTCGTCGGCCATCGGATTGCCCGGCTCGTAGCGTTTAAGCGGCGCGGCATTCGATTCGGTGACGGTCTGCACCTTGACGCCCGCAAGCGCGGGATCGCCTTCGACAGGCGTCGCCTCGAACACGGGCATCTTGGCGCGGAAGGTGTCCTCGGCCTTGCCGGAAATCGAGTTGGCGTTGGCGAGGTTGGATGCGACGGTCGACAGTCGAACCTGCTGCGCGCCCATGGCGCTGCCGGCGACGTCGAAGATAGGCAGGTTGCTCATGCGTTACGCCTCACTGCCCGGTGATCGCGGTGAGCATGGTGCGCACCTTCGATTCGATGAAGTTGAGCGACGCCCGGTACTCGAGCGACGCCTGCGCGAACGCCGCCTTCGCGCGCTCGCCGTCGACGGTGTTGCCGTCGAGGCTGGGCTGCGAGGAGGGCGCGTCGAACTGCGCCCCGGCTGCGGCGGCGTTGATCGGGTCGGTGCCGGCGTCGGCAGCGGGCGCCATGGCGGCGTTGAGCGCCTTGGTGAAGTCCATGTCCTGCGCCCGGAACCCGGGCGTGTCGGCATTCGCGATGTTCGCGGACAGCAACTGCAGCCGCTGCTCGCGCAGGGCGAGGGCGGTGCCGTGGATGCCAAGGAAGGATTCGGTGGCCATGTAGCCCCTCCGGGGGCGGGATGTCGGAGGGAGTTAGGCAAGGGGTGTGCCAGCGGCAGGTTTCGGCTCTTGCCGTGGGCTCGCGGAGCGTTAGCCCGCTGCTCCGCTTCATGTTCTGCGGCCGCTTCGGCGACAGACGTCTGCCGTGTTCCGCCTTGGCCGGCACTTGCCACCTGCTAATGGACGCGGTCGGCTGGAGGCGACAGCAAGAGCGTTTCGTCCGCTGAAGCGGCCGAGTCACTTTTCTTTGCTGGTGTAAAGAAAAGTAACCAAAAGAAAGCACCTTTCTCGACGGATCTACAGCCTGCGATCGGGTTGCTCTGTCGGGATCGCCACACTCGGCATCCTGCCTCGGGTGGCGACGGCCGACGTCCTGTCGGCCGCCCCTTCGGGGTTTTTCCGGTTCGGGCGGCTGTTGGTGCGAAAGCGCGCGCACGCGAGCGCAAGAACGATTTGGCCGCGCGACTCGAATCGTGGGACCCGAAGGGCGGCGGCCATAGATGGCCGCCGTCCGCACCCGAGCCAGGATGGCGAGTGTGCGGATCGTATGGACTTACAAGCCGCGAGCTGTAGATCTGATCGGGGAAGGCGCTTTCTTTTGGTCACTTTTCTTTGCGCCCGCAAAGAAAAGTGACTCGGGCGCGTCAGCGCACGAAACGCCTGTGCTTTAAACAAGAACCCCAGAAGAAACAGCGTCTTACGCTGCCGCGCGCATACGCTGCAACGTCTGAATCCTCGCCTCGATCCGACTCGCCAACTCCCGCTCCGAATACTTCGGAACGAAGTCGTCCGCGCCCACCCGCTCGACCATCGCGTGGTTGAACACGCCGGACAGCGAGGTGTGCAGCAGCACGTGCAGGCCCCGCAGCGCCGGGGAGCGCCGGATTTCCGTCGTCAGGGTGTAGCCGTCCATCGCGGGCATCTCGATGTCCGAAATGACCATGGCGTAGCGGCGGTCGGGCGGGGTGCCGCCGTCGGCCAGCTGTTGCAGGTGTTCCAGTGCCTGGCGGCCGTCGGATAGCAGCGTCGCGCCGAGGCCGAGCTGGTCGAGGAGCTGGCGGATCTGGTTGCGGGCGACGCGCGAGTCGTCGACCACGAGCACTTCGCGCGGGATGTCGGTGGTGATGACCAGCGGCTGCACGCCAGCGGAGAGCGCGGCCCGCGGCGAGGCTTCGGCCAGCACGCTTTCCACGTCCAGCAGCTGGATCAGCTCCCCGTGGAAGCGGGTGACGCCGGTGAGGTAGTGGCATTCGCTGCCGAGGTCCGGCGGCGGCTGGATGTCCTCGACGGCGATGTTGACGATGCGTTCGACGCCGGCGACCAGGAAGCCCTGCACCGTGCGGTTGAACTCGGTGACGACCAGGTACGGCGGCTCCTGGCTACCTGCAGGCGCGGCGTGGCCGACCGCGCGGGCGAGGTCGAGCACGGGCACGGTGCGGCCGCGCACGTCGGCGGCGCCTGCGAAGGCCGGGGGCAGCTGCGGCAGGGTGAACAGGGGCGGGCGCGGGATGACTTCCTGCACTTTGAAGACGTTCACGCCAAAAAGCTGACGCGAGCCCAGCCGGAAGAGCAGGAGCGCAAGGCGGTTGTGGCCGGCCAGGCGCGTGCGTTGGTCGATTCGGTCGAGGAGGTCGCGGCTCATGCCCGCGTTGTCGGCGGGTTTTTCGCATCCTTGAGAGGCTTGGCGTGCGGGTCGTCGCGACTCCGGCACGGCGATTGCTTCAGTGCCCGCATGAACCGCTCCGCCCGCACCTCCCTGCTGCTGCGCTTCGCGATCTTCGCGATGCTGGCTGCCGTCATGCTGATGGCGCATGCCGCCGACGGCGTGACGCCGGTGGCCGACATCCTCAAGGCCGCGGAAGCCGCGCTGGGTGGCAACGGCGCGCAGGTAGAAGCACGTGTCGACGCCGCGGTGCGCATGCCCGCGTGCACTCAGCCTTTGGTGGGTACGGCGCTCGGCCCGCGCATGGCCGAGGTCCGCTGCCCCGATCCGTCGGGCTGGCGCCTGACCGTGCCGGCGCGCGTGCGTCGCGATGCGGATGTCGTCGTATTGATTGCTCCCGTGCAGGCCGGCGTGCCGATCGATGCGGCGCAGCTCGCCGTGCAGCGTCGTGACGTCGGGAACGGAAGTGGAGTGGGGATGTCGGATCCGTCGCAGGTCGCCGGGCATATCGCCCGTCGCGCCATGCCGGCGGGTGCGGTGGTGTCCGCCGGGGATCTCGCCGACGGCGCGGGTGCGCTGAAGCGCGGGGATCCGGTGGTGATCGTGTCGCGGGCGGGGGGTATCGAAGTCCGGATGGGCGGCCGCGCGCTGGGAGGCGCGATGGCCGGCGCGGTAGTCGCGGTCGAAAACCTGGAATCCAAGCGGATCGTGCGGGGGCGGCTGGTCGCCGACGGGGTGGTGGAAGTGCTGCAGTGACCGCCCGTCTGAACCGACGCCAAAAATCTGTGGGCTGGGCCTCAAGTCCGGCTACGGGTCGCCGTTACTGGCCATGACCGCTCACTCCCGGAGTTCGCCATGTCCACCAAGATCGATGGCCTGAGCCCGCCCCCGGCACGCGTCGCAGACACCGCGGCGTCGTCCAGCGTGGCGCGCGCGGGTACCGACCGCTCGAAGCCCGTTGCGGCCGCTCCGGCGACCGACAGCGTGCGTCTTACCGGTGAAGCCACGGGCCTCCAGGCCGCGGTGGAAGCCAAGCTCGGCCAGTCGGCGCCGCTCGACATGGCCAAAGTCAACGCCGTGCGTGCCGCGCTCGACGACGGCAGCTACCAGATCAATCCGCAGGACATCGCGAATCGACTGGTCGCCCTCGAGCGCCAGATGAGGGGATAAGCCATGCTCGCCGCCGCCTTCCATGCACCATCGCCTGCCATCGTGGGTGAAGCGCTCGACGCGCTCGAACGTGCATTGCAGGACGAGCGGCAGGCATTGCTCGACAACGACGCCGATGCGTTGTTGCGCTCCACACAGGAAAAGATCACCGCGCTGCGTCGCGCCGAAGCGCTGCAGCCGGGTCATGCCGATGCATCGCGCGTCACCGCGCTGAGCGAGCTCAACCGTTCGAACGGCATCCTGCTTTCGCGTCGACGTCGTGAAGTGACGTGGGCGCTGCGCCACCTGGGTCGCGTGGAGAGCTCCGGCGTGTACGATGCCGGAGGTCAGGCGGGCGTTCGCCCGCAGTCGCGATGCCTGGGCGTGGGATGAGCGCGAACGAGACCTCGATACCCGATCTTTCGAATTTATGGTCGGCCCAGATGCACTGGGCGGCCGATGTCGCGCCGATGGCCGTGCTGCTTCTCGACGCGCACGGCGAACTCGCCTACGCCAACGCAAGCGCACGACGCCTCGCATCGCGCCTCGAGCCCGGCTCGCATGGCGACCACGATGCGATGAAGCGCCTGCTCACGCTCGCCACTGAACAGGACTGGGCGATCGCGTGCGTGCAAGGCCATTCGCGCCGCGACGTGCAGGTGCGGCCCGACGTGATCCTCGCGCTCGAAGTTTTCTGCGGCAGCGGCGACAACAGCGGCCTTCGCTTCGTCGCGCTGACCGACATCTCCCAGCGCAGCGCGCGCGAGCGCGAACTGCAGCAGCGCCACGACGAACTCGAACGCGCATATCGATCACTGTCCGGCGCGCAGGAGCAGTTGCTGCAATCGGAAAAGATGGCGTCGATCGGCCAGCTCGCCGCCGGCGTCGCGCACGAGATCAACAACCCCATCGGCTACGTGCACAGCAACCTCGGCACGTTGCGCGAATATGTTTCCGCGCTGTTCGCGATGATCGAGACGTATGCGAGCGCGCTGGCCGCGCCGGATCCGCTGATCTATCGCAACGAGATCCGCGCCCATCGCGAGAAGCTCGACATCGACTTCATCCTCGGCGACCTGCCGCAGCTGCTCGACGAGTCGCGCGAAGGCATCGAGCGCGTCACGCGAATCGTGCAGGATTTGAAGGAGTTCTCGCACGTCGGCCGCAACGAGACGATGCGTCCGTCGGACCTGATCAAAGGGCTCGAGTCCACGCTCAACATCGTGTGGAACGACCTCAAGTACAAGGTCAAGCTCGAGAAGATCTACACCGAGGTGCCGCTGGTCGAATGCCATGCCTCCGAGATCAACCAGGTCTTCATGAACCTGCTGATCAACGCGGGCCAGTCCATCGCCGACCGCGGTGTCATCACGCTGGCCTGCGGCGTCGAGAACGACGAAGCCTGGGTGAGCATCGCCGACACCGGCTGCGGCATTCCCGAAGAAACACTCGGCCGCATCTTCGACCCGTTCTTTACGACCAAGCCGATCGGCCGCGGCACTGGGCTGGGGCTCGCGATCTCGTATCGCATCGTGGAAAAACACCACGGGCGCATCGAAGTGAACAGCTCGGTCGGACACGGCACGACCTTCCGCGTCGTGCTGCCGATCAAACAGCCGGAGCTCGCGTCAACCGCCTGAGGCGGCGGCAGCACCCGGCGACACGTCGCGTCGCGCACGCTTGATCTCGTACATCGCCGTGTCCGCGCGCGCGATCACCTGTTCGACATCGTCCTCGGGCTGCGCAAGCACCAGCCCGACGCTCGCGCCTTCGCTGCGCACGGGTATGCCCGACAGATCGAACGACGTCATCGTGCGTCGCGTCAGCCAGTTCTGCAGCACTTCGAGTGCGCGGTCCTGCCCGCCTTTCGAGATCGGCGCAACCACGATGAACTCGTCGCCGCCGATGCGGCCCAGAAGGTCGGCACGCCGCAGCGATGCACGCAGGCGATTCGCCATCGCGACCAGGAACAGGTCACCGATGCGATGGCCATGTTCGTCGTTAACGGCCTTGAAGTCGTCGAGATCGATGAAGCCGACCAGCAGCGCCATGCCGTCGCGACGCGTCCACGCCAGCATGCGGCCCAGCGTTTCGAGCACGTACTCGCGATTCGGCAGGCCGGTGAGCGGATCCTTGTGCGCGAGCGCGGCCAAGCGTTCCTGTGCTTCTTCGCTCTCGCGCACCAGCCGCTCGCGCGAGGCGAACTCACCGATCAGTCGCGCGATGATTTCCGGCGTCCACACCGCGTTCGTGGTCATCGCGACTTCGTGCGGGCTGAGCGCGCAGAGCGTGCCGATCATCGTGCCGTCCACGCGTACCGGCACCGATACGAAGGTGCGGATGCCGTACTCGCGCGCAAGCCACAGGTCGGCGAACGGCGTGCCGGCGCACTGCACGTAGAGCCGGCCTTCGTCGAAGGCGCGCTTGCACAGCGTGTCCCTCCACGGAATGCGCAGGCCTTCCGGGATGTCCATGCCTTCGTCGTGCACGTAGGCGATGCGCTGCATGCCGGGCTCTTCGTCCGGCTCGGTCAGCAGCGCGGCGGTCATGCCGGTGGAATGCACCAGCAGCCGCAGCAGCGGGCGCACCAGATCCTCACCCGTGCGGGCGCTGGATACCAGTTCAGCCAGATGCGCGAGGCGTTGACCCATGGACGGTGCGGGTGACGCGAGAAACGCCGGACCTTACCGTCGCGCCGTTAGGCATGGGTGAGGGCGCTAGAAGCCGACTTCCTCACCCGCATTGCGGCGCTCATGCGCGCGGAACGCGGCCTGGATGTGTTCCCGCAACTCGTCGTCGTTCCACGGCTTGGTGAGGAAGCGATAGATCGCGCCGTGATTGATCGCCTCGGTGATCGTCGCGAGGTCGGTATAGCCCGACAGCACCATGCGCACGGTGTCGGGATACAGGTCGCGAACGCGCGCGAGGAACTCGGTGCCGCTCATGTCGGGCATGCGCTGGTCGGAAACGATCACCTGCACGCGATTGCTCGCGAGCAGGTCGAACGCTTCGCGCACCGAGTTCGCGGTGAGGATGTGGTAGCCGTCGCGACGGAACAGGCGCACCAGCGAACGCAGCACGTTCTCTTCGTCGTCGAGCAGCAGCAGCGTGCGTTCGGGACGCGTCTGCGCGAATGCTTCTGGCAGCAGGAAGCGCTTGCGGATCAGCGCATCCAGCGCTTCGGCCGGCTGCGGCGCGTTGAAGATGTAGCCTTGGAAGAAATCGCAGTGGTTGCGGCGCAGGAAGCCGAGTTCCGCCTCGCTTTCCACGCCCTTCGCGCAGACCTTCATGTCCAGGCGATGGCCCATCGCGATGATGCCCCGCACGATCGCGGCCGAACGCGTATCGCTGGTGACGTTTCGGATGAACGATCGGTCGATCTTCAAACGATCGAGCGGGTACTGCGCGAGTGCGGCGAACGACAGTCCACCGAGGCCGAAGTCCTGCACCGTCAGGCATGCGCCGAGTTCACGCAGGCCGACCAGCGTTTCGTAGGTATGACGCGCATCCAGCGACAACGCGCCTTCGGGCACTTCGAACTCGAGCGCACGGCCGGGCAGGTTGAGTCGATGCAGCAGTTCACCGATGCGATCGCGACAGTCGGGTTGCGACAGCAGCGTCGTCGGCAGATGCACCGAGATGGTGAGGTAATCGATGCCTTCGTCGCGCCATTGCGCAAGCTGTCGCGCCGCCGCTTCCACAACCCACGAACCCAGACGCGCCGAAAGACCGACGCGCTCGACGATGTCGAGGAATCGGTTCGGACGCAGCAGGCCGTTGCCTTCGGAATTCCAGCGCAGCAGCGCAGAGAAGCCCGCGAGCGAGCCGTCGTGTCCGTTGACGAAGGGCTGGTAGAACAGCCGGAACTCGTCGCGATCGAATGCGTCGGCGAATCGCTGCGCGAAGCCGTCGTTGATCGGCCCGCGATCGGGGCGTCCCGAATACAGGCCGACGTTGTCGAGGCCGGTCTGCTTCGCATGACGCAACGCGTGCTCGGCCGTCGCAAGTAAGGCCGCGGCGTTCTGCGCGTGGTCGGGGAACACCGCGATGCCGATCGAGATGGTGATCGGCAACGTGTACGGCGGGATCGACAGCGGCACTTCGAACGCGTCGCGCAGCCGCTCGGCCAACGCTTCGCCGTCGGGTTCACCTTCGCGATAACCGAGGCCGGCGACGAATTCGTCGGTGCCGCGACGCCACAGCCATGCATCCGCGGGCATCGCATTGCGCAGGCGTTGCGCGACGGCGGCGAGCACCTGGTCGCCAACCGTTTCACCCATGTTGCTGTTGATCGAGCCGAACATGTCGACGTCGATGTGCAGCAGCGCGACCTTGCGTCGTGTCGCCGCGGCCGCCGCGATCGCGGTGGCGAGGCTGGGGCCGTTCGCGCCGAGGCGGTAGATGCCCGTCACCGGGTCGACCGGGACGCTGCCGTACTCGTCGTAGCGTTGGCTCATGCGCCCAGTCTAGGCGGTCGCACGGGCGCCGCGCAGCGCCCGTGCGAAGAAGCAGCCGTCGTCAGTGGGCCGCCGCGGGTGCGGGCGGCTTGGGCGCGCTGCCGAAGCTGCCGTCGGCCGACGCCGCGAGATACGCGAACACCGCATACGCCGCTGCGTTCTGCTGGATCGCGGCCGGGTCGATCTTGTCGAAGGTGTCGTCCGGCGTGTGGTGCAGGTCGAAGTACTGCGTCCCGTCCTGCGCGAGCGACGCCCACGCAAGGCCGAGCTGCGCGAACGGCCCGATGTCGGAGCTGGGGCCTTCGCCCTTGCCGGGTTCAAGGCGCTTGATGCCCAGCGGCGCGAGCGCCTGCAGGATCTGCTCGTCGGCTGCGCTTGCGTTGCCCGTCAGCGAACTCGCGTAACCGTAAATGCGATCCGCACCGAAATCGCTTTCCGCGCCGATCTGGTGTTTGGTGATGTCGGGCAGATGCTTCGTCGCATATGCGCGACCACCGAGCAGGCCCTGCTCCTCGTTC
Organism: Lysobacter sp. HA35; assembly: GCF_054061195.1. NCBI lineage: Bacteria > Pseudomonadati > Pseudomonadota > Gammaproteobacteria > Lysobacterales > Lysobacteraceae > Lysobacter > Lysobacter sp. HA35. The sequence goes on along the minus strand of NZ_JBSSDY010000001.1, from coordinate 1,602,883 downwards.
GCGAACGCGACCACGCGCACCGTGCGCGCCGGATGCTTCGGCAGCTTCGCGATCATCGCGCCCGCGGCCATGCTGATGCCGACGCCCGCGCCGTCGTCGATCGCGCCGGTGCCGAGGTCCCACGAATCGAGATGCCCGCCGATCACCACGACTTCGTCGGGCTTCGAGCTGCCGCGCACCTCGCCGATCACGTTGTACGACGTCGCTTCGCCGTTCCAACCGCAGTCCAGCGCAAAGCGCACGCGCTGCGGGCCCATCGCGACCAGGCGCGAGAGCTGCTGCGCATCCGGCGACGACAGCGCCGCGGCCGGAATCGCCTTGACGCCTTCGTCGAAGCGCGTCATGCCGGTGTGCGGCATGCGATGCGAGTCCGTACCAGCCGAATGCATGATGTAACCGAGCGCGCCCTTCATCGCCGCGGTGTTCGGGCCGCGCGAACGGATGCGCGAGCCCATGCCGTAGTCGTCGCCGCCCTGCTTGCGCTGCATCTGGAAGTCGATGAAGACGATCTTGCCGGCGACGGACGCGGCCGGCGCGGCTTCCAGCGATTCGAGATCGGTGAAGCGCACGACGTCGCCTTCAACGGTGCCGCCCGGGCTGCCGCCGAGCGCGGTGAGCTTCATCGGCTGCGAGTGCGCGCCGAGGATCATGCCGCTCTCGCTGTGACGCTCCCACTTCGGGAACGTCACCGGCTCGGTCCACACCTTGTCGTAGCCCAGCGACTTGAACTTCGCCTTCGCCCACTCGACGGCGCGTGCATCGGCCTCGCTGCCGGCCATGCGCGGGCCGACTTCGGTGGTCAGTGATTCGGTGATGCGGTACGCGAGGTCGCTCTGCAGTGCGGCCTCGCGCAGCTTGGTCGACTGCGCGATCGCGGCGTCGGGAATGCGCACCGGCCTGGAGGCGTCCGCGGCGAGCGCGGGCAGCGTCGCAAGGCCGAGGGAAAGTGCCGCAACGATCAACCGGGTGCGCATGCGTCGGACCTGCTCGGGGGAAACCCCGGAGGGTAGCAATGCGTCAGCCGTGCGGGGCCGTGACGATGGTCATGGTCATGTGACCGGCTTCGCCTTCAGCAGGTCGCGGATCTCGCGCAGCAGCACCACGTCCTCCGGCGGGGCGGGTGCGGCAGGCTCGGGCGCACGCAGGCGGTTGTAGGCGCGCAGCGCGATGAAGATGACGAAGGCGATGATCACGAAGTCGATCGTGGCCTGCAGCACCGTGCCGTACTTCAGCGCGATCTCGGGCGCCAAAACCTTGCCTGCGGGGCCGAGCTGCGCGGGCTTGAGCACCATCTTCCACTGGTCGACCTTGATGCCGCCGGTGGCCATCGCGATCACCGGCATCACCAGCCCGTCGACCAGCGCGCTCACGATCTTCCCAAAGGCCGCGCCGATCACCACACCGACCGCGAGGTCGACGACATTGCCGCGTGCGATGAAAGCCTTGAACTCGTCGAGGAATCGCACGCGGTGGTCTCCGGTGTCAGGCGGGCAGGATGCGGCCGTCCAGCACCGCGAGGTCATCGAACGTCGCGTGGAAGGTATCGCCGGGCACCATGGCGGCGACGCCGGCGGGGGTGCCCATGAAGATCAGGTCGCCAGCCTTCAACGCATACAGCCTGGACAGCTCGCGCACGATGTCCTCGACGTTCCACACCAGATCAGTGAGCGCGCCGTGCTGGCGCTGCTGGCCGTTGATGTCGAGCGTGATCGAACGCTGCGTGTAGTCGCCGACGCGGGCCGCCGGCACGAGCGAGCTGACAGGGGCGGAATGGTCGAACGCCTTGCCGATGTCCCACGGTAGGCCCTTCGCCTTCGCATTGCCCTGCAGGTCGCGACGCGTGAGGTCGAGCCCGACGCCGTAGCCGAACACGAGGTCGAGCGCGTTCGCGGGGTCGATCACGCCGTGCGGCGCGTCCTTGCCCAGCGCGACGACGAGTTCGACCTCGTGATGCAGATCGTTCGTACCGGGCGGGTAGGGCACCTGGCCGTCGAGCACGATGGCGTCGGCCGGCTTGAGGAAGAACACCGGCGTGCCGCGGTCGACCTTCGACGTTGGCACCGCCGCGCCCATCTCGCGCGCGTGGTCGGCGAAGTTGCGGCCGACGCAGTAGATGCGGCGGACGGGAAAATGATCGGAGCTGCCGTCGACCGGAATGCGGACCGGCGCGGGTGCGGAAACGACGTCGGCCATGCTCAGCGCGAGAGCAGCGCGCGCGGGACGACGCGATACGAGCCGTCGAGAACGCGCGGATCTTGCACGGCGCGCGGCGAGCGACGCAGCAGGCGCCAGCCGAGGCCACCAACGATCATCACCGCCCCGAGCACTACTGCGGCCGCGACCAAGCCCACCAGCAGCACGAGGCCCAGCAGCGCTAGGACCACGCGCAGCACGCGATGACGCGGCTTGCGCGGCTCGATGACGCTGCGGAACACGCTACGGACGGGGCGCTCGGCACGGCCGAGCAGATCGGAAAAGCGGAGCAGGGTGTGCAGTCGCATGCGAAACTCGACGGTGTTGCGAGCGTCGGAGTATCCGGCGCTGATCCGGCCGTCGTGTGAGGGAAGTGTTAAGCAGATGATCCAAGTTCTCGTTTCGCTGGCCGCGTTGGCCGACGGTCAGCCGTCCGAAGCCGAAGCGCGCGTCGACGGCGAAGCCGAGTCGTTGATCCTCGTGCGCTCCGGCGAGCGCGTGGACGCCTTCCTCAACATCTGCCCGCACGCCGGCCGCCGGCTGGACTGGGCGCCGGGCAAGTTCCTGCTCAGCAAGGATGGCCTGCTGGTGTGCGCGGCGCACGGCGCATCGTTCGCGCTGCCCTCGGGCGAATGCGTGGCCGGGCCGTGCAAGGGCGACTCGCTGCGACGCGTCGACGTGCGCGTCGAGGATGGCGAGGTCCGGCTCGACTAGGCGCCGACGCGACGCCGAACGGCGTCGATATCGCGTACCGGCCGCACTTCGATCGCGCCATAGCGTGTCCACGGCATCGACTCGGCGATGCGCACTGCTTCGTCCATGTCGGCGGCTTCGATCAGGTTGAAGCCGGCGAGGTATTCCTTGGTTTCCGCGAACGGGCCGTCGCTGATGCGCACGGCGCCATCGCGATGGCGCACCGCACGCGCGGTCGACGGCAGCTCGAGCTGTTGCGACTGAAGCATGCAGCCCTGCTCGCGCAGTTCGTCCGCGTTGACCAGGCAGTGATGCATGTGGCGGTCGAACTCCTCGGGCGGAAGTTCGGCCAAGCGCGCTTCGTCGATGTAGACAAGCAGAAGGAATTGCATGGGTGGCGTCCGGACGGCGGTCGCCGACATGCTGCGCGCACGGGCCGCGGCTGTCACGCCGCCCCGCAGCGCGATGCGCGATCGAGCAGAACGCGCTGCTCGAGCAGAACGCGCTGCTCGCGTGCGTTGCGGCTCAGCGCAGCGGCGCGTTCGAAATCGACGCGTGCTTCGTCGCTGCGGCCGAGACGATCCAGCAGGTCCGCCCGCACCGCAGGCAGTAGCGCGTAGTCGGCCAGCGAGCCATCGTGGATGAGCCGGTCGACGCGTTGCAATGCGCGCTCGGGCCCGAAGGCCATCGACTCGGCGACCGCGCGATTGAGTTCCACGACAGGCGAGCCCGTTACGTCCGACAACCGTGCGTACAGCGTCGCGATGCGCGACCAGTCCGTCGCATCGGCCGACGTCGCACGCGCATGGCATGCGGCGATCGCGGCCTGCAGCGAGTACGGACTCTCCGCGCCGCCGAGCGCGACGGCGCGATCGAGCGCGGCCAGGCCATGAAGGATCAGCGTGCGATCCCAGCGACGCCGATCCTGGTCGGCGAGCAGGATCGCGTTGCCCTCCGCATCCGTCCGCGCCTTCAGCCGCGACGCCTGCAGTTCCATCAGTGCGACGAGCCCGTGCACTTCGGATTCGTCCGGCATCAGGCCGGCGAGCACGCGGCCGAGACGCATCGCGTCCTCGCACAACGCCGGGCGCACCAGGTCGTCGCCCGATGTCGCCGAATAACCTTCATTGAAGACGAGATAGACGACTTGCAGCACCGCATCGACCCGCTCGGGCAGTTCGTCGCGTCGCGGCACCTCGAACGGCACCTTCGCGTCGCGCAGCTTCTGTTTGGCGCGCACGATGCGCTGCGAGATCGTCGACTCGCGCGTCAGGAACGCTCGCGCAATTTCCTCGACGGTGAGGCCGCCGAGCAGGCGCAGCGTGAGTGCGACCCGGGCGTCGACCGGCAGCACCGGATGGCAGGACACGAACATCAGTCGCAGCAGGTCGTCGCCGATGCCGTCGTCCGCATTCATGGCCGGGCCTCCATCGATCGACGCCTCGTGCAGGTCAAGCTCCACCGCGTACTCCCGTTGCCGCTCGCCATGCAGCGCGCGCTGGCGCAGGTGGTCGATGGCGCGATGCTTGGCCGCGGTCATCAGCCATGCGGCAGCATTCGACGGCACGCCGTCGACCGGCCAACGCTGCAACGCCTGCAGCAATACGTCCTGCACGAGTTCTTCCGCGGTGCCGACATCGCCGGTCATGCGTGTGACGCGCGCGACGAGCCGTGGCGATTCCATTCGCCACAGCGTGTCGAGCTGGCGCGCCACCTGATCCGTCATGCGGCGGACGGTTCCTGCACCGGTATCTGCGCTTCGTCGATCCATGACAGCGCCCATTGATGGCCGTCGGGGTCGTTGAAGCCCCGCTGGTACATGAAGCCGTAGTCGTCGGTATCGCCGCCGTTGGTCGCGCCATTGGCGAGCGCGATGCGGTGCAGTTCGTCGACTTGGGCGCGCGTGTCCAGCCACAGCGCGAGCAGCGCATTCGATGCGGTCATCGGGTCACCCATCGGTTTGGGTGTGAGCGTCTGATAGAACTCGCGGGAGACCAGCATCACCTGGATGCCGTCGTTGATGATCATGCAGGCCGCGTTGCCGCCGGTGAATTTCGGGTTGAATGCAAAGCCGAGCGCATCGAAGAACTTGCGGCTGCGCGCGACGTCGACGACGGGCAGGCTGACGAACAGTTTGCGGGACATGGTGTTCTCCTCAACCTTGCGGCGGCATGTAGTTGATCATCCACGCCTTGCCGTAACGATCCACCAGCATGCCGAAGCGTTCGGCCCAGAATGTCTTCTCGAGCGGCATGCGGATGTCCGCGCCTTCCGAGAGCTTCGCCCAGATGCGTTCGGCGTCGGCGGCGCTGTCGGCCATGACATTGATGCTGGTGCCACGGCCCTGCGAAATTTCGCTACCGCAGCCGACCTGTCCATCGGCGCCCATCAACGCCGCGTCGCCGATCTGAAGATGGATGTGCATGAGGCGATCATGTTGATCCGCCGGCATGTCGGCGGCCATCGGCGACTGGCCGAGCGTCATCTGGAACACGATCTCGCCGCCGAGCGCCGCGCGGTAGAAATCGAAAGCTTCGCGACAATTGCCGTCGAAGGCGAGGTAGGTGATCAGTTGCATGTGCTGTGTCCTTTGGATGTCGTGGCGCGGGTGATCAGGGCGTCGCGGTCTGCGCGCGCAGCTTCGCTTCGCGGTCGCGAAGCTCGGGCGGCAGTAGTTCCAGGAAGTCGTCCATTTCGAATACGGGGCGGATCTCCAGCTCACCGCCGTCTGCATGCGGCGGCGGGCAGCGACGCGCCCACTCGATCGCCTCGTCCATCGAGCGCACCTGCCACAGCCAGAAACCGGCGACGAGCTCGCGTGTCTCGGCAAACGGGCCTTCGGTAATCGAGCGGTTCGCGCCGTCGAAACCGATGCGCACGCCGTTGGACGACGCCTTCAGCCCTTCCGCCGCCAGCAGCACGCCGGCCTTGACCAGCTCTTCGTTGAACTTGCCCATCGCCTCGAAGAGGGACGGGTCGGGCAGCACGCCCGCTTCGGACGCCTTGCTCGCTTTCACCAGCACCATCACGCGCATCGTCGTTCTCCAGTAAGCCAGCGATTGCCGGCCTTCATGGGATACGACGAACGGCGCGGATCGATTTCGACATCGCCAGCGCATCGGCCGACGAACGGTCGAGCGCGCGTCAGAACAGGATGTTGATCATCACCACGATGACGAACGAATAGATCAGCGACAGCGGGCCGCCGATGCGCCAGAGGTCGCGTGGGCTGTAGCCCGCGGGGCCGGCGATCATCGAGATGACCGGGTTCGACGCGGTCATGAAGTTGTTCGATGCCGACAACGCGACGGTGAGCGCGAAGGCGGTCGGATCGCCACCCGAGGCGAGCGCCAGGTTGATCGCGAGCGGCACCACGACGATCGTCGCGCCGACATGGCTGATCACCAGCGAAAGCGCCGTGGTGCCGATCGCGATGAGGATCTGCAGCAGCCAGGTCGGCGTGCCCGACGGCAGGCGTTCGACCGTGTGCCCGGCGAGCCATGCGGCGGCGCCGCTGGAATCCATCGCCCAGCCGAGGGGGATCAGGCAGGCCATCAGGAAGACCGTCTTCCAGTTGATCGCCTGGTACGCCTCGTCGATGTCGATGACGCCGGCGATCAGCATGCCGGCCACGCCCGTCATCAGCGCGATCGACACCGGCAGGCGCGACGACAGCGCCAGCAGCATCGCGACGGTGAAGATGACGATCGCGATGCGGAACTTGTGCGGGCGCTGCTTGGCCTTCGGGTAGTCGGTGACGATCGCGACTTCGCGAGTCGACGCGATTTCTGCGAGGTCCGTCCAGATGCTGTGGAAGACGAGCATGTCGCCGGCACGCAGCGCGACGTCGCGCACGTCGTCGCGGATCACTTCGCGGCCGCGGTTGATCGCCAGGAGATAGATGCCGTAACGGCGACGCAGCTGCAACTCGCCCGCAGTCTTGCCGATGTAGCGCGATGTCGCCGGCACTACCGCTTCGGAAATGCCGGCGCGTGCGGGATTGAACAGGTCGGCGAAGTTGCGCAGCCGCGTGCCGATACGCAGGAACTGCGCCTGCGCGAAATCCGTCACCTGCTGCTGCGGGCCCATCACGCCGAGCACGCTGCCGGCGAGCAGCCGTGCATCGGCCGCGGGCGAGAGGCGGCTTTCGTCGCCGGTCTTGAGCGCCAGCAGCATGGGCACGCCGTGCAGGCGTTCGACATCGCCGATGCTGAGCCCGACCAGCGGGCTGTCGTCGGTCACTTCGAGCTCGTAGACATCGCCTTCGATGCCGTGCGCCTGCGCGAAGTAGCTTTCGGTGCGGCCGGGCGTCGCGCCTTTGCCTTCATCGTCCGGCAGCGCCTTCAGCCCGCGGAAGTGGAAGTAGGCGAGCGAGGAGGCGAGCAGCACCAGGCCGATCGGCATTGGCCGGAACATGTGCAGCGGTTCGAGCGTCGCCGCACCGGACGGCAGGTTCGCGTTCGCCGCGACCAGAAGGTCGTTGAGAAGAATGAGTGGCGAGTTGCCGACCATCGTCAGCCCGCCACCCATCACGATCGCGGCGGCGATCGGCAGTAGCAGCTTCGGCAGCGACAGGCCGGTGCGCGATGACAGGCGCGCGGCAACGGGCATGTACAAGGCCATCACCGACGGGTTCTGCATGAACGACGAGTTGAGGCCGGCGATGCCCGTCGTCAACAGGAACAGGCGTTGTTCGTCGCCATGCGCGCGTCGCAGCAGCCAGCCGGCGAGGCGATTGAGTGCGCCGGTGCGATCGAGCCCGGCGCCGAGGATCATCGTCGAGATAATCGAGATGACGGCGTTGCCCGAGAAGCCGTTGAACAACGCATCGGGCTCGATGATGCCGGTGAGGCCGAGCAGCACCAGCACGACCAGCGCGACGACGTCGGCGCGGATCCGCTCGAACAGGAACATCACCATGGTGAAGGCGGTGATCGCCAGCACCACGACCATGTCCTGCGTCAGCGGAAGCGCGACGTCATCCATCGCTCAGCGGGCTCCGGATCGCGCGTCGTGCGCGTGTGGGGCGGTGCAGGCGAGGGCGACGGTTTGCGTCATCCCACGCGGTCGTACAGAAGGTCCCAGACGCCGTGTCCGAGTTTCAGGCCGCGCTTCTCGAAATGCGTTTCGGGACGCCACTCGGGCCGCGGCACGAATCCGCGCGGACCGGCACGATTGACGATGCCCGGCGTCGCGTCGAGCACGTCCCACATGTGTTCGGCATAGCCTTCCCAGTCGGTCGCAAGATGCAGCAACCCGCCCGGCGCAAGCTTGCGCACGAGCAGCTGCGCGAACGCGGGCTGCACGAGGCGTCGCTTGTGATGCTTCGACTTGTGCCACGGGTCCGGGAAGTAGATGCGAACTTCCTGCAGCGCGCCGTCGGCGATCTCGTTCTCGAGCACTTCGACGGCGTCGTGGTGATAGACGCGTGCGTTCGTCGTACCGTCGGCAGCGAGTGCATTGAGCAGCCGACCAACGCCCGGCGCATGCACTTCGATGCCGACGTAGTCGCGTGCCGGGTCGTTCGTCGACGCGAAACGAAACGCCTCGCCGTTGCCGAAGCCGACCTCGAGCACGCGCGGCGCATGTCGGCCGAAGGCGGCGTCGAAATCGCGCGGCTGCGCGGTGTAGTCAAGGCCGTAGCGCGGCCACTGGTCGTCGAACGCACGCTGTTGCGCGTCGCTGAAGCGCCCCTGCCGCAGCACGAAACTGCGGATGCGACGGTGGCCTTCTTCGACGGTGAAGGGTTTCGCCTGCGGGACGTGCGGCTCCGTCATCAGCCGATCAGTCCGTCCACCGGGGACGACGCGCTCGCGAAGCGCTTGCGCGGGATGCGGCCGGCCTTGAACGCGGCGCGGCCAGCTTCCACTGCGAGCTTCATCGCATGCGCCATCAGCACCGGATCCTTTGCGCCGGCGATCGCGGTGTTCATCAGCACGCCGTCGCAGCCGAGCTCCATCGCAATGCTCGCGTCGGATGCAGTGCCGACGCCGGCGTCGACGATGATCGGCACCTTCGCCTGCTCGATGATCTCGATCAGGTTGTACTTGTTCTGGATGCCGAGGCCGGAGCCGATCGGCGCGGCGAGCGGCATCACCGCCACGCAGCCGATCTCTTCGAGTCGCTTGGCGAGGATTGGGTCGTCGCTGGTGTAGACCATCACGTCGAAGCCGTCGGCGACGAGCGTTTCCGCGGCGGCGAGCGTCTGCACCACGTCGGGATACAGCGTGCGCTGGTCGCCGAGCACTTCGAGCTTGACCAGCTTGTGGCCGTCGAGCAGCTCGCGCGCAAGGCGGCAGGTGCGCACCGCGTCGTCGGCGGTGTAGCAGCCGGCGGTGTTCGGAAGGATGGTGAAGCGCTCGGGCGGCAGCACGTCGAGCAGGTTCGGCTCGCCGGGGTTCTGGCCGATGTTGGTGCGGCGGATCGCGACGGTGACGATCTGCGCGCCGGCGGCGTCGGTGGCGCGGCGCGTCTCGTCGAGATCGGCGAACTTGCCGGTGCCGGTCAGAAGGCGCGAGGAATAGGTGACACCCGCGATGACGAGCGGGTCGGACGAGGCGAAATCGATCATCGGTGGATTATCGCATCGTGAGTGGTGGGAGCGGATTGGGTGGGCGAGTCGTGGTGGCGGGCGACTTCCGTAGCGCGTTGTCCGGGCGGCGTCGGCGGCGGTCCAGGAATCACGGGGCAGCGCGGTCGGCCACGCGTCGCGCCACGTTGGTCTTTCGCTGCGGCACCCGGTCGCGCACCGCTCACCCGGTCGGCGCTCGCGGCGCCGGCGTTCGAACAGGCCACCCGGTGGTGCCGCGTTAGCGGCCCGCTCTCACCCACCTCCCAACGCATGCACGATCTCGACCCGGTCGCCGTCGTGCAGCGCATGCCCCGCATGCCGGCTGCGCGGGACGATCTCGCCGTTGATCTCGACCGCCACCCGGCGTTCGCCGAGGCCCTCGCGTTCCAGCAGGCGAAGCAGGTCGGTGGAGGCGGGCACGCTGCGGGGCTCGCCGTTGAGCTGGAGGTTGAGGCTCGATTCCATGGCCCATTGTCGCCCCGCCGGGCGGCCCTCGCATCCCTTCGTGAAGCGGTTTGGCCTATGTCGGACGCCGCTTGCGTAACGGGACCTTCACGTGCTTCGATGCCGGCCATCCGCCCGCGTACGCGGCGGTCCCACCGTTTTCAAGGACGCAACGATGAAACCTGTTCGTACCGCGCTGGCCGCCGCGCTCGCTCTTGCCGCGATGCCCGCCTTCGCGCAGACCTATTCCCAGACCGTGTTCTTCGGCGACTCGCTGACCGATACAGGCGCGCTTCGTCCGGCACTGGTCGCGCAGGCCGGTCCATCCGCCGCCATCGCGGGTCGCTTCACCACGAACCCGGCTCTGATCTGGGCCGAGTATCTGGCCGACTTCTACGGCACCAGCGCGACGCCGTACTACCAGTACGGGTTGCCGAACACGCCTACGGCGCGGACGACGAACCCGAGCGGCACGGATTTCGCGATCGGTGGCGCTCGTGTCGCTGTGGACGCGCCGAATCCGTTTGCCCCGACTCTGCCGGCAGCGATCGCGCCGCCGGTGGCCTCCCTGCAGACACAGGTCAATACGTACCTCGCCAATAACGGCGGCCGCGCGGATCCGAATGCGTTGTATACCGTCTGGGGTGGTGCGAACGACATCTTCAATGCGCCAACGAGTTCGCCGACGGCCGCAGGCGCTGCAGTGGGCGCTGCGGCGACTGCCCAGGTCGCGATCGTCAATCAGCTGAGCAACGCGGGCGCCCGGTACATCGTCGTGGCCACCGTTCCAGACATCGGTGCGACGCCGTCCGCTGCCGCACAGCACACGACGACGCAGGGTACGCAGTTGTCGACGCTGTACAACAACACGCTTTTCAGCGGCCTGGCCGCCGGCAGCGCTAACGTAATCCCGCTCGACACGTTCCATCTGTTGGGCGAGGTCATCGCGAATCCCGCGCAGTTCGGTATCGCCGACGTTACGCATACAGCCTGCCAGCCGCAGATCACGGCGCAGTCGCTGACATGTAATCCGACGACGTACATCAACGCAAACGCGCCGTACACCTATCTGTTCGCCGACGGCGTCCACCCGACGCTCGCCGGCCACCAGATCATGGGCGACTACGCGATCTCGATCCTCGAGGCGCCGCGCCAGGTGCAGCTGCTGACGCACACCACGTCGGTCATCAACCGCTCGCGCGCCGAAGTCGTTGGTGGCGAGGCGATGGCGCGTTCGATCGCCGACGGCGAAGGCATGCGCTGGTGGGCGAACGCCCGCGGCGACTTCCAGCGTTACGGCAAGGGCGACCTGTATGACGGCACCGGTCCGTCGCTGACCGGCGGCGTCGACTGGAAGTCTGGCAATGTCGTGTACGGCGGCTTCGGTGGCTTCGGCCGCAGCTCGTTCGACTGGGGCAACAACGGCGGCGAGTTCGACCAGCACGACGCGACGCTTGGCGGCTACATCGCCTGGCACAGCGACGCGGCATGGGTCGACGGCCAGCTGAGCTACACGCGCACCAACTACGACACCGACCGCCATGTGCAGCTGGGCAACGCCGAGCGCATCCACCGCGGCGGCACCAACGGCAACACGCTGACGCTCGGCGCCGAAGGCGGTTGGGAGTTCGGCACCGGCGCGTTCAAGCACGGCCCCGTGATCGGCGTGCTGTCGCAGCACATCGACATCGACGGCTTCGAGGAAGACCAGGCGACGCTGTCCACCTCGCTTGCCTATCCGGACCAGTCGTTCGATTCGCTGATCGGCAAGATCGGTTGGCAGGCGCATTACGACGCCGGCGTCGTGATGCCGTATGCCCGCCTGACCTTCGACCGCGAGTTCGAGGACCAGCCGGACCAGGCATTCGCGCGTTCGCAGTCGCTGTCGACCACGGGTGACTACGCGGTGCCGGGCGTCCAGCTCGACGACACGTACTCGACGCTGGCGTTCGGCGTGCGCACCAAGGCGTTCGGCCTCGACACCAACATCGGTGCGAGCCTGACCGAGATGCAGAAGGGCGGCAACGACGCGTCGGTGTTCCTGACCGTCGGCAGCGGGTTCTGATCGACCGCCGCGCGCGTTGCCAAGCGGCGCGCGCGCGGCCTAGACTTCAGGCCTCGCGGGTGTAGTTCAATGGTAGAACTGCAGCTTCCCAAGCTGCTAGCGTGGGTTCGATTCCCATCACCCGCTCCACATAAACGAAACGGCGACCAGTCACACTGGCCGCCGTTTTCGTTTTCGCCAGGGGAAAGCCAGTGGACATCCCGTCGTCCCCGATCGTGGTCGGCTGGCGTGAGCGCGTGGCCCTGCCGGACCTCGGCCTGGCCGCGGTGCGCGCGAAGATCGACACCGGCGCGCGCACGTCCGCCGTGCACGTGGACACGCAGTGGCGGTTCGAGCGCGACGGCGCGTCGTGGGTCGGCTTCCGCATGAGCCCGAGCACGCGTCGCACCGTCGAACTCGAAGCGCCCATCCACGACGAACGCGACGTCGTCGACTCCGGCGGCCATCGCACCACGCGTATCTTCCTGCGTATGCGGATGTCCTTGGGCGGCGTGGAACGCGAGATCGAAGTGAACCTCGCCGACCGTCGCGACATGCGGTTTCCCATGCTGATCGGCCGTACCGCGCTATCCGGAATTTTTACGGTCGATCCGTCACGATCCTACGTGCACGGCCGCGCCGCGCGCCGTTCCCCCTTGCCGACGCCTTCCCCATGAAACTCGCGATCCTCTCGCGCAACAGCTCGCTGTATTCCACGCGCCGCCTCGTCGAGGCCGCGCGCGAAGAAGGCCACACCGTCCGCGTGCTCGATCCGCTGCGCTGCTACATGCGCATCGCGTCGGAAGGCTTCGCGATGCACTACAAGGGCAAGGCGCTCACCGGTTTCGAAGCGGTGGTGCCGCGCGTCGGTGCGTCGGTCACGCGCTATGGCTCGGCGGTGCTGCGCCAGTTCGAACTGATGGGCACGTACACGCCGAATCCGTCGGACGCCATCCTGCGTGCGCGCGACAAGCTGCGCGCGCACCAGCTGCTGGCGGCCGAAGGCATTCGCATGCCGGTGACGGTGTTCGGCGACAACCCCGACGACACCAGCGACCTGCTCAACCTGCTCGGCGCGTCGCCGCACGTCATCAAACTCACCGAGAGTTCGCAGGGCACGGGCGTGATCCTCGCAGAGAAGCTGTCGGCCTCGCGCGGCATCACGGAAGCGCTGCGCGGCCTGTACGCGAACTTCCTGGTGCAGGAATTCATCGCCGAGGCGAAGGGCGCCGATCTGCGCTGCTTCGTCGTGGGCGACAAGGTCATCGCCGCAATGCGGCGGCAGGCTCCGGCCGGCGAATTCCGCTCGAACCTGCACCGCGGCGGCACGGCGGTCGGGGTCAAGCCGACCAAGGCCGAGGTCGAGGTCGCTGTACGGGCGACCGAGGTCCTCGGCCTGGGCGTCGCCGGTGTCGACCTGATCCGTTCCGACCGCGGTCCGCTGGTCCTCGAGGTGAACGCCTCCCCCGGGCTGGAGGGCATCGAAAAGGCCTCCGGAAAGGACGTTGCGGGTGAAATCGTCCGCTTTGTTGCACGCGCGTGCCCACCGGCGAAGCCGGCGCGGACCGCCCGTAAGAAATAACGATTCCTTTACGAAAAAACCGGTACGCCCTTAACCATCGTTTAAGGGTTTCGGGCGTAGCGTGCCCCGACCGCAGCTCATCCCGGGGTGGCTCCTCGGCGGGCCGCGGTAATCGGGGTAACACTTTTTGCCCGGGCGCTCGCGTCCGGGCACTTTTTTTGGTGCCGCCGGTCAGATGTGAACACCGTGCATGAACAGCCGTCTGACACAATCGAGCGATGCATACGCGAACCTCCGATCCCCGCGCTTCCCATGCCCCGAATCCGATGGTTTCGGGTAGCCGGCTCCAGCCTCAGGAAACCTCCATGCGCATCCTTGTCATCGAGGACAACCAGGACATCGCCGCGAATCTCGGCGACTTCCTCGAAGACCGCGGCCACACCGTCGATTTCGCCGCCGACGGCATCACCGGCCTCCATCTCGCAGTCGTGCACGACTTCGACGCCATCGTGCTGGACCTCAACCTTCCGGGCCTCGACGGCCTCGAGGTCTGTCGCAAGCTGCGCAACGAAGCGCGCAAGCAGACGCCGGTGCTGATGCTCACCGCGCGCGATTCGCTCGACAACAAGCTCGCAGGCTTCGACTCCGGCGCCGACGACTACCTGATCAAGCCGTTCGCGCTGCAGGAAGTCGAAGTGCGGCTCGCCGCGCTGTCGCGTCGCGGACGCGGCGTGCAGACGCGCGTGCTCAACACCGCCGACCTCGAATACAACCTCGATACGCTCGAGGTGCGACGTCAGGGCAAGCTGCTGCAGCTCAACCCCACCGCGCTGAAAATCCTGCAGGCGCTGATGGAAGCATCCCCGGCAGTAGTGACGCGACAGGAGCTCGAAACGCGCGTCTGGGGCGAAGAGCTTCCGGATTCCGATTCGCTGCGCGTGCACATCCACGGCCTGCGTGCGGTGGTCGACAAGCCGTTCGGCGTGCCGCTGATCCAGACCCGCCACGGCATCGGCTATCGCATCGCCGCGCCCGACGGCGGCGTCTGATCCAAGACGCAGTGCGTCGCGCGGCCTCGTGAGCGGCCGCGCGAACGCATAGACTGCGCCAACTCCGCAGAGCCGACGACTCATGGCGTCCGCCAGCCCGGCCGCGTCCCCGCGTGCCCGAATCCGCACTCGCTACCGCCGCAGGCTGCGCAGCCGAATCATTCTCGGTTTCGTGTTGCTGGGTTTTAGCCTGACCGCGCTGTTTGCGGTTGCGACGCTCGCGTTGCGTGATCGGCTCGAGAGCCAACTCGTCGAGCGCACGCTGATGCGCGAAGTCAGCAGCCTGACGCGTCAGGTCGAAGCCGATCCGACCGCGCCGAAGTTCTTCCTGACATTCGATGCGCGGACGTGGAGCGATCGCAAGGCCTACACCGTCGACCCTCACTATCGGGATCTTTCGCCGGGCATCCACGACGTTCGCCAGCTCGCGCCCAACGGTGAATGGCATGACTACAAGGTCGCCGTCCGGAAGGGCGTGCTCAACGACGGCGAACCCTTCACCAGCCTGATTCGATACGACGTTACCGGTGCGGCGGAGACTGCATCGAAGCTGCGACAAGGCGTGATCGTTTCGGTGTTCGCATTCACTCTGCTGTCGTTTCTTTTGGGTTGGTGGTCGGCTTCCCGCGTCATGAGCCCGGTACTCGAACTCGCGAAGCGCCTTAAACGCTCGCGTGCTGGCCTGAACGAGCCACTCGCAAATGATTTCGCCGACGACGAAGTTGGGCAGCTGGCCGCTGCACTCGACGAATACTCCACGCGCCTCACCCACGTCGTGCAGCGCGATCGCGAATTCAACGCGGACGTCAGCCACGAACTGCGCACGCCACTCGCCGTGATCCGCGGTGCCGTGGAGTTGATGCTTGCGCGCGATGGTGTCGACGAGAAGACGCTGAGCAGGATGATGCGGATCCAACGCGCGGAACAGCAGTGCACCGACCTGATCAGTGCGCTGTTGCTGTTGTCGCGCAACGAACGCGGATCGGGCAGCACCGACGTGGCCAAGGTCGCCGAGCAATTACTCGATGCGCATCGCGCGCAGCTCGGTGGGAAGCCTGTGACGTTGAGCATCGAGGGTCAGCGCGGGCTCGTCGTCGACGCGCCGGAATCGGCGGTCACCGTTGCGCTCAACAACCTGATCGGCAACGCGGTGAAGTACACCGCGGAAGGCGCCGTCGTCGTGCGGCTGAAGCCGCTCGCGGTCGATGTCGTCGATTCGGGGCCGGGGCTTAGCCCGGAAGACGCGGCACGCCTGTTCGAGCGTGGCTATCGCGGCACGCACGCCGGGCATTCGCAGGGCGGCGGCATCGGGCTGTCGATCGTGCGACGCCTGTGCGAACTCTACGGCTGGCAAGTGCAGGTGAAGCCGGGCGCAGAACGCGGTGTGGTGGCGACGCTGACGTTCGGTTGAAAGGCGCGACGCCGAATCAGCGTCGCGCCTGGTCCATCAGCCTTCCAGCGGTTCAAGCCAGCCGTAGCGGTCCGGCGTCGTGCCTTCGAACAGACCGAAGAAGAGGTCCTGGATGCGCTTGGTCAGCGGCCCCGTCTTGCCTGCGCCGATCTGGCGACCGTCGACCGAACGGATTGGTGTGATCTCTGCCGCCGTGCCGCACATGAAGAGTTCGTCGCAGAGGTAGAGGTATTCGCGCGGGATGTCGCGCTCGATCACGGTGATGCCGTTGTCGCGCGCGAGCGTCATGATCGTGTTGCGCGTGATGCCGTTGAGCAGCGCGGCGCTGACCGGCGTGGTGTGCAGCACGCCATCGAACACGAGGAACAGGTTCTCGCCGGCGCCTTCGCTGAGCAGGCCGGTCGACGCCAGCGCGATGCCTTCGCCGAAGCCGAGACGACGCGCTTCGCGCGCGATCAGCTGGCCGGACAGGTAATTGCCGCCGGCCTTCGCGCCCGCGGGAATCGTGTTCGGTGCGAAGCGCTGCCAGCTGGATACGCAGGCGTCGATGCCCTGCTCGAGCACGCCTTCGCCCAGGTACGGTCCCATGAACCAGGAGGCGACCGACACATCGACCGGCGTTTCCGCCGACAGGCCGAACCCGCCGAGGCCGCGGTAGGCGAGCGGGCGCAGGTAGGCGCGCGTCAGGCCGTTGCGCAGGATCACCTCGCGGCAAGCCGCGTTGATCTCGTCGAGCGAGTAGGGGATGGCCATCTCGTAGATGCGCGCCGAGGCGTACAGGCGGCGGTTGTGCTCCGTCAGGCGGAAGATCGCCGGGCCGTTCGGCGTCTCGTAGCAGCGGATGCCCTCGAACACGGACGAGCCGTAGTGCAGCGCATGCGACATCACGTGCGTGGTCGCCTCGGCCCACGGCTTGATCGCGCCGTTGTGCCAGATCCATTCGGGGTAGTGCATGCGCGACGTCCGGTGCAAGGAAGCGCGTATTGTGCCCTGAGCCGGCAGGACGCCGTCAGTCGACGGGCGGTGCGTCCGGTAGTGGCGGGGCGTCCGTGACGGGCACAGGAGGCGTTGCAGACGCGGCCGCAGGTGTCCGTCGCGCGCCGCCCTCGACGATCCACCAGCAGTCCAGGTACTTGCGCAGCCCGAACACCGCGCGGATGGGCGTGCTGCCTTTGGCGGAGGTCTGCTCGAGCCGCAGCGCGATCGGCGGGTGCGTGGGCGGCACGGAGGACGGGTAGGGCTCGCCGTCCGGCCAGACCGGCTGCAGGTCGACCAGCGGACGATCGACGACGGCCTGCAGGCGATCCATCAGCGCATAGGCCTCGCGCGTGCCGGTGCCGCTCCAGAGATAGACCGACGCTAGCCGATTGACGTCGTGGGCCTCGACGGACGACGTCACCTCGTAGGCCAGGTCGCGCAGCGTGCGCGGACAAGCCGGGCGGTAACTGCGCAGTTGCGGCGTCGAACCAGCGGGGTTTGGCGTGGCCACGCGCTCCTGCGCGCCGATCGCATCGCAGCGCTGGTCGGTATAGACCTCGGTGCCGTTCGGCATCACGCAATGGCGCACCTGCGCGAACCCGGCAAGCGGGAATGCGCAGAGGATCAGGACGATCAGGAGCAGGGCATGGCGTCGCACCCGCCAAGCCTAAAGCCGCCGCGGTGCGACGTCGCCCTCTCGGACGTCAGAAGTGGACGAAATAGCAGCCCGCGTAGCGCTCGACGTTCAGTTCCATCGACTGCGGAACGTTCTTGCCGACCATCGACATCTGCAGAATGCCCGCGCGGCCGTCGCCCGGCGACGCGTTATCGGCGGATGCGAGCTGCGCGCCGAGACCCATCTGTGCGTCGAAATACTGCGTCGACACGAGCTGCTCGTGCGTCAGCCTTTCGAGGTGCGCCATCACCGGCGTCGCCTGCTGCTTCGTCATGCCCGCCCACTGCCAGCTTTCGGCGAGACGATTGACGTCGCGCATCACCATCGAGCCTTGGATGTCCATCGCGAGCTGCGTCGGCGTGCGTGCGCAACCATCCGCAAGCGAACGACGCCCGACATTCGACGACGGTGCGATCGCGTTGCTCTGCGACGCATCGGCATACGCCTCCGGCTCGCGCGATGCTTCGCTCATCAGGCGCATGCCGAGATCTTCGGAAACCGGCGCGGGCGTCGCACCGAACGCACCGCAGGGCTTGTCGGTATAGACGGACGTGCCGTCCGGCGCGCGGCAACGCTGGATGCCGGTGTACGCGGCATGCACGTCGGGCGCGACCGGCAACGTGAGTCCAAGACCCAGCGCGAACGTGAGCAAGGACATCGGGACTTTCATGGCACGCACCTGCAGACTTCGGTGCGTGCATGGTCGAAACGCGTATGTCAACGCGAAGTGTGACAGACGCCCTGGAACTGAACCGCTAGCGAACTGATCCGGAAAATCAGCGCATTTGCGCCAAAACGTTCAGAGTCGGTTTCGACAGATTCAACGTGTAGAAGTGAAGCGACGGTGCGCCGCCTTCGATCAAGCGGCGGCAGAGTTGTCCGACGACCTCGGCACCGAACGCGCGCACGCTGTCGGCGTCATCCGCGTACGCGAGCATGCGTTGCGCGACCCAGCGCGGGATTTCCGCGCCGCACAGTTCCGAGAAACGACGGATCTGGCTGAAGTTCGCGATCGGCATGATGCCGGGCACGACCGGGATATCGATGCCGGCGCGACGCACGTCGTCGACGAAACGGAAATACGCGTCGGCGTTGTAGAAGTACTGCGTGATCGCGCCGTTCGCACCGGCGCGCACCTTGCCGATGAAGTTGCGAAGGTCGGCCTGCGAATCGCGCGCCTGCGGATGCATTTCCGGATACGCGGCGACTTCAACGTGGAAGTGATCGCCGGTTTCCTCGCGGATGAACTTCACCAGTTCGTCGGCGTAGCGGAACTCGCCGGCGCTGACCATGCCGGACGGCAGGTCGCCGCGCAGTGCCACCAGCCGCTTCGCGCCGAGCGCGCGATAGAGCTTGAGCAGGCCACGGATTTCTTCGCGCGAACCGCCCATGCAGGTGATGTGCGGCGCCGCGTCGAAGCCGTCGGTACGCAGCTTCTGGATCGTCTCCGGCGTGTGGCTGAGCGTGGAGCCACCCGCGCCGAAGGTCACGCTGACGTACTCGGGGCCCGCGCTACGGAGCTTGGCGACGGTCTTGTCGAGCTGCGCGTGCTGCTCGGGCGTCTTCGGGGGGTAGAACTCGAAGCTGACGGGAACCATGACGCGCCCAGCGAGGAAGTGGGCGCATTCTATCTTTCTATCGCGATGGAACGAAACGGCTGGGCGCTCGCGGATCAGCCGCACCGCTTACTGCGTCGTACGCGACCCGCTCGTCGACGCCGATGGGGAAGCCGAGGCGTGGACCAGCCGCCCGGTCTTTGCGTCCATTGATGCGAGCTGGCCCGACGTATCGAGCAGCACGAACGGAACGCCCCCGGTCTTCAGTTCGTAAGGGCTGAACCAGCTCATCGACGATGCGGGCGTCGACGCGCCCGCGGCGATCACGCGTTCCGGAAACCCGGCCTTGCGCAGCACGTCGTCGGTCTGGCGATCGTTGCGCGCCATGATCTTCTGGCGCAGCAGGTCGGGCAGGGCGAGCGACGGATCGAGCGCGCTGCGATGCAGTCCGAGGCCCGAGTCGTAGGTCATTTCGCGTGTCGTGGCCGCCGCCCACATCAGCGCGCATGCACTCGCGCAGCGACCGGTGACGCGTACCGCGATGCCGCGCGCGTTGGCGAGGTCGGCAACGCGCAGCGCCTGCGCGCGCATTCCACCGGGACCGCTGACGATCAGTCGTTGCGTGTGCGGATTGCGGTCCAGAGCCGCGCGGACATCGTTTTCGAACCGCTGGCCGATGACGCCGCTGATGCGCAGCGCATGCTCGTTCGCGACCACTTCGACGGTGGCGTTATCGGTGTCGACATCCGGCACATCGGCCGCGCGAACCGCGCCCGTGACCACAAGGAGGGCGACACTTGCTGCGACAAGAATGCGCTTCACTGACGTGCGACCGTTCGGAATCCCCGAGGCTCATCGTCGCGCAACCATCACATCGCTCCGTGCCGTTCGTCGCAGAAGCAGCGTGAACATGGCAACTGAATGTGCACGAGTCCGCAGTTTCACGGCGGCGGTTCACAACGCACTCACATTAGCCGTGCTGGACCGTGCTCAGCACTACGCCGAATCAGTATCGACAACCGGCCGTAGCCGTTTCCCGCGCTCGCGCCAAACAAAACGGGCGCCGAAGCGCCCGTTCCGTTACTGCCGATCGCGAGCGATCAGTAGCGGTAGTGATCCGGCTTGTACGGGCCGTCCTTGTCGACGCCGAGGTACGAGGCCTGGTCGTCGGTGAGCACGGTCAGCTTCACGCCGATCTTCTCGAGGTGCAGGCGAGCGACTTCCTCGTCGAGCTTCTTCGGGAGGATGTAGACCTTCGCTTCGTACTCGTCCTTGCGCGCCCACAGGTCCAGCTGCGCGAGCGTCTGGTTGGAGAACGAGTTCGACATGACGAAGCTCGGGTGGCCGGTGGCGCAACCGAGGTTCACCAGGCGGCCTTCGGCCAGCAGGAAGATCGAGTTGCCGTTCGCGAACGTGTACTTGTCGACCTGCGGCTTGATGTTCAGGCGCACGGCGTCGGACTGATTCAGCGCGTCGACCTGGATCTCGTTGTCGAAGTGGCCGATGTTGCAGACGATCGCCTGGTCCTTCATGCGGCTCATGTGCTCGAGCGTGATGACGTCCTTGTTGCCGGTCGTCGTCACGTAGATGTCGCCGCGGCCGAGCGTCGCTTCGATCGTGTTGACCTCGAAGCCTTCCATCGCGGCCTGCAGGGCGTTAATCGGATCGATCTCGGTGACGACGACGCGCGCGCCGTAGGCACGCAGCGAATGCGCCGAACCCTTGCCGACGTCGCCGTAGCCGCAGACCACCGCGACCTTGCCGGCAAGCATCACGTCCATCGCGCGCTTCAGGCCATCGGCCAGCGACTCGCGGCAGCCGTAGAGGTTGTCGAACTTCGACTTGGTGACCGAGTCGTTGACGTTGATCGCCGGCACCAGCAGCTCACCCGTTTCGGCGAGCTTGTAGAGGCGGTGCACGCCGGTGGTCGTCTCTTCGGAGACGCCCTTCCAGTCGGCAACGACCTTGTGCCAGAAACCCGGACGCTCCTTGGCCACGCGCTTGAGCAGGTTCTTGATGACCTGTTCTTCGTGCGACGAAGCCGGCTCGTCGACCCACTTCGAACCCTTCTCGAGCTCGAAGCCCTTGTGGATCAGCAGGGTGACGTCGCCGCCGTCGTCGACGACGAGCTGCGGGCCGAGGCCACCCGGGAACGTCAGCGCGTCGAGCGTGCAGTCCCAGTATTCCTCGAGCGACTCGCCCTTCCACGCGAACACCGGCGTGCCCTTTGCGGCGATCGCGGCGGCAGCATGGTCCTGCGTCGAGAAGATGTTGCACGAAGCCCAGCGCACGTCGGCGCCGAGATCCTTCAGCGTCTCGATCAGCACGCCGGTCTGGATGGTCATGTGCAGCGAGCCGGTGACGCGGACGTCCTTCAGCGGGCTCGACGGCGCGTACTTCGCGCGGATCGACATCAGGCCCGGCATTTCCTGCTCGGCGATGTCGAGTTCCTTGCGGCCCCAGTCGGCCAGCGAGATATCGGCAACCTTGTAATCACCTTCCGTGGAGAAGGTCTTGGGCATAGCGTTCATTGGTAGCTCCGTGGTCGTGAGGGAATCCGCGTGTGACGGGATTCCTGCACGGGCGCCGTTTGGAAGATCGCCACCGAGCCTGGCCGTCGGCGTCGTGCAGTGCACGGTCGCTTGCGAACGGTCGCAGCGCCCCTCGGTGGGCGCCGGCATTGTATCAAGGCAGCGGATGGCCGACGGATGCCGGTACCGCCGCTCGTTACCAGTCGGTCGGCTTGTAGTCCTTGAGGAACTGGCCCCACACGTGCTCGCCGGTGTTGAGCCCGTGGATGATCGGGTCGACGATTCGCGCCGCGCCGTCGAGGATGTCGAGCGGCGGGTGGAAGCGCTCTTCCACGACCTTGCGCGCCGCGATCTCCACCGGATCCTCGTCCGTCACCCAGCCGGTGTCGACGGAGTTCATGTGGATGCCGTCGGCCTGGTAATCCGCGGCGGCGGTGCGCGTCATCATGTTGAGCGCGGCCTTCGCCATGTTCGTGTGCGGATGACGCGTCGTCTTGAAGTTGCGATAGAACTGACCTTCGACTGCCGACACGTTGACGATGTGCTTGTCACGCTCCGGCGTGCGCAGCATTAGTGGCTTCAGGCGCGCATTGATGATGAAGGGCGCAACCGCATTGACGAGCTGCGTCTCCAGCAGTTCGACCGCCGGCACTTCGTGCATCAGCAGGCGCCACGAATTGCGACCGCGCAGGTCGATCTGCTGCAGGTCCTGGTCGAGCTGGCCTTCGGGGAACAGATGCTTCTGGCCGAGCAGTTCTTCGGCGAGCAACGGCACCTGCGAAAGTTCGGCTGCACGCGTGAGTCCCGCGGCATCGCGCAATGCCTTCGCATCCGTCGACAGCAGCGACTGCGACGCATCGCCTTCCGGCAGCATCGTGTAGCTGCGCAGGCCTTCGTAACGGCCGATGAGTCGACGGATTTCCTCGGGCGCCTCGTGCAGTGCGGCCGTCTCGCCGGCCATCATGTGCGCGTAGAACTCCGGCGGGCGACGCACCGTCTGGCAGGCGTTGTTGATGATGAAGTCGAGGCGGTCGTGCGTGCGCAGCAGCTCGGTGCAGAACGCTTCGACACTCGGCGTGTGACGCAGGTCGAGGCCGAAAATCTCGAGGCGATGCGCCCAGTCGGCAAAGTCCGGTTCCTGCGCGTAGCGCATGGCGGAGTCGCGCGGAAAACGTGTGGTGACGATGAGCCGTGCACCGGCGCGCAGCAGCTTCATGCCGGCCTGGTAACCGATCTTGACGCGGCCACCGGTCAACAGCGCGGTGCGACCCGTCAGGTCGGCGAGCTCCGTGCGCTTGAAGTAATTGAAGTCCGCGCACGACGGGCAGAGCTGGTCGTAGAAGTGATGCACCTGCGTGTACTTCTGCTTGCAGACGTAGCAGTGCAGCAGTTCAGGCGATTCGCGATCCGGCGACGCGACATGCGGCGCCGGTGCTTCGAGCATCGGCTGGCCGGCTGCGCTCGGCGGGAAGTAGTTCGGCGTGGTGAACACCGGCTTGCGACGCAGCTCGCGGATGCCGGTCGAATCCAGCAGCGTTTCCGTGCGACGGATGTTCTCGGCATTGCGCTCGCGCTCGCGCGCCTTCAGTCGCTGCCGGCGCGCGCGCGGATCCGGGTGGTAGACCTGCGCGACGACCGCATGCAGTTGGGCGCGATCCTCGGGTGGCACCGCGTCGAGGATGGTGCGATCGGCTGCGACGCGGGCGAGCAGCGCGGTCGCTTCACGCACGCGCTCGGCGAGGTCGGACGCGGCGGGATCGGCCGCGACGGCGTCGGCGGCGTGGGAAGCGTTCATAGGAGTACCGAAGTCAGCGAGCCGTCGAGAGTCGGCGGTCGTGGAAGGCCGGGCAGGCCGGCGCGGGCGCATTTTCGCACCAATGGCCCGGCGAAGCCGGCTTCGTCGACGAGATGCGCGCCCGGCAGCGTGACGCCGTTAACGCAGCGGCCGTGCGCTGACGGGACTCGCCAAACGAAACGGGCCGCTTTCGCGGCCCGTCCGGTGAAGCATTCGCAGCGGCTTAGATGCCCGCTTCCTTGCGCAGTGCGTCGGCGCGGTCGGTCTTCTCCCACGAGAAGGCCGTTGCCGTTTCCGACTCGCCGTTCTGGCCGGTGTAGGTCAGCTCGTACGGCGCGCGACCGAAGTGGCCGTAGGCGGCGGTCGGCTGGTACACCGGGTGGATCAGGTCGAGCATCTTGACGATGCCGTACGGGCGCAGGTCGAAGTGCGCGCGGATCAGCTGCTCGATCTTCTCGTCCGAGATCTTGCCGGTGCCGAACGTGGTGACCGAGATCGAGGTCGGCTCGGCGACGCCGATCGCGTACGACACCTGCACTTCGCAGCGCTCGGCAAGGCCGGCCGCAACGATGTTCTTGGCGACGTAACGCGCGGCGTACGCGGCCGAGCGGTCGACCTTCGACGGATCCTTGCCGGAGAACGCGCCGCCACCGTGGCGGGCCATGCCGCCGTAGCTGTCGACGATGATCTTGCGACCGGTCAGGCCGCAATCGCCTACCGGGCCGCCGATCACGAAGATGCCCGTCGGGTTGATGTGCACCTTGTGCTTCGGCAGCGCGGACAGCCACTCGGCTGGCAGCACCGGCTTCAGGATCTCTTCGTAGACGGCCTCGACGAGGTCCTTCTGCGCGATGTCCGGATCGTGCTGCGTCGACAGCACCACTGCGTCGAGGCCGAGCACCTTGTGGTTCGCGTCATAGCGCAGGGTGACCTGGGACTTCGCGTCCGGGCGCAGCCAGTTCAGCGTGCCGTTCTTGCGAACCTTGGCCTGCTGCTCGACGAGACGGTGGCTGTAGTACAGCGGCGCCGGCATGAATTCCGGCGCTTCGTCGCAGGCGAAGCCGAACATCAGGCCCTGGTCGCCCGCGCCCTGTTCTTCGGGCGACGTGCGATCCACGCCCGCGGCGATGTCCGGCGACTGCTTGCCGAGCATGTTGATGATCGCGCAGGTGTGGCCGTCGAAGCCGACGTTCGAGTTGTCGTAGCCGATCGCGTTGATCACGTTGCGGGCGAGCGACTCGATATCGACCCACGCCGACGTCGTGACTTCGCCGGCGACGATCGCGGCGCCGGTCTTCACCATCGTCTCGCAGGCCACGCGGGCGCGCTTGTCCTGCGCGAGGATCGCGTCGAGGACGGCGTCGGAGATCTGGTCGGCGATCTTGTCCGGATGGCCTTCCGAGACCGATTCCGAGGTGAAGAGGTAGCTGGACATCGGGTTATATCCTTGTATTCGGATAGAAAGATGGCCGCGCATGATACAGGCTCGGGGCCGACCGCGCATTCTGCGCCGGTCCACGCGCGGACGGGGTCAACGTTCGTTCAGAACACGGTCGCGCGCGCCTGCAGGAACGAATAGAAGAACACCGCGTTCGGATCGTTCTGCACCTGGTGCATCTCGCGGCGCATGCCGTCGACGATCTCCTGCGTGACCGCGCCGGCTTCGATCAGGTTGTTGGCCGCCGACAGCAGCAGTTCTTCCCAGAACGCGATCATGACCTTCCGACGCGCCGGCTCGCGGTTGTCGAAGTAGAACGTCTTCACTTCGGTCGACACGTCGCGATAGCCGCCGGCGAGCAGCAGGTTGCCGAGCTTGGCGCCCACGAACGGGTCGCCGCCGTGCTCATGCTGGAAATCGTTGAAGGCCATCCAGTAGCGCCAGACGTTCGGCGAATACGGGTCGAGGAAGAATGAGGAATTCATCACCTCGGTGATGTAGACCGGCAAGCCGGGCATCAGCACGCGGCGCACTTCGTTGAGCACGCGCGCGGGCGAGGGCACGTGCTCGAGCACCCAGCACAGGAACGCACCGTCGAAACTACGCGGCTCGAACGGAAGGTCGGTGGCGTCGGCCTGCTGCAGGTCGTAGCGGCCGTCGAGCCAGGACATGGCGCCGAGATGCGCGCGCGCCGTGGCAAGTTGCGCCTCGCTGTAGTCGATGCAGGTGACGTGCAGGTCGGGAAAGCGTCGCAGCAGGATCTCGGTTTGCGCACCGACGCCGCTGCCGACCTCGAGCACGCGGCGCGTCCCCGAATAGTCGATGTGCTTGAAGATCGTCGACTCGGCGATGCGCGCCTGGCGCATGAGGCGCGCCTGCTCGGTGCGCGAGAAGCCGTGCAGGTAGACCTGGTCGGCGTTGGGGTCGGTTGCGGCGTCGGTCATGGCGGATCTCCGTATCGGCGCGATTGTCGCGACGCCGCGGAAAGCCCCCGTGAGGTCAGGCGGCTTCGCGCACCGGCACGCCGGCGATCAGCGCGTCGAAGTAATCGCGGGTGAGGCGCAACTGTGCCTCGGCCGTCTCGGCGCGGTTGACCACGGCGCGGAACGCCGCGTTCTCCGGCCGGTCCTTCGCGTACCAGCCCAGATGCTTGCGCGCGATGCGCACGCCGGACAGCTCGCCGTAGAACGCATGCAGCGCTTCGAGATGGCCGAGCAGCACGTCGCGCACCTCGTGCAGCGACGGTGGCGGCAGCTCTTCGCCCGTCGCGAGGTAATGCGCCACTTCGCGAAAGATCCACGGACGGCCCTGCGCGGCACGGCCGATCATCACCGCGTCGCAGCCGGTGTAGGCCAGCACTTCGGCGGCCTTGCGTGGCGAGTCGATGTCGCCATTGGCGACGACCGGAATCGACAGCGCCGCCTTCACCGCGGCGATCGTGTCGTACTCGGCGAAGCCGGTGTACTGCTGGTCGCGAGTGCGGCCGTGCACCGCGAGCGATGCGATGCCCGCGCTTTCGGCGATGCGGGCGATGGTCAGCGCGTTCTTGGCATCCGCCGCCCAGCCGGTACGGATCTTCAGCGTCACCGGCACGTCGACCGTGTTGACCACTGCTTCCAGGATCCGCCCGACCAGCGCCTCATCGCGCATCAGTGCCGAGCCCGCCCAAGCGTTGCAGACCTTCTTCGCCGGGCAACCCATGTTGATGTCGATGATCTGCGCGCCGTGTTCGATGTTGTAGCGCGCGGCCTCGGCCATCACCTCGGGCACCGTGCCGGCGATCTGCACGCTGATTGGCGCGGGCTCGTCGACGTGGTCCATGCGGTGCCGCGACTTCGACGTGTTCCAGAAGCGCGGGTCCGACGTCGTCATTTCCGACACGCACAGCCCGGCGCCCAGCTGCTTGCAGAGCAGCCGGAATGGTTTGTCGGTAACGCCCGCCATGGGCGCGAGGATCACGCGGGGCGCGATCTCATGTGGGCCGATGCGCATGCCGCCATTCTACGCGGCGGTTCAGGCGGCGGTGGCGTCAGGGAAGCGGGCCTGAACGTCGTCGCGCGACGGCATTGATGGCGCGGCGCCGGGACGCTCGGTCGACATGCTGGCGTAGGCGATCGCGTAGCGCGCATGGGCGGTGAACGCGAGCGCCGGTTGTGCTGCGAGCGATGAGGCCAGCGCGCCGTTGAATGCGTCGCCGGCGCCGGTGGTGTCGACGACGCTCACTGTTCGCGCGGGGAGGCGGTAGTGCGATTCGCTATCGCCACGCATGGAGGCATCAGGATGCGAGACGAACGCACCCGCAGCACCGAGCGTGATGACGACGGTGCCGTTCGGCAGCAATGCGCGACACAGCGCGTGCAAGTCGTCGTTGTCCGTATCGACAAGCGTGCGGGCGTCAATGTCGCGATTCAGGTGCATGCGTACAAGCGCAGCAAACTCGGTCTCGTTCGGCGTCAGAATGTCGGCCGACGCAAGCAGCGCCGGTGCGACCGGTACGTTCGCCGGCGCGGGGTTGAGCATCGCAATCGCACCCGATGCGCGCGCCATCGCGAACGCTTCGAGCGCGGCTTCGGTCGGCGTTTCGAGCTGCACGAGCACGACCGCCGACGCATCCGTGCTCAGCGCATCGCGAACATGGGATGCAGTAAGCGTGTCGTTCGCACCGCCAGCAACTGCAATCGAATTGCGTCCGTTCGCATCGACGAAGATGCCCGCCGAACCGGTCGGCGCCTCGCTGGCTGCGTCGCGAAGATCGATGCCATCCGCGACCGCGAGCGCGCGCGCATACACACCGCCCGCGTCGTCACCGAGCGCACAGACGAAGCGCGTCGACACGCCGGAACGCGCCGACGCCACCGCCTGATTGAACCCCTTGCCGCCCGGTCCGCTCATGTAGCGCGATGAACGCGTTTCGCCCGGAGCGGGCAGGGCGTCGAGCATCCAGATGTGGTCGACATTGAAGCTGCCGACCACGGTCACCATCGGCGTCATCGCGACGACTCAGGGATTGTTGACGTCGGCGGTGCCGTGGCCCGCAACCGCTGCGGACGCGGTATGGCGATGACGGAACAGCGGTACGAACAGGATCGCCATCGCGAGCGAGTACAGCGCGAACGTCGTCCAGATGCCGTGCCAGTCCTTCGCGCCGCCGGGAGCAGTGAAGAAGCGATCGATCATCCAGCCGCTGATCGAGCTGCCGAGTACCGCGCCGATGCCGTTGGTCATCAGCATGAAGAGGCCCTGTGCCGATGCACGGATGCGCGGATCGCTCTGCTGTTCGACGAACAGCGAGCCGGAGATGTTGAAGAAGTCGAAGGCCATGCCGTACACGATGCAGCTGAGCACGATCATCCACAGGCCCGGGCCCGGATCACCGTAGGCGAACAGGCCGAAGCGCAGGAACCACGCGATCATCGAGATCGTCATCACCGTCTTGATGCCGAAGCGCTTCAGGAAGAACGGGATGGTGAGGATGAAGAGCGTTTCGGAGATCTGCGAGATCGAGACGATCACCGCCGCATGGCGGACACCGAACGCATCCTTGAACTGCGGCAGCGACTCGAAGTCCTTGAGGAAGGTCACGCCGTACGCATTCGTGAGCTGCAGCGCCGCGCCGAGTAGCATCGCAAAGACGAAGAACACCGCCATGTTGCGATCGCGAAACAGGCGGAACGACGTGAGGCCGAGTGCATCGATGAACGAGCGGTTTTCGTCACGACCGAGACGCGGCGGTGCGGCGGGCAGGGTGAAGCCGTACACGCCCAGCAGGAACGATCCGGCAGCGGCGACGTAGAACTGGTTCGCCGAAGATTCGAAACCGAGCCAGCTCGTGGTCCACGTCGCGGCGATGAAGCCGACCGTTCCCCAGACGCGGATCGGCGGGTAGTCGCGCACGACGTCGAGTCCCTCGCCCTTGAGCGCGTTGTAGGCCACCGCGATCGCCAGCGAGATGGTCGGCATGTAGCAGAGCATCGTCGCCAGGATGTAGGCGTAGAACTGGTCGGGATTCGCTGCGCGCGGGAGCATGCAGAGGAACACGCCGCCGAGGATGTGCAGGATGCCGTAGAGGCGTTCGGCGTTGATCCAGCGGTCGGCGACGATGCCCATCAGCGACGGCATGAACAACGCCGAGATGCCCATCGTCGAAAAGATCTGACCGAAACTCGTGCCGGACCACTGTCGGTTCTGGAACCAGTACGCGCCGACCGTGAGCAGCCACGCCCCCCAGACGAAGAACTGGAGGAAGTTCATCAGCGTGAGGCGCAGCTTGAGATTCACGGGCGGTCCTGGGTGAGGCGCGGAAGTCGCCGCAGCGTAGAGGCAAAAGCAGCCGTGGTGAAGCCGGCCGGTGGCCGGCTACCTGACTAGCCCAGCCCGCGGACCAGCGCCCAGATGCCCAGCGCGGCAAACACGGCGGCGGCGGTGAGGCGCGCGGCCTTCAGCGGCAGGCGATCGGCGAAGCGGCTTCCGAGCAGCACCACCGGCACGTTCGCCAGCAGCATGCCGAGCGTCGTACCCATCACCACCGGCACGAAATCGTGGAATCGCGCGGCGAGGAGGACGGTCGCGACCTGCGTCTTGTCGCCGATCTCGGCGAGGAAGAACGCGATCGTGGTGGCGACCAGCGCGCCGTACTTCGACAGGCGATCGTCGCCGTCGTCGAGCTTGTCCGGCTTGAGCGTCCACAGTGCGACCGCGATGAAGCTGCCGGCGACGATCCAGCGCAGCACGTCGGGCGTGAGCAGCGACGACAGCCAGTCGCCGAGCGCGGCGGCGAGCGAGTGGTTCAACACCGTCGCGATGACGATGCCGCCGACGATGGGCCACGGCTTGCGATAGCGCGCGGCCAGCATCAGCGCGAGCAGCTGCGTCTTGTCGCCGATTTCGGCGAGCGCGACCGTACCGGTCGAAATGAGGAGTGCGTTCATTGGGGGTCCGATGCCGGGCATGCACGAAGGCGCAACGCGGCCCGGCTGGACGCGTAACGCCTTCGGTCTTGCCCCGGACCGCATTGCGATCCTCCGCGCACCACGGCCGGCTGGCCGAGTGTGTTGACGCGCGGGCCGTCGATACGACGGCGGACTACTCCCCGAGAGGAGCGCGCATTGTACCGATGGGCACGCGCGCTGCGGTGAACGCGCGCCGGTGCAATCGATTACCGGACGTGCGTCACGTGTTGCGCGGTTACGATGCCTCGTCCATCACGGAGCTGACCATGCACTACCGCCGCCTCGGATCGTCCGGCCTGCAGCTGTCCGCGTTGTCGTTCGGTGCGTGGCTCACTTTCGGCAACCAGGTGCCGCGCAGCGAATGCCGCAACCTCGTTGCCGCAGCGTGGGACCACGGCATCAACTTCTTCGACAACGCCGAGAGCTATGCGCAGGGCAGCGCGGAGTCGGTGATGGGCGACGTCATCGCCGACCTGCGCCTCCCGCGCGACGGCTTCTGCGTGTCGAGCAAGGTGTTCTTCGGCGCGGCGGAAGATCCGCGGCCGACGCAACGCGGCCTGTCGAAGAAGCATGTGCACGACGCCTGCCATGCGGCGCTCAAGCGCCTGCGCGTCGACGCGCTCGATCTCTTCTATTGCCATCGTCCCGATCCGGACACGCCGGTCGAGGAAACCGTGTGGGCGATGGACGCGCTGATCCGCCAGGGCAAGGCGCTGTACTGGGGCACGTCGGAATGGCCGGCCACGCTGATCCGCGAGGCGCACCGCGTCGCGAAGTCGCACCACCTGCACGCGCCGGTGATGGAGCAGCCGCAGTACAACCTGCTGCATCGCGAGCGCGTCGAACTCGAATACGCGCCGCTGTATGCGGAACTCGGGCTCGGCACGACGACGTTCTCGCCGCTCGCATCCGGCCTGCTTACCGGCAAGTACGCGAATGCGTCGAAGGACGAACCGGCGCGACTTGAACGCGAGGAACTCGGTTGGCTCAAGCGCATCGTCGTCGGTGACGAAAGCCAGCGACGCGTCGAACGTGCGAGTCGGTTCGCCGAAGCGGCGAAGTTGATCGGCCATCCACCGGCCACGCTCGCCATCGCCTGGTGCCTGCGCAACCCGCACGTGTCGAGCGTGATCCTCGGCGCGAGCCGCGTCGAACAACTGCTGCAGAACCTGCAGGCGCTCGAACTCGCCAGTGCGCTCGACGAGGTGCAGTGGCAGCAGCTCGAGGCCGCTGCGGCGTAGACATATATATAGAGAGAGTGCGATCGCGCGATGCACGGGCGGAAGCGCGTCCGTCGTCGCGTCGTACGACGCCCGGTTGCAGCCGTCTGCGAGGCCTATACTCGCCGCATCCACCAGGGGAGGGGACACATGGGCATTTCGCTTGTCGGGTTGGTCATCGCATTCGTCGTGGTGATCGCGATCTTCAAGACCGTGCGCATGGTCCCGCAGGGTTACCAGTGGACGGTCGAGCGCTTCGGGCGCTACACGCACACGCTCGAACCGGGTCTGCATTTCCTGTTCCCGATCGTCTACGGCGTCGGCCGCAAGATCAACATGATGGAGCAGGTGCTCGAAGTCCCGAGCCAGGACGTGATCACCAAGGACAACGCGGTCGTCAAGGTCGACGGCATCGTGTTCTTCCAGGTGCTCGATGCGGCGAAGGCGGCGTACGAAGTCGCGACGCTCGAGATCGCCATCCTCAACCTGGTCATGACCAACATCCGTACCGCGATCGGTTCGATGGACCTCGACGAGTCGCTGTCCAAGCGCGACGAGATCAATACGAAGGTGCTGGTGGCCGTCGACCAGGCGACGCATCCGTGGGGCATCAAGGTCAATCGCATCGAGCTCAAGGACATCGCGCCACCGCGCGACCTGATCGATTCGATGGCGCGGCAGATGAAGGCCGAGCGCGAGAAGCGCGCGAACATTCTCGAGGCCGAAGGCTTCCGTCAGGCGGCGATCCTCAAGGCCGAGGGCGAGAAGCAATCGGTGATCCTCGAGGCCGAGGGTCAGCGCGAAGCCGCGTTCCGTGCCGCAGAAGCGCGCGAGCGTTCGGCCGAAGCGGAAGCCAAGGCGACGCAGCTGGTGTCCGACGCGATCTCGCAGGGCAACGTGCAGGCGATCAACTACTTCGTCGCGCAGAAGTACATCGAGGCGTTCAAGTCGCTGGCCGAAGCGCCGAACCAGAAGTTCGTGCTGATGCCGATGGAGGCGTCCGGCGTGATCGGTTCGCTGGGCGGCATTGCGGAACTGGCGAAGGAAGCGCTGGACCGCCCGAACGCACCGAAGCCACCCGCGCTTCCGCGCTGAGGGCGACGCCATGCACTGGACGTTCACCGCAACCGTCTGGGCGCTCGTCGCGCTGGTGCTGATCGCGGCCGAGATCATCGCACCCGGCGCTTTCATGCTGTGGCTCGGCATCGCCGCCGCGGCGACGTGCGTGCTGGTCGTCGCGATGCCCGGCGTCGCGCTCGTCTGGCAGATGATCGCGTTCGCGCTGCTGAGCGTGCTGTCGGTCTTCGTCTACCTGCGCTTCTTCCGGACGCACGGACGCGACAGCGACCGGCCGTCGCTCAACCGTCGCGCCGAACAGATGGTCGGCCGCGTGGTGCCGCTGATGGCGCCGATCATCGACGGCCACGGCCGCGTGCAGATCGCCGACGCGATCTGGGATGTCGAAGGCCCCGACCTGCCGCTGGGCGCGCGCGTTCGCGTGGTCGGCGTGCGTGGCATGACGCTGGAAGTGCGGCCGCAGGACTGAGTCCATCCGCCGGCGTCTGACCCGCCGGCGCGTATCCGCGATAATCACGGGCTCACCCCACGCCGTGATCCCGCCATGACGAGCAAGACCGTCCTCAACGACACCCACCGCGCCCACGGCGCCAAGATGGTCGACTTCGGCGGATGGGACATGCCCATCCACTACGGCTCGCAGATCGACGAGCACCACCAGGTGCGTCGCGACGCCGGCATGTTCGACGTCTCGCACATGACGGTGGTCGACCTGCGCGGCGCGCGCGTCCGCGACTTCCTGCGCATGCTGGTCGCCAACTCGGTCGACAAGCTCAAGAAGCCGGGCAAGGCGCTGTACACGTGCATGCTCAACGAGCGCGGCGGCGTCATCGACGACCTCATCGTCTATTTCCTCGACGACTCGTTCTTCCGCCTCGTGGTCAACGCGGCCACCCGCGACAAGGACCTCGCGTGGATCCGCGGCCAGGCGATCGCGTTCGACGTCACCGTTACCGAGCGCGACGACTACGGAATGATCGCGGTGCAGGGTCCGAACGCGCGCGCCAAGGTCATCGGCCTGCTGCGCGAATCCGATCGTGCCGCAGTCGAGAAGGTCGGTCGCTTCGCCGCGGCGACGGGCGTCACCGACGACGGCCTCGAACTGTTCGTCGCGCGCACCGGCTACACCGGCGAAGACGGTTTCGAAGTGCTCGTGCCGGCCGACCAGACCGTGCGCGTGTGGGATCGACTCGTGCAGGCGGGCGTCAAGCCGGCGGGACTCGGCGCGCGCGACACGCTGCGCCTCGAAGCCGGCATGAATCTGTACGGCCAGGACATGGACGAAGACGTGTCGCCGTACGAAGCCGGCCTCGCATGGACCGTGGCGATGGACGAAGGCCGCGACTTCATCGGACGCGCCGCACTCGAGCAGCAGCTCGCGAACGGCAGCGCGCGACAGATGGTCGGGCTCGTCATGGACGAGAAGGGCGTGCTGCGCCACGGGCAGAAAGTCATCACCGCGGCGGGCGAGGGCGAGATCCTGTCGGGCACGTTCTCGCCGACCATCGGCAAGGCGATCGCGCTCGCGCGCATTCCCGCTGGCGAACCCGGCGACGTGCGCGTCGACATCCGCGGCCGCGAAATTCCCGTGCGCGTCGTCAAGTATCCGTTCGTGCGCGAAGGCGCGAACCTCGTCCCCGACGCCTGATCGAAACATCGTGCGGACGAGCGGCTGTCCCGTCCGCATCGCATGGCTAAACTAGCGACGCATCGAATCCACCCATCAACGCACGCGACCCACGACGCACCGGAGCCCCCATGAGCGAGATCCCTGGCGACCTGAAGTTCCTCAAGACCCACGAGTGGGCCCGCGTCGAAGGCGACGGCAAAGTCACCGTCGGCATTTCCGACCACGCGCAGGGACTTCTCGGCGACCTCGTGTACGTCGAACTGCCTACCGTTGGCGACCGCGTCGAAGCGGGCAACGCATGCGCCGTCGTCGAGTCGGTCAAGGCTGCGTCGGACGTGTACGCACCGCTCACCGGCAAGATCGTCGCGGTCAATTCGGCGCTCGCCGACAAGCCGGAAACGATCAACGAAGACGCCTACGGCGAAGGCTGGCTGTACCAGCTCGAGATCGAGGACGCGGAGCAGCTCAACGAACTGCTCGATCCCGACGACTACGCCGAGCAGCTGGAAGACGACCACTGATTCGCAGTCGCGAAGCAGTCACCGAAGGCCGCGGACATCCGCGGCCTTCTTCGTTTCGGACGATGCGAAGCGACGGTCGGTGCGCGACGACGACGACGCGCGAGCGGTGCGCAACACGCGATCGCCGTCGTCGAAACGGTCGATGCGGACGTGTCGAGAGCGTTCGAAAGCTCGCGCACTTTCGCGCAAATCGGGTTGTGCGGCGCCAGATCGCGACGTCGTCTTCGCATCGCGCACACGCCGCCGACGCGCGGCGTTGAGGTTCCGTTCGGGTTCTCCGAACGCGTCGCACGACGTCGACGAATGCATCGAAGTAAATCGAAGTGCTGCGCGGAAACGCTTGAAACGTAGGGGTTTCGTTGCGCGTAGAAAATGATGCGAACGATTCGATGCGCATCCGCGAGTTACGTCGGAGGTGCTCGATGCGGACCCGAAACCCAAGCGGGGCGCGGACTTGGGAAAAAAAATTTCGCCCAGGTTGTTGACATCAAAAAAATCGGTGATTAGGTTTCGCCCCAGCAGCTAACCTGCGAATGCGAGTGATCAAAACAGACGCGACAACGCGCACCACAAAACGGACCTCCGCCCGGGACATCAAACCGGTGGACGCAGGATCCGTTTCCCTCGCGAAAACACATTCCGCATTCCGAAGCAGCCCGATCCGCAGCTGGCGGTCCGGGCTTTTTCATGCCCCAGCGGAATGTACAAACCAGACAGGTGCTGTCGAATTCGGTGGACGCATCCGCGTTTCGCCGCTGCTTCCGCCACATCGGTTCCAGGGTGTGGCGGTCAGTCGCTGGGCTGTTCCCGCGACGTTGTCTTGAACTGGGCAACACCCCGATAGACCACTAAACGAGGAGCCACCCCATGGCCACGAAGAAAGCCACCAAGAAGTCCACCGCCAAGAAGGCCACGAAGAAGGCTGCTGGCAAGAAGGCCGCGTCGAAGAAGTCGACCGCCCGCAAGACCGCCGCCAAGAAGGGCGCGCGCAAGACCACCGCCAAGAAGGCCGGCGCTCGCAAGACTGCAGCCAAGAAGGGCGGCGCTCGCAAGACCGCAGCCAAGAAGGGCGCTCGCAAGACTGCAGCCAAGAAGGGCGGCGCTCGCAAGACCGCAGCCAAGAAGGGCGGCGCTCGCAAGACTGCAGCCAAGAAGGGCGCTCGCAAGGCAACGGCCAAGAAGGCTGGCGCTCGCAAGGCCACTGCCAAGAAGGCTGGCGCTCGCAAGACCACCGCCAAGAAGGCCGGCGCTCGCAAGACCGCAGCCAAGAAGGGCGGCGCCCGCAAGACGGCCAAGAAGGCCGGCGGCGCGCGCAAGACCGCAGCGAAGAAGGGCGGCGCCCGTAAGGCGACCCGTCGCCGAGCTGATGCCCCGATGACGATGCCGGCTACTCCGGCACCGATGATCTAAGAAAAAAAATACCCGATTACCGCAACACCCGACTCTCTCCCGCAGCCCAGGCGGGGGAGAGTTTTTTTTTGGACCGAGGGTGGTGATGGCGACGGCGACGGCGACGCCGCGACTGCGGGTTGTTGCGAAGCGTGCCCCTAGCGCGACGTGACGCCCGCAGTGACGACTCGTCGCGATCGGACATTACGGCAGCGCAATGGGTACTGCGGAGCTGTGCTCCGCGTCAGCGACCGATGAGCGACGTCGAGGTGCCGGCTCCAAAGACCCATCGGTCTAGCAGCCGTCAGCGAGTGATGGCGAGGGCGAGCGGTGGCGTCGCACGATCGCGGGCGCGGCGCCGATGTCGAGGCGACCGCTGCGCGGCCGCGTACGCATCGCACCACGCAGCGTGAGCAGTCGCTTCGATCGTTGCGCGTCCGACGTGCTACGTGCTCGTCGTTTCCGCGCATGCTCCGCGAGTCGCGAAGAGATCCCAGCGAGCGACCCGATGCGACGCAGCGCGTCTGAGGTCGGGGCGCGACGATAGCTGTGGCGGCCGGCCGCGATCGAACGACGCGCGTTAGCACGATGCACGCAGCGCCCGGCGTCGCATTGCCGCCCGGCATTCGAACCTGGCGCCGCACGATGCCCGCGGCATTCCCACAAACGAAAACGGCCGACAAATATGCCGGCCGCCTTCTTCCCGCTAGACGAAACTCAGTGCGGCGCTGCGGTCGACTTCGCGGCGCTCGTGCCCGCCTGCTGGCCGTCTTCGTCGTTCTGCACGAACTGCGTCGGCTCGTCGAAGTCGTCCTTCATCCAGTGGCTGCCCGGAATGCCGAGTGCACGGTCAAGGATGGTCGGGATCATTGCGGACGGCAGTGAGCTCTCGCTGTTCCAGAGCAGTGCGACGCCGAAGTCGCGATCGGGAAGCATTGCCACCGCGCCGCGATAGCCCTGCACCGCGCCGCCGTGGAAGACGAGCGTGTTGCCGGCATAGTTGTAGACGCGCCAGCCGATGCCGTAGCCCGCCGAGCTCAGGCGCTCGCGGCGCCACGGCGATGCACGCATCTCGCTTGGCGTGTCGACGCGCGCGGTGTGCAGCGTAGCGAGCAGCGACGCCGGCAGCACGTCCGGGCGATAACCGGTGTGCGCGACCAGCCACTGCGCCATGTCGCTCGCGCTCGCGTTGACGCCCGCCGCCGGCAGCACCTGGTAGTACGGCGTCTTCGGCATGACCGACACCCAACCACCGCGGCCGTGCACGTGCGGATGCGCCCAGCGCGGGCTCGACTCCAGGCCTTCCATGCCGATGCTCGCGTCGTTCATGCCGAGCGGCTTGAAGATGCGGCGCTGCACTTCCTGACCGTAGAACTGGCCGGTCGCCGCGAACACCACGTCACCGATCAGGCTGAAGGCGACGTTCTGATAGCCGTAGCAGGCACCGGGCTGGCACGCGAGCGGCACCGACGCGAGGCGCTGCGTCAGCGTCGTGTACGGCACGTAGGACTCGAGATCGCGATCCAGCGAGTTGCGCGGCAGGCCGACGCTCTGGCTCACCACGTTCGCCACCGTCACCGCTTGCGTGGCGTTCGGATCGCTGAGCTGGAAGTTCGGCAGGTACTGCGTGACCTTGTTGTCCCAACGCAGCGAACCGTCGTTGACGAGCAGGCCGGTGAGCGTGCCCGCGAACGCCTTCGACAGCGACGCGAGACGGAACACGGTGTGCGCGTCGACCGGCTCGGCGGCCGACATGTCGGTGATGCCGTAACCGCGCACGCTGACGATGCGACCCTTGTGCACGATCGCCATCGCCAGGCCCGGAACCTTCTGGTCCGCGACGAGCGACTGCGCCAGCGATTCGATCTGCGCGACGTTGAAGTCGGCTGCGATCGGCAACGGATTGCGCACGACCTGCTGCGGTGCAGCGATGGTCGTAGTGGTTGCCGGCGTCCAACGCGGCGGCGGAGGCGTTTGCGCGCCCGCGCCGGTACCGAGTGCGACCGGCAGCAGGAAGGCCAGCGCGCCGACATGGAAACCACGGCGGCGGAAGCGAAGGGCGGCGTCAGTCATGGTGCGGCATCCACGAAACATTCACGGGTCGATCATAGCGTCGTCATCAAGTGACGCCAGAGGAAAGACATTCATATTCATGTTTTTGCTCGAAAACAGTGACGCAGCGCCGGCCGCTTCACTGCGTATCGTTCACGTGCGGCGCGTCGATGCCCGCTAGAGAGGCATTGCGGACCCGCGTGCGTTCGTTATCCGTCAGCAGTTTGTAAAAAGTCCGTTCAGGCGCGAAGCGGCGGTCGTTCGCGAATGAGATCGGCTGCACGTTCCGCGATCGCGATCGTCGGCGCGTTGGTATTGCCGCTGACCAGCCGCGGCATGACCGATGCATCGACCACCCGAAGCCCATCGACGCCACGCACTCGCAGCTGCGGATCGACCACGCTCGCGTCGTCGCTGCCCATGCGGCAACTGCCGACCGGGTGATAGACGGACTCGGCCTTGGCGCGGATGAACTCGACCAACTCCGCATCGGTGAGGTCGTTGCGTGCGGGCAGCACGTGCGCGCCGCGATACGCATCGAACGCGGGTTGCATGAGCAGCTCGCGCGACAGTCGCGCGCACTCGAGCATCATCCGCAGGTCGAAGTCGTCGTCGTCCGACAGGTAGTTCGCGGCGATGCGTGCCGGCTGAGCCGCATCGGAGGACGCAAGTTCGATCGCGCCGCGACTACGTGGTCGCAGGAAGCACGCATGGATCGTGTAGCCGTCGCCCGGCAGGCGATTGCGGCCGTGATCGTCGAGCTGCGCGGGGACGAAGTGCAACTGGATATCGGGGCGAGCGTCGGGCGCGAGCGGGGAGCGAACGAACGCTCCGCCTTCCGCGATGTTCGACGTGCCGGGCCCGCGATGTCCGCGCAGGAAGTAGTCGAACGCGATGCGCAGATCGCTCGCACGGTCGTAGGTGACCGGCACACGGCTGCCATGCAGCGTGCAGATGTCGAGATGGTCCTGCAGGTTCCTGCCGACGTCGGGTGCGTCGTGCTGCACGGCAATACCGTGGCGTCGCAGCGCGTCTGCCGGCCCGATGCCCGAGAGCATCAGCAGCTGCGGCGAGTTGATGGCGCCGCCGCAGAGCAGCACCTCGCGTGACGCGTGCACGCGATGCAGACCGCGGCCCATCGCGTACTCGACGCCGTTCGCACGCGAGCCGTCGACCAGCACGCGCGTCGTCAGCGCGCCGGTGCGCACCTCGAGGTTCGGTCGATCAAGCGCGGGACGCAGGTACGCGACGGCGCTCGAACAGCGCGCACCATCCTTCTGCGTGACCTGGTACAGCCCGAAGCCGGTCTGCGTCGCACCGTTGAAATCATCGTTGCGTGCGAAGCCCAGTTGTTCGCCAGCGTTGATGAAAACGCGCGACAGCGGATTCACGTGGCGCAGGTCGGCGACATGCAGCGGCCCCGCGTCGCCATGCAATTCATCCGCACCGCGCACGTTGTTCTCGCTGCGGATGAAGTAGGGCAGCATGTCGCGCCATGACCAACCGGTCGCGCCCGCATCAGCCGAGTCGTCGTAATCGGCCGGGTTGCCGCGGATGTAGCACATCGCATTGATCGAACTCGAACCGCCGAGCACGCGCCCACGCGGCCACCAAAGTCGACGTCCGTTCAATGCCGGCTCGGGCGCGGTGTTGTAGTCCCAGTTGAGGCGTCGCACGTTGACCAGCTTCGCGATGCCGGCGGGCATGTGGATGAAGGGATGACGATCGCGTGGCCCGGCCTCGAGCAGCAGCACGCGCACCGACGGATCCTCGCTGAGACGATTGGCCAGCACACAGCCCGCGGATCCGGCACCGACGATCACGTAGTCGTACATGCTCACCCCGCGCACGGCGACCGGGCGGTCGCGGCCGCAGCATAGCCGGCGAGGGTGGCGGCGCGGCCGCGCGGACGGTACGGTGCGCATCCCCCACCGGAAGCGACCGATGAGCGCGCATCCCGAGCAGTCCCCGGCAGATCAGGGACGCGTGCGTCGCGGCGAGTGGCCGGCGCTGCTGCTCTCGCTCGCGTACTTCTTCTGCGTGCTCACCGCGTACTACGTGATCCGTCCGGTGCGCGAGCAGTTGTCGGCGGCGGTTGGTTCGACGCAGCTGCCGTGGTTCTACCTCGCCACGTTCATCACCACGCTCGCGCTGACGCCGCTGTTCGCCGCGTTGGTGTCGCGCTGGCGTCGCCGCGTGATGGTGCCCGTGGTCTACGGCGTGTTCGTCGCCTGCCTGCTCGGCTTCATGCCGTTCTTCGCGCACCAGGACGCGCTCGATGCGCGGACGCTCGGCATCGTGTTCTTCGTCTGGGTGAGTGTGTTCAACCTGTTCGTGGTGTCCGTGTTCTGGGTGTTCATGTCGGACATCTGGTCACCGGTGCAGGCGCGGCGCTTGTTCCCGTTGATCGGTTTCGCGGGGACGGCGGGCGCATTGGCTGGCCCGGCGATCACGAAGTCGCTGGTCGGCGTGGTCGGCATTGCACCGCTGCTCGGTGTGTCCGCATCGCTGCTCGCCATCGCGACGGCGCTTTCCGTGATCCTCGGCCGTTGGGCACGCGACGACGCACGCATCGAAACGCTGGATGACGCACCGCTCGGTGGCGGCATGCTCGACGGGCTCAAGCAGGTCATCGCCAGCCCGTTCATGCGCAACATGGCGCTGTTGCTGATCCTCGCCGACGGCATCGGCACCATCAATTACGCGCTGCTGGCCGACTACAGCGGCGCGACGTTCGCGACCGGCGAAGCGCGCACGGCATTTGCCGCGACCGTCGACCTCGCGTCGAACGTGCTCACGATGCTGCTGCAGGTGGGCGTCACCTGGTGGTTGATGCCGATGATCGGCCCAGGCCGCGTACTCATCATCTGGGCAACAATCGCGATGGCGTCGCTCGCACTCGTCGTGTTCGCGCCGGATGCGTACGCACCGCTGATTGGCGCGATGCCGGCCGTCGCGCTCGCGGCGATCGTCACTCGTGCATTGGGTTACGGACTCGCCGAGCCATCGCGCCATGCGCTGTTCACGCAGGTCGCGCGAAGCGAACGCTACAAAGGCCAGAACGCGGTCGACACGGCGGTCTGGCGGTTCGGTGATCTTCTTGTGGCACTCACGATGAACAGCATGAAGGCGCTCGGCGCGACCGTCGGCGGCGTCGCGTCGATCGGGCTCGCCGCAGCGAGCGCGGCCGCGGCGATCGGCTGGCGACTGTCGCGCGTGCGTGATGTGCGACAGGACGTGCCGCGCGCATGAGGCCGCAGGTCCGGCACTGGCTGCGACGGCTGTTCTTCGCGTGGGTGGCGCTGGCGTTCGTGGCGGTGGTCT
Source organism: Lysobacter sp. HA35 (assembly GCF_054061195.1). Lineage (NCBI taxonomy): Bacteria > Pseudomonadati > Pseudomonadota > Gammaproteobacteria > Lysobacterales > Lysobacteraceae > Lysobacter > Lysobacter sp. HA35. The sequence continues at coordinate 1,561,820 of NZ_JBSSDY010000001.1, read as the reverse complement.
ACGGGCTGTTCGTCGAGCCGCGCCGCCTGGTCGAGCGCGACTACACCATCGCGCTGCCACGCTGGCCGGCCGCATGCGAAGGGCTGCGCATCGACCACGTCAGCGACGTGCACACCGGTTCGCCGAACAACGGCCTCGACAATCTCGACCGCGTGGTCGCACAACTCGAGTCCAGCGATTCCGACGCGGTGCTGATGACCGGCGACTACGTGATCCTCAGCGTGCTCGGCGGCCATTACATTCCCGCCGATGTCAGCGCACCGCACTGGCGCGCGCTGACGGCGCGTAAGCCCGTCTACGCCGTTCTCGGCAATCACGACTGGTGGAAGGGCGGGCCGGGCGTGCGACGCGCGCTGGAGGCCGCAGGCGTCGTCGTGCTGGAAGACGAGTCGCGTCGTACCGTGATCCGCGGCTGTCCGCTGTGGATCGTGGGCGTCGGTGACCTGTGGACCGCGAAGCACGACGTGCGCAAGGCGTTCTCCGGCATCAACGACGACGCGCCGGCGATCGTGATGACGCACAACCCCGCGCTCGTCGACCAGATTCCGCCGCGCGCTGCGCTGGTGCTGGCGGGCCACACGCACGGTGGTCAGATCTCGCTGCCGGGCATTGGCCAGCCCGCGCAGTGGGGCAAGCCGGAGAACCGTTACATCCGCGGCTACTACGGCGACGCGTCGCGACCGCTGTTCGTCTCGCCGGGCATCGGCACCAGCATCATGCCGATGCGCATCGGCGTGCCGCCGGAAATCTCGCGTCTGACGCTGCGCGCGCAGCGCTGACCACTACGCGTCGCGCGGCGGCCGCGGCGAGACCCACATCGATACGACGGCGCGGAAGACGGCCTCGCCGTGGGGATCGGTGACTTCGACGTCGACCGGCGCTTCGCGTGCATCGCCGCGGTTCGACAGGTCGTCGCGCACGCGAGCCGTCGCGGTCATGCGGCCGGTGGCCTTGCGCAGGTATTCGACCTGCATGCCCTTCGGAATCCAGCGCATCGACGCAGGCAGGCCGGCTTCGGTCGCGAGTCCCGCGGCAAGCTCCGCCGCGTTGCAGAGCGCGATCGCGTGCACCGTGCCGATGTGGTTGGTCACCGCGCGCCGATGCGCGAACGAGACGACGCAGCGGCCCGGCTCCAGCGCGTCGATACGCGGCGCGATGCTGCCGAAGTAGGGCGCCTTGAAGCAGACCGCGCGGGCGAACAGCCAGCGGCCGAGCGGCCAGCGCGTCATGCGTCGATGCAGGGCAAGCAGGTTCATCGTGGACTCCGGATACGACGACGGCGGGTCAATGCCCGCCGTCGTGCAGAACGTTTCGCGTATCGATCAGGCCGCTGCGCGCTGGCCCGGTTCGCCGGTCACCGCGGCATAGCCCGACGAACGCAGCTCGGAGGCCTCGAAGTCGTCGACGCTGATCGTGTCGATGGTGATCTCGCGCAGTGCTTCGAGCTGGGCGCGCTCGTCGGCGGTGATCCAGCCATTGCGGACGGCGAGATCGAGCTGCGATGCGAAGTCGTGCGCTTCCACCTCGTGGCCCTTGAGCGCCTTCTGGAACTTGCGCTCCACAGGCTCCGCCGCGACCACCGCCGGCAGGTAGCTGTCGATGCGACCGGCCGGGTTGAACGGGCCCGGCGTGAGGAACGCACCGCGACCGAGGCGATCGCGCGCTTCGCCCGGCGTCATCAGGATCGATGCGACCTTGTGGTTCAGACGATCGCTCGGCGCCACCGCACGACGACCGAACGGGAACACCAGCGCCCAAAGCAGCCAGCCGACCGGACGCACCGGGAAGTTGCGCAGCGCGGCCGACAGTGACAGCTCGAGCTTGTGCATCGAGTTGTGGAACGACCACGCGAGCAGAGGCTGGTCGGCCACCGGCGCGCCCTGGTCGTGATAACGCTTGAGCATCGCGCTGGCGATGTAGAGCTGGCTCAGCACGTCGCCCAGGCGACCCGACAGCGACTCCTTGAACTTCAACTTGCCGCCGAGCAGCAGCATCGACGTATCCGCCATCAGCGCGAGCACCGACGAGTAGCGGTTGAGCTTGCGGAAGTAGCGCTTCGTGTAGTCGTCGCCCGGCGCGGCACCGATGGTGGCGCCGGTGATGCCGAACCACAGCGAGCGCACGGCGTTGCTGATGGCGAACCCGATGTGGCCGAACAGCGCGGAATCGAAGTCACGCAGCGCCTGCGTGCGATCCGGGTTGTTAGCGGCCTTCATTTCCTTCAGCACCCACGGATGGCAGAGGATCGCGCCCTGGCCGAAGATCATCAGCGAGCGCGTCATGATGTTCGCGCCTTCCACCGTGATGCCGATCGGCGACGCCTGCCACGCACGGCCGAGGTAGTTCTTCGGGCCGAGGATGATGCCCTTGCCGCCGTGGATGTCCATCGCGTCCTTGATGACCTCGCGGCCCATCTCGGTGCAGTGGTACTTGGCGATCGTCGACGGCACCGCCGGTAGTTCGCCACGGGCCACCGCCGCGGCCGACGCTTCCGCAAGCGCGGTGATCGTGTACGCATTGCCGCCGATGCGCGCGAGTGCTTCCTCGACGCCTTCGAAGCGGCCGACCGACAGGCCGAACTGCTTGCGGATGCGTGAGTACGCACCGGTCACGCGAGCGCCCATGCGCGAGCCGCCGGACGCCGTGGAGGGCAGGGTGATCGAGCGGCCGATCGACAGGCACTCGACCAGCATCTGCCAGCCCTTGCCCGCGTACGCTTCGCCGCCGATGAGCTGGCTGAGCGGAATGAAGACGTCCTTGCCGCGGATCGGGCCGTTCTGGAACGGCGAGTTCAGCGGCATCGCACGACGCCCGATCTCCACGCCGTCGGTATCGCGCGGCAGAAGCGCGAGGGTGATGCCGATGTCTTCCTTCTCACCGAGCAGGTGGTCCGGGTCGTACATGCGGAAGGCCAGGCCGATCAGCGTCGCGACCGGCGCGAGCGTGATGTAGCGCTTGTCGAAGGTGAGCTTGACGCCGACGACGCGCGCGCCGTTCCAGTCGCCCATCGTCACGATGCCGTAGTCCGGAATCGACGTCGCGTCTGAACCCGCCCACGGGCCGGTGAGGCCGAAGCACGGCACTTCGCGACCGTCGGCGAGGCGCGGCAGGTAGTAATCCTTCTGCTCGGTCGTGCCGTAGTGCATCAGCAGTTCGGCCGGGCCCAGCGAGTTCGGCACGCCGACCGTCGAGCTCACCACCGACGAGATCGACGCCAGCTTCTCGATCACCTTGTGGTTGCCGAGCGCGGTGAACCCGAGGCCGCCGTATTCCTTCGGCACGATCATGCCGAAGAACTTGTTGCGCTTGATGTAGTCCCACAGCTCCGGCTGCAGGTCGGCGTGCACGTGCGTGATCGACCAGTCGTCGACCATGCGGCACAGCTCTTCGACCGGGCCGTCGAGGAAGGCCTGCTCGTCTTCGCTGAGCGTCGGCTTCGGCTGCGACATCAGCACGTTCCACTCGGGCTTGCCGGAGAACAGCTCGCCTTCCCAACCCACGGTGCCGGCCTCCAGCGCGACGCGCTCGGTCTCCGACAGCGGGGGCAGGATCTTCTTGTAGAAGCCGAAGAGCGGCTGCGTCACCAGCGTCTGGCGCAGCGCCGGCACCAGCAGCGGCACCGCGATGATCGCGAACAGCACGGCCGCGACGATGGTGGCGGTCGCGTTGGCGCCGAGCAGCCAGCAGGCGACAAGACCGGCGACGGACATCGCGACCCACGGCGCGAGGCGCATGCGGTGGTAGGCGGCCACGCCGCCAAGGATCAGCAGGACGAGGAACGGTGCGGCGATGCTCATGGAGCGCTCCAGCGGACGGGCGTCCGCGCGGTTTCGTGGTGATGGCAAGGGCGGGCGCCGGATTCAAACGGCAGCATGAAACACCCGACATACGGGCGAGTATGGTAACGTTTTCGGACCGCTGTCAACGCACTTTTCAGCGGCCGGACGGGCGAATTCCTTAACGCATACTGTCCCGGCCGGACCCGTACGGATACACTGCATCCATGACGACCGACACGCCGGCCAAGTCCGATCGAACGGGGCGCCTCAGCGCCGATGACTGGGCGCAGGCCGCGCTCGACCTCATCGCCGAGCAGGGTGTCGCCGCCGTGGCGGTCGAACCGCTCGCGCGCCGCCTCGGCGTCACCAAGGGCAGCTTCTACTGGCACTTCCCGTCGCGCGAGTCGCTGCTCGTCGCCGCGCTGGAGCGCTGGGAGAAGACCGAACAGGAAGCGATCTTCGGCCAGCTCGAACAGATCGCCGATCCGCGCCAGCGCCTGCGCCAGCTGTTCGACGTCGTCGCGCACGAGGTCACCTCGCACATCATCTATTCGGCGCTGCTGAAAGCGCTGGACCACCCGATCGTCGCGCCGGTCATCGGTCGCGTCTCGCAGCGTCGCCTCGAATGGCTCGCCGCGTCGTTCCGCCAGGCCGGCCTGGACCCGCACGCCGCGCTCAATCGCGCGCGCCTCGCGTATGCCGCCTACGTGGGCTTCCTGCAGCTCAACCTCCAACTCAACCAGACGCGCCTTCCGCGCGAAGAGTTCGAGGCATTCGTCGAGCACATGATGGCCACGCTGATCCCCTGAGGATCCGACACCGTTTTCCATTCGCTTTGTAAGGAGGTTTCCGCATGAATGCCCTCGTCCAGGACGTCGACAAACGCACCCCCGAGGTGCAGGGCCGCGGAACCACGCTGGCAAGTCTCGCGCGCTGGGTCGAAGACGTTGCCGCGCTCACGCGACCCGACGCGATCCACTGGTGCGACGGCAGCGATGCCGAGAACGCCGCGCTCGTCGCGAAGATGGAAGCGGACGGCACGCTGATCCGCCTCAACGAGCAGACCAACCCGGGCAGCTGGCTGCACCGCTCGCATCCGGACGACGTCGCGCGCGTCGAGCACCTGACCTTCGTCTGCACCTCGCAGCAGGACGACGCCGGCCCGAACAACCACTGGATGTCGCCGGCCGACGGCCACGCCCAGATGGACGGCCTGTTCGACGGCTGCATGGAAGGGCGGACGATGTACGTCATCCCGTACTGCATGGGCCCGATCGATTCGCCGATCTCGCGTTGCGGTGTCGAGATCACCGACAGCCCGTACGTCGTCGCCAACATGCGGATCATGACGCGCATGGGCGAGCCGGCGCTGCAGCGCATCGAGCGCGACGGCACCTTCGTTCGCGGCCTGCATTCGATCGGCGAGCTCGACCCGAACCGTCGCTTCATCATGCATTTCCCCGAAGAGCTGACGATCAAGTCGTACGGCTCCGGCTACGGCGGCAACGCGCTTCTCGGCAAGAAGTGCCACGCGCTGCGCATCGCATCGCACCAGGCGCGGCAGGAAGGCTGGCTCGCCGAGCACATGCTGATCCTCGGCATCGAGAACCCGCAGGGCGACACGCATTACATCGCCGCGGCGTTCCCGTCCGCCTGCGGCAAGACCAACCTCGCCATGCTCATTCCGCCGGAGGGTTATCGCGCCCAGGGTTGGAAGGTGTGGACGGTCGGCGACGACATCTGCTGGATGCGCCCCGGCCCGGACGGCCGCCTGTACGCGATCAATCCGGAAGCCGGTTTCTTCGGCGTCGCGCCGGGCACGTCGGCGAAATCGAACCCGAACGCGCTCGCGACCATCCGCAGCAACACCATCTTCACCAACGTCGGCCTGACGGCCGATGGCCAGCCGTGGTGGGAAGGCCTCGACGAAGGCCAGCCCGCCTTTGACTGGCGCGGAAATGACTACGATTTCAACAAGGGCCCGGCCGCGCATCCGAATGCGCGCTTCACCGTGTCGGCCAAGCAGTGCCCAAGCTATTCGGTGCACGCGGAGGATCCGACCGGCGTGCCGATCTCCGCGATCGTGTTCGGCGGCCGTCGCGCGTCACTCGTGCCGCTGGTATTCGAAGCGCGGGACTGGACGCATGGCGTGCTGGTCGGCGCGGCGATGGGTTCGGAGACGACGGCTGCGGCGACAGGCGCAGTCGGCGTCATGCGTCGTGACCCGATGGCGATGAAGCCGTTCTGCGGCTACAACTTCGCCGACTACTTCGCGCACTGGCTGTCGTTCGACAACGGCCAGAACAAGCTGCCCAAGGTCTTCCACGTCAACTGGTTCCGCAAGGGCGACGACGGCAAGTTCCTGTGGCCGGGCTTCGGGGACAACCTCCGCGTGCTCGAGTGGATGATCAAGCGCGTCGACGGCACCGCCGACGCGGCCGACACCCCGATCGGCGCACTACCGCGCGAGCAGGACCTCGACCTCGACGGCGTGCAGCTCTCCGACGAAGCCCGCGCCAAGCTGTTCGGCTTCGACCACGACGGCTGGCGCACCGAGTTCGCCAGCATCGGCGACTACCTCCGCGAATACGGCCCCCGCATGCCGCAGGCGCTGCATGCCGAGCAGCAGCGGATCGCATCGCAGCTCGGTTGATTCAGCCTGGATGACGACGTCTCGCGCCACGCGTAACGTGGCGCGATGACTGCCGATCTCTATCAGCACGCCGTCGCGCTGGTCGCCGCGAACCGCTGGGCCGATGCCGCGCGCGAAATCGCGCCGGCGCTCGCCGCCGATCCATCTACCGACGTGTTGGCGCTCGCCGCCGAAGTCTCGTTGCACTTCGGTGCTTATGCAGAAGCATGCGAACTCGCGCGCCGCGCGACGGCAGCGCTGCGCGCGCCTTTAGCTTCGCACGCAGCGGTGCGTATGGCGCACTTGCTTAGGCGTCTCGAGTTGGCATCGGAACTCGAAAAGTTGTTCGCGGCGCAGTTCCCTGTCGGCTGGCCCGTTGCGAGCGCTGCCGAGATGGCCGTGCTGGCAAGTTCGGCTGCATTGTTCGACGAGGCGGCGAGGATCTCCGGCCACTTGCTGGTGGACGCGCCTAACGACCCGAATGCTCACTACGTCGCCGGTCTGCTGGCAATGTTCAACGGCGATCCCGACACCTCGCTCGCGCATCTCGAACGCGCAATCGCGATCGAACCGCGGATGGGCAACGCGCACTGGCTTGTCGCGATGCAGAGCGATCCGTCGGAGGCGGCCGCACACGTCGACGCCATGCGGAAAGCGTTGACCCGCGTTGTACCCGGCTCCGAGGCGGAAGCCTACTTCCGCTATTCGCTTCACCGGCGCCTGCACGACCTTGGGCGCTATCCGGACGCATGGAACGAGTTGGCAGCGGGCTGGGCCACACAGCGTCGTCTTGAGCCTTACGACATCGAACGCGATACACAGCTATTCGATGCGTTGCATCATGTGCAGGTCGAGTCCGATGGGGCAGCGCCGCAGCCCGACGAACCGCGTGTGATTTTTATCGTCGGGATGTTCCGTTCCGGGACATCGTTGATTGAGCGCGTGCTGACTTCACATCCCGACGTCGTTGACGGCGGTGAAACCTACCAGTTCACCGCGGCGTTCCGCGAAGCTGCGGACTCCGACGGGCACGGGCCGATTGACCTCGAACTTGTGCGTCGCGCGGCCGCCGTCGACTTCGCACAGGTACGCGAGCGCTTCATGACCTACGCGCGCTGGCGCGTCGGCGAGCGCAGAGTGCTGACGGAGAAGCTTCCGTCGAACTTCCTCAATATCCCGTACATCCTGCGTGCGATCCCGGACGCCACGATCGTCCACCTGCGCCGTGACCCGATCGATACGTGCTTCTCGAACCTGCGTACGTATTTCCGTGGTGCTGCGCCGTATGCGAATGCCCCGGACGACATGGCCCGCTATTACGTCGCCCACGAACGCCTGATGGCGCATTGGTGCCAGCAGGCGCCGGGCCGGATTGTCGAGGTCGACTACGAGTCGTTTGTAGGCGACGCCGATGCCGGATCTCGAAGCCTTTTGGAGGCATGCGGCCTCGATCGCGTCGCCGAAAACCAAGTAGCCCGCGATCACAGATCGACGACCGCCAGCGCGGCCGACCTCGGCAAAGGAATCCTGAGGGGGCGGGGTGGGGCGTGGCGACCATACGCGGCGCAGCTGAAAGACCTTCGCGAGGTTCTGGACAGCGCCACGCGTTAACAACCATGGCGTCTCCGCTTCATTCGCGTCGGCCATAAAAAACCACGGCCCCTTTCGGGGCCGTGGCATTTGGAGCGGTGGAGCTATCGATCAGAAGCGCTGCTGATACTTCATGTACAGCGTACGACCGATATCGAAACCACCGTAGTACGGGAAGTCGCTGTTCGGGGTGGAGAACATGATCGGACCGTAGTGGTTCGTGATGTTCGTCGCACCGAGCGAGGCAGTTGCATTCCAAGGCAGCTTCACGTTGAACTGCAGATCGTGGAACGTGTTCGAGCCCACGTGATTCTGCTTGTCGAGGTTGCCGTAGACGTCACGATGCGTCGCGTCATCACACGGACGCGGAGCCGAGCCACACGCTTCCTTCATGCCCGAGTAGTAGCGAGCCATGTAGGCGATCGAGTAGTCACCCTTTTCCCAGACGAGGCCGAGGTTCGAGCGAAGACGGAAAATACCCGGCGTACCGACATAGCCCACCCACTGCGTTTCCGGGCTGTTGTCGGCGAGCTGGTCGTACTTGCTCGTGTAGGTCGACTGCCAGTTCACGTTGAACTTACCGAACGACGTTTCCGGCATACGGTAGTTCACGCCGAAGTCGTAGCCTTCCGTACGGATGGCGCCGAGGTTCGTCAGGCCGAAGAACATGTTCGTGATGGCATGGGTGGCAGGATCACGCACGATGCCGGCGCAGCGAGCCGAGATATTCGCCACATAGCAGTCGTTGAGGATCGAATCAACCGAATCCGAGGCGATCGTGTCTTCGATCTTGACGTCGAACCAGTCCAGCGTGAAATCCAAGCCCTGGACCCACTTCGGGCTCCACACGATACCGGCCGTCTTCGAGGTCGCGGTCTCGGGCGAAAGATTCGGGTTGGAACCGCTGAGGAACTGGAAGTTGGTCTGGCACGGAACCGTCGTGCAAGCGATGTTGCCCTGGCCCAGCTGGACGTAGCTAGCCGGAACGCCCGCGGCGGTACATGCCGGGCCGCCCGCGCCCGCCTGCGGGTCGGGACCCGACGCGCACGGGTCGGTGTACGACTCGAAGCTGCCACCGATGCCGCCGAACAGATCGGAGATCGAGGGCGCGCGGAAGCCCTGCGCATATGTCGCGCGAACCAGCAGGCCTTCCATCGGACGCCAACGCATCGAGAACTTGCTGTTGAGCGTGTTGCCGAAGTTCGAGTATTCCGAGTAACGGCTCGCGATGTTGAAGGTCAGTTCCTTGGCGAACGCGACGTCGGCGAGCACCGGTACTTCGAGTTCGACGTACGCTTCGTTCAGCGAATAGCTGCCCGCCGTCGTCGTGGCAGGAAGACCCGTGCTCAGACCGGCCTGCGCGAACGCATCCGGAACGAAGCGACCCTTCTCTTCGCGGTGCTCCACACCGAACGCGAGACCCATGTCACCGGCCGGCAGCGAGAAGAGCGTGCCGCCCATGTTCGCGCTGTAGATCGTGGTCGTGGTTTCGCCGGCATCGTGGTACTCGGGGAACAGGTATGCCTGCAGCGCCGGGTTCGCGAGCGAGCCCTGGCCGGCCTGGCCGTACGGCAGGAGCGGGTTGAACGGAATGCACTCGCCGTTGCCGTAGTTGCTGCCGTACGCGATCGGGGCAGCCGCGCTGCCGCACTCGACGCGGCCCGTGGTTGCGTTGAAATACGACGGACCGATCGCCTTCGAGCTAGCGAGCGTGTTGGCGTCGCCGTGCGCGTACTTGTTGTTGTCGTTGCGGTTCGACAGGTAGCCGACGTCCCAATCCCACTGGTGGTCGCCGAAGTTCAGAACGCCTTCAAGGCCGAGGCTGACGCGGAGCGTGTTCAGCACGCTGCGCGTGGTGCGCGGCACTTCCCACAGACGGCGGTAGAAGTACGCGTCACCAGCAGCCGGATTCGGATTGAAGTAGCTCTGCGCGGAAATCAGGCCGAAACCGTAGTTGAACGGATACCCAGCGATCTGCTGATCAGTAGTGCGCTGGTTGTAGCCGATGTCCGCCGTGGCCTTGAGGTCGTCGGTAATGTTCAGCGTCGAGCTGACGAACACCGAACGGCGCTCGATGCCGGTCTGCAGCATCATCTGCTGGTTTGCGTTCGCACGCTCGGCCGGCGTCAGGCTGTGATAGTTCGCCGGATTGCCCGGATCTGCGCCCTTGTTTACGGTGCACATGCCGCTCGCGCAAGTCGGATCAACAAAGTTGATGTTCTGACCGTACGTGTCGGAGTCAGGGTCCGTATCGATGATCGGGCCGCCCGGGCCCTGATTGCCGAGCCACACGCCGTTCTGGCTAATCGGGCTCCAGCCGGAGAACGGGAAGTCCGGACCCGAGTTGCCGTACGCGCTGAACCAGCGGTCCTTGGCGAAAACCGGATCTTCCTTCGTGTATTCCGCGCTCAGCGTGACGCTTGCACGGTCGCCGCTCGCGCCGAGCGTGACGTCGTACGACTGCTTGAAGCCGTCGCCCTTGTCGTAACCGCCGAGGTAGACGTTAGCTTCCGCCCCGTCGAAGTTGCGACGGGTGATGATGTTGACGACGCCCGCGATTGCGTCGGAACCGTAGATCGCAGATGCGCCGTCCTTCAGGACTTCGATGCGCTGGATCGCGGAGACCGGGATCTGGCCGAGATCCTGCAGGCCCGAAGTCGAGATGCCGAGACGCTTACCGTTGACGAGCACGAGCGTGCGCTGCGCGCCGAGGTTGCGCAGGTCGATGTAGTAACCACCGACATCTTCGCCGGAAGCCAGCGCGTCAGCGCGCGAGATCGCCGGCGAACCTGCCGACGTGAGGTTCTGCAGGATGTCCGCGACTGAGGTGAAGCCCTGGTTCTGGATCTGCTCACGGCTCAGCGTGATGATCGGCTGTGCAGTTTCGACGTCGGCGCGCGGAATACGCGAACCGGTGACTTCGATGCGGTCGAGCTGCTGGGCGTCGCCGGTCGGCGGCGCAGCGGTCGGCGCTGTGGTCGTCTGCGCGAAGGCCGAACCGGCCGCCGCAACGGAGCTCATGGCGATCGCGATTGAAATCGCGTCGCGGAGCCTGGTGGTCTTAAAGGTCATTCTCTCTCTCTCCAAGTGTGTCTGGTATTTCCCATGGGAACCTTTCCGGCTGAGCTTTGGAGGACGCAATCCGGCGAGGTCGGCCCGATAGTAGCGGCCCCTTTTGAGAAATTAAAGTGTCGTTAACAAAAAAGGCCGCCCGGGTGGGGCGGCCTTCTGGGACGGGGTTCTCAGCGATCAGAGATCCTGCTGATACCGGACATACGGAACGGCGCCTTCATCCTGCTCGCCGTTACCGGGGGCAAACGGGTTACGACCACGCGTCACGACGTTTTCGGCGCCGACGCTCAGCTGGCCGCTCCACGGGGTGCGCCAGCTCAGACCGAGGTCGAGGCCTTCCCAGCGGCCGGGCTGCATCGGCGAATCGACGACGCGGCCGATCACGTTGGCGCCGAAGCGACCGACGCTGGTCCCGACGCTCAGCGTCTTGATATCCCAGCGATCGGCGAGCTCAGGCACCGCGTCCGGCGAGACGAGGCGGGCCCGGGCGATGGTGCCGGCGATCGAGACCGTAGCCTCGCGACCGATGTTCTTTTCGCCGATCAGCGTGAGCGCGTTCTGGTTGACGCGCGAATTCGCGTGCCCGGACGTGAGCCACGCAGGAAGCGTGTCATGGGTGTTGTTTAGGCCGACGCCGACGCGGACGTTCTTGCGCGACAGGGTTGCGCCGGCGCTGGTCTGCTTGGCGTGCGTATTGCCGAGCGACGCAAGCAGGCAGTTGTCCGCGAGCGTGCCGATCGCGCTGCCGAGCCCTGACTTGCGATCACAAAGCAGGCCAAGCGTGTCGCCGGTGCCGACCCCGAGCGCGCTGTCGAGACGCGTGCTGCCGAACTGCCAGGTCGCGGTCGAGACGGGTTCGAGCAGAAGAACCGCTTCGACCTTGCCGCTGTTCTGGTTCCACACCGGCAAGGCCTGCGGATGGGGCCGGGCGACCTGTGCCGACGCAATGCCCGACGCGACCAGAAGGCCGGCGGCGAGAAAGCTGCGGAATGGGCGGGCTCGGGACATCACGGGGTGTGCGACCGGGTGCGTGCCGGAAAGTTCCGGGCGTGTGAACGGATGGTTCAACTATAGGAGATTTATCAATCTTTAACAATCCGCTCGTCGTCCCGTCACTGCGGTCGGTCAGGCGGTTGTAACTCCCGATCGGCGTTCTGGAACAGCTGCTCGATCTCGTCCGGCGTGAAGATATACGACTGGCCGCAGAACTCGCAGCGGATCATCGCTTCCCCGTCCGCGGCGGCAAGTCGGGCCTCTTCGTGGCCGATCGCGACCAGCATCGACTCCACCCGGGCCCGGGAGCAGGAACATCCGAACGCGAGCGCCCGGTCGCCCAGCAGCTCGACGCCATCCTCGTGGAAGAGGCGGTGGAGCAGGCGGTCGCCGTCGATGGAGATCAGTTCTTCCTCGCGCAGCGTGTCGAACAGTGCGCCGACGCGGTTCCAGCCGTCATCGTCGCCCTCGTCGCCCGGCAGCTTCTGCAGCATCAGGCCGGCGGCGGTGTCGCCATTCGCGGCGAGCAGGAGTCGGGTGGGCAACTGCTCGGACTGGCGGAAATAGTCTTCGAACGCGCCATCGAGACGGCTGGCTTCGAGCGGCACCAGGCCCTGATAGCGCACCGGTTCGCCGTCGGGGCCATGGTTTTCGATGGTGATCGCGAGGATGCCGCCGTAGCCGAGATCGCGCAGGTCGGGCGACACCACGCCTTCGGCTTCCTCCGCAAGTTGCACGATGCCGCGCAGCGTGCCGACCGCGGTGCATTCGGCGAACAGCGTGCGGATCGCGCCGTCGCTGCGCATCTGCACAGACAGGCGCCCGTCGACCTTGGTGTGGCCGGTGAAGAGTGCGGCCGCGGCGGCGGCCTGGCCGAGCATCGACATCGCCGCGTCGGGGTATTCCTCGCGCGAGCGGATCTGCTGCCAGGTGTCGTCGAGGCGCACGTGCACGCCGCGCACGCCGGCGCGGTCGATAAGGAATCGGACGAGGCGGTCGCGTCCGGCGTCGAGGGTCGATTCGGTCATGGGGATCGTGGAAGCGGCGCTTGGCCGATAATGCCCAGCGGGGCTGCAAGGCGATGCGACGACATGGGGACGCGATGACGACGACACAAGGCGGGCGCTCGCGCGGCAGGCGATGGTTGCGGCGACTGCTCTGGCTGCCGGTCATCTTCGTCGCGTTCACCGTGCTGCAGGTGGCGACGCTGCGATTCGTCGATCCGTGGTTCTCGAGTTTCATGGCCATCCGCCAGTTCGAGGCCTGGGGCGAGGGCGATTTCCGCTTCGGCGTCGCCTACGACTGGCGCGATCTCGGTCGCATGTCGCCGAGCCTTCCGGTCGCGCTCGTCGCCGCCGAAGACCAGCGTTTCGCCGACCATTTCGGCTTTGATTTCCAGGCGATGGAAAAGGCGGAGCGCGCGAACTCGCGTGGTCGCAAGCTGCGCGGTGGCAGCACGATCAGCCAGCAGCTCGCGAAGAACCTGTTCCTGTGGGGCGGGCGCAGCTACGTGCGCAAGGGCGTCGAAGCCTGGTACACGCTTCTGATCGAGGCGATGTGGCCGAAGCAACGGATCATCGAGGTGTATGCGAACGTCGTTGAATTCGGCGACGGCGTGTACGGCGCACAGGCCGCGGCGCGACACTTCTTCGGCAAGGACGCGTCGCGCCTGACGCCCGCCGAATCCGCGCGGCTCGCCGCGGTGCTGCCCGCGCCTAAGCGCTATAACTCGGGGCAACCCGGGCCGTACGTCGCACGACGCGCACGGGCCATCGAACACCAGATGGCGATGATCGGTGGCCGCGGCTATCTCGAGCGGCTCGACTGACATGCGCCTTCGACGACGTAGGATGCGCGCATGCACACCGATCGCCTGACCGTCGTCGTCGCCGCCTACAACGAGGCCGAGAGCCTTCCGTTACTGCATCCGCGCATCGTCGCAGCCTGCAGCAGCATCGAGCAGATCGACGCGCGCGTGCTCTACGTCGACGACGGCAGCACTGACGCCACATGGCGCGTGCTCTGCGACATCGCCGCCAACGATGCACGTGTGTCACTGCTGCGGTTGTCGCGCAACTTCGGCAAGGAGGCCGCGCTCACCGCGGGTCTCGACCTTGTCGATGAAGGCGGCGCGTTGATCCTCGATGCGGACGGACAGGACCCGCCGGAACTCATTCCAACTTTCGTCGCGAAATGGCGCGAAGGCTTCGACGACGTGCATGGAACGCGCACCGTTCGCGCCGGCGAAGGCTTGATGAAGCGCACGACCGCGCACGCGTTCTATCGCGTGATCGGCCGGCTTTCGCGCACGCCCATTCCCGCGGACACCGGCGACTTCCGCCTGCTATCGCAACGTTCGCTCGTCGCGCTGCGCCAGCTGCGCGAGCGGCATCGCTTCATGAAGGGCCTGTTCGGCTGGGTCGGCTATCGCAGCGTCGCGATCCCGTACCAGCGCGATGCGCGCCTCGCGGGCGGCAGCAAGTTCAACTTCTGGCGCCTTTGGAACTTCGCGATCGAGGGCATCACCAGCTTCTCGACCGCGCCGTTGCGGCTGGCGACCTACATCGGTCTGGTCACCGCAATCCTCGCGTTCTTGTACGCGGTCTGGATCGTGCTGAAAGCTTTCATGTGGGGCGACCCGGTGGCGGGCTGGCCGACGATGATGGCCGTGATCCTGTTCCTCGGCGGCACGCAGCTGATCGCACTCGGCCTGATCGGCGAATACCTCGGGCGCATCTACGACGAGTCGAAGCGGCGCCCGCTGTATCTGGTCGACGAATTCCGCCCGGCCGACGCCGACGGCGGTTAACGCGCGTACTGCCCGCCGCAGTTCGCGTCCTTGCCACCGCCGAGTTCCATCGTCGCGAGCAGGGCGGCCGGCGGCGCGATGTGGCCGAGCACGATCGCAAGCGCAGCACGTAGCCCGACGCGAGCCATGTCCGGCCGGAAATGCGGTTGCTTGAACGTGCCGGTGACGTAAAGCGGAGCACGGAACGAGAACAGGCTTCGATCCTTCGGTCGCGGTCGCAGCTTCAGATCGAGAGTCTCGTCGCGCAGGCTGATGTTGCCTTCACCGATGATGATCGTGTCAGTCGTGTCGAACGCCAGCGACTTCGCGTTCATGACGCCGTTGTTGACGCTGAAGTCGCCGAATGCGCAGCGCACAGGAATCTGCTTGTCGCCGCCGATCAGGAACTTCAGCGATTCCTGTACATCGAGGCCGGCAAGTTCCATCACCAGGTTGCTGATGCGACCCGCGCCCATGCCAACGCCGACGCTGCCGTCGGACGAACCGAGAATGGCGGCGATCGAATTACCCGTGCCTGCGAGTGTGGCTTCGCCGCCAACCTTGCCGACTGCCTGCTTCACCAGCTCGGCCTTCGGCATCAGCCGACCGAGGTTCAGCCCGCGGGCGCTGATCTGCGCACGAGTGCGGATCGGCGACTCGCGTGCATCCATTCGGATCGTCGAGCGGATGTCGCCGCCTGCCACGCCGAAGTTCAGCGGTTCGAGGCGCAGCAGCCCGTTGTCGAGCTTGAGGTGGGCGTCCATGTCGTCGAGCGGCAACGACAGCGAACTGATCTGCGTCGCGCGCAGGCTCACGTCGGCGTCCATCGAACGCAGCTTGTCGAGGTGATACGGCTCGTTCGGAAATACGCGCGGGCTTGCTGCATCGCGCGCGGCCTTCGCGGCAAGTTCCGGGTTCGTGCTTTCGCCACCGCCCGATGTCGGTGCGCGACCGATGAAGCCCGCGAGATCGTCGAAGTCGAGGCGGTGCGAGACGAAACGTCCCTTCAGGAACGGGCGCTTGCCACCGGTCACGAACGTTGCGTCGCCGGACAAGTCGCTGTCGCCGACGCGGCCTTTGAAGTTGTCGTAATGCCATGTGGTGCGGTTGTCGTCGATCTCGCGCGTGAGTCGGCCGTCGAGCGAGTAGGGCGGCGTCGGCGGTGCGGCGAGGCCGAGCAGCGGATACAGGTCTTCGAGGTTCTCGCCTTGTAGCGCGAGCTGCAGGTTGAAGTCGGCGAAACGCAACGGATCCAGCAGCGTGCCGCGTGCATGCGCATGCGTGCGACCCGCCGATGCATGCACGTCGACGTGATACGGCGTTTCGCGATTTGCAAGAGCGAGCGGCGATTCGGCGCGACCGTTGAGCGTGAACGGATTGCCCTGCCAGTGACCCGTGCCCTTCGCGGTGAACGGCGGCGGACGGTTTCCCTTCGGCGCTTCGCTCTGCACGCTAATGCTGACATCGGTGCGCTTGGGCGGGTCGAGGAATTCGAAGTGGCCGCCGTTGACCCAGAGGTTGCGGAACTGGACCTTCGTGTTGCTCGGCGATTTCTTGTCGAATACCCAATTGCCGCCGTGCGTGCCGGTCTCGAGATTGACGACGGGCTTTTCCAGCCACAGGGCGGGGATGTGCACCTGCCCCTTGAAAAGCGGTTTGAGTTCGAGGCGGAACGTGAGTTTGTCGCTCTGTCCCATCAGCGGGCGTTTCGCCCAAGCCGCATTCGAGAACGTGATGCGCTCGGCGGAGATGGTCGGCACCCAACCGAGTTTGACGTCGAGGTTGCCGTTGATGCGCAGCTCGCGACCGGTCTTCGCGTGCACGAGCTTTTCGACCGGGCGACGGAACCAGTTCCAGTCCCAGAAGATGATGAGCAGGATGATCGCGATGGCGAGCAACGCGAGCACCGTGCGGAACGGATGACGCAGCACCGCGCCCAGCGGCGACTTCCCGTGATCGGGCGGCGGCGCGTCAGCGGTCGGCGTTTCGGTCGTCGACATGTCGTCAGCCGCCCGCGCAGTGGGTGGTGCCGGCTTCGTCCTGGCTCAGGTCGCCCCGGCCATCCTTCATGCGGAACGCCAGCGCCTCACCCTTGAACTGGAACGCGTTGTCCGGATCACGCGCGATCTGCACGGTGCGGCCGTCCTTCAGCGTCACCACCGCGACCAGATCGCCGATCTCGACCTTGCTTCCGTTGTCGCAGGTGAATGATGCCGTCGCGCGCGGGTTCGGCGCATCGGCGATGTCGGACGGCTTCACCGCCGCGCCCTGCGCCTGGTAACCCTCCGACGCGGAAATGCCCGTCTGGTGCTCTGCAGCCTCCGGCTCGTCCGCGGGCTTCAGCGGCTCGCCGCTGCGCTTTTCCTGCGAGCACGCGGCCAGCGCGAGGACGAGCGCGGCCACGGAGATGAGGCGGGGCACCGATGTGGGCATGGGGACGTCCAACTGAACTGGCCGCACCTTCTCTGCCCGGTGGTCAAGCACCGGTGAATTGGTTGCGGACGGTTCAGACGACCTGACGCAGCACAGCCACGTAATGGCAGACGCTGCCGGCGACGCAGAACAGGTGCCAGACGGCGTGCGCGTACCGTGAAGTGCGCAGGTAGAACACGGTGCCGAGCGTGTAGGCGAGCCCGCCCGCGAGCAGCCAGCCCAGCGTGGTCGCGTCGACCGCATGCATCATCGGGCGGATCGCGACGATCGCGGCCCAGCCCATCGCGATGTAGAGCGCGGTCGACAAGCGCTTGAAGCGCCCGGTGAAGTACAGCTTGAAGATGATGCCGGCGATGGCGAGCGTCCAGATCGCCGCGAACAGACCCCAGCCCAGCGGGCCGCGAAGGTCGATCAGGGTGAACGGTGTGTACGTGCCCGCGATTAGCAGATAGATCGCGCAGTGGTCGAGCACCTTCAGTCGCGCCTTGGCGACCGGGTTCTTCGCCGCGTGATAGAGCGTCGACGCGAGGTAGAGCAGCAGCAGGCAGATGCCGAAGACGATCGCGCCGGTGAGCTGCCATCCATCGCCGTGCACCGCCGCGAGCGTCACAAGCACCGAGCCGGCGGCGAGCGCCGCGATCGCGCCGACGCCATGCGTCAACGCGTTCGCGAGTTCATGTGTCGCGGTGCGCATCCCGTTGTCGCGGGGTGCGGCGGCCGAGCGGGGGTCGAGGCCGGTGGAAGCGTCCATGACCGCATCCTACTGTACGGATGCGCATGGATTTCACGCCGGCGGTCGGTCAGTCGACGCTCACCGCATGCGCGTGTTCGCGCGTCGCGAGGAACTGCACGGACGGCGCGCGTTCCTGCGCCAGCTGCAGGTTCACGCGCGTCGGCGCGAGGTAGACGAGCTGGCCCGCGGCATCGATCGACAGGTTCATCGCGTTCTTCTCGCGAAACTCCTCGAGCTTCTTCGCGTCGTCGCAGCGGATCCAGCGCGCGGTCGCGACCTGCACCTGCTCGAAGCTCGCGTCGACGCCGTATTCGTCCTTCAATCGATATGCGACGACGTCGAACTGCAGCATGCCGACCGCACCGAGGATCAGGTCGTTGCTCATCAGCGGGCGGAAGAACTGCGTCGCGCCTTCTTCCGACAACTGCGCCAGGCCCTTCTGCAACTGCTTGAGCTTGAGCGGATCGCGCAGGCGCGCGCGGCGGAACAGTTCCGGGGCGAAGTTCGGAATGCCGGTGAAGCTCAGCGGCTCGCCCTCGGTGAAGCTGTCGCCGATCGAGATCGTCCCGTGGTTGTGGATGCCGATGACGTCGCCGGGATACGCGGCTTCGGCGATCTCGCGGTCGCTGGCCATGAAGGTCAGTGCGTTGGCGAGTTTGAGCTCCTTGCCGCTGCGCACGTGGAACGCCTTCATGCCGGCCTTGAACTCGCCCGAGCAGATGCGCATGAACGCGACGCGGTCGCGATGCATCGGGTCCATGTTCGCCTGGATCTTGAACACGAAGCCAGTGAGTTTGTTTTCCACGGGTTCGACCGGGCGACCGGTCGTCGCGCGCGGCTTCGGCGACGGCGCGTTCTCGACGAAGAAGTCGAGCAGCAGCTGCACGCCGAAGTTGTTGACCGCCGAGCCAAAGAACACCGGCGTCTGTTCGCCGCGCAGGTAGGCGTCGACATCGAACGGATGCGACGCGCCCTCGACGAGTTCGAGCTCGTCGCGCACTTCCTGAAGCATCTGCGTGCCGATTCGTGCTTCGAGCGCCGGGTCGTCGATGGACGCGAAGATCGTTGAATCCTGTCGCGTGAAGTTGCGGCCCTGTTCGTACAGGTGCACTTCGCCGGTCAGCAGATGCACGACGCCCTTCAGGCGCTGGCCCATGCCGATCGGCCACGTCACCGGCGCGCACTGGATCTTCAGCACGCTCTCGACTTCGTCGAGCAAGTCGATCGGGCTCTTGCCTTCGCGGTCGAGCTTGTTGATGAAGGTCATGATCGGCGTGTCGCGCAGGCGACAGACCTCCATCAGCTTGATCGTGCGTTCCTCGACGCCCTTGGCGACGTCGATGACCATCAGCGCGCTGTCGACCGCGGTGAGCACGCGGTAGGTGTCCTCGCCGAAGTCGGCGTGGCCGGGCGTGTCGAGCAGGTTGACGATGCGGTCTTCGTACGGGAACTGCATCACCGACGACGTCACGGAGATGCCGCGCTCTTTTTCCAGCGCCATCCAGTCGGACGTGGCATGGCGCGCGGCCTTGCGGCCCTTGACCGAGCCGGCCATCTGGATCGCGCCGCCGAACAACAGCAGCTTCTCCGTCAACGTCGTCTTGCCGGCGTCGGGATGCGAAATGATGGCGAAGGTGCGGCGGCGCAGCGCCTCTAGGGAAACATCGGACATGGCGTCGGCGCGCTCGGCGCGCGGCAGCAGGATCGGGGAGGCCGCGATTATAGCCGCCACGGCCGCGCGGGCCGCGGAAACGCGCGGCACGTCGCAATCCCTGCATCGCGCGGCTCAGGTACGTGAAGAACGCGGCCGTCGTGCCGTTACCGCGTCCAGAGCACAAGCGTCGAGGGAATGTCGGTGTACATCGTGATCGTCGGTGAGGAAGGTGGCCGGGCAGGCGAGCTCCAGCTCGCGCTGCAGGATTTCGGCCTGGACTGGACAGTCGACTGGCTCACCGCGTCTGGCGATGCCGTCACGCTGCCGGCGGATCGACGCATCGACGTCGTCGTCAGCGATATGCAGGTGGGGCGCGTACAGGGCGCCGCGCTGCTCGAGCAGGTGCGCACGCTGCACCCGGAAGCCGCGCGCATCCTGTTGCTCGACCGCAACCACGGCAGCGATGCGATGCAGGCGCTGGACGTCGCGCATCGCTTCCTGCGCAAACCGCTGGACGCCAGCGAGCTGATCGAGGCGGTCGAGAGCGTGCAGGAACTGCGCGATCTTCTGACCAACCCGACACTTGTGCAGACGATCGGGCGCGTGGGCTCTTTGCCGCCGCCGCCCAAGCTCTACCTCGAACTCGACCGCCTGATGCAAGACCCGGACGTCAGCGCCGCGGAGATCGCGACGCTGATCTCGCAGGACCCGGCGGTGGTCGCCAAGGTGCTGCGGCTCTGCAATTCCGCGTACTTCTCGGCCGGCCGCGCGATCACCGACATGCGCACCGCGGTGACGCGCCTCGGCACCAAGATCCTTCAGCGCCTCGTGTTGACCACCGAAGCGCTGGGCACCGGCACGATGACGCCGAGCGAGCGCGAGGCGATGCAGGAGCGCGCGTTGCGCACGTCGCGTCTCGCTGGGCAGTTGCTCACCGGCCCGAGCGCGGAACTGGCGGCGACCGCTGCGTTGCTCGCCGAAGTCGGCAAGCTGCTGCCGGGCGTGAGCCATGGCCGACCGGACGACACCGGCCCGCATTACGCGGAAGCCGGCGCCTATCTGCTCGGTTTGTGGGGCCTGCCGATGCCGATCGTCGAAGCGGTGGCTTATCACCATCGCCCGGGCGCGGTGCGCATGTCCGGCTTCTGGGTGCCGGGCGCGGTGCACGTTGCCTGCGCGCTCGTGTCCGATCTGCCGCTCGACGAGGAATACCTGCGCTCGACGTTCCAGCTCGATCGCTTGCCGGAATGGCGCGAAAAGGCCGAGAAACTCGCGGCGCTTCCGGCCTGATCAGCCGCCGCTGATGTTGAGCGGCCCCTGCGGGCCGCGCATGCGGAAGCGGATCGACTCGAGCCGCATGCCGCGATTCACCTGCACGGCGAAGTGCAGGTGCGGCCCGGTGGTGAACCCAGTATTGCCCGACAACGCGATCTGCTGGCCCGCACGCACATGCTGGCCGACGCGCACGAGCATCCCGTCGAGCTTGAGATGCGCGTACACGGCCATCGTGCCGTCGTCATGCAGTACGCGGATCAGGTTCGCGCGGCCCGCATAACGCTCGCGATCGAGCCCGGCTTTCGAGAAATCCGATTCGACTTCCATGACTACGCCATCGCGCGCCGCGAGCACCGGCGTGCCGATCGGCGCGGCGAGGTCGATCGCGTAGCGGTTCTGTTCGTCGTCGTGGCTGAAGCTGCCGCCGAAGCCCTGGTCGATGTGCCAGCCGGCCATGCGCAGAGGCAGCACGTATTCGACATCCTGCGGCCGCGCCTTCGGGTCGCCCGGCACGACGTCCATGCGCAGCTCGAAGTTGCCGGGGCGCGTGGTGTCGACCATGTCGAGGTAGGTCACCACCGTGTGGCCCTGCGGTGGCACGACGGCGCGCGTCGGCAGGTCGGGCTCGCCGTGCACGTTGTCCGCGCGCGAGAAATCCATGCGCACTTCAACGGGGCCCGCGAGATGGTTGTCGGCGATCGCCTGGAAGCCGCGCCCGACCTGCTGCGTGCGCAGCGACGCGATCGCCGACGGCTCGGCGACGACCGGAATCACCCGCACGCCCGACTGCGGCGCCACGTTCGGATCCGGCACGTGATCGCCGTAATGCACGACGCCGCGCGAATCGACCCAGCGATAGACCTTGCCGGCATACGCCGCGGGCAACGCGACGAACAGCAATGCCGCGATCAACAGGCTGCGACGCGCACTCACTGCACGCACCGGTCGGAAAGATGCAGCGCCTTGGCGACGTCGCGCAGGTCGAACGCGGCGACGGCGCGATCGTCATGCACGGCGTACATCACGCCGTACGGGAAGCTCGGCGTGGCCGCAGCATGCAGCGCGATGCCATCGGTATGCGAGGTGACTTTGCCTTCGAACGATCCGACCAGCGCGAGCGTGCTGCGATCGAACACATGGAAGATCGTGCGCGGCGCAAGCTGGTCGACGCCGATCCAGTAAGCGACATCGGCGTCGCAGGACCACAGCGCGACGCCTTCGGCCTGCGCCGCGAACGTGCCTGCGGGCGTCGAACGCCCGGTGTAGCGGCCTTCGAACGTGTACTCGCGCAGGGTCGACGGATGCGTGGTGTCCTCGTCGGCGATGAGCAGGCGATCGTGGCCCGGATCGCCCGCGACGGACTCGACGATATGCAAGGAAGCCGCGTCCGACGTATCGCCGAACGTGTTCGCAAGCCTCGCCTGCACGCGGCCGTCGCCATCGACTTCGACACGGAAACGCTTCACGCGTTGCGCGAGTTGCGGCGTCGGCGGCACGCGGTCGAACTTCGGACCGTCCATGTAGTTGTCGGTGACGTAGACATCGAGATCGCCGGGTTCGGTCTCGTCTATCCACACGCCGTACGGGCTGCGCAGGTCGGATGCACCGAACATTGCGACGGACTTGAAGTCGGGCAGCGAAAGAACCTGCACACGATGGTTGTCGCGCTCGACGACGAAGGCCAGATCCCCTTGCACCGCGATGCCGTTCGGCCGGTTGAACTGCCCGGGTGCATCACCACGGCTGCCGACCTCACGCAGGCGCTCGCCGCTGTCGCCGTCGAACACCACGAGGCGATGCGTCGATTTGGCGGTGACGATCACCCAGGTGCGGCCGTCTTCCGTCGTCCACGTGGCGGGCGAATCGAGCTCGTCCTCGACGCTTTCGGCGGAGACGAAATGCTCCGGCACGACGGTCGCCGCCGGGCCGGGCTCGACGGCGACAGGCGTGGAAACGGGCGGGGCGGGGCGCGTCATCGCGCAGCCGGCCAGGGCCGCGAGCAGCGCGGCGAGGGCAAGGGATCGCATGGCCGGGAGTGTAAGGGCCGCAACCCGGCCGCCCGCTGACCACGCCGTCCATCGCTTCATCGGCATGAAGCGATTGACAGTCCGGAAATCGATTGGCAGACTTCGGCCATCCATCGAGACCGGCGGAGGGACAGGCCCTTTGATGCCGGGGCAACCAGCACGCAAGTGCCAGGTGCCAACTCCTGCGGCGTCAGCCGGAAGATGGTCGTGCAGTTCCTGCCGCAAGGCGGGCGCTCGCAGGCTCGATGGCCCCGTTTCGTCCGGAGCCCCGTCATGAGCCTTGTTTCGAATTTCTGTATCGCGGACGCGCCGCTTCAGGCCGCCGAATCCGAACTTTTCTCCACGTTGCCCGCCGCCCGCCGCGGCGAGTTCGATGCTGACCTCGTGCTGCGTCATGCCGGCGCGCGCCGCGTGCGGCTGCGCTACGAGGTGGCCGGCGATACATCGCTTCCCGCCGTGTTCGTTGCCGGCGGTATTTCCGCGCATCGCCATGTCGCTGCGAATAGTGCTGACCCGGCGCGTGGCTGGTGGGACGCGCAGGCCGGTGTCGACCGCGCGATCGATCCCACCCTGCATTGCGTCGTGTCGTTCGACTGGCTCGGCGCGGACGGCACACTGGATGCGCCGATCGATCCTGCCGATCAGGCCGATGCGATCGCCGCGCTGCTGGATCATCTGTATGTCCGCCGGCTGCACGCGTTCGTCGGCAGTTCGTATGGCGCGATGGTCGGGCTGCAGCTGGCGGCGCGGCATCCCGCGCGCGTGCAGCGCCTCGTCGCGATCAGCGGCGTGCATCGCGCGCACCCGTTCTCGAGCGCGTGGCGCGCACTGCAACGGCGCGCCGTGCAACTCGGTGCGGTGCAATGCGATGGCGTCGACGGGTTGGTGCTGGCGCGTCAGCTCGCGCTGCTGAGCTATCGCACGCCGGAAGAATTCGACGAACGTTTCGGCGCAGCGCGCGTTGTCGATGGTCGCGTACACGTGCCGGCCGAGGACTATCTCGACTACGCGGGCCAGGCGTATGCGTCGCGCACGCCGGTCACTGCGTTCCTGCGACTCTCCGAATCGATCGATCTGCAGGACGTTTCCCCGGAATCGATCGCCGCGCCGGTGACGCTGGTCGCCGTCGAGCAGGATCGCCTTGTTCCGCTCGCGGATGCGTATGCACTCGCGCAACGCCTAAGAGGTGAAACGCGGCTCCGTGTACTGCGCTCGCGGTACGGCCACGACGCGTTCCTGAAGGAACCCGAGGCGATCGCCGCCATCCTCGACGAAGCGCTGGCTGCGGAGGCGCTGGCATGAGCGCGTCACGCCCCACCCGTCGCGCGACCGTCGCCGTACGCGCAGGCATCGATCGCGACACCGCGTTCGGTGCAGTGACGCCGCCACTGGTGCTGTCATCGAACTTCTCCTTCGCCGGCTTCAATGAAAAACGCGCGTACGACTACACGCGCAGTGGCAATCCGACGCGCGACCTGCTGGGTGAAGCGCTGGCGGAACTTGAAGGCGGCGTTGGCGGCACGATCACCTCGACCGGCATGTCGGCGATCACGCTGGTGCTGCACGCGCTGGTGCCCGCAGGTGGACGGGTGATCGTTCCGCACGATGCCTACGGCGGAAGCTGGCGGCTGTTCAACGCGCTCGCCGCGAAAGGCGTGTTCGAACTGGTGACCGCCGACCTGACGCGCGCGGAGTCGCGTGATGCCGCACTGGCCGACGGCGCGGCCATCGTGTGGATTGAAACGCCGTCGAACCCGCTGCTGCGCATCACGGACCTGCGCGCGACGATCGACGCCGCGCATGCGGCCGGCGCACTCGCGGTGGTCGACAACACTTTCCTGTCGCCCGCGCTGCAGCAGCCAACTGCGTTCGGTGCCGACGTCGTCGTGCACTCGACGACCAAGTACATCAATGGTCACAGCGACGTCGTCGGCGGTGCGGTGGTCGCTCGCGACGCCGCGGTGCATGAGCGACTGACTTGGTGGGCGAACGCGCTCGGCCTGACCGGCGCCCCGTTCGACAGCTTCCTGACGCTCCGCGGCCTGCGCACCCTCGATGCGCGGCTGCGCATCCATCAGGAAAACACAGAGGCTCTGGTCGCACGACTTGCGGATGACGATGCGGTGCGCACCGTGTATTACCCGGGGCTTGCGTCGCATCCGGGCCATGCGCTCGCGGTGCGTCAGCAGACCGGGTTCGGTGCAATGCTCAGCGTCGAACTCCAGGGCGGCGAAGCCGGCGTGCGCGCGTTTCTCGACGGACTGCAGTGCTTCACGCTCGCCGAGTCCCTGGGCGGCGTCGAAAGCCTGGTCGCGCATCCGGCGACGATGACGCATGCGGCGATGTCGCCCGAAGCGCGCCGCGCCGCAGGTATCGGTGATGGTCTGGTTCGACTGTCGGTCGGCATCGAGCATGTGGACGATCTGCTCGACGACATCGAAGCCGGGTTGGCGCGCGTGCGCCATGCCTGTCGACGCGAAACGGCGGCCGCCTGATGGAAGCGCTGGCACGACCGATCGCGGCGCCGCGAAAACGCGAGGCGGCGGCGGAGATCGCGTTGCTGGGTGTCGGCACGGTCGGTAGCGCGCTGTTGCAGCGGATCGATCGTTTGCGAGACACGCTGCCGTCGCTGCGGCTCGTACATGTGGCAAATTCGCGACGGTCGATCTCCGACGCGGAGGGTTTCGAGGCGTCGACTGCGCGCGATCGCCTTGTCACAGCAGCATCGACACATCACCACGCTGTACTCGACGTCTTTGACGGCGCATCCCCCGCGATCGTCATTGACGCAACCGGCAGCGAATCGGTCGCGGCACGCCACGCCGACTGGCTCGCGCAAGGCGTGCACGTGGTGACCGCGAGCAAGCTCGGGCAGGGCGTGTCGCTCGCGCGCTGGCAGGCGATCCAGTCCGCCTGCCGCGCCGGGCGCACGCAGTACGGTGACGCCGCGACGGTCGGTGCGGGCCTGCCGCTGCTGCGGAGCCTGCGAGCGTTGCGCGACGGCGGCGACGCGATCACCGGCATCGCGGGCGTGCTCTCGGGCTCGATGGCGTGGCTGTTCGGCGCCTATGACGGGCTGCGACCGTTTTCCGGTTTTGTGCGACAGGCGCGCGACGCCGGCTACACCGAGCCGGATCCGCGCGAGGACCTTTCGGGCGAGGACGTACGCCGCAAGCTGCTGATCCTCGCGCGCGCCGCCGGACTCGCGTTGGATTCGGAGGATGTGCAGGTCGAATCGCTGGTGCCCGACGTGCTTGCGCGCTGTACAGCCGACGAAGTCGACGACGCGCTCGACGCGCTCGACGCACCACTGCGCGAGCGCTACCAGCACGCGTACAAAAACCGGGAGAAATTGCGCCACGTCGCGCGGTTCCAAGTCGTCGACGGCCGCGTGTGTGCGCGAGTCGGCGTCGAATCGCTCGCGCCTGACGATCCGCTCGCTGCAGGGCAGGGCACCGACAACCGCGTCGCGATTCGCTGCGACCGTTACGACGCGCAACCGCTGGTCATCCAAGGGCCCGGCGCTGGCGCGGGCGTTACGGCAGCGGCCTTGCTCGACGACGTGCTGCGGATCGTCCGCAGCACGTGATCATTCGATCGTTGCGCCGACCGGGCGTCCCGCGATGCGACCGATGATGCGCAACGCATCGCGATTGAGCATCGCCGACAGGTCGCGATGCATGTTGTCGACAAGTTCGCGCAGGTCGGTCAGCGGCGTGGGGCGGAACGAGGCCCAGCCATTGCGGCCATTCGTCTTGACGTAATACAGCGCCTGGTCGGCGAGTTCGATCATCGCCTCCCAGCCGAAGCGCGCGCCATCGTCGGTGCGCACGATCGGGTATTGCGACAGACCGACGGAGCACGTGACCGGCAACACCATGCCGTTGCCCAGGTCGAACGGATGCGTGGCGACCGCCTGCTGGATGCGTTCGCCGATGGTCGACACGTTGCGTTCGGGCATGGGGCGGAACACGAGCAGGAACTCTTCACCACCCCAGCGCGCGACGTAATCGCCGGTGCGCACGAGGCTCGACAGCACTTCGGCGAGCTGCTGCAGCACGAGATCGCCCGCGCGATGGCCGTAGCGATCGTTCACCTGCTTGAAGTGGTCGATGTCGACCAGTGCGAACAGCATCGCCTTGTCGTTCACCGGACCGTTGTCGATCTGGCGGTCGTAGAACGAGAGGTCGGCCGGCAGCTGCGCACCGATGTAGCGTCGATTGCGCAGGCCAGTGAGCGGATCGGTGTGGCTCGCTTCCTCGAGCTGGCGGTTCGCTTGCGCGAGCGCTTCGGTGCGCTGCAGGACGATGTCTTCGAGTTCCTGCTGGCGGCGCTGGAAGCGATAGCGCTGGATGCGATAGCCGACGAACACCAGCAACGCGAGGCCGAGCCCGCAAAGTGCGATGAACCAGCCGGTTTCGACGAAGCGCGGCGGCACCGAGAACATCAACGTCGCCGGTGATTTCGCCCACACGCCGGCGTTGTTGCTGCCCGTCACTTCGAATACGTACTGGCCCGGCGGCAGGTTGGTGTAGCGCGCGCGGCGCACGCCAACGTCGGCGTCGACCCAGTTGGGGTCGTAGCCGCGCAGTCGATAGCGCAGCTGCACGCTCTTGGGGTCGACGAACGACGTCGCGGTGAATTCGAACGTGGCGTCGCGCGCGCCGTCGGGGAACGCGCGGCCCTGCAGTTGCCAGGCGTCGCGCCAGTTGTCGCCGATCTGCACGCGCTCGATCGCGACACCGGGCGCCACCGGGTTCTTGTGGATCGCACGCGTGTCCATCGACACCACGCCATCGCGCGTCGGAAGCCAGAGCGTGTTGCCGTCGAGCACGCCCTTCGACGTGCCGGCGCCATTGCAGCAATAGCCCTGCTGTCCGGCGAGACGATCGCCGCGTTCGTTGAGCAGCATCTCGCCACGCACGCGCGGCGCACGGCCGGTCACGTAGTCGGCGATGTCGGTCGCGAGTACACGGCTGATGCCACGCAGGCCGGCGGTCCAGAGATAGCCGTCGTCCTCGGCGAAGAAGAACGGCGCGTTGGCGGGTTCGCCGTGCGCTACGCCGAGATCGTGCCAGCGGTGGCCGTCCTTGACGTACGTGGTTTCGTTGAGCGTGCCGATGACGAGGCGGCCGTCGGCGAGTCGATGGATCGCGGTGACGTCGAGCGCCTGCGGCAGGCCGGGGTCGCGATCGCGCACGAAGCTGTCGCCGCGCTGCACGAACAGGCCGTTCTGCGTGCCGACCAGCAGACCGGCGGGTTCGTCGACGACGAAACGCACGCGCGCGTCACTCAAGCCGTTGCGCTCGTCGAAGCGCTGCAGCTGCTCGTTATTCCAGCGGAACAGGCCTTCCGGCGTGCCGATCCACAGCGCGCCATCGTGCGCGCGAACGAGTGCGTTGATCTGCGCGCCGCCGATCGCTGCGAGGGCCGGCAGTGCCTTTGGTTTGACGTCGGCGGCGTCGAGAACACGAAGGCCGCCGCGCGTGCCGATCCACAGCCGGCCGTGTTCGGCGAGCAGGTTGTAGGCATGCGGATGCGGCAGGTCGCCCGGCGCGACCACATGTGTGAAGTGGCCGCCGGTCAGCAGGCTGACGCCGTCGTTGCCGCCGACCCACAGGCCGCGGCCGTCCGGATCCTTCGACACCGACCAGACAATGCGGTCGGTCAGACCTTCGGCGGTGCTGTAGCGCCGCGTCCACGAACTCCAGACGCGCACCAGGCCTTCCCACTGGCTGCCCAGCCACAGGTTGCCTTCGCGATCCTCGAATGCCGAACGCAGGCCGGGGAAGCCGCCGGGCGCGCCGACCGGAATCATTTCCGCGACGTGCCCATCGCGCAGCCGCGCCAGGCCGAAGTCGCCGCCGACCCACAGATTCCCGTCGCGATCCTCGAACAGCATGTCGACCGGAACATGCGCGAGCGTGGCGTCCTCGTCGTAGGCAACCCAGCCGTCGGCGACGCGCCGGAACAGGCCGCGCGACGTCGCCGCCCATAGCGACCCCTGCGACGCGATCAGCCGATTGACCTGCGCATCCGATGCCGAATCGGGCAGGGCGAGGCGTTCCCACCGGCTGGTCGGCAGGCGATGCCAGACGGCGCCGCGACCGCCGACCCATAGGCCGTCGTCGCGCGGCAGCGGCGCCTGCGCCGGTTGCGGCGCACCCGCGACGGGTTCGAGCCGGTCGCGGATCACGCGGAACACGCCCGACATCGACGTCACCCAGATGCCGCCCTGCGCGTCGGTCGCGAGGCCCGTGATGTCGAGCTGCGGCGCGCCGTTCGGTGCGGGGATGGCGGTGAAGCCGTGGCCGTCGTAGACCGACAGGCCCTTGTAGGTGCCGATCCAGACGCGGCCGTCGCGGCCGGTCAGCAGCGCGCGGATCCACGGGCCGGGCAGGCCGGGCGTGTTGTCGGGCGTGTAGACGTGGAATTCGATGCCGTCGAAGCGGGCGAGGCCGGACTGCGTGCCGACCCACAGGTAACCGGTGCGGTCCTGCGTCAGCGCCAGCACGCTGATCTGCGGCAGCCCCTGCTGGATCGACCAGTCATCGCGGACGTAGTGATGGAACGCCTTGCCCGGTTCGAGCGCGCCCGCGGCCGGCGCGAAGACCAGGCCGATCATCAGCAGAAGAAGCGTGAGAAGGCGCATTACGACGGCCGTTTCCCCTCGGGCGGGCATCCCGCTAGAGGTCTTATCGGCACGCCCGCGCAGGGCTGAGGGCGACGTGCGTCGCGTTTCTCAGCACTCGATCACGTTGACCGCGAGGCCGCCGCGGCTGGTTTCCTTGTACTTGTCCTGCATGTCGCGGCCGGTTTCGCGCATGGTCTTGATGACCTTGTCCAGCGAGACCTTGTGCTTGCCGTCGCCGCGCATCGCCATGCGGCTGGCGTTGATCGCCTTCACCGCGCCCATCGCGTTGCGCTCGATGCACGGGATCTGCACCAGTCCGCCGATCGGGTCGCAGGTCAGGCCAAGGTTGTGCTCCATGCCGATCTCGGCCGCGTTCTCGATCTGGCCAGGCGTCGCCCCGAGCGCGGCGGTCAGGCCAGCGGCAGCCATCGAACACGCCACGCCGACCTCACCCTGGCAGCCGACTTCCGCGCCGCTAATCGACGCGTTTTCCTTGTAGAGGATGCCGACTGCCGACGCCGTCAGCAGGAAGGTGCGCACGCCGGCGATGTTCGCGCCGGGAATGAAGCGGTCGTAGTAGTGCAGCACCGACGGGATGATGCCGGCCGCGCCGTTCGTAGGTGCCGTGACCACGCGACCACCGGCTGCGTTTTCCTCGTTCACCGCGAGCGCGTAGAGGTTCACCCAGTCGAGCGTGGTGAGCGGGTCGCGCATCGCTGCTTCCGGCTTGCCCGACAACTCCGCATGCAGCGCCGGAGCACGACGCGCGACATGCAGGCCGCCCGGCAGCGTGCCGCTCTCGCGAATGCCGCGCGCCACGCAGCTCTGCATCGCCGCCCAGATCTCATCGAGCGCGGCTTCGATCTCGGTCGGCGAGCGCCAGACCTGCTCGTTCGCCAACATCAGCTGCGCGATCGACATGCCGGTGCGCTCGCACTGCGCGAGCAGTTCGTCGCCGGTCGAGAACGGATACGGCAGGTCCGTTTCGTCGGCGACGATGCGGTCTTCCGCGGCCTCGTCCTGGTTGACGACGAAGCCGCCGCCCACCGAGTAGTAATCGCGCGTCGCGATCACTTCGCCCTGCGCGTCGTACGCGGTGAAGCGCATGCCGTTGGTGTGGAACGGCAGCTTCTGGCGCTTGTTCATGATGAGGTCGTGCTTCTCGTCGAAGCCGATCTCGTGCTGGCCGTGCAGCAGGATGCGCTTGGTCGCGCGTATGCGTTCCAGCGCCGCCGGGATGACGTCCGGGTCGATCTGGTTCGGCCAATGGCCTTCGAGGCCCATCAGCACCGCCTTGTCGGTCCCATGCCCTCGGCCGGTCAGCGCCAGCGACCCGAACACTTCCGCCCGAACGCGCGCCGTGCGCTGCAGCTCGCCGTTCTCGACCAGCCAGCGCTCGACGAAGCGCGCCGCCGCCCGCATCGGCCCGACGGTATGCGACGAACTCGGCCCGATGCCGATCTTGAACAGGTCGAAGGTGCTGACGGCCACCGTGGCTCCAGCGCAGTGCGATAAGGGGAGACCGCTATTCTACGGCCGTACCGCCCACGGCATTTCCGTACTGCAGCGCATCCGAATGAGCCGGTTCATCCTTTTCCAGCGCGACGACTGCCACCTCTGCGACCTCGCGCTCGAGGTGCTCGCCGCCGCGCGCCTGCCCGACTTCGAAAGCGTCTTCATCGATGACGACGATGCGCTGGAAGCCGAGTACGGCGCGCGCGTGCCGGTGCTGCGCGATTCGGACGCGGGAACCGAGCTCGATTGGCCGTTCGACGTGGCCGCGGTGACGGCGTTGGTCGGACGCTAGCGACTTCAGTTCAGCCGCCGCCGCGCGATGCCGCCATCGAGAGCAGTGCTGTCACCGCAGCCAGAAGCAGAATGCGGACGGCGACACGCCCACGTCGCAGACGACGGCGCATGGGACTTCGATTCGGAACATGCATCGTCAGCATCCTTGCTGGCTTGATCCCGCTATTTTGCCGCAGGCGAGAACACGACCTTCGTATTCACCCGAACCTCGTTCGGGATGAGGGTCGGCTTTGCCCAGTCACCACCGCCGATGCCGAAGTCCAAACGCTTCACCGTCGCGCTGCCGTTCAATACCGGCTGCGCACCGGGCGTCCAGGTAAAGACCAGCGTGACCGGGCGCGTGACGCCGCGCAGCGCGAGTTGTCCATCCGCGGCGAAGCGACCGCCGCCCAGCGCGCGGAATTTCGTCGACGTGAAACGCGCCTGCGGGAATTTGGCGACGTCCAGGAAGTCCGGGCTGCGCAGCGTGGTGTCGCGATCCTTGTCGGCGATGGTTGTGGCGCCGAGCGGAATCACGACGTCGAGCCGCGAGCCGTCGGGCTTCGCCGGATCGAAACGCAGATGCGTGGCAAACACCGGGAAACGGCCGGCGACTGCTTCGCCGTCGTACTGCGTTGCGAACGTGAGCGTGGAACCCGGCGCCTGCACGTAGTCGGCGGCGAGGACTGCGCCCGGTAGTAGCAGCGCGGCGCACAGTGCGAGCGAACGGATCATGGGTGGTTCTCCGGAAGCGTGGTGCGGCGACGCGACGGGATCATGCGATGCAGCGTCGAGTCGCGCAGGAAGATGTGGTGGTAGAGCGCGGCGAGTACATGCCCGCACACGAGCACGACCAGCAGCCAGAATCCGTATTCGTGCAGGTTTTTCGCGATCGCGTTGAGCGGCTCGCTCTTCGAAGCGATCGCCGGCACGCTGACCAGACCGAACCACTTCAGCGGATAACCGGACGTCGAATTGATCAGCCATCCGGTGAGCGGCATCGCGATCATCATTGCGTACAGCACACCGTGCATGCCGTCGGCAGCCAGTTTGAGATGGCGCGCGGTGCCGGGAATCGGGCCGGGCACTTTGTGCGTCCAGCGCCATAGCAGGCGCAGCAGCACGAGTCCGAGCAGCGTCAGGCCCAGCGACTTGTGCAGCGCATAGATGCGGATCTTCGACAGCGGGCTGGTCAGCTCCGTCATGTACAGGCCGATCGAGCCGAGCGCGATGATCAGCGCGGCGCAGGTCCAATGAAACAGCTGGCTGACCGCGCCCCAGCGTTCGGGCAACAGCGACGGCGTTCGACTCATGGGGTTGGGGTCTCGTCAGGTTTCGTGTCGGTGGAAGGCGCGCCGATACCGCGGCTGGCTTCGATCTCGATGCGCAGTTCGATATCGCGGCCGATCACCGTTGGCCACTTCTCGATGCCGTAGTCGAAGCGATCGAGCTTCGCGGTTGCGGAGAATCCGGCGGTGCGTCGGAACGGCGGCATCGGGTGGCGCTTCAGCGCGTTGAGCGTCGCGTCCATGCACAGCGGTTTGGACACGCCGTGCAGCTTGAGCGTTCCGCAGATCTCGGCATGCGTGGCGTCGCGCGGCGTTACGTGATCGGAGACGAAGTGCGCGTCGGCGAATTTGTCGGTATCGAGCAGGCCCTGCACGGCGCGTGTCCAGCCCGGGTCGCCGTAGTCGAGCTTGCGCAGCGGCACGGTCACGTCGACTTTCGCGTTCGACCAGCCGTCGTCGAAATCGACGCGACCCGTCGCGTCCGATGCCACGCCGATCGCCTGCGAGAAACCGGCGTGCGACGCGGCCACCATCACGCGCGTATGCACGGGATCGATCGCGAACTGCTCGGCGGACGCGAGCGTCGGCACGAACAGCACGGCAAGCAGCAGGCGACGGTGCATGGCGATCCTCGGTGTCGCGACGATTCTAGGCACGCGGCGCGTGAGCGGCCGTGGAGGCCGGCGCAACGGGATGTTCCACGCCGGTTGCCCGCGCGGGCGTGATCGTGGAGCCTTACGGCCGGGGATGCCGGGGAGATGCAGGATGCGCACTGGATGGATCACCGTGGCCGCGGGCCTGCTCGTCGGGATTACGGCGACGCTATGGACCGGCGCCGCGCAGGCGGGACTGCCTGAAACACCGCGACCGCGGCAGTACACCGTCGCCGATGGGCTGCCGTCGAACCGCATTAATGGCATCGCGCAGGACCGCGCCGGTTATCTGTGGATCGCGACGAGCGACGGACTCGCGCGCTTCGACGGCGTGGGTTTCCGCGTCTGGCGCGTCGAACAGGGCCTGCACGACAACTTCGTCTGGGCGGTGCATGTCGATGCGCAGGACCGCGTCTGGATCGGCACGCGCACGGCCGGGCTCGCCATGCTCGACGCCTCGCGGGAGCACTTTACCTGGTACGACCGACGCACGCCGAACGTCGGCGGCGTCGAGATATGGGCGATCGAATCCACGCCCGACGGCAGCGTCTGGTTCGGCACCGCGGACGCTGGCCTGCATCGCCTGCACGACGGCCGCATCGAACGTTTCATGCCGGTGCCGGGCAATGCGCGCAGCCTGCCGGCGCCGGACATCCACAAACTCGTCGTGCAGCGCTCCACGCTCTGGGTCGGCACGAGCAATGGCATTGCGCGATGGACCGGCCGCGACTTCGAGCGCGACGATGCATCGTCGCTGCCGTCGCCCGTCATCAATGGCATGACGCCCGATCGCGACGGCGGCCTGTGGATCGGTACGCCGCATGGGCTTGTCGAACGTGATGCGCGGGGCCGGATCGTCGCGCCGACATGGACATCGACGGGTGGCCAGCTGCTGCAGATGCTTCTGCGCGATCGCGCGGGCACGCACTGGTTCGACATTCCGCAGGGACTCGGGGTCGAAGGAGAAAGCGCGGTCGCGCCGGTCGCGTTGTACAGCGCAGCATCGCAGGGCCTGGTGCGGCCCGCATGGGTCGACGCGCGCGAAGATCACGAAGGCGGCCTTTGGTTCGCCAGCAATACGAACGGGCTCTGGTACCTGCCGCCGCGCTGGCGCCAGTTCTCGGTGCTCGCGCGTCGGCTGGATGATCCGAAGTCGCTGGCGAACGCGCAGGTCAACGGCATTGCGCCATCGCGCGACGGTTCCATCTGGCTGGTCGGCAGCGGTGGCGTGCTCGATCGTTTCGACAGCGAGACCGGCGCCGTCCAGCACGTGTTCGGCGATGTCGCGCAGGGCGTCATCCTCAACGGCGTGATCGAGGACCGCGACGGGCGCGTTTGGGTCACCTATTACGACGGAATCGCGCGAATCGAGCCGGCGACGCATGCGATCCAGCGCTGGGCCGCGGCCATGCACGACGGCGCGTTGCCGGGCGAAGCGCCGTCGCTGCTGCAGGGCGACGACGGCCTGATCTGGACCGCAGGCGAGGGCGGCGTGCAGGCGCGCGAACCCGACGGCCGTGTTCGCGCGACGCTGGCGCCGGGCGACGGCCGCGGCCTCGGGCGCGGCACGACGGTCAACGGGCTGGTTCGCACGCCGAAGGGCGACGTGTGGATCACGGCGTCGGCCGGTTTGTATTCGATCGACAGCGCGAGCATGAAAGCCGTGCCGGTCGCAGGCGTCGACTCATCGGAAGTACACGGCGTAGCGTTCGATGCGGCCGGCGAGCCGTGGCTCGCGCGCTTCGGTGCGGTCGAGCACTACCGCGTCGACGGTGCGCGCCTCGTGCGCGTCGACACGCTGGGCGCGGACGTCGGTTTTCCACGCATCGCGCCGAGCGGGCTGGTGGTCGACACCGCGGGTCACATCTGGGCGACGACAGTGCGCGGCCTGGTGCGTGTCGATCCCGTCGCGCGCCGCACGCGCGTCTACGGCGTGCACGACGGATTGCCCAGTCAGGAATTCGCCGGTGCGCCGATCGCGCGTCCCGGCGATGGCCGCATCCTCGTGGGCTCGCCGGAAGGTCTGGTCGTGTTCGATCCCGCCGTCGTCCGGCCCGAAACGCGCGCGCCGCGTTTGCAGCTCGAAGTCGTCGATGTGAACCACGGCGGCAGCCGCGTTGCGCTCGATCCGAACAGCCGAATCCGCATCGCGCACGACGACCGCGACCTGCGCGTGCGTGCGCGCCTGATGGCGTTCAACAACGCCGGCGCGAACGGCTACCGCTTCCGCCTGTTCGGTTTCGACCGCGGCTGGGTTGATGTAGGCGCCGATGGCGAACGCGTGTTCTCGCAGCTTCCGCCGGGCGATTACCGGCTGCGGATCATCGCGCGCACCGCCGACCAGGTCTGGTCCGCGCCGCGCGACATCGCCTTCGTCGTGCGTCCGCCGTGGTGGCAGACGTGGCTCGCGCGTGGGGTGTTCGTGCTGCTCGGTGTCGTCGCACTGGTCGCATTCGCGATCACTTACCGCGCGCGCCTGCGTCGCCGCCATGAGCTCGATCGCATGGAGCACGAGCGCATGCTGGCGGAAGAATCGTCGACTGCGAAGACACGCTTCCTCGCGACGTTCGGTCACGAGGTCCGCACGCCGATGACGGGCGTGCTCGGCATGACCGAACTGCTGCTCGACACACCGCTCGACGGTACGCAGCGCGGTTATGTCGGTGCAATCCGTGGCGCCGGCGAACACCTCCTGCGGCTGCTCAACGACGCACTCGACCTCGCGCGTATCGAGTCGGGCCGACTCGAACTCGACGACGCGCCGTTCGACCTGCACCGCGTGCTGCACGACGTGGCGTCGCTGGTCGGCCCGCTGGTGCGTCGACGCGATCGCACGTTCGCACTCGACATCGCCGACGACGTGCCGCGCGGCGTACGGGGCGACTGCAACCGTCTGCGTCAGATCCTGTTGAACCTGCTCGGTAACGCCGAGAAGTTCACCGAACGTGGCGGTGTGACGTTGCGTGTCGAGCGACTCGACGCCGGCCTGCGTTTCAGCGTGATCGATACCGGCCCCGGCCTGTCGGCCGAGCAGAGCGCGAAGCTGTTCCGTCGTTTCCAGCAGGCCGATGGTGCACGCACGACCGCGCGCTACGGGGGCAGCGGGCTCGGGCTGGCGATCAGCACGGAACTCGCGGAAGCGATGGGCGGGCGAATCGGATTGGAAAGCACGCCCGGCGTCGGGTCGACATTCCACCTCGACCTGCCGTTGCAGGAAGCAGCGCTGCCGGACGATGCACCGGAAGCGACGTCGATCACCGCGCCGGCGCGTGCGCTGTCGATCCTGCTGGTCGAGGACGACCCGATCGTTGCCGATGTCGTCGCCGGCCTTCTGCGTGCACAGGGCCATCGCGTCCTGCACGTGCCGCACGGCCTCGCCGCACTGACCGAAGCGCGCGTCGCGACGTTCGATGTCGGCCTGCTCGACCTCGATCTTCCGGGTCTCGATGGCTTCGCGCTCGCGCGGCAGCTGCGCGCACATGGGTTCACCGCGCCGTTGGTCGCGGTCACCGCGCGCGCCGACGCAGAGTCGGAGCCGCGCGCACGCGATGCCGGCTTCGACGATTTCGTACGCAAACCTGTTACCGGCGCGATGCTCGCGTCGGCGCTGGCTCGCGTGGGTAGGGGGATTCCAGCATGACCACGACACAACTCATCGGGCTATGCGCGTGGTTCGCCAGCGTGCTGCTGGTCACCGCGCTGATCACGCGCGCGCGAGGCCGACTCGACGGCGATGCGCTGCTGCTGATCGAGCGCGCCGGCCCGAATCCCGTGGTCGCGTTGCTGCCAATCTTCGCGATCGGCGCCGTGGGCTACGTGTTGTTGACGATGGCGCGCCCGCACCACCGCGCGCTGATTGCCGTAGCGCTGGTCGTCGTCGCCATACTGGCCAGTGTCCTCACCGCGCAGGTCGGACACCGCCGCATGCAGGCGTCCGGCGTGCCGATGACGTTCCTCTCGACATGGCGCCGCGCGCAGGTCGCGTCGCTGGCGCTGTTCGTCGTCGGCTGCGCTCTGGTGTTCTGGCCCTACGTCCGCCTGCTCAGCGCGCGCTGAGCTCGTGCACGGCGTCGACCAGAACGGCGACGTGTTCGGGATTCATGTCGGGCGACATGCCATGACCGAGATTGAAGACATGCCCTTCGCGCGAGCCGCCGTTGCCGGCCTTGTACGCGTCGAGCGCGCGACCGACTTCGCCGCGGATCGCGTCGGGCGACGCATACAACGTCACCGGATCGAGGTTGCCCTGTAGCGCGACGCGGCCACCCGTGCGACGCGCGGCGTCACAGAGGTCCACGGTCCAGTCGACGCCGACTCCTTCCGCACCGGTCGCGGCGAGGTCTTCCAGATACGCGCCATTGCCCTTGCCGAACAGGATCAGCGGCGCGGCGTCCTCGCCTTCACCGCGCGGCAGTTCGCCGGCGATGCGTTCGAGGTAACGCAGCGAGAACTCGCGATACATGGCCGGCGATAGCACGCCGCCCCAGGTGTCGAACACCTGCAGTGCCTGCGCGCCGGCGATGCGCTGCGCATCGAGGTAGGCGATGACCGCATCGGTGGTGACGTCGAGCAGGCGGTGCATCGCCGCCGGATCGTTCAGCGCGAGCGCCTTGACCCGCGCGAAGTCCTTGCTGCCGCCGCCTTCGACCATGTAGCAGGCCAGCGTCCATGGGCTGCCGGAAAAGCCGATCAGCGGAACGCGGCCGCCGAGCTCGCGACGGATCAGCGATACCGCGTCGGTGACGTAGCGCAATTCGGTGCCGACGTCGGGCACCGCGAGCTTGGCGATGTCGTCCGCGGTGCGCACCGGGCGCTCGAACTTCGGGCCTTCGCCTTCGACGAAGTACAGCCCGAGGCCCATCGCATCCGGCACGGTGAGGATGTCGGAGAAGAGGATCGCGGCGTCGAGCGGGAAGCGCTCGAGCGGCTGCAGTGTCACTTCACACGCAAGCTCCGGGTTCTTCGCCATCGCGAGGAAGCTGCCAGCGCGGGCGCGGGTCGAGCGGTATTCCGGGAGGTAGCGACCAGCCTGTCGCATCAGCCACACGGGCGTGCGATCAACCGATTCGCGGCGCAGCGCGCGGAGGAAGCGATCGTTCTGGAGCGGGGCGTAGGTCATGGAAACGTCGCTTCGAGTCGGAAAGGTCGGGCGGAACAGGGACGGTAAAGCGGGTGCGTCCGTCGTGGCCGCGACGCGAGACGTCGCATCCTGCCGATCGACGCTGCCTTCGCGGCGATGCATTTCCGGTTCGGACTGTCCTGTCCGACCGAACGTGCGGGCGCACCGTGTCGGCTGCCCGCCCGGATGCAGCCCGTCAGCGCGGAGCCGCGCCCTCGGCAAACATCAACTGGAAACCGCGCTTGATCTGGGTGTCGCGTGCATTTTCGAGCGCGGCGATCGCCGACTGCTGGTCGAGGTACTGCTCGCGGCGCACGGTGCTCTTGCCGCCGATCTGGCCGGTCTCGCGCACGAGCGTCCACCCGCCGAGCAGGTCGGCCTGGAGCATGAGCTGGACGAAGCGCGGCGCTTCGCGGCCTTCAGGGCGTTGTTGCAGGAGCAATCGCATCGGCGGAATTGTAGCCGCGCGGCCGGATATTCGGCTCCGACGGGATGAATACGTCGCTTTGGTTCGTCCCCGGCCGTCGGGCGGAGCCGCATGGCGAGCGTTCGCCATGCGCGAGCGACGGTCCGGTTAGCCGGCGGCGAGGACGTCCAGCACCTCGGCATCCGGCACGTCGCGCACGATCCGTCCGTGGCCGGCGCCGTCCCAGAGGATGAAGCGCAGCCCGGCGGCGTCGGCCTTCTTGTCCAGACGCATGCGATCGAGCAGGGCGGGCGGTTCGAGCCCGGCCGGGATGCGGGTCGGGAGCCCCAGGGACGCCAGCAGGCGCTCAAGGCGTTCCGCATCGGCGAGAGGCGCGCGCCCGAGCGCTGCCGACAACCGCGCCGCGAGCACCATCCCGACCGCAACGGCTTCCCCGTGCACCAGACCGCCGGCCGCGCCCGCGTAGCCCTGCTCGGTCTCGATCGCGTGGCCGAAGGTGTGGCCGAAGTTGAGCAGCGCACGGTCGCCGCGCTCGAACGGGTCGCGGGCGACCACCTTGGCCTTGTAGCGGCACGAGCGTTCGACGGCCTCGGCTGTCGCCGTCGCGTCACCCGACAGAAGCAGATCGACGCGCGCTTCGATCCAGTCGAGGAAGCCGGCGTCGAAGATCGCGCCGTACTTCACGACCTCGGCGAGTCCTGCGCGCAACTCGCGCGTTGGTAGCGTCGCCAGCGTGGACGTATCGGCGATCACGGCCGACGGCGGATGGAACGCGCCGACGAGGTTCTTGCCGGCCGGCAGGTCGACCGCCGTCTTGCCGCCCACGGACGAGTCGACCATCGCCAGCAGTGTCGTCGGCAGCTGCACCACGTCGACGCCGCGCATCCAGCACGCGGCGGCGAAGCCGGCGAGATCGCCGATCACGCCGCCGCCCAGCGCCACGACTGTGGCATCGCGCGTCGCCCCTAACTTCGCCAGAGCGTCGATCGCCTCGCGCCAGCGGTCCAGCGTCTTTTCCGATTCACCCGGCGGCAGTACGAGCGTTGCGATGTGCGCGTCGGGCCGGATGCGTCGCAGCGTTGCATCGAGCACCGGCAGGTAGAGCCGCGCTACGTTTGCATCGGTAACGACGAGCACGTGCCGGCCGCGGATGGCCGACGCGAGCGCGGCGCCGTCTGCGAGCAGGCCGGCGCCGATGTGGATGGGGTAGGGGCCGCGTGGACTCTCGACGTCGACGTGGCGCGGCGCGGTGTCGCTTGCGGTGACCGGTGCGCTTGCATGCAGCAACTCGGCGACTTCGTCCGCATCCAGCAATGCCGTGTCGATACGC
Organism: Lysobacter sp. HA35; assembly: GCF_054061195.1. Classification (NCBI taxonomy): domain Bacteria; kingdom Pseudomonadati; phylum Pseudomonadota; class Gammaproteobacteria; order Lysobacterales; family Lysobacteraceae; genus Lysobacter; species Lysobacter sp. HA35. The sequence goes on along the minus strand of NZ_JBSSDY010000001.1, from coordinate 1,521,604 downwards.
AGGTCCGCGATCCCGGCATACAGCGGGGTGCGACGTGCGGCCATGTCGCGCAGCACTTCGTCACGGTCGGCACGCGCAAGCAACGGACGGTCGGTCGCATCGCGAAGACGATCAAGCTGCGACGCGATCTCGGCATGTAGATGCACGACCCTCGCCGACTCGCGCATGCGGCGACGGTTCGCTTCGTCGAGCACCACGCCGCCGCCCGTCGCGATGACCACGCCATCGTTCGTTAGTGCGTCTGCGAGCGCGCTCGATTCGAGCTGGCGGAACGCGGCCTCTCCGTCGGTTGCGAAGATCTCGGCAACGCGGCGTCCAGCCTGCGCTTCGATCAGCGCGTCCAGGTCGACGAAACGCAGCCCGCGTCGCGCCGCGAACAGCGCGCCCACGGTCGATTTGCCTGCACCGGTCGGACCGACCAGCACCCAGTTGCGCGAACGGTTCATGCGTCGATTGTAGGCGGAGGCCGCAGCCTGGCGACGTCGTCCGGGTCGGGGCGTCGTTGCGCGTCGAGATGGACGACGTGTTGCGCGATGCCGGGCAAGGTTGCAATGGCCCGGCGGCTCGTGCGTTCGAACAACTGCACGAAGCGGTCGATCTCGCTGCGGCTCATGCCCCCGACGTCCGGCCGTGCGTCGCGCAACGCGCACTCCTGCTGCCAGCGCCATTCGGGCACGACATCGAAGCTCGGCGGTGCCAGCCAGAGCAGATGCGGCAGCCGCGACCACAGCTTCGGATAGTCACGGCCGAGCGCGTCGTTGCAGTACTCGCGCCACGTGCCGTCCGCATCCTCGTCCCGTTCCACTGCATTCAGTGGCGTCGCGAGCGTGGTCGAATCCTCCGCCGGAACCTTGAGGCACCAGCCCTCGACGATGGCGAGGTCGCAACGGTCGACATGCGGCCAGTCGCTTTCCGGCAGTCGCCGATCGGTGAGCTTGTCGAAGCGCGGCACGCGTACGGCGCGGCCGTCACGAAGCGCATCCAACGTCTCGATCATCAACTCCACGTCATGCGTGCCCGGCGGCCCGCGCGTGGCCAGCAGCGGGTGCACATCACGGGCGAGGGCGAGGCGCTGCGGCCGGTCGAGATAGAAGTCGTCCAGCGACAACGCGACGACACGCAGTCCGCGCGACGCCGCGAGGTCGACCATCCGCGCCGCCAGCGTCGACTTACCGCTGCCCTGCAAGCCCGCGATCGCGAACAGGCGATCCCGCGATGCGAGCGCCACATCGAGCAGCCGCTCGACGAATGCGGGGTCCGGTCCGTCGACGTGCAGCGCATGGGCCATGCCCGCACAATAGCGCCATGGAAACGCATGCCCTGCTTGCCGAAGCCCTCGCCACCTTCGAACGCCTGTTCGTGCAGGCCGCGGAGGCCGGCGAGCCCGATCCCACGGCAATGTCGCTGGCGACCGCCGCGCTCGATGCGCGCCCATCGGTGCGCATGGTGCTGCTGAAGGCGCACGACGCGCGCGGCTTCGTGTTCTACACGCATGTCGAAGGCCGCAAGGGCCGCGAACTGCAGGCCAACCCGCAGGCGGCGCTGCTGTTCCACTGGCCGCGGCTGCGCAACGGCGTGCAGGTGCGGATCGAGGGCGACGTCTCGATCGTTGCCGATGAGGAAGCCGATACCTATTTCGCTTCGCGCGCGCGGGGCAGCCAGCTCGGCGCGTGGGCGTCGCTGCAATCGGACACGCTGGATTCGGTCGAAGCGTTCGAAGGGCGCCTGCAACAGGTCGAGCGCGAATTCTCCGGCCGCGACGTGCCGCGTCCCGCTGGCTGGACGGGCTTCCGCGTCAAGCCGCGCCGCATCGAGTTCTGGTACGGCGCGCAGTACCGCCTGCACGAGCGCTGGTTCTACGAGCGCGACGTCGCCGGCGACTGGAGCAAGCGGATGCTCTATCCGTGACGGTGCGCAGCGGTCCGCGCCGTATCGTCTGCCTGACCGAAGAACCGACCGAAACGCTGTACGCGCTGGGTGAGGACGAGCGCATCGTCGGCATCAGCGGCTTCACCGTGCGGCCGCCGAAAGCGCGCAAGGAGAAGCCGAAGGTCAGCGCGTTCACCAGTGCGAAGATCGACGAGATCCTTGCGCTGTCGCCGGATTTCGTCGTCGGGTTCTCGGACATCCAGGCTGATATTGCTGCGGAGCTGATCCGTCGCGGCGTGGAGGTGTGGATCAGCAATCATCGCAGCGTCGACGGCATCCTCGACTACATTCGCCGGCTCGGCGCGCTGGTGGGCGTGGGCGATCGCGCGAGTGCGTATGCCGATTCGCTGGCGCGCGACCTCGATGACATCCGTGCCGCGGGTCGTGCGCTACCGGTCCGGCCGAAGGTCTATTTCGAAGAGTGGGCCGAGCCGATCATCACCGGCATCCGCTGGGTGGCGGAGCTCATCGACATCGCGGGCGGCATCGACCTGCTGCCGGCGCGATCGGTCGAATCGCTCGCGAAGAACCGCATCATCGCGGACGACCGCGAGATCATCGATGCCGCGCCGGAGATCATCATCGGCTCGTGGTGTGGCAAGAAGTTCCGGCCCGAGCGGGTCGTCGCACGGCCCGGCTGGCAGGACGTGCCGGCGGTGCGCGACGGCGAACTGCACGAGATCAAGTCGCCGCTGATTCTTCAGCCCGGCCCCGCCGCGCTCACGGATGGCGTGCGCGAGATCCAGCGCATCGTGCAGGCTTGGGCGGCGAAACGCGCCTGATCGTCAGCGCGGAAAGACGTCGCGCGTGAACGACATCGTCGACGTCGCGCTGCCGTAGCGCACGGTCACGTCGAACTTCAGCGCTTCTGGTGGCGCGATATCGACCGTGCCGACGTGGTCGACGAGATCGCCGACGCGCACTTCGCGCAGATCGATCGGCTGCGCCACACCGCCGACGGGCGCGACCGTCGCGCTGATGTCGACCTTCGACGACGGTGCGTCGCCCTTGGCGTCACGAGCGCTGACCAGCAGCATCGCGGAGCGATCCGATCGCTCGAGCCCGTATTCGCGTGCGACCGCTTCGTCGAGCGTCGACGTCTGCACGACGCTCGCATGCACGACGACGTCGCCGACACGCGCTTCGGCTTCCTGCGGCGCGCTCGAGGCCGCTGCGGTCACAGGCGGTGCGTCGCTGCTGCACGCGGCGAGTGCGAGAAGGGCGATGGCGAGAGCTGTGTTACGCATGGCGTCGCTCAATCGTTCGCCGCGGAGAGTTCGCGGCCGCGTTCGGTGGCGCGTTCGATCGCGCGGTCGAGCAGCGCATCGAAACCGCCGGCCTGCAGCGTCTCGACCGCCGCCTGTGTGGTGCCGTTGGGCGACGTCACGCGGGCGCGAAGCACGTCCGGTGTTTCGCCGGGCTGCGCGAGCATCGCGGCCGCGCCGGCAATCGTCTGGCGAACGAGAAGCGCGGCGGTTTCCTTCGGTAAACCCTGCCGCTCAGCCGCGGCCTGCATCGCCTCGGCGAGTAGAAACACGTAAGCCGGGCCGCTGCCGGATACCGCGGTCACCGCGTCCATCAGCGATTCGTCGTCGATCCACGTGGTCGGCCCACCGGTGCGGAGCAGGGCGGAGGCGGTGTCGCGCTGCTCGGGCGACACGGCGTCCGTCGCGAACAGGCCGGTGACGCCCTGGCCGATCAGCGACGGCGTGTTCGGCATCGCGCGTACGATCGCGCGTCCGCCGCCGAGCCAGCGGTCGAGCTGCGATGCGCTGATCCCAGCGGCGATCGAGATCACCAACGGATTCGACGCAGCGACGTGCGCCACCGAATCGCAGACGGTGCGCATCACCTGCGGCTTCACCGCGAGCAGCCAGGTCGATGCGCCGTCGACCGCATCCTTCGCATCGGCGACGGCATGCACACCGAAATCGCGGGCAAGCGCATCACGCAACGCATCGACCGGCTCCGCGACGCGAATCGTCTTCGGGTCACGGCCCTGCGCGAACAGTCCGCCGATCAGGCTGCGCGCCATGTTGCCGCCGCCGATGAAGGCGATCGTTTGCGTTTCGGACGCGTGCGTCATCGGCGACTCCGGTTCGTGGGCCACGGCAGGATAGCCGGCGCAATGCGCGCGCATCACTGCATCTGCCGGCGGTGGCGGCGTTCGCGCCATAGCATCGTCAGGCTGACCGCGCCGAACACCAGCGCGATCGACAGCATCCCGAACGCGATCATCAGCAGGCGCGCGCCGGCCCGGCAACCCGGTTCCATCGCGTCGACCGCACTCGGGCCGCACTGGCCGAAGCCGATCGACGCGGCGGTGATCGCGGCGATCAGCACCAGCAGACCGACACCGCCGAACGCCGCGGCGATCCAGAACGTAACGACGATGCGGTGCAGCTTGTGCGTCATGGATCAGGCCTTCGTCGGACGGGCGCCGAACAGCGCGGAGCCCACGCGCACCATGGTGGCCCCTTCGGCGATCGCGAGCGTGTAGTCGTCGCTCATGCCCATCGACAGCGTATCGACCGACGGATGCTTGGCCCGCAACGCGTCGAACAGTTCGCGGGCGGTGCGGAACGCCGGACGGCGTGCTTCCGGGTCCGGATGTGGCGTCGGAATGATCATCAGGCCGCGAAGCGCGAGCCGCGGTTGCGCTTCGACGGCGGCGGCCAGCGCCGGCACGTCGTCCGGGCGGCAGCCGTGCTTGCTGGTCTCGTCGTCGATGTTGACCTGCAGCAGCACGTTCAGCGGTGGCTGGTCGTCGCGGCGATTGCGGGCGAGGGCATCGATGATCGACGGCCGGTCGACCGTCTGCACCCAGTCGAACAGGGCGGCGGCCTCTTTCGCCTTGTTGCTTTGCAGATGGCCGATCAGGTGCCAGACGCCGGGCTGGGACAGGCCTGCGGCATCGAGTTCCTGCCGCTTGCGCATGGCCTCCTGCACGTAGTTCTCGCCGAAGTCCCGTTGTCCGAGGGCCGCCAGTTCCGCGATCGCAGTCGCAGGTTTCAGTTTTGAAACGGCGACCAGCGTCGGTACGGGGCGTTGCGCCGCGGTGGCCGCGCTATAAAGGCTTTCGGAGACCTCGCGGAGGGCGTCGGCGAGCACGTCGGTGACCTCGGGAACCGGCCGTTGCCGGGGCGTTGCGGGGCCCTATACTGCCCCGAGGGGGTCCATGCGGCCAGACCGCATGGATTCGGGGCTCGATCGCTTCACGGGGAAACGCATGGATATCGCCGAGCTGCTGGCCTTTTCGGTCAAGAACAAGGCGTCGGACCTTCATCTGTCGGCAGGACTGCCGCCGATGATCCGCGTCGACGGCGACGTCCGTCGCATCAACATTCCGGCTCTCGAACACAAGCAGGTGCACGCGCTCGTCTACGACATCATGTCGGACAAGCAGCGTCGCGACTTCGAAGAGTTCCTCGAAGTCGACTTCTCATTCGAGATCCCGGGTCTGGCGCGCTTCCGCGTCAACGCCTTCAACCAGAACCGCGGCGCCGCGGCGGTCTTCCGTACGATTCCGTCGGAAGTGCTGACGCTCGAAGACCTGGCGACGCCGCCGATCTTCCGCGAGCTGATCAACCAGCCGCAGGGCCTGATCCTGGTCACCGGCCCGACGGGTTCGGGCAAGTCGACCACGCTGGCGGCGATGCTCGACCACATCAACAAGAACGAGTACGCGCACATCCTGTCGGTCGAAGACCCGATCGAGTTCGTGCACACCTCGCAGAAGTGCCTGATCAACCAGCGCGAAGTGCACCGCGACACCCACGGCTTCAACGAAGCCCTGCGCTCGGCGCTGCGCGAAGACCCGGACTACATCCTGGTCGGCGAGCTTCGCGACCTCGAGACGGTTCGCCTCGCGCTGACCGCCGCGGAAACCGGCCACCTGGTGTTCGGCACGCTGCACACCAGCTCGGCCGCGAAGACCATCGACCGCATCATCGACGTGTTCCCCGCCGGCGAAAAGCCGATGGTTCGCTCGATGCTGTCCGAATCGCTGCGCGCGGTGATCTCGCAGGCGCTGCTGAAGAAGGTCGGCGGCGGTCGTACGGCCGCATGGGAAATCATGGTCGGCACGCCGGCCATCCGTAACCTGATCCGCGAGGACAAGGTCGCGCAGATGTACTCGTCGATCCAGACGGGTCAGTCGGTGGGCATGATGACGCTCGACCAGCATCTGCAGGACCTCGTGAAGCGTGGTTTGATCCTCAAGGTGCAGGCGCGCGAATACGCGCGCGACAAGCGCCTGTTCGAATGACGTCGACGGCCCGCCTTCGGGCGGGCACCGCGGAGCGCGGGCCACCGCGCGCACCGGGGGATACATCGCTGCGGTGGCCGGTCGCGGAGGCGGCTGCCTCGAGCCACGCGGAGAGTTAACGATGAGCATGTCCCCCGATACACCAGCGACCCCCGCCGCAGCCGGCGGTGGATCGATCGACTTCTCGTCGTACCTGAAGCTGATGGCGCAGCATCGCGCGTCGGATCTCTTCATCACGGCCGGCATGGCGCCGGCGATCAAGGTCAACGGCAAGATCACGCCGATCACGCAGCAGCCGCTGACGCCGCAGCAGTCGCGCGATCTCGTGCTGTCGGTAATGAGCCCGGCACAGCGCGAAGAGTTCGAAAAGACGCACGAATGCAACTTCGCGATCGGCGTCGCCAACGTCGGCCGCTTCCGCGTCAGCTGCTTCTTCCAGCGCAACCAGGTCGGCATGGTGCTGCGCCGGATCGAGAGCAAGATCCCGACCATCGAAGAGCTGCAGCTGCCGGCGATCATCAAGACGCTGGCGATGACCAAGCGTGGCATCATCATGTTCGTCGGTGCGACCGGCACCGGTAAGTCGACGTCGCTCGCCGCGATGATCGGCTACCGCAACAAGAATTCGACCGGCCACATCATCACGATCGAGGACCCGATCGAGTTCGTGCACAAGCACGAGGGCTGCATCATCACGCAGCGCGAAGTCGGCATCGACACCGACAGCTGGGAAGCCGCGCTGAAGAACACGCTGCGCCAGGCGCCCGACGTCATCATGATCGGCGAGGTGCGTACGCGCGAAGGCATGGACCATGCGATCGCATTCGCTGAAACCGGCCACCTGGTGCTGTGCACGCTGCATGCGAACAACGCCAACCAGGCGATGGACCGCATCATCAACTTCTTCCCGGAAGATCGCCGCAACCAGCTCCTGATGGACCTGTCGCTCAACCTCAAGGGCGTGGTCGCGCAGCAGCTGATCCCGACGCCGGACGGCAAGAGCCGCCGCGTCGCGATGGAAATCCTGCTCGGCACGCCGCTGGTGCAGGACTACATCCGCGAAGGCGAGATCCACAAGATCAAGGAAGTGATGAAGGAGTCGACCAACCTGGGCATGAAGACCTTCGACCAGGCGCTGTTCGAGCTCTACCAGGCCGGCGAGATCTCCTACGAGGACGCGCTGCGCTTCGCCGATTCGCAGAACGAGGTACGTTTGCGCATCAAGCTCGCGCAGGGCGGCGACGCCCGCACGCTGGCGGCGGGGCTGGGCGACGTCGGTGTCGCCGATATTCGCTGAATCGGGCTTTGGTTACGACGCGAAGGCGCCTACGGGCGCCTTCGTCATTTCCGGCGGCGGCGAGCGCTTCCATTCGCGCGGCGGGTGCGGGCATGATGGCCGCATGTCCTTGCTCGACAGCCCGACGCCGCTCGCGAACCAGCTGCTCATCGCGCTGCCGTCGCTGGCCGAATCCAGCTTCTCCAAGAGCGTCGCGCTGATCTGCCAGCACGACGAGGACGGCGCGCTCGGCATCGTCGTCAATCGCCCGTCCGAATACACGGTCGGCGAAGTGCTCAGCCAGATGGGTTTCGAAGGCGGCGGCGACGTGCTGCGTGCCCAGGTCGTGCTCAACGGCGGCCCGGTGCACCGAGAGCGCGGCTTCGTCATCCACGACGGCGGCGCGCGATGGGATTCCACGCTCGCGATCGGCGATGATCTGTACCTCACCACCTCGCGCGAGATTCTGGAAGCCATGGCCAATGGAATAGGCCCCGATCATGCGGTGATTGCGCTCGGATGCGCCGGCTGGGGCGCCGGACAGCTCGAGCAGGAACTCGTCGTCGACAACAGCTGGCTCACGGCACCGGTCGATGCCACGCTGCTGTTCGACACGCCGCTGGAAGACCGCTGGCAGGCGGCGGCGGGACGCATCGGCGTCGACATGTCGCGCCTGACCGATTACACGGGGCACGCCTGACATGACGGCCGCGACCACAGTTCTCGGTTTCGATGTCGGCGCACGCAGGATCGGCGTCGCCGTGGGCAGCGCGCTCGGTACCGGCGCACGCCCGGTGGCGGTAGTGGACGTGCACGCGAGCGGGCCGGACTGGCCGGCCATCGATCGACTGGTGCGCGAATGGCGGCCCGACGCGTTCATCGTCGGTGATCCGATGACGCTCGACGGCGGCGATCAGCCCATCCGCAAGCGCGCGCATGCCTTCGCCCGCGAGCTCGGACGCAAGTTCGGCAAGCCGGTGATGCTGGTCGACGAGCGATCGTCGTCGGTCGAAGCCGCGCAGCGGTTTGCGGTCGAACGCGCGCAGGGCGGCAAGCGCCGGCGCGACGCGCAGATCCTCGACGCCGTGGCCGCGGCGGTCATCGTCGAGCGCTGGCTACACGCGCCGGCCGATGCGATCGAACTCGAAGCCTCCCTCACCGGATAAGCCATGCATCACCTGCTCACGCTCGACGGCCTGCCACGCGCCACCGTCGTCGAGCTGCTCGACCGCGCCCAACACTTCGCCGAGCTGACTGGCGATTCGGATGCGCTTCGCGGCATCGCGGTCTGCACGCTGTTTTTCGAGCCGTCCACGCGCACGCGCATGAGCTTCCAGCTCGCGGCGCAGCGCCTCGGTGCACACGTGCTCAACTTCGACGTGTCCACGTCATCCGCTCGCAAGGGCGAGACCGCGCTGGACACGATGCGCAACCTCGAAGCGATGGGCGTGCGTGGTTTCATCGTGCGGCATCACGACGACGGTGCAGTCGCGCAGCTGGCGGACGCGGCGAAGCCCGGGACCGCGCTGCTCAATGCCGGCGACGGCCGCAGCAATCATCCGACGCAAGGCCTGCTCGACATGCTGACGTTGCGGCAGGCAAAAGGCGGCGATTTCTCGAAGCTCCGCATCGCCATCGTTGGTGACGTCAAGCATTCGCGCGTCGCGCGTTCGGACCTGCATGCACTGCGCGCGCTCGGTGCGGGCGACGTGCGCGTCTGCGGCCCGGCATCGCTACTGCCGGACGACGAAACGCTCGCCGGCTGCCGCGTCACGCAAGATATCGATGAGGCCATCGACGGCGCCGACGCGGTGATGACGCTGCGCCTGCAGCGCGAACGCATGGAAGACGGCTTGGTCGATTCGCTCGAGGATTACCACCGCGACTACGGCATCACCGTAGAGCGCCTGCGACATGCGGCACCTGATGCAGTGGTGATGCATCCGGGCCCGATCAATCGCGGCGTCGAGATCACGGACGAAGTGGCGGACGGCCGGCAGTCGCTGATCCTGCGTCAGGTCGCGAATGGCGTCGCCGTGCGGATGGCGGTGCTGGAGCGTCTGCTCGCGAATTGAGGCGAGCGGGCGCGCCGAGCCTCAGGCGATCAGGCAGCGACGGATTCGGACATGTGCGGCAGCGACGCAAGAAGCCCTGCGTCCTTGCGACGATCATCTGCTGACGCGGCGATCGACACGCTCGCGGCGATCTCGCCGCACTGTTGAAGCGTGTGCAGCATCGACAGCCGATCGGCATGCGCGAGCACGCGAACGAGCGGCGCTCCATCGTCGGTCGACATCGAAGCCAGTGCAGTGCATACCGAATCGCCGAGCCGCCAATGCGCTGCAGCACGAGCGGACAACGTCCCCGCAAGGGCGAGGAATCGTGGCCCGAACGTCGCGTCTGCCGCGGCCTGCGTAATCAACGGCCGCGGCATCATGCGCATCAGCGCGGATGCGCCGGTCGACGCGATCACCGACGCGAGCTGTGCTTCGCCGATGTCGCAGGCGCCGCGCGCGAGCGTTCCGCAGAGCCATGTACGCGTTTCGGACTGCACGGCCAGACGGGCACCCGACTGCGCGCCCTGTTGCGAGGGATCGGCCTGCAGGATCGGGCGCATCACGGTGGTCAGCACGACATAACGCAGGCCGTCGCTGCCGATCGTGTTCACCGCCTGCGGCAATGCATTGATCGGCGCACCGCGACGGTAGTGCGCACTGTTGGCAACGCGAACGACGTCACCCGCGAGCGTCGGATCGCGCGCCAGCACCGCGGCGATCGCGTTGGCATCCACGTCGTCGCGACGCAGCGCGGCGAGCAACTGCGGTACGAGCGCAGGAAGGCGGGGCAGGCGCGCGACGTCGAGCCGCTGCATCTGCATGTCGAGCTGGTCGAGGATGTCGTCGGCCATGCCGTCGACGACGGGCGCATCCAACGGAGTGCCGAACAGGTGGGCGACGAATCGCGCGGCAAGTTCGGGCGGTGCGAGCACGGTCGCGTCAGCCACTGCCTCGTCATCCATGTCGTTCCACGCGTCGTAGACGACCAATGCATCGCCCGCGAGGGACGGCGCAGCGGTCGGCGCGGACGCGGGGCGGCCCTGCAGGCGCCGCAGCAGTCGGGTGATCATCGAGGTTCCCCCTGGTCGGCCGGTCCATGGACAGAGTCCGGGCTCACGGACATGGTAACGGCGGGCAAGGCCGTCACTTGAGCAGGAAGAAGGTCGCGAGCCCGAGGAACGAGAAGAACCCCATCACGTCGGTAACCGTCGTGAGGAAGATGCTGCTGGCCAGCGCCGGGTCGAAGCCGAAACGGCGGAGGCTGACGGGAATCAGCACGCCGGCGATGGCCGCTGCGAGCTGGTTGATCAGCAGCGCGGCCGCGATGACGGCGGTGAGTCCCCAATTGCCGAAGCGCAACTGCACGACCGTGGCGAGGATGAGGCCGAGGCCGAGGCCGGTCAGCAGCGCGACCTTGCACTCCTTCCACAGCAGCGTCAGGTAGTTCGAATAGCCGACCTGCCCGAGCGCGAGGCCGCGCACCATCAGCGCGAGGACCTGCGTGCCCGCGTTGCCGCCCATGCCGGCGACGATCGGCATCAGCACGGCGAGCGCGACGATCTGCTGGATCGTGCCCTCGAACTGGCCGACCACGTACGACGCGAGGAACGCGGTGCCGAGATTGATCGTCAGCCACATCAGGCGACGGCGCGTCGCGCGCGGTACCGGGCTGAAGAGATCCTCTTCCTCGTCGAGACCCGCCGCCGACAGCGCCTGGTGCTCGGCCTGTTCGCGGATGATGTCGACCACGTCATCGATCGTGATGCGGCCGAGCAGGATGTTGCTCTCGTCGACCACCGGGGCGCTCACCCAGTCGTAGTCCGAGAAGCGCCGTGCTACTTCGTTCGCCGTCTCGCCCACGCGGATCGCCGGCTGCTCATCGTCGACCAGGCGATTGATCGGCGTCGCCGGGTCCTGCGTGAGCAGGTCGGTCAGCGCGATGCGGCCCAGGTACTGATGGCGTCGGCTGACGACGTACAGATGGTCGGTGTGCTCGGGCAGCTCGCCGCGAAGGCGCAGGTAACGCAGCACGACCTCGATCGTGGTGTCGGTCCGCACCGTCACCACATCGGGGTTCATCAGGCGGCCGGCGGTGTCCTCCGGATACGACAGCACCTGCTCGAGGCGCTCGCGGTTCTCGCGGTCCATCGAAAGCAGAACCTGCTCGATCACCGCGTCCGGCAGGTCCTCGACGAGGTCGGCGAGGTCATCGATGTCGAGGTCCTCGACCGCCGCGATGATCTCGTCCGGGTCCATCTCGGCCAGCAGGCCTTCGCGCACCTCGTCGCCGACGTGCACCAGCACCTCGCCGTCGTCCTCGGCGTCCACCAGCCCCCACACCACCGTGCGCTTGGCGGGCGGCAGTGATTCGAGCAGGTTGCCGATCTCGGCGGGCGAGAGCGTATTGACCAGGCGACGGACCGGACCGAGGCGCCCGCTGTCGAGCGCGTCCGACAGCAGCCTGAGCTGCCGCGCGGTCTTCTCGTGGCGGACGGATTCGGCCATGCGCGGCTTCCGGCGGGGACCTATGCGGTCCGTGGGCGAGTCGCACCCGCCGGCGTTGAACGCCGCGATATGCGACCGAGGTCAGAGGTTCATGCGCACATTATCGCCGCTGGGTCGCGCGATGGACAATCGCCGTCGCACATCGATGCCGCGGCGCGATCAGGCGGTGGCGAGCCAGCGCTCGATGGTCGCGCGATCGCGGGCGCGCAGCAGCGCGGGCAGGCGCGATTGCAGTCGCGCGAGGTCGCAGTCGCGGATGCGCTTTCGCACTTCGAGCATGGTGCCCGGATGTAGGCTGAAGTCGGTGAGCCCCAGCGCAAGAAGCAGGGGTGCGTAGTCGGGCGCTGCAGCCATTTCCCCGCAGACCGCGATCGAACGCCCACGACGCTGCGCAAGGCGGATGACGTCGCGCAGCACGCGGATGACCGCGGGATGGAGTGGCGTATAGAGCTTGCCGAGCCCTTCGTGATTGCGGTCGACGGCAAGCAGGTACTGCACGAGATCGTTCGTGCCGACGGATAGGAAGTCCACCTCGTCGATGAAGGCGGGCAGCGCAAGCGCCGCGGCCGGCACTTCGATCATTACACCCAATGGGACGTCCTGGCCGATTTCATGGCCTTCGTCGCGCAGTAGTGCAGTCACACGATCGACTTCGCGTCGCACCTCGCGCACTTCCTCCGCCGACGTGATCATCGGGATGAGCAGGCGGATGCGCCCGTAGGCCGATGCACGCAACAACGCGCGCAACTGCGTTTCGAACAGGCCGCGACGTGCGAGCGACAGACGCACGCCGCGCAGCCCGAGCGCGGGATTGTGTTCGTCCCGCAGCGACAGTCCGGTGCGGTCGGTCTTGTCCGCGCCGACGTCCAGCGTGCGGATCGTCACCGGCCGACCGTTCATGCCCATCACGACATCGCGGTACGCGCGGAACTGTTCGTCCTCATCGGGCAGGGCATTGCGCTGCAGGAACAGGAACTCCGTGCGATAGAGGCCGACGCCCGCAGCACCGAGTGCGTGCGCTTCGGCGACGTCTTCCTGCGATTCGGCGTTCGCGAACAGGCGAATGTCGACGCCGTCGCGCGTGCGCGTCGGCTCGCGACGCAGGCGGGCCAGGGTGCGCTTCTCGCGGACATGCCCCTTCTCGCGTTCGTTGTGCGCGCGCAGGTCGTCGGCATCGGGCTCGGCGACGACGAGCCCGCTGCCGCCGTCGAGGATCAGCGCGTCGCCGTCGTTGATTCGATCCAGCGCGTCCGCGCAGTCGACGATCAGCGGCATGTGCAGGCTGCGCGCCAAGATCGCGGTGTGGCCGAGCGCGCTGCCGCTCGTGGTGACCAGCCCGACGACACCCTGTGCCTGCAGCTGCGCCATCTCCGCGGGCGCCACGCTTTCGGCGACGAGGATCTCGCCGGCGAAGCCGCGCAGTTCGAAGTCGCGGCGATGCAGAGCGGCATGCACGCGCCCGATGACCTGGTCGATGTCCTCGACGCGGCTCTTGAAGTAGGGGTCGTCCATCGCCTCGAACACCGCGGCGAGGCGATCGCGCTGCACGCGCAAGGCGTAGTCGGCGGTGAAGTGACGCGTGCGGACGAGCTCGTCGAGCCCGTGCAGCAGCTCGGGGTCGTCGAGCATCAAAGCATGCAGGTCGAGGAACTCGCCGACTTCCTGTGCAAGCGCGCCATGCAAGCGTGCACGCAGCTCGTGCATCTCCGCGCGCACGGCGTCGATGGCGCGGCGCAAGCGTGCGAGTTCTTCGTCAGCCGCGGCTGGCTCGATGTGCTGTTCGGCGATCTGCAACGCATGCGGCAGGCGGACGCGGGCCCGGCCGAGCACGGTGCCGCGTGATGCGCCCTGGCCGGACAGCGTCTGTCGCATGCGATCAGCTGCCTTCGTCGAAGCCGCGTTCGAACAGCGCCTGCACGGCGTCGGCGGCGGTCTGTTCGTCTTCGCCTTCGATGCGCAGCTTCACCACCGTGCCTTGCCCGGCGGCGAGCAGCATCACGCCCATGATGCTTTTCGCGTTGACCTCGCGGCCTTTCGCGGTGAGCGTGCATGCGCTCTTGTAGTGCGACAGCGTCTGCACGAGCTTGGCGGTGGCGCGTGCGTGCAGGCCGAGGCGGTTGGAAACGGTGAGGTCGCGTTCGATCATGTCGGTCAGGCGTCGTCGAGTTGAACGCCGTTGCGGCCACCCGCGACGGCCACGGCGGGCAGCGCGTCGAGTTCGAGGTCGGCGTAGTTGAGGACGCGCAGCAGCATCGGAAGGTTGAGTGCGGACACGCGGCGGATGGGCGTGCCGAGGCGGGAAAGTCGTGACGCGATGTTCGCCGGGCTGGCACCGAAGAGATCGGTCAGCACCAGCACACCATCGCCGCTGTCGGCGCGTCGTAATGCGGCGCTGGCCATCGGCAGAACGGCGTCGGGGTCGGCGTCGAAACCGACCTCGAACACTTCGATGCGCAGCGGCACAGGCATGAGCAGCCGCTCGGCGACGCCGCGCAGTGCGGTACCGATACCTTCGTGGGTGACGAGCAGGATGCCGACGGCCATGGCTCGACGTTAGCAGAGCGGCGTGACCGTCCGGAAGCGGCGGTTGGAACGTTGCCTAGTCGAGCTCGCGATGATGCACGGCGACTTCAGGCCAGCCCTGCGAGCGCGCGTGGTCGGCCATGCGTTCGGCGAGATACACGGAGCGATGCCGGCCGCCGGAGCAACCGAAAGCGACCGTCGCATAGCTGCGCGTACTGTCGGCCTGCAGGCGCGGCAGCCATGCATCGAGGAAGCTGCTGATCTGCGTGTAGAACGCTTCGACGTCCGGCTGCGTCATCAGGTAGTCGCGCACATCGGGATCGCGACCGGACAGCGGGCGCAACGACGGGATCCAGTGCGGGTTCGGTAGCGCGCGCGCGTCGAATACAAAATCCGCATCACCCGGAACGCCGCGTCGATACGCGAACGATTCGAACATCAGCGACATGCCGGTTTCCGCGCCAAGCCCGAATTCCGTGGTGACGTGGCGTCGCAACTGGTGCACGTTCATTTCGCTGGTGTCGACGATGGCGTCGGCCAGCTGTCGAAGCGAACGCAACACCTGCCGCTCGAGCGCGATCGCATCGGGCAGGGATAGCCCGAGCCGGCTCAGCGGATGGCGGCGACGCGTGTCGGCATAACGCTTGAGCAGAACGGGATCGGCCGCGTCGAAGAACACGAGGCGCGGATCGAAGCCGAGGCCACCGACCGCTGCGAGCGCTTCCGGCACCTTGTCGAGTTCGTCGTGACGGTTGCGAACGTCGATGCCGACCGCGACTTTCGCCGGGCCGCCGTCCTCGCCACCGGTGATGTCGGCGACGAGCTGCGGCAGCAGCATCGCGGGCAGGTTGTCGACGCAATAGAAGCCGAGGTCTTCGAACGTGTTGAGTGCGACGGACTTGCCGGAGCCGGACATGCCACTGACCAGCACCAGCGTCGCGAGCGACGGTGAACTCACGAGTCGCCCCGCTCGAGGAAGTGGCTGTGGCGCGCCATGAAGGCCGCCGCGGGGTCGACGCCCTTTGCTCGCAGGATATGCGTGCGCGTGGCGGCTTCGGTCAGCACGGAGAGGTTGCGGCCGGCGATGACGGGCAGGGTGATCATGGGGACATCCAGGTCCAGGACGCGGCGCGCGCCGAGGTCGCCGGTGATGCGTTCGAGCCCACCGGGCCCGGGATGCAACGACGGCTGCGTCAGGTGCACGATCAGCCGAAGATACTTGTTCCGCTTGACGGCCGTGTCACCGAACATCTGACGGATGTTCAGCACGCCGAGGCCGCGCACTTCGAGCATGTCCTGCAACAGGTCGGGACAGGTTCCGTCGAGCACGTCGGGCGCGATCTGGGTGAACTCGGGCGCGTCATCGGCGACCAGTCGATGGCCGCGCGTCACCAGTTCGAGCGCCAGTTCGCTCTTGCCCGCACCGCTCTCGCCGGTGATGAGCACGCCGATCGAATAGATCTCCATGAAGACACCATGCAGCGTCACCCGCGGCGCGAGCTTGCGCGCGAGGTGGTACTGCAGGTGGTTCAGCAGCTCATGCCCGCGACGCGGCGACACCCACAACGGCGTATCGCTTTCCTCGGCGGCGAGCCGCAGGTCTTCGGGGCAGCGCTGGTCCTTGCTGATGACCAGCGCGAGCGGGCGGAACTGGATGATCTTCTCGATCGTTTCCCAGCGCGCGCGCGAGTCGAGCTCGTCGAGCCACGCGAGTTCTTCGGTACCGAGGATCTGCACGCGGTTCGGATAGATGATGTTGAGGTAGCCGGCGAGAGACGGACGTCGTGCGACGGTGTCGACCGATTCCAATACGCGGGACGTCCCACGTCGCCCGGCCAGCCATCGCAGCTCGAGGCGTTCGAGTTGCTGGTCGTACAACTCCTGCGCGCTGATGCGGGCGTTCATGCGTCGGACCCGAGCAGGCGACGCGCGAGTTCGCGGTCGTCGCTCGCGTCGCGCAAAGCGTCGCGGAAGCTTTCGTCGGAAAAACGCTGGGCGATTTCGCCGAGCTGTGCGAGGTGGCCGGCGACGTCGTCGTCCGGCACCGCCATCGCGAAGAGAAGGTCGACGGGGCGTGCGTCGGGCGCGGCGAACTGCACCGGTTCGGCCAATCGCACGAATGCACCGCGGGCGGCATCGAGGCTGCCCATGCGTGCATGCGGGATTGCGACTCCGAAACCGAGCGCCGTGCTGGCGAGCTTTTCGCGCGCGCGCAGGCGCTCGGCGAGTTCTGAAGCGGGAAGTCCGTGCCCTTCGACCGGCCTGGCCAGCAGCGTCGCCATGTGCTCGATCACGCGGTCGCGGTCGAGCGGGGCGTCGATTCGTTGGATGCGTTCGAGGCTGAGCAGGTCGGCAAAGGGCATGGAGTCAGGCGAGTTCGGCGCTGCGCGCGAGGCGCTCGCCGCGGTGGTGGTCGCTTCGCCGCTCCTTGTGCCTGAGCAGCCCACGGTCGAGTTTGTCGGCGAGCACGTCGATGGCGGCGTAGACATCCGCGCCTTCGGCGTCCGCATGAAGTGTCCTGCCGGCCATGACCACCGTCGCCTCCGCGCATTGGCGAGTCTTTTCGACGAGAAGCACCGTGCGGACCTCGAACGGCTGGTCGATGTGTCGGCCGAGACGATTGAACCGGGTGGCGACGTACTCCCGCAGGGCGGGGGTGACATCGATGTGCTGACCGTGGACTTCGATACGCATGGGCATCTCCAGGCTGTCGGCAGAGGCGGCCCGGTGGCCGCGGTCTCAGCATGTCACTTTCCCGGCCCCGCGATATGACGTTCGTCAAATACTGCGTTGCTCAGCTCATCCTCACGCGGTCCTGCGACGAAGGGATGCTCATGGCTTCCCGATATTTTGCCACCGTACGCCGCGCCACCGGCACGCCCGCGCTCTGTAGCGTCTCGGCCAGCCGCGCGTCGGACAAGGGTTTGCGCGGGTTTTCGGCGGAGATCAGCTGGCGGATCATCGACTGCACGGCCGCGCTCGATGTCTCCTCCGCCGTACCATTGCCCACGCTCGATGCGAAGAACGAGCGCAGCGGCAACGTGCCGCGTGGCGTACGCGCGTACTTGCGTGCGATGGCCCGCGAGACGGTGGATTCGTGAAGGCCGAGCTCGGCAGCGACCTCGCGCAGCGTGAGCGGTCGCAACGAGCCGTCACCGCATTCGAGGAACTGCAACTGACGCTGCACCAGGCAACGCGCCACGCGCAGCAGCGTCTCGCCGCGCGCTTCGACATTGCGCAGCAGCCAACGCGCTTCCTGCAACTGGCCGCGCAGATACGTGGTGTCCGCCGTCGAAGTGCGTCCGATTAGCGATTCGTAGCTTCGATTGATGCGCAGGCGCGGGCGGCTGAGGTCGGCAAGCGCGACGCGCCAGGCACCATGCTGCCGCCAGATCACCACGTCGGGCGTGACATAGCTTTCGGGCGCGACTTCACCGAGCTGCGCACCCGGGCGAGGGTCCATCGACAGCAGCAATGCGATGGCGCATTCGACTTCGTCGACCGGCTCACCGAGCTCATGCGCAAGGCCATCGGCGCCGAGGCGAGGCAAGCGTTCGAGATGCGCGTCGGCGATGCGCAATGCGATCGCGCGACCGGGCGTGTCCGGATCGAGCGCGCCAAGCTGCACGCATAAGGCTTCGGAGACCGACCGCGCACCTACGCCGATCGGGTCGAAGTGCTGCACGACATGCAGCACCGTCGCGACGTCTTCCACCGGCACCGGCGGATCCATCGTGTCGGCGATCGCTTCCAGCGGCTCGCGCAGGTAACCGTCGTCGGAAATCGCATCGATGATGGCCGCGCCGATCTGGCGATCGCGCGGCGACTGGCTGCTGAGATGCAGCTGCCACAGAAGATGGTCGTGCAGCGTTTCGCGGTCCGCGATCTGCTCGGCGAGCGAGCCGCCGTCGCCATCGCCGCTGTAGCCGTGGCCGGAGCCTTCGCCCCAGCCGTCGAGTTCCGAGTCGGTCCACGTTTCGAGCGCGGACCGATCGATCTCCACTTCGACATCCGCACTGTCGCCGTCCGGCGCCGCGGCATCGGGCGTGGTGATGACTTCGCCGCCTTCGTCCCACTCGAGCAGCGGGTTGCTCTCGACCGCTTCCGTCAGTTCCGCATCGAGTTCGACGGACGACAACTGGAGCAGGCGGATTGCCTGCCGCAGTTGCGGCGTCATCACAAGATGCTGGCCCAGTGAGGCCTGGAGGCGCGGTTTCATCGACATGCAAGGTACACGGCGTTCCGGTACGACGTCAGCTTCGATCGCTGCCGCCGGTCGGGCGCTGAAACATTACAGTCGGAACGTTTCACCGAGGTAGACGCGGCGTACGTCGGGATTCGCGAGGATAGATTCGGGCGAACCCTGCGCGAGCACGGCGCCCTCGTTCAGGATGTACGCACGGTCGCAGATGCCGAGTGTCTCGCGCACGTTATGGTCGGTGATCAGCACGCCAATGCCACGCTCGGTCAGGTGACGCACGATGCGCTGGATTTCGCCGACCGAAATCGGGTCGACGCCGGCGAACGGTTCGTCGAGTAGCATCATGCGCGGACGTGCGGCGAGTGCGCGCGCGATCTCGACACGGCGTCGCTCGCCACCGGAAAGACTCGCACCGATTTGGTCGGACACGTGCGCGACCTGCAACTCGTCGAGCAGCGACGCGAGCTCGCGCTCACGGCCCTTGCGATCGAGATCGGTGCGCAGTTCGAGCACCAGCCGGATGTTGTCGGCGACGGTGAGCTTGCGGAACACCGACGGTTCCTGCGGCAGGTAACCGACGCCATGCTTGGCGCGCGCATACATCGGTTGCGCGGTGATGTCCTGCCCGTCGAGCGTGATCTTGCCGGCATCGGCCGGCACCAGCCCGACGATCATGTAGAAGCACGTCGTCTTGCCCGCGCCGTTCGGGCCGAGCAGGCCGACGACTTCACCGGCTTCCAGCGTCAGGCCGAAATCGCGAACGACCTCGCGCGACTTGTACTTCTTGCGCAGACCCTCGGCCTTGAGCATCAGGGCGTGCCCGCGTTCTTCGGTGCGATGTGCATGTGCACGCGTCCACCGCCCGCGGCCGCGCCGCTCGCGACCTGTCCGGTGCGCATGTTGTAGTTCACGCGGTCGCCGGTGAGCGTGCCGCGCGTCTGCTGCACGGTGACATTGCCGCTCAGCACCACGACGTCGGCCTTCATGTCGTAATCGGCCGCGGCCGAGGTCGAACTCATCGGCGTGCCGTCGTCGAGCAGCTGGCTCATCTTCACCGGCCCGCCATTGAGCACCGCGCGCACGGCTTCACCGTTCTGCATGGTGATCTGCGCGCCGCTGGAGGTGATGTGCAACGTACCCTGCGTAATGGTGACGCCGCCACTGAGTACGGTCGGCTTGCTGTCGTCGGTCGAATAGATCGCCGACCCGCTTTCGATGTCGATGCCCATGCGGCGATCGCTCGAACGAGCGAACGCGGAGCCCGCGACGAACACGAGGAGGAGCGCGACGACGGGCGCGAGGTTATTGCGACTTTTCATAACGGGCCTTGACGTTCTGGAGCTTCACCACGCGGTCGTCGAGTCTCGCGTCCATGCCGTGGCCATTCAGTATAAGTCCCGGTTGTTTCACGCTGACCGCCACTGCGGAGGTCGCGCGATTCGCATCCGGAAACACGTTGAGTTCCTGCGTATCCATGCGCACCGGATCGCCGCCGCTGCGCGTGCTGATCGCATGCACGTCGCCGCGAAGGCGGATCTCGTCGCCCTTGGCCGACACCCACGCCGTCTTGGAATCGACCGTCCACGGCGCATCGGTGCTGCCCGCGCGCGGCGGAATCACGAACACCGGCGTCTGCAAGGACAGCGTGTGCACCTCGGGCTGGCGTGTCAGCTTCGGGCCGCGCAGCGTGAACGACTCGCGGCCCTGCGCATCGAGCGACACCAGCTCGAAGTCATAAAGCGTGTAATCGGAGCGGCCCGCTTCGAGCGGAAGGTTGTCCGCGACATGCTGCCGCCACAGCGAAATGCCGACAGCGACCGCCGCGGCCGCAAGCACCAGCCCGAGTACCAGGCGCCAGTTCATGCCTGCGCTCCGAGCGGCGCCGGTGCATCAGCGAGCAGTGCATCGATGAGCGACTGCACGCGATCCTGCGCGTCGAGCACGAAATCGCAGAATTCGCGCGCGGCGCCGCGGCCGCCTTCGCGTTGCGACGTCCACGCTGCATCGCGACGGATCCATTCGTGCGCATCCGCCGGACATGCGGACAACCCGACGCCGCGCATCACCTTGAGGTCGGGCAGGTCATCGCCCATGAACGCCACTTCGTCGAGCGACACGCCGAGTGCGCTCGCGATCTTCTGCACGCAGGCGAGCTTGTCGCCGATGCCCGCGCACGCACGCACGCCGAGTTCCGCAGCACGTCGCTCGACGACGGGACTCGTGCGCGCGGTGATCAGCGCGACTTCGATGCCCGCGCGGCGCAGCAGCACCAGGCCCTGTCCGTCGTGCACATGGAATGCCTTGGCTTCGCCGCCGGCCGCGTCATAGATGAGGCGGCCGTCGGTCAGCGTGCCGTCGACGTCGAAGCACGCGAGGCGCACGCGTCGGGCGCGGTCGCGCAGATCGGCGAGGGCGGAGGTATCGGTCGTCATGCGTATCGGCCCTTAAACCACCCGGGCTCGCAACAGGTCGTGAATGTTGAGGGCGCCGACGACGCGGCCCTCACCATCGACGACCAGCAGGCCGTTGATCTTGTGTTGCTCCATCACGTGCGCAGCTTCCACCGCGAGCACGTCCGCACCGATGGTGCGCGGATTGCGCGTCATCACCTGTGCGATGGAGGTGGAGCGCAGATCAAGCTGTGCATCGTCGAGCGTGCGACGCAGGTCGCCGTCGGTGAAGACGCCGAGCAGTCGTTGCGACTCGTCGGCGACGGCGGTGAGCCCGAGGCGCTTGTGGCTCATCTCCACCAGCGCTTCGCTCACCGATGCATCGGGGCGAACGATCGGCAGATCGTTACCCGCATGCATGACGTCGGCGATGTGCAGCAGAAGGCGACGACCCAGCGCGCCGGCGGGATGCGAACGCGCGAAATCGTCGGCAGTGAAGCCGCGTGCTTCCAGCAGCGCGACCGCGAGCGCATCGCCCATCGCCAGAGACGCGGTGGTGCTCGACGTCGGGGCGAGATGCAGCGGGCAGGCTTCGGCGGGCACCGAGACGTCGAGATGCACGTCGGCTTCGCGCGCCATGGTCGATGTCGCGCGGCCGGTCATAGCGATCACCGCATTGCCCTGGCGCTTGAGCACCGGCATCAGCGTGAGGATCTCGTCGCTCTCGCCGGAGTAGGAGAGGGCGAGCACGACGTCGGCGTCGGTGATCATGCCGAGGTCGCCATGCGCGGCTTCACCGGGATGCACGAAGAAGGACGGCGTGCCGGTCGACGCCAGCGTCGCGGCGATCTTGCGGGCGATGTGCCCGGACTTGCCCATGCCGACGCAGACGACGCGCCCGCGGGCCTGCAGCATCAGGCGGCAGGCGTCGGCAAAGCCGCCGTCGAGGCGAGCGGAAACAGCGGCGAGCGCCTCGGCCTCGACGGCGAAGACGCGGCGGCCGCTGGCCGGGAAGTCGATGTCGCCGTGCACCGGCGCGATGGGATCCGCCATTTCGGACGGGGGTCCTTTCGGCTAGGCTAAGTCGCTCAGTTTAAGCGGTTCAGGCGGCCCGCGCCCGTGGGGCCGCCGCCCGCGTCGTTTCCGAAGGCCTCCCGTGAACCCCGACACCATCCGCCACCTCATCGAGCAGGGCCTGCCCGGCGCTCGCGCCGACGTCCGCGGCGACGACGGCGTGCATTTCGAAGCTACCGTCGTCAGCGATGCCTTCCGCGGCAAGCTGCCGCTGGCGCGCCACCGCATGGTCTACGCCACGCTCGGCGACCGCATGGGCGGCGAGATCCACGCCCTGCAGCTCAAGACCGTGACCCCCGAGGAAGCCGGCAACGCCGGCTGAGCCCCCGCGGCCCTCCCACTCCTTTCCAGACCCCATCCATGCAGAAGATCGTTGTCGAAGGCGGCGCGCCGCTGAACGGCGAAGTCCGTATTTCCGGTGCCAAGAACGCCGTCCTGCCGATCCTCTGCGCGACGCTGCTCGCCGACGGCCCGGTCACGCTGCGCAACGTGCCGCACCTGCACGACGTGCACACCACCGCGCGGCTGCTCGCCGAACTCGGTGCGCGCGTCGGCGACATCGGCCCCGGCGTGGTGACGGTCGATCCGACCACCGTGCACAGCCAGGTCGCGCCCTACGAGCTGGTCAAGACGATGCGCGCCTCGGTGCTGGTGCTCGGGCCGCTGCTGGCGCGCTACGGCCACGCGGAAGTCTCGCTGCCCGGCGGCTGCGCCATCGGTTCGCGTCCGGTCGACCTGCACATCAAGGGCCTGCAGACGCTCGGTGCGCAGATCAGCGTCGAGAACGGCTTCATCAAGGCGCGCATGGACAAGCTCGTCGGCGCGCGCCATGTATTCGACATCGTCAGCGTCGGCGCGACCGAGAACGTGCTGATGGCGGCGACGCTGGCCGAAGGTCGCACCGTGCTTGAGAACGCGGCGATGGAGCCCGAGATCGTGGACCTCGCGGACTTCCTGATCGCGATGGGCGCGAAGATCACCGGCGCTGGCACCGGTCGTATCGTGGTCGAAGGCGTCGAGCGTCTGCACAGCTGCGAACACACGGTCGTCGCCGATCGCATCGAAGCCGGCACGTTCCTCGTCGCCGCGGCGATGACAGGCGGCCGCGTGACGCTCACCCATACGCGTCCCGACACCATGGATGCCGTGCTCGACAAGCTGAAGGAAGCGGGCGCGGAGCTCGACTGCGATGGCGACCGCATCACTCTCGACATGAAGGGCCGCCGCCCGCGCCCCGTGAACATCACCACGGCGCCACACCCGGGTTTCCCGACCGACATGCAGGCGCAATTCATGGCGCTCAACTGCATCGCGGACGGCGTGGCGGTGATCAACGAAAACATCTTCGAAAACCGTTTCATGCACGTCAACGAGCTGGTGCGCCTCGGGGCGGACATCCATGTCGACGGGCATACCGCCGTGGTGCGCGGCGTGCCGCGCCTGAGCGGTGCGCCGGTGATGGCGACCGATCTTCGCGCGTCCGCATCGCTGATCCTTGCCGGCCTCGTCGCCGATGGCGAGACGATCATCGACCGCATCTACCACCTGGATCGCGGCTACGAAAACATCGAGCAGAAGCTGTCCGGTGTCGGGGCGAAGATCTCGCGCATCAGCTGACGGGCTGCATCGCCGGACACGAAAAAGCCCCGCCGAAGCGGGGCTTTTTCTTTGCAACAAACCGCGGGCGTTTACTGCGCGATACGCAGGTCGATCGTGTCGTTGCCGTTGGCCTGCATGATGCGCACCGGCACCGGCACGCCGGCGACGACCCAGATCGTCGTCTTCTTGTCGCCCGACGTGCTCACGACCTTCGTGGCCTGCTGCGACTTGCCGTTGACCGTGATCGCTTCCTTGCCCGCGATCGCATAGGAGAGGTCGCGCGCCTTGCCGTTTTCGACCAGTCGATAGTGCAGCGGCTTGCCGGCCACCGCGTCACGCGCGATCGCGATGTTCACCAGCAGCGCATCGAGGTCACCCTTCTGCAGCTTCACCGGGCCAGCGCGATCGGGCTTGACGTCGCCGGACCACGTCGCGACGCCCTTGGCCCAGTCGTACGTGGCCCTCTTGCTGGACTTCTTGATCAGCAGCTTGTTGGTGTCGCTGCCGGACAGCGGACGCAGCACGCCGCCGTCCTCGTCGAACACCGTGGTCTGCACGAGGTCGGCCAGCTGGTTGCGGATCTCGAGCGTGTAGCGCCACTGGCCGTTGCCCGCCGATTCGATCGCCATGCGACCGGTGGCGTTCATGCCCATGTAGTTCGCCTGGTAGGGCGCGCTGAAGGGCTGCGTCGCGAAGGCGGGCAGGGCGGCGAGGGCAAGCGAAGCGGCCAGCACGGCGCCGCGGAGGAACGTCTTCGTCATGTGGTCAGGCTCCCTTGTATTCGATGAGGCGCAGGTCATACGTGTCCTCGCCGTTTTCACGCTGAAGGATGCGGATCGGCGTCGGAACGCCTTCCGCGACCCAGATGGAGGTCTGCTCGTCGCCCGACTGCACGCGGTCGACGCGCAACGCGCTGTACTGCAATTCCCCGACGCTGATGTCGTCCGGCTGCGTCGCCACCGCGTAGCGCTGAAGGCGCGCACGACCGCTGTCAACGTACCGATACTGCAGCATCTGGCCCGGTTGTGCGTCCCGGATCACTGCAAGGTTGATCAGAAGTCCGCTCATGTCACCCGCCTGCAGCGCCACCGGCGCCTGGCGGGTCTTCTTCACGTCGCCCGTCCAGACCGCACGTTGCGAGGCCCAATCGTAGACACCGGTCGTCTGCTTGCGCGTGAACAGCATCTTCCGCAGCGTGCTTTGCGAGAGCGGGCGATAGGCCCCGTTCACCTCGTCGAAGACGGTGCTCTGCTGCGCATTGAGGCCGGCAAGCCCGATCAGGCCCTTGCCGTCCATCACCAGGTCGACGCGCCAGTGGTTGCCGTCGGGCACGACCTGCAGCGTCGCGACGCCGAGGTCGCGGCCGCCGCGGTAGACGTCGTAGGTCGCATGGAACGGCTGCATCGCTTGCGCAGGAAGCGCAGCGGCCAGCGATGCGATGGCGATGACGACTGCGATCAAGCGGCTCATGCGTCGATCTCCCGAAGATCCATACCCGCTAATCGCAGCGGGCGCTGCAGCGGACGACCGTCGAACTCTACGGATGCGCCGTGGAGGCGGAGACGACGCGCCGCGAACAGCTGCAGCGTAGCGATCAGAAGCGGGTGTTCGCGATCGAGCACGCGTGCGCTCAGCGCTTCGGCATCGTCAGCCGGTAGGACTGGCACCGTCGCTTGTGCGATTACCGGCCCGCCATCGAGCTCGGCAGTAACGAAATGCACGCTGCAGCCGTGCTCCGGCGCACCGGCCGCAAGCGCCTGGTCATGCGTGCGCAGGCCCTTGTACAGCGGCAGCAACGAAGGGTGGATATTGATCATGCGGCCGTGCCATGCCTCGACCTGGGCGGCGCCCAGCAGGCGCATGTATCCGGCGCAGACGATGAGGTCGGGCTGAACGGCGGCGATCGCGGCGAAGAGTGCGACGTCGAACGCTTCGCGCGTTTCGAACTTCGACGGTGAAATCGCGACTGCTTCGATGCCCGCAGCGCGCGCACGATCGAGCGCCTTCGCGGTTCGCCGATCGGAAAACACACCAACCACGCGCGCATCCAACGCGCCGTCGCCGATCGCATCGAGGATCGCCTGGAGATTGCTGCCGCGGCCGGAGGCGAGAACCGCCAGTCGCATCACGTTCGACTCCGCACAAGCCATGGGCCTTGCACGACCGCACCGACGGTCGCCATCAGCATGTCCGCGTGCGCATCCCACATGTCGCCCTGCTGGCCGTTGTACGCCTCGGCGTCATGCGGGGACATCGTCAACGCGACGGCCCATTCGATCCACTCGTAGACAAGGCTGCTCGCCATGATCAGCAGAAGCGCCAACGCGAACCCTTGGCGACGCGAGAGCGGGTAGCGAAGTGCAAGGCTGTGCGCGAAGGCCGGCGTCAGGCAGGCGCCGTATGCGAAGTGCACCAATCGATCGAAATGATTGCGATGCCAGCCGAATAGCGCCTGCGGCGATAGGCCGAGCAGTCGCTGACACCATTCGCCGTACGGAACGTTCGAATATAGCCAGCGCGACGCGACGCAGTGCAGCGCCAGAAACACGCAGAGGAGAATGAAGTCGCTGTTGCGTGTCGTTCCGCGCCGCGCGTACGTGTACAGCAAGCCCAACGCGACGACCGTCAGTGAACTATGCAGCGCCTGTTCGACGGGCCAGATCGGCCGGATCCAGGTCGCCGCGAAAAGGACGACGACTGCGGCGAGAGCGATCCGACGCGATGCCGCCATGCCCGCCGCCGGCAGTGCAACATCAACCGATGCGTACGCGCTCACCGTCCGCCTTCACGACCTGTCCGATCGCACGATGCGCAAGGCCGAGACGCTGCAGATCGCCCGACACCGCGGCGACATCGTTCGGTGCAACCACCAGCACGAAGCCGACGCCGCAGTTGAACGTGCGCCACATTTCTTCGTCGGCGACGGCGCCTTCGCGCTTGAGCCAGTCGAACACAGGTGGAAGCACGATCGCGCTGGCGTCGACGTGCACGCCGAGGCCGTCCGGGATCACGCGGATGATGTTTTCGCTGAGCCCACCACCGGTGATATGCGCCATCGCGTGCAGGTCGTGCGCGGTGAGCAGTTCGAGGATGGGTTTGACGTAGAGCTGCGTGGGCGCCATCAGCGCATCGACGAGCTTGACGCCGCCGACGTCGAGATCCGCCGGGCGACCCGCGCGGTCATAGATGCGCCGCACGAGCGAGTAACCGTTCGAATGTGGACCGGACGATGCGATGCCGATCAGCACGTCGCCTTCGCGCACCTTCGAGCCGTCGATGATCTTGGCCTTCTCGACGCCGGCAACGCAGAAACCGGCGAGGTCGTATTCGCCCGGCGGGTACATGTCGGGCATCTCGGCGGTCTCGCCGCCGATCAGCGCGCAGCCGGAGAGTTCGCAGCCGCGCGCGATGCCGCCGACGACCGCGACGGTCGTTTCGACGTCGAGCTTGCCGGTGGCGAAATAGTCGAGGAAGAACAGCGGCTCGGCGCCCTGCACCAGCACGTCGTTCACGCACATCGCGACCAGGTCGATGCCGATCGTGTCGTGCCGGTTGAGTTGCTGGGCGAGCTTGAGCTTCGTGCCGACGCCGTCGGTGCCGGAGACCAGCACCGGCTCCTTGTACTTGCCCGCCAGGTTGAACATCGCGCCAAAGCCGCCGAGCCCGCCCATCACCTCGGGGCGGAAGGAGCGCTTTACCAGCGGCTTGATGCGCTCGACGAGCTCGTTGCCGGCGTCGATATCGACGCCCGCCTCCCGGTAGGTGAGCGGGGGGCGGCCAGTGGCGTCGTTCGACTGGGACACGGCGGTCTCGGAGGCGTCGGGGAAGCCCGCGATTCTACCAGCGGCCGCGCCCTCGACCGGCCAGCGTGGACGTGCCGGCGGCGCTCCGGCACCATGTCCGGCCAGTCCACGACCTCCGGGCCGGCGATGGCGCGCACGCACCGACTCTTTACTGCTCTTCTCCTTTTCGCGTTCAGCACCGCCGTGCTGGCGCAACGCGTGGAGGGCGATCGCGCGCAGGCCGCGGGCGCCTACGCCGCCGAAGTCGTCGTCACCAACCAGGGTGACGCGCAGCGCAATAGCGGCTTCGCCCGCGGCCTGTTGCAGGTCCTGCAGCGAATGACCGGCGACCGCGCGGTCAACCAGCGCCCCGGCGTCGGCGACGAACTGCGCAACGCCAAGGCCTACGTCGACCATTACGACTATCGCCAGGACGAGGGCATCGGCCCGACGGGAGCGCCGACGTTCAACACGACGCTCATCGTCCAGTACGACGGCAAGAAGGTCGAAGAAGCGATCGCGACCCTCGGCCTGCCGATGTGGCCGCAGCCGCGTCCCAAGCCGGTGCTGTGGCTGGCGATCGACGACGGCTCGGGCCCGCGCCTGGTCGGCCTCGACAAGAGCAACGCGGCGCGACCGGTGCTGGATCGCGCCAAGCAGCGCGGTTATGCGCTCGGCCTGCCGTCCGGCAGTGCGGCGGAGCAGGCGCTGGTCGGCTCGATCTGGCGTGGTGACAGCGCGGCGATCGCGCGTGCATCGTCGAAGTACGCGCCGCCGATGCAGCTGATCGGCAAGCTGTACCGCACGGTCGCGGGTGGTTGGCAGGCCGAATGGACCTTCCTCGACAACGGCAAGCAGCTCGCGAAGTCGGCGACGTACGACCGCGACGCGCGGCGTGCGATGTCGGGCGGCGCGGACATCGCGGCCGACGCGCTGATCCGCAAGTACGCGCGACCGGGCAAGGCGCTCGGCCCGCCGGGCACGTACACGATCACGTTTACCGGCGTGAACAGCACCGACGACTTCATCCGCCTCGCGGCCTACCTCGAGCGGAATGCGGTGGTGAAGCGCGCGACGCCCGTCCGCGCAACGCCCGAGGGTCTCGTCTACGAGCTCGAACTCGTGAGCGGTGTCGCCGGGTTCTCCCGCATGGCCTCGCGTGACGGCGTGGTCGAAGCGGTCGACGACGGCGACGACAACGCGACGACGTTCCACCTGCGCTGATGGAGCACGCCCCGCCGCTGGAGGAGATCGCGCGGTTCCTGCGTCGCCTTCAGTGGGCCGCGGTCGTGGTTGCGGCGCTGTGGTTGCTCGGGTTGCTCGCGCCGGTGCTGACGCCGTTCGTCATCGCGGCGCTGCTGGGTTGGCTCGGCGATCCCGTCGCTGATCGGCTCGAAGCGCGTGGCATGTCACGTGGCGCCGCGGTCGGCATCGTCTTCAGCGTGATGACGCTGCTGTTCGTGCTCGTGCTGGTGCTCGTGCTGCCGATACTGCAGCGCCAGCTGTTCACGCTAATCGCGTCGCTGCCCGCTTACAGCGCGTGGATCGGTACGACGGCCGTGCCATGGTTCGAGGCGCATACGCGGATCGACGTCGGCCACTACCTCGACGTCGGCTATCTCACGCAGCTGGTGCGCGAGCACTGGCAGAGCGCGGGCGGCATCGCGGCGACCGTGCTCGGTTACGTCACGCGCTCCGGTTCGATGCTGCTTGGCATCATCGCGAACGCGGTGCTGGTGCCGGTGCTCGCGTTCTTCTTCCTGCGCGACTGGGATGCGCTTGTCGCCCGCTGCGCATCTCTGGTGCCGCCGCGACATCTCGCCGTGGTATCGCGTCTTGCGCGTGAGTCGGACGCCGTGCTCGGCGGTTTCCTGCGCGGCCAATTCCTGGTGATGCTGATCCTCGGTGTGATGTACGCGGTAGGGCTGGAGATCATCGGCCTCGACCTCGGCATCCTGATCGGCATGGTCGCGGGCATGCTGACGTTCGTTCCCTTCATGGGCCCGGTCAGCCTGCTGACGCTGGGCGGCATCGCCGCGCTGGTGCAGTTCGGCGACTGGCAGCATTTTGGTGGCGTGCTGGTGGTCTTCGCGGTCGGCCAGGTCATCGAAAGCTATTGGCTGACGCCGAAACTCGTCGGCAATCGCATCGGCCTTCATCCGATGGCGGTGATCTTCTCGGTGATCGCGGGCGGCCAGCTGTTCGGGTTCCTCGGGATGCTGCTGGCGTTGCCTGTCGCGGCAGTCGCCAACGTGCTGCTGCGCTATGCGCAGGAGCGCTACCGCGCGAGCAGGCTCTATGGCGCGGAGACGGCGCCGGTGATCATCGTGGACGGATCGGCACCGGAATCCGGCGCGCCCTGATGGCCACGTCGCGTCACGTGCCGCAGCTGCCGCTGGCGCTGCGGTCGCCGCCGGATCAGCGGCTCGAAACGTTTGTTGCGCCGCCTGACGGCGCGATTGCGCTGCTGACGGCCTGCGCATCGGGCGAGTCGAACGATTGGGTCTTCGTCAGCGGTCCCGTAGGCTGCGGCAAGACGCATCTGCTGCTCGGAAGCTGCGCGCAGGCGCTGGCGGATGCGCAGCGTCCGGCATATCTCTCGCTCGCGACCGCCGCCGGTCGATTGAGCGATGCCTTGCAGGCGTTCGAAGGTATGGATCTCCTCGCACTCGACGATCTCGATGCCATCGCAGGAAATCGCGACGACGAAGTCGCGCTGTTCGATTTCCACAATCGCGCACGTGCCAACGGCGCACGCGTCGTCTATGCCGCGACGGCACGTCCCGATGCGCTCGCGTTGGTACTGCCCGATCTGCGCTCGCGCCTCGGACAGTGCATCGGCATCGCGCTGACGCCGCTCGATGACGAGTCACGCCGCGAAGTGCTGCGGCAGCGTGCGCAACGCCGCGGCCTTGTCGTCGACGAGGCCGCCCTCGACTGGCTGATGCGCCGTGTCGGCCGTGACCTCGGCAGCCTGACGCAGTTGTTCGACCGCCTCGACCGCGCCGCGCTCGCCGCCCAGCGCCGGCTCACAGTTCCGTTCCTCCGCGAGGTTCTCGGCCGCGAATCGGACGTACGATCAGGCGACTGACGCCACGACGGACGTGCCATGACGCTGCGCCTCGATATCGCTCCCGCGCCTGAAACCGTCCGCGACTACGCGGAGGACGCCGTGCGCAATATGCAGAGCGTCTACGGCATTCGCTTGGACTATTCCGTTGCGTCGCTCGCGCATGTCGACCGCGTGCTCGCCGAATGGCGCGAGGCCGGTGCGCCGCTGGAGGCGATCAACAAGTCGCTTTACGCGTTCGGCAGTTACGCTGGCGAAGTGCTGCGCGAGCAGGAGCCGGGCCGCTGGACCGTGCCACCGGAAGCGCAGCACGGCAGCGTGGATTCGCTGTTCCTGTTCGTGCGCCTGTTCGATGGCCGCGAATGGCCGCCGATCGCGCGTGCCGTCGATACCTTTCTGAGTGCCGAGGCTACCGGCCTGCACGCATCTCTGACCGAACTGCTCGCGCTTTGATCGTCAGTCTGCGCGCAGCGATGCGTCGAGTTGTTGCAATCGCTCCGGCGTTCCGACATCCGTCCATGCGCCGCGATGATGTTCGCCGGTCACCTTGTCGACGCGCATTGCCGCGCGGAGCAGCGGCGCGAGTTTGAAGCGCGGCGGTTTTTCTGCAGCGCCCGGCATGTCGCCGATGATGGAACGCCAGTCGTCGAACAGGCCGCGTCGATACACGCCAACGCCCGAGAACGTGTAGCGCGGCACGCCCTCGTCGCGCACCATCCGGCCGTCGAGCGCGAAGTCGCCAGCGTCGTTGTGTGCGGGGTTGTCGACCAGCACGAGATGCGCGAGCCCGTCGGGATCGTGCGGCAAGCATGCGAAGTCGTAGTCGGTCCAGATGTCGCCGTTGACGACGATGAAGGGCTCGCCGTTCGGTGACAGGTCAGTCAGCGCATTCCACATGCCGCCGCCGGTTTCCAGCGGCACCGGGCCTTCGTCGATGCAGCGGATGCGCAGCCCCCACCGGCTGCCGTCGCCGAGCGCATCCGGGAATTTCTCTGCGAGCCAGCTCGTATTGACGATGACTTCGTCGACACCGATCGCCGCGAGTTTTTCCAGATGCCATGCGATCAGCGACTTGCCGCCGACTTCGAGCAGCGGCTTGGGTGTCGTCAGCGTGAGCGGACGCATGCGTTCGCCGAGACCTGCTGCAAGGACGAGCGCCTTCATGCGGCGAAGTGCGGACGCACGCGGCGTTCGATCACGCGCGCAAGCGGCGCGAGTTCCGGATAACGCGGCAACACGCCATCGAGATACGCGACGAAGCGCGGCGCGTCTTCGAGGTACTTCGGTTTGTGATCGCGGTGATTCAGCCGCGCGAAGATACCGAGCACTTTCAGGTGACGCTGCACGCCGATCAGGTCGGCGTCGCGACGGAAACGCTCGAACGCTGGCACCTGGAGGCCCGCCTCGGACGCGCGACGGTGGTAGTCGACGAGCCAGCCATCGACACGCGCTTCGGGCCAGCTCAGGAACGCATCCTTGAACAGGCTTAGCGCGTCGTAGGCGATCGGGCCGACCACCGCGTCCTGGAAATCCAGCACTGCAGGGCCGTTGCCTTCGTCGGTCGGCATCAGGTTGCGTGGCATGTAGTCGCGATGCACCAGCACTTTCGGCTGCGCGAGCGCCGCGTCGATCAGCACGCGATAGGCGGCGTCGAGGTTCTCGAGGTCGTCGCAGTCGAGTTCATGGCCGAGGTGACGCGTCAGGAACCATTCGTCGAACAAGCGCAGCTCGCGCGCAAGCAACGCTTCGTCGTAATGCGGAAGGTCGGCGGGTGGCGTGATGGCCTGCAGCTTGAGCAGCTGCGTCACTGCGTCGTCGAACAGCTCGTCGGCGTTCGTCTCGGCGATGACGTGAAGGTAGGTCTGCGCGCCGAGGTCTTCGAGCAGAAGGAAACCATTGTCGACGTCGCGCGACAGCACGCGCGGCACGCGCACGCCACCGGCTTCGAGCACGTCGCGCAACGCAAGCCAAGGCCGCACGTCTTCCTTGTCGGGCGGCGAGTCCATGACGATGCGCGTTGGCGATTCGCCCACCGTGCGCCAGTAACTGCGGAAGCCGGCGTCGGCCGATGCCGCGACCAGATCGATGTGGTCATGCCCGGTCGCGGACCGGGCCCAGTCGAGGCGCGCCTGTTCGCGCGCCGGGTTGCTGCTGGACGTCATGCGTTCTCCGCGCGGCAACGGCCGCGGCCGACAGGGTAGCCGGCACGGGCGGCGCGTTGAACGGCCGCTGCGGAAATCGCGACGGCCGCTCGGTGTTTCCGGCGGCCGTCGTTCGATCGATCAGGGCAGGCTGGTGTCGCCGACCGAGGCCAGCCACTCGTCGTCCGAGCCTTCCGCCACGCCTTCGAACAGGATGGTCGACAGGTAGCGCTCGCCGGTGTCGGGCAGCATCGTGAGGATGACGGAGCCTTCGGGCGCCGATTCGGCGACGCGCAGCGCGGCTGCGGCCGTCGCACCCGCGGAGATGCCGACGAAGATGCCTTCTTCGGCCGCGAGGCGACGCGCCGTGTCGCGCGCCAGGGTGTCGTCGATCTTGAGGATGTCGTCGGCGATCGAGCGGTCGAGCACGTCCGGAATGAAGTCTGGCGTCCAGCCCTGGATCTTGTGCGGCTGCCATTGATCGCCGGACAGCAGCGCGGCGCCCGCGGGTTCGGCGGCAATGACCTTGATGCCAGGACGCGCGAGCTTCAGCACCTGGCCCGCGCCGGTCATGGTGCCGCCGGTGCCCCAGCCGGTGACGAAGTAATCCAGCCGCTTGCCGGCGAAGTCGCGCAGGATTTCCGGGCCGGTGGTGTTGCGGTGGTAGGCCGGGTTCGCCTCGTTCTCGAACTGGCGCGCGAGGAACCAGCCGTGCTTCTCGGCGAGTTCCTTCGCCTTGCGCACCATGCCGGTGCCGCGCTCGGCGGCGGGCGTCAGGATGACTTTCGCGCCATACACGCGCATGAGCTTGCGGCGTTCGATCGAGAACGAGTCGGACATCACCGCGACGAACTTGTAGCCGCGCGCTGCCGCGACCATCGCCAGCGCGATGCCGGTATTGCCGGATGTCGCTTCGACGATGGTGTCGCCCGGCTTGATCAGCCCGCGCTGTTCGGCGTCGAGCACGATCGCCAGCGCAAGCCGGTCTTTCACCGAGCCGCCGGGATTGAACGATTCGACCTTCGCGTACAGCGCGACGTTCTTCGGCGCGATGCGGTTGAGGCGCACGATCGGCGTGCTGCCAACGGTGTCGAGAATGCTGTCGTAGAGGGCCATGGCTCGGGGTCGTGTGGGGATGGAGTAGGGTGCCGCCCGCGTGCTTCGCGTGGCGTGCCGCTGGTCGAATGCCGCGTTTCAGCGGCCGGCGCGGCGACAGCGGCTCATGCGGCCGCCTGCAGCCGCGTCGATGCTTCGCCGAGCGGCGGGGCGCCGAACCAGTGCAGCGTTGTCGCGAGCGCCGCGACGTCGCCGACGATGAGCAGCGCGGGCGATTTCACTGCGTGCATGTCGACGAGCGCGCCGAGGCAATCGAGCATGCCGGTGACGACGCGCTGCGTGGGGCGCGATCCGTTCTCGACGATGGCGATCGGCGTGGCCGCTGGAAGTCCATGCGCGATGAGGCTGGCCGATATACGCATCGACGCAGCGACGCCCATGTAGATCGCGAGCGTCTGTCTTGGCTTGGCGAGCACAGCCCAGTCCGGTTCGTCGCCACCATCCTTCGCATGCGCGGTGACGACGTGCAGCGACTGCGCGTGGTCGCGATGGGTGAGCGGAATGCCGGCATAGGCGGCGCAGGCGAGGGCCGCGGTGACACCGGGCACGACCTCGAAATCGATCCCTTGCGCTGCGAGTGCTTCAAGTTCCTCGCCGCCGCGTCCGAACACGAACGGGTCGCCGCCTTTGAGTCGCACGACCGTGCGACCCGCCTTCGCGTGTTCGACCATCAGTGCGTGGATGCGCGACTGCGTGTCGTCGTGCACGGTCGTCGCATTCGTTCCAGTGGCGTGCTTGCCGACGTCGATGAGTTCGGCGTCGCGGCGGACGCGCGCGAGGACGTCGGCGCCGACCAGCCGGTCATGCAGCACGACGTCGGCCTGTGCGAGCACGCGCAGAGCGCGCAGCGTCAGCAGTCCCGCATCGCCGGGGCCTGCGCCGACGAGGATGACGCGGCCGCGGCGCTGAGTCGGGGTGTCGGCAAGCAACGAGCGCAGCACGTCGCGCGCATCGCGATCGCGGCCGGCGCGCAGCAGGTCGGCGATTTCGCCGGCGATCACACGGTCGAAGAACGCGCGTCGTGCGCCGGTGTCGGGAAAACGAGCACGGATCACGCGGCGATATCGGGTGAGCAGCACCGCAAGGGACGACCAGCTTTCGTCGAGCTGCGCTTCGAGTGTTTCGCGCAGATGCCGCGCCAGCATCGGCGCGCCGCCACCGCTGGAGATCGCGACCTGCAGCGGTCCGCGCTCGACGCGGGCCGGCACCTGCACGGTCGAGAGTTCCGCATCGTCGACGACGTTCGCCCAGATGCGGCGGGCAGCGGCCGCGGCGGCGACTTCGCGATTGACGGTCGCGTCGTCCGTTGCCGCGACGACCAGCCACGCATCGTCGAGCCATGCGGGATCGAACGTGCCACGGACGTGCGTGATGCGCCCTGCGTCGGCCAGCGCGTGCAACGCCTCGATCAGATCCGGAGCGCCGACGACCACATCCGCGCCGGCGTCGAGCAACGCCGCGACCTTTCGACGCGCGACCACGCCTCCGCCCACCACGACGACGCGTCGGCCGCGCAGGTCGAGGAACAGCGGGAACAGCGGCGTGGAACCGGGTGTTGCGGACACGGTGATCTTCCGGCGAGCGAATGACCGCACCGTAGGCCGCGCCCGAGGCCGGCAGAAATGACCGCTCGCCACGCCGTCATTCCGCTGGGGCATGAGCGACTGGACACGCGGCCGATCGCCCGCTAGCGTAGGCATCGTTCTATCCGGATTGAGCGATGAATACGAAACGACCCGCCTGCCGCATGTGTCGCCACGCACGACAGCCGTCCGACGTCCTTCGCTCTCGACTTCCAGCACCGCCGCCATGACCCTCGCCCAGCTCCGTTATTTCGTCGCCATCGCCGACTCCGGCCTCAACATCACCGTCGCCGCCGAGCGCGTGCACGCCACGCAGCCGGGGCTGTCGAAGCAGTTGAAGCAGCTCGAGGACGAGCTCGGCTTCCTGCTGTTCTCCCGCAAGGGGCGCTCGCTGGACTCGATCACGCCGGCCGGGCAGCAGGTGCTGGCGCATGCGCGCCGGCTGCTCGCCGAAGCGACCAACATTCGCGCCTATGCCGCCAACGTGCGCGGTGACGCGCAGGGCCGGCTCGTCATCGCCACCACGCACACGCAGGCGCGCCACGTGCTGCCGGGCGCGATCGCGCGCGTGCGCACCGCGTATCCGCAGATGAGCGTGCACCTGCAGCCCAGCGGCGAAGGCGAAGTGCTCGAACTGCTTGCGCGCGGCGAGGCGGACGTTGCGGTGATCAGTACGTCGGGCGAAACCCCGGCGGGCGGCATCGCGGTGCCGCTGTTCCGTTGGAGCCGCGTGGTGCTGGTCCCGCGCGACCACGCGCTCGCATCGCAACAGGGCGCGCCCATGCTCGACACGCTGGCCGCGTTTCCGCTGGTGAGCTACGAGTCCTCGGTGCGGGCCGATTCGTCGCTGCGTCGCGCGTTCGCGCAGCAAGGGCTCGAGCCGCGCATCTCGATGACCGCGCGCGATGCGGACCTCATAAAAACGTACGTTCGCGCCGGCCTCGGCGTTGGCCTGCTCGCCGAGATGGCGGTGGGCGAGGATGACCTCGAATCGCTGGTCGCGCTGCCCGCACCCGACGTCGTGCCCGAATGCATCGCCTGGGCGCTGCTGCCGCGCGAACGCGTGCTGCGTGACTACACGCTGTCCTTGCTGACCGCCGTCGCGCCGCAACTCGATCGCACTGATCTGCGTCGCGCGGTCGCAGGCACCGACGAACCGCGCTGGCCCGAACCACCGAGCTGGAGCGCGTTGCGCAAGACCATCGCGGCATAGCGACGCGACGGCAACGTCGCCGCAGGCACAGTACGGCGGTCATTCGACGCAGGCGTGCCACATGAAATATCTGTGCCTGGCCTACGGCAATGGGGCCGAGTGGAACAAGCTCGAGCCGGCGGAGCAGGAGACGTTGCTTGCCGCCGATCAGCGCATCCGCGACCGTGGCGCGTTCATTTCGGCCGTGCACGACGATGTCACCACGGTGACCGCGTGGGACGGCACTGCGAAGACCGACGGCCCCGCATTCGCCATGTCGCGCCTACCGATGGCAGGTTTCTCGATCATCGAGGCGGACAGCCTCGACGAAGTCGTTCAGCTCGTCGCGCAAACGCCGTGCGCGCGCGCGGGCGGCGCGATCGAGATCCGCCCGCTGATGGACACCTCATCGCACTGACGGCTACGCCGCGCGGCCTTCCGCGCCCCACGCTTCGTGCAACCCGCACTCGCGCTTGAGGCCGAAGAAGCGCGTGTCGTCCTCGCTCATGCCGGCTTCCAGCGGCCGCGTGGTGTGCACGTCACCGATCGACACATAACCCTCGTGCCACAGCGGGTGGTAGGGAAGGTCGTGCTGTTGCAGATGGCGGAAAACGTCGTAGTCGGACCAATCGGCGATCGGATGCAGCTTCCAGCGGCCGTCGCGCAACTCGAGGAAGTCGACGTGCTCGCGCGAGCGCGACTGGCTGCGACGCAGGCCTGCGATCCAGCAGCGCACGCCGAGGTCGCGCAACGCGCGCTGCATCGGCTCGACCTTGCGCAAGCGGTTGTATCGCTCGAGCCCATCCAGCCCCTGTTCCCATAGACGACCGAATCGCGCTTCCATCCATGCGATGCCGATCTGCGGACGCACCACGTGCAGGTTCAGCGAGAGACGTTGCGAGAGTTCGTCGACGAAGCGATACGTCTCCGGGAATAGATAGCCCGTGTCGACCAGGATTACAGGCAGGTCGGCACGCTGTTGCGTCGCGAGATGCAGGCTCACCGCCGCCTGCGCGCCGAAACTCGACGACAGCGCGTGCTCGCCCGACAGGTTTTCGAGAGACCAGGCGATGCGCTCCTGCGCGGTGCGCACGGCAAGCCAGTCGTTGAGTTCGGCGAGAGCGCGCGGCGACTCGGCGGCGGTTAGCGGATCGGGCGTACTCATGCCGCCACCTCCTGCAGCGTCACAGCGATCGGCCGCGGGACACCGACTACGCCGACACGTATGAGGAAGTCGCCGAAGCGTTCGCCGTCGAGGCGGTCGGCCGCATAACGCGCGAGCAGCGGATCGAGTGCTTCAACGATGCCGGCTTCGTCGACGTTCTCCCGATAGGTCGTGTTGAGGCGTTGTCCGCGATGATCGGCACCGAGCCGCAGCGCGTAGCGTCCGGGCGCTTTACCGACCAACGCGATCTCGCCCAGATACGGACGTGAGCATCCGTTCGGGCAGCCGCTGATGCGCACGTGGATGGGCGTGTCGCGCAGCCCGTGGCGGTCGAGCAGTGCATCGAAGGTGTCGAGGAAGGACGGCAGATAGCGTTCGGCTTCGGCCATCGCCAAGCCGCAGGTAGGAAGCGCGACGCACGCTAGGGCGGCGAGGCTCGACGGCGTGGCGCGAGCGTGTCCGTCGAGCCCATGTGCAGCGGCGATCGCTTCCACGCGTGCGCGATGCGCCACGTCGACGTTGGCGATCACCAGGTTCTGGTTCGGTGTCAACCGGATTTGCGCACCGTCGATCTCCTGCAGGAGCCGCGCGATTTCGCGAAGGCCGGTCTGTGACGCGACATCACGCGCGTCCTGCACGCCGCCGGACACGATCCGCAGCGTCAGATGCGCGCGGCCGTCGTGGCCTTCGACCCATCCGAAGCGGTCGCCGTTGTGGTCGAAGCGGAAAGGGCGCGCGAGAGCCAGCGCGAAGCCAGCACGACGCTCGACCTCGGTCTTGAACGCGTTCAGGCCGCGATCGTCGATGGTGTACTTCAGACGCGCGCGCTTGCGCAGCGTGCGATTACCCCAGTCACGTTGCGCGGTGACGACTGCGACGGCGAGTGCGATGACGTCCTGAGGCTCGACGAAGCCGATGACATCGCCGAGGCGCGGATATGTTTCCGCATCACCATGCGTCGCGCCCATGCCGCCGCCGACGCTGACGTTGTAGCCGGCGACGCGACCGTTCTCGACGATCGCGATGAAGCCGAGATCCTGCGCGAATACGTCGACGTCGTTGGTGGGCGGAATCGCGAAGCCGATCTTGAACTTGCGAGGCAGGTAAGTCTCGCCATAGATCGGGTCCTGCTCGGGCGTGCCGGCGATGCGCTCCTCGTCCAGCCAGATCTCGTGATAGGCGCGCGTATTCGGCAGCAGGTGCTCGGAGAGCGCGGCCGCCGTCGCGTACACGCCTGCATGCACGTCCGACTGCAGCGGATTTGCGGCGATCGCGACATTGCGGTTCACGTCGCCGCAGGCGGCCAGCGTGTCGATCAGCGCATCGTTGATCGCCTGCATCGTTGCCTTGAGCTCGCGCTTGACGATGCCGTGGAGCTGGATCGCCTGGCGCGTGGTGATGCGCAGGCCGCGCTCGGCATATGTGGAGGCGATCGCGTCGAGCTTCAGCCACTGCGAGGGCGTAATCACGCCGCCCGGCGTGCGCGTGCGGATCATGAACTGGTACGCCGGTTCGAGCTTCTGGCGACGACGCTCGTCACGCAGGTCGCGGTCGTCCTGCTGATAGCTGCCGTGGTACTTGATCAGCGTCTGGTCGTCGTCGGCGATCGCACCGGTGATCGGGTCCGCGAGGCTGTCAAGCAATGTGCCGCGCAGCGCGCGACTGTTCTTCTTGATGTCTTCGACCGAGTGCGCGGTCATGGTGTTCTCCGTAGGCATGTCGGGGCTGGCGTGCGTCAGCGTCGACAGCGCATTCGGAGGCGGGCACGCGTGCGGCGCATCAGTAGACGTCCCGCGCGTAGCGGCCTTCGGTCAACAACGTATCCAGCCATGCCCTGGCGTTGTCGACACCGCGACCGCCGTGCGTCGCGATGATGTCGATGAGCGTGGCATGCACGTCCTTCGACATCGCAAGGGCGCCGCACACATAGAGGTGCGCGCCGCTCTCGAGCCACGCGTAAACCTCGCGACCGTGCTCGCGCAGGCGGTGCTGCACGTAGACCTTATCGCGCTGGTCGCGGGAGAAGGCGACGTCGAGCCGATGCAGCGTGCCGCGCTTGAGTGCCTGCTGCCATTCGAGCTGGTAGAGGAAGTCGGTGCGCGCATGCGGTGCGCCGAACAGCAGCCAGTTGCGGCCTGTCGCGCCGAGGTGCGTACGGTGCTGCGCGAACCCGCGGAACGGCGCGACGCCCGTGCCGGGGCCAATCATCAGCACGTCGCGCGAGCCGTCTTTCGGCAGGCGGAAACGTTCGTTGCGTTCGACGAATACGCGTGCGATATCGCCATCGGCAAATCCTGCAAGCTGGTGCGATGCCGTGCCCCAGCGCGTGCGGCCGTCAACGTCGTACTCGACGTGCGCGACGGTGAGATGCGCCTCATCACCGACTTCGAGTGGCGAAGACGCGATCGAATAGAGACGTGGTGTCAGGGGGCGCAGCGCGGCGACGAGTTCGTTCGCTGACCATTCGCCGCGATGCGTCTGCAACAGATCGACGAACTGCGTCGATTCCAGCACGCTCGCGACGTACGAATCTTCAAGCGCGGCGAGCGAAGGCGAGCGCTCGGCGTGCCGCACAAGCAACGGCCGCGACAGCCGGGTGATCTCGCGCTCGCGCAGCAACCAGTCGCGCAGCGGCATCGTGCGACCCTTCAGCTCGACGTCTGTGTCGCTATCGAGCGCCAGCGTTTCGAGAATCTCCTCGACCAGCGCGGGCGAATTCGTCGGCCATACACCGAGCGCGTCGCCCGGCTCGTAGGTCAGACCCGAGCCTTCCAGCGACAGCTCGACATGTCGCACGTCGCGGACCGCGCCGCGCGCGGTGATGCGCTGGACGGTCAGCACCGGCGCGGCGAACGGCGCATCCCGATGGTGCGTCGGCGTGGCGTTCGGGCGGATTGGCCTGACGGTCGCGAGCGCAGGGGAGGGCGCGAGTTCACGTGTGGCGATGTGTGCCGCGTCGAGCCACGGCGTCGCGACCTCGTCGATATCCAGATCCGCATCACCGCGCGATACCCAACGCTGTGCGCCCAGTGCTTCGAGGCGCTCGTCCAACTGACGACCGATCGCGCAGAACTGCGGATAGCTCGAATCTCCAAGTCCCAACACGCCGAAACGCAGGTTCTCGAGTCGCGGCGCGCGCGGACCAAGCACATGCTCGACGAACGAACGCGAGTCGTCCGGCGGGTCGCCGTCGCCCTGCGTGCTGATGACGACGAGCAGCAGTGTTTCCGACTTCAGTTCGCGCAGCGGGTAGTCCGCGGCATTGACCAGCCGAACGTCCAGACCCGTATCGCCGAGCCGCGCGGTCACACGCTCGGCAGCGCGGCGCGCATTCCCCGTCTGGCTTCCGTAGATGATGGTCAGACGCTGCGCGTTAGCCGCAACGGCCTGCGGTGCCGGCAACGCATCGCCGTCTTGCGATCGCGCCAGCGCCGCCGCGTAGCCCGACAGCCACCACAGCGCATCGCGCCCGAGCCCGTCCGTCAGGCGGTCGAGCAGGTCGGCGCGGCCGTCGGGCAGCGGATGGGGAAGCAGAACGGCGGACATGGCGCGGCGTATGTCGTTGGGGTGCACAGGCTCGCGCTGGCGGCGTTCGCACGGAAAGGACGCGCCGGAATGTCCTCATGCCGCAGCGCACCTTCCGAGGCCACCACGGCGCACAGACACTGGCGCTCCGCTACTTCGCACACCGCCGTGACGCTCCTCACCCACGCATTCGGCCTCGACGCCGCCGCGCACCGCCATAATCGCCGGGTCCGTTCCGTCGCCGTGCCGCCGATGCCGCTGCCCACCCTGAGCCACCTGGACCGCCTGGAGGCCGAGAGCCTCCACATCCTGCGCGAGGTGGCGGCCGGCTTCCGCAATCCGGTGATGCTGTATTCGGTCGGCAAGGACAGCTCGGTGCTGCTGCACCTGCTGGTCAAGGCCTTCCATCCGGCACGCCCGCCGATCCCGCTTCTGCACGTCGACACGACGTGGAAGTTCCGCGAGATGATCGAGTTCCGCGATCGCCGCGCCGCCGAAACCGGCGTCGAGCTGCGCGTGCACACCAATCCCGACGGCATCGCGCAGGGTATCGGCCCGGTGTCGCATGGCGCGACGGTGCATACCGACGTCATGAAGACGCAGGCGCTGAAGCAGGCGCTGGACAAGTACCGTTTCGACGCCGCGATCGGCGGTGCACGCCGCGATGAGGAAAAGTCGCGCGCGAAGGAACGCGTGTTCTCGTTCCGCAATCGGCAGCATGCCTGGGACCCGAAGAACCAGCGCCCCGAGCTGTGGGACCTCTACAACACGCGCATCCAGTCGGGCGAATCGGTGCGCGTATTCCCGCTGTCGAACTGGACCGAGCTCGACATCTGGCTCTACATCTACCGCGAGAAGATCCCCGTGCCGTCGCTGTATTTCGCAGCCGAGCGTCCCGTCGTCGAACGCGATGGCGCGTTGATCATGGTGGACGACGAACGCTTCCCGTTGCTCGACGGTGAAACGCCGGCGATGCGTCGCGTGCGCTTCCGCACACTCGGCTGCTATCCGCTCACAGGCGCGATCCACTCCGACGCCGACACGCTGGAAAAGATCATCGCCGAGATGCTGGTCGCGACGACATCCGAACGGCAGGGCCGCGTGATCGACCAGGATCCGTCCGCATCGATGGAAAAGAAGAAGCGCGAGGGTTACTTCTGATGACGCGCATGGACGACGCGGCCGCGACGGTCGCCGCCTACCTCGCCGATCACGAGTCGCGCGGCCTGCTCCGTTTCATCACCTGCGGCAGCGTGGATGACGGCAAGAGCACGCTGATCGGGCGCCTGCTGCACGACACGCGCGGGCTGTTCGAAGACCAGCTTGCATCGCTCGCGTCGGACAGCCGTCGTCATGGCACGCAGGGCGAACGCGTCGACTACGCGCTTCTGCTCGACGGCCTTGAAGCCGAGCGCGAGCAGGGCATCACCATCGACGTCGCCTACCGGTTCTTCAGCACGGCGAAGCGC
This sequence comes from Lysobacter sp. HA35, assembly GCF_054061195.1. Lineage (NCBI taxonomy): Bacteria > Pseudomonadati > Pseudomonadota > Gammaproteobacteria > Lysobacterales > Lysobacteraceae > Lysobacter > Lysobacter sp. HA35. The sequence continues at coordinate 1,478,740 of NZ_JBSSDY010000001.1, read as the reverse complement.
AAGTTCATCGTCGCCGACTGCCCGGGGCACGAGCAGTACACGCGCAACATGGCGACGGGTGCATCCACCGCCGACGCGGCGGTCGTGCTGGTCGACGCACGCAAAGGCCTGCTCACGCAGACGCGTCGCCACAGCTACATCGTTTCGCTGCTCGGCATCCGCCACGTGCTGCTGGCGGTGAACAAGATGGACCTGGTCGGCTACGACCGCGATACGTTCGAGCGCATCGCGGATGAATACCGCGAACTCGCCGCGTCGCTCGGCATCGCGAACGTCACCGCGGTGCCGCTGTCGGCGCTCGAAGGGGACAACCTGATCGCCCGCTCGCCGAACACGGCGTGGTACCAAGGTCCGTCGCTGCTCGAATTCCTCGAATCGGTTCCGGTGGATGCGCCGGCCAGCGATCTCGGCTTCCGCCTGCCCGTGCAGTGGGTGAATCGCCCGAACCAGGATTTCCGCGGCTTCGCAGGCACCGTCGCGGCGGGCGCAGTGAAACCGGGCGACGACGTCGTCGCGCTCCCGTCGGGACGTCGGTCGAAGGTCGCGCGCATCGTCACCGCGGACGGCGATCTCGACGGGGCCACGCACGGCCAAGCGATCACGCTCACGCTCGCCGACGAACTCGACATCAGTCGCGGCGACGTCATCGCCGCCGCGCACGACCCCAGCGAAGTCAGCGACCAGTTCGCCGCGCACGTGCTGTGGTTTGACGAACAACCGCTGCTGCCGGGTCGTCCGTACTGGCTGAAGATCGGCGCGCGCGAGGTCGGCGCGAGCGTCACCGAGATCAAGCACAAGGTCGACGTCAACACGCAGGAATCGCTTGCGGCCAAGCACCTCGAGATGAACGAGGTCGGGTACTGCAACTTGTATCTCGACACGCCGGTGCCGTTCGAGTCGTATGCGGACAGTCGCGAGCTCGGCGCGTTCATCCTGATCGACCGCCAGACGAATGCGACGGTCGCCGCCGGCACGATCGACTTCGCGCTGCGTCGCGCCGCGAACATCCACTGGCAGCACGTCGATGTCGACAAGGCCACGCGTGCGCGCCTCAAGGGTCAGACGCCGCGCTGCGTGTGGTTTACGGGTCTCTCCGGTTCGGGCAAGTCGACGATTGCCAACCTCGTCGAAAAGCGCCTGCTCGCGATGGGTCTGCACACGTACATTCTCGACGGTGACAACGTGCGCCACGGTCTCAACAAGGATCTCGGCTTCACGGCGGAGGATCGCGTCGAGAACATTCGCCGCGTCGCCGAAGTCGCGAAGCTGATGACCGACGCCGGCCTCATCGTGCTGGTGAGCTTCATCTCGCCGTTCCGCTCCGAGCGCCGACTTGCGCGCGAACTGTTCGACGACGGTGAGTTCGTCGAGGTGTTCGTCGACACGCCGCTGGACGTCGCCGAATCGCGCGACGTGAAAGGGCTCTACGCGAAGGCGCGCGCGGGAAAGATCCCGAACTTCACCGGCATCGATTCGCCATACGAGGCGCCGGAAAACGCCGAGCTGGTGCTGGACACCGTCAACGAGTCGTCGGAAACGCTCGCGGCCCGCGTGGTCGACGCGCTGCTGCGCTGAGCCTCAGCGCGCGATTCGGTCGCGAGGCCCGCGGCCTCGTCCGGTAATGCGCTGGTAGATCGCGATCAGCACGATCGCGCTGACGATGGCGACGACCCAGGCGATCGCGCCGCGGCCGGCCACCATCCCGCCGATCGCGGCGCCGGCGGCACCGATCAGGATGGTCATGATGAAACCCATCGGGTCGGGGCCCGGCTTCAGGAAACGCGCGAGCACACCGATGATCGCGCCGCCGATCAGGTAACCGAAGAAGCCGTGGAACATGGCGTCGCCTCCGTCAGGAGCGTCGATCGTCCATGCGGCCGTGTTGCCGCCGCGTGCAGGAAAGCCGGCCGCCGCGGTGTTGCGACGACCGGCGTTCAGGCGTCAGCAACAGCCGTGGTTACCGCGGTCTTCGCCGCCGGCGACTGCCGCGACGCCGACCGTCTCGCCGCGCTGCGACGCGAGGTGATGCTGGTGGATCACATGGGACACGCAGGCGGTGACGCGCTTGCCCATCGGGATGTGCAGGAACTCGTTCGGGCCATGCGCATTGCTATGCGGGCCAAGCACGCCGGTGATCATGAACTGCGCACCGGGGAACTTCTCGCCGAGCATGCCCATGAACGGAATGCTGCCGCCTTCGCCCATGTACATGGCGGGCTGGCCGAAGTACGCGCGGCTCGATTCATCGATCGCGCGACCCAGCCATTCCGACATTGCCGGCGCGTTCCAGCCCGTGCTCGCCTTCTCGAGTTCCAGCGTCACCTGCGCGCCATACGGCGGGCTTTCGGTGAGCGCGTTTTCCAGCAGTTCGCCGGCGCGCTTGCCGTCGAGCGTCGGCGGAAGACGCAGCGACAGCTTCACCGCTGTGAACGGACGCAGCACGTTGCCGGCTGACGACAGCGAGGGCATGCCGTCGACGCCCGTCACCGACAGCGCCGGGCGCCAGGTGCGGTTGAGCACGAGTTCGGTGAGGTCGCTCGCCATCGGCGTCATGCCGTCGAGGAACGGAAACTTGTCGAACACGGCGGTATCGAGAACGCGCGCGGCTTCCTTCGCCTGCGCCATGCGCTCGGCCGGAACTTCGACATGCATGCCTTCGATGAGGATGCGGCCGGTGTCCTCGTCCTCGATGCGAGAGAGCAGGTCGCGCAGGATGCGGAAGCTCGACGGCACGATGCCCGACGCGTCGCCGGAATGGACGCCTTCGTGCAGCACGCGCACGGTGAGGTTGCCGCCGGCGAGGCCACGCAGCGACGTCGTGCACCAGAGCTGGTCGTAGTTGCCGCAGCCCGAGTCCAGGCAGACGACGAGCGACGGCATGCCGATGCGCGGGGCGAGGTGGTCGACGTAGGCGGGCAGGTCATAGCTGCCGGATTCCTCGCAGGCTTCGATCAGGATCACGCAGCGCGAATGCGCCAGGCCCTGTTCGCGCAACGCCATGATCGCGGTGAGCGAACCGAAGATCGCGTAGCCGTCGTCGGCGCCGCCGCGGCCGTACAGGCGGTCGCCCTTGATGACCGGTGTCCACGGGCCGAGGTCGTCGTCCCAGCCCGTCATCTCGGGCTGCTTGTCCATGTGGCCGTAGAGCAGGATCGGATCCTCGTCGCTGCCACCGTTCGCGGCCGGCACATCGACATAGATCAGCGGCGTGCGGCCTTCGAGGCGCACCACTTCCAGATGCACGCCTTCGATGGCCTGCGCGCGGGCCCATTGCTCCATCTGGGCGATGGCCTGGTCGATGTAGCCGTTGGCGACCCAGTCGGCGTCGAACATGGGCGACTTGCAGGGAATGCGGATGTAGTCGACCAGCTGCGGGACGATCTCGTCGTCCCACTTCTTCGACACGAATGCTTCGACGCGGCGGGCGTCCATGGAGGCCTCGGGGGAGGGGAAAAGCGGGCCGATCATTCTAGCGCCCGCGGTGTCTCGGACTTTTCCTACCCCACGGCACGGAGAATCCTGCACTCCGCGGGGCAAACGGCCGATCGGCCGGGACGGGCGCGACCGGGAGACTGTCCTCACCGGCCGACACGGCCACTTACCGACAGGGATCACGTCATGAACCTCGCCCGCCTCCTCAAGACCCTCGCGCTTTCGCTCGCCCTCGCCAGCACCGCCGCCGCCGCGACCCCGGCTCCGCCCGCCCGCGTCCCGGCCCCCGCTCCGGCGGCCGCGGTCGAACGCGTCAACATCAATACCGCCGACGTCGCGACGCTCGACCGCGTGCTCGTCAACGTCGGCCCGGCCAAGGCGCAGGAAATCGTCGCCTACCGCACCACCAATGGCCCGTTCCGCACCATCGACCAGCTCGCGCTGGTGAAGGGCATCGGCCTCAAGACCATCGAGAAGAACCGCGACCGCATCGTGCTCGGCAACGTCCCGGCGCGTCCGGCCACCGCCGCGCGCACGCCGGCGCGCGCCGCCAGCCTGCAGCGCTGACCTGCCACACCGGTCGCAGGGAAGACGACTGGCAGGCTCGGACGCCTGACACACGGGGATGGACCCCGACAGGGATGTATACCGCCGGCGGGCAGGGAGCCCGCCGGCGGTTCCGTGCGTGTGGGCCCCGTCGGCATACTGGCGGGGCCGCACGCACGGACGTCCCATGCCCGCCCGATCCCGTGTCATCCCTTCGTACGAGTACCGCCGCACGCGCTGGCGCAACGGCACCGGCTGGACGCGCGAGATTCACGCCGAGCCGGGCATCGACGGGGCGGACTGGGACTGGCGCCTGTCCATCGCGGAGATCACCGCCGATGGCCCGTTCTCCACGTTACCGGGTGTCGACCGCGAGCTCGTTCTGCTTGCGGGCGAGGGCGTGCGGTTGCGGTTCGACGACGGCGTCGTCGCCGACGTGTTGCCGCCTTACGGGCGCCACCGTTTCGCAGGCGAAGTCGCGGTGCATGGCGAACTCGTCGACGGCCCGACGCACGACTTCAACCTGATGTGGCGACGCGAGCGCTACGCTGCCGAGTTGTGGCGGCGTCCGCTTGTGGGCGCGATGGTCGTATTCGCCGAGCCGCAGTCGACATGGATCGTGCACCAGCTCGCCGGACACACGCGTTTCGCCGACGGCAGCGGGTTGCCCGATCTCGCAATGGCAGACACCGCGATCCTGCAGGCCGGCGATGCGCGACTGCGCCACGTGCTCGACGGGGCAGGCGAAGCGCTGCTCATCCGCCTCACACCTGCCGACGCGCCGAGCGGCGCGGGTCTGTCCCTCGAAAGCGAGGACTGAGCGCGACGATTACGCCAGCGCGAGTGCGAGCGCCGCGACGAATACCAGCGTCGCAAGCCCCATCACGCTGAAGGCCATCTGCCGTGCGGTGCGGCCGCGCGCCCACATCCAGATGCCCGACACGCCGAGCAGGATCATGCCGATCGCGAAGCTGGTCTGCAGCACGCGCCAGAACAGTCCGCCACCGACGCCCTTGTGCAGACGGAGCAGTGCAGCGAGCGGCGACTGTTCGCTGCGCTTGAGCTCAGCCGTCGCGTTGCCGGGCACGTAATCGAACGTCCACGAATGTCGCGCGTTGCCACCCGTCAGCGACCACTTCGCGGGTTGCTGCACATCACGACCCTGCACGCGACCGCCCTCCGGCTTGCCGCCGCGCGTACCGGTGGCGTCGAGGTGATACGCCGTACGCAGCCACGCGGCGAGTGCCTTCGGATTCGCACGCGCGTCGGCAGGAACCGCAAGCGTCAGCGTGCCGACCTCGTTGGACTTGCCCTGCGGCAATGCGCTATCGCCCATGCGATTGGCGAGGAACAGCCCGGTGAATCCAAACAGCAGGGCGGCGAGCGCGCCCCATGCGCCGACCCACAGGTGGATCTGGCGAACCCAGCGATACGTGGTGTTGCGGGATGCGGTGCGCGGCTTGTTGGTGGTCGGCGTCATGGATTCGGGTCGTGGTCGGGGCAGGCGTCATCCGTGCGCCGCGAATGATGGGAAAGCGTGGTGCCGTCAGGTCTCGGCCCAGCGGCGGAGCAGGTTGTGATACACGCCGGTCAATCGCAATAGCGGTTCGCGCTCGGCGCCGGTGTCCGTCAGCGCCTGGATCGATGCATCGAGTTCGAACAGCGTGCGGCGCTGGCTGTCGTCGCGCACGAGGCTCTGCACCCAGAAGAACGATGCAAGACGTTCCCCGCGCGTCACCGGCGCAACGCGATGCAGGCTGCTCGACGGATACAGGATCAGATCGCCCGCCGGCAGCTTCACCTCGTGCTCGCCGTAGGTATCGCTGACGATCAGCTCGCCGCCGTCGTAATCGTCCGGCTCGTTGAGGAACAGCGTGCACGAAATATCGCTGCGGATCTGCTGCGCGCCGCTTGCCGCGTCGACCGCCATGATCGCGCCGTCGACATGGAAGCCGTATTCGCCACCACCGCGATAGCGATTGAAGCGCGGTGGAAAGATGCGCGCCGGTAACGCGCCGGCATGGAACAGCGGACTGCGTGACACCGCTTCGACGACCAGCGCGGAAAGGCGCTGCCGCAGTGGCGACGCATCCGGCAACTGCTCGTTGCGCTTGACCTGGGCGCCCTGCGGACCGACGGTCGCGCGGCCATCGGTCCAGTCGGCGTCCGCAAGCTGCTGGCGAATGTCCGCAAGCGTGTCGCTATCGAGAATGCCGGGCACGTGCAGCAGCATCGTCAGAACCTCACGTTGACGGTCAGCAGCGCCGAACGCGGCTGGCCGGGCGTGTAGCGATACCCGCTCTTGTTGATCGCCGCAACGTAGTCGCGATCGGTGAGGTTGTAGAGGTTGAGGCGGACGTCGAACGCGTCGTTGAACGCGTAGGTCGCCACGGCGTCGAAGACCCAGTAGTCGCCGACGAACGCCGGCGTGCCGATGGCGGCATCGGTGCCGCGCTTCATTTCGCCGTTGTAGCGCGCGCCGCCGCCGAGCGTCAGGCCGTTGTCGAAGCGGTATGTCGTCCACGCGGTGAACGCGTGGTCGGGCGTGTAGGCGAGCTGTTGCGAACCGTCGGCCGTGACATTGGGGCCGGCCGTGACCTGCGTGTCCATCGTCGTGAAACCCGTCGACACCCACCAGTTTTTGGTGAGCTGTCCGACCGCGCTCAATTCGATGCCGCGGACCCGCTTCTCGCCGTTCTGGTAGTACGCGTTCACCGACGGATCGAGCACGACTTCGTTCTCGATGCGCGTGTCGTAAAGCGCCGCCGTCAGCAGCAGCGCGTCACCCATCAGGTTCCACTTCGTGCCGAGTTCCGCGGTGCGCGCCTTCTGCGGGTCGTAGTTCGGATTGTTCGCGCTGTTGGCCGCGCCGCTCAGTTCCAGCGTCGAACCCCCTGGGGGCTGGTATGACAAGGCGTAGTTCGCGTAGATGCTCGAGTCTGGCGTCGGCTTGTAGAGCGCGCCGATTTTCCAGTTGAGCAGCGTGTCGGACGTCGTGGAGTCGAGATACGGCAGCACGGTGCCGACCGTCACGCCATTGCACGCCGGCGCATTCGATGTCGCCGTCACCGTAGCGATGCAGGCGCGTGCGTTGCGGTACGTCGCGTCGTAGCGATCGACGCGCAGGCCGCCATTGATCTGCCACTGCGTGCCGAAGCTGATCGTGTCGAACGCATAAGCGGCGACGGTGTTCACGCGACCGGAGCTGTCCGCACCGTTGTGCTCGGCGATGAGCCCGCTGACGTTGGCATCCGGGTTGTACAGATTCGCCGCGGGCCACGCGGTGTTCGCACGTGGCGCGATGCCGCGCTGATCCAGCGTTTCGTGGACGAATTCGACACCGGTGCTCAGGTCGTGGCGCACGAAACCTTCGCCGAAGTGTGTCACCAGGCTGGTCTGGTTGGTGACGATCGAATTGACCTGGTCCTTGAACGTGGGATTGCTGCGCGCGAGCGTCCACGTCGACGGATCGGCCGGGTTCGCCGTCTTGAGATTCGCCGCGGTCGCGGTGAACGACGTCAGCATGTAGTCCTGGGACGTACGGCCCCAGCGCGTGATGTTGCGCAGCTGCGCGCCGCTGTCGGTCATGTGCTCGAACCGCAGCGTCGCCATGTCGGCGGTCACGTGGTCGAAATCGGCCGTGGTGCCGTAGAAGTTCGACGAATCGACAGGCGCTGCGTACGAGAGGAACGGCCGCGTCGCGTCGGGCGTCGAATAACCCGGCAGCCCGACCGTGGGCACCCAGCCGTCGGGAATGTTGTCCTGCTTCACGTGCAGCACGTCGAGATGCGTGCGCGTCGGGCCATCCAGCCCGAAACCCAGCGACGCCGCGACGCCCCATCGGCTGTTGTTGATGCGATCGCGGCCCGGCACGTCGCTGTCCTGCGCCATCAGGTTCACGCGCAGCGCGGAGCCTTCGCCGATGCGGTGATTGACGTCGGCAACGCCGCGCAACTGATTGTCGGTGCCGATCGAGACCGACGCGCTGTCGGCGTCGCGCAGGTTCGCGCGCCTGGTGACGAGGTTGATCGAGCCGGTCGGCGAACTGCGGCCCGTATCGGTTCCGGCCGGACCCTTCGTCACTTCGATCTGGTCGATGTTGAAGACGTCGCGGCTCACCGCGCCGAGGTCGCGCACGCCATCGACGAAGATGTTGCCGGACGTGTCGAACCCGCGCAGGTAGATCGCGTCGCCCGTGCTCGTGTTGCCGTTTTCGCCGGCGTAGAACGTGCCGACGCCCGGACTGTTGCGCAGCGCGTCGGTGAGAGACGTCGCCGCCCTGCTCGTTGAACAGGTCGCTGCCAATGACGTTGACGGTCTGCGTGGTGTCGACCAGCGTCTGTGTGAACTTCGCTGAGCTCGACTCGCCGGCGTAGCTCTTGGTGCGCGCGCCGTAGACCTTGACCCGGTCGAGCGTCTGCTTGTCGTCGTCTGCCGGGCTGGCCGCGACTGCCCCGAACGATGCGCCGAGCGCGAGGCCGGCGAGCAGGGTGGCGCCGATGGACCGGCTGCGGTGCGCGTCCGGGTGCGGGGCGTGCTTGCGACTCCTGATGTACGTCATGGGATCCGGCTGTAGCGAAGGGCAGCCGTGGCGCCAAGGCGACCGGCCGTGGCGCTATTGAAACGCAATTAAGAATGATTCGCAATTACAAAATCGACGAATCAGCTCCGACGGAAGCGGCCGTCCTCAGGAACACGTGCTGTTTTCAGCGGTCGTCGCGAGTCCAGACCACGCCGTCGACGACTTCGACGGGGAACTTGGTCACCGGCAGATACGCCGGGCCGCACAGCGCGCGGCCGCTGCGCAGGTCGAACCGCGCGCCGTGCAGCACGCACTCGACGAGGCCTTCGTCCGCATCGACCGGGCCCGCCGACAGCTCGTAGTCCTCGTGCGTGCACTGGTCGAGCAGGGCGTAGAAGTCGCCCTCGAGGTTCACGACCAGGATCGGAGTGTCACCGTCCCAGACGACGCGGTGTTCCCCCGGAAGGATCTCGCCGGTCGTGCCGACGCGCGCCCAGCCGTCCATGCTCAGGCGCGGGACAAGGCGCGAGCGGGTGCGCGCTTTTCGAGGACCTCGAAACGCAGGTCGTCGCGGCGCGGTTGGCCGAAGCGCTCGTCGCCGTACGGGAACGGCTTCTTGACGCCAGTGCGCCGGTAACCGCGGCGCTCGTAGAACGCGATGAGCTCGGCGCGCACGTCGATCACCGTCATGCACATGGCCGGCAGGTGCCAATGGTTGAAGACGAGGCGTTCCGCGCGCGCGAGCAACTGTTTGCCGACGCCGCCGCCCTGAAGCGTGGGACGCACGGAAAACATGCCGAAATAACCGTTGCCGTCCTCCTGCGCGACGTGCGCACAGGCGACGAGTTCGCGCGTGGCGGCATCGATCGCAAGCAGGATCACGCTGTCGGGCCGCGCGATGCTCGCGCGTACGTCGTCGGCGTCGGTTCGCTGGCCATCGAGCAGATCGGCTTCGGTGGTCCAGCCAACACGGCTGTCGTCGCCGCGATAGGCCGATTCGACAAGCGCGACGATCGCATCGATGTCGCGCGGCGTGGCATTGCGAAAGCGGAGGTCGGTCATCGGATCACGCAAGAAGGCGGCGGACTTTGCGGAGTGCGGCGACGAAGGCATCGACCTCGTCGTGCGTGTTGTAGAACGCGAAGGACGCGCGGCAGGTCGCCGGTACGCCGAAGTGATGCATCAGCGGATGCGCGCAGTGATGGCCCGAGCGTACCGCGACACCTTCGAGATCGAGCAGCGTGGCGAGGTCGTGCGCGTGCGCGCCCTCGACGAGGAAGCTGATCACCGCGGCTTTCTCTCGCGCCTGGCCGAAGATGCGCAGGCCTTCGACGGCCGACAGCGCTTCCGTCGCGTGGGCGAGCAGTTCCTTCTCGCGCGCTTCGATCGCGGCCATTCCGATCGTCGACAGATAGTCGACCGCAGCACCCAACCCGACGAAACCTGCGATGTTCGGCGTGCCCGCTTCGAAGCGATGCGGCGGATCGTTGTAGACGGTGCCTTCGAACCGAACTTCGCGGATCATCTCGCCGCCACCGAGGAACGGCGGCATGGCCTGCAGGTGTTCGCGCTTCGCCCACAGCGCCCCGGTGCCGGTGGGGCCGACCATCTTGTGGCCGGTGATCGCGTAGAAGTCGCAACCGATCGAGGCGATGTCCAGCGTGCGATGTGGTGCGGCCTGCGAACCGTCGACCACGGTGACGATGCCGCGGCGATGCGCTTCGCGGCAGATCTCACGCACCGGGTTCACCGTGCCGAGCACGTTGGAGACGTGCGTCAGGCCGAGCAGTTTCACTTCGGGCGTGAGCAGCGCATACAGCGCATCGAGGTCGAGTTCGCCGCGTTCGTCGATCTCCGCCACCTTGATCACCGCGCCGGTGCGCTGCGCGATGATCTGCCACGGCACGATATTGGCGTGGTGCTCCATGCGCGTCAGCACGATCGCGTCGCGGGGCTTCAGCCGCGGCAGCGCCCAGCTGTAGGCGACGAGGTTGATCGCGAACGTCGTGCCACTGCAAAGCACGAGGTCGTCCGGCCGCACGTTGAGGAAACCGGCGAGGCGGCGACGCGCGCCTTCATAGGCATCAGTCGCTTCCGAGCCGAGCGCATGCACGGCGCGGCTGACGTTCGCGTTATGGCGGCGATAGAACGTGTCGACTGCGTCGATGACGTGCGCCGGCTTCTGCGACGTGTTGGCGGAATCGAGATAGATGAGCGGCTTGCCGTGGACTTCGCGCTGCAGCAGCGGGAAGTCGTCGCGGACGCGCGTCCAGTCGACGGTGAGCGGGGCGACGGTCGCGTTCATGGCGACTCGATTCGCGCGAGCGCGGCATCGAGGCGCACAGCCAGCAGGTCACGCGTCGGGCCGTCATTCAGCACGGCGAGCGTCTCGCGGCAGAACGCCGCGGTCAGCAGTGCGCGTGCTTCAGCGACGGGAATGCCGCGCGAACGCAGGTAGAACAGCGACGTCGGATCGAGCTGGCCGACGGTCGCACCATGCGCGGCCTGCACTTCGTCGGCATGGATGACGAGCACGGGCTGCGAGTCGATCTCGGCGGCGTCCGACAGCAGCAGGTTCTTGTTCGACAACGACGCCTGTGTGCCATCCGCGCCTTCGCGGATGAGGATGCCGCCATGAAACGCGGCGCGCGAGCGACCGGCCGCGAGCCCCCGCCACGTCAGCTCGCAACGGCTGTCGCGACCCACATGGTCGAGCCCGAGGCGCGTATCGAGATGGCGACGGCCGCCGCCCAGCAGCACGCCATTCGCGTCCGCGCAGGCACGTTCGCCCTGCAGCGCGATGTTGAGTTCGTGACGCGACAGGCCGGCGCCGAGTTCCAGATCGAGGCGGCGATAGCTCGCATCGCGCGCGAGCACGGCGTCGGTACGCGCGAACAGCTGCGCGCTTTCGCTCTCGTCCTGCAGGCGCGCGTGCACGAGTTGCGCGTTGGGCTTCAGGTGCGCGTGTGCGACGGATGTGGCGAGGTTCGAGTGTGGCGCGGCAGCGATCGCGTGTTCGACGACTTCGAGCTTCGCGCCTTCGCGCAGGTCGAACAGGTGACGCAGATGCGATGCGACATCGGCACCGATCGCTGCACCGATCGACACGACATGCAGTGGTCGCGCGACATGCACACCCGGCTCAACGCGAACGACGGCACCATCGATCGCAAGCGCCGCATTGAGGCGCGCGAACGGTTCATCCGCGCGGTCGAAACGTCGACCGAGGATGTTGCATTCGCGCGCATCACCGCGCCCGAGGACCGCTGATAGCGGCTCGACGCTGACGCCGTCGCCCAGCGACGCAATGTCGCTCAGCTCGGCCGCGAATCGACCATTGACGAACACGATGCGTGGCGACGGAATTGCGGCGACCCACGCGGTGTCGAACACCAGCGGCTCGTTGGCGGCCGCGAATGTACGGCGCTCAAGCGGACGCAGGCTGGTGTACTTCCACGCTTCGGTTCGCGGGCCGGGAAGGCCGTCGCGACGCAGCGCATCGAGTGCGTCGCGGCGTGCATCACCGAGGCCGCCAGCTTCGCGCAGCGGCAAGGTGTCGAACGCGGCGGTCAGGGAGTCGAGCAGGGGGCTCATGTTAGGCAGCGGCCTCGGGCGTGATGCGGTCCTTCACCCACGAGTAGCCGTGCTGCTCCAGTTCGAGCGCCAGTTCCGGCCCGCCGGTCTCGACGATGCGGCCGTCGGCGAGCACATGCACGACGTCGGGGCGGATGTAGTCGAGCAGGCGCTGGTAATGAGTGATCACGAGGAAGGCGCGATCCGGCGAACGCTGTGCGTTGACGCCGTCCGCAACGGCCTTCAGCGCGTCGATGTCGAGCCCGGAGTCGGTTTCGTCGAGGATTGCGAGCTTGGGCTCCAGCAGCGCGAGCTGGAAAATCTCGTTGCGCTTCTTCTCGCCACCGGAGAACCCTTCGTTGACGCCGCGATGGAGCAGCTCGTCTTTCAGGTGCAGCACGGCGAGCTTCTCGCGCACGCGCTTGAGGAACTGCATGGAGTCGAGCTCGTCTTCGCCGCGCGCCTTGCGCTGTGCATTGAGCGCGGCGCGCAGGAAATACGTATTGTTCACGCCAGGAATTTCGACGGGATACTGGAACGCGAGGAACACGCCGGCAGCGGCGCGCTCCTCGGGCTCGAGTGCGAGCAGATCACGGCCGTCGAACTCGATCGTGCCGTCGACCACCTCGTAGCCTTCGCGACCGGCGAGCACGTTGCCGAGCGTCGACTTGCCGGCGCCGTTCGGACCCATGATCGCGTGGACCTGGCCGGCCGCGACGTCGAGCGTCAGGCCCTTGAGGATGTCCTTGCCGGCGACGCGGACGTGGAGGTTTTCGATCTTCAGCATCGTTTCGTTTCGCTTCTCAGTGATCTGCGTAGTCGTCCATGGCGCGACGTTCGTCGCTTCGGGTTGCCCCGGCCCGGGCGTCCTGCCCAAGCGTGCGTGACGCAGCGAATGCCTTTCCGGCAGTCGCTAAGCGCGGGCTCTCACCCGACCGAACCTTCAAGGCTCACTTCGAGCAGCTTCTTCGCCTCGACGGCGAACTCCATTGGCAGTTCCTTGAACACCGACTTGCAGAAGCCGTCGACGATCATCGACACCGCGTCTTCCTCGGAAATACCGCGCGACCGGCAATAGAACATCTGGTCGTCGCTGATCTTCGAGGTCGTCGCTTCGTGCTCGACCTTCGCGCCCGGATGCCGAACCTCGATGTACGGAAACGTATGCGCGCCACACTTCTTGCCGATCAGCAGCGAGTCGCACTGCGTGTAGTTGCGTGCGTCGTCCGCCGTGCGTTCGACGCGCACCAGCCCGCGATACGTATTCTGTCCGCGACCCGCGCTGATGCCCTTGCTGATGATCTTGCTCTTGGTGCGCTTGCCGACGTGGATCATCTTGGTGCCGGTGTCGGCCTGCTGGCGGTGATGCGTGAGCGCGACCGAATAGAACTCGCCGACGGAATCGTCGCCGAGCAGCACGCAGCTCGGATATTTCCAGGTGATCGCGGAGCCGGTTTCGACCTGCGTCCAGCTGATCTTCGACTTCGCGCCGCGGCATTCGCCGCGCTTGGTCACGAAGTTGTAGATGCCGCCGACGCCGTTCTCGTCGCCCGGATACCAGTTCTGCACCGTGCTGTACTTGATCTCGGCACCTTCGAGCGCAACCAGTTCGACGACGGCCGCATGCAGCTGGTTCTCGTCGCGCATCGGCGCGGTGCAGCCTTCGAGATAGCTCACGTAAGCGCCGTCTTCGCAGACGATCAGCGTGCGCTCGAACTGGCCGGTCTCGCTGGCATTGATGCGGAAGTAGGTCGACAGCTCCATCGGGCAACGCACGCCCTTCGGAATGAAGACGAAGCTGCCGTCGGAGAACACGGCGGAGTTGAGCGCTGCGAAATAGTTGTCGCCCACCGGCACGACGCTGCCGAGGTACTGGCGCACGAGCTCCGGATACTCGCGGATCGCTTCCGACATCGAGCAGAAGATCACGCCCTTCTCGGCGAGTTCCTTACGGAACGTCGTACCGACCGACACCGAGTCGAACACAGCATCGACCGCGACACCCGCCAGCTTCGCGCGCTCATGCAGCGGCACGCCGAGCTTGTCGTAGGTGTCGAGAAGCTCCTGCGGCACTTCATCCAGCGACTTGTACTTCGGGCCCTTCGGCGCGGAGTAGTAGCTCAGCGCCTGGAAATCGATGGGCGCGATGTCCAGCTTCGCCCAGTGCGGCTCGGTCATCGTCAGCCAGTGGCGGTACGCGGACAGGCGCCACTCGGTCATCCACTCCGGCTCGTCCTTCTTGGCCGAAATGGCGCGAACGATGTCCTCGCTCAGGCCGGCCGGGAACGTGTCCGACTCGATGTCGGTGACGAAGCCGGCTTCGTAGCGTCGACCGAGCTGCTGGTGGATCTCGGCGTTGGCGATGTGTTCGTTCATGCGTTGCCTCAGGCGCTCGCCAGCCGCACGGCGATGCGGCGCGTGGCGCGTGGATCGGGTTCCGGATCGAGCAGGTCCTGCAGCGTCACCGCGCGCAGCGACTGCGTGATCACATCGTTGATTCGACGCCAGCCTCGGCGCGTACCGCAGGACGATTCGATGCCGCAGTGCCCTTCGTGCACGCTGCATTCGGTCACCGACAGCGGGCCTTCCATCGCCTCGATCACCTCGATGAGCGCGACGTCGCGAGCCGGGCGGGCGAGGCGATAGCCGCCATGCGCGCCGCGGAAGCCTTCGACCAGCGCGGCCTGCGCGAGCGGCTTGAGCACCTTGCTGACCGTGGTCGCTTCCAAGCCCGCGCGGTCCGCGATCTCGGTCGCGCTCAGCACCTCGCCACGGGCGGCGGCGAGGACCGTGAGCACGACGGTCGCGTAGTCGGTGAGCTTGGTGACCCGGAGCATGCGCGGGAGCCTCGTCCAGGCGGTTTCGAATCGGGACCGGAATTGTACGATTTGACGCCGGCCCGCGCCAATGCAGGCGTCCGGCCGGTTCACCCGCAACGTGATGTGGTGACCGCGACGCTCGGGCACGGCAGAATGCGGCATCCCTTCATCCGGTCCACCGCATGCCCAGCAAGGTCGTCGCCCGCCGCTCCGCCATCCACGGAACGGGCGTGTTCGCCATCGCGCCGATCGCCAAGGGCGAACGGATCATCGAATACCGCGGCCAGCGCCGCACGCACGACGACGTCGATAACAGCGACGACGGTTCGGCGGACTCCGGCCACACCTTCCTGTTCACGCTCAACGACGAGTACGTGATCGACGGTGCGCGCCGCGGCAACGTGGCGCGCTGGATCAACCACAGCTGCTCGCCGAACTGCGATTCGATCATCGAGGAAGCCGACGGCGACGACCGCACCAAGGACCGCGTGTTCATCGAAGCCAAGAAGGCGATCAAGGCGGGCGAGGAGCTGACGTACAACTACGGCATTACGCTCGGCGAGGCGCACACGCCGCGCATGAAGAAGATCTGGGCCTGCCTCTGCGGCTCGAAGAACTGCACCGGCACGATGCTGCAGCCCAAGCGCAAGCCGAAGGTGGAAGCGAAGCCGAAGGCCAAGCCGTCGCCGAAGGGCCGCTCGAAGGCGGCGTCGAAGCAGGGCACGCGTGGCACCACGAGCCGAAGCGGCCGCGGCACCGGTGCCCGCAAGCGCGCCTAACGCACGGGCCTGTCGTATCAGGCCATCCGCGCTCCATGACCTATGACATTCGGCCGCCTCCGGGCGGCCGACTAGTCTGCGGGCACCTCGGGCCCGCCGCGCCGCCACGGGATCTCCGTATGTCCGCTTTGCCTCGCGCCACGCTCGCGCTCGCTGTCCTTGCTTCGCTGCCGTCCATCGCGCTTGCCGCGGATGCGGTGAAGGTCGACGGCCACATCGATCCGGCCGAGTGGGCCGACGCGCGCCACATCACCGACTTCCGCCAGACGCAGCCTCTCTCGCGCGAGCCCGCATCGCTGCCGACTGAAGCCTGGTTCAAGGCGACGCCAGAAGGCCTCGCGATCGCGTTCCACAACACCCAGCCCGCTAACGTGCCGCGTCGTCGCGACCGAGCACAGCGTGACAAGGGTGGGCCGTTCGATCGCGTGAACCTGTACGTCGATTTCGATGGCGACGGTCGCGCGGGCTACAACTTCACGATTCTTCTGTCGGACAGCATCATCGATGCGGTGATCACCAGCGAAAACCAGTTCAGCACCGACTGGGACGGCAACTGGAAGCACGCCGTCAGCGAGGACGCGGAAGGCTGGTCGGCCGAGATGCTGATCCCGTGGTACACCGCACCGATGCGCGATGCGCAGGGCGACACGCGCAAGCTCGGCATCGTGCTCGACCGTGTGATCGGCTCCACCGGCGAACGCGTGACGTGGCCCGCGGTGAGCTTCACCGAGCCGCGCTTCCTGTCGGTGTTCGAGAAGGTCGACGTGCCGAAGTACAGCGAGTCGTTGCTCGCGATCACCCCGTACGTGGTCGGCGTGTACGACAACGTCGCGCACAAGGCGGATTTCGACACAGGCGCGGACGTCTTCTGGAAACCCAGCGGCAAGTTCCAGCTGTCGGCCACGCTGAATCCGGATTTTGGACAAGTCGAAAGCGATCAGCTCGTCGTCAATTTCAGCGCGATCGAAACCTTCTTCAGCGACAAGCGACCGTTCTTCACCGAGAACCAGAGCTTCTTCGACGTCCCGTTCGGTTCGCTCAATACCTCGAACCGGCTGCTGTACACGCGTCGCGTCGGCGGCACGCGCGACGACGGCCTCGGCGCTGGCGACGTGACTGCGGCGGTCAAGGTCAACGGCAGCGTGGCGGGCTTCAACTACGGCGTGTTCGCGGCGACAGAGGCGGATGAGGTCGGTCGTGACTTCTACGCGGTGCGCGCAACGAAAGACCTGCAGACGCAGGGCTTCGGCGCGATGGTCACGCGCGTCGACCGCCCTTACCTCGATCGCACCGCCAACGTCGGCGAGTTCGACCATCGCTGGACGCCGTCGGATTCGCTGTCGGTGCGCACGACCGTCGTGGGCTCGGACATCGACCAGGCCGGGCAGTCGATCCGCGACACCGGCGCGCAGATGAAGTTCGACCAGGACCTCGGCGCGGGCTGGCGCCAGCAGCTCTACCTGCTGCATCTCGGCGATCACCTGCAGCTCAACGACTTCGGTTACCTCGAGCGCAACAATTTCAACTACGGGCGCTACGAGATATCGCGGCGCTTCACCGATATCCCGAAGGAGTCGAACTACGCCAGCCATCTGTGGCGCGGTGCGGTGTCGCATCGGGCCAACGATCACGGCGTCAAGATCGCCGACGCCTGGTCGTTCGCGCGCAGCAGCGACATGCGCGACGGCGGCAACGAGTACTTCGAAGTCGCCGGTTACACGCCGGGCTACGACGATCTGGTGACGCGCGGCCACGGCATCGTGCGCATGCCTTCGAAGCTTTACGGGTTTTACGAGCGCGGCATTCCGCGTCGCGGGCCGTGGGGTTTTTACTGGAACGCGAACTACTACGGTCAGAGCATCGGCGGTTGGGACCACGGGTCGATGTCGGTCGATGTCGAGCCGACGTACTACCTGAGCGACAACGCGAACATCGGACTCGCGATGCAGCTCAGCCACGATCCCGGCATGCTGCTATGGCGTCCCGACGCGACGGGTGTGCCCTCGCTGTCGACGTACCGCGTCGATCAGATATTCCTGTCGGCCGGCGTCACGTGGCTCGTCGACAACCGCCAGGAATTGCGCGTTCGACTCGAGGCGATCGGCCTGGATGCACGCGCGCCGCAGACCTACGAACTCGCCAGCGACGGCACGCCGTTGCGAGTTACGACCCGGCACCAGCCGTTCGGCCTCAGCAACCTCGGTTTCCAGGTGCGCTATCGCTACGAGCTCGCGCCGCTGTCGAACCTGTACATCGCCTACGTACGCGGTGGCAGCCTGTTCGACGAGCCGACCATGGGCGACGTCGACGCCGCAGGACGTCTGCAGGATGCGTTGGACCTGCGCGACAGCGAGCAGTTGCTGGTGAAGCTCGCCTACCGCTTCGACATCTGATCGACGATGTCGCGCCACGCGGCGGGCGTGATGATCAACAGGCCGTGATCGCGCGACATGCGCCTCGCCATGCGCAGGAGTTCGGCATCTCGCGTCAGCAGCGCATCGGCATGCGCGGCTACGGCGATTTCCAGAAACATCTGGTCGTCGGGGTCGCGGCACTTCGGCAGCGCGAGCGACGGCGTGTCGATGCGCGTGGCCAGGCGGCGTGCCGTAGACATGTGCTGCTGCGCATCGCCTTCGTCGAGACGAACTGCGTCGTAGCGAAGCACGCGGTCGAGTTCCGCGAATGCGCGGTCATCCGCGACCACACGTAATCGTCCGCAGCTAACGCCATCCGCCAAGCCGGACAGCGCGGGGTCACGGAACACGAGCAGGTCGAGCCATGCGTTCGTGTCGAGCACGAACGTCGGCGTTTTCGGCATCGTGTCGATCAGGGTGCCGCGTCGTGCACGTTTGCGGCGAGGATCCGCCACGGGCCGCCCTGCGTGCGCTGCAGCGTGTAGGTGACCTGCACGTGGCGATCGCTGCCGTCGTCCGCTTTGCCGCGCACGTCGACCGGCACCGTGACGTGTCCGCCGGCATCCGCCGCCGGCGCGCCGACACCGACGTTGAACGTCGTGCCGCGTGCGAGCTGCAGCACCGCAGAATCATTCGGTGTGGTCGACCACAGGCCTTGTGCGCGCGCGGGCGCATTGGCTCCCAGCGCGGCCATGTACTGGTTGATGACGGCTGCGGCCGCGTTCGCGTCGACGCTGCTGACCGGCGCTGGCGCTGGCGCTGGCGCGGGCGACGGCGCGGTCGAGTCGGGAGCAGGCGTCGCTACCGGTGGCGTGCTGGTGTCGGTGGCTGCAGTGGCGTCGACCGGTGCAGGAAGCGCGTCGGTGTCGGTCACCGCATCCGCGGGGGCAGCGGGCGGACTTGCTGCCGCGGAAGCAGCTGCGGCCACGGCCTCCGCGCTCGGCGGCGGAGGTGGTTGCGTTGGCATTCCCGTGACCGCGCTGCCAGGTGAGGCTTCCGGCGTCGGAAGCGTGCCCGACGGAGTGTCGTCGTCCGTGGCCGCCGGGACCGTCGTGCCATTGCTCGATGCGGCATCGTGCCCGCACGCCGCCAGCGTCACGGAAAGAAGCAATGCGCATGCGATGCGCATCGTCGGGCGATCACTCGCCGAGTTGGACCACCACCTGCCCATCTTGGATCTTCGTCCCTTCGACGCGGCGCGCACCAAGGCGGCCGATCAGCGAATCGTCGAACTGGTAGACGGGTTCCTTCTGCGCCCAGTCCGACAGCCAGTCGTTGAGCGCGCCGCGCAGCGTGTCGCCCATGCGACCACCGAGCGAGGCGACATCGACGCTCTCGATGCGCGGCTCGAACAGATGCAGGCCGCGCGTCGCCGGATCGTAGCGCAGCGAACTCGTCAGCGTGAACGAACCGTTGGGCGTGCGGCTTGAATGACCCAGCGCGCCCGCCGCGACGTCGAAATCGACACGCAGGCGGCGATCGCCCGGCGGAATCGACAGCCGTGGATTCATCAGCGTCAGCGTGACCAGCCCCCCGAGCTTGTCGTAGTCGCGCGGGAATTTACGCACCAGCTTCTGCTGGATCTCCTGCTGCGAGAACTTCAGCGTCTCCGAACCGATCAGCGCGCCCACCGTCGAGCACGCCGTGGTCAGGAACAGCGCGGCGGACGCAGCGAAGGCGAGGGCGGGAAGGGCACGGCGCATCGGCGGACTCCACGGAGGACCGATGAACCTTCCGACGTGGTGGGTGAACGCCGGGTCGGTGTCAGTCGAGGCGCGCATGCACCTCGGCGGCGGCGATCTGCCAGGGCGCGGCGTCGGACGCGCGCTCGACCGTGTAATCGCCTTCGAACACATGCAGCACGCCGTCAGCGCCGGACAGCCGCAGTCGGACGGGCACCCGGATGCGATGCAAGGTCACGCCGTCGAGCGGCACGGGCTCGAGCGTGCGGATCTGTGTCTCGCGTGCAGGCAGCACGCTGCGCAGCCCGCCTTCGTCGTTGCGCCCGGGGTGTCGTCCCGCGCGCCAGGCGGCGTCGGCGTCGGCGACCCTGTCCTGCGCCAGCGACTGCAGATAGCCATGCACCACGTTGCCCGCGGCGATGAGCTGCTCGATATCGACGGCTGCGCTGCTTGGCCCTTGCACCGCGAGAGGCGTGCCAGACTGCGAACGCCTTGACGGCTCGAGCGACGCCGACGACACGCCATGCGCGGGCTCCACGCGAGTCGATCGTCCGCAGGCGCGGATGGCGATCAGGGCCGCGACCACCGCTATCGGAACCAGCCACCAACGCTTCATCGGAAACCTCCTCAAGGCCGGCGTCCATCATGCGGACTTTCACATCCCCATGGCGCGCGACGCCCTATCCGGAAGCGTCCGACCCGGAACCGCCGCCATGCGCCAGTCAATCGCCGTCCTCGCCCTCTCCACTCTTTTCTCGATCGTCCCGCTGGCTGCATTCGCGCAGCCTGCGCACCTGCAGGGGCGTTTCGCACCCGTGCGTGCGCCGGAAGCGGACGTCCGCCCGCCGAGCGGCGAAGCGCGCGCCACGATCGACGACAACAACAACGTGCGCGTCGACATGGTCGTCTCCGGGCTCACCGAGCGCGCGACGTCGGTGACGTTGCACACCGGCACGTCAGGCGAAAGCACGGGGCAGGTCGCGCGGCTGGATGTCACGGCGGACGGCGACGAGGCACGCATCATCGGCGGCACGGCGTCGGTGACGCCCGCAATCGCGCAGCAGATTCGCGACGGTGCGGGCTACCTCGTGTTGCGCACGAACGAGCATCCTGATGGCTTCATGCGCGCCGAGTTGTCGGTGCAGCCACGGACGTTGGGCTCGGCCACCAGCGGGCCCTGATGTCGACGCCGCGTAAACGCGCGCTGAGCGGTTAACGCTCGGCCCGCCCAGTTCAGGATGCGTTGAGAGCCCCGACCCGAGGATGCGACTGCGCCATCCCGGCGTGGGAGCTCCTTGATGAAGCACGTCACCGCCACCGTCCTCGCGCTTGCCTTGACCGCCACCGCGGGCGCGGCGTCGGCGCAGCAGTACTCCTCTTATCCGTCGTCGTATCCGTCGAGCGTTCCCGCGTCCCAGGGCGGCTACTACGACTACGCCCGGGTCATCCGCACGAACCCGATCTACGACTCGCGCGGCAGCTACGCGGCGAGCACCGGCGGCCAGCGCTGCACTGAAAGCCGCACCTACGCCGACGGCTATGGCAATGATCCGTACAACGGCGGCTACGATCGCAACGGCGACGGCTATGCGGACGGCGGCTACAACGATGCGTACAACGGCCAGTACACCGATCGCTACGGCCGTCCGGTTCGCCAGCCCACGCAGGGCGGCAGCACCGCTGCGACGGTGATCGGTGGCATCGTCGGTGCGGTGGTCGGCAGCCAGGTCGGCGGCGGCAGCGCGCGTTATGCGACCTCCGCGATCGGCTCGATGGTCGGCGGCATGGCCGGCAAGCAGATCTACGACAACTCGCATCGCGTGCAGCAACCGCCGCGCGTTGGCCGCGTGGTGACCTGCGACCCGATGCAGGCGGGTGCGTACGAAAGCGGTCGCAACGTGCAGGGTTACGACGTCACGTACGAATACGGCGGACGTCAGTACACGACGCGCACCGCGTACGACCCGGGCAGCCGCATCCGCGTCCGCGTCGACGTGCGCCCCGAGTAATCGTTGGACGTCGTGATGTATCGAAGGGCCGGCTAATTGCCGGCCCTTTTCGTTGCGGTGCGCTCAGTCTTCCTCGATCTTCGGCCGGTAGCTCTCCGCGAGCTTCTGCTGCACGTTCGACGGCACCGGCTCGTAGTGGCTGAAGTCCATCGAGTAACGCCCGCGGCCCGCGGTGATCGACTTCAACTCCGCCGCGAAACCTTCGAGTTCCGAAAGCGGCACCTGTGCCTTGACGATCACTTCCCCGCGCGTGCTATCGGTGCCGAGGATCCGCGCACGCTTGCCGGCGAGATTGCCGCTGACGTCGCCCATGTTCGCTTCCGGCGCCACGACCTCCAGGTCGACGATCGGTTCCAGCACCTGCGGCCGCGCCTTGAGCACCGCGTCGACGAACGCGCGCTTGCCCGCGGTGACGAACGCGACTTCCTTGCTGTCGACCGCGTGGTGCTTGCCGTCGTACACGACGACGCGCACGTCCTGCAGCGGATAGCCGGCGAGCGCTCCGGCCGCCAATGCCTGACGCACGCCTTTTTCGACCGCCGGTATGAATTGGCCCGGGATCGTGCCGCCTTTCACCTCGTCCGCGAACTCGAAGCCACGGCCGCGATCGAGCGGCTCGATGCGCAGGAAGACTTCGCCGAACTGGCCCGCGCCGCCGGTCTGCTTCTTGTGGCGATGATGACCTTCGGCTTTCGCCGACACGGTTTCGCGATACGCGATGCGCGGCGGCCGCGATGCCACCTCGACGCCGTAGCGCTCCTTCAAACGATCGATGTTCACCCGAAGGTGCAGGTCCGAAAGACCGCGCACGATGGTCTCGTTCGTTTCCGCCGTGTGCTCGACCTGGAAGCAGGGATCTTCCTCGGCAAGTTTGTGCAGCGCGGTCGCGAGCTTCTGTTCGTGGCCTTTGCTCGATGCCTCGACGGCGAGGCCGAACATCGGCTTCGGAAACGCCAGCGGCGCGAGGTGGATCTGGTCCTCATCGTGGCTGTCGTGCAGCACGGCGTCGAAATGCAGTTCTTCGACCTTCGCGACCGCCGCGATGTCGCCCGGAATCGCCTGGTCGACTTCGATGTGTTCCTTGCCGCGCAGCTTGAACAGGTGGCCGACGCGGAACGGTTTCTTGCCGTCGTCGACGAACAGCTGCGTGTCCTTCTTCACCGTGCCCTGGTAGACGCGGAACACGCCGAGCTTGCCGACGAATGGATCGTTGACGATCTTGAAGACGTCGGCGATGACGTGCGCACTCGCGTCGGGCTGCGCTTCGATCGCCTGCGCGTCGTCGCCGCTGCCTTTGACGAATGCCGGCGGATTCGCTTCACCCGGATGCGGGAACAACCGTTCAGCGACGTCGAGCAGTTCACGCACGCCGACGCCGCTGCGCGCCGAGCAGAACACCACCGGCACGAGGTGGCCGTCGCGCAGGCATTGCTCGAACGCATCGTGCAGTTCGTCGCCCGAGAGCCCGTCCTCCCCGAGATCGAGGTAATGCTCCATCACCGTCTCGTTGATCTCGACCACCTGGTCGATGATCTTCTGGTGCCAGTCGGCGACCGGCCCGAGATCGCTTTCGCCGGTCGATGCGCCGAAGCAATCGACGACCGACGTTCCGCCGTTCGCAGGCAGGTTCAGCGGCAGGCATTCATTGCCGAAGGTTTCGCGCAGCGCGTCGAGCACTGCGCCGCAGTCGCTGCCGTGGTCGATCTTGTTGACCACGATCGCGCGGCAAAGCCCGCGTGTTTTCGCGTACTCCATCATGCGACGGGCGCCGTATTCGACGCCCGCATCGCATGCCACCACGATCGCGACGGTTTCGACCGCCGCGAGCGCGGAAAGGGCGGGTCCGCGGAAGTCGGGGTACCCCGGCGTGTCGATGAGATTGACGTGGATCCCAGCGTGGTCGGTGCTTGCGATGCCGACGTCGAGCGAATGGCCGCGCTGTTTTTCGACCGGGTCGAAGTCCGACACGGTGCTGCCGCGCTCGATGCTGCCTGCCGCCTGGATCGCGCCGCCGGCATGCAGCAGGGCTTCGAAAAGCGTGGTCTTGCCGGCGCCGGGGTGGCCTGCGAGGGCCACGTTGCGGATCTGTTCTGTGCTGTAAGCCATGACCGGAAGCTCCTGTGGGGGGAGGGGAGCGGCCGTCCGGGCGAGGGCGTCGATGTCGGCGTCATGCCCGGCCGCAACGCGGGCCGCGGGGCGGTCCGGCGATGCGCCGTCATGGCTGTCCGCGCAGCACGCCACAGCGATGCTGGGCGGGCCGTCATGGCGGGGCTGGGTCCACGATAGCGCGACGATCCCGGGCCGTCGCGTTGCGCTGCAACAGCACGCGCTACGGCCGCTCACGACGACTTAGCGCGAGCCACGTACCGTGCGCGTTCCCTGTTCAGGAGTCGAACCGATGGCCATCACCCGTCACGCTAACGCTCGCTGGGAAGGCGATCTCAAGTCCGGCATCGGCCGCTTGAACACGCCGCAGAGTGGCGTCTTCAGCGACACCCGCTACGGCTTCAACACGCGCTTCGGCGACGAGAAGGGCGCGAATCCGGAAGAACTCATCGCGGCCGCGCACGCCGGCTGCTTCGCGATGGCGCTGTCGGCCAAGCTGACCGAAGCGGGTCATCCGCCGAGCTTCATCGACGCGCGAGCGGACGTTGAACTGTCGATGGACGGCGGGCCGCACATCTCGCAGATCAAGCTCACCGTACGTGGCGAGGCGCCGGGCCTGTCGCCCGACGAGTTCCGTCGTAACGCCGAGGACGCGAAGGCGAACTGCCCGATCTCGAAGGCGCTGGCGTCCGTACCGATCTCGCTGGACGTGCAGTCCTGACGCATGCCGCAGGCGCGCCCGATGCTGGTGGCGATCGACCATCTCGCATGGCTGGTGGAATGCGCTGCGCTGACCTACACGGGTGAGCTGAAGACGGAGCTGGCGCGCATGTGCGATGCGATCCGCGCGGGCGATGACGGGTACAACGCGCCTGCCGTGCGTGCGTCGCTGCCCGAACTCGATGCCGCGCTCGAGGCCTACCGCGCCAGCGACTATCTCGATGGCGCGAGTCGGCTGTCGCGCATCAGCCGCGCGTGGTGGGAAGCGTTGTGGATCGGGGAGCGCGCCGCGCCGCGCTGAGCCTCACCAGTCGATCTTGCCGGTCACCACGGTGCGCACATGCCCGCCGGACCAGACGTCGCCTGCGTCGTCCACGTGCAACTGCAGCCGCGCGTCGAAACCGACCTCGCGGCCCTGGCTCACGACGTAGCGACCGTCGCGTCCGGGCAGGCGATCGTTCTGCGCGAGCCACGCGGCGAGCGTCGCGTTCGCTGCACCCGACGCGGCATCTTCGAACTGCGCGGTCGCACCGACGAAGGCGCGCACGACGAGGTCGTAGTCCGCGCCGTTGTGGGAACGCGCGAACGCGCAGACGCCCATGCTTTCGGTGCGCGTGGCGAGTTGCGAGATCGCGCCCCATGCGGGCTCGAGCTTGCGCAACGCGGCTTCGCTTTCGAGTTCGACCAGCCACCAGCGTCGACCGCCATCCATCAGCGCCGGCGGCAATGCGCCCAGACGCATGCCCGCGATCGCGCGGACGATGCGTGCATCGTTCGCCTGCACTTGCTCGACAAGCCGCGCACGCGGTGTACGCACCGCGATCGTGCGCGCTGCACCTTCGCCGTCCACACGCAACGGCAGCAATCCCGCAATGCCTTCCTGCACGAGCAGGCCATCGCGCGGCGTCGCGAGTCCCGAATCCAGCACCACACTTGCGGTACCGACGCTCGGATGTCCTGCGAACGGCACCTCGCGTCGCGGGCTGAAGATGCGGATGCGATAGCTCGCCTCGGGCGACGTCGGCGGGAAGACGAACGTCGTTTCCGGCAGGCGCGTCCAGCGCGCGATGGCCTGCATGGTGTCGTCGTCGAGCCCGTCCGCATCGGGAATGACCGCGAGCGGATTACCGGCGCCTGGGCGATCGGCGAACACGTCGAGCTGCACGTAGTGTTTTTTCATGGCGCCCGGAATACCGCTCACCACGTGACGGTGCCGCGCACCACGGCCTGCACGCGACCGCCGATCCAGACTTCGCCGTCGTAGTCCACCTGTACGTCGACGCGACCATCGCGGCCGACTTCGCGGCCCTGGCTGGCGACGTAGCGGCCGCCGCGTGCGATGCGTCCGGCTTCGGAAAGTGCTTCGCCTATCGCCGCGTTCGCGCTGCCGGTGACCGGATCTTCGGGAATGCCGTCGGCCGGGCAGAACGCACGAACGACGACGTCGTAGTCCGAACCTGCGTTCGCCTTCGCGAAGACGGCGAGGCCGACCGCGGCGTCCGCCGTGAGCACGGTGATTGCGGCGAGGTCGGGAACGAGACCGCGCACGGCGGATTCGTCACGAAGCTCGACCAGCCACCAGCTCGGCCCGTTGTTCCAGAGCGCCGCCGGCAGCGTGCCGCGTTCGACACCATGCAGCGCGGCGGTGAGGCGAGCCTCCGAATTCGCCGGCGCCGCAACCCGTCGCGCCTTGGGCGCACGCACGCGGATCGCACGATCCGCCGACACCTCGACCGGCAGCCGACCCGCCGCGCAGTCCTGCACCAGCGACGTCGCGCCGGGCGCCACAAGTTCGCTTTCGACCGCCGCCCAAGCCGCACCAACGCTCGGATGCCCTGCGAACGGCAACTCCTGCCGCGGCGTGAAAATGCGGACCCGATAGTCCGCACCATCCCCGGGCGGAAGCAGGAAGATCGTCTCGGACAGATTGGTCCAGTTGGCGAATGCCTGCATCGCGGCGGTATCGAGGCCCTCGGCATCGATCACGACGGCGAGGGGATTGCCCGCGCCCGGGCGGTCGGCGAAGACATCGAGCTGGAGGAAGCGGCGCTGCGTCATGGTTTTCGACGGCGGACGTGGGGACCGCATTGTGGCGGGCCGCGCGGCGCCCGTCATCGCATAAAATCGCGCGTTCTCATGAGTACGCGTCATTCGCCCCGGACGGCGGTGCGTGCTCCCATCCTCGCCCCGCGGCCTGTGCCGCACGGCTCCTCCAGGAAACCTCGTGACCGCTTCGACGCGCTGGGTCGTACTCAAGTTCGGTGGCACATCCGTGTCGCGCCGGACCCGTTGGGACACCATCGGACGACTCGCGGCCAAACGTGCGCAGGACGAGAACGCACGCGTGCTGGTGGTGGTGTCCGCGCTGTCGGGCGTCACCAACGAGTTGCAGGCGATCGCGAATGCGGGCGCCGGCGAGGCGACGGATGCGAAGGTCGCCGCGCTGGTCACGCGTCATCGCGAGTTCTGCGCGGAACTCGGGCTGGATGCGGACGCCGTGCTCGGCGAGCGTCTCGCTGCGTTGCAGGCACTCGCGGTGGACGCACGCGCAAGCGAACGCCGGCTCGACTGGCAGGCCGAAGTGCTGGGGCAGGGCGAACTGCTGTCGTCGACGCTCGGCGTCGCGTACCTGAAGTCGCAGGGTCTTGATATCGGCTGGTGCGATGCGCGTGAATGGCTCAACGGTGTCGCGTTGCCGAACCAGAGTGATTGGGCCGGTCGACTGTCGGTGAATTGCCATCACCGCACCGATCGCGACCTTGCCGATCGTTTCACCACGCAGCCGACGTCCATCGTGCTGACGCAGGGCTTCATCGCGCGTCACGCCGACGGCGGCACCGCGATCCTCGGTCGTGGGGGTTCCGACACATCCGCCGCCTACTTCGGTGCGCTGCTCGGCGCCGCTCGCGTCGAAATCTGGACCGACGTGCCCGGCATGTTCAGCGCGAACCCGCGTGAAGTGCCTGATGCGCGCCTGCTTGCCCGCCTTGACTACGCGGAAGCGCAGGAAATCGCGACCACCGGCGCGAAGGTGCTGCACCCGCGCTCGATCGGCCCGTGCCGCGACGCCAACGTGCCGATGGCGATCCTCGACACCGAGCGCCCCGATCTGCCGGGCACGCGCATCGACGCGACCGCCGCGACGGTGCCGGGTGTCAAGGCGATCAGCCGACGCAACGGCATCGTGCTGGTGTCGATGGAATCGGTCGGCATGTGGCAGCAGGTCGGCTTCCTGGCCGACGTGTTCGAGCGCTTCAAGAAGCACGGTCTGTCGATCGACCTGATCGGTTCGTCCGAAACCAACGTCACCGTGTCGCTCGATCCCAGCGAGAACCTCGTCACCACCAACGTGCTGAGCGCGTTGAGCGAAGACCTCGCCGAGGTCTGCCGCGTCAAGGTGATCGCGCCGTGCGCGGCGATCACGCTGGTCGGCCGCGGCATGCGCTCGCTGCTGCACAAGCTGTCGGATGTATGGGCGACGTTCGGCCGCGAGCGCGTGCATCTCATTTCGCAGTCGTCGAACGATCTCAACCTGACGTTCGTCGTAGACGAAGCCGACGCCGAGGGCCTGCTGCCGACGCTGCATGCCGAACTCGTGCGCGGCGGCGCGATGCCGGTGCTGGACGAGAGCGTGTTCGGTCCAGCGTGGCGCGATGTGGTGCACGGTCGACCGCAACGCGCGACGCCGTGGTGGATCACGCGTCGCGATGCACTGCTCGCACGCGCCGACGGCGAGACGCCGCGCTACGTCTACCACCTGCCGACCGTGCGCGAACGTGCGCGTTCGTTGCTCGACGGTGGGCCGGTCGACTGCGGCTTCTACGCGCTGAAGGCGAATGCGCACCCCGAAATCCTGCGCGCGCTCGAAGCGGTGGGCTTCGGCTTCGAATGCGTATCGATGGCCGAGGTCGACCACGTACGTGCGACGCTGCCGGCGGTCGATCCATCGCGCATCCTGTTCACGCCCAGCTTCGCGCCACGTCGCGAATACGAAGCGGCGTTCGCCACCGGCATCAACGTCACGCTCGACAACGTCGAGATGCTGCAGCGCTGGCCAGAGGTGGTGCGCGGTCGCAATGCATGGCTGCGACTCGACCTCGGCCACGGCGATGGACATCACGAAAAGGTGCGTACTGGCGGCGCGGAAGCGAAGTTCGGACTGCCGATCGCGCGCTTCGATGCGTTCATGAGCGAGGCGCGCAAGCTCGGCCTTCGCGTCACCGGGCTTCATGCGCACCTCGGCAGCGGCATCGACGATCCGGCGCATTGGCGCGAGGTCTACGGCACGCTCGCCGCGCTGGCGGATTCGAGCGAGACGGTCGACACCATCGACATTGGCGGTGGCTTCCCCGTTCCGTACACGCCGGATGCGCGGCCGTTCGATCTCGACACATGGCGCCAGGGCGTGCGCGACATCAAGGCTGCGTATCCGCGTTATCGCCTCGCGATCGAGCCGGGCCGCTTCCTCGTCGCCGAAGCCGGCGCACTGCTGCTGCACGTGACGCAGGTGATCGAGAAGGACGGCATCCGCCGCATCGGTCTCGACGCCGGCATGAACGCGCTGGCACGCCCCGCGATGTACGACGCCTACCACGGCATCCACAACCTTACGCGCATCGACGATACGTCGCTCGACACGTTCGACGTCGTGGGCCCGATCTGCGAAAGCGGCGACGTGCTCGGCCGCGGTCGACGCATGCCGGCCGCGACGGGCGAGGGCGACGTCGTGCTGATCGCCGACGCCGGCGCCTACGGCATGGCGATGGCGAACACCTACAACCTGCGGCCGCTGCCGGCCGAGGACATTCTCGATGACTGATTGGCGCTTCTCGCGCGACGTGATCCAGGCGTTCCGCTTTGTCCGCTGCGACTTCGACGCGTCGACGGGCGTGGCGTCGCTGGTGTATGCCTTCGATGACGGTCCGGAACTCGTCGAAACTGTCACGATTCCGGGCGCGCCGTTCACGCTGGATGCTGCGCGCGGCGACGCCGTGCAGCGCGCGGTGCAACTGCTGCACCTGGTCGCCGGCGTCAGCTACTACAAGGCGTCGGTGCCGAAAGAGATTCGCATCGACAGCTACGACATCGATGCCGCCACCGCCGCGCTGCTGACCGAGGTCTACGAGAATGGACTCGGCGAGTTCGCGTATCGCAACGGGTTAACGCTGCGCGGCACGATCCGTTTTCCCGTGAGTGCAACGTCGTCGGCCAATGCGCCGACACTCGCCCTGCGCGAACACGCGCTGACCGCGATCGGCGGCGGCAAGGACTCGCTCGTCAGCATCGAGTCGCTGCGCATGGCGGGCGTCGCGCAGACGGTGACGTGGATCGGCGGCTCGCAGCTCATCGCCGCGTGCGCCGAGCGCACCGGTCTGCCGACGCTCAACATCGGGCGCCAGCTCGCGCCGCAATTGTTCGAGTACAACCGCACTGGCGCGTGGAACGGGCATATCCCGGTGACTGCGGTGAACTCGGCCATCCTTGCGCTCGCCGCGCTCGTGCTCGGCGTCGACCAGGTTGTGTTCTCCAACGAACGCTCGGCCAGCTACGGTTCGATGATCGAAGGCACGGGCGAGGTGAATCACCAGTGGTCGAAGGGTTGGCAGTTCGAACGCGATTTCGCCGCGCACCTGCGTTCGCACATCGCGGCCGATCTTCGCTACTACTCGCTGCTGCGCCCGCTGAGTGAACTCGCGGTCGCGCGTCAGTTCGCCAGGAGCGATCGCTACGACCAGCATTTCTCCAGCTGCAACCGCAATTTTCACATCCTCGGCGAACGCCCCGCGCAACGCTGGTGTGGCATCTGCCCGAAGTGCCATTTCGTATTCCTCGCGCTGGCGCCGTTCATGAGCAAGCCGCGCCTGGTTGGCATCTTCGGGCGCAACTTGCTGGACGAACCTTCGCAGACCGGCGGCTTCGACGCGCTGCTCGAATACCGCGACCACAAGCCGTTCGAATGCGTGGGCGAAGGGCAGGAATCGCGCGCCGCGATGGCTGCGCTCGCACAGCGTCCAGAATGGCGCGAGGACGCGATCGTCGAACGTTTCGCGCGCGAGATCCTGCCGCAACTCGATGGCGTGCCGGCCGTCGAATCGCTGCTGACCATCGACGGCGAACACGGCATTCGCGACGCGCTCTGGGCCCGCCTGCGTGCGCATTTCGCAGCTTGACGGGCGCCGCGTTGCGCTCTGGGGATGGGGCCGCGAAGGCCGCGCCGCGTATCGCGCAATTCGTTCGCGATTGTCGTCGCTCCCGCTGACGCTGTTCTGTTCCGCGGATGAGGCCATCGATGCTGGGTCGCTGCAGGACGCGAATCTCGCGATAGCGACGCAGGTCGACGGCGCTTCACTCGCCGCGTTCGACATCGTCGTCAAATCACCCGGCATCAGTCCGTATGGCGAGGCTGCTACCGCCGCACGCGAAGCCGGCGCATCACTGATCGGCGGCACGTCACTGTGGTTCGGCGAAAACGCGGGCGACGACGACATCGTCGCGAATACCGTCTGCGTGACCGGCACCAAGGGCAAAAGCACCACGACGTCGCTGCTCGCGCATCTGCTGCGCAGCGCGGGCCGTCGCACCGCGCTCGTCGGCAACATCGGGCTGCCGTTGCTCGAAGTGCTCGACCCCGAGCCGGCACCGGACTTCTGGGCGATCGAGCTGTCGAGTTACCAGACAGGTGACGTCGCGGCGAGCGGCGCACGACCGGAAGTGGCGCTGGTCCTCAACCTGTTCCCCGAACACCTCGACTGGCACGGCTCGCACGAGCGCTACATCGCCGACAAGCTGCGATTGGTGACCGACGCCCGGCCGCGCATCGCGGTGCTCAATGCGGCAGACCCGATCCTTTCGAAGCTGAAGCTTCCGTCCGACATCGACGTCCGCTGGTTCGGCGACGAGCGCGGCTGGCACCTGCGCGACGACATGCTTTATCGCGGCGACGAAGCGGTGATGGACACCCGCGGCCTTCCGCTGCCGGGACGCCACAACCGCGGCAACCTCGCGGCCGTGCTGACGGCGATCGAGGCGCTAGGCATCGATGCGGCGCCGCTCGCGAAAACTGCATTCGATTTCCGCCCGCTGCCGAACCGCCTGCAGACGCTCGGCGAGCGTGACGGCATCACCTACGTCAACGATTCGATCAGCACGACACCGCACGCGACGCTGGCGGCGCTCGAATGCTTCGCGGATCGTGACGTTGCCGTACTGGTCGGCGGTCACGACCGCGGGCTCGACTGGTCGGACTTCGCGGCGTCGATGCGGACACGTGCGCCGAAGGCGATCGTGACGTCGGGGGCGAACGGTCCGCGCATCCATATGTTGCTCGAGCCAATCGCGGAGCAAATTGGTTTCGATCTGCGCGCCGCCAGCGATCTGTCTGATGCGATGGCGCAGGCTCGTCAGGCACTCGAACTGGCGGGTGCGACGTCGCCGGTCATCCTTCTGTCCCCGGGCGCGCCGAGCTTCGGCGTCTGGCGCGACTACGTGGATCGCGGCCGCGATTTCGCACGCAAGGCGGCCTTCGACCCCGACACGATCAGCGCGATTCCGGGGCTCGGGATCGCCTGACGCATCGTCACGCGGACGCGTTAACCTCGCGCCTCCCGACCCGGAGGCTCTCCGATGACCACCTTCCGCCGATTCCGAATCGCTTCGACCGCAGTCCTACTGCTCGCCGCTGTGCAGGCGCACGCCGCGATGCGCACCCGCAACGTCGACTGGACCGTGGGCACCGACAAGTTCCAAGGCGTGCTCGTCTATGACGACGCGGGCGGCAAGAGCCGTCCGGGCCTGGTGATGGTGCCGAACTGGATGGGCATCAACGCGTCGGCCGTAGAGAAGGCCAAGAAGGTCGCCGGCCGCGACTACGTCGTGCTGGTCGCGGACGTCTACGGGCGCGACGTGCGTCCGAAGGATCAGAAGGCGGCGGGCGCCGCGGCAGGCGCGCTGAAAGGCGATCGCCCCAAGCTGCGCGCGCGCATGCAGAAGGCCGTCGACGTGCTGCGTGCGCAGGCCGGCAGCGCGCCGCTGGATGCACGCCACATCGGCGCGTTCGGATTTTGTTTCGGCGGCACGTCGGTGCTGGAACTCGTTCGCGCAGGCGTTGCGCTCGACGGCGCGGTCACGCTGCACGCGGGCCTCGACGCCACCATGCCGGCCGCGCCCGGAGTCGCAAAGACACCGCTGCTTGTGCTCAACGGCGCAGCGGACAAGGGCGCGCCGCGCGACCTGGTCGCGACGTTCCAGTCGGAAATGACCAACGCGGGTGCCGACTGGCAGTTCGTCGACTTCGGCGGGGCGGTGCATTGCTTCGCGGAGCCGGATGCCGGCAACGACCCCAACAGCAATTGCCGCTACGACGCGAAGCAGGCGCCACGCGCGTACCGAATGATGGCCGACTTCTTCCGCGAACGATTCGCCGCGGCGTCCGCCGTCAAGCCTCGCGGCTGACGGCGTAGCGCGCGAGCCCGCGCAGCGCGTCGGTGTACGCGTTCGCGGGCAGGGCGCCGAGGGCGGCTTCGGCTCTCGCGGCATATTCATTCGCGCGATCGCGGCTGTAGTCGAGCCCGCCCGTCGCGCGGATCGCCGCGATGACTTCGTCGAGCGCATCGACGTCGCCGTTCGACACGATGTCGCGGAGACGCTCGGAGGGTCGTCGCGTTGCTGTGCTTGATCGCGTGGATCAGCGGCAGCGTCGCCTTGCCTTCGGCGAGATCGTCACCCAGGTTCTTGCCCAGCACGTCAGCATCGGCCGCGTAGTCCAGCACGTCGTCGGCAATCTGGAACGCGTAGCCGAGGTCGAGGCCAAAGGCTTCGAGCGCGTCGCATTGCTCCTTCGATGAGTCCGCGAGCAGGCCGCCAAGCCGCGTTGCCGCGGCGAACAGCACCGCGGTCTTGCGCTCGATCACGCGCAGGTACGCGGCTTCATCGGTGTCCGGATTGCGGATGTGCAGCAGCTGCAACACCTCGCCCTCGGCGATGCGATTGGTGGTGTCTGCAAGGATCTGCATGACCTCCATCCGCTGCAGTTCGACCATCAGCTGGAAGCTGCGCGAATACAGAAAGTCGCCGACCAGAACGCTCGCGGCATTGCCCCAAACCGCGTTTGCCGTGCGGCGGCCGCGGCGCATGTCGGACTCGTCGACGACGTCGTCGTGCAGCAGCGTAGCGGTGTGGATGAACTCGACCACCGCGGCGAGCTGGTGCGCGTTGGCGTCGATCGCGCGCTCGCCGCCGGCGGCACCCGTCGCGAGCAGAAGCAGCATCGGCCGCAGGCGCTTGCCGCCCGCGCCGATGATGTATTCGGCGACCTGGTTGATCAGCACCACGTCCGAGGCGAGGCGGTCCCGGATCAGGTGGTCGACCGCGGCCATCGGGGCCTTGGCGAGCGCCTGGATGTCGGACAGGGACGGGGACGGCATTCGACGCGTCTCGCTCGGTGGGAAAGCGGCCGGCGATTATAGGCGGCCGCCGTCGTCGCCCGGAGATTTCCGACGCGTCATCGGGGTGTCGGCCGACCGACACCGGCCGGCGGGTATACTTCAATGCCGGTCGTCACCACGACCCGGAAAGGACAGGACATATGGCACGCGGCGTCAACAAGGTCATTCTCGTCGGCAATCTCGGCAACGATCCCGAGGTCAAGTACACGCAGGGCGGCATGGCGATCACCTCGATCAGCCTCGCCACGACCAGCGTGCGCAAGGACCGCGAGGGCAACCAGCAGGAAAAGACCGAGTGGCACCGCGTCAAGCTGTTCGGCAAGCTCGGTGAGATCGCCGGCGAGTACCTGAAGAAGGGGCGTCAGGTCTACATCGAAGGCCGCATCGAGTACGGCTCGTACGAGAAGGACGGCATCAAGCACTACACGACCGACATCGTCGCCGACGAAATGCAGATGCTGGGCGGTGGTAGTGAAGGTGGCGGTGCCGGTGCAGGCGGCGGTGGACGCGGCGACTTCCGTGGGGGCGATCGCCCGCAGCGCGCCCCGCAGTCGGCCCCGGCTCCACGTCGCGAAGCACCGGCTGCGCGCAACAACGATTTCGGCAGCGACTTCGCGGACGACGACATTCCGTTCTGATCGTCGCCCGCCGTCCTGACCTCCACCAGGAGCATTCCGTTTGACCACTTGGCTTGTGACCGGCGGTGCCGGCTTCATTGGCGGTAACTTCGTGCTGGACGCCGTCCAGCGCGGCGTCCGCATAGTCAATCTCGACGCGCTGACCTACGCCGGCAATCTCGACACGCTTTCGTCGCTAGATGGCAACCCAAGCCACGTGTTCGTGCAGGGCGATATCGGCGACGCCGAGTTGGTCGAGCGCCTGCTCGCCGAGCACCAGCCCGATGCAGTGGTGAACTTCGCTGCGGAGAGCCACGTCGATCGATCGATCGATGGCCCGGCGGCGTTCGTCCACACCAACGTGGTCGGGACGCTGAGCCTGCTCGAACAAACCCGCGATTACTGGAAGTCGCTCGATGCGTCGCGTCGCGATGCATTCCGCTTCCTGCATGTGTCGACCGACGAGGTCTACGGCTCGCTCGGCGAAACGGGCAAGTTCACCGAGACGACGCCCTACGCGCCGAACTCGCCGTACTCGGCGTCGAAGGCGGCGTCCGATCATCTCGTGCGTGCGTTCCACCACACGTACGGCCTGCCGGTACTGACGACGAACTGCTCGAACAACTACGGGCCGTTCCAGTTCCCGGAAAAGCTCATCCCGCTG
This sequence comes from Lysobacter sp. HA35, assembly GCF_054061195.1. Classification (NCBI taxonomy): domain Bacteria; kingdom Pseudomonadati; phylum Pseudomonadota; class Gammaproteobacteria; order Lysobacterales; family Lysobacteraceae; genus Lysobacter; species Lysobacter sp. HA35. The sequence continues at coordinate 1,443,414 of NZ_JBSSDY010000001.1, read as the reverse complement.
ATCATCGCGCGCGCCTTGCGCGGCGAGCCGCTGCCGGTGTACGGCGACGGTCGCAACGTCCGCGACTGGCTGTTCGTCGGCGATCACTGCTCGGCGATCAGTCGCGTGCTGGAGGCGGGTCGCGTCGGCGAGACGTACAACGTCGGCGGTAATGCCGAGCGCGAGAACATCGAGGTCGTGCGCACCATCTGCCGGCTGCTGGACGCGAAGCGCCCGCTGGCCGACGGCCGTGCGCGGGAATCCCTGATCACGTTCGTCACCGACCGTCCCGGCCACGATCGCCGGTACGCGATCGATGCATCGAAGATCGAGAGCGAACTCGGCTGGTCGCCGACCGTTACCTTCGAAGAGGGCATCGAACGAACTGTCGACTGGTATCTCGAACACCAGCCGTGGGTCGATCGCGTGCTGGACGGCAGCTACCGACTCGAACGGATCGGGCAAGCATGAGCACGACCGGTCGCAAGGGCATCATCCTCGCGGGCGGTTCGGGCACGCGCCTGTATCCGATCACGCAGGCGATCAGCAAGCAGCTGCTGCCCGTCTACGACAAGCCGATGATCTATTACCCGCTGAGCGTGCTGATGCTCGCGGGAATTCGCGATGTGCTGGTGATCAACACTCCGCACGAGCAGGCGTTGTTCAAGACGCTGCTGGGTGACGGCTCGCAGTGGGGCATGCGGATCGAGTACGCGGTGCAGCCGAACCCGGATGGCCTCGCACAGGCGTTTCTGATCGGTGAGGAATTCCTGGCCGGCGCACCGAGCTGCCTCGTGCTCGGCGACAACATCTTCCATGGCCCTGGCTTGACCGCCATGCTGCATGAAGCCGACACGCGAACCGACGGCGCCACCGTCTTCGGATATTGGGTCAATGATCCGGAGCGCTACGGTGTTGCGGAGTTCGACGCGGACGGTCGTGTCGTCGGTATCGAAGAAAAGCCGTCGCAGCCGCGCTCGAACTACGCAGTGACCGGCCTTTATTTCTACGACGGTCGCGCGAGTGAGTTGGCCTCCAAGCTGAAACCTTCGCCGCGCGGCGAGCTCGAAATCACTGACCTGAATCGGGTTTATCTCGATCGGGGTGCATTGCACTTGCAACGGTTGGGTCGCGGGTATGCATGGCTGGATACCGGTACGCACCAGTCGCTTCTCGAGGCATCGAACTACATAGAGACGATCGAGGCGCGACAGGGCTTACGCGTGTGTTGCCCCGAGGAGATCGCGTGGAGTCACGGCTGGATCAGCAACGATGACTTGATTCGCCTTGCACAGCCACTCCGCAAAAACGGTTACGGAGCTTATCTGCTTGGCCTTATCGATCGAGGGCTGGTGCCGTGAAGCTGATTGAAACTGATCTGCCGGGCTGTGTGGTCCTTGAGCCAAAAGTTTTTGGCGATGACCGCGGCTTCTTCTACGAGTCGTTCAATCTGGACCGTCTTGGAACCCACGGGCTCGCCCCGACGTTCGTGCAGGGCAACGTGTCGTCGTCCAGCCGCGGCGTGCTGCGCGGCCTGCACTACCAGTGGCCGAATCCGCAGGGCAAGTACGTAACCGTTCTTCAGGGCGAGGTATGGGACGTCGCGGTGGATATCCGGCGTGGATCGCCCACGTTCGGAAAGTGGGCGGCGGTCGTCCTCAATGCAGAAAACAAGCGCCATTTCTGGATACCGGAAGGTTTCGCGCACGGGTTCGTCGTTACGAGCGAAACCGCGTTGTTCTCGTATCTATGTACAGCGACTTACGATCCGGCCGCCGACGCGTCGATCCGCTGGGATGACCCGATGCTTTCCATCGACTGGCCGGTGTCGAGTCCGTCGCTGTCAATGAAAGACGCAGACGCGCCGCTGCTGGGCGCTATTTCCCCTAGCCGGCTGCCGGCATTCGACGCATGACGACGCTCGTCATTGGCGCGAATGGCCAAGTCGGCCAGGCGCTGCTGAGTTATGCGCCGCGCGATGGGTCTTGGGTCGCGTCTTCGCGAAGTGGCGACACCGTCGGGGATGTGCGAACGCACGCGCTCGATGTCACTGACTCCGTGGCGGTGGCTTCGCTGATTTGCGAACTGCGACCTGAGGTCGTGATCAATGCGTCGGCGTTCACGGCAGTTGACCGCGCCGAAACAGAGCGCGATGCCGCGTTTGCAGTGAACGCACAGGCACCGCTCGCGATGGCGAACGCCTGTCACGAGGTCGGCGCGTTCCTCGTGCACTATTCGACTGATTACGTTTTCGATGGCAGCGGCAGCGAACCGTATCGCGAGATCGACGTCGTAGCGCCTCTCGGCGTATATGGACAGAGCAAGCTTGAGGGCGAGCGCGCGGTATTGGGCAACGCGGCGAGTTCGCTGGTCATCCGTACGGCTTGGGTCTATTCGCCGCACGGCCACAATTTTCTTCGCACGATGCTGCGCCTTGCGGCGGAACGCCCGGAGCTGCGGGTGGTAAATGATCAGGTCGGTGCGCCGACGACCGCCGATTTCATCGCCCACACGACTCTTGAGCTGCTTGCGCGCGATCGCCGTCCGACGGGGCTGTTGAATGTGGTATGCGCCGGCTCGACGAGCTGGCATGGGTTCGCATCCGCGATCGTTGATGGTGCCTTGGAACGCGGGATGCTCGCGCGTCGTCCGGCTGTTATCGGTATCTCCACGTCTGAGTTTCCAACTCCGGCGAAGCGCCCGGCGTATTCCGTGCTGTCGACGCAGAAGCTCGCCGCGATGGAGATCGTCCCGCCTGACTGGCGAGATGAGCTGGCGCGCACCCTGGATGCGATGTCAGGACGGAGCGGCGCGAACCCCTGATAATGGCGCTGGGAGCGGGCCCGGGGGTGGCCTGCCGCATCAGCCGAAGGGGGCCGCATGAAATCGTTGAAAACCGTGACCGTCGCTGTTGCGATGGCGTTCGCGTGGGCCGGCCAAGCGCATGCCGTGGACGTCGACTCATTCATCCGCCGCGACAAGTTCGAAGCCATCAAGATCTCGCCGAAGGGTGACTACTTCGCAGCGACGGTTCCGATGGAGGATCGAACGGCGCTTGTCGTGCTCCGGCGTAGTGACAACAAGCTCACCGGCAGCTTCGACCTTGGACGTAACACTGCCATTGCGGACTTCGACTGGGTCAACGATGAGCGTCTGCTCATCTCAGCAGCCGAAAAGTTTGGCGCTCTTGATCGCCCTTCGGCAACTGGTGAGCTTTACGGGATGAACGCCGACGGCTCGCACATGGAGCTGCTCGTCGGCTTCCGCGCACGCGGCGAGATGGGTACGCACATCAAGAAGAAGCAGGCCGAAGATGTGGCCGCGTTTCCAATCGATAGGCTGCGCGGTAGCGACAAGTTTGCGGTCGTGCATGTGATCCCGTTCGCGGCCGACCCTTACAGTCGGGCCGAGCGCATCGACGTGTACACCGGACAGCGTCAGCGTCTGGCCACTGCGCCCGTTCGAAATGCGAGTTTCGCGACGGACAATGAGGGTGTAGTTCGCTTCGCCGATGGCGAGGAAACGACTCTTGTCGGCAAGCTCTACTACCGCACCGGGGACGGTGCTGCGTGGGAACTCATCAATGATGAGTCGGTAACCGGGCATCGTGAGCACGCGATCGGGTTTTCCGAAGACAACCAGACGGCCTACCTCGAGGTGGACGACAAGACGCATCCCGCGCGCCTCGTAGCGTTCGACGTGAAAGCGCGGTCGCGTAAGGACCTGTTCGGGGACAAAGCGGCGGATCCGTCGGGCGTCATCTACCGCCACGGGACCGAGCAGCCGGTGGGCGTTATCTTCAACGACGGAAAGGGGCGCACGCAGTTCTTCGATCCGTCGAGCGCCGATGCACGGCTGCAGAAAAGTCTGGAGGCGGCGTTCCCCGGCAATCGTGTCTTCATCACGTCTGAAACAACCGATGGCGCGACGGCGCTCGTGCGCGTGTCAAGCGATCAGAACCCCGGCGACTACTACCTGTTCGATACGGTGGCGAAGAAGGCGCAACTGCTGCTCAGCCGCCGCGACTGGATGGATCCGGCGACCGTCCACGCGGCCGAACCCATTGTGTTCAAGGCGCGTGACGGGCTGGAAATCCACGGCTATCTGACCCGTCCCTCCGGCGCCGCCGGACGTCGCGTTCCCATGGTGGTGCTCCCGCACGGCGGCCCGTTCGGGATTTCGGACACGTGGGATTACGACTGGGAGCGCGACCTGCTGGCGAGCGCGGGATACGCCGTGTTGCAGGTCAACTTCCGCGGTTCAGGCGGTTACGGACGTGGTTTCCGCGAGGCCGGCGGCCGCCAGTGGGGCAAGGCAATGCAGGACGACCTCACCGATGCGACGCGCTGGGCGATCGGACAGGGCGTGGCCGATGCATCGAGGATCTGTCTGTACGGCGCGAGCTACGGCGGCTATGCCTCATTGATGGGCGTCGCTAAGGAACCGGGTCTCTATCGTTGCGCGGCAGGTTACGTCGGTGTCTATGACCTGCCGACCCTGTACACGAATGGCGACAGCAACGACACGCGCAGTGGCCGCAACTTCATCGAACAATGGATCGGCGCGAAGGACGAGTTGCCCGATTCGTCGTCGCCGACGAAGGTCGCGCGGCAGATCAAGGTGCCGGTTTTCCTCGCGGCGGGCGGGGAGGATCAGCGCGCCCCGATCCAGCACAGCAAGATGATGGAGCAGGCGTTGCGTCAGGCGGGCGTTCCGGTGGAGACGCTCTACTACGACACCGAAGGCCACGGCTTCTACAAGCTCGAGCACCAGCGCGAGTTCTACACGCGGCTGCTGGCGTTCCTCGCGAAGAACATCGGTGGTGAGGTCGCGACGACGTCGGCGGGTAGTGCGGCGACTGCGAAGTAACAACGAGACGTGATTTGCGCGAACGAGAAGGGCGCCCGAGGGCGCCCTTCTTTTTGCGTCGACGAAGCGGCGAAACGTCAATGCACGCCGTGCATCCACTTGCGCAGCAGTGGCGACAGGGCGAACGCTGCGATCGCGCAGCCGAGGCCGATCCACATCATCATCCAGAACAGGTGCGCGTACTTCGCGCCGGCTTCGACCATGTTGATCGTCGCGCCTTCCGCGATGTCGAGCGACGCCAGCTTGCCGAACAGGGCGGCCAGCGTTTCGGAGAACGCGGTGGCGAGGAACCATGTGCCCATCATCAGGCTGACGACGCTGCGCACGGACAGCTGCGTCACCGCGGACAGGCCGACCGGTGCGAGGCACATCTCGCCGACTTCGAGCACGAAGTAGGCGAGCACCAGCCACCACACACTCGCCATCGCACCCGTTGCGCCGGCGTGCTGCGCGGCCCATGCGAGCGGGATGAAGCTGAGGCCGCCGAACAGCAGGCCGAGTGCGGACTTGGTCGGCTTCGACGGATCCATCCCGCGACGCCCGAGGTACGCCCATAGCGCACCGAATGTCGGCGCAAGCAGCACGATGAACATCGCGCCGAGGTAGGTCAGTGAGCCGGCGGTCTGCGGCAGCACGAGCGCGTCGCGGACGAGGAACACCAGCATCGCGAGCACCGACAGGCCGAACAGCGCACGCGGCGCCGTCGACTGCGGGTTGCGGTCCGACAGCGATGCGGAGACCACGAACGCGAGCGGCGCGAGCAGCAGCGAGATGATCGACCACGGCACCGAGCGCATGAACTGCGCGAACGTCACCGCGGGCGCACCTGCGGCCTGCACGTCTGGCAGTTGCTGCACGAGCGATGGGACGATGTCCTTCGTCAGCATTCGGTCGGTGAACGTCACCCACGAGCCATAGGTCTGCTCGTACAGGGTGAAGAACACCAGGCACATCGCGATCAGCAGGATCAGTGCGTACATCTGCTGGCGCTGCACTGGTGTGCATCGAGTCGCGGTGAACCAGAAGAACCACACCAGCACGCCGACCATCACGAGGATCATCAGGCCGAGCGCGAGCGAGATGCCGCCGGGCAGGCGGAACACGCCATTCGCGACGGCGTACATCAGGCCTGCAACAGGAACGAGGCCGAGGATCGCACCGACGTAAATCGCCAGCTCACGGGGCAACCCGAACACGCGTTCGCGAAGTAGCTCCGGCCGCGGAGGTTCCGCATGGCCTTCGAGATATTTCTGGCCCCATAGGAACTGTCCGAGGCCGAGCGCCATGCCGATGCCGGCGGCGCCGAAGCCGTATTTCCAGCCGAGCGTCTGACCGAGATAACCGCAGACGATCGACGCGAACAACGCACCGAGGTTGATGCCCGCATAGAACAGCGAGAAGCCCGAGTCGCGACGCGGATCGTCTTCCGCGTACAGGCGTCCCACGATCGTCGAGATGTTCGGCTTGAGGAAGCCGACGCCCATGATGATCAGCGCGAGCGAGAGATAGAACGCGCGCAGTGCGGATTCGTCGCGCACGACGCTGCCGGCGATGACGTGCGCATCGTGGCCTTCGATCGTCATGCCGAGATGGCCGAGCACCAGCAGGATGCCGCCGAAGATCACGGCCTTGCGCGTACCGAGATAGCGGTCGGCGAGCATGCCGCCGAACACCGGGATGCAGTAGACGAGGCCGCCGTACGCGCCGAGCACGTCGTAGCCGGCGGCGTCCTTGAACAGGTGGTGCTTGAGCAGGAACAGCAGGAGCAGCGCCTTCATTCCGTAGAACGAAAAGCGCTCCCACATCTCGGTGAAGAAGCAGACGTAGACGCCCTTGGGATGGCCGAACAGGTCGCGACGGGGATCCGCGGCGAGCGCGGCGACATTCGAGGCTTGCGTCACGCACCACTCCGGCGTGCAAAAGGTGCCCGAGTATAGCCACGGCCCTGCGCGTGGCCGGGCAGGGCGCGTGCATCGTTCAGCGGCCTGCTCGCGTCGCGCCGGCGTGTTGCAGTGCACGACGCCGCGACCTCGCGCGAAGCCTGTACGCGCCACCACGCTGACGTCGCGAGGGATACGCAGCCGAACGGTACGCACGCACCACGCGTTCGCTTTGCCACCACCGGCCGTACGCCTACCATCGGCGACCTTGTCCGATCGTGGAGTTCCGATGCCTCGTCCCGCCCTGTTGCCCCTGATGGTCGCCGCCGTGCTGCCCTTCGCCGCGGGCGCCGCGCCACATGGCCTGCAACCCAAGGAACTGGCCACGCTCGACCGCTTTTCGTCCCCAGCGCTGACCCCGGACGGCAAGACACTCGTCTACGCGCGACGCGTCGTCGACTTCGACGCCAACAAGGCGTCGAGCGCACTGTGGACGCAGGGCACGGGGGGCTCGTCGCCGAAGTCGTCCAAGCGCATCACGCCGGAAGGCTGGAACGTGAACTCGCCGGACGTCTCCAAGGACGGCAAGCGCGTGTACTTCCTGAGCTCGAAGGGCGGCTCGTCGCAGCTGTACTACGTGCCCGTCGGTGGCGGCACGCCGGTGCAGGTCACCGCGCTCCCGATGGACGTCAACGCGTTCGCGCTGTCGCCGCAGGGCGATCGGGTCGCGGTGTCGATGGAATCGTTCGCCGACTGCGCGGCCGATCTCGCCTGCAACGCCAAGCACGCGCCGAAGACCGACACGCCGAAGACCAGCGGCGTGGAGTTCGACCACATGTTCATCCGCCACTGGGACGCGTGGAACGAAGGCAAGCTCAATCGCCTGTTCGTGGTCGACCTGCCGGGCGCCGGCAAGACCGCCGCGACCGCGAAGCTCGTCAGCGGAAACGTGGTCGCCGACGTGCCGTCGCGTCCATTCGGTGATTCGACCGAATTCGGCTGGTCGCCGGACGGCAAGTCCGTCGTATTCAGCGCGCGCAATTCCGACCGCGACGAACCGACGTCCACCAACTTCGATCTCTACCTCGCACCCGCCGACGGCGTGGGCGAGACGCGCAATCTCACTGCCGACAACAAGGCCTGGGACACGGGCGGCGTATTCAGCCCCGACGGCAAGACGCTGTACTACCGCGCGATGAAGCGCCCGGGCTTCGAGGCGGACCGCTTCGCGCTGATGGCGATGGACCTCGCGTCCGGCGCGACGCGCGAGATCGACCCGAAGTGGGACCGATCCGCCGACGGCATCACGCTGTCCAGCGATGGCAAGACGATCTACACCACCGCCGAGGACATGGGCGAGCATCCGCTGTGGGCGGTCGACATCGCATCGGGCGGCGTCACCAAGCTCGTCGGCGACGGCACGGTGTCTTCGTTCGACGTCGAGAACGACGTACTCGCATTCACCCGCAACTCGATGAAGTCGGGCGATCAGCTGTTCGCGGGTGGCCTCAACGGTGCGGGCGTGCACGCGCTTGGTCCGTCCGCCGGCGACATGCTCGGCGACGTGCGCTTCGGCGACTTCGAGCAGTTCAGTTTCAAGGGCTGGAACAACGACACGGTGCACGGCTATGTCGTGAAGCCGTGGAACTACCAGGAAGGCAAGACGTATCCCGTCGCATTCCTGATCCACGGTGGCCCCCAGGGCAGCTTCGGCAACGGCTGGAGCTATCGCTGGAATCCGCAGACGTATGCGGGTCAGGGCTACGCGGTGGTCATGATCGACTTCCACGGCTCGACCGGTTACGGCCAGGCATTCACCGACGCGATCAGCCAGCACTGGGGCGATCGCCCGCTCGAAGACCTGCAGAAGGGTTGGGCCGCCGCGCAGAAGCAGTACAGCTTCCTCGACGGCAACAAGGCCTGCGCGCTCGGCGCGAGCTACGGCGGCTACATGGTCTATTGGATCGCCGGCAACTGGAACCAGCCGTGGAAGTGCCTGGTCGACCACGACGGCGTATTCGACAACCGCATGATGGGTTACAGCACCGAGGAGCTGTGGTTCAGCCGCTGGGAAAACGGCGGCACGCCGTGGGAACACCCGGATCTGTACGAGAAGTACAACCCGGTGAACTACGTCAAGAACTGGCGCGTGCCGATGCTCGTCGTGCACAGCCAGCAGGACTTCCGCATCCCGGTGGAGCAGGGCATCGCGGCGTTCAGCGCGCTGCAGCAGAAGGGCATCGAGTCGAAGTTCCTGTATTTCCCCGACGAGAACCACTGGGTGCTCAAGCCGCAGAACAGCGTGAAGTGGCACGAGACGGTGAACGGCTGGCTGCGTCAGCACATCGGCCAGTAAGCGGGTCCAACCGCTGACCACGACGCCCGGCTTCGCAAGGTGCCGGGCGTTTTTATTGCGGGCGACGCGTTGACGGCCCGTAGCCGCGGTGTCGCGCAGGCTGCGTGCATGAACGACACGCAGAAGTGGCCCGACCGCCTGTGGATCGTCCGGCACGGCGAGTCGGCGGGAAACGTCGCGCGTGATCGTGCGCGTGCGACCGACGCACTGACGTACGACTACGGCACGCGCGATGCCGATGTTCCGCTGTCGCCGCTCGGCGAACGACAGGCCGATGCGCTCGGGCGATGGTTCGCTGCGTTGCCCGAACACGAACGTCCCGATGTGTTCCTGTGCTCGCCGTATGTGCGCACGCGGCAGACGCTGGCGCGCGTGCTGGAGCAGTGCGACATCGACTGCGATCGCATCCGTTTGGACGAACGACTGCGCGAGCGCGAGTTCGGCATCTTCGACGGACTCACGCGACTCGGTGTTCGCGATCGCTATCCCGACCAAGCACACGCGCTCGAAATGATCGGCAAGTTCTATCACCGCCCACCGGGCGGCGAGAGCTGGTGCGACGTGATCCTGCGGCTACGCAGCGTCGTGGACACGATCACGAGGGAGTACCGCTGCGACCGCGTGCTGATCGTCGCGCATCAGGTCACCGTGTTGTGCTTCCGCTACCTGCTCGAACGAATGACTGAAGCGCAGGTGCTGGAGATCGATCGGCAGAAGGATGTCGCGAACTGCTCGATCACCGGTTACGAGTTCGATCCCGTGCGCAGCAAGTCCGGCAAGCTCGTGCTGGAGCGTTACAACTTCGTCGCGCCGATCGTCGAGGCGGGCGAGCACGTGACCACCGAGCCCGACGTTCCGGCGGGGCCGAAGTGACGTCGCCGCGCGTCACCGCGATCGCGCCGGCGTGGTTGAAACGGCATCCGCTGCCACAGCCGTCGCATGAGGGGGACAAGGATGCGCGCGGCCGCATCCTCGTCATTGCAGGCGCGGGCGAGATGCCCGGCGCGGCGCTGTTGTCGGCGGTTGCGGCGTTGCGCGCGGGTGCGGGGAAGTTGCAGGTCGCGACGTGTGCGAGTGCGGCCCCGCTTGTCGCTGCAGCGGTGCCCGAGGCGCGCGTCGTGGCGCTACCGGAGACGAAGTCCGGCGCATTGGCGACTGCGGCACGTGGCCGCATCGAGGAGATGTCGCAGCATGCGGATGCGATCGTCGTCGGGCCGGGATTGCTGGAAGCCGATGCGACGTCGCGCATGCTCGCTGCATGGCTTGCTGCGCTTCCCGAAGTGCCTGTGGTGATCGACGCCGCGGCGCTGTGCGCGTTCGATCGTGGTGCCGATGCGATTACGGACAGTCGCGCGTTGCGCATCCTCACACCGCATGCGGGCGAAGCGGCGCGTCTGCTGGGCTGCGAGCGCGAGGTCGTGGAAGCGGATCCGCTGAAGCTTGGCGTCGAGATGGCGAAACGCTTCCGCGCCGTCTGCGTGATGAAGGGCGCTACCAGTTACGTGATCGATGGTGTCGCGCTGGATGACGGCCGCGGCGATGCGATCGTGTCGAACCGCTACGGAAACGTCGGGCTTGCGACGTCCGGATCGGGCGACACGCTGTCGGGGATCATCGGCGGGTTGGCGGCACGTGGCGTCGATCCGTTCCATGCGACGGCGTGGGGCGTGTATCTGCATGCGGCCGCGGGTGACGTGCTCGCGCGAGAGCAGGGCGGGCCGATGGGTTTCCTTGCGCGCGAACTGCTCGATGCGATTCCGCAAGTGATGCAGGCGAGGTCGGTGCAGCCGTCGCGACGCAAACCGACGCGCTGACTCGCTACTTGTGTGTGCTGTGCCGTGTGCTGGCCGGCGGCTTTGTCGTCGGAGTCGGCAGCGCGTTGATGTCGATCAGCACAGACGTGTGGTGATGCGCAGTGATCGCATGGAACAGCGTGCCCTCGATCCGCACGTGCTTGCCGATGTACGGGCGCAGGTCGAGGTCGGCGAAGGTGAGGGTGACTTCGCGCTGATCTTTTTCAGCCACATCGTCGCCGTCCGGGCTTGTCGTCGTGCAGATCGGCGCGTCGAGACGCAATAGGACCTGCCGCTCCCTGGAATCGGTGAGCGGATCTTCGCCGTAGTTCGGCGGACCGTAGAACGTGCGCGTGGACAACGTGCCCGACAGTTTGACCACCGTGGGGCCGTAGGGCAGACATTCCGCCCGCACCGCAACCGGTGCAAGCGCCAGCATCAGCGCGGCTGCGTTCTTCAACAGCATCTCGATCTCCCTCGCCCATAACGCGCCTGCAGACGCTCCCGAAAGAACGTCGCCTCGTCCATCGGCGCGATATCGGGGTGCGAACGCCGCATGTGCTGCACGTACACGTCGTAGTCGGGAATGCCGATCACCAGACGCGCCGTCTGCGCGAGATGGCGCCACGCGCGCGACAATGCACTGCGCGCAGCGTTAACCGACCGCGACATAGTCCGTCTCCCGCGCGGTCGGGCGTATGTCCCGACGCGCAGCCAGCATCGCGCGCACGCCGAAGAACGTGGTCGACAGCAGCACGCCGACGAACAGCACGCATAGGCCGGCGTCGAGCATGTTGTTGAACGCGACACGGTGCATGTCGGCGAGCGATTTCGCCGGCGCGATGATTTCGCCGCGCGCCGCGGCGTCGGAGAACTTCCGCGCCGCCGCCATAAAGCCGATCTTCGGATCCGGATGCAGCAGCTTTTCGCCACCCGCAGTTAGCGTGCACACGAGCAGCCACAGCGTCGCGATGCCCGGAATCCACAGGAATCTTTCGCGCTTCATGCGCACCATCACCACGCAGCAGAACACCAGTGCGATGCCGGCCAGCATCTGGTTGGCGATGCCGAACAGCGGCCACAGCGTGTTGATGCCGCCGAGCGGATCGACCACGCCCTGGTAGAGGAACCAGCCCCAGCCCGCGACCGCGAGCGCGGTGCACAGCAGATTGCCGACCCAGCTCTCGGTGTTGCGCAGCGGCGCGTACGCGAGGCCCGCGATCTCCTGGAACATGAAGCGCGCGACACGCGTGCCGGCGTCGATCGTTGTCAGGATGAACAGCGCCTCGAACAGGATCGCGTAGTGGTACCAGAACGCCATCATGCGTTCGCCGCCGCCCAGCTGCGCGAGGATCTGCGCCATGCCGACCGCGAGCGTCGGCGCGCCACCGGTACGCGACAGCACGGTTTCCTCTCCGATGGATTTCGCCGCGGCGGCGAGCGCATCGGGTGTGATCGCGAAACCCCATGCATTGATCGCGGTCGACGCGGAATCCAGCGTCGTACCGAGTGCAGCGGCGGGCGCATTCATCGCGAAGTACAGGCCCGGCTGCAGCACGCAGGCGGCGACCAGCGCCATCACCGCGACGAACGCTTCCATCAGCATCGCGCCGTAGCCGATCAGCGGGATGTCGCGTTCGTTGCCGAGCATCTTCGGCGTGGTGCCCGAGCTGATCAGCGCGTGGAAGCCCGACACCGAGCCGCAGGCAATCGTGATGAACAGGAACGGAAACAGCGTGCCGGTGAACACGGGGCCGGTGCCGTCGACGAAACGCGTCACCGCCGGCATGTGCAGGTCGGGCATCGCGAACAGGATCGCGAGCGCGAGGCCGACGATCGTGCCGATCTTGAGGAAGGTCGACAGGTAGTCGCGCGGCGCGAGCAGCAGCCACACCGGCAACACCGATGCGATGAAGCCGTAGCCGATAAGCAGCCAGGCGAGCGTCGTGCCCTGCAGGCGGAACAGCGCGCTCCACTGCGGATCGGCGGCGACGCGTCCGCCGATCGCGATGGACGCGAGCAACAGCACTAGCCCGATGATCGACACCTCGAGGATCCGGCCCGGCCGCACCCAGCGCAGGTAGACGCCCATCAGCAACGCGATCGGGATCGTCGTCGCGACCGTGAACGTGCCCCACGGGCTCTGCGCGAGCGCCTTGACGACGACCAAGGCCAGCACGGCGAGCAGGATCAACATGATCGCGGCGATGCCGAGCATCGAGATCGCGCCAGCGGCGTTGCCCATCTCGCTGCGGATCATTTCGCCCAGCGAACGGCCGTCGCGGCGCGTCGAAAAGAACAGCACCAGCATGTCCTGCACCGCGCCGGCGAACACCACGCCGAACAGGATCCACAGCGTGCCCGGCAGGTAGCCCATCTGCGCTGCGAGCACCGGGCCGACGAGGGGGCCCGCACCCGCGATCGCCGCGAAGTGGTGGCCGAACAGCACGCTGCGCTCGGTCGGCACGTAGTCGAGGCCGTCGTTGCGGCGATGCGCCGGTGTCAGCCGCGACGGATCGACGCCGATCGCCTTCGCGACGTAGCGCGCATAGAACCGGTAGGCGATGAAAAAGATGCTGGCCGATGCCGCGACCAGCCAGATCGCGCTCACCGTCTCGCCGCGATGCAGCGCGAGCACCGAAAGTGCCGCCACCGCGAGCAGGCCGAGTGCCGCCCAGAAAAGTCCCGCCAGTCCCCGCATCGCGCACCTCCAGAGAGGCGGCGAGCGTCTCGCGCGGCGGCGCGCGGGTCAATGTGCGATGCGGTAATCGAGTGCGCGAAACGCGCGACGCGGCGGTCGGCTACAGCCAGCGCGCCTTCTTGAACTTGCCGTACAGCGCGAGCACCACCAGCGCCATGAACCCGATCAGCACGTAGTAACTCCAGCGCCCGTGCAGCTCCGGCATGTGCTCGAAGTTCATGCCGTACCAGCTCGCGACCAGCGTCGGCGCCGCCAGCAGCGACGCCCAGGCACCGAGCCGCTTCACGATTTCGCCCTGCTGCACCGTCACCAGCGACAGGTTCACGCCAACCGCGGCCGTCAACATCTCGCGCAGCGTTTCGGTGGACGACTGGATGCGGATCGCGTGGTCCAGCACGTCGCGCAGGTAGGGCTGGATCGTCTCGTCGACCAGGCCGCCGGGCTCGCGCGTCAGATGGCTGACGATGTCCTGCAGCGGTTCGGCCGCCATGCGCAGCTCGGTGAGGTCGCGCTTGAGCCAGTACAGGCGCTGCACGGTTTCCTTGCGGAAATCCTCGGCGAAGATGTCTTTCTCGAGCTCGCCCAGCAGCCGGCCGTATTCATCGACGATCGGCATGAAGTTGTCGACGATCAGGTCGAGCACGGCGTACAGCGCTGCGCCGGGCCCATGCACCAGCAGCGCGCGTTCCCGCTCCATGCGTGCACGCGCCGTGGCGTAGCTGGACGACGCGCCGTGGCGCACCGTCACGATGTAGCGCGGGCCGACGAAGATGTGCGTCTCGCCGAAGCGGATCGCGCCGTCGGTGGTCTGCGCCGTGTGCACGGCGATGAACATCGAATCGCCGTAGGTCTCGAATTTCGGGCGCTGGTGCGCGTTCTGCGCATCCTCCACCGCCAGCGGATGCAGGCCGAACTCCTCCTGCAGTTTCTCCAGAACACTGGCGGCCGGCTCGTACAGGCCGACCCAGACCCAGCTGCCGTCGTCGACGGCCAGCACGTCGCTGATCTGCTCGATGCCGATGTCGCGACGCTCGCCCTCGCGCGTGTAGGCGGCGCAGTTGATGACGCACTGGGCGTAGGCGGCTTCGATCATGCGCCGATGCTAGCGGCCGGCGGGTGGCGCGTGTTGCGAAGGCCGGCCCAGAGACCGACGTGGATCGGCATCAGCAGGGCGATCCAGCGTGCGTTGTCCTGCGCGCCCGACTCCAGCCACAGCGAGAACATCGCCAGCACCGCAAGGCCCGCGAGCACCGGCAGCACGCGCTGCAGCAGCGCGCCCGACGCGCGGCCGCGCAGCACGCGCCACGCACCCGGCAGGCCGAGCCATGCGAGCGGATTCAGCAGCAGCAGGTTGCGGTTAGCCCAAGCGAACTCGTGCACGGTTCCGAGCCACAGGAACAGCATCAGCGCGCCGACCACGCCGGCGAGCGTCCAGAACACCAGTGCAAACGCGGCGACCGGGCGCGGACGATGCGGGCCGGCGGTGCCCAGCAGTGCGCCGAGGATCAATCCGACCGCCAGCCACGGCCACGGCGAGCGCGCCACGTCGGCGGGTTCCGGGGCGATGCGATGCGGCAGCACGCGCGTTTCGCCGTCGACCAGTGGATGGCCATCGATCTCGACCTCGCGCAGCGACGCGGCGAGGCGCATCGGGACGAAAGCTTCTTCCCACAGCGATAGTGGGCGGTCCGATCGCGGCCCGAGGCCGACGTCGAAACCGGTCCACATCCACGTGGCAGGCGACGCCAGGCGCGTGGCCTCGCTGCGATACGTGGTGCCGTGCGAGCGCCCCGACAGCTGGCGATGCAGCTCGCCGCCGAGCACGCGGTCGATCGCGTCGCGCACCCGCCGTGGCGCAGTTGTCGCGGAAGTAGTCGTAGTCGTACGTCGCGTTCTCGGGCAACGCGTTGGTCGCGAGCGCGTCGGCAAGTTGGGTTGCCTGCGCATCGGTCAGTCGCAGCCACTGGATCGAGACGCCGCGGCCTTCGTCGCGATACATGACCATGTCCCGCTCGAAGGGCAGGGCGGCGAGCTGGTAACGCATCTTCCCGTGCACGAAGTTGCCGACGAAGCCGGGCTCGGACGGGTCGAAGAAGCCGAAGTTGTACGAGGTTGCGGCGCCGGTGGCGGAATCGACCACGACGATCGC
Organism: Lysobacter sp. HA35; assembly: GCF_054061195.1. Taxonomy (NCBI): domain Bacteria; kingdom Pseudomonadati; phylum Pseudomonadota; class Gammaproteobacteria; order Lysobacterales; family Lysobacteraceae; genus Lysobacter; species Lysobacter sp. HA35. The sequence goes on along the minus strand of NZ_JBSSDY010000001.1, from coordinate 1,427,687 downwards.
GTCGTGGCCGAAACGCTCCCAGAACACTTCGCCCGGCTGCATGGTCGCCACGCCGATGCGCGGCGCGGCGGACGCCACGAACGGCGCCAGCAGCATCAACAACATGAGCAGCGCGCGGACGATTCCGCTGGCGCTGCGATCAGGCCTCGCCATGCACGCCCACGTGGAAGGCGTGCACGCGGCGGGCGTCGGCGCCGGCCACGCGAAACACGAAGCGGTCGAGCGTGAGTTCCTCGCCGGCTTCCGGCAGGTGGCCGATCGCGGCGGTCACCAGGCCGCCGATGGTGTCGTATTCGTCGTCGTCGAAATCCGCACCGAACCGCTCGTTGAAATCGGCGATCGGCGTGAGGGCATCGACCACGAACTGGCCGTCGGTCTGCGCGGCGATCAGCGCGTTCGGATCGGCGGCTTCGTCGTGCTCGTCGTCGATCTCGCCGACGATCTGCTCCAGCACGTCCTCGATGGTGATCAGGCCGGCGACGCCGCCGTGCTCGTCGATGACGATGGCCATGTGGTTGCGTGACTGGCGGAACTCGCGCAGCAGCACGTCCAGCGGCTTGGATTCGGGAATCAGCAGCGCGGGGCGCAGAAGTTCGTGGATCGTCGCCGGGCCATGGTCGGCCACCACGCCGCGCAGCAGGTCCTTGGCCAGCAGCACGCCGAGCACCTCGTCGCGATCCTCGCCATGCACCGGGAAACGCGAATGGCCGGACTCGACCACCATGTGCATGAGGTCGAGGAAGCGCGTGTCGGCGGGCAGCGAGACCATCTGCGAGCGCGGGATCATCACGTCGCCGACGGTCATGTCGGACACCGCGATCGCGCCTTCCATCATGCGCAGCGTGTCGGCCTCGATCAGGCCATCGTTCTGCGCATCGCGCAGCAGTTCGACGAGATCCTCGCGGTTGGAGGGCTCGCCGGACAGAACGGAACTGATCCGTTCGAACCAGGAGCGGCGGTCGCCGCCGCGTTCGTGGTGGTGGGTACTACTGTCGTCCTCGGACATGTCTTCGCATCAGTGCGCCGCTCGGGGCGGCGGCGCCAGTCTAGCGGCTTGCTGCAGCCGGTCCGTGGAGATGGGGTGGAGACGCGGCGGTTTCAACCGGCTGCGCGGCCGTCAGTACGGGTCGGCGATGCCCAGCCCGGCGAGGATCGTGCTCTCGCGGGACTCCATGGCCTCGGCCTGGTCGTCTTCGACGTGATCCCAGCCGAGCAGGTGCAGCACGCCGTGGACGGTGAGGTGGGCGTAGTGGTCGGCGGGCTTCTTGCCCTGTTCGGCGGCCTCACGGGCGACCACGTCGGCGCAGATCACGAGGTCGCCGAGGTCGGGCAGCTCGATATCGTCCGGCAGGCCTTCCGGGCGCTCGGCCGGGAAGCTCAGCACGTTGGTCGCGTAGTCCTTGCCGCGGTAGGTGCGGTTGAGCTCGCGGCCCTCGTCGGGCGCGACGATGCGGATGTCGACCGATGCGGGCGCGTCGCGATCGTGCAGTGCCGCCGCCACCCACTTCGCGAAGCTCGCCGACGACGGCACGCCCTTGCGCGCCGTCGCGTAGCTGACGCTGACTTCCGGTTGCACCGACATCGCGTTCTCCGCGCGTCAGCTCCGGCCGGCGGCCGCGTCGGCTGCCGCGTCGCGCGCATCGTAGGCGGTCACGATGCGGGCCACCAGCGGATGACGCACCACGTCGCGCGCCTCGAAGAAGGTGAAGCTGATGCCTTCGACGCCACGCAGCACTTCGATCGCGTCTTTGAGCCCGGACTTCTGGTGCTTGGGCAGATCGATCTGCGTCATGTCGCCTGTCACCACCGCGGTGCTGCCGAAGCCGATGCGCGTCAGGAACATCTTCATCTGCTCGACGGTGGTGTTCTGCGCTTCGTCGAGGATCACGTACGCATCGTTGAGCGTTCGGCCGCGCATGTAGGCCAGCGGCGCGATCTCGATGACGTTGCGCTCGAGCAGCTTGGCCACCTTCTCGACGCCGAGCATCTCGTACAGCGCGTCGTACAGCGGGCGTAGGTACGGGTCGACCTTCTGCGTCAGATCGCCCGGCAGGAAGCCGAGTTTCTCGCCTGCTTCCACGGCAGGCCGCACGAGGATGATGCGCTGCACGCGCGTCGAGTTGAGCGCTTCAACGGCGCTCGCAACGGCGAGGAACGTCTTGCCGGTACCGGCCGGGCCGATGCCGAAGTTGATGTCGTTCATCGCGATGGCGTGCAGGTAGCGCGCCTGGTTCTCGCCGCGCGCACGCAGGTTGCCGCGCTTCACTCGAATGACGACTTCCTGCGGCTCCACATCGTCCGCCATGCGCTGCTGCATGCCGGCATCCGACAGACGCAGGTGAATGGCGTGCTCGCTCAGCGTTTCGCTCTGCGTGTCGTCCCACAACTCGTGGATGAGGCGGTCCGCCTGCTGCGCCGCGGCCGGCGTGCCGGTCACGCGGAACACGTTGCCGCGGTTGGCGACCTGTACGCCCAGCCGCAGTTCGACCAGGCGCATGTGCGCGTCGAACGGGCCGGACAGGTTGGCGAGGCGCTCGGGATCGGGCGGGTCGAGGACGAAGTCGCGATGGATCAGGTCAGCCATGCGGAAAGGGCTCGTGGAGTCGGGCGAACGATGCACGGACGGGCGAAAGCGGCGCGTGATCTTGGGGCAGGCGGTCGGCTACGCGTCGCCACGGCGGGTCGCGCGGCGTTACGCGCACACCGCGGGCGACAGTCAGCGACGCGGCAAGTGCGACGCGCGAACCGCGTTTGTCGTAGCCGCGACATCGCGACGCGCACGCCACAAGAACGGATGTCGCGTCACCACGAGTCCGATCAATGCCGTCGCCGCGCCGCCGGCGATGTCCATCGCGACATGCTGCCCCGTGGTCACCACCGAAGGCAGCAGCGCGACGATCGCGAGCCACGTCGCTGGCGCAAAGCGCGGGTATTGCAGCGAGAAACCTGCCGCGATCACCAGCGGCAAGGTCACGTGGCCCGACGGAAAACAGTTGCCCGGCGCGTCGACGGCGAGCAGCAATCGCCATGCGCGTGCCGTCGCGGCGTCGAGCCCGTCAGGCAGCGGCATCCGCGGCAATCGCGTCGGAACCGCAAGCCACAGCACCACGTTGAGCACGAGAGCGACGACGTAGGCACGCATCGTCGCCGCGAACAGGTATCGACCGCGAATCGCGAGCGCCATCGCTGGCGCGAGCAGCAGGAGCAGCCAGTACGGCCAGATCGTCCAGGCGTGCAGGCCGAGCGCGGCGTCCAGCGCGGACGCAGTGACGACATGCGCATCGACCGGCTGCCGATTGTTGATCGCGAGATAAAGCGCGCTGTTCAACGCCACGGCGACCGCGACGATGCCGGCGCGACGCCTGAACGGGATGAATGACGGAGCTTCGGGGAACGCGTGCACCGGCCCAGTCTGCCAGCAGCGTCGCGCGCATACTGGCCGCGACTTCAACCGGCCTCGACCATGAGCCAGCCGTTGCCCGAGATCGCCATCGCCGGACGGCGCGCGTCGCCCGAGCTCGACTGGCGCGTGCGCATCGCTGGCATGGGCACGTACCTGCCGCGGCGACGCGTCGAGAGCGCCGAGATCGAAGCGCGCGTCGGCCTGCCCGCGGGATGGGCGCGCGAGAACAGCGGCGTCGCCGCGCGCCACTGGGCTGCGCCTGACGAGCGCGCGAGCTGGATGGGGGCACAGGCTGCGCTGCGTGCATGCGCGGCGGCGGGCGTCGCGCCGGAGTCGCTCGATCTGATCCTGGGCGCGTCGGGTTCGGTCGAGCGCGCGATTCCCGACGGCGGCCCGTTGCTGCAACACGCGATGGGCCTCGGTCGGTCCGGCATTCCGAGTTTTTCAGTCCACGCGACCTGCCTGAGTTTCCTCGCGGCGTTTGAAGTCGCCGCCGAGCGCATCCACAGCGGACGCATCGACCGCGCGCTGATCGTGAGCAGCGAAATCGCATCGGTCGCGCTGGATTTTTCCGCGCCCGAAGCCTGCACGCTGTTCGGCGACGGCGCGGCAGCATGCGTGCTCGAACGTAGTGGCGCGCACGACAGCGGCCGCGTGCATCGAATCGACTGGATCACGCACGGCGCGGACCACGAGCTCACCACCGTGCGCGGCTGCGGCACGTATCGCCACCCGAACGCGGCCGACGCCGATCCGCTCGACGCCCTGTTCCAGATGCAGGGCAGGGCGACGCTGCGTCGTGCCGCGCGCCTCGCGCCGGAGCTGCTGGAGCGTCTCGAACTGGATCGCGATGCACGACGCGAACTGCGATGGGTCGTGCCGCACCAGACCAGCCGCGCGGGCATGGATTACGTCGCAATGATGGGTTTCGGCGACGCGGCGGTCATCGACATCCTCGAAGAGACAGGCAACTGCATCGCTGCATCGATTCCGATGGCGCTCGCACGAGGCATCGGGGACGGCCGCATCCAGCGCGGCGAACGCGGCATGCTGATCGGCACCGGCGCTGGGCTGTCCGCCGCCGGAATCGTGCTGACGTATTGATGAGCGCGATGCGGGCGCAGCGTGTTGTCGTGACCGGCGCGACGGGATTTCTCGGTGGCGCTGTGGCGCGGCGGTTGCGCGCGACGCGACCGGATGTCGAGGTACTCGCGCTTGGACGCGACACTGCGCGCGGCGCGAGGCTCACTGCAGACGGTATTGATTTCCTGCGCGTCGATCTATGCGATGCGACGGCTGTGCGCCGCGCGATGGAAGGCGCCGACGCCGTCGTGCACGCCGCCGCGCTGTCGAGTCCCTGGGGGCCGCGCGCCACGTTTGTCGCGGCGAATGTCGATGCGACCAGGAACGTCGCGCGCGCGTGTGTCGACGCCGGCGTGCGCCGACTTGTCCAAATCTCCACCCCCGGCATCTATCACGACGGACGTCCGCATCTCGGCATTCGCGAGGACGATCCGCTGCCGACGCGCGCAGTCAACAACTACGCAGCGACGAAGCGGATCGCCGAGCAGCGCGTGCGTGAACTCACCGACGGCAGCGGTGTGTCGGCACTGATCCTCCGACCGCGCGCGATCTTCGGCCCCGGCGACACGTCGCTGCTGCCGCGCATTGCAGAAGCTTTGCGTCGTTGCCGTCTGCCACGAATTGGCGACGGCGGGTGCACTGTCGATCTCACCTACATCGACAACGCCGTCGACGCCACGTTGCTCGCGCTCTACGCACCCGCAGCGCTCCACGGCCGCGCCTACAACATCAGCAATGGCGAACCCGTGCGCATCTGGGATGTGATCGATCGGCTGGCTGTTGCGCTCGGCGAACCTGTGCCTACACGACGCATTGCTGCCTCGCCGCTGCGCGTGCTCGCCGGCGTGCTCGAAACCATGCATCGAATCGCCATGCCGCAACGCGAGCCGGCCCTGCTGCGCTACGGCGTCGATCTTCTGAGTGTCGACATGACGCTCGACATCTCCCGCGCCCGCAGCGAACTCGGCTACGCCCCGCGCGTTGGCATCGACGACGCACTCGCGCGCACCTTCGATGCACTTGCTGCGGATCGACGCGCATGAATATCGCCACACGCGTCGCGCTCGGCGTATCCGGACACAGCCACGTCGATCCGCGATTGGCCGCATTGCCTGAGCGTAGTGATGGTCGCCATGCATTCCCCGCAGGCTGGGCGCTGATCGAACACCCCGTCCACGGCCCGGTGCTGTTCGACTGCGGCTACGGCGAGCCTGCGCGCAGCGCGATGCAGCGCGGCCTGCGGCGCGTCTATCGAAACGTGCTCGGTGTGTGCTGCCCGGCTGAAGGCGACGCCGTGGCGTTATTGCGTCAGCGAGGCATCGCACCCGAAGACGTGCGCTACGTCGTCATCAGCCATTTTCATCCCGACCATGTCGGCGGCGTACGCGCGTTTCCGTCCGCGCGCTTCGTTGCGCATGCGGATGCGTGGCAGACGATGCAGCGCGGTGCGCTCGCACGGCTACACGCGCAGGTATGGCGCGAACTGTTGCCGGACGATTTCGAGTCGCGACTGCAGCTCATCCGCGCTAACGAGCTCCTCCCGCTCGACGGCGATCTCGCTGCTCTAGGTGCCGGCGTCGATCTGTTCGACGACGGCACCATCATGCTCGTCGATCTGCCCGGCCACGCACGCGGCCAGATCGGTCTGGCGACGCATCACCACGAGACTCGCGTCCTGCTCGTCGCCGACGCATTCTGGCAATACGCACAGCTCGACACGTCGACGCCGCTATCGTGGCTCGCACGTCGCCTCGCGATGGACCATTCTGCCCACTACGCCGCGACGATCTCGCGCCTGAGCCGCTTCCGCGACGAACAGCCGGACGCATGGATCATCGCCTCGCACTGCGCCCGCACGCTGGAACGTTGGGCCAACGATCACCCCGACGCACTGATGCGCGCGCCGGAGTGACGTCGTCGCTTACGCCGGAACCGCTTCGTCCTGCGTCACCACGCGTCCGCGCAGCGAATTGCTGAACGCCTCGGTGATCACGACGTCGACGAACTGACCGACCAGGCGCGGCGGCGCGGCGAAATTCACCGAGCGCATGTTCTCCGTCTTGCCGGTCAGCTCGTTCGGATCCTTACGCGACGGGCCTTCGACGAGGATGCGCTGCACGCTGCCGACCATCGACTCCGAAATACGCTTCGAATTCGCATTGATCGTCGCCTGCAGACGCGACAGCCGCGCGTGCTTGACCTCGCTCGACACGTCGTCCTCGAGGTTCGCCGCGGGCGTGCCCGGGCGACGCGAATAGATGAAAGAGAACGACTGATCGAAGCCGACGTCCTCGATCAGCTTCATCGTCTTCTCGAAATCCGCATCGGTCTCGCCCGGGAAGCCGACGATGAAGTCCGACGAGATCGAGATGTCCGGCCGCACCGCGCGCAGCTTGCGGATCTTCTGCTTGAACTCCAGTGACGTGTAACCGCGCTTCATCGCCGCGAGGATGCGGTCCGAACCCGATTGCACGGGCAGGTGCAGGTAGTTCGCGAGCTGCGGTACGTCGCGGTACGCCTCGACCAGCGAGTCGGAAAACTCGAGGGGATGCGAGGTGGTGAAGCGGATGCGATCGACGCCGTCGATCTCGGCGATCGTGCGGATCAGCAGGCCGAGATCCGCGATCTGCCCGTCGCCATACGGCCCGCGATACGCGTTGACGTTCTGGCCGAGCAGGTTGATCTCGCGCACGCCCTGCGAGGCGAGCTTGGCGACCTCGACCAGCACGTCCTCGAACGGCCGGCTGACCTCCTCACCGCGCGTGTAGGGCACCACGCAGAACGAGCAGTATTTCGAGCAGCCCTCCATGATCGAGACGAACGCGCTCGGCCCGTGCGCGCGCGGCTCGGGCAGGCGGTCGAACTTTTCGATCTCGGGGAAGCTGATGTCGACCTGCGGCTTGCCGGACTCGCGGCGCGCCTCGATCAGCTGGGGCAGGCGATGCAGGGTCTGCGGGCCGAACACCAGGTCCACGTACGGCGCGCGTTTGACGATGGCGTCGCCCTCCTGGCTGGCCACGCAGCCGCCGACGCCGATCAGGACCGGCTTGCCGCCCTGCTTGAGCGCACGCCAACGGCCGAGCTGGCTGAACACCTTTTCCTGCGCTTTCTCGCGGATCGAGCAGGTGTTGACCAGGATGACGTCGGCCTCGGCCGGGTCCATCGTGAGTTCGAGCCCTTCGGATGCCGCGAGAACGTCGGCCATCTTCGCCGAATCGTACTCGTTCATCTGGCAACCATGGGTTTCGATGAAAAGCTTGCCGCGCGGTGCAGCCGCAGGAAGCGTCGCCGGGTCGGCGACGGGGGGCGTCAGGTCAGTCATGGGATTCCGGGAAGGGCGGCGGTTATTCCGGGCCGGCCGCTCCAGTTTACCGCGGCGCAACACGCCGGGTGACCGCATCCGCAGATCAACAATTCGAGTCCGATCAAGGGCTTGTGAAAGTTCTGCGAACGGGGAATGATGACCCCATGAAGAAGCTCACTGCACTTCTGTTCATTGCCGGCCTCGCTGGCGTCGCTCCCGCGATCGCCGGTACGGTCTATCGCTGCGACGCCAACGGCATCCGCAGCTACTCGAGCAAGCGGCTTTCGGGCGCGCAGTGCGAGGTCGTGAGCCGTTACACGAACCGCCGCGCCGCGCGTTCCTATGCGCCTGCGCAGGGTGCGGTGACGCCGGTCAATCTCGTCGCCGGTTCGCCCGCGTCGGGCTCGCTGCCCGCGGTGTCGACGCCTGCCACGCTGACGGTGCCGGTCTCGAGCGCTCCGGCGCCAGCCGCTCCGCCGTCGCGCCTGGTGCAGGGCCAGATCTATTCGTACATGCAGGACGGCGTACGTCATTACTCCAGCCGTCGCCCGGTCGGTGTCGCCAATGCAGGCGCCGTGCGCACGATCAGCTACAGCTATATGGAGACGTGCTTCGCGTGCGCCGCGGCTCCGGGCGTCAACTTCTCCACGCTGCGCCTGAAGCCCGACGCCTACCGCGACGAGATCGCCTCGGCAGCCCAGCAGTACGGGGTCGAGGAGTCGGTCGTCCGCGCGATCATCCATGCGGAGTCGGCGTTCAACCCGAACGCGCTGTCCCGCGTCGGTGCCCAGGGCCTGATGCAGCTGATGCCGGCGACCGCCCGCCGCTTCGGCGTCGGCAACGCCTTCGATCCGGGCCAGAACATCCGCGGCGGCGTGCAGTACCTCGCGTTCCTGCTCAAGCGCTTCAATGGCGACGTCCGCCTTGCCGCCGCCGGCTACAACGCGGGCGAGGGCGCGGTCGACAAGTACGGCGGCGTGCCGCCCTACAGCGAGACCCAGCGCTACGTGCAGCGCGTGGCCCTGCTGGCCGATCGCTACCGCAGCTCGCCGATCCTGCGCTGAGTCGCCGGTCGGACTAAATCGAAAGGCCAGCCGGGCGACCGGTTGGCCTTTTCGCGTTCTGGGCAGCGCGATTTGCGCCCGCCGTCATCGTCGGAGCGCGTCTAGCCGATTGTCGGCCCGTTCACCGTTCCGTTACACTTCCGCGTCTTTATCAGTCGTCGCGCGTTCCCTCGCGCACGACCCACGTCGAATCAGTTTTCGGAGTGCCGGATGGCCAACGAAGGGGTCAACGAGCCCATGCACGAGCCGGTCAACCTCGGCCGTCGCCGGTTCCTTACCGCGACGACCGCAGTCGTCGGCGCGGTGGGTGCGGGCTTTGCCGCAGTGCCGTTCATCAAGTCGTGGAATCCGAGCGCGCGGGCGAAGCTCGCCGGTGCGCCGATCACGGCCGACATCAGCGGCCTGCCGCTCGGCCAGCGCATGATCGTCGAGTGGCGCGGCCAGCCGATCTGGATCGTCCGTCGCTCGCAGGACATCCTCAAGGCGCTGCCGACGCTCGACAACCGCTTGCGCGATCCGAAGTCCGAAGACGTCGACCAGCAGCCGAAGTACGTGCTGAAGGGCGACGTGCACTACCGCTCGATCAAGCCGGAGATTTCAGTGCTCGTCGGCCTCTGCACGCATCTGGGCTGCTCGCCCGAGATGAAGGCCGAGATCCGCCCCGAGCCGTTCGATCCGGAATGGAAGGGCGGCTACTTCTGCCCGTGCCACAAGTCGCGTTTCGATATGTCGGGCCGCGTGTTCCAGGGCGTTCCGGCGCCGAAGAACCTCGCCGTGCCGCCGCACTATTTCGCGAACGACAACAGCATCGTGATCGGCGTCGATCCGAAGGGAGCCGCCTGACATGGCGACGAAGAACGACACCAAGCAGGCGCCTAACGACCCGGCGACCGGCATGATCAACGGCCTCGTCAACTGGTTCCACGATCGCGCCCCGGGCGCGAGCGAGGCGTACAAGAAGCACATGTCGGAGTACTTCGCTCCGAAGAACTTCAACGTCTGGTACTACTTCGGTTCGCTGGCGCTGCTGGTGCTGGTCAACCAGATCGTCACCGGCATCTTCCTGACGATGCACTTCAAGACCGACGCCGCGCAGGCGTTCGCGTCGGTCGAGTACATCATGCGGGACGTCGAGTGGGGCTGGCTGATCCGGTACATGCACAGCACCGGCGCCTCGCTGTTCTTCATCGTCGTCTACCTGCACATGTTCCGCGGCCTCATGTACGGCTCGTACAAGAAGCCGCGCGAGCTGGTCTGGGTGCTCGGCATGGTGATCTACCTCGTGCTCATGGCAGAAGCCTTCATGGGCTACGTGCTGCCGTGGGGCCAGATGTCGTTCTGGGGCGCGAAGGTCATCATTTCGCTGTTCGGCGCGATTCCGGTCATCGGCAACGGCTTGACCGAATGGATCATGGGCGACTACCTGCCGTCCGACGCCACGCTCAACCGCTTCTTCGCGCTGCACGTGATCGCGCTTCCGCTGGTGCTGCTCCTGCTCGTCGCGCTGCACCTGGGCGCGCTGCATGAAGTCGGCTCGAACAATCCGGACGGCGTGGAGATCAAGTACGGCCCGAAGGGCAATCGCTGGTCGCCGACCGCGCCCACCGATGGCATCCCGTTCCACCCGTATTACACGGTCAAGGACATGGTCGGCGTCGGGTTCTTCCTGATGATCGCTGCGTTCATCATCTTCTTCGAGCCGACCGTGGGCGGGCTGTTCCTCGAGCACGACAACTTCACCGAGGCGAATCGCCTCGTGACGCCGAGCCACATCAAGCCCACGTGGTACTTCACGCCGTACTACGCGATGCTCCGCGTGGTGCCGAACAAGCTGGCCGGCGTGATGGTGATGTTCGGCGCGATCGTGATGCTGTTCCTCGTGCCGTGGCTCGACAAGAGCCGCGTCAAGTCGATCCGCTATCGCGGCGTGTTGGCCCGGGTCATGCTCGGCCTGTTCGCCTTCAGCTTCCTGTGGCTGGGCAAGATCGGTTCGGGCCCCGGCACGGACATCAACGAGACCTACGTGGGCCGCGTGCTGACGTTCTTCTACTTCATGTTTTTCATCACGATGCCGATCTGGACCCGCATCGACAAGACGAAGCCGGTGCCGGATCGGGTGACGACGCATGACTAATCCGTCCCTTCGCCCGTCCGCCTCCCACCAGCCTGCCGGATCCAAGAAGATGCGAGTTCTGCGATCGCTTGCGACGCTCGTGCTCGGCCTCGCGGTGTCGATGCCGCTGTTCGCCGAAGAAGAGGGCAACCTCCAGTCGGCCGGCACCGATATCACCGACCAGGCCTCGCTGCAGCGTGGCGCCCAGCTGTTCATGAACTACTGCTCGGGCTGCCACTCGCTGAAGTACCTGCGCTACTCGCGCATGGCCGAAGACCTCGGTCTGACCGAAGCCGAGGTGCAGCAGAACCTCAACTTCACCGGCGCGAAGTTCGGCGAGCAGATCGACGTCGCGATGCCGCCCGAGTCGAAGGACTGGTTCGGCAAGCAGCCGCCGGATCTTTCGTTGATCGCGCGCGTGCGTGGCTCGAACTGGGTCTACACGTACCTCAAGTCCTTCTATCTGGACGAGTCGCGCCCGGTCGGCTGGAACAACACGGTCTTCCCGAACGTGTCGATGCCGAACCCGCTTTGGCAGCTGCAGGGCCTGCAGCACGCGAACCTCGGCAAGCCTGACGCGACGGGTGAGCGCCCGGTGCTCGGCCTGAAGGTGACCGAGCCGGGTACGCTCGACGCTCAGGGCTTCGACCGCGCCGCGCGCGACATAACAACTTTTCTCGAGTACGCCGGCGAACCCGCGGCCATCAAGCGCCAGTCTCTTGGCGTCTGGGTGGTGCTGTTCCTGGCATTGCTGACGTTCCTCGCCTGGCTCCTGAAGAAGGAATACTGGCGCGACGTCGAGCACTGATCGCGGCCGCGGTGTCGGGGACAAGGACACTGCATCGCCGTGACTCGGGACCGTTGGCGACCGCCCGCACGGGGTGGGCGGCGCCGTACGGCCGGCGGTTTCCGGTCGATCGAGGTCGACGATGGCGGCGAGTCCACGTATGCGTAATACCCTGACCCTGTTTTCCTCCACCGACTGCGTCCTCTGCCATCGCGTGCGCCTTGTGCTCGCGGCCAAGGGCGTGACGTACGACCTGATCCCGGTCGATCCGCAGAATCCTCCCGAGGATCTGGTCGACCTCAACCCGTACCAGTCCGTTCCGACGCTGGTCGAGCGCGATCTCGTGCTCTATGCGGCCAGCGTTGTCAGCGAATACCTCGACGAGCGCTATCCGCACCCGCCGCTGATGCCGGTCGATCCGTTGTCGCGTGCACGGCTGCGCCTCGCGATGCTGCGTCTCGAGCACGACTGGGTGCCGCAGGTGCAGGCCATCCAGCTCGGCAACAAGGCCCAGCAGGAAGCCGGCCGCAAGCGCCTGAAGGAACTGCTCACCGCGTCAGTGCCGCTGTTCAAGGCGAGCAAGTTCTTCCTCAATCCCGAGATGAGCCTCGCCGACTGCGCGATGGCGCCGATCATCTGGCGCCTGCCGGCGCTGGGCGTGCCGCTGCCGAAGGACGGCAAGGTCATCGAGGATTACGGCAACCGCATCTTCCGAAACCCCGGGTTCACCCGGAGCCTGACGGAACAGGAGCGCAAGCTCCGCGACATGCCGGCCTGACGCCACCTATCGCTGCGAACGAAGCCCGCCAACCGGCGGGCTTCGTCGTTGTGGCGGGCACTGCGTCACGGCCAAGCGCCTCACGCCGTCGCTTACACTTCCCCGATGAGCGACGAATTCGAGATGACGAGCCATCGTCCGTACCTGCTGCGTGCGCTGTACGAGTGGATTGGCGACAACGGCCTGACCCCGCATCTGCTGGTCGACGCGACTCGTCCAGATGTCCACGTGCCGAAACACGCGATCAACGACGGGCGCATCGTGCTCAACGTCGCGCAGCGTGCCGTGGCCGGTCTCGAGATGACCAACGACCTCATCCGTTTCAGTGCGCGCTTCGGCGGCGTGAGTCACTCGGTGTCGGTGCCCGTCGGTGCGGTGCTTGCGATCTATGCGCGCGAGAACGGGCAGGGCATGGCGCTCCCGCCGGAATCGGATGAAAACGGCGCGACCGGCCTTCCCGCCGGCACGCTCGGCGAGAGCGGTCCAACGCTGGAACTCGTGCCCGATAGCGGCGATGAAAGCCCGAGCGATCAGGGTGACGATGGCGACCACGAACCGCCGACGCCGCCACGTCGCGGGCATCTGCGAATCGTCAAGTAAGGCGATCGATCAGTTCGTCGGCGTACGCGGCGGGAACGCGAGCGGTTCCGGCGTCGGCGGGCCGGCGAAGCTGACGAGCCGATCGCCCCGCAGCACGAGCCGCCCCTGATGGCGGTCGGCGCCGTCGAGCGAATAGTCGAAACGGAACGTGCGTTCCCATCCGAGCTTTCCGCTCTCAAGGCGACGCGGACGGATGCCGATGACATGCACGGAATCGTCGAGCCATTGCACGCGCGCAGCGCGGCAGGCATCGCGACCGAGGTCGCGTGCACGCTCGGCTGCGGCGCGCCCGGCGTTCCAGAACGCGAACGCAGCGGCCGTGAAGAGCATCATCACGATCATTGAAGGCATTTTGTTACTGTGGCGGCGGCAGCGGATCTGAGCAAGAGCCGCCAAGGATCGAGGGGGCGATCACGGCATGAAACTCGTATTTCCGGGTGGCGAACACCCGCAGGTCATCCTGCAACCAGGCGTCAACAGCGTGGGTTCCGCGCCCGACGCCAACATCGTGCTCGACCGCCCCGGCGTCCAGCCGCGGCACTGCCAGCTGCATGTCACCGCCAACGGCGTGATGCTCGACGTTCCGGTCGATGCGCCGGTTACCGTCAATGGCTCGCCGGTGCGCGGGCTGATCGCGCTGCGCGATGGCGATCGCGTGTCGTTTGACCGTTTCGAAGCCCGCCTGACCGGCATGGAAAACGTCGCCGCTGCGCGTCCGGGCGCAAGCGCGCCTTCCGCCAATGACGATCTGTTCGCGACGACGGTGCGCGCCGCGCTACCGAAGTTCGTGCTGCGCGGCATGTCCGGCCATTTGTTCGGCCGCAGCTTCGCGTTGGCAGCGACGAATACCGTCGGCCGCGCCCCGGAATCGACCCTGCGGTTCGATGAGAACGGGATCTCGCGCGCCCATGCGCGCCTGGTTCCGACCGATGACAGTGTGCAGATAGAGGACCTCGGGTCCACGAATGGCACGTTCCTCAACGGCAAGCGCATCCTCAGCGGCGAAGCGAAGGTCGGTGACGAGATCGGTTTCGACACGCTGCGCTTCCGCGTGCTGTCGACGGTGCCGTCGGAGAACGAAACGCACGAGGAAGAGCCGTCGGCGCGCATGGACCCGCGCCTGATGTGGGGTCTCGCGATCGGTATGGCGCTGCTCGCCGCGGCGATCGTCGTTGCGCTTTAACCGCGTTCCGCTCCGGCCGGCTTGCGGCCGAGCTTGAGCGACAGATCGATCGCGCGGACGTGCTTGGTCAGTCCGCCGATGGAAATGCAGTCGACGCCGTCCTCGGCGATCGCGCGCAGGCCGGCGAGGTCGACGCCGCCTGAGACTTCCAGCGGAATCCGACCGTTCGCGATGCGCACGGCTTCGCGGCGCATGTCCGCATCGAAGTCGTCGATGAGAATGCGGGCGCAACCTGTCTCGAGTGCTTCGCGCAGCTGGTCGAGCGTTTCCACTTCGACGATCACCGGCAGCGACGGCGAGTGTTCGCGTGCATTGCGCACCGCGTCGGCGATCGAACCCGCGGCGCGGATGTGGTTTTCCTTGAGCATCACCGCGTCGTACAGACCCAGGCGGTGATTGGTGCCGCCGCCGACGCGTACGGCGTATTTCTGCGCGAGCCGCAGCCCCGGAATCGTCTTGCGCGTATCGAGAATCTTCGCGCGCGTGCCGGCGACTGCATCAACATGCGCGGCGGTCACGGTCGCGGTCGCCGACAGCGTCTGCATGAAGTTCAGCGACGCGCGCTCGGCCGTGACCAGTGCGCGTGCACGGCCCTGCAAGGTCGCGAGCAGCGTGCCCGCGCGCACGCGGTCGCCTTCGGCAACGTGCCACGCGATGACGACGTCCGGGTCGATCGTACGATGGCAGGCATCGAACCACGGACGCCCGCACACGACCGCCACTTCCTTGCACAGCAGGTAGGCGGTATCAGCGACGTCAGGCAACAGTGCAGACGTGACGTCGCCACTGCCGACGTCTTCGTCGAGCGCGCGGCGGACGTCGGCCTCGATCGCCGCGGCCGGCGGCGCTTCCACGCCGATCATGCGGTGGTGATGCCGCAGGTCGTGAGGTCGAGCGATTCTTCGGCAAGCAGCACCGGGATGCCGTCGTCGATGCGATAGGCGAGGCGGCCGTCCGCGGTGACGAGCGCCGCATCGACGGACGTGGCCTGCGGGTTGCCGTCGCCGCGCTTCACGCCGCCGCCGGCGATCGCGGCGTTGAGGTCGTGCAGCACGCGGGCATCGGCCGGGCGCAGCGGCTGTCGGGTGGTCGGGCAGGCCAGAAGGTCGAGCAGCTTGCGGTCCATGGCAGGGAATCGCGGGTGGGCCGTTTAGAATACGTCTTTGCCTGGAAGGGGACGTATGGCCGCCGTGCAACCGCCCGCCGCCGTGGTCGGCATCGTGATGGGGTCGCGTTCGGACTGGGAAACGATGCAGCACGCGGCCGCGAAGCTCGAGGAGCTGGGCGTGCCGCACGAAGTGCGCGTCGTCTCCGCCCACCGCACGCCGGACGTGCTTTTCGACTACGCCGCGACCGCGCGCGACCGCGGCCTGCGCGCGATCATCGCGGGCGCCGGCGGTGCGGCGCATCTGCCGGGCATGCTCGCGTCGAAGACGGCCGTGCCCGTGCTCGGTGTGCCGGTGCAGTCGAAGGCGCTGAACGGCATGGATTCGCTGCTGTCGATCGTGCAGATGCCGGCGGGTATTCCCGTTGCGACGTTTGCGATCGGCAATGCGGGCGCGTCGAATGCAGCGTTGTTCGCTGCGGCGATGCTCGCCTCCGACATGCCGGACATCGCGGCGAAGCTCAATGCATTCCGTGCGAAGCAGACGGCCGACGTCATGCAGCACGACGACCCGCGCAAATGACGACCGTCGGCATTCTCGGCGGTGGCCAGCTGGCGCGCATGCTCGCGCTCGCGGGCGCGCCGCTCGGCCTGCGTTTCCTGGTGATGGACAACGTCGCCGACGCCTGCGCCGGGCAGTTCGCGCCGATGGTGGTCGGTGACTATCGCGACGAGGCGGCGCTCGCCGAGTTCGCGTCGCGCGTGGATGTCGCGACGTTCGACTTCGAGAACGTGCCGGCTGAGTCCGCGCGTTGGCTGACCGGTCGCGTCGACGTATTCCCGAACCCGCGCGCGCTGTCTATCGCGCAGGACCGGCTCGCCGAAAAGACCTTGTTCAGCGAACTCGGCATTCCGGTGCCACCGTTCGCACCGGTCGATACGCTGGACGAACTTCGCGCTGCGATCGCCGACATCGGCACGCCGTGCATCCTCAAGACGCGTCGTCTTGGTTACGACGGGAAGGGACAGTTCCGCATTCGCAGCGCGGATGATGTCGATGCGGCATGGGCAGCGCTTGGCGCGCAGGCGTCGAAGGTCGGACTGATCCTCGAAGGCTTCGTGCATTTCGAGCGCGAGCTGTCTGTGGTCGCCGTGCGCGGTCGCGATGGCGAGTTTCGCGCGTGGCCACTCACGGAGAACTGGCACGTCGACGGCGTGCTGTCGGCAAGCCTTGCGCCTGCAACCGCGGATGACGCAACACAGGCACTCGCCTGCGATCACGCGCGTCGCCTCGCCGAAGCGCTCGATTACGTTGGCGTGTTCGCGCTCGAACTGTTCGCTCAGGGTGGCGTGCTGCTCGCCAACGAACTCGCGCCGCGCGTGCACAACTCGGGGCACTGGACGATCGAGGGCAGCGAGACGTCGCAGTTCCAAAATCATCTGCGTGCGGTGCTGGGTCTGCCGCTCGGCGACACGCGCATGGTCGGCGTCGCCTGCATGCTCAACTGGGTCGGCGAGATGCCGGACGCGGCGCCGGTTCTCGAAGAAGCCGGCGGTCACTGGCACGACTACGGCAAGGAGCCACGCGAAGGTCGCAAGGTCGGGCATGCAACGCTGCGTGCGGATGCTCCGAGCGAACTCGCCGAGGCGCTTGCACGCGTCGGCGAGAGGTCGGGACGCAACGCGCAGGTCGCGCCCGTGATCGAGCGGCTTTCGAACGGCTGAGCCGATCGCTCAGCCGGCGCTCGCGACCGTTTCCGGCATCGCGACGACGCGCTTCATGCGCTGCATTAGCCCGATGCCCTGCACCACGTAGAACGTCAGCACGGTCGCGGCGATCGCGAGCGTCAACGGGCTGGACGTTTGCGGCGTCGTGAAACCACCCGACGCGAAACGCCAGGCCATGCGTCCGACCAACAGACCGGACAGCGCGGCGCCGATCCACGGATTCGGCGTGTAGCCGGGTTGTCCGCCCTGCATGTCGATTCGCATCAGACGCAGCGCAACGACGCCAAGCACGCCACCGACGGCCGCGCCTACCGCGATGCCCCAGTCTTCCGCCGGCCGAAACGCGGCGAGCAGGGCGAGCGCTGCGAGGAATATCGAAAGCAGGACGACGCGTGCAATCGTGCGCTTCGGTCGCCATGGCTGGCGTCCGAAATGGCTGCGGATGCGGCGATAGATGCTGAAGCCGACGGTGGCGGCGATGAGGTACGGCACGTACCCCGGCATAGCGGGTGTCGCGGTCATTGGTATCTCCCCCTGGAGACGCCAAGCCTAGCGCAGACCGCAGAAATGCGAACGGCCGGGTCGCCCCGGCCGTTCGTTGATCCGCTATGCGCGAATCACTTCATGTTCGACGCCACGAAGTCCCAGTTGACGAGGTTCCAGAACGCCTCGACGAACTTCGGACGCGCGTTGCGGTAGTCGATGTAGTACGCGTGTTCCCACACGTCGCACGTCAGCAGCGGCGTGTCTTCGCCGGTGATCGGCGTGTTCGCGTTCGACGTGCTCACCAGCGCGAGCGAACCATCCGGACGCTGCACGAGCCAGCCCCAGCCCGAACCGAACGTGCCGACGCAGGTCTTGGCGAATTCTTCCTTGAACGTCGCGAAGTCGCCGAACGCAAGGTTGATGGCATCGGCCAGCTTGCCGGTCGGCTCGCCGCCGCCGTTGGGCTTCATGCAGTTCCAGAAGAACGTGTGGTTCCACACCTGCGCGACGTTGTTGAACAACGCGCCCTGCGCACGGCGGATGATGTCGACCAGCGGCATGTCCGCGAACTCGGTGCCCTCGATCATCTTGTTGGCGTTGTCGACGTACGCCTTGTGGTGCTTGCCGTAATGGAAGTCGAGCGTTTCGGCCGACATGTGCGGCTCGAGCGCGGCGCGGTCGTAGGGCAGGGGAGGCAGTTCAATGGCCATTCGGCAACTCCTTGTGGGGACGGGAGGCGTACAATTTCCCATTCTATCCCCACGATGCCGTCGCGATCCGTCGCGGCGGTGCAATGCACAGGAGAAAGCCCATGAACATCATGGAGCGCATCCAGGCCGAGATCGACCGCCACCCCGTCGTCCTTTTCATGAAGGGCACGCCGCAATTTCCCATGTGCGGCTTTTCGAGCCAGACGGTGCAGGCGCTGCGCAACGCCGGCGCGACGGAACTGCACACGATCAACGTGCTCGAAGACCCGGAAGTGCGCGCGAACCTGCCGCGCCTTTCGAACTGGCCGACGTTCCCGCAGCTCTTCATCAATGGCGAGCTGATCGGCGGCTGTGACATCACGCTGGAGCTTCTGGAATCCGGCGAGCTCGCGCGCATCGTCAGCGAGACTCAGGCTTCGTGAGCGAGTCGGTGTCCCGCGCGCTCGACGGGCGCGTCGTCCTCGTCACCGGTGCGCACGGCGGCTTCGGCAGCGCCGTCGCGGTCGCATGCGCGCAGGCGGGTGCGACGGTGGTGCTGCTCGGTCACAAGGTGCCGCGTCTCAACCGGCTTTATGACCGGATTGCTGCAATGGGCATCGAGCCGGCGATCTATCCGCTGGATCTCGAGGGTGCATCGCCCGACGACTACGCGCAGCTGGCGGAGTCGCTCGAGTTGGGCGTCGGTCGCCTCGATGGCATCGTCCACTGCGCCGCCGAGTTCCGTGGCCTGACGCCGGTCGTCCACGCCGATCCCGCTGATTTCGCGCGCTCGCTGCATGTCGGGCTGACCGCGCCGTGGTGGCTGACGCAGGCGCTGCTTCCGCTGCTGGCGAAGGCGGACGACGCATCGGTCGTGTTTACGCTCGACTCGCCGGAGCGTGTCGGCGCGGCGTACTGGGGCGGCTACGGCGTGTCGCAGTTCGGACTGCAGGGCGTCGTGCAGATCCTCGATGCGGAGCTGGCGAACAGCACCGTGCGGGTCTCGGGACTCATGCCCGGCCCGATGCGCACGACGTTACGCGCGCGGGCATGGGTGGAAGAAACCGATCGCCAGGCGGTCGACCCGTCGGCGTATGCGCCGGCGGCGGTCGAACTGCTGTCGGCTACCGGGCGCAGCCATCGCGGAAGCGTCTGGGCGCCCACCGCCGCTGAACTCGCCACCGCATGACCATCGCGTCGGCCGCGCTGCTGCTGTTCCTGATCCTCGATCCGCTCGGGAACATTCCAGTGTTCCTGAGCCTTCTGCGTCCGCTCGCGCCGCACCGGCAGCGCGCGGTGCTCGCCCGCGAGCTGGTCATCGCGCTCGGAGTGCTGTTCGCATTCCTGTGGGGCGGCAAGTACGGCCTCGAGCTGATGCACCTGCGGCAGGAGTCCGTATCGATCGCAGGCGGCATCGTGCTGTTCCTGATCGGCATCCGCATGATCTTCCCGCCGCCGGAAGGCCTGATGGGCGAGATCCCGGATGGCGAGCCCTTCATCGTGCCGATGGCCATCCCCTTGATCGCCGGCCCGTCGGGAATGGCGGCAGTGATGCTGATGGGCAGCAACGAGCCCGGTCGCCTCAAGGACTGGAGCATCGCGCTGCTGATTGCTTGGGCCGGCACCGCCGCCATCTTGGCCTGCGCGACCGTCCTCTACCGCTTCTTGGGCAAGCGGGTGCTGACGGCGATCGAGCGGCTGATGGGCATGCTGCTCGTCGCGATTTCCGTCCAGATGTTCCTTGACGGACTCTCGGCCTACCTGCGCTGAAGCCTTCAGCCGCCTGTCAGCGGGCGCGACCGACGTCCCGTCACGTGCCTGTCACGAAAGCCTTCTAGCGTGTTAATCTGATGTTAACCACGATCCGGACGGGGAGTCCGGGGCGTGCCACTCCCGTCTGCCGTGTCCATCGAGGTTTCACGTATGACCCATGCCAGCCGCCTGCGGCTGTCCAAGCTCACGCTTGGCCTGTTCACCGCCCTTGCCGCCGCCAACGCTTTCGCGCAGAGCACGTCCGCCGGTATCGGCGGTGTCGTCACCGATGCTGGCGGCCGCCCCGTCGGTGGTGCCGACGTCACGATCGTGCACGTTGAATCGGGCACGGTCAGCCACGCGACCACGGACGCGAACGGTCGCTACAACGCGCGCGGCCTGCGCGTCGGCGGGCCGTACACGATCACGATCAACAACTCCGGAAACACGGCACACCAGGAAGGCGTTTATCTCGGCCTCGACCAGGTTGCCGATGTGGACCTGCACCTGACGCAGAACGACGTGCAGCTCGGCTCCGTCGTCGTCAAGGGCAAGGCCACGTCGCAGTACTTCGGCGCTGACATGAAGGGCATCAGCACCAACCTGTCGCGTCGTGACCTCGACCGTATGCCGGCTCCGGATCGCTCGATCCAGAACGTCGTGCGTGCCGATCCCCGCATCGTCGTCACCGACCGCGACCGTGGCGCGTTCTCGGCCGCCGGCCAGAACTTCCGCTACAACAGCATCACGATCGACACCATCCAGGCGGGCGACCCGTTCGGCCTGAACGACAACGGCCTGCCGACCAAGGGCACGCCGATCTCGCAGGATGCGATCGAGAGCTACAACATCTCGACCGCCAACTTCGACGTCGCAACGCGTCGTGGCGTCGGCGCGTGGGTCAACGCCGTCACCAAGAGCGGCACGAACGACTTCCACGGTTCGGTCTACTACGTCTACCAGAACGCCGACAACATGATTGGTGAGAACCAGTCCGGCGCGAAGTGGACCGGTTTCACCAAGGACACGACGATTGGCGCCACCCTCGGCGGCCCGATCATCAAGGACACGCTGTTCTTCTTCGCGAGTTACGAAGAAAGCAAGAAGACGAGCCCGGGCGCACCGTTCGGTCCGTCGGACTCCAATGCCACGCTGAAGGTTCCGGGCATCACCCAGGCGCAGGTCGACCAGATCATCGCGGCCGCTAAGGCCAAGGGCCTGACGCCGGGCGACCTGACCGCGTCGAACGTCGACACGGACAGCAAGCGCGCGCTCGTCAAGTTCGACTGGAACATCAACGAGCAGCACCGCGCCAGCCTGCGTCTGAGCCAGACGAAGGAAATCGAGCCGATCATTACGGCCGCGACCACGACGGGTGCGAACCCGACGCTGCCTCTGTCGAGCAACTGGTACGTGCTGGACAAGAAGAACACCAGCTACGCGCTCAGCCTCTACGACGACTGGACTAGCAACTTCTCGACGGAAGCCTCGGTCGGCTACAACGAGTTCACGCAGAACCGCGAGCCGCTCGTGGGCGGTGCCCAGCCGGAAGTTACCGTTCGCGTCGGTGACGCGGACACCGGTCCGGCAGTCCGTTTCGGCACCGAGTTCTCCTCGCAGGCCAACGTGCTCGCGGTCAAGACCTGGAACGGCTACTTCGCCGGTACCTGGTACGCCGGTGATCACGTGATCAAGGGCGGCGTCGACTATCAGCGCGACGACTTCTACAACCTGTTCCTGCAGGCCGCGAACGGTTCGTACGCGTTCAATTCGATTGCGAAGTTCCAGAGCGGCGTCTACCGCCGTTACCAGCTCAACACGCCGGCGCCGGGCTACACGCTCGATAACGTTGCCGCGCGGTTCGTGATGACGCAGTACGGGCTCTTCCTGCAGGACACGTGGCAGGCAAACGACAAGCTGTCGGTGCAGTACGGCCTGCGTTACGACATCCCGCAGGTCAGCCCGCTGCCGACGTACAACCCGTGCTTCGCGGCACAGCCGGGTGCGCAGGGCCCGCAGGGCTCGCCCGCGGTGTGCGGCCTGCGTCCCGCGGCTGGCGTCAACGGCCAGGGTTCGAGCGGTGGCTACGGTTATTCCAACCAGGGCACGATCGACGGTAACTCGGTGCTCCAGCCGCGAGCGTCGTTCAATTACCAGATCGACGACAACACGCAGCTGCGTGGCGGCGCTGGTGTGTTCGTTTCGAATACGCCGGCCGTTTGGGTAGCTAATCCGTACTCGAACAACGGCGTTGCCGTCGCGAGCTATGACGTCAACCGTGCAGTGCTGCTGCCAGGCGACCCGGCTTTCAGCCCGGATGCCGGCAACCAGCCGATCCCGGGTGGCCGTACGCTGCCGGGCCTTGGTACGTCGCAGATGAGCCTCTCGATCGTCGATCCGAGCTTCCAGATCCCGACGGTTGCGAAGTACACGCTTGGTATCGACCACACGTTCCCGTGGTTCGGTGGCACGGTCGCGACGACCGAGTGGCAGCACCTCGACACGATCAAGGGCATCCTGTACCAGAACATCAACCTGGGCGCGTCGAACGGCGTTCTCCCGGACGGTCGTCTGAACTACTCGCGATCGACGACCCTTGCCCCCGGCGGTGCCAACACGAACCGCGTCAATGCGAACCCGTCGTTCGGTCAGGCCATGATCCTGCTGACCAATACGGATAAGGGCAGCTCGGACAGCGTGACGTTCTCGCTGCGCAAGCCGATGGCGAACGATTGGGCAGCGTCGATCGCGTACACCTGGACGCAGGCGAAGGACGTCAACCCGGGCGCCTCCAGCGTCGCGAACAGCAGCTTCCAGAACCGCGACTGGATCAACCCGAACGACGACTACCTGGGCACGTCGAACTACGAGATCCCGAACCGCGTCCTCGCGCAGGCCACGTGGCAGCACCGCTTCTTCGGTGCGTACAACACGAGCTTCACGGCGTTGTACGACGGTCACAACGGCGCGCCGTACAGCTGGATCTTCGGCAACGACGTCAACGGTGACTCGTACTTCCACGATCTTGCGTACGTGCCGTCGGGTCCGGGGGACATCAACTGGGCTACGACGACCAACAACACGACCACGCCGGCGAATGCGGCGGCGAGCGCCCAGCTGATCAACTCGTTCTGGGCTTATATCGCTGCGCATCCGGAACTCGCCCGCTTCCAGGGTGAGATTTTCCAGCGCAACGAGGCGCGCGCTCCGTGGGTGAACCAGCTCGACCTGTCGTTCTCGCAGGAAATCCCGGGCTTCATGAAGGGCCACAAGGGCGAAGTCCGCCTCGACGTGTTCAATTTCCTCAATATGCTCAACAACAAGTGGGGCGTGGAATACCGTGCCAACTTCCCGCTTGAGCGCGTGCTGGCGGATTCGGCCGGCGTCGGTCCTAACGGCAAGTACGTCTACGACATCTCGAAGTACAAGGACGCCAACGGCAACTACGCGCCGCAGGCCCTTGCCCCGAACGAGAGCTTCACCCCGTCGCAGCGCTGGTCGGTCCTGCTGACCCTGCGTTACAAGTTCTAAGCGACTCCAGCGTCACCGAAAACGGCCGGGCTCGCCCGGCCGTTTTCTTTTGTGAAAACGGCGCGTGCGCTAGAGTCCGCGCACTAATCAGACGAAAAGAACGCAAGCGGAATGAACGCAGTGATCGAAGCACCCAGCACCGTCATCCTCCCGACCGTCGATGCGCGGATCTATCCGCGCAACGGTCTCGACATCCTGTCCCGCACCGAAGTCGCACGCCTGCGCGACGCGTCCAGTGGTGGCATGCACGAACTGCTGCGCCGCTGCGCGCTGGCCGTGCTCACCAGTGGCAGCACGAGCGACGACCCGCGCGCCGCGCGCGAGCTGTATCCGGATTTCGACATCCAGGTGCAGCAGCAAGATCGCGGCGTCCGCATCGACCTGGTCAAGGCGCCGGCGATGGCATTCGTCGAAGGCGAACTCATCCAGGGTGTCGCCGAATTGCTCGCCGCGGTCGTGCGCGATCTCGCCTACACCGCGATCGAACTCGGCAACGACTGCAACCGCGACCTCGAAAGCAGTGATGGCATCACTGACGCCGTGTTCGGCCTGCTGCGCAACGCGCGCGTGCTGCACCCGGGTGACCCGAATCTCGTCGTGTGCTGGGGCGGCCACTCGATCAATCGCGACGAGTATCTCTACACCAAGCAGGTCGGCTACGAGCTGGGCCTGCACGGCATCGACATCTGCACGGGCTGTGGCCCGGGTGCGATGAAGGGGCCGATGAAGGGTGCGACGATCGCACACGCCAAGCAGCGTCGTCGTCGCATGCGTTACATCGGCATCACCGAGCCCGGCATCATCGCCGCCGAGTCGCCGAACCCGATCGTCAACCACCTGGTGATCATGCCGGACATCGAGAAGCGTCTCGAAGCGTTCGTCCGCATGGCGCACGGCATCATCGTGTTCCCGGGTGGCGTCGGCACGGCGGAGGAGATTCTGTACATCCTCGGCATCCTGCTGCGCGAGGAAAACCAGGACCTGCCGTTCCCGCTGATCCTGACCGGCCCGACCGCGTCCGCGCCGTACTTCGAGCAGATCGACCAGTTCCTGCGCCTCACGCTCGGTGAAGCGGCGACGTCGCGTTACGAAATCATCGTCGGCGACCCGGCCGAAGTCGGCAGGCGCATGAGCCGCGCGATGCGCAAGGTGCGCGAGCATCGCATCGCGCATCGCGATTCGTTCTTCTTCAACTGGTCGGTCGACATCCCGCTCGCGTTCCAGCAACCGTTCGTGCCGACGCACGAAGCGATGGCCGCGCTCGACCTGCACCACGGTCGCAAGCCGCACGAACTCGCCGCCGACCTCCGTCGCGCGTTTTCCGGCATCGTCGCCGGCAACGTCAAGGAAGACGGCATCCGTCGCGTCGAGGAATTCGGCCCGTTCGAAATCCACGGTGACGTCGACATCATGCAGGCACTCGACGAGTTGCTGCGTGGCTTCGTGCAGCAGCACCGCATGAAGATCGCGGGTGACTATCGGCCGTGCTATCGCGTCGTCACCTGATCAACGCGTTGGCGGGGCGAGGGCGGGGCAGGCGGACGGTCGCGACGTAGTGCTCGCCGACCGTCTGCGTCTCGATGCGTCCGGTTCCGTTCGTAAGCGCATCGACGCGCGCCTGCGCGGCGCGCACACCGACGCCGTGCCCCGGCGTCGATCGCTCCTTGCCGAGCACGAGCGGGCTGCGCACACGGATCACGATCCACTCGGGATCCGATTCGAGCGCGATGTCGATTGTCCCGCCGCGTTCGACGCGCTCGACGCTGTGGTGGATCGCGTTCTCGACCAACGGCTGCAGCGACAACGCGGGTACCTTTACGCGCGGCAGGTCCGGAGGTAGCGACCAGTTGACGCGCAGGCGGTCGCCGAAACGTAGCGATTCGATATCGAGATAGGCACGCGTCACCTCGATCTCGTCACGCAGTTCGACGACTTGCGGCTTGGCGAGCGCCATTCGCACTAGTTCGGACAGGCCGAGAAGCACGGACTCCGCCTTGTCCGGTGCCTGATGGACAAGCGCGATCGCGGTATTGAGCGTATTGAACAGGAAGTGCGGATGGACCCTCGCCTTGAGTGACTCCAGTTGCGCCTGTTTCGTTTCCAGCGCCAGTTCCTTGAGCCGCCAATGGTTCTGAAGGCTCAAGAGGCCAAGCGATCCTGCAATCGCGACGATGCCCACCGACCTCCAGACTAGCGAATGCCATGCGGTGGGCGAGAGCTGCACGACCGGCTCGAAGACATATCGGGTGACAACCGCGACGGCAACGGTCGTCGCCAGCATCAGGCAGAAGGCCACGTAGGCAGCGCTGGACGACGGCAGGCGCGCGAGGCGAGTACGCGCCGCGTATAGCAAGATCACGGTCAGCAACACGACGACTTGCGTTGCGAGCGACACCACCGCGAACCGGTCGAGCATGTTCGGGGTCTCGAGGGCGAGGGTGAGGATCGCCGCGAGGAACTCGCCAGCCACCATCACTGCCAGCAACGTTCGGCTATCGCGCCAGAGAAGCGGCAAGGCATTTTCGTGTCGCGCATCACGGTCCAAGTGCCCGGTTGCACGCGCTCTGGATTGGTCAGGGTTCAATGACGCCTCGCTCATACCGGGAATGCGACCGCCGGTCTCGAAGTTCTTGCCGTGGACGGAGACGGCTCTAGCATGTCCAACAGAAGGAAAGGGGATGTCATGCGGAACCATACAGCCAGACCGAAGCGCGAGTCCGGCTTTACGCTGATCGAACTCATGGTGGCCGTCGGGGTGATGGCGATTCTCGCCGCGATCGCATTTCCTAACTTCCAAGGAGTGATGCGCTCGAATCGGCTGGCGACGACGACGAACCAGGTGCTGGGCGCGATGGCGCTGGCGCGTGCCGAGGCTATTCGCAACACGCGTGGTTCGGGCGTTTGCGCCAGTACGGACGGTTCATCCTGTTCTACCGGAACTGACTGGACCACGGGCTGGTTGGTCTGGTCGGACGTGAATGGCAACGGGACCTACGACGGTGCGGGTACCGACACTGCTTTGCGTTACGTGCAGGGCAATCCGAAGGTGACGATCACTGGTCCGTCAGGTGCGACTGCGGTGCGCTTCGATGCGCGCGGACGCCTGACCAATACGGCCCAGACGATAATTCTTCAGCCCGATAGCTGTGGTTCGCAGGCTTTGCGCCGGACTCTCCTCATCAATCCCACCGGTCAGGTGCGCAAGAGCGGGAGCCTCGCCGCATGTCTTTGAACCGTCGACACCGTAGTGGCGCTCGGCGCGCTAGCCGGGGCTTCAGCCTGATCGAAGTAATGGTCGCGGTGCTGATCATGGCGATCGGCCTGCTCGGGTTCGCGTTGATGCAGACAATGGGCATGCGTTTCGCGGAGAGTTCCAACTACCGCACGCAGGCCATCAACCTGGCATACGACCTCCTCGACCAGATGCGTGCGAACCGCTTGCTGGCAGCCCAGTTCACGGACGCGTCCTTCGCTTCCGGCACGGCGCCAACAGCCTGCGCCCCGCCCACCGGCACGGTGACGATCGCGACGCGTGTTACGGATTGGCAGTGTCGCGTGCGCCTGACGCTGGGCGACGGCGCATCGGCGAATGTCACGTATACCAACGGCCAAGCCACCGTGACCATCAATTGGGATGATCAGCGTTGGGAAGCCAATGCGTCGCGCAAGACCGGTGCGTTGAAGACCGGCCAAGTAAGTCTGGGGACGCAATTGTGACGCCACATCACGCACGGCCACGCGGTTTTTCGCTTATCGAGCTCATGGTGGCGCTGCTTATCGGCGCGATTCTCACCATCGGCATCGTGCAGGTGTTCTCGGCGTCGCGCACCTCGTATGCCATGGTCGAAGGGATGAGCCGAGTGCAGGAAAACGCTCGGTTCGCCGTCGATGCACTGCAGCGTGACTTGCGCATGGTGGGCCACTACGGGTGCGTCAACGATCAGTTCCGCCTCATGAATACGGGGGAGCTGAACTCGCACTTCGCCACGGGCGGGGCGCTTGATTTCAATCGTTCCATCGAAGGTTATGAGGCCACGGGCACCGGCGCCGCGGGCACTCTGAATCTCGCGTCTCCGGCCGCCGGTTGGTCCCCATCGCTGCCATCGTGGCTCACGACTTTGACGCCTGCTCCCGTGCCCGGAAGCGATGTCATTGTTCTGCGGTACCTGACCCCGGAAGGGATTCCGGTAACGAGTTTCGGCACGTCAGGTACCGACGTCACGCTTTCGGTTGATTCGACGAAGTGGTCAGTACTCACCCAGAACGGCGTTGCCAGCCCGGCATTGTTCGGTGTCGCAGACTGCACGAATGCGGACATCTTCGAAGCAAAGGCTGTTTCGAGCGGTACGGTGACAACGGGCGCCGGCGTGCTCAACACGAGCGCGATCGACTTCGGAAGCCGGTATACGGCGAGCCCTGCTGGCCAGACGGTGCTTTACCGCGCAGAGGCTGTCGCCTATTACGTCGCCAATGGCGCGAACGGCCAACGCTCTCTCTTCCGGGCGCGGTTCACGCCCGCAGTCAACGGCACCGCGGTGCCTGGTACGGGAATTGCGCCGGAAGAGCTGGTAGAGGGCATCGAGACCATCCAGCTGGTCTACGGGCGCGATCAATCGACCGACGTCACGCGCCCGACCGGCCACATCGGATTCCAGGACGTCGCCAGCACGCTTACGACGGAGCCGGACTGGCGCCGGGTAGGGCAGGTGCGAATCGGCGTGGTTGCCGCAAGCCCGGACGCCTCCTCCGCTGCCGATGCAAACGCAACGACCAAAGCCAACCTGCAGGTCGTTGGCGTAACCGTCACGCGCCCGACCGATCGTCGCTACCGCGCGTTCTACGATGCGACGGTCGCCTTGCGTAACCGCCTCGCGAGCACGAACTGACCATGCGAAAGACACCCTCCATCGCAACACGCAGGCATCAACGCGGTGCGGTGCTGTACATCGCGCTGATCATGCTGGTCATCATCGCGCTGCTCGGGATCTCGGGCATGCAAGTCGCGGCGATGCAGGAAAAGATGTCGTCCAACTACGTCAATACCAATATCGCGTTCCAGAACGCTGAAGAGGTCGCTCGCACTGCCGAGTGCTACCTCGATGCGAAGGTCAATCGTGCGACGAGTGCGTGCGCCCCGGCATCCACTCAGGTGGAAGAGCTCTGCCAAACGAGTTTCGATGCAACCACCTGGGCCAAGGGAATGGCAATGAATGCACCGGCGACCAACTCGATCAACATGCGATCGATCGGCAAGTGCATCTCAGGCCAGTCGAGCCTGGCGATGGGGCGCGAGGCCGAGCGCGGTGGCGACCCGAACCCGGTCTACGAAATCACCGCGTACGCGACCGACGATAAGACGAACGCCAACCCGACCGCCGATTCGGCCGTCGACACGATTTTCATGCCTTGAGGCGGTCTGCAGCCATGCGCGCAAAGACTCCATTGATTCTCACCACGACAGCCGCCGTTCTGGGCCTCGTCGGTTACTTCGCCTATAGCGTTCTTGCGACGCAGGGTGCGGGCACGCTTGCCCAGGCGCCTCTGAACATCGAAGCGAATATCAAACCCGCCTTCATCATGGCGGTTGACGACTCGAACTCGATGACGTTCGAGCGGCTGTTCGCGGGTGGCGATGGCCGGATGCGCTGGAACACGTCGAACAACAGCTTCTTCAGCTCGGCCGGCGTCTTCTACGACGTCGGTCAGCCGTGCGGCTCGGTCGATTGCTACGTCTATCTCTACCCGCACGACGGCTACAGAGACTCTTATAGCCCCGGCGTCGCGATCCCTCCGCTCGATGCGTTCGGTTTCGCCCGCTCGCCCGCCTACAACAAGACGTACTTCGATCCGGACGTCACCTACGAGCCCTGGCTCAACGCGGACGGTTCGAAATGGCCTAATGCCACGCCGGGCGCCACGCGAGCCGACCCACGCGAGCCAACGACGTATGGGACCACCGGGAGCACGACGTCGACGAAAGCGTATTCGGTCATCTACGACCTCACCCAGAACCGAGCAACCAACGACCCCTTTTCCATGCTGTCGGGGATGAGCGTCCCCGATCTCAGCTCGCGCGGTATGCGCTACAAAAGGTCAACGGGCGGCAGTTGGGAGACGGGGGCAAGGACGCTTAGCGCCAATGCGACTTACTACTTTGACTACTACCCCGCGACCTTCTACTTGCCTGCAAGCGACCCCGCTCCAGCGGGCTACAAGACGGCTAACGCCAATCGGCCGATTGTGTCCGACGCGTGCGGTCCGGGTTGCGACCTGCGGCGCTACGAGATCAAGTCGGCGAACTACAACACGTCTGCAGATTACGACGCGGCGATGCAGAATTTCGCCAACTGGTTCCAGTATCACCGTGACCGCGTACTAGCGACGATCGGTTCGATGACCCATGCGCTTTCCGACGTCAGCAACATGCGCGTGGGCTACGCGACGATCAACAGAACGAATGTCGATGCAACGATGCGCGACATGGGAACGCAATCGGACAAGAACGCGCTCTACGCCCAGATCATGGGCCTGTACACGAGCGGCGGTACGCCTAACCGTGCCGCCGTCTCGTATCTGGGGCAGCAATTCAGCCGAACGGACGCCGGCGCGCCGGTGCAGCTCGCATGTCAGCGCAACTCGGGCATGCTGTTTACCGACGGCTATACGAACGCGAACACGTTCCCGGCGGCGGTCGGCAATGCAGACGGCGGGCTCGGTGCGCCGTTCGCAGACAGCTACAGCGAAACGCTTGCGGACGTGGCGGCGAAGTACTACTCGGGCAGCGGTGTTCCGCTTCGCACCGGTGCTAGCTTCCCCACCGGCAAGGTGAAAGTCCCTGACGAGTGCGCCACCCTCGATCCGTCGACGCCGGCGTACAAGCGCCTCGACTGCCAGACCAACCTTCACATGAATTTCTACGGCATCACGCTGGGTGCCGCCGGCCGCATCTACGGCGTCAATGCGGCCGCGACAGCGGATCCGTACGCAAACGCGCCCAATTGGAACGGCCTGCCAAATCCGACGGGTGTCGACGACGGTACGGTCATCGACGAGATGTGGCACGCGACCATCAACAGTCGCGGTGCGTTCATCAACGCCTCCACGCCGACGGAAGTCACGAACGCGATGCGCCGCGTCATCGATGCGGCCCGAAACGGCAACACACCATCGGGCGGCCTGGGCATTACGGGCGCGCGTATCGGTGCGGGCTCGCTGACCGTGGTCCCGTTTTACACGTCCGCCAACAACGGTACCGACTGGTACAGCAGGCTCCAAGGGCAGACGGTCTCGACCGATCCAACGACCGGCGCGGCGACCTATACCAACGTCTGGGAAGCGAGCGCGCAGCTTGGTGCGGCCGCGTCGCGACGGATCTTCCGGGCAAAGACGACGGGCACTGTCAACCCCAGCGTGGCGGCGTTTGACTCGTCGTCTGTTACCGCAGCCGATCTATGCGCGGACGGCCTCGCGGCGTGTACTGCGAGCGGTGCGAGCAACGGAATCATTGGATCTTCGAGCAAGCTCGATACGTCGATTGCCAATGTCGTGAACTACCTGCGTGGCGACACGACCCTGGAGGGCAGCAAGTTCCGCACGCGCACCTCCCGGCTGGGCGACATCGTGAACTCGACGCCGGTGGTGGCGTCGCCCTTCATCGACTTCGGTTACAGGGCGATTCGCACGACCTCGGGCGGCACGACCACGTATCCGTACCAGGCGAGCTACACCACTTATCTGGCGTCAAAGTCGTCCACTACGTCGGTGGTCTACGCCGGTGCAAACGACGGCATGCTCCATGCGTTCGACGGCAGCTCCGGTAACGAGCTGTTCGGTTACATCCCGTCGACCGCACTGGGTCATCTGGGCAATCTTCTTTTCCCGTATGACGCAAGCCGCCAGGGCGACCAGATTGCCCGCCACAAGTACTACGTGGATGGCCCGACCACTGTTGCGGATGCATACATCAACAGCAGCTGGAAGACAGTTCTGGTCGGCACCTCGGGTGCTGGCGGTCGTGGCGTCTTCGCGCTCGACGTGACGAGCCCTTCGTCATTCGGCACCGGTAACGTGTTGTGGGAACTCAACGACCAGGTCACGTCGCCGTCGAACGTCAATAGCAACATGGGGTACGTGCTTGGTCGCCCGGTCATCGTGCCGGTGAAGGATTCGACCGGCATCCACTGGAAGGCCATCTTCGGCAACGGCTACAACAGCACGAGTCAGAAGGCTGTGCTTTTCGTGGTGGACCTCGAGACTGGCGTCCCGACGATGATTACGGCGCAGGAATCGGGCCGCGCCGGCATCGCGAACGGGCTGGGCAATATCGCGGTGCTCGACCGTTGGATTGGCAATACCAAGGGCACCGGCGAAACCGCCGGACGTGATGGACTCGCCGACACCGTGTACGCAGCGGACCAGAACGGCGCCATCTGGAAGTTCGACCTGCGCGACAACACTGTTCCGGGCACTCCGTTCTTCATCGCAACCGATCCGTCGGGCGCGCGTCAGCCGATCCTCGGCGGTATCGAGGCCGGCGCGGGTCCCGGCGGCGTCATGCTCTACTTCGGAACGGGTAGCTTCTCGTTCGAAAGCGACAAGACCGATACGCAGATCCAGTCCTTCTACGGCATCAACGACCGCGGCTCGAACGTGGCGCGTTCGCAGCTGGTCAGGCAGACCATTACCGATAGCGGCACGACTCGTAGCCTGTCTACGAACGCCGGCAATGCGGACGGTTGGTACGTTGATCTGGGCGCGATATCCGGGACCACCGTAACTGCGACGGGCGAGCGTGCAGTCGGCTATCCGCGCGTCGAGAACGGCCTTGTGTTTTTCGCGACGTACGCACCCACCACTAGCGTTGATTGCGCCGGCGACGGAACTAACAGGTTGTACGGCGTCAATTCGGTGTCGGGCGCTTCCTCGATGAACTCCGTCCGCATAGGCACGCCGAATGGGGCCACACCCAGCGCCAATGCGAATGGGTTCCCGCTCAACACGGGCGGCTCCGCGCCGGTAAAGGACATCGCAGTACTGTCGACGCCGCGCCAGCAACCGCTTTCGTCGACCGCCACCGCCGCCGAGCAGGCTGCAGCCTTGGCGTCCAGGTGCTCGACAGTCGTGCAGGTGGCCGGCGCGCCGCCGATGTATCTCCCACGCGCCTGCGGTCGCCAGTCGTGGCGTCAGGTACGCTGACGATGGTCTCCGTCCACTTCCCGAGGTCCCGTCGAATGCGTCCGAGCACTTCCCGTGTCAGTCGTGGTTTCACGCTGATCGAATTGATGATCGTGGTCGTGGTGATCGCGATCCTCGCCGCGATCGCATATCCGTCGTACTCGCAGTACACGCGAAAGGCCAAGCGCAACCAAGCCAAGGCCGACCTCGTGGAGTACGCGGCCTTGGCCGAGCGCTTCCACACGATCAACAACTCGTATGCGAGCTTCACGCTTCCGAACACGAGTTCACCGCGTCAGGGCGGCAATCCAGCCTATACGCTCGCGCTCAATCCCACGCCGACGCAGTCCGGCTTCACGATCACTGCGACGCCTACGACCAACCAGGTCAAGGACAAGTGCGGGACGTTGAGCATCAACCAGGCGGGCGTCAAATCCCCGAACACGGGTACGCAGGCCGACTGCTGGTAAGCGGCCGCACCGGCAACAAAAAAGGCCTGCATCGCTGCAGGCCTTTTTCATTTCGATCTGGCGCCCGAAGTTGGACTCGAACCAACGACCCCCTGATTAACAGTCAAGTGCTCTAACCGGCTGAGCTATTCGGGCGGGGGCTGCATTCTAACCGACGGCGGGGAAGGGTCAACACCCACCCGCAGGTCAGGCTACGAGCAGAGGTGCAGCTGCGGCGAGTCTTCCGCTCGCGCACGCCCCGCGTTGTTCACGATAATCGCCCGCGACGCGCTTTGCCCGCACAGCTCCACGGTGAGGTTCGTGCCGCTGGCGGAACCGTTCGGGAGAAACCGGATCAGCGAACGCGCGCTGCTCGACCTCACATGGATGCGCGGGCCGACCGGGTCGCTCCGCGTCAGGACCGCGTTAGGCCGTCCGGAGCGCGCCGGATCTTCGAACACGATCCAGCCACCGTCCCACACGCCGTCCGCACGGCACGTCGCGCCGTCCGCCGTGGGGCAGACGCTCACAGCGGTATGCCGCGATATCGCTGCGAAACGTGCAGATGCGAAGTGCGTCGCCAACGTATCGGCGGCCGTGCGGATACGCGTGTGGGCGCCGACGCGAGCGAGCGACGGCAGCGCGATGCCCGTCAGTAGACCGACGATCGCGAGTGTCATGATGAACTCGATCAAGGTGAATCCGTTTACCTTCGTACGCATGGGTCCCTCCGTGGTCCGCCTAGCTTCGACGCGCCTAAGCAGTGGCTGTATCGGTCGACGCCAAAGCCGCTTGTAGGACTTTTCCCTGCCGCGCGCCGCCCCCAGATCGCGTGTTCGCCATGCCCGAGTTCCCGATGCCCGATTCCCCTGTCCGCTCTGCGTCCTCCGACGGCCGCTTCCAACTCGTCTCCCCCTATTCCCCCGCCGGTGACCAGCCGCTGGCGATCGAGCGCCTGGCGAACGGTTTCGACGCCGGCATCGCGTCGCAGACGCTGCTGGGCGTGACCGGCTCGGGCAAGACGTACACGATCGCGAACGTCGTGCAGCGCATCCAGAAGCCGACGATCGTCATGGCGCCGAACAAGACGCTCGCGGCGCAGCTTTACGGCGAGTTCAAGGCGTTTTTCCCGAACAACGCCGTCGAGTATTTCGTCAGCTATTACGACTACTACCAGCCGGAAGCCTACGTGCCGTCGTCGGATACCTTCATCGAGAAGGACAGTTCGGTGAACGAGCACATCGAGCAGATGCGGCTGTCGGCGACGAAGGCGCTGCTCGAGCGTCGCGACACGCTGATCGTCTGCACCGTGTCCGCGATCTACGGCCTCGGCGACCCCGGCGAATACCACCGAATGGTGCTGCACATGGTGCGCGGCGAGCGCATCGACCAGCGCGAGCTGATCCGCAAGCTCACCGAGATGCAGTATTCGCGCAACGACACCGAGCTGCGCCGCGGTACGTATCGCGTGCGCGGCGAAGTGATCGACGTGCATCCGGCGGAAAGCGAGAACGAAGCGCTGCGCGTCGAGTTGTTCGACGGCGAGATCGAGCAGCTGTCCGCGTTCGATCCGCTGACAGGCGAGGTCTTCCGCAAGCTGCCGCGCTACACGATCTATCCGAAGTCGCATTACGTGACGACGCGCAAGACCGTGCTCGAGGCCGTCGACACGATCAAGGACGAGCTGCGCGAGCGGCTCGAGCAGCTGTACGCGCAGAACAAGCTAGTCGAGGCGCAGCGCCTGCAGCAACGCACGCAGTTCGACCTGGAAATGCTGGCCGAGGTCGGCTTCTGCAACGGCATCGAGAACTACTCGCGGCACATGACCGGCACTTTGCCCGGCGAGCCGCCGCCGTGCCTGTTCGACTACGTGCCGGCCGACGCGTTGATGGTGGTCGACGAATCGCACGTGACCGTTCCGCAGGTCGGCGCAATGTACAAGGGCGATCGGTCGCGTAAGGAAACGCTGGTCGAGTTCGGTTTCCGCCTGCCGTCGGCGCTCGACAACCGGCCGTTGAAGTTCGAGGAGTGGGAAGGCCGCGCACCGCGCGCGATCTATGTGTCGGCGACGCCCAGCAAGTACGAACTCGAGAAGTCGGCGGGCGAGATCGTGGAACTCGTCGTACGCCCGACGGGCCTGATCGATCCGGAAGTCGAGGTGCGCCCGGTCGCCACGCAGGTCGACGACGTGCTCGGCGAGATCAACAAACGCGTCGCGATGGGCGACCGCGTGCTGATTACCACGCTCACCAAGCGCATGGCGGAGAACCTCACCGAGTACCTGACGGAGCACGGCATCAAGGTGCGTTACCTGCACTCGGATATCGACACGGTCGAGCGCGTCGAGATCATCCGCGACCTGCGCCTGGGCAAGTTCGATGTGGTGGTCGGCATCAACCTGCTGCGCGAAGGCCTGGACATGCCCGAGGTGTCGCTGGTTGCCATCCTCGACGCGGACAAGGAAGGGTTTCTGCGATCGGCCGGTTCGCTGATCCAGACAATCGGCCGAGCCGCGCGAAACGTGCGGGGCAAGGCGATCCTCTATGCCGACGTGGTCACGCGGTCGATGAAGATCGCGATCGACGAGACCGACCGCCGCCGGCAGAAGCAGGTCGAATACAACGCCGAGCACGGGATCACGCCGCAGTCGGTGGTGCGACCGGTCAAGGACATCCTCGAAGGTGCGCGTCGCGACGTCGACGAGGGAAAGGGCAAGGGCAAGAAGGCGCGCCGCGTCGCCGAGCCCGAGACCGATTACGCCGCGCTCAGCCCCGCGCAGCTGTCGTCGCGCATCAAGGCGCTGGAGCAGCAGATGTACCAGCACGCCCGCGACCTGGAGTTCGAAGCCGCCGCGAACGTCCGCGACCAGCTTCGCAAGCTGAAGGAAGCGGGTTTCGCGAGCTGAACGGCTTGCCGGCAGCAGCGGGGCTGGCTACACTGTGCGCCCCTCGCCGGGGCAGTTCACCGGCAGCGGGCGGTTAGCTCAGCGGTAGAGCACTACCTTGACATGGTAGGGGTCACAGGTTCGAACCCTGTACCGCCCACCACATACGTGGTCAGACGGCGTGATCTTCGGATCGCGCCGTTTGCTTTTGGGGCGACTGTGATCCGCCTTTCGGCACATGTCACCTCGGGCCGCGGCGGTCAGGATCCGACGTTTACAGGAGATCGTCATGAAGGCTAGGTTCGTTGTGGTGCTCGCGCTTGCCGTCGCCGGCGGTGTCCACGCTCAGGAAAGCGCTGCGCCTGCTGCTGGTGTTTCCACTGCGCCGGCCGCCGCGACCGCGACGCCGAACGAAGCGTCGGCGGTGCCTGCTGGCGTAGTGGCGGCGGCAGCGCCTGCGCCCGAGCGGAAGAAGATCTGCACCCGCGAGCGCTCGATGGGCACCAACATGACCAAGCGGGTGTGCCGCGACGCTGATGCTGTGCGGGACGTCGGTAACGCGACCCGCGACGCCGTGCAGCGGTCCCAACAAGTCGGAATCAGCGCGCCCGCGCAACAGGGCCTGTAAGCGCTTCGAGGCTGTATCTCGTCACGAGTCTCCGAGCACGGGTCTCGAACCGCTCGCGATGGTGCACGCGGTTGCGAGCGTCCCTCCTGGACGTGTTCATCCGGCACGCGGCCGCGATCAACACAGCGGTTAGCACGGCGAGCAGGGCCAACGCACCGCGAAGGCGACCTAGGTGGGTCATCGAAGGTCGTCCGGTCGGTCGCGGCATTCTTGAGGCCTGCTATGACACCCGTGTGAGACCGCGCTGAAACTTCGATGACAACGCGTCTCGGCCGCTGCATCCGCGAGGCGTTAAGCTGCGTTCCTGCTCATGCCGTTGGCGCCTGCCGACGGCGGAAGGAGTCCGATGTCCGTCCTGTCCGACCCGTTCGGTCGCACATTTCCCTATCTCAGGCTGTCGCTCACCGAGGCCTGCAACTTCCGGTGCGGCTATTGCCTGCCGGACGGTTACGTCGCGGACGGTCGCCCGGTATTCCTTGCGCGCGATGAAGTGCGTCGCCTGGTCGAGGCGTTTGCGAGCGTCGGTATGCGCAAGGTCCGGCTCACCGGTGGCGAGCCGACGCTTCGCAAGGATCTCGACGACATCATCGGCGACATCGCATCGGTTCCCGGCGTGTCGAAGATCGCGTTGACGACCAACGGTACGCGGTTGCCCACGCATGTGCGCGCATGGCGCGAGGCCGGGCTGACGTCGCTCAACGTAAGCGTCGACAGCCTCGATCGCGAGGCGTTTCACTCGATCACCGGGCACGACCGTCTGCCCGAAATCCTCGAAGGCATCGACGACGCGCTGACGCTCGGATTCGACGCGATCAAGCTCAACGCAGTGCTGCTACGCGGCGTCAGTGACGCGTCCCTGCCGTCCTGGCTCGACTACCTGCGTGACCGACGCGCGACCGTGCGCTTCATCGAGCTGATGCGCACGAACGACAATGTTGCGCATTTCGAGCGTCATCATGTGCGCGCGGAATCGATCGAACGCGAATTGGTGGAAAGCGGCTGGGTGCGGATGGTGCGTGCGTCCGATGCCGGCCCCGCGAACGAATATGTGCATCCGGATTACGCCGGCCGAATCGGTTTGATCACGCCGTATGCGCGTGATTTCTGCAGCGGCTGCAATCGTCTGCGCGTTACCGCGCGTGGCGACTTGCGGCTCTGCCTGTTCGGCGAATTCGGCGTGCCGCTTCGCCCGCTGTTGCAGCGCGAAGATGACCGAGATGCGCTCGTCGATCTCATCGCAAGCCAGTTGCGACTGAAAGCCGCCGGCCACGGCCTACACGACGGAAACAGCGGCATCACGCCGCATCTCGCATCGATCGGAGGCTGAGTGTCAGGCGAGTCCTTCCACATGGCTGACGTGCGCGGCAAGCGGCCGACGCGCCGGCGTGCTGTCGCGGTCGGTGAGCTGCATGCGGGTGCCGACGCGTATGCCGCGATCGTCGAACGCCGCCTGCCCAAGGGCGACGCAATGGTGATGGCGGAGATTGCCGGCCTGCAGGGCGCGAAGCAGGCGTCGAACCTGATGCCGTTGTGCCATCCGTTGTTGCTGGAACTCGTGCGCGCGCGCTGCGTGCCCGTGCCCGAACGACACGCGATCCGCGTCTACTGCGAAGTCGCGACGGAAGCGCGCACGGGCGTCGAGATGGAGGCGTTGGCGGGCGCGAGCGCCGCATTGCTGACGCTGTATGACCTGACCAAGCCCGTCGAGCCGGCACTGTCGATCGAAGCGGTGCGCCTGCTGTTCAAGGAAGGCGGCAAGAAGGGCTTGTGGCGGCATCCGGCCGGCATGACCGATGAGGAAGCCGCGCACTACAAGCCACGCGATGTCGCGCGGCTCGATGGCGTCGCTTGCGCGGTGATAACGCTGAGCGATCGCGTGAGTGCGGGCGAAGCGGACGACCTGTCCGGCCCCGAACTCGTCAGTGCGCTGGGAAGGCTGGGTGCGAACGTTCGCACCGAAGTGCAGCCCGATGGCATCGAGCCACTGCGGTCGCGATTGATCGCATTGGCGGACGACGGTGTGCGTCTCTGCCTGTGCACAGGCGGCACTGGCCTTGGTCCTCGCGATGCGACACCGGAAGCACTGCTGCAGGCTGGCGGTATAGAGGTTGAAGGTCTCTCCGAAATGTTCCGCAGCGAAAGCAGGCACTTCACGCCGCTGGCGTGGTTGAGCCGTGCGCGCGCGGTCCGCATCGGCGCGATGCTCGTGATCGCACTGCCGGGCAGCCCGCGTGCGGCGCGACAGGGTTTTGAGATTCTCGCACCGGTTCTCGCGCATGCACTCGCCATGATCGACGGGGCAGGGCACGCGTGATCGATTACGACGACGCGTTGCGGCTCCTGCTGGGTGTCGCGAAAGCGCTGCCGTCGCAGCGTGTCGACGCGCGCGATACGATCGGTCGGGTGCTGGCGTCGCCGCTGGTAAGCGCGGAGTCGCTTCCTCCGTTCGACAACTCCGCGATGGACGGCTTCGCGCTGCGAGCCGGCGCGAAGCCGATTGCGTCGGGTACCGAATTCGACGTCGTCGGCGGCCGCGCGGCGGGCGACGGCGTCGCGCAGGCGACGTCCGGCGCATGGGAAATCATGACCGGCGCGCGCATGCCTGACGGGCTCGACGCGATCGTTCCCGTCGAGCAGGTCGAAATTCTCGATAGCGACGAAAACGGACGCCCGCGCCGTATCCGCGTGCTCGCAACCGTTGCGCCCGCGCAACACCTGCGTCGTGCAGGTGAGGATGTGATGAGCGGCGCTACCTTCGCGGCCAGCGGCGCCGTCGTCGATCCCGCTCTGCACATGCTTTGCGCCGCGACGGGCGTGGCAACTGTGGACGTCGTGCGACGTCCACGCGTCGCGCTGATCAACACCGGTCGCGAACTCGTCGACGATGCGCGGCGGGCGCTGGAGCCGGGGCAGATACGCAACTCGAACGGACCGTTTCTCGCCGCCCGACTGGCAGCCGCCGGCGCAGAGGTCGCTGCGATGCATACGGTCGGCGACGACATCGATGAGTTTCTGGGCGCGCTCGCATCGCTGCCGGCGCACGACGTCGTCGTCAGCACGGGTGCCGTCTCGATGGGGCGGTTCGACTTTGTGCCCGATGCGCTGGCGCGTATCGGTGCGACGACGTTGTTCCACAAAGTCCGCATCCGGCCGGGCAAGCCGATTCTTGCGGCGACGCTGCCGTCGGGTGCGATGTTCTTCGGTCTGCCGGGCAACCCGGCGTCCACTGCTGTCGGCCTGCGGTTTTTCGTCGAGCC
This sequence comes from Lysobacter sp. HA35, assembly GCF_054061195.1. NCBI lineage: Bacteria > Pseudomonadati > Pseudomonadota > Gammaproteobacteria > Lysobacterales > Lysobacteraceae > Lysobacter > Lysobacter sp. HA35. Next base: position 1,387,689 of record NZ_JBSSDY010000001.1, on the reverse strand, counting down.
GGTACTGCGCGCGATGCTGGGCATGTCTGACGAAACGCCGGTCCATCTGCCGTTGCTGGCCGCCTATGCCAAACGCGCGCCGCTGCGCATGCACCTGAAAGCACGCGTCGTGCTGGACGAGGACGCACGTGCCTGCGTGGAGATGCTCGGCGGCCAGGAATCCTTCCGCATCCGCCCCATGCTCGATGCGAACGCATGGGCGATCGTCGATGCGGATGTGGATGCGCTGGAAGCCGGTACGCGTGTGCGCGTTGCGAGCCGCGGCCATCTCGAGCCGCTGTCGGTGATGGCATGAGGACGATCGAAATCGAACTGTTCGGCGCGCTGCGCGAGGTCGACCCAAGCGCGCGCTTGTCGATCGAGAGCGAAGCGCGCACCGTTGGTGAATTGCGGGTTGACGTCGAAGCTCTGGCTGCGGCGTGGCCGTCCCAGGCGCGTGCGTTGCTGTCGCGCTCGGCATTCGCCAGCACGACGACCGTCCTCCGCGATGCCGACCCGCTTCCGGATGATGGCCGCCTCGCGTTGCTGCCCCCGGTGAGTGGTGGCTGAGGTGGAGCGAACGCATCTCGGCATCGTCGACGCGGCAACGCGCCCGCTCGACATCGCCGCCGCGTTCGATTTCGTCGCCGGCCCCGGCTTCGGCGGCTACAACGCATTCGTCGGCCGCATCCGCGACATGAACCACGGCCGACGCGTGCTCGGCGTCAGCTACGACATGTTCGACGCTCTCGCGATGCAGCGGTTCCGCGAAATCGCCGACGAGGCGATCGCGTCGTTCGGTCCGGGCGTTCGTGTTTGGATCGAACATGCGAAAGGCCGGCTCGATGTCGGCGGCGTCGCGGTCGTAATCGCCGTCGGCACGCCGCATCGCGACGAAGCATTCCGTGCATGCCGGCAGGTGATCGAAGCCGTGAAGCACACCGTGCCGATCTGGAAGCAGGAGCATTACGAGGACGGCAGCAGCGAATGGAGCGAGGGCTGCTCGCTGTGCCACGCGCCGTGACCGTGCCATTCACCGGCATGGTTCTCGCGGGTGGCAGTTCGACGCGGATGGGTCGCGACAAGGCGACGCTCATGCTCGACGGGCGCACGCTGCTGGATCGTGCGATCGCTGTGTTGCGAGATGCCGGTGCGGCGCAGGTGCTGGTGAGCGGTGATCGCCCCGAACATCACGGCATCGCGGACATCACGCCCGGCGCCGGGCCGGTCGGCGGAATCGCAAGCGTGCTTCCCCATGTCGGTGACGGTGCGATGGTCGTGACTCCGGTCGACGTTCCGCGTCTGGATGTCGATGCGGTCCAATCACTCGTCGGCGCATTGGCCGACGCGCGCGCGGTCTTCTTCGAAGGTCACCCGCTACCGTGTGCAGTGCACGTCGACGAACGACTGCGAGCCGCCGTCCGGCAGCTGATGATCGAAAGCCCCAACGGGCCGTCGATGCGCGCATTGCATTCCGCCGTCGGGGCGATCGCGGTGCCGGCGCCGACTCGCGACGTCCTGCGCAACCTCAACACACCCGCCGATCTGGACGAAGTCACGCGATGAAGGTGCAGTTCGACACCGCCGACGTCCGCATTCGCCTGACCCGCGCCGAATTCGCATCGCTGCAGGGCGGAGCGCGCCTCGAAGCACGTATCGACTGGCCGCAAGCTCCGTGGTCGGTAACCGTCAGCGCCGCGGATACGATCGAAGTGCGCGGGCAGGGAGCCGCGGTCGACATCACCCTGCCGAAAACCGACGTCGACGACCTCGCCACACGACTCCCAGCCCGCGACGGCCTGAAGTACACGATCGACCACCCAAACGGCCTCCTCGAACTGCGTATCGAGGTCGACCTGCACGACGGCCGCGCGCGCCGGCGTTGACGCGCGCCGCGAAGTCGCCAACCATTGGGGCCTGCGCGACGACGCCGTCGCGCCCGACCCGAGGTGGCCAGCGGCAACGCCGGCCGAGCGTGCGACATGAGCACTACCATCGCCCAGCGCTGATTCCTCCGCACCGGCCATGCCGGTGCCGCATCGCCATAGCCGCTCCGCCGGCGCCGTAGTTCCGGACCCCAAATGATCGCCATCACGCTGCCCGACGGCTCACGCCGCGAGTTCGACCATCCCGTTTCCGTTGCCGACGTCGCTGCGTCGATCGGCCCGGGCCTCGCCAAGTCCACCGTCGCCGGTGAGGTAGACGGCCGCCTCGTCGATGCATCCGACGTCATCGACCACGACGCGAAGCTGCGCATCATCACGCCGAAGGATGCTGAAGGCGTCGAGATCATCCGCCACTCGTGCGCGCACCTGGTCGGGCATGCGGTGAAGCAGCTCTATCCGACTGCGAAGATGGTGATCGGCCCGGTCATCGAGGACGGCTTCTATTACGACATCTGGTACGAACGCCCGTTCACGCCCGACGACCTCGTCGCCATCGAAAAGCGCATGGGCGAGCTGATCGACACCGAGTACGACGTCATCAAGCGCGTCACGCCGCGCGAGGAAGTCATCGCGGTGTTCAAGGATCGTGGCGAGGACTACAAGCTGCGCCTGGTCGAAGACATGCCCGACGAAAAGGCGATGGGCCTGTACCACCATGAGGAATACGTCGACATGTGCCGCGGCCCGCACGTGCCGAACACGCGTTTCCTCAAGGCGTTCAAGCTGACGCGCATCTCCGGTGCGTACTGGCGCGGGGATTCGAAGAACGAACAGCTGCAGCGCATCTACGGCACGGCGTGGGCCGACACCAAGCAGCTCAAGGCCTACATCCAGCGCGTCGAGGAAGCCGAGAAGCGCGACCATCGCAAGATCGGCAAGCAGCAGGATCTCTTCCATCTGCAGGAGGAAGGCCCGGGCCTGATCTTCTGGCATCCGAAGGGCTGGTCGATCTGGCAGGTCGTCGAGCAGTACATGCGTCGCGTGTACCGCGAGTCGGGCTACCAGGAAGTGCGTTGCCCGCAGATCCTCGACGTGTCGCTGTGGCAGAAGTCCGGCCACTGGGACAACTACAAGGACAACATGTTCTTCACCGAGTCCGAGAAGCGGACGTACGCGCTGAAGCCCATGAATTGCCCGGGCCACGTGCAGGTGTTCAACCAGGGCCTGCACAGCTATCGCGACCTGCCGATCCGCTACGGCGAGTTCGGCGCCTGCCATCGCAACGAGCCGTCGGGCGCGCTGCACGGCATCCTGCGCGTGCGCGGCTTCACGCAGGACGACGGCCACGTCTTCTGCACCGAAGACCAGATCGAAGCCGAAGTGCGCGCGTTCCATGCGCAGGCGCTGAAGGTCTACGCCGACTTCGGATTCACCGACATCCAGATCAAGATCGCGCTGCGTCCCGACAACCGCCTCGGCGACGATGCGACGTGGGACAAGGCCGAGAACGCACTGCGCGAAGCGCTGCGTGCGGCCGGCGTCGAATGGCAGGAGCTGCCGGGCGAGGGCGCGTTCTACGGCCCGAAGATCGAATACCACCTGCGCGATGCGATCGGTCGCACGTGGCAGCTCGGCACGATGCAGGTCGACTTCATGATGCCGGGACGCCTCGGCGCGGAGTATGTCGACGAAGCCTCGCAGCGCCGCCATCCGGTGATGCTGCATCGGGCCATCGTCGGCTCGATGGAGCGCTTCATCGGCATCCTCATCGAGCACCACGCCGGCGTCTTCCCGAGCTGGCTGGCGCCGATCCAGGCGGTGGTCATGAACATCACCGACGCGCAGGGCGACTACGTCGACGAAGTCCGGAAAACCCTTATGGATCAAGGCTTCCGGGTCCATTCCGATTTGCGGAACGAGAAGATCGGCTATAAGATCCGCGAGCACACGCTGCAGCGCGTGCCGTACCTGCTGGTGGTCGGAGACCGCGAGAAGGAGAACGGCATGGTCGCGGTGCGGACCCGCGGAGGGGACGACCTGGGATCGATGACCATCGACCAGTTCGCCGCGAGACTGCGCAGCGAGGCCCTCTGAGGGCCCGCCTGCAGGAATGACCGGCCGTCCGGACGGCCGGTTCCACATCTGGAGACCGCAACATCAGTACGCTCGAAAAGCCGAATCGTAAAAACAGCGAGATCCGCGTCCCGCGCGTCCGAGTCATCGGAAGCGACGGCGAGATGATCGGCGTGCTCACGCGCGACGAAGCCCTCACGATGGCCCAGGACGAAGGCCTCGATCTCGTTGAAATCCAGCCCAACGCGGACCCGCCGGTCTGCAAGATCATGGATTTCGGCAAGTTCCGCTTCGAGCAGCAGAAGAAGGCCAACGAGGCCAAGAAGAAGTCGAAGCAGGTCGAGATCAAGGAAATGAAGTTCCGCCCCGTGACCGACGAGGGCGACTACCAGATCAAGCTGCGCAACATGCGCCGCTTCCTGGAGGAAGGCGACAAGATCAAGGTCAACATCCGCTTCCGTGGCCGCGAAATGAGCCATCAGGAACTGGGCCGCGAGATGGCCAACCGGATCGAGAAGGACCTGGGCGAGGACATCGTCATCGAATCCCGGCCGCGCCTCGAGGGCCGCCAGATGGTGATGATGATCGCGCCCAAGAAGAAGCAGCCGTAACGGCCGCTTCGGTTTACAGGACGGCCCGCTTCGGCGGGCCGTTCGCGTTTTGGGACGCCGGAGCTGGCCCGCTCGAGCAGGGCCGCGGTCTCCAGCCGACGACTTAGCCCAACCCACTGATTTGCACGGGATTAACGGGTCGTGCACAATACGCGGCCCGGTCATTCCGGGGATTTAGGACCCGTCACGACCGGCTCGGCCGGATCGTCGACCAACACGCCGGTATGGGCAGGACGGAAAGCGTGGCGCAAGCCACCGCCCAGCCAGTCAGAAACTCCGAACGGACATCGATATGCCCAAGATCAAGACCAATCGGGCGGCGGCCAAGCGCTTCCGGAAGACCGCTTCCGGCAAGTACAAGTGCGGCCACGCCAACAAGAGCCACATCCTCACCAAGAAGGCGACCAAGCGGAAGCGCAACCTGCGGCAGACGAACCATGTTCGTGCCGAGGACGCGGGCCGTCTGGACCGCATGCTTCCGTATCTCTGAGGAGGGCTGAACAATGGCACGAGTTAAGCGTGGTGTGATGGCGCGTCGCCGTCACAAGAAGGTCCTCGCCCAGGCGAAGGGTTATTACAACGCGCGTCGCAAGGTTTTCCGCGTCGCCAAGCAGGCGGTTACGAAGGCGCTGCAGTACGCGTACATCGGCCGCAAGCAGAAGAAGCGTCATTTTCGCACGCTGTGGATCGCCCGTATCAACGCCGCTGCGCGTCTGAACGGCATGAGCTACAGCCGCTTCATCAACGGTCTGCTGAAGGCCGGTATCACGCTCGATCGCAAGGTGCTGGCGGACATCGCCGTGCACGACGCGGCAGCGTTTACCACGCTGACCGAGAAGGCGAAGAGCGCGCTCGCGGCGTAAGAAGCAATCAGCGAAGCCCGCGCTCATGCGTGGGCTTTCGCGAGAAGCCTCACGCATGGGGAAGGGCGCAAGTCCTTCCCCATGTTCGTTTCCGCAGTCCGAAATTCGTGGTGTCTCGTTCGACGGCGCGCAGTGCACCGAACGCGATGCTCAACGGCCCGGTGGCGTGCCGCTAATCGCCCCGCCCAGCCCGCGCTGCGGGATCGATGCAACGAAGAGAGTGGTCGTCCATGAGTGACATCTCGTCGCTGACGCAACAGGCGCTCGCCGACATCGCCGCCGCCGATTCGCCCGACGCGATCGAAGCGCTGCGCGTCGCGCTGCTCGGCAAGTCTGGCAGCATCACGGGCCAGCTCAAGCAGCTCGGTACGTTGCCGCCCGACGCGCGCAAGGCCGCGGGCGAAGCAATCAACGCGGCGCGCGACACCGTGACGGCCGCGCTCGCGGAACGTCGCGTCGGTCTCGAATCCGCAGCGCTCGATACGCGCCTCGCGTCCGAATCGATCGACGTAACGCTGCCGGGCATCGACGTCGCGCGCGGCGGCCTGCATCCCGTTAGCCGCACGCTCGAACGCATCGCCGAGATCTTCGGCCGCCTCGGTTACCAGCTCTCCGACGGCCCCGAGATCGAGGACGACTGGCACAACTTCGAAGCGCTGAATTTCCCGCCGCATCACCCGGCGCGCGCGATGCACGACACGTTCTATTTCGGCGACGGTCGACTGCTACGCACGCACACCTCCGGCGTGCAGGTGCGTTTCATGCAGGAACACCAGCCGCCGCTGCGCATGATCGCCGCCGGCAAGGTGTATCGCAGCGACAGCGACCAGACGCATACGCCGATGTTCCACCAGGTCGAAGGCCTGCTGGTCGACGACCGCGCGAGTTTCGCCGACCTCAAGGGAACGCTCGTCGAGTTCGTCCGCGCGTTCTTCGAGGACGACCTCGAGATGCGTTTCCGTCCGAGCTATTTCCCCTTCACCGAGCCGTCGGCGGAAGTCGACATCGCGTGGAAGCAGGCCGACGGAAGCACGCGTTGGCTGGAAGTGCTCGGCTGCGGCATGGTGCATCCGAACGTGCTTCGCAACGTCGGCATCGATCCGGAGAAGTACACGGGCTTCGCATTCGGCCTCGGCGTCGAGCGATTCGCGATGCTGCGTTACGGCGTCGACGACCTGCGCAGCTTCTTCGAGAACGACGTGCGCTTCTTGCGCCAGTTCGCGTAAGCCGTTCTTTCGAATTCCGATGACACCGGCCGTGCGCCGGTTCGACGAGCGAGATCCCGATGAAGTTCTCTGAAAACTGGCTTCGACAGCATGTGCCGACGCAGGCCTCGCGCGCAGAACTCGCCGCGACGCTCACCGCGATCGGCCTGGAAGTCGAAGAGGTCACGCCGCTCGGCGCATCACTCGACGGCGTCGTCGTCGCGCGCATCATCAGCGCCGAGCGTCATCCCGAGGCCGACCGTCTGCAGCTCTGCAGCGTCGATGCCGGTCACAGCGAGCTGGTGCAGATCGTCTGCGGTGCGCCGAATGCGCGCCCGGGGCTGTGCGCGCCGCTTGCGACTGTCGGCGCCACGCTGCCGGGCGGTATCGCCATCAAGGCGGCGAAGCTGCGCGGAGTCGAGTCGTTCGGCATGTTGTGTTCGGCGAAGGAACTCGGCATCGACGCCGATGCGTCCGGGCTGCTCGAACTACCCGACGACGCGCCCGTGGGCGCGAAGCTCGCCGATTTCCTCGCGCTTCCCGACGCCAGCATCGAGATCAAGCTGACGCCGAACCGTGCCGATTGCTTCAGCGTGCGCGGCATCGCGTTCGATGTGGCCGCGGCGACGGGTGCACAGGTTGCGCCCCTCGACATCGCGCCCGTTACGGCCGAAACATCATCGACGCTGGCGGTCGAACTGGATGCCGGCGCCGACGTGCCGCGCTACTGCGGCCGCGTGATCGAAGGCGTGGACGCCACGCGCGCGACGCCGGTGTGGATGGCCGAACGCCTGCGTCGCAGCGGCATTCGCCCGGTGTCGTTCCTCGTCGACGTTACGCAGTACGTGATGATCGAACTCGGTCAGCCGATGCATGCGTTCGACCGCGGCACGCTGCGAGGGCCGGTCGGCGTGCGCAGTGCGCGCGATGGGGAACCGCTGAAGCTGCTCGACGGCCGCGATGTCACGCTCGATCCGCAGTTCCTCGTCATCACGGACGCCGATAGCGCGGTCGCGCTGGCCGGCATCATGGGCGGGCACGACACGCGCGTGACGGATGCGACGCGCGACGTGTTCCTCGAGGCCGCGCATTTCGCACCGAGCGCCATCATCGGCCGCGGCCGCAAGCTCGGCCTGCACACCGATGCCTCACATCGCTTCGAGCGCGGCGTCGACCCGGAGCTGCCGCGGCAGGCGATCGAATACGCGACGCGCTTGATCGTCGATATCGCGGGCGGAAAGCCTGGGCCGGTGATCGAAGCCGCGCTCGACGAACATCTGCCGCGTCCGACGCCCATCGTGCTGCGTCGTGAACGGCTTGCGCGCGTGCTCGGCGTGCGCGTGGACGACGCCGAGGTCGAACGCATCCTGGGTGCGCTCGGCCTGACGGTCGACAGCGAGCCGAATGGCTGGCGCGTCACCCCGCCGAGCCGCCGCTTCGACCTCGCGATCGAGGAAGACCTGATCGAGGAAGTCGCGCGCATCCACGGCTACGACGCCGTGCCGGCGACGCTTCCGGGCGGCGTCGTGCCGCTCGCGCCTGCCACCGAAACGCGTGTCGACGCCGCGCACCTGCGCCGGGCGCTCGCCGGTCGCGATTTCCTCGAAGCGATCAACTACGCGTTCGTCGACGCCGCGTGGCTCAACGCCTGGTCCATGCAGGCCGGCGCCGTGCCGCTCGCCAATCCGCTGAGTGGCGAACTGGCGATCATGCGGACATCTTTGCTGCCGGGCCTCGTCGCCGCGCTGGCGCGCAACGCCGCGCGTCAGCAGTCGCGCGTGCGCCTGTTCGAACTCGGCAACGTGTTCCACGCCGCTGGCGATGGCGAGGCGCCGCTGCACACGCAGCGCGTCGCGGCCGTGGCGTGCGGTGATGCGCAGGGCGAGCAGTGGAGCGAGAAGCCACGCGCGGTCGGTTTCCACGACCTCAAGGGCGATCTTGAAAGTCTCGCCGCGCTGTCCGGCGCGCAGCTCACGTTCGTGCGTTCGTCGCAGCCGTGGGCCCATCCCGGTCGATCGGCCGACATCGTGCTCGCCGGCCGCGTCGTCGGCTGGATCGGGCAGCTGCATCCGCGCCTGCAGCAGGCTATTGGACTGGACGTCGACGTGGTCGCGTTCGAGGTCGATCTCGACGCCGTGCAGCGTCGTGCGGTGCCGAAGGCTGATGCGTTGTCGCGCTATCCGTCCGTCCGCCGCGACCTCGCGTTCGTCGTCGCCGAAACCACGCCGTGGGCCGCGCTCGAGACGTCGGTTCGCAAGGCTGCTGGCCCGTCCCTGCGCGATCTCGTGCTGTTCGACGTGTACCGCGGCAAGGGCGTCGAAACGGGATGCAAGAGTGTCGCCATGGGCTTGATCCTGCAGGAGAAAAGTCGCACTCTGACCGACCGCGATGTGGATGCCGTGGTGAGCGACGTGGTCGCTTCGCTGCAGCGTGAGCACGGCGCGACGATCCGCAGCTGATCCCGAGGAAACGTAGCGATGACGCTGACCAAGGCCGAGATGGCCGAGCGACTGTTCGACGAGGTCGGCCTCAACAAGCGCGAGGCGAAGGAGTTCGTCGATTCGTTCTTCGACGTGCTGCGCGAGGCGCTGGAAACCGGTCGCCAAGTCAAGCTGTCGGGCTTCGGCAACTTCGACCTGCGCCGCAAGAACCAGCGTCCCGGGCGTAACCCGAAGACGGGCGAGGAGATTCCGATTTCCGCGCGCACGGTGGTGACGTTCCGTCCGGGCCAGAAGCTCAAGGAACGCGTCGAGGCCTACTCCGGAGCGACGGACCATGCTTGATCCGGGAAGTAACCGGGAACTGCCGCCGATCCCGGCCAAGCGCTATTTCACGATCGGCGAAGTCAGTGAGCTGTGCGACGTCAAGCCGCACGTGCTGCGCTACTGGGAAACGGAATTTCCCACGCTCAATCCGGTCAAGCGCCGCGGCAATCGCCGCTACTACCAGCGCCACGAAGTGCTGATGGTGCGACAGATCCGCGGCTTGTTGTACGAGCAGGGCTACACGATCGGCGGCGCGCGCCTGCGTCTGGAAGGCGACAACCAGAAGCAGGAATCGGCGCTGAGCTCGCAGATCATCCGCCAAGTGCGGATGGAACTCGAAGAAGTGCTGCAGCTGCTCAAGCGCTGAGTACGGCCGCTCGTTTCGACGTGGCATCGCCCGTCGTCGGAAGCGGATCCAATCGCGCCGCGCTATACTGCGCGCCCGCTTCGGCGGGAAGCTTTCCGGGGTATAGCGCAGCCTGGTAGCGCACCAGTCTGGGGGACTGGTGGTCGTCGGTTCGAATCCGGCTACCCCGACCAATTCGATGCATCGCGACGCCCGGCCACGTGCCGGGCGTCGTCGTTTCCGGCGCGTGCCGTCCGTCATGACCACCTTCGGGCCGCGTCGCGTCCGTCGACAGGTCGCAGACTTGCTGGAACTTCCGTCGCGATGGCCGAGTCACAGCCGGCGACTTCAATCCAGGGATCCGGAAACCGTCATGCGCATCGCAATGTCATCGTTACTCCTCGTCGCGGCGTCGTTCGCGTTCGACGCATTCGCCCAACAGCCTGCGCCGGTCGCTGCCGACGGACGCCTTCTCGACACGGCGGTCGTACACGCGCCGGGCCCCGGCATGTGGAAGGTGCGCCGCGGCGACAACACGCTGTGGATCCTCGGCACCGTGTCGGCGCTGCCGGCGCGGATGGTGTGGAACTCGGTGCCGATGCGGAGGATCGTCGCGTCGGCCGACGAGGTGATCGCCGAGCCGAGCGTGATGGTGGACGCCGACATCGGCTTCTTCGGCAAGCTCGCATTGCTGCCATCGCTGGTCGGCGTGCGTTCGCTGCCGGACGACAAGACGTTGCACGACGTGGTGCCGGCTGCCCAATACGCGCGGTGGACGTTGCTGAAGCAGCAACACCTCGGCCGCGACGATTCGATCGAGCGCTGGCGTCCGATCTTTGCTGCCGACGAGCTTTACGACAAAGCGATCCAGAAGCAGGGGCTGACGGGTCGCGACGTCGTGCGTACAGCAGTCGCCGATGCGGTAAAGGCGCGCGGCCTGAAGCCGGTAGCGCCCGTCGCGAAAGTGAAGCTCGAGAATCCAAAGAAGGTGCTGAAGGAGTTCAAGGCCGCGGACTTTGCTGACGTCGAGTGCTTCACGAAAACGCTCGATCGCGTCGAGCGCGACCTGCCGGCGTTGTCGGCCCGCGCGGATGCATGGGCGCGTGGCGACGTGCCGGCATTGGGCACGCTGCCGAACCCGGACTTGGGCGACGTCTGCGAACGCGCGATGCTCGGCGGCCAGTTCGCCGCGAAGTACGGCATGGACAACCTCGAAGCGCAGGCGCGCGCGAAATGGATCGCCGAAGCGGAGGCGAGCCTGGCGCGTAACCGGACGACGTTCGCGACGTTGCCGATCAACGATGTCATGCAACCGGGCGGGCTCGTGGCTGCGCTCGCGGCGAAGGGCTACGTCGTCGAAGCCCCGGACGCGCCGGCTTTGGTCGAAACAACGCCCGCCGCGTCCCGCTGAATCAGACCGCCGCCGCGCGCGGCGGCGAACGCAGCGCAGGCCAGCGACGCAGCACCGCGTCGCGGATGCCGGCGACGTCCAAGCCCGCCTCGGCGAGCAACTGCTCGCGGCTTGCGTGGTGCTGGAACTCGTCAGGCAACCCGACGTGCACGACCGGCATCGCGATGCCTTCCGCGCCCAGCAACTCCGCAACGCCCGAACCCGCGCCACCTGCGACAACGTTGTCCTCGAGCGTCACGAAGCCGTCGTGCGTGCGCGCGAGCTCGAGGATGAGGTCGCGGTCGAGCGGCTTCACGAAGCGCATGTTCGCGACCGTCAAGCCGAGTTCCGCACCGACCACTTCCGCGGCAGGAACGATCGCGCCGAATGCGAGCAGCGCGATGTTCGATCCACGACGACGCACTTCACCGCGACCGATCGGCAACGTATCCAGCGTCGGCTCGATCGCGACGCCCGGGCCGGTGCCGCGCGGATAACGCACCGCGGCGGGGCCGTCGTAGTAATGGCCGGTCGACAGCATCTTGCGGCACTCGTTCTCGTCCGCCGGCGCCATGACGACCATGTTCGGCACGCAGCGCAGGAACGAGAGGTCGAGATTGCCCGCGTGCGTCGCGCCGTCGGGGCCGACCACGCCGCCGCGATCGATCGCGAACAGCACGTCGAGGTTCTGGATCGCGACGTCGTGCACGAGCTGGTCGTAGCCGCGCTGCAGGAACGTCGAGTAGATCGCGACGACGGGTTTCGCACCTTCGCAGGCCATGCCGGCGGCGAGCGTCACCGCGTGCTGCTCGGCGATGGCGACGTCGAAATAGCGTTCGGGATATTCCTTGCTGAAACGCACGAGACCCGAGCCTTCGCGCATCGCCGGCGTGATGCCCATGACGCGCGGATCGGCAGCGGCGATATCGCACAGCCACTCGCCGAACACGTCGGTGTAGGTCGGCTTCTTCGCGCCGGTCTTGGCGACCAGGCCCTTCGCGGGATCGAACGGCGACACGGCGTGGTAGCCGATCTGGTCACCTTCGGCGAGTTCGTAGCCTTTGCCCTTGGTCGTGATGATGTGCAGCAGCTGCGGGCCCTTGAGGCCCTTCAGCGTCTTCATCGTCGCGACCAGCGCGTCCATGTCGTGGCCGTCGATCGGGCCGGTGTAATGGAAGCCGAGTTCCTCGAACAACGTGGACGGCACGAACATGCCTTTCCAATGTTCTTCCCAGCGACGCACGAAGCGCGCTGGGCCCTTGTTCTTGTCGCCGAGCAGCTTCTTGCCGCCTTCGCGGATCGCGTTGAGCGCGCGGCTGCCGCTGAGGCGGCCGAGCATCTTGGTCAGCGCGCCGACGTTCTCGCTGATCGACATCTGGTTGTCGTTGAGGATCACCAGAAGGTTGGGCTCGGGCTCCATGCCGCCGGCGTGCATCAGCGCTTCGAACGCCATGCCGGCGGTCATCGCGCCATCGCCGATCACTGCGACCACCTTGCGGTCGTCACCCATGCGCTGCAGTGCGATCGCCATACCGAGCGCGGCCGAGATCGACGTAGACGAATGACCGACGCCGAACGTGTCGTATTCGGATTCCTCGCGCTTCGGGAACGGCGCGACGCCGTCCTTCTGCTTGACCGTCGCGATGGTGTCGCGGCGTCCGGTCAGGATCTTGTGCGGATAGGTCTGATGGCCGACGTCCCACACCAGGCGATCGGTCGGCGTGTCGAACAGCCAGTGCAGCGCGACGGTCAGTTCGATGACGCCAAGGCCCGCGCCGAAATGGCCGCCCACCAGTGCGACCTGCTCGATGAGGTACGCGCGCAACTCGTCCGCGATGTCCTGCAGCTCGGCCTCGTCGAACTGCCGGAGGTCGGCCGGCGTCGCGATGCGGGAAAGGCGCGGGTAGCGCTGCGGATCGATCATGGAAGCGGCCGGAAAAGCGAACTGCGCATTGTCCCGCCGCAGGCGGTCCAGCGGCAAGGCATCGCGCCTGCCGCTGGTGTGCGTGCCGTCAGATCAGCGACCGCGCAGGCGTCCGAACAGGCCGCCGCGTGCGCCGGCATCGGGCTCGGGTTCCGGCTCGCGGAACGGCTCGGCGAAGCCGGTGGCGAGCGAGGCGTTCACGAAGTCGGCGACATCCGACTCCGGCACGCTGCTGGCGTCGGCCACTTCTTTGATCGTCGCCGGGCCTTTCATCATCGCGGTGGCGATGCGGAAGTGCTTCGGGAACTCGCGCTCGGTCTGCGGCCACTTGGTCAGGCTGAAGCGGTCGGCCGGGTCGTAGCCCGGCGCGATGCGGCCTTCGCCGGCCAGCAACGCGCCGTACCAGATGAGGCGCGCGATCGGCTGCGGCGCGCCGAGCGCGGTGGTCTGCGCGTTCCAGATGTCCGGCGACACGGTTTCGAAGTCGGCGAGCGTGGCGTTGCGCGTGAAGAGCGGTGTGACCGGCTTGAGCGCGGACGGGCCGAAGTACTGGCGCTGGTCGGTGTCGAGCAGGACGGCGGTGCTGCCGTCCCCGAAACGCACGCGGCCGCGCAAGCGACCGGAGGCCAGCCATTCGGCCAGCGACTGCGGCTCGGCGCTGCGGGTCGCGACGGGCGGGGCGGGAGCGGGTGTCGGTGCAGGCGTCGGAACAGCGACAGGCGCAGGCGCGACCGGCTCAATGCTCGGCGCGGGCGGAACGACCTTCGCGACGGCCACGCTCGGCGGCTCATGCGCGGGCGCTGCAGGTTCGGTGATCGCGACCGGATTCGCGGGCAGTTCCGTCGCGGCGGCCGGCGCGGGTCGCTCTTCGGGCAGCTGGTCGAACGGCTGCGGCGACGGCGTCATGCCGGACGGCTTGACCGCGATGCGCTCGGGTTCGGCGGGTGCGGGCGTCGGCGCGGGCGGGGCGGCAGGCGTCGGCGCGGCAGCGGGCGCAACGGCAATCGCGTCCACACCGTTCGCGACGCGGATGTCGCGCAGCAGCTCCGTCAGCGATTCCGCATCGACCGGACGCGGGAGGCGATACGGCGCCTGCGTGCGCGGCGAGGCGGTGAGCCCGACCACCTGCTTGCCGGCGTTGTGCAGCCGCAGCCAGCTCATCGGGCCGTACATGCTGTCCATGTCGACGACGACGTAGTCGGCGTGCGTGTCCGGCACCAGCTGCCAGCCGCCGCCGGAGGCCGGCAGCGCCTGTTCGAAGGCGCGGCGCAGCTCGCTCTCGGTGGAAGCGTCCATGCCGGTAAAGCCGAGTGTCAATGCCGCCATACGTCTCTGCCTAGTATTTGGGTCGAGTGTTGCGAATGGGTCCGGCGCCGTCAACGCGCACGACGTGCATGCGTCGACATGCGACGCACCGCGTCGTCGAATCGTGAACGGGGACGCAGTCCTCAGACTGCGATGCGTCGCTCGCGGCGCGGCAACTGCGCCTTCAGGAATTCCATCTGGTCCGCGAGGATGTGCCGGTTCGAGAGGATCAGGTGTTCGATCCAGCTCGGCCGGTAGGGTACGGCAAGCAGCGGCATCGACGCCTGCTGCGGCGTCCGGTTGCGCTTGCGCGAGTTGCAGGGAAAGCAGGCGGCGACGACGTTCTCCCACGTATCGCGCCCGCCCTTGGACAGCGGCATGACGTGATCGCGCGTGAGTTTGCTGCGCGGGAACGGGTCGCCGCAGTAGAGGCAGAGGTGCGCGTCACGCGCGAACAGCGCCGGGTTGGTGAGCGCGGGCGTCGGGTTCAGCGCGTGCGCACGTGCGCGGCCGCGCGTCGCGACGATGGGATGCAGTTCGATGATGCTGCGCTCGCCGGTGTCGCGCGCATGGCCGCCACGTACGCGCAGGCAGGGTTCGCCCAGCGTCCAGGCCACGGCGCCGCGTGCGTAGAGACAGGTCGCCTCGTGCCAGTGCAGCCAGTCGAGGACGTGGCCATGCGCGTCGAGGGAGAGCAAACGGACGCCGTCCAGCGGGAATCCGCCGGGAGGCGGGGACAGCGGTTCCGCAGACCAGATCGGATCGTGGTCGACGAGTCGCAACCTAGCAGGATGGTGCGCCATGGCCCGAGCTTATAACGAGCCGGTGACGAAAGGGCGTCACCGGCTCGTGTTGCATCGACGCGGCCGCTGGCCGGTTCAGCGTCCGGCGTCGAAAGCGTCCGCGTCGAGAGCCATCAGCGACGCCGCACCGCTCTCGATCGCCGCCGCATGGGTGAGCGTGCGCGGCAGGATGCGGTCGAAATAGAACCGTGCGGCCGCGCGCTTGCCGTCGGCGAACGCGGGCGTGACGGATGCACCGTCGAGCGACGCGACGCTGCGCGCCCACCAGTAGGCGAGCACGACGTAGCCCGAGAACATCAGGTAGTCGTACGACGCCGCGCCGAGCTCGTCCGCGTTCTCGCCGCTGCGCTGGGCGATGGCGACGCTGAGTGCCTGCCACTGCGTCGCGAGGTCGGTGAGCGCCGTGCAGTAGCCGCCGATCGCGGCGTCGTCGGCATGCTCGGTCGCGAAAGAACGGATGCGGCCGAGCATGGCCTTCAGGCCGGCACCCTTGAGCTGCATCACCTTGCGACCGAGCAGGTCGAGCGCCTGGATGCCCGTCGTGCCTTCGTAGAGCGTGGTGATGCGCGCATCGCGCGCGAGCTGCTCCATGCCGTGTTCGTGGATGTAGCCGTGTCCGCCGAAGCATTGCAGCGCATCGTAGGTCACCTCGATGCTCCATTCGGTCAGGCAGGCTTTGACGATCGGCGTCAAGAAACCGACCAGCGCATCGGCTTCCGCGCGCTCTTCGTCCGACGTGCCATGCAGCGCTATGTCGAACTGCAATGCGGCGTCGTACGACATCGCGCGGCCGCCTTCGACCAGCGCCTTGCACGTGAGCAGCATGCGGCGCACGTCGGGGTGGACGATGATCGGATCGGCCGGCTTGTCCGGGAACTTCGCGCCGGTCGCGGCGCGCATCTGCAGGCGTTCCTTCGAGTAGATCAACGCGTTCTGGTACGCGCGATCCGAAAGGCCCAGCCCCTGCAGGCCGACGGCAAGGCGCGCGGTGTTCATCATCACGAACATCGCCATCAAGCCCTTGTGCGGTTCGCCGACGAGGTAGCCCTCCGCGCCGTCGAAATTCATCACGCACGTCGCCGAGCCGTGGATGCCCATCTTGTGTTCGAGGCTTCCGCAGCGAAGCGTGTTGCGTTCGCCGATCGAGCCATCCTTCGCAACACGGAACTTCGGCACGACGAACAGCGAGATGCCGCGGCTTCCTGCAGGCGCATCGGGCAATTTCGCAAGCACGAGATGGACGATGTTGTCCGTCATGTCGTGCTCGCCGGCGGTGATGAAGATCTTGGTGCCGGAGATCGAATACGTGCCGTCGCCGCGCGGCTCAGCGCGCGTGCGCAGCAGGCCGAGATCGCTGCCGCAATGCGGTTCGGTCAGACACATCGTGCCGGTCCAGCGGCCTTCGACCAGCGGCTTGAGGAACACTTCGCGCTGCCATTCGGTGCCATAGACCGACAACGCTTCGACTGCGCCGTTCGACAGCAGCGGAAAGTTGCCCCACGCGAGGTTCGCGGCGTCGACCATTTCCTTGATCGGGAAGCCGACGAGGTGCGGCAGGCCCTGGCCGCCGTGCTCGGTCGCGGTGACAAGGCCGGTCCAGCCGCCTTCGACGTATTGCGCATACGCCTCCTTGAAGCCGGGTGGCGTGCGGACGTCGCCGGTCGAAGTGTCGAGCGTGCAGCCGACTTCATCGCCGACGCGGTTGAGCGGCGCGAGCACCTGCGTGGCGAAGCGCGCGCCTTCCTCGAGCACGGCGTCGAGCACGTCTCGCGTTGCGTCGGAATGGCCCAGTCGCGCGAACTCGCGTTCGGCCTGCAGCAGGTCGAAGAGCACGAAGCGCATGTCGGTCAGTGGAGCGTCGTAACGGCTCATGGCGGCGACCTCAGCGCAGCACGCCGGGCAGGCCCGGCGCGGGGTTGAGCGTGCTGCGATGCTTCACGTCGAAGGTCTGCTGCGACTTCTTGTCGGGCGTCGCGGCGATCTTGCCTTCGAGCCCGTAGTCGACGCTGCGACCCGCGGCCAATGCATCGGCAATGGCGAGCTTCGCACCGGTTGCGGGTTGCAGGCGCACGTCGATCACGTCAGCGGATTCCGGGCCGATGTCGAGCGCAGGCGATGCGACGAGATCGCCGGCGGCCTGTTCGGACGCGGTCAGCGTGAGCCGCACCGTGTCGAAGCGCATCGGGATCGAGCTGTAGTTCTGCAGCCGCAGCTGGACGTCCCAGCCGCCGTCGGCGCGCACGGTCAGTTGCTGGATCTGCGCGGTCGGCTCGGACACGCGGCGCACGGGGCCGCTGGCGCAGGCGGCGAGCATCGCGAGCGCGGCGGTCGCGAGGGCGAATCGGAAGAGTGAGGCTGGACGCATCGAGCGGCTCCGTTCGGAATCGTGTCGAGCATACCGTCCCGCACGGAGAGCGCGTCGACACGCTGTGGAGGTTCGCCACGCGACGGCCGCCATACTCGGCTCGTCATCGATGGAGCAGCCGATGCAGCGATCCAACATCCGCCGCATTCCGCCCGCGGTATGGGCCTTGGGCTGGGTCAGTCTGTTCATGGACTTCGGCTCCGAGATGGTCCATTCGCTGCTGCCCCTGCTGCTCGCCGGGCCGCTAGGCGCGAGCGCGCTGGCGATCGGGCTGATCGAAGGCAGCGCGGAAGGGCTCGTGCTGGTGACCAAGCTGTTCTCCGGCTATGCGAGCGACGCGATCGGGCGCCGCAAGCCGGTGGTGGTGCTGGGCTACGGGCTAGCCGCGCTGACCAAGCCGTTGTTTCCGATGGCGACGTCGGTGTCGATGGTCGTCGGCGCGCGGTTGCTCGACCGCTTCGGCAAGGGCATCCGCGGCGCACCGCGCGACGCGCTGATGAGCGACATCGTCCCGCCCGACCTGCGCGGCGCGAGCTTCGGCCTGCGTCAGTCGATGGACACCGTGGGAGCGGTAATCGGCCCGCTCGCGGCGATCGCGCTGATGCTCGCGTTCCACGACGACATCCGGCATGTGCTGTGGTTCGCCGTGGTGCCGAGCCTGGTATCGGTCGCGATCCTCGTGCGCTTCGTGCGCGAGCCCGAACGCGTCGGCGATCGTGCGCCGCGCGCAAGTCTTCCGATCACGCGCGAAGGTCTGCGTGCGCCCGGCAGCGGTTACTGGCGCGTGGTCGCGATCGGCGCATTGCTGTCATTGGCGCGCTTCAGCGAGGCCTTCCTGATCCTGCGCGCCGACCAGCTCGGCCTCGCGAAGGCGTATGCACCGCTGGTGCTGGTGGTGATGAGCCTGGTGTACACGCTGAGCTCGTACCCGGCTGGTGTGTTGAGTGACCGGCTTGGGCGACGCGGTGTGTTGGTCGCAGGATTGGCGGTGCTCGTCGTGGCCGACGTCGTGCTGGCATCCGCGCACGGTCCGATCGTCGCGCTTGCGGGTGCGGCGCTATGGGGACTGCACATGGGCCTGACGCAGGGCGTCCTCGGAGCATTCGTCGCCGACCACGCGCCGAAGGATTTCCGCGGCACGGCGTTCGGTGTTTTCAGTCTTGCGTCGGGCATCGCGCTGGTCATCGCGAGCGCACTGGCCGGCGCGCTGTGGGATTGGCACGGTGCATCGACGACGTTTGTTGCTGGCGCGGTGTTTGCGGCGCTGTGCGGGCTCGCATCGTTCGCGCTGCCGAAGCCGGTAGCGGTGGCCTAGTCGAGCAGGCCCTTGCGCAGCGCGTAACGCACCAGCTCCGCGGTGTTGCGCACGCCGACCTTGTCGAGCACCCGGGCGCGATGGTTTTCGGCGGTCTTCGCGCTGATGTCGAGCTTGCGTGCGACTTCCTTCGTCGTGTGGCCTTCGGCGATCAGGTGGAAGACTTCGCGCTCGCGTGCGGTGAGCCGGCCGTAGGGATCGTCGAGCGTGCGTTCGGGGTGCTGCAGCTGTTGCGCCAGCGTGCGCGCCGCCTGTGGGCCGAAGTGGCCGCGTCCGGCGTGCAGGTTACGCACGGCGGCCAGCAACTCCGACGACGCGCTGTCCTTGACGAGGTAACCCGACGCGCCGGCGCGCACGGCCTGCAGCACGTACTCGTCTTCCTGGTGCATGGTCAGCACCAGCACGCGCGTCTGCGGCAGTGACTCGCGCAGGCGTCGCACGACCTCGATACCGCCGAGGCCGGGCATCGACAGGTCGGCGATCACGATGTCGGGCCGCACCGCGTTTGCCTTCTCGAGTGTTTCGATGCCGTCCGCGGCCTGCGCGACGACCTGTACGTCCCCATCGGCCTGCAGCAGGCCGACGAGGCTTTCGCGCACCAGGGTGTGGTCGTCGGCAATGAGGATGCGGATGGGCATGCGCGAACCGTGCGGTTCGAGCGGCCATGGCGTCAAGCCGGGGCCGCCCTGACGGCGTCAGTACGCGTCGAGCGGCACCACCGCGCGCAGCCGCGTGCCGTTCCCGGGCGCGGAATGGATCTCGAGCGTGCCCTGGAACAGGCGCAGACGTTCGCGCATGCCGGATACGCCGCTTCCGCCCGCGCGTTCGCCGGTATCGAAGCCGATGCCGTCGTCGAGCACCTGCAACTGCAGGCGACCCTCGCGCTCCACCAGCCGCAGCAGCACGCTGCGCGCCTGCGCATGCTTCGCGATGTTGTTCAGTGCTTCCTGCGCGATGCGGAACATCAGCGTTTCGCGTTCGCCATCCAGCGGCGGAAGCGGCTCCACGTCGACGGTGACCGCGATGCCCGCGGTTTCGCCGACGCTGCGGCCGAGCCAGCGCAGGGCGGGTTCGAGACCGAGATCGTCAAGGATCGTCGGGCGCAGCAGGCGCGAGAGTTCGCGCGTGTCTTCGAGCGTGTCGGCGCAGAGTGCGACGGCCGCATCGAGCGCGGCGCGCATCGGCGCGTCGTCGTCGAGCCCATCACGCAATTGCGCGATCCGATGCTTGAGCGCAGTGAGGTTCTGGCCGACGCCGTCGTGCAGATCGCGTGCGAGGCGACGGCGTTCGTCTTCCTGCACGCGTAGCACCGACCGGCCAAGGCGACGGAACTCGCGTTCGTTCGCCTCCAGGCGGTCGAGCAGTTGCATGTAGCGGTCGGCGGTGGAGTCGGTCATGGCGCGGTGGCTTTGGTTGCGGCAGATGCGACGCGCGGCATTGCGGCCTCGAAATGCGTGCGCGCCTCGCGTGCCGCGGTTTCGGCGTCGGCGGCGGCCGACGTGTCGCCCAGCGTGCGTTCGGCCGCCGCCGCCTGATCGTGGATGGAAGCGACGAGGCGGCTCGATGTATCACGCAGCGACGGCGCGGCGTCGCGATACAGGCGCAGAGCGCCCGCTGCGTCATTGCGTGCGAGCGCGGCGCGCATCGCGAGGTCGGTCCAGTCGAGACGAAGGCCCGCATTGCCGAGCGCGGCGGTGGGCGCGTCGAACGGCGTCGGATCGCGCTTCGCGATGCGCGCCTGCAGCAGGTCGAGGTCGAGCTGCAACGCACGCACGCCCGACGCCATCGCGAGTGGTTGCGCGATCTTCAACGCGGCAAGCGCCGCACGTGGGTCGCCGCGTGTGTCGGCAAGCTGCGCGTCGAGGCGGCCGGCGATCGCACGTTGTTCCGTCGATGCTTGCGCGAGATCAGTGCGCAATCCCGCCAGCACGCGAGATGCGCCGTCGAGGTCACTGCCTTCGATGCGCGCTTCCGCATCGAGCAGGCGCGCGTCGACGCTTCCGCGCAGGTCGTCGCGTTCCTTGAACAGTGCAAGCGCTTCGGCCGCGTTACGAATTGCGCCCGACGTGTCGCCGCGCGCGATCGCGAGTTCCGCGAGGTTGCGATAGGCGACGGCGGCTTCCTCCGCCATCTGGCGACGACGCGCTTGCGTGAGAGCATCGGTCTGCGCCTGCTGCGCATCGGCCCATCGTCCGCGGGCGGCGAGCAGCAGCCCGAGGTTCTGTCGCGTGCGGATCACGCCGGTTTCGTCGCCGAGCTGGCGGTACGCGTCGGCCGCACGCTGCCAGTAGGTCTGCGCATCGTCGTATGCGCCGAGCTGGTACTGGGCGAAGCCGATGTCGTTGAGCGCCTGCGCCACACCATGCGGGTCGCCGGCACGCTCGAAGCCCTGCAGCGCAAGACGGAACGCATCGAGCGATGCGGCATAATGACCGCGTTCCTCTTCGAGCAACCCACGTTCGTTGTCGACCGCCGCAAGGCCCGCGCGATCGTTCAGTTCGATGTTGATGCGACGCGCCTCGTCCAGCGCGGCGGCCGCAGCATCGAACGCCCCGCGCTGACTAAGCAGGTTGGCGAGGTTGCGTTGGCTGGTCGCGACGCCGCGTCGATTGCCGACCGCACGGCGCAGTTCGACCGCGCGGCGGTACTGCTCTTCGGCGTCGACTGTCTGACCGAGCCGTCCGTAGCCGACGCCGAGCGCATTCACCGTTTCCGCGACGCCGTACGCGTTGCGGCCGCGTTTGAACAGAACGAGCGCGCGGACCAGGTAGTCGTCCACCGCCGGGAGTGAGTCGCCCTTGAGGATGGAGAACTTGCCGAGTTCGAACCATGCGCGCGCATCCTGTGCATCGCGTTCGGTCAGCTTCTGCAGCGTGCCGATGGCGGCGTCGAATTCGCCTGCGGCGCCGGACGCGCGCGCGAACTGCAGTTGCGCGAAGGTGTCGGACGGCGACCGCGTCGACAGCGCGCTCCACGTCTTCGCCGCGACGGACGGGTCGCCTTCCAGCATCGCGCGCATCGCTGCGAGCTGATCACGCGACGACGTCGCAGAATTCGGCGCGGCGCGTTGCGCGCGGTCGATTGCGGATAGCGCAAGGTCGTCCTCGCCGATCGCCTGCGCGACCTGCGCCAGAATGACGAATATAATCGGGTCATCGCGATCGAGCGCGGTCGCCTGTTGAAGCGCCGCCAGCGCGGCGTCGTAGTGACCGGCGCGACGCGCGATTTCCGCCGAGCCTTCGAGCGCGAGCACGTTCGGCGCAGGCACGTGGAAAGCGGGAGTCGCATTGACGCCGAGCGCGCTTGTGGCCTGCGCGGTGCGCAACCACGCGGCGAGCGCGGCAGCGGGCGTTGCTGCGCGCGGACCAGCGAGTCGCGCACCGCCACTGCCATCCTGCTCAACGACTACATGCCAGCTGTTCGCCGCGGATGCGAGTTCGAGACGCACCACGCGGCTCGCCGCACCGGCGCGACGCATTGCATCAAGCGTTGGCCGGCCCGTTGCGTCGAGCTGCCCCAGTGCCTGCAACATGCGATCGGTGTCGACGCGCGCCATGCCGGGTGCATCGGCCAATGCGGCGCGCAACTGCATGTCGAGCCCGACACGTTCGGCTTCCGCGACGCCGTCGCCTTCCAGCGGCATGAGCAGCACGCGTTCGAGCGGGCGCGATGGCGCAGGCGCGATGGCATTCACGGGAGCGCGATGCGTCCACCAGAACGCGCCGCCGCCGATGGCTAGCGCAGCGATAACAGCAGCTGCGAGCAAACGACGACCACGAACAGGATCGCGCGGTACTTCGCGACGGTCGATCGCCTGCACGACCGCAGCCGCGTCCGGCAGCCGATGCGCGGGCTGCGGACGCAGAAGCCTTTCGACGAGCCGCGCGATCCATGTCGGCACGTCGGGTCGCGTCGCGGTGACGAGCGCAGGCGTGCGCACCATCCGCTGCGCCAGCGCTTCCGCCGCGGTCGCCGATGCGAACGCACGCTCGCCGGTCAGCATCTCGTGGAGGATCAGGCCGAGCGCGTACAGATCGCTGCGCGGCCCGATCGGATCGCCGCGCGCCTGTTCGGGCGACAGGTAATCCGGCGTGCCGACGATGCTCGACGTCGCACTGCGCGTGCTCGTCGCGATCGAGCGCGCCACGCCGAAATCGGTGATCGATGCGTTTCCATCGGCAGCAACCAGCACGTTCGCGGGCTTGAGGTCGCGATGCACCACGTCGCGCATATGCGCGGCCTGCAAGCCCAGTGCAACGTCGCGCGCGATGCGCAGCGCGGTGTCGACGGGAAGCGCGCCGCGATCGAGGACGCGATCGAGCGGCTCGCCGTCGATCAGGTCCATGCTGATCAGCCAACGCGTATCGCCGTTGGCGAACTCGTGTCGCGCGATGTCGTGGATGCGCACCACGTGCGGGCTCGACACCTGGCGTGCGAGCAGCAACTCCTGCCGGAAGCGTTCGAACGCATCGGCCCGCTGCGCGATTTCCGGTCGCAGCAACTTGATCGCCACGGGAACACCTAACGCTTCGTCCCGCGCGCGATAGACGACGCCCATGCCGCCGACACCGACCAGCCCCTCGATGCGAAAACGCCCGGCGAGCAGGGTGCCGGGCGCCAGATCCATCTGCGCGTAGATGCCGGTGGACGTGTGGTCGGTCATCGCGTCGGCGAATGGCCTGCGAGCAGGTTCGCCCAGTCGCCGGGCGCGGGCGGTTCTACGCCGCCCTGTGCCTCACCTCGCGCGGCCAGCCACAGCGCGCAACGCTCGGCGAAGGCCTGCAGAAGCTCGACGTCGAGCGTGGTCAGCGCGGGGCCGGCTTCGCGGCGGTCGGCATACACGGCACCGAGCGCGCGATCGCCATCGAGCAGGGGCAGGGCGATCAACGTACGCAGCCCGCCGCGCACGACCGACTCGCGGCTGGACAGCCAGGCATCGTGGCCGATGTCGTTGAACACCACCGGTGCGCGCGACCGCAGTGCCTGCGCCACCGCGCCGAGGCTGCCGGTGAATTCGGGGCCGGTGGCGAGCGATGCATCCAGCGCGATCGATGCCGCGATGCGATAACGCCCGCCGCCCGCGGTCAGCGCGAAGCCACGCGTGCACTGCGCCAGTTCCAGCACCGCGCGCAGGCTGTGCTCCAGCAGGGTGGATGTCGGCGCGGCGCCGTCCTGCGGCTGCGCCATGGCTTCGATGCGTGCGGTAAGGCGCGTGGCCTCGTTGCGGCGTTCCGCCCAGCGTCGCACCTGTTCCTCGGCGGCATTGGTGTCGAGGATCGCGAACTCGCAGTGCACGTCGCCAAAGCGCAGCCAGCATGCGCGCGCGAGCGAGGTATCGGTGACGCGCCCACCGTCGACGTAGCTGCCGTTCTTGCTGCCGACGTCGGTCAGGTGCCATGTGCCGTCGACCTCGGGTGCGAGCTCGGCGTGGCGACGCGATACCGAGGCATGCGGCAACAACAGGTCGGCGTCGAGCGCGCGACCAATGCGGAGACGGTCGCCCGGTGCGACGATTCGTGCGATTGCGGCGCCTTCCGGAACGTAGGCGATGAGACGGGCCTGCATCAGCGCATCTTAGGGCCAGTTCCCCGTGCGAAACGGCCGTGCACGTCAACGTACGCCGACGTGCGGGGCCCGGACGCGCGAAGCCCCCGACGGGCGGGGGCTTCGGATGCGTCGATGGAGCGTGGCGGCGTCAGGCGGTGCCTCAGTGCCCGAAGTTGCGCAGGTAGGCGATCGAGAACTTCGCCGTGGCGACGCCGGCGATGAGTTCGCCCGCCGTGTTGTCGCCACCGCCGCCCGCGAGCCACGTATTCGGGATCGCAGTGCCCGCACGTGCATCGACGCGCGAGGCGAGGGCATCGAGGTTCACAAGCGCGTCGTCGTAGCGGGCGTCCGCTACAGCCTGCGCCGCAGCGGCGCGCTGCGCTTCCAACGGCGCGGCTTCGCTGGCCGGTAGCGTGGCGATACGCGTGCGGAGGCGTTCGAGCTTGTCGTTGACGACGTCGCCGGTGCGGCGCACGTCGGCGAGGATCAGGAATTGCGAGAACCCACCGGTCGTGCCGCGTGCGCGGACGCTGCCCTGCGCGACTTCCGTGGTGATGTCACGGAACGCGCCCCCGATCGGCGCCTTGAACAGGCGATAGCTGCTGCCGTAGGTGTAGGCCAGAGCGTGCGTATGGATTTCGACCTTGACCGTGCGATCGAACGACAGGCCGCCGGTGGGCGGCTCGACCGTCACCATCAGCGGGAACGACGAATCCAGCGCGGCGAGCGAGCCGGGCAGCCGCGTCAGCAACTGCGGGTCGTTGAGCGACACCGTCTGCGCGACGATTCCGAGGTTCGCGGCCGACAACGCGTGCGGCGAGTCGAACGTCAGCGTCATATCCGCGATGGGCAGCGAAGGCGTGCCGATGACGACGGTGGCGACATTGCCCTGCACCGCGACCTGCACCGGCAACGACTGCGCGGATGCGAACGGAGCGACGACGGCCAGCAGGGCGAAGATGAACCAGCGGGCAAGACCACGCGGCATGGCGGCTCCGGAACGTGTTGGGACCCCGATATCGCAGCGACGCTAGGCCGGGCCTGGTGAAGCGCGCGTCGTTGCGGACGGGCCCGACCTTACACCGGCGCGCGGCGCGGACGCGAGGTCGAAAACCCCCGCGCGTTCATGAGTGTTTACCCCTGCGCGGCGTGGAGGCAATGCCGGATGGGAGCGGGCCGCCGCCGGTGCGACAACTGCATCGTCGCCTGACCTGGAGTTCCCGATGTCCGCCTCGCGCTCCCTCTCCCTCCGCGTTTCCGCCCTCGCGTTCGGCCTGCTCGCCAGTGGCGTTGCCCTCGCCGACGCCCACCTCGACGGCCAGCTCGTGCAGAAGCTCGCTGCCGCCGCGCCGACCGACCAGCTCGGCGTCGTGGTCACGTATCGCCAGTCCGGCCCGATCGACGCCACGCAGCTCGCCGAGCTGAAGGCGCTCGGCATCGAGAAGGGCCGCACGATGCGCAGCCTGCCGATCGCCGGCGTCATCGCCACGCCGGCCGAGATCCGCGCGCTCGCGAAGGAAGGCGACGTCGTCTCGATCTTCTACAACGCGCCGCTGCGCTACTTCGACGTCGAGGCGAACCAGATCTCGAGCGCGACGCGTGCCATCTCCAACCCGGGCGACTTCAGTCGCGCCGTGCCGTTCAGCGGCAAGGGCGTCGCGGTGATGATCAATGACTCGGGCATTGATGCGACGCACGATGACCTCAAGCTCGGCACGCATGTCGTGCAGAACGTGCTCGCGCCGCAGAACATTCTGGCGTCGCTGGCATCGGATGTCGCGCCCGGCATCGTGCCGATGACGTACGCCGAGAACGTGCCGAACTCCGACATCAGCTCCGGTCACGGCACGCATTGCGCGGGCATCGTGGGTGGCAGCGGCGCGCGTTCGAACGGCCTGTATCGCGGCGTCGCTCCGGGCGCATCGCTGGTCGGCTATGGCTCGGGCGCGGTGATCTCGATCCTCGATGCGGTCGGTGGCCTCGACTACGCCGCGACCAACCAGTTCAGCTATCGCGACACGATCCGTGTAGTCAGCAACTCGTGGGGCAGCAGTGGCACGTTCGACCCGACCGATCCGGTCAGCGTCGCCACGTACGAGCTCTACAAGCGCGGCATCGTCAGCGTGTTCGCGGCCGGCAACGACGGCCCGGGCGAAGACACGCACAACCCGTACGCGCAGGCGCCGTGGGTGATCTCGGTGGGCGCGAGCGAGAAGGACGGCGTGCTGACCGGCTTCTCGTCGCGCGGCAAGCGCGGTGAAACCGGCACCTTCACCATGGCAGACGGCAAGTCGTGGACCTACGTCAACGAGCCGACCATCGTCGCGCCGGGCGTCGACATCATTTCCGATCGCGACCTCGCCGGTGCGCTGCCGCCGCTGGAAGCGCAGCACGACCAGGAGACGCTCGCACCGCAGTACCTGCCGTTCTATACGCACATGAGCGGTACCTCGATGGCGACACCGCACGTGGCCGGCATCATCGCGCTGATGCTGGAAGCGAACCCGAACCTCACGCCGGCGCAGGTCAAGGACATCATCAAGCGCACCGCGACGAACATGACCGGTCGCCTCTCGTGGGAAGCGGGCGCCGGTCACATCAACACGTATGCCGCCGTTGCGGAAGCGACCAACGTCCGCACCGGTTACGGCAGCACGGTCAACTCGCTGCACACGTTCAACTCGAACGCGGTGCTCGCGAAGGGCGCGGATCCGGAGCCGTTCTCGCTGTTCTTCGCGCCGGTCGGCACGGTCGACACGATGGAGTTCGACGTCGGTCCGGAAGTCGCCTTCGTCAGCGCACGTTCGACCGTCGACAACACGGTTGCGCTCGTGCTGATCGATCCGGATGGCGAGCAGTACGGTTCGTCGATCGCGCTGCCGGTCGAGAGCGACACCATCACCGTCGGCGCGCCGGGCAAGGCGGGCAAGTGGAAGCTCACCGTACGCGGCGTCGGTTCGGTGTCGGGCGCTGGGCTCGATCCGCTGAAGGTCACGAACGGCTATGCCGCGCCGGGTTATGTCGACGGTGAGATCAGCTTCCTCAACTCGGGCGGCTATACCGGCCTCAACGACATCGCCAGTCATCCGGCGCGTCAGGCGATCGAGTTCGCCATCGCGAACCGCCTCGCTGATGGTTACGCCGACAAGACGTTCCGCCCGGATGCCAACCTCAAGCGCATCGAGCTCGCGCAGTACCTGTCGATGGGCCAGAACATCGGTCAATCGCTGCCGTTCAACGGACGCTCGAGCTTCAGCGATCTGGGCACCGGTGCCGCAGGTTATGCGTACGCCGAGTCGGCGATCGCACGTGGTGGCGCACTTCGCGACCTCGCGCACAACCAGGACGGCGTGATGGGCACCGTCAACGGGGCGTTCCGTGCGAACGACCCGGTGACCCGCGTCTCGCTCGCCTACTCGCTGGTGCAGAGCATGGCGCTGCAGTCGCAGGCGCAGTCGTTCAGTGGTGACCTCACCGCGTTCTACGACGGCAAGCGCGTTCCGGTGGCGGATGCGGCTTCGATCCCCGCCGCGCTTCGCGGTTACGTGCAGCAGGCGCTCGACCTCGGCCTGATCAATGCGCGCTTCGCGGTGGAGCAGGGGCCGTACGACCTGCAGCCGACGCTCAAGGCGTACTTCGACCCGAACAAGGCAGTAACGCGCGCCGCGTTCGCCGTCGCCGCCGGCCGCTACCTGACCGCCTACCAGGCCGCGCAGGACTGAGTTCCCCCACGCGCACCTCGTCAATGTGCAACGCCCCGGGGAAACCCGGGGCGTTTTTGTTTGCATTGCGCGCATATGTCTGCCGAGGTCGACTGTTCTACTTGCTGACGACGCGCTCCGCGGCGCGGACCGCGTTCGTGTCCAGTGGGCGGATCGACACGATCTGGCACGGAACGGTATTGCCCGCCCCGAGCGGGATAACGCGATCGAGCTTCGCCGATACCTGGTTGCCGCCGCTCTGCGTGACCTGGATGCCGTGTGCCCATTGCAGGTCCCGGCAGCCGGGTACCTCGAGCAGGTATGCGCGCCCGGGCGACATCCAGAGTGCAAGCGCCTCCGTCCCAAGCGGCGTCCACTGCATGAAGCTGCTGTTGTAGAGGAAGTTGTTGATCGGCGCGCCTGCGTTCGAGCGATACATCTCGAGCTGCTGCGCCGTGTTCTGGGGGTTACTGGCACAGCCGCCAAGCACGAGCGCGGCGGCCACCAGCGCGAGTACGGGTTTCATGGTGTGTGCTCCAGTTCCGTTGAAGGTCTCCCGATGATGCGCTTGAAGACGGGCCCCCCAAAACTCGCGTCATCGCGCCCGTTCAGCCCACATGCGGCTTGCCAACCACTCCACGCGTCCGTAACATTCCGCCTCCCACGGCCCGCCGTGGTCGTGGCCGGGTAGCTCAGTTGGTAGAGCAGGGGATTGAAAATCCCCGTGTCGGGGGTTCGATTCCCTCCCCGGCCACCACAAAAACAGCTTAAAAGAAGGGGTCTGCAGCGATGCAGACCCTTTTTTCGTTTCCGGCGTTCGAATTAATGGTCAACGCATGGTCAACGGGCAGCGGATGGCGTTGACCATTGCGCGATCGGATGGCGCCTCATGGTCAACGCGCAGGCGTTCCGCTCGGGGATTGCGCCGCGCAGTTCGGCGTCACCAGCGACGCCGCGCTTCGCGCGACGTGCCCGATTGAGGCGGCGGCGTTCGAAACGGATTTGCACGCGGCTGCGCCTTCGGCTTCCGCACGTCACGCCAGTCGCGCACGTACGGGTCGAGGCGTTCGGTCGGATCGGAGCGGCGGCCGGCGAGTTCTTCGGCCACGGCCTCGTGCCGTGCATGCAGCCAAGCCGCCAGGAAGCAAAACGCGCGCGATAGGTCGCCGAAGCAACGCCGCATGTAGACCCGCCGGTGCATGCCGACCTTCGTCTCGTAGCCATTCCAGAAGTTCAGGCCCGCTTCCGCGACCAGGCGTCGCCTTGCCGGGTCGTCGCCCCAGTAGATGCAGACGCGCCCGCTGTATGGGCTCAGGGCCCAACGAAAGCCGGCCGGCAACGGAACGTCGGGAAGGTCGTCGGGCGTCAGGGGCGGCGCGGTCATGGCGCCACGCTACGGCGCGCGCGTCTCAGCCGATGCCCGCGGCTTGGGGATAGGTGTGGAACCTGACGCTCGCGGCGTGGAACGTCCGCAACCGCCGCCGTAGTCTCGGTCGCCTTGGTGCCGGGCTAGTGGACAGCAAGGCGGCGGGCGATCGTGTCGATCGACTCGGCGAATCCGTGCGGCACGCACTCGACAGGTGAACGGCCCCGATGCCGCGCGCTCCAATCAGCGAACGCCTGCCGATCGCCCGAGCTCGGATTGACGTACATGATTGCCCCGCGGTTGTCGGCTAGCGGCGACCACAGGTGCGTGTCTTCCTCGGTCACCTTGACCCCGACGATAACGACCCGCTTCGCCGTCCGGGCGGCGGTGGCCCATGCATCGCGGTACTCCGTGACGAGGCCGGAGTTATATGGCGTCGCCTTACCAATTGCGTAGACCGACATCGCAGGCGCAAACGCTTCGTTGTCCGGGTCGTCGCACCAGCGCTCGATATCTCGCAAATCAAACGGTGGAGGAACGACGCATGCGTTCGTTTCTATGTAGGTGCTGCAACCCACGATCTGCAAGTCGCGCGCGTGTATCCGATGCGCCGGTAAGAAATTGACCGATCCGTGCGGTTTCAGTATCGCCGCCGTTCCCTTCGTCAGTTCATCACCGAAACGGATGCCGAGACCCATTTGCAGCGCTGTCCTATCGAGCAGTAGGTCGTAATTCAGCGTCGCGAATTGCGTCCGTCGCAGGTTCCGCGTCAGCGCCGCCAGAAGGCGGCGATAACCGTAGCGTTTGCACGCGCATGGTTCGAATGAAGCAAGGTATTTGGCCATCGCCCGCAGAAAAGGGGCTACGCGCCGGCTACCGTCGCCCCAGACGCGGCCCATGCCTTCTTCGAAGCGATTTGTTTCGCGAAATACGCGAACAATTTCGGCGTCGACGATCGCGGCGATTTCGGGCCGCGCGCTCATAAGCGCATCGAAGAGCTTGTCGCCCATCGGCGGCCCCTTGCCGCAGCCACACGCGTAGGCGCTCGCACCCGCCCCGAACAGAATTAAGTTCATCGCCGCCTTCGTGGTCGCGTCGATGCGATCTATACCATCACCACGTCGCGCGACACTTGTCGGAAGCCGTGTGCTGCATCGCGGCAAAGCCCGATCGACGTTGCGGATTAATCCGACGGACAGCGCGCGTTCGGCCAGGCATCGTCTCCGCACCCCAAACGGATTTGGAACGATGGCGACACCCGACGAGGTTCTAGATGCACTCTGGCGCGCGGCTCTGGCCGGTGACGCGGAAGCGGCGGCTTTCCTGCGCGTGTTCGGCCCCTGGGTAATGCGGGGCGCAGGTCCGGTCGATTCGCACGTCGACGGCGACCGCTAACAGCCTGCGGACTTGCCACGCGGTGTTGCCGCGCATACGTTCACCGGCGGGGATGAGGGGGACGGACAATGGATCAAGGCGCAGCGGCGCTCTTCGGCGCGCTCATCGGTGGCGGGCTCACAGCACTCACGACGTTCGGCGTCGAGTACGCGAAAATTCGGATGACTCGACGCAACCTATCAGTCGCGATTGCTGGCGAAGCCGCCGCCGTCGCGGAAGTCGTCCGTCGACGCGATTGGCAAGCGCAAATTGCAGAGTATTCGCGCGACGCGGGTATCGATGGGGCCGTCTACCAGTTCGCCGTGCACCTGCCACCAGACATTGTTCCGACGTCCCGGGCCGCGATGACTAACGCCGGGCTCTTGGAAGGGGATCTTCCGAGCTTGTTGTCGCGCTTCGTGATGTACGCGGACGGCATCGCGTCCGACATTCGTCGGCTCGCCGACTATCCACCCGGCCACGAGAAATCACTACTCAGATACGACGAGCCCGACGCAGCTGCGCGCGTCTACGGCGAGCTATTCGCGATGCTCGAAGAAGGTCTTCGCGTTGCTGATCGCATCGTAGGCGAGGTTAAAAAGCAATATCCCGACGTCACCATGATGACGACGGTATCGTCCGACGAAATAACCGATGCGATGGCGCTCGCCGTAGCGGCCCGAAAGGCTCAGCGCGACAGCGATTAGTACCCGCCGCGCGGGCGCATGACGACCGACCGCTACGCTAAAGCTTCAACGCATTAGCGCGCGTCCGCAAAACGCCTGCGCCATGCCGACGTCGAGCGACGGGAACAAGTCGGCGAGCCCTTGCGGCGTGGCGGCCGCGAAGCTTCCGGCCTGGTCCCGAACGGTCTTCGCGCTCGCGTACGCATCGCCCGGCAGGTGATGCGCGACCAGAGGCAGCGTGGCCACGTATTTCAGGTCGACTGGCTCGACAACGACAACGACAACGACGACGACGACGCGCAGTTCGCGCTGCGCGTCGAGCGAGAAGCGAACGGCGAGTCCCTCTTCGAGCAGCGTCGCGGCTGCGAGCGGTCGTTCGAGCAGGTGCACGCATTCGTGCGCGAGTTCGACGAGCGCATCGTCCCAATCGTGGCGCGATGCAGGGTTAGCTCGGCCGCGCGCGTCTACGGGGTCGCAACCTCGAAGCCCCCAGGGGGCTCACGAAGGCCTCGCCGCTCGCGTTGCGCATGGAGTGGCTCGACGCGGGACCTTGGACTGGGGTCTCAAACGCGAGCAACGGTTCGAGGCGGTGCGCCCGCGTGTCGATTGGGGGCGAGTTGAAGCAGGCACGCACGCCGATTTACGGGCGATAGTTACGCGCTTTTGGCGGACTATTAGTGCTGCTAGGCCGCAACGAGATGAGTCCGGGCGTACGTGCGTTGCGAGATTCGCCTGATGGAATCCGTGGCAAGCCTCACTCGCCATCAGAATTTTCAAATTTCCGAAAAAAACGCGTTCGATTTAAGGGGGGGCGATGGCGCTTTTACTACAGATGCCCACGCAGTCCCCCCCTCCCGGCCCGGTACTGCGCTTGCGGAAGGCGCGAGCAGTGTCGTCGATAGTCTGGCGCGTCGGCGTCAGGCGCCCATCGCTCAGTGACGCTCGCGTCATGGCGTGCACAGAGACGGGGGCTTGCGTCGTCTGACTCGAGCGCTATCTGGCGCTCCAAGATCCCGCCGCGCGCCGACGCATGGTGGACATGTCGACGGCGGCAGCCGCCTTATCAGATACAAAATTGGACAAGACTGTCACTGGCTTACGCGTGGGCTTCGAAAAATGGGCGACAGCATTCCGTACGCGCCGGACCAGGTGTCCCGCTCTGCCCGACATCTAGCGGGAAACTTGCTCGGAATACTTGCCCACTAGTGCCTCTTCGGCGCGTGCTTCGGCGAAGCGTGCTACAGGATGCGGTAGAGGGATTGCGACACCGTGTATGGCCGCGACGTCTTGCGTTCGTTGACGAACCGAAGGCGCCGAACCGCACGAACAACCGTCGACGGGCTAGGCCGATCAATCGCGCAAGGTCGCGGCGCTGAGGCAGTCGGCGCGCCAGGGCCAACTTCACCCGGAGGTTGCGTGGGCAAAACACTTTAACTATCGTGAATGCTGGACCGCAGGGACGCTGTCGCTGCGCGGGGATCATGGAGTCAGCCTGCAACAGGCTGGCAAGGGGACGCAATGAAGACCAGTTGGCCTGGCGGAGCAATCCTGCCGAGTAGCACCGCGCGCGTTCGCAGCGCTCACGCGCATGAAAACCACTCTTCTCCCGCGGTTGCGACGTGCAAGTCCGGGCAGCGCTCGAGTAACCCGTGGCCTGCGGCCTGGAATTCAAGTGTCGGGGCGCCGCCCGGAGAACGAGTTCGTCGGCGCCTCTACGCCAATCCCCTTTTTCCCGTGCTGATCTTGCTTTCGTTCGGCGGCGTGTCACCTCGCGCGCATGCGTTAGCCGCTGTCAATGGGCAGTGCCCCGATCACTATCAACCGAGTCCGACCGATCCGACGGTTTGCGACTACAGGTTGGACAGCGTCACGATCCACGGCGGGCAGACCAGTGGCGGCGGCGGTTGGCCCGACTATTTGTTCGTAAATAATGGAAGGCCCGGCGGATCGGTGATCGATCTTGGGGCCATGGGCGGCCCGTTTGTCGGCAATCCCGGCGCTCAAGACCCCGCCGCTGATAGCTCAAAAAAGGGCTGTCCAAAAGCAAACCCCATTTACCCGGCTACCGGAAATAAGATCGAAGAAGAGCGCGACTTCGCAACCACAGGCGAGCAGCCGCTAGGGCTTACCCGAAGCTACAACCACTACTGGCAAGGCGTTGGCCTGTTCGGTAAGCATTGGCTGAGTGACTTCGATTACAAGCTGACGTTCGGCACTACGGCAATTAATGCCTGCTATCCGAGGCCAAACGGCGGTTCGTGCACGATTGGATCGAATACGGTCATCTACGCATGGCGCCCGGACGGACGGATCATTAAGTTTATTCGAGCAGCGGACGGCACCTTCTATGAAGACAAGCCTTCGCCGATTGCGAAGATCGTATGGACGGGGTCAAGCTATAACCTCACTAACGAACTTGGCGGCAGTGAGTCCTATACACCGTCGGGCTACGTAACATCCGTCTCAGAGCGGCCTGGGCTGACATGGAGTTATACCTACGACGCCGGCTGGACTTATCCCACGCGCATAACGCACATCAACAATCGTTTCATAGATCTGCTCTGGACGAATGGTCAGCTAACGGGCGTTCGCGATCCTGCTGGCAACGTCTACACATACACCTATGCGACCAACGCATTTGGAGCGGGTCTGCACCGCTTGGCGTCGGCGACCTCGCCTGGCAACCCCGCAACAACCACGACTTACCACTATGAGGATGCTGCGCATCCAGATCAATTTACTGGTAAGTCGGTAAACGGTGTCCGGTATTCTAAGTTCACTTATGATGCGGCGGGGCACGCGACTAGCAGCGAGCACAACGGGATTGAGCGCTATACGTTTCAGTACACGCCGGGTGCTAACGGGCTGTTGACGGTCGTTGAGACAAACCCGCTAGGTAAACAGACTGTCTACACGTTCGAAAACGGCAAGCCCAGAACCACGACGGGCCAGCCAAGTACTTATTGCCCTGCCACTTCGTACTCCGAAACGATCTATGACGCCAACGGCTACCTAAAGTCAAAGACCGACTTTCGCGGATCCGTTACGACGTACACATACAACGCGCAGGGTCAGCTGCAAGAGAAGACGGAAGCTTCCGGCACGCCTTCCGCGAGGACGACACGGTTCAGTTGGGACCCCACACCCGGCAAGAATCGGATGCTTAGCCAGACGGTGGTCGGGCTGATGTCCACGTCCTTCGAGTACGGAAAATTTGATCGCATAGCACGTGTGACGACGACCAACTTGTCGGCGGCAGGTGTGCAAGGGCAGGCGCGCTCTACCACCTACGATTACAAGTACTGGCCGATCGGTAACGACTGGTATGGCTACTTCGACGGGCCGACAGCCGAAGAAGCTGTCGATGGACCGATTGCAGGAGCTGGTGATAAAACGACACGTGCTTACGATCTGGTAGGTAATCTCACGAGCGTTGCAAGCTCTACAGGTATTGAAACCTACAGTGATTTCACTGGTTTAGGACAGCCGCGTAAAATCGTTACGCCTAACGGGGCCGTCACCGAGGTGACGTACGACGAGCGTGACCGCCCGCGGTTAATCCGGGAGTACGTCAACGGCGTTGCGCAGGATACGGCGTACACGTATGACGCAGCCGGACGAGCAACGACCATTCGGACACCTAACGGTCGGGTCCTTACCCGAGACTACGACCAGGCTTGGCGTGTTGTCCGTGAGTACAGCCAAGAGGCGGCCGGGACGTACGAGGTCGCGACATACGCATACAACGCAAATTCGCAAGTAACGTCGAAGGTCGTAGAGCGTAAGGCGGCGGTGGTGGCGCCGGCCGGTGCACCGTCGCTTGCGGCTCCGACGTCGAGCCCAGATGGCGCTTTCGCACTCTCGTGGTCCGCTATCGCGACCGCTGCGGCGTATCAGTTAGACGAGAGTGTCAATGGTGGCGGCTGGGCATCGTTGGGCCGCTACACCGGAGTGGGTACCACGTTGAGCGGCAGAGCTGACGGCAGCTATACGTATCGCGTAAGTGCATGCAATGAGTACGGATGCGCAAGTGCATCCAATGCAGTGACCGTGCAAGTGCTTCATCCGCCCGCCACAGCTCCGGCGTTGTCGGCGCCTGGAACTAGCAGCTCGAGCACCTATACGATCACGTGGACGGCGGTGATGTCGTCAACAAGTTACAAGGTCGAAGAGAACACAGGAAACGGACTTTGGACGGCGCTCGCGCCGACGGCTTCAACGTCGATGACGCTAACAGGGCGAGGGATCGGTACGTATAGCTACCGAGTGTCCGCCTGTAACTTGTCCGGCTGTGGTCCTGTGTCGGATGTCGGGTCAGTCAGCCGTATTGACCTTCCAGGGGCGCCAACGATTTCCGCGCCGAGCGTCAATGCGACCGGCAGCTACACTATTAGTTGGTCAAGTTCTACTGGCGCGACGGCATATCAGCTCGACGAAAGCGTAAACGGAGGCGGCTGGACCGCTGTCGCGGGTGGCAATAGCGCGTATCTGACCGGACGTAGCACAGCAGCCACTTACGGCTACCGCGTATGGGCGTGCAATGCAGCCGGCTGCGGCACGCCTTCCGCCACGGTCTTTGTACAACCAATCTCCTATGGCAGCAGTTACATTAACCAGAGTGTTCCGACACTCGTCGCTGCCGGCACGCCATTCGCTGTAAGCGTCCAGTTGAGCAACACAGGCAACACGACTTGGACGGCCGCGGATGCTTACAGCTTGGGGTCATCCAATCCGGGCGATAACACGACGTGGGGAGTGAGCCGGATTGGCACTCCTGGAGCGGTCGTTCCGGGCGGTGGCGCGACGTTTGCATTTAACGCGACAGCGCCGTCCACGGCCGGTACGTATAACTTCCAATGGCGAATGGTGCGTGACGGCTATACGTGGTTCGGGGCCAGCACACCAAACGTGGTCATCACCGTGGCGAGTGGGACCATCGCCGCGTCGACCAGCCCGTGCAAGCTGTACGTCGGCGATACCACGTGCGCGGTGACGATGAGCTGGAACTCCAGTCGCGCCGATGCAGAGGTGTGGGTCAGCAACCCAGATGGCACCAACCCCCAGTTGTTCGCACGCGCGCAAAGCGGTTCGCAGGTCGCTAGCTGGATCGCCACGAACACTGTGCGCTTCGCACTGAAGAGCGGCGGGGTGGTTCTGGCGACGAAGGATGTCTACGCCTACCAATCGGGCGAGCAGAGACCGGCTCCGCCCCCGCCGAAATGCCCTACCCGTCAGTGCCAGGTCCCGTAAGGAAGCGCAGACATGACACAGTCAACCAAAATCATTCCCCATATCAGCCGCAATGCACTAGCCACAGCTCTGGCCATCGCAGCGACTGCGTTGATTCCTCGCATGGCGGGTGCGACATCTCAACCGGTCGCTGTTCCCGCATTTGCGCAGTACACCGACTACGATGAGTTGGGGCGGGTCATTCGGGTTCGCGACAGTACGAACACGACCGTTCAATCCTATACGTACGATGTAAACGGTAACGTCCTGACTTCAACAGACGGCGCCGGCCGGACTACGTCTTTTGTATACGACGCTCTCGACCGTGTGACGACCAAGACCGATTACGCGGGCAACAAAACTACATTCAACTACGACGCCGGCGATAAAGTCATTTCTGTCGAGGACCCGCGAGGCTTAGTCACGACCTATTCGCGGGACGGCTTCGGTGAAATCTGGAGGCAACAAAGTCCCGATACGGGTACGACGAGTTTCGCGCATGACGCTGCGGGGCTTGTCACTACGATTACTCGTAACGACGGCTCTGTCCTATCGCTTCATTACGACGCCCTAGGACGGCCGCTATCCACTTCTCGCGTGGACGGCTCTGATTCGCGCACGTTCTCTTACGACAGCTGCTCTAATGGCAAGGCGCGTCTATGCAGCTCGAGCGGAGACGGTGTTACGACGCTTTTTTCCTATACGCCGCAGGGTTGGATCGATACGCGGCAGGAAATCAGTTCGACACTTGGGACGAATGACGTTACGGCGTATGCGTACAACGGAATGGGTCAGGTCATCGGGGTTACATACCCCGATGGTATTACCGTTGGATATGGCTACCTCGACGGCCGCGTTCAACTGGTGCAGGCCACCATCAACGGAGTAACTCGGACTGTTGCGTCGGGCCTAACCTATCAGCCTTTCGGCCCCTCGAATGGCTGGATTTATGGCAACAATCTCCAGAGGCGTGTCGACTTCGACGTCAATGGCCGACCCTATGGCATCAGTGCGGGAGCATCCAGCACTCTCGCACAAAGCTTGACCTACGGCTTTAACGCCGCCAGCGAAATTGTTGGGCTAACCAATGGGGTCGATGCGGGTCAGAATCGAAGCTATCGTTACGACGGCGCGGGCCGTTTAATCGCGGATGATGCGCGGGCTCGCATATGGTCGTACGACCGCAACGGCAACCGAACAGCTGTTGTCGTTGGTGCAACACGCACTGACTATGCGATCGATGCGCAGAGCAACCGGCTGCTCGCCGCTAGCGGCGCAGCGGGGGATTACACGTACCGCTATGACGCCACGGGCTCGCGAAATAGCGAAACCGCACCTGGCAGGACTGCGGCTTATACATACGATGCTTACGGCGACCTACGCAGTGCCACCGTCAATGGCATTGTTACCAATTACCTTACGAACGGAGCTGGCCAACGTTCGGCGAAGTTGAGTTCCGCGACCCCAGCCGTGCGATTCGCGTATAGCGGTCAAAACCAGCTCATCGGAGAGGCTACTGCTTCGGGGTGGACGGACTACATTTGGTTGGGCGGCGAACTCATAGGAGTCGTTAAGCCTGATCGTCAGCTCTATTTCGTTCATAACGATCACCTCGGGCGGCCGGAGGTGGTTACGACGGCCGCGCAAACGTCCTCTTGGCGTGCTCATAACGACGCTTGGGGGCGATCCGTCATTGCAGATCAGATCGGCGGCTTGAACATTGGTTTTCCCGGTCAGTACTTTGACTCCGAGACGGGACTTTGGCACAACGGCGCAAGAGCCTACGACAGTCTGACGGGGCGTTATCTGCAGAGTGACCCCACAGGCTTGGCGGCCGGCACGAATACGTACGTCTATGTCAACGGGAATCCCGTCTCGGGGTTCGATTTAACGGGCCTCGTCGATTGTGATGCGCTAAAGGATCTCGTCCAGTACGAAATGGATCATGGGAAACAGGCAACCGTTCGCCATTACAACCCCCTCAATAGCGACTTGCTCATCCCGCTTAATGACCCGGCCGAAAGCATTTACGGTGACGTAGATATGGACTGGATGTTCAGGGTGAGTGATTTTGGTTTTGCGGCTAATGGCGAGGTTGGGCGTTTCGGAGCCTGGCTCGATTATCGGGTTGGCAAATTTTACTGGAATACATTCAGGGCGATGGGCGACACGTATCGTCTTGAGTACGACTCGGTGTTTAGCCCCGAAAATGAGCGTGCGCCTTTTGTGATGGCTGAGTGGCTCCAAGGCGATAAATCATTGGCGCAAATTATGGCGCCAGCTCTCAAGAAGTGTGGATGCCCGTGATGAAGACATGTTTGGCCCTACTCGTATTGCTGTGCCTGAACGGATGCGGGACGTCGAGGTATTCCAACTGCGCCGTCGCTGGTTCGGAGCAAGACTTCACTGGCGAGTGGCTACAGGGTGAAAAGGTGCAGCGACAAACGCGACTTACGGTCGCTTGCGCCGCAGACGACAAGAATCTCGATCAAGGGAATGGACCGAAGCGAGGTCGGGTCCGTTGGGCGGTTTGCTCTAACGGGCCGGACTGCGGAGAAGCGGGGAACTTCTAGTCGCGACGGGTTTCGCGCAGCGCCTGCCGGATAGCACGAGGTACGTGGGACAGTCGCTAGCGTCGGCCACGCGGTTGCTTTCGCGTGGCTGGAGTCTCAGCAATTTGCTTGGCGTCGAGGGTGATCGTTCGGCGACACCGCGGCCGTCCGGGCAGTTCGTTCCATCGTGAAGCTAGAAGGCGATGGGCCTACCAGGCGAGCCTTTACTCGCTGGCGAACCCGCTCTGCCTTTGTCCCGGTGAGTCCTGATCGTTGCAGGTGAGCGCGAGGAACGGCGGGGTGGTGTGCCGGCGGCGGCTCGCTGCCGAAGACTGCGGCGCGGGTCCCGCGCCTGCAGTCTAACGGCAGGTATTGTGTTGGAAACCTTAACCGCTCGCCCGCTCGCGTGTTCCAATCGATAGCGGGTTCGCTGGCCGTTTCCACCGCGCAAAGGTCGAACCTCAAATTAATGGCAGCGCGTCGTGGCGTGAAGCACGCCCTTCGCGTCGACGGTGAAAACGGTTCCGGCGCTCACGATCTCGACGTCGGGGATGCACGTGCAGCCACCGCCCTTCGGCTTCCGGCATCCGCGCTGGTGCGAGACGGCCGCCGACGCGACGGTGCCGGCCTTCACGATCACGTGCGAGGCGCACGCAACCGCGATCCGTTGGCGGTACGTCAGGGCGTCGGGGTCGCGCTGCGGACGCTCACGAGGCGCGCGCCTGGTGCGCGCACGGGCGTTGTGCGGGCGTGCCCGGCCCGCGGCTTGTGCGCTTCATTTCTGCGCTCCCGTGGTCACGCGCGCGTCTAGCGTGCCCACCGCCAACAGCACGGCCGCCGGCCAACGTTCGCGCAGGTGGACGGTCACTTCATCGCGCGACTCCCCAGGCCGGCCTAGATAGGTCGCCCAAGCGTTGGCGTCGTGCCCCGGCAGCCGGAAATGCACGACCGGCCGTGCGTCGAGATCCGGCAAGGCGGCGAGCAGCGACGGCTTGTGCGCGGCCACTTGGGCGCGCAGTTCGCCCGGCGGCGCCGACGGAGCACGCATCCACAGCCGGTCGCCGTGGCGTTCGATATGCACGGCGTGCCGTTCGAGGTCGGCGAGTAGCTGCGCGGCGACATTCATTCGATGGCCTCCCAGGAGGGGTCCGAATCCGCAACACCGCCACAGCCCTTGTATTGCAAGGGTTCCCGCACTCTTTCATCCGCAACAGTCGCAGCGTGTGTTGCGCGGGCTGAGTCGCCGAAAGCCTCGCCCGACAAGGCTTGTTGCGGTGTTGCGCCTTCGGCACCCCCCGACGGGCGCAGATAGCGCCGGAATGCGTCGGCAAACTGCACGGCGAGATAGCCACGAAGCGTGCGTTCGCCGATTCGGACGGTCTTCGGGGCGACCTTGAAGGTTTGCAGCCGCTGCGACAGCTGCCGTGGCGTGATCGGGCGCCCGTTGTTGAGCGTGGCCCAGCGGCCTTCGACGTCGGCGGTCAACGCTTCGACCAGGCCTTCGGACGAAAGTCGGTCGACGCCGTTTGCGGCGAATACCGCACGTACGTCGGCGAGCAGTTCTTCATTGACGCTCGGGGTCGCCCGGACGTTGCCAGTTATGGCGAGGAGCGCATCGCGCGCGAGGCGCGGCCAATCGCCGCCGGCCAGGTCCGCCAGCGCGAGCAACGGCTCGACGTTGTCGGCATCGCGGTTCGAAAGACCCTGCAACGTGGGGCGCGCTTTAGCGAATGCGAGGCCGTCGTCACGTGCCCAGCGCGCCAGCTTGCGCTGTACGTCGACAAATACGGCCGGATCAGCGTGGCGCAGCCGCTCGGCAACTTCGCCGGGCAGGGCGCGTCGCAAGCCGAGCACGATCGACCGCGATTCAATAGTTCCGTGTTGGCGGCCGATAGTCGCGATGGCGCGCGGGCAAAAAGTCGGAAAGACGCGGGGCTCGTGGTTGCCGTTGACTTCGACCGTTCGGACGACCTTCGCGCTTTGCAACGTGTGACCAGAATTGACAATGCCCCTCAACTCTTCGGATTCGCGAAGAAACGCATCGGCTTCGTCGATCATCAACGTCGGGCTCCACGCCTCGACGCATCGGAACAGCGCGGCCGATGAAATATTCGCGGCAAGCAACGCACGGAACGCAAACCGCCCCATAACGTCGAGCAGCGTCGTCTTGCCGCACTCGCGTTCCGGCGCGGTAATTAAGGCGATTGGTAGCACCGTCGCGTGGGCGACAAACCACGTCATCGCGCACCACAGAACCGCCGCACGAAGTGTGCAGGCGTCCGCGACGACATATCGGCGCATCGTTGCGAGCATTTCGTCGAGCACGTCCGCCGCATTGACGCGAAAGGGCCACGGGTCGACGTCATTGAACGGCAAGCGGCGTCCGCCGCCCGCCGGCGGTGCGCCCTTCGCGCGCTCTGCCGCTACGACCTTGTCGAGTGTTGCAGGCCGCACCTTTAAAAGCTTCGCCGATGCAGACCGCTGGCTGTCGTACTCAAGCGGCGTTAGCTTCGCGAGCCGCACGACTTCCGGTGCGCTGTCCACGATTCACGCTCCAGCGTGCGCATGGGGGAACGTCTTGATCGGGCGGCCGCGTCTGGGCGGTAACGCGGCGCGCGCGGGCGGTATTGTTTCGCCGTCCAGCCAAGCGCTCACTTTCGCCGTGTCGTAGAGCACGCGGCCGTTTAAGCGTTGGTACGGCGGCCCAATGCGTTCCCGCCGCCAGCGAATCAACGTTTCCGGGCAGCGCTTAAGGCGCTTCGCCATTTCGACGGTATCGAGCAAATCCATGACACGCACCGGCAAAAGCAGGGTGTCACGGAACCTACGCCGCTACATCACAAAAAAAAACAAGTCGTGTCGGCCACATTCGCGCTCTGATAGACAGCGCATGACAGACGAGGACAACGCCTACCAGCCATCGACAGCAGGCATGCGTGCGCAAGGCGCCATCCGACAAACGGCACCCGACGATTTGCGGCGATCAGCCCTTTTTGCGCAGGGGAACGACTTTGCCCGTCTTCGTCGGATCGTCGAGCATCGCGCGCAGCGTTTCGAGCGCTTCGCGTTTTTCGTTGAAGTAGCGATAGAAGTCGTAGTGCCGGTCTTGCAATCCGCCGAGGCCATGTGACTGCAGGTGACCGCGAATGTCTTTCGGCACGCGCGCGGCGGCGAGGCGTGTCTCGACGGTTCGTCTCAGCGTGCCAGGCGTGATCGAGCGCGACACAAGCTCACGCTCGCGCAGGCTCGCCGACGCTTCGCGCACTGCACTCGCGAGCGTGTGCGGTACAGCCGGGCTAGCGCCCGCGCTTACCGTGAAAAGATGCGGCCCAGCAGGGGAGGGCGTGCGCATTGCTTCGAGCGCTTGTTGCGCCTCGGGCAGCAGCGGCACGACGTGCAGACGCGCCTTTTTGCGTCGGCCTTTCGTGTCGAGCAGTTTCAACGCGCAGACGTCCCGGTCCCAATCGCGCAATGTCAGGCGCGATAGCTGTTCCATCCGCTGTGCGCCGCTAAGCAGGTGAAGCCGCATCATCGCCCCGTGCGGCGTGTCCAGGCTCGCGATGTGCTGCCAGTAGTGGCGCAGTTCCGCTTCGGTCAGCGTGTCGCCTTCGTCGTCGGGCTCGGTGACGCGGCTATGCGCGCCCTCGTCAGGGCGAGTGACTTTGAGTTCGGCTAACGGATTGCTACGGACGTCGAAGTCGGCGAACGAGACGACGCCCGCGTCGAGCCGCGATGCCTTCGCGGCATTGAATGCCGCGCGCAGGTGAGCGGCCAGCTTTTCTGCAGCCCGCCACTTTCCCGCGCGCGTCAGGGTGCGGAAGACGGGCATCACCGCGTCAACGGTGACGGCGTCGACCGGCATCGCGGCGATCTTCGGATGCGGCTTCGTGATGTTCCGTTCGACCGATGCGGCGACCTCGCCGTGACTCGGCTTGCCGGCGAGCTGCAGGTGCGAGACGTACGCGGCGAGCAGGGCGCCAAGCGTCGCCCGGTTCCGCACCTTCGCGGCCGTGGCGGTCGCGACCCGATCTTTGGCTTCCTTGTAGGGGTCGCGCCCGGCGTCGACCAGGGCGCGCTTCTCGGCTGCGACCGACCGCGCGGCCGCCGCCGACAGGTTGGGCGCCTTGCCGAACTTGCCGAGCACCAGCCGCCGCAGTTCGCCGGTCACGGGCGACTTGTAGACCAGTAGGAAGGTCCGCTCCCGCGAAGGCGTCACGCGGATGGCGAAGCCGCGCACGTCCCCGAGGTCGTAGTGAATTTCGTTCGGTTTGGCCGTGGTCAGTTCGGCGAGCGTCGCGTCGGTGAAACGGAACTTCATTCGGGCCTCGAAACTTATGGTCAACGCATGGTCGACGTGTCCCCGTGCGGGTATCCCCGGGTTTCATGGTCAACGTATGGTCAACGCGTG
Source organism: Lysobacter sp. HA35 (assembly GCF_054061195.1). Taxonomy (NCBI): domain Bacteria; kingdom Pseudomonadati; phylum Pseudomonadota; class Gammaproteobacteria; order Lysobacterales; family Lysobacteraceae; genus Lysobacter; species Lysobacter sp. HA35. The sequence continues at coordinate 1,343,996 of NZ_JBSSDY010000001.1, read as the reverse complement.
GTCAACAAATCGTGTTGTCCCCGTGTAGTACCTTTGTAGGCTCAATATGGCTGTTAGTCAAGCACAGCAAGGCTTTGAAAGGGTGGGGACACCTTACCAATCAAAGGGTTGTGCAGCGCGGTTTGGGGATTGAAAATCCCCCGTGTCGGGGGTTCGATTCCCTCCCCGGCCACCACGATTCGAATCAAGAAAGCCCGCAGTTGCCTGCGGGCTTTTTTGTTGCCGGAAATCCGCCTTGACCCCGCGCGGCGCAGGCGGTCGAATGGTGGAAACGCGGAGGTCGGCATGAAGCTCTGGTCCATCGACGGCAATACCCAGAAGCTCGACGGCGGCGCCATGTTCGGCAACGCACCACGCGCGCTGTGGTCGCGCTGGGCCGCGCCGGACGAGCAGGGGCGCATCGATCTCGCCTGTCGCGCGCTGCTGGCCACGCCACTCGCCGGCAAGACCGTACTCTTCGAAGCCGGCATCGGCGCGTTCTTCGAGCCCAAGCTGCGCGACCGCTACGGCGTGGTCGACGATCGCCACGTGCTGCTCGAATCGCTCGCGCACGCCGGCTTCCAGCCCGGGGACATCGACGTCGTCGTCCTCTCGCATCTTCATTTCGACCACGCGGGCGGCCTGCTGACTGCGTGGCAGGACGGCAGCGAACCGTCGCTGGTGTTCCCGAACGCGCAGTACATCGTCGGGCGCCGCCATTTCGAGCGCGCGCTCGACCCGCACGATCGCGACCGCGCGAGCTTCATTCCTGCGCTGCCGGGCCTTCTACAGTCGACCGGTCGCCTCGAACTCGTCGACAGCGAGCACTCCCACACGCTCGGCAACGCCGTGCGCTTCCACTTCAGCGACGGCCACACGCCGGGCCTGATGCTCGCGGAAATCGTCGGCGCGCCGGATGCGCACGGCCATGCGCATGGCGGCGTCGTGTTCTGCGCGGATCTGATTCCTGGTCGTCCGTGGGTGCACGTGCCGATCACCATGGGCTACGACCGCAACGCCGAACTGCTGATCGACGAGAAGCGCGCGTTCCTCGACGACATGCTCGCGCGCGACGTCCATCTCTACTTCACGCACGACCCGACGTGCGCACTCGCGCGCGTGGTGAAGTCCGCCGACGGACGATTCGGCACGTCGAACGAGGTTCCGGCGCTGCAGGCGCGACCGCTCGCCGCATGAAGCCAATCGCGACGCTCGCACTGGCTGCGCTGCTGTTTGCGGGCGCAGCACATGCCGACGCGGTTCCGGAAAACGATCCGGCGCCGTCCAACGCGCTGGAAGACCCGGATTTCCACGTCTCGTCCAAGCAGTTCGGGCTGGAGCGACGTGTCGAGATGTTCCAGTGGCGCCGCGACGACGACGGCAGCTACAGCACGGTGTGGACCGCGGGGCCGATCGACTCCGACGACTTCGACGCGTCGCATCGCAATCCCGATCGTCTTCCGGTTCGCAACCGCGAATGGTGGGTCGATTCGGTGTCCATGGACGGTCGCCCGTTGCCGATCGAAGTCGTGCGCCTGCTCGGCCAGTGGCAGGCGCTGCGACCGAACTTCTCGCGGCTTCCGGGCAATCTCGGCGCGAGTTTCCAGCCGGAAGGCGATGGACTCGCGAGCAGCTACAACCCGCTCGCGCCCGCCATCGGCGACGTACGTATCACCTGGCACGAGTTCGTGTTGCCGCCACTCGCCGGCAAGGTCGCGCTGCGCGACGGCGCGTGGCAATTGAGCGCGAAGGCCGCTGCGGCACCCGCGGTCGTCCGTCCGGCCGTGGACATCACCGCCGCGACGCGCAAGCCCGCGATGAAGCTTCGTCCCTGGCTGATCGCGATCGCTGCTGCGGCGCTCGTCGGCCTCTGGTTCCTTACTCGTGCCATCACCGGAGGCAAGTCCTGATGCCCGTCGTCACGTTGCTCGTCGCCGGCCTCCACGGCCTTCTGTTGATGGTGTTGCTGTTGCCGATCGTGGCGTTGCGCCGCGGTCGCAAGGTCGGCCTCGGTGATGGCGGCGACCCGCAGCTTCTGCAGCGAATTCGCGTGCATGCGAACTTTATCGAGAACGTTCCGTTCGCGCTCCTGCTTCTCGCGCTGTTGGAGCTGGGCGGTCTCGACCGCTGGTGGGTCGCTGTTCTGGGTGGCGTGTTGTTGCTTGCGCGCGTGTTGCACGCGGCGGGTCTGTCGCGTTCGGCGGGTTATTCGTTTGGACGATTCTGGGGCACGTTCCTGACGTGGTCCGTCATCGTTTCCGCGTCGCTGCTTGCCGTCGTGCGCAGCGGCATGATGCTATCGATGCACTGACCGATCGCGCATGAAAAAGGCCGGCAATCAGCCGGCCTTTTTCTTTCAGCGGTGCGCCTGTCGTCAGGCGGCAGCGGCCTGCTCGATGCTCGGGCCTTCCTTCAATGCACGGCCGACCATCGCGACGACCATCTCCAGTTCGTCGCTGGTGATGGTGAACGTCGGGGTGAACCGCAGCGAGTTCGCGCCGCCGTGGATCACGCCGATGCCGCGCTCGCGCAGCCATTCCTCGGTCGAACCCGCGCCGTAGCACTTGAACTTGGGCGACAGCTCGCACGAGAACAGCAGGCCGGTGCCTTGCACCTTGGTGATCATTCCGCCGAGTTCGTTGGCCAGCGCTTCGAGACGCTGCAGCGCTTCCTGGCCACGCGCGACGATGTTCTCGCGCACCGCCGGCGTGACCTGCGCCAGCACGGCGCATGCGACGTCGAGCGCACGCGGGTTGGTCGTCATCGTGTTGCCGTACAGGCCCTTGCGATACAGCGCCGCGGCGCGTGCATTCACCGCGAGCACCGACAGCGGGTACTGACCGGCGTTGAGCGCCTTGGAGTACGTCTCCATGTCCGGCGCTTCGACGCCTTCGAAGCCCGGGTAGTCGACGATGGACAGCACGCCGGTCGCGCGCAGGCCGGCCTGGATCGAATCGATCAGCAGCAGGCCACCGTGCGAACGCGTGAGTTCACGCGCCGCCTCGTAGAACGCGCGCGGCACGCGACGGCCGGGATCACCTTCGCCCATCACCGGCTCGAGGAACATCGCTTCGATGAACCAGCCGTTCGCATCGGCATCGGCGAACGCGCGACGCAGCGCATCGACGTCGTACGGCTCGACGGTGATCACCGAATCCTCGCCGCGGAAGCTCGCGAGGTGCTGCATGTAGGTCTTGCGCGACGAATCGGAGTACAGCGCCGGGCGCTCGGTGCGGCCGTGGAAGCTGCCCTTCACGACGAGACGCTTGATGGTGCGGCCCGCATGGCGTGCGCCGGTGTCCGTCATCAGCTTGGCGTTCGCGTCGGCGATGCGCGCGGCGAGCGACACCGATTCGGAACCGGAATTCAGGCAGAAAAAGCGCTCGTACGGACAACCGCCCGACGCGCCGATCACGGCGCGGATCGCGCGATCGAAACGGCGCTGCGCAAGCGACGGCGTCATGATGTTGGCCATCACCTGCGGCTTCGACATCGCATCGATGATCGCCTGCGGCGCGTGGCCGAAGCCGAGCATGCCGTAGCCGCCGGAATCGTGGAGCACCGCGCCCTTGAGCGTGACGACCCACGGGCCGCGTGCGACCAGCGCGACGTACGGATTGACGCCGTCATCCGGATAGAAATTGACGAAGCCGGCCTGCACCGCGTCGATCTGCGCGTCCTCGTCGAGATCGAGGATGTCGGCAGCCTCGGCCTGGATCGCATCGAACTCGACCACCGCGGCTTCGATGGCTTCGCGCAGCTCGGCATGCGACGCCGCGAAACGCTCGACGGTCGCGTCGTCCAGGCCGATCGTCCGGCGGCGTCCGCCACGGGCGCGCAGCGGGGCGAGGAGGGCGACGACGTTGGCGTTTGGGTTCGACATGACAGCGGCTCCGAGCAGTCCTGGGACAAGACGAAAAACGCGGGAAACAGGCGGGCGCGGAAGCGCGCGCGAGGCGTTTTCCGTTTCCATTCAAAAGGTTGCAGCCATGCTATCACGCGGGTTTTGCGCCGATAACCCCCGGCGCGCCGGTACACTACGCGGCCGTCCGCGCCGCGGATCAACGGTCGACGATGGTTCCGTCCGCCTTGAAGAAGTCCGATTTCGACTACGAACTTCCGCCCGAGCTGATCGCGCAGGCGCCCCTCGCGGAGCGTTCGGCGAGCCGCCTTCTGGTGGTGCCGCCCGGCGATGCGCCGTTCGAGGATCGCGTGTTCCGTGATCTTCCCGACCTGCTGCGCGCCGGCGACCTTGTAGTGTTCAACGACACGCGCGTGATCCCGGCGCGACTGTTCGGGCAGAAGAGCACCGGTGGCCGCGTCGAAATCATGATCGAGCGCCTGCTCGGTGCGGATCGTGCGCGTGCGCAGCTCGGCGTCAGCAAGTCGCCGAAGGAGGGCGCGGTTATCGAACTCGATGCGGGCGGCGTTGCGCGCGTGCTCGGTCGCGAAGGCGAGTTCTACCTTCTGCGGTTCGAGGTCGACGAACCGCTCGAGTCGTGGCTGCTGCACGCCGGCCGGCTGCCGTTGCCGCCCTACATCCAGCGCGAACCCGGCCAGGACGACGCCGAGCGCTACCAGACCGTGTTCGCCAAGGAAGTCGGCGCCGTTGCCGCACCGACGGCGGGCCTGCATTTCGACGAAGCGCTGCTGGCGCAGCTGCGCGAGATGGGCGTCGACTTCGGCCACGTCACGCTGCACGTCGGCGCCGGCACGTTCCAGCCTGTGCGCGTCGACGACCTCAGCCAGCACGTCATGCACAGCGAGTGGATCAACGTTGGTGCGACGCTGGTCGAGCAGATCCGTCGAACACGCGAGGCCGGCGGTCGTGTCATCGGCGTGGGCACGACGGTAGTGCGCGCGCTCGAAAGCGCGACGCGGCACCACGACGACGGCCGCGTCGAACTTGCGCCATTCGCGGGTGAAACGCGGCTCTTCATCCTGCCGGGTTACCGCATGACCAGCGTCGACGCGATGGTCACCAACTTCCATCTGCCGCAGAGCACGTTGCTGATGATGGTGTCGGCGTTTGCGGGTCGCGAACGCATCTTCGCCGCATATCGCCATGCCATCGTCGCGCGCTACCGCTTCTTTTCCTATGGCGACGCCATGATGTTGTGGAAGCGCAGCGATGGCTGACGAGGCCATCTGACTGTTGTCGGCAAATACAGTGAGAAGTCTCATTCGCGACTTCCGATTTCTCCGTAATCACGCACCCAGGTCCAACGTCCCATGAGCCGCATGTCCTTCGAATTGCTCGGCACCGACGGCGCCGCCCGTCGCGGTCGGCTCACGTTTCCGCGCGGCACGGTGGAGACGCCGGCGTTCATGCCGGTCGGCACGTATGGCTCGGTCAAGGGCGTAACGCCCGATCAGGTGCGCGAGCTCGGCGCCGAAATCATTCTCGGCAACACATTCCATCTATTCCTGCGTCCCGGCCTTGACGTGATCGGCGATCACGGCGGGCTGCATGGATTCGCGCGATGGAACGGCCCGATCCTCACGGATTCCGGCGGTTTCCAGGTCTTCTCGCTCGCGCACAAGCGAAAGATCACCGAAGAAGGCGTGACGTTCGCGGCGCCTACCGACGGCAGCAAGGTGTTCCTCGGCCCCGAGGAAAGCATGCGCATCCAGAAGGTGCTCGACTCGGACATCGTGATGATCTTCGACGAGTGCCCGCCGGTGCATGTCGACGGCGTGCCGGTGTCGCCCGACGTGATCCGTCGCTCGATGGAGCTGTCGCTGCGCTGGGCCGAGCGCAGCAAGCGCGCGCACGAGGGCAACGACGCCGCGCTGTTCGGCATCGTGCAGGGCGGCGTGCATCGCGACCTGCGCACGAAGTCGGCCGAAGCGCTGCAGGCGATCGGTTTCGACGGTTATGCGATCGGCGGGCTGGCGGTGGGCGAGACCGAGGACGAGCGCAACGCGATGCTCGACCACACCGCGCCGCAGCTTCCGACCGATCGCCCGCGTTACCTGATGGGCGTCGGCCGGCCCGAAGACCTGGTCGAGGCCGTCGCACGCGGCGTCGACATGTTCGACTGCGTGATGCCGACGCGGAACGCCCGCAACGGCCATTACTTCACCGCGACCGGCGTCATCCGCGTCCGCAATTCCAAATACGAGCGCGACCTGCGCCCAATCGAGGAGGGTTGCGACTGCTACACCTGCCGCAACGGCTACACGCGCAGCTACCTGCGCCATCTCGACCGCTGCAACGAGATGCTCGGGCCGATGCTCGGCACGCTTCACAACCTGCGCTACTACCAGCGCCTGATGGCCGGCATGCGCGAGGCGATCGAGCAGGGGCGGTTCGGCGAATTCCGTGACGAGTTCTACGCCGCGAGGCGGGCGGGCGAGGGCAGCTGAATCGGGCTGGCCTTCACGCGCGGCGCTGCGGGCCACCGGCGGGTGGCATAATCCCGGGTCGCTTTCGCCGGACCCCACCATGTCCCTGCTCGATCTCGTAATTCCCGCCGCCCACGCCCAGGCCACGGGTGCCGCTCCCGGCGGCGCCAGCGGCGTGCTCGGCTTCCTGCCGATCCTCGTCGTCGTCGCGGTGATGTACTTCCTGATGATCCGTCCGCAGATGAAGCGCGCGAAGGAACACACCGGCATGCTCGCCAAGCTCGCCAAGGGCGACGAGGTGCTGGCTGCTGGCGGTCTCGCCGGCACCGTTACCGATATCGGCGAGAACTTCGTCACGATCGAGGTCGCCGATGGCGTTCGCGTTCGCGTGCAGAAGTCCGCGATCGGCAACGTCCTGCCTAAGGGCACCTTGAAGGCGGCGTAAGCCGCGAGCACTTGAAGGCGGCTACGGCCGCCCTTACGCCTTGTACGCGGCGGGGAGCCGCCTGGACTTCTGATGCTGACCTACCCGCGCTGGAAATACGCCCTCGCCGTCATCCTGCTGCTGTTGAGCGCGCTGTACGCGCTGCCCAACGTGTTCCCGCAGGATCCTTCCGTGCAGGTGAGCGCCAACCGCGGCGGCACCGTCGACGCTGCGCTTCGTACGCGCGTCGCCGACGTGCTGGCGAAGGCCGGCGTGCCGGAGAAGGGCAGCGAGATCAAGAACGGCAGCCTGCTCGTGCGCTTCGCGAACCCGGACCTGCAGGTCAAGGCCGCGGACACGCTGCGCGATCCGCTGGGTAACGATTACGTCGTCGCGCTGAACCTCGCGTCGACCGCGCCGGAATGGCTGGCGGGCATCGGTGCCAAGCCGATGCTGCTCGGCCTCGACCTCCAGGGCGGCGTGCATTTCATGATGCAGGTCGACCAGAAGGCGGCGATGGAGAAGCGCCTCGACGCGCTGGCCGAAGACGTGCGCGTGCAGCTGCGCGACGCCGGCATCCGCTACGAGTCCGTCGAGCGTCGCCCCGATGGCAGCGTCATCGCCACGCTTGCGCCGCAGGATGTCGCGCGCGCGCAGCAGCTCATCCTCAAGGGCCAGACCACGCTGGACGTGTCGGCCGTCGGCGGCACGATCACCGTGCGCGTCAACCCGGCCGAACAGCAGCGCCTCGCGCTCGAGGCGGTCGAGCAGAACGTCAGCACGCTGCGCAACCGCGTCAACGCGATCGGCGTCGGCGAGCCGATCATCCAGCGCCAGGGCACCGACCGCATCGTCGTCGAGCTTCCGGGCGTGCAGGACACGGCGCAGGCCAAGCGCATCATCGGCGCGACCGCGACGCTCGAATATCGCGCGGTCATCGAAGGTGACGCGCAGGACGCCTTGACCACCGGCAACGTTCCGCCGGAAGCGCGCGTCTACTACCGCCGCCAGATGACGCCGAATGCGCCGCGCATTCCGGTGCTGCTGAGCAAGCGCGTGATCGTGTCGGGCGACCAGCTCGTCGGCGCAACCGCCACCACCGACGGCCAGTCGGGTACGCCGGCCGTGAGCGTCCGCCTCAACAGCGTCGGCGGCCAGCGCATGTTCGACTTCACCAGCGAGAACGTCGGCAAGCCGATGGCGGTGGTTTACATCGAGCGCGTGCCGGAGGTGAAGACGGTCGACGGAAAGGAAGTACGCACCACGCGCATCAGCGAGGAAGTGATCTCGGTCGCGACCATCCAGGGCGTCTTCAGCAAGGAATTCCAGACGACCGGCCTGTCGAGCGCGAATGAAGCCTCCGACCTTGCGCTGCTGATGCGTTCGGGTTCGCTTGCGGCGCCGATGGACTTCGTCGAAGAGCGCATCGTCGGCCCGAGCCTCGGTCGCCAGAACGTCGAGCGCGGCCTCACCGCCGTCGCCGCGTCGTTCTGCTTCACGCTGGTGTTCTTCCTCGTCTACTACCGCATGTTCGGCATCATCACGAGCCTCGCGCTGCTGATGAACCTGCTGATGGTGATCGCCATCCTGTCGGTCTTCCACGCAACGCTGAGCCTGCCGGGCCTCGCGGGCGTGGCGTTGACGGTCGGTATGTCCGTCGACGCCAACGTGCTCATCAACGAACGAATCCGGGAAGAGTTACGACTCGGGTTGCCACCACAGACATCGATCTCGGAAGGCTACGAACGCGCCAAGGGCACGATCGCCGACGCCAACCTGACGACGATCCTCGCCGGCCTCGCGCTGTTCGCATTCGGCACGGGCCCTATCAAGGGCTTCGCGGTGACGCTCATCGTCGGCATCCTGACGTCGATGTACACGGCGGTTTCGGTGTCGCGCGCCATCGCGACGTTGATCTACGGCCGCCGCCGCAAGCTGCAGTCGATCGCGATCTAAGGGAAGACGATTCATGAAGCCTTTCAATGTTTTCCCGTACGACAGCAACATCGACTTCATGCGCCTGCGGTGGGTCTCGCTGACCATCGCCGGCCTGCTGATGCTGGCGTCGTTCGGCGCGATGATCTTCCACGCCTCGCAGGGCGGTCTGGATAAGACCTTTAACTTCGCACTGGATTTCACCGGCGGTTCGGTGGTCGAACTGCGTTTCGATCGTCCGGTCGACACCGACCAGGTGCGTAATCGCCTCACTGCGGCCGGCTTCCACGGCGCGCAGGTGCAGGGCCTTGGCACCGGTCGCGAGATGATGGTCCGCATGCAGGCCGAAGGCGCGCAGGCGAAGGACCGCACCGCCGCGGCGGTGGTGCAGGCCGCAGGTACGCCGGACAACCCGGCGCACGTGGTGCGCAGCGATTTCGTGGGCCCGCAGGTCGGTCAGGAGCTGGCGTGGAAGTCGCTGTACGCCTTCATCTTCGTGCTCGCCGGCCTGCTGATCTACATCTCGTTCCGATTCGAACTGAAGTTCGCGATCGGCGCGATCATCGCGACCGTGCACGACGTCAGCATCGTCGCCGGCTGGTTCGCGATCACGCGCCATGAGTTCGACCTGACGGTGCTTGCCGGCCTGCTCGCGGTCATGGGCTTCTCGATCAACGACACGATCGTCGTCTTCGACCGCGTGCGCGAGAACTTCCGCAGCATGCGCGTCTCGCCACGCGAGGTCATGAACAAGGCGATCAACCAGACGCTGTCGCGTACCGTCATCGTCTCGTTCGTGGCGTTCCTGTCGATGCTCGCGCTCTACCTGTTCGGCGGCGAGTCGCTGCGCGGCCTGGCCGAGGCGCAGATCATCGGTACCGTGATCGGTACGCTGTCGTCGATCTTCATTGCCTGCCCGCTGCTGCTCTGGCAGGGCGTGAGCAAGCAGGACCTGATGCCGAAGGCGAAGGACGACGCGGCGCTCGCGCGTCGCCCGTAAGCAGAGGTTTCAGCCTCACGAAAAAGGCCGCAGCGATGCGGCTTTTTTTGTTTCGGCTTGTGGCCCACCGCCTCGACGCGCCGGAACGAAAAAGGGCCGCGTCGCTGCGGCCCTTCGATCGATCGTGTGGCGAAGCGATCAGCCTTCGTCGAACGCCGACGCATAGCCCGTGTCGACGATGCGCTTCTGCAGCTCGTCGCAGACCTTGAGGTTGCCGGCCACGAGCGGGCGGCCCATCAGCCCGCGATTGTCCATCGGGCCAGTCGTGCGGCCGCGGTAGTCGACGACCTTGCCGCCGGCCTCGCGCACCATCAGCGCGCCGGCTGCGATGTCCCAAGGCTTCACGCCCGCCTCGAAGTAGCCGTCGGCACGGCCGCAGGCGACGTACGCGAGGTCGAGCGCCGCGGAACCCGTCCGGCGGATGTCCTCGGCCTGCACCAGCAGCGAATCCACGCACTTGAGCTGCGCGCTGGCGCGTTCGCGTTCGCGCGGCGGGAAGCCGGTGATCAGCATCGCGCCGTCCAGATCCTTGCGGTCCGACACGCGGATGCGCTTGTCGTTGAGCACCGCGCCCGACCCGCGCGTGGCGTGGAAGATCTCGTTGCGCAGCGGGTCGAAGATCACGCCGTTGATCGGCTCGCCGTTCTCGACCAGCGCGATCGACACGCAGAAATGCGGGATGCCGCGCAGGTAGTTGCTGGTGCCGTCGAGCGGGTCGATGACCCATGTGTAGCGCGCACGCGGGCCACTGTTGAGCGGGCCGCTTTCCTCGCCAAGGATCGCGTAGTCCGGCGTGGCGCGGCGGAATTCCTTGATGATTTCCTTCTCGGCCAGGCTGTCGACTTCGCTCGCGAAGTCCATGCGGCCCTTCTCGACGACATTCAGCGAGTCGAGCTTGTGCATGTGGCGGAGGAGCACGTTGCCGGCGGCGCGCGCGGCCTTGATCATCAAGGTGATGGCGGGTTTTTGCATGGGGATGTCCGGGCGCGCTGGCCGTGGAAAAGAGCGATTCCGCCATCGTCGGCGGTCGCGAAGCTTACCATTGCAGGCATGACCCACGATTTCATGACGCTCGCCGCCGACCGCATCCGGATCGTGCTGGTGGGCACGCAACACCCCGGCAACATCGGTTCCGCCGCCCGCGCGATGAAAACCATGGGCCTTCGCCGCCTGCTGCTGGTCGCGCCGGAAAAGGCGCCGGATGCCGAGTCGTTCGCACTGTCGGCCGGCGCGCACGACGTCCTCGATACCGCCGAGTTCCACGACGACCTCGCGTCGGCGCTGGCGGGCTGCACGCGCGTGCTCGGCTGCACCGCGCGCAGCCGCCGCGTTGCACTGCCGGAGTTGACCCCGCGCGAGGCCGCGGCGGCGGTCGTCGACGGCGCGGCCGGTGGCGAGGTCGCGCTCGTGTTCGGTCGCGAGCGCACGGGCCTGACCAATGACGAGCTGCATCTCTGCCATCAGGCCGTGCACATCCCGGCCAATCCCGACTACAGCTCGCTCAATCTCGCAGCGGCGGTGCAGGTGGTGTCGTACGAAGTGCGGATGGCGTTGCTGGATCGCGTCGCGTCCGGCGAATCCGTCGAGCCGCGCGACCCGCCGGCATCGCACGAGCAGCTGGAGAGCTTCTACAGCCAGCTCGCGGAGACGCTGGACCTCATCGACTTCCACAAGGGCCGCGCCCCGGACAGCGCGATGCGCAAGCTGCGACGCATCTTCAACCGCGCATCGCTCGACGATCGCGACGTCCGCATCCTCCGCGGCGTGTTGGCCGACGCGCAGCGCATGGCCCGCATCGCGACCGAGCGCGGCCACGGCTGAGCAGCCTCGAGCGGTGTGATGAAAATGGCGCGGATCGCGACCGGCGTCCCAAACCGGGTGGTTTTGCTTTAGGCTCCGCGAGGGCCCTCCGGTTGTTCGCCTTGATCACCCGCGTCCTCCGCTACGCCTGCTTACTGCTGCTGGCTTTCGCCGTGGCGCCTGCGCCGCTCGCGGCGGCGGGCGATTCCTCGTCGGGCGTGCTCGTGCTCGGCCGCGTCAGCGACGACCCCGCCGCGCATTACGACCAGCTCAAGCCGCTGCTCGACTATGTCGTGCCGCGCATGGCCGACGTCGGCATCCGGGAAGGCCGCATCCTGATGGCGCGCGACCCGCAGCAGATGGCGAGCTACATGCGCCGTGGGCGCGTCGACTGGGTCACCGAGACCGCCGGTACCGCGATGCTGCTTCAGCAGCGCGTCGCCGCGCGTCCGCTGCTGCTGACCGAGCGCGACGGTGTCAGCCGATACCACAGCGTCTTCTTCGCGCGCCGCGATCGTGGGCTGTCGTCGATCGACGATCTGCGCGGCCATCGCATCGCGTTCCAGCGGCCGTCGTCCACCAGTGCGTATTACGTGCCGGCGGGAACGCTGCTCGACCGCGGCCTGCACCTCGAAATCCTGCTTTCGCCGGACGACCAGCCCGCGCCCGGCGCCGTCGGTTACCTGTTCGCGCGATCCGAACTCAACATCGCGACCTGGGTGCACAAGGGCCTGGTCGACGCGGGCGTCATGAGCAACGTCGACTGGGAAAATCCAGCGCGCGTGCCGTCGACGTTCCGGCGCGACTTTGTGCTGATCGGACAGACGCCCGATTACCCGCGCGCGATCGAAGTGGTGCGTGGCGATCTCGACCCGCGCGTCGCCGCGCGACTGCGCGAAGTGCTGTTGCAGGCCGCGAACGATCCGGCCGGCCGTGACGCGCTGCTCGCGTTCTTCGGCACGACGCGTTTCCTGCCGCTCGATGCGGCGTCGGAACGTTCGCTGGCCGGCATCGGCCGCGGCGTCGCGCGCATCAAGGCAGACGTGGAATGAGGTTCCGCATCGGCCTGCAGGCGCAGTTCTTCGCGATGGTCGGCTTCGCCATCCTCGCGGCGAGCGCGCTGATGATGCTGTTCTGGATGCGCCAGCAGGAAGTGCAGACCAGCGTCGAAAGCCTGTCGCGCCGCGCCACCGACCAGGTGCTGGATGCGAACCTTCGTCGTCGCGCCGAAGGCACCACCCAGCAGCTCGCGAAGTCGCTGGTCAATCCGCTCTATTACTTCGACCTCGATGCCGTCGGCGACCTCGCCAAGGGCACGCTCCGCCAGCCGGGCGTGCGCTACGTGCTGGTGTACGACGCCGACGGCAACATCCTGCACGACGGCACCCCCGACATCCCGACCTACGGACGTCGCATGGACGACGCGCTCGCGTTCGAGGCCATCGGCGCGCGTGAGCTGCATGCGCAGATGACGCGCGACATGCTCGACGTGTCGGCTCCGATCCTCATCGGCGGCTCGCGTCTCGGCGGCGTGCGCATCGGTTTCGATCGCACAGAAGGGCGCGACTTCCAGCAGGTCGCGATGCTGCAACTGGGCACGCAGATCCGCGACCTCGGTCATCGGCAGCTGCTCGCCATCCTCTTGCTGAGCACAGCATTGCTCGCACTCGGCGGCGTGGTGTTGGCGATCATCCAGCGCACGATGGTGCGGCCGATCAGCCAGCTCGCGGATTCCGCGCGCGCGATCGAAGCCGGGCATTTCGACACCGGGCTGCCGGTGAGTAGTCGCAAGGACGAGCTCGGCGACCTGGTGCGTGCGTTCGGCCGCATGAGCCAGAGCGTGGCGCGGCACGATCGCGAGATCCGCCGCATGGCGTACACCGACGCGCTGACCGGCCTCGCGAACCGTCTCGCGTTCCGCGAAATGCTCGACGCGCGCCTGATGCAGCTCAAGGGCGCCGGCCGCGAACTCGCGCTGCTGTTCGCCGATGCCGACGACTTCAAGCGCATCAATGACACGCTCGGCCACGATGCCGGCGACGAAGTGCTGCTGCAGTTCGCGCATCGCATTTCCGACACGGTCGCCGAAGTCGGCGGTATCGATGCACGCGTCGCGCGTTTCGGTGGCGACGAGTTCGTGATCCTCGTAGAGGACGCCGACGTACGCGGCATCGCGACGCAGCTCGCCGAACGCCTCGTCGAAGTGCTGTCCGAACCGCTGGTGGTGCAGGGCCGGCAGGTCTTCCTCGGAACGTCGATCGGCGTAACGCTGTTCCCGGGCGACGCCGACGGCGGCACGTCGCTGCTCAAGAACGGCGACATCGCGATGTACCAGGCGAAGGTCGCGGGCAAGAACTGCTACCGCTTCTACAGCCGCGCGATGAACGAGGCGGTCGAACGTCGCGTGCACCTGGAGAACGAGCTGCGCGGCGCATGGGATCGCGGCGAGCTGCGCATCGTCTACCAGCCCGTGTACCGGCTTGCCGACCAGCGCCTTGTCGGCGCCGAAGCGCTGCTGCGCTGGCGGCACCACGAACACGGCGTCATCGCGCCGTCGGTGTTCATCGACGTCGCCGAGCAGAGCGGCCTGATCGACATCATCGGCCCGCAGGTCATGCGCGCGGCCTGCGGCGATGCGATGCGCTGGGAACACGTGCGCGGTTCCGACGCGGTGCCGCTGTTCGTGTCGGTGAACGTGTCACCGCGACAGCTGCGCAGCGGCGATCTCGCGCGCATGGTCGAGGCGAGCCTGCGCGATGCCGGGCTTCCCGCAGATCAGCTGCATATCGAACTCACCGAAACCGCCGTCATCAGCGACGAAGCACATGCGAGCCAGCTGCTGACGCGCCTGCGCTCGCTGGGCGTCAAGGTCTGGCTCGACGACTTCGGCACGGGCTTCTCCGGGCTCAGCCATCTGCGCCGCGTGCCGGTCGACGGAGTCAAGATCGATCGCAGCTTCATCGCCGACGTATTGCGCGATCCGGACGACCTTGCGCTCACCACCGCGATCATCGCAATGGCGCATTCGCTGGGCATCACCGTGGTGGCGGAGGGCGTCGAGAAGGAAGGTCAGTACGCGCTGCTGCGCGAGCGTCGCTGCGACCTCGCCCAAGGTTATTGGCTGGGCCATCCGCTCGAGATGGACGAGTTCCTCGCGCTGCTCGCGGACGAAGTCGCCGCCTGATTCAGAAGTAGTGCGCGATGGCGCGGGCGATGCTGCCCGAGAGCAGGCCGAACACGACGAGCGCGGCGATCGCGGCGGCCCATGCGATGCCCATCAGCACGCCATCGCGTTCGAGGAAGGCGAGGGCGAACAGCACGACCAGCAGGCCGAGCACGTAGTTGGTGAACGGAATCGGCAGCGTCAGCAGCGCGCCCGTCGTCAGCACCAGCAGGCCGGTGACAATGCCCGGCGCCCAGTGATCGAGGAGCACGGCGGCACGCGGACGCACGACGCGCTCCAAGCGAGCAAGCCATGGGTCCAGATGGTCGCGCAGGCGCACGAGCGCGGACGCACGCGGGCTGCGCCGCCCGATGAAGCGCGGCAGCCAAGGGCGATGCAGGCGCATCACCAGCTGCGCGCCGACGAGCATTACGAGCGGGCCGCTGAGCCCGCCCGCGAGCCCGGGAACCGGAATGAACGCGGGTGCCGCCGCGGCGATCAGCAGCATGCCGAACGCGCGGTCGCCCAGCCCGGCGAACAGTTCGGCGAAGGTCGGCGTGGCATCCGGTGCGGCGTTTGCGAATCCGTCGAGCAGGCCGCGCGTGCCGAGGTCCTCGACGTCAGGCCGTCCGCGCATCATCGTCGCCTTCGGTCGCGGGCACGCGCTGCATCAGCAGTTTGTCGACGCGCGGGCCGTCGAGGTCGACGACTTCGATGCGCCAGCCGTTCCAGTCGAAGTGCTCGCCGGCGTGCGGGATGCGGCCGAACTGCGCGATCACCATGCCGGCGGCGGTGTGGAAGTCGTGCTCGTCCTCGCCGGGCAGTGTCGCCGCGCCGAGTAGTTCGCGCAGTTCCTCGACGCCCAATGAGCCGTCGACCAGCAGCGAGCCGTCGTCGCGCACGACCACGCCGGTCGCGCTGTCGTCGTTGTCGCCCTGGATGCGGCCGATCACCGCGCCCATCAGGTCGTTGACGGTGACCAGGCCGCTGATGTCGCCGTATTCGTCGACGACGAGTGCGAGCGACTGCTGCTCCTCGCGGAAAATCTCGAGCAACTTGAGCGCGGGCGTCGACTCGGAGACGAACAACGGCTCGCGCAGGCTTTCGAACAGCGACGGCAGTTCGCCGCGTCCGACCGCGCGCAGCAACGATTTGGCTTCGAGGATGCCGACCACGTCCTGGTCGCTGCCGCGATACACGGGAAAGCGCGAGAACGGCGCGGCGTGCAGCGCTTCGAGGTTCTCGGCGGTTTCCGCGGAGGCGTCGAGCCAGACGATGCGCATGCGCGGCGTCATTAGGCTTTCGGTCGTGCGGTCGCCGAGGCTCAGCACGCGATTCATCATCTTGCGTTCGTCGGCGTCGATCACGCCCTGCTCGTGGCCTTCGCTCACGAGCATGCGGATCTCTTCTTCGGTCACCGCTTCGTCGCTGCCGCCACTGAGGCGCAGCAGGCGAAGCAGCACACGCGTGGATGTCGACAGCAGGATCACGAAGGGCTTGGCGATCTTCGCGAAGAAGTCCATCGGATACGCGACGAGCGTCGCGATCGCTTCCGGCCGCAGCGTGCCGATGCGCTTGGGTACGAGTTCGCCGATCAGCCCGAAGAAGAACAGCACGACGATGAAGCCGGTGCCGCGCCCGATGTAGGTCGCATACGGCGCCAGCGCGGGCATGTCGCGCAGCGGCGCGGCGATCTTCTCGCCCATGGATTCGCCGCCGAAGTAGCCGGTGAGCAGGCTGAGAAGGGTGATCCACAGCTGGACGGCGGACAGGAAACTCTCGGGCGATTCGGAGAGTTCCAGCGCCTTCTGCGCGCGCGGGCTAGTGCTGGCCATGTGACGCAGGCGCGACTTGCGCGACGTCATCACCGCCATCTCCGACATGGCGAAGAAGGCGTTGCAGACCATCAGCAGGAAGACGATCAGCAGGTCGCGCACGGACAGGTTCCCGGGGGGAGAGGTCGCGATGCCTGCGTCGGGCCGTGCCAGCCCGGGGAGGGCGACGCGGTCCACGGTACGGATTGGCGCGGGGGAGGGTTCAAAGCGGGCGCGATCTTAGCAGGTGAAGAGACGCGGCCTCCGTGAACAAGCGGGCGGCGCTCTTTTGGGCGCGATCCGTTGTCATAATTCCGCAATTCGACGCCCCGGACGCCCCGCATGTTCTCCCTCCAGACGATCTTCGGCCAAGGCAAGCAGTTCTACGCGCTGCTCGAGGAAGCCGCCGTCGCCGCGCACGACAGCACCAAGGCGCTGCATTCGATGCTGCGCGAGACCAGCGGCAACCCGGCGCTCGACGCTTTCAAGCTTGCGCGCCAGCGTGAGCGTGCCGCGTCCGACAAGATCCGGCAGGAGCTGGTGAACAGCTTCATCACGCCGATCGAGCGCGAGGACATCGAGGCGCTGGGTTCGGCGCTTTACAAGATCCCGAAGCAGGTCGAGAAGTTCGCCGACCGCTATTCGATGGCACTCCGCAACCTGCAGGGCATCGACTTCGCGCCGCGTGCCGCGATGCTCGAAAAAGCCGCGGGCGTCGTCGTCGAAATGGTGCATGCGCTTCCGACGATGAAGCTCGAGGCGATGAAGGGCCTCAGCGACCGCCTGCGTTCCATCGAGAACGAAGCCGACCGCCTGATGCTCGAGCTGTATCGCGACATCTATTCCGGCCGCCTCGATGCGCAGCAGATGTTCCTGCTGAAGGAATTCTTCGAGATCCTCGAGAAGGCCATCGACCGCTGCCAAGAAGCCGGCGTCGTCGCGTACGAAATCGTGCTGAAGAACTCCTGAGGCGACGCCGATGCTGACCCTCGTGCTGGTCGTCGTGGCCGTTGCGCTCGTATTCGAGTACATCAACGGTTTCCACGACACCGCCAACTCGATCGCGACCGTCGTCGCGACCAAGGTGCTTTCGCCCATGCAGGCGGTGATGCTCGCCGCCGGCACCAACCTGTTCGGCGCGTTGTGGGGCACCGCCGTCGCGAAGACGATCACCTCGGGCATCGTCGATGCGCATGTGATCGAGATCTCGTCGCAGCTCGTGCTGTGCGCGCTGATGGGCGGCATCGTCTGGAACCTGATCACCTGGGCGATGGGCCTGCCGTCGTCGTCGTCGCATGCGCTGATCGGCGGACTCTGCGGCGCCGCGCTTGCCGCTGCGCGCGGCAACTGGCACGCGATCATCTGGGCCGAGCACAAGGACCCGTGGTTCAAGAGCGGCGGCGTGCTGTGGAAGGTGGTGATCCCGATGGTGACGTCGCCACTGATCGGCTTCATCGTCGGCTTCCTGATCATGGGCCTGCTGTACGCGATCATTTCCGGCATGGCGTCCGCGGGCGGCCCGCTGCGTCGCCTCGCGCGTCCACGCCCGGTCAACTGGTTCTTCGGCAAGGCGCAGGTCGTCAGCGCCGCGGCGATGGGCTTCGCGCATGGCTCCAACGACGCGCAGAAGACGATGGGCATCATCGCGATCACGCTGCTCGGTGCGCAGTCGGCCGGTACGTTGAACGAGTTGCCTTCGTGGCTCGCGTTCCTGCATCCGACCGCGAACGCGATGGCGACCAAGGACATCGACACGTGGATCAAGGTGTCGTGCGCGCTCGTCATGGCAGCCGGCACTGCGGCGGGCGGCTGGCGCATCATCAAGACGCTGGGCCACAAGCTGGTGAAGCTTCAGCCCATCAACGGTTTCGCGGCGGAAGCGAGCGCGGCCAGCGTGATCCTCACCGCGTCGGCGCTGGGCATTCCGGTGTCGACCACGCACAACATCTCCGCGACCATCATGGGCGTGGGCACGGCGAAGCGTTCGAACTCGATCCGCTGGACCGTCGTCGAACGCATGGTCTGGGCGTGGATCCTCACGATTCCCGCCGCGGGCGGCATCGCATGGCTGTCGTACGAAGCGCTGCGCGCGCTCGGCTGGGCCTGACGTAAAGGAACCCCGGTGGGGCTCCGACCACCGGGGTTCCACCTCCCGAGCGGGAGACGCACTCGCTTCGGTGAGTGCACGACGGGGTTGCCGTCGCGGTGTCGACGATCCGCCTTGCGCGGTTAGGCAGACGTCAACAGGCCGTTACGCGACGGCGGCGATTCGTCGCGCGCCGTCGAATTGCGTAAATCAAAACAGGTCGCCGCCCGCGGAAAGCGTGCGTTCCATGCGATCGCCAACGCCGCCGATCTCGAGCACCAGGCGATGCACTTCCGCAAGGTCGAGTCCGTCGAGCGGGCGGTTCTCGCACAACTGCAGGTGCGGCACGCCGTCGAGATCGCCGACGGCAAGATGGCCGACCTGGCTGTCCCAGTTGAACGCCAGTGCGCGACGCGGATCGACGCCCGTCATCGGCGCGACGACGGTGCTGACGCGCAGATAGCTGCGGCCGTCCTCGTCGGGAATGCGGGTCAGGAAGATCGCCTGGTGGCGCTGACCGTTCTCGAGCGACAGCTCGATACAGACGAGGCCGTCGTCGTGCACGGTCACGTCGTGGCCGGCGCCGTCGAGGTAGTCGCGGATATCGTTGAAGTGGCGCATGGGGGGAACCTCCTTGTGGCGACTATGCTATCGCCATGTCGACCCCGGACACGAACGATGCCGCACATCGCATCTATGCGGCGATCCGCGCGATCCCCGCGGGCGAGGTCGCGGGCTACGGTGAAGTCGCGCGTCGTGCCGGGCTTCCCGGCCGTGCACGCATGGTGGCGCGATTGCTGAGCACCGCATCCGAGCCCGACCTTCCGTGGCATCGCGTGCTGCGATCGGATGGCCGCATCGCGTTCCCCGACGGTTCGGAACGTTTCCGCGAGCAGAGCGCACGCCTGCGCGCGGAAGGCGTACGCGTCGAAGCGGGGCGCGTGCTGGGCCTACGCAAGGCGCGCACTCTCGACGAAGCGCTTTGGGGCCCGCCGGGATGAATGCTACGGCCGCTTCGCATGGCGGCCGTGAGCCCGTACTGCAGTGCAGCAGTTAACATGACGGTTCCCGAGGAGCCGCGATGTTTTCCAAACTGCCGCCCGTCACGAGGGCCCTGTTGATCGCCAATGTCGTCGTCTTCCTGCTGCAATGGCTGGCAGGCGCATCCGCGTTCGGCGACGTGCTCGAGATGATGCAGTTGTGGCCGATCGGCTCGGGCGACCAGTACGGCGCGCCGCCGTTCATGCCGTGGCAGCTGGTGACGTACGGCTTCATGCACGGCAGCTTCCAGCACCTGTTCTTCAACATGCTGGCGCTCGTGATGTTCGGCTCGCAGGTCGAGCACGCATGGGGCGCGCGACGCTATTTCGGCTACTACATGACCTGCGTGATCGGCGCGGCCTTGTGCCAGCTCGCCGTCGGCTACGCGACCATGTCGATGGGTGGCGAGGCGTATCCAACCGTCGGTGCGTCCGGCGCCATCTTCGGCCTGTTGCTGGCCTACGGCATGTTGTTCCCGAACCAGCGCGTCATGCTGCTGATCCCGCCGGTGCCGATGAAGGCACGCACGCTCGTCATCGTCTATGGCGTGCTCGAACTCTTCATGGGCGTGACCGGCACGATGCCCGGCGTGGCGCACTTCGCGCATCTCGGCGGCATGTTGTTCGGCTGGTTGCTGATCCTGTACTGGCGACGCCGACCGCCGTCGCGCGGCAACCGTCCGCGCCCGCCGCATATGCGCGTGGTGCACTAAAGAAAACGCCCGCATCTGCGGGCGTTTTCATGTGCGACGTTGCGTCGGCTCAGGGCCAGAGGCGCACCAGCTGCTCGGGCTTCGGCTGCATCGCGTTGCCGGCCTTGCAGGTGAACGCGGTACCGAACGCCGGCTGGTTCATCAGCGGCACGTTCGTGCGCCAGCGCCCCGGTGGATACGCGCTCGACGCTGCCCGCGCCGTCGCTTCGTCGACCGACACCTGCTCGGGCCACAGATGCGCCCAGCCGTTGTAGAACGCCTGCATCGTTTCCTTCGCTGCGCCCGGCTGCGCGGCCTGCAACGCGGCCTGCGCGAGTTCCACGCCGGCTTCGTCCGCGACGAGCTGGTCGCGCACGAGCGAGCCATTGACGCGCACGCCCGTCAGCTGTGGATAGTCGAACGCGCTGGCCTGCGATGCGATGCGATCGCCAAGCGACGACCACGCCGCCGTTTCGGTCGGCGTCCACCAGTCGCGCGCCTGGCCCTTCGCATCGATCAGGCGGCCCTGCGTATCGATCGCATGGATCAGCTCATGACCGACGAGCGCGCCGTACGCGCCGTACTGCGACGCAACCGGCTGCGTCGCATCGAACACCGGCGGCTGCAGCATCGCGGCCGTGACGATCAGGCGGTTCTGCGGGACGTCATAGGTGAGCGCGGGCTGCTGCGGCAGCACGTCCCAGCGACGGTCGGCATTGCCGCGCCCGATGCGGCGCATTTCTTCGCGATGACGCCAGGTGGACGCGATCAGCATGTTGCTGCCGAAGCTGCCGCGGCCCATCGGCTGCACGGTGTAGTCGAGGTCGCGATGCGGCGCGCCGACTTCGATCTTGAGCGCGGCGAGCTTGGCCTTCGCCTCGGTCTTGGCCGTGTCGCCGAGGCGCGTGTCGCGATCGATCATCGATGACAGTGCATCACGCACCTGCGTCGCGATGGTTTCGGCCTGCGTACGCGACGCGGCCGGCAGGTAACGCGCCACGTATTCGCGACCGAGCATCGGGCCCGCGGCGAGATTGATCGCATCGAGCACGCTCTGCTGGCGCGATGGCGCCGAGACCTGTCCGTTGAGCAGGTGGCCGCGGAACTCGAAGTTCGCATCGCGCCACGAACGCGTCAGGTAGGGCGCCATGGCATCACCCACGCGCCAGCGCAGGAACGTCTTCCATTCCTCGACCGGCAGGCCGGCGACGAGGTTGTCGAGCGTGGTGAACAGCTCGGCGTTCGCCATCGACACCTGGTCGTCGGTGACGCCCTGCGCCTTCAGGAAGTCGGCGAGCTGCAGGCGCTTGAACTGCTGCGCTAGGTTCGCGGTCGGCACGGCGGCGTAGTTCGCGCGCGGATCACGCTGCGACGCCATCGGGCGCATGGCGGCCGCGATGCGCGTTTCCACGTCCATGACGTAGGCGAGTTCCTGCGGCATCTGTGCCTGCTGCGTACCGGTCAGCAGCAGGATCTTCTGCACGTAGGTGCGGTAGCGATCCATCACCTCGCGCGTTTCGGCGTCGGTGCGCGAATAGAACGCGGGGTCCTGCAGGCCAATGCCGCCGCCGGTGAAGTAACCGATGTGGCGGCTGGTGTCCGCAAGGTCGACGTCCGCGCTGAAATTGAACGCGACCGGGATGCCGACCTGATGCAGCGCGGCGATCGCGGCCGGAATGTCCTTGGCCTTCTTGATCGCATTGATGCGGCCGAGCAACGGTGCGATCGGGTTCGCGGCGTCGCGTTCGACCGCGGCTTCGTCAATGCCGCTCGCCCAGAAGTCGCCGAGCAGCTTCTGCACGTCGTTGGACGGCGCGGTCATCGCGCTGTTGAGCAGGTCGATCTGCTGCTGGTACGCGTGCTGACGCAACTGGTCGAGCGCGGACACGGCCGGCACGCCGGGCGTCGCGGGATTGGACGTCAGCCATGACTGGTTGGCGTAGGTGTAGAAGTCGGTGCATGCCGTCGGCGCGGCCGGCTTGGCGCTGCGCGAGGACGCGGTGGACGACTTCTTCTTCGTCGCCGCGGACGAATCGGGGACGGATGTGAGGGCGAGCAGGGCAACGGCCAGTGCGGCGACGATGGGGCGTGCGGTCATTGCGGGGCGTCCTTGTGGAAACCGGCTGGAGTCTAGCAACGGCGTCGTGCGTGCAATGAACGATTCCCTCACGCCTTCGTGCATGCGGCCGCAAAAGGAAAGGCCCGGGTCGCCCCGGGCCTTTCGATCACTGCATGTCGCGACGACTTACCAGATCACGACCTGCTGGTCGCTGCCACGCACCATCGGGCTGCCGACCTTGCATTGGAACGCGTTCGCGAACGCCGGCATGTTCGACGGCGCGCCGATCGCGCGGAAGTTCGCCGGTGCGTGCTCGTCGGTGGTGATGCGCAGCTTCAGCTCGTCCGGCGTGAAGTTGCGGCGCCACACGGTCGCGAAGTTGACGAAGAAGCGCTGGTCGCGCGTCAGCCCGTCTTTGACCGTATCCGGCTTGCCGGCGGTCGCCTTCTGCATCGCGTCGTACGCGGTGTTGAGGCCGCCCAGGTCCGCGATGTTCTCGCCGAGCGTGTGCTTGCCGTCGACCTTCAGGCCCGGCGCGGCTTCGTAACCGTTGAACTGGTTGACGAGCTTATCGGTGCGCGACGCGAAGCCCTTCGAGTCGGCATCCGTCCACCAGTTCTCGAAGTTGCCGGTCGGCCCGAAACGGCTGCCCTGGTCGTCGTAGCCGTGCGTCATCTCGTGGCCGATCACCGCGCCGATGCCGCCGTAGTTCATCTCGTCGGGCGCCTTCGGGTCGAAGAACGGCGGCTGCAGGATCGCGGCCGGGAACACGATCTCGTTCATCGACGGGTTGTAGTACGCGTTGACCGTCTGCGGGCTCATGCCCCATTCGGTGCGATCGACCGGCTTGCCGATCTTCGAGATGTCCCACTTGTAGTTGAACTCGTTCGCGGCCATCGCGTTGCCGAGATAGCTGTCGCGCGAGGTGCGCAGGCCCGACCAGTCACGCCACTTGTCCGGGTAACCGATCTTCGGCGTGAACGCGGCCCACTTGGCGAGCGCCTTCTGCTTGGTTTCGGCGGTCATCCAGTCGAGCTTCTCGATGCGCGCTTTCTGTGCGTCGCGCAGGTTCTGCACGAGCGTTTCCATGCGCGCCTTCGATTCCGGCGAGAACGCCGTCTTGACGTACAGCTGGCCCATCGCTTCGCCGGCGGCGCCGTTCAGCGCACCGAGCACGCGCTTGCCGCGCTCCTTGATCTGCTTCTGACCGCGCAGCGTCTTGCTGTAGAAGTCGAAGTTCTCGTTGACGAACGCGTCCGACAGGTACGGCGACGCTTCGTCGACGGTGTGGAAGCGCAGGTAGCTGCGCCATGCGGATGCCGGCACGTCGCCCAGCATCTTGCTGACTTCCTGATGGAACGACGGAATCGCGAGCGAGAACATCGCCGGCACTTCCAGACCCTGCGACTTGAAGAACGTCGTCCACGGGAAGTTCGGCGTCAGCTTGTCGGCCGCGGCCGGGCTGATCGGGTTGTAGAAGAGTTCGGCGTCACGCGACAGCTCCGAACGCGACTTCGACGCCTTCGCGAGGCGCGTTTCGAACGCGACCACGTCCTTCGCCTGCTTGGCGGCGTCGGCGGCCGGAGTGCCCGACAGCGTGAGCACCTTGGCGATGTGCGCTTCGTACGCCTTCAGCACGCCCGCCTTGGTCGGGTCGCTGTAGAAGCTCGTGTCCGGCAGGCCGAGGCCGCCCTGGAACGCGACGCCGATGTTGACCGACGAGTTCTTGTAGTCCGGCGTCGAGCCGAAACCGAACAGCAGGTTCTCGCCCTTGGCCGCGCTCTCGCGCAGGTAGTCGGCGATCTGATCCTTGTTCGACAGCTTGTCGATCGCGTCGAGGTGACCCTTCAGCGGCGCGATGCCCTGCGCGTTGATGGTCTTGGTGTCCATGCCGGTCGCCCAGAAGTCACCAACGATCTTCTGCACGCCGGTGGCGTTCTTGTCGGCGGCGACCTTTTCCGCGATCTGGCGCTGCGCGGCGTTGCTGCGCTCGTCGAGCATTTCGAACGCGCCCCACGAGGTGCGGTCGGACGGAATCGGGTGCGAGGCCAGCCACTTGCCGTTGACGTAGCCGCCGAAGTCCTTGCACGGGTCCTTGGCGGGGTCGAGGTCGGCCTTGGCGAAGCGGTTGACCGGCGGCAGCTTGGCGGCGTCGATGCTGAGGTCGTTGGACGCCTTCGGCGCGGCGTAGGCGGCGACGCCACCAGCCAGTACGGCCACGACGGCGAGGGCGAGCGGGAGAGTGCGGTTCTTCGAGGTCACGTAAGGCTCCGGAGCCGGGGCATTGGGGGTCGGCCCGGGACATGGCCACGGGCGACACGCCGGTTGGCATGCTGGCCGGACGTTACGCGGGGGCCGGCAGGCGGAAGCGTGCCGGAGGTCATGGCGGGCGGACCAGACTGAACCGCTCGGCGGAGCGGCCGGGCAGGCTGGAGCGTTTTCACGTAGCATCCACGTCGTTCGCCGTCTTGCATCCGCCCTCGGGCGCGTTTTCCACGGTTCTCGCAGGCCCCTCGGGCCTTTGCCGCCCCATGCGGCATCGCGATGTCATCCGCACGCATTCTCGACGCCGACACGTTCCGGGCCTTTCCGGCGCGTCACCCCTTTACTCGCAGCGCGGTTTGGAAGGCTCCGAGTGGACCCGCGGTTATTCCCGCGGCGTATTTCCATTGGAGCACCACCATGACTGAACCCTCGACCTTCGAGGCGCTCGGCCTGCCGCCCGCCGTGCTGCGCGCGCTCGCTGTCCTCAACTACAACACCCCGACGCCGATCCAGCAGGCCGCGATTCCGGCGGTTCTCGCCGGCCGTGACGTGCTCGGCGCCGCGCAGACGGGCACCGGCAAGACCGGCGCGTTCGCGCTGCCGCTGCTTGCGCGTCTGTCCAAGACCACCGCTGCCCAGGGCCCGCGCCGTCCGCGTGCGCTCATCCTCGTGCCGACCCGCGAACTCGCGGTGCAGGTCAACGAGAGCCTGCGTTCCTACGCCCGGCACCTGCAGCTGCACACCTGCATGATCTTCGGCGGCGTCGGCATGGGCCCGCAGATGGACGTGCTGCGTCGCGGCGTCGACATCATGGTCGCCACGCCGGGCCGCCTGATCGATCACCTCGAGCGCGGCACCGCCAAGCTCGATTCGATCGAGATCCTCGTGCTCGACGAAGCCGACCGCATGCTCGACATGGGCTTCATGCCGGCGATCAAGCGCATCGTCAACACCGTGCCGAAGGCGCGCCAGACGCTGCTGTTCTCGGCGACGTTCGAGCCGCGCATCCGTGGCCTCGCCATGGACTTCATGCGTAACCCGGTCGAAGTCGAAGTCGCCGCGCGCAACACCGTTGCGTCGACGATCAAGCACATCGCGCATCCGGTCGATGGCAGCCGCAAGAAGGACCTGCTGGTGCACCTGCTGGCTACGCGCTTCCAGGATCGCGTGCTCGTCTTCGGCCGCACCAAGCATGGTTGCAACCGCCTCGCCGAGCAGCTGGAAGACGCAGGCCTGAAGGCTGTCGCCATCCATGGCAACAAGAGCCAAGGTCAGCGTCAGAAGGCGCTCGACGCGTTCAAGGCCGGCCGCGCTCGCGTGCTGGTCGCGACCGACGTCGCCGCGCGTGGTCTCGATATTCCGGACCTGCCGCTGGTCATCAACTTCGACCTTCCGATGGTCGCCGAGGACTACGTGCACCGCATCGGTCGCACCGGTCGCAACGGCGCAACGGGCGAGGCGATCTCGCTGGTCGGCGTCGACGAAGGCGGCCTGCTCGCGCAGGTGCAGAAGATGCTCGGCCAGAATGTGCAGCAGGAAACGGTCGAAGGCTTCGTGCCGACGCGTCCGCTCCGCATGGACATGAAGCCGGTGCAGGCGCAGCGCACGCCGCGTCCGGCGCATCGTCCGCATGGCAAGCCGGCTGCTCGCACCGCGCATGCCCATGCGCACACCGGCAAGCCGCGTAGCGCGACCAGCCGTGCGGCACGTCCCGCGCGCTAAGGCGCAAGACGCTTAAGCCACGAGGCCGCTCATCACACGTGCGGTCGTGCTGTCGGGGAACACCTGACGCTCGACCGCCGTGCGATCAAGACCCATGTGTTCGACCAGCACGCCCTTGAACAGGGCGCGCAGGTCGTTGGTCGCGTGCAGATCGCGGCCTTCAAATAGCGCGGACGAGGACAGCCCCGGCCAATCGCCGGCGACGCGTCCACCGCGTACCGCACCACCCGCGAGGAATGCGACGCCGCCCGTGCCGTGATCGGTGCCGCCGGTGCCGTTGGCCGCGGCAGTGCGACCGAATTCCGTCACGATCGCGACCACCGTCTTCGGCCAGATCGGCTGCGCGTTGTCGTGGAACGCGCGCAGGCCCGCATCGAGTTCGCCGAGCTTGCGCTTGAGTTGATACGCCTGGCCGCCGTGGCTGTCCCAGCCGGCGTCCTCGACGAAGGCGATGCGCGGGCCGTCGGCTGCGCGCATGAACGTCGCGGCCGCCTGCATCGCTTCCGGCAATCGCAATGCGCCTGTGCTGCCCATGTCGCCGTTGCGCATCGCTTCGGCGAACGACGGTGCGAGTTCGTGATCGTTCGCATACAGCGCCTGCAGGCGCTGCAACATCATCGGATCGACGTCGTCGGCGAATGGCGGCGACCACGTACGCACGCGCCCGGGCCCGCGCGCAGACAACGGCGCGACTGCCGCGACCGCCAGCGCATCGGCGCCCGTCATCGCCGCGCTCGTGCGGCTCAACCAACCCGTCTGCAGATGCGCGCTCGCGTCGCCGCCGCTTTCCACGTTGTCCTGCGCTTCGAAGTGCGAACGTCCGCGATACGGCGGCGCGATCGCGACGACCGGCATGAACTGTTTCGACGCGTACAGCTGCGATGCGAACGACAGCGACGGATGCAGCCCGAAGCCGCCGCCGAGAGGCAACGCGTCGGTCACCGCGAGATCGCGACGCAGGCGCAGGTAATCGGGATCGTCGACCGGCGGCAGCGCATGCAGCGCGTCGAGCCCGCCGCGCAACAGCACGACGACGAAGCGTGCGTCGTCATTGGCGCGCAGTGCGCCGGCGAACGAGGGAAGCCGCGGCCACAGCGCGAGCGATGCGCTGGCACCGGCGACGGCGAGGAAACGGCGTCGGCTGGGGTCCATGTCAGGTCCTCCATTGAAACGCCGGGCTCGCGAATAGCAGCGCGAGACCCGAACGTGCGGATTCGGCGCGACGCAGCGTGGTCGCCGTCGCGTCGTCGAGATGCGGGCCTAGCGCGACGCGCGCGGTCGCCAGCGGGTCGGGCGTCGATGCGAGCGTTGCGAGGCGCTGCGCGGCCTGCACGCGCTTGAAGAGTGCGTCCCCGCCGCTCCATGCGGTGGTGATATCCGGAAAACCCGCCGGAGAGCGGGGAGTGAATGCGGGCTCGCCAAGTTGCGTCAACACGGGCTGGAGGCGAGCAATCGACTCCTCGGTATCCAGCGAACGCAGCGCAGCGACAACGAAATCATCCGGCGTGCGGAACTTGCGTGCAGTCACGTCCCAGGCTTCCGGGCTGTCGATCAGCGCGCGATAGACGTCGACGAGTTGCCCGTTGCTGCGCGTCCAGGCCTGCGCCATGCGGTCGACCACGGCTTTCGGCGGATCGTCGGAAATGAAATGACGCGCGAGCTTGGTCGACACGTGACGCGCCGTCGACGGATGCACTGCGAGGTCGCGGAGGATGGCGCGTCCCTGGTCGATGCCGCTTTCCGCATAGCGACGGCCGATCACGCTGCGCGCGCCACCTTCGTGCGCGTTCGGGCGAAACACGAAAGCGGAGGTCGGCACGCTCTCGAGCATTTCGCGCGGTGCGGGCGTGCTCCAGCCGGTGATCGCACGCGCGAGTTCGGTGACGTCGACCTGCGAGTAGCCGCCGTCGACGCCGAGCGTGTGCAGCTCGAGGATTTCGCGCGCGAGATTCTCGTTGAGTCCGAGCTGGCGCTTGCCCATGGCACGCTGTGCGACGCGTGAGTCATCGCCGATCGAGCGCACGTTGTCGAGGTAGCGCAGCATCGCCGGATGCTGCTCGACGGCGACGAGCAGGTCGCCGAATCGGCCGAAGGCGTTCGGGCGAATCGCTTCGCGCTCCATCGGCGCCGCGTAGAGCAGGGCCTGTCGCTTGTCGATCGATACGGCGAAGTGATTCGACCAGAAGCGCACCAGACGTTCCGCGAAACCGTCGGGCGTGGTCGCGGCGTGGCGGTAGCGTGCGTCGAGTTCGGCGCGCACGGATTCCCTCAGCGCGCCGCGTCCGCCACGCTTTCGATTGCCTGGCTGCGGCGTCGCGTCGTCCTGCATCGGCGACATCGTGTCGTCCCGCATGCGCTTGGCCTGACGCGCGTTCGCGAGCACGGTCGCTTCGAGATGCAGGTAATCGCGGCTCGACGGCAGCGCGCCGAAATCGTTCGCTCCCGCGTTTCCCGTGAGTTGACGCACGAGCAGCGCATGCGGGTCGTCGGCACGATGGAGATCGCCGGGGCGTGCGCCCAGTCCGAACCGGTTATGCGTGCTGGCGAGTCGTCGTTGTTGGTCGTCTGTCATCTCACGCCCTCCCCGGGTGGAAACGCCCGGGGAAGTTCGCGGTTGACAGGTTTGGCGCATGCGCGCGTGAGTGGGGCGCCGCGTTGCGCCGATTCGCAGGCGTCCAGCGGCCGTTGCGGCTCGATCGGTCGTGCCGCGAGCAGGAAGGCGAGGGCGAGCAGGGCGACGCCGAACGCGATGCCGGCCGCGATCGCGAGCGCGTCGCGAAATGCGGCGTAGCGGCGGGTGGGTCGAGCGTCCTGCGTCATCGGCATGCGATCCGTGCAATGCGGGGTGCGATGGTTCGCGTCGGTCGGCGCGCGCGTCGCCCGACCGCCTGCGCGCAAACGCAAGGCGGATATGCGACGCAGCGAAACGGAAGGCGACGGTCCATGGCGGCTCGCGAATAATCGGAGCCGCGAACGCTCGATGTATGCGCGCGGTTGACTCCGCCCGATGCACGGTCGGGGCCGGCGGGCAGGCGGTCGCTCGTGGGTGGCCGGAACGCGAACGGGCCGCTTTCGCGGCCCGTTCGGTGAGGCATTTGCGTGGATCAGGAGGCCTTCTTCGCCTCGATCCACCGGTCGATCTTGGCATCGAGCACGTCCAGCGGCACCGCGCCGTCCCTCAGCACTTCGGCATGGAACTCGCGGATGTCGAACTTCGGGCCGAGCGCCTGCTGTGCACGCGCGCGCAGCTCCTTGATCTTGAGTTCGCCCGACTTGTACGCCAGCGCCTGGCTCGGCCACGCGATGTAGCGCTCGGCTTCGGCAGTGGCGTCGGTCTCGCTCGCCGCGGAGTTGTCGAGCATGTACTTGATGACCTGGTCGCGGCTCCAGCCCTTGCTGTGGATGCCGGTGTCGACGACGAGGCGGATCGCGCGCCACAGCTCGTTCTGCAGGTAGCCGAAGTAGCTGTACGGATCCTTGTAGACGCCTACGTCGCGACCGAGCGATTCCGCGTACAGGCCCCAGCCTTCGGCGAACGCCGTTTCGCCGCCGAAACGACGGAACTTCGGCATCGTCGTCAGCTCCTGCTGCAACGAGATCTGGAAGTGATGGCCGGGAATCGCCTCGTGCAGGAACAGGTCTTCCGCGTCCCACGTCTTGCGGCTCGGCAGGTCGTAGGTGTTGACGTAGAAGATGCCCGGACGCGTGCGGTCCTCGCTGCCGCTCTGGTACTCACCACCCGCGGCCGACTTCGCGCGGAAGGCCTCGACCGGACGGATTTCGAACGGGGTCTTCGGCGTCAGCGAGAACTCGGTCGGCACGCCGGCCATGATCGTCTTCTCGAGGCTGCGATAGAACGTGAGCAGCTCGTCCTCGGTCTTGAACTGGAAGCGCGGGTCGGTGCGCATGAACTGGAAGAAGTCCTGCAGCGAGCCCTTGAAGCCGACCTGCTGCATCACCTGCTGCATCTCGCCATGGATGCGCGCGACTTCACTCAGGCCGAGTTCGTGGATCTGCTCCGGCGTGCGGCTTGTGGTGGTGCTGTTGCGCACGTCGTAGGCGTACCACGCCTTGCCGTTCGGCAGCGAATCCAGGCCGATCGTCTCGCGCGTCTTCGGCAGGTATTCGTCATTGATGTAGGCACGAAGGCGCTTGTAGGCCGGCATCACCTGCTTGCTGATCATGTCGCGATACTGGTTCGTGAGGCGCTCGCGATCGGCTGCCGAGAAATCCTTCGGCATCTTCGCGATCGGGCCCCAGAACAGCGTCTTGGTCGGGTCGTCGTTGATCAGCGCGTCGAGCTGCGGCACCACCTTGACCATGAGCACGCGCGGCTGCACGACGCCGGCCTTGACGCCTTCGCGCATGTTCGAGATCGACGTGTCGAACAGCTTCGGCAGCTGGTTCGCGCGCTTGAGCCAGTTGTCGTAATCCTTGACGGTCTTGAACGGCTGCGGACCGGTGCCCGAACCGAACATCGCGCCGTAGCTCGCGATGCTGCCCATCTGGTTGACCGGCATCATCCAGTCGGGGAACTGCTCGCCTTCGAGCGAGCGCTTGGCGCCGTCGACGAAGATCTCGTAGCTCAGCAGGTCCTGGCCGGTCAGGCCGTCGCTGCCGACCTTCTGAACTGCATTGAGCCACTTGGTGGTGAAGTCGTGCTGCTTCTTGCGGTACTCGGCCGTGCCGAAGTCGGGCATCTGGTCGTTGTAGCGCGGGTCACCCTGGAACGTGGCCTGCAGCGGGTTGAGCTTGAGCAGCTCCTCCCAGTACTGGTCGTACATGGCCGACAGCTTCTGGCCCTTGGTCGATTGCGTGCTGGACGCCGCAGCGGGCGCCTTTGCCGGTGCGGCGATGGAGGGCAGGGCGGCAATGCCGAACGCGAGGGCGACGGCAAGGGTGATGGGACGCAGATGCATGGCGGGCTCCGGCTGGGGACCCCCGGAGCATGCGGGCTTCCGCCTGCGCTATCGCCGGTCGGAAGTCATGCAATGGCCGCCTTCCGTCAGTCCGCCGCAGCCTGCGCGCGCAGTTGGTCGGCGCGTTCGACGCCGAGGAAGCGGATCATCGCGTTCTTCATGATGTAGATCAGCGGGATCATCGCCACCGCTGCAACCATCTTGTAGACGTAGTTGACGGTGCTCACCGCGAGGAACAGGCCCATCGGCCAATGCTGCGGGCCGAGCACGAACGCGATGTACAAGACGACGAAACTGTCGACGAGCTGCGACACCGCGGTCGAGCCGGTCGAGCGCAGCCAGATCGCACGCGCACCGGTCGCGCGGCGGATGCGATGGAAGACCGCGACGTCGATGAACTGCCCGAGCAGGAACGCGACCAGCGAGCCCGCGATCGTCCACATGCCTTGCCCGAACACGGCCGAAAACGCGGCCTGGTAATTGTCGACACCCTGCGATTTCGCTGCGCCGATCCACCAGCCCGCCGGCGCCAGCGAGATTGCGGCGAACGCGAACGCGAAGCCGTAGACGATGAGCGCGGCAGCCAGCAGCGAAATGATGCGCACGCCCCGATGGCCGTAGAACTCGTTGATGACGTCGGTCATCAGGAACACGATCGGCCACAGCAATGTGCCGGCCGTAAAACTCAGTGAGCCGTTCTGTCCGAACAGGTGCCATTCGAATGGATTGATCCCGAGCGTGTCCTCCAGCGCGAAGATCTTTACGCCGATGAACTCGGCCAGCACGGTGTTGACGCAGAACAGCGCCGCGAGGCCGATGAACAAGCGCACGGCGCGGTCGGCGAGGACGTGCGGCGTGCTATCGGTCGGCGCAACAGGTTGCAGCGCGGGCATGTCATCGACCGATGTCGCGCTCATTGGGCTTTCCGCAGGTGGTAGACGACGCCCTTGCGGTCGTCGCTGAAATAAAGCCCGCCGCTGCCATCGTCGATGAGGCCGGCGGGTCGACCATTGACCTTCGTGCCGTCGCGGAAACCGGTGATCAGCGGCTCGACAGTGCGTCCGTCGCGGCTCACGCGCACGAGCATGTAACCATGGCCGATGCGTTCATTGGTGGAGCCGTGCAGCGCGACGATGTAGTGGTTGGCGAGTACGTCGGATGCGTCGCGGCTCGCGGGCATCGGCAGCACGCCGAGCGCCGACGCATGCGCGGGGAACTGCGCGAACGGCGTCGCGACATGTGCGCAGCCCGCTGCGCGCGGGAACTTCGGATCAGCCGTGACGCGCCCCGCTGCGCTGTAGCAATACGGCCAGCCCGCGTCCATGCCGTCGACGATGCGGTACATCGTTTCGTCGGGACGGTTGAGGCCGAGGTGGTCCGCGCCCTGATTCGTCGCGATCAGCGCGTCGCCGTCGCGCACCAGCCCGACGGCATTGCGCAGGCCACGCGCGATGGTGCGCTGCTTTCCGTCGGGAGAGATCGCAACGATGCTCGCACGCACCGCTTCCTTCTCGATGCAGGCATTGCAACTGCTGCCGACAGACACGAGCGCGGTGCCGTCCGGCTCGACCAGCACGGTGCGCGTCAGATGCCAGCCGCCGTACTTGTAGCTGAGGCCGTAATCGGGAAACGTGGCGAGGGTTTCTGGCGCGCCGGAAATGCGGCCCGTGGCGACGTCGTATGGATAACGCAGCAGCGCCTGAGTGAGCGCGAGGTAGAGCCATGTGCGCGACTTCGCGTCGGTGTGGAACGCGATGCTGTT
Organism: Lysobacter sp. HA35; assembly: GCF_054061195.1. Classification (NCBI taxonomy): domain Bacteria; kingdom Pseudomonadati; phylum Pseudomonadota; class Gammaproteobacteria; order Lysobacterales; family Lysobacteraceae; genus Lysobacter; species Lysobacter sp. HA35. The sequence goes on along the minus strand of NZ_JBSSDY010000001.1, from coordinate 1,310,988 downwards.
CGGGTTGCGCAAGCCGTCTAGCATCACCGTCGGCGCTGCGAACCGGCCGGTCACAGCGTCCGCTTGGCCGAGCATCAGCAGCTGGCCTTTGCGGTTGTCAGTGAGATCGTGCATGTCGGTGACGAGCAGCCGACCGCGCGGATCCCGCGCGAAGAAACGCACGCGGTGCAGACCCTGCAGCACCGGGTCGAGCCGGTAACCCGCCGGAACGCGCAGCTGGAACGACGAACCGTCGGCTAGCGCAACGCGCTGCGCGACGAGTTTCGGCTGCGCGGCGAACGCGGGCGCCAGCGCAAAGGCCAGCAATGCGAGGAATGCGCGTTTCATCAGGCGTCCTTGGCTGGTGCGCTGAAGGGAATCGTTTCCGGCGACACCGCGCCGCCGGAAATGATGAAGCTCCGGGGAGATTGGGGAGGCACGGATGCCAGAATGCTTGTCCCATATGGCTCCGCTAGTCGGAAATGGCCTTTTCTCATGCGGATCTCCATTGCACCACCGGATATCATGTTGTAGCTTCTCGTATCATCTAGTAGCCAACCGTAGCGGACGGATGGATACCAAAACGATGCGAAACGAGCCCCCCGTTCAAACCGAGCCGCCGAAGCGTGCGCGACCGGGCGAGAGCAGCGTACATCTCGACCAAGCGCGCGTGCGCGGGCTGAGCGTCCCGACGCGCGAGCAAGGGAGCCGCCTGGTTCTGGACGATGAGGTCCCCGGGTTCTGTTGCCAGGTGACCTACACCGGAACGCGCACGTTCCGTCTGCGCTACCGCAAGGGCGGCAAGTGGCACTCCGTCAAGATCGGTCGCTGGCGCGACGGCAAGGAAACCAACGCACGCGCCGACACGTTGGCGGAAACGGCGAAGCGCGGCCTGACAGCAGGGCAGGCACGGCGCATCGCTGCAGAGCTGCGCGGGCAAGTGGACCGCGGGTCGAATCCAGCGGTCGAGGCGAAGCTTCGCGACGCAGCGCAGACGAAAGCCGCGGCTGGGTTAGTGACCGTGTCCGACGCCTTCGCGCGCTACAGCGACGCGATCCGGTCACGCCGGACGCCCATGAAGGACTCATCTTTCGAGAAAGTGCGCGGCAGTTTCGAAAACCACATCCTGCCGCGGGTCGGCGGCCGCTATATCTCGAGCGTTTCTGGCGACGATGTCCGGATGCTTGCCACGTCGATCGAGACTGCCCGCACCTTGCGCGGCCGAAGGGTCGGGGGACCTCGTGCAGCGAACTTGGCGGTCGCGCACCTGCGCGCGTTCCTGAGCTGGGCTGTGAAGCAAGAAATCGTGGCGGAGAACGTGGTCAAAAAGGTCGACTTGGGTGACGTGCTCGCCGCCGAAGTCGCTCGACGGCGCTACCTGACGCGTGACGAGTGGATCGCGGTAATGGCCGAGCTCGACGAGTGGCCGTACTGGGCTCGACGAGGTGCGTTCGGGCGCGGGACAAAAACGGTGCGGCTCCAAGAGCCAGCGGTGCGCCAGCTGGTGAGCTGCGAGGCGCTGCGTATCGCGCTCTTGACGGGCGCACGCAAGGGCGAGGTGTACCGGATGCGGTGGGTCGACGTGGACTTGCGGGCGGGCTGGTGGCGCAAGCCGCGGGAGACGATGAAGGCCGGGCATGAGCATGAGATTGCGCTGCCGGAGATGGCGGTTGCGAGCCTGCGTCGCCTCCAGGCAGCGCACTCGGACCCAATATGGGTGTTCCCGGGGAAGGTCCGCATGGACGTGCTGCAGCAGGGTCGAATCCCCAAGGCCAACGAAGGCACGCATGTGCTCGACGTGCACGAGCTATGGGGCCGCATTCGCGAAAAGCTGGGGATCCCGGACGTCCGCATTCACGACCTGCGCCACACGGCGGCGAGCGTGCTCATCAGCTCTGGCGCCACCCTGCATGACGTCGGCTCGCAACTGGCTCACAGCCAAGCGCAGACGACATTGCGTTACGCGCACCTTCTCGAGGAGAGGAAGCGCGCTCTGGCGGGAATGATGGACTCGTTCGCGACGGAGACACTGAGCAATACCCGGCGAAAAGCCGGATAACGCGCCGGCACTGGCGGCGGCAACCGCCAGGCCGACGACTTCCACAACCGTCTTTAGGAGAGACGACCATGGCGGCAACCATTATCCAGTTTCCTGCGTCCCGCGCTTCGTTCGATTCCCGCCCTCGTGAACAGCCGAGAACGACCGTCCACGACTTCGTGCGGGACGTGCGGAAGCTCGGCGGGGGTTACCAGAACGTGAGCGATCACCAGATTCGCAGCCTGTATTCGTTCGCGTTGACGCATCTGATTGCAGGAGGGTGGGGGTAATGGCGCAGTTGCCAGACATTGTTGAGGTGATGCTCCAGGCGTCGAAACGCGGAGACGTAAACCAAGGTCGCAAGGCTCATGCAATGCTCGCCGACGCTATCGAGCGCAGCAACATCGCCGAGCCATGGCGCCGCATCCTTTCCGAGATGCACCTTCGGATATCGATTGGGGAAGACGCGAATACGGCATGCATCGTGAAACTTCGCAGGGGAAACCCGGGCCTTGGGCGAGAGCACGACATCGCGGCCGCCGTAGAGAAGGAACGCGATCGCGCCCGGCAGCACGGGCTCGACGCATCCGCGGCAGCCGCCAAGAAGCGGCTAGCAACTAACTTGAAGGTTTGGGATCGCTACTTTCCGGGCGAGGTCCGGCTGTCTTTGCGGCGCATCCAGAATGCATGCACCGATAGCAGGCGCAACCGAGAAGAGAGCAATCCCGAGTAATCGGCGAGTACACAGGATTACGACTAGACAAGAGTGGCACTCAACACAGCGTTGAGTCGCCACTTTGAAAGATCGGCTTGCAGTTTCCGCCCATCAACCCGTCACGCTTCGCGACGTCGTCCAGTCGGTAGTTGATGTCGACGAATACCTGCCGCGGAAAGATTTCTGCGCGGCCGCGGGTATTAGCGAGCGCACGTACGACCGTCGCGCCGACATCCCTAAGGTGTACGTCGGGCGTCGAATCTTCACGCCCCGTAGCGCGCTCAACTCGGCGCGAGGCGCGTCATGAAGCGCGCCAAGCCCGCACCCGTTGCCGCGCAGTCATGGGTCGACGAGCTCGACGATCGACTGCTCAGCACCCGCGATGCCGCGCGCTTCCTCGGCTACACCGGCCCGCACATGCGCAAACTGCGCTCGGCGAACGAAGGCCCGACTTGGCTGGTCATGCCGAACGGCTTTTCGATCCGCTACCGGCTCGGTGACCTCAAGCAGTGGGTCGGCCTGTCGCGAGGTGCCGCATGAGCACGCCGCTACCTGCGCCGGGCATGGAGCCCACGTTCCGCGATCTCGTCCTCATCGCTTGGCATGCGTTGCTGTCGAATGGCTACGCTGGCACAGCCACGCACAGCGCGCCGGAACAGGCGATCGAGGCTGCGCGGCATATGCAGCGCGCGATGCGCGAAGAGGGGATCCGGTGATGGCGCCCTTCATCTGCCACGAGCCGCATCGTGTCGCCGCGGCCGCACGCAATCAAAGCGGCCTTGCCGTCGTGTTCGGCCTCAACGCCCGCGGCGCGATCGACGACGAGGCGCTCGTCCTGTACGACGGCGAGCCGATCGCGCGGATGCCTGTGGCGCTGCTGCCGACGCTCGCCGACAGGTTTCCCGAAGCCGATACGCACGAGCTGCGACGCACCGTCGCCACGTATCACGCGGAGCGGGCGGGGCTGCGGGGGAACGCGTGAACGACGTGCTCGACCTCGCAGAAGCTCAACGGTTTCTGACCATCCTTGACGAGGAAGCGGAGGAGTTTTGCTTCCGCGTCTTCGACGACGACGCCGCGCGCAACGACTCACGCGGCGCGCGAAAGTTCGACGGCTCGCTCGATGCGGTCGGCGCGTCATTGACTGCTGCAGGACTCGAGCGTCGCGGCGTGTTCGTGGTCGTGAATCAAGGCGGCCAGGAGGCGGACAGCATCTGTCGCATTCGTGCGGTGTTCGCTGACACCGACGGAGCAGACCTTGGGCCGTTGCTGGCTTGCGACCTAGAGCCGCACCTGATCGTTGAATCGAGCCCGGGCAAATGGCACGTGTACTGGCTAGTCGACGACCTGCCGCTCGATCGCTTCCGCAGCGTGCAGCACGCGATCGCCTCCGAGTTCGGGACCGACCGTTCGATCTGCGACCTACCGCGCGTCATGCGGCTGCCGGGATCGCTGCACCAGAAGGGCAAGCCGTTTCGTGTTCGCGTGATCCACGAGTCCGGTGCGCCGCCGTATACGGCGCAGCGCGTGCTGGAGCGTTTTACTGCCGCCGAGCAGGCGGCGACGGTTTCCGCCGTGCCTGCGCTTGCGGATGTCGTCACGGTCGGTCGGCACGCCGCGATCTTGAAGGAAACGACGTTCCTGGCGGACGACATCCGCCGCGGCCACATGACGCGTGCGGAAGCGCTCGCGATCATGGACGCGCGTCGCGCCGCCGGTCGCTACACGCGGGATGTACCCGACGACGAGATCGAGCGCGCGTTGGATGGCGCGCTGGGCAAATCGGTGGCCATGCCGGACAAGGCACCAGCTGCGGCCGTCGACTTCCAGTGGGGCGACGCAATGACGGACCGCAAGAATCTGCGGCCGTCCGAATGGGCGATCCGCAGGGTGCTGCCCACGGAATGCACGGCGCTGCTCTACGGCGGGTGGGGCACGTGCAAGACGTTCACCGCAATCGATATGGCAGGGTGCATTGCCAACGGCTTGGATTGGCACGGCAAGGCGACACGTCAGGGGACGGTGTTCTATCTCGCTGGCGAAGGCGAAGGCGGATTCGCCCGGCGTCTGGCGGCTTGGGAGACGGCAAACAACGCGTCCACGGCCAACATCGCATTCCGTGAGATGCCCGAGGTGCGCGACCCGGCGCAACTCGATCTGCTCGCGACGCGCATCGATAGCCTCGCCGCGGAGCGAGGTGAGCCCCGCCTGATCGTCCTGGACACGCTGTTCACCGCGCTCAATGGCGGTGACGAAAACAGCGGTCGCGACATGGGGCAAGTGTTCGCGGCCATGAAGCGGCTTCGTCAGCGCTTTCGCTGCGCGGTCATGGCTGTGCACCACACCGGCAAGCAGGGCGAGGACGCGCGCGGGCACAGCTCTATGCCGGCCGGCGTGGACGTGCAGCTCTACCTGAAAGCGAAAGATGCCGCGCTCGAGCTGTCAAACCCCAAGCAGAAGGACGGCAAGAAGCACGCGTGCATCTTCCTCACCACCGAGAGCATCCAGATCCCGGGGCTCGTCGACGACGACGGAGAGCCGGAGACAAGCCTGGTCATACGCGCGCCCGCGGCGGACATGGTCGCGTCGATGCAGGCCGATCGGGACAAGACAGACGGCGTGCGGGACCTCAAGGCGCATGCGCGCGACCTGAAGAGTAAGGGCATGACCCTCGAGCAGATCGGCGAGGCGGTCGGGAAGGACAAGTCCACGGTGAGCCGATGGCTAAAAGACTGACCGACGCCGTTGCACGTTGCATTGCACCGGGTCTAAAGACCCCGGATGCAACGCAACAACGCAACAAGGGGCGCAACAAGTGCAACGCAACGCAATGCAACAGGTTGCAACAGGGCGCATCTCGCATTGGTCGACGCTCTCGGCGCATCGCTTGCCGACCCGGTTTTCCACCCTCGCTCAAGCCCATTTTCAGGAAGCGACGAGATGCTACATCTCCGGCGGCGCTGGGTCTTGAGTCGAATATCCCGTTGATAGATAAGGAGTTCACTATGTTCGTCAGCCTCGAAGTCCGCAGTTCGCATCGCTTTGGTAGCGGCAGCGCTTGTCCGTCCCGGCTTTGGACGTCGGCCGGAGCGCGCCGTCATGGCTGAGACGACGACCGCCTTCATGGCAACCCAGCCGACGTTCGGTGACGGCTTTGATGTGCGGACCGGCGTCGTCATTGAGCCCGTGGTCCACGCGGCGTTCGGCGAGTTTCCGGAGATGCCGGAATTCGATGGCGACGAGGAAGTCGGCGCGCTGCGGGAGCTACACAGCCGAGCGCTCACCCAGTTCCGCGACCTGGTCACGGCGTTGCACACCATCGCGAAGGATGACGACCCGAGCCTCAACGACGCCGGCCGCCTGAAGGTGGCGGCACGCATGGTCGCGCCCAAGCTCGAAGAGCTGGCCGCGGTCGCACAGAGCGAGTTCGAACGCATCGACGCCGCCATTGCCGCGGAGCAGGACACGATCGGGCGCGAGAGCCGGAGGGCGGACCCCATCGACATCGGGCTGTTCCCGGAGATCCGCAGCCACCTGCGATCCCTCGGTCCGGCCAAGGCTATGGCCGAGGTGTATCGGATGCTCGAGCGATGGGACGTCGCGGGCATCCAGGCGGTCGCCACTGCCTCGCCATACCTCTGCGGCCTGCAGGGCGCCGCGGGCGAGGACGTGCACCAGCTCGCGCGCCAGCGCATTGCCCAGATCAAGGCCTCGGTTCACGTGCGTCGCAAGGAAGCCCTGCAGCACGCACGGTCGATCACCACGCAAGCCCTCAGCGCGCTCGACGCGAAGGCCAACAAGTTCATCGACTTCAAGCGTGCGAAGGGCCTGCATGAGCGCGAGACGAAGCGCACCAAGGGAGCCACATGAGGAACGCGATGAAGACCCTGACGATGCCGCCCGTGGACACGACGCCTGCCGTCGAGCGTGCGCGGCGCGAGTTTGAGGCCGCACTTGCGGCAAACCGTGACCACCTCGAACGCCTCGCCCGCGAGATCGGCGACGACGTCATCCCCGAACACTCCGAGAGGAACCCCGAATGACCATCGACCCGTTGGTCGCGTGGATGTATCGCCCCGTCGTTGCGCTGTCCGGCATCCGGCACCAGGGCCGTTTCAGCTGTTCGTTGGAACCCGGCGAGATCCTTGACGTCATCGTGTCGGCGACCGGCAACGGCTTCTTGAACGTGCGGGAGCCGGGCACTGGCGTCGTCAAAACGAACGTCGCCATCACATCCGGCACTACCACGACGATCGGCCCCTACAACGTCAACGTCGAAGTGCGCGTTGACTCGTGGAAGGACGACATCAACTTCAACATCGCGAGGCTCAACTCGTGACCAAGCTTTCGCTCAATCCGCCGTCGGCGTTCAAGAGTCGCGTCGAGATTCCTGTCGCCGGCAGTCGCGCCGTCGCTGTCGACTTCACGTTCAAATACCGCGATCGCGAGGCGCTGCGGCAGTTCGTCGGCGAGATGCACGGCGACGCCGAGGCGGTCCTCCATGCGGTCGAGGGCTGGGAACTCGACGACGACTTCAACGAAGCCAACGTGCGCAAGCTGTGCAACAGCTATCCGGGCGCTGCGTTCGCGATCGTCAACGAATACCTGCGTCAGCTGCAGGGCCGCTAAGCCATGGATATCGCCTCGCTCGGCATCAAGGTCACGACCGATGGCGTCGCCAAGGCCGAGCAGGAGCTCAGCAGCCTAACGCGCACCGGTGCCAAGACCGCGAACTCGGCGAAGGAAATTGCGAAGGCGTGGGCGCCTGCAGTGTTCGCCGGCGCAGCCGCGGGCATCGGCGTGCTCGGACTGGCGATGACGCGGTACGTGCAAAACACGATCGAGGCGGAGAAGGCGCAGGCGCAACTCGTCGCGCGGCTGAAGAGCACGAACGGCGCAGCCGGCCTGGCACTGGCGGACCTCAATCGCCTGGCGGACGGCTTGCAACGTGTCACGACGTTCGACGACGAAAGCATCGCGGGCGTCGAGTCACTGCTGCTGACCTTCACCAAGATCGGGCGCGATGTGTTTCCGCGCGCCACCGAAGCCGTGCTCGACATGTCCATCGCGCTGGGCGGCGACTTGAAAGGTGCCGCGGTGCAGCTCGGCAAGGCGCTGAACGACCCTGTTGAGGGCGTCACGGCGCTCTCGCGAGCCGGTGTGCAGTTCACCGACAAGCAGAAGGACATGATCCAGAAGCTCGTCGAAACCAACCGCCTCGCGGAAGCGCAGGCGATCGTGCTGAAGGAGCTCGAGAGCCAAATGGGAGGCTCCGCGCGTGCCGCCCGCGACACGCTCGGCGGCGCGCTCGAATCGCTCAAAAACAGCTTCGACAACTTGCTCGAGGGCGACGGCGGCACGAGTGGCGTACATGGTGCGCGCGACGCGATCGAATCACTCAACAACACGTTGAACGACCCGGGCATCAAATCCGGCGTCGGCGACCTGGTCGACGGCATGCTGCGCGTGGCCGATATGGCGGTAACAGTTGCGGCGAAAGTCGGCGAGGCGACGGCTGCATTGCGCGACTTCTTTGCGGAAAACAGCAAGAAGAGCGACGCAGCGCTCGAGAACCGACGCCAGGAGTTGTGGGCGGTCGAAATCCCGAAAGCCCAAGGCGATGTGAAGCGTCCTGGGCTGTACGGCACTGCCCCCGATCCGATCTCGAAACTGCTTGGCATTCCAACCGGGCAGGACAAGGTTGATGCGCTCCGCAAGGAGCTCGCCGGGATTGAGGCCCTTCAGGCGCAGCGCAGCAGCGCGAGCATGTTCGACAACGTCGTCGGGGGTACGTCGCCCAGCCGTCCCCCTCCTAAGGGGACGCTTGGCAGCACGGACTCAAAATCCGCCGCCCGACCGTCCGTGTCGGAGGCCAACGCTGTCGAGCAGGCGTACCAGCGCATCAACAAGCAGCTCGCAGAGCAGATCGCGCTCTTCGGAAAGACCGGCGAAGCCGCCCGGCTTCGATACGCGACTGAGAGCGGTGAGCTTTCCAAGCTGCCGCCCGCGCTGAAGGATCAGCTCGTGCAGCGCGCTGAATATTTGGATTCGCTCGAGCGCGAGCAGGACGCGATGCGCGAGTCTGCGCGGCTGGCCGACGAGGAAGGGCAGCGACTCGATCGCGAGCGCGAGTCGCGCACGCAATTGCTGGGCGACATGCAGTTCGAGCTCGACCTGACGCGCATGACGAACCAGGAGAAGAATGCAGCGATCGCGATTCGAAACGCGCACGCCGAAGGGATCAACAACGAGGACGACGCGATTCGCGACTACCTCAAGCGGATCGACGAAGCGGCGCAACAGCAGCGCGTGCTCGACGACGTCCGCGGCTCCGCAGAAGACATGTTTGCCAGTTTCATCGACGGTTCCCGTTCTGCCGGCGACGCGTTTGAGGATTTCGCCAAGAACCTTCAGCGCATTGCCGCTCGCCTGCTCGCGCAGAAGGCCGTCGAGTGGCTGCTGAGCAGCTTCATGGGCGGCGGCGGGGCAGCGTCGGCCGGAGGCACGTTCGCCGGGTTCTGGGGCGGTGGCTCCGGCTTTTCCTCCGGTGGCTACACCGGCACCGGCGGCAAATACCAACCTGCTGGCGTCGTGCACAAGGGTGAGGGCGTCCTATCGCAGGAGGACATTGCTGCTATCGGCGGCCCGAGCGGGTTCCATTCGCTACGGCGCGCAATCCACGGCGGCGGCTACGCCAACGGCGGGATCGCGGGTCAGTTCGCGGCCCCGGTCGGCAGCAGCCGTGGCGCTCCGGCTGTTCAAGTCCTCGTCGAGAACCACAGCGGTGGCCAAGCGCGCACCGAAGAGACCACCGGGCCTGACGGTGGTCGGATGATCAGGGTCATTGTCGAGGCAGCAGTCAGCGAGGTCGACCGCCGAATTGGCACGATGGGCTCGACGGGTCGCTCAATCCAAGCTCGATTCGGCGTCTCGCCGGCGGCGGTGCCCCGTGGCTGACAGCAGTGGCACTGCACTCGTCCTGCGACCGCATCCCTTCAGCGTCGACCACGGCATCGTTCGCGTGCGCGAAGGCCAAACGCTGGAAGCGATGCTGATGCAGGTGACCGACGGCGAGCCGATCGCGTCGACCATTCGCGTCGAGATCGGAGGCGCGGAAGTGCCGCGATCTTTCTGGGCGAGCGTTCGCCCAAAACAAGGAACGCCGATCCATATCACACGCATGCCTGCCGGCGGCGGCAACGGTTCGAAGTGGATCCGAACCATTCTCATGATCGTCGTAATGATCGTTGCTTGGTACGCGGCTCCCGCGCTTGCGGGCGCGTTCGGCGTTACCACCGCGTCCGGCATCGCAGCTGCGATGGGCGCCATCTACATGGTCGGCGCGCTTCGCGTCCCCGCACTTGTCCCGGAGATCAAATGAGCATTCTCAACGCGTGGATCACTCCACGGCGCGCGATCCTTGCGGCCGACTCAGCCGTCATGGTCACGGGCGGCGACCTCGTGCACGCCGCAAAGCTGATCATCCTGCCCGCGATGGGCTTGGCCCTCGGCGCACGCGGTGACATCACACTGCTCAACCATGTCGCCGCGTTCGTCCACGGCACCGGAGGCGACCTCGATACGCTGGGCGGCATGCGGGGCAGCATGTCGGCAATGCTCCCGGCGCTGGCAGTCACGGTCGACGGGATGCGCGCTGCTGAGGGATACGCAAGCGAGGAGGCTGAGATCGCACTCGTCGGCTGGTCCAACGATCGCCAGTGCATGGCCGGGTGGGCGTGGACACGCGCGGCTAAGGCGGCCGACTTCGAATGCGCCGAGATCGCGCCGTGGCGCATCGGCCCGAATGCAGGTTGGCACCAGGCGCCGGAACCCCCTGCGTGCGCCGCCGAGGTTGAGGTCATCGCACGCGAGCAGGTGCGCTTCATGCGCGCACACCACCCGGACGCAGCGACCGGCGGCAGGCTTGTGATCGCCGAGATCGAGCCGACGCGGATCACGACCCGCACGATGGACCTGTGCGAGCTGGTGAGGCATGCCGCGTAACGTGCACCAGCGTTGCAAGACGTGCTCCCATCCCGAGCGAGAACGGATCGAGCAGGAGATCGCGATTGCGCGGTCGATGCAGGACGTCGCCGATCGCTGGGGCATCGAGCGCCGGTCGCTCAATCGCCACCGTGCTGATCACATGACGCAGGAGCAGATTGCACGCCTGCGCGGGCTGGTGCCGGCGGACGTCGAGGTTGACATCGCAGAGCTGACGCGTCGCGGCGGTGAAGACGCGATGCTCGGCCTGAAGCGGCTCAACGCGGAGCTGGTCGAGATCACGAAGAAGCTGGACGGCATGGGCGAATACGCCGTTGCCGCGAAGTACCGGGACCTCGAGTTCAAGATCTACCGCGAGCAGATGAAGATCGCGGCCCTATATCCCGGCCTCAAACAGGTCACCAACAACAACCTGGTCTTTGCCGAGTTCGACGCGATCGCCCGTCTCGCCGAAAGCGTGCTCGGCCCGTGGCCGGAGGCGCGGCGCGCGTTCGCGCAGGGTCTCACGCAGTTGCCCGGCACAGTGATCGACGCCGAGTTCCGGGAGGCTGCTTGAGCCTGCGCCAGGACAGGCTCCGCCGCGCCTTGGCATGGCGTTTGGATCCCGCGCAAATGATGCGCGATGCGGGCTTCGAGCCCGATCCGCATCAGATCGCGCTACTTGAGCACCGCGACGACGACGTGCTTGTGCTGTGGCCGCGGCAGAGCGGTAAGTCACGAACTTGCGCGACGAGGGTCCTTCACCAGGCGTGCTTCGACCCAGGCGACGTCGTGATTCTCGCGGGCGAGAAACAGAAGCAGGCGAAGGAGGTCTGGTGCAAGGCGTTCGACATGCACCGGATCCTCGCCGAAACGGGCGAGCTTCCTTCCGTCGAAAAGGTAGACGACGAGCTCCGCTTCTCGAACGGGTCGCGAGTGCTCGCCCTGCCGTCGACGGTTGAATCAATCCGAGGTTATGCCGCGAAGCTGGTACTTATCGACGAGGCCGCGTTCACCGCGGACGGAACGCTCGCGAAGGTCATGCCCATGCTGGCGGCCACGGGGGGTCGAATCATCTGCCCGAGCACACCGAACGGCGCGTCTGGCTGGTTCTATGAAGCTTGGCACGGCGACAACAGCTGGGCAAAGCTCACGGTATCGATCGACGAACTGCCGCGCCTCACGAAGAAAGAGGTGGCGCGACAGCGCGACATCCTCACGCCGACCGAATTTCGCCAAGAGTTCCTGCTCGAGTGGCTCGACGGAACTCAACAGTTTTTCCCGACCGAGACGATCGAAGCCGCGATGTGCGACGACATCGTGCCGTTGCTCGAAAGGTTAGCGGCATGAGCCTGACGACACTCGAGCGCGACTTCGTTGCCGGCATTGACGTGGGACAAGTCAACGACTGGACGGCGATTGCGATCGTCGAACGCTCGCGCCGCGTGCCACGGGCCGGTATCTGGCCGAAGGAACTGCCCGAGGCGCAGCGCGAATCGAAAGAGGCCGGCGTTCGCCTCGACCTAGTTCATCTCGAACGCCTCCCGCTCGGTACGAAGTACCCGCAGCAAGTCGACCACGTGAAGGAACTTCTACGGCGTCCGCAACTAGGCGACGTCCGTTCGTTTCTCGACATGACGGGCTGCGGCCGACCGGTGTTCGACATGTTTCGTGCCGCGCAAGTACCGCGCTTGTCGGGTGTGATGATCACGGGCGCCCGTGGTGAAGCGACGCCGCACGACTACGGCTGGAACGTCGGCAAGACGGAGCTGGTGACGAAAGTCCAGGTCGAGATGCAGACCGGTCGGCTCCGTTTCGGCCGTCGCGTGCGAGACGCGGACAAGCTCGCTGCCGAGCTGCGCGACTTCCGCATGACACAGACGGCCGCCGGAAACATGACCTTCAACGCCCGCGAGGGACAGCACGACGACCTCGTGTTGGCACTCGCGCTCGCGGTGTTCGGCGCGCTGCGCGCGCGGGCACCTGCCTCCATCGATGTAAGGATTCTGACGTGACGACTGAATACACCCATCCCGAATACAGGGCGAACGAGAAGAAATGGCGCCGCGTGCGAGATGCCGTCGCTGGCGAGGATGTGGTCAAGGACGCCGGTCGCGACTACCTACCGGCGCCGGACGAGGATGCCTCGGGCTGGACTGCCGACCGCTATGCGTCGTACCTGCGCCGCGCGGTCTACTACAACGTTACGGGCCGCACGCTCGCGGGACTCGTGGGCGTCGCTTTCGCCAACTGGCCCGCGATCGAGACGTCCGAGAAGTATCTGCTGGATGACGCCGACGGCTCGGGCGTCGGACTGGTCGGCCAGGCGCAGTGGATGCTCGCACAGGTGCTTCAGACGGGGCGCGGCGGTCTGCTGGCGGACCGCACCCGGCTTGATCCGAGTGTCGCAAGGCGCGTGCGTACCGTCGGAGATGAGCACGCAGCGGGCGTACGCTCGTACGTCGTGCCCTACGCCGCCGAGGACATCCTCACTTGGGAGCTGGACGGCACCGCGCTCTCCCGGCTCGTGCTGCGCGAGCAGCATGCGACGTACGAAGGCGGCGAGGTCCAATATCTGCCGCAGTTGCGCGAGCTGACCCTCATCGAGGGCAAGTGCCACGTCGAGATCTGGCGCAAATACCGCGACAAAGGTGACTTCGTTCGCGCGGACAGTTGGGACACCGCGTCTCCGATTATCCCGTTCACCTTCGTTGGCGCCGTCAACAACGATGCCTGCCCGGACCCGGCACCGCTGCTCGATCTGGCGACGCTCAACCTCGCTCACTACCGCAATAGCGCGGATTACGAGGAAAGCGCGTTCCTGATGGGTCAGCCGCAGTTGTGGGTTAGCGGTTTCGATGAACTGCAGCAGCGCATTTCGTTCGGATCCCGCACTGCAATCGCCCTCCCGCCGGGCGGTGAGTGCGGCTTGCTGCAAGTCTCGCCGAACATTCTTGCGCGCGAAGCGATGGTCGCGAAAGAAGCGCAGATGCAGACGCTCGGTGCGCGGCTACTGTCGCAGGGAAGCGCCACCAAAACAGCCACACAAAGCGCTGCGGAGACCAAAGCGGCGTACAGCATGCTGTCGCTGGCCTGCGACAACGTAAGCCTCGCCTACACACGCGCCGTGCAGCACGCGCAGAAGCTCGTCGGCGGCGCGCAGAAGGCGTCGTTCGCAATCGATACGCGCTTCAGCGACCTCATGCTCGACGCCAACGCGATCCGCGAAGTGGTTGCCGCGTGGCAGGCGGGCTTGGTCCCGCAGAGCGACGCATGGGCCGTCCTGCGCCGTCTCGGCGTCATCGACCAGGGCAAGACGGATACGCAGCTCGCCGGCGAGATCGAGGGGCAGGGAGTGCCCCTCGATCTCAATGAGGCGGCTTAGGAACTAGCCGTTGTACGTCTGCAGAGCGGCTTCGGGGAAGTACTGGTAGTTGAAACTGTCGGTTTTCGATGTCCACCAAATGCATTTCCACTCATCTCCCCCGCTGTTGCGATCCACGATGGTCATGGGATCGCTTCCGCTCTTCAGGACGACCACGTCACCAGGCTGCATATCGCTCTCCGTTGGTTGGGCGAGCCGAACATAGCAGGAGAAGGCAGTGACCGACCTCTTAGATCAATCCATCCGCCTGCAAGTCCTGCTTGAGCGAGTCAAGGCCGGCGAGTCCGACAAGATCGACGGCTTCCTCCGCGACATCGACAAAGAGCTGCGCGATCGCCTCGTGCGCGCAGACCTAGCGCCGGGACAGCGTAAGCGCGCAGAGAAGGTGCTGGGCGAGGTTGAGGCGGCCCTGCAGGCGCTGTACGACCGGCACAGCGCCGAGTTCCAGGCGCGCCTGGCAGAGATGGCAGACACCGTCGCCGACACGCAGTCCAAGGGGCTCGCCGCAGCGCTGGAGGGAGTCGACGTGGCCACGCCAGCGGCGCCTGCCCTGCGTGCTGCGGTCGCGGCAGCGCCGTTATCCGTGCGCGGTCCGGGCGGCGGCATGCTGCTCGATGCGTTTGTCGCCAAGTGGGGGGAGGCGGACGTCGAGCGCATTGTCGGAACGATTCGCCGTGGCTACTTCGAAGGACGCACGACCGACGAGATCGTTCGTGACCTGCGTGGCACGAAGGCGGCGAATTACGCCGACGGGCAGCTTGCGGTGAGTCGTCGGCATGCGCGCACGGTCGCGCACACGGGCGTGCAGCACGTCGCGCACGTCGCGCGCGCTGAGTTCATGCGCGCCAACGACGACTTGATCAAGGGCTATCGCTGGGTCTCCACGCTCGACAGCAAGACCAGCGAGGTGTGCCAATCGCTCGATGGGCGCATCTTCGATCTTGGCGGCGGGCCAATGCCGCCGGCGCACCCGAACTGCCGATCCACCGTTGTGCCGGTGGTGAAGTCGTGGAAGGAACTCGGCATCGACATGCCCGAGCTAACGGGCGGCGAGCGCGCGAGCATCGATGGACCGGTCGACGCCGGGCTGAGTTATTTCGACTGGCTGAAGCGCCAGCCGGCCGAGTTTCAGGACGAGGCGTTAGGGCCAGTGCGCGCGACGCTGTTTCGGCGCGGGGGGCTTTCTGCCGATGACTTTGCGCGGCTGCAGCTCGGTCGCAATTTCCAGCCGCTCACTCTGGACGAGATGCGTCGGAAGGCACCGCTTGTGTTCGAAAAGGCGGGGGTATGACTGCCAACAGCCGGCGTTACCAATTAGATAAAAAAGCTGGCGCGCGCCAAGGGCGGGCCGCAGCGGTGCACAGGATAAATAGGCGCTAGATAGCGGAATCGAAGCGGTTTCCGCCGAAGGGAATCGTTTCAGGCGACACCGCGCCGCCGGAAATGATGAAGCTCATCGCCTGGTCGACCGTCCAGTCCGTCGGCGTGATCTTTTCGATCGGCACGATTTCGAGATAACCCGACGTCGGGTTCGGCGTGGTCGGCACGTACACCGCGGCGAGTTCGCGACCCGTGCCCTGTTCGCGCAGCACGCGCGTGACGAAGCCGATCGATTTCATGTGCGCATTCGGAAAGTCGACCAAGACCACGCGCTGCGTGCCGTCGGGCTTCGTCTGCAGGATGTCGAGCAACTGCCGCGCGCTGCCGTAGATGATGTTCGCGAACGGAATGCGCTTGATCAGCGCTTCGAACCAGCGCAGGAGGCGCTGGCCGAAGACGCGTCGCGCCATCATTCCCGACATCAGGATCACCGCGATCGTCGCGAGCAATGCGAGCCCGTTCTGCACCCACGGCGCCGCAACCCATGCGAACGACGGATTTCCGTCGGCAACGCCCTGCAGGCCCGGCCCGATCAGCGGTCGGCTGATGTCCGACAGCAGCACGAACACGAACTTGACGACCACCCACGTCAGCCAGATCGGCAACAGGGTGAGCAGGCCGGTGAGGAAGAGTCGCTGCAGGTTGGTTTTGCCCATGCCGCGATTGTAGGCGGCGCGGTCAGCGCTCGCGCATCAGGCGGAAGCCGACGTCGTCGTAGCCGCGATTGGCGGCGAGTGCTTCCTGCGCGGTGCGGCCGCGCCAGGAATGTGCTGTCACCGTGCGCTGCACGCAGCTGCTGCCGCAGTCGCGCAGCCAAAGGCTCACGGCGCGGCTTCCGACATCCGCCGACACGCGCGAGGACTCGGACGACGACGGCAGGCGGAAATGGCCGCCGGCCTGATTGCTCAGCCAGTTCGCATACGCCTCCGCATCCTGCAGCGATACGCAGACGACGGGGTCGTTCGCACCCTGCGCGAAGCCGGGCGACTGCCAGCTGCGCGGCGAGAACACGCGCAACAGCGACGCACGCTCGCGACACAGCGACGGCGGGCGATGAGTCGCCTCAACGAAGCGCTGGTACTCGGCGCGGGTGACCGGGCGATCGGACACGCTGCCTCGGCCGAGATCCGCGACTTCATCGCCGACGACCGCGCGCGGCGCGCCTTCGATGTTGTTTGCTTCACGCGTCCAACGCGCGAGTTCGGTCGGCGCCAGGCGCAGGTCGCGTGCGAGCACGAGCGACTGCTGCGCACGCTTGCGATCGTTGTGCTTGAGCGCGTCGTCGAAGCGCGTACGCAGCGCTTTCTGCACGTCAGGCGTCGCGGTGATCGCTTCCGGATGCGGCCCGAGCGCGCGTGCGAGTTCGTCGAGGTGGCCCGACAGGTCGCGCGCGCGCACGTCGTCGTTCGTGCGAACCGCGGTCGCGAGGCGCGCGCGAATTGCCGTGGCGACTTCGCCGACGACTGCCTGCACGCGCGCATCGGTCGGGTTGTCGTTCCACGCGGCCATGACGGTTGCGAGCGCGTTGTCGCCGTCGGGCGCGGTCAATGCATTGCGCGCGATCTGCGTGCGTGCGCGCGACACGGCCATCTCGACATCCGCGCCCGGCAGCGGCTCGAGCATGCTGTCGGTCGGGTCAGGCGTCGCGGTGCTGGCCTGCGTCGAACGCGTCGGGTTTTCCGCGTGGAAAAAACCATCGCGACCGCCGCGCGGCCAGATCGACGCGATGCCCCAGGTCACCAGCGCGAGCGCGACGGCAGCAGCGCCCCAGCGCATCGCCGGACTCGTTACGACGTCACGCACGCGATCCCACGCTGGCAACCAGCGCGGTGGACGCACGGCGAGCATGGCATCCCGCATTTCGGCGGCGGTCTGGAAACGCGAGTCGGCGGACTTCGACAGCGCGCGATACATGAAACGCTGCCAGTGACGCAGGTGCGCAGGCAGTTTCGGAATGGGCTGCTGCGCGTGCGCGATCGCCATCGACAGCGCGTCGCCGGCTTCGTACGGAAGTCGGCCGGCGAGCATTTCCCAGAGCACGACACCGAGGCTGTAGAGATCGGCGCGGCCGTCGACATCCTCGCCACGCGCCTGCTCGGGCGCCATGTACGCGGTGCTGCCGACCGCGAGCCCGGCGGTGGTGACCCGCGGGCCGAAACCGCGTCGCAGCGCGATGCCGAAATCCGCCAGCAGCGGACGGCCGGCGTCGTCGAACAGGACGTTTTCGGGTTTGACGTCGCGATGCACGACCCCGCGCGAATGCGCGTATTCGAGTGCGGCGAGCAGGGCGGTCGCGATCTCGACGGCGCCGGCTTCGTCGCGGGTGAAATCGACGTCGCCCAGATGCCCGCGCGCGAGGTGCGGCATCGAGTAGTAGGGCAGCCCGTCCTTCGTGCGGCCGAGCTCGTGGATGCGGACGATGTGCGGATGCTCGAGGCGCGCGATCGTGCGGACCTCGTTCTCGAAGCGGCGTCGGCTCACCTCGTCGGCCAGCGCCTGCGGCGCCATGATCTTGATCGCGACTTCGCGCCCCAGCGCGATCTGATCGGCGAGGTAGACGGTCGACATGCCGCCCTGGCCGAGGCGGCGCAGCAGGCGGTACCCGGCGATCTGCGGGAGTGTCTCGACGTTGGCGTCGGCGGGCATTTGCTCGTCCATGCCGGCCCGAGCATATAGGGCCGGACGCGCGCCGCGAAGGCCGGATTCCGGCGGAAACGTGATCAGCGGCCCGGCTTGCGCCGCACGTAGAGCTGTTTGCGCACGCGCGCGACGGTGTGGCCGTCGGCATCGATGACGGGCGTCTCGAACCAGCGCAGGTGCTTGGCGCCGTCGGCCGTCTGCGCGCGGATGTCCTCGAGTGTCGCGTCGTCGAGGTCGAAGTCGGCGTGCACCACGCCGCGACCGGGGCGGTCGAAATCGATGGCGCCGGAACGGTCCCAGACGAAGTAGTCGCGGCCGACATTCCGCATCACCAGCAGCATCCAGAACGGGTCGGTCATCGCGAACAGGCTGCCCCCGAAATGCGTGCCGACCGCGTTGCGGTTCCACGGGCGCAGGCGCAGCTCGACGCGGGCATGGCGAAAGTCGTCAGCGAGATGTGTGACGTGGATGCCGGTCGCGAGGAACGGCGGCCAGATGTTGAGCGCGTGCCGCAATGCGCCGGCACGGATGTTCTGCGGGTTCAAGGTGCGGTTCCGCTGGAGGCCCGGCGACGGGCATTTCTGCTTCGGGCGATGCGTCGCGGCTCAGAACAGCAGCGACGACATCCTGCGGCGGTAGCGGCCGACGAGATCCTCGTCGGGGACGATCCGGAACGCATCGATGAGCGTGCGCCGCGCAAGGCCGTCTTCGTACTGGCGATCACGGCGGAGCATTTCGATGAGGTGTTCAAGGCCGTCTTCTTCGCGGCCGCCGAGCACGCGTTGCACCGCAAGCAGGTGACGTGCGCGCAGGTCGGCCGGGTCGGCGGCGATGGCGGCTTCCAGCACGTCGGCCGGAGGCGCGTTGCTCGCCGCGGCGAGCAGGCGCAGGTGCGCGCGGGCGCGCTCGGTGCGGTCGTCGGTGGCGAGGTTGGCGGGCAGGGCGTCCAGCAGCTGCTCCGCTTCGGGCGTCGCGCCAGTGGCCAGCAGCGCGAGCGCGAGGTCGAGCTTGAGTGCGTCGTCTTCGGGCTTGGCGGCCACTTCGCCACGCAGGCGAACCACCTCGGCGTGCGGATCGATCGCCGGTGCGTCCTCGACCACTTCCGGTGCCGTCGTCGCGGCCAGCGGCTCGATGCCGTGCGTCTTCAGGAATTCGCGCAGCGTGCCTTCCGGAATCACGCCCGGGAAGCCGTCGGCGAGCTGGCCGTCCTTGACGAGGTAGACGGTCGGGATCGATCGCACCTGGAACGCGGCGGCGAGCTGCTGTTCCTTGTCGACGTCGACCTTCGCCAGCAGGAACGCGCCGTTGTATTCGGCGGCGAGCTTTTCCAGTACCGGGCCGAGCGTCTTGCACGGGCCGCACCATTCGGCCCAGAAATCGACCAGCACCGGCACCTGCAGCGAGCGCTGCAGCACGGTGTCCTGGAAGCTGTCGGCGGTGGCGTCGAAGACGTGCGGATTCGCGTCGGCGGTCATGGCGGCTCCTGGAAGTGCACGGGAGATGGGGACGTGCCCGGGTCTCCGCAAGGCGCGCACGCTAGCATGGGCCGATGCAACGACACGTCAGCCTTCCGCTCGCCGCCGCGCTCGCCGCGGTCGTCCTTTTCGCCGTGTCGGTGGCGGCTTTCGGCGCGGTGCACGACGGGTTCTCGCAGCTGCGGCATCCGGTCGCCGCGCTGGGTGCGAGCGGCGTCGACCATGCGCTCGCGTTCAACGTGCTTGCGTTCATCGTGCCCGGGTTGCTTGCGGCATTGGCGACTCAGGCGCTGCGCGCACGAATGGCGGACACGCGCTTCGTCGCGCGCCTCGGCGTGCAGGCTTTGACGCTGGCCGCGATCGCGTTCGCCGCGCTCGGGCTGCTGCCGCTGGATTCGACCGACCTGCTCGCAATCGCCAGCCGGCTGCATGCGGCGACGTGGACGCTTTGGTGGGTCGCGTTCGTCGCCGGCGCGTTGATGCTCGCGGTCGGCATGCGTGGAACGCGGCACGCGCGGCGGTGCTGGATGGTGGCCGGTTGCGCGTTGGTGACGCTGGCATTCGCGCTGGTGTTGCCGGGCGTGCTTCCCGTCGGGCTGTCGCAGCGCGTCGCGTTCGGCGCGTGGTTCGTCGCGACGGTGCTTTGCGCGCCGCCGCCTAGCCGTGGCGCAGCTTCAGCACCAGGATCGTCGCCGACAGGCCCAGCGTAAGCAGGTTCGACACGATCATCGGCCACGACATCAGCACGATGCCGTAGAAGAACCAGCATGCGACGCCGACCGTAAACACGACGTACATCCCCAGCGAAATGCCGCTGGTGTCGCGCGTGCGGATCGTCTTGATGGCCTGTGGGATGAAGGACGACGTGGTCAGTACCGCAGCCGCATAGCCGACCCATTCGCCGGTCATGCGGACGCCTGCGCGGCGGTCGGTGGCGGGGAAGGGCGCTTGAACATACGAAGGCGATTCCGGATATCAGGACGTCGGGCGCTACGTCGAACGAATGCATCGACGCGCGCTGCGGCCGGCGATTGAATCACGCGCGGCGGCTGTCGGGCAGGACATCGCCACGCGAAGACGGCAGCGACGACCGCAGCACGCGGTTGCGACCCTGCGTCTTCGCGGCGTACAGCGCGCGGTCGGCGGTGGCGAGCAGCGTCTGCGGCGTATCCAGCCCGACCTGCAGTTCGTGCACGCCGATCGACGCCGTGACCGGCCCGAGTTCGCGACGCATGTAGGTGATCGATGCTTCCGCGATCGCAAGGCGGATCTGCTCGGCGCGCATCGCCGCCTGCTCGAGCCCGGCTTCCGGCATGACGATGGTGAATTCCTCGCCGCCGTATCGGCAGGCGATGTCCTCGCCACGCGTCACCGCCGCGAGCACCTGGCCGATCTTCGTCAGCAACGCGTCGCCGGCGCCATGGCCGTGCTCATCGTTGAAGCGCTTGAAGTAGTCGACGTCGATCATCAGCACCGACAACGGACGCACGCGACGCTCGCAGCGTTCCATCTCGCGCGGCAGGCTTTCTTCGAGATAGCGGCGGTTGTACAGCCCGGTCAGCGGATCGCGCAGCGACTGCACGCGCAGGCTTTCGCGCAGTTCCAGGCTGTAGAGCACGACGCCGAGATGCTCCGCGACGGACTCGACCGCCGCGCGCTCGAGGTCGCTCAGTTGTGCGCCGAGACGCGTGCTGACGTGCAGCAAGCCGAGCGTCATGCCTTGCGATGCGAGCGGCATGCAAACGCCACACGCCTGATCCGGCGTCAGTTCTTCGAGATGCTCGCAACGCGCGGTTGGACGCGACGGGTCATACGCATGCGGGCTGCCACGACGCAGGCCCCAGCACTGGTCCGGTCGCATCGCGTCGGGATATTCGGTGCCGTGCGTGCCGAACAGCGGGCGCAGCTCCAGCAGGTTCTGCGATGCGCGCATCGAATAGCAGACGCCCGCGCCGTTCGGCACGAGTTGCGACAGCGCATTGCCGGCGACGTCGAGCGCTTCCTCGACGTTCTGGCAGCTGTGCAGCAGCCCGGCGAACGCGCCGAGCACGCGACGCTGCTCGGCGAGCCGCTCGCGCTGTTCGATCGATGCTTCCAGTGTAGCGAGCGCGGTGCGCGCCTCGTGTGCGTGCTTCCTCGACCGCCGCGTCTCGCGTCCGATCATCGCCAGCAGCACACCGAGCATCCCGACGGACAGCAGCATGCCGATCACCACGAACAGCGTCAGCCGCAGGGAGTCCCGGGCGCTGGCCGCGGTGCGCTCCTCGAGCAAGCGTCGCTCGACGCGCGCCATCTCGGCAGTCGCCTGATCGACCGCCTCGTTGGTCGGGATTCCGCTTTCGACCATCACGTGGTTGGCCGCCTGCGCCGCGCCGGTCTGGTGAAGGGTCACGCTTCGCTCGATCTCGACGAGGCGTCGCGCCACGAGCGCGCGAAGCGCCAGCGCGCGGCGCTCCTGCGCCGGGTTGTCTTCGACCAGACGCGCCAACGCGTCAGCGCTCGAGATCGGCTGCGGCCGGTTACCGACATATTCGGCCTGGAGACGCTCGTCGCCGGCGAGGCGGTACCCGCGCGCGGCCGACTCGGTGGCGTCGAGCGCGGACCGCACCGACTCGATCTGCGCGAGCACCTGGTAGGTATGGCTGACCCATTGCGTGCTGGCGTTGAACGAGCGGATGCCCCAGAGCATCACGCCCGTCACGGCCAGCAGCGCCGCCAGAAGGGCGGCGAGCACCGGGAATCGGCGTCGATCGGTTCGAAGCGTGCTGAGCGGCATTCAGGTAGGCGCGTCGGGTCTGTCGCCACCCTAGCAAGCGGCATGCCGGGGCCGCGCCAACGGACCGTCGGCGTGACGGCCGTTTGTGCACTGCGATAGGCTTTTCGACCGCCCGCCCGTTTCGGACTGCACCCCGTGTCCTCCCCCAACGCGAACGACGTCACACTTTCCGGCTCCGAGCCGCGCGCCTACGAGCCCGGCTCCGTCGAGTCGTCCGCGCAGTCGTTCTGGGACCGGACCCGCGCCTTCGAGGTCGCCGAGACCTCGGACAAGCCCAAGTACTACTGCCTGTCGATGCTGCCGTACCCGTCGGGCGCGCTGCATATGGGCCACGTGCGCAACTACACGATCGGCGACGTCATCAGCCGCTACAAGCGCATGACCGGCCACAACGTGATGCAGCCGATGGGCTGGGACGCCTTCGGCCTGCCGGCCGAGAACGCGGCGATCAAGAACAACACCGCGCCGGCGAAGTGGACCTACGCCAACATCGAGCACATGCGCGCGCAGCTTCGGCAGATGGGCTATGCGATCGACTGGTCGCGCGAGTTCGCCACCTGCCGCCCGGACTATTACGTCCACGAGCAGCGCATGTTCGTGCGGCTGATGAAGCAGGGCCTGGCGTACCGCAAGAACTCGGTCGTGAACTGGGACCCGGTCGACCAGACCGTGCTCGCCAACGAGCAGGTGATCGACGGCCGCGGCTGGCGCACCGGCGCGGTGGTGGAGAAGCGCGAGATCCCGCAGTGGTTCCTCAAGATCACCGATTACGCGCAGGAACTGCTCGACGGCCTCGACATGCTTCCGGGCTGGCCGGACGCGGTCAAGACCATGCAGCGCAACTGGATCGGTCGCTCCGAAGGCCTGGAAATCCGCTTCGACGTGCGTGATGCGCACGGCGCGGCGGTCGAACCGCTGACCGTGTTCACCACGCGCCCGGACACCCTGATGGGCGTGACGTTTGTTTCCATCGCGGCGGAACATCCGCTCGCGATGCAGGCCGCCGAGTCGAATGGTGACCTCGCCGCGTTCATCGCCGAACTCCGACGCGGCGGCGTCTCCGAAGCTGAGCTCGAAACGCAGGAAAAGCGCGGCATGGATACCGGCCTGCGGGCCGTGCATCCGCTGAGCGGCGAAGAGCTGCCGGTGTTCGTCGCCAACTTCGTGTTGATGAACTACGGCACCGGGGCCGTGATGGGCGTGCCCGGCCACGACGAGCGCGACTGGGCGTTCGCCAAGGCCTACGACCTGCCGATCCGCATGGTCATCGCGCCGACCGAAGTGCGTGATGCGATCTTCGAAGCCGCCAAGCACCTCGTCCGCCACGACGATCCCATGACCGTCGCGCTCGGCGAATCCGGCGCCACCGATCCGTACGAAACGCGCGCGGCGGTGGAAGTCGTCGACGCGTTCGAGCGCGGCATCCTCGATTCCGGCGCGTGGACCGAGAAGGGCTGGATCGTCAATTCCGACGACCTCGATGGCATGGAGTACTCGGAAGCGTTTGAATACCTCGCGAAGCGTCTCGAAGCCGAAGGCCGCGGGCGTCGTCGCGTCAATTTCCGTCTGCGCGACTGGGGCGTAAGCCGCCAGCGTTACTGGGGCTGCCCGATTCCCGTCATCTACTGCAGCTCCTGCGGTGCGGTGCCGGTGCCGGAAGATCAGTTGCCGGTGGTGCTGCCGGAGGACGTCGAGTTCAGCGGCGTCGCATCGCCGATCAAGTCCGATCCCGAGTGGCGCAAGACGACGTGCCCGAACTGCGGCGCGGGCGCCGAGCGCGAGACGGATACCTTCGACACCTTCATGGAGTCGAGCTGGTACTACGCGCGTTACACGTCGCCGGGCGCCGAAACGCAGGTCGACGAACGCGCGAAGTACTGGCTGCCGGTCGACCACTACATCGGCGGCATCGAGCACGCGATCCTGCACCTGCTGTATTTCCGGTTCTATCATCGCCTGCTGCGCGATGCCGGCCTCGTCAACGGCGATGAGCCGGCGACGAACCTGCTCACGCAGGGCATGGTCATCGCCGACACGTTCTATCGCGAGCTCGACAACGGCGGGAAGGACTGGATCAATCCGGCCGACGTCGAGATCGATCGCGACGAGCGCGGCAAGATCATCGGCGCGCACAGCAAGGTCGACGGCGGGCGCGTGCAGATCGGCGGCACCGAGAAGATGTCGAAATCGAAGAACAACGGCGTCGATCCGCAGATCATGGTCGGCAAGTACGGTGCCGACACGGTGCGCCTGTTCTCGATGTTCGCCGCGCCGCCCGAGCAGTCGCTGGAATGGAACGAAGCCGGCGTCGAAGGCATGGCGCGTTTCCTGCGCCGTTTCTGGCGCGAGGTGATCACGCACGTGTCGCAGCCGGACCATCCGGAAGTCGACGCGTCGCAGCTCAACGCCGCGCAGAAGACGTTGCGCCGCCAGCTGCACGAGACCATCCAGAAGGTGGGTGACGACTACGGTCGTCGCCATGCGTTCAACACGGCGATCGCGTCGCTGATGGAGCTGCTCAACGCGGTGTCGAAGTTCGACGACATGAGCGACCAGGGCCGCGCCGTGCGCCACGAAGCGCTGCAGACGATGGTGCTGCTGCTCAACCCGGTGACGCCGCATGTTTGCCACGCGCTGTGGCAGGCGCTCGGTCATCCCGAAACGCTGCTCGAGGACGTGCCGTTCCCGCAGGCCGACCCGTCGGCCCTGGTGCGCGACGCGGTGACGCTCGCGGTGCAGGTCAACGGCAAGCTGCGCGGCACGATCGAGGCGGCGGTGAATGCGCCGCGCGAAGCGGTGGAAGCCGCGGCGCTCGCCGAGCCGGGCGTCGCGAAATTCCTCGAAGGCCAGACGGTGCGCAAGGTCATCGTCGTGCCGGGGAAGATCGTCAACATCGTCGCCGGCTGATCGCGCGCGTCCACGTGCACGCCACGTGGACGCGCGACCTGCCGCTATTGCCGCCCGCCGCCGCCTCGTCCAGACTCCCCGCATGATCCGACGCCTCGTGTCCGCCGTCCTTGTCCTCGCCCTGACGGGCTGCGGTTTCCATCTGCGTGAACGCGTCGCGATTCCGGCCGAACTGAGCCCGCTTCGGGTGGTGTCGGCCGATCGATACAGCCCGCTGGCGGAATCAATCGCGCAGTCGATCGAGCGCGCCGGCCTCACCGTCGTTCGCGAAGGCGGCGACGGCGCGATTCTCGACATCCTCGCCGAGCAGTGGGGCGATACGCCGATCAGCGTCGACGCACTCGGTCGCTCGCAGGAATTCAGCCTGCGCTACGCGGTGATCTTCGAGTTGCGCGACTCGGGCGGAAACGTCGTCGTGCCGCGCCAGACGATCGAACTCGCACGCGACTATGTGTCCAACCCGACCAATGCGATCGGCTCCGAAGGCGAGCGCGAGACGCTGGCGAAGGAGCTGCGTCGCGAGATGGCGTTCTCGATGCTCCGCCGCATCGAGGCGGTGCTGAAGCTCGGCGTGCCGGTCAAGTCGCTGCAGCCGGTGCCCGCACCGACCGTGACGCCGAACCCGGCGGACCAGACCGGCGCCAGCTCCGGCGGCTGATCTCCGAAAACGTGGATCTTTCGCCCGAACAGCTGGTCGCACAGCTCGAGTCCGGGCCGCTCAAGCCGGCCTACCTGATCGCGGGCGCCGAACCGCTTCTCGTCCTCGAAGCCGCCGATGCCGTGCGCGCCGCAGCGCGTCGCGATGGCATCGCCGAGCGTGAAGTCTTCGAGGCCGGCGCCGGCCAGCGCGAGCCCGACTGGGACGGCATGTCCGCGTCGTTCAACGCGCCCAGCCTGTTCGCGTCGCGGCGCCTGATCGAACTACGCCTGCCAACCGGCAAACCAGGCAAGGAAGGCGCGAAGGTCATCACCGAGTTCTGCGCGACGCCCCCTGCGGACGTCGTGCTGTTGGTAACGTGCGAAGACTGGAGCCGCAGCCACGGCGGCGATTGGAGCCAGGCGATCGACCGCGTCGGTCGCGTCGCCGTTGCGTGGCCGGTGAAGCTGCACGAGTTGCCGGGCTGGATCGACCGCCGCCTCCGGGCGCGTGGTTTTTCGCCGGATCGAGACGCGGTGCAGCATCTGGCCGAGCGCGTCGAGGGCAACCTGCTCGCCGCGGCGCAGGAGATCGAGAAACTCGCGCTGCTGTTTCGCGACGCGCCCGACGCGCCGCGCGGTGGTCGACCACTGACGCTCGAGACGCTGCAGTCGCTGGTCGCCGACGCGTCTCGCTACGACGTGTTCCGATTGATCGATGCCGCCATGAACGGCCAGCCGGCGCAGGTCATTCGCGTGCTCGCCGGGCTGCGTGCGGAAGGCGACGCGGTGCCGGCATTGCTCGGCATGATCGTGATGGAACTGCAGCGCGGCGCCGCGCTTGCGCAGCTCAACGCCAAGGGCGGCAACCTCGTCGCCGCGTTCAAGGCGCAGCGCGTGTGGGACGCGAAACAGCCGATGTATCGACGTGCGCTGCAGCGGCATTCGCCCGCGGCATGGGAAGCGATGCTGGTGCAGGCGGGGCTGGTCGATCGCATCGCAAAGGGCCGCGCGCCCGGCGACGCATGGGTTGCGCTCGAACGCCTGATGGTCGCGCTGTCCGAGCGCGGCGCCACACGCCTGCTGGCCGCCGGGTGACGATGCGCGCCTGGGTCGGCTACGGCGGCACCTTCGACCCGATCCACCGTGGCCACGTCGCCGTCGCATGCGCGGTTCGCGATGCACTGGGCGTCGAGGTACAGCTGGTTCCCGCTGCTGATCCACCGCACAAAAACGCGACGCACGCGGACGCCGCGCATCGTTCGCGCATGGTCGAGCTCGCCGCGGCGGGCGAACTCGGCTTGCGTATCGACCGGCGCGAGCTCTCGCGCGACACGCCGTCCTACAGCATCGACACGCTGCAGGAAGTGCGCGCGGAAACGGGCGACGCGACGCCCATCGTCTGGGTCATCGGCGCCGATTCGCTTGCCCAACTGCATGGCTGGCATCGATGGCGCGAGCTGTTCGACGTGGCGCACATCCTCGCGGCGGGGCGGCCCGGTTTTTCGCTGGATCCCACGGGTTTCGCGGGTATCGACGCGGCACTCGCGCAGATGATCGAAGCGCGCCTGCGGCCGCTTCCAGCATTGCTCGACGCGCCAAGCGGCGCCCTGGCGCTGCTGCCGATGGATCCGCCGCGCACCGAATCGTCGACCGATATCCGCGCACGAGTTGCCAGCGGCGACGCGACATGGCGCACGCAGGTTCCGCCGCCCGTCGCCGCGTACATCGACCGTCACCGGCTGTATGCACCGGCACTTCCAGCCTAGTCCCTATACTTGTTCCACACCGACCCGGAGCCGCGCCACTTGAGTACCGAAGCCCACGTCATCAAGACCCGCCTGCCGAACCCGCCACCGTCGGTGGATGACCTGCTCCGCACCGTGCGCGATGCGGTCGAAGAGTTGAAGGCACGCGACGTGGTCGAGATCGACGTCCGCGGCAAGAGCTCGGTCACTGACTACATGGTGGTCGCGTCCGGCACGTCGACGCGCCACGTCAAGTCGATCGCCGACGAAGTGGTGAAGTTCTCCAAGCAGCGACTCGACGTCATGCCGCTGGGCGTGGAAGGCGAGCGCGAGGCCGAGTGGGTGCTGGTCGATCTCGGCGACGTCATCGTGCACGTCATGCTGCCGCGCGTTCGCGAGTTCTACGCGCTCGAACGCCTGTGGACGGTCGGCGACGAGCCGCCGGATCGCATGGACGATCTCGCGCACGGCCATCTCGGCGGCAAGTCGATTCCGGACGAAGAACCGCTGAGCTTCGAAGACGACGCGGACGAGTTCGACGTCGAGCGTCGACCTAACCCGTCGCTCTGACGAAATACCGATGAAGGCGCGCCTGATCGCCGTCGGCGAGCGCGCGCCCGGCTGGGTCGCCGAAGGTTTCGCCGAATACCGCAAGCGCCTTTCGCATTCGCTGCCGTTCGATCTCGTCGAGGTCGAGCCCGGCATGCGGGGCAAGGGCCGCGACGCCGCACGTGCGCAGTCCGACGAGGGTGCGCGCGTGATGGCCGCGATCCCGCGCAATGCGTGGGTGGTGACGCTTGACGGCGGCGGTCGCGGCTACAGCTCCGAGCAACTCGCGCAGCGACTCGAGCGTTGGCGCGGGCAGGGGCGTGATCTCGCATTCCTGATCGGCGGGCCGGAAGGTCATCCGCCGGAGGTGCTGCAGCGCGCGGACGAGTCGTGGTCGCTGGGGCCGCTGACGCTGCCGCACATGATCGTGCGACTGGTGGTGGCCGAGCAGCTCTATCGCGCCGCCGCGCTGCTCGCGAACCATCCATACCACCGCGCGTGACGCGCGAAACCCGCACCCCGCGAACGGGATGCGGGTTCGTCGATCGCGTCAGTCGAGGTGGAATTCGACCGGCACCATGCCGATCGCCTGCACCGCGTGCCCGTCGCGCATCGCCGGGCGGAACGTCCAGCTCGACAGCACTGCGCGCCGTGCCGCGAGATCCAGCGCACGCGAACCGCTGCTGCGCGCGATCTTGACCTCGATCGGCTTGCCGTCGACGTCGACCAGCACCTCCAGCATCACCGTGCCCTGTTCCTGCGCACGTAGCGAAGATGATGGATACGCGGGTGCCGGGTTGGTCGCGTATTCCAGATGCGCACCGGCGAGAGGTTTGCCGTCGTCCGCGGGTGTAGCGATGCCGCTGTCGGCAAACGTGTGCTGGTCGGACGTAACCGGCGGAACGACGGTATCGCCGGGTTGCGGGTCGTCGAGCGCTAGCGGCGGCGGGTCGACGACATGCGTGGGCTGACGGATTGTCGGTGCCGGCGTACTTACCGCGACGCGGATTGGCGGGTGCTCGATCGGAGGCGGAGGCGGGGGCGGCGTCTGCTTCTTCGTGATGTAGTCGACGATGATGTTGTCAGGCGCGATGTCGCGAACGACCGGCGACATCGGCGCCAGCAACAACAACAGAACCAGTCCATTGACGGCGATCGCACCGCTGATCGATGCGATGCGGGTGGGATCGAGCTGGACGCGGGGTGCTTGGATCGTCTGCATGGCCGGCTCCTCGGTGGTCGGTGCCGATACAAACGAGCCTGCGGATGCAGTGGGGTTGAGTCCGATAGAAAAATTTTCTCGCGCCTGTCGGGCGGGCCAGCAGCGGCGTCTTCTGCACGCGGAAAGCGCGCACGGACTGGGACGTGTCGCGACCCGCGATCCCATCCCGCGTCTCCACCGCGGACAAAGAAAAAGCCCGCACAAGGCGGGCTTCTTCGTCGCAAAACAGTCGCGTTATTCCGACGCCGGCTTCGGGTCGTCGCCCTGCGGACGGTTCAAGCCGCCGGCTTCGGGGTTGGGCACCTTGCCGGTGCGCGGGTCGCGCGCGTCGGCCTTGTCGCGCGGCTGGTTCTCCGCATAGCCCGGGTTCGCACCCGGACGCGGGTCGGAGACGGCGGCGGTATCGCGGCCGCGCGGGATGTCGGGCGTCGTCATGGTCATTTTCCGAGTTCGAACACGACGTTGAGGTTGACCGAAAGCACGTTCTCGCCAGGCGAAATCGGCGTGGATTCGTCGCGCGCCATCTTGGCCATGGCCATCATCGGCATCGGGCGCGGAATGCTCGCGCCGCCGCTCTCGTCGATGCTCACGATGCGGCGCACGCGCATGCCCAGCGTCTTCGCGTACATCTCGGCGCGCTGCTGCGCCTTGCCGAGCGCGTCGCGGCGCGCTTCGTCGTACACCGGATCCTTCTGGTCGATGTCGAAGGTCGGGCCGTTGATCTGGTTCGCACCTGTCGCGACCAGCGCGTCGAGGATCTTGCCGAGCTTGGCGATGTCACGAACCACGACGTTGACGTTGTTCGTCGCCTGGTAGCCGGTGATCGCGGGCGGCTGGTTCTCGGCGTAGCGGTATTGCGGATTGAGGTTGACGCCGGCGGTCTGCACGTCGCGATCGGCAACGCCCGCGGCGCGAATTGCTGCGACGACCTTCGCCATGCGATCGGCGTTTTCGCGCAGTGCGCTGTTCGCGTCCGCCGCTTGCGTGACGACGCCAGCGGAAACGGTCGCGATGTCGGGCGCGCGTCGCGCTTCGGCCTGCGCGGCGACGGAGAGCAGCGTGCTGTCGGACGCCACCATCGGCACGGAGACGGGCGCGGTCTGCGCATCGACAGTCATGGCTAGGCTCCCGAAGGCAAGCGCGGCGGCGAGGGCGAGGGGACGGACGAGCGGACGAATCGAGGACATGGGAACTCCGGTTGGGGGCAGGGTCGGTACGTTGGAGTGAACGGCCGGTGAGCCGTCGCGGGGTCGCGACACGATGCCGAAGGTTCAGGATCGCCGTTACAGGCGGCGGGTTATTCTTCGAGCGATGCTCTATCTCGCCTCCAAATCCCCGCGCCGTCGCGAGCTTCTCGGCCGCCTCGGCATCGATCCACGTGTACTCGACATCGACATCCCGGAAGTCCGCCAGCCGGGAGAGGGTGCGTTCGATTATGTGCGACGCGTATCGCGCGAAAAGGCCGGCGCGGGCCTGCTGACCGTCGCCAGCGTGCCCGGTGCACTGGTGCTCGCGGCCGACACCGAAGTCGTGCTCGACGACGACGTCTTCGGCAAGCCCGTCGATGCCGATGATGCGGTGCACATGCTGACGCGACTGTCTGGACGCACGCATCAGGTCATCAGCGTGGTATGGATCATCTCCGCAGACCGCGAAGCGCAGGCGATCAGTGTGTCCGACGTCACGTTCGCAGCGCTCACGCCCGCACAGCTCGACGGTTACATCGCCTGCGGCGAATGGGCGGGCAAGGCCGGCGCGTACGCAATCCAGGGTCGCGCGGAAGCGTTCGTCACCCGTCTCGACGGCAGCTATTCGGGCGTAATGGGGTTGCCGGTGCACGAAACATCGAAACTGCTCGCCGAGTTCGGCATCGACGCATTCGCAGGTGCGGCGGCATGACCGAGGAGATCCTGGTCAACGTCACGCCGCGCGAAACGCGCGTGGCCGTCGTCGAGAACGGCATGCTGCAGGAGTTGCACATCGAGCGCGGTTGGCGACGCGGCGTCGTCGGCAATGTCTACAAGGGACGCGTGCAGCGGATCATGCCGGGCATGCAGGCCGCCTTCATCGACATCGGCCTCGAACGTGCCGCATTCCTGCACGCAGGCGACATCATCAAGCCGGCACCGATGACCGAGGCCAACGGCGACGACACGCCGCTGCCACCTCCGCCGCAACCTACGCGGCCGATCACCGAACTCCTGCGCGACGGTCAGGACATCATCGTGCAGGTGGTGAAGGACCCGATCGGCAGCAAGGGCGCGCGCCTGACGACGCAGCTCAGCATTCCGTCGCGCTATCTCGTGCTGCTGCCGCGCACGCGCGTGGTGGGCGTGTCGGCGCGCATCGAGGACGAAGTCGAACGCGCGCGGCTCAAGCACATCGTGTCGTCGCAGTCGCCCGCCGGTGCACAGCACGGTTACATCGTGCGTACGAATGCGGAAGGCCAGCCGGACGAAGCGATCGCTGAGGACATCGCGTACCTCGGCCGCGTGTGGGCGCTGATCGAGGAGAGCTCGGCGTCGTCGAAGGTGGGCGAGCGCGTGTACGAAG
The DNA here is from genome assembly GCF_054061195.1 of Lysobacter sp. HA35. Taxonomy (NCBI): domain Bacteria; kingdom Pseudomonadati; phylum Pseudomonadota; class Gammaproteobacteria; order Lysobacterales; family Lysobacteraceae; genus Lysobacter; species Lysobacter sp. HA35. The sequence continues at coordinate 1,279,002 of NZ_JBSSDY010000001.1, read as the reverse complement.
ACCTGTCGCTGCCGATGCGTGCGGTGCGCGATCTGCTGCGTCGCGACGTCGAGAAAGTAAAGGTCGACTCGCGCGAAACCTGCGACCGGCTGAAAGCCTTCGCCGCGCAATACATGCCGGGTCTCAATGAGAAGATCGAGCATTACGCGGGTGCCCGGCCGATCTTCGACATGTACGGCGTCGAGGACGAGATCCAGCGCGCGCTGGAAAAGCAGGTGCCGCTGAAATCGGGCGGTTACCTCGTCATCGACCAGACCGAAGCGATGACGACGGTGGACGTGAACACGGGTTCATTCCTCGGTCAGCGCAATCTCGAGGAAACGGTGTACCGCACCAATCTCGAGGCCGCCCAGTCGGTCGCCCGTCAGCTTCGCCTGCGCAATCTAGGCGGCATCATCATCATCGACTTCATCGACATGACGGATGCCGAGCACAAGCGGCAGGTGCTCCGTCAGCTCGAGAAGGCGCTCGCCCGCGACCACGCCAAGACGACCGTGTACGACTTCTCCCCGCTGGGTCTCGTCGAGATGACCCGCAAGCGCACGACCGAGAGCCTGCAGCGGCAGCTGTCGGAGCCGTGCCATGAATGCAGCGGGCGGGGTTCGCTCAAGACACCGGAAACCGTGACCTACGAAATCTTTCGCGACGTGGTGCGCCAGGTGCGTCAGTTCGATGCGCAGCGGCTGCTGGTGATCGCGTCGCCGAAAGTCGTCGCGCGCATTACCGACGAAGAGTCGGCGGCCGTCGCGGAGCTGGAGGAATTCCTCGGCAAGTCGATCCGCTTCCAGTCCGATGAGCAGTACTCGCAGGAGCAGTTCGATGTCGTTCTGCTCTGACGCCGGCGTCATCGCGTCGCGAGCGGCGTGATCCTTCGCCACGCCAAGCGGGCGCACGTCGGCCTCGGCTACGTGGCGGCGATCGCGGTGCTCGGCTTCGCGCTGCTGCTCGGTGTCGTCAGCCTCGCGCTGCCGGTGCTCGCCGGGCACCCCGCGCAGGTCAAGGCGTGGCTGGAACATCGCACCAAGCGGCCGGTGTCGTTCACGGGCCTGCAGACGCACTGGACGCGCGTCGGCCCGCTGATCGAACTGCAGGGCCTGCGCATCGGCGAAGGCGATGGGGCGGTCGCGGTCGGTGACGCGGAGCTTCTCGCGTCGGTCTATCTCGGTCTTCTACCCGGCCATGCGTTCACCGAACTTCGCCTGCGCGGACTCGACCTCACGCTCGAGCGCGCAGCGGACGGAACGTGGGACGTGCGCGGCCTGCCGGGCCAGAAGGACAAGCGCAATGCCGATCCCTTCGGCGCGCTGGATCGACTCGGCGAACTGCATGTCGTCGACGGACGCCTCGCGATCGTGGCGCCGGCATACGGCATCGATACCGCGATTCCGCGCGCCGACCTGAGACTTCGTGTCGACGGTTCGCGCGTGCGTGCTGGCGTGCGCGCGTGGATGCATGCCGGCGGTGCACCCATCGACGGCGTGCTCGATTTCGATCGTCAGTCGGGCGATGGCCGCGCCTATGTCGGCGCCGATCATGTCGACCTGCGCGACTGGGCGCCGGTGCTGCATGCGGGTGGGGTGCATGTCGCCGGCGGCGCTGGCAGCGCGCGTGCATGGGCTGAACTGCGCGACGAACGTGTGGTGCAGGTCACGGGTGAGGGCAAGTTGTCGGGCGTCGCGCTCGAAGGCGCGCAACTCGACGGCACCGTGCCGCGCGTGGTCTTCGATCATGTCGATGCGCTCGGCGTCTGGCGCATCAAGTCAGGCAAGTGGAACGTGACGCTGCCGACCCTGCGCGTGCAGCAGGGGCCTTCGGGCCAGGTGCTTGATGGACTCGCGCTTGCGGGTGGTGGTCGCTTCGAGCTCGCTGCACGCCGCGTCGACGTCGCGCCGCTGCTTCAGGCCGCGGCCTTGACCGATCGTCTCCCGGAAGCGACGCGTCGTTGGATCCGTGCGGCGACGCCGGCCGGGCTTGTCGATGACGTGCACGTGCACAGCGCGAGCGGCCGCACCGACGTCGATGCGACGCTCGCATCCGTCGGTTTCCAACGCGCCGGCACCGCGCCCGGGCTGCAGGGCATCGGCGGTCACCTCAGCGGCGACATCGACGGCGTGCAACTCGACTTCGATCCGGCCAGCGCGATCCGCTTCATGTGGCCGCAGGCGTTCGGGCCGGATCACGTGGTGCATCTCGTCGGCCGCGCCGCAGTCTGGCGCGACGGCCCCGGCTGGCGCGTCGGCACGCGTGCGCTGCACATCGCCGGTCAGGGCTACTCGGCCGACGTGCGCGGCGGCCTGCTGTGGCAGGGCGACGGCACGCGTCCCTTCATCGACATCGCGGCCGACATCGGCACCACGCAGGTGCCCGTCGCCAAGCGCTTCTGGGTGCGCAACATGATGGCGCCGAAGGTCGTGCAGTGGCTCGATGCCGCGCTGGTTGGCGGTCGCGTCGAACAGGGTCGCGCGGTGGTGGTCGGCGATCTCGACGACTGGCCGTTCCGTCATCACGAAGGCAGCTTCGAAGCGCGCGGCCGCGTAGTCGCCGCGACGGTGAAGTTCCAGCCGGACTGGCCCGCCGCCGAAGACGTCAATGCCGACGTGATGTTCGACGGCACCGGTTTCGACATCGCAGGCAGTGGGCGCATCGGTCGCGTCGCGTTGCCAACACTCAATGCGTCCATCGACGATTACTCGCACGGCGCGCTCACCGTCGAAGCGCGCGGCGCAACGGAAACATCGCAGCTGCTCGACGTGGTGCGCGCGAGCGGGCTACGCAAGTTGCAACCGGAGACGATCGACGCATTGTCGGCGAGCGGCGCCGCAGTCGTCGACTTCGGCTTGACGATGCCGCTCGGTCGCCCCGAGCCGATGTCGATCAAGGGCACCGTCGATCTCGACGGCGCGACACTCGCCGATCGCCGCTGGGACCTGCGCTTCGACGACGTGCACGGCCGCGCAAACTACGACCTGCGCGGCTTCACCGCGACCGACCTGGTCGTGCGCCACGACGGGCAAACCCGGCGCGCTGTCATTGCGCGCGGGCGATGGCCACGTACGTGCACCGGCGAATGCATTCGAAGGCGACGTCGCCGCGAACTTCGATATCGACGAGCTGCTCAAGCGCGCCTCCGACATGGAATGGCTGGCGCCGTACGTTGCGGGGCGTTCCGCCTGGACCGTCGGCGTCGTCGTGCCGAAGGACATCGCCAAGCCCGGCGGCAGCGCGCGCCTGCAACTGCGCAGCAACCTGGCCGGCACGTCACTCGATCTGCCCGCGCCGCTGCACAAGCCGGCGTTGCAATCGCTCGCGACGTTCGTCGACACGCCGCTGCCATTGGGCAGTGGCGAAGTGAAAGTAAGCCTCGGCTCGCTGGCCGGCGTGCGCGCACGCACCGTTGGTGGTCGTACTGGCGTGCGCGTGGTACTCGGCAGCGGCACGGTCGACGATGCAGCGCCTGCGTCCGGCATTGTCGCGACCGGTCGCGCCGCACAGCTCGATGCGCTCGACTGGATCGCGTTCGCGCGCGGCGGCGGAAGCGGTTCGGGCGGCGGCCTGTCGCTGCAGCGCATCGACGTCACGACGCCGCGGCTCGCCATGCTCGGCGGCGTGTTCGGCGAAACGCATCTGCAGGTGCAGCCGATCGCGGGCGGTGCACTGTCGGTGCGTGCGGACGGCGCGACGCTCGCGGGCGGAGTGACCGTTCCCGACGGCCCCGGCGCGATTACCGGTCGCTTCGGCCGTGTGTACTGGCGCCCGATTCCGGCGTCGGCCAATGCGGTCGCGGCGACCTCGGCCGCCGCGCGCGTCGCACCGATGACGCCTACCGCACGCCGCGCCGCGCCTGTCCGCGCACCAGTCGCGTCGACGAACAGCATCGATCCAACCAAGGTTCCTCCGTTGTCGATCGATGTCGACGACCTGCGCATCGGCAGCGTCGCGCTCGGCACCGCGCGACTGCGCTCGCACGCCACCGCGGCCGGCATGCAACTGGATCAATTCACCGCGCGCAGCCGCAGCCAGCGCATCGATGCGAGTGGCGACTGGCTCGGCCGTGGCAACGCGACGCGCACGCATATCGCCGCTGTCGTATCCAGCGACGATTTCGGCGCGCTGCTGGATGGCTTCGGCCTCGGCGGTCGCGTCGGCGGCGGCAAGGGCGATGCGCATTTCGACGCGGGTTGGAGCGGCGCACCATCCGACTTCACGCTCGGCAACCTGCAAGGCACGCTCGCGGTCAACGTGCGCAACGGCCGGCTGCTCGAGGTCGAGCCCGGTGCGGGTCGCGTGCTCGGGCTGTTGAGCCTCGCGGAACTGCCGCGTCGACTCACGCTCGACTTCCGCGACTTCTTCAACAAGGGTTTCAGCTTCAACCAGATCGGCGGCAACGTACGCTTCGGCGACGGCCTCGCGCGCAGCGACGACTTCGGCATCAAGGGGCCGGCCGCCGACATCCGCATCCGCGGCGCCGCGAACATGCGCGCGCAGACGTTCGACCAGACCATCGAAGTGCATCCGAAATCCGCGAACCTGCTCACGGCGGTCGGTGCACTCGCCGGCGGCCCGGTCGGCGCAGCGATCGGCGCTGCCGCGGGTGCGGTGATGCAGAAGCCTCTCGGCCAGCTCGGCGCGAAGACGTATCGCGTCACTGGTCCGTGGGCCGACCCGAAGGTCGAAGTGATGACGCGCGACCAGACGCGCGCGATGGCACTCGTGCCACCAGCCGGTTGAGGCCGATCACATCGGCCCGCATATAGTCCGGACGTGCCGCGCGCGGCTGCGTCCTTCTTCAATGGAACTCCGATGACGACTTCGCTTTCGACCGCCGAATCCCGCCTTCTCGTGCCCGCAGGCCTCGACGTCGCGTCGCTGGATCGCGCGCTCGGTGCGTTGATCGGGCCCGGCATCGATTTCGGCGACCTGTATTTCCAGCACGCGCGTCGCGAGAGCTGGACGGTGGAGGACGGCATCGTCAAGGACGGCGCGCATTCGATCGAGCAGGGCGTTGGCGTGCGCGCGATCAGCGGCGAGAAGACCGGCTTTGCGTATTCGGACGAGATCGATGCGAAGGCGTTGCTCGAAGCATCGACGTCGGCACGTGCGATCGCGAAGGGCACGGTCGCCGGCGAGATGAAATCGAAGGATCGCCCGCTCGTGCGCGGCAGCGGTCGCGAGCTGTACGCGGCGTTCGATCCGATCGATGCCCTGGGGAACGAGGAAAAAGTCGAATCGCTGCGTCGCCTCGACCGCCTGCTGCGCGCCGCGGACCCGCGGGTGAAGCAGGTGACGGTGAGCCTTTCGGGAGGCGTCGACACAGTGCTCGTCGCACGCAGCGACGGTGTGCTCGCAGCGGATGTGCGTCCGCTGGTGCGACTCAACGTGCAGGTCATCGTCGAACACAACGGTCGTCGCGAGCAGGGCTATGCCGGCGGCGGCGGTCGTTTTGGCTATGCCGAATTGCTGGGTGGCGATCGCCCGGAGCACCTCGCGCGCGAGGCGCTGCGACAGGCGCTGGTGAATCTCGATGCGGTCGACGCACCGGCAGGCGTAATGCCGGTGGTGCTCGGGAGCGGCTGGCCGGGCGTGCTGCTGCACGAAGCCGTCGGTCACGGCCTGGAAGGCGACTTCAACCGCAAGGGCACGTCGACGTATGCGGGCCGAATCGGACAGCGCGTCGCGTCGCCGGGCGTCACCATCGTCGACGACGGCACGCTGCCGGGTCGTCGCGGTTCGCTCAACATCGACGACGAAGGCACGCCGACCAATTGCACCACGCTGATCGAAGACGGCGTGCTCGTCGGCTACATGCAGGACACGCTCAACGCGCGCCTGATGGGAATGGCGCCGACCGGCAACGGCCGTCGCGAATCGTTCGCGCACTTGGTCATGCCGCGCATGACGAATACCTACATGCTCGCCGGCCCGCATGATCCGCAGGAGATGATCCGCTCGGTCAAGCGCGGCCTGTACGCGGTGAATTTCGGCGGCGGCCAGGTCGATATCACGTCGGGCAAGTACGTGTTCTCGGCGACCGAGGCGTACATGATCGAGGACGGCAAGGTCACCGCGCCGGTGAAGGGCGCGATGTTGATCGGCAACGGCCCGGAGACGATGCAGAAGGTGCGCATGATCGGCAACGATCTCGCGCTGGACGAAGGCGTCGGCGTGTGCGGCAAGGACGGGCAGAGCGTGCCGGTCGGCGTCGGCCAGCCGTCGCTGTTGATCGACGGGCTGACGGTCGGCGGGACGAAGGCCTGAGCCTTCGTTCGCGTTATTCGTCGGTGTCGTCGGCGTCCGCTTCGTCGCCCGTGTCGTCCGTCGTGCCCAGCAGCACGCTGCGCAGCTCGCGGAAGAGCTCGCGGAATGCGCGCGGCGGCTTGTTGCGGTTGCGTTCGTCGAGCGCATTGCGCACCAGCTGGCGCAGGCGCTGGCGGTCGGCGTCCGGATGCAGGTCGAGCAGTTCGGCGAGTGCGGCGTCACCGCCTTCCAGCAGTTTCGCGCGCCATGCTTCCACGCGATGCATCGCCGCGGCTTCCGCACGCGCGGTGTCGCTCTTCTCGTCCAGCGCATCGCGCATGGCTTGCATCTCGTCGTCGTCGAGCTTGCGCATCTGCTTGGCGAGGAAGGCGAGCTGCCGCTTGCGCGCGATGTTCGCGGTGATGCGACGCGTATCCATGATGTGCGGAATGATCGATTCCGGCACCGGCACGCGCGCGAGCTGCGCGTCGGTCAGGTCGGCCAGCGTCTCCGCCAGTTCGAGCACGCCCAATGCTTCGCGGCGCTGCTCGCTGCGGGAGGGGCTGCGGAATTCACCGGTTTCTTCGTCGCGACCGCGCATCGTCATAATCCTGCGCGACGACTGCCGCCACGCGTTGAGCCGTCCGCCGAGGCGCGGACATGAGAACGGAAGGATAAGACATTGAACGCGACGACCACTTCGCCGGCCCTCCAGGACGACAGCATCGAGCGCCTCGACGCGCTGTCGGGCCTCTCGCAGCGACTGCTCGACCTGGCCCGCAGCCGCGGCGTGACGCAGGCCGAGGTCAGCTGCTCGGAAGAGGCGGGCCTGAGCGTCAACGTGCGCATGGGCGAGGTCGAGACGGTCGAATCCACGCGCGATCGCGGCATCGCGGTCACCGTGTACTTCGGCCAGCGCAAGGGCAGCGCGAGTACCGCTGACCTGCGCGAAGAAAGCCTGATCGCGACGGTCGAGCAGGCCTGCGCGATCGCGAAATACACGGAGGACGACGTGGCCGCCGGGTTGGCCGATGCGGATCTGATGGCGCGTGACACGCCGGAGTTCGATTCCTGGCATCCGTGGGCGATCGATGCGGATCGCGCGATCGACCTCGCGCTCGCCTGCGAACAGGCGGGCCGCGAGTCGGACATGCGCGTGGAGAATTCCGACGGTGCGTCGCTCAGCAGTGGACGCAGCCTGTCGGTGTACGCGAACAGCCACGGCTTCATCGGACGCGAGCGCGGCACGCAGCATTCGCTGGGGTGCGCGCTGATCGCCGGGCGCGGTGATGCGATGCAGCGCGACGGTTGGTACACGTTCGGGCTTGCGTCGGAAGATCTCGAGTCACCGACTTCCGTGGGGCGACGTGCCGCGGAACGCGCGGTGGGTCGACTGTCGCCGCGCCAGTTGCGCACAGGCGAATATCCAGTTGTATTCGCTGCGGAAATGGCGCGATCCCTTGTCGGCCATCTCCTCGGCGCGGTCTCAGGCGGCGCGCTGTATCGCGGCGCGAGCTTCCTCATCGACAGCCAGGGCACGCAGCTGTTTCCGGAGTGGTTCTCGATCGTCGAGCGTCCGTTCCTGCAGCGCGGTCTGCGCTCGTCGGCGTTCGATGCGGAGGGCGTTGCTACGCGCGAATCGGCGCTCGTCGAAAACGGTGTGCTCCAGCGTTACGTGCTCGGCAGCTATTCGGCGCGCAAGCTCGGGCTGCAGACGACGGCGAACGCGGGCGGCGTACACAACCTCGACGTCAAGGCGAATGCCGGTGATCTCCAATCCGTGCTCGCGGGCATGGGCAACGGCCTGTTGGTCACTGAGCTGATGGGGCAGGGCGCGAACACCACGACCGGCGATTACTCGCGCGGTGCGGCAGGCTTCTGGGTGCAGGACGGCCGCATCGACTATCCGGTCGACGGCATCACCGTCGCCGGCAACCTGCGCGAGATGTTCCAGCGAATCGAAGCGGTCGGCACCGACATCGACCCGCGCTCGCACATCCGCATGGGCTCGGTGATGGTGTCGCGCATGACCGTTGCGGGCGAGTCGATCGACGGCGGTTGACGCGGCTTTCACGCGGGGCGAGAGTGGCGGCTGTCGACCGTTTTCCGCAGGAGCACGCAATGAGCGACGTCAACGATATTCCCGAAGGCACCGGCGAAACGCCGCCGCCGTATTCGCAGCCTTCGCCCCCGCCTCATGTGGCAAGCACCGTGAACACCAGCGGCATCAGCGCTGAAGAACGCCAGTGGGCGATGTTTGCGCACCTCGCTGCGCTCGCTGGCGGCATCGTGACTGCAGGCTGGGCCGCGAGCCTGGGCTGCGTGCTCGGCCCGCTCGTCATCTGGATGATGAAGAAGGAAGCGATGCCCTTCGTCGACGACCAGGGCAAGGAAGCGCTCAACTTCAACATCACCGTCGGCATCATGTTCCTGGCGCTGTGGATCCTGACGTTCATGACGCTGGGCATCGGCATCCTGCTGACCGGCCCGCTGATGCTGATCGTCGGCCTCGCGTGGCTCGTCGTCACGATCATGGCGGCGATCAAGGCAAACGAAGGCGTCGCCTACCGTTATCCGTTCGCGTTGCGCCTCGTGAAGTAATCCGCGCGTATCACGTGATGCAAGGAAGCCCGGCGGCGACGTCGGGCTTCTTCTTTGGCGATCAGTGTGCGCGTTGGATCGCGAACGCTGCGAGGTCGTGCAAAGCGGACGCGCGTTCCCCGAAGGGTTCCAGCGCGTCGGTCATCGTCTGCTGCAGGTGCGCGAGCTTGGCCTTCGATGCATCGAGTCCGATCAGCGCGGGAAACGTCGCCTTGTCCTGAGCGAGATCCTTGCCGGCGGTTTTTCCGAGCTGGGCGGTGTCGGCTTCGACGTCGAGGATGTCGTCGCGGACCTGAAACGCGAGGCCCAGAGCATCGGCGAACGTGTCGAGCCGCGCGCGGGCCTGAGCGTCGGCATGACCGCAGATCGCGCCCGTGCGCACCGCCGCGCGGATGAGTGCGCCCGTCTTCATCGCATGCAGGCGTTCAAGTGCGGTGACGTCGACGTCCGCGCTGCGTCCGGTCGCGTCGAGGTCGAGCGCCTGGCCGCCGCACATGCCGATGGCACCCGAGGCGCGTGCGAGTTCGCGCACGAGGTCGATGGCAACGTCCGACGGTGCGTTAGTGAGAACATCGAACGCGAGCGATTGCAGTGCATCGCCTGCGAGCACAGCGGCCGCTTCGTCGAACGCGACATGCACGGTCGGTTGGCCGCGACGCAGCGCGTCGTCGTCCATCGATGGCAGGTCGTCGTGCACCAGCGAGTACGCGTGGATGAGTTCGACGGCGACAGCGGGCGCGAGTGCCGCGGATTCATCGGCCTCGAACAGCGCGCCGGTCGCCAGCACCAGCAGGGGACGCATGCGCTTGCCGCCGAGCAGCACGGCATGGCGCATCGCGGCTACGAGCCGCGGCGGTGCGTCGGGCAGGTCGAGCGCCTGTTCCAGCGCGGCGTCGATGCGGCCGCGCCAGGCGTCCAGGCGGCTGTCAGGCATCGGGCGCGGATGCGTCCGGATAGGGCTGGGCGGTCGACGGATCCTGCGGATCGGTCAGCAGGCGCACGCGCATCTCGGCCTCTTCCAGTGCCGTCTGGCAGCGGCGGTACAGGCCGACGCCCTCCTCGTAGGCGGCGAGCGACTCGTCGAGCGACAGGTCGCCTTTCTCCATCCGTTCGACGAGTTGCTCCAGCGAATCGAGGGAGCGCTCGAAGTCGGCGACGGGGGAGGGCTGGGGCTGCTCGATGGCTTCTTTGCGCGGCATGGTCGAAGTGTGGCGGCGGTCGCGGTGCAGGGTCAATGCGACGGAAGTCTTGCCGCAGCCGCGTGGCGTGCGGGTGAGGCGTCACGCGGGCAGGGTCCAGACGATTCGGGCGCCGTGCGTCTCGAGCAGCGCGGCCAGCGTCGCGCTGACGACTCGGTCGCCCGCGGCCAGCACCTCATCGCCCGCGACGAGCAGCGGCAGGTGTTCGCGGATCCACGGCGGGATTCCGGACGCGAGCAGGACATCTTTGAGCTCGTGGCGATGGTCGCGACCGGGCAGGCGGATGCGTTCGCCGCCGTGGCGTGCGCGTACGCGCGTGCCAGTAGGAAGCGGCAACGCAGGCGCGAGGACGAGCTCGCCGCCGTTGGGAAGCGACAGCGGTTTCATTCCATCCCACGCCACGTCGAACGTCGCGTCGATTGGCGCAATCGCGCGCGACGCGTGCAGACGGTCGCGCCACACGCGCACCGTCGCGCCGTGCCAGTCGAAGCGCGCCTGTGCATCCGCACGTGCTTCGAGCAACTCGTCCGTAATTCGTTCGATGCCATTCGCCGGTAGCGGCGGCAGCTCGTGTGACACGATCCAGCGACGCAGCACACGCGCTCGCCGGGCAGGATCGAGCGCGATCAACGCGCTGCGCGAAAGATCGGCATCGTTTTCAATCGTGCAGCGCGCCAGCGCGGCAGCGTCGTCGTCGTCCAGAAGATTCGAGGTTTCCGCCGCAAGCCGCGCGGCGGTCGCGAACGCATCGTCGACCCCCGGCCAACGTTCGCGCAGCAACGGCATCACGCGCAGACGCAGGAAATTGCGATCGAAACCATGGTCGACATTGCTCGGATCCTCGATCCACCGAAGGCCATTTGCGATCGCGTATGCGCGTAAATCCGTGCGCGCGACGCCGAGCCAAGGGCGCCACACCACGCCTCGCGCAAGCGCGCGCAGTGGCGCCATCGCGGCGAGGCCGTCGATGCTGGATGCGCGCAGCGCACGCAACAGGAATGTTTCGGCCTGGTCGTCGCGATGGTGGGCGAGAGCAAGGTGTTCGCCGTCGCGCAGGCTATTCGCGAACGCGGCGTAACGCGCATCGCGGGCGGCGCCTTCGCGGCCGAGCGTCGAACTGGTGACGTCGACATGCACCACGTCGATCGGCACGTCGAGGCGCGCGCACTCGGCGATGCAGTGCGTCGCCCACGCATCCGCATCGGCCTGCAGGCCGTGGTGGACATGCAGCGCACGCAGTCCACGCTCGCGTTGCCGTGCATCGGAAGCGAGCGCATGCAGCAGCGCCGTCGAGTCGAGGCCGCCACTCAAGCCGACGCACACCGGGGCGTCGACGGCGGGGGCGAACATGGGCGGCGCGACGGTCATTGGCGAAATGCTGCCACGTGCAGGCCCGGAAACGACGAAGCCCGCATCGCTGCGGGCTCCGGCGTTCCCATGGGCGGGAGAAACTCAGAACTTGTAGACGACCTTGACCGAGCTATCGACCGCGCCGTCGGCGATGTAACCGATGGCGCCGGGGTTGGCCGACACCTTCGCCTTGACCGCGGCGTCGCCTTCGGCTTCCGCCGGCGCGCGCGCCTTACCGGTGAACACGAGGCGCGACCAGTACGACGACAGGTCCGCCGCGGACTTGCCGAGAACCGTGCGATCGAAATCGGCGCGGGTGGCGCCGCCCTTCTGGTAGACGACCAGCGCCTGCGCGCCGCCGATGGTGTCCTGGCGGCCGAGGAAAGCGCGCTTGACCGCTTCGGCGTCCATCGTCGTCGCCTTGCTCGACGCGGAAACGACGACCGAACCCGCGTTGGCCTGGAAAGCACAGGCGAGCGCGAGCACCGCAAAAGTGAAACGAATCGACTTCATCGTGGATGGCCTCAGAACGTGAACGCGAGAGCGGTCGAGACCAGGTTCGCGTCCTTGGTGCCCGGGATGTCGCTGCGCAGGCGCGTGTAGTCGCCCTTGAGCGCGAGCTTCGGCGTCAGGTCCCAGCGCACGCCGACGGTGCGGTACGACTCGTCGAGCGACTGGCTGACGCTCGCGGCGTACAGCGCTGGGTACAGCGGGCTGTTCACCGGCACGCCCGCGGTGACCTGCTCGCTACGACCCGCGTCGCGACGGCCGATGGTGAAGTTCGGCATGACCGGGCCAATACGATAGCCGAGCGTGGCGTACCAGTCGGTGCGGTTGGTGCCGGCGTACACGGTGTCGTCGACATCGAGCTTCGCGTACTCGCCGACGGCGAGCCAGTTGCCCTTGTCGACCTTCGCGCCGACGCTCTTGAACGTGCCGCGGTCATGGTTGTAGTCGACGCGTGCGGCGAGCGCCTGCTGGCCGAAAGCGTTGAGCGCGTTGGTCACCTGATCGAGCGCGGTGCCGGTCACGGTGACGTTGCCCACGATGTAGGCCGCGCGGAACGACAGCCACTCGTCGTATTCCATGTCCCAGCTCGCGCCGCGCAGCTTGTCCAGGCGCGCATGGACGCCGGAGTCGTGGCCGTCGATCTCACCCTTGAAACGGCCGCCGATCACCTGCGCCTGCGAGTACCACTTGCCGACGTACGCGTCGTGCGAAAGGCTCACGCCTTCGAAGTTCGACCAGGGCTGGTTGTACATCGCGAACGGCGGACGCACCCACGGGTACGCCGCGCCGACCTGCAGGAAGTCGGAATAGCGGTACAGCGGAAGGCGCTGACGACCGATCGATGCGGAGAACCCGCCGCCGAGCTTGGCCTTCACGAACGCCCACGCGAGCTGCGGGTGGAAATCGTTGTAGCCGTCCGAGACGACCTGCGCGGTCGCGGTGGCGCGGCTGCCGAGGTCGGCGTCGACCTGCACGGCAACGAGCGATTCCTTGAAACCGATGTCGGTGTCGTAGTCGCGGTCGGGGAACGCCTGGTTTTCACCGGTTAGCTTGCCGGCAACGATCTGGCCGAACCCGCTGACACGGACCTCGGCGTGGACGGCGGGCGCGACGAGAACGGTCGCGACGGCCAAAGACAGCAGTTTCTTCACAAATGTCTCCGTGACAGGAAGGGCCGTCTAGCGACGGCTCGCAGAGGTGCGAGCCGTCCTTGTCGGCGCTTCTTCACAGGACTTGAACATTTGGCGGCTATTCGCCGCTTAGAGACCTGAACCGTTGCGGCGCGTTCAGGGTTGCGCGGGCGGAGGGGCCGAACCGTCACGAACGAGCGGTCGGCCACGGGCCATGCGCTCTGTGCCGCGAACGCGGGTTTAGGTGACCCGTCGCGTCTCGGCTTACGCCGCTTCGTACGCCCCGTAGCCTCGCAGACGCTGGTAGCGACGCTCGAGCAGCGCGTCGGCCGGCATGCCGACGAGAGCGTCCAGCTCGTTGACCAGCACGTTCTTCAGGCGCTTGGCCATCTGACGCGGATTGCGGTGTGCGCCGCCGGTGGGTTCGCGGATCACCTTGTCGACCAGGCCCAGCGAATGCAGGCGTCGCGCGGTGAGGCCGAGCTGTTCGGCGGCGTCCTTCGCCTTGTCGGCCGATTTCCAGAGGATCGACGCGCAACCTTCGGGCGAGATCACCGAATAGGTGCTGTATTCGAGCATCAGCGTGCGGTCGCCGACGCCGATGGCGAGCGCGCCGCCGGAGCCGCCTTCGCCGATCACCGTGCAAATGATGGGCGTCTTCAGCTCCGCCATTTCCATCAGGTTGCGGGCGATGGCCTCGGACTGGCCGCGTTCCTCGGCGCCGACGCCCGGATACGCGCCCGGCGTGTCGATGAAGGTGACCAGCGGGATCCCGAAACGCTCGGCCATCTTCATCAGGCGCAGCGCCTTGCGGTAGCCCTCGGGGCGCGGCATGCCGAAATTGCGGCGCACCTTGCTCTTGGTGTCGCGACCCTTCTGGTGGCCGATGATCATGACGCTGCGGCCGTCGATGCGGCCCAGACCGCCGACGATGGCAGCGTCATCGGAATACGCGCGGTCGCCGTGCAGCTCGTGGAACTCGTCGCACATGGTCTCGATGTAATCGAGCGTGTAAGGACGCTGCGGATGGCGCGCCATCTGCGAGACCTGCCACGGCGTGAGGTCGCGGAAGATCTGCGCGGTGCGCTTGCGTGCCTTGTCCTGCAGCGCCCGGATCTCGGTGCCGGCGTCCATCGAATTGCCGTCGCTCGCCTGACGCAGTTCGGCGATCTTCGCTTCAAGATCGGCGATGGGCTGCTCGAAATCGAGGTAGTTCGGGTTCATGCGGGACCGGCAGGATGAAAGGCGGGCAGTTTATCCCGTGAGCGGCGAATACCGCCCGCCGGGGGCGTATGGTCGGCCGATCAGTGCGCCCAGGGCTTTGACAGCGCGGCCTTGACGGTGAGCACGCCCGGCGTCGCGCGCAGGGCGGCGATGAGATCGGAGCTGACGCGCACGCCCTTGGGGCCGTCGAAGTCGACCATGCCGTGGGTGCCGTCGATGAGCAGGTGGAGGCGCAACGGCGTCGGGCCGGGACGATGTGCGGCAAGGACAGACTCGACGCGCGCCAACGTGCCGGGCTGGCGAAGGTCCACGCGCACCGACAGCCGCTGCGCATGGCGGCTGCAGACCTGTGAGAACTCCCAGCAACGCGTCGCCTTGAGCGCGAAACCGCCGGAGAATGCGTCCTCGCGCAGGCCGCCCTGCACGACGAGCAGCCTGTCGCGGCCGATCAACGACGCGTGCTCGGCGTAGGTCTCGGCGAAGAACGCGCATTCCAGACGACCGCGGCCGTCCTCGATCTGCACGAAGACCTGCGAGTCGCCCTTCTTACGGAAGCCGACGACCAGGCCGGCGACTGTCGTCTCCATCTCCGGACGCCAGCCACCACGACCGCTGTCGGGACGTCCCGCCCATATGCGTTCGAGGTCGCCGAGATCGAATCCGATCAGCGCGTGCACGTCCTCGCGATGCGGGTCGAACGGATGGCCGCTGAGGTAGTGGCCGAGCGTCTCGCGTTCGTGCTCGAGCAATTTCGCGATCGGCCACTCGTCCGCTTCGGGCAGGTCCATGTGCAGCGCGGGCGCAGCGGTGTCGAAACCGCCGAACAGCGAGACTTGGCCGGCCGCAGTTTCCTTCGCGAGTTGGTCGGTGGCGCGCAGCACTTCCGGGATCTGCAGGAACAGGCTCGCGCGATTCTTGCCGAGCGCATCGAGCGCGCCGGCCTGCGCCATCGCTTCGAGCGCGCGTCGATTGAGCTTGCCGTCGTCGGCGCGCTGGCAGAGGTCGAGCAGGTCCTTGAACGGCGCGGCGCTACGCGCTTCCACGATCGCCTCGCAGACGCCGCGTCCAACGCCCTTCACCGCACCCAGCCCGTAACGCACGGTGTCGGGTGCGGTCGCGCAGAACATGTAGGCGGATTCGTTGACGTCCGGCGGCAGCACGGTGATGCCGATCGCGCGTGTCTCGTCGAGGAAGCCGGTGACCTTGTCGGTGTTGTCCATGTCCGACGACAGCACCGCGGCCATGAACTCGGCCGGGTAGTGCGCCTTCAGCCAGGCCGTCTGGTACGAGACCAGCGCGTACGCCGCGGCGTGCGACTTGTTGAAGCCGTAACCGGCGAACTTTTCGAGCAGGTCGAAGATCGGACCGGACACACGCGGTTCGATGCCGTGGTGCTCCTTCGCACCCGCCTCGAACTTGACGCGTTCCTTCGCCATTTCCTCGGGCTTCTTCTTGCCCATCGCGCGACGTAGAAGATCGGCGCCGCCCAGCGAATAGCCGCCCAGGATCTGCGCGGTCTGCATGACCTGTTCCTGGTAGACGACCACGCCGTAGGTCGGTGCGAGGATCGGCTCCAGCAATGCATGAGGGAACACGACTTCCTGCCGCCCGTGCTTTCGCTCGATGAAGTCCGGGATCAGGTCCATCGGGCCCGGCCGGTACAGCGACACGAGCGCGATGAGGTCGTCGAAGCGGTCGGGCTGCGCGCGCTTGAGCAGCTCGCGCATGCCACGCGATTCGAACTGGAACACCGCGACGGTATCGCCCGCGCGCGAACACTTCGTACGCCTTCGCGTCGTCCAGCGGCAGCGTGGTGATGTCGAGCGCTTCGACGCCTTCCTTCGCGCGTCGAACGTTGATCGCCTTCACCGCCCAATCGATGATCGTGAGCGTGCGCAGGCCGAGGAAGTCGAACTTGACCAGGCCGACCGCTTCGACGTCGTCCTTGTCGAACTGCGTGACCGGATTGCGGCCGCGACCGCCTTCGTCGTGTTCCGCGAACAGCGGGCAGAAGTCCGACAGCGGCGATGGCGCGATCACCACGCCGCCCGCGTGCTTGCCCGCGTTGCGCGTGAGGTCTTCGAGCGACATCGCGAGATCGAGCAGGTCGCGGACGTCGTCTTCCGCGTTGTAGCGGGTGATCAGTTCCTGTGACGCGAGATCCGAATCCTTCTTCGATGCATCCGAGCGCCCGAGCGCGTCTTCGAGCCCGATGCCGAGCGTGTTCGGGATGAGCTTGGCGATGCCGTCGACCATGCCGTACGGATGGCCGAGCACGCGGCCGCAGTCGCGCACCGCCGCCTTCGCCGCCATCGTGCCGTAGGTGATGATCTGCGACACGCGATCACGCCCGTACTTGCGCGCGACGTAGTCGATGACTTCGTCGCGGCGATCCATGCAGAAGTCGATGTCGAAGTCGGGCATCGACACGCGTTCGGGGTTGAGGAATCGCTCGAACAGCAAGTCGTAAGGCAGGGGGTCGAGATCGGTGATGCCGAGCGCCCACGCGACCAGCGAGCCCGCACCGGAACCGCGGCCCGGACCGACCGGAATGCCCTGCTGCTTACCCCAGTTGATGAAGTCCGCGACGATCAGGAAGTAACCGGGGAACCCCATCTTGATGATGACGTCGAGCTCGGTTTCCAGGCGCGACGTGTAGTCCTCTTCCGTGCGGCCGTCCGACGGCGGCACTTTGTCGAGCCGCTTCGCCAATCCTTCGCGCGCACTGTTACGCAGCCAGGATTCGATCGTGTGGTCGCTCGGCACCGGGAATGCGGGCAGCGCGTACTCGCCGAGCTTCATCTCGACGTTGCAGCGCAGCGCCAACGAGAGCGCGTTGTCGATCGCGTCCGGCACGTCGGCGAAGACGTCGATCATTTCCTCGCTGGAGCGCAGGAACTGCTGCGGGCTGTATTCGCGCGGACGCTTGGGGTCGTCGAGCACGCGGCCGGTCGCGATGCAGACGCGCGCTTCGTGCGCTTCGTAGCCGGCCTCGTCGACGAAGCGAACATCGTTCGTACCGACCACCGGAATGTCGCGCAGCGACGACGCATGCAGCGCGAATGCGTTGAACGCTTCCTCGCCCTTGCGGCCGGTGCGGGTCAACTCGAGATGCAGGCGCTCGCCGAGCACGTCCTTCCAGTCGACCAGCCAGGCTTCGGCGAGGTCATGGCGACCGCCGCCGGCAAGCTGCGCGGCGAGGCTGTCGCGTCCGGCGAGTGCGAACAGGCCGCCGTTGTCCTCACGCAGCCAGTCCGGGCGCATCGCCACGCCGTCGTTGCGATGGCCTTCCATCCACATGCGGCTGAGCAGGCGCGACAGCGTGAGATAGCCCTGTCGATCGCGGCAGAGCAGCGTCATGCGGGTGGCCGCTTCGTTGCCGTCAGCCAGCGCCACGTCGGCGCCGAGGATGGGCTTGATGCCCGCCGCTTCGGCCGCCTTGTAGAACTTCACGGCGGCGAAGAGGTTGTTGATGTCGGTCAGCGCGACTGCCGGCTGGCCGAGGTCCGCGCACCGCTTGATCAGCTCGCCGATACGGATCGTCGAGTCGGCGAGCGAATACTCGGAATGCAGGTGCAGATGGACGAAGCGGGACGTCATGCAGTCGGGCGTGCCGGTCGCGGCTACCGGCGGCCTTGCAGACTAGCAGGCGCGCCGGTGCCGACACAGGCTTGACAGGCCTCCCGGCGGCCGCGCCGGAAACGGACGTTCAGCAGACATGGAACAGGTCGGCCGCTGCCTCGGTGTAGCGGGATTCCCGCACCCGGCGGCACTGCGCTTCGAACGCGTGGGCGTCCGGGTTCTGCGACGGGATCACCGGGTGCCGGCGGGCATTGTCCAGCGCTTCGGCGTAGCGGGCGCGGCGTTCGGCAGTGGCGGAATCTTCGATCTGCGGCGACACATGGAAGGCGTGGACGAGCGAGTTCAGGACGTTCATGGCGGTTCTCCGTAGTGGGGTGCACCTGACGAGCGGTGCGCATGCAGAGTCCCCGCCGGAGCGCGCTGGGTCATGATGGGGAGATGAGGTTTGTCCGATGCCTTGCGCAGGTTGCGAGGTTTTCAGGAGTAACCGCCGATGACGGCCGATGGCGTCCCCCCCAGCGCCGCCGTAGTCGCGAGCCGGTACCGCTTCGACGACGTCGTGGTCGACCTGGGCGCGCACACCCTGGTGCGTGCGGGCGAACCGTGCACGATCGAGCCGAAAGCTTTCGCGGTGCTCGCCCTGCTGCTGGAGCGCGCAGGCGAGCTGATCCCGCGTGACGAGTTGCTGGATGCGGTCTGGGGCCATCGTCACGTGACGCCGGGCGTGCTCACCCGTGTAGTCGCGCAACTGCGGCATGCGCTGGACGACGATGCGCAACATCCGCGGTATATCCAGACGCGGCATGCGCTGGGCTACAGCTTCATTGGCGAGCTGCAGGACGAGCGTACCGTGGCCGACGCCGAGCCCGTGCGCTTGCCCGAGCCGGTGTCGCAGCCGATGCCGGTTCGCGTGGACGATGCGGACGTTGCTTCAGCGCTCGTCGTACCGGCGCCCGTGATTTCCGAGGCCGAGCCGCCAGCCGCGACCGCGCTCCAACAACCGCGCCGGCGCCTTCTCGCGATCGCATTCGGATGCGCTGCGTTGCTCGCGCTCGTTGTCGCGTTCGTCTGGTTGCGACGGCCGCCGCCCGTGCCGCACGCCAGTGCGCCCTCGGTCGCGGTGCGCGCTTTCACTTCAACAACGACCGATCCGGCGGACCGCTACTTCGCCGAGGGTCTCGCGGTCGAAATGCACAACGCGCTCTCCGGAGTGCACGGCCTGCAGGTCGCGGCATGGGCGCCCGACGCCGCCATCGACCCGCTGGCGCTCGGTCGCCGCCTCGGTGTCGCCAGCGTGCTCGACGGGCGAGTGCAGCGACTTGGCGATCGCGTACGCATCGACGCACGCCTGATCGGCGTTCCGTCCGGTGACCTGCTGTGGAACCGCAGCTACGCCGGCCGCCTGCACGACGTGTTCGAACTGCAGAGCCACATGGCGTCCGACGTCGCCGCCGTGCTCGTCGGTGCGTTGCCCGATGCTGGCGAGGGTTTGCGACGGCGCTTGGCCACCACGCATGACGTCGCCGCGTTCGACGCCTACCTGCGCGGCCTGCACGAGCTGCTCGCGCCCGGCGGAGATCGCCCGCGCGCGATGGGGTACTTCCGCACGGCGCTGGCGCGCGATCCAGGTTTCGCGCGTGCGCAGGCCGCGATCTGTCGCACCGAAGCCTGGCGATTCGAAAGCCAGCGCAATCCGGCCGCATTCGAATCGGCGCGTCTCGCATGTCGCACCGCAGAGAACATGGATCCGGCGATCGGCGAAGTGCAGCTCGCGTTCGGCGACCTCTACCGCGTCAACGGTAACCTCGAGAAGGCGGGCGAGTACTACCGCCACGTGGTCGACTATCCGGGCCAGCGCGCAGATGCGCTCGTCGGCTTGGCGAAGGTGGACGTCGCGCGTGATCGCATCGACGACGCGCTCGCCCATTTCCGGGAAGCGCTGCGCGCCAGCCCGTCCGACGCGCACATCTATGCCGAACTCGGCTACCAGCAATATCTTGCCGGGCGCGTTGAGGACGCACTCGCGTCGCTCGAACAGGCCACGCGGCTTGCGCCCGACAACGGCGACTTCTGGGGATTGCAGGGCGCATTGTTGCTCACGCTCGGTCGGACCGATGCAGCAGAAAAGGCGCTGGAACGCGCGGTCGCGCTCGACCCGGACGACCGCGCGCTCGCCAACCTCGGCACCGTCAAATACCAGCACGGCGACTACGCATCCGCCGCCGCGCTCTACCAACGCGCGGTCGCGCTGAGCCCGGACACCGCGATCAATTACGGCAACCTCGGCGACGCGTTGCTCGCCGACCCGCGCACCGCCGGCCAAGCCCCGCAGGCATTCCGCAAAGCCACGGAGATCGCGCAGCGTTACGTCGACTTCAACGGCGGCGACGCCATGACGCTGGCCGCGCTCGGCTGGTATCGCGCGAACATCGGCGAGAACGAGCGCGCGCTGGCGCTGGTGCGGCAGTCGGAAATCAAGGGCGACCAGACAGCCGACGTCGCGTTCTACAACGCGGAAACGCTGCTGAGGTTGGGCGATGCCGACGGCGCACGCCGACGCATCGAAACCGCGCGGCATGCGGGCATCGCCGAAAGCCGCATCGCCACCAATCCCCTGTTTACGCGCGGCGGCCTTGTCGCTGCGCGCTGAAGATTTCGCCCGCCCGGGTGCACTGCGGAGTTGCCATGTCCATGTCGTCCACGCTCGATCCACCGACCGGAACCGGTACCGACGAGCAGCGCATCGAACTCACGCTGCCCAACGGCGGGCGCGTGATCGTCATCTGTCGCTTCCACCTGGGCATGAACGTGCCGGTCGTGGGCCCGCCGAAGCCACCGAAGGGGCCGACACTGATGTTTCCGGTGGACGCCGAAATCGGCATCAGCATCGAGACCGAGATCCTGATGCCCGATTGAAGTCGCCGGTTGTGCGGTTATCCACCCCGGCGACGCACCGTGCGTTCCGCCTACGTCAGTCGGCAACCGCGCTGCATGTTTTCCGGCGGACCAGCACTGCATGCACGGAGTTTTTCACCACATCCGGCCAGCGCACTCGTCCTTCATGCGTTGTTTGCACGTGCGAGCTAACGCAGCGCGATGATGCGTCGCCCGCAACGGGCGGACCCGGAGGTGTGCCATGACGTCACCGTCCTTCACGTTCAGAACCGACAAGACCGCGACGTTCCAGCCGCGCGACTCGCGACTGCTTCCGACCGAGGAACTCGCGCCGCGACGCGAAGGCTCGTCGTCGATCAACAACACGCCCGTTGTCGGGCCACCGAAGCCTGTGAATGCGTTCGCGGACGAGCCGCGAAGGGAGTCTTAACGCAACGCGGCGGTCAGACACGGCGATGTGGTCGTCGTCTTGATTCGCGACTTGCAGCGAACACTCGCTGAGACGCGAACTTGGGCGTGGTCGCGCCGAACGCTTAGACGCTCAGAGCAACGCCATCGCGCGTTGCTCGTCGACGACGGGCTCGCTCGAACGCACAGGCGCGAACGACCGACGATGTTCCGGACACGGCCCGTGCTTCGCCAGCGCGGCGAGATGCTGCGGCGTCGAATAGCCCTTGTGCTGGTCGAAGCCGTACTGCGGCCAGCGCGCGTGGATCTCGACCATCAGCGCGTCGCGATGCGTCTTCGCGAGGATCGACGCCGCCATGATCGACCGGCAACGCGCGTCGCCACCGATCCATGCCTCTCCCGCGCAGGGTAGGCCTTTAGGTACGACGTTGCCGTCGATGCGTGCGATGTCGGCCGCATGACGCACGGCCTCGACGCATTCGCGCATGCCCAGCATGGTCGCGTGGAAGATGTTGATGCGATCGATCGTTCCGACATCGATCACTGCGATGTGGAACGCGATCGCACGCTCGCGAATGCGCACGGCGAGCACGTCACGACGCTCGGCGATCAGCTGCTTCGAATCGTTGAGCCCGTTGATCGGCGTGCGGCCCGGCGAAAACACCACCGCGGCCACCACCACCGGCCCGGCTAGTGGCCCGCGACCCGCCTCGTCGACGCCCGCGATGCGCTGCGCGCCGCGGTCGACGGCGATCTCGAGTTCGGGTTGCAGCGGCGCGTCAGCCATGTCGCGAGGATACGACCTCGACCACCGCATCGGCTGCGCGCGACGACGCATCGCGACGCAGTTCGTCGTGCAGGTTCGTGAATCGCGGCGCGAGTTCGGCCACGGCCTCGGGGCTTCGGAACCAGCGGAGCACGGCGGCGGCGAGATTCTCCGGCGTGCAGTCCTGCTGCATCAGCTCGGGCACGACGTCGGCGCTGGCGAGGATATTGGGCAGCGCGTAGCGGCTGACCTTGAGCATGCCAAGACCTTTGACCAGTCGGTATGTCGTGCCCGCGACCTTGTACGCGACGACCATTGGGCGCTTGGCGAGCATTGCCTCCAGCGTTGCCGTGCCCGACGCGAGCAATACGACGTCGCTGGCGATCATCAGCGTGCGAGCGTTGCCGTCGATGATGGACAGCGCGTCGCCAAGCCGATGGCGTGCGGGCGACTGCCCGACCATACGTTCGAAGGTCTGCCGTGCACGTGCATCCGACATCGGCGCGACGATGCGTAGGTCGGGCAGGGCGTCGCGGACGCGTGCGGCGGCGTCGATGAAATCGGCACCGAGGCGTTCGATTTCGCCGGTGCGTGAACCCGGCAGCAGCGCAAGCACGGGCGCGTCGCTCGGAAGACCCAGCTTCGCTCGAGCGGCGGCGCGGTCGGGCTGAAGCGGCATCTCGTCCGCGAGCGGATGCCCGACGAAGCGCGCGTCGACGCCGTGCTTCGCATAGATCGCCGGCTCCATCGTAAACAGGCAGAGCACGCGATCGGCTGACCTACCGATCTTCGCGGCCCGACCCTCGCGCCAGGCCCAGACCGACGGGCTCACGTAATGGATGGTCGCGACACCGCGTTCCTTCAACCATCGCTCGACACCAAGGTTGAAGTCGGGCGCGTCGATGCCGATGAACACGTCGGGCTGCCAGGCGAGCACGCGATCACGGAGAGCGCGTCGCAACTTCAGAAGACGGGGCAGGTGGCGCAGCACTTCGGCAAGGCCCATGACCGCCAGTTCGCCGGCGTCATGCCAGGCATCGAAGCCCGCCTCGCGCATGCGGTCGCCGCCGATGCCGGCGAACTCCGCATCCGGCCATCGTGCACGCAGCGCTTCGATGAGCCCGGCGCCGAGCAGGTCGCCGGAGGCTTCGCCTGCGACGATCGCGATGCGGTGTGGACGTTGCGACGTCGACATGAGTTCGAACCGGCGGGCGCGGAGCGCGTCGGGATCAGCGCAGCAGCGGCCGATCGCCGGCGTTGACGAAGTCGAGCAGCATGCGCACGTCGTCGCTGCCGCCCGCGATTTCTGCAAGCTTCGCGCGTGCCTCGTCCAGCGAGCCACCGGCGACGTACAACGCACGGTAGGCGCGCTTGATCGCAGCGATGCGCGTTGCGTCGAAACCGCGACGCTTCAGGCCTTCGGCATTGATGCCACGCGGCCGGCCGTAGTCTTCCTGCGCGACCATCACGAAGGGCGGCACGTCGCCGTTGACGAAGGCGCCCATGCCGACGAACGCATGCGCGCCGATACGGCAGAACTGGTGGATGCCGGCGAAGCCGCTGAGAATCACGTGGTCGCCCACGGTGACGTGGCCGGCCAGCGTTGCATTGTTCGAGAAGATGCAGTGGTCGCCGACATCGCAGTCGTGCGCGACGTGCACGTACGCCAGCATCCAGTTGTCGTTGCCGATGCGCGTGACGCCGCCGCCGTTGCCGGTGCCGCGGTTGAGCGTCACGAACTCGCGGAACGTATTGCCATCACCGATCACCAGCTCGACATGCTCGCCCGCGAACTTCTTGTCCTGCGGCTCGCCACCGACGGCGCAATGGCCGATGAAATGATTCGCGCGACCAATGCGCGTCGGGCCGAGCACACTGCAGTGGGGCCCGAAAACGGTGCCGTCGCCGATCTCGACGTCATCGCCGATGTAGCAGAACGGGCCGACCACGACATCGTCGCCCAGGCGCGCGCCCGGTTCGACCACTGCGCTCGGATGAACGCGCGTTGCCATGCTCAGCGCTGCGCCTCGGCGCAGAGGATGTCCGCGCACGCGACCTGTTCGCCGTCGACGCGCGCGATCGCCACGTACATCGCCATGTTGCGGATCACGCGCTTGAGTTCGACATCGAGTTCGAGCCGATCGCCGGGGACAACCTGCTTCGAGAACTTCGCGTTGTCGACCTTGACGAGATAGAAGAGCTTGTCGCCGTCCTTGTCGTTGCCTTCCGACTTCGCGGTGAGCGTGGTCAGCAGTCCGCCGGCCTGTGCGAGCGCCTCGATGATGAGCACGCCCGGCATCACAGGGTTACCCGGGAAGTGGCCGGTGAAGCACGGCTCGTTCACCGTGATGTTCTTGTAGGCCAGGATGCGTTTGCGGGGCTCGAACTCGACGACGCGGTCCACCAGCAGGAACGGGTAGCGGTGCGGCAGGAGCTTTTCGATGCCGCGGACGTCGACGGGGAGCTGCACGGTCTGGTTCATTCGGATCCTGCAAAGCGGCCGGGCTGGCCGTCGCCGAAGCCGCCCATGATACGGCCGGGCGCCGGATCAGTCCCGGCGGGTGCGGAACAGGCGGTCGAGCTGCCGAAACCGGGCGGCATTGCGCCGCCAGGTGCGGTTGTCCATCAGCGGCGTGCCGGACGAGTAGTCGCCGGGTTCGCGCAGCGAGTGGGTGACCAGGCTCATCGCGGTCACGGTGACTTTGTCGACGATTTCGATGTGGCCGACGATCCCCGCGCCACCGCCGATCAGGCAGTAGCGGCCGATGCGCGTGCTGCCGGCGACGGCCACGCAGCCCGCCATGGCCGTATGCGCGCCGATGCGGACGTTGTGGCCGATCTGGATCTGGTTATCGAGACGGACGTCGTCCTCGAGCACGGTGTCGTCGATCGCGCCACGGTCGATGGTGGTGTTCGCGCCGATTTCGCAGTCGTCGCCGATCACCACACCGCCCAGCTGCGGCACCTTGAGCCACGCGCCGCGATCCATCGCGATGCCGAAGCCGTCCGCGCCGATGACAGCGCCCGGGTGCACCAGCACGCGTGCACCGAGGCGGACGCGCGTCACCAGCGTAACGCGCGCGACGAGCCACGAGCCTTCGCCCACGATGCAGTCGTCGCCGATCACGCAGCCCGGCCCGATCGTCGCGCCCACGCCGATCACGCTTCGCGCGCCGATGCTGACGTGCGGGCCGATGCTGGCAGATGCATCGACGGTCGCGCTTGGATCGACAAACGCCGTCGGGTGGACACCGGGCGCCGCAACAGGCAGCACTTCGAACAGCGCAGCGATACGCGCGTACGCCGCGTAAGGATCACGCGCGACGAGTGCCGTGCCAGGCGCCGCATCCGCGTCGGCCGCCGCGAGCACGACAATGCCGGCGCGCGTCGCCGCCAGCGAAGCGCGGTACTTGGAATTCGAGAGAAACGTCAGGCGGTCCGCCGTGGCGTCCGCAATCGTGGCGACGCCGCGAACGGATGTCGCGGCGTCGCCATGGACTTCGAGTCCGAACCGCTCCGCGAGCTCGCCGGCGGTGTACTGCGGGCGATGCTCGGGGCCCAAGTTCATGCGCTGATCAGAACACGCCGCCGAAGGTGAACTGCAGGTGCTCGATCTCGTCGCCGTCCTTCTTGCGGAAGGGGATGGCGTAGCTGATGGAGATCGGGCCCATCGGCGAGCGCCACAGCATGGAGATACCGCCGGAGGCGCGCAGCTCGCCGGCGTCGAAATCGCCGCGACCGGCGAAAACGTTACCGACGTCGACGAATGCCGACACGCGTGCTGACGGGCTGTTGATCAGCGTCGGGAAGAACATCTCGACCGAACCGATCGTCTTGACCGCGCCGCCGATCGGCTGGAGGAAGTTCGAACCTGCCGCCGCCGCGCGCGGGCCGAGCGTGTTGTCCGAGAAACCGCGGACGGATCGCACGCCACCCGCGTAGAAGTTCTCGAAGAACGGGAGTCCTGTCGCGGTGATGGTCTTGACGTAATCCGTCGACGTCGTAAGGCACGGTTCGCTCGGCGTAGCACCCGGGACAACGGTGTCGTTGATGCCGTCGCCGTTCGCGTCGATGACCGTGCTGTTCGTGAAACAGACGTTGCGGGTGAAATCCTTCCCGTAGCTGTCGCCGTAACCCAACTCCGCGCGCGTGTTGAGCACGAGGTGGCGGTTCAGATGCCAGAACTTCGAGACGTCATAGCTGAGCTTGTAGTACTGCGCGGTCGAGCCGGGCAGGGCGACCTCGGCGTTGAAGCGCTGCAGCAGGCCGACGTTCGGCGTCAGGAAGTTGTCGAGCGTGTTGCGCGACCAACCGATCTGTCCGCGCAGCGTGTGGAACGTGCGGTTACCGACGGCGTCGATGTAATCGACCAATGGCTGCGGTGCGCTGCCCGGATACGCAAACACTTCGTTGGAGTCGACGCCGAGCAGCGCGGTGATCGAATCGGTTTCGGAGATCGGAATCCCGAGAACTGCCTGGGCAGCGCCACTCGTCGAGCTGTACTGCGCGGTGTTGAAGTTCGAGTTGTCGAACTCGCGCCACCACAGGTTGTAGCCGAGCGAGACGCCGCTGTCGGTGAAGTACGGGTTGACGAACGAGAAATCGTAACGCTGCAGGTACGAGTTGCGGTTCGCCTGCACCGACACGCGGTTACCGGTGCCGAGGAAGTTGTTCTGCGACAGCTGAATCTGGGTGGTCAGGCCGCTGAGCTGCGAATAACCGAGGCCGAACACGAAGCTGCCCGACGTCGTCTCCTTAACCGTAACGACCACGTCCACCTGGTCGGGCGAACCCGAGACCGGCTGGTTGTCGACATCGACGGTTTCGAAGAATCCAAGGCCCTGCAGGCGGATCTTCGATCGGTCGAGCGCGGCCTGCGAATACCAGCTGCCTTCGAACTGACGCATTTCGCGGCGAAGCACTTCGTCCGACGTGCGCGTATTGCCCTTGAAGATGATGCGTCGCACGCTCACGCGCGGCCCCGGCACCACCTGCATGTTCAGGCTGACCGTCTTATTTTCCTTGTCGATGTCCGGGATCGCGTTGACCTGCGCAAACGCGTAACCGATGTTCGACAGCGTCGCGGAGATCGCTTCCGACGACAGCTCGAGCAGGCGACGCGAGAAGATCTGGCCTTCCTTGACGTAAACGCGACGCTCGACTTCCGACTTCGGCAGAACGGTGTCACCGGTCACTTCGACCTTGGCGACCTTGTACTGCTCACCCTCGGTCAGGCCCGCGGTGATGAACATGTCGCGGCGGTTCGGGCTGATCTCGACCTGCGTGCTGTCGACGCTGAAGTCGACGTAGCCGCGATCGAGATAGAACGAGTTGAGCTTTTCGAGGTCGCCGGAGAGCTTCTCGCGCGAGTACTGGTCGTCGCGCTTGTACCAGCTCTTCCAGTTGGTCTCGCGCGATTCCCACGTGTCGCGCAGGTCCTTCTCGTCGAACTTTTCGTTGCCGACCAGGTTGATGTGGCGGATGCGCGCAGCGCCGCCTTCCTTGATCGCGATGGTGACGTCGACGCGGTTGCGGTCGAGGCGCGACACCGTCGGATTGATCTCGACGTTGTACTTGCCGCGGTTGTTGTACTGGCGCGTCAGTTCCTGCGTCACGCGGTCGAGCGCGAGGCGATCGAAGGTGCCGCCTTCGGACAGACCGATCTCGGTGAGGCCCTTGGTCAGGTCCTCGGTCTTGATGTCCTTGTTGCCGGTGATCGTGAGCTTGTTGATCGACGGGCGCTCGACCACGTGGACGACGAGGATGTCGCCTTCGCGGTCGACGCGAACATCCTCGAAGAAGCCGGTCTTGTAGAGCGCGCGAATCGCGTTGGCGACCTTGTTCGGGTCGACGGCGTCGCCGCGCTCGATCGGCATGTAGGTGAACACCGTGCCCGCCGAGATGCGCTGCAGGCCGTCGACACGGATGTCGCTGACGGTGAAGGGCGCGAACGTGTCGGCGAAGGCGGAGGTGACCGGAGCCGCGACCATCGCGGACGCGAGGGCGAGGGCAAGCAGGCGGCGGGGCAGGGGTCGCGTCATCATCAGTCCGGTTGGATCGAATCCAGGGAAACGCCGCAGACAATCGGCCGGCGCGGTGGAGAGGTCGGCCAAAGCCGCCGTCAGCGCACCAGGTTGTTCACGATGTCGTTGTAGAACGCCAGGCCCATGAGGCCGACGATGATCGCCAGGCCGACGAATTGCCCGGCCGCCATGGCGCGATCGCTGACCGGGCGGCCTTTGATCAGCTCGATAAGGTAATACAGCAGGTGACCGCCATCCAATATCGGGATGGGGAGCAGGTTCAGAATGGCCAGGCTCAGCGAGAGCATCGCGAGCATCGAGAGGTACCAGGCCGGGCCGTGCGAGGCATATGCGTTCGCGGCGCGCGCGATCGTGATCGGGCCGGCGACGGTGTTGCGAACGTCGACTCGACCTGAAAATGCGCGGCCGAGCATGGCCACGAGCTCATGCGCCTGGTGCGCGGTTTCCCCGATCGCGGCCGGAATCGCATCGATCGGGCCGTAGCGCAGGACGGCGTCGGGCACGGGATCGCCCGGCTCGGCGACGCCCGCGCCGAGCATCCAGCGAGTGCCACCTTCGTCGGTACGCAGGACCGGCTTCATCGGTAGTGCGAGGCGCTCGCCGTGGCGCTCGACCTCCACCATCGCCGACTCGCCGCTACGGCCGACTGCGCCAACGAGCGGCGCGACGTCGTCCCATGCGCGCACGGGCTGGCCGTCGACCGCGGTGATCAGGTCGCCGGGCTGCAACACACCGCTGGCGGGAGTGCCCGCGACCACCTTGCCGACGCGCGCCGGAACAAGCTGGTGGCGTGGCGCGATGCCCATGGCCTGCACCGCACGCAGCTCATCGATGCTCGCGGGGAGCTGCGAAAGATCGAGATGGCGCGTCGCTTCGGCGCCTGCGGGTGTGCGCACGCGAACGTCGATGTCATGACGGTCCAGCGCGGCGGGAATCAGCGCCAGTTCGGCTTCCGACCAAGTCGGCGTCGGGCGATCGCCCACGGCGAGCACGATGTCGCCCGCGCGTAGCCCGGCGGTGGCCGCTAGACCGGTCGAGCTACCGATCGCGGGAACGAAATCCGGGCGCCCGATCACGAACATGCCCCAGAGCAGGAGCACGCAGAGCACGAGGTTCGCGACCGGCCCGGCGAGCACGATCGCCATGCGCTTGAGCACCGGCTTGCGATTGAATGCGAGGTGCAGGTCTGCGGGCGCGACGTCGCCTTCGCGCTCGTCGAGCATCTTCACGTAGCCGCCGAGCGGGATGGCCGCGACTGCGTATTCCGTGCCATCGCGCCCGACGCGCGACCACAGCGCGCGGCCGAAGCCGATCGAGAAGCGCAGCACGCGCACGCCGCAGCGCCGGGCCACCCAGTAGTGCCCGAACTCGTGGAAGGTCACGAGGATGCCGAGGCTGACGGCCAGCCACCAGATCGAACCGAGCAACTCTTTCAAGGCGTTCTCCCGCGACGACCGGCCGCGGCTGCGGAAGCAGACCGCAGGACCGGCCGATGGTTCAGTCCATCGGCGATGGTGGCCGAGTCCGAGGCGCCTTCGATGAACGGCAGTCGTCGTGCGGTCATCGGTTGTGGTCGAGCCGTTCTGCGACGTGGGCACGGGCGCGGCGGTCGGCGTCGCGTAGTGCGGCGAGGTCGTCGGCCTGTGTGGTTCCGTGCGCATCGAGTGCCGACGCAACCAGTGCGGCGATGTCGAGGAAGGCAATGCGACCGGCCAGGAACGCGCTGACCGCCGCCTCGTTCGCAGCGTTGAGCACGCCCGGCGCCGCGCCGCCCGCGCGCAGTGCGCGGTAGGCGAGGGCGAGGCAGGGGAATGCGTCGAAATCGGGCGCTTCGAAGTCGAGGCGGCCGCCCTGCGCGAGCAGGTCCAGCCCGCCGACGCCGGATTCGAGCCGCTCCGGCCAACCAAGGCCGACCGCGAGCGCGGTGCGCATGTCCGGAAGGCCGAGCTGCGCGAGCGTGGAGCCATCGACGAACTCGACCAGCGAATGCACAAGGCTCTGCGGATGCACGAGCACGTCGATCGCATCGGGCGAGATGCCGAACAGATGGTGCGCCTCGATGACTTCGAGGCCCTTGTTCATCAGCGTTGCGGAGTCGACCGAAATCTTCGGGCCCATCGACCAGCGCGGATGCGCGATCGCTTCTTCGCGCGTGACGTCGTGCAGCGATTCGCGCGAGCGTCCGCGGAAGGGGCCGCCCGACGCGGTGAGCACGAGGCGACGCAGGCCACGCGTATCACGTGCCGCATTACCGTCGCGCGCCGGCAGGCACTGGAAGATCGCATTGTGTTCGCTGTCGACCGGCACGATCTGCGCACCCGATTCGCGTGCTGCGCGCATGACCAGCTCGCCCGCGAGCACCAGCGACTCCTTGTTTGCCAGCGCGATACGTTTGCCCGCGCGCACGGCTGCGAGCGTTGAATCGAGGCCGGCCGCGCCAACAATCGCAGCGACAACGGTGTCGCATGCTTCGCCAGCGGCAAGTTCATCGATCGCCTGCATGCCCGCGTGCGCCTGCGTCGGCACGCCCGCGTCGGCCAATTTGGTGCGCAACTCGCTGAAGAGATCCGGATCCGCGATGACCGCGTGGTCCGGCCGATGCTGATGACACAGCGCGACCAATGCATCGACGTTGCGACCCGCGGCAAGCACGTTCGCGGCGAGACGATCGGGATGTCGTGCGATGACGTCGAGGGCGGAAGCGCCGATCGATCCTGTTGCGCCGAGGACGGCGATGCGGCGCATCACAGTGCCAGCAGCGCCTTGCCGAGCGCGAACACCGGAAGCGCAGCGAGCACGGCATCGATGCGATCGAGCGCACCGCCATGGCCCGGAATCAATGTGCCGGAATCCTTCTTGCCCGCGTGACGCTTGAGCAGGCTTTCGAACAGGTCACCGATCACCGATACCAGCACCGACGCTGCGGCAACGACCGCGACCTTCCACAAATCCTGCGTCGACGCACCGGCAACGAGCGAAAACGCCATCGCGGTGATCGTGCCGACGACTACGCCGCCTGCGAGGCCTTCGACCGTCTTGTTAGGGCTGATGCGCGGCGCGAGCTTGTGTCGGCCGAGCTTGCGACCCGCGAAGTAGGCCCCGGTGTCCGCGGCCCAGATCGTCGCGAGTGCGGTGAGCAGCCATCGATCGCCGTGCAGACCGTCCGCGTGCAGCCACGTCAGCGCGCACCACGCAGGCACGACCGCGAGCGTGCCCGCAGCGAGCTTCAACGCGCGTGCCCACGACTCGTGGTTGCTGCCGAAGTCGTATCGGCCGAGCCACAACAGTGCAAAGGCCCACCAGACGATGCCGACGATCGTCGCCAACTGATACAGCACAAGCGTGCCGCCTTCGCGCGAATGCGATGCCCAGACGATCGCGACCATCAGGCCGAGATTCGCGATCAGCAGGACCCACTTGGCGAGCGAATCCTCGACGTCGGCGAGGTCGAACCATTCCCACAGGCCGGCAAGGAACACGATGGCGGCGGCGACCATCATCCACGGCGTCTTGAGCAGCAGGATCGCCGCGATCGCGACGGGGGTCATCACCAGGGCTGCAATAACGCGGGTACGGGTCATTCGGACGTCTCGGGATTGCCGCCGACCTGTGCCCCGGTCAGGCCGAATCGGCGTTCACGGCGCGCGTAGTCGTCCAGCGCAGCCTGAAGTGTCGCCGCATCGACGTCGGGCCACAACAAATCGGTGAACCACAGTTCGGTGTAGGCCAGCTGCCAGAGCAGGAAATTGCTGATGCGCAGCTCGCCACCGGTGCGGATGAACAGGTCGGGCGCGGGCAGGTCGGCGAGCACCATGCGCGAGCCCAGCATGGCTTCGTCGATGGCCGATGGATCGAGGCGACCCGCAGCGACATCCTCTGCCAGCGAGCGCGCCGCGTTCGCGATATCCCAGCGACCGCCATAGCTGACGGCGATCACAAGATCGAGCGTGCGATTGCCCGTCGTGCGCGATTCCGCCTGCGCCATGCGCGCACGGATGGAGTCCGTGAATCGCGAACGATCACCGATGAACCGCACGCGCACGCCGCGTCGATCGAGTTCGTCCACCTCGCGTTCGAGAGCGCCGGTGAACAGCTTCATCAGCCCGCCGACTTCGTCCTGCGGGCGATCCCAGTTCTCGCTCGAGAACGCGAATAGCGTCAGCACTTCGACGCCGCGGTCGAGGCAGAAGTCGATGCAGAGATTGACCGCGCGTGCGCCCGCACGATGACCGATCAGGCGCGGACGCCGGCGCTTCTGCGCCCAGCGGCCGTTGCCGTCCATGATGATCGCGATGTGGCGCGGCAGGCGGTTCGCGCCAGCGGGTGCGGAAGAGGTCACGTCGGGTCGTCGGATGAAGGTGCGGGCCGCTCGTGCATCCCCTGAGGCGCCGTGGCCGTCAGACCGCCATCAGCTCCTGTTCCTTCGCCTTCACGACGTCGTCGACGTTCTTGATCGCCTCGTCGGTGATCTTCTGGATGTCGGCTTCGCCGCGCGTTGCCTCGTCCTCGGTGATCTTCTTGTCCTTCAGGAGTTCCTTCACCTGATGGTTCGCATCGCGACGGATGTTGCGGATCGCGACCTTCGCGTCTTCGCCACCCGAATGGACCACCTTCGCGAGGTCGCGACGGCGCTCTTCGGTGAGCGGCGGCAGGTTGAGGCGGATCGCCATGCCGGCGGTGTTCGGCGTCAGGCCAAGGTCGGAGCCGAGGATCGCCTTCTCGACCGCGCTCACCATCGGCTTTTCCCACGGCGTGATCGTCAGGGAACGCGCGTCGCTCACGGCCACGCTCGCGACCTGCGACAGCGGAACTTCCGACCCGTAATAGTTGACCTTGATGTGGTCGACGATCGAGGTCGTCGCGCGGCCGGTGCGGATCTTGACGAGGTCGTGGCGGAACGCTTCGACGCTCTTGGCCATGCGCGCCTTGGTGTCGTTCTTGATCTCGTTGAGCATCGCGGGCTCCGTGTCGGGTCTTCGGTCGGCCGCGGATTATAGGGCAGGCGCGCTGACGGCCGCTTCGGCGTCAGTGATGCGGCGCGCGGTCGTGAAGGTCGTGCTCGCAACCCGCGCCGTGCTCGACCTGCAGCGTCGGATGGTTGATTCCGAAGCGGTGATCGAGGTCGTGGGTGACGCGGTCGAGGAAGGCGTCGTGATCGTCCAGCTGCGGACGGACCAGGTGCGCGGTCATCGCGATTTCGCCGGCGCCGATCGGCCAGATGTGCACGTGGTGCACGGCGGCAACGCCGTCGAGCCCGGCGAGGAAGGCCTCGACTTCGCCGTGGTCGATGCTGCGCGGCACTGCGTCCATCGCCGCATTGAAGCTCTCACGCAGCAGGCCGAACGCGCTGATGCCGACGACGACGCTGACCAGCACTGCAGTCGCCGGGTCCAGCCATTCCCAGCCGAGCGTCGTCATGCCGAGGCCGGCCAGAACGGCGGCGAGCGAGACGCCGGCGTCGGCCATCAAATGCACGAAGGCGGCGCGACGGTTGAGGTCGTGATCCTTGCCGCGATGCATCATCGCGGCCGCCGCCAGGTTCACCACGATGCCGATCGCGGCCACCACCATTACCGGCAGGCCGGGGATCTGCGGTGGCGCGCTGAACCGCTGGATGGACTCACCGATCAGCGCGCCTGCGAAGGCGACCAGCAGCAGTGCGTTGGCGAGCGGCGACAGCAGCGTCGCGCGGCGCCATCCATAGGTGTGACGCGTGGTCGGCGCCCGTCGAGCCAGCGCCGCCGCGGCCCAGGCGAGTGCGAGGCCCGCGACGTCGCCGAGGTTGTGCAGCGCATCCGAGAGCAGCGCCAGCGAGTTGGTTGAGAATCCGAACCAGGCTTCGACGCCGGTGTAGGCGAGGTTGAGCAGCGTCGCGACCGCGAATGCCCGCGTCGCGTGGACGGGAACGGCGTGATGCGAATGCCCGTGCGAGTGCCCGTGATGGGCGTGACTGCCGCCCACGGTCAGGCCGAGCGGACGAGCGTGCCGATCTGCTCGCCGCGCAGGATGCGCAGCAGCTGGCCGGGCTGTTCCATGTCGAACACGCGAATCGGAAGCGACGCGTCGCGGCATAGCGCGAAAGCGGCCGTGTCCATGACCTGGATGTCGCGGGCCAGCACGTCGTCGTAAGTCAACGAATCGAAGCGCGTCGCGTCCGGGAATTTCTTCGGATCGCGGTCGTAGATGCCGTCGACCTTGGTGGCCTTGAGCAGGACGTCCGCGCCGATCTCGATGGCGCGAAGCGCGGCGCCCGAGTCGGTCGTAAAGAAGGGGTTGCCCGTGCCCGCGGCGCAGATCACCAAGCGGCCTTTTTCTAGGTGACGCACGGCCCGGCGACGGATGTAGTCCTCGCAGACCTGGTTGATCTTCAGCGCGCTCATGACACGGCAGCGCGCGCCGAGCTTCTCCAGGGCGTCCTGCATCGCGAGGGCATTAATGATGGTGGCCAGCATGCCCATGTGGTCGCCGGTCACCCGGTCCATGCCCGCGGCCGCCAGACCGGCGCCACGGAAGATGTTCCCGCCGCCGATCACCAGCGCGACCTCGGCGCCCGCCTGTTGCGCCTCGATGACCTCCTGCGCCAGCCGCGAACTGACCTTCGGGTCGATTCCGTAGTCCTCGCTCCCCATCAGCGCCTCACCGGACAGTTTGAGGAGGACGCGGCGATAGGCGAGGTCGGTCATGGGTGTTTTCCGTGCGGGGCGACGGGAATTGTAAGGGCTAACGGTTTTCTCACGCGCCGTGGTGCGTTGCACAAAAAAGCGGCGGGTCGGCAAGTGCGGCCTGTTGATCAAATGTGAAGTTCATCACAAAACGATGTAAATGTTCCCTTAACGGTTGACCCCGCTGGGTGGCGAAAGTCATGGTCGCCGTGATCGCCGTCCGGCGGGATACCAAGGGGACGTTTTCCGTGTCAAAGAGAATTCAGATGAACCGCGCGCTTCGTCGCAGCGCGCTGACCGTGGCCCTCGGCATGTGCTTCGTCGGACCCGTGATGGCCCAGCAGGCCGCCGGTTCGGTGTTCGGCAACGCCGCCGCTGGCTCTACCGTCGTAATCGACAATGCGTCCACCGGCTTCCATCGTGAGGTCACGGTTGGCGCTGACGGAACGTACCGCCTGACTTCCCTCCAGCCGGGCACGTACCACGTCCAGATTCGTGGGGCGAACGGCGCCGCAACCTCTCGCGATGTCGTCGTAAACGCGGGCGTAGGCACCTCGGTGGGCACGACTGCTGCCAACGCCGGCGACGGCGGCTCGCCGACGCTCGGCACCGTGAGCGTCGTGGGCGCACGTGCGGTCAACCCGATCGACGTGTCGTCGACGGAATCCGTCACGATTCTGACGGCTGAACAGATCGCGGCGATTCCGGTTCCGCGCGATACCACCAGCGTCGCGCTGCTGGCGCCGGGCACCGTCCGCGGTGACGCTGTGTTCGGCAACCTGGCGTCCTTCGGCGGTTCGTCGGTCGCGGAAAACCAGTACTTCGTCAACGGCTTCAACATCACCAACTCGTTCCGCAGCCTCAACTTCTCGTCGGTGCCGTTCGAGGCGATCGCCGAGCAGCAGGTCAAGACCGGCGGTTACGGTGCTGAATTCGGCCGCTCGCTCGGTGGCGTGGTCAGCCAGACGACGAAGCGCGGTACGAACGACTTCCACGCCGGCGGCAACGTCTTCTGGTCGCCCGTCGAACTGCGCGCGGACCGTCGCGACGTGTATTACCGCAACGGCGCGTTCCGCGAAGACAACTCGCACGACACCGCCGGCGGCTACGTTGGCTCGCTGTGGGCGAGCGGCGCGCTGGTCAAGGACCGCCTGTTCGCTTACGGCCTGGTGCAGTACAACAGCCAGGATTTCGACACCTTCGGCAGCATCACGTCGTCGACCAATACGACGCAGCACAGCACGCAGCCGTCCTATCTGGTCAAGCTCGACTGGAACATCAACGACTCGAACCTCCTCGAGTTCACGACGTTCTCCGACAAGCGCAACATCGCGACTGACGTCTATCGCAACGCGCTGGGCGTGACTGCGCGCGGTAGCCTCATCGGTACGGACTTCTCCGAACAGGGCGGCGATAACTACGTCCTCCGCTATACGGGCTATTTCACCGACAACTTCACCTTGTCGGCACTGTATGGCCACGGCGAGTTCTCGCGTAGCGAGCATCTGCGCACGGCGAACGGTCTGGACGTTGTGTACAACGGCAACATCAACCAGCCCGCCACGGGCTGTCCGGTCATCACCGACGCCCGCACTGCGGCTCGTCGTGCGGTAACGGGGACGTATACGAGCACTTGCAACATCACTGGCACGTCGATCGATCGCGTCGATTCCGGTGACAAGCGTGATCAGTTCCGCGTCGACGGCGACTGGACGCTCGGTGACCACCAGATCGGTTTCGGCATCGACATCGACGACTACACGTCCATTGCCGGTCAGTCGATCGAAGGCGGCCGCATCTGGCGTTACTCGACGTTGGCGACGGGTCAGGACATCGTGCGCGAGCAGGTTACGACCCAGGGTTCGACGGTCGAAGTCAAGCAGCGCGCGCTTTACGTCGAGGACAACTGGCACATCACCGACAACTTCATGGCGTACTTCGGTGGGCGCTGGGACACGTTCGAGAACCGCAACGGATTCGGCGAGACCTACGTCAAGGTCAGCAACCAGTTCGGTCCGCGCCTCGGCTTCTCGTGGGACGTCAACGGCGATTCGACGTTCAAGGTCTACGGCAACGCAGGCCGGTACGCGCTTCCGCTGACCCCGAGCGTCGCCGTTCGTGGTGCAAGCGCGTCGCTGTTCACGCGTCAGCAGTTCACCTTCACCGGTGTCGATCCGGTCACGGGTGCCCCGATCGGCCTGACGCCGCGCGCTGGTGGCCCGGGCCAGCTGAGCTACATCAACGGTGAGTTCGGTGCGCCGAAGAACCCGGCTACGATCGCCTCGAACAACCTGGAGCCGATGTACCAGGACGAATACATCCTGGGCTTCCAGAAGGCGGTGTCGTCGCACATGAACGTCGGTGCGCGCGGCATCTATCGCAACTTGAAGACGGCGATCGACGACAACTGCGACTACGCGGCGATTCTCGACACCGCCGGCTTTACGCAGCAGTCTGACGGTAGTTG
This sequence comes from Lysobacter sp. HA35, assembly GCF_054061195.1. Taxonomy (NCBI): domain Bacteria; kingdom Pseudomonadati; phylum Pseudomonadota; class Gammaproteobacteria; order Lysobacterales; family Lysobacteraceae; genus Lysobacter; species Lysobacter sp. HA35. Next base: position 1,241,930 of record NZ_JBSSDY010000001.1, on the reverse strand, counting down.
GACCCGTGGCGGGCGCACGGCAGAGCTTCCGGGCGGTGGCTTCCCGTACTGCCGCATGTTCAACCCGGGTGCCGACGCGACGTTCCTGACCGACTTCTTTGGTGACGGCACGCTCGAGAGCACCACCGTGCCCGGCGATGTGCTGTCCCCGAAGGCCCGCCGTACGTACAAGGCGCTGGAACTCTTCACCGACCTCACGTACCAGCACTTCTTCCTGCAGGCCTCGTATACGTGGGCCGAGAGCCGCGGCAACACCGAGGGCGGCGTCAAGTCCGACATCGGCCAGGCCGACACCAGCGTGACGCAGGACTTCGACTACAAGGTGCTGACCGTCGACACGTTCGGCTACCTGCCGAACGATCGCCGCCACACGTTGAAGGTGTTCGGCAACTACGAGTTCAACGACGAGTGGTCGATGGGCGCGAACCTGATCGTGCAGTCGGGTCGCCCGCTCAACTGTTTCGGTACGCTTGATCTCAACCCGGCCGAGCCGGTGTTGAACCCTGCGAACGGCAATGTCGTCACGCAGAACTTCACACCGCATCCGTACGGCTCGTCGTTCATGCGTTGCGCGACCTCCGAGCGCTACGGCGGCGTGCAGGACAGCACCGTCATCCGCTCGCCGCGTGGTACCTCAGGCCGTCTGCCCTGGACCAACAGCATCGATCTGAATCTCGCGTGGCGCCCGGCATTCGTGAAGGGGCTGCAGGTGAAGATGGACGTCTTCAACGTCCTGAATTCGCAGAAGGTGACCAGCGTCAGCGAAGTACAGCAGGACGCGAGCTCGGGTCAGGTTCTCGACACCTGGCTGCTGCCGACCTCGTTCCAGGCGCCGCGTAGCGTGCGCTTCATGGTCCAGTACGACTTCTAAGCTCTCGATTCTCTCGATCCGCAACATTTGGCGGCCGCTACCAGCGGCCGCTTTTTTTTTCGCGGTACGATCGGCGTCGGGGAGGGAAAATGCACGCCGATCGTCAGTGGAAACGTATCAACGGGTACCTCGCAGCCGGAAACGTCGACGCTGCGCGCGTCGCCGTTCTCTCGCTCGTTTCGACTGCGCCGCATACGGTGGCGGCGTGGCGCGCGCTATGTGACATCGAGATTCACCGCGGTCGTTATCGACTTGCGCGCGCTGCGGCGCTTGAGGCGGCGAATGCAACGGTTGCAAGCGGCGATCGTCGGCAACTCGGCTACGTAACGCTCGGGCTGCTGAGCTTCGATGAGATCCATCGCGTCCGAAGCCTGATCGGCGAGTCGGATTGGAACTCCGACGACATCGCGCGTCAGGCGCCGGTGCTCGCGCAACACCTTTCCCTTGCCGGCGCCGATGCGGACGTGCTGCGGTTTTGCGACGCGGTGCGGCCGAAGCTGGCACCGGATGCGCGCCTCGAATACATCGCAGCGCTCGCTGCGCGCAATCTCGGCGAGGCGGACCGTGCCACGGCCTACTTCGAGCGCGCGATCTGGATCGATCCGGCGTTCGCGCCGGCGCACTGGTCGCTCGCGTTCCATCATCCCGTCGGTGAAGCCCATCTGGCCCGCGTGCGCGCCGCGCTCGACCGCGCGTTGCCTTCGTCGGCCGACGCGATCGATCTTCACTACGCCCTGTATCGCGAATGCGAACGGGCAGGGCGCGACGACGACGCGTGGCGATGGCTCGCGGCAGGTATGCGAAAGAAGTCGAAGTCCCTCGACCCGCGGCCGTGGTCCGTGGACGCGCTTCCGGTCAAGCCTGTCGATGCGCCGATCAGTGACGCCGCGAAGCCGGCGATCGTTTTCATTGTCGGCATGCCGCGAACGGGGACGACAGTTCTCGAACGCATCCTCGGCAACCACAGCCGCGTGCGATCCGCGGGGGAGCTCAACGCCTTCCACGCGGCGCTCTGCGAAAGCCACGACACCTTCATTACCGCGCCGAGCACCACGCGGATGCCGCCGCCGGATACGCATCTAGGCGTGGCAGGCGAGTTGTATCGCCGCGCCATCGCGCCGTTCGCTAACGGGGAGAGTGTCGTTGTCGACAAGAACCCGGCGAACTTCCTGTACGCAGCCGCGATCGCGCGCGCACTCCCTGAGGCACGCATCCTCTGCCTGCGGCGCTCGCCGATGGATGCGTGTTTTTCGAACCTGCGCGAGCTGTTCGACGGCGATGCATACGGTTACAGCTACAACATCGCCACGGTCGCATCGCAGTACGCGTGGTTCGACGCCATGCGCAACAGCTTTGAAGCCGCGCTGCCGGGGCGCTTCATGACAGTGTCTTACGAAGCGCTCGTCGCCGACCCTGCCGAACATGCGGAGCGGGTATTGTCGTTCTGCGGTCTCGACTACGAAGAAGGCTGCGAACGTATCGAGAACAACACGACGCCCGTCGCGACGGCGAGCAGTTCGCAGGTGCGCGAGGGCATCCACGCCCGCGGTGTCGGAGCATGGACGCGCTATCGCGGGCTGCTGGAGCCGCTGCAAATCGCGCTCGCCGAACGCGGCGTAGCCCTGTGACCGTGTCACCTGCGAACCGCGCGGCGCTCCGTCGTCATGCGGAAACGTGCGCCGAAGCACGCGACTGGACGGGCGCGATCGATGCGTTCGAGCGCCTGCGCGCGTTGAGTCCGAACGACGCCGACGTGCTGCTGCAGTTGTCGTACATGCACTCGTTGGCGGGGCACTATCGACAGGCGCGATCGTTCGCCATCGACGCGAATGCGTTGAAGCCCGCACGGCCGGAAATCGTCAAGGAACTCGTCGCACGGCTGCGAACGTTCAACGAGGGCGCGGCGTTGCTCGAATGCGCGCAGCGGATGAAGCCGCTGGATCGCGTGCCGATTCCGGTGCTTCTGGCCATCGCTGCACAGCTCAGCTATCTCAATCTCGCAGAGCGGGCAATGCCGTTCCTCGACGAAGCACGCCGAGCGGATCCCGACTATCCCCCTACATTGTTGTCCCGTGCGCAGGTGCTGATCTATCTCGGCCGTTTCGCCGAAGCGGCGACGGATCTGGATCGTTGCGAGCGCCGCGCGCCGGGCGTGCCGCAGCTCTATTGGCTTCGCTCCACGCTGAAGGGCGGCCAGAACGACGAACGCCTTGCGCCGAAGATCGTCGAGGCACTGCAACGCGCCGGGCTAAGCGCCGAAGATCAGGCGACACTGGGCTTCGCATTGCACACGGAACTCGATCGGATCGGCGACTACGGGCGCGCGTGGCAGGCGCTGGAGTTCGCTTGTCGCGCGAAGCGTTCGACGCTCGCGTATCGCCCGGCGGATACGGAAGCTCTCGTTTCGTCGCTCATGCAGGTAAACGCGCTCGGCGGCGGCCCGACGTTATCGACCTCGAAATCCGGCCGCATCCCCGTATTCATCACCGGCATGCACCGCTCCGGCACGACGTTGCTCGAGCAATTGCTCGCGGGTCACCCGAATGTGCACGGTGTCGGCGAACTCTACGTATTTCACCAGCGCGATGCGGTATGCGACGGATCACCACTGTCGCGGCGTCATCGACGCGACGCTGGTCGAACGCGCGCGTAGCATCGACCTTGCCCCGGTCGGTGTGCACTATCTCCAACGAATGGAATGGCGCTTGGGATCGGAGCGCTGGTTCACCGACAAGCTGCCGTCGAACTTCCTCAACATCGGCTACATCGCCAACGCGCTGCCGCACGCCAAAATCCTGCACATGGTGCGCGACCCGGTCGAAACCTGCTTCTCGAACCTGCGCGAGCTGTTTTCCGACGCGAATCCGTATTCGTACGACCTCGAAGAACTTGCGCACTTCCATGGCCAATACCGGCGTCTGATGGCGCATTGGCACCACGCGTTTCCCGGGCGCATCCTCGACGTCGACTACGGACGGCTCACGCGAGAGCCTGAAGTGGTGATGCGCGAGGTCGCTCACTTCTGCGGTCTCGACTTCGATCCGTCGATGACCCATACGCGTGCGTCGAAGCGGAGCGTCGCAACGGCGAGCGCCGTGCAGGTGCGCGAAGGGATCCAGGTGCGCGGGATCCCGAAGTGGGCGCCGTACGAACGACAGCTGCAGCCGCTGATCCGCGCGCTGCAGTCGCAGGACTGATCAGACCGCCAACACCCAAAAGAAAAAGGCCGCGATCGCTCGCGGCCTTTTCGTTACTGCATGCAGCGAATGGTGCTTACGCCAGACCCGCCTGCTTCATCACTTCAGCCGCGAAATCGTCGGTCTGCTTCTCGATGCCTTCGCCGACGGCGAGGCGGACGAAGTTGACGACTTCGGCGCCGGCGGCCTTCACGGCCTGCTCGACGGTCTGGTTCGTGTCGAGCACGTAGGCCTGACCGGTGAGGCAGATCTCGTTGATGGTCTTGTTGACCTTGCCGGAGATCATCTTCTCGAGGATTTCCTGCGGCTTGCCGGTGTCCTTGACCTGCGCGAGGGCGATTTCCTTCTCCTTCGCGACGAACTCGGCCGGAACGTGCGCGGGCGAGATGTACGGCGGGTTCATCGCGGCAACGTGCATCGCGATGCCACGCGCCAGCTCGGCGTTGCCGCCCTTGAGCTCGACGATCACGCCGATGCGGCCACCGTGGACGTAGGCGGCGAGCGTGTTGTCGCTGTCGATGCGGGCCATGCGACGGACCTGAACATTCTCGCCAACCTTCGAAATGACGGCTGCGCGCGCTTCCTCGACGGTCTCGCCCGACGGCAGCTTGGCGGCCTTGAGCGCGTCAACGTCGCTGGCGGCGAGGGCCGCCTGGCCGACGGCGTCGACGAACGTCAGGAAGTTCGCGTCCTTGGCGACGAAGTCCGTCTCCGAGTTCACTTCGACCAGCAGCGCGGTCTTGGCCGTCTGCGCGGCGACGATCTTGCCTTCCGCGGCGACGCGGCTGGCCTTCTTGTCGGCCTTGGCGAGACCGGTCTTGCGGAGCCAGTCGGCCGCCGCTTCGATGTCGCCGTTGTTCTCGGTGAGTGCCTTCTTGCACTCCATCATGCCGGCGCCGGTGCGCTCGCGCAGTTCCTTGACCAGGGAAGCAGTGATCTCTGCCATGGACGTAACCTCATTCTTATGGGGAAGGTGTCCCGCAACGCGGGACGACGCGCAGGCGCCGACGGCGGCTGTCACGTAAAACTCGAAACCGCGGCGGCCACGTCGCGCGTGGCCGCCGGGTAGAACGCCTTACTCCGCGGTCGGCGCTGCTGCGGCAGCCGGTGCGGCGGCGTCTGCAGCGGCCGGGGCATCGGCCTTGCGCGGAGCGGACTTCTTGGCCGGAGCGCGGCGCGGACCCTTGCGGTCCTCGGCGCCTTCAGCACCCTCGGCGCCAGCGAAGTCTTCCTCGCGGACCGCAGCGGCCTGCGGAGCGGCAGCCTTGCCTTCCAGCACGGCTTCGGCGGCGGCGCGGGCGTACAGCTGCACGGCGCGGATGGCGTCGTCGTTGCCCGGGATCGCGTAGTCGACCAGCTCCGGGTCGTAGTTGGTGTCGACGACGGCGATGACCGGGATGCCGAGCTTCTTGGCTTCCTTGATCGCGATGTCTTCATGGCCGATGTCGATCACGAAGATCGCGTCGGGCAGGCGGTTCATTTCCTTGATGCCGCCGAGCGACGCGTCGAGCTTCTCGCGCTCACGGCGCAGCTGCAGGACTTCGTGCTTGACGAGCTTCTGGAACGTGCCGTCGGTTTCCGCGGCCTCGAGGTCCTTCAGGCGCTGCACCGACTGCTTGACCGTGCGGAAGTTGGTCAGCGTGCCGCCCAGCCAACGCTGGTTCATGTACGGCATGCCGCAGAGCTCGGCCGCTTCCTTGATCGACTCGCGCGCGGAGCGCTTGGTGCCGAGGAACAGGACCATGCCGCGGCGCTGCGCGACGCCCGAAAGGAAGTTCATCGCGTCGTTGAAGAGCGGAACCGTCTTCTCGAGGTTGATGATGTGGATCTTGCCGCGGGCGCCGAAGATGTAAGGGCCCATCTTCGGGTTCCAGTAACGCGTCTGGTGGCCGAAATGGACGCCGGCTTCCAGCATCTGGCGCATGGTGATCTGAGGCATTGCAGTAACTCCAGGCAGTGGAACCCGGCCGGCGAAATAGCGGCCACCCGACAATGCGGGCAATGGATTCCGGGGTTGGGCCTCCCTGTCGCTTCCGTGTCCGAACCTCATTCGAGGCACCCCGGCACGGGCGATGGCGACAGGTGTGTATTCGCCCGGGATCCGCTATTGGCGGGGCCCTGCGCCCGGCGTGGGCGGTTCGCGATGGGCTGCGAAGCCGGAAATTGTAACGGGGACGCGGACTTGGAGCAACCGAAGGGATCCCGAGACCCCGCGTCAGAAACCGCCAGCCGATTGGCCCCGACCGAGAAAGCAGGCGTGCACCGCCTTATTCCCGTGCGCCCTGGGCGAGGCCTCCGCGTGGCGCGGCATAATGGCGGGATGCCGATCACCATCAAAACCCCCGAAGACATCGAGAAGATGCGCGTCGCCGGACGCCTCGCCGCGGAAGTGCTGCAGGTCGTCGCGCCGCATGTGAAACCCGGGGTCACCACCGAGGAGCTCGACCGCATCTGCCACGACCACATCGTGAAGGTGCAAGGCGCAATTCCGGCGAACGTCGGCTACAAGGGTTTCCCGAAGACCGTCTGCACGTCGGTCAACAACGTGATCTGCCACGGCATTCCGAGCGTCGGCAAGGTCCTGAAGGACGGGGACATCGTCAATATCGATGTCACCGTCATCAAGGACGGATTCCACGGCGACACGAGCCGCATGTACTACGCCGGCACGCCGTCGGTGATGGCGAAGCGGCTGGTCGACGTCACGCGCGAGGCCATGTTCCGCGGCATCCGCGTGGTGAAGCCGGGCGCGACGCTCGGCGACATCGGCAACGCGATCCAGACCTACGCCGAAGCCGAACGTTTCAGCGTGGTGCGCGAGTACTGCGGCCACGGCATCGGTCGCATCTATCACGAAGATCCGCAGGTGCTGCATTACGGCCAGCCGGGGCAGGGCCTCGTGCTGAAGCCGGGCATGACCTTCACCATCGAGCCGATGATCAACGAAGGCACGCGCCACACGAAGGTGCTGCCCGACGGCTGGACCGTGGTGACCAAGGACCGCAAGTTGTCCGCGCAGTGGGAGCACACCGTCCTGGTGACCGACGACGGCGTCGAGATCCTCACGCGCGTGCCGGGCGACGACAACGACCTATGAGCGACGCCGCGGCCCTCGACGCCGCGTGGCCCGTCACCGATGAGGCGTCCGACGCCGCGTGGATCGCGGCGGCGCGCATGCGTCTTGCCGAACTTGCGGCATCGCTTGCGGCGTCCTTCGATGCAGGCGGTGCGAATGTCGACGTCAGGCCTCTGATCGCGAAGCGCGCCGCCGGTGTCGATGCAATCGTCGTGTCCGCATGGCATCGCGCCGTCGGTGTTGCAGCGGGGGACGGTGACGCGAGTCCGGCGCTGCTGGCGGTCGGCGGTTACGGACGCGGCGAGCTGTATCCGCAGTCGGACGTCGACCTGCTGGTGATGCTGGGCGAAACAACGCAGCCGGCATACGCCGCGTCGATCGCACGCTTCGTCACGTTGTTGTGGGATGCCGGTTTGCCGGTGGGTCATGCAGTGCGTTCGTCGACGCAATGCACCAGCGCTGCGGCCGACGACATCACCGTTCTCACCTCGATGCTGGAGGCGCGCGTGCTGGCGGCGAGCGATGCCGTCGTTGCCCGATTGCAGGACGCGGCCGATCCCTCGCGCACGTGGCCACCGGCCGAATTCTTCGACGCGAAGCGCCGTGAGTTGCGCGATCGACACGCGCGTTTCGGCGACACCGCCGACAACCTCGAACCCAATCTCAAAGAAGGGCCGGGCGGTCTACGCGACCTGCAGACACTGCGCTGGATGTCGCTACGCCTGCTGCACACCGGCGACTTCTCATCGCTGACCACGCTCGGTCAGCTCGGCGCCGACGAGCACGCCACGCTCGAGCGCCAGCACGACGTGCTCGCGCGGCTGCGGTTCGGGCTTCACCTGGTCGCCGGGCGTCGCGAGGAACGCCTGCGCTTCGATCATCAGAAGACGCTCGCAGCACGGCTGGGCTTCGTTGACGCGCCCGGCGCGCTGGCGGTCGAGCAGATGATGCAGATGTTCTATCGCAGCGCCGGCCTGGTGCAGCGCATTGGCGAACGCCTGCTGCAGCGCTTCGAGGAGCAGCTGGAAGGTGAGGGTGCGGTCGAACCGATCGACGCCGCATTCGAATTGCGGCGCGGCTATCTGGCCGCGGCCGCATCGTCATGGCCATCGAACGTCGACGACGTGTTCGCATTGTTTGCCGCGTGGGCGTCGCGACCCGAAGGTGACGACGGAATTCGAGGTCTTCACTCGCACACGGCGCGGGCACTCGCCGAGTTCCTCGACGACATTCCCGCGTTCGACCGCTCGCCAACCACATCGCGTGCGGCATTCATGGCGCTTCTTCGCGGCGCGCAGCCGGTGCGAACGCTCACGCGCATGGCACGGCTTGGCGTGCTCGGCCGCTGGATCCTAGCGTTCGCGAACGTCTCGGGTCGCATGCAGTTCGACCTGTTCCACGTCTACACCGTCGACCAGCACACACTCGCTGTGCTCGCGAACATCGCCGCCTTCGTGCGTGGCGACGACGAGCGCTTCACGCTCGCGCACGAGGTACATCCGCGCCTGCGCAAGCCGGAACTGCTGTTGCTCGCGGCGCTGTTTCACGACATTGCGAAAGGTCGCGGCGGCGATCACTCCGAGCTCGGTGCTGTCGACGCACGCGCGTTCGGTCACGCGATGGCGTTGCCGAAAGGCGATATCGCGACGATCGAATGGCTGGTCGCGCAACACCTGCTGATGTCGGTGACCGCGCAGAAGCAGGACATCGCGGACCCGGATGTCATCCATCGCTTCGCGCAGAAGATCGGCGATCGCGAACGGCTCGATCTTCTCTATCTGCTGACCTGCGCCGACATCGCCGGTACATCGCCGAAGTTGTGGAATGCATGGAAGGATCGGCTGCTTGCGGACCTCTACACGTCCACGCGCCTGGCGCTGCGTCGCGGGCTGGAAAATCCGCTCGCTGCCGACCAGCGCGCACGCGAAACGCGTGCCGCCGCCGCTGATCTGCTTCGCGCTGACAGCATTGATGACGCGGCGATCGACGCGACGTTCGCGCGTATGCCCGAAGTCGGATTCCAGCGCGCACGACCCGATCAGGTCGCGTGGCAGGCCCGGACGTTGCTCGCGCTCGGCACACGCGAAACCGCCGTTGCGGTGCGGTCACTCGGCGATGCCGGCGCGCTTGAAGTCTTTGTGCATTCACCGGATCGGGACGGCCTGTTCGCTGCGATCGTCATCACGTTCGACCGCCTCGGGCTCGCGATCGCACAGGCACGCGTGCTCGACGGCCCCGAAGCGCGCGTCTTCGACAGCTTCGAGGTGCTGCCGTCCGACGCGCGCACGCAGCCGACGCCTGAAGACGTGGCTCGTCGGCTCGAACACGTGCTTGCCGGCCCGCTTGATGAGCTGCGCCCGGCACGTCGCACGCAGCCGCGACACCTCAAACACTTCCGCATCGCGCCGCAGGTCGGTTTCGACCGGCTCGACGCGCGCACGGTGATGAGCCTGGTGTGCACCGACCGCCCAGGCCTGCTCGCTGATGTCGCGCTGGTGCTGCGCGAGCAGGGCATGCGCGTGCACGATGCGCGCGTCGCCACATTCGGCGAGCGCGCCGAAGACGTTTTCCAGATCACGCGTGCGGCGCCCGATGGCACCGACGCACCCCTTGATGAAGCCCACCAGCAGGCGTTGCGCGAAGCGTTGCTCGCCTGCCTCGACGGAGATTGCCCATGAGCCCGACGGCCAAGAAGACCGCCGCCCGCAAGACCACGCGCCGCAAGGCCGCGCCGAAGGGCCCGGGTCGCGACGAGCTGAAGTTCATGATCGACAGCGCGTGGGAGCGTCGCACGATGCTGACCGTCGACGAGATCGATGGCTCGACGCGCCCCACGGTCAACATGGTCATGGATCGCATCGAGTCCGGCGAATTCCGTGTGGCGGAACCGGACGGCAAGGGCGGCTGGACGGTCAACGAATGGCTGAAGAAGGCCGTGCTGCTCTACTTCCGCACGCAGGACATGGAAGTGATCGAGTCGCAGCCCGCGCCGTTCTGGGACAAGGTGCCGGCGCGCTTCAAGGACTTCGGCGAGAACCAGTTCCGCAAGCTCGGCGTACGTGTGGTGCCCGGTGCGATCGCGCGTCGCGGCTGCCATATCGGCAAGGACGTCGTGCTGATGCCGAGCTTCGTCAACATCGGCGCATACGTCGGTGAAGGCACGATGGTCGACACGTGGGCGACGGTCGGTTCGTGTGCGCAGATCGGCAAGCATTGCCATCTTTCGGGTGGTGCCGGCATCGGTGGCGTCCTGGAGCCGCTGCAGGCGACGCCGACGATCATCGAAGATCACTGTTTCATTGGCGCGCGGTCGGAAGTCGTCGAGGGCGTGATCGTCGGCCACCACTCGGTGATCGGCATGGGCGTCTTCCTCGGACAGAGCACGCGCATCTACAACCGCGCGACGGGCGAGGTGAGCTACGGCTACGTTCCACCGGGGAGCGTCGTCGTCTCGGGGCAGTTGCCTTCCGCCGATGGCTCGCATTCCCTTTACTGCGCGGTGATCGTCAAGCAGGTCGACGAGAAGACTCGCGGCAAGACGTCCATCAACGACCTGCTGCGCGGGCTGGCCGACTGACATGGCGACCACGCTCTACGGCCTCGCCAACTGCGACACCTGCAGGAAGGCGCGCAACTGGCTCAAGCGTTTCGACGTCGCGCACGAGTTCGTCGACTACCGTGACGCGCGGCAGTCGCCCGAGACGCTCGTGGAGTGGAAGGACAAGCTGGGCGGCTGGGACGCGATGGTCAACAGGTCGTCGACGACGTGGCGCAACCTGCCGCCGTCGCGCAAAACGCCGGGTTCGGACGCCGAATGGAAGCTGCTGCTGCGCGAGCATCCTCAGCTGATTCGTCGGCCGGTGGTGATGACGGATGACGGCGCTGTGTCGCAGGGTTTTACGGACAACGGGTTCAAGAAGCGTTTTGGAGTTGGATCGTGAGCGACGTGCTCGACCTTACGCGTGCACTGATCGAACAACGGTCACTGACGCCGGACGATGCGGGTTGTCAGGCGTTGATCGCGGCGCGTCTGGAAGTCGCAGGTTTTCGCTGCGAGTCGATGCGCTTCGGCGAGGTCGACAACCTGTGGGCGGTGCACGTCGGCGGCGAAGGACCGACGCTTGTGCTGTTGGGTCACACAGATGTCGTGCCGAGCGGCCCGGTGGACGATTGGACTAGCGATCCGTTCAAGCCGGACATCCGCGACGGCAATCTCTATGGGCGTGGCGCGGCCGACATGAAAGGCAGTGTCGCGGCATTCGTTGTCGCGCTCGAGCGTTTCGCGCGCGAGCAGGCGGGGCATCGCGGCCGTGTCGCATTGCTGCTGACGTCGGACGAGGAGGGCGTCGCGCTCGATGGCGTGCGCAAGGTCGCCGACACGTTCCGTGAGCGCGGCGAGCGCATCGACTGGTGCATCACGGGCGAGCCGTCGTCGAAAGCGGCGCTCGGTGATCTGCTACGCGTAGGCCGTCGTGGAAGCCTTTCGGCGACGCTGACCGTGCGCGGCATCCAAGGCCATGTCGCGTACCCCGAGAAGGCGCGTAACCCGGTGCACGAGGCGATGCCCGCACTCGCGGAACTCACCGCACGCAAATGGGACGATGGCTACGAGACATTCCCGCCGACCAGCCTGCAGATCAGCAACATCCTCGCCGGCACCGGCGCGAACAACGTGATTCCCGGCGAGCTGCAGGCGCTGTTCAACCTGCGCTACAACCCGCACTGGGACGCGGCACGGCTGGAAGCCAAGTGCGACGCGATCGTCGCGCGCCATTGCAGCGACTACACGATCGACTGGCATCGCAGCGGCGAGCCGTTCTACACGCCGGATGGCGAGCTGCGTCGCGTTTGTCGTGAGGTGCTCGGCGAGTTGGCTGGTACAGCGCCCGAAGAGAGCACGGGCGGCGGTACGTCGGATGCACGCTTCATCGCGCCGCTTGGCGCGCACTGCGTCGAGATCGGGCCGGTGAACGCGAGCATCCACAAGGTCGACGAACACGTGTCGGTTGCTGATCTGGAGCGACTGCCGGAGCTGTATTTCCAGCTGATGCAGCGCCTGCTGGGCTGACCTCACCGGTCGTGCACGGGCGGTGCCTAGCATCGGTCCATGGCCCGATTGAAGATCGCGACGTTCAACATCAATGGCGTGCGTGCGCGTCACGCCGCGCTGCTCGAATGGCTCAAGCGCGAGCAGCCCGACATCGCCTGCCTGCAGGAATTGAAGGCGCCTGACGAAGCGTTCCCGCAGCTTGATATTGAAGATCTCGGATACGGCGCGATCTGGCACGGGCAGAAGTCGTGGAACGGCGTCGCGATCCTTGCGCGCGGCGCGCAGCCGGTGGAGCGGCAGCGCGGCTTGCCCGACGATCCGGACAGCACGCAGAGCCGCTATCTCGAAGCCGACGTGCACGGCCTGCGCGTCGCCTGCCTTTACCTGCCGAACGGCAATCCGTGGCCGGGCCCGAAGTTCGAATACAAGCTCAAGTGGTTCGCGGAGTTGCAGCGTCGGACCGCGGCGTTACTGCGTAGTGGCACGCCAACCGTCGTCTGCGGCGACTTCAACGTGGTGCCGACGGACGAGCTCGACATCTACAACGCGAAGTCCTGGAGGACCGATGCACTGCTGCAGCCGGAAAGCCGCGTAAGGTGGTTCGAACTCCTGGAACAGGGTTGGACCGATTCGATCCGCGCCGTGCATGGCGACGAAAAGATCTACACGTTCTGGGATTACTTCCGGAAGCACTGGGAACGCGATGCCGGCCTGCGCATCGACCATCTGCTGCTGAGCCCCGACCTCGCGCCGATGCTGCAGGACGCAAACGTCGACCGCTGGGTGCGCGGGCGACCGGGCGCGAGCGATCATGCGCCGACGTGGGTGGTGTTGGATACGGCGGGTGGGTCGAAGAAGGCCGGGTCGACCAAATCCGCGCCTTCGCGCAGCGAAGCGGGCGACGAAAGCACAGCTTCCGCGAGCAAAGGCAAGCGTGTGACGAAGTCAGCAGCAAAGCAGGCAGGCCGGTCCGCAGCTGCTGGAAAGGTTGCGAAGACTGCGACCAAGAGCGTGGCGCGGAAGGCTGCTGGCAAACCACTGGCGCGCAAAGGTGCCGGCAGCGTCGAACGGCCGAAAGCCGCGGCAACGAAGACACCGAGTCGCGCGACTACTGCTTCGAAGGTCGCCGCGAAGAAGATAGCCACTAAGACGGTCGCCGCCAAGAAGGCGGCCACGAAGAAGACCGCGAAGGCCGCGTCGAAGAAGGCGTCGAAAGGCGCGACCAAGCGAGTGACCAAGCGCGCGAAGCCCGCGGCGCGTCGCTAGCCCGTCGACTCAGCCGCCCAAGCAGCGTTACGCGGCCTCCGGCGCAAACGTCGCTGTCGGCATCTCCCGGAAGTAGGCGTGATGCGCCATCGCAAGCATCGCGTCGTCTTCGATCGTGTCGCCGTACGCATGGATGCTGTCGAACTTCGAAAGATCGAACGCTTCGCGAACGCGGCGCACCTTCTCCTGTCGCACGCATTGTTCGCCGTCATAACGGCCGGTCAGACGGCCGTTGCGACGCTCCATCGTCGAGCACAGCACTGGGAGGTCGTGCGTCGCAGCCCAAGGTTTCAGCAGCGCGTCGAAATTTCCAGAGACCACAACGACGGTGTCGCCACGACGACGGTGGTGGTCAATGCGTGCCATTGCTTCGGGCCGCAGCAATGCAGGCACCGCGTCTCGAGCAAACGCCACGCCGGCGGCGTCGTAGGCAGCGGCGCTCATTCCCGCGAACCCGATGCGCGCGATGGCCGCGCGAGCGACGTTGCCCGAGACCAGCCCGCGTCGATACGCGAGGATGATCGGTGCGAGCGGCGGGTAGCCCAACGCGAGGCGCCAGCGCGGAACAACGGCGTGCATGAACGGTGGATACGTCTCCCGCGTGGTGATCGTGCCGTCGAAAACGAAGAGAGCCAGGTCCATTTGCAGTCCATACCGCCGCTTGGCGCGGCGCGTTCAGGATAGCGACGGTGGCGTCGCCGTGTCTGAGACCCCCGCGGCGCAGACTGCGCGCCCCACAGGAAGGACCCCACCATGTCGCCCGTCTCGGCCACACCCAATCGCCCGCCTGCACCGCGTCGTGCAGCGCCCATCGCCTCCGATGCCGACCGCCTGCGCAGCGGGCTTCCGCTCGAATCAGGCGAAGCACTTCCACCGCCGCCGCCGCGTCCGTTGCACTGACGCGAAACGCGTTGGGGCTCACGTTTCCAGCGGCCGTTGCGCAATGTTGCGCCGCGGCCGCTTGCTACCATCGGCCGGTTGCCAATCGCATCAACGAGGTTCCCTTGTCCAGATTGCTCGCCGCATCACTCCTTACTGTTTCCATCGGGCTCGCTTTGCAGCCCGCGATGGCCGCGAAGGGCCCCGACATCAGCGCGACGCGCCTGTCGTCGATCGTTCGTACGTTGTCCTCCGACGCATTCGAAGGCCGCGGCCCCGCGACGGCCGGTGAAACCAAGACGGTCGACTACATCGTGTCGCAGATGAAGGCCATGGGCCTTCAGCCCGGCGGCGAGATGAAGGCCGGCAAGCACACGTGGACGCAGCCCGTTCCGCTGCTGCGCGCGAACATCACCGGCACGCCCCAGCTGTCTCTCAATACGGGCGGCAAGTCGCAGGCACTGACGCAGGGCGAGCAGATCGCCGTGCGTGCCGCGCTCGATGGTTCGAAGTCGGTGTCGATCGACAACGCACAGCTCGTGTTCCTCGGCTACGGCGTGAAAGCGCCGGAGCGCAACTGGGACGACTTCAAGGGCATGGACCTGCACGGCAAGGTCGGCGTCGTGCTCATCAACGACCCGGACTTCGAAACGGGGCAGGGCGACTTCGGCGGCAAGGCGATGACCTACTACGGTCGTTGGACCTACAAGTACGAAGAAGCCGCGCGCCAGGGCCTCGCCGGCCTGCTGATCGTGCACGAGACGGATCCGGCGTCATACGGCTGGAACACCGTCAAGAACTCGAACACCAACACGATGTTCGACGTGGTGCGTGACGATCCGAAGGCATCGCATCCGTCGCTCGAGGCGTGGATCCAGCGCGACACCGCGGTCGATCTGTTCAAGCGTTCGGGCCTGGATTTCGATGCGCTCAAAAAGCAGGCGCAGTCGCGCGACTTCAAGCCGGTGGCTCTCAACGGTTCGTCGTTCACCGCGAAGTACGCCGTCGACAGCCAAGTGATCACGTCGCAGAACGTCGTCGGCCGCCTGCCGGGCAAGAAGCGCCCGGACGAGACCGTCATCTACAGCGCGCACTGGGATCACCTCGGCATCGGCCAGCCCGACGCGAAGGGCGATCGCATCTATAACGGCGCGGTCGACAACGCGACCGGCATCGCATCGCTGCTCGAACTCGGCCGCGCGTTCGCGAAGGCGCCGCGTACCGATCGTTCGGTCGTGTTCCTCGCCGTGACCGCGGAAGAGAAGGGCCTGCTCGGCTCGGAGTACTACGCGTCGAAGCCGCTGTATCCGCTGTCGAAGACGGTCGGCGTCATCAACATGGACGCGCTGGATCCGAACGGCCTGTCGAAGAACTTCACGACATCCGGCAGCGCGAAGGTCGACCTGCTCGATGAACTCACCGCAACGGCGAAGACGTGGGGCCTGAGCTACAGCGCCGACCCGCATCCGGAAGCCGGCCACTTCTTCCGCTCCGATCACTTCCCGTTCGCCAAGCGCGGCGTGCCGGCGATCTCGTACGGCTCGGGTAACGACTGGGTGCAGGGCGGCGTCGCAGCGGCTGAAGCCGACCAGGCGAAGTACACGGCCGAGCGTTATCACCAGCCGGCCGACCAGTGGGAAGCCAGCTGGACGTTCGCTGGCATGGCGCACGACCTGCAGATGCTCTACACGCTGGGTCACGATCTCGCCAATTCCGAGCGCTGGCCGAACTGGAGCCAGGATTCGGAGTTCCGCGCGGCACGTGATGCGACGGCGAACGATCGTCACTGATCGGTTCGAACGTTGCGTATGAGACGGGGCCTTCGGGCCCCGCTTTTTGTTTTGGCGCTGATCGGCGGAGCTCGGCGGTGCAGCGTACGGCCGCTCGAACGGAGCGTACGGGCACGCCCTGTAGCCGAACAACGCCGCTGTGATCGACAATCGCCTGCCAATCCTCCGCTCCGATACGGACCCCAACGATGCATGTCTTCAAGCTCTCGATGATTGCGGGCCCCACCTGCACTGCGGTGCCGAACGGTTCGGTCGTCAACGGCGCATGCCTGGTCGCAAACGATGACGCATCGCGCGCGCGAGATGCCGCTCTGCTCGCTCTCAACGCGCTGGGGTTCCAGTCGTGCACGTTCCTCGACGTCGTGCAGCTGCCGTCGTCGCCCGACCTGTCTCGATACAGTGGTCCGATGCGGGCTGCCTTCGATGAGGCGCAGCGCGATGGCGTGTCGGTGATGTTGTACCCGTCGGGCAGCGTCAGCTGATTCACGCACTGCGGTGCTGCGCATGCCGCGATTGATTGCGTGTCGTCTGCGACAATTGATGGGTGCAAGCATTGGTTGGATCTAAACGCTGCCTATGGAGTCGTCGATGCTTAAAAGAAGCATGAAGTCGCTGGCAACGGGGATGATGTGTCTTGCGGTGTTCAGCGCGTTTGCCGCCGATCCGATTCGGATCGATGGAAGCACGGACGAAAGAGCCAAGGCGAGTTTCAACCACATGGTCGACGCCGCAAGCCCTGAAAGGGCGCGCGAGTTGCAGGTCGCCGTGCTGTTGATCGTCATGGATGGCGTCGGCAGTGCACGAGAAATGTTGTCACGACCGGAATTGCGCAGCCCCTCGATTGCATTAATCAAGGATCGCGTAAATGGCATGACAGCCGATGAACTCATCGCACTGTCCAAGACGAGTACAACGAAGGCAGCGCCAAGTCGCCCATGAGGGCGAGCAATCCATCCAAGCCGACACCGCTCCGTCATTTCGCTTGGCTCAGCCATTCGTATGAAGTCGCACGGCTGCACAGGGATGCCAGCGAAGGGAAGTGTGGGTCAATAGAGTCGCCGCCCCAGAGGCGGCGACGCTCCTTACTGGTCGTGTTACGTACGGCCGGCCTGACCAGTCTGTCGGAACCAATACCCTTTGCCTGGTGCCTCGACACGCTAGCGCCGTTGACACATCGGGTACGCGTTCTTCGGAAGGATCGGCACGCCGCTCGCGCGTCGGGCACTGCCGCTGCGGACTCGCGCTGCGTCCATCCATGCTCATGCAGATCCTCGAGTTCCTCCTCGGCCTGGCGCTCGTCATCGCGACGTTCCGCGATCTTGTCGAAACTGTCGTCGTACCCGGCGGTGCGCATAACTCCTTACGCGTATCGCGACGGCTCGTGTCGATCACGCTGCCGCTGTGGACACGGGGAGCACGTCGGCAGATCGGTGTCAGCTTCGCGCCGGCGATCCTGATTGCATCGTTCGCCGTGTGGATCCTGCTGCTGATCGTCGGATTCGCGCTGATGGCGCACGGCGCGCGTTCGCAGTTCACGCCGCCGCTGGAGGGATTCGACGCGGCGTTGTTCATGGCGGGCAGCGCGTTGACGACGATCGGAACCGGCCCGTCGCATCCGCACGGTCTCGCCGCGGCTGTAGCAGTCGCCTGCGGTCTGACCGGCCTGGCCAGCATGACGATGGCCGTCACCTACGTGCTCGAGGTGCAGGCGACGGTGCACGAGCGCGACCGCGGCGTGTTGAAGATATCGACGTCCGCCGGCGAGCCGCCGTGCGCGCTGACGCTGCTGGAGCGCTATGCCGAACTCGGCTGCCGAGGCGAGCTGTCAGTCATCCTCCGCAACGCACGCGAATGGTGCGCCGCTGTGCTGCAGAGCCATGCCTCGCATCCCTGGTTGATCTACTTCCGCAGCCCCAGCGTCGCGACCGCATGGCCGACGTCACTCGGCGCGGTGATGGACCTCGGGCTCATCTTCGAGCGGCTGCTGGAAGAGCAGGAGCATTGCGGCCTGGGTGCGCTGGTGCGGCAGCAGGCCGAGTGCTTGTCCACGCAGCTCGTCGAACTCGTGCGTCTTGACCCGGAAGCCACCGATGCGTCGACAGACGACGTTCGAACATTGATGACGCGACTTGCAGCGGCGGGCTATCGGCTGCGATCGGGCATCGATGCTGCGGCGTTCGCACGCGAGCGTGCCGACTGCACATCGCGGATCGAAGCGTTGTGTCGGCACCTTGGTGCCGGTGGGGCACCGTTGGTGGCGGAACAGCCTTCGCGGCGTTGACCGACGTTTTGGCGCGTCGACGATGCTCGCTTCCGTCCAAGCCGTCGTGGTCGAGTACATCGCCCGATCAGAGCGTTGATCAACGTCGACGTGCGTACTAGCCGGACATCGTACCTGCATCGCCTTCCGCAAATACCTTGCGGGCGACGTCCACCGCCGTATTCGCCGTCGGCCATCCGGCGTAGAAGGCGAGATGCGTGATGAGTTCGATGAGTTCGTCGCGCGTCACGCCGTTCTGCTGCGCGAACTTGAGATGGAACGGCAGTTCGTTCATGCGGTAACCGGCGACTAGAGCGGCGACGGTGATGAGGCTGCGGTCGCGCTTGCTGAGTTCGGTGCGCTCCCAGACATCACCGAACAGCACGCTGCGCGTGTAGTGATCGAGCGGCGGTGCGATGTCGGCGTACGGCGTAGGTTTCGGATTGTTGGTGTCGGACATGGACGTTCCTCCGGTGGTGATGCGTTGCGCCGGTCGGCGAGGGCGCGCGGACAAGCTCAGACGCCGATGCGTTCGCCGGCGAGATATTCCTCGTCGGTGACCTTCTCCATCCATTCGACCGCCTTGCCATCCAGCGACTCCTGCACGGCGATGTGCGTCATCGCGGTCGTCGACGTCGCGCCATGCCAATGCCGATGTCCTGGCGGGCATACGATCACGTCGCCCGCGCGGATCACTTCGATCGGGCCGTCGTCGCATTGCGTCCAGCCGCAACCGGCGGTGACGATCAGGACCTGGCCGAGCGGATGCGTATGCCATGCGCTGCGTGCACCCGGCTCGAACGTCACCGATGCGCAGGACACGCGAGCGGGTTCGGACAGGGACACCATCTGGTCGAGGCGCACGCGCCCGGTGAACGTTTCGGCCGGCCCTTCTTTCGAAGGCTGCGCGCCGATGCGATGAATCTTCATGTGCGGCTCCTTGGTGCTTAGTGAGAGTGCGATCAATCGACCACGACGGGACGTCGCGATGAATTACCTGCGGCGGCGATCGTGGACGTGACGGCGGCAGTCGACGCGGCACGGCCCGCAAGTACCGCGAGCCCTGCGGCGATCAGCAGGATCGTGGCGCTCGCGCCGAACGTCGCCCGATAACCGATGGCGTCGAACAGAACGCCGCCCACGCCGGCGCCGAGCCCGATCGCAAACTGCACGACTGCCACCATCAGCCCGCCACCGGCTTCTGCATCGCGCGGAAGCGTGCGCGTGAGCCACGTCCACCAACCGACCGGCGCCGCGGTGCCGACAAGGCCCCACACCGCGAGCAGCAGCGCCGTCGCGATCATCGAACCGCCGACGATAGGCAGCGCGACCGCAATCGCCGCCATCGACAACGGAATCACCGTCAGCGTGCGGTAGATGCGCGTGTCGAGAAACCTACCAATCAACGTGGTGCCGACGAAGCCGGCGACCCCGATGACGAGCAGCAGCAGCGAGAGTGTCGACGCCTGCACACGCGTGACGGCTTCAAGGAACGGACGCAGGTAGGTGAACAGTGCGAACTGGCCCATGAAGAACAGGCTGACCGCGGCCATGCCCAGCACGACGGGCGGGCGCTTCAGCAGGCCGAAAACACTGGCCTGCCTGGCGTGTTGTTCCGGTTGCATGCGCGGAAGCGTCAGCAGCTTCCAGCACAGCGCGATGGCGGCGACCGGTACCACGCTGAAGAACGCCCATCGCCAACTGACGAGTGCCGCAACGTAGCTGCCGGCGGGCGCCGCGATGACCGTCGCCAATGCATTGCCGCCGTTGACGATGGCGAGTGCGCGCGGTACCTGCGCGTCGGGTACGAGACGCATCGCGGTGGCCGCCGACATCGACCAGAAGCCGCCGATCGCCACGCCGATCAGTGCGCGTCCGATCATGAAGATCGTGTAGCTCGGTGCGAACGCGGCGATCGACCCGGACGCGATCATCAGCAGCGTCAGGCCGGCCAGCAGCAGTTTGCGATCGAGCCTTCCGGCGGCCTTGGCGATGACCAGGCTTGTGACCAGTGCGAACGCGCCGGACACCGAAATCGCCTGACCGGCCTGTCCTTCGCTGACGTGCAGGTCGTGCGCGATGGGCGTCAACAGGCTGACCGGCATGAACTCGGACGCGACAAGCGCGAACGCTCCAAGGGCCAGCGCGAACACGCCGCCCCAGGCCGCACGCTCCGGGTGCGTGGTTACGGTGGATATGGAAGTTGCAGCCATGGCGGTCCTGCTTGGATGACTTTGTTGCGCAGCGGCTCGCCTCAACGAGAGCGAGCTACCGTCGCTCAACGGTTATTTGAGGTTCGCGCGGAAGAACGCCGTCAGCTGATCGAACGGGATCAGGTCGGTGCGGTCGTAGAGATCGACGTGCCCGGCGCCAGGAATGACGACGAGCTGCTTAGGCTCGCCCGCGAGCCGATAGGCTTCTTCGCTGAACTCGCGCGAGTGCGCTTCCGAGCCGGTGATGAAAAGCATCGGACGCGGCGAGATCGTGTCGATGTCGTTGAACGGATAGAAGTTCATGAACTTCACGTTGCTGGTCAGCGTCGGGTGCGTCGTCAGCAACGGTGACGAGCCCGGCGGCGTGTATTCGCCGCGCGGCGTGCGATAGAAGTCGTAGAACTCGCGCTGGACGGGATCGGTGTTCGCGTCGAGCTCGTGCACGCTGCCGCTGGTGTACTTCGCCTCGCCGCCACTGAATTCGACGTAGCGTTGCTCGGCCGCCGCAGCGATCGACTGCTTGCGCTGTTCGAGCGTCTGCGAATGTCGCAGGCCGTTGCGATTGGCTGCGCCCATGTCGTACATGCTGACCGTCGCGATCGCTTTCATGCGCGGGTCGATCTTCGCAGCGCTTATGACGAAGCTGCCGCTGCCGCAGACACCGATCACGCCGATGCGCTCGCGATCCACGAACGCCTGCGTTCCGAGGAAATCGACGGCAGCGCTGAAATCTTCGGCGTAGACGTCGGGCGACACGGCATTGCGCGGTTCGCCTTCGCTCTCGCCCCAGAACGACAGGTCAAGCGACAGGGTCACGAAGCCCTGTTCCGCCATCTTCGTCGCGTAGAGGTTCGCGCTTTGTTCCTTCACCGCGCCCATCGGATGGCCGACGATGATCGCCGCGCTCCTGCGGCTGCGGTCCAGGTTCTTCGGCGTGAACAGATTGGCCGATACCGTCATGCGGTACTGGTTCTTGAACGTGATCTTCTGCACGACCACCTGGTCGCTCGTATAGAAGTTGTTGGCTCCGTGCGACATGTCGGCTCCGATAGCGATGGGCGAGCTGAGCAGCAGTGCGGCTGCGAGCATCAGTGGGCGCAGCAAGCGGCTTGGTGCCATGCGGCGTGCGGCCGAACTAACTTCGCGGCCTGGACGGTTGTCCGCGCGGTGCGGTCCGGGTGCGTGGGCGGCGTGCTCGCCGAAGGCATTCAAAGGCATGGGCGTCGTCCTCGGCGGTTGTTTCCGAACTGCGGGTCGTTGCGTCCAACGCAGCGGGGGATTGGCAGCCAGTCTGGCGCGCGTCCATCCTTTTGATTAGCCACTTGGTGCTTAAATGCCCTAGTAGCTCTGCTAATCAATTGATGTGGGAGGCTGGGCCATGGCACGACGCAACCTCGACGACCTGTTGGCCTTCATCACCGTCGCGCGCGAAGGCAGCTTTACGCGCGCCGCGAAGGTGCTCGGCGTAACGCAGTCGGCGCTGAGTCAGACCGTGCGCGCACTCGAGGATCGGCTCGACATCCGCCTGCTGACGCGCACCACGCGCAGCGTTTCGCCGACTGCGGCCGGCGAACGGCTGCTCAATGCCATCGCGCATCGCTTCGACGAGATCGAAGCCGAACTGGACGCGCTAACCGCGCTGCGCGACAAGCCTGCAGGGACGGTGCGCATCACCTGCGCGGACCACGTCTTGCGCGCGACGATCTGGCCGAAGCTCGCGCCGTTGCTCGTCGAATATCCCGACATCAACATCGAGTTCGACGTGAGTTACGGCCTGCGCGACATCGTCGCCGACCGCTTCGACGCCGGCGTGCGCCTGGGCGAAGCGGTGCAGAAGGACATGATCGCCGTGCCCATCGGACCGAAGGTGCGCATGGCGGCCGCGGCGTCACCCGAATACTTCGCGAAGCGCCCGCCGCCGAAGACGCCGGACGACCTCACGCACCATCGCTGCATCAACCAGCGCCAGGGCAGCGGTGGACTGTATGCATGGGAGTTCGAACGCCGCGGACGAGAACTCGAAGTGCGCGTCGAAGGCCAGCTCATCTTCAACACATCGCCGCACATCGTCGCGGCTGCGCTCGATGGTCTTGGCATCGCATATCTGCCCGAAGACGAGTTCGCGCCGCATATCGAGGAAGGGCGGCTCGTTCGCGTGCTCGAAGACTGGTGTCCGCCGTTTCCCGGCTTCCACCTGTATTACCCCAGCCGCCGTCACCCGTCGCCCGCGTTTTCGCTGGTGCTGGATGCGTTGCGGTATCGGCCGACTGGATGACGTGCGTGGCCGTCGGTGACTTTCCCGAAACGCTTCGACGCTGAGCGCAGCCTATGTCGACCGGGTTGGCGCCGCGAACAGCGACAACCCGTCGTATCAAGTGCGTGTGCTGAGCCCGTCTAGCCGACGCTACTTCGGCGTCATCGCGACATCGATGTGGTCGATGTGCCAGTGGCGTTGCGCCTCGGTCGAGCCGGGGACGTCGTTCACGCGGCGGAGTACGACTTCGCCGTTGCGCGGGCGGGAGTTGGCAGGTACGGACGTCGGCTGGAAGCGCACAGGAACCGTGACGTAACTCGAGCCGGCCGCGCCTTGCATGCCACCCGGGGCGTCGACTTCCACATGCGGCATGCCGAGGCTCGCGAGCTTCGCGCGGAATTCGGCGGCGTGGCCGGCATCGGTCCATAGCGCATCGGCGTCCTGCGTGCGCTTTTCATCGACGAGTGCGAAGTAGGTTTCGACCACAGTCGCCGCGGCTTGCGGACTTGCCGCGTCAGGCGGCGTGCTCGGTTCGGGGAGAGATGCCTTCGATGCGTCGGACGTGGCCGTCGACGTGGCCGCAGGCGGTGCCGGCGGCGTCGCGTCTGCAGCGGGCGTCGTGTCGTTAGTCGCTGAAGGAGACGTGCTCGCGCTCGTGTCGCTTGCGGGCGACGCATCCGTCGCAGTCGATGCGGAGCTTGCCGCGGGTTCGGTTGTCGACGTGGATGCCGGTGCAGCCGGATGGCACGCGGAGGCAGCCCATAGCGTCACGGCCAGTGCGAGCACGTTGCGTGCAGCGGGACAAACTTCAGTACGCGAGAGTTGCATGGTCATGGCGGGTCTCCGTGGCGTCCGGCGAAGGCTGCACCAGCCGGTGGCGGCGTCGGGTGATGGCGCGATTCGTTGGTGATGCTTTGCGGTGGTCCTGCGTTTTCGATGGGCGAATCCATATGCGTTCGCTGCATCCAAACATCTACCAACGCCCAAAAAAAACCGCCCGGATTTCGCCGGGCGGTTTCGTTACATCTTGCAGACGGTTACTTCTTCGTCGGCGTCGCGCTGGCCGGCGTCGAAGCCGACGGCGCCTTGCTGTCATCGGTCGAGCTGTCGAGGCCGCGACGCTTCAGCAGCGGCTCGATCCACGGGTCGCGACCCGTGTAGTTGCGGAACAGCACCATCGCGTCTTCCGAACCGCCATGCGAGAGCAGGGTGTCGCGGAAGTGCTGGCCGTTCTTGCGGCTCAGGCCACCGTTCTGCTTGAACCACTCCACGCTGTCGGCATCGAGCACTTCCGACCAGATGTACGCGTAGTAGCCCGCCGCGTAGCCGCCCATGATGTGGCTGAAGTACGGCGTGCGGTAGCGCGGCGGCACGGCGTAGAAATCGACGCCGTCGTCGTGCAGTGCCTTGGCTTCGAAATCCATCACGCCGGATGCGGCGGGGATCTTGTCGGCCGGCAGCTGGTGCCAGTTCTGGTCGAGCATCGCGGCGCCGAGGTATTCGGTCGTGGTGAAGCCCTGGTTGAACTTGCTGCTCGCCAGCACCTTGTCGAGCAGTGCCTTCGGCATCGGCGCGCCGGTCTGGTAGTGCTTGGCGTAGTTCGACAGGATCTCCGGCCAGTCGGCCCACATCTCGTTGACCTGCGACGGGTATTCGACGAAGTCGCGCGGAACGCTGGTGCCCGAGAAGTACGGGTACTTCACGTCCGAGAACATGCCGTGCAGCGCATGGCCGAACTCGTGGAACATCGTGGTCACTTCATCCCACGTGAGCAGCGTCGGCTGGCCGGCCGTCGGCTTCGGGATGTTGAGGTGGTTCGCGACGACAGGCAGGTAACCCGTCAGCGCCGACTGGTCGACGTACGAGTTCATCCACGCGCCGCCGTTCTTCGACGGACGCGCGTACATGTCCGAGATGAAGATCGCGAGCTGCTTGCCGTCTTTGTCGAACACGTCGAAGACGCGCACGTCGGGCTCGTATACGGGCAGGTCCTTGCGCTCCTTGAACGTCAGGCCGTAGAGCTGGTTGGCCGCGTAGAAGACGCCGTTCTGCTGGACGTTGTTGAGCTCGAGGTAAGGCTTGAGCTGCGACTCGTCGAAGTTGTACTTCGCCTGGCGCACCTTCTCGGCGTAGTACGCCCAGTCCCACGGCTCGAGCTTGAACGTCGGCTGGCCCTTGGACTTCTGCTCGCGGTCGATCATGGCCTGCAGGTCGGCGGCTTCGCGCTTGGCGTTGGCCACGGCCGGCGGCGCGAGCTTGGACAGCATCGCGTTGACCGCTTCCGGCGTCTTCGCGGTCTGGTCTTCCAGCGCGTAGGCGGCGTAGGTCGGATAGCCGAGCAGGGCCGCCTTCTCGGCGCGCAGCTTGGCGACCTGCGAAACGATGCCGGTGTTGTCGAACTTGCCACCGCGGCTGCCGCGCGCGATCGACGCCTTGTAGATCTTCTCGCGCAGCGCGCGGTTGTCGAGGAAGGTCAGCGGCGGCTGGATCGTCGTGTTTACCAGCTCGATGACGTACTTGCCCGGCATCTTGTGATCGGTGGCGGCCTTGGACGCCGCACCAATCTGCTCGTCGGACAGGCCTGCGAGGTCGGCCTTGTTGTCGACGATGATCGCCATGTCGTTACGCTCGGCCAGCACGTTCTGGCTGAACTGCGTGCCGAGCTTCGCCATCTGGCCGTTGATCGACTTCAGGTGCGCCTTCTGCGCGTCGTTGAGCTTGGCGCCGGACCGCACGAAGTCCTGGTAGTACTTCTCGACAAGGCGTTTGCTCTCGGCGTCGAGGCCCAGCGAATCGCGCTGGTTGTACAGCGTCTCGATGCGCGCAAAGAGCTTCGGGTTGAGGTTGATCGCGTCCGAATGCGCGGCGAACTTCGGCGAGTAGGTGCTGTCGAGCTTGTCGCGCGCCGGGTTGGTGTCGGCGCCGACGAGGTTGTAGAAGACGGTGGTCGCGCGGCGCAGGGTCTGGCCGCTCTTTTCCATCGCGACGATGGTGTTGTCGAAGGTCGGCGCGGCCTTGTTGTTGGCGATCGCGTCGACTTCCTTCAGCTGCTCGGCCATGCCGCGATCGAAGGCGGGCGCGAAGTCCGTATCCTTGATCTTGTCGAACTGCGGGTAGTGCAGCGGCAGGGTGCTTACGGAGAAGAAGGGGTTCACGGCGGACTTCTGCGTCGACTTGGACGTGGCGGGCTTGGCGGTCGCAGCATGCGAAACGGCCGGGACGGTCGTCGCCGCGAGGGCCATTGCCAGCGCGAGGGCGAGAGGATGCTTCATGGGGGAGCCTCGACGGGTGAATGCCCCAGCGTACCCGACCGCCGCTTCACGGGCGTATGACGAAAGGCATATCGCCTGAACCCGTCGGTTTCACGCACACCCGACCCGCGTTCCCGCAGCGTTCCCGCTTTCCACGAACCGAGGAGGATCCATGGACATCCGCAGCGTCATGACGCCCGATCCCGCCACCTGCCAGGCCGAAGCGCCGGTGCGCGACGTCGCCCGCCTGATGCTCGAGAACGACATCGGCCTGGTGCCGGTGATCGATGCCTCGGGCCGCGCCGTCGGCACGGTCACCGACCGCGATATCGCGCTCCGTGTCGTCGCGGAAGGCCGCGACCCGCAGCAGTGCACCGCGCAGGACTGCATGACCAGCCCGGTCACCAGCGTCACCATCGACAGCAGCCTGACCGACGCGATGGAGCTGATGGAGTCGCGCCAGATCCGCCGCCTGCTGGTGGTCGATGGCGACGGCCGCCTCTGCGGCGTGATCGCGCAGGCCGACATCGCGCTCAGCGGCCGCGATCGCAAGACCG
Organism: Lysobacter sp. HA35; assembly: GCF_054061195.1. Classification (NCBI taxonomy): domain Bacteria; kingdom Pseudomonadati; phylum Pseudomonadota; class Gammaproteobacteria; order Lysobacterales; family Lysobacteraceae; genus Lysobacter; species Lysobacter sp. HA35. Next base: position 1,215,266 of record NZ_JBSSDY010000001.1, on the reverse strand, counting down.
CCGAGCTGCTGCGCGGGGTTTCCGAACCTAAGCACTGATCGACGCGCGCATCGCTTCGAGACATGCCGCCTCCGGGCGGCATGTTTTTTTGCGGCGCGTCATGACCATCGGTGGGCGTATGCGAGCGGCGGTCGCGCTAGGCTCGGCGGGCGCCACTGCCGGCGCGACCCGAGGTTCCTCCGATGAAGCCGCTGGCCCGAAGCCTTCTGATCGCGATGTGCATGCTGCCCGCCGTCCCCGCATGGAGCGCCACGACGCAGCGCTGGGTGGTGCTCGTCGACAACGGGAAGAAGGCCGGCGAACAGGTGGTCACCACCGGCGACGACGGCGTGGTGCGTACGTCGTTCGTGTTCAAGGACAACGGCCGCGGGCCGGAGATGCAGGAGGAATACCAGCTCGCGCCCGACGGCACGTTCAGCCGTTTCCACGTGACCGGCACCTCGACCTTCGGCGCGAAGCTCGACGAGACCTACAGCCGCACCGGCGATCGCGCGCAGTGGAAGACGACCGCCGACCACGGCGATCGCAGCGTTACGGGCACCGCCGAATACGCGCCGCTCGCGGGCACGCCGCAGTCCGCCGCCGCGACCGTCGCAGCGCTCGCCAAGCGCACGGACGGCAAGTTGCCGCTGGTGCCGGGCGGCACGCTGACGATGCGCGAGCTCGCGCGCGAACAGGTGTCGAACGGGAAAGAGACGAAGACCGTTCGCCTGCTCGCGCTCACCGGCCAAGGCCTGACGCCGAACTTCGGCTGGTTCACCGACGACGCAACGCCACAGATGTTCGGCTTCATCGCACCGGGCTTCATGCAGATGGTGCCGGTGGGTTGGGAGAGCGTCGGCAAGCAACTCGAGGAACGCCAGAAGAAGGCCGAAGGCGAACTGCTGGTCGCGATGCAGAAGCAACTCGCGCAACCGCTGCCGGGCAGCACGCTGATCCGCAACGTGCGCGTGTTCGACAGCGTGCACGCCAAGCTCGGCGCCGCGAGCGACGTGCTGATCAGCGACGGCAAGATTGTCTCCGTGAAGCCGACTGGCAAAGCCGCGAAGGCCGACCGCACGATCGACGGCGGCGGACGCGTGATGATCCCCGGCCTGTGGGACATGCATGCGCACGTCGGCCGTTGGGACGGCGGGCTGAACATCGCGTCGGGCGTCACCAGCGTGCGCGACATGGGCAACGACAACGACACGCTGCAGCAGATCATCGCCGAGGAAAAAGCCGGCACGCTGCTGATGCCGCATATCACGCCGGCCGGTTTCATCGAAGGCGAAAGCCCGATGTCCGCGCGCAACGGCTTCGTGATCAAGAACCTCGACGAAGCGAAGAAGGCGGTCGACTGGTACCACGCGCACGACTACCCGCAGATCAAGATCTACAACTCGTTTCCGAAGGCGATCCTGAAGGACACCGTCGCGTATGCGCACAGCAAGGGCATGCGCGTGAGCGGACACGTGCCGGCGTTCCTGCGCGCGCAGGACGTCATCGACGACGGCTTCGACGAGATCCAGCACATCAACCAGTTGATGCTGAACTTCCTCGTCGACGATAAGACCGATACGCGCACGCTGGAGCGCTTCTACCTGCCGGCGCGCAAGGTCGCCGACCTCGACTTCGACAGCAAGCCGGTGCAGGACTTCATCCACGAGATGGCGGCGAAGAAGATCGCGAGCGACCCGACGCTGGCAACGTTCGAGTTCGTGCATCAGCGCGACGGCACGATGTCGCCGATCGTCGCCTCGGTTGCGGATCACCTGCCGCCGGACGTCACGCGCGGGCGCATGGCCGCGGAGATGGATATTCCTGACGACGCGACGTACCAGCAGTTCGACAAGTCGTACAAGAAGATGGTCGAGTTCGTGGGCCGCATGTACAAGGCGGGCGTGCCGATCCTCGCGGGCACGGACGAGATGCCGGGCTTCACGCTGCAGCGTGAACTCGAGCTCTACGTGCAGGCCGGGCTGACGCCCGCGCAGGTGCTGCAGGTGGCGACACTCAATGGTGCGACCGTCGCGCGCGCGACCGATCGCGGCGTGATCGCACCGGGCAAGGCATCCGACCTCGTGCTGCTCGACGGCGACCCGCTCAACAACATCTCCGATGTTCGCAAGGTCGCGCTGGTGATCAAGGGTGCGACGGCGTATTCGCCGGCCGACATCGACCAGGCGCTCGGCATCGCGCCGTTCACCACGCCGGTGCGCGTCGCGACGTCGAAGTAGAACGATGGGCGCCCGGTCGATGCCGGGCGCCCGTTTCCTTCGTCGGACTCAGGCGACGTCGTTCGCCGGTTCGATCGAGCGCAGCGCCCGCGACGTCTCGACCGCGCGCGGACGCAGCTTCATCCCGAACAGCGGTCGCAGCAGCGGCACGCGGCGCACGATCGCGAAGCCCATCCAGCACCCGGCGACGGTGCCGACCAGCACGGCCGGTGCTTCGATCCACGCCGACAGGTGCAGCGGCACCAGCCAGTACGCGATCAGCACGATGAAGCTCTGGTGCAGCACGTACCAGGGGAAGACGGCTTCGTTCGCCCAGCCCAGCCACGGGAACGGGCGATCGAGGAACGCCTTCGACCAGCCCAGCACCGCGGCGATCGCGAGCCAGATGTAGACGCTGCGCAGCGTCCAGATCAGTGCCTGCGCGCCGGCCATCGTGTCGGGCAGCGTCTTGCCGAGCCACAGGTAGGGAACGAACAGCAGCAGGGCGCAGGTCAGCGAGCGCCGACGCAGGCGGGCGAGCTCGTCCCACGCGCCATCGGCGCGGGCGAGCCAGAAGCCGTAGAGGAACATCGTGAAGTAGAGGACGTCGCGGTAGCCGTCGTGCACCAGGTCGCCGGTATCCTCGAAATGACCCTGCAGCGCGATGGTCTCGATCGCGATCGGAATCGCAGGGATCAGCAGCAGTGCCCAGCCGCGAAGCCCGGTGACGGCGTCACGCAGGCGCAGCCCGGCGCGCGAGTCCAGCAGCGGTCGCACCAGCACCAGCGCGACGGTGAACGCCCACAGGTAGGCGAGGTACCAGAGGTGGTTCCAGGTGATGCCGTTGGTGTCGCCGTCGAACGCGCCCTCCGGCCACGGCTTGAACTCGTAGTAGCGCAGCAGGAAGTCGACGAAGCCCGGCTTCACGAAGCCGGTCTGGATGCCCTGCACGTACGGCTGCACCGGCACGATCACCAGCATGCCGAACACCAGCGGCAGCAGCAGGCGCCAGGTGCGCTGGCCGAGGAACGACAGGCTGCCGCTGCGTCCCAGCAGGAAGGCCGACGACACGCCGGAGATCACGAAGATCAGCGACATGCGCCAGCGGTTGACCAGCAGCATCGGCAGCTGCAGCCATTCGCTGGTGTGGGTGCTCTTGATGTGCCAGCCCCAGTCACCGACATAGAGCATCCCCCAGTGGTAGAGGATGAGCAGGGCGAAGGCGAGGGCGCGCAGGGCATCGATGTGGTGGCGTCGCGTCATGTCGGCGGTCCGGTTGGAGTGGCGCCGACTCTGGGGACGCGGCGACGTTCCGCGACGCACCAAGGGACGCATCGGGGCCGCGCAGGGACGAACGGTGGACGGCTGGGACGGACGCATCGCGTCCCGGTGGGGCGAACGGTGACAATGCGCGAATGAACGAAGCCACCCGTCCCGCTGCCGATTCCGACTGGGCCCGTTTCCAACCCTGGCGGCCGTGGCTGGAGTACGGCTTCTGGATCGGCCTGTTCGTGATCAACGCGGTCGCCAACAGCATCACGTCCAACCTCGACCTGCACCGCGCGCACGTCGACGTCCGCGACTGGGAGCCGGTGATCTGGGAGCTCAGCAGCAACTTCATGATCCTGCTGCTGGTCCCGACCATCGTCGCCTTCACCCGCTGGCGGCCGATGGAGTTCGCCAACTGGCGACGCCGGCTCGGCGAGTACTTCGTCGCAAGCCTCGTCTGGTCCGCGCTGCACGTCGTCGGCATGGTCGCGCTGCGAAAGGTCGCCTACGCGGCGCTGGGTGGCCATTACGACTTCGGCAACTGGCTGATCGAAAGCGGCTACGAGTACCTGAAGGACGTGCGCGGCTTCGCGACCATCGTGCTGACGATCGAGGCCTACCGGCTGTTCCTGCGCCGCCTGCAAGGCGAGGCCAGTCTGCTCGGCACGCCCGACGACGCCACCCCTGCGGAGACGGTCGCCCGTCCCGAACGCTTCCTGGTCCGCAAGCTCGGCAAGGAGTTCCTGGTACCGGCCGCGGACATTGAATGGCTGCAGGCCTCCGGCAACTACGTGAACCTGCGGGTGCGCGGCCGCGACTACCCGCTGCGCAGCACGATGGCGCAGATCGAGGAATGCCTCGACCCCGCGACCTTCCGCCGCGTGCACCGCAGCTACATGGTCAACCTCGACCGCATCGAACGCATCGAGCCGGTGGACTCCGGCGACGCGCGCATCGTGATGCAGGACGGCGCGTCGGTGCCGTGCAGCCGTCGCTATCGCGCCGCGTTGCGTGGGGATGGGGTGGTGTCGGCGGCGGCGTGAGTTAGCCGCCTCCCATTGCAGCGGTTCCAGCGAACGCCACGTCGCGGGCTCGCTTACGGACCACACGCGGCGACGTCGATCGCCCTGTTCAGCCACTGGCTGACGGTCGCGCTGCTCAAGCGTACGACCATGCCGGCCGATATCGACGACATGCGATTCCCGGTCGTCCGTTTCCTGCTGCTCGCCCTCGTCCCCTCCCTGGCGTTCGCCACCGGGCGGGTCGACGACATCCTGCGCGAGCAGCACCGCCACGGCTTCCGGTCGGCGGCGGCTGCGATCGAGCAGCTGCAGGCCGCGGACGATCGCCCGACAACGACGTCCACGCCGGCATCTCGCATGCGCTACTACGCGGCGGTGATGCATCTCGCGGTGACGTCGCGTCGTCCGCGCATGGTTGCCGCTGCGCGCGAGGCGATGGCCGAACTCGAACGCATGAGCGCCGAAGGTTGCACGCGTTGCGCGGATGAACTGCGCATCGCGCGCGCATCCGATGCATTGACGCGTCGCGACACCGATGGCGCCGAACGCTACCTGCGCGGCCTCGACGCGCGTGTGCCGGACGAAAGCGACCTCGCGTATCGCCTGCACTACGCACGCGCACGGCTCTACAACCTGCGCGGCAATTACGTCGGCGGTGTCGCCGAAGCATTGCGTGCGTCGGAACTCGCGGAGCGCGCGGGCGACACCGCCGCCGCGTTGATGAGCCAGGCGTTGATGGTGTCGATGAGCACCGCGCTCGCCGACTACCAGCGCGCGGAAGCGATCGGCCGCCATGCGTATGCGCAGGCGCGCGAGATCGGCTTCGGCTTCGCGATGGCATCGCTGCGGCTCAACATGGCGTACACGTATGGCCGCAGCGGTCGTACCGACGACCAGCTGCGCGCGCTCGAAGAAGCGATCGCGCTGTCGCACGATCAGGAAGGCATGGAGGAGTTCGAGGCCATCAGCCTGTCGAACCTCGCCGATCACTGGCTGATCGTGAAGGACTACGGCAAAGCGCTCGACGCCGCGCGCAAGGGCGATGCGCTCGCGCGACACACCGACGACCCGCGCAGCCTGTCGTATGCACTGACCAACGAAGGCGTCGCGATGGCGCACCTCGGCGACCCCGAGGGCGGCCTGCGTCGCGTGCACGAAGCGGTCGCGATCGCCGAGCGCACCGGAGCGCGTGGCGACGTCATCGGCATCAATGGCGAGCTGGTCGGCATCCTCAAGATGCAGGGCCGCTATCGCGAAGCATTGGAAGCGATGGAGCAGGTGGCGTCGCTGCAGGCGGACCTCACGCGCCAGGAACGTGACAAGACGCTGTTGGAAATGCAGGAGCGCTATGCCGCGCAGAGCCGACAGCGCGACATCGATCGCCTCGCTGCTGCGAACCAGATCAAGCAGGCGGAACTCGCCGCGCGCACGTGGCAGCAACGGCTCTGGGCGGCGCTCGCGCTGGTGCTGGCGCTCGCTGCGGTGCCTCTGGTGCGGCTGACCAAGCGCGTGCGCAACGACAACCAGCGCCTATCGGGTGACGTTGCGATCCTGTCGGAGCAATCGCTGCACGATCCGCTCACCGGCGTCGCCAATCGTCGTCAGTGCCATGCGCTGATGACGCGCTACGCCGCCGCCGACGCGACCATGCCGGTCGGCCTGCTGCTGCTCGACGTCGACTTTTTCAAGAAGGTCAACGATGCGCTCGGCCATGCGGCCGGCGATCGCGTACTCATCGAGATCGCCACGCGCCTGCGCACGCTGGTACGCCAGGACGACGCCGTGGTGCGCTGGGGCGGCGAAGAGTTCGCACTGCTTCTGCCGGGCATCGGCGACGACGCACTCGCGGCGCTTGCGTCACGCGTGTTGCAGGCGATCGCGTCGGCACCGTTCGATCTCGGCGGCCACCGCGTCGATGTCACGGTGTCGATCGGTGCGGTCGTGCATCCGATCGGCCCGCGCGGTGAATGGGAAGAGGCGATGCACGTCGCCGATCTGGCGCTCTATCTGTCGAAGTCGGGCGGACGGAATCGCGCGACCATGGTGCTCGACGTCGCCGCGGATGCCGACATGGCGTCGCTCGCCAGCGATCTCGCCTCGGCGCAGGCACGCGGCGACGTGCGCCTCGATTCCGTGACCGGCCCGGCGACATCGTCATCGACCGTGACCGCCGTCGCGAGCGCGATGCCGGCGTAGTCACAACGCGCGACCCGATTGCTGACTCACTCAGCAATCCCATCGCCGTGTTCATCAAGCGCTGGCCGTGCAGGGCCGATAAACGGGCGAATGACCCGGATCCGACTCGCACTCGCGCTTCTTCTGGTGTCCGCCGTAGCACGCGCGGAAACCGTCGACGCGATTCTTCAGGACGTGCACGTCCACGGATTCGTGCGTCCGCAGAACGTGCTGCAACGCCTGTACGCGGCGGACGACAAGCCGGGCGACAAGGCGCCGCTCGCGGCTCGCGCGACCTACCTGATCGCGGTCGAGGGCCTGGAGCGACAGCAGGACGCGTTCGATCGCGCGGACCCGATACTGGCGCGCATCGACGCCATGGCCGCGAACGAACATTGCGTGCCCTGCGATCTCGCCGCGCGGCTTTCGCGCGCGCAACGTGCGATCGGGGTCGGGCATACGTCGGAAGCGCAGGCGATCATCGCGAGTGCGGAGCCGCTGTCGCTGCGGTCCGGCGACGTGATGCGGCTGGAATACCTGCTGACGCGTACGCGAGTAAGTGACCTGCGCACCGAGATGGCATCGGGCATTGCGGATGCGGTGCAGGCGCGGTCGCTGGCGGCGCGTCACGGTTGGCCGGCGGACGAGGTGCGCGCAATGAGCCCGATGATCGGCATGAATGCCGACCTTGGCGATTTCGCGCGTGCCGAAGCATTGGGCCGAGAGGCGTACCAGCTCGCCGACCGCATCGGCTTCGTCTACATGGAGCCCTACCTGCGCGCGCAGCAGGCGTACACCTACAGCATGCGGGGCGAGGGCGAGGCGCAACACCAGGCGCTGCTCGATGTTCTGCGGCTTGCCGGCGACGACCCGTCGATGCGCGAGCTCGTCGCGATCAGCCTCGGGAATCTCTCCGACTACTACCTGCAATCGAACGAGCCGGCGAAGGCGCTGGTCGTCGCCGAACGTGCGCGTGCGATATCGGCGTCGGAGCACGACGACAACGGTGTCGCCGTCGCGGGCGCGAATCGCGGCATCGCGCTGGTGCGGCTCGGTCGTTTCGACGAAGGCATCCGCGAACTGCGTGATGCGAAGACGCTGGCCGAACGCATCGGCGCGCGCACCTACCTGATGCCGATCCTCGACGAGCTGGTGACCGCCTACGAAAAGGCCGGCCGCCTGATCGAAGCGGTGGCGACGATGCGCGAGCAGCTGCATCTCAGCCAGGAAATGGTGAAGCAGGAACGCGACAAGGCGGTGCTCGAGCTGCAGGAGAAGTACGCATCGGAGCGTCGCAGTCGCGAGATCGAACGCCTGTCGATCGCCAACCGCGCGCAGGCCGCGGAGATGGACGCGCATCGCTGGCAGCAGCGGCTATGGTCGACCGTCGCGGTGCTGGCGCTGCTCGCGCTCGCTGCGTTGCTGACGTATCTCTCTCGCGCACGCAACGACAACCGCAAGCTGTCGGGCGACGTCGCGGTGCTGTCCGAGCAGTCGATGATCGATGCCCTCACCGGCGTCGCGAATCGCCGCTGGTGCGAGGCGGAAATGCGGCGTCGCGGCGGCGCGCCGGTCGGCCTGATGCTGCTCGACGTCGACTTCTTCAAGCGCGTCAACGACACGTGGGGCCATGCCGCGGGCGATCGTGTACTCGTCGAGATCGCGCGTCGCCTGCGCACGCTGGTGCGACAGAACGACGCCGTGGTGCGTTGGGGCGGCGAGGAGTTCGTGTTGGTATTGCCGGATGCTGCAGGCGAACGACTCGCACAACTCGCAGAACGTGTGATGCAGAACGTCGCCGGCGAGCCTATCGACATCGGCGGCCAGTCGGTGACGGTGACCGTCTCAATCGGCGCGGTGATGTCGCCGCTGCAAGAAGGCGTGGACTGGCAGCACGCGATGCACGTCGCTGACCTTGCGCTCTACATGTCGAAGGCGGGCGGCCGCAATTGCGCGACCTGTGTCGCCGAGGTCGCGCCCGATGCAGACGTCAGTCAGATTGCCGGCGACCTTGCCGGCGCGGCCGCACGTGGCGATGTCACCTTGCAGATGGTGGACGGCCCGTCGCCTGCACGACCGCAGGCCGTGCGCACCGTCTGATCACTTCTCGACGAATGCGCGCTCGAAGACGTACTGGCCGGGCGTGCCGATACGCGGCGCGGCGGTGAAGCCGCGCGAATCCAGCAGCGACCGGAAATCCGCGAGCATCTGCGGGCTTCCGCAGATCATCGCGCGGTCGTGTTCGGCGTCCAGCGGTTCGATGCCGAGCTGCTCCATCATCGTGCCGGCGGCCATCAGGTCGGTCAGCCGGCCGCGATGGTCGTTGCCATTGAGCTCGAATGGTTCGCGCGAAACGGCCGGGTAGTAGAGCAACTTCCGCGCGATCTGCTCGCCGAGGAATTCATGGCGCGGCAGCTCGTTGACGATGTAGTCGCGATACGCGAGGTCCGCCGCCGAGCGCACGCCGTGGCAGAGGATCACGCGCTCGAAGCGCTCGTAGGTTTCCGGATCCTTGACGATCGACAGCCACGGCGCGAAGCCCGTTCCGGTGCCGAGCAGGTAGAGATTGCGTCCGGCATGCAGGTCGCTGATCAGCAGCGTGCCGGTGGGCTTGCGGCCGATGAGCACGGTGTCGCCCGGCTTGATGTGCTGCAGGCGCGAGGTCAACGGGCCGTTCTGCACCTTGATGCTGAAGAACTCGAGCTGCTCTTCCCAGTTCGCGCTGGCGATGGAATACGCGCGCATCAACGGACGCCCGTCCACCTCCAGCCCGATCATCACGAACTGGCCGTTGTCGAAACGGAAGCCGTCGTCGCGCGTGGTGGTGAAGCTGAAGTAGGCGTCGGTCCAGTGGCGGACGTCGAGCACGGTTTCGGTGCCGAAAGGCGAGGACATCGGCGGGCAGGCTGCGGTGGGGCGCGAATTTTAGCCGACCGGCGCGCCCGGGCCGTCGTCGCCCTGCGTTCCCTCAATCGCGGCGGTGGCCGCCGCTTCGCCCAAGGTGGGGCGAGCGGCGTCGCGCGCGACCTCGCGGGCGATCGGATCGAACGTCTCGGGGCGGATCAGCCCGATCGACGCCGCGTGCTCCGCAATGGCGCGGCTGTCGCGTGCGCGAATCATCGGGACGCGCGTGCCGGCGACACGGCCGATGTGCGCATCGACGGCCACGTCGCGCGGCGAATCGAGGTCCGGGTCGACGTCGCGGATATAGATCGCGGCGATGCGGTCACCGAATTCCTGCGCCGCCTCGGCGTACAGGCCGGCGTCGGCCTGGCCCGAATCGCCGAGCAGCACCCAGCGCAGCCGCGGGAAGCGCCCCACGAGTTCGCGCACGCGGTCGAGCTTGTGGCCGTGGCCGGCGGACTTCAGCAGCTTGGTCGGGTCTAGCCCGAAATCGCGCAGGAACATCGGCCCGGCAGGCAACGCGTTGAGCCGCATGAATTCGTCGAGCAGGTCGTAGAGATTCCACGGCGAACTCGAGACGTAGAACAGCGGCACGCGACCGCGGCCGTCGATGCCCGACTGCAACGCCTGGTAGAGCAGCGCCGCGCCCTTCAGCGGCTTTCGCGTGCGCGCGTTGTGCAGAAAGGTGAGCTGCGCGGCCGTCGTCCAGTCGGTGATCGAACTGTCGAGCACGGTGTCGTCGATGTCCGAAATGACGCCGACCTGCACGTCGTCATGCACGTAGAGCACCGGCTGCGACGTGGGGATGCGGCCGTCGGCGAGGCTCGCAGTCGCTTCGGACCAGAGGCCGACAGGCGCGTCCGGTGCGGGCACAGTCGCCGTGTAGTAGCCCTCGTCATCGGTCACGGCATCGGCGCTGTAGGGCCCTGCCCGCAGCAGCAATGGCACGCCCGGCACTTCGGACGTGAGGAAGCGGCCGACCGAATGCTGCAGGTTGCGCCAGCGCGACTCGTTCTCGGTGGGGCCGCCTTCCGGCGCGTCGGCCAGCACGCGGCCGCGCAACTCGATGCCCTGCGCGTCGCCCCAGCCGCAATAGGCGGCGATGTGGGCGGGCACGCGCGGCGCGATGCGGCGTCGCAGGCCGTCGACGGCGTCCTCCATTGCCGAAAGCGCGGCGAGGACGGGATTCGGGGCAGGGCGATCGGGTGTCGTCATGACCGCAAAAGATAACGGCCGGACCCGTGAGGATCCGGCCATCATGTTTTCAAGCGCGTGCGATCAGCGCGTGGCGACGATCGTGCGGTTCGGACGGTTCGGGCACGCCAGGTAGCGCGATTCGTGCAGCCACTTGCTGTCGGGGTAGTACGAGAACACGAACTGGCCGCCCTTGAGCGTGTCGATGATCTCGTGCGCGACCTGCGCGCGCACCGCAGGGCAACCCTGCGAGCGGCCGAGGCGGCCGACCTTCTGCACCATCGACGGATCCACGTACCACGCGCCGTGCATCACGATCGCGCGCGAGCGCGCGTTGTCATTGAAGCCGCGGTCGAGACCGTCCATGCGCAGCGAATAACCGTTGTGGCCTTCGTACGTTTCGGCGGTGCGGAACAGGCCGAGGCTGGTCTGGTGCGTGCCGTCGAGGTTGGAGAACGAACGTGCGTAGTTCTCGCCGCTACCGGCACCGTGCGCGACGTACTCGTTGTAGAGAACGCGCGTGTTGTGCAGGTCGAACACCCAGAGGCGCTTCTGCGACGACGGCATCGAGTAGTCGATGACCGCGAGCTTCTCGCCGGAACCCGTGGCTTCGCCGGTGCTCATCGCGCATTCGCGCGCTTCGAGCGCCATCTCGATGACCTTCGGGTTCGCACCCGGCGCGAGCGATGCCAGGCGCGAGGCCAACGACATCGACGGCGCGGTCTGCACGGGCGCGGTCATCGGCGCGAGCGGCGCCGACGGCTGCAGTGCAGGCGTGGTGGTCGGATTCGGTTCCGCCGGAGACAGGGCCGGCAGAAGGCAGCAGGCGATGGCCGAAGCCAAGGCGAGGGAGGTACGCATTCACAGACCCCTTCAACAGACGCTTCAGGGAGGTGCATTCCCGGTGAAGCTTTCCGTCTAGGTTAGGCCCGTGAGCGCTGCGTGCAAGCGGCCGGATTCAGGCTGGTTCAGCCTGCCTGTTCAGTGAAGGCCACGCTCCTCTTTCGGACGTGCGCGATGATCGGTGAGCAGCACGCTGACCACCACGAAAAGCCCGAGAAATGCTGCGATCAGAAACAGGATGATCGCGATGGCGGGATAGCCGAAGAGCCGCGACCCGTTGTCGACCCGCATCATCAGCGCCGACGAAACGAGCAGCGCCGCGATGATCAACCCGACGGTGATCCTGTTCGCGATCTTCTGCATGTTCTCCATGAGCTTCGAATCGTCGAGCCCGTCCAGCCGCACCTGCAGCCGGTTGTCCGACAGCAGCGTCAGCAGGTTGTTCAGCTTGCGCGGCGCCTCGCGCACGAGGCCTTCCACTTCGATCAGCTCACCCGCGAGCCCGGCCGGCGACAACGAGCGACGCAGGCGCTTGCGCATCACGTCCTCGAGGTGGTCGCGCACCACGTCCTTCGCATCGAAGTCGGGATCGAGCGCGTCGCAGATCGATTCGAGGTTGAGCAGCGTCTTGCCCAGCAGGCTCAGCTCGGGCGGTGTGCGCAGGCCGCATGCGGTCGCGATGCGCGTGAGGTCGAGCACGAGCCTGCCTTCCGACACCGTGCGTCCGCCCGAACGCGCGGCGTACGACGCGACGAGCTGGCCGACCTCGCGCATGTAGCGCTCCTCGTCGAAATCCTCGAGGCGCGTGGAGATCGAAATGCCTTCGATCGCGACGTCTTCGCCGCGTCCATCGACCGATGCGAACAGAAGCTTCAGCAGGCGGTCGCGACGCTTCGGCGGCACGTGCGCGATCATTCCGAGGTCGAAGATCGCGAGGCGTCCGTCCTCCATCAGCAACAGGTTCCCCGGGTGCGGATCGGCGTGGATTTCGCCGTAGACGAACGCTTGGTCGAGGTAGGCGCGCAGCAGAGCGCCGGCAAGGTCGCCGAGCCGCTCCTCGGTGCGGCGCAGGCCGCTGATGTCGGTGACCTTCTGGCCGCGCACGAGGTCCATCGTGAGCACGCGCTTGCCTGACAGGCTCCATACGGGTGTCGGTACGACGAGCTGCGGATATTGCTCGAGGCGTTCGCCGAAGCGCTGCAGGTTCTCGGCTTCGAGGCGGTAGTCGAGTTCGGCGAGCAGCGCGCGGCCGAACTCGTTGACCCAGTCGCCGAACTTCAGGCGGCGGCCCATGTCGGTGCCGCGGTCGATCTTGCCGGCGATCGAGCGCAGCGCTTCGAGGTCGTTGCGCACGCTCGTAATCGCATCCGGGCGCTGCACCTTCACCGCGACTTCGCGGCCATCGCGCAGCACGGCGCGATGCACCTGCGCCAGCGACGCGCTGCCGAGCGGCTCGTCGTCGAACTCGGCGAACAGCTTGTTCGGCCGCACGCCGAGCTCTTCCTCGATCACCTGCCGCACGACCTCCGACGACAACGGATCGACGTTGTCCTGCATGCGCTCCAGCGCGGCGAGGTAATCCGGCGGCACCATGTCCGGGCGCGTCGAAAGCGCCTGGCCGAGCTTGATGAAGGTGGGGCCGAGCGCTTCGAGATCGTCGACGAACTGCTCGGGCTTGCCCGGTTCGCCCACCGACTCGTCGACGCTGGCCTCGACGTCCTGCAGAACGGCATCCTGGTCCAGCCCGCTGAAAATTCCGGCGCTGCGGTACTTGAGCAGGAACTTCAGGATCTGGGCCGTACGCGCAATGCCGGTGGTCTGCTCGGACATGAAAGGTCTCCGTGGGTCACGCAGCCTAAGCGGCGCACCGTCAACGCTGTTTCATGTCGGCCGCGCGAACCTGTACGGATGGAAACCTCAGGCACGCTCTGGACCATCGGCCATTCCACGCACCCGTGGGAGGCGTTCGTCGACATCCTGCGAAAAGCGGAGATCAAGGCGGTGGCGGACGTGCGCCGCTTCGCGGGGTCGCGACGGCACCCGCAGTTCGGCAGCGACGCGATGGCGGCCGCGCTGCCAGAAGCGGGTATCGAGTACGTGCCGTTTCCGGACCTCGGCGGACGCCGTGCGGCGCGGCCGGATTCGCCGAACGTCGCATGGCGCAATGCCGCGTTTCGCGGTTACGCGGATTACATGGAGACGCCGGCGTACGAGCGTGCGCGCGAGCGGTTGGCTGCGCTTGCGACATCGAAGCGGACGGCGGTGATGTGCGCTGAAGCGGTGTGGTGGCAGTGCCACCGATCGCTGATCTCCGACGACTTCAAGTCACGCGGGTGGACGGTGCTGCATCTGCAGGCCGGTGGGCGGGTGCAGGAGCATCCGTATACGGGCGCGGCGAGGGTGGTGGAGGGGAGGTTGGATTATTCGGGGGATGAGGGGGTGCAGCGGGGGTTGTTTTGAGCGTTTGCGGGGACACGTCATGTAGGAGCCGGAGCGTTTCGTCCGCTCACGCGGCCGAGTCACTTTTCTTTGCTCGTGCAAAGAAAAGTAACCAAAAGAAAGCACTTTTCCCCGACGGATCTACAGCCCGCGATCGGGTCGCTCTGTCGCGATCGCCACACTCGGCATCCTGCCTCGGGTGGCGACGGCCGACGTCCTGTCGGCCGCCCCTTCGGGGTCTTAACGATTTGCGCGGCTGTTGGGGCGATAACGAGGAGCTGCGTCGTCGACGGCACGCGCTTGGGACGCGATGTCAAAGCAGCAAAGCTGCACAGAACGCGATAAGTCGAGAACGATCGGGGCACAGGGCTGCAGAGGCGACAGGGCAGGCGTCAGGGGGCGCAATAGCGACTCCGGGCCGCGAACCCAATCGTGGGACCCGAAGGGCGGCGCACATGGATGTGCGCCGTCCGCACCCGAGCCAGGATGGCGAGTGTGCGGATCGTGGAAGACTCACACGATCGCGCGCTGTAGATCTGATCGGGGAAGGTGCTTTCTTTTGGTTACCTTTTCTTTGCACCAGCAAAGAAAAGTAACTCGGGCGCGTCAGCGCACGAAACGCTTTCGCACTCGCCGGATAACGAAGCAACGCGCCGCGTTACTTCCCCTTAGCCTTAGCAAACGCATCCGCCAACGCACTATTGACCACCGCCGCCTGCGGCTTGCCCTGCGGTTTAGGCGCCGGCCCAAGCCTACGTTCCTGCGTCGCTCGCGTTACGCCCGGCTGCGGCCGCCCCGCATCACGATCATTCCGCGGCGCACGCGGTGCCGCATCGTCCAAACGACACGTCAACGCAATCCGCTTGCGCGCGACATCCACCTCCTGCACGCGCACCTTGACGATGTCGCCGACCTTCACCACGTCGCGCGGGTCTTTCACATACGTGTCCGACAACGCGGATATGTGCACGAGCCCGTCCTGGTGCACGCCGATGTCGACGAACGCACCGAACGCCGCGACGTTCGTGACGACGCCCTCCAGCACCATTCCAGGCTTGAGGTCCTTCAGGTCCTCCACTCCATCGGCGAAACGCGCGGCCTTGAACTCAGGGCGCGGGTCGCGGCCCGGCTTCTCGAGTTCCTTGAGGATGTCGCGCACGGTCGGCACGCCGAAACGGTCGTCGACGAACTGTTCGGCGCGCAGGCCGCGCAGGAACACGGCGTCGCCGATCAGGCCGCGGATCGGCTTGCCGGTCGACGACACGATGCGTTCGACGACGGGATACGCCTCGGGGTGCACCGAGCTCGAATCCAGCGGCTCGTCACCGTCGGCGATGCGCAGGAAGCCAGCGCACTGCTCGAACGTCTTGTCGCCGAGGCGCGGCACCTTCAGCAGCTCCTTGCGCGACTTGAACGGGCCGTTCGAATCGCGGTGGCGCACGATGTTGTCGGCCACCGTCGAGCTCAGGCCCGACACGCGCGCAAGCAATGCGGCGGATGCGGTGTTCACGTGCACGCCGACCGCATTCACGCAGTCCTCGACGCGTGCATCCAGCGCGCGCGCCAGCTTGTACTGGTCGACATCGTGCTGGTATTGGCCGACGCCGATCGCCTTCGGTTCGATCTTGACCAGCTCGGCCAGCGGATCCTGCAGGCGACGTGCGATCGACACCGCGCCGCGGAGCGAAACATCCACATCCGGAAACTCGCGCGACGCCAGTTCCGACGCCGAATACACCGAGGCACCGGCTTCGCTCACGACGATCTTGGTGAGCTTGAGTTCCGGCGCTAGCTTGATGAGATCGGCCGCGAGCTTGTCCGTTTCGCGCGATGCAGTGCCGTTGCCGATGGCGATCAGTTCGACGCCGTGCTGCTTGCACAGGCGGCCGAGCGTCGCGAGCGACTGGTCCCACTGGCGCTTGGGTTCGTGCGGATAGATCGTGTCGGTCGCGACCAGCTTGCCGGTGCGGTCGACCACGGCGACTTTGACGCCAGTACGCAGACCCGGATCGAGACCCAGCACCGTGCGCGCGCCGGCGGGTGCTGCGAGCAGCAGATCCTTGAGGTTGTCGCCGAACACGTTGATCGCTTCCAGCTCGGCGCGTTCGCGTGCCTGCGCGGTCAGGTCGAGCATCAGGTGCAGGTGCAGCTTGGCCTTCCACGTGAGTCGAGCGCAGTCCATCAGCCACTGATCCGCGGCGCGGCCTTCGTTGCGGATGCCCGCGTGCTTGGCGACACGACCGGTCGCGATGAGATGGCCGGCGTCGGCATCCGTGCCCGGATCAAGATCGAATTGCAGGAATTCCTCCCGACGCCCGCGCAGCAGCGCGAGCATGCGGTGCGACGGAATCTTCGAGATCGGTTCGGCGTGGTCGAAGTAGTCGCGGTATTTCGCGCCTTCGTTCTCCTTGCCTTCGATCACCTTGGAACGCACGACGCCGACCTGCGACAGCCATTCGCGCAATTCACCAACGAGTGCCGCGTCTTCGCCCCAACGTTCCATCAGGATCGCGCGCGCGCCATCGAGGGCGGCCTTCGCATCGGCGATGCCTTTGTCGGCATCCACAAACGTCGCCGCCACTGCTTCGGGCGACTGCGTGGGATCACCGAGCAGCGTGTCGGCCAACGGCTCAAGCCCGGCTTCGCGCGCGATCTGCGCACGCGTGCGGCGCTTGGTCTTGTACGGCAGGTAGAGATCTTCGAGGCGCGCCTTGCTGTCGGCGGCCAGCAGGTCGTTGCGCAGCTCGTCGGTGAGCTTGCCCTGTTCCTCGATGCTCGCGATGACCTGCACGCGGCGGTCTTCGAGCTCGCGCAGGTAGCCCAGGCGCGTTTCGAGTTCGCGCAGCTGGATGTCGTCGAGGCCGCCGGTCACTTCCTTTCGATAGCGCGCGATGAAGGGCACGGTCGCGCCCTCGTCGAGCAGCGCGACGGCCGCTTCCACCTGTCGGGCCTGTGCGCCGATTTCCTCGGCGATGCGGCGGGCGATGTGCTGGGCGGTGCTGCGGTCCTGCATGGGTGCGTCGACATCCGGATGGGCCGGCGATTGTGGGCGCGCGCGCCGGGGGCGTCGACGTTGACAGCGCTGCAGCCGTGTGGGACCGACGCGCGATCTGCCGTGTTCAGCGAGCCGGGTCGATGCGCAGCAGTTCGCCGTTTTCGTCGTCGGTCAGCACGTAGACCGCGCCGTCGGCCGCGACGCGCACGTCGCGGATGCGTGCCTTGCGGTCCTCCAGCAGCCGTTCCTCGCGGACGATGCGGTCGCCGTCGAGCTGCAGCCGGATCACGCAGCGGTCAGCGAGGGCGCCGAGAAACAGGCTGTCGTTCCACGGCGAGCCGGGATGTCCGGTGTAGAACGCCATGCCGGACAGCCCCGGGGATTTCAGCCACACGTGGTACGGCGATTCCATGCCCGGCACGTCGGTGCCCTTGGTTTCCGGATACGGGAACGGCGTCGCGTAATCCTTGCCGTGGCTGGCGATCGGCCAGCCGTAATTCTTGCCGGCCTGCGGCAGGTTGATCTCGTCGCCGCCGCGCGGGCCGTGCTCGGCTTCCCACAGTCGGCCCGTGCGGGGATCGACCGCCAGCGACTGCACGTTGCGATGCCCGTAGCTCCAGATCTCCGCGCGTGCATCGCTGCGGCCGGCGAACGGGTTGTCGGGCGGCACTGCGCCATCCAGCATCAGCCGCACCAGCTTGCCCTGCAGCACGCCGAGATCCTGCGCGCGCATGCGCTGGAAGCGCTCGCCCTGGCTGATGAACACGTGCCCGTCGCGATCGAAGGCGACGCGCGAGCCGAAGTGGTTGGGGCCTTCGAGCTTGGGCTGCTGTCGATAGATGACGCGGAAGCCGGTCAGCGCCATACCGTCGAGCACGCCGTAGCCGGCCGCGGTGCCGGCCGTGCCATCGGGGCCGGGTTCGGCGTACGTCAGGTAGACGCGGTGGCTGCTCGTGAAATCCGGCGCCAACTCGACGTCGAGCAGCCCGCCCTGGCCTTGTGCCCATACCGTCGGCACGCCGGTGATCGGTGCAGACACGCGACCGTCGCGCTCGACGTAGCGCAGGCGCCCGGGGCGCTCGGTCACGAGGAAGCGGCCGTCGGGAAGGAAGGCCAGCGCCCAGGGGTTTGCCAGCCCGCCGGCGATTCGCGTGACGCGAATTTGGCCCGCCGTCGCGGCGGTCTGCGCGGGCGCGGACGTCCGTGCAGCGGGCGCGTCGCCGGCCCGACAGCCGCTTGTTCCAGCAGAAATCAGAAGGAGCGCGACAAGGGCTGCGTATCGCATGACGGCACCGTCGAACCGTGAAGGCTGTGACCGTATCGCCACTCCATGCGATGACGGCGTCGCGGCAGGTGGCGAGCTGTAATCCGCTGCACAGTTTCTTGCTGCGGTCCGTTCGCAGAATGCCGTTATCGACAGAGAAGTGACGTTTTTCGTCTCACCGGCCGGAACTTGATGGATTCCCAGAGCGCGTCCCGCGAACGATCGGCTCCCGTGGTGGAGGCCCGGCGACGGGCGCTCGCGTCCGCGCGGCTGCTGCGTGCGCCCGTTGCGTTCGCCGCCGTTGCCGGACTGCTGTGCGCCGCCGCCGCGCGCGTCTTGTCGCCGGCGCTCGCTGCAGGTGCGATCGGTGCAGTGGTCGGTGCGTGGACGGGCCTCTGGCTTGCGCGGCCGCTGGCCGGACGCGCCGATGCGCGATGGTTGATGCCCGTACTCGGCATCGCAGCCGGCTTGTTCGCCGCGCATGTCGTGCCGGTCACTGTCATCGTTATAACCGCGGTGATGACTGCCACGGTCGTCGCGACACGCGCACTGGTTCGACAACTGCATCCGCAGGTCGAGTGGGACGACCCGGCGCCGGCGGCTGTCGCGATCGCATCGCTTGGCGCCGTGACGCTCGCACTCGCGTGGGTGAGCGCCCAAGCCGTTCCGTTCCTGCATGGCGCGTGGTTTGCGGCTTGGCCTGCGCTTGCGGCTGCGGCCGTCGCCGGATTCGCTGCATCGGTGACGCTTGCCGCGATCGATCCACCCGATCCGTTCGCCGAGGATCCGCGTCGCGTCACGCTCGTTCTTTCGCTCGCAATGGTCCTCGGCGCGGCCGTGTTGTCCGCGATCTCGCCGCGCCTCGTTCCGTTGCTCGCGATCGGCCTGCTCGCACTCGCGGCGTCGGGCCGCCCACGCACTCTCGGTGCGTTGTCGTTGGTGCTCGCCCTTGCGGCGTTAATCGCCGCCGACCACGCATCCGCGACGTTGTCGCGCATCGCCGGCGGCTGGTCGACCGCGGCTGCACTCGGTCTTGTTGCGACGATGCTGGCGATCGCGCTGCTCGGCAGCCTGCTCGCGCACCAGCGCGACCGCGTTCGTGCACGCCTGCGCGCGGCGAGCGGGCATCTGCTCACGCTTGCCGAAAAAAGCCCGGGCCTCGTCGCGACGTTCGATCGCGACATGCGCCACCGCCACGTCAACGATGCTTATGTTCGCTGGACCGCCCTGACGCGCGAGCGTGTCGAAGGCGCCACGCTGGGCGACGTGCTCGGCATGGAGTTCGCGGGCAAGCTGCAGACCAGCGCCGCACGCGCGATGGCCGGCGCATCCCAACAGTTGCAGGCCGACCGCGGCGATCGTGCGCTTGATATCCAGCTCGAACCGTACTTCGGGCTCGACGGTGCCATCGCCGGTTTCCATCTGCTGGCCGAGGACGTCACATGGCGCAAGCAGAGCGAGCGCTACCTGCGCACGCTGGTCAATGCATCGCCCGAACCGACGCTGGTGCTCGACGAAGACGGCCGCATCCAGCTGCACAACGATGCGGCCGCGACGTTGTTCGACGCCGCCAATGCCGATCTTGTCGGCACGCTGCTGCCGACCTGGCTCACCGCATCCGACGGCACCACGCCGGCCGCCAGCACCGACGCCGGTCTGCGTGCGCGTCGTCGCGACGGCACGACGTTCCCGGTCGACCTCAAGCTTGGCTCGATGCCGGGCGAGCACGGCGGACGTTCGGTCGTCACGCTCCGCGATCTCAGCCGTGACCTCGCGCTTGAACACGCGGCGCGTGCCGCACGCGAGCAGGCGCAGGCGACGCTGGATTCGATCAGCGATGCAATGGTCGTCGTCGATCCGAGTGGCACCGTGATCGCGTTCAATCCCGCAGCTTCAGAGCTCACCGGCTGGGCGCGCGAAGACGCGCTTGGGCACGTCGTGGAAGAAGTCATCAAGCTCGTCGAGCCCAGTCGCGGTGTGCCGCAGGTGTCGGTGCTTCGCGAGGCGTTGAAGACCGGCAAGTCGGCACGACTGGAAGGCGAACGGGAACTCGTGCGACGTGACGGTGCGCAGCGCGTGGTCGAGGAATCGGCGTCGCCGTTGCGCGATGCGCAGGGCAGGGCGATCGGCGGCGTGCTGCTGCTGCGCGATGTCAGCCATGCGCGCGAACAGGCGCAGGTGCTCGCGCACATGGCGCAGCACGATTCGCTCACCGGCCTGCCGAATCGCGTTCTGTTCCAAGATCGATTGGGACAGGCACTCGCGCAGCTCGGGCGCGGCAATCGCGGTGCCGTGCTGTATATCGATCTGGACAAGTTCAAGCCGATCAACGACACACTCGGCCATCCGGTTGGCGACAAGGTGCTGCAGGAAGTCGCGCAGCGCCTGCGCGAATGCGTGCGCGAGGACGATACCGTCAGCCGCCAGGGCGGCGACGAATTCGTGCTGCTGCTGCAGCGACTCGCCGACCCGCGCGATGCCGCGCGCGTCGCGGAAAAACTCATCCGCTCGGTCGAACAGCCGATCCTCGTCGACGGCCACGAACTGCGCGTCGGCGCGAGCGTCGGGATCTCGCTGTTCCCGCAGGATGCGCGCGATGCCCGCTCGCTGATGAAGCAGGCCGACACCGCGCTGTACCACGTCAAGGACACGGGTCGCGGTCGCTACAGCTACTTCACCGACCTTATGGGCGAACGTGCGGAAGCGCGCATGCGCACCGAGAACGACCTGCGCCTCGCACTCGCGGCGGAAGACTTCGTGCTGGACTACCAGCCGGTGGTCAACACGCGCACCGGCAAGTTCACGTCGGTCGAAGCGCTGCTGCGCTGGCGTCGTGCCGACGGCACCGTGTTGCTGCCGGAAACGTTCCTGTCGGTCGCCGAAGAAACCGGGCTCATCATCCAGATCGACGAATGGGTGCTCGGCAAGGCCTGCCTGCAGAACGCCGCTTGGCAACAGGCCGGGCTGCCGCCATTGCCGCTGTCGGTCAACGTATCGCTGGCGCGCTTCGATCCCGATCGCCTGCTCGCGCAGATCGATGCCGCGCTGGCTGCGGCGACGCTCGATCCGCAATGGCTGGAGGTCGAGTTCCGCGGCGAGCAGCTGTTCGCGCTCGGCGACCCGGGGCGTAGCCTCGTCGCCGATCTGCGCGCGATGGGTGTGAAGGTGGCAGTCGACGACATCGCAACCAGCCAGGCCAGCGTGTCGCAGCTGGTCGACGTCGGTTTCGACGCGCTGAAGCTGGATGTCGCGGTGGTCGATGCACTGATCGACCACGAGCGCGCGCGTCGAGTCGCCGAGGCGATCTGCCGCACGGGTCTAGCGCTGCAATGCGAAGTGGTCGCCAAGGGCGTCGAGAGCGAGGCGCATCGCGACCTGCTCGCGCGCTGGGGCTGCGGAAGCCTTCAGGGCACGCTGTTCAGCCCGCCGCTGTCGTCGACCGCGCTGGCGCGCCTGCTGCAACGCTCGGATCCGCCGACCATCGCACGCTCGGCCTGAGCGCCAGGTGCGCAGCGGGCGGTAAAATGGCGGCTTCCCTCCCGTCGTGCTCGCCGTGTCCGCCCAGACCGCTCCTTTCGCTCCGTCCGCGCCCGTCGTCATCCGCCAGGACGACCTGATCCAGTCCGTCGCCGACGCGCTGCAGTACATCAGCTACTACCACCCGGTCGACTACATCAAGGCGCTGACCGCCGCGTACGAGCGCGAGCAGTCGCCGGCGGCGCGCGACGCGATGGCGCAG
This sequence comes from Lysobacter sp. HA35, assembly GCF_054061195.1. Lineage (NCBI taxonomy): Bacteria > Pseudomonadati > Pseudomonadota > Gammaproteobacteria > Lysobacterales > Lysobacteraceae > Lysobacter > Lysobacter sp. HA35. The sequence continues at coordinate 1,193,224 of NZ_JBSSDY010000001.1, read as the reverse complement.
ATCCTCATCAACTCGCGCATGTGCGCCGAAGGCCGTCGCCCGATCTGCCAGGACACCGGCATCGTCACCGTGTTCCTCGACGTCGGCATGGACGTGCGCTGGGACGGCGCGACGATGTCGGTCGAGGACATGGTCAACGAAGGCGTGCGACGCGCGTACCTCGATCCGGACAACGTGCTGCGCGCGAGCGTGCTCGCCGATCCGGCGGGCAAGCGCACGAACACGCGTGACAACACGCCGGCGGTAATCCACACCAAGCTCGTGCCGGGCAACACCGTGCACGTCACTGTTGCGGCGAAGGGCGGCGGCTCCGAAGCGAAGTCGAAGTTCGCGATGCTCAACCCGTCCGACTCCATCGTCGATTGGGTGCTCAAGACCGTGCCGACGATGGGCGCGGGGTGGTGCCCGCCGGGCATGCTCGGCATCGGCATCGGCGGCACCGCCGAGAAGGCGATGCAGCTGGCGAAGGAAGTGTTGATGGAGCCCGTCGACATCCAGGATCTCGTCGCCCGCGGACCGAGCAACCGCATCGAAGAACTGCGCCTCGAGCTCTACGACAAGGTCAATGCACTCGGCATCGGCGCGCAGGGCCTTGGGGGCCTGACGACGGTGCTCGACGTCAAGATCAAGGATTACCCGACCCACGCGGCGAACCTGCCGGTCGCGATCATTCCGAACTGCGCGGCCACGCGTCATGCGCATTTCGTGCTCGACGGCAGCGGCGCGGTGCAGCTCGATCCGCCGTCGCTGGAGGACTGGCCGAAGCTCACGTATGACGCGAGTGCCGGCCGTCGCGTCGACCTCGACACGACCACGCGGGACGAAGTCGCGAGCTGGAATCCGGGAGAAGTGCTGCTGCTCAACGGCAAGCTGCTCACCGGCCGCGATGCCGCGCACAAGCGCATGGTCGACATGCTCAATCGCGGCGAGACGTTGCCGGTCGATCTGTCGGGCCGTTTCATCTATTACGTCGGCCCGGTCGATCCGGTGCGCGATGAAGTTGTCGGCCCCGCAGGCCCGACCACCGCGACGCGCATGGACAAGTTCACCGACCAGGTGCTCGAACAGACCGGCCTGCTCGGCATGGTCGGCAAGGCCGAGCGCGGCCCGATCGCGATCGAGGCGATCCGCAAGCACAAGTCGGCCTACCTGATGGCGGTCGGTGGCGCGGCGTATCTGGTGTCGAAGGCGATCAAGGCCTCGCGCGTGGTCGCGTTCGAAGATCTCGGCATGGAAGCGATCTACGAGTTCACCGTGCAGGACATGCCGGTGACCGTCGCGGTCGATTCGAACGGTACGTCGGTGCACCAGACCGGCCCGCGCGAATGGCAGGCGCGTATCGGCAAGATTCCGGTGGTGGTCGAACCGGCCTGATGCGAACTTCGATGCCCGGCCTGTCCGGGCATCGTCGTATTCGGGTGCTGGGACGCCTCAGAGGCGATGGGCGAGGGCGGTCAGCGTCTGCTGTGTCGTGGGCTGCGCGAGATAACCCTTCGCCAGCACTTCCAGCGCGTTGATGTTCGTATCGCTCACGTCGTCCAGGTCGTCGAGCCCGATCGTCAGCGGCGTCTGCAGTCGGTAGTACGCATCGCCGACGATGTGCTGCGCGATGTAGTCGACCGACTCGGCATTGCCGTCGAACAGCACGTCGATGATCGGGATCGCCCATTCCAGCGCGCCCCACTCGCGTGCCGAGCGCAGGTCGATCGTGCGCGTGCGTTCGCCGGTGCCCACCGACACGACGATGAGGTCGCGGCAGTTGTCGACGGTGTCGTCCTTGCGCAGCGCTTCGGCGATCGCGCAGGCGGTGGGATTGTTGGCGACGATGCCGCCGTCGATCAGCGCGCAGTCCTGGCCTTCCACGCGCAACGGATGCGCTGGGAAATACGTGGGCGCGGCGGTAGTCGCGCGGCAGACGTCGCGAACGTGCAGGTCCGCGTGCTCGGGCTTGAAGCTTTTGAAGATCACCGGCTTGCGGTTGATGGTGTCGTAGCTGGTCACCATCGTCTTGACGGTGCAGTCGCCGAGGCGCGCATCGCCGAACACGTCGGCCAGCACTTTTTCCATGCCGCGGCCGTCATAGCGCGGCGCGGACGGGCCGTCGACCAGCAAACGCGATGCACGCGACCACAAGCGGCTCGCGATGCCCGGAAAGATTTCATGCCGCCGCCCGCGATACAGCTCGGCGAGCATGTCGGGCGAGCGCCCGAGTGCGAGCCCGCAGGCGATCAGTCCGCCTGTCGAGCTGCCGGCAAGAAGATCGAAGCTGCCGGGAATATGCGGCTTGCCTGCGGCGGCGAGCGCGGCGTCGACGCCGGCCAGCCATCGGCAACTGACGAGCCCGCGGATACCGCCACCGTCGAGCGAAAGAATGCGTCGCAGCTGCATGGAGTCCTCCTTGACGCCAGTATCGATCCCACCTGTCGCACAGACTGCACTTCGCGCCGACGCGGCGCGTGAAAACGCACCGGGTGCCGACGCGCGGTCAGATCAGGTTTTCGTCGTCGTGCGCGGCGCGCTGCGCGTCCACCTGCGCATCGATGTCGTGGTTCACCGAGGTGTCCCCGCAGCCTTCGGGTTCCGTCTGCGGCGTCGCCACCACTTCCATGCCGATACGGTGCGCGACCGCCGGCGGCAGCGGCGCGGTGAACATGTACTGCACCGGGCGCGGGCCGTCGATCTGGGCCTTCTCGAACGCCGATTTCACCGCGCGGACCGCCTCGCTGCGCACCTTGCCCAGGTCGCTCTCGCGCTGGTTCACCCAGCCTTGGAACTTGAGCTGGATGCCCCCGTTGAGGTAGCCGTCGACCGCCCATGAAGGCGATGGATCGTCGAGAACGCCGGCCACTTTCTTGATCTCGCCGATCGCCGTTTCCTGCGCTTCGCGGATGGACTCCGCGGTGTCGATCACCATCAGGAATTCGAAACGGCGCTTCGGATTCTGCGTGAAGTTGGTGACGACCGACTTGAAGACGATGCCGTTCGGCACCGCGACCTGCACGCCGTCGAACGTCATCAGCAACGTCGAGCGCGACGTCAGCGCGACCACCTTGCCTTCGTATTTGTCGACGAGGATGTGGTCGCCGGGCGAGAACCCGCGACGCAGGCTGAGCAGGATGCCGGCGACGTAGTTCTCCGCGATGTCGCGGAACGCGAAGCCGATCGCGATGCCGACCACGCCGGCCGAACCCAGCAACGCGCCGACGATCGCTGTCGCTTCCAACAGGTCCAGCGCGATCAGCAGGCCGACAAGCAGGATCACCCAGTTCACCAGCCGGGCGACCAGCGAATCGATGTACGGATTCTTCGCGCTGAAACGCGAGAGGTGGATGCGGCGGCTCACCGACCGCCCGATCCACCACGCGATCAGCACGATCAATGCAGCGACCAGGAGCAGCGGCAGTCGCGCGACCAGACCGATCAACTTGCCGCCGACCTGCTGCAGCGCGAGCTTCAGGCGGGTGACGATGCTTCCCGCGATCTGCAGACGGTTGTCGACGCTCGCGACGCCCGGCTGCTGCCCCGCGATCTGCTCCGCGTGCGCGCGTTCCTCGTCGCCCGAAACCGAGCCATCGAGCCGCACCACGCCGCCCGCAGCCGTCACCGTGATGTTCGAATAGCCCGGCACGGCACGCAGGCGTGCGGCGACCGTGCGCGACAGTTGCTCGTCGGCGGACGTCGGCGTCGCGGACGCGACCTTGACGCCAGCCGCCTGCGCGATCCACGCCTCGGACTGCGCACCAGATACCGCGGGAACCAAGATCAGACAGACAGCCAGCAACAGGCCGGCGAAACGGCGCATCGACACCCGGAAACCTCGATCGTTACAGCTGTGATTTGATCGGGACGATGAAGCGCTCGGACATCTTTTCCTTCCAGGGCCGCGATTCCCACATCTGGTAGGTGTACGGCTTGGTCAGTTTGAGGTCGCGCTCGAAGACCTGCGTCATCGTCTCGGCGAAGCCCGCATCGTAGACGTTCAGGCTGGCCTCGTCGTTCAATTGGAATGAACGCTGGTCGAGGTTCGTCGAGCCGACCGACACCATGTAGTGGTCGATGATCATCAGCTTCACGTGCAGCATCGTGGGCTGGTAGAGGTGGATTTCAGCGCCGGCCGCCAGCAGCGGGCCCCATTCCTTCTTGGTCGCGATGCGCACCGTTTCGGAGTCGATGTACGGGCCCGGCAGCAGCAGCCGCACGCGAACGCCGCGCTTGCGGGCAGCCATGAGCGCGTCGCGAAGCAGCGGGTCCGGGATGAAGTAGGCGGCCTCGACGTCGATGCTCTTTTCCGCCGCGGCGATCGCCATCAGGAACATCAGGTGCATGCTCTCCGCGCCGCCCGCGGGCGAGGCGATGAACATGTGCGCCGGCATGTCGCCCGCCGGCTGCACGGCCGGGAAGTACTTGGCGCCGTTGAGGACGTGGCCGGTCGTCTTGATCCAGTTGTCGTTGAAAGCGGCCTGCACCTGCGACACCACCGGGCCTTCGATACGGAAGTGCAGGTCGTGCCAGTGATCGGGGTCCTGCGCGTGGCCGAGCCACGGGTCGCCGATGCCGACGCCGCCGGTGAACGCGATGCTGCCATCGACCACGAGCAGCTTTCGATGCGTGCGGTTGTTGAGGCGGCCGAGGTTGTACCAGTGCAGCGGGCGATAGCGCTCGATGCGCACGCCGCAGTCCTGCATGTTCTTCAGCATCGAGCTGTCCATCTTGATGCTGCCGGCCCAGTCGACCGTCACGTTCACTTCGATGCCGGCCTTCGCGCGCTCGCACAGCGCCTGGCTGAAGTCGGCGGCGATCTTGCCCTCCCACCAGATGTAGGTCTCGAACGTGATCGTGGTCTTCGCGCCACGAATCGCCTCGAGCATCGCGGGGAAGATCTCGTCGCCGTTCTGCAGCACCGTGATCTTGTTGCCGGGCACGATCGACGGCCCGAGCAGCACGCCCATTTCGCGGATGAACTGCGGGTCCGTGCTCGCGTACTGGTGGATGACGCGGTTTTCGAGCTTCTTCTCGGGCGTCGCGAAGTTCATCGCGATGACCACGATCAGCACGGTCACAAGAGCCGTCAGGGCGATCGTCCAGAACATGCGGCGGCGGCTCCAATTCAGTCGGAATTTCATGGCGCCGACTCTGAACGGCCGCTTCGCAAGCGGGTGTGAAACTGCCGCTAGCGGTGGGCCAGCCAGACCACCGCGAACAGCCCGAGCATTCCGAAGGCGATGACCAGCTTGAGGATCGTCCCCAGCAGGAGCCCGACCCAGGTGCCGACGCCGACCTTCGCAGCGTGGCCCATGTCCTGCAATTTGCGACGGTGGATCAGCTCACCCGCGACGGCGCCCACGAACGGCCCGATGAAGATGCCGATGAAGCCGAGGAACAGGCCGGCGAAGGTGCCGATGGTGGCCCCCAGCAAGGCGAGACGACTCGCGCCGACACGCTTCGCGCCCATCGCCGTCGCAAGCAGGTCGACCGCGAACGACGCGAGCGTCAGGACAACGAGCACGCCGAGCGTCCAACCGCCGACGTGATGAAAGCCGTCGGCCCAGGCCGCGAGCAGGAGCCCGCCGAAGACCAATGGAATGCCGGGAAGCGCGGGCAACACCGTGCCGGCGATGCCGACGATGACCAGCACGACGGCGATGACGAACCACAGCGTGGACAGGTCGGACACAGGCATCTCCATCGGCAGTCGCGGCATTCTGCGGCACGCGTCGTCATTGCCGCTGCACGAGGGGCGTCCAGCGCCGTCGACAAAAAGAAAGCCCGGCCGAAGCCGGGCTTTCAACGTCCCTCTTGGGGGAGGCTGACTTACTTCTGCGCCGGGTTGTTCTCGGCGAAGTACTCGTGGTTGTCGGCGTTGTCGAGCGCCTGATCCGGGTTGGACGCGGCGAGGTTCTTGGCTCCGCTCTGGCCGTAGACATGGTCGTCGGTGGCCGCGGTCACGTTGAAGTGGCTCATCTCGTGGATCAGCGTGCCGCCCTTCGAATCGGTACCCGTCAACGGCGCCGACCAGAACGCCTTGCACACGAAGATTTCGTACGGGCGGGTCGGGTAGACGTAGGCGTAGTAGCTCTGGTTGCAACCGCAGTTGATCGTGACCTGGCCGCCGCTCTGGTCGATCGCGCTGTCGATGTTGACGAAGTGCTGGCGAGCCGTCGAATAACGCGACGACGTGTACGCGCCGAACCACGTCGTGTAACGCGCACCGACGGTGCCGCCGTTGAGGTAGCCCTTCGCGTTCTCCGAATAGGTGCGCGCCGCGTTGACCGCACTGCCCGCAGTGCTGATCTGCGTGGTCGAGCAGCTCTTGTACGACACGCCGTTGACGACGGTCGCGCCCGCGCTCGGCTTCGCCTGCGCCTTGAGCGTGCGGCTACCGCCCAGCTGGTCGGTGCCGTCGACCCACAGCTTCAGCGAGGCGCTCTGCGCCACCATCGGCAGGCCATTCGACGCGATCAGCATCTGCCCGCCGGACAGCGAGGCGTGCTGCAGCGGTGACTTGTACGTCACCGTGTATTCGCCGGTGCTCGACAGGTCGTAGAACGCGGAGAGGTCGACGCTGGTGCGGATCGTCTCGCCCGGGCGCAGCACGGTGAAGTCGCTCGCCGCCGGCAGGCCGCGCTTGATCATCGGGCCTTCGTACGGAACCTCGCGGCCGTCGTGGGTCACGCTGAAGACGTCGGACTGCAGGTATTGCGACGGCAGCTGCCAGCCCGGCATGCGCACGGCGCGATTGCTGGTGTTGGTCACCTCCACGTCCACCGCGCCCAGGAACGACGACTGGCCCGTCGACGCGACCACGGCGATCCGCAACGGGTTGAACGTGGCGGTCTGCACCGAGGCGTCGGCGGCATTCAGGGCAAAACCGGCGAGCAGGACGCTACCGGCGGCGGCAAGCAGGGGCAGGCGATTCATTCGACACCTCGGGGGAAGGGAGTCCGTCATGGACGCCCCGACGTTAACCCCGCGATCAGCCCCATGCATGCCGCGCCGCAACAAACGCAATCCGCAATCAGGACCGGACACGAAAACGGCCCGGGGTTACCGGGCCGTTTTTGAAACTGAGACGAGCGTCGCTCAGCGTGCCCAGACGCGACCGTTGTAAACGCGAACCGCCGAACCTTCGCCGATGCCGCCCAGGTCGGTCTGGCTGACCATCGTCGTGCGTCCGTCGTTCATGCGCACATAGACGTTGTAGCTGGTGCCGGACGTCGACATGTTGCGATCGACCGCCGCGCCCGCGGCCGCACCGGCGACTGCGCCTGCGACCGTCGCGACGTTCTGCTTGCCGTTGCTCGAGTCCTTGGTCAGCTCATGACCCGCGGCGGCGCCGATGACGCCACCGATCACGCCGCCCGCAACACCGGAGCGCGGCGCGGTGCCGTTACCGACCGCTTCGATGCGCGTGACCACGCCGCAATCGGAACAGACGCCGTAGCTATTGGCCGGCGGCGGCGAACCCGCGTAGCCCGAGGAATAGGGAGTGGACGCGCAGCCGGCCAGGGCGATCAGCGAGGCGGCCGCGACGGCGGTGAGACGAAGTTGCACATTCATGGGACGCTCCAGGATTCGTGGTCAGGACGATGGCCATTGCCATGCGCGACAGATCGTGGGAGCGCGTCGGTGAACGCGTTATCAAACTGCGAACACGCGTTCAGCCGACAGTTCTTCGCGCAACGATCACTCGTTCGCGTAGTGGTGACAGTTCTCGCAGGCCTCGCCGATCTTCGCTGCAGCAGGCTGCACGCCGGGGCAATTCAGCGGCGGCGTAGCGAGCGACGCATCGACGCGCGCACGAAGGTCGCTCGCGTATTTCGCGAACTTCTCGTCGCCCTGCATGCCCTTGAACGCGGGCTCGATGTCGTTCGCCATCGTGCGAAGTGCCTGCAGGTGCGGGATGACGTCCGTTGCCGCGCAACGGTTCTGGGTAACGTTGTCTTTCAGTGCGCGCGAGTGCGCCGCCATCACGTGCATCACGGCGAGCGGGTACGGATCTTTCCGCTGATCGATCGCACGCATGATCATCACGCTGGCGACCGCGCCGATCACCAGGCCGAGCAGCGCCATGAAGAGATAACGGGAGCCGTTGCCGCGGCGGGCAGGGCTGGGCGACGGAGCATTGACGTCGGACATCGGCCTGTTTCCTCGTGTCTGCGCGAAGTGCGCGGGACCATAGCACGCACCCCCGTGGCGCCGATCGTCACGCGCGCACCGCCTAGAATGCGTGCATGCAAACGCACGACCTCGACCCGGCCTGGACCGAACGCTTCGCCGGTATCGACCGCCTTTACGGCGCAGGAAGCCTCGCCAAACTCGTGACGTGCCGCGTCGCCGTTGTGGGCCTTGGCGGCGTCGGTTCGTGGGTCGCGGAAGCGCTGACGCGCTCGGGTGTCGGCCACCTGCGCCTGATCGATGCCGACGACATCTGCGTGTCGAACACCAACCGCCAGCTGCCCGCGCTCGATGGCACCTTCGGGCACGCGAAGGTCGCCGCGATGGCCGCGCGCTGCCAGCGCATCAGTCCTTTGATGGACGTGGAGCCGGTGCCGGCTTTCATCACCGCGTCGAACCTCGACCACCAGCTCAACGTCGATCTCGATCTTGTCGTCGATGCCTGCGACAGCTTTCGCAGCAAGGTCGAGATGATCGCCTGGTGCCGTCGACGCAAGCTTCCGATCGTCGTCAGCGGCTCGGCGGGCGGTCGCATCGATCCGACGCTGATCCGCGTACGTGACCTATCGCGTACCGAGCACGACGCGATGCTCGCGCTGGTGCGCAAGAAGCTGCGTGCGGACTTCAACTTCCCGCGGAACAAGGATCGCTACTTCGGCGTGCCGGCCGTCTACTCACTGGAGAACGTGCGCTATCCGCAGGCCGATGGCAGCGTGTGCGGCCTGCGCCCGAGCGCGACCGACGCGGACGGAAGCCTGAAGCTCGATTGCAGCGGCGGGCTCGGTGCCGCCACGCACATCACCGGCGCGTTCGCATTCGCGATGGTCGGCAAGGCCATCGAGCTGCTGCTCAAGGCGAAGTCGGCACCTCGGGCGTAAGGCCGAACAGGCGTTCCGCGTTCAACGTCGTCGCGGCGGCGAGCTGCTGCGGCGACTGACCCCGCAGTGACGCGATCATCTCCAGCACATCGACAAGCCGTGCGGGTTCATTGCGTTCGCCACGGCTCGCGGCGCCCGGTTGATCGGGCGAATCCGTCTCGAGCAGCAGATGTTCGATCGGCATCGTCGCCGCCAACGTACGCAGGCGATTCGCGCGCTCGTACGTCACCGGCCCGCCAAGACCGATGAGAAACCCGTTCGCCCACAGCATCTCGGCCTGCTGGCGACTGCCCGCGAAGCTGTGCACGACGCCTCGAACGCCGCCGATGCGACGCACCGCGGCGATCACATCGTCCACCGCATGCCGCGCGTGCACGATCAGCGGCAGGTCGAAGTCGCGTGCAAGCCGCAGGTGCGCGTCGAACAGCACGCGTTGACGCTCGCGATCGAGCCCATCGATGAAGTGGTCCAGCCCGCATTCACCGATCGCGACCGGGCGCTCGCTTTCGATCCAGCTGCGCAGCGCGTCGACGTGCGCGTCGGTATGGCGGTCGAGATACACGGGATGCAGCCCGTACGCCGGGAACAGTCCACCGAACTGCCCGCAGACATCGCGCAGCGTCGGCCACGTCGCCGCTTCGATCGCGGGAACGATCTGCCGCGTGACGCCGGCGGCGCGCGCACGACCGATCACCTCCGCACGATCAGCATCGAATTCGTCGACGTCGATGTGCGAGTGGCTGTCGACGAGGATCATCGAGGCGGCAGGACGTCCTTGGCGCGCGACTTCCAGTTCGCGAGCAGCATCGTGCCGAGGCCGAGAAGGATCTCGTCCACGAACGGAATGAAGTCGGGAATCAGCAGGTCGAAGAAGAACAGCACCGCAACGATCCAGAACAACGTCGGGTGGCGCAGCTTTTCAGCCCAGCGCATGAAGGGTTTGAGCAGGAAACGGGCCATGTGCACCTCGCGATAAGCCGACGCTACCACGCTGCCGCGACACATCTGAACGGGCCGTGTGAACCCCCGGTCATGCTCCGACGTTGTTCAGGTTCCCGGTGCTGCAATCGACCTACGCCAGGATGAACTGGCTCGGAGGCTCTATGGACAAGAACATCCTCGCGGTCGCTCTCGGTTCGATGCTGCTCGGCGGCGTTGCGGTTGCGGCCTACAGCTCGATGAATCATCGCGACGACGCGGTGGTCGCGCAGCCCGCGCAGCCGGTCGCGGTCGGTGCCACGCAGTTCGACGCGTCGGCTGACGCGCAGGGCCGCATTGCGCCGACCGCGCCGCAGCTCGCCGTCGCAGAAGCGCCTCGGGCCGAATACGCGGACGTCGTAAACGTCGATCCGGTTCGTACGTCGTCGCCGCGCTACGCGTCGGTGATCGGCGTTGATCCGGTCAAGGAAACCAGCACCACTAGCACGCCGCGTCAGGTCTGTAACGACGTGGTAGTGCAGGACCGCCTGCCGGAGCGCGACGGCAACGTCGGCGGCACGGTCGCGGGTGCTCTGATCGGTGGGCTCGTCGGCAACCAGGTCGGCGGCGGTAACGGTCGCAAGCTGGCGACGGTGGCCGGTGCGGTCGGTGGCGGTTTCGTCGGCAATCGCGTCGACCGCAACCATGTCGGCGGCCGCGTGGTCGAGCGCACCGAACAGCAGTGCCACACCGTCAGCGACACCTCCAGCAGCTCGCGCACCGTCGCGTACACCGTCACCTATCGCAATCCGGACGGCACCGTCGGTACGCAGCGCATGACCAGCCGCCCGGGCACGCGTATCCGCGTGGGTTCCGACACGCAGGTCGCTGGCTATGACGTGACCTATCGCTACCAGGGCGCGCAGCACACCGTGCGCATGAACGAGCGCCCGGGCTCGCAGCTGCCGGTCATCGACGGCCGCGTCGTGACCTCGACGGCCGTCGCCACGCGCTGATCGACGCGTCGGGAGTAGGGAAAAGGGGCCGGGCAACCGGCCCTTTTTCATGTGCGGAGCCGCCGGCGGTCGGGCCGGGGGTGTCGATGGACTGTGACGGCGGCCTACAATATCGGGCTCCCACGCCCCAAGGTCCGACCCCTCGCATGGCACTGAATCCGTACGACCTCTTCGACGTCCGTTCGCTGCTGTCCGAGGAAGAGCGGGCCGTGCAGGACACCGTCGCCCGTTTCACCGACGAGCGCGTGATCCCGATCATCGGCGAGGCCTTCGACCAGGGCCGCTTCCCGCGCGAGCTGGTGCCGGAAATCGCGGAGATGGGCCTGCTGGGTTCGTCGCTGCCGGAAAAGTACGGGTGCGCTGAACTCAACGCGGTCAGCTACGGCCTGATCTGCCAGGAACTCGAGCGCGGCGACAGCGGCATCCGCAGCTTCGTCTCGGTGCAGAGCTCGCTCTGCATGTACCCGATCTACGCCTACGGCTCGGAGGAGCAGCGCACGCGCTGGCTGCCGGACATGGCGGCGGGCAAGGTCATCGGCTGCTTCGGCCTGACCGAACCGCACGGTGGCTCCGACCCGGCGAACATGAAGACGAACGCCAAGCGCGACGGCGCCGACTGGATCCTCAACGGCTCCAAGATGTGGATCACCAACGGCAACCTCGCCGACATCGCGATCGTCTGGGCGCAGACCGACGACGGCATTCAGGGCTTCGTGGTGGAGAAGGGCATGCCCGGCTTCGCGGCGCAGGAAATCAAGCACAAGATGTCGCTGCGCGCGTCGGTCACCAGCGCGCTGTATTTCGACAACGTGCGCGTGCCGGAGGCGAACCGCCTGCCGAACGTGAAGGGCCTCAAGGGTCCGCTGGGCTGCCTGACGCAGGCGCGCTACGGCATCACCTGGGGCCCGATCGGCGCCGCGATCGCCTGCCTCGACGAGGTGGTGAACTACACGAAGGAACGCATCCTGTTCGGCCGCCCGGTCGCCGCGACGCAGAGCGCGCAGATCAAGATGGCCGACATGGCGCGTCGCATCACGCTTGCGCAGATGCTCGTAGTGCAGCTCGGCCGTCTCAAGGACGCCGGCGCGATGCAGCCGACGCAGGTGTCGCTCGCGAAGTGGAACAACTGCCGCATGGCGATCGACATCGCGCGCGAATGCCGCGACCTGCTCGGCGGCGCCGGCATCACCACCGAGCACGGCGCGATCCGCCATGCGTTGAACCTCGAGTCGGTCATCACCTACGAAGGCACGGAAACCGTGCACCAGCTGGTGGTCGGCCGCGAACTCACCGGTATCAACGCGTTCTGATCGACGCAACCGGCCTTCGGGCCGGTTTTCGCATCGGCGCCCGGCATGGCGCCACCGCATCGTTCCGCGGCGCATCGCGTCGCCCAGCAGAGGAAGCGAGGATGTCGGAGCAGGGCCCGCGTCTCGAAACCGAGCGCTTGATCCTCCGCCAATGGCGCGCCGAGGATTTCGATCGCTACGCGCAGATGTTCGCCGCGCCGGAAACGCATCACATCGGCGGGCCGCTCACGCTCGGCGATGCATGGCGGCGCTTCCTGCAGATGCCGGGCGCATGGGCGTTGCAGGGCTTCGCGATGTTCGCGATCGAAGAGAAGTCCAGCCGCTTGTGGATGGGCCAGGCGGGTCCGTGGCAGCCCGCCGGCTGGCCCGGTACGGAAGTTGGCTATGCGCTGCATCCGGAAGCCTGGGGCAAGGGTTACGCGACCGAAGCCTGCGCCGCGGCGATGGACTGGGCATTCGACACGCTGGGCTGGACGGACATCATCCATTCCATCGACGTCGCTAATACCGCATCGCAGAACGTTGCGAAACGTCTCGGCGCGAAGAACCGCGGTCGCGGCGTGTTCCGGCCGCCGCACGACAAGTTCCGGATCGACCTCTGGGGCCAGACGCGCGACGAGTGGCGCGCACGCCGGAGCGCCGCGGCGTGATCACCGTTTACGGCTTCTCGCCTTCGGGCAACTGCCACAAGGTGCGCCTGCTGCTCGAGCAGCTGCGCCGTCCGTACACGTGGGTCGAGACCGACAGCAGCACCGGCGCGACGCGCACGCCCGAATACCTTGCGAAGAACGCGAACGGCAAAGTGCCGATGCTGGAACTCGACGATGGCCGCATCCTCGTCGAATCGAATGCGATCCTGTGCTGGCTCGCCGACGGCACGTCGTACCTGCCGAGCGACGCTTGGGCGCGCGCGCAGGCGCTGAGCTGGATGTTCTTCGAGCAGTACAGCCACGAGCCGTACGTTGCCGTCGCGCGTTTCATCTGCGGATGGACGCCCGCGGACTCGCCGCGTCGCGCCGACCTGCCGCGCCTGCGCGAGCGCTCGCACGACGCACTGCGCGTGATGGAACGCCATCTCGCATCGCATGACTGGTTCACCGGTGACGCCTACGGCGTCGCCGATATCGCACTGTTCGCCTACACGGACGTCGCGCCGCACGGCGGCGTGTCGCTCGACGCCTATCCCGCGATCCGCGCCTGGCTTGCCCGCGTCCGCGCGACGCCGGGCTTCGTCGCGATGGTCGAACCCGACGACCGCGCCGCTGCGCTGATCGCGCGGTCCACCTGATTTTTCACGACGCACGGCGGGCTTCGGCCCGCCTGGATGACCGCATGGCTGCCACGCTTCCGAACCCGATTCCCGCCCGTATGAAGGGCCTTAACCGCGCCGAGATCTGCGACGTCAACTTCACGGAGTTCGTCACCGCGTGGAACGGTCGCGTCGATGCGCGTCCGGCGCCGCACGAAGCGATCCTCGACGGTAGCGCGCTCGACGCGCAGGGTTTCCGCGAGCTGTTCGAGTCGCAGTTGATCAGCCGCCATCTCGACCTGATGGCGCGCGTGCTGCGCGTTCAGAACAAGGTCTTCTACACGATCGGCAGCAGCGGCCACGAAGGCAATGCGATGGTCGCGCGTGCAGCGCGTCACACCGATCCCGCGTTCCTGCATTACCGCTCGGGCGGCTTCATGGCCGAGCGCTTCCGCAAGCTGCCGGGCATGGATCCGATCATGGATTCCGCGCTGAGCTTCGCCGCGAGCAAGGATGACCCCGCGAGCGGCGGCCGCCACAAGGTGTGGGGCAGCAAGCCGTTGTGGGTGCTACCGCAAACGTCGACCATCGCCTCGCATCTGCCAAAGGCGCTCGGCACGGCGGTAGCAATCGAAACCGGTCGCCGCATCGGTCATTCGCTGCCGATCCCCGACGATTCGATCGCCATCTGCTCGTTCGGCGATGCATCGGCCAATCACGCGACCGCGCAGACCGCGTTCAATGCCGCGGCGTGGACGGCGTATCAGAAGCTGCCCGCGCCCGTGCTGTTCGTCTGCGAGGACAACGGCATCGGCATTTCGGTCAAGACGCCGACCGGCTGGATCGCGAACCGCTTCCAGCAGATGCCCGGGCTGGATTACTTCTTCGCGGATGGTCTCGATCTGGCGTCGGGTTATGCCGACGTGCAGCGCGCCGTCGAGCATTGCCGACGCACGCGTCGCCCGACGTTCCTGCATCTCAAGACCACCCGCATCATGGGTCACGCGGGTACGGACTTCGAGATCGAATGGCGTTCGGTCGAGGAACTGTGCGCGGTCGAGGCGACCGATCCGCTCCTGCGCTCTGCCGCGATCGCGATCGAATCCGGCCTGATGTCCAAGGACGAGGTGAGCGCGCTGTACGAGGCGACTCGCAAGAAGTGCTTCGCGGCGGCGGAGGAAGCGGATCGCCGGCCGAAAATCGAGCGCCTCGAGGACGTGATCAAGCCGCTCGCGCCGTACACGCCGGATGCGGTGAAGGCGGAGGCCGAACGCGCGCCCGATGCGCAGCGTCGTCTCGATGTCTTCGGTGGTGAAGCGAAGCTGCCCGAGAACCAGCCGCCGCGGCATCTCGCCATCCAGATCAACAACGCGCTCCACGACCAGTTCGCGAAGTATCCGGAAACGCTGCTGTTCGGCGAGGACGTCGCGCAGAAAGGCGGCGTCTACACGGTGACCAAGGGCCTGTACAAGGCGTTCGGGCCACGACGCGTGTTCAACACGCTGCTCGACGAGACGATGATCTTCGGCCTTGCGCAGGGCTTCGCGAACATGGACATGCTGCCCGTGCCCGAGATCCAGTACCTCGCGTATTTCCACAACGCGGGCGACCAGATCCGCGGCGAGGCGTCGAGCCTGCAGTTCTTCAGCAACGATCAGTACCGCAACCCGATGGTCGTGCGCATGGCCGGCCTCGGCTACCAGCGCGGCTTCGGCGGGCATTTCCACAACGACAACTCGATCACCGCACTGCGTGACATTCCGGGTCTCGTCGTCGGTTGTCCGTCGCGTGGCGACGATGCCGCAACGATGCTGCGCACGCTCATGGCGCTGGCGAAGGTCGATGGCCGCGTCAGCATCTTCCTCGAGCCGATCGCGCTGTACATGACGAAGGATCTGTACGAGCCGGGCGATGGCCTGTGGCTCACGCAGTACCCGGCGCCAGGCGAGGCGATGACGCTGGGCGAAGGTCGCGTCTACGGCGAGGGCGATGACCTCGTGATCATCAGCTACGGCAACGGCGTGCCGATGAGCCTGCGCGCCGCACGCCGCATCGAGCAGCAGCACGGCTGGAAGGTGCGCGTCGTCGACCTGCGCTGGCTGGTTCCGCTCAACGATGCCTACATCGTCGAGCAGGCGAGGAATGCGAAGCGGATCATCGTGGTCGACGAAGGTCGTCGCAGCGCGGGCGTGGGCGAGGGCGTGATCACCGCGCTGTCGGAAGGCGGCTTGGGCGCGACGCCGATGCATCGTGTCGTCGGTACCGATACCTACACGCCGCTGGCCGGCGCCGCGTTCTTGGTCATTCCGGGCGACGACGACATCGTCGCGGCGGCGGACACGCTCGCCAAGCGCTGAGTTACGCGGCCTGCGGCGTCAGCGCTGCAGGCCGTTGGCGAGGGGCAGTCGCTCTACGATCTGCCCGTGTAGGCGAACGTCGGCGTCGGCGGGCTCGAGCGGAACCACGGCCAGCGCTTCGCCGTTGCGAACGACGACGAGCTGGCCCACGTCACGCCCGTCGACGTCGGTAAGCGCATCGCGCGCGCGCGCTTCCACGTCCGCAACGCGCAATCGCACAAGCCCGCGCTTCGCACGCCCGAGGAAGTGCGTGCGCGCGACGATTTCCTGCCCCGGATAGCAACCCTTCTTCACGCTGAAGGCGTCGAAGCGCTGCAGCGACAATTGCTGCGGCGTCCAGTGATCGAGCGCGACGCCCGGGAGCGACGGCCAGCCGTGCGCGATGTCGAGCTGCCACCAGGCGGACTCATCTTCCGGCGTCGCGGCGTCGGCAGGCGAGGGCGCGAGCACCAGCGTCCGCGCGCCGGCGTCGCCCGAGAGGTCGAGTTCGATCGCATCCGCGAGACGGCCGGACGTATTTCCCGACGCTGTGACGGGTGCGCCGAGTCGACCAAGCGCGTGGATCGGCGCCAGGTCGATTTTCACCTTGCTGCGGAAAACGAATCGACGTAGCGAGTCGGCGAACGCGTCCGCGTCGGTCGCGGTGACGAGCCACACGGTCTCCGCGTCCACCCGAATCAGCGCAAACAGCGCCTGCACGCGCCCTTTTGGGTCGAGCCAGCCGTTCCAGTGCCATTGCCCGTCGGCGAGCGCGATCACGTCGTTCATGAACTGCGCGTGCGTAAATGCAAGCGCATCGCGGCCTGCAAGCCGCAAAACGCGCAGGCCGCGCAACTCGAAACGACGTGATGAACCGTACTGCGGGTTGTCAGACATGGGGTACGGACTTAAGATTTTCGGCTGGAATGATAGGCCACACGACCTCCGAGACCCCGCAGGACACGCCGGAGAGCGCAGACTCCTCGCCGTTGCCTGAGACGCCTGCGCCTGAGCGTCCGCGCGAGGTGGGCGGTCGACCGGGACCCGAGCCGACACGCTACGGGGACTGGGAAAAGGACGGCCGCTGCATCGATTTCTAGCGTCGCCCGCTCGACCCCGCGGCCGCGCCGCATCAGAACGAGACCTCCCGCATGGCGTACCGCGAACGTCCGTTGTCCCCGCACCTGCAGGTCTATCGCTGGCAGGTCCAGATGGTCAGCTCGATCCTGCATCGCGCGACGGGCGTGATCCTGTCGCTCGGCAGCCTGCTCGTGGCATGGGGCCTCGTCGCCCTCGCATCGGGTGCTGATCGCTGGACGACTTTCACCCACGCTGCGCGTTCGCCCCTGGGCTTCCTCGTGATGTTCGGCTGGACGTGGGCGCTGTCGTTCCACCTGCTCAGCGGCCTGCGCCATCTCTCGCAGGACATGGGCGTCGGCACGTCGGTGCCTGCCTTCGTCAAGAGCGCCTGGGTCGCGATCATCGGCAGCCTCGTGCTGACCGCGATTATCTGGCTGCTCGCCATGCAGAAGTGGGGTGGCGCATGAGCACCAATGCAGGACGCCGCCCGCCGACGCTGCGTCATCCGCTGAAGGTCGCGCGCGGCCTCGGCTCGGCAAAGGACGGCACGCATCATTTCCTCGTGCAGCGCGTGACCGCGCTGGCGCTCGTGTTTCTCGGCATCTATGCCGTCGGCCTGGTGATCTCGCTGGTCGGCGCGGACTTCGCGACGGTGCGTGCGCGCGTCGGTCATCCGTTCAATGCGACGCTGCTGATCGCGTTCCTCGTCGCCAATTTCTGGCACATGCGCCTTGGTCTGCAGGTCGTCGTCGAAGACTACGTGCACACCGCGGTCCGCTATTCGCTGCTGCAACTGCTCATCGTGTTCGCGTGCTGGATCGCGGGCCTTGCGAGCGTCCTCGCCGTCGTGCGCGTCATGCTCGGCGCCTGACCCGGAATCCTTCGATGCCTGCCGCATATCCCATCCAGGAACACAAGTTCGACATGGTCGTCGTCGGCGCCGGTGGCGCCGGCCTGCGCGCAACGTTCGGCCTCGCCCAGAAGGGCCTGAAGACCGCCTGCATCACCAAGGTCTTCCCGACGCGCTCGCACACCGTCGCCGCGCAGGGTGGCGTTGCCGCCGCGCTGGCGAACATGGGTGAGGACGACTGGCGCTACCACTTCTTCGACACGGTGAAGGGCAGCGACTGGCTGGGCGACCAGGACGCGATCGAATACATGTGCCGCGAGGCGATCCCCGCGATCGTGGAGCTCGAGCACTACGGCGTGCCGTTCTCGCGCACCGAAGACGGCCGCATCTACCAGCGCCCGTTCGGCGGCATGACGACGCGTTTCGGCGAAGGTCCGCCCGCGCAGCGCACCTGCGCCGCGGCCGACCGCACCGGTCACGCGATCCTGCACACGCTCTACCAGCAGTCGCTGGCGCACGACGCGCAGTTCTTCATCGAGTACTTCGCGCTCGACCTGATCATGGATGCGGACGGCACGTGCCGCGGCGTGCTCGCGCTGGACATGGCGTCCGGCACGCTGCACCTGTTCCGCGCGCACGGCACCGTGCTCGCGACCGGTGGTTACGGCCGCGCGTATTTCTCGGCGACCTCCGCACACACCTGCACCGGCGACGGCGGCGGCATGGTGCTGCGCGCCGGCCTCGGCATGCAGGACATGGAATTCGTGCAGTTCCACCCGACCGGCATTTACGGCGCCGGCTGCCTGATCACGGAAGGCGTGCGAGGCGAGGGCGGCATCCTGCGCAACAGCAATGGCGAGCGCTTCATGGAGCGCTACGCACCGAGCGTGAAGGACCTCGCGCCGCGCGACATGGTCAGCCGCGCAATGACGATGGAAATCCGCGAAGGCCGCGGCGTCGGCGAGCACAAGGACCACATCCTGCTCGACCTCACGCACCTCGGCCCGGAAGTCATCCACGAGAAGCTCCCCGGCATCGCCGAGTCCGCGCGCATCTTCGCGGGCGTCGACGTCGAGAAGCAGCCGATCCCCGTCATTCCGACCGTCCACTACAACATGGGCGGCATTCCGACCAACTTCCACGGCGAAGTCGTGCAGCTGCGCGGCGGCGATCCGGATGCGGTCGTGCCGGGCCTGTATGCGATTGGTGAGGCGGCCTGCGTGTCGGTGCACGGCGCGAACCGCCTCGGTTCGAACTCGCTGCTGGACCTCGTGGTGTTCGGCCGCGCGGTCGCGAACCGCTGCGCCGAAACGATCAAGCCGGATGCCTCGCACGCGCCGCTTCCTGCTGATGCCTGCGACAAGGCGCTCGGTCGCCTCGACGCGCTGCGCCACGCCAGCGGCGGTACGCCGACGTCGGTCATCCGCGACAAGATGCAGCGCACGATGCAGGCCGACGCCGCGGTGTTCCGCACTGGCGAAACGCTCTCGGACGGCGTGCGCAAGATGCGCGAGATCCACGCATCGTTCGCGGACGTCCGCGTCACTGATCGCTCGCTGGTCTGGAACTCCGACCTCATCGAGACGTTCGAACTCGCCAACCTGCTCGACCAGGCGCTGGTGACGATCGTGTCGGCCGAGAACCGACAGGAGTCGCGCGGTGCGCATGCCCGCGAGGACTTCCCGGATCGTGACGACCACAACTGGATGAAGCACACGCTGTGCTGGATCGACGAGGCGGGCAATACCCGCATCGACTATCGACCGGTGCATTCGTACACGCTGACGCAGGACGTCGCTCCGGTGCCGCCGAAGAAGCGCGTCTACTGACCTCGCGTCTGCCGGCAACGGCGGACGAAACGGACCCGACCATGGCCGAATTCACCCTCCCGAAGAACTCGAAGATCCAGAAGGGCCGCCACTTCGCTGCCGCCGGCGCGAAGAATGCCCGGGTCTTCAAGGTCTACCGCTGGAATCCCGACGACGGACGCAACCCGACGGTCGACACCTACGAGGTCGACCTCGCGAGTTGCGGCCCGATGGTTCTGGACGCGCTGATCAAGATCAAGAACGAGATCGATCCGACGCTGACGTTCCGTCGCTCGTGCCGCGAGGGCATCTGCGGCTCGTGCGCGATGAACATCGACGGCACCAACACGCTCGCCTGCACCAAGGCGATCGACGACTGCCGCGCCGGCGAAGTCGCGATCTATCCGCTGCCGCACATGCCGGTGGTCAAGGATCTCGTCCCCGACCTAACGCACTTCTACGCGCAGTACGCGTCGATCAAGCCCTGGCTGCGTACGCAGAGCCCGACGCCTTCCGACCGGGAGCGCCTGCAGTCGCCGGACGACCGCAGGAAGCTCGACGGCCTGTACGAATGCATCCTCTGCGCTTGCTGCTCGACGAGCTGTCCGAGCTACTGGTGGAACGGCGACCGCTACCTCGGCCCGGCGATCCTGCTGCAGGCCTATCGCTGGATCGTGGACTCGCGCGATGAAGACACGGGCGGGCGCCTCGACGATCTCGAGGATCCGTTCAAGCTCTATCGCTGCCACACGATTATGAACTGCGCGCGGACCTGCCCGAAGGGGCTCAACCCGGCGCGCGCGATCGGTGAGATCAAGAAGCTGATGCTGGCGCGCCGCGCCTGATCGCAGCCGCGCACGGACACATGGACGTTCGCGCGATCTACCTGCCGGGCCTGGCGATGGTCGTGCTTACGGCCGTCGTCTGGTTCCGCATGTACACGATGCGCATCGCGCAGATGAAGCGCGAGCGCATCCATCCGCAGAAGGTCGCGACGTCGGCGCAGGCGTCGGCGCTTCTCACCGACAGCCGCGCCGCGGACAACTTCCGCAACCTGTTCGAACTGCCGGTGCTGTTCTATCTCGCGCTCGTCGTCGCGGATCGTATCGGTCGCGTGGACATGCTGAGTGTCGGCTTGGCGTGGCTGTTCGTCGCGCTGCGCACCGCGCACAGCGGCATCCACGTGACGTACAACAAGGTCATGCACCGCTTCATGACCTACGTCGCCGGCGGTGTCGTGTTGTGGCTGCTCTGGGCGTATCTCGCGATCGGCCTGTTTTCGCGATGAGCGAGGACATCGAACTCAAAGCGCTGCGCTGGCGATGCCGGCGCGGGATGCGCGAACTCGACCACTTGCTCGAGCGCTGGCTCGACCGTCGCTGGGCGACATCGTCCGACGCGGAACGGGAAACTTTCCGACGGCTGCTCGTCGTCGAGGACGATAAGCTCTGGCGCGCCTTCCTCGGACACGAACGCCTCGACGATGACGAACTCCAGACGCTCGTCGAACGCATCGCCGCCGTTGCGCCTTGAACTGCGCGCGTCGCGTGCGCTTTCGATCACGCTCGCGATGCTGGGCTTCGTCGGCGGTGCAGGGCTGCTGCTGACCGATCTTCCGTGGTGGGCTGCGCTGACTGCGGCACCGGTCTGCGTGCTCTGGGGCCTGGCGCTCGCGCTGCGCGAACGTCGCCGTGCGACGTCTCAATTGGTGCTGCGTGGCGACGGCACGGCGAAGCTCGACGACAGCACGATCGACGCGCTCAAGGTCGACTGGCAAGGCCCGATCGGCGCACTCACATGGACGCGCGACGGCCGACGCGAGCGTTTCGTGGCGTGGCCCGACGTTTTCGACGCCGCGACCCGGCGTGAACTGCGCCTGTGGCTCCTCACGCGGCCTTCCCGCGCGGAGACAGCGGCAGTGGCACCATAGTCGCCCCTCGGAACAGGCTCAGCATGTTCACGCCCATTCCCGTCGCCATCGGCCTGCGCTACCTGCGCGCCAAACGCCGAAACGGCTTCATTTCCTTCATTTCGCTGGCGTCGATCCTCGGCATTGCCCTGGGCGTCGCCGCGCTGATCACCACGCTCGCGGTGATGAGCGGCTTCCAGCGCGAAATCCGCGACCGCATGCTTCAGATGGTCGCCCACGCCACGGTCAGCGGTTACGGCGAGCCGATCGAAGACTGGCCGCGCGCCGTCAACAAGGCACTGGCCGACAAGCGCGTTGCGGGTGCGGCGCCGTACGTCGAAGCGCAGACGCTGCTGTCCGGTCCGCGCAACCAGCCTGCGATCGTGCGCGGCATCCTGCCGGACCAGGAGCGCCACGTATCGGTGCTCGGCTCGAAGATGGTGCAGGGCCGGCTCGACGATCTGAAGCCCGGCACGTTCAACGTCGTGCTGGGCCGCGAGCTTGCGCTGTGGCTGGGCGTTGGCGTGGGGGACGACGTCGTCATGATCACGTCGGAAGCGCTGACCACGCCGATCGGCGCGGTGCCGCAGATGAAGCGCTTCCACGTGAGCGGCATCTTCGAAGCCGGCTACAACGAATACGACCGCGGCATGGCGTTCACGTCGATGCAGGACCTGCAGCGCGTGCAACGCATGGGCGCCGGCGTGACCGGCGTGCGACTCCGCCTGCACGACATGGACCAGGCGGCGAATGTCGGCCGCGATCTCGCGCTTTCGCTCGGCGGCCCGTACCGCGTCAGCAACTGGGCCGACGAGAACGCGAACATGTTCCGCGCGCTGAAGATGGAGAAGACCATCATGGCGATCCTGCTGTCGCTGATCATCGCGATGGGCGCGTTTAACCTGGTGTCGTCGCAGGTGATGCTCGTCACCGACAAACAGGCGGACATCGCGATCATGCGCACGCTCGGCCTGACACCGCGCGGCGTCATGCAGGTATTCATGGTGCAAGGCACGCTGATCGGCGTGATCGGCACGCTGGCCGGCGTCATCTTCGGCGTGACGTTGACGCTCAATCTCGAGCACATCCTCCACGGCATCGAACGCCTGCTCGGCGTCCAGTTGCTGCCGGAAGACGTCTACTACATCACCGGACTGCCGACCGACATGCAGCCCAGCGACGTGATCACGATCGCGTCCGTCGCGCTGGTCATGGCCTTTCTTGCGACGGTTTACCCGGCCTGGCGTGCATCGCGCACGCCGCCGGCGGAGGCGCTGCGCTATGAATGACGTGCGCTCCGATGTGGTGATCCGCGCGCAGGGGCTCGGCAAGACCTACGCCGAAGGCAAGTTGCGTACGCCGGTGTTCGATGGGCTCGACCTGGAAGTGAGTCGCGGCGAAACCGTCGCAATCCTCGGCGCATCCGGCGCAGGCAAGAGCACGCTTCTGCACCTGTTGGGCGGGCTCGATACGCCGACGGCGGGCGAGGTCTTCGTCGACGGCAAGAAGATGAGCGCGTTGTCGGATGCCGAACGCGGGCGCCTGCGCAATGGCGCCCTCGGCTTCATCTACCAGTTCCACCACCTGCTGCCCGAATTCACCGCGCTCGAGAACGTGATGCTGCCGGTGATGCTCGGCGGCACGGCGACTGCCGATGCACGACAGCGTGCGACCGCGTTGCTCGAATCGGTCGGACTCGGTCATCGACTGGCTCACAAGCCGGGCGAGCTATCGGGCGGCGAACGCCAGCGTGCAGCGGTCGCGCGCGCGCTGGTGAATCGCCCGGGCTGCGTGCTCGGTGACGAGCCGACCGGCAATCTCGACGAGAAAACCGCAGCAACGGTGTTCGACCTCATGCTCGCGCTCAATCGTGAGCAACGCACGAGCCTGGTGCTGGTGACGCACGACCGCAGCCTGGCGCGCCGACTCGATCGCGTGCTCGAACTGCACGAAGGTCGATTGCGAGAACTCGCGCCGGACGAGGTCTAGTCCGGCATGAACGCGGCAAGGACGCCGCTCCTCACTCCGATCACTGCAGTCGCACTCCTTGCGGGTGTCTGCGCGTGCCTGTCGTTGCCGGCGGTCCCGCACGTCGTGCTGTCGATCGTGTTCGCGCTGGCTGGGATTGGGCTGACGTGGTTCTACTCGCGTCGCCGGTGGGTCGGCGCGTTCGTGCTGGGCTTCGCGGTCGCAGGCCTACATGCCGCGCACGCGCTAGCCGTGCAATTGCCAGCGGAACCCGCTCAGCAGGAAGCATCGATCACTGGTCGAATCAGCGACCTTCCGCGCCGTGAACCTCGCCGCGAAGCCTTCGTGTTCGACGTCGAGTCCTCGACATTGCCGGCAGTTGCAGGACGCACGTTGCGCCTGTCGTGGTATGGCGACCGTAACGGTGATGCGCCGCTGCTACGTGCGGGCGAACGCTGGCGATTCACGGTGCGGCTGCGCGCACCGCGTGGGCTGCGGAACCCGGGTGGCGCGGATGGCGAGATGCATGCATTCGCCGATCGCATTGCGGCGACGGGCTACGTTCGTGCGGGCGGGCGCCTAAGCGCCGCATCCGGCCTGCAGGGATGGCGCGACGCCACGTCGAACCGCATCGCGAGAGAAGTGGCGCGACCTTCCTCGCGCTTCGTCCGCGCACTCGCGCTCGGTGATACACGCGATCTCACCGACGCGGACTGGACGGCCCTGCGTGCGGACGGCCTGACGCACCTCATCGCGATCAGCGGCTTCCACGTCGGCATGGTGGGCAGCGTCTGCGCGCTGTTGATGCGCCTGCTCTGGTGGTTGATGCCCGCTCTCGGGCGCCGGATGCCCGCGCGTCACGCCGCTGCGATCGCCGGTCTTGTCGGCGCGGTCGGCTACGTCGCAGCCTCAGGCTTCTCGCTGCCGACCGTGCGCACGTTGCTGATGATTGCGGTGGTGGCCGTTGCACAGCTGTCGCGCCGCGCGGTCGGCATGACGCAGGTACTCGCGGTCGCGGCTATCGCGATGCTGCTCGTCGATCCGCTTTCGGTGCTGTCGGCCGGATTCTGGCTCAGCTTCGCTGGCGTCGCGTGGCTGCTGTGGTGCATGCCGCGCAGCGGTGCGTCCGCCGTTCGCGAACTAGCGAAGGCTCAGGCGGTGGCGACGATCGGGCTACTTCCGCTGACCGTCGTTCTGTTCGGGCAGGCGTCGCTGGCCGGGCCGATCGCGAACCTGCTCGCCGTCCCGCTGTGGAGCCTGGTCGTCGCGCCCCTGTCGGTCGCCGGCGTTGCGCTCGACGCGGTGCATCCCGCGGCCGGTGCGCTGGCATGGCGTCTCGCCGCGTGGGTGTTCGATCTCGCTTGGCCGCTGTTCGACCGCCTCGCGCAGACGCCGCTCTCGCTCTGGTACGTGCCCGAACCGTCGCCGTTCGCGATCATCCCCGCGCTGATCGCGGCGGCCTGGTGGCTGATGCCACGCGGCACGCCGGGCAAGGCGCTGGCGATCCTGCTGTGGTTGCCGCTGCTGTGGCCGGGTCGGCACGTACCAGCCGACGGTGATGTCGAAGCCGCCGCGATCGACGTCGGGCAGGGGCTGTCGGTCCTCGTTCGCACGCATTCGCACGTGCTGCTGTACGACATGGGCCCCGCAGTGCCGGATGGTTTCGACGCCGGCGAGCGCGCTGTCATCCCGGTACTGCATGCGCGCGGCGTATCGCGGCTGGACCGGATGGTCGTCAGCCATGCCGATCTCGACCATGTCGGCGGCCTCGCGGCGGTGCGTCGCGAGATGCCTGCGTCCGACCTGCTGGCGCCGTTCGGCTCCGGCGTCGAGGGCTCGCGGCCCTGCAGCGCCGGCCAGGAGTGGACGTGGGATGGCGTCCGCTTCGTCTTCCTCAACCCGCCGCCGCACTCGCCTTACGTGGCCAACGATTCCAGCTGCGTGTTGCGCATCGAAAGCCGCAGCGGCGGCGTGCTGCTTACCGGGGACATCAGCAGCCTCGTCGAGACGCGTCTGGCGGCCGAAGACCCCGCTGCGGTGCAGGCAGACGTCGTGTTCGTCGCCCATCACGGCAGCCGCAACTCGTCGGCCGAAGGCTTCATCCGCGCGACCGGCGCCCGCGACGCGGTGTTCTCGACCGGCCACGCGAACCGTTTCCACCATCCCGCACCCGACGTCGTCGACCGCTGGCAGGCGGCCGGCGCACGGACATGGAACACGGCCGAAGACGGCGCGGTGACGTTCCGTCTTGAACCGGAAGGGATCGTCACGACCGGCCAGCGCGACCTCCATCGCCGTTTGTGGGACGCGGCGAGGCGGGGCAGAACGGACGCTGGGCTATCCTATCGGCGCGATTGAACGCCTGCGGAGGCGACGTGCTCGAACTCGTGAAGTCCGGCGGCTGGCCGATGATCCCGTTGCTGCTGCTGTCGGCGCTGGCGCTGGCGCTCATCGTCGAACGTGGATGGACGCTCCGTCGCAGCCGGGTCATGCCGGCCAAGCTCGGCGACGAGGTGCGCGTCTGGGCCGCCCGCGGCAATCTCGACCCCGCGCATATCGAATCATTGCGGCAGACCTCGCCGCTGGGTGCACTGCTCGCCGCAGTGCTCGACATGCGCAACCGCTCGCGCGAAGTGATGCGCGAACGCGTCGAGGACGTCGGCCGCCATCTCGTGCATCGCATGGAGCGCTACCTGAACACGCTCGGCACGATCGCCGCGGCCGGCCCGCTGATGGGCCTGTTCGGCACCGTCGTCGGCATGATCCAGATGTTCCTCGGCATCCTCGACTACGGCATCGGCGACGTGAACCAGCTCGCCGGCGGCATCGGCAAGGCGCTGGTGTGCACCGCGACCGGCATGATCGTGGCGATCCCGGCGCTGATCGCGCACCGCTGGTTCCGTGGCCGCATTGCCGAATACATCATCGACATGGAGCACGAGGCCATTGCGCTGATGGACGTCGTCGAGTCGCGCACGAGCCAGCCGGCACCGCAGGCGGCCTGACGTGCGCATCGGCGGTCATCGTCCGGTCGACGAACCGGAGATCAACCTGGTTCCGCTGATCGACGTCATCCTGACGCTGGTCATCTTCTTCGTCGTCACCGCGACCTTCGAAGGCCGCTCCGCGCTGAAGCTCGAGCTGCCGAAGGCGAGCGGCGAAAGTGCACAGGCACGCGACCCGCTGGTCGTGCTGGTAAACGCGCAGGGCCGCTATTTCGTCGCCGATCGTGAAGTGCTTCGCGACGACGCCGCATCGCTCAAGGCGTCGATCAGCGAACTCGGCGGCAGCGATCGCGAGCGGCCGGTGATGCTTCGCGCCGACGCGCGCACCCCGTACCAGGCCGTGATCACCGCGCAGGAAGCACTCGGCCAGCTCGGTTACCGCCACATCCTGCTTGCGGTCGCGACCCCGACCGAGAAGAAGGCGGCGTCGAAGTGAGCGAACACACGTCGGCGTGGCCGACCTACAAACGGCTGCAGCAGTTCGGCAAGCCGTATCGCTCGCTGATGGTGGTCGGCTTCATCGCAATGGCGCTCGAGGCCGCGGCGGGCGGCCAGTTCACGCGCCTGATGCAGCCGATCATCGACCGCAACTTCGTCCATCGCGCCGCGAGTTTCGACTGGACGCTGCCGTTGCTCATCGTCGGCCTGTTCGTGGGGCGCGGCATCGCCGGCTACATCACCGACATGGCGATGGCGCGCGCCGGCCGCAGCATCGCGCGCGACCTGCGCGTTCGAGTTCTCTCCAAGTACCTGCGTCTGCCGGGGCTGCGTTTCGACAGCGAACCGGTGCCTTCGATGCTCACGCGCCTCGGTTCCGACAGCGACCAGGTCGCGCTCGCGGCCGTCGACGCGATGAAGGTGATGCTGCAGCAGTCGTTCCAGGTCATCGCGATGCTTGCGGTGATGCTGTGGGCGAGCTGGAAGGTGACGCTCGCGGTGCTCGTGCTCGCGCCACCGCTGGGCTGGGTGATGGACAAGGTCGGTCGTCGCTACCGGCGCATCGGCCACCGCATCCAGGAAAGCGGCGCGCAGCTGTTGCAGCTCGCGGACCAGTCGCTGGGTAACCATCAGGAAGTGAAGGTCTACGGCGCACAAGGCGTCGAAACCGCGCGTTATCAGTCGCAGGCCGACAGCTACCTCAAGCTGTCGCTGAAGGTCGAGTCCACGCGCAGCATCTCGTCGGCGATGGTGCAGCTGATGGGGGCAATTGGTCTGGCCGCGCTGCTCGTGCTCGCCGGCCATGAAGCGGCGGCCGGTCATCTCACGGCGGGCGGTTTCGTCGCGCTGATGATGTCGATGATGGCGATCATTCCGGCTATCAAACAGCTCACCAACGTGCAGGGCATGCTCCAGCGCGGCGTCGCATCCGCCGATCGTCTGTTCGACGTGCTCGACATGCCGGACGAAGTCGACAGCGGCACGGTTCCGATCGAACGCGCGCGTGGCGAACTCGAGTTCCGTAGCGTCGTCGCCCGGTATCCCGAACAGGCGGAGCCCGCGCTGTCCGATGTCAGCTTCGTCGCGCGTCCCGGCACGGTCACCGCGATCGTGGGGCGTTCCGGCAGCGGCAAGTCCACGCTGATCAAGCTCATCCCGCGCTTCTACGACGTGGAATCGGGCGAAATCCTGCTCGACGGTCGCCCGGTCAGTGACTACCGCCTCGCCGACCTGCGTCGACAGATCGCGCTGGTCGGGCAGCAGGTGATGCTGTTCGACGGTTCCGTCGCCGCGAACGTCGCGTACGGCGAACTCGGCGAGACGACGCCTGACCGGTTGCGCGCCGCAATCGAAGGCGCGAACGCGGCGGAGTTCATCGATCGCATGCCGCAGAACGCGGACACGTCGATTGGCGTGCGCGGTGGGCGTCTCTCCGGCGGCCAGCGCCAGCGCCTCGCGATTGCGCGCGCCATGCTGAAGGACGCACCCATCCTCATCCTTGACGAAGCGACGGCAGCGCTCGACACCGAGTCCGAGCGCCTGGTGCAGGACGCGCTCGAACGCCTGATGCCCGACCGCACCACGCTGGTCATCGCGCATCGCCTGTCGACCATCGAACACGCCGACCAGGTGCTGGTGCTCGACCAGGGCCGCATCGTCGAGCGCGGCACGCATGCCGAACTGCTCGCGCATGGCGGCCTGTACGCGCACCTGCACCGGATGCAGTTCCGCGAGGCCGGCTGATGGCGGCCACGCCGCGGCACTGGTACGGCGGTACGCGGGTGCCGCTCGTGGCGCGTTTCATCGAGCCGCTGTATGCCTTCGTGACCCGCATGCGCACGTCGCTATACGCACGCCGCATCCTGCGATCGCGACATCCCGGAGTTCCGGTGATCGTCGTCGGCAACATTACGGCGGGCGGCACGGGCAAGACGCCGCTCACCATCGCACTGGTCGAAAGGCTGCGTGATGCCGGTTGGACGCCGGGCGTCGCCACGCGCGGTTACGGGCGCGAGGGCTCGACGCCGCTATGGATCGAAAACACGACGCCGGCGCATCAGTCAGGCGATGAGCCGCTGCTGATCGCACAACGCACGGGCGCACAGGTGCGCGTCGACCGCGATCGCGCTCGCGCTGCAAAAGCGCTTGCGGAAGCCGGTTGCGACATCGTGGTCTGCGACGATGGTCTGCAGCATTACCGCCTCGCGCGCGACATCGAGGTCGAAGTGATCGACGGCTCGCGGCGCTACGGCAATGAACGTTTGCTCCCTGCCGGTCCGCTGCGTGAGCCCGCGCTGCGCGCGCACCGCTGCGACTTCCGTGTCGTCAACCTCGGCGACGCCGGACAGCTCGACAGCGGATTCGGTGAGTGGCCAATGCGCCTCGCGATCCACGACGCCGCGCCGATGCACGGACGTCGCGCGCGTCCGCTCGCGACATTCGCCGGCCAGCGCGTGCATGCGGTCGCGGGCGTCGGCGATCCCTCGCGCTTCTTCAACATGCTCAAGGGCCGCGGCATCGCTGTCGTCCCGCATGCGTTTCCCGACCATCACGCGTACCGCGCCGCCGACCTCGCGTTCAACAGCCCGCTGCCGGTGCTGATGACCGAAAAGGACGCAGTGAAGTGCGCAGCGTTCGCGCCCGAGGACAGCTACGCCGTGCCGATCGCGGCCGAGCTTCCCGAAGCGTTCTGGACCGCGCTGCTCGACCGCGTCGACCGACTTCGAAGGACATCCGCATGACTGATTTCGTCGTCGCCATTCCCGCGCGTTACGCCGCCTCGCGTCTACCCGGCAAACCGCTCCGTCTGCTCGGTGGTGACCCGCTCGTGCTGCATGTCGCGCGTCGCGCGTTGGACGCCGGCGCACGCGGCGTGTGGGTGGCGACCGACGACGACCGCATCGCGCAGGCACTGGCATCGACGGGCGTCTCGGTCGCGATGACATCGGCCGACCACGCGTCGGGCACCGATCGTCTGGCGGAATGCGCGCGCATCGCCGGCTGGAGCGACGACACGATCGTGGTGAACCTGCAGGGCGATGAGCCCTTCGCACCCGTCGCCGGCATTCGATCGGTAGCCGGCTTGCTCGAAACTTCGTCCGCACCGATGGCGACGCTCGCTGCCGTGATGGACGACGTGGACCAGTTGCTCGATCCGAACGCGGTGAAGGTCGTCGCCGCCGCCACCGGCCATGCGCTCTACTTCAGTCGTGCGCCAATCCCGTGGCCGCGCGACGCATTCGCACGCTCCCGCGACGCACTGCCCGCGGTCGGCCCGTGGCTGCGCCATATCGGCATCTACGCCTACCGCGCGGGCTTCCTGCAGACATTCGCATCGATGCCGCCGGGCCGCCTCGAGGCCATCGAATCGCTGGAACAGCTGCGCGTGATGGAGGCCGGGCATCGCATCGCCGTCGCGGTCACACCGGAGCCGTTCCCGCCGGGCGTCGACACGCCGGACGACCTCGAGCGCGCGGAACGCCACCTTGCGTCACGCGCGGGCTGAACGCGTTACCTCGCTGTGCGGGCCCGCGTTCTCACCCGCTGCGCTTGCCTGCCGGATAATCAGCCCCATCTCGCGCTGATGCCGATTTCCCGCATGACCCGACGCAATGCGCGCAGGGTAGGGGCCGCAGGACGATGAAGCCGTCCGCTCCCGCCTTCGACGCCAAGGACTTCGTCCGCCATCTGAGCACCGCGCCGGGCGTGTACCGGATGATCGCGGCGGACGATGCCGTGCTCTATGTCGGCAAGGCGAGCGCGCTGAAGAATCGCGTCTCGAGCTACTTCAACAACACGCCGAAGTCGCCGCGCATCGCGTCGATGGTGTCGCAGATCGCGCGCATCGAAGTGACCGCGACGCGAACCGAAGCGGAAGCGCTGATCCTCGAGAACGAGCTGATCAAGTCGCTGAAGCCGCGATACAACGTGCTGCTGCGCGACGACAAGAGCTATCCGTACGTGCTGCTGACGGGCGAGGAATATCCGCGTATCGCCGTGCATCGCGGGCCGCGCGCGCTGCAGGGCAAGTACTTTGGGCCGTACGCGAGTGTCGGTGCGGTACGCGAAACGCTCAACCTGATGCACAAGCTGTTCAAGCTGCGCAGCTGCGAGGACACCGTCTTCCGCAATCGCTCGCGGCCCTGCCTGCAGTTCCAGATCGGGCGTTGCAGCGCGCCCTGCGTGCAACTGATTTCTAATGACGACTACGCGCAGAGCGTGCGTCGTGCGTCGATGATGCTGGAAGGTCGCAGCGACGAGCTCACCAACGAGCTCGCGCGCGGCATGGAACAGGCGAGCGCGAACCTCGATTTCGAGGAAGCTGCGCGCCTGCGAGATCTCGTGTCGTCGATCCGCACGCTGCAGGCGCGCCAGTACGTCGACGGCCGTGCGGCCGATCTCGACGTGCTCGCCATTTCGATGCAGGGCGCCAACGCCTGCGTCGTGCTGATGGCATTTCGCGATGGTCGCAACCTCGGCACGCGCGCGTTCTTCCCGAAGACGAACGGCAGCGACCAGTGCGACGAAGTGCTCGGTGCGTTCGTGTCGCAGCACTACGTCGACAAGACGCCGCCGCGCGAGATCGTGATCGACCGCGACATCCCCGATCGCGAACTGCTGGAACAGGCGCTGTCGATGGCCGGCGAACGCAAGGTGCAGATTCGCTGCAGCGTACGCGGCGAACGCGCCGGTTATGTCGATATCGCGCGTCGCAATGCGCAGATGGCGCTCGCATCGGAGATGACCAGCGCCGCAGCGCAGCGTGCACGTGTCGAATCGCTGCGCGACCTGCTCGGCATGGCCGACGTGCCGCACCGCATCGAATGCTTCGACATCTCGCACACGATGGGCGAGGCGACCGTCGCGTCCTGCGTCGTATTCGATGCGGAAGGCGCGGTGCGTTCGCAGTACCGGCGCTACAACATCACTGGTATTACGCCGGGCGATGACTACGCCGCGATGCACCAGGCGATCCATCGTCGCTTCCGTCGCTCGATGGAAGCGCGCGACGTCGAAATCCAGACGACTGCGCAGGCCGCAGCTGCCGTACTGCCGGACGTCTTGCTGATCGACGGTGGCGCGGGGCAGGTCGCGCAGGCGAAAGCAGTGCTCGACGAACTTGGCGTCACCGGTGTTCAGATCGTCGGCGTCGCAAAGGGTCCGGAGCGTCGGCCCGGCGACGAAGACCTGCTGCTGCCCGACGGCCGTGCTGTTCATCCGGGCGCACAGTCGCCGGCGTTGCAACTCGTTCAGCAGGTGCGTGACGAAGCGCACCGTTTTGCGATCACGGGGCACCGCGGAAAGCGGCAGAAAGCACGCACGACCAGCCGTCTGGAGGATATTCCGGGTATCGGTCCACGCCGCCGCGCCGCGCTTCTCAAGCACTTCGGCGGGTTGGGTGGACTGAAGGCGGCGGGCGTCGAGGAAATCGCGCGCGTCGAGGGCGTGAACGAGGCCCTCGCGCAGCGGATCTATGACACCCTGCACGGGCTGGCGCCGTCGGACGGCGCGGAGTAGGGCATGCGCATCACCGTTCCGACCATCCTTACCCTCATCCGGATCGTGCTGATCCCGGTGCTCGTGGTCGTGTTCTACCTGCCGTATCCGTGGACGAATTTCGCCGCGGCCGCGGTGTTCGCGATTGCGTCGATCACCGACTGGCTCGACGGCTGGATCGCGCGCGCATACAACCAGTATTCCGCGTTCGGCGCGTTCCTCGATCCGGTGGCGGACAAGCTGATGGTCGCCGTCGCGTTGCTGCTGATCGTGCAGGTGCATCCGACGAAATGGATGGCGCTGTGGGCCGCGGTGATCATCGGCCGCGAGATTGCGGTGTCCGCGCTGCGCGAGTGGATGGCCGAGCTTGGCCAGCGCGCGAAGGTGAAGGTCGCGGCGATCGGCAAGCTGAAGACGATCGTGCAGATGGTCGCGCTCGAGTGCCTCCTGTATCAGGCGAAATTCCTCGGCCTGCCGATCTTCTCGATCGGCGAATGGCTGCTCGCCGCTGCGGCGCTTCTCACACTGTGGTCAGGTTGGGCGTACCTGCGCGCGGCGTGGCCCGTGCTGACCAAGGACGTGCATACGCGCGCGGCATAACCGCGTTCATGTCGTGCTTCAGGTGTTGACACGGCCGGCTGCACCCGTAAAATGCGCAGCCTGTTCCGCGGGAATAGCTCAGTTGGTAGAGCACGACCTTGCCAAGGTCGGGGTCGAGGGTTCGAGTCCCTTTTCCCGCTCCAGATTCATCGGAGCCAGAGCATCGGAACCGTTTGACCAGACCCCGCTCGCGGGGTCTTGTCTTTTCAGGGGCACGCTTCGATAGTGCGCCTGACGCCTCCCGGCCGGGTGGCAGAGTGGTTATGCAGCGGACTGCAAATCCGCGTACGCCGGTTCAATTCCGACCTCGGCCTCCAGATCAGAACCCCGCAGCGATGCGGGGTTTTGTTTTTCCGGCGAGGCTCGCGACGGTCGTAAGCTATGCACGTGCCCGGATGGCGAAACCGGTAGACGCAGGGGACTTAAAATCCCCCGACCATGTCGTGCGGGTTCGAGTCCCGCTCCGGGCACCAGATATCGCGCTGTGTGCGGATCGTCGTCGAGGTTGATCGGCAGTCGTTTCGGCGCGCAATCACTTCGACGTGCTTTCGTCGTTATCCGACGTCGCAACGACGGCACGCGACGCGAACGAACTGAAGGCGCAAACGCACGACGCCAGATGAGCGTCTGATCAGCGCGTCGACTCCAGCGGATGCAGTTCCGCTCCAGCCACGTCCGACACCGTGCGCCACCACGGCGCACCAGGATGCGGGGCGTCGAGTTGAATGCGCTCGCCGAAAGCAGGCGTCGTCAGTGGGATGCCGCGCGCGTGCGCGAGCGCGGTGACGCGTTCGAAGGGCTCGTACCAGGCGTGCATCGACAGGTCGAACGTGCCGTTGTGGATGGGCAGCAGCCACGCGCCGCGCAGATCCTCGTGTGCCTGCACGGTTTCCTCCGGTTGCATGTGCACGCCCGGCCAGTTCTCGTTGTATGCGCCAATCTCCATGCAGGTGACGTCGAACGGGCCGAAGCGTTCGCCGATGGTGCGGAAGCCGCTGAAGTAGCCGCTGTCGCCGCTGAAGAACAGGCGGAAGTCGCCGTCCTCGATCACCCACGAACACCACAGCGTGGTGTTGCGATCGCTCAGCGAGCGCCCGGAGAAGTGCTGCGCCGGCGTCGCAGTGATCCGCAGGTCGTCGATGTCAGCACCTTGCCACCAGTCGAACTGCTGGATCTGCGCGGCGGGCACGCCCCAGCGCGCGAGTCGATCACCGACGCCGAGCGGCATGTAGAAGCGCGCACCGGCTTTCGCGAGCTTGCGAACCGCGGCGCGATCGAGATGATCGTAGTGATCGTGCGACAGCAGCACGCCGTGGATTGGCGGCAGGTCGGAGATCGCGATCGGGGGCTCGTGGAAGCGTCGCGGGCCGGCCCATTGCACAGGGGAGGCGCGCTTAGCGAAGACCGGGTCGGTCAGCCACCAGCGTCCGCGAAGCTTGATCAGCAGCGTGGAATGGCCGAGCCGATACAGGCTTCGATCAGGCGTGGCGTCGAGCTCGGCGCGGGACAGCGTTTGCACTGGAATCGGGGCTGCGGGGACGGTGTTCTTCGGCTTGTTGAAGAAGAAGTCCCACATGACGTTGCGATCGGTCGCGGGCGCGTGTCGTTCGGGATCGTGATTGCGGAAGCGACCGTCCGTGCGTTGCGCGGCGGGCGGGATGCGATTGGTGTTCGACATACGGGACATCCGTCCGAGTAAGCGGCTTTAGCGGTCGCGCTCATGCGCGGCGCGGCAAGCTCGACCTTTTCGACGTGGGGACGCACGGATCGAACGCAATGGCCCGTTCGTTTGCAGACGGAATCGAGTCAGCGACGGGGAACCGGGCAGGGCGCAGCGGATGCTTCCGACGCGATCCGCTGATCGAAGACCGAAACGTCGCCGCTAGACCCGCCGCCTCGCCGACTCCGCACCCACCTGCGACAACACCTCGAGCAGCCGCACGTTGTCCAGCGGCTTCACAAGGTGGTAATTGAGACCGGCGTTGCGCGACGCGTCGTAATCCTGCGGCTGCCCGTAACCCGACAGCGCCGCCAGCACGCCCGTTTCATCGCCAAGGCGCGCACGGATTTGTCGCGCGAGGTCGTAGCCGGTGATATCGGGCAGACCGATGTCGAGGAACGCCACGTCCGGCGGTTCGTCGACGATGCCGCCGAGCGCATCGAGCGCACGGTGGAAGACGCGCACGCGGTGGCCGAGCGCCTGCAGCAGCGTCTGCAGCGTCTGCGCCGCATCCACGTTGTCGTCGACCACCACGACATCGAGCACCGGCGTGTAGTCATGCGTGGGTTCGACGTCCTGCACGTGGCCCGACGCGGGCGCATCGACCAGCGGCAGGCTGACAGCGAAGGTCGCGCCCTGGTTGCGGCCCGCGCTTTCCGCCGTGATCACACCGCCATGCAGCGATACCAGGCTTCGCACGAGCGCGAGCCCGATGCCCAAGCCGCCCTGGGTGCGATCCGGCGAGCGCTCGGCCTGCGTGAACAACTCGAAGATCTGCGGCAGAAGGTCGGGGTCGATGCCTTGGCCGCTGTCGCGCACGCGTACCGTGACGCCGGTGCCGGCAACTTCCGCATCGAGATTGAGTTCGCCGCCTTCGGGCGTGTACTTAGCGGCGTTATTAAGCAGGTTGGTGAGGATCTGCGTCAGCCGCGTACGGTCGCCGTGTACCCACAACGCGCCGACCGGAAGCCGCGTGCGCAAGGCATGGCGTCGCGCGTCGATCAGCGGCCGAACCTGCTCGATCGCGCTGCCGATGACGTCCTTCAGGTTCACCGTTTCCATTTCGAGATGGACGAGGCCGCGCGTTACGCGCGAGACGTCGAGCAGGTCGTCGACCAGCTCGGTCATGTGACGCACCTGGCGCGTGATCACTTCGCCGGCGGCGCGCACGCGCGACGGGTCGGAGGTGAGCATCAGCAGTTGCGACGCCGTGCTGATCGGCGCGAGCGGGTTGCGCAGTTCATGCGCAAGCATCGCGAGGAACTCGTCCTTGCGGCGGTCGGCTTCGCGCAGCGCACGCTCGCTGCGTTCCAGCGCGTTCTGCGCGAGGCGTTGTTCGTGGATGTCGGTGCACGTGCCGAGCCAGCGGATGATCGTGCCGCTCTCGTCGCGCACCGGCACCGCGCGCCCGAGCACCCAGCGGTATTCGCCCGAGTGATGGCGCAGCCGGTACTGGATCTCGAAATCCTCGCCGGTGGCGAGGCTGTGTTTCCAGCGCGTCCACGCAAGCGGTTGGTCGTCGGGATGGAAGACGCGCGTCCACTTGTCGCCGTCGGTGTCGCCCTCGTTCGTGCCGGTGTACTCGTACCACTGGCGATTGAAGTAGTCGTTGCTGCCGTCCGGAAGCGCCGACCACACCATCTGCGGCATCGCGTTGGTGATGGTGCGGAAGCGCGCTTCGCTGGCGCGCAGTTCCGTCTCGGCGCGCACGCGGTCGCTGATGTCGGTCTGCGCGACGACCGCGCCGTTGAGTTCGCCGTTCTCGAGATGGATCGGCATGGCTTGCAGCAGCAGGGTGCGACGTGGCAGGCCGCCGAACGGCTGGATTTCGACGACGTCGCCACGCACCACTTCGCCGCGCAGTGCGCGGGCGAGCGCCCAGTCCTCGGGCTGCAACGGTTGGCCTTGCCGCTCCGAGCCATCCGCCCACCAGCCTTGCCACACGCCGTACTCCTCGATGCCGGATGACATCGGGTGCATACCCCAGATCTCGCGGTTCGCGGCGTTGACGCGCATCAACGCGCCATTGGGATCGGCAAGGACTACGCCGGACGGCAGCGATTCGATGACCGCGTCCAGACGACGGCGCTCGGTCTGCGCATCGCGCTCGGCTGCGGCCTGTTCGGTGATGTCGCTGCCCTGGATGAAGATGCCATCGATGCGGCCGACGTCGTCGACGATGGGCTGGAACACGAAGTCGACGATGCGTTCTTCGAGCTCGCCGTTCGCGCGCCGGATCAGCCCGACCGGAATGCGGCGGCCGATGTAGGGCACGCCGGTATCGAAGACTTCGGTGAGCTGATCGACAAACTTCTGGTCGAGTTCCGGCAACGCTTGGCGCAGGGGCAGGCCAATGATGTTGTCGCGCCCGACGAACTCGAAATACGCGGGGTTCGCGATCTCGTAGACGTGCTGCCGGCCACGTGTCACCGCGAACAGGCCGGGCGCCTGCTGGAACATCGAACGAAGGCGCTGCATCTGCGCGTCGCGCGTCTTCTCGGCGGTGACGCTGGCCGTAGTCTCCGTGCACGCGCAGTACATGCCGGCGACGTCGCCCTGTTCGTCGACAACCGGCGAATACGAGAAGGTGAACCAGGTCAGCTCGTCGTAGCCGCGCCGCCGCATGAGCAGCGGCAGGTTCTCCATGTAGACGGCTTCGCCGCCCATCGCGCGCTCAGCGAGCGGGCCGATGTCCTGCCAGATCTCGGACCAGATGTCCTGGAACGGGCGGCCGATCGCGTCCGGATGCTTGGTGCCGAGGATCTCCGCGTACGGATCGTTGTAGAGGAAGCCCAGCGACGGCCCCCACGCGACGAACATCGGAAACTTCGAATGCAGCATCAGGCTGACGACGCTGCGCAGCGACTGTGGCCACTGCTCCGGTGGCCCGAGCGGCGACTGACTCCAGTCGTGCGCGCGCAGTAATGCCGCGACTTCGCCGGGCGCGTCGAGAAAGCGCAGGTTCGAGCCTGGATGCATGGAATGGCCGTGCGGGTGGAGCCCCGCCGGATTATGCCGAGCGGTCGTGATGCCGAATGTCACGACGGCGTGTACGCGAGGGTGGCGCCGGCTGTTGTCACGCGTGGGATGCGCGTGACTCGTCGGGTGTTTTCAGGCGTGCGCGTCGGTCTCGGACGGCAGCCCGAACCCGAACGAATCCATGGACAGCGTTCCGTAGGTCATGCCGCCTTCGACGAGGTCGCGGCGGTCGCTGGCGTCGCTTGCACCGATCGCGACCAGCAGCGGCAGGTAGTGCTCCTCGGTCGGGTGCGCACGGGCGGCATGCGGTGCGCGTTCGCGGTAGTGCACGAGCGCGTCGGCATCGCCACGCGTGACCGCATCCGCCACCCAGTCGGCGAACTGCTGGGCGTATTCCGGGTCGTCGATGTGCTGGCGGAACTCGTAGAGGTTGTGCGTGAGGCTGCCGGAGCCGACGACCAGCACGCCGTCGTTGCGCAATGGCGCGAGCGCCGCACCGAGCTTCAATGCCCCGGCCGCGTCGATGTCCTGCGGCAGCGATACCTGCAGCACCGGCACGTCCGCCGTCGGCTTGAGGTAACGCAGCGGCACCCACGCACCGTGGTCGAGCCCGCGTCGCGCGTCGATCGCGGCGTCGAAGCCTGCGGCCTGCAGCATCTGTACGACGCGCGATGCGAGTTCAGGCGTGCCATGTGCCGGGTACTGCAGCGCGTACAGCTGAGGCGGGAAGCCGCCGAAATCGTGGATGGTTTCCAGCGCAGGCGCACCGGTGACGCGCACGCCACGTGTCTGCCAGTGCGGAGACACGACGACGATCGCGCTCAGCGAGGGCAGGCCCGCGCCGATGCGTTGCAAATTGGGGCCGAGCAGGCCGGGCTCGACGGCGAACATCGGCGAGCCGTGGGAAACAAACAGGGAAGGGGCGCGGGACATGGCGGCTCCAGTAGGCGTAAATCCTGCAATCGGCCTGATCGTTGGACGATTCGTGCCGACTCGGCCCGCGTCGACACGGCGATGGCAGTCGGAGGCTACGCCACCTCCGTTTACGGAACGTTCGCGACTGTCCCGGTCAACCAGGCGACCGCCGCATCGCGATCTTCGAAGCGCGCAAATTCCAGCTTCGCGACGGTGGCCGCGAGCGTCGCGGGCTCGGCCTGTGCCGAAGTGATGCCGACCATCGCGATCCGCCGGCCAACGAAGAACGGGTGCGTGATCATCGTCGCCATGTAGTCGGCGCGATGTTCGTTTTCGACGTCCGCGGCGATGTTCGTATCGAGAAAGTTGATGAGCACGGGCGCGGCCGGCAACGCCCTGCTGTAAGCGTCGGACATCGCGGCCAGGCCATCCAGACGGTCGCGGTAGCCGACGCGCCCGAGGTACCGGATTTCGAGATATCCGGGCCTGCGACTGATTTCATGCGCCACGTGTTTCCTCCGCGCGAGTCGCGAGCCGTTGAGATAGTAGGGGTGGAGTGGCGGCTGTCAAAGGCCGCTGCACGACCGACGCGGCGCTCGACGCCACGGCGAATGGCAGGACGCAGTGCGACAGCTGCGCCGCCGTCGTGACACGTCAGATCGACCGCGAAAAACTCGGTCGTACGACGTCGGCCTTGGTGTCGAGGTAGGCGTCGAAGCACATGGCGATATTGCGCAGCAGGAGTCGGCCGCGCTGGGTGGCGACGATGCGCTCGCCGTCGCGCCGCACCAAGCCGTCCGACTCCAGCGGCGCGAGGCGTTCGAGGCAAGGGCCGAAGTAATCGTCGAAGTCGATGCCGTAGCGACGCTCAAGCGCATCCGTCGGGATTTCGCCGCTGCACATCAGCGCCTGGATGAGGTCGGCGCGTAGGTGGTCGTCTTCCGACAGGTGCAGGCCGCGGAACACGGGCAGGCGGCCTTCGTCGAGCGCGGCTTCCCAGCTCGGCAGGTCGCGCGGGTTCTGGCTGAACACGTCGCCGATATGGCTGATCGCACTCACGCCGACGCCGACCAGATCACTGTCGGCATGCGTCGTGTAGCCCATGAAATTGCGGTGTAGGCCGCCGCGCGCCTGCGCACGCGCGAGGTCGTCGTCGGGCAGCGCGAAGTGGTCCATGCCGATGTAGAGGTAGCCGCCCAGCGTGAGGCGCTGGATCGCCATCATCAGCAGCGAGAGCTTGGCGTCGGCCGATGGCAGGTCGGATTCGTGGATGCGCCGCTGTGCGCGGAACAGCTCCGGCAGGTGCGCGTAGCTGTAGACCGCGAGCCGATCGGGGCGTATCGCGAGCACATCGTCGAGCGTCTGCGAGAAACCCTCGGGCGTCTGCTTGGGCAGCCCGTAGATCAGGTCGATGTTGACCGAGCGGAAGCCGTGCGCACGGCAGGCGTCGACCACCGCACGCGTCTCGTCGACACCTTGCGCGCGATTCACGGCCAGCTGCACGTCGGGGTCGAAATCCTGCACGCCGAGGCTCGCTCGATTGAAGCCGATGTGTGCGAGTTCGCGGATGTCGTCGGGCGTGACGAAGCGCGGGTCGAGTTCGATCGAGATGTCGCGATCGGCGGAGTTCGAGAAACGGAAGGCGCGACGGATCGCGTCGACGCAGTCGCGCAGTTGCGACGGCGACAGGAAGTTCGGCGTGCCGCCGCCGAAGTGCAGCTGGATCAGCTCGCGGTCGGCGTCGAACTGTGGCGCGATCATCGATATCTCGCGGTATAGATGCGCGAGGTACGCGTCGCCACGCGCCTTGTCGCGCGTCACCACGCGATTGCAGCCGCAGTAGAAGCACGGGTTGCTGCAGAACGGCACGTGGACGTAGACCGACAGCCGCCGCGGAATCGGGTCGCCGTTGCTGGCGGCGATGGCGGCGCGCAGGTCGGCGTCACCGAAATGCTCGCGGAAATGCGGTGCGGTCGGGTACGAGGTGTAGCGCGGGCCCGGGCGGTTGTAGCGCTCGAGCAGGCCGCGGTCGATCGGGGCATCGTTCATCGCCATGCGGGAGACGATAGGGACGCGCGCTCGCGGCGACTTGATCCGGATCAACCGTGAACGGCTAAGCGGGTATGCGAAGTTTCCCCAAAGGGCAACGCCCGACGTCGTGGCCACCCGCTAAGCTGTCACTTGTTTGGATTGCGGATCGCCGCGACATGGCAGCACCGGCCATCGACGTCGTCACCCTTCGCCACGATTGCGCGCACTGCTCGCTGCAGCAGTTGTGCCTGCCGGCCGGCATCGGGCGCGAGGGTCTGGAAGAACTCGAACAGATCGTGCGTCGCAAGCGCCCGGTCGAGGCCGGCGAACGCCTGTTCCGACAGGGTGATCGCATGGGCGCCGTCTTCGTCGCGCGCGACGGCGCATTCAAGACGGTGGTGGTGAGCGAGGACGGCGAGGAGCGCGTTCTGGGCTTCCATCTTCCCGGCGAGTTGATCGGGCTGGATGCGTTGGGTACCGGCCACCATCGCTGCGAAGCGGTGGCGCTGACGCTCGCGAACGTCTGCGAAGTGCCGTTCGAAGAACTGGGCGACGTCGCATCGCACGTGCCCGCGCTGCATCGCCAGTTGATGCGCATCATCGGCCAGAGCGTCGGGCGCGATCAGGACCATCTCGAAATCCTGTCGCGGCGCCAGGCGAACGAACGCATCGCGCTGTTCCTGCACGGGCTGATCGAGCGCCTGCGCACGATCGGCGAGCCCACGGAACGGGTGCGCCTGCCCATGAGCCGCGAGGACATCGCGCGCTTCCTCGGCCTCGCGTTGGAGACGGTGAGTCGCGGGTTCACGCGTTTGCAGGAGGACGGCGTGATCGCCGTGCATGGCCGCAAGGTCGAGATCCTCGACGCCGCGGAACTCGAACGCCTCGCGCACGGCGAAGGTGCGCCCGTCGATCCGCGCGCACGCCAGCGCGCCTGATCAGGCGCCGGAAACGCAGCCCAGCGCAGCGAGTGGGCCGTGCAGTCGCGGCATCGACGCGACCAGCCAGGGCGCCGTGATC
The DNA here is from genome assembly GCF_054061195.1 of Lysobacter sp. HA35. Lineage (NCBI taxonomy): Bacteria > Pseudomonadati > Pseudomonadota > Gammaproteobacteria > Lysobacterales > Lysobacteraceae > Lysobacter > Lysobacter sp. HA35. The sequence continues at coordinate 1,151,523 of NZ_JBSSDY010000001.1, read as the reverse complement.
GTCAGTACGCCGGCCGTTGCAACGAGTAGACCCGCGACTTCCCGCAGCCGGCTGCGAAGCAGGCGTCGACCCAGCTGCTGACCGGACCACGTCAGCGGCAACATCACCGGCAGCGTGCCGAGGCCGAACGCGGCCATTGTCGCCGCGCCGCCGACGGCGCTCGCCTGCAGCCACGCCGCCGCCAGCAATGGCGTGCTGAGTCCGCAGGGCAACCAGCCCCAGAGCGCGCCGAGCGCGAGGCGTCGGCCGGTCGTCGTGGCTGGGAGCAGTCGTCGTTGCAGCGGCTTGAGCAGGCGCCACACGCCGCTGCCGAGCGTGGAATAGGGCGACGTCGATCCGCTGCCGCGCCACAGGCGCAGGCCAACGATCAGCAGCACCAAACCGGTGCCGACGCGCAGTGCGATGCGTAGCGTCGGCATCGACGCGACGCCGACGATCGCATGGCCGAGCCCGCCGGCGATCGCGCCCGCCATTGCATAGCCGAGTACGCGGCCGAGGTTCGGTTCGACGACGTAGCGCCAGCCTGCGCGCGGCGCCATCGCCGGGAATCCTGTTGCGATGCCGCCGCACATCACTGCGCAATGCCCGCTGCCGACGAGTCCCGTCAGCAGTGCGGATGCGAGCGTGAGCCAGGCGATGTCCATGTCAGTCGGGCTTGGGGGGCTCGTCGCGCAGGATGTCGATCGCGGGCGTGTCGAGGTCGTCGAACTGGCCGCGCTTCACCGCCCAGCAGAACGCAGCGACCGCGACGCCCAGCAGCATCAGGCTCAGCGGAATGAGCAGCAGCAGGATGGTCATGCGCGCCTCCGGGCGAGTCGCAATGCGTTGAGCGTGACCGCGAGCGACGACAGGCTCATGCCGAGCGCGGCGAGCCACGGCGCCACGTGCCCGGTCACCGCGGCGGGCAGCGCGAGCACGTTGTAGGCGAGCGCCCAGCCGAGGTTCTGCCGCACCACGCTGCGCGTGCGGCGCGCGAGTGCGACGGCCTGCGCGAGGCGCGACAGTGAGCGGCCGGTCAGCACGAAATCCGCGGCACGCTGCGCGAGTGCAGCGCCGGTGCCGATCGCGATCGAGACATCCGCACCCGCGAGCACTGGGGCATCGTTCAGGCCGTCGCCGACCATCGCGACGACGCGGCCTTCGCGTTGCAGGTCACGTGCGAAGGCGAGCTTGGCTTCCGGCGTTTGGCGTGCGCGTGCACTGTCGATCGACAGGCGCGCTGCGACGGCGTCCACGCGTTCGCGCGCGTCGCCGCTGGCGAGGTGTACGCGCAGGCCCTGGTCGCGCAATGCGTTGATGGCGGAAGACGCATCGTCGCGTAGCGATTCGTCGACCTCGAAGCGCGCGATCGCGATATGCCCGTCGCCGAGCCACAGCGCGCCGTCGTCCGCGCGACCTGCGGCGAAGTCCGCACGACCGATGCGCCATGCGCGGCCGTCGACCATGCCTTCAAGGCCATTGGCGGCGACCACGCGCACGTCGGTCGCGCCGGGTGTATCGATATCGGCGAACGCGGCGGCGAGCGGATGCGTCGAGCCGCTTTCCAGCGCGGCAGCGATGCGAAGCGCGGTCGATTCGTCGACGTTGAATGCCTCGACGCGAACGCGTTGCGCGCCGCCGTCGGTGAGCGTGCCGGTCTTGTCGAACACGATGTCGTTGGCGCGCGCGAGGCGATCGAGCGCGTCGGGTCGAGTCGCCAGCAGCCCGATGCGCGCGAGGCCGCCATGTGCCGCGGCGAGCGCCGCTGGAATCGACAGCGACAACGCGCACGGGCAGGAGATCGCCAGCACCGCGAGCGTCACCTCGAGCGCCCGCGACGGGTCGTGCATGCGCCACGCGACGAACGTCCCAGCCGCGACGACGAGCATCGCCACGACGAACACGCCCGCGATGCGATCGGCCACGTGCGCGAGCCGAGGGCGATGCGCCTGCGCCTGTTCCACCAGTCGCGTGAGTTCGGATAGCCGCGTGTCCGCGCCGACGCGCGTCACGAGCACACGCGCCGGTCGATCGCGACACAGCGTGCCGGCGTAGATCACGTCACCGGACCGATGTGCGACCGGGTGCGGTTCGCCCGTGAGCAGCGCTTCCTCGAAGCGCGCGTCGGCGTCGATCAACGTGCCGTCGGCGGGCGTGGGTTCGCCAGCGGCGATGCAGGCGACGTTGCCGACCTGCAGCGCGCTCACCGGAATCGTCTCGCGCGTGCCGTCGGCCAGCTCCCGCGTCGCGAGCACCGGGCATGCGCGTGCGAGCGCATCCACCTGTGCGTTCGCCGCGGCGCGCGCGCGCTCTTCCAGCGTACGTGCGACGAGCAGCAGGAAGACGAACATCACCGCGGCGTCGTACCAGACGTGCGGGCCACCGCGCAGGGTTTCGACCACGCTCGCGATGTACGCCAGCAGCGTCGACGTCGCGACCAGCACGTCCATGCCGAGCCGACGATGACGGATCTCGCGCCATGCGCCTTCGAGGAACGGCCAGCCCGCGTAGAACACGACCGGCGTCGACACGAGGAAGGTGATCCAGCGCAGGAAGTCGCGCGTCGCGATCGGCATGGTGCCGGACGTGTCGAGGTACAGCGCCTCGCCGAACATCATCGCCTGCATCGCGCCGAGGCCCGCCAGGCCGATGCGCAGCAGCGAGCGGTTGCGCGCGCGCCGGCGTGCGTCTTCGTCGACGATGCCACCGGCGAGGTAGGGCCGATAGCCGAGTAGCGCGAGGCGACGCAGCGGCGCGGACAGCGCCGTAAGCGCCGGGTCCCACGTCAGGCGGATACGTCCGGTGACCGCGTTGGCGCCAACGTCGCGAACGCCGGGTTCGTTCGACAGCGCGCGATCGATCAGCCATGCGCATGCGGCGCAGCGCATGCCGTCGGTGAGCACCGTGATTTCGCGCAGGCAGTCGACCTCGCGCACATGGCCGGCCACGACGTCGTCGCGATCCCACACAGTGAAGTCCGCGGGTTCGGTGCCGACGCGCGATGCACGTTCGCTGCGCAGCCGGTAGTAGTCGTCGAGGTTGGCGTCGCGGATCCATTGCGCAGCGGCCGCGCAGCCGTCGCAACAGAAGGCGCGCGTGGCGTCGTCCAGCCGAACGTAGGCGGGCGTGTCCGGCAGCGGCTCACCGCAATGCCAGCAGCCGGTGGCCGCGGTCGGTTCGACCGGGGCGACGCGCATGTCCACGTCAGTCGTTGCCCGTCAGTGCGGGAGCGAGCAGCACGGCCTTTTGGCCCTTCGGCAGGCGTCCGCCGATACGCCAGCGACCATCGAGCGGCTCGAGTCGCACGTTCCATTCGCGCGATGCATCGACGTCGTGCGGCAATTGCCAGCCGTCGGGCGACGGCGCCAGCGTCATCGTTTCGTCGCCGGACGAATGCGCGGGATGCAACAGGCGCAGCGTGAGCGGCGCACGTCGATCGAAATCACCGTTGACCGGGATGACCTGCACGGCACCGGCGCCGACGCGCACCACGGCGCTCAATCGATGCTGCTGCGCGTACGCATCCGGCCCTAGATCGGCGACCTGCATCTGCGCGGTGCGGTCGACCTTGTCGACGATCGCGTCGTCCGAATCGCGGTTGGCGATGACCACCAGCCCGATGCCGAACACCATCGACACCAGCGGCAGGCCGATCACCAGCCACATCACCGGGTTCGTCCACTTCGAGGGTTCGTGCTCGTCCATCACATGGGTCCGAAGAAGCTACTGTCGACGGTGTCGCGAACGCTGCCGTCGGTCGACTCGACGATGAAGCGCAGGCCGCGGCGGCCTTTGGCGTCGCGCGGCCCGTGTACGATCACTTCGACCGGTACGACGGTTTGCGCGGGCACCGCGATCGCAGCCGGAATACCGCGGATTTCCAAACCCGTCGGCGCACCATCGAGGCGAACGCGATAAAGCTGCGCGGCATCGGTCTTGTTCGCGAGCTTGAGCGTGTAGCCGTTGTCGATGCCGTCGGCGACCGGGCGATACAGCGCATTGCGATCGCGCATGGCTTCGACGGTGAGCGGCGCGCGATGCGTGACACCCCAGGCCCAGCCAAGGCTCAGCGTGAGCAGCAATGCGCCGTAGACGAACACGCGTGGGCGCAGGACGCGGCTGCGGCGCCCGTCGATCGCGTTCTGCGTGGTGTAGCGGATCAGCCCCTTCGGATAGCCGACCTTCGCCATCACGTCGTTGCAGGCGTCGATGCATGCGCCGCAGGCGATGCATTCGTATTGCAGGCCGTTGCGGATGTCGATGCCGGTGGGGCAGACCTGCACGCAGATCGTGCAATCGATGCAATCGCCGAGGTCGTCAGGCGCGAACTTTGGCAGAGGTTCGGCGACGACGCCGGCGCCAGCAAAGGTGATCGTGCCGCCCGCGCCGGTCGCCGCGGCTGCCGCGGTCGGATGCTGTGCGGCGCGAAAGACGTAGTCGTAGGCGAGCGCCTTTTCGAGCAGCCCGCGTGCGCGTTCCAGCGCGCTCGGCAGGCCACGCCTGCGCGGGCCGCGTGGCTCGCCGCGCATCGGGTCGTACGCGATCAGCAGCGTATTGCGGTCGAACATCGCGCTCTGGAAGCGCGCATACGGGCACATGTACTTGCAAACCTGCTCGCGCAGGAAGCCCGCGTTGCCCCATGTCGCGACGGCATAGAACAGCACCCAGAACGTTTCCCAGCCGCCCCATGCGAACGGATGCAGGCGCGCCGTGAGATCGGTGATCGGGGTGAAGAAGCCGACGAAGGTGAAGCCGGTCCACAGCGCGAACGTCGCCCACAGGATGTGCTTGGCGGACTTGCGCAGGATCTTCTCGCGCGTCCACGGGCCGGCGTCGAGCTTCATGCGCTTGGCGCGATCGCCTTCGGTCCAGCGCTCCATCCACAGGAACGTTTCGGTCCACACCGTCTGCGGGCACGCGTAGCCGCACCAGAGGCGGCCGGCGAGGGCGGTGAAGAAGAACATCGCGAGCGCAGCGACGATCAGCAGCAGCGCCAGGAACAGGAAGTCCTGCGGCCAGAAGGTCAGCGCGAACACATGGAACTTGCGCGCGGGCAGGTCGAACAGCACTGCCTGCCGGCCATCCCACCGCAGCCACGGAAACACGTAGAACATGCCGAGCAGCCATGCGACGGCGATGACGCGCAGTCTCGCCAGCGGCCCGGACACCGAGCGCGGATATACCTTGCGTTCGGTGACGTAGAGGCCTGACGGCTCGTCGAGCATTTCAAGCGGAATCGAACGGCTCATCACACGTCGTCGGGCAGCGGGCGGTTGAAGCGGCTCGCCGGCCTCAGCAGGATCCAGGTGAACAGGCTCGACGCGGACGTCGCCAGCCAGAAGGTGAAGAAGCCGAGCGTGTAGCCGAACTCGCGCGTCATCGGCATCTGCGGAAACGTCATGTCGTGTAGCGCGAGCGGGTCGACGTAGGCGAAGAACACCATCGTCGCGACGCCGGCAGCAAAGAAGCTCGGCCACAGGATGGCGCCGATGCGCTGCGCCATCGGACGGGGCGGGTGGTCGAATGCGGGCGAGATGCTCATGCGCGTTACTTCGCCGCGACCTGCACCGGCGGGTGCGAGAGCGACCACACGTACGCCGCGACCAGCCGCGCACGCGTGTCACCCAGCAGCTCGCGATGCGCGGGCATCACGCCGTGGCGGCCGTTGGTGATCGTCGCGACGATCTGCGCGGGCTCGCCACCGTAGAGCCAGTAGTCGTCGGTGAGGTCGGGCGCGCCCATCTCCTTGTTGCCCTTGCCATTCGGGCCGTGGCAGGCAACGCAGACGCCGTCGTACAGCGTCTTGCCTTGCGCGGCCATGTAGTTGTTCTGCAGGCCGTTCGGATCCGACAGCGACTGCACGTAGCTCGCGACGTAATCGACCGCGTTCGGCCCGCCCATGCCGGTCAGCACCTTGCCCCAAGGCGGCATCACGCCGTCGCGGCCGTTGAGGACGGTTTCGAGTACGCGATCGGGCGTGCCGCCCCAGTGCCAGATGTCGTCGGTGAGATTCGGGTAGCCGATCGCGCCGCGCGCGGACGAGCCGTGGCAACCCGAGCACGTGTTGGCGAAGATCGAATGGCCGATCGACACCGCGTGCGGATCACGTGCGATCACGTCGATCGGCTTGCCGGCAAAGCCCGCGAACGCCTCGTTGAGCTTGGCGTCCTCGGATGACTTCTGCAGTTCGTGCTCCCGCTGCGACGACCAGCCGCTGTAACCCTTCAGCGCGCCAAGTCCGCCGTACCAGAAGACGTAGCCGATCGAGAACACGATCGTGATGTAGAAGAGGTTGATCCACCACCGCGGCAGCGGCTTGTTGTACTCGGTGAGATCGTCATCCCAGATGTGGCTGGTATCGGTCGGCTTGGGGTCGCCGGGGCGACGACGCGACGTCCACCACAGCAGCCACACGCAGCCGACGATGTTCAGCGCGACGAGTGCGATCACGTACCACGACCAGCTGGCGCTCATCGCGGAGTCTCCTCGAAATCGATCAGCGGCAGACGCGCGGCAGCGTCGAACTCACGCTTGCGTGCGGGCCGCCACGCCCATATCCAGCCGCCGATGAACAGCACCAGCAGGATGGCGGTAACGATGCCTGCAACCATGGCTCAGCCTCCCCTCGGTGCGTTCTTGCCCAACCCCTGCAGGTATGCGACCACGGCGTCCATTTCGGTCTTACCGGACACCGCCTGTGCAGCGCTCGCGATGTCGGCATCGGTGTACGGATCACCGATCGAGCGCAGCGCTTTCATGTGCGCGGTGATGTCGTCGCCGTCGACATTGTTCGCCTCGAGCCACGGGAACGCCGGCATGTTCGATTCGGGGACGACGTCGCGCGGATTGTTGAGGTGCACGCGATGCCAGTCGTCGGAATAACGACCACCGACGCGCGCAAGATCCGGACCCGTCCGCTTCGAACCCCACTGGAACGGGTGGTCGTAGACGGACTCACCGGCGAGCGAGTAATGGCCGTAGCGCTCGGTCTCGAAGCGCAGCGTACGCACCATCTGCGAATGGCAGTTGTAGCAACCCTCGCGGATGTAGACGTCGCGGCCGGCGAGCTGCAATGCGGGGTAGGGTTTGACGCCGGGCAGCGGCTTGATCGCCTCGGCCTGGTGCATCAGCGGGACGATCTCGGCGAGTCCGCCGAACGACACGACCACCGCGATCAGCATCGCCATCAGGCCGACGTTCTTCTCGACCTTCTCGTGTGCATGGTTGCTCATGGGAATCCTCAGGCGCTCGCCGGCTGCAGCAGTGGCAGGGCGGCAGCCTCACGGCCGACCGCCAGCGTCTTCAGCACGTTCCAGGCCATCAGGAACATGCCGCTGAGCACCAGCAAGCCGCCGCCGAGGCGGATCAGGTAGTAGGGATAGGTCGCGTTGAGCGCTTCGACGAAGCTGTAGGTGAGCGTTCCGTCGGGATTGGTCGCGCGCCACATCAGGCCCTGCGTCAGGCCGGCGATCCACATGGCGACGATGTAGAACACGACACCGACGGTGTGCAGCCAGAAGTGCGTGTCGATCGCGCGCGTCGAATACATCTTCTCGGCGCCGACCAGCTTCGGCAGCATCGCGTAGATGGAGCCGACGCTGATCATCGCCACCCAGCCGAGTGCGCCGGCATGCACGTGGCCGATCGTCCAGTCGGTGTAATGCGAGAGCGAGTTGACCGTCTTGATCGACATCATCGGCCCTTCGAACGTGCTCATCATGTAGAAACTGAGCGAGACGATGAGGAACTTGAGGATCGGGTCCGTGCGCAACTTATGCCACACACCCGACAACGTCATGATGCCGTTGATGGCGCCGCCCCATGACGGCGCGAGCAGGATCAGCGAGAACACCATGCCGAGGCTCTGCGCCCAGTCCGGCAGCGCGGTGTACTGCAGATGGTGCGGGCCGGCCCACATGTACACCGCGATCAGCGCCCAGAAGTGCACGATCGACAGTCGATACGAATAGATCGGGCGCTGTGCCTGCTTCGGAACGAAGTAGTACATCATCCCGAGGAAGCCGGCAGTCAGGAAGAAGCCCACCGCGTTGTGGCCGTACCACCACTGCACCATCGCATCGACAGTGCCGCTGTACACGCTGTACGACTTGAACGCGCCGGCCGGAATCGCGATGTTGTTGACGATGTGCAGCAGCGCGACGGCAATGATGAAGCTGCCGTAGAACCAGTTCGCGACGTAGATGTGAGGCGTCTTGCGCTTGGTGATCGTGCCGAAGAACAGCACGCCGTACGCGATCCACACAATGGCGATCAGGATGTCGATCGGCCACTCCAGCTCGGCGTATTCCTTGCCCTGCGTCAGTCCCATCGGCAGCGTGATTGCCGCCGACACGATGACGATCTGCCAGCCCCAGAACACGAAGGCGGCGAGCCTGTCGGAAATCAGCCGGACGCCGCAGGTGCGCTGCACCACGTGCAGGCTGGTCGCCATGAGCGCCGAGCCGCCGAACGCGAAGATCACCGCGTTCGTATGCAGCGGACGCAGGCGACCGTAGCTGAGCCACGGAATGCCGTGGCCGATATCGGGCCAGTACAGCTGCGCGGCGATGAACGCACCGACGGCCATGCCGACGATGCCCCACAGCACGGTGGCCAGCGAAAACTGGACGACCACACGGTCGTTGTAGCCCGACGCCGAAGGTGGGCGGGTTGCGCGCGTCGCAGCCGACGCGGACAGGGCAGCGGGATCAGCCATGGCGGGGCCTTCCGGGAAGGGAATCGCGACTCATGGCGCGAATTCTCGGCATCGGCCGCTGGCCGGACTTGATCGGGATCAAGTCCGGTGGGTGACGTGTGACGGACGTAGAGCGGACGTGGGTCGGATGAGTCCGCTGAGTCCCTGACGGGTTGGGTCCGAGTTGGAAGTGGACGCGGCGGCGGCGCACCGCCCGTCATGACGCGCCGCGTCATTCCCTTTCGTACAGCAGGCGCCATCGCCGCGCGTCGCTACGGTCGAGTTCGGAGCGGATAACCGGCGCGGTGCCGGCAGCTCCTCGGGAGTGGACATGCGTCTTGCCGGAAGAATGCTCGTCGTTGCGTTCGCGCTTCTCTTCGCCAGCGGCACGCAGGCCGCGTGTCGCGACTCCGTCGTGCTCGTGCACGGCAACACCGGTTCGCCCTCGGACTTCAACGCGACGTACAGCGAACTGATCGCGCGCGGCTATACGTCGTCGCAGATCTTCCGCCCGAGCTGGGGCAGCAAGACCTGCGCGGCCTGCAACGATCACGACGGCAGCGAGGAGACGCCGGTGGTCAATGCGCTGGTCGACGCCGCCGCCGCGTCGTGCACCGGCAAGATCGACGTGATCGGCCATTCGATGGGCGCGACGCTCGCGGCGCGCGAGATCTATCGCAACGGGCTGGCGTCGCGCGTCGATGCATTCATCGGTATCGCGGGCGCATTCCGCGGGCTGTGGTCGTGTGGCACGTATCCGTACAACGTCGCCACTGCGACGTGCGGCTACTACGGGCTGTCGGTGTCCAGCCCGATGCTCAACGGCCTTTACGGCAAGCGCTTCGGTGTGCGCATGTACTCGATCAAGTCATATGCCGATGAGGTCGTGTGCTATGGCGGCATCTGCACGGTCAATGGCGTGCACTCATCGTCGATCTGGAACGAGAACGCGAGCTACACCTACACCTACGGTCACTACGGACTGCTCTGGTACACCGCGGCCAAGCAGGTCGACCTGATCCAGTAAACGCGCCGACGACCCGCGGCCATGCAGGCTGTCGCCATGGTCCAGCCTGCTTCGCCCGTTCCGGTCACGCCGGACGGCCGCTACATCGTTGTGAGGGGACGGCTGTGGCGTCGTCCCGATCCGAACCTGACGGATGACGAGCGCGAACGCCTCACGCATGCGCTGATGGACGCGCGTCGCGACGTGCGGCGTGCGCTCGCCAGTGGGGACGGGGCGGCCGAAAAGCTCGCGCGGCAACAGGTGCATGCGGCGAAAGTGGCGCTGGGTGAGCGTGACGACGTCTGGTGGGACGACGGCAGCCCGGACTTCAATCGCCGCCTTGCGCGAAACACGCCGTACGCCGGCTGGTACTCGTCGCTGGAATAGCCTGGAGCCGGCCAACACGGCCGCCCACCCGCCACCCGGTATGCTCCGCGCAACCAGGAGGCCGCATGCGCTACTCGCTCTACATCGCCGTCATGGCGGCGACGTTGTTCGCCATCGGTTGGTTCGCGGTCGTGCACGAGGGCGTCATCGCCGTCGCCATCCTGCTGCCGCTGGCGGTACTCGGCACGGTCGACATCCTGCAGACGCGCAGCGCGTTGCGTCACAACTATCCGCTGTTGGCGCACTTCCGCTACGGGCTGGAAGCGATCGGTCCGGAGATGCGCCAGTACTTCATCGAGGCCGATACCGCCGAGGTGCCGTTCTCGCGCCAGGAGCGCGCGCTGGCCTACCAGCGATCCAAGTCGGTGCTCGACACGCGCCCGTTCGGCACGCTGCAGGACATCTACGGCACGCAGTACGAATGGATCAACCATTCGCTGCAACCGTCGGAATACATGGAGCACGACTTCCGCATCATCATCGGCGAAGGGCGTGCGCAGCCCTATTCGGCGAGCGTGTTCAACATCTCGGCGATGAGTTTCGGCTCCTTATCCGCTAACGCGATCCGCGCGCTCAACAAAGGCGCGAAGCTCGGCGGCTTCTATCACGACACCGGCGAAGGCTCGATCTCGCCGTATCACCGCGAGTTCGGCGGTGATCTCGTCTGGGAAGTCGCGTCCGGCTACTTCGGTTGCCGCAATGACGACGGCACTTTCAGCGAGGAGAAGTTCTCCGCCGCCGCGGCCGACCCGCAGGTGCGCATGATCGAGGTCAAGCTGTCGCAGGGTGCCAAGCCCGGCCACGGCGGCGTGCTGCCCGGCGCGAAGGTCACGCCGGAGATCGCGGTGACGCGCGGCGTGCCGGTGGGCATCGACTGCGTGTCGCCGGCGCGCCATTCCACGTTCGACTCGCCGAAAGGGTTGCTCGAATTCGTCGACCGCCTGCGCACGTTGTCGGGCGGCAAGCCGTCGGGCTTCAAGCTGGCGATCGGCCACCCCTGGGAGTGGTTCGGCATCGCCAAGGCCATGCACGAGACCGGGCTGGTGCCGGATTTCATCGTCGTCGACGGTGCGGAAGGCGGCACTGGCGCGGCACCGGCGGAGTTCATCGACCACGTCGGCGTGCCGATGCACGAGGCCTTGATCCTCGTGCACAACACGCTGGTCGGCCTGGGCCTGCGCGACCGCATCCGCATTGGTGCAGCCGGTCGCGTCATCAGCGGCTTCGACATCGCGAAGACGATGGCGATGGGCGCCGACTGGTGCAATGCCGCGCGCGGCTACATGTTCGCGATCGGCTGCATCCAGTCGCAGAGCTGCCACACCGACCGTTGCCCGACCGGCGTGGCCACGCAGGACCCGAAGCGCTGGAAAGGGCTGGACGTGGCGGACAAGTCCGTGCGCGTCGCGCACTTCCACGACAACACGCTCAAGGCGCTGCGCGACCTGATCTGCGCGGCGGGTCTGCGTCACCCGGGCGAGTTGGGTCCCGAGCACATTCTTCGACGCATCTCGCCGACCGAAGTGCGTTCGCTCGCGGCGATCTACAACTTCCTCGAGCCCGGCGCGCTGCTGCAGGGCGTGCCGCCGCATGCCGTCTTCCAGCAGTACTGGGAGGACGCGCGCAGCGATTCGTTCGCGCCGCCCTCGCGCGTGGCCGCGCTGCGGACCAGCAAGCTGATCTGACCGTCAGCCTTCGTCGAACAGCTCGAGTACGCGCTCGGGCGGACGGCCGACGACTGCGCGGTCGCCGCGTAGGAGGATCGGCCGTTCGATGAGTTCGGGACGCGCGGCCATCGCCGCGATGAGCGCGTGGTCGCTGCTGCCTTCGTCGAGGCCGGCCGCCGCATAGGCCGCTTCGGTGCTACGCACGAGCGCGCGAACGTCACCGCCGGTCAGGCGGACAATCTCGCGAAGCTGCGCTGCGTCCAGCGGCTGTAGCGTCAGGTCGACGACGTCCGGCTCGATGCCGCGTGCACGCAGCAGTTCCAGCGCGCCCGCGCATTTCGAGCAGCTCGACTTGTTGTGGAACAGCACGGGTCGGTCGGACATTCGCGTTTTCCTTCGATTAACGGCCGACGCCATTATCGCGCGGCCGCTTCACTCGATGCGGACGCCCGCTGCGCGACGTTTCCGTAAACCGCTGGAGACACGTCCCATGGCGAGGCCCATCTGGACCGGCTCGATTTCGTTCGGCCTGCTCAACATTCCCATCCAGTTGATGTCGGGCGAGCGCCGCACCGACATCCACTTCCGCATGCTCGATTCGCGCAACAACGCGCCGATCCGCTACGAGCGCGTCAACGCCGAAACGGGCGAAGAAGTGCCGTGGAAGGAGATCGTCAAGGCGTATGAGTTCTCCAAGGACAACTACGTCATCCTCAAGCCCGAGGATATCGAACGCGCGGCGACCGAGAACCACGAAACGATCGCGATCGAGTCGTTCGTCGATGCCAAGTCCATCTCGATGTCCTACATCGAGAAGCCCTACATCCTCGTGCCGGGTAAGAAGGCGGAGAAGGGCTACGTGCTGCTGCGCGAAGTGCTGAAGAAGAACGGCCGCGTCGGCATCGGGCGCGTGGTGATCCGCACGCGCGAATACCTCTGCATGCTGGTGCCCCAGGGTGATGCGTTGATGCTGATGTTGATGCGCTTCCCGCAGGAGCTGGTCGACGTGTCGGAGTACGAGCTGCCGTCCGGCAGTGCGCGCGCCTGGCACGTCACGCCGCGCGAGATGGAAATGGCCGAGATGCTGATGGAGTCCATGACCGACGAGTTCGCGCCGGCTGATTACAAGGACGAATTCCGCGAGAAGTTGTCGCAGGTCATCAAGGAACGCATCAAGCAGAAGCACACGACCGAGATCGAGGACGACAAGGACGACGACGATGCGGAGACGGCGACCAACGTCGTCGACTTCATGTCGCTGCTGAAGAAGAGCTTGGACAAGAAGGGCAGCTCGGCGACCAAGGCCACCAAGAAGATCTCGCGCGCTGCGACCAAGACACCCGCAAAGCCCAAGAAGCGGGCGACGAAGAAGCGGGCCTGACGCATGGGCCTGCAGGAATACAACCGCAAGCGCGAGTTCTCGCGTACGCCGGAGCCCAAGGGCGATGCGCCGCGGCGTCGTGGTGGCCCGCTGTCGTTCGTCGTGCAACTGCACCACGCACGGGCACGCCACTACGATTTCCGGTTGGAGATCGACGGCGTCCTGCGCAGCTGGGCGGTGCCACGGGGGCCGTCGTTCCGCCCCGGCGAGAAGCGCCTCGCCGTCGAGACCGAAGATCATCCGCTGACCTATTCGTACTTCCAGGGCCTGATCCCCGAAGGCGAATACGGCGCCGGCCATATGGCCATCTTCGACCACGGCACATGGACCCCGGACGGCGACCTGCATGAGGCGCTGCGCAAGGGGCGCATCGATTTCGCGATGGATGGCACGCGGCTCAAAGGCCGCTGGACGTTGATCCGCACGCACCAGAAGGGCAAGCGCGCGCAGTGGATGCTGCTCAAGCGCACCGACGAATACGCCGCCGACATGGAGGCGGACGACCTCATCGGCGAGCTTCCGCCGCCGCCGCCCGATGCGCCCGGCGCGTCCACGCGCGAAGGCCTCGAAATCCGCGCCCGCAAGGGCTTCGACACGGAGCGCGCCATGCCTACGAAGAAGTCGGCGTCGACACGCGGTGCCACGGCGAAGCGCGCCGTCGCGAAGAAGACGGCCGCTCGCAGTGTCGCAGCACCTGCCAAGCGTGCGAGCGCAACGCGCGATCTCGCGGGCATCAAGCGCGTCGCGAAGAAGCTCGCAGACGGCAACAAGTTCCCGCTCGGCGAATTCGTCCAGCCCATGCTGACGGTGTCGTCGGAAAACGCACCCGCCGGCGACGAGTGGTTGCACGAATGGAAGTGGGACGGCTACCGGTTGATTGGGCAGAGCGGCCGCTCGCCTATGTTGTGGTCGCGCAACGGGATTCCGTGGAACGAACGCGCGCCCGAGCTATTGAAACTGCTACGAGAGTTCGGCACGACTGCGGTGTTCGACGGCGAACTTATCGCCGTGGACAAGAACGGTTACAGCGACTTCAACGCGCTGCAGAAGGCGCTGTCCGACAAAGACGCGAACAACATGCGGTACGTGATCTTCGACCTGCTGGCGGTCGACGGACAGGATCTGCGCGACGCACCGCTGATCGAACGCAAGGCGTTGCTTGAGGAACTGTTGAAGGGCGCCGACCCACGACTGTTCTACAGCTCGCACATCGTCGGCCGCGGCCCTGAAGTGTTCGAGGCGGCGCGCGAACGCGGCATGGAAGGCATCATCAGCAAGCGCATCAATTCGACGTATGTCGACGCACGATCGGCCGAGTGGCTGAAGGTCAAGACGTCGGAGACCAAGGACTTCGTCGTCGTGGGTTACACGCCGCCCAAGGGCTCGCGGCAGGGCCTCGGTGCGCTGATGCTCGGCCAGTACCGCGATCGCACGCTGGTGTACGCCGGCCGCGTCGGTTCGGGCATGAACAACGATTTCCTGCTCGACCTGATCAAGCGCCTGAAGGCGCTCGAGATCGCCGAGCCGGTGGTCGAGATCCCGAAACACGTGCCGCTGCCGAAGGGCCGCATCCACTGGGTGAAGCCGAAGACGGTGGTCGAAGTGTTCTTCCGCGGCTGGGGCAAGGAAGGCCTGGTGCGACAGGCATCGTTCCACCGCCTGCGCGACGACAAGCCGGCGACGCCGGAAGCATTGGAGCAGCCCGAGACCATGCCAACGACCAAACCCGCGACGTCGAGGTCGGCCGCTACGGCGAAGAAGACCGCGGCGAAGAAGGTTGCTGCGACGCCCGCGGCCAGGAAGACGGTCGCGAAGAAAGCCGCAGCGCGGAAGACGGCGAAGCGCGCGACGACGAAGATCGATCTCGACAAATCGAACCTGCCGAACCTCAGCAGTCCCGATCGCGAGGTGTATCCCGCGCAGGGCTACACCAAGCAGGACGTGTGGGACTACTACCTCGCCGCGGCGCCGCAGCTGCTCGAGGACATCGGCGGTCGGCTGCTGTCGATCGTGCGCTGCCCGGATGGCATCAAGGGCCAGCACTTTTTCCAGAAGCACGTGAAGCACGGTTTCAGCGACGCGGTGAAGTCCTTCACGATCACCGAAAACGATGGCGACAAGGCCGACTACTTCTACGTCGACAGCGTCGAAGGCCTGATGTCGCTGGTGCAGATGAATGCGATCGAGCTGCATCCATGGGGTTCGCGCATCGATTCGATCGAACAGCCGGATCGAATCGTGTTCGACCTCGATCCCGATCCGTCGATCGAATGGCCGCAGATACGCGCGGCTGCGAAGGAAGTGCGCGATCGCCTTCTTGACGCCGGGCTCGAGTCGTACCCGAAGTTGTCCGGCGGCAAGGGCGTGCATGTGGTCGTGCCGCTGCAGCCGCAGGCGGATTGGGAGGACGCGCGTCGCTTCTGCGAAGCGTTCGCCGATGCGATGGAGCGCCAGTCGCCCGATCGATACGTCGCGACCATGAGCAAGGCCAAGCGCAAGGGCCGCATCTTCATCGACTGGTTGCGCAACGGGCGCGGTGCGACGAGTGTCGCGGCCTGGTCGTTGCGTGCACGCGACGGCGCACCCGTTGCGGTGCCGGTGACATGGGCGGAGTTGTCGCGTGCGAAGAGTCCGGCGCGCTACACGCTGGCCGATGCTGCGAAGCGTGAGCTGCCTGACGAAGCGCGGGATGTGATCGCTCGGGCGAAGCCTTTGCCGGTGTGATCGGAGGCGATGCGATCGCGCTCCGTCACGGGCGCGGTTGCATCGTCGTCTCGAAGCAAACATCGCAATAACGACACCCAATAAAAAACGGCGGCCGAGGGCCGCCGTCGAGGTCGACTGCTGCGTGGCTGTTACGGGGTCGGCGGCGTGGTCGACGAGCTGCCGTTGTTCTGCTGGTTCGCGTCGGTACCTGTCGTGCCGGTGCCCGTACCCGTGCCGGTGCCCGTACCAGCGCCGGTGGTGTCGGTGCCCGTGCCGGTCATGCCGGTGCCGGTTCCAGTGCCCGTACCGGTACCCGTACCGGACATATCGGACGACGTACCCGTCGTACCGGTCGCGGTGCCCGTGGTGTCGGTACCGCTCATGGTGCCGCCGGTGGTGTCGGTCGCCGGCGCGGTGGCCGTCGTATCGGAACCTGCCGCCGTCGTGTTGGCGGACTGGTCGTCAGCGTCCTTGTGGCAAGCCGTCAGCATCAGCATGACGGCGGCGATGGCCAGAGTCTTCTTCATGGTCGTTTCTCGCTCGTGAGGGGGAGGGCCTCGCGGCCCCGTTGAACTCTCGCAAACCGTATGACAGCGCCGCGTCAAACGCGCGTGATCGCGATGTTTTTCGTCGCACGTCGCATGCAAGCGCACGCGCATGATTCAGAACGCGCAGTGCGAGCGAGTGCGGAAAAATATTCCCTCGGTCGAAACATGCGCAGAAACATCGCGTGAAAAAAGACGCGTCTACAGGCTCTGCAATTGGCATGGACCTTGCGCTCTTGGGTGCGTCGCTGTCGGGCGGCGAATTCCACGCGATCGAGATCCGAACACGGAGGACAGCTCAGTGCGTGATCAACAGTTGGGGCGCCAGATACGCGAAGTCGCGAACGATGTGATGCGACTCGGTGCGGAGGCGTTTAGCGCAAGTCGAAACTGGATCAACGAGAGGAAACAGGACATGCAGAACAACGAACACGGTCAACAGTCCAGCGGCCGCCAGGGCAGCCAGCAGGGCTATCAGTCCGAGAACTCGCAGGCGTCGCGCCAGGGCGCGGGCCGCGAGAGCGGGCAGTGGGAACCGGCGTACTCGAACCAGATGAATCAGGGCGAGATGTTCGGGCGCGGCAACCAGTACGGGCAGAGCAATTACGGCACATCGGATTACGGCCAGCAGAGCTCGCAGGGCCAGGGCTCGCAGCAGTTCGGACAGGGCCAGCAGTACGGACAGCAACACGGTTCGATGGGGCAGGGCTACGGCTCGTCGCAGCAGTACGGGCAGGGCGGTTACGGCGGCTCGCAGCAGTCGCAGTACGGACAGGGTTCGCAGGGCTCGCAGGGCTACGGCTCGTCGCAGTACGGCTCACAGGGTTCGTCGCAGCAGCGCCAGTCGCAGGGCTTCGGTGAGCAGCACGGCCGCACGCCGGGCTACGGCGCGTACGGCGGCGAAAGCCAGGGTTCGGGCGGCCGTTCGTATGGACAGGGCTACGGGTCCGGCTCGGGTTCGGAATACGGCTCGCAGGGCAGCTACGCGCAGCAGTACGGTGGGCAGAACAGCAGCTACGGCCAGCAGGGCGGCGGCTTCGGTGGTGGCGATGCCAATCGCGACCGCGACTATCTCGTCGGCGGCTACGGCGCATCGCAGACGGGCGTCCACGGCGGTTACAGCAGCCCGTACATGCAGCACGAGTCGAGCTTCAACAGCTGGCGCGGGCAGGGCGACTACGGTTCAGCGCAGATGTCGGGCCAGGGTTCGTCGCAGCAGTACGGCCAGGGCGGTTCGAGCGGATCGCAGCAGTACGGACAAGGCTCGTCGCAGCAGTACGGGCACAGCGGTTACGGCGGCTCGCAGCAGTCGCAGCACGGCTCGCAGGGTTCGCAGCAGGGCTATGGCTCGTCGCAGCAGTACGGACAGGGTTCGCAGGGCTACGGCCAGCAGGGCAATGGCTTCGGTTCGTCGCAGTACGGCACCGGCCAGTCGCAGTTCTCGGGCAGCCGCGGTTACGGCGACGGTGGTTACTCGAACCGTTCGCAGTCCACGTTCTCGGGCGACAGCCAGTCGCAGTACAACCAGGGCTCGGGCTCGTCGCAGTTCGCGCAGGGCAGCCAGGGCGGCATGTACGGCTACGGCCAGCAGTCGCAGGGCGGACAGCAGCAGTCGCAGCGCGGCCGCGGCCCGAAGAACTACGTGCGTTCGGACGAACGCATCATCGACGACCTCAACGAGCGCCTGTCGAACGCGCACGACATCGATGTGTCGGACGTTGAAGTGCGTTCGGAAGGCGGCAAAGTGGTACTGGAAGGCAACGTCGACCAGCGCTGGATGAAGCACCGCATCGAGGACATCGCCGAGTCGTGCGCCGGCGTGCGTGACATCGACAACCGCATTCGCGTGACGTCGGGCTCCCAGTCGCAGTCGCAGTCGCAGGGTCGTTCGCAGTCGTCCGGCCAGTCCGCCGCGATCCAGGGTGGGCAGAGCAGCTCGCAGTCGTCGCTGTCCGGTAGCTCGGGCTCGTCATCGCTGTCCGGCTCGCAGTCGTCGCAATCCAGCAGCGACCAGTCGAAGTCGGCGAGTGGTCAGTCCGGTAGTGGTTCGTCGGCAAGTGGCTCGCAGTCATCTTCGTCCGAAGGCGACGCCGGTGGTTCGAGCGCGACGGGCGGTTCCGGAGCGGCGGGTTCGTCCGGCTCCACCGCGTCGACGTCGTCAGGTCAGAAGAAGGACGGCGGCGCGTCGCGTTCCTCGCCGCACTGAGTGCGTAATGCATGACGAAAAAGGCCCGCTTTCGCGGGCCTTTTTCTTTGCGTCGGCTCAACCCGGGAACGGCATCTGTTGCAGTAGTTCGATGCAGCGTTGCCCCGATTCCTCGGCGCGCGCCATGTTGAGCATCGCCGCGTGCAGGTCGCCGATCTCGATCATGCGACGCGCCGCGGCGGTCGCCATCGTCAGTGCATTCACTTCGTTCGAGATGTCGTGTCGCCAGCGCACGGCGGGATGGGGCGCTGGCGGTGGATACGGCGGAAACGGCTCAGACATGCGGCATGGCGGTCTCGCCCGACACGGCGAGTCGCGCAAGCTGGTTGTGGATGGTGCGCACGCTGACGCCGAGAATGCGCGCCGCTTCGGTCTTGTCGCCGTCGACCTTCGCCAGCGTCTTGGTGAGCATCTCGCGCTCGACATCCGCATAGCTCATTCCGACGTGGAAGACGATGCTGTTGTCGTCCTGGTGCAGTGGAATCGCGCGACGTCCGAGCGTCGGAATGCGCACCAGCGGGCCATCGCTCAGCAGGTAGGCGCGTTGCACGACGCTGCGAAGCTCGCGGATGTTGCCCGGCCAACCATGGCGCATGAGCATGCGTTCGGCGTCGTGTGCGAGTTGCTTGACCTGGCCGTGTTCGGCGTTGAGCCGCTCGACGAACACATTCGCGAGCAACACCACGTCGTCGCCACGCGCACGCAACGGCGGAAGCGCCATCACGAAGTCGGCGAGGCGGTAATAGAGATCCTCGCGCAGCACGCCCTGCTCGATGCTCTGGATCGGGTCGCGATTGGTCGCCGCGACGATGCGCACGTCGACGGGAATCGTTTCGCTGCCACCAACGCGTGTGATCTCACCGGTTTCGAGCACGCGCAGCAGGTAGACCTGCAACGCGGGCGGCATTTCGGTGATTTCGTCGAGGAACAACGTGCCGCGATTCGCCTGCTCGAAGTAGCCGACGTGGCGCTGCTGCGCACCGGTGAAGCTGCCGCGCTCGTGGCCGAACAGATGGCTCGCGAGAAGATCGGGTGCGATCGCGCCGCAGTTGACCGCGACGAATGCGCCGCGTCGATGGCTGCGCTCGTGCACCGCGCGCGCGACGAGCTCCTTGCCGGTGCCACTCTCGCCGGTGATCAGCACGGACACGCGCGTCTGCGCTACGCGCTCGAGGTCGGCTGCGAGCTGACGGATCGCCTCGCACTCGCCGATGATGCCGTCGGGCCGCGCGCCGGCGATCTGCGCGAGCGCACGCGCCGACGCCTGGCTCAGCAGCGACTCGAACTGCTGCGGGCAAAGTGGCTTGATCAGATAGTCGAGCACCGGCAGCCCAACGGCGCGGCGGGCGGTCTCGAGCGACGTTTCGCCGGTCATCAGCGCGATGCGGCTGTGCTGGCGAGCGTCGAGCTCGGCGAGCAGGTCGAACGCGGTCCCGTCCGGCAGGGTCACGTCGAGCATGGTGAGGTCGCTCATGCCGCGGCCCATGGCGCGGCGCGATTCCTCGAGCGAATGCGCGATGGAGGTCTGGAAGCCATGCGCACGCGCGAAATCGGCGGCAGCGGAAGCGAACGTGGCATCGTCATCGACGATGAGTACGGAGGGCTGCAGCTGCTGCGCGTCGGCCATGACAGGTCCCGTGAATCCAGTCCGCGGGAGGCTAGACGCGAAACGGTTAACGTCACGTGTGAGGCTGCAACGATTTCGCGTTCGTGCAGAAGGTTCTTCGCGGTGTTACGGCTGCTGTAACGCAGCGCTAACGCGGCCAACCGACGAAAGCGCGTTGCAGCAGCGTTACAGCGCGTGCAAGCAGACGACGGCCGCTTCGCGCCGCGCCCGGTTCGCAGCATCCGTGCCAACGCGGACGCCGCAAACGACGAAGCCGCCCGGAGGCGGCTTCGTGATCGATCTGGTGGGCGGTGCAGGGTTCGAACCTGCGACCCTTGCCGTGTGAAGGCAATGCTCTACCGCTGAGCTAACCGCCCGGGGCCGCGCAGTATAAGGGCCGCCCGCGGACTCGCCAAGCCTTCGCGCCGGTTTCACGTTGCCGCGCGGCCGTCGCGTGCAGGCTGCGCGGATCGCGTTCCGCCTCCCACCCTACGGCGGCGCACTGAGAAGATCACGCGCCAGCCGCTAGACTCGCCCGCTTTCCCCCGCGCCATACCGATGACCCGTCCTTCTTCCTTCGATCGCGACCAGCTGCTGGCCTGTGCGCGCGGCGAAATGTTCGGCCCCGGCAACGCCAAGCTGCCCGCGCCACCGATGCTCATGTTCGACCGCATCACCGAAATTTCGGAGACCGGCGGTCGCAACGGCAAGGGCGTGATCCGCGCCGAGCTCGACATCAATCCCGACCTCTGGTTCTTCGGCTGCCATTTCCTCGGCGACCCGGTGATGCCGGGCTGCCTCGGCGTCGACGCCATGTGGCAGCTCGCGGGGTTCTACCTGCCGTGGCTGGGCGAACCCGGCCGTGGTCGCGCACTCGGCGTGGGCGAGGTCAAGTTCAGTGGGCAGGTGCTGCCGGACGCGAAGGTCGTGTCGTACGAGATCGACATCCGACGCGTGATGCGCGGCAAGCTCGCGCTGGTGATCGCCGACGGCCGCACGTATGTCGACGGCCGCGAGATCTACGTCGCGAAGGATCTGCGCGTCGGCCTGTTCGGATCGACGGAGGGCTTCTGATGCATCGCGTCGTCGTTACCGGCATGGGCCTGACGTCGTGCCTCGGGCGCGAGCTCGACACGGTGTCCGAGTCGCTGCGCGAAGGACGCGCCGGCATCCGTTACATCCCCGAATACGAAACGCTCGGCATGCGCGCCCGCGTCGCAGGCGACCCCGCGATCGATCTCGACGCGATCATCGACCGCAAGCTGCGCCGCTTCATGGGCGACGCCGCGGGCCACGCGTACGTCGCATCGATGGACGCGCTCGCGCACGCGGGTCTCGGCCCCGATGCGCTGCGCACGCCGCGTGCGGGTGCGATCGCGGGCTCGGGTGGCGGTTCCGCGCAGTGGCAGATCGAAACCGGCGACCTGCTCAAGGCCAAGGGCGTGCGTCGCATCGGTCCCTACATGGTGCCGCGCACGATGTGCTCGACGGTGTCGGCCGCGCTCGCAACGGGCTTCGGCATCCAGGGCGTGAGCTATTCGATTTCCGCCGCCTGCGCGACGTCCGCGCACTGCATCGGCGTCGCGGCCGACATGATCCGCCACGGCATGCAGGACATCATGCTCGCGGGCGGTGGCGAAGAACTGCACTGGGGCATGACCTCACAATTCGACGCGATGGGTGCGCTGTCGACCTCGTTCAACGACACGCCGGAAAGGGCGTCGCGTCCGTACGACGCCGATCGCGATGGCTTCGTCATTGCGGGCGGCGGCGGCATGTTCGTGCTCGAGTCGCTCGAGCATGCGCAGGCGCGCGGCGCTCCGATCGTTGCCGAGCTGATCGGTTATGGCGTGACGTCGGATGGCGTGGACATGGTCGCGCCGTCGGGCGAGGGCGCGGTGCGCTGCATGCGCATGGCGATGGCGGGCGTCGATCGCCCGATCGATTACCTCAATACGCACGGCACCTCGACGCCGGTCGGCGACATCACCGAGTTGCAGGCCGTGCGCGAAGTGTTCGGCGATGCGATTCCGCCGCTGTCGTCGACGAAGGCGCTGAGCGGTCACTCGCTCGGTGCGGCCAGCGTGCACGAGGCGATCTATTCGCTGCTGATGATGCGCGACGGCTTCATGGCCGCGTCTTTCAACATCGAGAACCTCGACGAGCGCGCCGCGGGCTATCCGATCCTGCGTGAAACCCGATCGGCGCAGCTGCGCACGGTGATGTCGAACAGCTTCGGCTTCGGCGGCACCAACGCGTGCCTGGTGTTCTCGCGCTTCGAAGGCTGATGGCGTAGTCAGTAGACCGCGCACTGCATGAAACGCACCGGTCGGGCGCTGCCCGCCGGGCTCTGGATCTGCAGTCGCGACGAGCGCAGAAGCTCGTGGCGCTTCATGACGCCGCAGATCACGTCGTCCGTTGCAACGGACGGATCGTTGAGGAAGACCTGCAGCGTCGAGCGCGTCGACCACAGTGTCTTGTCGACGCCGGGTAGCTTCCGGATCTCGTCGACGATGGCTTCGCGTTCCTCGTCCTCGGTCATCGGCGCAACAGGCGTCGGGACGGTGCTGAGCGCCGCGTGCGGCGCGGTGCGAGCAGTCGTCGTTGCGATGGAAGGGACCGACGACTCTTCGTCGTCACCGACCACGCGGCTCAGGCCGAAACCCAGCGCGAAACCGACGACGACAGAGATCGCGAGCGCGGTGCCCGTCGAGCGCAACGCACGTGCACGGGCACGCGACGCCACCTCGCTATGCACGCTGCCCGGAAGCAACGGGCCGACGAGCCTCCACAGCTCCGTACCGTCGACGAGTTCGATGTTCGGTGCGACGAGGCGTGCGTCCGGCTCGACGCGACCCGGCGTCACGATCACGCCACCCGCGGCATTGACGTTGCGCACCGAACGCGCGAATTCCTCGGCGGCGGCGCGCGTCACGACATGGTTGACGCCCTGTCGGCAGATCAGGATCCAGGGGCGGCCATCGCGATAGATGTGCACTTCGCCCTGCGAGCCGCGTGCGGCCTGCTGTTCGGTGGTCTCGCGCTCGAAGCCCGAGCCGCCCAGCGCATCGACCACCAGGTTCGACAGCTCGCGCCAGCGCATGCCCGACAGGATCGCCAGCCCTTCGGCGGCGTCGAAGCGGGCCAGCCCGACCTTCCAGATCCAGCCGATCCAGCCCGCCGCGACGATCAGGGCGAGCACGACTCCGGTGATCAGGGCAATGGCTGCAGACATGGGCGAGGGTGCGGTTCCGGGGCTGCGACTATAACCGTCGGGCTACACGCCCGGCAGCGGAAATCAGCGGAAGCGTTCAGCGAGCACGCGCCGGATTTCGTCTTCGATCGTGCCTTTCATCGCACCCAGCAGGAAGCCCAGCTCGGCGGTGACGCGTACTGCGCCGGGCTCGAGGTGCACGCGGCCGTCCACGCCGCTGCGCTTGAACATCAGCGAATCGCCCTGCCAGCTCTGGGCGACGCCGAAGCGCTGCGCGAGCGTGTCGGCGATGTGCTGCACGGCCTGGCGCGCCTGCGCGGGATCGAGGCTGTGCGTATGGCGGATATCGATGGTGGGCATGCGGCCTCCGGTGCGTGCGGTGGCAGGCATTGTGGCGCAGGGGCCGGCAACGCCGCGTCGGCATGCTAGATTCCGGCCGCGTGACAGCCCTCCGACTTCGACAGACCGATCCCGGCCGCGACCTGCTCGATCTCGAGCCGGGCGTGCATCCGATCGTGTCGTCGATGCTCGACGGACGGCATGCGGGCGACACCGAACCCGTCGCGCATATCTACGTCGATTCGCGCGGCGTCTGGCTGCAGGTACGCGACGGCGTGCGCGGCGTCTACGTCAACGGTCGACCGATCCGTCGCATGGCGATGCTGCGTGCGGGTGATTCGATCTTCCTCGCCGGCGTCGAATGCGTACTCGTCGGACGACGCCCGGAGTCCGCCGACGTCGCAGCATCGGCGCGCACGGAAGGGCGTGCGGTTCTGCGCGCGATCGCCGGTCGACATCACGGGCGCTGCTTTCCGCTGGATCGCGACTGCGTGCTCGGACGCGCGGCGGATAGCGATATCCCGGTCGACGACGAAGCCGTCGGCCCGCGTGAACTCACCTTGCGGGCCACCGCAAAGGGCGTGCGTGCAACGACGTCAACGACCGCCGCGCCCGTCTGGGTCAATGGTCATTCGCTGTCGAGCGCGCTGTTGCTGCCGGGCGATCAGCTCGTGATCGCGGGGCAGCATCGCTTCGTCGTCGAAGCCGCGCGTCCGCCGGATGTCGAGCCGGAACGCGAGCGTCGCCCGAGCGGTCGCGCACCCGCGCCGCCGCAATTGCGACGTGCCGCGCGACGCATGCCGTGGTTGATCGTCGCGGCCGTGCTTCTCGCCGGCGCGCTCAGCCTGTTGCTGCTGTACGGCGCGGGCTAGCCGGTTTCAGGCGCTTCCACAGGCGCCAGCCCAGCAGCACCGCGGCGATGCCCGCATACAGCGCCGGCTCGCGGATGTCGGACTTCACGAGCCACCAGAAATGCAGCACTGCGAGAATCGCGATCACATAGATCGCGCGATGCAGCTGCCCCCAGCGTCGACCTAGCGAACGCATCGCGCGCTGGAACGACGTCGCGGCAAGCGGCACCAGAAGCAGCCACGCCGCGAAGCCGACGGTGATGAAAGGCTTCTTCGCGATCGCGGCACCGATCTGCGATGCGTCGAGCCGCAGGTCGAGAATCATCCACGCCGCGAAGTGCAGCGTCGCGTAGAAGAACGTGTACAGCCCCAGCATGCGGCGGAAGCGCAGCAGCACGGCCTTGCCGGTGAGCTGGCGAAGCGGCGTCACCGCGAGCGTGATCATCAGGAAGCGGATCGCCCACAGGCCGAGGAAGTGCTCGATCGCCGCGACCGGGTCCGCGCCCAACGCGCCGGTGCCGAGCTGCACCTCGTTGCGGATCTGCCACGCCAGCCACGCCGCAGGCAGCAGCGCGAGCACATGCACGACCGCCTTCGCGATGACGACGCCCGGTTCAGTGCGTCGACGCACCGGGCGCGCGACCGCCGCGCTCAGAACCACTTCCTCAGGTCGAGGCCCGCGTACATCGATCCCACCTGTTCGGCGTAGCCGTTGAACAGTTTGGTTGGGATGCGGTCGGCGAACAGCTTGCTGCCGGTGCCCGCGATGCGGCGTTCCGTCTTCTGACTCCAGCGCGGATGGTCGACCGCCGGATTGACGTTGGAGAAGAAGCCGTATTCGTCGGACGCCTGATCGTTCCAGCTCGTAAACGGCATGTGCTCGACGAACGTGATCGCAACGATCGACTTGATCGACTTGAAGCCGTATTTCCACGGCAGTACGAGCCGCAGCGGCGCGCCGTTCTGCTGCAGCAGCGGCTTGCCATAGATGCCGGTGGCGAGCAGCGCCAGCGGGTTCATGGCTTCGTCGATGCGCAGGCCTTCGCGATACGGCCAGTCGAGCGCAGGGTAGGAGAGGCCCGGCATCTGCTTCGCATCGGCCAGCGTCGTGAACGCGACGAACTTCGCCTTCGATGTCGGCTCGAAGCGCTTCAGCACGCTGCCCAGCGGCACGCCCAGCCACGGGATCACCATTGACCAGCCTTCGACGCAGCGATGCCGGTAGACGCGTTCCTCGGGTTTCAGGCCCTTGAGCAGGTCATCGATGCCGATGCGTCCCGGCTTCGCGCACTGGCCGCCGACCGCGACGGTCCACGGGCGCGTGCGCAGCGTGCGGGGTGCATTCGCGGGATCGGCCTTTCCGGTGCCGAACTCGTAGAAGTTGTTGTAGGTCGTGACGTCCTGGTACGTCGTGCGCGTTTCATTCGTGGTGAAGCCGGCACGCATGCGCGCGGGGTCGATCTTCGCCGCGGCGGGTGCGGCTGGTGGGGCGGCCTTCGCACAGCCGGACAACGTGAGCGCACCCGATGCGGCCAGCGCGGCGACGACGCGGCGTCGGTCGCGGTAGACAGCTTCGTCGGTGATGTCGCGAGCGGGGATCCGCAGGGCGTCGTGCAGGGACATGGGGCGTCTCCCGGGTTCGATAACCGATTAGACGAGCGTCATGATGAAAAAGATGCAGGGGCGGCCGCCCGCCGTGCTGCGCTGCGGCATACTCGGCCTTCACCCCGATCGCAGGTGCCCCATGTCGCGCGTCTTCAACTTCAGTGCCGGTCCCGCCACCCTCCCGGAAGCCGTGCTCGAACAGGCGCGCGACGAGTTGCTGGACTGGCGTGGCGTAGGCGCGTCCATCGTCGAGCTCAGCCATCGCGGTTCCGAGTTCATGGGCGTGGCGGCGGAGGCCGAGGCGGACCTGCGGCAGCTGATGTCGATCTCCGACGACTACGCGATCCTGTTCCTGGCCGGCGGCGCGACCACCGCGCAGGCGCTGGTGCCGCTCAACATCGCGACGCCGGGACAGCGTGCCGACTACGTCGTGAGCGGCCATTGGGGCAAGACCGCGATCAAGCAGGCCAAGCCGTATGTCGATGCGCAGGTCGCTGCGACCAGCGAAGCCGGCGATTTCCGCGACATCCCGCCGCGGGGCGAGTGGCAGCTGTCGCCCGATGCGGCCTACGTGCACATCACCGCGAACGAGACCATCCACGGCGTCGAGTTCCGCGACGTTCCGGATGTCGGCAGGGTGCCGCTGGTGGCGGACTTCAGCTCGAACATCGCGTCCGAGCCGCTCGACGTTTCGAAGTTCGGCGTGATCTACGCGGGTGCGCAGAAGAACCTCGGCCCCGTGGGCGTTACCGTCGTGATCATCCGCCGCGACCTGCTTGACCGCGCCGGCCAGCCGCGTGCCGATATCTTCGACTACCGCTCGCACGTCAAGGGCGAGTCGATGCTCAACACGCCGCCGACATGGAACTGGTATCTCGCGGGGCTGGTGTTCAAGTGGATGCTCAACGAGGGCGGCGTCGAGGAATTCGCGCGTCGCAATGCGCGCAAGTCGAAGGCGCTGTATGACGCGATCGACGGCTCCGGCGGCTTCTATCGAAACGAAGTGGCGGCCGACGCGCGTTCGCGCATGAACGTGCCGTTCTTCCTGCACGACGAAGCGCTCGACAAGCCGTTCCTCGCTGAATCGGTGAAAGCCGGGCTGATCGGTCTGAAAGGCCATCGCGCGCTGGGCGGCATGCGTGCGTCGATCTACAACGCGATGCCGGAAACCGGCGTCGCTGCGCTGGTCGAGTTCATGGACGACTTCAGGAGGCGACACGGATGAGCGCGGGATCACCGGAAGAACTGGCGCGACTGCGCGAACGCATCGACGGAATCGACCGTGACATCCAGTCGCTGATCAGCGAGCGTGCGCAGTTCGCCGCGCAAGTGGGTCGCGCGAAAGGCGAGCTCGCGCGTGCAGTCGACTACTACCGTCCCGAACGCGAGTCGCAGGTGCTGCGCCGCGTCGTCGACCGCAATAAAGGCCCGCTCGATAACGCGGTGCTCGTGCGCGTGTTCCGCGAAATCATGTCGGCCTGCCTCGCGCAGCAGGAGCCGTTGAAAGTCGGGTACCTCGGCCCGGAAGGTACGCACTCGCAGCAGGCGGCGCTGAAACACTTCGGGCATTCCGTACGTGCGCTGCCGCTCGGCAGCATCGAGGAAGTGTTCCAGGAGGTCGCGGCTGGCAATGCTGACTTCGGTGTTGTGCCCGTCGAGAACTCCACGCAGGGCACGATCCAGTCGACGCTGGACATGTTCCTGTCGTCCGACGTGCGCATCTGCGGTGAAGTCGAACTGCGCGTGCATCAGCACCTGCTGTCGCGCACCGGGCGTATCGAGGACATCGAGCGCGTCTACTCGCATCCGCAGTCGTTCGCGCAGTGCCGCGCGTGGCTGCGTTCGCACCTGCCGGGCGTGGAAATGATTCCGGCGTCGAGCAATGCGGATGCCGCGCGTCGCGCGCGCAACGCGGACGACGCAGCGGCGATCGCAGGGATCAGCGCGGCGTCGGTGTATGGCCTGAAGGTGGTGCAGGGGCCGATCGAGGACCGCGCCGACAACACCACGCGCTTCCTCGTACTCGGACGCGAGCTGTTCACACCGTCGGGCAACGACCGCACGTCGCTTCTGGTCTTCATCAAGGATCAGCCGGGTGCGCTCTACAGCGTGCTTGAACCGTTCGCGCGCAACGGGCTGAGCATGACGCGCATCGAATCGCGTCCCGGTCATGCGCAGCCGTGGCAGTACGCGTTCTTCATCGATATCGACGGGCACGTCGACCAGCCCGCGATGACCCAGGCGCTGTCGGGCCTTGGCGAGTTCGCGCAGGAGGTTCGCGTACTCGGTTCGTACCCGGTGGCGATCGGATGACGCCGGCGTACAACGAAGCCTGGTTCGCGTCGCGCAGCACCGCGGGCATCCAGAGCTTGAAGGCGTACGACCCGGGGCACGACGTGGTGGGCATGCGTGCGCGCACGACATGGCTTGTGGAATTGGGATCGAACGAGAATCCTTACGGACCGTCGCCGCTTGCCCGTGCAGCGGTGCTCGATGCGTTGCATCTGATGCATCGCTATCCCGATCCGCGTGGCGCGTCGTTGAAGGCGGCGCTTGCAGAGCTGCACGGCGTTGACGCATCGCGCATCCTGCTGGGCAACGGCTCGCACGAATTGCTGATGCAGTTCGCACAAGTATTCGCTGGCGCGGCCGATGACGTCGTCTACCCGCAATACGGCTTCGCGGTGTTCGCGCTGGCGACGCGCGCATCCGTTGCGAATGCACGCGTCGCACCCGCGCTGGCGGACGATGCTGCGATGCCGCTCGGCCATGATGTCGACGCACTGCTCGGCGCGATCACGCCTTCGACGAAGCTGCTCTACATCGCGAACCCCAACAATCCGACAGGAACTTGGCTCGACCGCGCGACGCTTGCGCGCTTTCTCGACGCCGTACCGCCGCATGTCATCGTCGTCGTCGACGAGGCGTACGCGGAAATGGCCGACACACCGGACTACGCGAGCGCGCTGTCGATCGCGAAGGACCGCCGCAATGTCGTCGTCACGCGTACCTTCAGCAAGGCGTATGCGCTTGCGGGGCTTCGATGTGGCTACGCGATTGCAGCGGAAGGCCTCGTGGCCGTGATGGAACGCGTGCGCGAGAGCTTCAACGTCAATTCGCTTGCCCTGGCGGCGTGCGAGGCGGCGTTGGGCGACCGCGAGCATCTCGAGTGGTCGCGTAGTCGCAATTCGGGCGAGCGAGCTTTGCTTTCCGCTGCATTGCAGGCGCGTGGCATTCGCGTGCTTCCGTCGCAGACCAACTTCGTCCTCGTGCACCTCGGCGAGCGCACCGCAGCTGTGGAAGCTGCGCTTCTCGAACGTGGCGTGGTTCTGCGACCAATGCGTGGCTACGGCCTGCCGGCATACAGCCGCATCACCGTCGGCACCACCGACGAGAACCGTCGCCTGCTGCAAGCGCTGGACGAGGTGCTGTCGTGAGTCTCGATTGGCTCGCATCGTCTGGCGCGCCGCTACGCGGCCGCATACGCGTGCCGGGCGACAAATCGATTTCGCATCGCGCGGTAATGTTCGCTGCGATCGCCGACGGCACGAGTCGCATCACCGGCTTCCTCGAAGGCGAGGACACGCGTGCGACGGCGCGCGTGTTCGCACAGCTCGGCGTGCAGATCGAATCGCCGGCGCCGAGCGAGCGCATCGTGCACGGTGTCGGGCTGCATGGCTTGCGCGGGACGAACGCACTGCTGGACTGCGGCAACGCAGGCACCGGCATGCGCCTGCTCGCCGGGTTGCTCGCCGGGCAGCAGTTCGACAGCGTGCTGGTCGGGGACGAGTCGCTGTCGAAGCGACCGATGCGTCGAGTCACGGATCCGTTGTCGCAGATGGGTGCGCGCATCGACACGGCTGACGGCCTGCCGCCGCTGCGCATCCATGGCGGCTCTGCGCTTCGCGGGATCGACTACGCGTCGCCGGTTGCCAGTGCGCAGGTGAAGTCGGCCGTGCTGCTCGCCGGCCTGTACGCCGATGGGCAAACGCGCGTTGTCGAACCGCACCCGACCCGCGACTACACCGAGCGCATGCTCCGCGCATTCGGCGCCGACATCGAATTCGCGCCGGGCGAAGCCACGCTCACTGGCCGCCAGACGCTGCGGGCGATCGACGTCGACGTGCCTGCGGATTTCTCGTCGGCAGCATTCTTTCTCGTTGCCGCGACCATCGTCCCGGGCTCCGACCTGCTGATCGAAGCCGTCGGCATGAACCCGCGACGCACGGGGCTTCTCGAGGCTCTGCGGCTCATGGGCGCCGACATCACTGTCGAATCACCCCGCGAGCAGGGCGGTGAACCGGTCGCCGACCTGCGCGTGCGTTCGGCAACGCTGCACGGCATCGACGTCCCGACTGCTCTCGTGCCGGACATGATCGACGAGTTCCCCGCACTATTCGCAGCCGCCGCATGCGCCGAAGGCCGCACGACTGTGACCGGCGCGGCCGAACTGCGCGTCAAGGAGTCCGACCGCCTCGCCGCGATGTCTGCGGGTCTGCGCACACTGGGAATCGCTGTCGACGAGCGACCCGACGGCGCGAACATCGAGGGCGGAAAGCCGCACGGCGGCGACGTCGACAGCCTCGGCGATCACCGCATCGCGATGAGCCTGGCGGTACTCGCACAGCGCGCAAGCGGCGAGGTTCGGATCCGCGACGTCGCCAACGTCGCGACGTCGTTTCCCGGCTTCGTCGAACTGGCCGGCAATGCCGGCCTGCGGATCGAACCGGTCAGTCCGACAGCTTGAAGTCGATCGGCACTACGACGTCGCCCACGGTCGGGTGGCCGTCGCCGATCGCCGGCTCGAAGCGCCAGCGGCGAACGCCCTGCAGCGCGGCGCGATCCAGTTCGCGTGAGCCGCTCGACTGCGCGAGTTCCGTCGCGGTCGGCACGCCGTCCGGGCCGATGTGCACCAGCACCAGCACCGTGCCGGTTTCGCCGTCGCGTAGTGCGCGCATCGGGTAATCCGGTGCGGGCGTCTGGCCGGGGATCGGGCGCGCCTTGCGGTCGGCGACCGCGGCGGGGCGTGGTTCGGGCGCGGGTCGCTCGATCGGCGCAGGTGCCGGGACCGGTCGCGCGACCGGCGCTTCGGAGGCCACCGGCGGCGGAGGCGGCTCCAGCGACCCGATGCCCGATCCACTGTCGCCCGCCTGCGGTGCCGGCAGCGGCGTGTAGTCCGGTTCGGCGGTGGACGGCGGCACCTCGCCTGCGCGATAGAAATCCGTTCGGTTCGAATGCCGGATCGCCAGTGCGAACAGGATCAAACCGGCGACGAACGCCAGCGCGATCCACAGCGCGAGCTTGCGGTTGAAGCGGAAGGGCGGACGTCCAGGGCGTTCACCAGACGGCGCGGGGGAAGTCGCCATGCGTGTCGTATCCATCGTGGGCATGCTGGCACAGGGCCGTTAACGCGCCGGGAAGAAGCGCACCGGCCGCGCGGTGCGGTGATAATGCCGTCTTTCCACGCTCGACGAACGCTCCCATGCTCGATCAGGTCCTGCTGCGCCAGCGCCCCGCCGAAGTCGCCGAACGCCTCGCCGCCACGCGTGGTTATGCGCTCGATGCGTCCGCGTTCGAAGCGCTGGAGTCCGAGCGCAAGCAGATCCAGACCCGCACGCAGGAGCTGCAGAACCTGCGCAATACGCGCAGCAAGGCGATCGGCCAGGCCAAGGCGAAGGGCGAGGACGTCGCACCGCTGATGGCGGAAGTCGCCGGCATCGCCGACGAGCTGAAGTCCAGCGAGGCTCGCCTCGAAGCGATTCGCGAGGACATGGAATCGCTGGCGCTCGGCATCCCGAACCTGCCGCACGAGACCGTGCCGCTGGGCGGCGACGAAAGCGCGAACGTCGAACAGGCCCGCTGGGGCACGCCGCGCACGTTCGACTTTACGGTGCTCGACCACGTCGAGCTCGGCGCGCGCAACGGCTGGCTCGACGGTGACACTGCGGCGAAGCTTTCGGGCGCACGTTTCACCGTGCTTCGCGGCGGCCTGGCGCGACTGCATCGCGCGCTCGCGCAATTCATGCTCGACCTGCACACGGGCGAGCACGGCTATCTCGAAGTCAACGTGCCGGTCATCGTCAACGCCGATTCCATGCGCGGCACCGGGCAGTTGCCCAAGTTCGAGGACGACCTGTTCACTACGGCGGTCGGCGAATCGAAGCGCTATCTGATCCCGACATCGGAAGTGCCGCTGACCAACATCGTGCGCGACGAGATCATCGAGGACGCGCAGCTGCCGATGCGCATGACCGCGCATTCGATGTGCTTCCGCGCCGAAGCAGGCAGCCACGGTCGCGACACGCGCGGCATGATCCGCCAGCACCAGTTCGAAAAGGTGGAGTTGGTTTCGATCTCGCGTCCGTCCGAAAGCGAAGTCGAGCACGAGCGCATGACGCGCGCGGCGGAAGTGGTACTCGAGCGCCTCGGCCTGCCGTACCGCCGCATGCTGCTTTGCACCGGCGACATGGGCTTTTCCGCGTCGAAGACGTACGACCTGGAGGTCTGGCTGCCGTCGCAGAACACGTATCGCGAGATCTCGTCGTGCTCGAACTGCGATGCGTTCCAGGCGCGGCGCATGCAGGCGCGTTGGCGCAATCCCGCAACCGGCAAGCCGGAATCGGTGCACACGCTCAACGGCTCGGGCGTCGCCGTCGGCCGCGCGATGATCGCGGTGATGGAGAACTACCAGCAGGCCGACGGCAGCATCGTCGTGCCGGACGCGCTGCGCCCGTACATGGGCGGAATCGACGTCCTGCGCTGATCGGTTGCTTCGCGACATCGAGGGCCCGTCGCGTAATGCGGCGGGCCCGTTTCGTTTGAGAGCCTTACGCTGCTCGAGCCAGCTCGACGTCAAGCGAAGCAACGGCGGCATCGATCGCCGCACGACGGTGTTCCGGCGAAAGCGCAATACCGTCCGCGCGGACGAAACGGATGTCGCGCACGCCGAGGAACCCGAACAGCTGGCGCAGATAGGGCTCGACGAAATCGGTCGGCTGGCCCGCATGCGAACCGCCGGATGCGATCGCGACGATCACGGTCTTCCCGCGAACCAAGCCTTCCGGGCCGGTGGGCCCGTAGCGGAACGTCTTGCCCGCGACGCTGATGCGGTCGATCCACGCCTTGAGCGTCGACGGGATCGAGAAGTTGTACATGGGCGCACCGATCACGACGGTGTCCGCCGCGAGGAACTCGTCGAGCACGGCTGCCGACTGCGCGGCGGCAACGGCGCTGGCGAACGTCGAGGCCGAGAGATGGGGCAGGGCGTCGGCATCGAGATCACGACGGACGACCTCGACCTTGTGATCGAGCCGCTGCTGCTGGCGGACGATGGCGGCCGTGAGTTCGCGGCTGACGGAATTGGCGCCGAGAGCGCTGGAATCGAGGTGAAGAAGCTTCATTTGCGTTGTCCTATCGACGGCGTCGCCGTGTTGGAAACAACGTAGGTTGTTGCGCCAATAGAATTAAGGTGGTCTAATGTCACGTACCGTTGCGGTCATGGAACTGTCGTCATGAACGATCTGAACGACCTGTACTACTTCGCGGCTGTCGTCGAGCACTCGGGTTTCGCCTCGGCGGAACGCGCGCTCGGCATCCCGAAGTCGCGCCTGAGCCGACGCATCAGCCAGCTTGAAACCGACCTCGGCGTGCGCCTTCTGCAGCGCTCGACCCGCCGCTTCGCGGTCACCGACGTCGGCCAGAGCGTGTATCGCCACGCGCAGTCGATGCTGGAAGAAGCCAAGGCTGCGCGCGAAGTCGTCGATCGCCTGAGCGCCGAACCGCGCGGCGTCATCCGCGTGAGCGTGCCGGTCGGGATCGCGCAGCAGCACATGCCCAAGCTGCTTCCCGAATTCCTTGCGCTATACCCGCAGGTGCGCGTGCAGATGCACATCAGCAACCGCCGCGTGGACGTCATCAACGAAGGCTTCGACGTCGCGCTGCGCGTGCGCACCAAGCTCGACGACGACGGCAGCCTGGTGATGCGCAGCTTCGGCCAGATCCAGGAGTTGCTCGTCGCCAGCCCGCAGTACCTCAAGCGCATGGGCCGCCCGAAGACACCGGACGAGCTCACCGACCACGTCACGATGTCGATGAGCGAGGACGAAGCGCGCCAGCGCTGGGAGCTGCACGGCCCGAACGGCGAAGTGCGCCGCATGGAACTCAAGCCGCGCATCATGGGCTTCGATTTCCCGATGTTGATGCAGCTCGCGAAGCAGGGCATCGGCATCACGCTGCTGCCGGAAACGATCTGCGCCGAAGCCGTGCGCAGTGGCGAGCTCGAAGTCGTGCTGCCCGAATGGCGCCTGCCGCAGGGCATCTTCCATGCGGTGTTCGCGTCGCGGCGCGGCATGTTGCCGGCCGTGCGCGTGTTCATCGACTTCCTCGCCGATCGCGCGCCCGCGATGGTGGAATCCGCGCGGCTGCAGTGCTCGGAAATCCACGGCCGCCCGTGCACCGAGCAGGAAAGTGCTGCGGCTGCGCGTCGCAAGGAAACCGCGACAGCCTGACGCCGTGGCACAATTCCGCGCGGCGTCGCGACGGAATCAGCGAGTCACGACGCCGGCGCCGAACGCCGGCGTCTGCACATCGGAGAGGTGGCCGAGTGGTTTAAGGCAGCGGTCTTGAAAACCGCCGAAGGGTTAAACCTTCCGTGGGTTCGAATCCCACTCTCTCCGCCAAATACGAAAGGCTTCCGGAAGGAAGCCTTTTTGTTTGCACGACGCAGACGCGCCCCGACCACTGCATCGTAGTGCCGCCTCAGTGCCGCAACGCCTCGCGTGCGATCACCGCCGCGTTCGTCTCGCATCGCCGCAACAGCCAGTTCGTCATCGTCTTCGGATCCAGCGGCCGACTGAAGAAGAAGCCTTGTTGCGCCTCGCAATGCGTGTCTTCTAGGAAGCGCGACTGCGCTTCGGTCTCCACGCCCTCGGCCACGATGCCGAGATCCAGCGTATGCGCGAGGTTGACCACTGCCTGCGCGACCGTGCAGCTCAGCGGGTCGTCAGGCACGCGCTCGACGAACGAACGGTCGAGTTTGATGCGATCCACCGGCAGCTTCGCGAGATAGCCGAGCGACGAATAGCCCGTGCCGAAGTCGTCGATCGCCAGCGACGCACCCATCGCACGCAGGTCGTCGAGCACGGTGAAACCGGGCCGGCTGTAGTCGACGAGTTGCTGCTCGGTGATCTCGATCTCGACGTCGCCCGATGTCAGCCCCGTGGTTTCCAACACTTCCGCCACGCGCTCGAGCAGGTGCGGGTCGTTGAGTTCGCCCGCGCAGAAATTGACGCACATCCGCAGCGGCGGAATGCCGGCCTCGCGCCAGGCACGCGCCTGCCTGCACGCCTCGCCCAGGCACCAGACGCCGAGGTCGCGGATCAACCCGGAGCTTTCCGCAAGCGCGATCAGGTCCTGCACCGGATAGCCGGCAAGCGCCGGATGTTCGCAGCGCAACAGCGCTTCCATGCCGACGACGCGACCGTCGCGGGTGTCGATCTGTGGCTGGTAGTGCAGGACGAATGCCTTGCAGTCCAGCGCCTCGCGCAGCATCGCTCGATCAGTACCGAGCCGGTGCGCGATACGGTCCATGTCCTCAGTGAAGTAGTGATAGCCGCCGCGCCCGTCGGACTTGACCTTGTAGAGCGCGACGTCGGCCATCCGCAGCAACTGCTTGGTGTCGACCGAGTCACGCGGAAACACGCTGATGCCGATGCTTGCGCCAATGTGCAATATCGCGCGGTCGATCCGGAACGGCTTCGCGAGCGCGTCGACGATCTGCGCGGCGACGCGTCCGCCAATCGTCGGGTCGTCGACCTCGGTCTGCAGCAACACGAACTCGTCGCCACCGAGTCGCGCGGCAAAATCCGTCGCGCGAACGACGCGCGTGATGCGCTTGGCGACGCGACGCAGCAACTCGTCGCCCATAGCATGCCCGTATCGATCGTTGACGACCTTGAAATGGTCGAGGTCGATCATGTGCACGACCATCATGCGTCGCGAACGCGCAGCCGATTGCGCGGCGGCGACCAGTCTCTCGTCGAGCGCGGTGCGGTTCGCAAGCCCGGTTAGCGGATCCATCCGCGCCATGAGCATCATCTTTTCCTCGTCTCGCTTGCGCGCCGTCGCGTCGCGCGCAACCTTGAGGAAGCCGATGAGTCGGCCGCTGCTGTCGCGCAAAGGCGAAACCAGGCATTCGGCCCAGAAGTGCGTGCCGTCGCGACGCACCATGCAGCGGATGTCCCAGGCTCGGCCCTCCTGCAGAGCTGCGTGCACGGTCGCGTCGAGCGCGCCGGCATCGCGTTCGACCTCGGTGAACAGGCGCACGACCGGCTGGCCCAGCATCTCGTCGGTCGTGTACTGGAACTGGCGCTCGGCGCCGACGCTCCACAGGCGCACGATCCCGTCGGGGTCGATCAGGACGACTGCGTAGTCGGCCATGCTTTCCAGCAGGGCGGACAGCAGGCCCGGGCTGTCGGGTTCGAGGCGCATGCCGTGGGCTCCAAGCTGGAACACGGGGCGCGGGGTAATGCGCCGTGGGCCAAGCTGGCACCCGGCGGATCGAAACACCGTGACGGTGGGCATTTAAACCCCGAGCCGTCCCGCCGCATCCGAAGGGTATGCTCACCGCCGTGCTCGACACGCCCCCGAACGCCGCCATATCCCCCGTGGACGAGGAGCGCGCGCTCATCGCGTCGGCCACGTCGGGGAGCACCGCGGCATTCGAATCGCTCTACCGCCGCCACGCGGGCCGCGTGCACGGCGTCATCTGCCGCCTCGTGGGCGGGCAGGGTACGCGCGCCGAGGACCTGACGCAGGAAACCTTCGTCCGCGCGTGGCAGGCCATGCACGACTTCCGTTTCGACGCCTCCTTCAGCACGTGGCTGCACCGGCTCGCGGTCAACACCACGTTGATGGAGATGCGCAGCCGCCGCGTTCGCGGACACGACCAGGGCGACGAAGACGGATTGGAGTTCGTCGGCCTGCAGGACTCGGCGGGTAGCGGCACCGCGCTGCGAATGGACCTTGAGAAAGCGGTGGCGAGCTTGCCGCCGCGGGCGAGGGCGGTGCTCGTCCTCTACGACATCGAAGGCTGGCGCCACGAGGAAATCGCCGAAGAACTCGGCATGGCGGTCGGCAGTTCCAAAGCGCAATTACATCGCGCGCGCAGTCTTCTGCGCGAACGGTTGGGAGAAACGGCATGAACCACGACGACAACGATCGCATCCCGCTCGACGAAGATCGCGCGCTGCCCGATGCACTGCGCTGGCAGTTGCGCGCGCAACGTCGCGACATCGCACCGGCGACCGATCTCTGGCCCGACATCTCGGCGCGTCTGTCGACACCTGCGCCGCGTGCGACGCGACGTACGCCTTATTTTGCGATGGCTGCAACCGTGTTGCTCGCGATTGGCGCCGGCACGCTGGTGCAGCGCCTCTCGCCGCCGACCGTCGAACCCGTGCACCGCGAAGCGCAGAAGCTGACGAAGGAATACGACCGCGCGCTGCGTTCGATGCCGAACGCGACCGCGTCGTCCACCGAACTTGCGCCGGCGATCGGCGAGCTCGACCGCAGTGCCCGCCAGATCCGCAGCGCCCTCGAGCGCGACCCCGATTCGCGACTGCTGCTCGACCAGCTGCGTCGCACCTATGCGCTCCGCCTCTCGCTCTCGCAGCGCGCGGTCGTGGGCTGACCGGAGACACCATGAAGGCCGCCATGCACATCAGCTCACTCGCGCTTGCCACCGCGCTCGCGCTCGCCGTCGTTCCGGCCTACGCCGGCACGCCCATCAACCAGACTCGAGCACTGGATGCCCGCGGTCGCGTCGAGATCGAGAACGTGAAGGGCAGCATCGACGTGCGCGCCTGGGACCGTCCGGAAGTGAAGATCGAAGGCACGCTCGGCGCTGGCGTCGAGAAGCTCGAGATCGAAGGCGACGGCGATTCGCTGCGTATCTCGGTGAAGTATCCGGAGAGCCACGGCTTCGGTCGTCTGATGGGCGGACGTAGCGCTGAGCCCACGACATTGAAGGTCACCGTGCCGGTGCGCGCCGACCTCGACATCTCCGCGGTGTCGGCCAACGTCACCGCTTGGGGCGTGGCACCGTCCAAGCTGAGCATCGACAACGTCAGCGGCAATACGACCGTTGCTGCAGCGGCGGATCGCGTCGACGTCAACAGCGTCAGTGGCGATGTCGACCTCACCATCAACCGCGCGGACGTGGATGTTCAAAGCGTCAGTGGCAGCATCAAGCTGAGCGGTCGCCTGGGGCGCGGCGTCGGCGTGGAATCGGTGTCGGGCGGAATCGATGTCGACGTGGTCGACACGCAGGTCGAACGCTTCGAAGGCACCAGCGTCAGCGGCGACGTCGACATCCGCACCGCACTCGCGCCGCATGCACGCATGAAGCTCGAAACGGTAAGCGGCGACGTGCGCCTGCGGCTGCCGAAGTCGGTTTCCGCAGAGGTACGCGGCGAAAGCTTCAGCGGCACGCTGCGC
Source organism: Lysobacter sp. HA35 (assembly GCF_054061195.1). Taxonomy (NCBI): domain Bacteria; kingdom Pseudomonadati; phylum Pseudomonadota; class Gammaproteobacteria; order Lysobacterales; family Lysobacteraceae; genus Lysobacter; species Lysobacter sp. HA35. The sequence goes on along the minus strand of NZ_JBSSDY010000001.1, from coordinate 1,112,841 downwards.
GCACCGGGCGCGACCATCGAACGGCCCGAGCACGGCCCCGGCTCGAATTTCCGCCAGCGTTATGGCGGCGGCGATGCGGAAGTTTCGATCGAAACCTTCTCGGGCGACGCCGACCTCAAGCTCGACTGATCGACGGCTGGTTGCGTCGGCAACCGCTCACCAGTAGCCTTTTTCCCGGGGAAATTTCAAATCTACCGGGGGAAAGGATGTCCATCCGAGTTTTCATCATCGACGACCACGCGATCGTGCGCACCGGAATGCGCATGATCCTGTCGTCGCAGACCGATATCGAAGTCGTCGGCGAAGCCGATAGCGGCGACCAGGCGCTGCCGCAGATCCGCCAGCTCAAGCCCGACGTCGTGCTCTGCGACGTGCATCTGCCGGGGCTCAGCGGGCTGGAAGTGACCGAGCGCATCGTGCGTGGCGATTACGGCGCACGCGTCATCGCGGTGTCGGTCATGGAGGACGGCCCGCTGCCGAAACGCATGATCGAAGCGGGCGCGTCGGGTTACGTGGGCAAGGCCGGCGATGCGAATGAACTGCTGCGCGCGATCCGCGACGTGGCGCGCGGTCGCAAATACCTCGCGCCGTCGGTTGCGCAGAATCTCGCGCTTGCGGGCATCGGCGGCGGCTCGTCGCCATTTGACGACTGCTCGCCGCGCGAAGTCGAGATCGCGTTGCTACTCGTGCAGGGCCTGCCACAGCAGGAGATCGCGCGTCGGCTCAGCCTGAGCCCGAAGACGGTCAACACGCACAAGAGCCGCATGTTCGAGAAGCTCGGGCTGTCGATCAGCGACACGGTCGGGCTTGCGCGGCTCGTTGCGCAGTACGGGTTGGCGGATCCGTCGACGGTGGTGCAGTAGGCGGGTTGTTGTTGCGATTGCCGTCGAGAGGTTGAGCTGCTGAGCTGCTGAACCGTGAGAACGGTGCTCGGCTGCAATCGCGACCACGCCGCTTTCGGCATGTGCGCTCGGAGTGCGCGGTTTCGCGCGCTCTCGGTTCGCGTTCCTTGTCGCAGGCTGCTTCGTCGCGATCATGCTGAGGCTGCGCGCCCGTTGATTCGCTCTGTGGTCGATCCTTCTGTCAGCGGACAACGAGCGCGGACAACGATGTGTAAATAAAAAGGGCCGCTTTCGCGGCCCTTTCCATGACGATGCACCGTAAGCCGGTGCGCGACGTCAACTGTCGCGCGAGTCTCCGTTGCCGAGCAGGTCACCCTGCGACGGCGCCGAACCGATACCACCCGGCAGTGCATTGACGCTCGCGGCATCGCGCGAGTTCAACACGCCGGCGGCGCCGTGCTCGACGTCCTCCGATGCACCGCTGTCGACGACCGTCTCGTTGGTCGACGTCGCGTTGGCGAGGAACGACGTCTCGACGGTATCACCCGACTCATCAATCGATTCCGCACCCGGCTCGAGCGCGACGGGCGCAGAGGGCGTTGCCGTGGGAGCATTCATGGACGCAAACGACGTGCTAGCGGACGTACCGACCGCGTTCGTACCGCCCGTCTCGGCGACACTGGTGTGAACCGGCATTGCAGAGGTCTCGATCGCGTTGGACGAAACCGGCGCCACGTCTCGAGACGTCTGGACGTCCTGTACCGATGCCGACACGGCTTCGGGCGCAGGCGCGCGCGGTGCCTCGTGCGCAGACGCCGTCGGTACCGAGGCGTAACCCGTCGGCTCGGAACGAGCCGCAGGTTCCGCCGACTTCGCCGCGACGTCGTTGCGCGTCGGCGCGTCGGAAGCCACTTCCGACTTTTCCGCCAGACCCTTGGGCTCCGCTTGCAGCGTGACGTCGCTCGACACCGTCTGGCGCGCTACGGGCGGCACATCCGACGTCTCCGCCGATCGCTCTGACGCATTGGCGCCCGAACCAGTCGATGCAGAAGCGCCGATACCCGCATGCGATTCCTCGCGTGCTGCAACGGCCGCCGGCGAAGTCGCCACTACCGTTTCGGTTGCATGCTGCGGAGCTTCAGCGCCGGCCGTCGAAACGACGTCCTGCGCCATAGCGATCGCGGTGACAGGCGCGGCGGTCTGCGCGGCGACCTGCGCAAACGACTCACGCGGCTTGGCAGCCGGACGCGGCGTAGCGGGGATGTCGTCGAACTCGAACTCGGGTTGCGGACGACCATCGCCCGATGCGACCTCCGTCGACGCCTCGCCAGGCTCGTCGTCGAAACCGTCTTCGCTGTCCTGCGCATCCGCAGCGTCCAGCGCGTCCATCGACTCGTTGCCTTCGGCGCCGCCACGACGACGACGACGGCCACCGCGACGGCCGCGACGACGACGTGCGCCCTCGGCCTTCGCTGCATCGCCGCCGTCGATCTGTTCGACCGCGACGGCGGCTGCGTCCATCGTCTCGACCGGCGCGGGTGCGGCAGTCAGTTCATTGGTCGGCAGCGACTCGGCGGCACCCACCGGCACAGCGACGACGGGCTTTGGAGCCACGTCGGCCTGCGGCTGCGGGCGCTGCGGCTTCGGCTCGCGCGCGACGACGGGTGCTTCGACAGCCGTGACGTCACGCGGCTCACCACGCGGCGGCCGGTTGTGGTTCTGCTGCTGCGGCTGGTTCTGCTGCTGCGGTTGCTGCTGGGTCTGCTGCTTCGGCTGTTGCGCCTTGTCGGCGTTTTGCTGCTTCTCGCCGTTCTGCTGTGGACGGTTCTTGCCCTGCTGCTGCGGCTTGTTCTGCTGCGGCTGCGCGCCCTTGCCGTTCTGCGGCTGGCCCTGCGGGCGGCCGCTCGGGCGCTCGTCGCGACGCGCTTCGTTGCGGCGGCCACTGCGATCGTTGCGATCGCGACGTCCCTGGTCACCACGACCTTCGCGCTGCGACGGCGCGGGCGCCGGCGGCGGTGCGGTCGGCGTCTGCCCACGGAAGAAGCGGAAGATGCGTTCGACCAGACCGACCGAATGTGTCGGAGCCGGCGTCGGCGCGGGCGCGGCAACTGGTGCAGCGGCGACGACCGCTTCTCGCGGCTCGCGCAGCGGCGCCGGGGTCGCGGGCTTGACGTTGGTCACGGCCGGCGGCGGCGGGATGTTGAGGTGCGCCTTGGTCAATGCATGCGTTGCGACCTTGCGCGGCGTGCCGCGCTGGTAGCTCGGCTTGCTCGTCTCTTCGCCCATCTCGTTCTCGCGGATGCGCGTCACTTCGAAGTGCGGCGTCTCCAGCTGGTCGTCGGCGATGATCACGATCGGCGCTTCATGGCGCGATTCGATCTCGGCCAGCGCGCGGCGCTTCTCGTTGAGCAGGTAGTTCGCGATCTCGGTCGGCGCCTGCACCAGCACCTGGCCGGTGTTGTCCTTCATCGCGTGTTCTTCGGCGAGGCGCAGAACCGACAGCGAGAGCGATTCGACGCTGCGCATGCGGCCGTGGCCTTCGCAACGCGGGCAGACGATCTGGCTGGATTCGCCCAGCGACGGACGCAGGCGCTGGCGGCTCATTTCAAGCAGGCCGAAGCGCGAGATGCGGCCGATCTGCACGCGCGCGCGGTCGTGGCGCAGCGCGCTCGACAGCCGGTTCTCGACTTCGCGCTGATGCTTGGTCGACGACATGTCGATGAAGTCGATCACCACCAGGCCGCCGAGGTCGCGCAGGCGCATCTGGCGCGCGACTTCCTCAGCCGCTTCCAGATTCGTGTTGAACGCGGTCTCTTCGATGTCGCCGCCCTTGGTGGCGCGCGCCGAGTTCACGTCGATCGCGGTCAGCGCTTCGGTCTGATCGATGACCAGTGCGCCACCGGACGGCAGCTTCACCGTGCGCTCGTACGCGTTCTCGATCTGCGACTCGATCTGGTAGCGATTGAAGAGCGGAACATCGTCCGTGTAGTGCTTGAGCTTGCGGACGTTGTGCGGCATCACCTGCTGCACGAACTCGCGCGCTTCGGCATACATCTCCGGCGTGTCGACCAGCACTTCGCCGATGTCCGGGCGCATGTAGTCGCGCAGCGCGCGGATGATCAGGCGCGATTCCTGGTAGATCAGGAACGGCGCGGGCTTGGCGAGTGCAGCCTCGCAGACGGCGCGCCAGATCTGCAGCAGGTAGTCGAGGTCCCACTGCAGCTCTTCGGCATCGCGACCGACACCGGCGGTGCGGATGATGACCCCCATGTCGTCCGGGATCGTCAGCGCGTCCATCGCCTTCTTCAGCTCGGCGCGGTCGTCACCTTCGATGCGACGCGACACACCGCCCGCGGTGGGCGAGTTCGGCATCAGGACCATGTAGCGGCCGGCGAGCGAGATGAACGTCGTCAGCGCGGCGCCCTTGTTGCCGCGTTCTTCCTTGTCGACCTGCACGACGACTTCCTGGCCCTCCTTGAGGAGTTCCTTCAGGCCGGCCTTGTTCGGGTCGACGCCTGCCTGGAAGTAATCGCGGGAGATTTCCTTCAGTGGAAGGAAACCGTGGCGCTCGGCGCCGTATTCGACGAAGGCCGCTTCGAGCGACGGCTCGAGCCGGGTAATGCGGCCCTTGTAGATGTTGGACTTCTTCTGTTCCTTCGACGGCTGTTCGATGTCGATGTCGTACAACGACTGGCCGTCGACGATCGCCACGCGCAGTTCTTCCGCCTGCGTCGCGTTGATGAGCATTCGCTTCATTGGTTGGCGTCCTCGCGCGCATCCGCGCGACGGCGCCGTGGCGTCCGTCTGGGTACGGGCCCGTCGCGCGATGCGCGGGTGGGCCTGACTTCCAGCGCTGCACACCACGGCGGGCCGCGGGAGCGCTTGTTCGTGAAACTTGTTGTGAAACGTGGGCCGGCGGCCGCGTCAGGGTTTTCCTTCGGCGTCGCACGGGTCGGATGTCATTGCGCGACGGCGAACCGTCGGGCGAGGGCGGGTGTTGCCAGCGCGCGCTGCTAACATGGCCGACCCCGCGGGTCGTGGTCAGGCGCGCGCCGCATCGCGGAAGAGGGCTTTCGGCCCGGGCCGCACCCGCCGTCCAGGCGGGGGTAAGCGACACATCTTCCAGCGAAATCAAAACCTTATCTCGCGACGCGAGTTTAACAGATAACGTGTTCATGACCCAGCCGGCCACGCCCGGCGCGAAGACCGTCCGCGTCCCCGAGGACCGTGACGGCCAGCGCCTCGACAACTTCCTGCTGGGGCAGCTGAAGGGCGCGCCGCGTTCGCTCGTCTACAAGCTGGTGCGCTCCGGCCAGGTGCGGGTCAACGGCGGCCGCGCCAAGGCGGACCGCAAGCTCGAGGCGGGGGACGAGGTGCGGATTCCGCCGGTCCGTGTCGCCGAGCCGGGCGAGACCGCACCGCCCGCGAAGGGCCTCATGGCCGCGCTCGACGCCGCGATCGTCTACGAAGATGCGCGCCTGCTCGCGTTGAACAAGCCGTCCGGCGTTGCCAGCCACGGCGGCAGCGGGATCAGCCATGGCGCGATCGAGACGCTTCGCGCACTGCGCCCGGGACAGACGCTGGAACTGGTCCATCGTCTCGATCGCGACACCTCCGGGCTGCTCGTCGTCGCCAAGAAGCGCTCGGCGCTCACCGAGCTGCAGGCGCTGATGCGCGAGGAAGGCGGCATCGCCAAGCGCTACCTCGCTCTGCTGGTCGGCCGCATGCCGGACGGCACGATGTCGGTCGATGCGCCGCTGCACATCGGCCTGCGCCAGGGCGGCGAGCGGCACGTGCAGGTCAATGCGATCGGCAAGGCGTCGCTGAGCCACTTCCGCGTGCTCGAGCGCCGTGGCGGGCATTCGTATTGCGAGGTCCGCATCGAGACGGGCCGCACGCATCAGATCCGCGTGCATTCCGCGCACATCGGTCATCCCGTCGCGGGGGACGACAAGTACGGCGACGAGGACGTCAACAAGCGGCTGCGCGAACAGATCGGCCTGAAGCGGATGTTCCTGCACGCATCGACGCTGCAGTTCGCGCTCGATGCCGGCCGCGCGCCGTACCTGCTCAACGCGCCGCTGGCGCCCGAGCTGGTCGACGTGCTCGACCGCCTGCGCTGAGCGCGTTCGCCCGGATTACTTCTTCTGCAGTGCCTCGGCGGCCGCCTGTTCCTGCGCGTCGCAGGCTTCTGGGCGTTCGGTCGGCACGTGGAAGGTCATCGGCACCGCGATCCACTGGGCGACGGGCTTGCCGGCCTGCAGCGCTGGATTGAACGTCCAAGTGCGCGCCGCGGCCTGCGCCGCCGCGTCGAGATCGCGATTGCCGCTGCCGGTGACCACTTCGGTCTGGCTGATATGACCATCCGTACCAATCAGCACGCGCATCTGCACGGTTCCGCCGACGCCCGCACAGGCCAGCGCTTCGGGATAACCCGGCGGCGGCGTGCTCACTGCAGACGGCGGCGCGCTCTGGCCGACCGGTGCGGTCGGTGGGGCTGCCCCTTGGCTGCACGCGGTCAGTGTCGCTACGACGAAACCCAGCGCCGCGACGCGCACGTCAGCCGACCAGCGCATCAGCCTTGGCGGCGCAGATGAAGTCGTTGTCGGACAGGCCGCCGACGTCGTGCGTCGAATAGCGGACGACGCAGCGGTCGTAATGCACGCCGAGGTCGGGATGGTGATCCTGCTCATGGGCGATGTAAGCCAGCGCGTTGACGAAAGCCAGCGTCCGGTAATAGTCGGGGAAGCGGAACGTACGCGTGATGGCCTGGCCGTCCTCGACCACGGTCCAATCAGGCAGGTCGCGGAGGAACTCCGCCGCGCGTGCCGCGTCGATGCGATGTTCGGCGCCGCGTCGGGGCGTGCAGCGTTGCTGGGCGAGATTCGAAGGCATGGCGGACTCCTGTCGGGTTCGTCGCGCATCGCGCGTTGCAGCGAAGAATGACTGAATCGGGACCGTCTGCCACCGGTCGAGTCGTGAAAGCGGCGCGAAGAAGCGGCAGGAAGCGTGTCTAGAATAGCGGGATGATCGATATTTCCGAATCCGCGCAGACCCATTTCCGTCGCCTGATCGAACGCGAAGCCATTCCCGGCCTCGGCGTGCGGCTGTCGGCATCGGATGCGGGCACGCCGCGCGCGGACGTGCGCCTGGAGTTCACCGAGCCGGCGGACCTGCACGGCGACGAGTGGGCGGTCGACTGCAACGGTTTCACACTGTGGCTCGACGCGGCGAGCGTTCCGTTCCTCGAAGGCGCAACGATCGACTACGAAACCAAGGCGACCGGTGGCCAGTTGCAGATCCGCGCACCGAAGATCAAGGGCCAGGCGCCGGGCGAGGGTGCTGGACTCGTCGAGCGCGTGCGCTACGTCATCGACAACGAAGTGAATCCGCAGCTCGCGTCGCATCGCGGCCACGTGGCGCTCGAATCGATCGATGCAGACGGCGCCGTCTACCTGCGCTTCGGCGGCGGCTGCCATGGTTGCGGAATGGCTGACGTCACGTTGAAGCAGGGCATCGAACGCACGCTGATGGAGAAGGTGCCCGGCGTGACCGCGGTGCGCGACGCCACGGACCACGCGACCGGCGACGCACCGTACATCCCGCGCGACACGGCCGCCTGACCTTCGCGCGCCGGCAGTGACGACCGCCGCCGACATCATCGAAGCACTCAACTCGCGCGCCGGGCCGTCGAGCCGGTTGCGCGCGGCTGCGCGCGTCAGCTGGAACGCTTGGCTGGATCGGTGGGCGCAGAAGCCGGGAAACGTGAGCGGCGCGCCGGTCGATTCGATCGTCGCGGTGCTAGCCGCGCGCGAACTCGCATCCCCACCTGCGCGCGCGATCGCACTCAATCGCTGGCAGGCCTTCAGTACGTTGTGGCGTCAGAACTGGCAGCCGGCGTCGAAGGACGAACGCAGTTGGCGCTGGATCGCGGGCGGCGTCGACTTCGTCTGGCACATCCTGCTGATCGTGCTTTTGCTCGTCATCACGGCGCTGCGGATCGAGCCGCCTGTGCCGGAGCCGGACGAGGTGGTGCAGGTCGAATACATCGGCCAGGGCACGCCGGCGGAGGAGGGCGGTGGGCCCGCGCCGTCGCCTGCTGCGTCGCAGGCTGAGGCATCGCCTTCGCGTGCGGCTTCAGGCGCTGCGTCGTCCGCGGCATCCGCCGCGCCCGCGCCCGCGCCCGCGCCGGCAGCGCCGTCGAGCACGGCGAACGCGCCGGCCGATACGACACCGACATCGCCCGCCGCCACTCCACCGCAGCCGGTCGAAACGTCGAAGGTGGTGTCGCAGGAGCCGCCGACGTTTACGTTGCCGCCGACATCGCTGCCGACGCATGCAGTCGAAACGCAGCCGGCGCAGGTGCCCGAAGTGCGCGTCGTGCCGATTCCCGAACTCGCGCGTGCGCCCGAACTCAACGTGCCGACGCCGCGTGTCGACGTGGAACCGGTACGCGCCGCGACGCCGACGGTCGTGACGCGCGACATTCCCGAAGCCGTGCGCCTGCCATCGGTGAGCACGACGGTCACGCCGGCCGTCGAAGTGCCGCGCGCGGCGGCGCAGTCGGTCGATGTGCAGGCGCGCGATATCCCGTCGAAGTCGACCGCACCGAGCAACGCTGCCTCGACGACGACCGCGCCGAGCGCTGCGCAGTCGACCACCGGAACGCAGACCGCGGCCACGCCTGGCACGGCAGCGAGTTCGAGTGCATCGGCTGCCACATCCAGCGCGCCCGGTGCAGCAGCGGCGGGACCGACGAGTTCGAGCCCGAGCGCAGGCGTCGGCACCGGTCCGAAAGCGACTCCGACACCCGGTTCATGGGTGACGCAGAAGCGCGGCGACGACTGGGGCGATTCCAATCGCAATCGTCCCGGCAACAGCCTTTACGACGGCGATGGCCGGCCGCGCCTCGCGGAAGGGCCTGGCTCGGCGTCCGCGGGACATCCGCCGGGCATGATCACCGCGGAGATCAAGGATCTCGATCGCGCGGGCACGTGGCTCAAACGCAAGCCGTCGCCGTACGAGCCGACGCGCTGGGATCGCGTGTGGCGGCCGAACGCGACGCTGCTCGAGGACTGGGTCGACAAGGGCGTGAAGCAAGTCGGCATCCCGATTCCGGGCACCAACAAGCGCATCGTCTGCATCATTTCGATCCTGCAGTTCGGTGGCGGGTGCGACATCTCCGATCCGAACCTCAACGAGCAGCCCGCGGTCGCGCGTCCGCCGCCGGACGTGCCGTTCAAGCCCGCGCTGCAGGAAAACAATGGCGCGACCTGGGACAAGGACGGCAAGGCGCCGCCACCGCCTCCGCTGCCCGGATTGTTCGCGCCGCCGAAGTCTGGCGTTCCGCCGGGTACGGCGAAGAACGACGGCGGTTAGATCGCGGCGATTCGCGGGGACGTAGTGCGCGTTGATGCGTCGGTACGCGCGCCGCAGACATTGCGCACGACCCGCGTTGGTCGCTTGGCGCCGTTGCGCGTCGTCGCTTGAGATTCGTCGCGCGTGTGCGCCCATGACTCGCGCTGTCGCGCCGTCGCGCCGACGATCGAGTAGTCGTGCTTCGCAGTGCGCGTCGTGCGTTCGCCGGCTTGGCGATCGCACTTACGATAGCTGCGATCGTCGGTCTCGCAACCGCGTAACGTCGACGAAAGCGCGCGACTTGCAACGCGATAGACCAAGCGTCATCAGTGCGACTTGGGTCTGTATGCAGGTCGACCCAACCACGCGACGCCAAAACGCAAACGGCCCGCATCAGCGGGCCGTCGGCTTGGTCGATCGTTGCGGCTTACTTCCCTTCGTGCTCGTGCAGGTCGTAAACCTTGCGATCGCGCGATGCGAAGTACGCGGCGAGGTTGGCGATGTCCTGATCCTTGAGTTCCTTCGCCTGCGCGGCCATCAGGGTGTTCTGGCGACGGCCGTCGCGGTACATCTCCAGCGCGTTCGCGATGTAATCCGCGTACTGGCCGGCGAGGTATGGGTAGCTCGCGTCGATCGGCGCGGCGCCGTCCTTGCCGTGGCACTCGATGCACGCCTGGCCGGTGCCGGCCTGCTTGGTGTTCGCGACCTTCTCGCCGGCGGCGATATCGCCGTCCGGAAGGCCCGCGGACGAATGCTCGGAAATCGGCGTTTCGGTTTCAGCGGCCTTGCCTTCCTCGGTCTTCTGCGGACCGCAGGCGGTGAGGAGCAGGGCGATGGCGAGGGCGAGGCTGCCCGGCAGCAGTCGGTTGATCGTCATGGTCGGGCTCACTTCAGGCTCGAGATGTAGGCGGCGATGTCGGCGATGTCCTGCTCGGAGAAGCTCTGCGCCTGCGCCTCCATGGTCGGGTGCTTGCGCGTGCCCTGGCGGTAGCCGGTCAGCGCGTTGATCAGGTACTGCTGGTTCTGACCGGCGATGCGCGGGACGTGGTAGTTCGGGTACGCGTTCTTGTAGCCGGTGACGCCGTGGCAGCCCTTGCAGGTGTAGACCAGCTCGCGGCCGCGGGCGGCGTCGCCCTTCACGGGCGCGGCAGCCGGGGCGGCGGCGGGGGTAGCCGGCGTCGCGGCCGGGGCGGGTTGCTGGGCATGCGCGCCGGCGGCGAGCAGCGTGGTGAGGGCAAGTGCGGCGATCGTCAGCGGTCGCATGGTGGGGTCCGCGGTTCTCGTACGGGCGGTGGGAAATGCGACGCCGAGGCGTGCGCACAAGCGGCCGAGTATAGCCTGCAGCCCCGATTTCGACGACGGTCGGCGTCGATCGGGCCCCTGCATGGTGCTATTGCAACCGTCGAGGCTCCGTTCTGGAAGCAGGTCGTCAGCACCCGTGACCTTCGGCGCATGGGCGGCGTGAACGCTGGTGATATACCTATGTACAACACCGGCGTACCGCCCCGTATTCATCGTCATCGCCTCGAAGGACTCCACCCGATGCGCACCCTTTCCGCACCGAGCGCCCGTACGGCTCGCCTCGCCCTCGTCCTTCTGCCGTGCCTCGTGCTGGCGGCCTGCAAAGGGGGCGCCAAGACGGAAGGCGACGGCCCGGACGGCAAGAAGAAGGGGCCGGACGCCATTCCGGTCGAAGTCGCGCTGGTGACCACGCGCCCGATCGCCGCCAGCTACACCGGCACCGCGCCGCTGGAGCCGCGCAGCGAGGCGCAGGTCGTCGCCAAGACGTCCGGCGTCGCGCTGTCCGTGTTCGCGGAGGAAGGGCAGGCGGTGCGTGCCGGGCAGACGCTCGTGCGCCTCGACGCTTCGCGCGCCGCATTGCAGGCCGCGCAGACGGGCTCGCAGATGCGCAAGCTCGAAGCCAATTACGCGCGTTCGCAGCAGCTGTCGGCGCAGAAGCTGATCAGCGCGAACGAGATCGACCAGCTGCGTTATGACGTCGAGAACGCTCGCGCGGCGAACCGCCTTGCGAACCTCGAGCTTTCGTACGCGAACGTGGTCGCGCCGATTTCCGGCGTGATTGCGCAGCGCTCGATCAAGGCGGGCAATTTCGTGCAGATCAACACGCCGATCTTCCGCATCGTCGACACCTCGCGTCTTGAAGCGGTGCTCAACGTCCCGGAGCGCGAAATGGCGACATTGAAGGCGGGTCTGCCGGTGCAGTTGCAGGTCGACGCGCTGCCGGGCCGCCCGTTCACGGGCAAGGTGGATCGCGTCGCGCCTGTCGTCGATTCCGGCAGCGGCACGTTCCGCGTGATCTGTGCATTCGAAGGCGGCGGATCGCTGCAGCCGGGCATGTTCGGCCGCATCCGCATCGACTACGACCAGCGCAAGGACGCGCTCGTCGTGCCGCGCGTCGCGCTGCTTGAAGACGATGCCGACCCCGCGGTCTACGTCGTGCGTGGCAAGAAAGCCGTGCGCGTGCCGGTGAAGCTCGGCTACACCGAAGGCGGTTGGATGGAGATCCGTTCCGGCCTGAAGAGCGGTGAGCAGGTGGTGGTCGCCGGCAAGACCGCGTTGCGCGAAGGCAGCGAGGTGCAGGTGTTGCCTGCGTCGACGCCGAGCGCCGGCGGCGCATCGCTCGCCGCACGCTGAGGAGACGGCCCATGTCCGAGCCTGTGCATTCGCCGCCGAACGACGCCCCGTCGAAGGGCGGCATCGTCGAGTTCGCGGTACGTCGTCGCGTCACCGTCTTCATGGCGATGATCACGTTCGTGCTGTTCGGCCTGATCGCGCTGCACGACCTCAAGGTCAACCTGCTGCCCGACCTGAGCTATCCGACGCTCACCGTCCGCACCGAATACGAAGGTGCCGCGCCGGCGGAAGTCGAGACGCTGATCTCCGAGCCGGTCGAGGAAGCGCTCGGCGTGGTCAAGAACCTGCGCAAGCTGCGCAGCGTGTCGCGCACCGGGCAGAGCGACATCGTGCTCGAGTTCGCGTGGGGCACGGACATGGACCAGGCCAGCCTGGAGGTGCGCGACAAGATCGAGACGCTGCAGCTCCCGCTGGAAGCCAAGCCGCCGGTGCTGCTGCGCTTCAATCCGTCGACCGAGCCGGTGATGCGCCTCGCCCTGACGGCGAAGAATCCGGCTGAAGGCGACTCCGTGCGCCGGCTCACCGAGCTGCGCCGTTACGCCGACGAAGACCTGAAGAAGAAACTCGAACCCGTCGACGGCGTGGCCGCGGTGAAGGTCGGCGGCGGTCTGGAAGACGAGATCCAGGTCGACATCGACCAGCAGAAGCTCGCGCAGCTCGGGCTGTCGATCGACACGGTCATCCAGCGCCTCGGCCAGGAGAACGTCAACGTCTCCGGCGGTCGCCTGGAAGAAGGCACGCAGCGCTACCTCGTGCGCACGGTCAACCAGTTCCAGACGGTCGACGAGATCCGCGACATGCTGGTCACGACGGCATCCGCCGGCGGTGGCGCGGCGCAGTCCGCGGCCGAGCAGATGGCGCGCGTTGCTGCGGCCACGGGCGATGCGAATGCGATGGCGGCCGCGGCTTCGGTGCAGAACGCATCGTCGTCTTCGTCCGTTGCAGCGGGCGGCATGCCTGTGCGGCTGAAGGACATCGCGACCGTTCGACAGGGCTACAAGGAACGCGAGTCGGTGATCCGCCTCGGCGGGCGCGAAGCCGTGGAACTCGCGGTCTACAAGGAAGGCGATGCGAACACTGTTTCGACGGCCGACGCCATCGAAAAGAAGCTCAAGGAAATCCGCGAACACATGCCGTCCGACGTCGAACTGACGACGATCGACGACCAGTCGCAGTTCATCCGCAGCGCGATTTCCAGCGTCAAGGAAGACGCGGTGATCGGTGGCGTGCTCGCGGTGCTGATCATCTTCCTGTTCCTGCGCGACGGCTGGAGCACCTTCGTGGTCGCGCTGTCGTTGCCGGTGTCGATCATCACCACGTTCTTCTTCATGGGCCGCTTCGGGCTCAGCCTCAACGTGATGTCGCTGGGTGGTCTCGCGCTCGCGACCGGCCTCGTCGTCGACGACTCGATCGTCGTGCTCGAAAGCATCGCGAAGGCGCGCGAACGCGGGCTCAGCGTGTTGCAGTCGGCGATCGAAGGCACGCGCGAAGTGAGCATGGCGGTGGTCGCGTCGACGCTGACCACGATCTCCGTGTTCCTGCCGCTCGTGTTCGTGCAGGGCATCGCGGGCCAGCTATTCCGTGATCAGGCGCTGACGGTCGCCGTGGCGATCGCGATCTCGCTGGTCGTCTCGATGACGCTGATCCCCATGCTCAGCGCGCTGAAGGCCCGTGCGAGCGAACTCGATGACGTCGAGCCGCCGCCGGAGCACACCGCCGACGTTGTGCTGTTCCGCGAAACGCTCGCGATGCCGTGGCGTCGTGCGTCGAACCGTTTCGTCGGCGCGCTGCTGACGGCGATCGCGCTACCGGTGACGCTGATTCTCGGCACGTATCGCGTGATCCGCAGTCGTCCGAATCTCTATCGCTGGCCGTTGGGCTCAAAGATGCGCAGCGCCGCGGCGATCCCGCTGTGGGTGCTGTTGCTCCCGGTGCGTCTTGTCGCGCTGCCATTCTGGATGCTCGGCGTGATCATCCGGTCGCTCGCGGGTCCGCTGTTCTTCGGGACGTCGTTTGCGGGCATCCGCACCGCGCGACTCGTCGGCCGTGGTGTCGTCGGGCCGGTGATGTACACGGCGAGCGATGCGGCGATGTCGGTGTACGAACGCGCCGAGCGTCGCTACATCCGCATGCTGCCCGCCGCGCTGGAACGCCCGGTGCTCGTGCTCGGCTTCGCGGCCGTCGCGTTCGGGCTGACGCTCGCCGCGGTGCCGATGCTGGGTGCGGACTTGATCCCGCAGCTCGCGCAGGACCGCTTCGAGATGACGGTCAAGATGCCGCCGGGCACGCCGTTGCGCGAGACCGACGCCATCGTGCGCCGCCTGCAGCAGGAGCACGAGAAGGACGCTGGCATCCGTTCGCTGTTCGGCGTTAGCGGCAGCGGTACCCGCCTGGACGCGAACCCGACCGAGAGCGGCGAGAACATCGGCAAGATCACCGTGGTGATGGCCGATGGCGGAAGCCGCGAAGTCGAAACCGCGGAGACCGAGAAGTTGCGTGCGTCGATCGCGGGTACTGCGCAGGCACAGGTCGACTTCCGTCGCCCGCAGCTCTTCAGCTTCTCCGCACCGCTGGAAATCGAACTGCGTGGCAATGATCTCGATAGCCTGCGTGGCGCGGGCGATCGGCTCACCAAGCTGCTGCGCGCGAACCCGCACTACGCCGACGTGAAGTCGACGGTGGAGCAGGGCTTCCCCGAAGTGCAGATCCGCTTCGACCAGGAACGCGCCGCCGCGCTCGGCCTGACCACGCGACAGATCGCCGATGCAGTGGTCAAGAAGGTGCGCGGTGACGTCGCCACTCGCTACAGCTTCCGCGATCGCAAGATCGACGTGCTCGTGCGTGCGAGCGAGAACGATCGTGCGTCGGTCGATAGCATCCGTCACCTGATCGTTAATCCGGGCAACGGCCGCGCGCCGGTGACGCTGGAATCGGTCGCGGACGTCGTGTCAACCACCGGGCCGAGCGAGATCCATCGCGCGGACCAGGTGCGCGTCGCGATCGTGTCGTCGAACCTGCGCGGCATCGATCTCGGTGCGGCGATCAAGGAAGTCGACGACCTCGTCGCGGCGAACCCGCTGGGCACCGACATCTCGATGCACATCGGCGGGCAGGGCGAGGAGCTCGGTGAATCGGTGCGCTCGTTGCTGTTCGCGTTCGGCCTCGCGATCTTCCTCGTCTACCTCGTCATGGCGTCGCAGTTCGAATCGCTGCTGCACCCGTTCGTGATTCTTTTCACCATTCCGCTGGCGATGGTCGGCGCGGTCGGCGCATTGCTGCTCACGCGTTCGCCGGTGTCTGTGGTGGTGTTCATCGGCCTGATCCTGCTGGTCGGCCTGGTGGTGAAGAACGCGATCATCCTGATCGACAAGGTCAACCAGTTGCGCGAAACCGGCGTTCCCAAGCGTGAGGCGCTGGTCGAAGGCGCGCGTTCACGACTGCGCCCGATCGCGATGACCACGCTCTGCACGCTGTTCGGCTTCCTGCCGTTGGCGCTCGCATTCGGCGAAGGCGCGGAAGTGCGCTCGCCGATGGCGATCACGGTGATGGGCGGGCTGCTGGTGTCAACGCTACTGACGCTGGTGGTGATCCCGGTGGTTTACGACCTGCTGGACCGTCGTGCCGACGAGCATTACGTACGTCGTGCACGCCGTGTCGCCGAGCGCGATGCAGGCATCGACGACGCCGAGGTGCAGCCGGCATGAGCAGCGTCGCCGAACTGAGCATCCGCCGGCCGGTCACGGCGATCATGTTCTTCGTTTCGCTGTTCGTGATCGGCCTGATCGCGGCGGTGCGCCTGCCGCTGGAAGCGTTTCCCGAGGTCACGTTCCCCGGCATCTTCATCGAGATGCCGTATGCGGGTTCGACGCCGGAAGAGGTCGAGCGCACCGTGCTGCGCCCGACCGAAGAAGCGGTGTCGACGCTCACCGGCGTCAAGCGCATGGAGTCGAACGCGCGCTCGGAAGGCGCGAGCGTCGCCGTGTTCTTCTCCGACTGGAGCCGCGATGTTTCGATCGCGGCATCCGAAGCGCGCGAACGCATCGACGCCATCCGCGACCAACTGCCTGACGACCTCAAGCGCTACAGCGTCAACAAGTTCTCGACGTCCGACCAGGCGGTGCTGCAGATCCGCCTCGCGGGCTCGCGGGACCTCACCGGCGCGTACGACCTGATCGAGCGCGAGTTCAAGCGTCGACTCGAGCGCATTCCGGGCGTGGCGCGCGTCGATGTGTCTGGCGCGGCGCCGAACGAAGTCGAGATCGCCATCGATCCCGATGCGCTCACTGCACGTGGCGTCGTGCTCAACGACCTGACCACGCGACTGCAGACTGCAAACTTCTCGGTCTCGGGCGGCGAGATCAACGATGAAGGTCGGCGCGTTCGCGTGCAGCCTGTCGGTGAACTGCAGGATCTCGATCAGCTGCGCCAGCTGGTGATCGACCGCAACGGCACGCGTCTGGGCGACATCGCGGAAGTGCGGCTGAAGCCTGCGCGCATGGACTACGGGCGCCGTCTGGACGGGCGTCCCGCGGTCGGCCTCGACATCTTCAAGGAGCGCAGCGCCAACCTCGTCGATGTGTCGAGCCGCGCGCTGAAGGAAGTCGAGGAGATCCGCAAGGATCCGATCCTGCGCGACGTGCAGGTCAAGATCATCAACAACCAAGGCGAGAACGTCACCAATTCGCTGACGGAACTCGCCGAAGCCGGCGCGATCGGCCTGCTGCTCTCGATTGCCGTGCTGTTCTTCTTCCTGCGTCACTGGGCATCGACAGCCATGGTGACGCTGGCGATCCCGATCTGCTTCGTGATGACGCTGGGCTTCATGTACTTCGCCGGCGTCACGCTCAACATCCTGTCGATGATGGGCCTGCTGCTCGCGATCGGCATGCTGGTCGACAACGCGGTCGTCGTCGTCGAGAGCATCTACCAGGAACGCGAAAAGATGCCGGGCAGCCCGGTGCGCGCGTCGATCGTTGGCACCAAGCATGTGGCGATCGCGCTGTCGGCCGGCACGCTCTGCCACTGCATCGTGTTCCTGCCGAACCTGTTCGGTGAGCGCAACTTCCTCAGCATCTACCTCTCGCAGATCGCGATCACGATCTCGGTGTCGCTGCTGGCGTCGTGGCTGGTTGCGGTCAGCCTGATCCCGATGCTGTCGGCGCGCATGAAGACGCCGCCGGCCGTACGCAGCGAGAACGGCATCATCCCGCGCCTGCAGCGTCGCTACGCCAAGGTGCTGCGTTGGACGCTCGACCATCGCGGCGCCAGCGTGACCGGCATCCTGCTCATCGTCGTGATCAGCATCGTTCCGATGATGCTGACCAAGAAGAACATGTTCGGCGGCGATGAAGGCAAGGAAGTCAACATCAACTACCAGTGGAAGGGCGCGTACACCAAGGAGCAGATGTCCGACGAGCTGACGCGCATCGAGCACTTCGTCGACGGGCATCGCAAGGATTACGGCGTCACCCAGATCTACTCGTATTACAGCGAGCAGGGCGGTGCGATGACGCGCCTGACGGTCGACACCAAGCAAGTGCCGAACCTCAAGCAGTTCATCGAGAAGCTGCGCAAGGAGTTGCCGAAGTCGGCTCGTGCCGAGCTCAACATCGGTAACAACGGTGGCAACAACGGTGGCGGGCCGGGGCAGAAGGTGCAGGTGCAGCTGGTCGGCGATTCGACGCAGACGCTGGAGGATCTCGGCGCAGACATCGTGCCCATCCTCGCCAAGCGCCCGGAACTGCGCGATGTGCATGTCGATACCGGCGACAAGAACAGCGAGCTTGCCGTTCGCGTCGATCGCGAGCGTGCCGCGTCGTTCGGCTTCACCGCGCAGCAGGTCTCGCAGTTCGTCGGCCTTGCGCTTCGCGGCGCGCCGCTACGCGAGTTCCGTCGCGGCGATACCGAAGTGCCGGTGTGGGTGCGGTTCGCCGGTGCGGAGACATTCGGCGTCAACGACATCGCGGGCTTCACCGTGCGCTCGCCGGATGGACGCGCGGTACCGCTGCTCGCGATGGTCGATGTGAGCGTGCGTCCCTCCGCAAGTCAGATCCAGCGCACCAATCGCCAGACCACGATCACCATTCAGGCGAGCTTGGCGGACAAGGTCGAGCCGGACAAGGCGAAGAAGGCGATGGAGGACACGCTCAAGAGCGTGCAGTTCCCGCCGGGCTACACGTACAGCTTCGACGGCAGCGCGTTCGAGGACGACGACGAAGCGACGTCGCAGATGATGCTCAACCTCGCGCTCGCACTAGTGATGATCTACGTGGTGATGGCGGCCGTGTTCGAGTCGCTGCTGTTCCCGTCGGCCATCATGTCCGGGGTGCTGTTCTCGGTGTTCGGCGTGTTCTGGCTGTTCTGGCTGACCGGTACCGAGTTCAACATCATGGCCTTCATCGGCATCCTGGTTCTGATGGGCGTGGTGGTGAACAACGGCATCGTCATGATCGAACACATCAACAACCTGCGCCGCCGGGGCCTGTCACGCACGGATGCGCTGGTGGAAGGCAGTCGCGAACGCCTGCGTCCCATCCTGATGACGATGGGCACGGCGATCCTCGCAATGGTGCCGATCGGTGTCGGTCATACGCAGATGGCCGGCGACGGCCCGCCGTACTACCCGATGGCGCGTGCGATCGCCGGTGGCCTCGCGTTCTCGACGATCGTCAGCCTGCTGTTCCTGCCGACGATCTATTCGATCCTCGACGACCTCCGCAATGCGACGGCGCGTCGTTGGCGCGAGGCACGCGGCAAGCCCGCGTCACCGGTGGCAGGCGCGACGGTCGCCGCGATGCTGGTGGACTGATCACGAAAAAGGGGCCGCAAGGCCCCTTCTTCGTTACGCCGGATCGATGTCGGGTCAGTGGCTGAGGTGGCCGACGATCCGCGCGATCGCGATCCATTCGCCGGCCATCGTGCCGAAGTTGGTCAGGATGAAAACCAGCAAGGTGCGTGCAACGCGGTTGCGATACCAGCCGCCCAGCGTGCGAACGTCTTCGCGTAGCGAGATGAAGTCGGCATAGGTCGGCTTGCGCAGGCGCGCCTCGACCAGTGCGCTCACCGCGCCCGCAGGAATGGCCGGACGGAACGGCTTGAAGGGTGCGACCAGCGCGCCGGCGAGGATGCTGAGCGGATGGCCGCCCGCGAGCAGCGCGCCGAGTCCGGCCAGCAGCGTCGTCGCGACGAACCACTGCACCAGCACGCCGGACGCCTTCGCCATGCCGCCGCTGTGGAAGCCCCACGCGACGCCGCCGATCAGCAGCGCGACGATAAGCAGCGTGAACCACGGAATCTTGCGCTTCTTGGTGGTGGTCTCGAGCGACGCGCGAACGTCGGCGGGATCGGCCGTCTGCGACGCGAGTTCCTTCGACAGCCCCGCGAGGTGCCCGGCACCGACGACCGCGAGCACATTGGTCGGGCGAACGTCCGCATCCGCCGTCGCGCGCAGCCCGGCCGCCATGTAGCGGTCGCGCTCGGCGATGACGGTCTCGTACAGTTGCGGGCTGTGGCTCGCGAACTCGGCGAAGCTCGATTCGAGCATGTCGCCTTCTTTCAGTTTCTCGATCTCGTCCTCGGGCACTTCATCGCTGGCCACCAGTGACATCGCCAAGCCGCTGCCGAGCTTGATGCGCTGCCACCAGCCGAGGCTTGCGGCCGCGCGACGGAACGTCAGGCCGACGTCGCGATCGATCAGCGACACCGGCACGCCGCGGTCGCGTGCGTCGAGCACCGCCTGCTTGAGTTCCGCGCCGGGTTCGATGCCGAGTTGTTCGGCAAGGCGGCGCTGGTACGCGGCGAGCGCGAGGTTGGCGGCGAACATCGCCGTGCGACCGGTGCGGATCACTTCGACGAGGTCGAGCTTCGCCATCGCATCGGGCTCCACCAGCGCCTGCATACGCCCGCTGTCGAGCTCGACCGCGACATGGTCGTACTCGCCGGTCGCGATCGCGTCGCGCACGGCGTCGACGCTCGCGCGCGAGACGTGTGCGGTGCCCAGCAACGTGTAGCGCACGCCGTCGCGTTCGACGATGGCGTGGGGTTGCGTGGCGAGCGCGTCGGGCAGGGCGTCGGTGGGATCCATGGGGCCTCTAAAACGTCGGCGCCCGATGGCGCCGTGCGAGCAGGGTAGGGAGTCAGCGACGGTCGGGCAACGGCGGCGACTCGGGGTCGCTGCGATCGCCAGCACCGAGCGCGCGTAGCATCTGCACGCTCTCGAGCCAGCGCCCGTGCTTTCGGCCGATGCCGGCGAATCGTCCGGCTACGTGAAAGCCGAGCCGCTCATGCAATGCGATCGACGCCGTGTTCGCGCCGTCGCCGATCACCGCGATCATCTGTCGATAGCCGAGCGCCGTGCAGTCGTCGATCAACGTCGTGAGCAGGGCGCGGCCGATACCCGCGCCACGCGCCGAGTCGTCGATATAGACGCTGTCTTCGACCGTCCAACGGTAGCCCTCGCGCCCGCGATACGCGCTGGCGTATGCATAACCGACGATGCGGCCATCGATCTCCGCGACGCGGTAGGGATAGCCCGCGTCGACGACGGCGCGGACACGCGTCGCGAACTCGTCAATCGGCGGCACGACGTATTCGTACGTCGCCGTGCCGTGCTCGACTTCGTGCGCGTAGATGCGATAGACCGCTTCGAGATCCGTCTCGCGGACGGGACGGATCACGGGCGCCATGTCAGTCGCGATAGCGCTTGAGCAGGTCGCCGTATGCGTCGATACGACGGTCGCGCAGGAACGGCCAGATGCGGCGCACGTCTTCGCTGCGGCGCAGGTCGACCTCCGCCATCAGCACTTCCGGTGTGTCGATCGATGCTTCGGCGAGGAACTCGCCCTGCGGCCCGAGCACGTGGCTCGAACCCCAGAAATCGATCCCGCTGCGACCAACCGGCGACGGCTCGTGGCCAACACGATTGCACGACAGCACAGGCAGTCCGTTCGCCACCGCATGCCCGCGATGCGACAGGATCCACGCACCGCGCTGGCGATCCTTCTCGTCCTGCTCGTCATTCGGATCCCAGCCGATCGCCGTCGGATACAGCAGCATTTCGGCACCGGCCAGCGCCATAAGTCGCGCACCTTCCGGGTACCACTGATCCCAACAAACCATCACGCCAAGACGGCCGACCGACGTATCGATCGGATGGAAGCCGATGTCACCGGGCGTGAAGTAGAACTTCTCGTTGAAACCCGGATCGTCCGGAATGTGCATCTTGCGGTACTTGCCCGCGAGCGAGCCGTCCGCGTCGAGCACCACGGCGGTGTTGTGATACAGGCCGGGGCCGCGGCGCTCGAACAGCGAGCCAACGATCACGACGCCGTGCTTCTTCGCGAGTGCGGACAGGCGTTCCGTCGTCGGGCCGGGAATGGATTCCGCGGTCTCGAACTCGTCGACGCACTGGTGCTGGCAGAAGTACGCGCCGTTGTGCAGTTCCTGCAGCAGCACGAGCTTCGCACCGTTGCCGGCGGCTTCGCCGATGCGGCGCTCGATCACATCGAGATTCGCTTGCGCGTCGCCCTGATTTTTCTCCTGCACCAGCGCAACCGGCAGGACCTTCTTCTTCGACATCAGACCACTCCTTCCGGCAGCTGCATGGTGATGCAGTGCAGGCTGCCGTTCTGCCAGATCAGCGGACGGCACGGGACCATCACGATCTCGCGGCCCGGGAACGCTTCGCGCAACACGGCCTGCGCACGCGCATCGGCGTCGTCGCCGTAAGACGGTGCGAGTACCGCGCCGTTGACGATCAGGAAATTCGCGTAGCTTGCCGCGAGGCGACGCCCGTCATCTACGATCGGCTTCGCCCACGGCAACTCGAACAGTCGATACGGTCGACCGTCCTTCGTGCGCAGCGCGGCGAGTTCATCCGCCATCGCACGCAGGTGCGGGTAATGCGAATCCGACGGGTCGTCGCAACCCTGGAACACGATCGAATCGACCGACGCGAAGCGCGCGAGCGTATCGATGTGCGCGTCCGTGTCGTCGCCTTCGAGGTAGCCGTGGTCGAGCCACAGCACCCGATCCTGCGCGAGCCAATCCGCGAGCTTCGTCGACAGCTCCTCGCGCGACGCGTCGGGGTGGCGATGGTTGAGGCACTGCCACGTCGTCAGCAGCGTGCCGTCGCCGTCGGTGTCGATTGCGCCGCCTTCCAGTGCGAATGGAATCGACGTGCGCTCGGCGCGTGTGAACAGACCGCCGCGTTCGAGCGATTCGACCAGCGCATCATCGCGGCTGGCTTCGAACTTGCCGCCCCAGCCGGTGAAACGGAAATCGAGCAGACGGAAACCGTCGCGACCGCGTAGCGTGATCGGGCCCGAATCGCGCAGCCAGGTGTCGTCGTATTCGTTGCGCACGAAGCGCACGCGCGAAAGATCCACGCCCGCGCCTTCGAGCAGCGCGCGGGCATGCGATTCCAGCGCGTCGTCCGCGACGCAGACGATCGCGCGTTCGAAGCGAACGATCGCCGCGACGAGCGCGACGTAGGTCGTCTCGACGTCGGCGAGGCGTTCGGCCCAATCCGTTTCAGCGTGCGGCCACGCGATAAGGACGGCGGACTGCGGCTCCCATTCGGCCGGGAGCCGGAGATCGGTTTCGGTCATCGAAAATCCTGTCAGCGGATCGCCGGCTTCGGGCCGATCTCTTCGGCGTCGACCTTGTTGGCGACGGCGTCGATCACGCGGCCGTGTTCGAAGTAGACGGTGAAGGCGGGGTACACCCAGCGCTGGATCGCCGGCCACTGGCGCTTCTGGCCGCCGGCGGGATCGAGGCGCTGGCTCGGGGCGCCGTAGTGCTTCTCGACATCCGCGACGCGCATGCCGCGCGCGGGCAGGGCGCCGCTTTCCTGCTTCACGCGATCAATGAGCAGGGTTTCGGCATGGACGCTGCCGGCGAACAGCAGGGCGAGGGCGGTGACGGCCAGAACGGTGCGAACCATGGTGTCTTCCTCGGGCGGCGCCCGGAGCGGGATGAAGCGGCGATTGTATGCAGCGGCCGCATTGTCCGAAGCGCCGTTGAGGCGAACGGTGAAGGCGGCACTCCGGAACGCACGTCCCAGAACGCGAAAAGCCGCCTTGCGGCGGCTTCTCGGCGAACCGGCAAGGTGCCGCGCGATTAGCGCTGACGAGCCTTGAAACGCGGGTTCGACTTGCAGATCACGAAGACCTTGCCGCGGCGGCGGACGACCTTGCAGTCACGGTGACGGGCCTTCGCCGACTTCAGGGAGGACAGGACCTTCATGAGAGAAACCTCGGCAAAAAAGAAAGAAGACGGGCAAACGAAGCCGCGCATTATAGCGGGCTAACATTTTGAAAAACAATGGGATGTTGCGATGGCGTGATCAGGCCGCGTCGGCGCCTCGACGCCAGTTCGTCGGCAGGCGCGGCCGAGCCCTCGAACTTGGCGCCGATCGGGCCCGGCACCACATCCGTCATGGGCATTTTCGCGCTAAACGGCGAGAATGGCGACATGGATCCCACCGCTCCCGTGCTCACCATCGACGGCCCTTCCGGTTCCGGCAAGGGCACCATCAGCCGCCTCGTCGCCCAGAGCCTGGGCTGGCATTACCTCGACTCGGGCGCGCTTTACCGCGCCGTGGGCGTCTCGGCAGGCTGGAACGACCTTGACCTCAGCGACCCCGGTGCGCTGGTGCGCTGCTGCTTCGACAGCCACATCGAGTTCGTCGAGGTGGCCGGCCAGGAGCTGCGCATCCTCGTGAACGGCCGCGACGCCACGGACGAGATCCGGACCGAGACCGCCGGCGCCGCCGCTTCGGCGATCGCCGCGATTCCGGAGGTCCGAACCGCGCTCAAGGAGCGCCAGCGCGTCTTCCGCCAGCAACCGGGCCTGGTGGCCGACGGCCGCGACATGGGCACGGTCATCTTCCCCGACGCGGCGACCAAGGTCTTCCTGACGGCCAGCGCCGAGGAACGGGCCGAACGGCGCTATAAACAGTTGAAGGAAAAGGGAGTTTCCGTTAACTTGGGCGATCTGCTGCGGGAGATTCTTGCCCGCGACGCCCGCGATGCTTCACGCGCGGTGGCGCCATTGCGGCCGGCCGACGACGCCGTCTGCATCGACACCACCGGCACCGGCATCGAGGCGGTGGTCGAACGCGTGCTGTCCCTGGTCCAGCGGTAACGCTCGCGATTCCGTCCGGAATCGTTCCGAACCAGAGCCCGTAAACGTCCGGCCTGCAGAGCCGGCCCGTCGCGCTGCGCGACGGATCTAAAACAGCACGGTGCGATTCCCGCACCCCCAACGGGTGGGCCTGTCATTACGCCGAAAGGCGCGTGCAGAGCCTGTGTGTCCAACTGAGCAATTTTCCAATGACCGAATCATTTGCCGAACTGTTTGAAGCCAGTCAGACCAATCTGGCGAAGCTGAAGCCGGGCTCCATCGTCACCGGTATCGTCGTGGAAGTCCGCGGCGACGTGGTGGTGATCAACGCCGGCCTGAAGTCCGAAGGCATCGTGCCGATCGAACAGTTCCGGAACGACGCCGGCGAGATCGACGTTGGCGTGGGCGACGAAGTCAAGGTCGCCCTCGACTCGATCGAGAACGGCTTCGGCGAAACCGTCCTTTCGCGCGAGAAGGCCAAGCGCGCGATGGTGTGGGACGAACTCGAGGAAGCCCTCGAGAAGAACGAGACCATCACCGGTCGCATCAGCGGCAAGGTCAAGGGCGGTTTCACTGTCGACATCAAGGACGTCCGCGGCTTCCTGCCCGGTTCGCTGGTCGACGTGCGCCCGGTGCGCGATTCGAGCTACCTCGAGGGCAAGGAACTCGAGTTCAAGCTCATCAAGCTCGATCGCAAGCGCAACAACATCGTCGTGTCGCGTCGCGCGGTCGTCGAGAGCGAGCACTCCGAAGAGCGCGAGCAGCTCATGGAGAAGCTGGTCGAAGGCGCCGTGCTCAAGGGCGTCGTCAAGAACCTCACCGATTACGGCGCGTTCGTCGACCTCGGCGGCATCGATGGCCTGCTCCACATCACTGACATGGCGTGGAAGCGCGTGCGTCACCCGTCGGAAGTGGTGGAAGTCGGCCAGGAACTCGACGTCCGCGTGCTCAAGTACGACCGCGAGCGCAACCGCGTTTCGCTCGGCCTGAAGCAGCTCGGCGAAGATCCGTGGGACAACATCGCCCGTCGCTACCCGGCCAACAGCCGCGTGTTCGGCAAGGTCTCGAACGTCACCGATTACGGCGCGTTCGTCGAGATCGAGCCGGGCGTCGAAGGCCTGGTGCATGTGTCCGAGATGGATTGGACCAACAAGAACGTCAACCCGTCCAAGATCGTGCAGGTCGGTGACGAAGTGCAGGTCATGGTGCTCGACGTCGATGAAGACCGTCGCCGCATCTCGCTCGGCATGAAGCAGGTCACGTCGAACCCGTGGGAGACGTTCTCCGTCCTCCACAAGAAGGGCGACAAGGTCGAAGGCCAGGTCAAGTCGATCACCGACTTCGGCATCTTCATCGGCCTGGACGGCGGCATCGACGGCCTCGTGCACCTGTCCGACATCTCGTGGAACACCACGGGCGAAGACGTGGTCCGCAACTACAAGAAGGGCGATACGGTGGAAGCCGTGGTCCTGGCGGTGGATCCGGAGCGCGAGCGCATTTCGCTCGGCATCAAGCAGATGGAGCAGGACCCGATGGGTTCGTTCGTCGCCACCAACTCGCGTGGTTCGATCGTGCGCGGCACGGTGACGAACGTCGACGCGAAGGGTGCGACCGTCGAGCTGTCCGATGGCGTCGAGGGCTACATCCAGGCTCGCGACATCGCGCGTGAGCGCGTCGACGATGCGACGACCAAGCTGAAGGTCGGCGACCAGGTCGAAGCGAAGGTGATCGGCAACGATCGCAAGTCGCGCCAGATGCAGCTGTCGATCAAGGCGAAGGACTACGCGGAAGAGAGCGAGGCGGTGGCGGATTACAACCGTCAGGCGAGCGAAGCGTCTGCCGGCAACATGAGCCTCGGCGCGTTGCTCCGCGAGCAGCTCGGTAAGAAGGGCGAGTAATCGCCAGCGGTAAAACCGGGACGGCCCGGCCCTGTCGGGCCGTCCTTTTTTATGCGGGGACCGTGATTTTCGGCGTCCGCGCATTGCGAACACTTCGCGCTCCCGAACCCGGCCGTTCATGACCAAGTCCGAGCTCATCGAAATCCTCGCCCAGCGCCAGGCCCATCTGAAGGCCGAGGACGTCGAATTGGCGGTGAAATCGCTGCTGGACATGATGAGCGGCTCGCTGTCCGGCGGTGAGCGCATCGAGATCCGTGGTTTCGGCAGCTTCTGCCTGCATTACCGGCCGCCGCGCGTGGGTCGCAACCCGAAGACGGGCGAGTCCGTCGCGTTGCGTGGCAAGCACGTGCCGCACTTCAAGCCGGGCAAGGAATTGCGCGAACGCGTAAGCGGCGTGCAACCGATCGACGAGGACGTCTGACGTCCACCGGCAGGGCGTGTGCCTTGCCATCCCGGCCTGTGCTGGGTGACTCTCCCGCCGACATCGACGGAGCCCACGATGGCGTTCATCAACGAATGGCTGTGGTTCTTCCTGCTGCTTCCGTTCGCCGCGCTTTCGGGCTGGGTGATCGGTCGTCGCGGCGGAAAGCTGCACAGCGAAAGCCAGGTCAGCCGGCTTTCCACGACTTATTTCCGCGGCCTCAACTACCTGCTCAACGAGCAGCCGGACAAGGCGATCGAGCTGTTCCTGCATATCGCGGAGCTCGACAAGGAAACCTTCGAAACGCAGGTCGCGCTGGGACACCTGTTTCGGCGTCGCGGTGAGGTCGACCGTGCGATCCGTCTGCACCAGGCGCTCGTGCAGCGCAATGACCTCAACGATGCGCAGCGCGTGCAGGCGTTGCTGGCGCTCGGCGAGGACTACATGAAGTCCGGTCTGCTCGATCGCGCGGAGACCGTGTTTGCCGAACTTGTCGCGCTCGATCTTTCGCCGCTGGCATTGCGTCATCTCATCGGCATCTACCAGGCCGAGCGCGATTGGGCGAAGGCGATCGAGAACGCGCAGAGTTTCGAGTCCGCCACTGGCGAGCCGATGGGCAAGCTCATCGCGCATTTCGAATGCGAACTCGCGGATCGTTATCGCGCGGCGGGTGACGTCGAAGCCGCTGCGGCAGCGGTCGCACGCGCCTATCAGGCCGATGCGAACTCCGTGCGTGCCGGCATGCTCGAAGGTCGCATGGAGATGGACGCTGGCCGTCACGCTGCTGCGATCCGTTCGTTCGAGCGTGTCGCGCGCAGCGATCCCGACTATCTGCCCGAAGTGATGCCGCAGTTGCTCGAGGCGTATGACGCGGTCGGCGACGTGCCGGGCGCGCGCAAGTTCCTTGCGGAGATGTGCGAGCACTATCGCGGCATCGCGCCCGTGCTTGCGCTCACGCGCATGATCGAACGGGAGGAGGGCGTTGGTGCGGCGCGTGCCTACCTCGCAAAGGAGCTGAAGAATCGTCCATCCGTGCGCGGCGAGGCGGCACTGATCGAGTTGTCGCTGGCGGAAGAGGCCGACTCGACCGCGACGCTCGTCGACCTTCGCAACATCACCGACCAGTTGCTCGTACGCAATCCGAGCTATCGCTGCACGCGATGCGGATTCGGCGCACGCAGTCATCACTGGCAGTGCCCCAGCTGCAAGGAATGGGGCTCGGTCAAGCCGCTTCTGAACTACGCGGTGGTGTGACCGGCGTGTTGCTGCTCCTCGTCGTGCTGGTGGTCTCGGCAGCCGGCACGTGGCTGGCGCGCGCGTATGCGCTGCGACGTCGCCTGGTCGATGAACCCGACGCGCGGCGAAGTCATACGGTGGCGACGCCGCGTGGTGGTGGTGCCGGTCCGGTCGTCGCGATCGCGGTCGGCGCTGTGGTCATCGGTGCTCGTAGCTCGCGACCCGGCGAGACATTGCTCGCGCTTGCGGGCTTCATTGCAGTCGCGGCGATCGGTGCGTGGGACGATCATCGGCCGCTTTCGGCGTCATTGCGATTGGGCGTACACGCGATCGCTGCAGTGCTGCTCGGCTTCGCGATGTTCGATCCGTCAGTCGAGCCCCTGCTGTTCGTCGCAACGGTCGGGCTTACGGTCGTGCTGGTGAACGTGTGGAACTTCATGGACGGCATCGACGGAATCGCTGCGTCGCAGGCGTTGCTTGTCGCGCTCGCGACCGTCGTTATCAGCGTCGCAGCACCGATGTCCTTCGCGCTCGTCGTCGCAGCCGCATGTACCGGCTTCCTGCCATTCAACCTGCCGCGCGCCCGAATATTCCTTGGCGACGTGGGTAGTGGCGCTCTCGGCTTCGCGTTGGCGTGGATCGTCGCCAGCGCTGCTCACCAGTCGATGACGCCTGCGCTGTGGATGTTTCTCCCAATGTCGGCGTTCCTGGTCGATGCCGGCCTGACGCTCGCTCGTCGCATGATCCGGCGCGAGCGATGGTGGGAGGCGCATGCGCAACATCTGTATCAGGCGCTGGCACGGCGTTACAGGCACGGCCGGGTCACGAGCGGCTATGCACTGTTCACGGTTTCTGCTTCGGCCGTCGCATATGGGGTGTCTTCACGGGCCTCGGGCTTTACCATGGCGTCCGTAGCCCTGTGGTATACGGGCGCGGCTGTGACGTGGCTGCTGGCGCAACGCTGGATCGCACACGCGGCCGACAGGGAATAACCGAGAAGGATCGATGGCCGGAACGTTGTCCCCATGGCAGGCCCGCCTGCCACGCGTCGCGATCGCCGCGCATGACCTCTCGATGGTGTGGTTCGTCTGGTACGGACTGCAGTGGATGCGGTATGCCGTTGAGCCGAATCCGCCGAGCCTTCCGCTGTGGTCGATCGAGACGGCGCTGGTACTGCTCGTGCAGGGCGCTGCGTTCTGGCACGTCGGTCTCTACCGCGGGCTTTGGCGGTTCGCGAGCGTCCCGGATCTCTGGAACATCCTGAAGGCTGCGGTCATCGGCGTGATCGGCGTGGTCGCCGCGCTGTTCCTCTACAACCGCATGGATACCGTGCCGCGCGTCGTGCTGGTGCTCTATCCGGTGGTGCTAGCTGCGATGCTCGGGGCGCCGCGCCTGATCTATCGCGCCTGGAAGGACGCGCAGTCCGATAGTCGGCGCATTTCGTCGACGCGCGTGCTTGTCCTCGGCGCGGGTCAGGCGGCAGAAGCACTAGTGCGCGACCTACGCCGCTTCGGAACGTATCAACCGGTCGGCTTCCTCGATGACGCACCGCGCCTGCGCGGCTCGAAGATGCATGGCGTTCCGGTGCTCGGCGCGATCGAGCAACTCCCGGCGATCGCGCGCGAAACGGCGGCACAACTCGTAGTCATTGCGATCCCGTCGGCGGACGCCACGGAGCTGCAGCGCATCGTCACCATCTGCGAGCGCAGCGGCCTGCCGTTCCGCATGGTGCCGCGCCTGCAGGACGTGCTCGAAGGCCGGTCGATGCCGGGCGAGCTCAAAGAGGTTGCGATCGAGGACCTTCTCGGACGCAAGCCGGTGCTTCCCGACTGGAAGGCGATCCGCAGCTGGCTCGGCGGTCGCTCGATGCTGGTGACCGGCGCAGGCGGTTCCATCGGCGCCGAACTCTGCAGGCAGTGCGCACGCCATGGCGCGCGACGTATCGCGCTCGTCGAAATGGACGAGCTCGCACTGATGACGACCGAAGCCGCGCTTCGTCGTGACTTCCCCGAAATCGAGATCATTCCGATCCTCGGCGACTGTGGCGATCGCGCGGTGATCGCATACGCAATCGACCGTGCGCAGCCCGAAGCGGTATTCCACGCCGCCGCTTACAAGCAGGTTCCGGTGCTCGAATCGCAGCTGCGCGAGGCCGTGCGCAACAACATCGTGGCGACGTATAACGTCGCGCGCGCATGTCGCGATTCGTCGGTCGGCACCTTCGTACTGATCTCGACGGATAAGGCGGTCGATCCGGTCAATGTGCTTGGCGCAACCAAGCGCATGGCGGAAATGATCTGCCAGGCGCTCGCGGATTGCCCGACTCGCTTCGTTACCGTGCGCTTCGGCAATGTTCTCGATTCGGCAGGCAGCGTGGTTCCGCTGTTCCGCGAGCAGATTCGCGCGGGCGGCCCGGTCACCGTCACAGACCCGGAAGTCACGCGCTTCTTCATGACGATTCCCGAGGCCTGCCAGCTCATCCTGCAGGCCTCCGCGATCGGTACGCACGAAGCGGTGTACACGCTCGACATGGGCGAGCCCGTGCCGATCCGTCTTCTCGCCGAGCAGATGATCCGGCTCGCAGGCAAGCAGCCCGGTCGCGACGTCGCGATCGTGTACACCGGCTTACGTCCTGGCGAAAAGCTGCACGAGACGCTCTTCCACGCGGACGAGCGCTACCGCCCGACGCAACATCCGAAGATCCTGCAGGCCGAGCCGCGCAAGGTCGTTGCAACGAACGTCATCGACGCGGTCAACATGTTCAACGAGGCCTGCGGCCGATACGATCTCGTGGCGCTCGCGCGATTGCTGCGCGACGCGGTGCCCGAATTCGAACCGCTGACGACGACCGCCAATGGCACGTCGAACGCGACTGTCGTCGCATTTCCTGCACGGCATTCCCGGAAAATCTGATCGGTTTCCGGCTCCCACATTCGAATCTCGATGACATCCACGTCCCCGCGTCGCATCCGCAAAGCCGTATTCCCCGTTGCCGGGCTCGGCACCCGATTCCTTCCGGCGACCAAGACGGTGCCGAAGGAGATGCTTCCGGTCATCGACAAACCGCTGATCCAGTACGCGGTCGATGAAGCGATCGAAGCCGGTTGCGACACGCTGGTGTTCATCACCAACCGCTACAAGCACGCCGTCGCGGATTATTTCGACAAGGCCTACGAGCTCGAACAGAAGCTCGAGCGTGCGGGCAAGTTCGAGCAGCTCGATCTCGTGCGCCACGTGCTGCCGGCGGGCGTCAAGACGATCTTCGTGACGCAGACCGAAGCGCTCGGGCTCGGTCACGCTGTGCTCTGCGCGAAAGAAGTGATCGGCGACGAGCCGTTTGCGGTCGTGCTGCCTGACGACCTCATCTGGAACCGTGGCCCCGGCGCGCTCAGGCAGATGGCGGACGCATCCGCGCAGACCGGTTGCAGCGTTATCGCGGTGCAGGACGTGCCGCCGGAAAAGACGGCGAGCTACGGCATCGTCGCGACGCAGGATTTCGCGAATCGCCAGGGCCGCATCACGCGCATCGTCGAGAAGCCCGCGCCACAGGATGCGCCGAGCAGCCTCGCGGTGGTCGGTCGCTACGTGCTGTCGCCGCGCATTTTCTCGCTGCTCGAATCGACGACTCCGGGGGCGGGCGGCGAGATCCAGCTGACCGACGCTATCGAGCGCCTGCTGGCCGAGGAATGCGTCGACGCCTACCGTTTCCGCGGCACGCGCTTCGACTGCGGTACGCACATCGGCCTGATCGAGGCGACGATCCGTTACGCACTCGACCACGAGAAGTTGAGCGACGCCGCGGCCGAGATGATGCGCAGCGCGCTGGTCGAACTGGGCGTCGTCGAAATCAGCTGACGCTGGACAGCCCGCACGCGTCGCGCCACGCTGGCGCGATGCCGCGATATTCAGGCGATTACTACAACGCGAGTGCCGGCCCGCCGCCGGCAGCACGACCTTTGTCGGGGCCCATCGACTGCGACGTCTGCGTCGTAGGCGGCGGTTTTGCGGGACTCAATACAGCGCTCGGGCTCGTCGAGCGCGGAAATCGCGACGTCGTTCTGCTCGAAGCCAAGCATGTCGGCTACGGCGCGTCCGGTCGCAATGGCGGCTTTGTATTCGGCGGCTATTCGCGCGGCGAGGATCGGCTGCTCGCGGACCTCGGCCCAGACGTCGCGCGAGACGTCTACGGCTGGACGCTCGACGCCGTCCGCAGCATCCGGTCACGCATCGACCACTACCGCATCGCCTGCGACGTCGTCGACGGCGGCGTGATCTGGGCGAACTGGTTCGGTGATCCGGCGCCGCTGAAGGCGCGGCAGTCGCTGCTTGCAGGTCAGTACGGCATCGACTGGGCGTGGCTCGACCGCGAAGAAATTCGTCGTCGCATCGTGAGCGAGCGCTACTCCGGAGGCCTTTACGAAGGCGCCGCATTCCACTTCCATCCGCTGCGTTACGCGCGCGGGCTCGCCGGCGTGCTGGAAGACGCGGGTGTTCGAATCCACGAATCGACGCCAGCGCTTACACTCGATCAGGACGGCGCGGGTTGGCATGTGCGCACGCCGAACGGCGAAGTTCGCGCACGGACAGTAGTACTGGCCTGCGGTGGCTACCTCGCGAAGTTGCGTCGTCGCGTTGACGCTGCCGTGCTGCCGATCGCCACGTATGTGATGGTCACGGAGCCACTCGGCGACCGCATGCAAGACGTGCTGCGCACGCAGGCTGCGGTGTACGACACGCGTTTCGCGTTCGACTACTACCGCCCGCTGCCAGACATGCGGCTGCTCTGGGGTGGACGCATCTCCGTCCGCGACCGCGCGCCGGGCGAGGTCGAGAAGCTCCTCGTCGGCGACATGCTGCGCGTGTTTCCGCAGCTTCGCGGCGCCGCCATCGACTACGCCTGGTCGGGTCTGATGAGCTACGCGCCGCACGAGATGCCGCATGTCATGGAGGCCGAGCCTGGCCTGTGGATTACGCAGGCGTTCGGCGGGCATGGTGTTGCGCCGACAACGGCTGCGGGTGAACTCGTTGCGTCTGCGATCGCGGAAGGCGATACGCATTACCGCCATCTCGCGCGTTACGGCCTGCAGCCGGCGTTCAAGCCGTTCGGCTTCGCCGCCGCACAGGCGAGCTATTGGTGGGCCGGGGCGAAAGACGCTTGGAAGGATCGCCGAACGACGCCGCGTTCATGACGGATCGGTAATGCGCCGGCAACGCCGCCGGACGCGCAACCGGCGGATGCTGGACCGTGGCGATCCGCCAATCACGATCGGAGTCTCCATGCGCCTGCTCACCGCCACCGCCTGCCTGCTCGCCGTCAGCTTCTCCGTCGCGGCCGCGCCTGCGCCGACGACAGCTCATGCAAGCGCACCCAAGGCGACGTCCGCCCAGTGCCGCGACACGAAGGGCAAGTTCGTCGCGTGCGCGAAGGCCGCGCCGGCGAAGAAGGCCAGCTGCCGCGACGCCAAGGGCAAGTTCATCGCGTGCAACGCGTAATCATCGCGAACACGAAAAAGGGCGGCAACGAGCCGCCCTTTTTTCATCGACGCGGCACGAAGGCCGCACGACAACGTCACACCGCTTCGAGAATCCCCGCAGCGCCCATGCCCGTGCCGATGCACATCGTCACCATGCCGTACTTCTGCTGGCGACGACGCATGCCGTGCACGATGGTCGCCGTGCGCACGGCACCGGTCGCGCCGAGCGGATGGCCGAGCGCGATCGCGCCGCCGAGCGGGTTGACCTTGGACGGATCGAGTTCCGAATCCTTGATCACCGCCAGTGCCTGCGCGGCGAACGCTTCGTTGAGTTCGATCCAGTCGATCTGATCGCGCGTCAGGCCGGCCTGCTTCAGTGCCTTCGGAATCGCCGCATTCGGGCCGATGCCCATAATGTGCGGCGGGACGCCGGCGACCGAGAAGCTGACGAACCGGGCGAGGGGCGTGAGGCCGTACTGCTTGATCGCCGATTCCGACGCGATCAGCACCGCCGCCGCGCCGTCGCTCATCTGCGACGCGTTGCCGGCAGTGACCGAGCCGCCGAACTGGCCGTTCTTGAACACCGGCCTGAGCTTGGCGAGGCCCTCCATCGACGTATCCGCGCGCGGGCCTTCGTCGGTGTCGATCAGGCGCTTGCGCAGCTGGATCGTGTTGCCCGCGAGCTCGGGCACGTGCGACACGACTTCGTACGGCGTGATCTCGTCGCGGAACTCGCCGTTCGCGATCGCAGCCAGCGCCTTGCGATGTGACGCGACGGCGAACTCGTCCTGCGCTTCGCGCGAGATGTTCCATTCCTTGGCGACGTTTTCGGCGGTGATGCCCATGCCGTAAGCGATCGCGATCTGGTCCTCATCCTTCGAGAACACGCGCGGATTGAGCGCGATCTTGTGGCCCATCATCGGCACCATCGACATCGACTCGGTGCCGCCCGCGAGGATCAGATCGGCATTGCCGAGACGCACCTGGTCGGCAGCGAGCGCGACGGCCTGCAGGCCTGACGAACAGAAACGATTGATGGTCTGCGCGGCAACGGTGTGCGGCAAGCCGGCCAGCAGCACGCCGATGCGCGCTACGTTCATGCCTTGCTCGGCCTCGGGCATCGCGCAGCCGATGATGGCGTCGTCGATCTGGCCGAGGTCGATGCCCGGCGCCTGCGCGACCACGCTGCGCAGCACGTGCGCGAGCATGTCGTCGGGGCGGGTGTTGCGGAAGACGCCGCGCGGGGCCTTGCCCACCGGCGTGCGGGTGGCGGCGACGATGTAGGCGTCCTGAATCTGCTTGCTCATGTCTGTTTTTCTCGGTTCGAGGTCGAAGGGGATTCGGAAGGACGTGCCTTCGAACCTCAGTTCCGCAGCGGCTTGCCGGTCTGCAGCATGTGCGCGATGCGCTGCTGCGTCTTTTCCATCTGCGCGAGCTCGACGAAGTGCTGGCGCTCGAGCTTGAGCAGCCATTCCTCGTCGACGACGGAACCGCGATCGACCATGCCGCCGCACATGACGGTGGCGATGCGCGTCGCGATCTCGTAGTCGTGCGCGGAGATGAACATGCCTTCGAGCATGTTGATCAGCATCATCTGCAGTGACGCGATGCCGACGTCACCCGCGACGACGACGTTGCGTGCCGGCAGTGGCGGGCGATAGCCACCTTCGGCCAGCGCGCGGGCCTGCGCCTTGGCGACGTGCAGCAGCTCGTGGCTGTTGAACGTCACGGTGTCGCTTTCGCGCGCGAGCTTCAGCGACTTAGCCTCGAACGCGGACGTCGACACCTTGGCCATTGCGACGCTTTCGAATGGCGCCTTCAGATGCGCGAACACGTCACCGCCCGGGCCGGCAGCCTGCGACGCGCGCACTGCGAACTCCTTGAGGCCGCCACCTGCAGGCAGCAGGCCCACACCGGCTTCGACGAGGCCAACGTAGCTCTCAAGCCCGAACACCGTGCGCGCCGCATGCATCTGGAACTCGCAGCCACCACCGAGCGCGAGGCCACGCACCGCCGCGACCACCGGCACCAGCGAATATTTGATGCGCTGGCTGGTGCGCTGGAAGTTCTCGACCATCGCTTCGAAGCCGGCGACATTGCCGGCCTGCAGCAGGCCGAGCGCACCGGCGAGATCGGCGCCGGCGGAGAACGGTTCCTTCGGCTGCCAGATCACCAGCCCGCCGAAGTCGCGCTCGGCGATCGAGATCGCTTCCTGCAGACCGTCGAGCACCTTGTCGGACACCGTGTGCAACTTGGTCTTGAAGCTGACGACCGCGATGTCGTCCTCGTCGGCCCACAGGCGCAGGCCGTCGTTCTCGAACAGCGTCTTGCCGGGCGAGAACTTCTCGCCGAGCAGCGCGTCGGGGAAACGCTGGCGCGCATAGACGGGGTTCGACGACCGCGCGACCGCGCCGTTCTGCGCCGGGCTGAAGCTGCCCGTTGCCTCGTGCACGCCATCGCGCGATGCGACCCAAGCCGGCAGCGACGCATTCGCCATCGTCTTGCCCGCGGCGACGTCTTCCGCGATCCATTGCGCGACCTGCTTCCAGCCCGCGGCCTGCCACGTCTCGAACGGGCCCTGCGACCAGCCGTAACCCCAGCGCATCGCGAAGTCGACGTCGCGCGCGGTGTCGGCGATGTCCTGCAGATGGAAGGCGCTGTAATGGAACGTGTCGCGGAACACCGACCACAGGAACTGCGCCTGCGGGTTGTCGCTCGCGCGCAGCGCGGCGAACTTCTTTGCCGGGTCGCGCTCCTTGAGGATCGCTGCGACGTCCGGATCCAGATCACCCGCAGTCGGCCGGTAATCGCGCGCCGCGACGTCCAGAACAAGGATGTCCTTGCCGCGCTTGGTGTAGAAGCCGGCGCCGGTCTTCTGGCCCAGCGCGCCCTTCTCGACGAGGCCGGTCAGCCACGCCGGTGCCTTGAAGAAGGCATGCCACGGGTCGTCGGGCAGCGTGTCCGCCATCGTCTTGATGACGTGCGCCATCGTGTCGAGGCCAACGACGTCCGCGGTGCGGTACGTCGCCGACTTCGGGCGGCCGATCGCCGGGCCCGTCAGCGAATCGACGGTGTCGAAGCCGAGGCCGAGGCGCTCGGTGTGGTGCATCGCGGCCAGCATCGAGAACACGCCGATGCGGTTGCCGATGAAGTTCGGCGTGTCCTTCGCGATCACGACGCCCTTGCCGAGCGTGGTGGTCAGGAAGGTTTCGAGACCTTCCAAGACTTCCGCGTCGGTCGTCGTCGCCGGAATCAGCTCGGCGAGATGCATGTAGCGCGGCGGATTGAAGAAGTGCACCCCGAGGAAACGATGGCGCATCTCTTCTGGCAGCACGCCGGCGAGCGCGTTGATGCCGAGGCCCGACGTGTTGCTCGCTAGCACCGCATGCGCCGGCACGAACGGCGCGATCTTCTTGTAGAGATCCTGCTTCCAGTCCATGCGTTCGGCGATCGCTTCGATCACCAGGTCGCAGCCGCGCAGCAGCTCCAGGCCGGTCTCGTAGTTCGCCGGCGTGATGCGCTCGGCGAGCGCCTTGTCGGCAAGCGGGGCAGGGCTGAGCTTGGCGAGGTTCGCGATCGCCCTGGTCACCACGCCGTTGGGGTCGCCTTCCTTCGCGGGAAGGTCGAACAGCACGGTGTCGACACCGGCGTTGGTGAGGTGCGCGGCGATCTGCGCTCCCATGACACCGGCACCCAGCACGGCGGCGCGGCGGACGAGCAGTTTCTTCGACATGTCGATTCGGTCCCGGGTTGGGGAAATCAGGAAATTTCAGCCGGACGGCAGCGGAAGCCGGCGGCGGCGAAACGGATCAGTTCCCGCGCCGCTCGGGCACGGTGGGCAGCCTCGGACGTGCCCGAAGGCCGCTTGATGAGGCCGAAATCGGACATCGCGTAGGTCAGCGCGCCGGCGAGGAAGTCCAGGCGCCAGTACAGCTCTTCCTTCGTCAGCTCCGGCACCACGGTCGAGATCGCCTTGGCGAACTCGCGCAGCACGTGGCCGTAGTGGTCGGACAGGAACTTGCGCAGCGCGTCGTTCTTCTCGGCGTAGGCGCGGGCGATGACGCGCATGAATGACGCACCGCCGTGGCGGTCCTGCGCCATCGCGAGCGCGGGCTCGACGAACGCGCCGAGGATCGGTTCGAGATCGCTCGTGCCGGACGCAACCGCAACCTTCAGCGCATCCAGCCGACGCTCGCTCATCTCGTCCATGCGGCGACGGAAGACCTCGTTGACGAGGTTCTCCTTGCTGCCGAAGTGGTAGTTCACGGCCGCGATGTTGACGTCCGCGCGGCTGGTGACCTGCCGCAGCGAGGTGCCGGCGAAGCCGTACTGGGCGAACAGCTCCTCGGCAGCGCCGAGAATGCGGTCCTTGGTGGAGAAGGGAGCGGGGGTGGACATGAGCACTACCGAATCAAACGCTTGTTTGATGGTAGACCCGGACCATACGGGGGTCAATGGTCCAGCGGCCGGAGGTTCCCGCCGCTTTCATCGATAGGGCCTGAACGCGTAGAATCTACGGCTGCCAGTTCGGCTAAACCCGCGTAACTACGCGGGTTTTTCTTGTTATCTTGGGCGTCGAGACAGATCGCGCCCGCCAACCCGGAGAGATTCACATGGCGCTGGAGCGCACGATTTCGATCATCAAGCCCGACGCGGTCGCCAAGAACGTGATCGGCCAGATCTATACCCGCTTCGAGCAGGCCGGCCTGAAGGTCATCGCCGCCAAGATGAAGCAGCTCTCGCGCCAGGAAGCGGAAGGTTTCTACGCCGTCCACCGCGAGCGCCCGTTCTTCAACGCGCTCGTCGAGTTCATGGTGTCTGGCCCGGTAATGATCCAGGTGCTCGAAGGCGACAACGCCGTCGCCAAGAACCGCGAGCTGATGGGCGCCACCAATCCGAAGGACGCCGCGCCGGGCACGATCCGCGCCGACTTCGCCGCCAGCATCGACGCCAACGCTGTGCACGGCTCGGACAGCCTGGAGAACGCCGCGATCGAGATCGCGTACTTCTTCGCGCAGACCGAAGTCTCCGCACGCTGATTTGAAGTGAGTGAAATGACCGACACGCCGCGCAACATCGACGCAACGCTCATCGAAACGGCACCCGCCGTGGCGACGAGCGCGGCTGCGCGCGCGGACGTGGCGGTCGCCGCGTCGGGGTCGAAGAAGACGAACCTCTTCGACCTCGAACGCGTGCAGCTCGAAGACTTCTTCGAGCAGGTGCTGGGCGAGAAGCGTTATCGCGCGCACCAGGTGATGAAGTGGATCCACCACCGCTACGTCACCGATTTCGCGGACATGACCGACCTCGGCAAGGCGCTGCGCGCCAAGCTGGAGCAGCACGCGCACATCCATGCGCCGTCGGTGGTGTTCGACAAGGCCTCCGAGGACGGCACGCACAAGTGGCTGCTCGGCATGGACCCGAAGAACGCGATCGAGACGGTCTACATCCCGGATAAGGGGCGCGGCACGCTCTGCGTGTCCTCGCAGGTGGGCTGCGCGCTCAACTGCCAGTTCTGTTCGACTGCGACGCAGGGCTTCAACCGCAACCTGTCGACCGCCGAGATCATCGGCCAGGTCTGGGTCGCGGCGCGGCATCTCGGCAACGTGCCGCACCAGCAGCGCAAGCTCACCAACGTCGTCATGATGGGCATGGGCGAGCCGCTGGCGAATTTCGACAACGTCGTGCGCGCCATGAGCATCATGCGCGACGACCTCGGCTACGGCCTCGCGAACAAGCGCGTCACGCTGTCGACCGCCGGCATGGTGCCGATGATCGACAAGCTCGGCGAACTCAGCGACGTATCGCTCGCGGTGTCGCTGCATGCGGCGAACGACGAGTTGCGCAGCGAACTCGTACCGCTCAACAAGAAGTACCCGATCGAAATGCTCATGGATGCTTGCGTGCGTTACGCGCTGCGCAAGCCCGGCACGTCGGTCACCTTCGAATACACGCTGATGAAGGGCGTCAACGACCAGCCGCAACAT
The DNA here is from genome assembly GCF_054061195.1 of Lysobacter sp. HA35. Lineage (NCBI taxonomy): Bacteria > Pseudomonadati > Pseudomonadota > Gammaproteobacteria > Lysobacterales > Lysobacteraceae > Lysobacter > Lysobacter sp. HA35. The sequence goes on along the minus strand of NZ_JBSSDY010000001.1, from coordinate 1,073,847 downwards.
GCGCGCCAGCTCGTGCAGCTGATGAAGGCGTTCGATCGCTCCGTGCAGATGAAGGGCGCGGCGAAGGTCAACCTCATTCCGTTCAACCCGTTCCCGGGCACGCGTTTCGAGCGCCCCACGGACCAGGCGATTCGTGCGTTCCAGAAGCTGCTCAACGAAGCCGGCATGATCGCGCCGGTGCGCCGCACGCGCGGCGACGACATCGACGCGGCCTGCGGCCAGTTGAAGGGCCAGGTGATGGATCGCACGCGTCGCAACGCGGAATTCCGCAAGCAACTGGCTCAAAAGGAGCGTGGTGATGCCGCAGCGTGAGTTGTTGAAGGCGACGACGATCCTGGTGGTTCTCGGGTCGCTCGTCTTCGCATCCGCCTGCAGTCGTCTCACCTTCATCCGACAGGACACCGGTCGCGGTCACTACGAGCAGATCGCGCCGGAAGTCCACATCGATCCCAAGAACAACGCGCGCGATACCGCGTACACGATGACGCAGGTCGCGCAGTCGCGACTGGTCAGCGGCAACGCGCAAGGCGCCGTCGACGCCGCGTCGCGCGCGCTCAAGGCCGATCCGAATTCCGTCGACGCGCATAGTCTTCTTGCGCTCGGGCTGGACATGCTTGGGCGCAGCGGTGAAGCCGGCCCGCATCACAAGCGCGCCGCCGAGCTCGCCCCGGATCGCGGCGCGCTGCTCAACAACTACGGCATCTGGCTGTGCTCGAACGGGCAGGCCGCGGCATCGCTGGACTGGTTCGATCGCGCCGCGGTCGCGCAGGGCTACGAAACGCCGGACTCCGCGCTCGCGAATGCCGCCGCGTGTGCGTTGCAGGCCGGGCAGGGTGCCCGCGCCGAGAAGGACGCACGCCAGGCGCTCGCGGTCGCGCCGGCCAATCCCTTGGCGCTGCAGACCCTCGCGCGCATCCAGCTTTCGTCCGGGCATGCGATGGAAGCGCGCGCTTTCATCGAAAGGCGCCTCGCCGCCGGCCCGGCGGACGCGGAAACGTTGCAGCTCGCGTCACAGATTGAACAATCCCTCGGCGACACGGCTGCAGCCGCGCGCTACGGTCAACGCCTGCGGACGGAGTTTCCCCCGGACTCCCGTCCCGTTGGGGAAAAATGATGACGACTACGCACTCGGCCGGCACTGCCGCCGGCGAGCGTTTGAAGCGGGCACGTGAAGCGAGCGGATCGAGTCTGGCCGAGATTTCGGCACGGACGCGGCTTCCGCTGCATGTCCTTACCTCGCTCGAATCCGGCGATTGGGATCGCCTTGGTCCGCCCGTGTTCGTTCGGGGCCAGGCCCGCGGCTACGCCCGCGCGCTGGGCATCTGCATCGACGACGAGACCCTGCCGAGTCCGTTCACGACGACGCAGATCCCGACGCTGGTCAGCCACGCCCATGTGCCGCGCTACCGCTACGTCGCCGAGAACCTCGCGCGCCGGGCGGTGTACGCCGTGCTGACCGTCGCACTGGTGGTGCCGGTCTGGCTCGCCACGCGCAGCCATACCGACGGCATCCCGCCGGTCGAATCGCTGGATGTCTCGCCTTCGCAGGCGCAGGCCGCCGATCCCGCCGCACGCACGCCGATGGTGGCCTCGCTGGCACCGATCGCGCAGCCGACGCAGGCCATCGCGCCGCTGCGCGTCGAAGTCAGCGGTGACAGCTGGGTGCAGTTGTTCGGCACCGACGGGGCCGTCGTCGAGAAGGGCCTGCTGCACGCGGGTGAGTCGCGCGACGTCGAGCCGAACCAGATCGCGCGCCTCGTGCTGGGCAACGCGTCGGCCGTACAGGTCACGCTGCACGGCCAGCCCGTCGACCTGACGCCGTATATCCGAGCGAACGTCGCGCGCTTTACGTTATCCTCTGACGGTTCCCTCGCGCCGTCCGCGCCCTGATTCCGCCATTCGGCCGGATCATCCGGCCGACACCGCGCGAGGCCCAGTCCTCCAGCGGTCCTTGCGCCCGGCGCAGGGCGAGACAGCATGGCGATCGACGAACTTTTCGACGAACACGAACAGAGCCGGCGCGTCCAGGAATGGCTTCGCCGTAACGGCGGTGGCCTGATCGGCGGCGTCCTCCTCGGCTTGGCCGCAGTAGGCGGCTGGAAGTTCTGGCAGCAGCGCGAAGCGCAGGCCAGGATGAAGCAGGCCGACAGCTACCAGGCTGCGAACGATGCGGTGGATCGCGACGGCGCCAAGGCCGCATCGCGCGTCAACGCGTTGCCGCAGGGCATCTACCGCAGCCTCGCGGCGTTGCGCCTCGCCAAGGCGCAGGCCGACGCGAAGGATTCGGCGGGCGCAATTGCCACGCTTCGCGCATCGATGCCGGACGACCCGTCGTTGCGGGCGATCGCGCAGCGTCGTATCGCGCAGTTGCAGATCCAGTCGGGTAAGGCCGCCGACGCGCTCGCATCGCTGGCCGCCAACGACGGCCCGACCGTCGAGCTCCGCGGTGACGCGCAGTTCGCTCTCGGTCAGGTCGACGCGGCGCGCGAGTCGTACCGTAAGGCGCTCGCGCTGACCGAGGTTGGCGCGCCCGAGCGCAAGCTGATCGAACTCAAGTACACCCAGGTCGGTGGCGAGCCCGCCCCGTCGCAGACACCGTGAGGCCCCATTTGATGAAGTCCGTTCGCACCTTTTCCCCGTCTGGTCCCGTCGTTCGCGCCGCGCTTCTGACGGCCGCGCTCGTTGCGATCTCGGGTTGCTCGACGATCGGTGGCTGGTTCAGTGGCAAGGATTCGAGCAAGAAGGCTGCGAAGCCGACCGAACTCGTCGCGATCACGCCGACGATGACCATCGCGCAGTTGTGGAGCACCTCGGTCGGCGGTGGCGAAGGTCATCTCGGCCTGAAGCAGGGCCCCGTCGTCGAGGGCGGCCACGTCTACGCGGCGGCGGTGAAGGGCGGCGTCTACGCGCTCGACCTGCAGACCGGCAAGGCCTTGTGGCACCACGACACCAAGATTCAGGTGTCGGGCGGCCCGGGCGTCGGCGAAGGTCTCGTCGTTGTCGGTGGCCTCGAAGGTGAAGTGATCGCGCTCGACGCCACCACCGGCGCCGAAAAGTGGCACGCGAAAGTCGGCAATGAAGTCATCGCCGCGCCGACGATCAACCAGGGCCGTGTGTTCGTGCGCTCGGTCGACGGCCGCGTCACCGCATTCGACGCCGCCACCGGCGAGCGTCGCTGGTTCTGGAACCACGATCTGCCGACGCTCACCGCGCGCGGCAACGACGGCGTTGCCCCGGGCCCGGGCGTGGTCTTCGTCGGCAACGACGACGGCACGCTGACCATGCTGTCGGTCACCGACGGCACGCCGCTGTGGAGCCTGCCGATCGCGCAGCCGGAAGGCCGCAACGAGCTCGAGCGCGTCGCCGACGTCGACGGCACCCCGGTGCTCGAAGGCGGCACCCTGTACGCCACGAGCATGAAGAAGACGACGGCGGCGATCGATGCACCGAACGGTCGCCCGATCTGGAGCGCCGAGCACGGCGGCCCGGGTCGTCCGGCGGTCGCCAGCGATCGCGTCGTAGTGACCGAGGCCGACGGTGGCGTGTTCGCGCTCGACAAGCAGAGCGGCGGCGCGTTGTGGCAGCAGCCGGCGCTCCTGCGTCGCGATGTCACGGCCCCCGCGATCGCGGGTGACGCGGCAGTCGTCGGCGACCTCGACGGTTATGTCCACTGGCTTCGACTGTCGGACGGCGCGTTCGCCGCCCGCATGCGCGCCGGCGGTGACGCGATCCTCGCGGCGCCGGTGGTCTCCGACGGCATCGTGCTCGTGCAGAACACCGACGGCCGCCTGACCGCGTTCCGCGCGCAGTAACCTTTGCAGCGGGCCGCGCAGGTGGCGATGCCACCGCGCGGCCCGTTTCGTTTTCCAGGCCCATCCGAGGTCGCACCATGCTCCCGCTCGTCGCCCTCGTCGGTCGTCCCAATGTCGGTAAATCCACGCTGTTCAACGTGCTGACCCGCACGCGCGACGCGCTCGTCCATGACGAGCCCGGCGTGACGCGCGATCGCAACTACGGCGTCGCACGCCCGGAAGGCCGTCCGCCGTTCGCCGTGGTCGATACCGGCGGCATCGCGGGCGAGGACGAAGGCCTTGCAGGCGCCACCGCACGTCAGGCGCGTTCCGCGGCCGAAGAAGCCGATCTCGTGCTGTTCGTGGTCGACGGCCGCGAAGGCCCGTCGTCGCTGGACGACGAGATCGTCGCGTGGCTGCGTCGCATCGGGCGTCCGACGCTGCTCGTCGTCAACAAGACCGACGGCATCGACGCGCAGCAGTCGCTCAACGAATTCGTGCAATACGGCCTGCAGGACAGCATCGCCGTCGCCGCCGCGCATCGCCATGGCGTCGACACGCTGCTCGCGCGCGTCTACGAGAAGCTGCCGGAAGAGGGCGCAACGCCGATCCTCGATGACGATCCGACGCGCGTGCGTGTCGCGTTTATCGGTCGCCCCAACGTGGGCAAGTCGACGCTGGTGAATCGCGTGCTGGGCGAGGAACGCATGATCGCGTCCGAAGTGCCGGGAACCACGCGCGATTCGGTGTCGATCGACATGGAGCGCGACGGTCGGCGCTATCGTTTGATCGACACGGCGGGGCTGCGTCGCAGGTCGCGCGTTGATGAAGCGGTCGAAAAGTTCTCGGCGTTCAAGACGCTGGCGGCGATCGAACAGTGCCAGGTGGCGGTCGTGCTTCTGGACGCGTCCGAAGGCATTACCGATCAGGACGCGACGGTGCTGGGTTACGCGCTCGACGCGGGTCGTGCGCTCGTCATCGCGCTCAACAAGTGGGACGGCCTGACCGACTACCAGCGCGAGCAGGCGTTGAGCGTGCTGTCACGCAAGCTCGGCTTCGTGGAGTGGGCGGAGTCCGTGCGCATCAGTGCCAAGCACGGCACCGGCATGCGCGAACTGTTTGCCGCCGTGCACCGCGCGCACGCGTCGGCCACGCGCCAGTTCAGCACGAGCGAAGTGACGCAGGCGGTCGAGATCGCCTACGAAACGAATCCGCCGCCGGTGGTGCGCGGGCACGTCGCGAAGATGCGGTTCGCGCATCCCGGTGCAAGCAATCCGCCGACCTTCATCATCCACGGCACGCGGCTTCGCACGATCAGCGACACGTATCGTCGCTATCTCGAGAACTTCTTCCGCAAGCGATTCAAGCTCGTCGGCACGCCGGTGCGATTCATCTTCCGCGAAGGCAACAACCCGTACGAAGGCAAGAAGAACCCGTTGTCGGAACGGCAGGTCGCGAAGAAGCGCCGCCTGATCCGGCACGTCAAGCGGAAGTAATCCGCTCGCGACACGTAGTTCCGGCCGCGACGCGAGCCGCGTCGCGCATTGCGCGACAATGTACACATGATCCCGACCATCGCTCCGTCCGAAGCTCTCGACCGCCAGCGCGCAGGCGCGGTGCTGGTCGACGTGCGCGAGCGGCACGAGCGCGCGTCGGGCATGGCAACCGGCGCGATCGCATGCGCGTCCGCGGACATCGCATCGACCGTCACGGATCGCACGCGCGAGATCGGCGTGATCTGCGAATCGGGTGTGCGCTCGGCGAAGGCAGCGGCGGAACTTCTCGACCTCGGCTATGCGCACGTGTTCTCGGTCGACGGCGGCACGCGTCGCTGGCGCGCGGATGGTTTGCCGCTGACACAGCCCGAAGGCGATGCCGATTTCTTCGATCGCTATTCGCGGCATCTGCGCCTGCCAGAAGTGGGCGTGGATGGACAGGAGCGATTGCAGCGGTCGCGCGTGCTCGTCGTTGGTGCGGGTGGACTCGGTTCGCCCGCCGCGTATTACCTCGCAGCCGCCGGTGTCGGCACGTTGCGCATCGCGGACGACGACGTCGTCGATCGCAGCAATTTGCAGCGACAGATCCTGCATACCGATGCGCGCGTCGGCGTGCCGAAAGTCGAGTCCGCGACGGTTGCGCTGCAGGCGCTCAATCCACGACTGAAGATCGAAGGTGAGATTGCCCGCGTCACGTCCGAGAACGTGGACGCATTGCTCGATGGCGTCGACGTCGTCATCGACGGCGCGGACAACTTCCCCGCTCGCTACCTGCTTAACGACGCGTGCGTCCGCCACGCCAAGCCGCTCGTCTACGGCGCGGTGCATCGCTTCGAGGGCCAGTTGTCGGTGTTCGACGCCGGCCGCCATCGCGGCGAATGCCCGTGCTATCGCTGCCTGTTTCCCGAACCGCCGCCCGCCGAAGCCGCGCCCAACTGCGCGGAAGCGGGCGTACTCGGCGTGCTGCCCGGCGTGATCGGCCTGTTGCAGGCGACCGAAGCCATCAAGCTGCTGCTCGGCATCGGCGAGCCGCTGGCGGGCCGCCTGCTGCATTTCGACGCGCTGGCCATGCGCTTTCGCGAAACACGGCTTCGGCCCGACCCCGATTGCGCCGTCTGCGCGCCGGGCCGCCCCTTCACCGGCTACATCGACTACGCCCGGTTCTGCGCGGGCTGAGGCGATAATGCGCGCCCGCTCCCACGCCGCGCGCCGATGACCGACGATCGCCCGACCGCCCGCATCCTCGACGGCAAGCGCATCGCCGAGACGCTGCTCGATGAGCTGAAGGCGCGCGTCGACGTTCGCCTCGCGGCCGGCAAGAGCGCGCCCGGGCTCGCGGTGATCCTCGTTGGTGACGATCCCGCCTCGTCGGTCTACGTGCGCAATAAGCGCCGCGCCGCGCATAAGGTGGGCATCCGGGCGGTCGACCACGACCTTCCGGCCGACACGTCGGACACCGACCTGCTCGCACTGATCGATCGGCTCAACGCCGACCCCGCGATCCACGGCATCCTTCTGCAGCTGCCGCTGCCGGATCGTCGCGATGCGTCCGCGCTGATCAACCGCATCGACCCGCGCAAGGACGTCGACGGCTTCCATCCGCAGAACGTCGGGCACCTCGTGCTGCGCGAGTTCGGGCTGCGGCCGTGCACGCCGCGCGGCATCACCACGCTGCTCGGCTATACCGACCAGCCCGTCCGCGGCCGCAGCGCGACGATCGTCGGCGTCAGCAACCATGTCGGCCGGCCGATGGCGCTGGAGTTGCTGATCGCCGGTTGCACCGTGACGTGCTGCCACCGATTCACGCCGGTCGAAACGCTCGAGGCCGCGGTGCGCGGCGCGGACGTTCTGGTTGTCGCAGTCGGCAAACCCGGCCTGATTCCGGGCGAATGGGTAAAGCCGGGCGCGGTGGTCATTGACGTCGGCATCAACCGGCTGGACGACGGCCGCCTTGTCGGCGATGTCGGTTTCGACGCCGCCGCGCAGCGCGCGAGCTGGATCACGCCGGTGCCGGGCGGCGTGGGGCCGATGACGGTCGCCACGCTGATGGAAAACACGCTGGACGCGGCCGAAGCGCTCGATCCCTGACGGCGATCGAAGTGCTGGCGGAGAGCTGGCAACTCGGAACTCCTCCCGCGCGCCGGCGCGTTCCAATTATTCGCCTGTGAAGGCGAGCGCGGCGGCGGTACAATGACGCGCTTCATCTTCCCGGGGCCGCCCATGCTGCGCATCCAGGCTGAAGCGCTCACCTTCGACGACGTCTCGCTCGTCCCCGCGCACTCGACAGTCCTGCCCAAGGACGTCTCGCTCGCGACCCGCCTTACCCGTGACCTCACCATCCGCCTGCCGATCGTTTCGGCGGCGATGGACACCGTGTCCGAAGCCCGCCTCGCGATCGCGATGGCCCAGCTCGGCGGCATCTCGATCATCCACAAGAACATGTCGGTCGAGCAGCAGGCCGCGCAGGTCGGGCAGGTCAAGAACTTCGAAGCGGGCGTGATCCGCGAGCCGTTTACAGTCGGCCCGGATACGACCATCGCGGAAGTGCTGAAGCTGACGCGCGCGCGCAATATCTCGGGCGTGCCGGTGGTCGACGAGAATGGCCAGCTGGTCGGCATCGTCACCAGTCGCGACATGCGCTTCGAGACGCAGCTCGGCGATCCGGTGCGCAACATCATGACGCGCAAGGATCGGCTCGTGACCGTGCGCGAAGGCGCCACGGACGACGAAGTACTCGGTCTTCTGCATCGCAACCGCATCGAGAAGGTGCTCGTCGTCAACGACGAATTCGCGCTGCGCGGCCTGATCACCGTCAAGGACATCCAGAAGAAGCGCGACAACCCGAGCGCGGGTTATGACGCGGGCGGGCGACTGCTCGTCGGCGCGGCGGTCGGTGTCGGTGGTGATACCGAAGCGCGCATCGAAGCGCTCGTTGCAGCCGGCGTCGACGTAATCGTCGTCGACACCGCGCATGGCCATTCGCAGGGCGTGCTCGAGCGCGTGAAGTGGGTCAAGACGAAGTTCCCGAAGTGCCAAGTGATCGGCGGCAACATCGTTACCGGCGACGCGGCGCTCGCGCTGATGGACCACGGCGCGGACGCGGTGAAAGTCGGCGTCGGGCCGGGTTCGATCTGCACGACACGCATCGTTGCCGGCGTCGGCGTGCCGCAGATCACCGCGGTCGACATGGTTGCCGAGGCGTTGCAGGACCGCATTCCGCTGATCGCGGACGGCGGTATCCGCTATTCGGGCGACATCGGCAAGGCGATCGTGGCGGGCGCCTCGAGCGTGATGATCGGCGGGCTGTTCGCGGGCACCGAGGAATCGCCGGGCGAGACCGAACTGTTCCAGGGCCGCAGCTACAAGAGCTATCGCGGCATGGGTTCGCTGGGCGCGATGGAGAAGGGGTCGAAGGACCGCTATTTCCAGGACGCGAGCGACGCCGACAAGCTCGTGCCGGAAGGCATCGAAGGCCGCGTGCCGTATCGCGGCCCGCTGCGTGGCGTCGTCCATCAGCTCGCGGGCGGTTTGCGCGCGACGATGGGTTATGTCGGCTGCGCGACGATCGAAGAGATGCGCAAGAAGCCGAACTTCGTACGCGTCACCAGCGCGGGCACGCGCGAGAGCCACGTGCACGACGTGCAGATCACGAAGGAACCGCCGAACTACCGTTCGTAGTTCGCAGCGGCCGCAACACGATGTCGACGGCCGCGATGTCGCGCCGTCGAAGTTCACCGTCCCGCGTGCCGGGACGCACCGGAAGACCGAGCGCGTGCACGACATCCACAGCGACAAGATCCTGATCCTCGACTTCGGCGCGCAGTACACGCAGCTGATCGCGCGCCGCGTGCGCGAGCTCGGCGTCTACTGCGAGATCTGGGCGTGGGACCACGATCCGGCCGAGATCGCAGCGTTCGCACCGAAGGGCATCATCCTGTCCGGCGGGCCGGAATCGACCACGCTTCCGGGCGCGCCGCGCGCACCGCAGCAGGTGTTCGACTCGGGCCTGCCGATCCTCGGCATCTGCTACGGCATGCAGACGATGGCTGCGCAGCTCGGCGGCGCGACCGAAGCCGCGGATGCGCGCGAATTCGGGCACGCGACCGTCGAACTCGTCGCAGCCGATTCGTTGTTCGGCCACCTAAAGGATCATCCAGGGGCACCGCCGCGTCTCGACGTGTGGATGAGCCACGGCGATCACGTGTCGAAGGCGCCGCCGGGTTTCCTGGTTACCGCACGCACGGACCGCATTCCGGTCGCCGCGATGGCGAACGAGGAGAAGCGCTGGTACGCGGTGCAGTTCCATCCGGAAGTCACGCACACGAAGCAGGGGCAGGCGCTGCTGGGGCGTTTCGTCGTCGACATCTGCGGCTGCGCGACGCTTTGGACCGCGGCCGGCATCATCGAAGACCAGATCGCGCGCGTGCGAGCGCAGGTCGGCAACGATGAAGTGATTCTCGGGCTATCGGGCGGCGTGGATTCGTCGGTGGTAGCAGCGTTGCTACATCGCGCGATCGGCGATCAACTGACCTGCGTCTTCGTCGACACCGGACTTCTTCGCTTCGAGGAAGGCGACCAGGTGATGGCGATGTTCGCCGAGCACATGGGCGTGCGCGTGATCCGCGTCAACGCGCGCGATCGCTATTTCGCTGCGCTCGAAGGCGTGGCCGACCCGGAGGCAAAGCGCAAGATCATCGGCGGCCTGTTCGTCGACATCTTCGACGAGGAATCGACGCGGCTCACGAACGCGCGCTGGCTCGCGCAGGGCACGATCTACCCGGACGTCATCGAGTCCGCGGGCAGCAAGACCGGCAAGGCGCACGTCATCAAGAGCCACCACAACGTCGGCGGCCTGCCGGAGCATATGAAGCTCGGCCTGGTCGAACCGCTGCGCGAACTGTTCAAGGACGAAGTGCGCCGCCTCGGCCTCGAACTCGGGCTGCCGCGCGAGATGGTGTACCGCCATCCGTTCCCGGGCCCGGGCCTCGGCGTGCGCATCCTCGGTGAAGTGAAGGCGGAATACGCGGAGATCCTCGCGAAGGCCGACCACATCTTCATCGACGAACTGCGTCGCCACGATCTTTACGACAAGGTGAGCCAGGCGTTCGCGGTGTTCCTGCCGGTGCGATCGGTCGGCGTCGTCGGCGATGCGCGTGCGTACGAATGGGTGATCTCGCTACGCGCCGTCGAGACGATCGACTTCATGACCGCGCACTGGGCGCATCTGCCGCACGAGTTTCTCGGTCATGTGTCGAGCCGGATCATCAACGAAGTGCGTGGCGTGTCGCGCGTCGTTTACGACATCAGCGGAAAGCCGCCGGCCACGATCGAATGGGAATGAACCGCCTGCTTGCGAGCCATCGGCTCGCAGGCGGTTCATTGCCCGGCCCGCTGGGCCGGGCCGGGAGTTCGCAAAATCCGGTGCGCGACGCAACGCCTTTGAACACTCCCCGCACCGCATGACCACCCCGGCCACCACCGACGAACACTTCCTCCGCGAAGCACTCGCCCTTGCGACGCACGCCCGCGACGTCCACGACGAAATCCCCGTCGGCGCCCTCGTCGTCGATGCATCCGGCGCGGTCATCGGCCGCGGCTTCAACCGCAACATCAACGATCATGACCCCAGCGCGCACGCCGAGATCGTCGCGATGCGCGAAGCGGGCAGGGCGGTCGGCAACCATCGCCTGATCGGCGCGACGCTCTACGTGACGCTTGAGCCCTGCGCGATGTGCGCGATGGCGATGATCCATGCACGCATCGCGCGCGTCGTGTTCGGTGCATTCGATCCGAAGACCGGCGCTGCAGGAAGCGTGTTCGACCTGCTGGCCGATCCGCGACACAACCACCGCATCGACGTCACCGGCGGCGTTCTCGCCGACGAAGCCGGCAGCATGCTCACCGCATACTTTCGCGCGAAGCGCGGACGCCCCGCGACCTAGGTGCGATGACGCTGGATCTCGTGGTCCAGCTCCTCGTCGAAACTGCGCACCGCCAGGCTGACCTCCATGCCGAGTAGCAGGCTCGCGCCGAGCAGGAACGCGACGCCGAGAATCGCCAGCACCGTCGGCAACACGTCGAGGTGGTAACGCAGAAACGCGTCGATCGCGAGCGTGAGGCTGGTGCCGACGAAGCAGCCGAGTGCGACGTAGAGCATCTGGCACGCACGCAACACCAGGTGCGCGCGGCGGCGATGACGCAGAACTCGCAGGTCCCGCGCCGCAGGATCGGGCGCAACGTGCTGCCATTCGACGATGAGCGCGCGCAGGCGGTCGACGACCCGCGCGAGCCGCGCATTGGCAGATACGAGCATCGAGCCCGTGGCTGTCATCAGCAGCGCGGGGGCGAGCATGGTGGTCAGGATCGCGTAGTGGCCGGCGTTGAGGATCGGGTTCATCGCGTCGTGCTCCGTGATCGCTGGATTATGATGCGCACGACACCGCAAGGACCACGCGCATGAGCGATCTCCGCACCCAGGGCCAGCGCCTCATCTGGATCGACCTCGAGATGACCGGCCTCGACACCGACAACGATTCGATCCTCGAGATCGCCACCGTCGTCACCGATGCGGAGCTCAACATCCTCGCCGAAGGGCCCGAACTGGCCATCGCGCATCCGGTCGAGCGCCTTGAAGGCATGGATGACTGGAATCGCAACCAGCATCGACGCTCGGGGCTGTGGGAGCGCGTGGTTACGCAGGGCGTATCGATGGCCGACGCGGAAGCGCGCACGGTCGAGTTCCTCGCGCAATGGGTCGCACCGAATGCCTCGCCGATGTGCGGCAACTCGATCTGCCAGGATCGCCGCTTCCTGCATCGCTTAATGCCGCGCGTGGAAAAGCATTTCCACTATCGCAACCTAGACGTCAGCACGATCAAGGAACTCGCGCGCCGCTGGGCGCCGCAGGTTTCGTCCGGCGTCCACAAGGAATCCGCGCATACCGCGCTGAGCGACGTCCGCGACTCGATCGCAGAGCTGCGTCATTACCGTCAGTTCATGGGGCCGCTCGGCGGCAACGCCGCGTAACGCGGAACTTCCGCCGCCGCATCGCATCGAACCCGCGGGATTCGTTGCAGGGATGTGGCGATGGAGCGAACGGAACGACGTGATCGTCTGGTTGCGCTGGTGCTCGCTGCGCTGGCGCAGCTTGCATTCGTGGTGATGCTGCTGCGCTTGGTGCCGATGGCGAATGTGCGGGCCACGAAGGACGATGCGCTGGTCGTCGAATACCTGCCGCGAAAAGAGCGTGTGCCCATCGCGCGAGAAGTTGCATCAGACGAGATCGCATCCTTCGTGACCGCCCGTCACAGGCATGCCGCCCAGGTCACCGTCGAATTTGATGCGCGGCGCGTCCCGGCCGCACGCGACAGCGAAAAGGGCGCAACCGTCGCAGCGCCGCTTGACCTACGTGTTCCAGAGCCGCCGCCGGTGACGGATCACTTCGCGACGCGCGAGAAACTCAGAGCGCCGCCGATCGACGCGAGACGAACCCGATTTGCGGATTCGTGGCAAGGCGGCGGTACGCTGCTGGACGAGGCGCGGGCGCGATCAGGCGTCGTGCGCATCGCAACGTCGCTGTTCGGCGGGCCGCCGCGCCATTGCAGTGAAGTCGAGCGGCGGCTCCGCAAGCCGAACTGCCTTCCGGAGCCGGAAGATGCGCCGATTCACCCCTGAAACGAGCGAAGCCCGCTTTCGCGGGCTTCGAGATAGTGGCGTCCCCACGGGGATTCGAACCCCGGTCGCTACCGTGAAAGGGTAATGTCCTAGGCCTCTAGACGATGGGGACGCTGTAGCAAACTTCGCTAGGCGCGACACCGGGCGTGTGACATCGGCCTATGCCCGGCCTCTAATTTTTACTTCCAGATGGTGGAGCCAGCCGGGATCGAACCGGCGACCTCTACAATGCCATTGTAGCGCTCTCCCAGCTGAGCTATGGCCCCACGCGCTGGAGAGCCGGCATATTAGTGAGCGACCCCGGCACCGTCAAGCATCGTCGACGATTTCTTCACGTTCTTCGACCGGAATCGCGCCTTCGAATCGCAGCGTCGTCGGGCCATGGCCACGTTCGCCGAGGTACTGCAGCCACTTGCCGAGAAACGTGTTCATCCGCATGCGGTGACCGAGCAGCCGTTCGGGCGTCGGGTTGAGCCCGATCACGTCCTGCCAGCGGCGACCGACATAGCAATGGGTCGCTTCCGCTTGTTTGGCGTCGTGATAGAGCCGCACGTAGGCGGACGGATCGGATTCGCCGGTGACCGGGTCGCGCATGGCGTAGGTCAGGCGGACCTCGCTCGTATATGGGTGCTGGCCGATGACGTCGACACGCACCGGCACGCCGTCGCCGATGTCCGAAACCCAGCGACCTTCGCCCAGGTTACGGATATCGAAAAGCCGCCCCAGGCGGCCGTGGTTTTCGGCGTACAGGGCCATCAGCCAGGCGAAGCGGCTGAGTCGCGGAACGAGGCGTTTGCGGGCGACGAGCTGGGACATGGATCGACTCTACACGCCCGTTGTCCACGAGAGTGCGACGGCGTCCGACCCGTTCAGCGAGCGACGGGAACACCGTCACAGCGCAGCTAGAACATCTCGCGCTGCAGGCCGAGCGTGGTCAGCACCTTGCTCGCGATCTCCTCGATCGAGGTGTGCGTCGTACTCAGCGTGGGGATGCGTTCGGCGCGGAACATCGCTTCCGCCGCGGCCACTTCACGACGGCAGGTCTCCAGCTGCGCATAGCGCGAATTCGGGCGACGTTCCTGGCGGATCTGCTGCAGGCGCGCGGGATCGATCGTCAGGCCGAAAAGCTTGTGGCGATACGGGCGCAGGCGCGGCGGAAGACGGTCGTGCTCGAGGTCTTCCTCGGTCAGCGGATAGTTCGCTGCACGCACGCCGTAATGGAGCGCGAGGTAGATGCAGGTTGGCGTCTTGCCTGCGCGCGACACCGCGACGAGCACGAGATCCGCATCGGCGTAGTCGAGGCTCTGGCCGTCGTCGTGCGTCAACGTGAAATTGATCGCGTCGATTCGGCGGTGGTAACGCTCGAAGTCGACCATGCCGTGGGCGCGGCCGACGTGGCGCTGTCGCGTCTGCTCGAGTTCGCGCTCCAGTGGCTCGATGAAGGGCGCGAACACGTCGAGCATCAGCGCGCCGCTCTCGATCAGTGCGGCACTGATTTCCGGGTCCACGCACGAGTTGATCACGATCGGTCGGACACCATGGCGGGCTCCGGCCTCGCGGATGCGCGCCACCGTGTCCTGCGCGCGCTCCAGTGAGTCGACGAACGAAATGCGCGTGGTGTCGAACCGCGTCTCGGTGAACTGGGTGAGCACGCTGTGGCCGATGGTCTCGGCGGTGATGCCGGTGCCGTCGGAGACGTAGAAAACGGGGCGGACTTCGCTCATCGAGATACGCGCCAGACGTTGGTCGGACAGGAAAAACCCCGGCAAATCAAGCTTGTATGCGCGGGACGCAGCGGCGATCATATCCGCTATTCGCCGGCGGTCGCGCCCGAAAACACCCTTGGAGACGGTCTTGAACGAGAACATCCTGTGGTTGCACGCGCTTCGCCTGTCGGACCTGGCGCGCGTCGGCGGCAAGAACTCTTCGCTCGGCGAGATGATCGGCAACCTGGCCGGGCTCGGTGTGTCGGTGCCCGGCGGCTTCGCGACCACCGCGGAAGCGTTCAAGGATTTCATCGCACATAACGACCTGCACCAGCGCATCTTCGATCGACTCGCGACGCTGGACGTCGAGGACGTGCACGCATTGACCGCGGCGGGCGGCGAGATCCGTGGCTGGGTGATCGATGCGCCGCTGCAACCCGAACTCGATCGCGACATTCGCGACGCGTATCGCCAGCTGTGCAGCGAAAACGGCGGCGGTGATGTCGCCGTGGCGGTTCGTTCGTCCGCGACCGCGGAAGACCTGCCGGACGCGAGCTTCGCGGGCCAGCAGGAAACCTTCCTCAACGTGACCGGCGAGGACGACGTCGTCCACAAGGTCAAGGAAGTTTTCGCGAGCCTCTACAACGATCGTGCGATTGCCTATCGCGTGCACCACGGCTTCAAGCACGAGGACGTGTTCCTGTCGGCCGGCGTGCAGCTGATGGTGCGTTCGGACGTCGGCTCGTCCGGTGTGCTGTTCACGCTCGACACCGAGTCTGGTTTCCGTGAAGTGGTGTTCGTCACCGCGAGCTACGGCCTCGGCGAGATGGTGGTGCAGGGCGCGGTGAATCCCGACGAGTTCTACGTCTACAAGCCCACGCTGCGCGACGGCAAGAAGGCGATTCTGCGCCGTACGCTCGGTGCGAAGCAGTTGCGCATGGTCTATTCCGACGTGGCGGGTGAGCGCGTGCGCACCGAGCCGACGCCGGACGAACTGCGCAACGGTTTCTGCGTCAGCGACGAAGACGTGCAGGAGCTGTCGAAGCAGGCACTCGTCATCGAACAGCATTACGGCCGCCCGATGGATATCGAGTGGGCGAAGGACGGCGTCAGTGGCAAGCTGTTCATCGTGCAGGCGCGCCCGGAAACGGTGAAGTCGCGTGCGCATGCCACGCAGATCGAGCGTTACCAGCTCATGCAGCGCGGCCCGGTGGTGTGCGAAGGGCGCGCGATCGGTCAGAAGATCGGCACCGGCGTCGCACGCGTTGTGCGTTCGCTGGACGACATGAGCCGCGTGCAGCCGGGCGACGTGCTCGTCGCCGACATGACCGATCCGGACTGGGAGCCGGTGATGAAGCGTTCGGCTGCGATCGTCACCAATCGCGGTGGCCGCACCTGCCATGCAGCGATCATCGCGCGCGAACTCGGTGTTCCGGCGGTCGTCGGTACCGGCAACGCGCTCGACACGATCAAGGACGGCCAGCAGGTCACCGTGAGCTGCGCCGAAGGCGATACGGGTTTCATCTATGACGGCGAACTGCCGTTCGACCGCAACGTCGCCGACCTCGAGCACATGCCGCCGGCGCCGCTCAAGGTGATGATGAACGTCGCGAACCCCGAGCGCGCGTTCGACTTCGCGATGCTGCCGAACGCGGGCGTCGGCCTTGCGCGTCTCGAGATGATCATCGCCAGCCACATCGGCGTGCATCCGAAGGCGCTGCTCGAATACAACCGCCAGGACGCGGAAACGAAGAAGAAGATCGACGCGAAGATGGCTGGCTATTCCAGTCCGGTCGACTTCTACGTCGATCGTCTGGCGGAAGGCATCGCGACGATCACTGCATCTGTCGCGCCGAATCCGGTGATCGTGCGCCTGTCGGACTTCAAGTCGAACGAGTACGCCAACCTCATCGGTGGTGCGCGTTACGAGCCGCATGAAGAGAACCCGATGCTCGGCTTCCGCGGCGCGAGCCGTTACGTCGATCCGTCGTTCGCAGAAGCCTTCGCGCTCGAGTGCCGCGCCGTTCTCAAGGTGCGCAACGAGATGGGCCTGAAGAACTGCTGGGTCATGATCCCGTTCGTGCGCACGCTGGACGAAGGCCGCAAGGTGGTCGACGTGCTGCGCAAGAACGGCCTGGTGCAGGGCGAGGACGGCCTGAAGATCATCATGATGTGCGAGGTTCCGTCGAACGCGCTGCTGGCGGACGAGTTCCTCGAGATCTTCGACGGCTTCTCGATCGGTTCGAACGACCTCACGCAGCTGACGCTCGGCCTCGATCGCGACTCGGGCATCGTCGCGAACCTGTTCGACGAACGCGATCCGGCAGTCAAGAAGCTGCTGTCGATGGCGATCCAGGCCGCAAAGCGCAAGGGCAAGTATGTCGGCATCTGCGGGCAGGGGCCGAGCGATCATCCGGACCTCGCGCAGTGGCTGATGGAAGAGGGCATCGAGTCGGTGTCGCTGAATCCGGACACGGTGGTGGATACGTGGCTGCGGCTTGCGAAGGCGAAGGCCGCGAGCTGAGCCCCGGCGTCGTCGAGAATAAGAAAGCCCCGCTTCGGCGGGGCTTTTTCGTTGCGTCGAATGCGGTGATCAGGGACGCGCGTGATCGATGGTCAGCGCCGTCTTCGCATCTGAGGCGACCTGCAACGCCGGTGACTCAAGGTCGCCCGATTGCGCGTTCGCGACGCCACTGCGGGATACGCGCGCGACGACTTCTACCTTCTGCAGCTGCGAGAGTCTGCGCGTCGGCATCGGGCTGTCGGCGTCGGACAGCGTGATCGTCGCAGGCAGCTCGGCTAGCGTGATTCGTTTGGCGGCGACCGGCATCGGCATGCCACCGGGCTCGCGGGCGAGGACGAACACGGTGGCGGCCGCAGGAAGATCACGACGCAACGTCGGCGCGATGTCGAGCTGAATCGTCAGCACGCGCGCCTTCGGAATCGCGGATTCCGGCAGCGGCGGCAGGCCGGCTTCGCGACGCGCGTCGTCGATCTGCGTGCGCAGTGCGCCTGCAGTGGCCGGGTCGACCGCGGCGAGCAGTGGCTGCCATGTTGCCGCCGCATCCGCGGCGTTACCGGCCTGGCGTTGCGCGACACCGAGGAACCATCGCGACCGCTGATGCGCCGGCTGGATTTCGAGCGCACGACGCAGCATCGCGATCGACTCCGCATCGAAGCGTCGACCCGGCGCAGCGATCGCGAGCGCTTCGGCAGCCTGTGCGAGCAGGTCGGGATCACTTGGGGCGTAGCGCAGTGCCTGCGAGTAGGCTCGCGCGACGTCGGCTGGCCGGCCTTCCGCGCGGTAGGCATCGGCGAGCAGTCGCCAGCCGTCCGGCTGCGCGGGGTTCCGTGCCAGTTCGCCTTCCAGGCGGTCGACCGCCGACGACAGCGTGTCGACCGGATGCACGTTGGCCGGATCAAGCGCGGCCGGCGTACCGACGAGGAGATACAAGGCCGACACCGAGACGAGCGCCGCGCCGGCAACCACACCGCCCACCATAGGACGTCGACGGATCAGCGGCCAGAACGCGAAGACGAGTACGACGAGGCCGAGCGCGAGCGCCGCGGCGATAAAAGCGTTCGACATCACCATTCGCCGTTGTCCTCGGAACCCGCAACGGTCGTGTCGACGCGCGCACGCGAACGATCACGCGCGACGCGCCAGACGATGCCGCCCCCCGCGAGCAGAATAAGCACCGGGCCGAACCACAGCAGCCATGTCGACGGTTCGACTTCGGGGTCGTAGAGCACGAACTGTCCGTAGCGGTCGACGAGGAAGCGTCGGATCTCGTCGTCGCTCCGTCCTTCGCGCATCAGCTGAAGAATCTCGCGGCGCAGGTCGATCGCAATCAGGGCTTCGGAATCTGCGATCGACTGGTTCTGGCACATCACGCAACGCAGCTGATGCGTGAGGTCGCGGAAGCGCGTTTCCTCGGCCGCATCACGGAACTGCAGCGGACGACGGTCGGCGACCTGCGCGGTCGCTGTGCCGATGAGGAGCAACGCAGCAAGCATGACGAACATGAGCTTACGCGCCACGTTCGGTCTCCAGCCCTTGCAGCTGCGGGAGCAGTTCGTCGCGGATGATCGCGTCGGTGAGTGGGCCGACGTGCTTCCAGCGCACGCGGCCCTGCGCGTCGATCAGGAACGTTTCCGGCGCGCCGTAGATTCCGAAATCGATCGCGGTGGTCCCCGCTTCGTCGGCGATGACGAGCCAGTACGGATTGTTGAACTGCTCGAGCCAGCGTAGGGCGTCTTCGCGAACGTCCTTCAGGTCGTAACCGATCACGCGTACGCGCTTGGTTTCGGCGAAGCGCGTGATCACCGGATGCTCTTCACGGCACGCGGGGCACCAGCTGCCCCAGACGTTGAGCACGTACGGCGCGCCGCGCAGGTCGGCGGCGCGCACGATGCGCTGCGGCTGATGCAGCGAAGGAAGCGCGAACTCGGGCGCGGCCTTGCCGATCAGCGGGGACGGCAGTGCTTCGCGATCCGGCTTGCGGCTGAGCCACACGCCGGCGGCGAGGAGCACGGCGAGCGCGGCGAACACGGCGAGCGGAATCCAGCGCGCACGCGTCACGGCGTGGCCCCGGCCGTCGCTGCGTTGTCCGCGGGTACCGCAGCCGCCGCGCGCGCACTGCGGAAGCGTCGATCGAACGCCGCTGCGATACCGCCCAGCGCCATCAGCAGCGCGCCGCCCCAGATGAAGCGAACGAACGGCTTGACGTGCACGCGCACCGCCCACGAGCCGCCGCCGAGCGATTCACCGAGCGCGACGTAAAGATCGCGCGCAACCCCCGGGCGGATCGCGGCTTCTGTCATGACCTGTCCGCCGCTGGCGTAGGTGCGCTTTTCAGGATGCATGGTGTCGATCACGCGACCGCCGTCGGAGACGATTACCGTGCCCCGGTCGGCAACGTAGTTCGGGCCTTGGCGACGTTCGACGCCGTCGAAGCGGAACTCATAGCGACCCAGTGCGACGGTCTGCCCGGGCTTCAACGCCAGTTCGTGTTGCTGCGCCATGCCTTCCACAAGCAGTGCGCCCGCGAGGAACAGGCCGAGCCCCGTGTGCGCGAGGATCATGCCGACCATTTCGCCTGTGAATCGCCCGCCTGCATTGCGCACGCGCTGCACGACGAAGCGCACGGTGCCGAGCACCACCCAGACGACGCCGACGAGCGCGAGCGCGGACTTCCATCCCCCCTGCGGCAGCAGCACGAATGCGGCGATGCCGGACAGCACGGCGAGCACCGCGAGCGGCGCAAGGAGCCTTGCAGGCCGCGACGGTTCCTCGCGCTGCCAACGCGTCAGCGGGCCGAACGGCAGCAGCAGCGCGAGCAGCGCGACCAAAGGAATGAAGAACGAGGCGAAGTAGGGCGGGCCGACCGAAATCTTGCCCATGTCCAGCGCGTCGGCCAGCAACGGGTACAGCGTGCCGAGCAGCACCATCGCGCACGACGCGCTGAGCAGGACGTTGTTGACCAGCAGCAGCGTCTCGCGCGAGTACATAGCGAAGTAGCGCGGCGGCGCGGCGCTGTTGTCGGGCGCCTTCAACGCATAGAGCAGCAGCGAGCCGCCGACCACGATGCCGAGGAAGATCAGCACGAACGCGCCGCGCGTCGGGTCCGCGGCGAACGCGTGCACGCTGGTCAATACGCCGGAGCGCACGAGGAACGTGCCGAGCAGCGACAGCGAGAACGCGGCGATCGCGAGAAGCAGCGTCCAGCCGACGAAGCCGCCGCGCTTTTCCGTGACCGCCTGCGAGTGGATGAGCGCGGTGCCGGCGAGCCACGGCATGAACGACGCGTTCTCGACCGGATCCCAGAACCACCAGCCGCCCCAGCCCAGCTCGTAATACGCCCACCACGAACCGAGCG
Organism: Lysobacter sp. HA35; assembly: GCF_054061195.1. Taxonomy (NCBI): domain Bacteria; kingdom Pseudomonadati; phylum Pseudomonadota; class Gammaproteobacteria; order Lysobacterales; family Lysobacteraceae; genus Lysobacter; species Lysobacter sp. HA35. Next base: position 1,053,301 of record NZ_JBSSDY010000001.1, on the reverse strand, counting down.
CGATGCCGACGGTGAGGAAGGCCCAGGCGATGTTTGTCCACGGACGGGTCCAGCGCAGCCAGCGCGTATCGACATCGCCTTCGAGCAGGGCGGCGATCGCGAATGCGAACGGCACCGAGAAACCGACATAGCCGGTGTAGAGCATCGGCGGGTGGATGATCAGGCCCGGGTCCTGCAGCAACGGATTGAGGTCGCGACCTTCGATCACCGCCGGCAGCAGCCGCACGAACGGGTTGCTCGTGAAGATCAGGAACGCGAGGAAGCCGACCGCAACGATGCCCATCACGCCGATCACGCGCGCGACGACGTGTCGCGGCAATGTACGCGAGAACGTCGCGACCGCGCCGGTCCACAGCGCGAGCACCAGGGCCCACAACAGCAGCGAACCTTCGTGCGAACCCCAGACCGCCGAGAAGCGATAAGGCATCGGCAGCAGCGAATTGCTGTTCGAGGCGACGTACTTGACTGAGAAGTCCTGCGTCACGAACGCGTAAGTCAGCACGCCGAACGCGATCGCGAGGCAGCCGAGCTGCGCGTACGCGGTCGGCCGCGCGAGATCCATCCACGCGCCGATGCCGCGATGCGCGCCGATCAGCGGGAGCGTCGCCTGCGCGATCGCGATGACGAACGCCAGCAGCAGCGCGAACTGGCCGATTTCAGGCAGCATCGAAATGTTCCGTCACTGCATCGCTTCGGCGGGCGCGGACTGCGGAGGCGACGCCGTGTTGTCGGCTACGTCATGCTTGCGATGCGCCTTGCCCATCTTCTCGGCGACTTCTTTCGGCATGTACGTCTCGTCGTGCTTGGCGAGCACCTGCTCGGCGACGAAACGGTCGCCCTGCATATGGCCCGTCGCGATCACCGCCTGGTCCTCGCGGAACAGGTCGGGAAGGATGCCGGTGTAGACGACGGGCATGACGCGATCGCCGTCGGTGACGTCGAAGTGCGCTTCCATCGAGCCTTGTGCACGCTTGAACGAGCCGCGCGCGACCATCCCGCCGAGGCGGAACTTGCTCTCGCCATCGCGCACCTGCGCACCGGCTTGCCCGCCGAAGATTTCCGACGGCGTATAGAGGTAGGCCACGTTGCGCTGCAGCGCCATCGCGACGAGCGTGGCCGCGAGGCCGGCGCCCAGCACGAGCGCGACGAGCCACAACAGGCGGCGGCGACGGATCGGGTTCATTGCGTTTCCATGGAGCGTTTCGGACGCGCACGGGCGGCGTCGCGTGATTCGCGTCGCTTGGCGGCGCGGAGATGACGAATGATCTGCACGCGCGTCGACAGGAAGTCCGAGCCGAGCACGATGGCAAAGACGGCGTAAGCAGCGGCGACGTAGTTCGCGTACGTCATCGCGCAGCTCCCGCGGCCTGTGCGACCCAGTGCTTGCCGGACTCGCGACGCAGGTTGTCCGCACGCGCACGCGCCAGCAGTGCGCCGAGGAACCAGACGTGCGTGCCGACCGTCATCCAGACCAGCGGCGCCATCATCGACGCATCCATCGATGACTTGCCGAACAGTCGGATCGTCTGGCCTTGGTGCAGCGAGTTCCACCACACCACCGAGTAATGAATGATCGGCAGCAGCACGACGCCGACGATGGCGAGGAACGATGCCGCGCGCGCGGCGATGCGACGGTCATCAATCGCGCCGTAGATGCCCATCACGCCGAGGTAGAGGAAGAGCAGGATCAGTTCCGTCGTCAGGCGCGGATCCCAGTCCCACCAGGTGCCCCACATCGGCTTGCCCCAGATCGAGCCGGTCACCAGCGTGATCAGCGTGAACGCCGCGCCGATCGGCGCGCAGGCCATCGCGAGGATCTCGCAGAGCTTGATGCGCCAGATCAGCGCGATAGCCGCGTACAGGGCCATCGTCGCGAACACGGCCATGCTCATCCACGCCGACGGCACGTGGATGTAGAGGATGCGGAAGCTGTCGCCCTGCTGGTAGTCGGCGGGCACGGTGAACAGCGCGCCGTAGATGCCGACCAGCATCGCAAGCAGGCCGAGCCCATAGCCCCACGGCGCCCATCGCGCGGCGAAGCGGTCGAAGTAGGGCGGCGAGCCGAGTTGGTGGAACCAGCGGACCAGCGGATTCATGCGGGCATCGGAGCGTGCGGGGTGCCGGTCGAAGCGTGCGGGGCAGTATTCCGGACCGTCGCCGGCGAGCACTTGATCGGACTCAATTCGGGGGCCTCAGTTCAGGGCGATCCGCAGCGCGGCGGCCGCGGCGACCGGGGCGAGGAGCAGGCTGGCGACCAGTCCGGCGCCGAGCAGCAGCAGCGCGCCTGACGGGTCCAGCCCCTGCGAGGCGGCGACGACGCTTCCCGCGCCGAAGACCAGCACCGGCACATAAAGAGGCAGCGCCAGCAGGGCCACAAGTATACCGGAGCGCTTCATTCCGACGGTCAGCGCGGCGACCACCGCACCGATGAGACTCAGCAACGGTGTGCCCAGCGCGAGCGACGCCATCAGCATCGGCAGTTGGGCCGACGGCAGGTGCAGCAGCAAGCCGAGGATGGGGGTCGCGACAAGCAGCGGCAGCGCGGACGTCGCCCAGTGCATCGCGGTGCGGACCAGTACCAGCCACGGCAGCGGGACGGGCGCGAGCATCCATTGTTCGAGCGAGCCGTCCTCGGCGTCGGAGCGGAACAGGCTATCGAGCGACAGCTGGCCGGCCAGCAGGACCGCGAGCCAGAGCACCGCGCTGGCGACCTTCGGCAGCAGCTTGTCCTCAGCGCCGAGGGCTAGCGCGAACAGGACGATGACCAGCACGGCGAACATCGCGGGCTGGAGGGCGTCGCTGCGGCGGCGCCAGAGCAGGCGGAGGTCGCGACGGATCAGCGCCGCTGCGGATGTGGCAAGACTCGGGCGCGGCGTCACGACGCGCGCTCCAGATGCAGCAGTCGCGTGCGCACGGGTGGTGCGGCATAGGCGCCGTGCGTGGTCAGCAGCGTTGCGCCGCCGTCGTCGAGATGCCCGCGGATCAGGCGGTTCACCAGCTCGATACCGTCGAGGTCGAGGTTCGCGTACGGCTCGTCGAGCAACCAGAGCGGCGTGGGCGAGAGCCACAGGCGGGCAAGCGCGAGACGTTTGCGCTGACCGGCGGAGAGCTGGCGCGCGAGTTGATCCTCGTAACCCGCCAGACCGACGAGATCGAGCGCTTCAGCCGCATCGAGCCCCGGGCGGCGGCCCTGCAGCCCCGCCATGCAATCGAGGTTTTCCAGCGTCGAAAGGTCGCCTTTGAGGCCGGGCAGATGGCCGACGTAGCCGATCACACCCGCGCGTTCCGCGGGTGTCGCATGGCGGCCGTGGATGCGCACTTCGCCGGCATCAGCGCGAAGCAGGCCGGCGAGCACGCGTAGCAGCGTCGTCTTGCCGGCGCCGTTTTCGCCCTGAACCAGCAACGCTTCGCCGACGTCGACCGACACGTCCAGCGGCCCGAAGACGGGCTCGTCATCGCGCGAGAAGCACAGGCCGGTGGCGTCGAGCAGCGGCGGGCGAGGGGCGTCGGGCATCGGCGTGTCGGACGGCCGATGGCCGCAGCCGCTCATTCTATCCAGTCGACGTCCGCGAGATCGGCGCCGGACGGGCGCGGCGTCAGCATGTGCAGCCGCACCGCCTCGCCGGCCAGCCACGCGAGGATGCCGGCCTGGTCGAACTGGCGACCCAGCGCGTCCGCGCGATCGGGGTCGAGCCCGGCGATCAGCCAACCGGCCTCGCGATGGCCGCCGTCCGGTGCCTGCGCCCAGGTGCGGCGGTAGTCGACGCCCAGTGCGTCCATGCGCGCGACCAGCACGTCGTCCGACTCCGCGTTCTCGCTGACCGGCTGCGATTCGGCGTCCGGATTCCATGCCGTGATGAACGCATAGCTCGACGCCGGCAGCCGCGATTCGATCTCCGGCACGCGTTCGCCGACGCCGAATTCAATGGGTTCGCCGCCGAGCTCCGCGCGGTAGCGGGCGCTCGCGAACGCACGTGCAAGCTCGATCGGATCGTCCTGCGCTACGCCGTCGTTCGTCCTGTCGTCGCTCATGCCGTCCTCCACCTCCATTACGTAAACTCGAAACCCCTTTGAACGATCCCGCGCGAATGACGCCCGAGACCAAGCTGCCCAAGGTCGGTACGACCATCTTCACCGTGATGTCCCAACTGGCCGTCGAACACGGCGCGGTGAACCTCGGGCAGGGCTTTCCCGACTTCGATGTTCCCGCACGACTCGTCGACGCGCTGGCACGCGCGATGCGCGACGGTCGCAACCAGTATTCGCCGATGACGGGCGTGCCCCCGCTGCGTGCTGCGATCGCGCACAAGACCGAGCGCTGCTACGGATATCGTCCCGATGCGGATGCCGAAGTGACGGTGACGTCCGGCGCCAGCGAAGCGATCTTCGATGCCGTGCATGCGGTGGTGCGGCCGGGCGACGAAGTGATCGTGCTCGATCCCTGCTACGACTGCTACGAGCCGGCGATCGACCTTGCCGGCGGCATCGCAGTACATGTCGCGCTCGATCCCGAAACATTCGCGCCCGACTGGGCCGCGATCCGCGCTGCGGTGACGCCGCGCACGCGCATGATCATGGTCAACTCGCCGCACAACCCGTCGGGTGCGATGTGGACGGCCGACGACATGCAGCAGCTGATCGCGCTGCTCGACCGTACGTCGATCTACCTGCTGTCCGATGAGGTGTACGAGCACATCATCTTCGACGGCCGTCGGCACGAATCCGCCTTGCGTTATCCCGAGCTGCGTTCGCGCGCGTTCGTCGTGTCGAGCTTCGGCAAGACGTATCACTGCACGGGCTGGAAGATCGGTTACTGCATCGCGCCGCCCGCGCTGTCGGTCGAATTCCGCAAGGTGCATCAGTACAACACCTTCTGCACGTTCACTCCGGCGCAGTTCGCATTTGCCGAGATGATCGAGGCCGAGCCCGAGCACTACGAACAGCTGGGCGCGTTTTACGAAGCCAAGCGCGATCGTTTCCGCGAGCAGCTGCTCACCACGAAGCTTCGCCCGTTGCCCGTGCCCGGTGGTTATTTCCAGTTGGTCGACTATTCCGCGGTGAGCGATCTGCCCGACGCCGAGTTCTGTCGCTGGCTGACGATCGAGAAGGGCGTCGTGGCGATTCCGCTCTCGCCGTTCTACGGCACGCCGCCGGCTGGGCAGCGCCTCGCGCGCCTGTGCTTCGCCAAGAACGAAACCACGCTCGACGCCGCCATCGCGCGTCTGCAGGCGCTCTGAGGTCCACATGTCCACCGAATACCGCATCGCGGATGCACGCAACCCGCTCCGCGTCAGCCTGGTGCAGGGCGAGACGCGCTGGCACGACCCTGAAGCAAACCGCGAGTACTACGGCGACCTGATCGGCGCGCTGCACAACATCACCGATCTCGTCGTGTTGCCGGAAACGTTCACCAGCGGCTTCTCCAACGACGCCATCGGCCGCGCCGAAACCATGGACGGCCCGACCGTGCAGTGGATGCGCGACTGGGCGAAGGATCTCGATGCGGCGGTTACCGGCAGCGTGCAGTTGCGCACCGACAACGGCGTCAGCAACCGCCTGCTGTTCGTGACACCGGATGGCAAAGTCCAGTACTACGACAAGCGCCACCTGTTCCGTTACGCGGGTGAGCACGAGCGCTACAGCGCAGGCCGCGACCGCCTAACGTTGGACTGGCGCGGCTGGCGCGTCTGTCCGTTGGTTTGCTACGACCTGCGCTTCCCGGTGTTCTCGCGCAACCGTTTCGACGTCGAGCGGAAAGAAGACCTCGACTACGACCTGCTGCTCTACGTCGCCAACTGGCCCGGCGTGCGCGGCCATGCGTGGCGCACGCTGCTGCGTGCACGCGCGATGGAAAACCTGTCGTATGTCGCGGCGGTGAATCGCGTCGGCACCGACGGCAACGGGCTGGTCTACGCCGGCGACAGCGCGGTGATCGATTTCCTCGGCAATCCGCTCAGCGAATGCGCGGACATGGAAGTGGTCAGCACGACGACGCTGTTCCTCGAGGAACTGCATGCGCACCGCAAGCGATTCCCCGCGATGCTCGACGCCGACCGCTTCGAACTGCTGTAACGCGCGCGGGCCTCAGACGAGGCCGGTGACGTAGTAGAGCCCGATCACGACCAGCACCGCAGCCGTTTTGATCAAAGTGACCGCAAAAATGTCGCGATAGGCCTGGCGATGCGTCAGGCCCGTAACGGCCAGCACCGTGATCACCGCGCCGTTGTGCGGCAGCGTGTCCATGCCGCCGGACGCCATCGCGGCGACGCGATGCAGCACTTCCATCGGAATCCCGGCGGCATTCGCCTGCGCGATGAACTGCTGCGCCATCGCCGCAAGGGCGATACCCATGCCGCCGGACGCGGAGCCTGTGATCCCCGCAAGCGACGTCACCGTGACCGCGGTGTTGAGCAGCGGGTTCGGAATCGACGACAGCGCGTTCGACACCACGAGGAAGCCGGGCAGCGCGGCGATCACCGCCCCGAATCCGTATTCCGACGCCGTATTCATCGATGCGAGCAACGCACCGCTGATCGCAGCACGACTGCCTTCGACGAAGCGCGACGTCACCGGCCGCCACGCGAGCACCAGCACGCTGACGATGCCGATGAGCAGCGCGCCTTCGACCGCCCACACGCCAGCGACCTTCGTCACTTCCTGGACGACAGGTGCGGCGTCGCCGATCACCGCAGGGTCGAACGACGTCGACTTGCCGTAGAAGCCCGGAATCCACGCGCTGAACAGGCGATTCGCGACGCCGACCAGCACCAGCGGAAGCAATGCGACCCATGCGCTCGCAAGACGATCGCCTTCGAAGCGCACCGGCTCGTTCACCAGCGTCGCGGGGTCGCCATAACCTTCGCCGGCCGCAGCGGCCTTGCGACGTCGTGATTCCAGATAGACCAGTCCGACGATGAGGATGAACACGCCACCGAGGCTGCCGAGAATCGGCGCGGCCCAGGTGGTCGTGCCGAAGAACGTCGTCGGAATGATGTTCTGGATCTGCGGCGTGCCGGGCAGCGCGTCCATCGTGAACGTGAATGCGCCGAGCGCGATCGTGCCGGGGATGAGGCGCTTGGGAATGTCGCTCTGGCGGAACAGCTCCGCGGCGAACGGATACACCGCGAACACCGCGACGAACAGCGACACGCCGCCGTAGGTCAGCAGCGCGCAGACGAGGACAATCGACAGGATCGCGCGCCCCGCACCGACCACGCGGATCGTCGCCGCGACAATTGATCGTGAGAAGCCGGACAGTTCGATCAGCTTCCCGAACACCGCGCCCAGCAGGAACACCGGGAAGTACAGCTTCAGGAAGTCCACCATCTTGGCCATGAACAGGCCGGTGAACATCGGCGGCACCAGCGATGGATCGGTGAGCAGCACCGCGCCCAGCGCTGCGACGGGCGCGAACAGGATCACCGAATGGCCGCGGTAGGCCACGAACATCAGGAAGGCCAGCGCAGCCAGCACGATCAGGAAGGCCATCTAGGCTCTCGTCCCCAGGATGCGCGCCAGTATCCGGAGCGCCCGCGCCACCGGCATTGTCCGAACGTACAACTGCCGGCCGCGGTGGACGCCGACTACCGTGCACCGCATCAGGGCGCGTCCGCCCTTCGATCACGCCATCCGGTCACTGGGGAGAGTCCTTTGATGCGCCGCAAGAATGTCAGCCGTACCCATCTGTGCCTCGCCATCGCATGTGCGCTGCTGGCGCCTGCCGCGTACGCACAGGACACGACCGCGAACGCGAACGCCGCGTCCGATACCACGAACAGCGATGGCGAGCGCCAGCTCGATCGCATCAAAGTCACTGCCCGCAAGCGCGAAGAGACGCTGCAGGAAGTGCCGGTCGCCGTGACCGCATTCACCGCGGACGCGCTCGACAAGCTCGACGTGCGCGACCTCAGCGATCTCGACGCGCAGGTGCCGAACCTCACCATCTACGCGGCGCGCGGCTCGACCAGCACCGTGACGGCTTATATCCGCGGCGTCGGCCAGGCCGATCCGCTCTGGGGTGTCGATCCGGGCGTCGGCATCTATCTCGACGACGTCTACCTCGCGCGTCCGCAGGGTGCGCTGCTCGACGTGTTCGACGTCGACCGCATCGAAGTGCTGCGCGGCCCGCAGGGCACGCTGTACGGCAAGAACACCATCGGCGGCGCGATCAAGTACATCTCGAAGGGCCTGCCCAAGCAGCTCGACGGCTTCGGCTCGATCACCGTCGGCAACTACAACCAGCTCGACGTGAAGGCCGGCATCGGCGGACCGCTGTTCGGCGAGGACAGCGGCCTGCGCGGTCGCGTGTCGGTCGCCAGCATGAATCGCGACGGCTACGGCACGAACCTTTACACGGGCCAGGACGTCAGCGACAAGGAGATCAACGCGGCACGCATCGAGCTCGGTGCGTTCGCCAGCGACGACTTTGACGTGCGCTTCGCATTCGACTGGATGGACGACCAGTCCGGCGTGCGTGGTGCGCAGATGCTGGCACCTAATCCGCTCGCACCCGCGTATCAGCCGATGAGCAGCCGCTACGACATCCGCAGCGGCATGGGCAACGTCAACGACACGGTGATGAAGGGCGGCTCGATCACGGTCAACTGGAAGCTCAACGACAACTTCGCGCTGAAGTACGTCACCGCGAAGCGTGAGTCCGATACCGACACCAACATCGACTTCGACACCACGCCGCTGCCGCTGGTGGACGTGCATGCGCTTTACTTCGACAACCAGGTCAGCAATGAGCTGCAGCTCAACTACGACGCGGGCAAGCGCAGCCGCGGCGTCATGGGCCTGTACTGGTTCAACGGCGATGCCGGCGGCCAGGTGCTCAACCACTTCTACAACCCGCTGCTCGCCACGTCACTGACCAACCCGTTGTTCGGCGACACGCAGGGCTACGTCAACACCAAGTCCTTCGCGGTGTACGCGGACTGGACGTTCGACCTGACCAGCGCGCTGAAGCTCGACGTCGGCGCTCGTTACACCGACGAAGACAAGCACGCCGTCGCGCTCAACCGCTTCTATACCAACGGCAACTACACGACGTCGTGGGGTACCGCGGCGAACTTCGACAAGACCGTCAACTTCAAGAACGTCTCGCCGAAGGTCTCGCTCGATTACCAGATCACGCCGGGCATCATGGTCTACGGGCTTGCATCGCGCGGCTTCAAGTCGGGTGGCTACAACATCCGCGCCAACACGACCGCTGTGCCGCGCTCGGGCGAACCGTTCGGCGACGAGTCGGTCGACAGCTTCGAGCTCGGCAGCAAGATGTCGCTGCTCGACGAGTCGCTGTTCCTCAACCTCGCGTACTTCCACAACAGCTACAAGGACATCCAGCTCTCGGTCTTCACCTCGTACACGCTGCCGAACGGTAGCCAGAGCTTCTTCGGCGACTTCACCAATGCCGGCAAGGGCACGGTGCAGGGCCTCGAAGTCGAATACCAGTGGTTGCCGACGCAGCACTGGGCGGTCAGCGGCAACCTCGCGTGGCTGGATGCGAAGTACGACGAGTTCATCACCGCCGGCGTCAACGTCGCCGACTCGCAGCGCTTCACCAACGCACCGGATTTCTCGGGCGCGCTGAACCTCGAATGGCGCACGCCGCTCGACAACGGCGGCAACCTGTCGGCACGCCTCGGCTACGCCTACCAGACCGCCGTATGGCCGACGACCGACCTGAGCCCGGCGATCCGCCAGGGGGCGTACGGCCTGGTCAACGCCGGCGTGATCTGGAAGGCGAACGATGCCTGGTCGCTGTCGCTGCAGGGCTCGAACCTGACCGACACCAAGTACCGCACCACGGGCTACAACATCGCGGCTTACGGCGTCCTCACCGGCTTCTACGGCCCGCCGCGCGAGTATTCGCTGACCGCAAGGTACGACTTCTGACCGACGCCGAAGGCGGTCGGAACCGTGACGGCGGGCCCCAGTGGCCCGCCGTTGTTTTATGCGCGACGTGCGTGCAGCCGCGCCGCGCCGCGACTAAGCTCGCAGGGCAGGGGACGACCGCCCGCGACGCACGCGAGTCCGCACCACACATGTCCACGTCATCGCGATGCTGAACGCCGGCATCGTCACCGCCGCGAGCCTTGCATGGCTCGGCCTGATGTTCGCCGCCGCGCTGCAGGCGGAGCGACGGCCCGCGCTCGCGTCGCGACACTGGCGCTACGTCTACGCGCTCTCGCTCGCGGTGCACTGCACGTCGTGGACCTTCTACGGCACGGTCACGCAGGCGGCGCGCTATGGCTGGCCGGTTCCGCCCACCTTCGTCGGCGCAATCCTTCTGTATGGGCTCGGCATCGGCGTGATGCTGCGGCTGTCGCGGCTTGCGCGCGATACGAATGCCGCATCGCTGGCGGATCTGATCGCGACGCGCCTCGGCAAGGACGCGTGGCTCGCGGCGACGGTCACCCTGGTCGTCGCGCTGGGACTTGTCCCCTACATCGCGCTGCAGTTGAAAGCCGTCGCGATGAGTTTTTCCACGCTGTCGGCCGGGCGCGTCTCGAGCGGTGGACCGCCGTGGCGCGACAGCGCGCTGTATGTCGCGATCGTGCTCGCCGTGTTCGCCATCCTGTTCGGCGCGCGCCATGCGAAGGCGACGGAACACAACCGCGGGCTCGTGTTCGCGATGGCGCTCGAGTCGGTGTTCAAGCTCGGCGCGATGCTGGCCGTCGGCGCGTATGTGCTGTTCGGTCTCGATGGCGCGCATCTGCCTGCGCCGCCGACCGAACCTGCGGCGTCCGGCGGCTTCGCGCCGCTGGTGGTGCTCGGCGCGCTCGCGATGTTCATCCTGCCGCACCAGTTCCATGTCGCGGTGGTCGAGTGCCAGGAAGACCGCCACATCCGCGCCGCGCGCTGGATGTTTCCGCTGTACCTGCTGCTGATCGCGCTGCCGGTGTTGCCGCTGGCGCGTGCGGGTGCGGCGCTACTCGGCAATAGCGTGCCGTCCGATCTTTACGTGCTCGCGTTGCCGCTGTCGCAGGGGCACGAGGGGCTTGCGCTCACCGCGTTTCTCGGCGGCCTCAGCGCTGCGACGGGCATGGTCGTCGTCAGTACGCTCAGCCTGAGCCTGATGATCGGCAACCACTGGTTCGCCCCCGGACTGCTGCGCGGCGCGTGGAATCGCAGTGGCGATGGCGACCTCAGCGGCAGCGTGCTCGCGTTGCGACGTACCGGCATCGTGGTGGTGATGCTGCTTGCGTGGGCCTACAGCCGCGTCATCGCGGGCAGTGAAGCGCTGGCCGACGTCGGTGCGGTGTCGTTCTCTGCGCTCGCGACGTTGGCACCCGCGCTCGCGTTCGCCGTGTGGCGGCCGCAGACGCCGCCGCGCGCGGCGCTGGTCGGCATCCTCGTGGGATTCGCGACGTGGGCATGGGTGCTGGTCGCACCGTCGTTCCTCGATGCCGACACCGTGGCGCACGGCCCGTTCGGCATCGCGTGGTTGTCGCCCGATGGCTTCTTTGGCCTGACCGGATGGACTCGGCTCGGGCGCGCCGTCGGCGCCAGCCTGTTCATCGGGACGTGCGCCACGTTGATCGGCGCTGCATCGTGGAGCGGCGCGCCACGACGTGCGTATCGCGGGCTCGACGCGGCGACATTGCGCGCCGCCGGTCTTCGCTTCCTGCCGCGCGAGCGCGTCGCACAATTGCTGCAGGGCGTGGGTGCGGGTCCGGTGGCGGCTCCCGTCGAAGAACGTGTCGAACGCGAACTTGCCGGCGTGCTCGGTGCCGCGTCGGCACGCGTGCTGCTCGACGCCGTGCGTCGCGAATCGCGCGATCTCGAAACCGTCGCGACCATCGTCGGCGAAGCCTCGGCGGACCTGCGTTTCAACCAGCGTGTGCTCGAAGCGGCGCTGCAGAACATGAGCCAGGGCATCAGCGTGGTCGACGCCGAGCTTCGGCTCGTCGCGTGGAATCGTCGCTACGCACAGTTGTTCGCGTTTCCGGACGAGCTGCTTCGCGTCGGACGACCCATCGCGGATCTTGCACGCTGGGCGATGCGCGGGCTCGCGTTCGACGGCGACATTGAACGCGCACTCGATCGACGCCTCGCGTTCATGCGCGCGGGCACGTTGCATCTTTCCGAGCGGGTGCTGCACGACGGCAGCATCATCGAGATCCGCGGCAACCCGATGCCAGGCGGTGGATTCGTCGCAACCTTCACCGACGTCACCGCGTTCCGCCGCGCCGAAGCAGGCCTTCTGCTCGCGAACGAAACGCTGGAACAGCGCGTCGCCGAACGGACGGCGGCGTTGCAGGTGGCGACGCGCGAAGCCGAGCGAGCGAACCATGCGAAGAGTCGTTTCCTCGCCGCGATCGGCCACGACCTGATGCAGCCGCTGCATGCGGCGCAGCTGTTCGTGGACGCGCTGGGCGATGGCCTCGACGATCCGAAACAGCGCGCGACCGTCGCCCAGGTTCGCGGTGCACTGGAGTCGACCGTCGAACTGCTGTCCGGCCTACTCGACATGTCGCGGCTCGAAGCGGGCGGGCTGGTGCCGCAGCCGCGTGCGTTTGCTCTCGCCGATGTGCTGGATCCGCTCGCGTCGGAGTTCCAGGCCATCGCCGCCGCACGCGGCCTTCGCTACCGATACGTGCGCAGCGCGATCTGGGTTCGCACCGATCCGCAATTGCTGCGCCGTGTGCTGCAGAACTTCCTCGCGAACGCGGTGCGCTACACGCCGGAGGGAACGGTGCTGCTCGGTGCGCGCCGCATCGGCAACACGCTTCGCATCGAAGTGCACGACACCGGCCCCGGAATCGCGGCGGCGCGGCAGCGCGAGATATTCGAGGAGTTCCGCCGCGGTGACGATGCGCCGGGGCAGGGGCTTGGCCTCGGCCTGTTCATCGCCGACCGCATTGCCGCATTGCTCGAGGTGCCGCTGGATCTGCGCAGCACACCGGGGCGCGGCACGATGTTCGCGATCACGCTCGACGCGACGCCGACGCCACAACGTGCGCCGGTGCCTGCAATTCCGCAGCGTCTGTCCGGCCTGCGCGTGCTCCTACTCGACAACGACGCCGCAGCACTGTCTGCCACGCGTTCGTTGCTCGAACGCTGGGGCTGCGAAGTCGCTGCAGCACGCGACCGTCGCGAAGCGGTCGCCGCCTGCGAGGCGATTGATCCCGCGTTGTGGTTGCTGGACTACCACCTCGACGACGGCGACACGGGTCCCGACGTCGCGCGCCTGCTGGAAGGGCGATTCGGTGCGCGTCCCACCCTCGTCGTCAGTGCGGATGCGAGTCCGGACGTGCGCAGCCGCGTGGAAGACTGCGGCTATCACCTGCTCGCCAAGCCGCTCAAGCCGCTGGCGTTGAAGTCGATGCTGGATCGTCTGGTCGTCGCCGGAGAACGTCCGGTCACCGCAGCCGACTGATCAGGGCGCGACGAGTCGCGAAGGGTCGCTGAGTTCCAGTTCGCGCAAGACGACGCTCGCCTGCGTGCGATTGCGCACGCCGAGCCGTTCGAAGATTGCCGACAGGTGAGCTTTCACGGTGCGCTCCTGCACATCGAGCCGATCCGCGATCTGTTTGTTGAGCAGCCCCTGCGCGACGAGCGTGAGGACGCGGAACTGTTGCGGCGAGAGGCTCGCCAGCCGCGCCGCGAGGTCGGCATCGGTGGACGAACTCTGCGTACGCGCAACCGACGCGCGCAGCACCGCAGGCAGCCACTGTTCGCAAGCCAGCACTGCGCGGATCGCGTCGCGCAACTCGTCGAGACCCGAACTCTTCGGCAGGTAACCCGCGGCGCCATGGTCGAGCGCACGCCGCACCACGCGCGGATCGTCGTTCGCCGAAACCACGACGACCGCGACGTGCGGATACTGCGCACGAACCGCCGCAAGCCCGGCAAGCCCGTGATTCCCCGGCATGTGCAGGTCGAGCAGCACCAGGTCGATGTCGGGCTCACGCTCGAGAACGGACAGCACGCCGTCGAGCGAATCCGCTTCGTGCACGATCAAACCATCGACGGCATCACGCGCCGCGCCGCGTAACGCAGCACGGAACAGCGGATGGTCGTCGGCGACGAGGAGCGCGGGCATTACTGGACCGTCCAGCCTCCGTCGACATCGATCGTGTGGCCGGTGACGTTGCGCGCGGCCGACGACATCAGGAACGCCGTGATGCCCGCCAGTTCCTCGAACGTGATGAACACGCCCTTCGGCATCGGCTTGAGCATGACGTCGCTGACCACCTGCGATTCGGGAATACCGCGCGTCTTTGCCTGGTCAGCGATCTGCTTGTCGACCAGCGGCGTCTTCACGTAGGTCGGGCAGATGGTGTTGATGGTGATGTCGGTATCGCTGGTTTCCAGCGCGATGACTTTGGAAAAGCCGAGCAGGCCATGCTTCGCCGCGACATACGCGCTCTTGAATGGGCTCGCGACCAGCGAATGGATCGAACCGATGTTGACGATGCGACCGAAGCCGCGTTCGCGCATGCCCGGCAGCACCGCGCGCGTCAGGCGCGCGACGCCGATGAGCATCACCTGCACGAGCAGTTCCCACTTCTCCATCGGGAAGTCTTCGAGCTTCGAGACGTGCTGCAGACCGGCGTTGTTGACGAGCACGTCGACCGGCCGCGAGATCGCAGCCATCACGGCCGCGACGCTGGCGTCCGACGTCACGTCGAGCGCATGCGCTTCGGCACCGTGGCCTTCGTCGCGAATGGCTTTGGCGACCGCATTGGCGGCGTCGACCGACAGATCGGTCACGATCACGTGGTGGCCGTCGCGCGCGAGTTCCGTCGCGATGCCGGCGCCGATGCCGCTGCCGGCGCCGGTGACCAGCACGCAGCGCGGCGCGGAAGCGAATTGGGTCATGGAGTCCTCCTGCGCCCAGCCTACCAATGCGCGGTGCCTGCTGCGTGGTACGAACGTACGATGCCGCGGCGTCGGCCGCTTGCTAGGGTTGGCGTCATGAACACGACCCGATCTTTCGCGACGCTGCTGTGCGCGGGCGCCATGGCGCTGACCGCCGGCTGCGCCAGCCTTCGACAGGACACCCGGATGGACGCCTTCGCCGAACCCCGCGTCACCGTGCACCGCGATGGCGACGACCTGCTGACCGCCGGCCTCGGCCTGACCGGCCTGCGCGGTGCCGCACCCGCGTTCGCCGACGCCGCGCATCCGACGCCGGCCGAACTTCGCCGTCGCGCGATCTGGTCGAACTGGCACGGCATCGCCGATCTCACGCCCGCGGGTGGTTACGGAACGTTGTACGGCTCGACCGCGAACGTGCCCGGTCGTGAGTACGCCACGTTCGCGCGCGTGCCCGGCGCATCGCAGCCGCATCGCGTCACCGTCCAGGTGCCGGATTCCTTCGATTCGAAGCGTCGCTGCATCGTCGTCGCGCCAGCATCGGGTTCGCGCGGCGTGTACGGCGCGATCAGCATCGCCGGCGCGTGGGGCCTGCCGAAGGGTTGCGCGATCGCCTACACCGACAAGGGCGCCGGCACCGACTATTTCGATCTGGACGCGGGGCAGGGCGTTGCACTCGACGGCACGGTGCAGGCCGCCGGCAGCGCGCCGCTAGCGTTCGAGCCGACGCAGCGCACCGGACACGGCGTCGCCTTCAAGCACGCGCATTCCGGCGACAACCCCGAGAAGGACTGGGGCCTGCACGTGAAGCAGGCCGCCGAGTTCGCACTGCGCGCGCTCGACGACGCGTTCCCGCAGCAGGCGCCGTTCCACTTCGACAACGCGAAGGTCATCGCGGTCTCGATCTCGAACGGCGGTGGCGCCGTGCTGCGCGCCGCGGAACTCGATGGCGACTGGCTCGACGCGGTCGTCGCCGGCGAACCCAACATCAACGCGGGCGATGCGCCGCCGCTGTACGACATCGCGACGGAAGCCGCGTTGCTGATGCCGTGCGCGCTTTCGCACCTGCAGGTGCCGCTGCCGCCGACGGCAGGGCCAAAGTGCGGCGAGATCGCCGAAGTCGGTCTGGTGAAAGGCGCGACCGACGCCGATCGCGCGCGCGATGCCTACGATCAGCTGCACGCTCGCGGCTGGACCGACGACGCGATGCGCACGGGCGGGCTCAGCGTTGCGTTCGACCTGTGGAAGGCGGTCGCTGCGACGTATGCCTCGTCGTACGGACGATTCGCCCCGGACGCGCATCCCTGCGGTTTCACCTTCTCCGCGATTGACGCATCGGGCGCACCGCGTCCCGCGACCGATGTCGAACGCGCCACATGGTGGGCCGACGCCACCGGCATTCCGCCGGGCGTGGGCGTGATGCTGTTGCCGCCGAAGCAGGCGCCGATCGATGCGCTCCGTTGCCTGCGCGGCCTATGGACCGGTACCGGCGACGCGGCCGACCGCGTGCGCGCCGGCATTCGCGAGACGCATGCATCGCTGCCGCGTGCCGGCATTCCGATCACCGTTGTGCACGGCACGGACGATGGTCTGATCCCGGTCGCGTTCACCAGTGCGCCGTACGTCAAGGCGGCCCAGGCGGCGGGTCGTGACGTCCGCTTCTGGCAGGTGCGCAACGCGCAGCACTTCGATGCGTTCCTGCAATTGCCGCCGGTGGCTGCGCGCTACGTGCCGCTGCTGCCGTACGTCTACGCCGCGCTCGATCGCACCTGGGCTCATCTGTACGACGGCGCGCCGATGCCGGGCGATGCATTGATCCAGACAACGCCACGCGGCGCGGATACGGAACTCACCGCGCGACATCTCGCGGTGCCGACGCCGTAACCGGATCGGCGGTTCGACGACGCATCGCGCCCACGTCGAACTTCTGAAGCACCAAATAAAACGGCCGCCCTGGGGCGGCCGTTTTCGTTACTCAGGTTCGCGGACCGCGGTTTCCACCGCCACCGCCCGGGCGACCACCGCCGCCAGGCCGACCGCCACCACCCGGTCGCGGCCCACGCGGGCCGCCCGGAGCGCCACCCGGCGGACCGGAGCGCGGCGGGCCCGAACGCTGCGGACGCGGGCCGCGCGGACGGTCGTAACCGCCGGCGCCCGGATTCGCATGGTCGGACGGGAAGCTCGGCGCGTTGCCCGGATGCCCGTAGGGATGCGAGCGCTGGCCACCCGGCTTCGGGCCACCCGGCTTGCGCCCGCCGCCTGCACCATAAGGACCGGCCGCGCCGCCACCGGCGCGATCGTCACGCGGACCGCCCGGTCGGCCACCACCGGGACGACCGCCCGGCTGGCCACCGCCGCCGCCGTACGGACCGCCGCCACCACCCGCGCGATCGCCGCCGAAGCCGCCACCGCCCGGGCGTCCGCCACCACCGGGGCGACCGGCACCCGGACGACCACCCGACGGGTCGCCGGCGCGATCGTTACGGAAGCCGCCACCCGGCGCGCCACCGGGACGCGGACCGCCCGGCTTGGCGCCGTACGGCTTGCGCGGGCGGGCACCGTCCGGATTGCGATGCCCACTCGGACCGGTCTCGACGCCATCCGGCACGTACCACGTGCGGAACGCGGCGGGATTGCCCTCGGGCAGCGCGCGCGAACCCTTGTCGGAGCGCGGCTTGAACGCCTTGTTGGCCTGCTTGGCCGCCGCCTCGCCGCTGACCGTCAGGCCACCGTGCTTGCGCGGGCCGCCACGTCCGCGGCCACGGTCTTCGCGGACGTGGTCGAAGCGACGCAGCTCGCGGCCTTCATCGGCCGACGTGTTGTGGCCACCGACGTAACCGGTCTGCGTGCGCTCGCCGGAGAAATGGATGGTCGACTTGCCCGCACGGCGCTGGCCGATGACGGGCTGCAGCGTGAGCGCCGACGGCGCGCCATCTTCCAGGCCGAGATCCATGCGCAGCTGTTCGACGCGAGCGGTCGGCAGTTCCTGCGACTGGCTGCGCAGCAGTTCGCGCGGCAGCTCGACACCGCCGTAGCGCACGCGCTTGAGGCGGCTGACCTGGCAACCCTGCGATTCCCACAGGCGGCGCACTTCGCGGTTGCGGCCTTCCTTCACGACGACGCGGTACCAGTCGTGCGACTCGCTGCCGCCGATCTTCTCGATCTCGTCGAACTTGGCCGGGCCGTCGTCCAGCTGCACGCCCTTGGCGAGGCGCTCGATGACGTCGTCGGCGACGGTCTCCTGGCCTTCCGGTGCGCGCACGCGGCAGACGTATTCGCGCTCCACTTCCTTCGACGGATGCATCAGCGCATTCGCGAGTTCACCGTCGGTGGTGAGCAGCAGCAGGCCGGTGGTGTTGATGTCGAGGCGACCGATCGCGATCCAGCGCGCACCCTTCAGCGGCGGCAGCGCTTCGAAGATCGTCGGGCGACCTTCGGGATCTTCGCGCGTGGTCACTTCGCCTTCCGGCTTGTTGTACATCAGCACGCGCGGCGGCTCGGTCAGCGCGCTCGCGACGAACTGGCGGCCGTCAATGTCGACCTTGTCGCCGCCGCCGATGGACATGCCCACCGTCGCGACTTCACCGTTGACCTTGACCAGGCCGTCGGCGATGCGCTGCTCCAGCGCGCGACGCGAGCCGAGGCCGGCCTGCGCGAGCACCTTGTGCAGGCGCTCTTCCATTCGCGGCGCGGGCGCCGTGGGCTGTTCGCGTCGCAGCGTGAGCTTGCGATTCTTTTCTTCACTCATTTTCGTTTGACTCCGCCGCATCGTTCGATGCGGTCGTTATGTCGGGAACGGTCGTCGTCTCGACGGCGTTGTCTTGCTCGTGATCGTTCTCGTGTACCGCGCGCTCGCCCGGCGCGGCTTCGGGATCGACGTCGCCATCGGCGCCGTCTGAGGTTTCGTTGTCTTCGTCTTCGACATCGCTGTCGTCGAACTGGATGGGGCGTTCGCTGCGGAAGTCGAGGTCCGCGTCATTGTCTTCGTCGCTTTCGTTGGCTGCGTCGTCGGTATCGTCTGCATCGACATCGGTCGCATTGACGGTATCGCCCGATGCGCCGTCGGCGCTGCGCTCGTCACCGGCGTCGCTGTCGTCGTTCGCCGCATCCGCCGGTTCACCAGCATCGTTGTCGGCTGCCGTGTCATCACCGACGCCACCGACCGCGATCGACGGCGCGACACCCGCCGCATCGTCGAACTGCAACTGCGGCTCGAGCTCGCCGATGTCCTTCAGCTCCGACAGCGGCGGCAGCTCGTCGAGGCGCTTCAGGCCGAAGTAGTCGAGGAACTGCTTCGTCGTGCCGAACAGGGCAGGGCGGCCGGGAACGTCGCGATGGCCGACCACGCGGATCCATTCGCGCTCTTCCAGCGCTTTGATGATGTTGCTGCTCACCGTGACGCCGCGAACCTGTTCGATCTCGCCGCGCGTGATCGGCTGGCGGTAGGCGATCAGCGCAAGCGTCTCCAGCGTGGCGCGCGTGTAGCGGGTCTGGCGCTCGGTCCATAGGCGCGAAATCCACTGGTGCACGTCGGCCTGCACCTGGTAGCGGAAGCCGGAGGCGACCTCCACGAGTTCGACGCCGCGCGTCGCGCTTTCCGCCTGCAGGTGTTCGATCGCCGTTTCGATCATGTCGTTCGGCGCCGGCTGGTCCTCGGGAAAGAGGTCGCGCAGTTGCGCCAGCGACAGCGGCTGGTTCGATGCCAGCAGCGCCGCCTCGATGATCCGGTTGATCAGCGTCTGATCCATTGAGGGTCCATGTGACTCGCGAAGGCCACGGCCTCCGGTTTCCCCGTGACGCGCCGCGTCGGCGTCGCCGTGATGTGCAACAGGTGTTTCGACGTCGGCCGTCATGCGCCGTAGTTCGCTGCGTCGGTATCGAACTCGCTGGAGAGTTCGATCTCCGCCGGGTCCTTCATGATCGCCAGCGATTTCACGTAGATCGGCGCAAGCGCCTCTTCCTGCACGATTTCGACGAGCTGTTCCTTGGCGAGCGTGAGCATGCCGAGGAACGTGACGACCACGCCGAGCTTGCCTTCCACCGGGTCGAACAGCGACTCGAAGCGATGGAAGCCGCCGTCGGCCAGGCGCTCGAGCAACTCGCCCATGCGCTGGCGCACGCTGAGCGCGTCGCGTTTGATCGCATGCTGCGTGAACAGCTCGGCGCGCTTGAACACGTCGTGCAGCGCCAGCAGCATTTCCTTCAGATCGACCGGCGGCGGCAGTCGCACCGACGCGCGTTCGGGAACATGCGCCTGTACGACCGTCGTGTCGCGTTCCTGTCGGGGCAGGGAGTCGATGTCCTCCGCGGCCTTCTTGAAGCGCTCGTATTCCTGCAGGCGTCGCACCAGCTCGGCGCGGGGATCTTCTTCCTCGCCTTCCTCGGTGGCCACGCGCGGCAACAGCATGCGCGACTTGATCTCGGCGAGCATCGCGGCCATGACCAGATAGTCGGCCGCAAGCTCGAACCGCATTTCGTGCACCGCGCCGATGTATTCGACGTACTGCTTGGTGATGTCCGCAACCGGGATATCGAGGATGTCGAGGTTCTGGCGGCGGATCAGGTAGAGCAGAAGGTCCAGCGGGCCTTCGAATGCTTCCAGGATGACTTCGAGCGCGTCCGGCGGGATGTAGAGGTCCTGCGGGATCTGCAGCACCGGCTGGCCATGGACCACCGCGAGCGGCATTTCCTGCTGCTGCGGTCGGGCCGGCGATGCCGGTTCTGGCGGATTGTCCTCGGACGCCTGCGGCGCGAGATCGTCGGTCATTCGGGACCGGCCCCTCCGGGCCTGGCACAGCACACTGCGGGTCGGGCGGCGTGGGCCTGCCCTTCGGTGACGCGGACTGCGGAAAACGATGCGGTGCGTCGCGCGCCAGATGGCGGGCCGACGGAAAGCGCGATCGGAATGCCGGACGTGGGAGCGGGGGCTCCACCGCGGCTGTCGCCTGCAGGGCAGGTCGACGGACGGGGCTAAGCCTACGGGGGCAATCCGGTGCTGTCCAGCGAGCCCGGTCCCGACCCGTAGAATCGCCGTCTTTGCCGGGAGAGCTGGGCCATGTGGTACGTGATCGACGCACGCGACGGACAGGACGTGCTGCAGCGCCGGCTCGAAGCGCGCCCGCGCCATCTCGCGCGCCTGCATGAGCTGCGGGATGCCGGCCGCCTGCTTCTCGCCGGCCCGTGCCCGGCCATCGACGCCGAAGACCCGGGCCCGGCGGGGTTCACCGGTAGCGTCGTCGTCGCGGAGTTCGAATCGCTCGAAGCGGCTCAGACCTGGGCGAAGGCCGACCCGTACTTCGAAGCTGGCGTCTATGCGTCGGTCGATGTCCGCCCGTTCCGCAAGGTGCTGCCGTGAATCCTGCGGATCGCGTCGAGGCGATCCGCGCCGCGCTGCAGGCCGCGTTCGCACCGGACGCGCTTGAGGTGATCGACGAGAGCCACAAGCACGCTGGCCATGCCGGTGCGCGCGATGGTCGCGGGCATTTCAAGGTGACGCTGGTCAGTGACCGCTTCGCCGGCATGGCGTCGCTGGCGAGGCATCGCGCCGTCTACGCGGCCTTGGGCGACTTGATGACCACCGACATCCACGCGCTTTCGATCGAGGCGCGAACTCCGGCCGAGGTCTCGCGTCGCTAGCTCGACGCCGTCGCGGCCCAGCGCCTCGAAGCGATCACGGACACCAATGAACCTGCAGCGGTTCGCCCCCCGCCATCCGCACCGCGGTCAGCGACGAGGTCGCCGGGTCATTCGACTCCATCGCTTCCTCGAGATGCCGGCGCTGCGCCTCGCCCCTCAATAGAAGAATGCGCGACAGGCCGCGCGACAGGCCCAGCGGCGTCGCAGTGATCCGTCGCGTCCATGGACCTGCGCCCGGGCTGAACGACGCATCGAGGCTGATGTAGTCCTGCCTGGAAGCCAGCGCCCGCTCGTAATCGGGCGAGTCGGGGAACAGCGCGGCGACATGCCCGTCGTCGCCCATCGTCAGGACGAGGACATTCGGCAGCTGTCGCGCATGTGCGTTCGCGATCGCCACGGCGTCTTCGACGCGACGCCCGGCCAGCGTCAGCGGCTCGAGTCGCGCCGCCGCGGCGTGGTCGATGAGCAGATTCCGACGCAGCGACGCGGCATGGCTGTCGGGGTCGTCGGGCTGCAGCCAGCGTTCGTCGACCAGGCCGACGTCGATGCGCTCCCATGCCAGCGGTGCGCGCGCCAGAGCGTGGAAAACAGGGGCGACGCGATCGCTGGGCGACACGAGAAGCCGGCAGCGCGCATGCGATTCCAGGTCGCGTCGAAGCTCGCCGGCGATGGCCACCGCGGCGGCCCAGGTCCAGACGTGGGCGTCGCGATGGACGTGCAGCGGCCCACCGCCGGCCGGGTCGGGCAGGCGTTCGGTAAGGGGCGGACCTGCCGGTGCTCCGAAGACCATGTCGGAATCATGCAGCTTTCGTGCCCCCTGCGCATGCGGCAGCTCGGCAGGGGCCGCCGACCGCCCGCTTTCCCGCCGCTATACTCGCGGGCCGCGTGGGTGCCGCCGTTTCGAGCGCGCCCGACAACGCCAGAGGCCGCTTCGCCGAATGCGTCTTTCCACGATCAAGCTGTCGGGCTTCAAGTCGTTCGTCGACCCGACCACTCTCCATCTTTCCGGCAACATGACCGGCGTCGTCGGCCCGAACGGCTGCGGCAAGTCGAACATCATCGACGCAGTTCGATGGGTCATGGGTGAGAGTTCGGCCAGCCGCCTGCGCGGCGACTCGCTAACCGACGTCATTTTCGCCGGCTCGTCGGCCCGCAAGCCGGTGTCGCAGGCGATGGTCGAGCTGGTGTTCGACAACAGCGACCACACGATCACCGGCGAGTACGCGGCGTTCAACGAGATCTCGGTCAAGCGCGTGGTCTCGCGCGACGGCCAGAGCCAGTACTACCTCAACGGCACCAAGTGCCGTCGTCGCGACATCACCGATCTGTTCCTCGGCACCGGCCTCGGCGCGCGCAGCTACTCGATCATCGAGCAGGGGATGATCAGCCAGATCATCGAGGCGCGCCCCGAAGATCTGCGCGTCTACCTCGAAGAAGCCGCAGGCATCTCCAAGTACAAGGAGCGCCGCAAGGAAACCGAGACGCGCATCCGCCACACGCGCGAGAACCTCGACCGCCTCAACGACCTTCGCGAAGAAGTCGGCAAGCAGCTGCAACACCTCGCGCGTCAGGCGAAACAGGCCGAGCAGTACCAGGCCATCCAGGCCGAGCGCCGCGTGCGTGATGCCGAATGGAAGGCGCTGGAGTTCCGCGCACTCGACCGCAAGCTGCAGGTCCAGCGCGAGAAGCTTTCGCAGCAGGAAACCCGGCTGCAGCAGCTCATCGCCGAACAGCGCGAAGCCGAGCGCTTGCTCGAGGAAGGCCGCCTGAAGCGCGAGGACGCCGCCGAGCACCTGTCGCGCGCGCAGGCCGAGAGTTACGAAGTCAGCGGCGCGCTCGCCCGCGTCGAACAGCAGATCCAGCACCAGCGCGAGATGTCGTCGCGCCTGCAACGCGCGCGCGACGAAGCGCTTGCGCAGCTGTCCGAAATCGCGAACCACATCGGCAGCGACCAGGCGCGTCTCGACGCGCTGCGCAATGCGCTGGAAAACGACGAGCCGCGCCTCGAAACACTGCGCGAAGAAGAAGTCGGTCGCACCGATGCGTTGCGTGATGCCGAAACCAAGCTCGCCGACTGGCAGCAGCGTTGGGACGGCCACGCACGCGCGCAGTCCGAAGCGTCGCGTGCGGCGGACGTCGAACGCACGCGGATCGAAGGCCTCGACCGCATGGCGCTCGACGCCGACCGTCGTCGCGAGGCGTTGTCGAACGAACGCGCAAGCCTTGATATCGATGCGCTGGCCGAATCCGCGTCGTCGGTCATCGAACAACTGGAAACGCAGAAGCTCGCAGTCGACACGCTGACGGGCGAACTCGACACCCGCAAGCAAGCCGGCTCGGCGCTGCAGGAACGCCAGCGCGAAACGCAGACGCAGCTCGCCGACGTGCGCAAGCAGGCGCAGGCGGCGCGCGGTCGACTGTCTGGCCTCGAAGCGCTGCAGGCTGCAGCGCTCGGCCAGGAACAGGGCCGAGCGATGGACTGGTTGCGCGCGCACGGTCTGCAGGACGCGACCCGTGTCGGTGAAGCGCTGCGCGTGGATAGCGGTTGGGAGACCGCGGTCGAGATCGCGCTGGGTCAGCTGATCGAAGGTGTGCTCGTCGAGCGTCCGGAAAGCCTCGCGGCCGATGTCGGCCAGCTGAGCGAAGGTCGCCTCGCGCTGGTCGGCAGGGATCGCGGCGGCAACGGTGTGCCGTCGACCTCGCTAGCGGCGAAGATCGAAGGCCCGTCCGCGATCCGCACGATGCTGTCGCAGGTGCACGGCGCGGACGATGTTGAAGCGGGCTTGCGCCTGCTGCAGACGCTGCCGGCGGGCGACATTGCCATTACGCGTGGCGGTGAGCGTCTCGGCGCCGGCTGGGTGCAGGTCGTTCGTGCGAACACGGCGACGCAGGGCGCGCTGCTGCGCGAACGCGAGATCCAGTCGCTGCGCGAGGAAATCGAATCGCTGGTGGCGCGTGAGCGCGAGCTGGAAGCGCTGCTCGTCGAACTGCGCGACCAGTTGCTGGTTGCCGAACAGCAACGCGAAGACGCGCAGCGCTCGCTGTACATGGCGCATCGTTCGGTCAGCGAACTCAGCGGGCAGCTGCAGAGCCAGCAAGGTCGGGTCGACGCCGCGCGCACGCGCATCGAGCGCATCGATGCGGAACTCGCGCAGCTCGCCGAAACGCTCGACACCGCACGCGAACAGGGTCGACTCGCGCGCAGTAACCAGGAGGACGCGGTCGTCCGCATGTCCGAGCTCGAAGACGCTCGGATCGAACTGGAGAACGAGCGTCGTCGTCTGACCGAAACCCGTGATTCCGCGCGCAATGCCGCACGCGAAGCGCGCGATGCCGCGCATGCCCTGGCACTGACGGTCGAATCGCAGCGTGCGCAGCTGTCGGGGCTGACGCAGGCCCTGGATCGCATGACCGGCCAGCGCGGCCAGCTCGATTCACGGCTCGGCGAACTCGCCGAGCAGCTCGCCGACGGCGATGCGCCGGTGCGCGATCTCGAAACGCAGCGCCAGGTCGCGCTCGAGCAGCGCGTGCTCGCCGAGCAGAAGCTCACTGCTGCGCGCACCGCGCTCGACGGTATCGACCACGAGTTGCGCGGCCACGAACTCATCCGCCAGCAGCGCGACGAGCAGTCGTTGCAGCAGCGCGAAGCGATCGGTCAGCGTCGACTCGAACTGCAGGCGCTCGCGCTCAAGGCGGAACAGCTGTCGGAAGGCATCGTCGAAGCCGGCTTCTCGATCGACGAAGTCACCGCCACGCTCACCGACGAGATGGAGCCGCAGGTGTGGGAGCGGACGGTCGCCGAACTGGACGGCAAGCTGCGTCGACTCGAACCGGTGAACCTCGCGGCGATCGCGGAACACGCCGAAGCCGCGCAGCGCAAGGACTACCTCGACGCGCAGAACACCGACCTCACGACCGCGCTCGAAACGCTCGAGGAAGCGATCCGCAAGATCGATCGCGAAACGCGCGGGCGCTTCAAGGACACGTTCGACCGCGTCAATTCCGGCATCCAGGAGCTGTATCCGCGCCTGTTCGGTGGCGGCCATGCGTACCTGGAGCTCACCGGCGAAGACCTGCTCGATACCGGCGTCTCGATCATGGCGCGCCCGCCGGGCAAGCGCGTGTCGAACATCTCGCTACTGTCCGGCGGCGAGAAGGCGATGACCGCGGTCGCTCTGGTGTTCGCGATCTTCCGGCTGAATCCCGCGCCGTTCTGCCTGCTGGACGAGGTGGACGCACCGCTCGACGAGGCGAACGTCGGCCGTTTCACGGCGATGGTCAACGAGATGAGCGAGCAGGTACAGTTCCTGTTCGTCACCCACAACAAGGTCACGATGGAAGCGGCGAAGCAGCTCATGGGCGTCACCATGCGCGAGCCGGGCGTAAGCCGACTCGTGTCCGTCGACCTCGCCGAAGCCGCACGCCTCGCCGGCGCGGCCTGACCAACCCACGGAGCACTGCATGTCCGACATGGCGATGCTGCGGATCTGGATCCTCGTTGCGGGCGTCGTGCTCGTTGCCGCCATCGTGTTCTTCGGCCGACCGAAGAAGCCGGGGCAGGGGCGTCGCGTGCCGCGCGATGGAGACGGGCGGCGCGTCGAGCCCACGCTGGGCGAGCAATTGGCCGCGGAACTCGCGGAGGGCGATCGCGAGGTCGAGCCGACGCAGGAATCGCTGGCGCTCGAACCCGCCGCGTCATCGGGCCCGAAGGACGACCTCGGCAAGCGCACCACCGACGAGTTCGACAAGATCGTGACGCTCTACCTCGCCGCACGTGCCGGGCAGTCGCTGAGCGGCTCGGACATCGTGGTCGCGGCCGAGCGTGCCGGCCTGGTCTACGGCCACATGGGCGTGTTCCACCGCCTGGTCGAAGGCCATCCCGAGCGCGGCCCGGTCTTCAGCGTCGCGAACATCATGAAACCCGGCAGCTTCGACATGGCGAACATCCAGGAGCTGCAGACCCCTGCGATCGCGTTCTTCCTGACGCTGCCGGCGCCGGTCGCCGCGCTCGACGCCTGGGACACGATGCTGCCGACCGCGCAGCGCATGGCGGAGCTTCTGGACGGCGTGGTGCTCGACGAGCAGCGCAACGCGATCGCGCGCCAGCGCATCGCGCACATCCGCGACGAACTGCGCGCCTACGACCGCCAGCGCGAAGCACCGCCGCTGACGCGCCCGTCGCGCTGGTGACCGGCGACGGATCGCTCACGGGCGATTCGTAGACTTCGTCGCATCGAACGAGGCGAACGATGGCGACCACAGGACTCTACCGCTCGCGGCACGACCGCATGATCGCCGGCGTCATCGGCGGCGTTGCGCGTCGCTACGGCTGGAATGCGACGCTGCTGCGCGTGATCTACGTGGTGGTGTCGGTCATGTCGGTGGCGTTCCCGGGCATCCTCGTCTACCTGATTGCCTGGTTGGTGATGCCCGAAGAGGGCAGCTGACACGCCGATGGGGCGACCCGCGAAAACCGCGGAGGGCGTGCGCGGCCCGATGCGCGCAACGTCGCATCCCGTTGCGGTCGAGCCCGTCCCCTTGCCGAAAGCCGCGGTCGCAATCGGCATGCTCTGGGCGTTGCCGAACACGTTGATCGGTCTGCTGCTGGGTGCGCTCGGCATGGCGTTCGGCGCGAAGCCCGTGTTGCGACGCCACGACCTCGCATGCGTCTTCCATCGCTGGCCCTGGGGCCCGGGCGGTGCCATAACGATCGGCAACGTCATCCTTCATACCGGCAACGACCTCGACGTCGCGTGCGCGACGTATGCGCATGCGGCAGGGTGGGGCGCGGAGCCTGCGGTCTCGCTTGCTCTGCACGAGCGCGCGCACGTCTACCAGTACCTCGTCCTCGGTCCGCTGTTCCTGCCCATGTATCTCGCCTGCGGCGGCGTCGGCGTGCGCAACCGTTTCGAACGCGCGGCAGACCGTTTCGCGGCGACCGGACGGGGCTGGTGGCCATGGCCCGCGCCGTGGCCGGGGCGTGAATAAAAGCCGACGAGCGGTCGCGCGGTGACGAGGGTCGACGCGTAATTTCAGTCGCAGGGGCTGCTGCGTCGCACGAGGCGACATGGAGGCGGCGTGGAGTTCAAGGCCTATCGTCGACCGGACGGCGCGTACGTGCTCGTCCCGGATTGCCTTGTGGCTTCGCGGGATGCGCAGGGACGTCATGGACCGCTCGCGCTCGTCGCGCGCTTCGATATCGATTGCCCGGTCGACGATCCGGTCTGGCATCGCGTGCTGGCCGACATCGACCGCCAGTCGTACGCGGTGGTGAGGCGCGACACCGGTGAACAGCTGATCCGCCTCGCCACCGGGCACGCCGTGGTCTAGGCGCGCACCCCGCGTTCACCGCCTCGCGCCTAGGGTCGGCCTGCCGCGCGACGCGGCAGGCGAGGCGGCCCATGCGGACTCCGGACGACGCGATCCCGAATACCGATCCATCCCGACCGATCCTCGTCCAGCGACGGGTGATGGCGGACGAGTACAAGCAAGCGCATCACCATGATCGCGAAGCATCGGCGCACGATGACTTCATCGATCGCATCGCCGAGTTCGACCATGCGTCGGTACCGGAGCGCCTGGTGCGCGAACACGGCTTTCGTCC
This sequence comes from Lysobacter sp. HA35, assembly GCF_054061195.1. Classification (NCBI taxonomy): domain Bacteria; kingdom Pseudomonadati; phylum Pseudomonadota; class Gammaproteobacteria; order Lysobacterales; family Lysobacteraceae; genus Lysobacter; species Lysobacter sp. HA35. The sequence continues at coordinate 1,025,235 of NZ_JBSSDY010000001.1, read as the reverse complement.
GCACGCATTGTAGGTCGACGCCGCAACGTCGGCCCCACGTCGCAACGAACCTCGTCAGTAACGCTGCTCGATGAAATGCAGCGGATGGCGTGACTCGACGTAATCGCCGCGCTTCTGGCGTTTCGGGAACTGCACCTTCTCCCGCTCGACCTCGTCGTACGGCACGTTCGCAAGCAGGTGGCGAATGATGTTGAGGCGACCGCGTCGCTTGTCGTCGGTATTGGCGACATACCACGGCGCGTGCTCGGTGTCGGTGGCTTCGAACATCGCGTCGCGTGCGCGCGAGTAGTCGAACCAGCGCCCGTATGATTTCAGATCCATCGGCGACAGCTTCCACAGCTTGCGGCCGTCGGTCGCGCGCGATTTCAGTCGCTCGATCTGTTCCTCTTCGGACACCTCGAGCCAGTACTTCAGCAGGTGCACGCCAGACGCCACCATCGTTTTTTCGAGCAGCGGCGCGGTCTCGAGGAACTTGCGCACCTGCGCGTCGGTAGCGAAACCCATGACGCGTTCGACGCCGGCGCGGTTGTACCAGCTGCGATCGAAGATCGCGACTTCACCGCCCGACGGCAGATGCGCCACGTAGCGCTGCATGTACATCTGCGTGCGTTCGCGATCGGTCGGCGTCGGCAATGCGACGACGCGGAACACGCGCGGGCTGACACGATCGGTGATCGCCTTGATCGTGCCGCCCTTGCCGCCGGTGTCGCGGCCTTCGAGCACGATGCAGACCTTCTTCTGCTTCGCGACCACCCACTGCTGCAACTTGACCAACTCTTCCTGCAGCGGCTCCAGCGCGGCTTCGTATTCGCTGCGCTTCATCCGCGGGCGCGCGCCTTCGCTGCCTCCACCGTTCTTGCGCTTGCCGTTGCCCGGCGATGCATCGTCGTGGTCGGTTTTCGCGTGCGTGTCGTCTTTCATGTCGGTTGCTCCTCGGGCTGCGCGGGCAGGGGTGCCGTCGCCAGCTCCTCCTGCAGTCGCTCCACTGCGGTTTCCACGTTGAAGAACATGTGCTCGTGTCCGATGTGCTCGTCCAGCGGCGAACGCCGTACGGCTTCCAGCACCTCGGGGTTGAGTCCCGCAAGCGCAAGCAGGACGCCAGCGCTTCGCGAGCGCTGTTCGGCGTCGATCAGTGCCTTCAGTGCGGAGTATTCGAGGTCGAACACCGCCGACAGATCGAGCACGACGTAGCGCGGCCGAGCCTGCGCGATCAGCGGACGGATGCGTGCGGCAACGCGCTCGGCATTGAGGAAGAACAGCCGACCCTCAGGACGAAGGATGAGCAGGCCCGGCACGGGTTCGTCGTCCGGGTGTTCGTCGCTGCGTGGCCGGAAGGACGTGGTGCCGCGCTTTCGCACCAGCACGCGCACCGGCGGGTCGGCGCTCTGCTGTGCAAGTGCGATCAGCGAGACGATGATCGCGACCACGATGCCTTTCAGCGTGCCGAGCAGCATCACGCCGGCGAACGCGACGATGACCCACACCGCTTCCGTGCGACGGATGCGAAGGATGTCGAGGAAATCCGCCGGGCTCACCAGTCCGATCGAGTACACGATGACGACCGCAGCGAGCGCGGCCTGCGGAAGCAGACCGATCATCGGCGCAAGAACCAGCATCGTGACCACCGCCGTCGCCGCGGTGACCACGCACGCGAGTTGCGTCCGCGCCCCCGAGCGACGATTGACCGCGGTCTGCGACATGCCGCCGCCCGACGGCATCGCGCCGAAGAACGCACCGGCCAAGTTTCCGGCGCCCGTCGCAAGCAGTTCGCGGTTGGCGGTCGGTACCGGCTCGTCGTTCGCCTGGAACGCGCGCCCGACAGCGATGGTTTCAGTGAAGCTCATCAGCGCGATGCCCGCGGCGGCCGGCCACAGTTGCAGCGCCAGCGACAGCGCGGGCATCGTCACGGCAGGCAGTCGCTGCGGGACCGCGCCCACGACTTCGATGCCATAGGCCTGCCATCCGAGCAGGCCGACGCCGGCGATTGCGGCGGCAATCGCGATCAGCGGCGCAGGCCATCGCGGTCGGAACCGTTCGATCACCGCGAGCGCGACGATCACGCCGACACCGACCGCTACCGTCGGCCATGACAGATGCCCAAAGCCGCGTACAACTTCCGCAGCGTTTTGCAGGAACGAACCCTTGTCGAAATGGATGCCGAGAATCTTCGGCAACTGGTCGACCACGATCACCACGCCGATGCCGGCCTTGAAGCCGACGAGCACCGGCGTCGAAATGAAATCGGCGACGAAGCCGAGCCGCGCGACGGAAGCGAGCAGCAGGAATGCGCCGACCAGCACCGTGAGCATCGAGGTCGCGGCAAGCAGGCCGGCGACGTTGGCATCGGGCACGACGTCCGCCAGTTCCGCGCCCGTGAGGATGGCGATGGTGGTTGTCGTGCTGACCGACAACGGCCGCGACGTGCCCAGCCACGCGTACACGATCATCGGCACGAACGCGGTGTACAGGCCGACTTCGATCGGCAGGCCGGCGATGGTCGCGTAGGCGAGTGCTTTCGGAATCACGACCGCCGCGGTGGTGAGGCCCGCGACCACGTCCGCGCGCAGTGTCGGCCTCGACAGCGCGGCGGATGCGATGCTCACGCACGGTTCTCGTTCTCGGTCGCCACGCGGATGATCTCCGCGTACAACGTGCCGATGCGGACACCGAGCTGGTGCAACTCCGGGTGGCGCGCCACGTAGGGCGCGGTTTCCTGCGCGTCGACCAGCGCGCTGTGCAGGAATGCGATGTCGGTGTCGCCGAGCTTCTCGCCTGCGTCAACGCGCTTTTTGAGGTCCGTCAGGCGCGGCAGCCGCTGCTTCACCAGACGGTCGAGGAGCGCCTGGACGGTGCCCAGGTCGCTGTTCTGGTCGGACATTCGTCGGCCCTCGACGCCGCCGCGCACGCGCAGCGGGCATGACGCCGCATCGATCGCGGCACCGGCCTAGCGTCGCAGCCGGCCGCGATCACCGACATTGTCCCGAGGGGCAGGCCTGCCGCCTGTTCGTACAGCGAGGCGGACGCGGCCGTGCAAGCACGCGGCCAGTAAATGCAGAACGGCGAAGTGGGACGCGTAGCGGTTCCACGTCTGCTACCGGACTGGACAGTTGAGCCGAGCGGGGATCGCACGCCGATCCAAGCTCGATCCGCGTGGCGTCGTGCGATGCGGAAACTCAGCGAACCGTTAGCGGGCCGCTTCGCACAGCTTGCGATTGGTGAGGGTCGATTTCGCCACCGTTTCGTAACTATCGGCTTCGAAAGGCGGCAGGCTGTTGCGAGCGTCCTCTACCGTCCTGCACGCCCACGCCATGGTCGTCCGAAGCTCTGCAAGACATTTGCCGGGCTGCTGCAGGTGATACAGCGTGACCGCGATGTCGTTGGTCAGCGCGTCCTTGTCCGGAAACCATTGGAACGGTCCGCACGTGTCGCGAAGCTTGATGGCGACCGGAAGCGCCTCGCCATAGCGCTTAGCCTTGTACAGCCCGTAGAAGCGATCGTGCTCGGCCCGATATGTCTTGTCGGCGCAGGTCGCTGGCCGGCGGCCATACGTGTAATCGAAGCGCCCACGCGCGCCGCACCACTGACGGCATTCGTCTGGCGTCAGAGCCTCTACCGCGTAGCCGCCCGCGACGGGCTTGAATGCGATGCGGCACTCGCCGCTGTCGCCATCTTTGGGCACCACGCCGGTGTCGTTATGCACGCTGCCATCGAGATCACAGGAGTGCCCGTTCACACCCATGGAGCTGATCACGAAGCGAGTCCCATGAGGTGTCTTCGAAATCTCCATGTCGCCGTGACCGCCCAACGCGTGGTACGTGCCGACTGGTGGTTCGGCGGCCAGCACGGCCGATGGCGCAAACGTCAGAAGCAATAGCGCGAGACGGAGGAAAGTCGCCACGGTTCAAATCCTTGAGCTGTGCGCGCGGGACGAGCTGGTTCGCTTGCAAACGAATTTGCATGCGGGCACCAAGGGCCGCCGATGGTCGACACGGCGACGACCGAGTGCGCAAAACAAAAAAGGGCTAGGCCGCTAAGCCTAACCCTCGTTTGTACTGGTGCCGGAAGTGGGACTCGAACCCACACGCTTTTAAGGGCGGCGGATTTTGAGTCCGCTGCGTCTACCGATTCCGCCATTCCGGCGCGGACGCGAAGTATAGCGGCGGATCAGAGTCCGCCGTAGCGCGCCATGCCGGCCGCTGCGATGACGATCACGAAGATCAGCGCGAGTTGCACGCGGACCAGCAGGCGTGCGCGGGACCACGCCGCGTCGTCCGGCCGCCACGCAGCATCGGTCGACGAGGCCTTGCGCCAGCGCGCGAACAGGACGGTCGGGACAATCGAGATCAGCGCTGCGAGCAGGAACGCGCCGAGCTTGGCGTGGAACCACGGGTTATGCGCGTAGAAGTCCGCGCCCTTCATGCCGTGGAAAACGCGCGCGAGGCCGACGAGCAGCAGCAGGCCGGCGGTGGTGCCGTAGCCGCGATCGAGTCGCGAGAGGCGCTGCACCGTGGCGGCGTCAGGCGGATTGCGCAGCAGCGTCATCTGCGCCGCGAGCATCGTGATCAGGCCGACCACCAGCACGTGGTGGGCAGACGCCAGCAGGAAATCACGCCACACGCTCAGCAGGCCTCGTCGGTGCTCAGGGTGCGGTCGACGCGCGCGTACCACTCGTGCTCGCTCTGCGGCGCGAACATCGAGCAGCACTGCATCTCCGCCTTGTAGATGTGCAGCGAGACGGCGACCTGGTCGTCGCTGGCGTTGCGGATCGTGTGGTACTCGTGCGGCGGGATCAGGCTGCCGGCGCTGCCGGGACCGGCCTGGATGCCGCCAGCGGGACGGAAGCGGAACTGCTCGCCGTCGCGGTCGAGCAATTCGTACTGCGTGATCTCGAGTTCGCCGTCCCACACGCCTTCGACGCACCAGAGGCCCGAATGATCGTGCACGGGGGTGCCCTGGCCGGGGCCCCAGGTCATGGCGACCACGCTGTAGCCGTGGATCGGGCTGCGATAGAGCTCGCGGCGCGCGTAGTGATCGGTGATCGGTTCGTAGACGCAATCGGGCAGCCGGACGTCACGGTCGCGGATCAGGTCGCAGAGCGTCTGGCGGACGGCGCGTGTCACGGCCTGCGGGTCGCCGGCGCAGACCGCCGCGTCGAGCGCCGCGATCATCTTGTCGTGGCCGGGAAAAGGGACGTCAGGCAGTGCGGCGGCGGCGTTCATGCGCGGATTCTAGCCCCGCGGTCCTGCACCGGGTCCAACGCATCCAGGAAACCGCGGATGGCGGGGCCGAAGCGTTCGAAATCCACCAGGAACGCGTCGTGGCCCTGCGGGGACTCCAGCGGGACGAAACGCGCATCGACGCCGCCTGCAGCGAGCCCGGCCGCGATTTCTTCCTGCTGTTGTAGCGGGAACAGGATGTCGGTGTGCACGCCGATCACCAGCGCCTTGTCGAGGCGGATCGACGCGAGCGCGGAGCGCGTATCGCTTCGCGTGTCACCGGCAGACTCACCGCAGCAATCGCCGATGTCGAACCAGTCCATCGCGCGGCTGAGATACAGGTAGCAGTTCGGATCGAACCGCCGCACGAAGCGCCGCGCATGCGCCTCCAGATAGCTCTCGACTTCGAATTCGAGGCCGAACGGGTCACCGTCCTGGCGATCGGAATCGAGTCGGACGCGACCGAAGCGGCCGTCCCATTCGAGCGCCGAGCGATAGGTGATGACGCCGAGCTTGCGCGCCATGCGCATCCCGGACTCCGGGTACGTCGAATCGTCGTACTGGCCGTTGTTCCAGTTCGGATCGAGACGGATGGCTTCGCGCTGCAGCGAACGGATCGCGATCGAGAACGGCAGTGCGCGCGCCGCGCCGGAGATGTTGATGTGGTTGCGCGCGAGGCCGGGATACCGCAGCAGGAACGCGAGCGCGACCATGCCGCCCATCGAATTACCGATGAGGCAGGCGAGCTGCTCGATGCCCAGCGCGCGGACGACATGCGCGGCGGCGTCGGCACAGTCCTCGACCGACAGCGGCGGAAACGCGAGGCGGTAGAGCTCGCCAGTATCGGGGTCGATCGATGCCGGGCCGGTCGAACCTTTGCAGCTGCCGAGCGTGTTGACGCAGATGACGAACCAGCGGTCGGTGTCGATCGGCTTGCCCGCGCCGAGCATCGCGCCCCACCAGCCGGGTGCCGGGTCCGCATCGTTCGACGCCGCGTGGGCATCCGGCGAGAGCCCGGTGACGATCAGGATCGCGTTGCTCCGGTCCGCGTCGAGCTGTCCCCAGGTCTCGTAAGCCATGCGCGCGCCATGCAGCGCAACGTCCCGACGGGTGGGGAAGGGCGAGGGCAGCTCGGCGAAGCGCGTTCCGGGCGGGATGAATTCGGTCATTGCGTCAGTCCATTCGGCAGCGCGGATTGTGCCTGTCGATGCGGCCTGAACGCCAAGCGTATGGGTCACGGCCGCTTGAACCGGCGCTACACACCCCCGCGCCCATTGTCGAAATCCCTTCCGCATGGAGCTTTCCCCAATGGCGAACAAGAACAACGACACCACCGATATGAATCGCGATCCGATCTCCGGCGCGCCGGGCTCGCACCCGGTCGGCACCGGCGTCGGCGGCGTGGGCGGTGCGGCGATCGGCGCAGCCATCGGCAGCGCGTTCGGACCGATCGGCACGCTGGTCGGCGGCGCCATCGGCACGATCGCTGGCGCGTCCGTCGGTCACTCGGCTGCGGAACGTGTCGACCCGACGGGTGAAACCGAGGCGTGGCGAAGCGAATCCACGAACCGCCCGTACTACGACAGCAAGCTCGACTACGACCGCGACTACGCGCCGGCGTACCGCTACGGCACCGAAGCGCGCAACACGAACGCCGACCAGGCGTGGGACAGCGCGGAGACGAACCTGCAGTCCGGCTGGGACAACGCGAAGGGCGATTCGCGCCTCGCTTGGGACAAGGCGCGCGACGCCGTGCGTGACGCATGGGACCGCAGCGATCGCACGTACAAGACCTACGACGCGACCGACCGCTACTACGAGCAGCGCTTCAACCAGGCTGACTACTACAAGTCCGGCTACAGCTTCGACGACTACAAGCCGGCCTACCGCTACGGCACGTACGCGCGCAGCCAGTCGAAGAACGCGACCTGGGACGCCTCGACGGAGCAGGAACTCGAGCGTGGCTGGGATTCGGCGAAGGGCACGTCGCGCCTCGCATGGACCGACGCGAAGGGCGCGGTGAAGGACGCCTGGCATGGCGTCGAACGCATCCTTCCGGGCGACGCGGACCACGACGGCCGCTGATTAAAAGCATCGGGTGAGGGACGAAGGCGCCGTCGATGACGGCGCCTTTTTCTTGCGTGCCGTTTCGATTGCGTGGCGGCACAGACATCCGTGTGCTGGTTACCGCCTCGGGTGCATCGGCTATGGGCGTGGCCCGCTGCATGTTCGCGCCCGCGCATCCGAAGCGCGACGCATGCAACAACCGCGTAACGGAACCTGTGCTGCACTCCGAAAGCGGTGGACCACGTACGCGCCCGGGCGAGACCGGGGCGCAGGCCACCGTAGAGTCGTCGTGACGGTCCGGCCCGAAAGCCGGTGTGGGTTCCCGATTCAAACAGGGCGGCCTGCCAAGTCCCTATTCAGGTTCTTGGTACAGGCGTACGCTCGCGGTTCGACCGGTGGTTCGGGGCAGCAGGATGCGGCCCGTGTTGCGCCACCGGCTACAAGGACGCTCCCCCGATGATCGAAGCGGTCACTGCTCTGGTGCTGCTGCTCGCCTGGCTGGTTGCAGGCGGCGTGCTCTACCTGCGTCGACCGATCCGCGTCGATGCGTCGCGCGATGCGTGGCTCGGCATGACCTGCCTCGCGTTCGCCATCTCCGTGCTGCTCATCGCCGGGTGGTCACATTCGAACGACCATGTCGCGATGGTCATCGTGCGCGCGCTCAGCGGACCGTCGCTGGTTGCACTGATCATCAGCGTGTGGCGCACATGGGCTGCGGGGCGCGACTCCGGCCACGAGCGACGCGATGACGTCGGCGGTGCGCCGCGCCTTGCAGTCGTAGGCGAGCTCACCGCATCGATCGCGCACGAGATCAACCAGCCGCTCGGCGCCATCCTCAGCAATACGGACGCCGCGGAAATCCTGCTGGAACGGCCATCGCCGCCGCTCGACGACATCCGCCAGATCCTTCGTGACATCCGCCGCGACGGGCTGCGCGCGGGCGGCGTCATACGCAACGTGCGCACGCTCGCGCGGCAGCGAAAGATCAGCTTCGTCTGCATCGATGCGAATACGCTCGCGGCGGAAACGGTGAAGCTGCTCGATACCGACGTGCGCGGCCGCGGCATTCCGGTCGAGTTCGCCAGGTGGCGCGACCCCGCATTGCTCAGCGGCGATAGCCTCTACCTGCAGCAGATGCTGCTGAATCTGCTGATCAACGGCATGGACGCGGTGGAAGCGCGCTTCGCGTCGGGCGACCTGAGTGCCACGCGACCCGCAGTGCTGCTTGACGTGCGCGAACTCGAGGGCGGGCAGGTGCAGTTCCAGGTGTCGGATGCCGGCGGCGGGATCCCCGAATCGCGCCTCGCGCACCTGTTCGATTCGTTCTACAGCAGCAAGCCGCACGGCATGGGGCTGGGTCTGTCGATCTCCAGATCGATCGCCGAAGCGCATGGCGGGTCGATTCGTGCAGAAAACAACAATCGCGGTGGCGCGACTTTCCGGGTGACGTTCCCGCCTTACGCGTGATGTGACATTTATGTTTCAACGCGACGCGCAAGCGCATTGGGCGTGAAACGACCGTTTATCAGAAGGTGTTTCTTCACCGCTTCTCTATCTGGCAATTAGGCCTACATTCAGGCACGCAAGTCGGCTTCAAAGGAATGGACTTCCGGTTTCGCGCAGCAGGAGACACGACATGGCAATCGCTCCCGTAATCCATATCGTCGATGACGATGATTCGATGCGTGATGCGCTGGGACGCCTGCTCGGCGCCCTCGATTTCGACGTGAGGCAGTACGCATCGGCCGGCGACTTCCTGCTGTCCTGGCCGCCCATGGACGCGCCCGGTTGTCTGTTACTGGACATCCGTATGCCCGGCCCAAGCGGACTCGACCTGCAACGATCGTTGTCGCGCCGCGAGGATGCACCGCCCATCATTTTCCTCAGCGCATTCGGCGACATCCCGACCAGCGTGCAGGCGATCCGGCAGGGCGCGGTGGATTTCCTCACCAAACCCGTCGAGAAGGAAACGCTGATCAATGCGATCACCAGTGCACTCGAATGCGACGTGCAGCGGCGGCAGCATCGCCAGCATCTGCAGCAGGGCCGGGATCGCCTCGCGTCGCTGACGCCGCGCGAGCACGCGGTGTTCGACCAGGTCATCGCCGGCAGGCTCAACAAGCAGATCGCCGACTCGCTGCGCATGTGCGAGCGAACGGTCAAGGCGCACCGTGCACGCGTGATGGAAAAGATGGGCGTGCGCACCGTTGCCGAGCTCGTGCAGCTCGCCGTGCATCTTGAAGCGGAAGAACATCCGCAGGATGCGCCGCGGCGACTGCACGCGGAAGTCGCGCTCGCGAGCTGAGCTGCGACGACGAAACAGCTATGCGCTGAATGCACCGGGCCCGTGCCCGGTGCGTCGCGTCATGCGTTTTCCGCCGATGCCCACAAGGGCAGGCCGCGTTCCCCAACGACCACTTACGCATGTCGCGCCGCGGCGTGGACCATCGATGCACTTTCGACCTGGTGCCTTCGGGCGACACCGCGGCCGCTATCGTGCACATGCAGCAGGAAATCGTGCTCGTGGAAGACGATGGCGCCGTGCGACAGGCGCTCGCGCGCGTCCTGTCCGGTTCCGGGTTCGCGGTCCGCGCGTTCGAATCCGCCGAGACATTGCTTGCCGAGCTGCGCGACGCCACGTGGTGGCCGGCCATCCGCTGCTGCATCTGCGACGTTCGCCTGCCGGGTGCGTCGGCCTTCGAGCTCTACCGTGACCTCGCGCTGCGCGGGCCGATGTCGCCGTGGATCATCATCACCTCGCACGATGCACCGTCGGTTCGCGAACACGCGGAGCGCATCCACGCCGCGTACCTGATGAAGCCGTTCGAAGGGCGCACGTTGCTGGCGATGGTGGCGCGCGTCGCGGCGCCGACGCAGCTGCCCTGAAGGGCAAGAACGCGTACACCGAGGTCCAATTCTCGGTGTTTTGACGCACGCGCAGACTCGATCACGAGTGGATCCATGATCCGAGGAGCCGTCATGCATGCCGTGGCGCGACGCATACCGTCGCCGTCGTCGAGCGCCCGCGCCGGGTGCGACGCCATGCGTCATGACACGACGTGCCATCGCACTTGCAGCGACTCGGCCCATGCGAGCCAGATGCGGGGACGACGTCGATGACCATCACCTCCCGACAGGAAACCAACAGCTGGCTGCCACCAGCCGCGACGCCCGGAATGGCGTGGGTGCCCGGTGGCGTATTCCGCATGGGCGCAGAACATCCCTGCCGCGGCGAGATGCCCGCGCGCTACGTCGGCATCGCGGGCTTCTGGATGGACGCCACGCCGGTCACCAACGCGCAGTTCGCGCGCTTCGTCGAAAGCACGCATTACGTGACGCAGTGCGAGCGCGGCCTCGATGCGACGTTGCATCCACGGTCCGGCGAAGGCCAGCTGTATCCGGCGTCGGCCGTATGCATCCTCGACGAGACGCTGCACGACGCGGCGCGTTCGCCTTGGCGACTTATCGCCGGGGCGTGCTGGAGGCATCCGCGCGGGCCGGGTAGTTCAATCGAAGGGCTGGATGACCATCCCGTCGTGCACGTCACGCTGGAAGACGCCGAGGCCTACGCGGAATGGGCCGGCAAGGCGCTGCCGAGCGAAGCGGAATGGGAACGCGCGGCGCGCGGTGGCAGCGACGACGCAGAAGACGCGTGGTCCAGCGAACACCTGCATGACGTGCGCAGCGCCGCGGGGGCGTGGGTCGACCATCGCCGCTGGGCCGGCCTTCCCGACGAACACCATATCGACACCGCACCGGTGGGCGAGGGCGGCGCGAATGCGTTCGGCCTGTACGACATGCTCGGCAACGTCTGGGAATGGACGTGTGACCGGGATGCACTGCGTTCAAGAGTCGATCCACGCGCGGCGTGTACCGTGCCACGCCGCGCGTTGGATCGGCTCGTCGATGCGCAATTCAGCGGTGCGTCGATCGATGGATTGCCGCGTAACGTAACCAAGGGCGGCTCGCGCCCGGGGCCTGCGGAACATTCGCCGCACGACCAGTTCGCGTCGCGCTTCTCGCTTCCGGTCGACACATCGATGTCGCACTTGGGCTTCCGCTGCGTGGTGCGGATCGGTGTGGCGTGACGCGATGGCCGCCGCGAACGCGACCTGGGCGGGCGACGTCTACAGCGTCGACGCCGCGCAACGGAATCCTCGCATGGTGACCGCAGCGCCGCCGCACGTGGGCGCTGCGGCGCCGTCGCACTACCACGCCGATTTCTCGCTGGTGGTCGGCGGACCGCTGTACCAGCTCATGCTCAAGGCACGGATGGCCGACGCGCAGCTGCACGGCGTAGTGCGGCGCATGGTCGTGATCTCGCTGGTGGCGTGGTTGCCTCTGCTGCTGCTGTGCCTCGCTGAAGGAACCGCGTTCGGTGGCGTGCGCCTGCCGTTCCTGCATGACGTCGAAGCGTACGCACGCTTTGTGGTCGCGTTGCCGCTGCTGATCTTCGCGGAAATTCCAGTGCATCAGCGCATCGGCGTCGCGGTGGACCAGTTCCGCGAACGCTCGATCGTGGCAGCCGCCGCCGTACCGCGTTTCGAAGCCGCGATCACCAGTGCGCGCCGGCTGCGCAATTCGATCTTGGTCGAAGTTGCGTTGCTGCTCGGCGTGTTCGTGCTCTCGCCGACGCTCTCGTCGCGTGCGCTAGCGCTGCCGATCGACACTTGGTACGCGAGCATCACGCCCGGTGGCACGGTGCTCAGCGGCGCGGGCTGGTGGATGGCGCACGTCAGCATTCCGATCTTCCAGTTCATCGTGCTGCGCTGGTGGTTCCGCATCGGCATCTGGTGGATCTTCCTGTGGCGCACGTCGCGCCTGCCACTGAATCTCAAGGCGCTGCATCCGGACCGCGCGGGCGGGCTCGGCTTCCTCGGCGGAAGCGTTCTCGCGTTCGCGCCATTGCTGTTCGCTCAGGGCGTCGTGTCATCCGGCGTACTGGCGAGCCGCGTGCTCAGCGGCGGGCACAAGTTCATGGAATACCGCGCGCAGATCGGCGTGGTGGTCGCGGTGCTCGTCGCGATGGTCGTATTTCCGCTGGTGTTCTTCGCGAAGGCATTGCTCGACGAACGACGTCGCGGGCTGCGTCGCTACGGCGAACTCTCCATGCGCTACGTCACCGAATTCGAGCGCAAGTGGCTCGACGATGCGCGACCTGACGAAGCATTGATCGGCAGCGGCGACATCCAGTCGCTCGCTGATCTCGCCAACGCGAACTCGGTCGTCACCGAAATGCGTCCACTGCCGATCGACCTTCGCGCCATCGCGCGGCTGGTGATCATCACGCTCGTGCCCTTCAGCCCGCTGGTGCTGACGGTGATTCCGTTCGCCGACCTTGTCGAGCGCGTCTTCAGGCTGCTGCTGTGACCGCGCACGCCCTCATCCGTTCGTGCAGTTCCGCCGCGACCGCGGCTTCGCATCGTGCCGCCAAGCGTCGCGAGGCATTCGTTCCGCCGATCCACGGGCTTTCGGGAGACCCACGATGACACGCCATTCCTCCATTCTCGCCATCGCGGCAATGTCGCTGGCCACCGCACCGCTGATCGCATCTGCCGCAGACGGCGACCCGTGGACGTTCACCGTCACGCCCTACGTCTGGGGGGCTTCGTTCAACGCGGAGATCAACGACAACGGCCCGCCGCCGTCGGGCTCCGTCATTACCGACAACCACTTCAGCGACGTGCTCGACAAGTTCGACGGCGCCTTCATGATCCACGCCGAAGGGCAGGGCGATCACTTCGGCGCGCTCACCGACTTCCTCTTCCTCGGCCTTTCCCAGGACCGCGACGGCACGCGCCTGCGCAGCGAAACCGACTTGGACGCGCGCCTGTTCGACCTGGCGGCGGTATGGAGCCCGGGCGACGACCGCTTCAACGGCTGGGACATCATCGCCGGCCTGCGCTATGTCGATGCCGACTTCACCACGTCGATCATTCCGACCAATCCCGCATTGCAGACGCGCTCGCTGAAGGTCAGCAAGAGCTTCAGCGACTTCCTCTACGGCGCGCGCTACACGTGGCATACGAGCGACCGCTGGAGCTTCAGCGTGCGCGGTGACGGATCGAGCGGCTCGACCAACGGCACGTGGAGCGCGAGCGCGATGGGTCAGTACCGCATGAACGTCGGCCAGTGGGTGTTCGGCTACCGCTATCTCGACGCGGATTTCGGCGACGGCGACATCGATACGCGGATCACCCTCAACGGCCCGATCGTCGGCTACGGATTCACGTTCTAGCGGCGCCATGAAGCGGCGTCGCTGCCCCGGTTGCGTTCCCAAGGAGATCGACATGAAAGCACTTCGCATGACGTCGCTAGCGGCCGCTGTCTCCGCGCTTGCGATGCTTCCGCAACTCGGCGCAGCTGCACCGCAGGACGACGCTGCGGCAAGCACCGCGGTCGCGCCGGCACCCGGCGCGATTTCGGCCGACGCACGCGCCGCGCTCGAGCGGATGAAGGCGTACCTCGCGCGTCAGCAATCGTTCCAGGTGGACGCCGACATCTCGCGTGACGAGGTGCTGCCGTACGGCTACAAGCTGCAGCACAACGAGCGCACGCGGCTGATCGTGCAGCGCCCGAACCGCTTCCGTATCGACGTCGACGGCGACCTGCGCCATCGCGAGTACTACTACGACGGCGCCACGCTCACGACCGTTGCGCCCGACGCCGACGCGTACGCGAAATTCGCCGCGCCGGATTCGGTGAATGGCGTGGTCACCAAGCTGCTCGACATGGGCGCGGAGATGCCGCTCGTCGACGTGCTGCGGCAGGGCTTCGGCGGCACCTTGCTCGACGGTGTGCGCGTCGGCCTCGTCGCCGGCCAGAGCCCGGTCGAAGGCGTAATGACGGACCAGGTGCTGTTCCGTCAGGCGAACGTCGACTGGCAGATCTGGATCACCAAGGAAGGCCAGCCGCGAAAGATGGTGATCACCACGCGTTACGAAGTCGGTGACCCGCAGTACCAGGCGGTGATGCATTGGGATACGACGCCGTCGGTGAGCGCAAACACGTTCAAGTTCACGCCGTCGAAGGGCATGCACGAGATTCCGTTCAACACGACGCCGGCGGTCGCGACGACCACGGCAGGAGGCACGCCATGAACACCTCGAACCGCTGGGCACGCCGCGCGCGCTGGAGCCTGCTCGCACTCGTACTCGTTCCCCTGTTCGCCGATGCCCAACGCGGCGGCGGCATGGCGCGCAGTTCGGTCAGCGCGTCGAACAGGTCGAGCCAGATGGCGATGGACAAGGGCCGCCAGAACGCGGCGCGCACGCAGCCGTCGTCGGGCCGCAACAGCACCGCGACGCGCCCGAACGGGAACGGAGACCGCTCGACGACGCGCCAGACGAACATCAACAACAACACCAACGTCAACATCGACATGGACGGCAACGACAGCAACTGGGGCAACGGGCAGATCGATCGCCCCTTGGCTGCGACTGCAGTTGTGGCAGCGACGACGGCAGCCGTCGTCGGCTCGTTCTATCCGTCGGTTCCTGCAGGCTGTCCGATCGTCAACACGTATTCGGTACCGTACTACCACTGCAATGGCGTGTACTACGAGCAGCGCATGCAGGGCGACGACGTCGTCTACGTCGTCGTGAACCCGTAGCCGCAGGCGCGACATGCCGTGCGCGCGCGTCTCGCCCGTGGTCGGCGGCGCGGCGCATGGCGGATCGCGTTGCTGTGGCTTGCGTTGTCGATGTGCGCATCGACGGCGACGGCCGCTGTGCAGGCGCCGCCGGAGCGCGGCAAGGCCTGTGGCGAACGTCAGCCCGGCGACACGCGTCCGCGCATCGGCTTGGTGCTCGGTGGCGGCGGCGCGCGTGGCATCGCGCACGTGAGCGTGCTGAAGCAGCTCGAAGCGCTGCACGTGCATGTCGACTGCATCGCCGGGACCAGCATGGGTGCGCTGGTCGGCGGGTTGTACGCGTCGGGCCGATCCGCCTCGGCCATCGAGCAACTGGTGCGTTCCACCGACTGGCAGCAGATGTTCGACGACTCGGTACCGCGCCCCGAGCGTTCCTATCGACGCAAGCTCGACGATCGCGACAGCCTCGCAACACTCGGCGTCGGCCTGAGCAGCAAGGGTCTTCGTGCATCGCCGGGCCTGATCCAGGGCGAGCGCATCCTCGCGTTCCTTGAGCGCCAAACGCTGCAGGCCAGCACGATCGATCGCTTCGACGACCTGCCGATCCCGTTCCGCGCGGTCGCCACCGACATCAACAGCGGCCGCGCCGTGGTGCTCGACCACGGCAGTCTTGCGATGGCGATGCGCGCGAGCATGTCGCTGCCTGCGGTTTTTCATCCGGTCGAGATCGACGGCCACCTGCTGCTCGATGGCGGCCTGGCCGATCAGGTGCCGATCGACGTCGCGCGAGACATGGGCGCCGACATCGTCATTGCCGTCGACGTCGGTACGCCGCTTGGCACGCTCGGCCCGGACGCCGGCGCACTGCAGGTGCTGTCGCAGATCGGCGGAATGATGACCACCGCCAACACGCACGCACAGCTTGCAACGCTCGGCCCGCGAGACGTTTTGATCACGCCGCAGCTCGGCGATCGCATCTCGACCAGCGATTTCGACAAGGCGTTGGAGGCACTCGACATCGGCGCCAATGCCGCGGAGGCCGCAGCCCCGGCGCTCGCGCGCCTGTCGTCACCGCTCGACACCGAACGCGGAGCACGTACCGCAGCGTTGGAGCGCAACGGCCCGCCCGTCATCGAGTTCGTGCGCATCGACAACAGCACTGCGTACTCCGATGCGTTGCTGCTCGATCGCCTGCACGTCGAGGTCGGCAAACCGCTGGACATCGACCGGCTCGAATCGCACGCGCTCGACGTCTACGGGTTCGGCACGTTCTCGCGCGTCAGCTACGAGGTGGTCAACGAGGGCGGCCGCACCGGCGTCGTGCTGCACGCCAGCCCGAAGACGCAGGGCCCGAACTACCTGCAGCTCGGCCTGACACACAGCTCGGATTTCGACGGCGACTACGACACCACGATCCGCGCCGCCATCCTGTTCGCACCGCTGAACGCGCGCGGCGGGGAAGGGCGCGTCACCGCTGCGATCGGCAGCGAGCCGGCGCTAATCGGCGAGTACTACCAGCCGCTGGACCTTGCCGGCCGCAATGTGTTTTCGGGGCGCCTCGCGTACGAGAACCCCAACCTCAATGTCTTCGACGACGGCGGCAATGCGATTGCCCGGTACGACATCCAGGCCCTGCGCCTGAAGCTGCAACTGGCACATGAGTTCGGTCGCGTCGGTGCCGCGGCGTTCGGTATCGAAGTAGAAAAGGGGCGCGCGAGCGTCGAGGTCGGCGATCCGTCGCTGCAGTCCTTCGACTTCCAGGAAGGCCTGGCCTATGCGTTCGCGAACGTCGATCGCCTCGACAGCCTGTACTTTCCGCGCGACGGCTACTACGCGAATGCACGGTACGCCGTGTCGCGAACCGCGCTCGGCGCGGACACCGACTACGCTCAGGCCGAACTCGATGCCGTCGCCGCGCACAGCTTCGGCAAGCATGCCCTGCAGGTTGGCACGCGCGTCGCGAGCACCGTCGAAGGCGAATTGCCGGTGCAGGCGCGATACCGCCTCGGCGGACTGACGCGGCTTGCCGGCTTCCGCATCAACGAATTGACGGGCCAGCAGTACGCGGTCGTCTTCGTCGGCTACACGTACCAGCTCGCGAAGTTCTTCGGGCGCTCCGCGCTCGCGGGCTCGACCATCGAATACGGCAACGCCTGGGAACACCGCAGCGACATCGCATTCGCCGACGGCGTGCTCAACGGCAGCCTCTACCTCGGGTTCGATTCCTGGCTCGGCCCGATGACGTTCGGCTACGGCTGGCGCGAAGCTGGCAACGGCGCACTGTTCTTCGAAATCGGCCGGGCTTTCTGACGTGGCGTCCGGAAGCCACATGGCTGCGTTCCTACGATCTATCGCAGAGGTGCTCCATGGATGACATCGACCATCGCGCCACCGTGCTCGTCGTCGACGACACGCCGGACAACCTCGCGCTCATCAGTGCGTTGCTGCGTGGCGAGCATCGCGTCAAGGTCGCCAACAGCGGCGAACGCGCACTGCAGATCGCTCGTGACGCGCCGCCGGATCTGATCCTGCTCGACATCATGATGCCGGTGATGGACGGCTACGAGGTCATGCGTCGCCTGACGACGGACGCGGTGACACGCGACATCCCGGTGATCTTCCTCACCGCCATGAGCGGCACGGACGACGAACGCGTCGGGCTGGAACTCGGCGCGGTCGACTACATCACCAAGCCGATCAGCCCGTCGATCACGCTGGCGCGCGTGCGCAATCATCTGCAGCTCAAGCAGGCGCGCGACTTCCTGCGCGACCGTAACGACTATCTCGAGCAGGAGGTCGCACGACGCACGCGCGAGGTCACGCGCATCCAGGACGTGACGATCCGCGCGATGGCGTCCCTCGCCGAGACGCGCGATAACGAGACGGGCAACCACATCCTGCGCACCCAGCACTACGTGCGACGTATCGCGGAGCAACTCGCCACGCATCCGCGCTTCGCCGACTTCTGCACGCCCACCAATATCGACGCGCTGTTCAAGTCCGCACCGCTGCACGACATCGGCAAGGTCGGCATTCCCGACCGCATCCTGCTCAAACCCGGCCGGCTGACCGAAGACGAGTTTGAGGTCATGAAGACGCATACGACACTCGGCAAGGAAGCGATCGAGCGTGCGCTGGAAGACGCCGGTGAGGACCTCGGCTTCCTGTCGATGGCGCGCGACATCGCCTACGGCCATCAGGAGAAGTGGGACGGCTCGGGCTACCCGCGAGGCATCGCCGGTGACGCGATTCCGACGAGCGCGCGGCTCATGGCCGTCGCCGACGTCTACGACGCGCTGATCAGTCGCCGCGTCTATAAGGAGCCGATGCTGCACGAGGACGCGATGCAGATCATCGTCAAGGGTCGTGGCCAGCACTTCGACCCGGACGTGGTCGATGCGTTCGTGGTGCTGGGCGACGAGTGCCGACGCATAGCCGAGCACTTCGTCGACGGCGAGCACGAACGCGAGGTCGAGTTGCAGCGGCTGCGCGATGCGACCGGCGTCGCCAACCTCTGACGTCATGACCGGCCTGTCCGCCCGCATGGAAGAGCTGACCGTCCGCGCGAAGTTGCGGATCGCGTTCACCATCCTGCTGCTGATCGCCTTCGGCATCGGTGTGCAGGGTCTGCTGAGCCAGCACGCGATGCAGTCGCGCATGAATGCGCTCTACGCCAAGCATCTGCTCGGCATCGCTGACATCAAATCGCTGCAGACCGACCTGGTGCAGTACGACCAGGGCGTACGCGCCGCCGCGTTCGCCGGCTCGCGAGCTGGAGCGGATGCCGCACGGCGGCAAGCGATCGCAGCGCGTCTCAACCTGTGGGCGCATATCCCGGAGACGCGCGCGACGCTGGTGAACCCGGAAACCAAACATTCGATGGGCGAGTTCGAAGCAAGCGTCTTGAGCTTCGATCGCGTCGCGGGTGACGTGCTGACCCTCGTCCAGCAGGGCGACGGCGCGAAGGCATCCGCGCTCGAAGCGGGCGACGCCTACCAACAGCCGCTTCGCAACGCCAACAGCGCGCTGATGCATGTGCTCGACCTCAAGAGCACACATGCCGCGGAGGCGGTGGAGCAGTCGAAGGAAATTGATCGCCGCGGCACGCGATTCGCGATCGCGCTCGTGCTCGGCGGCCTGCTGTTCGGGATCGTGTTGTCGCGACTCGTTGCGCGGTCGATCCGGATGCCCGCGGAACGGCTGCGACTGGCAACCGAGCGCGTGGCGAAAGGCGAGCTCGACGTCGAGATTCCGTGCACGGCTTACCCGAACGAGATCGGGACGCTCGCGCGCTCCATCGTGCTGCTGCAGCGACAGGCCCGCGAGCTGGAAGACCAGCGATGGGTGGTATCGAACGCGTCGACCATTTCCGCGGCGCTGATGGAAAGCACGTCCCACCGTGACGCAGCGGACGGCTTCCTGTCGTCACTGGTCGGCGTGTGGCCGTTAGCGCGGGCGGCGTTCTACGTGTCGAATGCAGGCGGCGCGCTCGACCTGCACGGCAGCTATGCGGGCGATGGCAGCATTCGAGAACGCGTCGAACGGGGACAGGGACTGGTCGGCCAGTGCGCTGCGGACGGTCGGCCGATCGTGCTTGACCCGGTCCCGGCCGATTACGCCGCCGTCGGATCCGGGCTCGGCGACCTGCGAGCGAGTGTGGTCGAGCTGTGGCCCGTGGTCCGGGGAGGCCAAGTGCTCGCGGTGGTCGAAGTCGCTGCGCATCGTCCACCGCAACCGCGTGAGCGCGCGCTCGCGGCCGCGCTGCTCGCTCCGCTGGCCTCGCATCTCGAGATCCTGCAGCGCAGCCGGCGTGCGGAAGAACTGTTGGAGGACATCAACGCGAATCGTCAGCGGCTGAAGGCGCTGTTCGACGCGCTGCCGGTGGGCGCCATCCTCTACGACAGGGCCGGCCGGGTGGTCGAAGCCAACGACCTCAGCGCGCAGGTGCTGGGAATGGATGCGGACGCGCTGCGGCGTTGCGCGCTCGATGGCACCGGAGGCGCAGATGCCGCATTGCCCGACGCATTCCCGGGAGCCGAGGTGCTGCAGACAGGTAACGCGCTCCACGGTGTCGAGATCGCGCTGCCGTCGGCCAATAGTGAACCGACCTGGATCCGCGTCAGCGCCGCACCGATCGACGCGGCCTCCGGTGGCGGCGTCGCAGTCGCAGTGGCTGACATCACCGACCAGAAGCGCGCCGACGAGGAACTCAAGCGCGCGAATTTCCAGTCCGACATCGCACTCGAACTGACGCGTTGCGGCTACTGGCACGTCGACTACCGAATCCCCGACGTCTATTTCGCTTCGCCGCGCGCCGCCGCGATTCTCGGCGAGCCACCGAAGCCGGACGGCCGCTACAACCTGCAGGACGAATGGCTGGCGCGTGTCACCGATGTCAGTGACGAGGCGGCAGCGCAGGTGGTCGAGCGCTACCAAGGCGCGGTCGAAGGCCGCTACGACGCCTACGACGCGGTCTATCCGTATCGCAGCCCGACGGATGGCCGCATCGTGTGGGTGCACGCCGCCGGCAAGCTCGTGCGCGACGCGGACACGGGCGAAACGCGCTTCATGTACGGCGTGTACCAGGACATCACGGCGCAGAAGATCGCCGAGGACGAGCTACGCGCCGCTCGCGAGCAAGCGCTGGAGGCGACGCGCGCGAAAAGCGAGTTCCTCGCCAACATGAGCCACGAGATCCGCACGCCGCTGAACGCCATCATCGGCATGTCGCACCTCGCGCTGGGAACCTCGCTGGATACGCGCCAGCGCAACTACGTCGACCGCATTCAGCGTGCCGGCGAAAGCCTGCTGGGCGTCATCAACGACATCCTGGACTTCTCGAAGATCGAAGCCGGTCGTCTTGATATCGAGCGCACCGACTTCCGACTCGAGGATGTCCTCGATCATCTCGCCAGCCTGCTTGCGCTGCGCGCCGAAGAGAAAGGGCTGGAGCTGCTCTTCGACGTCGCTCCGGATGTTGCAACGTCACTTGTCGGCGATCCGCTGCGGCTGGGCCAAGTGCTGGTCAATCTCGGCAACAACGCGATGAAGTTCACCGAGCGCGGCGAGGTGGTCGTTCGCGTGCATGAAGAGCATCGCGTCGACGACGTCGCGACCTTGCACTTCGAGGTGCGCGATACCGGCATTGGCATGACCCCCGAGCAATGCGGCCGCCTCTTCCAGAGTTTCAGCCAGGCCGATGCATCGACCACGCGCAAGTACGGTGGCACCGGGCTCGGGCTCGCGATCTCCAAACGCCTGGTTGAACTCATGGACGGCCGCATCTGGGTGGACAGCGAAGCGGGGCAGGGGTCGACCTTCCACTTCGTCGCGAACTTCGGACTGCAGGCCGAGCCACAGCCGCGCCGCATGCGGCACGCCGAGGAACTCGCCGGCTTGCGCGTTCTCGTCGTCGACGACAACGCCGCCGCGCGCGAGATCCTGTCCGGCATGGCACGCTCGTTCGGTTTCGACGTCGACGTCGCGCGTGATGGCGAGGATGCGTTACGACAGGTGGCCGATGCCGACCACGCCGACACGTCGTTCGATGTCGTGCTGATGGACTGGCGCATGCCCGGCGACGACGGTGTCGCCGTGATGCAGCGCATGCAGGCGGGCGCTGTCGCGAAGGTGCCGCCCGTCATCATGGTCACGGCATACGGCCGAGATGACGTATTGGCCGACGCGACGCAGCGCGGTGTCACGCCGCGTGCGGTGCTGACGAAACCGGTGACGCCGTCGACCTTGCTCGACGCGATCGCCGGCGTGCTCGGCCACGGCGTGCCGGTCGAACGGCGCGCCGATGAGCGCAAGGCCGGCGAGGCGAGGGCGGTCGCGAGTCTGAAAGGTGCACGCGTGCTGCTGGTCGAGGACAACGAGATGAACCAGGTGCTCGCGACCGAACTGCTCGGGCAGGCCGGCATCGACGTGGTTCTGGTGGAGAACGGCCGCGAGGCGCTGGACTTGTTGGGGAACGACGCCGCGTTCGACGGTGTGCTGATGGACTGCCAGATGCCGGTGATGGACGGCTACGAAGCGACGCGTGCGATTCGTGCCGACGCGCGTCTGGCGAACCTGCCGGTAATCGCGATGACGGCGAACGCGATGGCAGGTGATCGCGAACGTGTGCTCGAAGCGGGCATGAACGATCACATCCCCAAGCCGCTGCAGGTGGCCGAGATGTTCGCGACGATGGCGAAATGGATACGGCCGTCGCGCGCGAACGACGCTGCGGGTTCGACGCCGGAGGCTGATCGAGCCGATGTTCGCACCGGCGAGATCGGTCCGTTTGAACACATCGACACGAAGATCGGATTGGCGACCACGCTCGGCAACGCCGAGCTCTATCGTCGGATGCTGACCGCGTTTGTTGCGGGGAGCCGCGGATTCAAGACCGATTTCGGCGCAGCGATGGAGCGGGGCGACCGCGAGACGATGCTGCGTCTGGCGCATACTTTGAAAGGCACCGCAGGCACGATCGGCGCGGTTGAGGTCCAGCGCGCTGCAACGTCGCTCGAGGCCTTGGTACAGGGCCGATCGACCCACGCGGAAATCGCGCCGCGGCTGAGCGACCTGGTCGACGCACTCGATGCCGTGCTCGCAGAGCTCGCATCGTTCGACGCAACTGCAGCAACGCCTGCTCTGGACGCGGCCGCGACAGCCGCAAGCATCGACACGCTCAGGCCGCAGATCGACCACCTGATCGCATTGCTTCACGACGACGATGCCGATGCGGTCGACGCCGTCGAAGCACTACGCGCGAGCACCGCCGGAACGCCGTTCGCCGCGCGGCTCGAACCGATCGCACGCGACATCAATGCGTTCCGCTTCGCCGACGCGCTCGCACGCGTCGAAGCACTCGGCCTAACTTCCGCCGAGCTTTCGACACGCGCGATCTAGCGGACTCGGACGACCGCTACGGCGTCGCGCGGAACGGGTACTGCTTGAAGATCTCGGTGACTGCCGCACTCAACGCGGTGTCCGGATCCTGGCGATGTTTGTCGGACACGCGACCGACCGCGATGCCTTCCCAGACCAGCTGACGCTGCCGCGCATCGACGAGGTCGACGTTGAGCGTGCCTTCGGTGTACTGGTTGACGTCGGTGTAGTAGCCGCCCCAGCCGCCGTAATAGCCGCCGCGATAGCCGTAGTAGCCCATCATCGGCGGCCCCATCGGCATGGTGCGCACGTCGACCTGTTTCTCGAGCTTGCCGTTGAAGTTGACCAGCAGGTCCGGCGCGTTTTCGTTGTACGTGTACCCGCGTGATTCCATTTCGCGCCGCGTCGCGTTCTTCAGCGACTGCGTGACCAGCGTCGAGTATCCGGTCCGGTCGGTGCCGAGCGGCGAGAAGAATCCGAACGTGCGATAGCCGCCGAAGTTCGCGCTGTGGTCGTAGTTCGACGTGATGGTCGGCGTGCTGGCGCAGCCTGCGGCCAGCAGCACCAGGCTCAGGCATGTGGCGCGGAAGACCGGTCGGAACATGTCGCGCATGGCACGGCTCCTCGACTCGGACGGCTCGTCCATCAACGATTGTGGTCCTGCAATATCGGAACCGGCATTCGCCTTGGGGGAAGACGCGGTTGCCCTTGGGGACAGGTGAGGCAGCGCGATCGCCCAGTGCGATCCAAGCACGCGGCTCCGCGCTGGCGACCGGGCGTGCGTTGTCTGCCACGCCGACCCGACGCAGGCGTCCCGCCTTCCGCCGTTGCTATGCTCGCCGTGCCACGCACGACGTGGTGCGAATGGAGGACGTGCCATGGCCGCATGCAGCCACCTCGACCAGATCCGCACGGTCGGTTCGCCGGGGTCGGTATGCCCCGAATGCGTCGCGCTCGGCGACGACTGGGTTCACCTGCGCCAATGCGTGGTCTGCGGCCACGTCGGCTGCTGCGACCAGTCGAAGAACCGCCACGCGACCGCGCATTTCAAATCCACCGCACACCCGCTGATCCGTAGCGCGCAACCCGGCGAAGGCTGGGGTTGGTGCTACGTCGACACCGTGTTCCTCGAGCCGATGCCGGACGCGGACGGTCGCTGACATGGCGGACCCGGCATCGCAACGCCGCGAGCAGACGTTTCCGACGCTGTCGCCGGAAGATATCGAGCGCATCCGACGCTTCGGCCATTTGCGCAACTTCAATGGCGGCGAGCAGCTATACGCCGCCGGTACGCGCGGCGCCGGCATGTACGTGCTCATCGACGGACGCGTGCGTATTACAAGGCGTGACGGGCTCGGTCATGTCGCACTGGTGGTGGAGCAGGGGCCGGGCCAGTTCCTCGCCGAGATCGGGCAACTCGCCGGGCGCCCGGCGCTGGTCGACGGCCATGCGCTGGGCCCGGTCGAGGCGCTGCTCGTCGAGCCCGAACGGCTGCGCGCGCTGATGGTGGCGGAGGCCGACCTCGGCGAACGGATCATGCGCGCGCTGATTCTTCGTCGTGTCGGCCTGATCGAAACGGGTGCGGGCCTGACGCTGGTCGGTTCGCCTGCCGATCCGGACATGGTCCGCTTGCGCAGCTTTCTCGCGCGCAACGGCCAACCGCACGTGGTGTTCGACCCGGCGGACGACACCGACGCCGCGGCGCTGGTCGCCAGCCATCCGCAACAGCGCGATGCATTGCCGTGGGCGGTGTGTCCCAACGGCGGCATCCTGTTCAACCCGACCATCGAAGAACTCGCCGAATGCGCCGGCATGGTCACCGACCCGGACCCTGACCGTATCTACGACGTCGTCGTGGTCGGCGCCGGCCCGGCAGGTCTGGCGACTGCCGTGTATGCAGCGTCCGAAGGCCTCAGCGTGCGTGTCTTCGATTCGCGTGCCTTCGGCGGACAGGCCGGCGCGAGCGCGCGCATCGAGAACTACCTGGGCTTTCCGACCGGCATCACCGGCCAGGCGCTGATGGCGCGCGCATTCAACCAGGCGCAAAAGTTCGGCACCGAGTTCGCCATACCGACGCACGTCACCTCGATGTCGCGCGGCGGCGACGGCCTGCATCGGCTCGCGCTCGACGGCCATCCGGATGTGCGTGCGCGCACCGTGGTCGTCGCCAGCGGCGCACGTTATCGCCGGCCGACGCTGCCCGATCTCGAACGTCATGAGGGCAGGGGCGTCTGGTACTGGGCATCCGCCATCGAAGCGCGCATGGCGGCCGGCCGCGAAGTCGTGATCGTCGGCGGAGGCAACTCCGCAGGCCAAGCCGCCGTGTTCCTTGCCGCGAGCGCATCCCGCGTGCACGTGGTCATCCGCGGCCCGGGTCTGGCGGCCAGCATGTCGTCGTACCTGATCGAGCGGATCGCGGCACAGCCGAACATCGAGCTGCACACACGGTCGGAGATCGTCGCGATCGAATCGGGCGAGAACGACCTGCGATCGGTGACCTGGGCCAATCGCGATACCGGGGCCACGCAGACGCATCCGGTGGCGCACGTGTTCCTGTTTATCGGCGCCGACCCGGCGACGGAATGGCTCGGTGGCTGTGGCGTGGCGACCGACGACCGCGGCTTCGTCGTGACAGGCAGCGCCGCCGACGACGAGCGTTCGGACCACGAGACCAGCGTGCCGGGAATCTTCGCGATTGGCGACGTGCGCGCAGGATCGGTGAAGCGCGTGGGCGCGGCCATCGGCGAAGGCGCCACGGTGGTGGCGGAGATCCACGCGCATCTAGCGAGCCTGGGTTCCGGGGCTGTCACGAAGGCGGTAGTAGCAACGGCGACCTGATCCTAGGCCCACGGGCGTCGTGGTTGACATAATAGGCATTATGCGAAGTACGAGATGGGCCTGCCAAAGGCCTTGCCCCGAGGTTCAATAGCCCCGCCGTCGACGCCGTGCCACTACGGACGCTCCGGAACCGTAATTCCCGGCTAGCTCGCGGCCGCTGCAGCGTTCGGCAGATTCGGTCGTGACGGATCGCCCGGGTCGCCGCCTCGGACCGCCTGACGTGCTCAGCCCGCTGCAAACCGTCCTCGGCGCCGTGTGCTTCGGCTATCCGTTCGTGGCCACGTGGTACTGGGTCGTCGGTGGCCTGATCTTCCACGTCGTGCGCGAACGTTCCGAACCGCCGTACGACCAGCCACCGGTGCTGGACGACTATCCGCCGGTGTCAATCCTGGTGCCGTGCCACAACGAGGAACGTCAGCTCGACGAGACCTTCGCCGCACTCGCGAACATCGCGTACCCCGATTTCGAGATCGTCGCGATCAACGATGGTTCGCGCGATTCCACGGGCGCGATGCTCGACGCGTTTGCCGAGCGCATCGAGCGTCTGCGCGTCGTCCATCTCGCCGCGAACGCTGGCAAGGCCATGGCGTTGAACGTCGGCGCACTCGCAGCGCGACACGAGCTGCTGGTCTGCATCGATGGCGACACGCTGCTCGATCCGCATGCGGTCGTGTGGTTCGTGCGCCGACTGCAGAACGACTCCGGCATTGGGGGCCTCACTGGCAATCCGCGAATCCGCAATCGAAGCAGCCTGCTGGGGCGCCTCCAGGTCGGTGAATTCTCCGGCATCGTCGGGCTCATCAAGCGCGCGCAGAACGTGTATGGCGGCCTGTTCACCGTCTCCGGCGCCGTGTGCGCGTTCCGCAAGAGCGCGCTGCAGGACGCCGGCTGGTGGACGCATCGATCGCTCACCGACGACGTCGACGTGACATGGCGCATGCAAATCGCGGGCTGGCGCGTCGCATTCGAACCGAAGGCGCTCGCGTGGATCCTCACGCCGGAAACGTTGCGCGGTCTGTGGCAGCAACGGCTGCGCTGGAGCGAAGGCGGCAGCCGCGTCGCACTCGATTCGGCGCGATACGTCTGGCACGGCCGAGGACTGCGCATGTTGCCGATCTGGCTGAACTGGCTGATGGCGAAGATCTGGGCGTATTCGATCGGCCTGATGGTGCTCGCCGGACTCTCGCATCGCGTCGGCATCGACTTCGGTTTCGGCGTGCAGGGCATCGGCACATTGCCTCACGCGGCGGGCCTTCTGCTTACGGTGCACTACGTGGTCCAGGCACTGGTCGCCGCCGCGCTGGATCGCCGCTACGAACCGCAGTCATTCCGATGGGTGTTCTGGATCGTCTGGTATCCCGTCGTGTTCTGGTTGCTGCAGGCCATCACCGCCATCGTAGGCTTGCCGCGTGCGATCTTCCGGCAGGACAGCGGACGATGGAGCAGCCCCGATCGTGGTTACGTCGAATGAAGTGGCCCCCGCTCGTCGACGATGGACGCGTTCCCGATGGGGTGGCCGCCCGTGATTTCGTGCTGACGTTTGCTGCATGGTGCGTGCTGATCGCGCTGGGACACGACCTGATCGCCATGTCGCACTACTGGCTCGCACTCGTGTTCGGCCGCGTGCCCCCTACCCCGCCTTGGCCCGCCGGAACGCTGCTGGTGCAGATGACGCCGTACCTGCGCGTCGTCGCGATTCTCGTCGCGTGGCTGCTGTTTTTAGCTGCATTGCGATGGCGACGACTGGTTCGGGTCGGCCCGTCACTACGCGTCCCGCTGCCGGTGAACGCGGTGGACTATGGGCAACATTTCGGTGTCGATGCGGCGACGCGCGACGTGCCGCAGTCGTCCAAATGCATGACCGTGCGCATGCAGGGCCGAACCGTTGTTCGTGTCACCGTCGATGCGAACGATCGGGCGTCGAGCTAGTACGTTCGCGACGGCTGCGCTCCACACCACCGGCGATGATGCGCGCTCCTATAGGTACCGGGCGTGTGGTGTCTCCTGTCTGGCAGCGTTGTTGTTGCGATGATCGGTAAACCTCGTGGCCGTCCTTCAAAAGAATGAAACGTGCGCGCCTCGCGCTCAGCCAAAGGCCATATCGAACAGCTACGCGAACGTCGGGGTGGCGGACGGAGTTCGCGTCAAACCAAAGTGAGCGGCCGCCTGTTGATGCCGCCGAGGTCAGCGTCCGTAAGTTCGGTGCAGGCACCGGCGATGCTTCTCTCGAGCCGATGTGGATTCGTCATGCGGTGATTGGAACGATCCACCGTCGCTGCTCAAGCGGCCTCGCGAGAGCCGTGCGTCTGTTCGCGTGATGCCCTTCTCGGCTGCAGTTCGCTTGCCCAGCCGAAGCCGCTTTGCCGCGCGCTTAACTCAGGTGTCAGATCGCCTGAACGTGAGCGCGGGTAATCAATGCTCTGCGCGTGCCGAACATTGTTCTGCAACCATTCCATGCGCCGCTGGCGATTTGTTGCGTCGCTACCTTAGCGACCATTGCGCCGCGAAGATTCGCTCGTGCATGGAGATACCGCTCACATGGCGCTACGCAATGAGATTGACCGACACACCGAGGCGCGAACGCACGGTGCCGAGCGTGGGCTGAACCGCTTCGAGGGATTCAGCGACGCCGTTTTCGCTATTGCGCTGACGCTGCTGATCGTCGAGATCAAGGTTCCCGGGTCTCCAGATGGCCCGCACAGTTACAGCGATCTGGTGTCTGCCATGGCGGAGCAGTGGCGCGAATTTCTTGCGCTTGCCCTCTGCTACATCGTGATCGGAGCGTACTGGGTGCAGCACCATTACTCGGGGCGCATCTACTCGAAGAGCGATCACTGGTTCAGCGTGATCAACCTGCTCTTCCTGCTGGCGGTCGTCGTCATTCCTTATCCGGTTCGCGTCTGGTGCTTCCACCTCGGCACGCGCTTCGAGCCGGTCGCGTCGGTGACTCTGGTCGCTGGTCTCGCAGCGACCGCCTGCACCTGGATGGCGAAGTGGTTCTACGGAATGCCAGGCCGCCGCGTAATGGATGAACGACTGGCGCCGGATTTCCTGCGGCAGATGACGCGTCGCTATGGCATTGCGACGCTGATCCAGATTGCCGCGGTTCCGGTTGCGATTGTGGTGCCACGCATCGGAGTGGCCGTCGCGCTGCTGTGCGTCGCCCTCTTCCTGCTGCCGCAGCCCAAGCCGCGCTACAAGCCCGGCGACGAGCCGGATGAGGCCGAGAAGTTGAAGGAGTAGCGGCTGCGCGAGGTTGAGCTGGTGTGTGGCCTCGTCGTGGATGCGCGCTTTGCGTCAAGGGCGGACTTGGAGCCTAACGGTGGGGGGACATAGGTTCCTGAGGTACGCACACAAAGCTAACCAACGCTTTCAAGCGAGCCTCCAGCCGGCGTTTCGACACACCGCCCTCGCCTCGCGCGCACCCGTGCCGCTCAAACGTCCACGCGGAAGTGGAAGCAGTTAACCGTCATGGCTTCACGGAAGTAGAAGCGGTGCGCAGCCGCGCGCTGCACGCCGGAGTCCAGATGCAGTTCCTTACAGCCCGTCGCGCGGGCCTCAGCCTTCACCCAGTCGAGCAGCGCGTGGCCGAACCCCTTGGAGCGAACGCGCTCGTCCGTCGATAGATCGTCCACGTAAAGCAGCCGCCCGGTGTAAAGCATTTCGAAGACGCGGAACCCGACAACTGCGCGTACCTGATCGCCATCAAACAGAGCTGCCTGACGATAGCCGCCGTCCATCATCCGTCGCACGGTCGACAGGTAGTCTTCGTGCGCGATCGCTGTTCGCAATTGGCGCATCACGTCGCGCGCGCTGAGTATCTCGCTGTCGGACTTCAGCTCCATGATTTTCACGGCTCACCTCGGCGCTGACGGAACAACTCTCGGTTGGTCGCTCGCCGGCCAGTGCGCCGACATCCTGTTGCGCAGCTCGCAGCGATTTCCATCAGGAAGTGGAACCGAGCCTAGCGTCGACCAGGCAGCGCGACGAGCCGCCGGTCATCTTTGCCCGCATGGGCATACGGAAGACGCATCGACCGGTCGATGGCCGGCCCATGCCGCGTGGCGGAAAGCAGGCTGGCCATCGAACCTCGCGCGGAAGGTCAGCGTCCGCCAGCACCGCCGGCCACGCCGATCAGCTTGACCAGGACACACCGCTCGACCGTCGACCAGCGGCGCCGCTCTCCCGCCCCAGCGCAAGCCAACGTCGATCT
Source organism: Lysobacter sp. HA35 (assembly GCF_054061195.1). NCBI lineage: Bacteria > Pseudomonadati > Pseudomonadota > Gammaproteobacteria > Lysobacterales > Lysobacteraceae > Lysobacter > Lysobacter sp. HA35. Next base: position 995,432 of record NZ_JBSSDY010000001.1, on the reverse strand, counting down.
TCGAAGCCATACTCGGCGCATGACCACGCCCCCCCTGCTCGACCCGCAACCGTTGAGCCATGCCACCGCCCTGCCCGCGCGGTTCTATGTCGGCGCCGACATGCCGGCAGTCGACCGCGCGCTCGTGTTCGACCGCACGTGGCAACTGATCGCGCACGTCTGCCAGTTGCGCGATGCAGGCGATCACGTCGTCGCGGATTTCGCTGGATTGCCGGTGATCGCGGTGCGCGGCGCGGATGGGGACGTTCGCGTATTCCATAACGTCTGCCGGCATCGTGCGGGCCCGATCGCCACATGCGATGGCTTGGCCGCCAAGTCGCTGCGCTGCCGGTATCACGGCTGGACGTACGGGCTCGATGGCGTGCTGCGTTCGGCGCCGGAGATGGGCGGCGTGCAGGATTTCGAAGTGTCGGATGTGCATCTTCCACAGCTCGCGGTGCGTGTGTGGAACGGGCTCGTACTCGCTGCGGTTGATGAGGCGCACGCACCGGACTTCGACGCATTCGTGGCGGGCATCAACGAGCGCCTCGGCCCGACGCGCGGGCTCGAGCGCTACGGTCACCATCGGCGAGTGAGCTATGACGTCGGATGCAACTGGAAGGTCTACGTCGACAACTATCTCGAGGGCTACCACGTCCCGCACATCCATCCGGGACTGAATCGGTTGCTGGACTACCGCAGCTACATCACGGAAACGGCCGAGTGGTATTCGTACCAGTGGAGCCCGCTTGAAAGTGGCGATGCGCTGTATGGGGATGGCGACGCGCTGTACTACTGGATGTGGCCGAACACCATGCTCAACATCCTTCCGGGGCGTCTGCAGACGAATCGCGTCGTGCCGCGTGGCGTCGACCGCTGCCGCGTCGAGTTCGATTTCTATTACGCGATGGACGACAGCGACCAGGGCAAATCACGGCGCGAGGCTGATCTCGTGTTCAGCGACGAAGTGCAGCTCGAAGACCTGACGATCTGCGAAGACGTGCAACGCGGGCTCGCGTCCGGCTCGTATGTGCCGGGGCGACTGAATCCACTGCGCGAGAACGCCGTGCATCACTTTCAGGAGCTGTTGCGCGGAGCGTACCGGTCGTCGCGTGAGTAACGCCCGTCCGCTCGGCTTGTGGTCCGCGACCGCGCTGGTTGTCGGCAGCATGATCGGCTCGGGTGCATTCCTACTGCCATCGGCGCTGGCGCCGTTCGGCCTCGCAAGCCTCGTCGGCTGGGCCGTCACGTTGTGCGGCGCGTTGCTGCTCGCGTCCACATTCGCGCGGCTGTCGGCGCAGTGGCCGCAAAGCGGTGGGCCATACATCTACGCGCGCAACGCGTTCGGCGACCTGGTCGGATTTACGGTTGCTTGGAGTTACTGGATTTCGGTGTGGTGCGCGAATGCGGCGATCGCAGTCGCGTTCGCCGGCAGCCTCGGTGCGCTGGTGCCGGGCGGCGACCGCAACGCCCGCACGCAGCGCGGCGTGTGCGTTGTTCGCGTTGTGGGCGTGCACGCTGGTCAACCTTGCAGGCGTTCGAGAAGCCGGGCGGATGCAGGTGGTCACCACGGTGCTGAAGCTTCTGCCGCTGCTGCTGTTCGGCGGCATCGCGGTGTGGGCGGTCGATACGTCATCGCTCACGTTCAATCCGACCGGTCAGTCGCTGCCCTCGGTCGCGCAATCGACTGTCGCGTTGACGCTGTGGGCGCTGCTTGGTCTCGAAGCCGCGACCGTCCCGGCAGGCGCTGTCGACGATGCGGAGCGCACGGTGCCACGGGCGACGCTGATCGGCACGCTGCTGGCGGGAATCGCGACGGTGCTGGCGTGCACAACCGTTGTCGCGCTGCTGCCCACCGCGCAGCTGGCGCACTCGTCCGCGCCGATGGCCGACACCGCACGCCTGCTGTGGGGACCGACGGCAGGACGCGTGCTCGCCGGGGTGATGGCGGTCTCGTGCTTCGGCGCGCTCAACGGCTGGGTGCTGGTCTGCGGGCAGGTATCGCTTGCCTCTGCCCGCGACGGCGTGTTCCCTGCCCTGTTCGAGCGATGCGACAAGCGCGGCACGCCGGTCGCCGGCCTGCTGATCGGGTCGGCGCTGTCGAGCGTGCTGGTGATGTCGAACTACAGCCATTCGCTCGTGCAGGTGTTCACGTTCTCGATCCTGTTGTCGACGGCGGCGACGTTGCTGCCGTATGTCATCAGCAGTGCTGCATGGCTGCGACAACGTGGTCGTCCGGGTCGGGTGGTCGCTGCGCTCGCACTGCTCTACGCGCTGTATGCGTTGAGCGGCATCGGTAAGGAAGCACTCGCCTGGGGCGGCGTGCTGATCGTGGCCGGCATGCCGATGTATGCGTGGCGACGGTTCGCGTCGCGGCGGCAGCCGAACTAGTAAGCCGCCGAACAATTGCTGGGCCGATCCGGTGGCGAACTGACACGCTTACTCAGCGCCCCATCGTCTCCAGAATCGCCACCGCCATGCGCTTCTTCGCGGGCGGCATGCGTCGCAAATGACCGAGCGCCTGCGCTTCGAACTCGTCGCCGGCGTAATCGTCGACCATCAGTGCAGGCGTCGTATCGAGCGCATCGAGTTCGCTGGAGCCGCGACCCGTCGCAAGCCATTCGAAACTCGTACCGGTCTCGAGCGCGATGCGGATCAGGTGTTGGACGCTGGGGTGCGTGCCCTGCGGATGCTCCCACTGGGTGACGGCGCTGCGCTTGATGCCGATGCGCGTGGCGAGCGTGCTCTGCGAGAGCGCGGCGGCAGTGCGTGCGCGGCGGATACGCTGGGACAACGAGGTCATGGCGTGCTCGCGGGATGACGCGTGGAGCGATCGCAGTCGGAAGCTCGACCGTGAACGCGAGGGGGAACGCGCAACTGCCTTGCCAGTGATTCTGTCGCCACGCGGTGCAGCGCCGCTGTCCGCTCGTCGGTGCACGCGGGCAATGGTTGCGGCTGGTCGCCGGGTCAGGAGTGCTTGCCGACGCGAGCGGTTGCATCGCGCCGTGATCGGGTGCGTCATCGCGCGTACGACAGGCGCCCGGGGGTGCCGACCGCGCCGGCAGGATGCCGGTGATGGCAGAGGGCCGGCCGATGCTGCGTATCTCACTGTTCGGCTCGATGGCGCTGGCTACGGGCCCGGATAGCGCTGCTGACGTGGCGGTCGCCGGCCGTAGCGCCAGCCTTCTCGCGTACCTCGCGCTGGGACACGGGCGCAGCTTCAGCCGTTCAGAACTGCTTGCCAGTCTCTGGCCGGATCCCGGCACAAGCGGCAGCACGGGCTCGTTCAATACGGCGTTATGGCGCCTACGTCGCCTGCTCGAGACCCCTCCCCTCGCCCACGCGGGACTCATCACGACCGATCGGCGTGGTGGCATCGCGTTGTGCCCGCAGGCTGATGTGTGGCTCGACGTCGCCGAGTTCGATCGGCTCGTCGAACCGCGCTTGGCGCGTTCCGTCGAGCGTCTCACTGACGACGACGTCGAAGCGCTCGAGCACGGTGTGCATCTCTACAAGGCCGACCTGCTGATCGAGCTGTCGGACGATTGGGCGCTGCGCGCACGCGAGCGTTATCGCCGCAACTTCCTCAACGCGCTCTACCGGCTGATGCAGATCGCGACGATCCGTCGTAACTACCTGGACGGCATCACGCATGCGCAACGCATCCTGGATCACGACCCGCTGCGCGAGGACGTGCACCGCGACCTGATGCAGCTGCTGGTCGCCAGCGGCCAGCGTGCCCTGGCCCTGCGCCAGTTCGAGCATTGCCGTGACCTGTTGCGTCGTGAGCTGGCGATCCAGCCGATGCGCGAAACGCAGGCGCTATATCGGCGCATCGCGGACAGCGCGGTCGGACTGCACACGCCGGACGAGGCTCCAATGATTGGCGACCGACGACGCGGCGACGGTGTGATGCCGCGAACGATCGCGGCGCCGTTCGTGATCGACGCGATGCCCGGCAACGTTGCGGGCACGGAACCGCGCGATCTTTTGCACGGTGCGCGTGCGCACCTGGCAGCTGCCGATGCGCAGTTGCAGCTGAGCCTGCGCCTGCTGAACTGAGGGCGCCTTCAAGCGCATCGAATGCCGCGTCATCGGCGCGGGGCGTTGCGTTGCGCGCACATCCGCAGATGGCGAGCGGTCACCGTGCTCCGGGTGGCCGTCGTCAGTTGCGCGTACGACTCCATAACACCGGTGCACGAACCAGCCTCAACCGCCGACAGCACCTGCCTGCCGCAATCGACCGTGGACGGCCGACACCGCACATCACGCGCCCCCGCCATCGCGTGATCCACGCGTGATCCAGCGGTGATCCATCGGTGACGCGGGCGGCGCAGCGTCGGCTCGACACGCTCCCGGAGCTCCGCGATGGCCCTCCTCGAAGACCGCACCGCCGTATTCATCGTTCGCGTCTGGTGCGAGCGCGGCGATGGCGACGCCTCGGTAACCGAATGGCGCGGTTCGGTGGAGCACATCCAGAGCGGGCAGCGCGCGTTCTTCCGCAACCTGGATGCGGTGCTGGATTTCGTCCGCCCGCATCTGGAAGGCATCGGCATCGACGCGCAGCAGCGCTTCTGGGAGCGCATCTCGTCCGCGCTCGACGACCCGCCGCAGGCCACTGTCGCCATTCCCATTCCATCGGCGGATGGCACGCCCACCCGTGAAGCAGCCTCGCCCTCCCCTGTCGCGTTGCAAGCCAGGAGTTCGTCATGACCCGCATCCGTGCCAATCGCGAATCGATCGACGATCGCTTCAGCGTGCTCGGGTTCACCGTGAACGCCGACCAGCCGCTCTATGAAATCGGGCTGGCGACCGACCCGGATCTGTTCAAACCCGAGAATCGCACGCGCCGCACGGCGGGCAATTTCTACGCGACGCCGCTGCAGGGCGCGCGTCCGCGCACCGATGCCGTGTATCTCGTTCCGCCCGCGGTGGTCGCGCGTTTCGTCGGCCAGCCGCGCCTGTATTTCGGTGTCGCGACGTATGCCGACAAGGATCGCAACAAGCCGATCACCGTGCGTCGCCCCGACAGCGGTCACATGTATGTGAGCCTGCGCGGGCTGACCGAGCGCGGCTTCCGTCGCGGCGCGCGTAACAGCAACGGCAATGGGACGAACTACGGCGCACCCGCGGCGGCACCGGCCTGGGGCGGTGATGCCCTTCCGGATGCGCCATCTGCCACGCCGACGCAGACACCGAACGCCAGCACGGCAGCGCCCGCGTCGCCCACGCCCTACAGCGACGGGTACTCCGATGAACTCTGGCGTCAGGCGCCGGGATCCGCGGCGGCGTCATCACCGCCTGCCACTGCATCGACAGCGCCAGCCCCGCCGGCGCCGATGCCTCCGTCGACGCCGGCGACACCTGCAGCGACGGCCGCGCCAACCGCAACCTCGCAAGGCATTCGCACCAACGGCAGCGGGCAAAGCTATACACGTGGCGGAGCGTCGCCTTACGGCGGCATGCAAGGCGCGGATTACGACGACGGCTTCGGCCCGATGCCGACTCATCGCTCGCAACCCACGCGCACCGGCGGAATGCCCGCCGCGCGCGCAATGCGCGTCGTCTCCAGCTACTACAACCCCAGCGACTGGATGGACGCACTGCGCACGCAGATCGGCTTCTTCGCGGCCAGCGTGCAGTGGTGGGCGGGCGTCGAGAACACGACCGTGATGCCCCACAGCGCGATCTGCCAGGCGCGTCGGGCCGACGGCAGCGCCGACGGTACGCAGCACGGCACCGCGTTCTTCATCGCGCCCAATCTGCTGCTTACTGCCGCACACGTGGTCGACGGGCAAAGCGAGCTGATCATCGTGCCGGGCAAGAACGGTGCGGGCGGCGCGGGTGCCAACGAACCCTTCGGGCGCTTCCGCGTATCCGCCGCGGACATGGTCAAGCATCCGTCGTACGTGTCCTCCAGCCGCGACTTCGACATGGCGTTGATCCGCGTTCCGGCGGCGAACGCGTCGTCGAACTATTTCGACCTGGTCGAGGAGCTGACGCAGTCGCGGCCGGAAGGCGTCGTGGTCTCCGGCTACGCCGCGTATTCCGATCCGCAGGGCATCATCGACAGCGTCGTCAACGCGACCATCGATGCCGACAAGCAGCACCTGCACGGTGGCTACATCCGCTCGCTGCCGACCGACGAAACCTTCGACTACGACCTGCAGTCGCTCGGTGGCACGAGCGGCTCGCCGGTGTACTACATCGAGAACGGCGACGCACCGCGCATGCACATGGTCGGCGTGCACGTGGCCGGTGCGAGCGACACCACGAACCTCGGCTGTCGCGTCACGCCCGCCAAGCTCGCATGGATCCGCCAGCAGGCTGCGGCATGGAGTCAGGCACTCACGTTCTCGCTCGGCGCGCGTGCGTTGTCGGACGACTCGGCATCGAATGACGACGCCAGCTTCGATGACGTCGATACGTACAGCCACGAATCCGAGCCGGTCGAAGCGGAGTTCGCCGAAGCGCAGTCGCTGCGCGGACGCACCCGTACGCTCAGCGCGCCCACGCCGGACTACCCGGGAGCGAGCCGCTTCGCACCCGCACATGCGCGCAACTTCCATACGGGGCGTCGCCGCGGTGCCGTGATCGATCGCATCGTCATCCACATCACCGCCGGCGGGCCGAACATCAACGGCACCATCAGCTGGTTCCAGGACGGCGAACGCCGCGACCCGAACACCGGCGTGCAGGCCGGCCCGAGCAGCGCGCATTACATCGTCGGCCGCGATGGCGAAGTGGTCCAGATGGTGCGCAATGCCGACACGGCGTATCACGCATCCAGCGCGAACAGCCGCAGCATCGGCATCGAGCACAACGCGAACAAGCCGTATCGTCTCAACCGCCGCGACCTGCCGCCGACGATGGAGCAGTACGAAGCCTCCGCCCATCTCGTTGCGTGGCTCGCGTCGCAGTACGGCATTCCGCTGGACCGCGAACACATCGTCGGCCATAGCGAAGCCACGCCCGCCGACCAGCACGATTGTCCGTCGTCCTATTGGGATTGGGACACGTACATGCAGTGCGTGCAGCTGGCGGCGCAGGCGCTGGCGCAGAACAGCTCCACCGGCGCCGTGCCGGCGACGTCGCAAGGGCTGCGCGGCCGCGCAGCTGTTCGTGCGTACTCCGTCGACCCTGCGCAATTCAGCTGGCCGTCCGGGCTTGCGGATCCGGGCCAGTACATCCAGGCGTTCACCAGCGAATACAACCAGCGTCTTGCCGACGGTGCCACTGGCGCGCCCGCGCCGGATCCGACGCAATACAGTAGTTCTGAGAACGCGGACTCGCGCGCACGTGCACGCACCCGCCACGACATCCTCGACCGGATGGGTCGCGACCTGCAGGACCCCACCGATCGGATGCTGCTGCAGCGTGACCTGCTCTCGCTGGCGACCGCGGTGGCGATGCAGGTGCTCGACCTCGTCGCCGATCGCATGCCGCCGACGCCGTATGCGCAGCTCTTCACGGACGCGAACCAGGTGCCCGCGCCGTCGCGCGACTTCACCGTTCCGACCGCGCTTCCGATGATCAGCCGCCGCATCGGCACGTTCCTCGCGTGGATCGATGCCGCAACGCAGATGGCGCACACGGACGTCGCCGAGCGCATCGCCGCGCATCGCCAGCAATGGGACGAGATGAACGCGATGATCGGCGCCACCGGCACGATGCTCAGCCTGGCGCCGGGGCTCGGCGAGGCGGTAACGATCGTCCAGCTCGTGGTCCAGGCCGTGGTCCAGGCCGCGACGCCGGACTTCGACCGGCCGCAGACCGATCTCAACGCGGCGATGTCGACGATCCGCCACGCGTATCGCGACCTTGCATCGTCGCTGCTGCGCGGCCTGATCCTGTCCCGCTATCCGAACGCGCAGTACACGAACTTCCCGCTGCAATCCTCGCTCGAGTCGTTGATCGAAGAACATGCCGCGCATGCGTTGCGCGGCTGGCAGGACGAACTCCGCTTCCTCGGCGTCGGCCTCGACACCATCGCGCAGTCGCTCGGTTCGAAACCACCGCCGCGTGCGCGCGGTGTGTCGTCCTCGCCGGTGCGTGCACAGGAACTGATCACGCCCTATTACGACCCGTCCAACCCCGCATCCGCACTGCAATGCACGAACGACGCGTTCAGCCAGCAGCGCGAGGAGTGGTACGTCGGCGTCGAGAACACGTCCGCATTCCCGCATTCGGCCATCTGCTATCTCGAGATGACCAAGCCGAATGGCGACGTGTTCACCGGCACGGGCTTCTACATCGGCCCCAACCGGATCCTCACGTGCGCGCACAACCTTTACCAGAAAGCGTCGGTGCGGATCATTCCTGGTCACAACGGCGTCGGCTCGACGCCGTTCGGCGAAGGCACGATGACCAGTTCCCAGTGGCGGTTGGCACCGAACTACACCGGCAGCGGCGATTGGGACCACGACCTCGCGGTGATCGACAATGTGCCGATCTCTGCGCCCAACGGCGCGTACTTCAAGTTCCTCAACGCCACGCCCTCCATGAACATGCCGCTGGCGGTGTGCGGCTACTCGGGTTCGTCCAACCTGCATCCCGAGCTCCGCGACGTGACCGATTCGGACAAGCAGCACCTGCACGGCGGACACGCGCAGGGCCAGGCGACGCCCGACACGATCGACTACGACATCCTCGCCATCGCGGGTGCGAGTGGTTCGCCGGTGTACACCGTGCGCGACGAAGGTGGCGGCCTGGAAGCATTCGTCTGCGGCGTGCACGTCACGCGCGGACCGATCAACGCGAGCACCGGCGGCGCGAGCGTGAACCGCGCCTGCTTCATCACGCCGACCAAGATCGATTGGATCGAAGGGCGCGCGACGACGTTCGCGTGCCGCGGCTCGCGTGCGATGTCGGCCGACACGGTGGAGCATCGCGTCACGCTGGTGCCGCAGCCCGACAAGAACGCCTGCTGGGCGGCATCGATGGCGATGCTGAAGTCGTTCCGAAGCGACGCATCGTTCGACCCCGAAGCCTTCGTGCATGAAGCCGGCGGTTCGCTTGCGACGTCGTACGGCTGGGACCAGCTCGAGCGCGTGCGCGATCACTACGGCTTCCGCGTGATCGAGCAACCGTCGAATGCCAGCCTGTATCACACGCCGACGCAATGGGCGCAGTGGCTGCGCGACTTCGGCCCGCTATGGGTGGTGATCGTCGGTGCGCCGCACGCGGTCGTGGTGTCGGGCATCCGTGGCGACCTCAACGATCCGGCCGCCACCGAGCTGTATGTCCTCAATCCCTGGGACACGACCACCGCGTTCGACAACGATCCAGTTGCGTTCAACCCGCCCAACCGTGGCTTCGAAGGCTGGATGTCATTCGACTCGTTCGCCGCCGACTTCGGCAACATGGCGGAGCCGGATTACGGCAACTGGCGCGTGCTGCATCTGCCCGCCGCCGCCGCACAGGCGCAATCGCTCGGCGCAGGCAGGACGTATCGCCTTGCCGCCGCCCCGCTCGGTCGCTCGCTGTCGGATGACGGAGCGCAACCGATCGAGCCGACCCGGGTCGCCGGCACACGCATGAGCGTGGTGCGCGGGAACGCAGGTGCGAGCCGCTGGGCGCTCGACCAGCTCGACGGGCGCAAGGCGCCGCAGAGCCCGGTCTCGGCCGTGTCGTCGCTGCAGCCCACCGATGTGGTGATCGACCTCGGCGAATGGCCGGCGCTGGAAGGCCAGTCGGCGCCGCTGCCGCTCACCGTGCGCTTCCGCAGCGAGGCGGATGGCTCGATCGGCAACGTGGTGATCAGCGCTGGCGCGCCTGCGCAGCTCGGGTATGGCGTCGACGTGGTCGCACGCATCGATGACGCACCGGACGCCGACGGCGTCGCCGCATTGCGCGTCGGCATCGACGTGCGCTTCAGCGGACTCGCCCAGGGCGCGCCGTGTGCACGCATCGATCTGCGCCTGCTCGGCAACGGCCGGTACGAGCGCAGCAACCGCTGGACCGACACCAGCCTCGCGGCCTGAGACGCCTCCATGTCCGCGCGCCCTCCCCTCAACGGAACGCCAACCCGCGGCGGGATCTTCCCGCCGGGTATGACGCGTGATGCGTACGGCCGCATCGCGCCGTCGTACGCGATGGCGGCTGCGGACGCACCGGCAACCACCACGACGACCCCGAAGCCGCAGGCCACCGAGACGATCGCGCGACGTGCTGGTGCGATGGTCGACGAAATCGACTTCCCGGGCTTCGTCGCGCAACTGGTGCATGGCACGTTCGACGCGATCGTCGATGCATCGATCCGACAGATGGAGAGCTATTCGGAACTCGTCAGCGCGTGCGCGAAGACGGTCGAAGAGTTCACCGAAGCGAACGTCACGCCAAACCAGGCGCGCGATTGGCTCGCGACGCGCTATCCCGGCGATGTCGCGCTGCTTCTGCCCGACGGCGCCGACCGCACCGAACCGCAGGTCGCGCCGCGCGCCGAAGGCATCACGCCCGCGTGGCTGGCCGACTACGGCGTCGAAGGCGAAGAACTGACCACCGAACTACTCGAAGAACGCGTGGTGCCGCAGGTGCGAGCCAACATCGGCTCCGAGCGCCACCAGCTGCTGTCGACCATGGTGCTGATGGGCCTCAACCGCGTTGCCGTGCGCGACGGCAGCATCAGCGCGAAGGTCATGTTCCGCGCCGCGGCGCGCGATGCCGCCGGCGTGCAGTACGCGACGAGCAGCGACCCGAAGTCGGTCAACAACTGGGGCGAGCGTGGCGCGGCGAGCTATTCCGGCCAGAGCTCGACGATGGTGTCGACGCTGGCCGTCAACGCGCAGAACGAATCCAGCGTGCGCGCCGACCTGTTCGGCGAGGTGAAGCTCAACTTCGTCAGCGAAACCATGCCGCTCGACAAGCTCGTCGAGCCCGCGAAAGCCGCGGCCGTGCAGCGACATGCGCCTGCGCTGCGCGCCGCGGCACCGGCCGTGCCTGCCGCGACGCCGATACCCGCGCCGCCGCCCACCGGAGGCGTCGCCTGATGCTCCGCGAACTCCACCAGCTGCTCGACGAACTGCACGACGGCCTGACCGCCATCGAAGTGAAAGGCGGCGTGCGCCTTTCGAACGTCGACATGACGCTTCCGCTCGAACTACGGCCCATCTTCCGTGACGGCGGCTGCGTGCTGCTCGCCGATGTACCGCGCCAGCGCGCTCTCGATGGCTGGTTGCCGACGGCGTCGAGGCTCGTCATCGGCTGGAGCGCGGAAGGTGCAGCCGAAACACATCGCGCTAATGAGCAGCACGGAGGCAGCGCCTCATGAGCGCGCAGATTCCTACGCTGGTGCAGGACTCGGGCGTGCCCTTCGACCTGTTCATCCAGGCGCTGACCGAGCAGCTCGACAAGGCGCAGGCGTCGATGGCGATCAAGGCGCGCGTCGGCCGCATGCCGCTGACGTTCGCGGTGAAGGACGTCTCGATCGATCTGCGCGCGTTCGTGCAGATGGTCGATGACGACGTTTACGTACGCCCCGCCGGCCCCGGCGAAGCGGAAGCCAGCACGATCAAGCTCGCGCTCACGACCATCACCAAGGCGATGGTCGAAGAGAACGCGATCGACTTCAAAGCCGAGGATCCGAAGTTCAGCCTCAAGGAAGCGCTGGGCGACCGCATCAGCGACGACGACCAGCGGCGCCTCGAACGCATCGGCGTTCGCACCATCACGCAACTCAACGAACTCAAAGCCAGCGCAGGCACCGATGTCATCGCGCGGCTGTCGCGCATGCCGGTCAATCGCCTGCAGCAGGCCATCATGAGCGCGGCGGCGCCACGCGTGACGCGCGTCGAGCGCAACGACCAGGGCGATCGCATCCATCTCACGGCGCCAGGCCTGCGCGCTGCGCGCCTTCCGCTGGTGCGCGCCGCAGGCATGGCGGTACCGGTCGTGGCCGCGCGCGATGGCGAAATCGTGCTCGCGCCGATGGCGATGCAGCTGGGCTGCGAAGCCGAAGTCGATTTCGGCGATGGCGAGTCCGCGCGCGTGCACCTGTCCGAAGGCCAGCTCGGCCGCTGGGAGGCCGCGCGATGAACGTCGTGCCGCGCCGCCTGCTGCTCACTCTGAGACTCGGCGAGATGCCCGAGCACGTGCCGGGCTTGCGCGCAGTGCACGGCTACGGCACGCCGCAGGCGGACTACGTCGACGGCGGCGTCATCGACCGCATCCTGCTCCACCACGGCGGCGCGATGCGCGTGGCGCGACTGCACAGCGCGCGCGTTCGCCGCGCCGAGCGCAATGTCGTGGGCGCGCGTCGCTTCGACGATGCCGAGCAGCTCAGCGGCGTCGCGCGTGTGCTTCGCGTCGAAGTGCGCGATGCCGGCCGCATGCAAGCGCTGTTGGGCGCGCTCGCCGAACTGCCAATGGTCGAACGCGTCAGCGCCGACCACCTTTGCCACGCACCGTTCGATGCGCCTGCGCTCGGTCGCGATGCGCGCCGCGCGGCCGAAACGTCATGGGCGCAGGACGCAATCCGCCTGCCGCAGGCGCTACGCCTGGAACCCGGCGATCCCGCCATCGTCGTGGGCCTCGCCGACACCGGCGTCGCCCTGCATCACGCCGAATTGGATGCGCGCGTACGCGCCGGCTTCGATAGCGTCGACCTCGATCCCGATTCGGTCGGCGGCCTGACACTCGTTGGCGACTTCCGCCATCGCGGCCAGCGTCCCGACGACGACGTCGGCCATGGCTCGGGCTGCGCGGGAATCATCGCTGCACGCGGTGCGAGCATGCCGTCCGGTGGCGCGGGCGTGTGCGGGCTCACGCCGGTTCGCGTGCTCGGTGCGGCGGTCGGTCCGGACGGCAAGCGCTTCGGTGTCGGTGCACTCGACAACATCGACGCCGGCATGAAGCGCCTGATCGACCTCGGCGTGAAGGTCATCAACATGAGCTTCGGCACGCCGGACTCGCTGCTCGGCGGCGATGCGCCGCGTCCGCACGAGGAAGTGATCCGCTATGCGCTCGCGCGCGGCGTGATCCTGGTCGCCGCGAGCGGTAATTCCGGGCTGGACGAGCGCTTCCATCCCGCCGCGCACGAAGGTGTCATCGCCGTAGGCGCCGTCGATCCCGCGATGAAGCCGACCTCGTTCACCACGCGCGGCGCGCACGTCGCGTTGTGCGCGCCCGGCCGCGACATCGTCACCTGCGGCCTCGACGGTTACCAGCACGCGACCGGCACGAGTTTCGCGGCGCCCTTCGTTGCAGCCGTCTGCGCATTGATGGCGTCGCGCGCGCAGCGACGCGCATGGCCGCTCTCGGGCGAGGACTGCAAGCGCCTTCTGATCGCGAGCGCGCGACCTTTTGCACGTGCCGGCGTCACCGGCTGCGGCCATGGCGTGGTCGACGCCGCGGCCGCGTTGCACGCGTTGGATGACGACATCGACCTGCAGCTTCGCGACGCCGACAGCGACGACGCGACCTATGAGTCTTCCCCCGTACCTGCCGCGGCCTGACGTCCGAGGAGATTGCAATGGCAACGAACCGAAATCGGAAGAACGGCGCGACGCGTACCACACGAGGGTCGAAGACATCAAGTGCCAACGCACGCGCGAAGCCGCGTGTGGCGAAGGCTGCAGCCAAGAAGTCGGCGCGCAATACCGCGGCGACCGCACCACCCGCGGCCGCCGCCGCGTCCAGCTCCACCCACAACACCTCCACTCACCACGAAGAGAGAACCGCCATGAACCGCATCCTGCTGGTCGATCTCGGCGAGCGCGAGCACAAGACCCGTGAGGAATTGCGCGGACGCAAGCTGAAACTCGAATCCATCCTGTCCAACAAGAGTCTCGATGGCCTCACCACCGCGCAGCAGCGCGACTACGAGGCGATCAAGAAGGCCCTCGCAAGCGACATCACCGCCGATCCGTTCTACCAGGTGGTGGCTGAAACCATCACCCAGACGCCGTGGCGCCAGTTGTCGGACGGCAACGACTTCGTGCACGAGTACGGTCTGCTCGGCAGCCAGCGCGTGCCGGCCAATCTGCTCAAGCCGCTGAAGGAAGGCGAACGCGAACTCGCGGGCATCGCCGGCATCCTGCAGCTCGACAACCATGTCGAAGTGACGCGCGGCAAGGGCGAACTGGTGCGTGCGATCAGCACCGCGCAAGGCGAGTACCGCGCCAACCGCGCATTGTTCGATGCCGCCTTCGGTCAGCTGTCCGACCAGTACAAGGTGACGCTGCAGTCGCAGATCGATGCGGGCCTGATCGACGCCGACATCGTCGGCTGCGAGCGCCCCGGTGGCGATCCGAACGAACGCCGCGATGCGGTGAGCACCGATGTCGCCTTCCGCCCCAGCGGCACCGACATGGTGTGCGCGCTGTCGGCGCGAAATGTCGCGGCGCTGGTGCGTCGTCTCGTTGCGACGGGCATCACCGCGAACGATCCGTGGCTGACCAGTCGCATCCAGAACGGTTACGACATGCAGTCGGGCGCCATCGAAGGCGCGCCGCTGTCGTCCGCCGAAATCTCGCTGCCGGAGTTCGACGACACCACCGACGAAGTCGCGGTGCGCGAAAACCTGCTCGGCGCGCAGGCGATCACCTTCGCCTCGCACTGCGAGGACATGAACATGTTCCAGGTCGTCGAGAAGTGCGTCGACCTGTTCCGCACCGGGCTGTTGCCGATCAGCCGCGGCAAGGCCGGCGACTACCTGTATGCCTACATCAAGAAGTCGTCCGAGCGGATGACGCAGAACGAGCGCCAGGATCTCTACCGGCAGGTGCTCGGTCGTAACGAAGGCGATCCGTCCCTGCCCGGCAACCCGGAGTTCAAGGAGCTGTGGCTGCGGTTTATCGCAGCGGTCTCCAACTTCGGACGCCAGCTTTCGGTGGACCGGATGCTGCGCACCAACGTGCCCGTCGCGGTTTCGCAGGAGCAGGTGCGCAAGGCCGGTCGCGACCTCGCCGCCAACCTGTCCGTGCACAGCTTCGGCATCGTGCGTTTCGCGGCCGCCGAACTGCAGCAGACCATCCTCGAGTTCCGGGACGTGCTGTCCGATCCCGAGCTGCGTGCATGCGTCGGTGCGCGCGACATGTGGCAGTTCATCGACCAGATCAACGCGAACTACCTCGGCGGGCTGCGCAACACGCACCAGCACCGCACGCAGGCGCGTTCGGCCGCGGTGGTCATTCGTTGGCTGGCGAACCACAGCGACCGCCTGGCGGGCCGCTACGGCGAAGTCATCAGCGTCAACGCGCTGACGAATCCGCAGATGAGCGGCAGCGACCAGCCCATGCTCAACCCCAACGACTGGGATCTCGTGCAGGCCTGCGAGCAGTGGCTGGCGGTGAGTGGCGTGCAGGAAGCCAGCATCGAGCAGTACTCGCAGTCGGTGGAATCGCCGGTGATCCCGAGCCGTCCGATCAGCAACGGCAACGGCCTGCCGCCCGAGGCCCGTGCCGTGCTCGACCAGGCCGGCATCAGCCTGCCCTCGCTTTGAACCAGTGACCTGACCGACTCCGGAGCCCTGCCATGAATGTCTCCACCTTCCCCGAACGGGCCGGACCACAGGCGGTCAAGCATCTGGTCCAGCGTTCGTTGCAGTCGGCCGCGCGCGCCCTCGGCACGCGCGACCCGCTGCCCTACCTCGACAACCTCATCGAGCGCACGTTCTACCTGCCCGACAACGATTACTCGTACGCACAGAACTCGCTCGCGCCGGGCGCCGTGCCGTACGAGCCCTCGTTCTCGGAGAGCGAGCCGGGCAAGTTGCGTTTCACCATCGAGCCGCTCGGCCCGAACGCGTCGCCGATCGCACGGCGTGATGAAGCCACCAGCGAGATGCGTCGCCTGGTCGCGCCGATCTTCGGCCGCGACGCATTGAAGTGGTTCGATTCGCGCAGTGAGGAATGGCGCGGATTCGGTGGCCTGTCGTGGATGAACTACGGCGCGTGGTTCGGCAGTGCGTTCGACGAGGATGGCCTCTACGCCGCGAAGGTCTACTACGAGCTGCTGCCCACGCAGATCGAGGCCCTGTCACCCGGCCTATCGAACCTGACGCGCCAGGTGATGACCGAGATGCCGAACCTGATGCCGATCTTCACCAGCATCGGCTGCAAGCGCGACAGCGGCAGCCAGCGGGTGACGTTCCTGCATCGCGGACCGATGGCCGTATCGGCGCTCGGGCCGCTGATGAATCGCCTTGGCATCGGTCACCAGTTGCCGAGCCTGATGCGCATCGTCGGCGTCGCGCTCGGCGGGCGTTTCGACCTGCCGCCGGGCGGCGTGCTGGTCGGCATACGCGAAACGCCGGATGGCGCCGAACTCAAGCTCGAGGTGCTGCTCGCCGCGATCCCCGACCTGCCCTCGCGCTTCCTCGACCTGCTCAAGCTCGGCCTGTCCGAACGACCGCGCCAACTCGCGGCGCTCACGCGCTGGCTCGATGCGTTCGGCATGGACACGGGCGACGAAGGTCATTTCTCCGTGCTCAGTATCCGCGTCAATCCGATTTCGCCGGCGCGCATCAGCCTGTACGTGCGGCCGATCGAGTTCGAAATGCGCGACGCGCTGGAAGACGCCCGCGCCCTGCAGTAGCGCTGCAACGGATCGCGTGTCGCGCCGACACGCTCCGCGACGTTCCATCGCATGCCGATCCATCCGGAGTCCGCCATGTCCATCGCACGCGCACCGCTGTTTCCACCCGGCTCGCGCACCTACACACCGCCTGCGCCCGCCGCCGACGCGCGCACGCCGGTGCGTCAGGCGGTGCGCAACCTGCTGGAAGCCAGCCCCGCCTTCCGCAAGCTCTCGCCCGATGCGCAGCGCAACCTCGCGCAGGGCATGGTGCGGATCGGCGAGGAGATGGTCGCGCCGCGTGGCGACGTCGCGCGCCCCAACGCACAGGTGCGTGCACTCGCAGGCGACACATCCGACGCGTCTGCAACACCGAAGTTCGACGCACAGGCCGCGCGCGAAGGCGCGTCGGTGGCCGGCGCCCTACTCCAACAGGTCAACTTCCCCGACTTCTGCGCCGGGCTGATCAACGGCGTCTTCCATTCAATCGTGCAGACCTCGATCGAGCAGATGGAGGCCTACGCGAAGCTCGTCGCCGACGTCTCGAAAAGCCTCAACGATTTCCGGGACGAAAACACCACGCAGAACCAGGGCCGGGACCACCTGGTGCAGACGTTTCCTGACGTGTTCCAGCTGCAGACGGGCGGCGACGATCCGTTCTCGTTCGGCTCGGGTTCGTTCGCCGAAGCGCCTGCGACGCCGCAGCCGCGCGTCGTCGTGCGCGAAGGCGTCGACGAAGCCGCGGCGGTCACGCGCATCAACCAGTCGCTGCCGCTCGACAAGCCCATCGACCGGCTCGACGACGAGCTCGTCGAAGCACTGCTTGTTCCCGCTGCACGCACGCAGATCGCGAGCGGACGCCAGCAACTGCTTGCGACGATGGTGATGCTCGGCATCAACCGCATCGTTGTCACCGACGGCGAACTCACCGCGAAGGTGATGTACGACTTCCAGGCGCGCGACAACTTCCAGTTCCAGCACACCGCGCAGTCGTTCGACTATGGCGATGCGACGGTCACCACCGAGCAGGTCGCCAATGGCGCGATCCTGCGCAGCGGCCCGAGCCAGACAATGACGCGCATGCCGGATGGTCGCATCGTCGAACAGCGTCGCGATGCCAGCTTCTATACGAAGGGCGACTACAAGAGCGTCAGCCAGCCGCTGATTTCGATGCAGTCGGTGACGCAGACGCAGGGCGACTCGCAGCTCACGGCCAAGGCGTCGCTGGCCGGGACGATGAAGGTGAAGTTCAAGAGCGACTACCTGCCGCTCGAGAAGCTCGCCAATCCCGAGTCGATCGCCGCGATCCAGATGAACGCGCAGCCCGGGATGGTCAAGACGCTCGCCGGGCGTCCGCCGTCGCCGGGCGCGTCCGCACAGCCGCCCGCGGTCGCGCCTGCGCCCGCACCCGCCGCCTGATTCCGCACCGGAGCCCTCCCATGTACGCCGCCGCGCCACGCGTTTCCAGCAGCGAACCCGGATGGCTGGGCGATGCCACGCTCGACGTGGTTCGTCCGCACGTGCGTCAGCTGCTGCAGTCCTCGCCCGGCTTCCGTGCGTTGCCCTCGAACGAACAACAGGAGATCGCACGCAACATGGTGCGGGTGGCGTCGTACATGGCGAATCCCGACGATCTCGCACGTCAGGAACTCAGCGCGACCGGTGGTGTGCTGCGCCGTGAGCCCAAGCCGCTGCGCATCGCGCCCGCGCATGCCGCGGATCCGGCCGTGCCGAACTCGCCGCCGACCGCGCGGTCACTCGCCGATGCGGTCGAGCAGGCCAAGCAGAAGGCGTCGGACAAGATCGGGACCGCGGCGGGCGCGGACTTCGTCGATGCGTCCACCAGCAAGCTCGGCGCCAACGCCAAGAAGCTCATGGAAGCGGTGGACTTCCCGAAGTTCGTCGGCGGGCTCATCCAGAACGTGTTCCAGGCGATCGTCGACGCCACCATCCAGCAGATGCGCGCATACGCCGAGCTGTTGAAGTCGGTGTCGCAGTCGGTCGACGAGTTCGCGCAGGACAACATCAGCATGGACAACGCGCGCGAGTACGTGGCGGGCAAGTTCCCTGACGCGCTGCGCGTGCAGAAGAACCCCGACGGCCCCGGGAGCATGCTGGCCCCCACCGACGCCGACGGCATGGAAGCCATCATGGCGGCAGCGAGCGCGGAGTTCGGCCTGGCGCAACCGGTCAACGACATCTCGGACGCCGATCAGGAACAGCGCTTCGTGCAGGCCGCGCGCCTGCAGATGGCCCGCAGCCGACAGCAGCTGCTGTCGTCGATGGTGATCCTCGGCATCAACCGCATCGTCGTCACCGACGGCCAGATCAACGCGAAGGTCGTGTTCGACTTCCGCGCCAGCGACGAAATGATGCGCGATGCGCAGGCCGGGCTCACCGACACGCAGTCGAGCTACAACCGCAATAAGAGCGCGGCCGGCGTGCACTTCGGCTGGGGCGCGGCAGGTTCCGTCAACGAGAACGTGCAGCGGCACATGACCACGGTGTCGTCGTCGGTCGATGAGACGTCCGAATCGAAGCAGGACATGAAAGCCAAGCTCACCGGCGAGGTGCGCGTGAACTTCAAGAGCGACTACTTCCCGATGGAGAAGCTCGCGTCGCCGGCGATGATCGCGGCGATCCAAGGGAACTCGACGCCGGTCGATCCGAACGCTCCACCGCCGCGCGCCGCCTCGAATGCCGGCACCGTCGCTGCGCCGGCCTGAATCCGCCATGCGCCTCGCCCCGCCTCCGCCCGACGTGCGCGTGCCATGGCGACCGGCGCACGCCGCCCTGCTTCGCGCGCTCGCGCTGGCGACCACGCAGGTGCAGCGCCACGAACACGCGCTGTCGCTCGCCCTGGCCGACGACCCCGGTGCGATCGACCTGCCCGCCGGCGCGCCGAATGCGATGGATGCCGCCCAGCTGCGTGCGGCCGGTCCGCTCTACTTCGCCGCGGAACTCGAAATCGCCGGCCTGCTGCGCTGCGCCGAGCTGGTGGCCGGTCTCTTCGCCAGCGGCGCTATTACGCAACCGCTCGGGCCCGTCGCACAGTCGATCAATGCGTTCTGGCGCGGCCGACGTGATCGTCTGCAGGAAGGCGAACGCCAAGCCGTCTTCAATCGCGTGATCGAGCAGCCGCATTTCGACCGCCTGATGACGGCGCTATGCCGCGCGATCACCGCGCAGGCCGACAACGCCGACGACACGGGCGTGCGGCCAGACCTGCGCGAGCACGTCGGCCTCGCATCGTGCGCATCGTCGATGGCCGAGTTCATCGCACAGCGCATGGATTCGATGGCATCCATCGCCGTGCGTGACGTCATCGACACCATCAACGTCGCGATCGGCTTCCTGCGCGATCGCATGTTGCAGGTCGCATTCGGCACGCAGTCGCTATGGGCGCTGATCGCCACCGCATCCAGCCGCGACGGCACCACACCCCGGCAGCGCGACCGACGTGCAGCACCACGCGGAGCGCGGTCGCGCCGGCCAGGCGGTGCTGACGTGGTTGGCGGCCAACTACAACAACGCGAGCGTCGCGCTGGATCCGCGTTCTGCCTCGGATGCCGACTTGATCATGAGCGCGCAGCGATGGCTCGACGCGGGGCCGCTGCAGCCCGCGCAGTCGGCGTCCGGCACGCCATCGTCGCTGCCCATCGCCGCCTGAGCACGCCATGGACGCGGCCTTGCGCACGCCACGCCTCGCTCGGCCGCCGCCCTCCGCGGAGGGCACTGACGAAGCGCCGCCGCACTGGATCCGCGGCGCAGTCCGTGACGTGCTCGAGCAGGCGCCGGGCTACCACGCGCTGGAGCATGGTGATCGCCGGTCGCTTGCCAATGCGATGGTGCGGGTTTCGGCGCTCGCGGCGCGGTTGATCGAGGAGGAAGGCGACGCGCGCGCGGCAGTCGACGCGTCGAAGCACCCTGCGCCGCTTGCACGCGCACAGTCGCAACCGGATTTTGGTGCATCGGCCGATCGGATCGCGCAGACGACGCAGAGCGTTCTCAACGCCGTGTCGTTCCCGCGCTTCGTCACCGACCTCATCAATGGCGTGTTTCGCGCCATGCTCGATTCGAACCAGGCGCAGATGCAGCAGTACGTCAACCTGCTCAATGCGGTGTCGGCGTCGGCTGAAGGGTTCGAAGGCACGCAGTTCGGCCTGATGCGCGTGCGCCAATGGGTCGCCGACCAGTTTCCGGAATCCATCGAATACGAAGCACCCGACGTCGAACCGGGCGAGCCGCCGGATCCGGACGAGGTGGCGAACGCGCGTTTGCGACTGCGTAGCGGTGCGTCGATGCCGTCCGCCGACATCATCCGTACGACGCTGGGGATGGAGCCAGGTGATCCATTGGATGCCAGCAACCCCGAGCAACTGGTTCCGCTCGCGCGTCGACACCTTGCACGGCAACGACAGCAGATGCTCGCGACCATGGTGATGATGGGCATGCAGCGCATCGTCGTGGACAGCGGCAAGATCAACGCCGCGATGCGCTTCCACATCGATACGCGCAGCGCGGCGAACCAGGACCAGGGCAGCCAGACCAGCATCCGGAACCGCATCAAGGGCGGTGGCAGTTTCGGCGTGGGTCCGTGGGGCGCGAGTGCGGAAATCGAAAACACGATCGGCTACGTGTCGACGCAACGCTCGCAGTCGACCGAGGAAATAAATACGGACCTCGATCTCAACTCGTCGGTCGAGCTCAATTTCCGTAGCGACTACCTGCCGCTGAACCAGATGGCGAACCAGGCGCAGGCCGATCGCATCCGCAACAGCACGATCAATCCTGCGGCGGCCGTCGTCGAAGACCCCGCTGCCGCGCGCACGGCGCGCCTGGCGGCGCAACGCGCTTCCGAAGATGCGCGGCGGGCTGCGACGCCCATCGCGATGCCGACGGCAACACCAGCGCCTGCACCGGCGGCTGCGGCGCCTGCGCGGCCGGCACCCGGCACGACGACGACAACGGTTCCAACGGGCACCACGTCTGCCCCCGCAGCGACGGGTTCGACGGCGTCTCCGACCGTGCCCGTTGCGCCTGGTACCGCAACTGCGCCGAGCGGTACACCGCATCCGCCGACACCAGGGACTGGCGCATCCGCTCAATCGCCGCCGGCTCCAACTCCGCCGGCACCAGCACCCGCGGCGAGCCCGAACACACAGGCACCGGCCGCGCCGAACGCTACCGGCGCCACTGTGGCCCCAGCACCGACGTCCGGCAGTGCCGTCGGAACCCAGGTAGGCGCAACCGTGGGCGGCGCAGCGGGCACGGCCGCCGGAGGCGCGGTCGGCGGCGCGATCGGTGCTGCCGCCGGCGGTGTCGGTGCGGTCGTGGGCGCCCCGATCGGCGCCGCGGTCGGAGGCGCAGTGGGTACCGCGGCCGGCGGACTGCTCGGCGGTGCAATCGGCGGGGCCATCGACTCGCGCTTCCGCTGACGGCGTACACCCAGCGGGCCCTACCGCGACTATGCGTGCGAACGGTCGTCGGCGATCGTCGACACATCGCGTCGCTGGCCGCTCGCGATGCGTGCGCCAAGCCATCCGTTTTCTCAACTCGAATGCTGCGCCGCGCGCGGCATTCCACGCCGAACGACGTCGGTCTCGCAGTCGCGAAGAGCGCATGCCTCGAACGGTGCAGCCGTGTCTCGCCACGGTGCAACATCGATACCCGAAGAAACTCGAGCAGGCCGAGTCCGCCAACTCCGATGTGAACATTGAAGCTGTCCCGTCGTCGCTCGTGCGTCCACCGCGCTACGCACAACGACGAATCCATGCCCCTTCGGGCAATGCGATGTGGCACCAGAGCCAATAGTCGTGCCGAAGCGTGCGTCCTACGTTTCACGGGCAGCATCCGCGCGCCCGCATGGCGTGGGTGCGATTTGCACACACGCGAATCCACGAGGCGCACCCATGAACGATGTCGCTCACACGGACAGCAGCGGCCTGTCGCACGTCTTCTCCGCCGCGAGCTCGCGCTCCGATCAATGGCGCGAACTCAATGCCCTCGCCCGTGCATGGGCCGACCAGCGAAGTGCCGGTGAACAGGGCGAGCGTTATCGCGGCCAATGCCGCACGCTGCTGGGCCGCATCACGCGGCTGGAATTCTGCTGGGCGTATCCGGGCACGCGCCTGTTGTCGTCACTCGACGGCGCGCTCGATTCCGGCGACGCCACAGGTTTTGCGCGCCTCGTGCAGCGCATTTCGGCGACGCTGCTGTCCGGCGATTTCCGCCGCGATGAACAAGCGTGGGACGCGAACAGCGAAGGCGACGGGACCTTGCTCGACAGCGCGCCGCCCGACGTCGCAGGTGCGCAGATCCGCCCGTATTTCGAAGTGCTTATCGTCTCCCCCACCGATCCATCGTCGTGGCCGCGCGCCGCTGACGAAATGCGACGCCTGCGCCGCCCGGACGACCCGTTCCTGTACACCACCGTGCACGTCGGAAGCTTCGAGGATGCCGCGCTCGCCGCGATGGTGAACTCGAACATCCAGAGCGTGATCCTGGTCGACGGCTTCCAGTACGCATCCAAGCACCAGGTGCCCGACCTCAAGGCTTACCTCGCACGTCATATCAACGTCGAACAGGGCACGGCCGCGCCCGGTGCGCTCGCTACGCGACTTGCGCGCGGGCTGCGCAACTTCCGTCCGGAACTCGACCTGTTCCTGCTCACCGATCGCTCGCCGGAGCTTCTCGCCGGCAGCGACGAAGCGGCGCCCGTGCGTCGTGTGTTCCATCACGTCGAAGAACCGATGGAGCTGCACCTCGCCATTTTGGACGGCATCAAGGACCGTTACGAGACGCCCTACTTCGACAACCTGAAGAAGTACGCGATGCGTCCCATCGGCACCTTCCATGCGCTGCCGATCGCACGTGGCAAGTCGGTGTTCGGATCCAACTGGATCCGCGACATGGGCCACTTCTACGGGACGAACATCCTGTTCGCCGAATCGTCGGCGACCACCGGCGGGCTCGACAGCCTTCTCGAGCCCACCGGCAACATCAAGAAGATGATGAACGCGACGGCGCGGGCGTTCGGCGCGAAGCGCGCGTATCTCGGCACGAACGGAACGTCGACGTCCAACAAGATCGTGGTGCAGGCCATCTGCAAGCCGGGCGACATCGTCATCGTCGACCGCAACTGCCACAAGTCGCACCACTACGGCTTCGTGCTCAGCGGTGCCCAACCCTATTACGTCGAGGCGTTTCCCCTGACGCAATACTCGATGTACGGGGCGGTGCCGCTGCGCACGATCAAGAAGGCGCTGCTGGACTGCAAGGCCGAGGGCACGCTCGACCGCGTCAAGGTCATCGACATGACCAACTGCACGTTCGACGGCCACATGTACAACCCGAAGCGCGTGATGGAGGAATGCCTCGCCATCAAGCCCGACCTCGTGTTCCTGTGGGACGAAGCCTGGTTCGGCTTCGCGCGCTTCAGCCCGTTCCATCGTCGGCGTACCGCGATGGGTGCGGCCGCCGCATTGTCGGAGCGCTACAAGAGTGAGGCCTACCGCGAGCAGTACAAGGCGTGGTCGGCCAAGCACGCGAACCTCGACGACGCGGCGCTGCTCGACACGCGGCTGATGCCGGACCCGGACAAGGTGCGCATCCGTGCGTATCAGACCAACTCGACGCACAAATCGATGTCGGCGTTCCGCCAGGGCTCGATGATGCTGGTCTGGGACGACGACTTCCATAAGGTCGAAGGCCCGTTCGAGGAAGCGTTCTTCGCGCATACCTCGACCTCGCCCAACCTGCAGCTGATCGCGTCACTGGACCTCGCACGTCGGCAGATGGAGCTCGAAGGTTTCGCGTTGACCGTGCAGATGACCGACCTCGCCATCCGCCTGCGCCGCACGATCAATACCCATCCGCTGATCTCGAAGTATTTCCGCGTGGCAACGCCGGAGGACATGATCCCGGCCGAGTTCCGCGAGTCCGGCATCGTCGACTACGGCCCGCCGAATGCTTCGTGGGCGGACACCGTGGAAGCCTGGGATGACGACGAGTTCGCGCTCGATCCGACGCGCCTCACGCTGATCTGCGGCGCGGCCGGGTTCGACGGAACGCAGTTCAAGGGCATGCTCGCCGAGCGCTTCGACATCCAGATCAACAAGACGTCGCGCAACAGCATCCTGGTGCAGACCAACATCAACAACACGCACAGCGATGCGGCGTTGCTGATCAAGGCGCTGGCCGATCTGTCGCGCGAGATCGATGCAAAGCTCGCCGATTCCGGTGAGGCCGGACAGGCGAAGTTCGATTCGCGCGTGAAGTCGCTGATGACCGACGTGCCGGACCTGCCGAACTTCAGCCGGTTCCACGACGTGTTCCGCGACAACTCGAAGTCCGAGAGCAATGAAGGCCACATGCGGCCCGCGTTCTTCATGGCCTACGACGAAACGAACTGCGAATTCGTGCGCCTCAACAGCGACGACGTCGAACGCCGATTAAAGGACGGGCCGGAGATGGTGTCCGCGAACTTCGTCATCCCCTACCCGCCCGGCTTCCCGATCATGGTGCCGGGGCAGGTCATCACCGACGACACGATTGCGTTCATGCGCAAGCTCGACGTCAAGGAAATCCACGGCTACCACGCGGAACAGGGCATCAAGTTGCTCAAGCCCGACGTGCTCGCGACGTGGTCCGCGTCCTCGATGCAGTAAGCACTTCGTCGCTACCGGAGGCCTGCCATGCAAGGGTTCTTTCAGTTCCTGTCCGACAACCCGTACATCCTGCTGTTCCTGACAGTGGGCCTGGCGGTACTGGTCGGAAAGTTCTCGGTGAAGGGCTACGGGCTCGGCATGGTCGCCGCGGCCGTGGTCGTCGGTGCGGCACTCGCGACGTGGGCGTCGACCTACGGCGTGAAGCTGCAACTCGACAACTTCGCCAAGTCGCTCTTCTACTACCTCTTCATGTACGGCGTCGGCCTTCGCGTCGGGCCCGCGTTCTTCAACAGCCTGAAGAAGGACGGCATCACCTTCACCATCCTCGCAGTGATCTGCTCGTTCCTGGGCCTCGGCCTCGTGGTGTTGATGTCGGGCCCGGTGTTCCACCTGCCGGCAGGTGCGGCGGGTGGCGTGCTCGCGGGTTCGCAGACCATGTCGGCGGCGATCGGTACGGCCGAAATGGCCATGGAACAGGGCGCGTACAAAGTGCCCGCCGGAAGCACGCCGGAGTCGGTGTCCGCGATGATCGCGCTGGGTTACGGCGTGACGTATCTCTGGGGCACGGTTGGCATCATCCTCGTGTGCAAGTACCTGCCGCGCTGGTGGGGCGTCGACGCGAAGAAGGCGGCGGCGGAATACGAAGCAACCCACGGCGTCGCGAACGTCGACGACACCGGCCTGACGGGCTATCGCCCGGGCGGCCTGCGTGCGTATCGCGTCGAGAATGCGACGACGGCCGGCCAGAGCATCGCGCAGTTCCGTTCGACCTATCCGCAGTACCGCATCGTCAACGTCGTGCGTGGCGACGAGGTGCTGGGTGCATCGCCGGATACCGTGCTTCGCCAGGGTGACGTCATCGCACTGGGTGGACGTCTCGACGACCTGACGTCGAACCTCGGCCTGGTCGGCAGCGAGATTCCGGATTCGCGCGCACTCAACATTGCGCTCGACCAGGCGGAAATCCTCGTCACCGAGAAGTCGATGGACGAGAAGCCGCTGCGCTCGCTGGCGCAGAGCGACTTCGCCGGCCAGCTCGGTGTGAGCCGAATCGAACGCAGTGGCGAGACCATTCCGCTCGGCGCCGACACGCTGATCAAGCGCTTCGACGTGCTGTACGTTACCGGCCTCAAGAGCGCGGTCGACAAAGCAGGCGCGTTGCTAGGCAAGGTGGCGCGGCAGAGCACGTCGACCGACCTGCTCACGCTGTCGGGCGGCATGGTGCTGGGCCTGCTGGTCGGCAAGATCAACGTGCCGGTCGGCAGCTTCTCGGTAGGCCTGGGCAACGCGGGTGGACTGTTGCTGTCTGGCATCCTCGTGTCGTCGGTCGTGTCGCGCCTGCGGTTCTTCGGCAGCACGCCGAATGCCGCGCGCAACATCCTCGAAGACCTCGGGCTGGTGACGTTCATCGCTATCGTCGGCATCAACGCCGGCGCGACGCTACTCGAGCAGCTGACGGGTTCGATCGCGATCAAGATCTTCCTGGCCGGCTTCGTCGCCAGCACGATCCCGCCCTTCGTCACATGGGCCATCGGCTACCACATTTTCAAGATCAACCCTGCGGTGTTGATGGGTGGCGTCGCGGGTTCGCGCTCGCACTCCGGCCCCGCGCGCGAAGCGGCGAAGGAGATCAACAGCAGCGTGCCCTGGGTCGGATTCCCGGTCGGCTACGCGGTGTCGGGCGTGCTCTACACGGTGTTCGGCTACTTCGCGATGGTGCTGTCGCAGTGACGGCAAAGAAGTCCGCGCCCAAGAAACGACCGAAACGGCCCCACAAGACCGTGCAGTCGGCGAGGGAACGTATCGAGGTTGTGGACGATCGACGGATGCGTCGGGAGGGCCGACCGCTGACAGCGCGGCGGTCCAGCCAGCAACGGGAGGACGTATGAGCAGCCACGTTTCCACCGGCACGCGCCGGTCGCTCTGCCTGATGCTGGCCGCGGTGGGCACCATGCCCGCCGCTGTCGTGTTCGCCGCCACGCCACATGGCTCGCCGGCATCGATGACGGCGCAACAGCTCGACGCGCTCGCGCTCGCGCCGTTCGAACCGCAGGTCAGTGCGGCGACGTCGGGCACGACCGATCCGGCCCTCGAACGCAATGCCGATGCCGACGGCGAAGGCCCGCCGTCGTCGCTCGAACAGGGCCAGGCACCGCTGTCGGAAAGCTTCGGCCCGCCGACGCACGAGGACTCGGTGCGTGAGACACGACGCAAGGCGTGGCAGGACACCAAGTTCGACGTGCAGGCGCGCACCTACTATCTGGATCGCACCAAGTACGACGACAGCGAAAGCACGGCGTGGGCGATCGGCGGATCGGCCGGTTTCAAGACCGGCTACTTCCGCGACCGTTTCTCGTTCGGCTCGACCGTGTACGGCTCCAACAAGCTCTACGGCCCCGAAGACAAGGACGGCACGACGCTGCTGAAGCCGGGTCAGCACGGTTACGCCGTGCTCGGCGAGCTGTACGGCGAATTCCTGCTCAACGACGACACCAAGCTCACCGTGGGCGCGCGCGGCTTCGATACGCCGTACATCAACCGCAACGACAGCCGCATGACGCCGAACACCTTCACCGCGGCGGTCGTGCAAGGCCTGTACGGCGGCGACGGGCAACCCGAGTGGCGCTTCGGTGCGGGCTACTTCGACGAGATCAAGGAACGCAACGCCGACCACTTCGTCTCGATGGCGCAGGACGCGGGCGCACCGCGTGGCGTGGATCGCGGCGTGTATGCCGCAGGTTTGAATTACAAGTTCAACGGCTGGTCGGTCGGTGCGATCGATTACTACAGCAACGACATCATCAACATCTTCTATACCGAGGGTAAGTACGACCACAAACTCTCGGACAAGACCAAGCTCGGGTTCGCGCTGCAGTACAGCGATGAGCAGAACGTCGGCGACAACCTGCTGCGCGGCGGCGACTTCAAATCGCACCAGTGGGGTGGTAAGGCCGAGCTCGGCTGGGGCAACGCGCTGTACACGGTCGCGTACACCAGCGCCGGCGGCGACACCAACATGCAGAACCCGTGGAGCAGCTATCCGGGTTACACCAGCGTGCAGGTGGAGGACTTCAACCGCGACGGCGAAGACGCGTGGATGATGCGCGCCGGCTACAACTTCCACAGCGTGAAAGGCCTGAGCATGTACGGGCTGTACGTCAATGGCAGCACGCCGGACGCGCCCGGCCAGTTCTCGCGGCAGGAAGCCGACGTCAACCTGCAGTGGAACGTACCGGAAGGCGCGCTCAAGGGTTTCATGTTCCGCGTGCGCTACGGCCAGGTGTCGCAGGACGATCCAGCGAGCCAGGACCTGCGCGACCTCCGCGTCATGATCTATTACGACCCGCCGTCGCTGTAACCGCGACGACCGTCGTGGTCGTGCCGCGTTCTTGCGGATGGTTGGTTCGCACGCCTGCAATGCCTCGCGCCTTGCAGCCGCGTGCTGAGCGGGATATGTCGTGAACCGCGCGACCACGCTGCTCGGCGGCTGGCGCGACTACCGGATCGGCTGGCTGCGTGGCGATGTCATCGCAGGCATTACCACCGCCGCGATCGTGCTTCCCCAGACGCTGGCCTACGCGGCGCTTGCAGGACTCCCGGCGTACGTCGGCCTCTACACGGCATTCGTTCCGATGTTGGCGTACGTGCTGTTCGGAACGTCCCGCGCATTGAGCGTGAGCACCAGCGCGACGGTCGCGATGCTGACGGGCGCGGCACTGGTCGAACTGGCGCCCTACCCCGACATCGCGACGCTGCTTCGCGCATCTGCCACGCTCACCGCCCTCACCGGCGCGTTGTTGCTCATCGCGAGCGCCTTGCGCTTCGGCTTCCTCGCCAACTTCATATCCGCGCCCGTGCTGACGGGCTTCCGGTCCGGCGTCGCCATTGTCGTGCTGATCGAGCAGTTGCCTCGCCTGTTCGGACTGCACGTACAGGGCGACCGTCGCGTCGACGAGCTGGTCTCGCTGGCGACGTCGTTGCCGGACACCTCGATGGCGACGTTCATCGTCGCAGTGCTCACCATCGCGTTGCTGGTCGCATTGCATCGATGGAGCCCGCGGATGCCGGCGCCACTGATCGCGGTGGCGATATCGACGGTGACGGTGATCGTGTTTCGTCTGGACGCCGCGGGCGTCGAAGTTGTCGGCCGCGTACCAACCGGCCTGCCGTCACTCGTATTACCTGACCTCCGCATGGCGTTGCAACTGTGGCCAGCCGCGATGGGCATCGCGCTGATGAGCTTTATCCAGTCGCTGACGGCAGGGCAGGCTGTTGCGACCGCGAACGAGCCCTACCCCGACGCCGATGTCGAACTGCGTGCGCTCGGCATCGCCAACGCGGCGGGCGCATTCGTTGGCTGCATGCCGGCGAGTGGCCAGGCGAGCGCGACGATGGTGAACCGCCGCGCGGGTGCGCGCACGCAGCTAGCGGGATTGGTTGCATCGCTGCTCGCACTCGGCGCGATGCTCTGGCTCGGTCCGCTGCTCGAGAGCGTCCCACGCGCGACGCTCGCCGCGATCGCCATCGTCTTCGCCACGGGCCTGATCAGCCTGCAGGAGTTCGCGGCGATCCGTCGCGTGCGTCGCACCGAATACATCTGGGCGCTCGTCGCGTTGGTCGGTGTCGTCGCGATGGGCGCGCTGCGCGGCATCGTGGTGGCGATCATCGTGTCGATGATGTCGCTGGCCTACCAATCGCTGCATCCACGGTTGCATGTGCTGCGACGCAAGCCGGGAACGCGTCGCTTCCGCCCGCCGTCGGACCGCAATCCGGACGATGAACATGTGCCCGGCCTGCTTGTGCTGCGACCTGAAGGTCGGCTGTTCTTCGGCAACGCGGTGTACTTCGGCCAGCGCATCCAGCCGCTGCTCGCAGAGAACCGTCCACGCGTGATCGTGCTCGACCTGCGCGCGGTATTCGACATCGAATACACCGCTCTGCTGGCGCTCGGCGACGCCGAAGCCAAGCAGCGTGCCGCCGGCACGGAGGTGTGGTTGGCGGCATTGAGCCCCGACGTGCTAGAGACCGTGCGTCGTTCACCGTTGTACGAAGCGATCGGGCCGGGCCGTGTATTCGCGACCGTCGCCGATGCGATCGAGGTCTGGGACGAACTGCCGCCGATCGCTGATGCGCCGGTCGTGCGAGACGACTGACGCATCGGCGTGTCATGCCATCGGCGCGATCTCGCCCTCGTGCCCCAGCCAGCGATAGATGGCGCCACCGACGACACCACCGGCGAGCGGCACCAGCCAGAAGAACAAGAGCTGCGAGATCGCTTCGCCACCGACGAACACGGCGACACCCGTCGACCGCGCCGGATTCACCGAAGTATTCGTCACCGGAATGCTGATGAGGTGGATCAGCGTGAGCGCCAAGCCGATCGATACCGGCGCCAGCGCTGCAGGCGCGCTGGGCTGCGTCGAACCCATGATCACCATGACGAAGAACGCGGTGAGCACGAACTCGCAGACCGCCGCCGTGCCCATCGAATAGCCGCCGGGCGAATGCGTGCCGTAGCCGTTGGTAGCGAACGCGCCCGCCGAGTCCGGGTCGACCGCGAAGCCCGCATGTCCGCTGGCGATCTGGAACAGCACGAAGCCCGCGAGCAACGCGCCCAGCGTCTGCGCGATCCAGTACGGCACGATCTGCGACGGCGGGAATCGTCCGCCTGCCCAGAGTCCGGCGGTGACCGCGGGGTTGAAGTGCCCGCCCGAGATGCGACCGAAGGCATACGCGCCGGTCAGCACGGTCAAGCCGAACGCGAGCGACACGCCGACGAAGGCGATGCCCAGCGGATTGCTGGGCCCGCCGAAATTAGCGGCGAGCACCGCGCTGCCGCAGCCGCCGAGAACCAGCCAGAACGTTCCGAGCAGCTCGGCGACGAGTTTCTTGGTCATGGTGTCGCTCCTTACCGATGGGCATGAAACGGCGCGCCGCCATGGCACGCCGTGCGCCGGCGACGCGACGATGCGCGTGTCGCCGACTCGTCTGTTGCTACTTCGACGCGGTGTTGTCGCCCACCTGCATCCAACCGCTGTCCGGATCGAACACCTTCATGCCCTCGGCCATGCGCGCCGTGTCCTTGCCGAGATCGCGCTGGAACACCAAGCCGTCCTGGCTGATGACGAAGGTGGTGACGCCCGTCTTCCCGTAGTCCGCCGGCCACGCGACCAGGCCGAACCCGCGCACCATGTTGTCGCCGAGCCGATAGTCGTACGCGCCACCGGGTGCCGAGGCGCCCTGCCCCGTCAGGATCCGGTAGTGGTAGCCGAGGAAATCGGCCTTCGGCTTGTCGTCACCGAACAGCGGGCCGAGCGGGCTGACTTCGTTGCTGTCGTCGTCGGCCCAGAACAGGCCGTCGTGCTTGCCGTCGCTGCTCGCGATCTTCTGCGCGAACTCGAGCACGCGATCGCCGTCGCGGTCCTCGTCCGCGTATTCGAACTGCGCGACGCGATACGCCTGCAGCGCCTTGATGACGTCGAGCTCGTTCCGGCCGATCGCGCGTGCACGCATTTCCGCTGCGCCCGAGGCGGTGTCGAAATGCCAGCCGTCGGACTTTTTGGTGAGCGGGATCGGGAACGTCCAGCCGTCGTTGCCCACGGTCAGCATCGTGTTGCCGCCCGACGTGGTGAACGCGTGCTTCTGCCGATACTTGGCGAGGAAGGCATCCACGTCCGCACGCTTCGGCCCGCCCTGCGCGGGCACGTAGTCCTTCCAGTTGGAAC
The DNA here is from genome assembly GCF_054061195.1 of Lysobacter sp. HA35. Classification (NCBI taxonomy): domain Bacteria; kingdom Pseudomonadati; phylum Pseudomonadota; class Gammaproteobacteria; order Lysobacterales; family Lysobacteraceae; genus Lysobacter; species Lysobacter sp. HA35. Next base: position 963,547 of record NZ_JBSSDY010000001.1, on the reverse strand, counting down.
CGAGCACCTGGCCGAGCTTGGCCGTGTCGGCAGTGGACGTACCGAGTGCGTCGACGAGTGCTGAGGCGCCGGCGTCCGGCGTCGGATAGGCCTGCTGCGCCCAAGCCATCGGTGATGCCGCCAGCGCGATGACCAGCAACGCGCGCGGCATGACACGCAGTGTGTTTGAAGTGTTCATCGACGACGTCCTCCACCACCACCTCGACTCATGGGCGGGCGGCTCATCGAACGCGATGCGCCACCGCCGCGGGATCCGCCATACGAGCCCGAGCTGCTCGACCGTCCGCGATTCGACGCGGCGTTGGTGTCGCGCATGCCGCTGCTCGCCCCGCTGAACGCATCGCCGCGGCCGGAGCTGCCGTAGTTGCTGCGCGCCGCATCACGCGACTGCATATTGTTCTGCCCGCGTTGCTGGTAGCTGTCGCGGCTTCCGGGCGGGCTGCCCTGCCGGTTCTGCATCGAGCGGTCGTTCGACGCCGAACGTGCGCGGTCCTGCGCTTCCCTGTTTGAACGCGCGGGCGAATCCATGCCGCGGTTGTCCATCGACTGCCGCGCCTGGTCGCGTGCCTGCGCACGTTGCGGCGTATCGCCACGCATGCGGTTGTCGGCGCTCGCGCGCTGGCCTTCGAAGCGATCACGCGTGCCCTTGTCGCGATACGGCGTGCCTTCGCGATGCGCGCTGTCGTGGCGGAACTTGTTGTCGCCGGCCTGGCGCTCGCTCCGGCGGGTATCGCGATTGCCCTGGCGGTCGCCGCGATTGGCTTCGCGATCGATGTTGCGCTCGAAGTTGTTGTAGCGATCGACATCGATGTTGATGTCGCCACCGTTCCAGGCGATGTCGCCCCACAGGCCGCCGACGATGCCGACGCCAATGCCGAACATGATCCCGGCACCGAGCGCATAGCCCGGATACCAGTAAGCGCCCGGCGGGTAGTAGTACGGCGGATACGCGCCCCAGCCGTAGCCCGGGTACGCGTACGACGGATCGTAGGCCGGCACGTAGATCACATCCGGGTCGTTGGACTCGATGACGATCGTCTGTCCCTGCTCCTCCACCTTCTGGTACTCGTTCGACGCGAGGTGCCCGCCCTTCTGCGCGGCGTCGCGCAGTCGCTGCACCGAGTCCATCACGCGATCGGGTTCGGCGAGGAACGCGTCGCCGAGACGCGTCACCCAGTTGCTGTCCTGGCCCAGCGATGCGAGCACCTGCGGGAAGGCGACCAGCGCCTGCACGCTCGGGTCCCAGGGCTTGCCGGCGACCTGCTTCACGGCGGCGTCGCCTTTCACGCTCGGATTGGCTTTCGACCATGTGGCGGCGTCCATGACCTCGCCCGGATACGTCGAGGCCATCAACACCTGGGCGAGCAGCGAATCGGGGTACAGCGCGATCGGCGCGAGCATCTGGTCGAGCTCGGCGCTGGAAAACACGGCGCTGCCCGATGGCGCACTGGCCGACGACGACTGCGGCGCGGCCACCGCGAAGCCACCTGGCATCGAGGCGAGCAGCACGCAGGCAAAGGCCACTGCGGTCGCGACCCCGGACCGGCGGGGTCGGTCGTAATCACGAGGGGCGTTCATGATGGATCACTCCTGAAGTTGGGCGAAGAGCCGCAGCACCCGCCGGACCGCGGCCGCACGGCCACGGGGACAACAACGCGCGATCGCATTCGCGACCCCGCTGGCACGACGGCAATTCAGCCCGGACGCGCGCCATCGCCCGACGCCGCGACCTGGCGCAGCCCGACCAGCCGCGCCACCAGCACGGCCAGGTAGAACTGCCCGACGATCGCTTCGAATACCGCCAGCCCGCGCGCGATCGGCGTAATCGGCGTGATGTCGCCATAGCCGAGCGTCGCGAGCGTGACGAAGCTGAAATAGATGCCGTCGTTGAGCGACATGCCGTTCGTGAACGGCTGGCCCGCGACCAGCAGCGAACGCGGCATGCCTTCTTCGACGGCGACGTAGATCGCGCCCCAGAACACGCCGACCAGCAGATAGGCGCTGAGCGCGGCCATCATGTGGTCGGTGTCGACGGGCACGTTCGTGAGTGCGTAGTTCAATGCGCGATACGCCGCGAACAGCGCGATCGCGCCCCAGAGCGCGTAGCTGATGGCTTCGGCGTGACCGCCCAACGCGCCGGACGGCAGCAGCCGCAGCAGCACCGCTACGACCACCAGCGCGATCGTCGCGCCGCGAGCGGTCGAGGACTGCGCAGGCCACACGGTCGAGAGCAGCGTGAGGCCCAGGAACACGTCGAGCAGTTTCGAGCCGAAGCCGAACTCCTCCGCTAGCGGCCCGACCGCAATTGTCGCGAGCAGCATGCCGAACAGCAGCAGGTAGCGGCGTTCGCTCAGGCGCGGGCTGATCCTGGTGAGCACGGGCACGGCCTAGCCCCCCGTGTCCGGCGCGAAATAGAACACGCTGCCGAGGATCAGGTACACCGCGAGCAGCTGTACGCCGCGCAGCCAGTCCGAACGCCCGTCACGCGCGACGCCGTTAACGATGAGCACCGAGAACAGCACGCTGATCACGAGCCCGCCGCCGAACAACAGGCCCATCGGATGCGGCCCGACCACGTAGCTCAGCAGCACCAGCAGCGGCGCGATCAGCAGCGCCAGTTGGACACTGGAGCCGAGCACGATCGACATGGACAGGCCCATGCGGTTGCGACGCGCCATGACGACGGCGGTCGCACCTTCCGCCGCAATGCCAAGCGCGGCAAGCAGGAAAACGCCTGCGAAGGCGTCGGAAAGGCCGAGTGCGTGCGCGGTCGGTTCGATGCCGGCGACCAGCAGCTCGCTCATCCACACGACGGCAAGCGTTGCGACGCCGAGCATGACCGCCGCGCGCCGCGTCGACTGCGGCGGCCCGTGCGCGTGTGCGACCTCGCCCTGCGACGGCTCCGCGCCGTCGTCCTCGAACATCGATCGATTGGTGACCAGGCTGAACACCGCGTACGCGGCATAGACCGCGATCAGCGCGCACGAAATCCACACGCTGATCGAGTTCAGCGCGCCGGAGTCTTCCGGTGCAACGGAGCGGAACGCGGCCGGCATGATCAGCGCGATGACCGCGAGCAGCAGCATCGTCGCCTGCGAACTCGCGGCCAGCGCGTTGTAGCTCTGCGACGAGCGACCGATGCCGCCCAGCAGCATCGACAGGCCGAGCACCATCAGGATGTTGCCGATGATTCCGCCGATCAGCGCGGCCTTGACCATGCCGTACAGTCCGTTGCGCAGCGCCGCCAGCGTGATGATCAGTTCCGCCGCGTTGCCAAACGTGGCGTTGAGCAGACCGCCGATGCCCGGTCCGAAACGCTCCGCGAGCGTTCCGGTCGAGTGCGCCATCGATGCCGCGAGCGGGATGATCGAGATCGCCGCGGCCGCGAAGATCACCATCGGCCTGCCCGGCATCAGGAACTCGAGCGCGATCGCCAGCGGAACGAAGAGCAGCAGCCACTTCATCGGCGCGCTTCCTTCGGACTCGACGCTGATGCGGGCAACGTTGCGGCCGGCGAGTCATCGAAACTACCGCCGAGCGCGAGGTGCAGGTCGACGCGCTGGTTGAGACGTTCGCGACGCACGTGCAGGAGCGTCACTTCCGTCGCGTTCGCAGTCAGCAGGCTCTGCGTCACCGTGCGCATGTCGACCTTGCCGACGCGATACGCCTGACGCTGCAGGTCGACCAGATGGCGACTGTCGCGCGCGGCACCAGCGAGCAACGTTTCGCGCGACGCGAGTATCTGTTCGCCGTTGAGCGCGTCTTCCGCCTCGTTGAACGCCTTCAGCGCCATGCGGCCGTAGTCGGCGATCGCCTGTTGTTGTTCGGCATTGCTCGCGCGCAGTGACCCGGTCAGCGCACCGCCGGTATAGAGCGGCCCGCTCAGCATCGCGCTGCTGCTGTGCGTGTTGCGCGGCTCGTCCTGGAAGCCGTTCGTATTCGATTGCAGGCGCCCTGCCCCGAGCAGGATGGACAGGCTCGGCAGGAACGATGCCTTCGCCTCGCCGACGTGATTGAACGCCGCGGCAACGCGATCTTCGGCGGCGAGGATGTCCGGGCGTCGCGACAGCAGATCCGTCGGCAAACCGACCGCGGGCGTCGTTCCGGGGAACGCAGGCAGGTCGTCACGTGATGCGATCTGCGCCGCCGGATAACGCCCCAGCAGGATTTCCAGCGCGCGCAGCGACTGCGAATGCGCGAGGTCGACCTGTCGCGCGGCGTCGGCGTAGCTCGCCGCATTCGTGCGGGCGACCAGCAGGTCGTCCTGACTGCCTGCGCCGATCTTCAGGCGATGCTCGGCGAGACCTACCAGCGCCTCGGCGTCCTTCGCCATCTGGTCCGCGAGCTGACGCTGCTTGTTCGTTTCCGCGGCGATGAACCACGTGCGCGCCACCGCCGCAGCGATCGACTGCTGCGCATAGCGGTAGTCCGCACCGCTCGCATCGTGCATCGCGCGCTCGGCGTTGCGCGCGTAACGCAGGCGACCCCAGAGGTCGATCTCCCACGCGAACCGCACGATCGCGCCGGCGGCCATCGCGACGAAATCCGACAACGGCTTGCTGCTCGCGCGGCCGAGAATTCCGATGGCAGGTTTCAGCCGCGAGTTCGCGATGTCGACCTGCGCGGCGGCTTCCTCCATCCGGGCCGCGGCGATGCGCAGGTCGGCGTTGTGCGCGATGGCTTCGCCGACGAGGCGATCGAGTTCGGGGTCGCCGAACGTCGCGACCCAGTTGTCGGCGACTGCGCCCGCACGCAGGCCGGACGCCCAGTTCGCCGGGACATGTGCGTCGCCGAGTGCTTCGCGTGCGATCTCATCGCGCGGCGGCGGTGGCGACGTCGCACATCCCTGCATCGCCAGCGCGACCGCCAGCGTGGCAGCGAGTCCGCCGATGCACGATCCCGGAAGCGGGCGGGCGGCCATGGCTCAGTGCAGCTTGAGGACGAGCCAGTCGAGCTTGGTCGACACGCGCAGGATGATGCGACGCACGATCTGGATCAGCGTGATGTGGTCCGTGTAGACCGCGCCGATGCCCTGCGCGCCCATCGGCAGGAAGGCGGTTGCATCCTTGCCGATCGGCCGCAGCCGCACCGCGTAACGCACCGGCGCACCGACAGCAGTGACCGGCGCGCCGGTACCCTGCAGCGGAACCGCGGCGGTTTGCGGTGTCATGCCGCCGATCGGCAATTGCCCGGTGCCCGACGCCCAGACGATCGAATCGACCTTGCACTTGATGATGCGGTTCGGAAACGTCTTGAGCGCGATCTCCGCTTCATCGCCGGGTTTGACGTAGCGCAGTTCGTTCTGCGCGAACATCGCGATCACCCACTGTTCCTTCTCGACGAAGGTCATCACCGGCGCGAGCGGCAGGTTGCTCGCGTACGACCCTTCGCGCAGCTGCAGGTTGACGACGGTTCCGTCGGCCGGCGCATACACCGTGCTCTCCTTGAGCATCCACTCGGCCTTGAGAATCTGCGCGCGCAACTGCTCGAGCGCTGCACGCGCCTGCGCGACTTCCGACAGCTCGCCGCCGTGTGTCGTCGCAGACAGCTTCTGCTGTACCTGCACAACGCCGGCGTTGTTGTTCGCGACATCGGCTTCCAGCGCGCGTGCGTCTGCCTGCGCCTGCTCGTAGTCGAACTTCGGGCCGGCACCGGAGTGCGCCAGATCGCCGGTCTGCCCGACGCGCCGCTTCGCAAGGTCGAGCTTGGCGCGTACCGCGGTCTCACCGGCACGTGCCGCACGCAGTTGTGCACGCAGTTCGCGCTGGTAGGCCTCGGCGCTGGACAGCTTGGCAATCAGCTCCGGTTCCTGCGCCCGCAGCTGCGACAGGTCTTCGCGGTATGGCGTCGGGTCGACGCTGAACAGCACGTCGCCCTTCTTCACCGGCCGGTTCGCTTCCACAGGCACGGACGTCACGCGACCGATCGTGCGCGGAATCACCTGCACCACGTAATTGATGACGCGCACATCCGACGACGAGGGCGCCACGATGTTGAGCAGCAGGATCAGCAGCGTCAGGCCGATGATGGGGATCGTCACCACGATCACCTGGCTGACGAACGTCCATGGCAGCCACTTGAACTTGAAGAAGATCAGCCAGACGAAGAACGAATAGATGAGGAGCAGGATGATCTCCATCAGATGCTTCCTCGCGGTGCGTGCGACTGCGCATCGAGCTGCGCTTCCAGTGTCGCGATGCGTTGGCGCAGCGCGTGCACGTCGTCATCCGTATGCGGTGCCGCGTGCGCATCGTCGATCGGCGTGAGCGCTTCACCGTGATGCGGCGTGTCGTCGACATCAGTTCCGTAGGCGAGCTTGTGAATCACCGGCTTGGTGTAAGCCCACAACCATGCGATCGGCCAGAGCATTCCGCCGAACACCAGCGACAGCAGGCAGAGCGTCTTGATCGCGGACAGCTGCGGATGCCGGCGCTTCTCCGCGATCTTCTCCGGCATGATGTGGACGATCCAGAACACCGCGATCAGCACCACCGGCACGATGATCAGCGCGACCCATGCGACGCCATTCGCGAGCGAGTCGAGCGCCTCGCCCTGCAGGAACGACGCATGCGCGGCCGGGATCCACGCGACGAGCGACATCGCGGTCGCAAGGCTGCGACGACGCGCCCGGCGCGACGCGTTGGAATCGGCGGTCGCGGGCGTCACAGGCGTTACGCGTGCGAACTGTCGATTCATCGATCCGGTCCAGTACGTCCGCACCGATCATCCCAGCGGGTTCAAGGGCGCGGAATCGACACTGGGGGTATCCCGCCCTGCCCCTTCGGGCAGGAATGCGCATGGAGCACCGTGGCTTACCGGGCTGCAATGCACGCGGGTGGTGACTATGCACGGCGAGCCAGCGAGCTCATGCCGACGAGGCCGCAGTGGCAGTTCGCGTGTCACGCGACGACGCGGCGTAATGGCCGCCAGCGTGTGCTCTCTAAGGGTGCGCGAGGGGTCTTTAGCGGAGACGGGCGTCGGCTTGCTGCGTCGAACGCTCGGTGCGTCGTGTCGGGCGCGTTGTTTGTCACCGACGAGTACGCCGACTAGCAGTGCGTATCCACGACGAGATGTTTGTTGCTGCACATTGCGAGTGGCACGGCCCCGCAACGCTTTGATCGCGAGCAGCGACTCTTCCGTTTCGCGACTTCGCGTCACACGATCGAAACTGATCCGCGATCAGAGATCGCCCGGAAAGGCCCGCGCGACTTCGGCGAACAACGTAACGATGCGCTCGGAAAGCCGGTGACGATCCGCCGCGCTCATGCGCGCGAGCGCGCCGTGCACGGAATCCGCGCCGTAGGCAATGTCGGCCACGAGTTCCTCGAAGCGGAAGCGGAGGTGTTCCGGCAGGTGCGCGGCAGGATCGAGCGTCTCGAGGACATCGTGCGCACGCGCGAGGCGTTCGACCAGCCCGACCTCGTCGCTGAGGGCGAGCACGGCATCGCGTGCGACTTCGTAGGCGAGTGACATGTCGACAGGTTACGCGTTTCGTACGGACGAAAAAAAACCGCCGGCCTGGTGGCCGGCGGCTTGGAGGCGTATCAGACCGCCGCGTCCTTGAGCTTCTTCAGCGGACGTGCCTTGAGCTTGACGGACGCCGGCTTCGCGGCGAACCACTGCTCTTCCTTCGTGAACGGGTTGATGCCCTTGCGCTTCGGCTTGGCCGGGACGTCGACCTTGGTCACCTTGAGCATGCCCGGGAAGGTGAACGTGCCGCAGCCCTTCTTGTGCAGCGAGCCGTGTGCAGCCTCCTCGAGTGCGCCGAGCACGGCGCGGACGTCGCGCGCGGCCACTTCGGTGCGCTCGGAAATGAAGTTGACCAGACCGCTCTTGCCCAGCGGTTCGGTTACCGGCTTGATCTTGGAGGCACCGCTCGCTTTCTTCGTCGCCATGGTTTGCAGGTTCCGGGTGGAAGGAATGCGCGTTATCGCGCGACCGCGTCCCGGTTGCAAGTGGTTTCCGCCATTTTCGGCCTGAAATCCCGGCTTTTGGCTATTTTTGCGCCGCGTCGGGCATTTCTGCGGCTGCCGGGTCGACCGACGGGCGCGGAATGCCGTAGTCGTCGAGGATCTTCGCGATCGCAGGCGCCTCGAGTTCCAGCGCGCTGTCGAGCTCGCGGCGCAGCGCGCGATCGTCGCGTCGAACGCCCATCGAAATGTCGAAGACCATGGGTTCGGCCCCGTCCAGCCAGGGCGTGACCGGGGTCAGGAGCAAGGGCGCGGCGGCCTGTTTCGCGTAGTAACCGGCGGTCGGGCCCCAGACCAGCGCGAGGTCGATTTCCCCGCTCGCGACCGCATCCAGGATGGGCTTCTGCGGCGTCGAGTCGGCGTAATCGCCGTAGACCGTGTAGCCGCGGATGTGCTCGTGCAGGCCACGTCGTGCAAGTGCATGCGCCGGCGGCGTGTTGGCACCGTCGTCGCCGATGAGCTGCACGCCGATCGTTGCGTCGCGCAGGCGCGGGTCGTCCAGCGACGATACGTTCGTCCACGACGACCCCTGCTTCGCCACGAAGACGTAGGTCGACCGGTAATACGGCTGCGTGGTCGACAGCATGTCCACGCCGCTGGCGACGCCGGGCACCACGTCGCATTCGTTCGCGTTGATCGTGCTGCGCACGTTGCCGCGGCGCTGCGCCCACCAGGTGTAGCGCACTTCCGCGCCGAGATCCTTGGCGATGAGCGCGATGATCTTGTTCTCGAATCCGCTGCCATCCGATTTCGAAAACGGCAGGTTGTTCGGGTCCGCGCATACGCGAAGCTCCCGCGCCTGCACGGCAGGCACGGCGAGCAGCATCGCGATGAGCGTCAGGGCCCGACGGCGACGCCCCATGGCTTGCCTCCGGTATGGATGGTGGTGATGCTGCGGCCCGTCGCGAGGTCGACCACACCGACGTCGCCCGACAGCCCGTTCGCGGCGTAGAGACGCTTGCCGTCGTGCGACAGCGCGATGCCCCAGACGCGATGGCCCGCGGGCAGATAACGCAGGATGCGTCCGGTCGCGGTGTCGACCTCCCCGACGCGGTCGCCGCGGCCCAGCGCAACGTAGAGGCGCGAACCGGACAGCGCCATGCCGACCGCCTGCACCGTGTCGGTCGCGCCGGGATCGCGGTCGAAGTCGACCACGCGGCTCGGCGTGCGGGTGCGCATGTCGAACAGCGTCGCGGTGGCGCGCGTTTCGGAGGTCACCCACAGCCAGCGCCCATCTGGCGTAAACAAGGCATCGCGCGGGCGCGTACCGACCATTCGACTATCGACCACCTTCATGGTCGCGGCGTCGATGAAATGCACCAGGCTCGCGGTTTCCGACGTCGCCACCACCCATCGGCCATCCGGGCTCGCCGCCATGCCTTCGGGCTCCGCGCCAACGCCCGCCTGCCCGACGATGCGCTTGCCGGCGATGTCGACCGCCGACACCTTCGCGTCGGCCTCGTTGGCGATGTAGAGCCGACGTCCATCCGGCGACAGCGCGAACCGCTCGGGGTCCGGGCCCGACGGCAGATGATCGATGACGCGCTTGGTCGCAAGGTCGACGACATCGATGCGGTCGTCGTCGCCCGCGGCGACCAGCAGACGGCGGCCATCGGGACTCATCCGCAGCCCGCGCGGGCGCTTGCCCACCGCGATCGTCTCGTGCGTCCACGACGGCGAGTGGATGACGTGCACGACGTTGGCCTGTTCGTCGCTGACGTAGATGGTTTCGGCGCGAGCCTGCGGGATCGCGACCAGCGCAGCCGCGGCAACCGCGAGCGAACCAATCGCGCGCGATGGGGTGTCGACCAGTCCGCGTGCGAGTAAGGCGATACCCGCCGCCGCGTGCACGAGACCACCCGGCACCCACATCAACAACCCGGCCAGCTGCTGGTCTTCCGCCGGGCTCAGCCCGAATGCGTCCAGACGCAACGATGCATAGCCCGCGTACCAGGGGCTCTCGGAGAACGCCATCAGCGCACCCAGTGCGCCGCTCGCGGTCGCAGTAAAGAAAAGGCAGCCGACCACCAGACCGCGTTGCGCGCGCGGCGAATGCAGCATCGACCACCAGAACAGCAGCGCCGTGATCAGGAACGACAGGTGCTGCGCAATGTGCCAGCCCGGATTCGCCAGTGCGCGATCGAACGCAGGCGGCGCATGCCAGCCCCAGAGCGCGGCCATCTGCAGCAGGCTGGCGGGCACGGGCGACGTCAGGAAATGCCACGTCCCCGACACCGCGGACTGCTTGCCGGTCGACGCCAGAGCGACACGCCGCGACGCCGGCAGCGCCCACAGCATCACGCCGAGTGGCCGCGACATCACCAGCATCGGCGCGGCGACCAGCATCAACAGCTCGTGTTCGAGCATGTGCGCCGCGAACGAGCGTTCGCCGGCCTGATGCAGCGGCGTCACCACCGCGGCGGCGAGCACGAGCCAGCCCGAGAGATACCAGGCCGCCCCGCTCCGCCACGTCGCGGTGGTCGCGCTGCGGGATGCGAGACGCGTCAGCCCGATCAGGTACCAGACCAGCGAGATCGCGAGCGGCACGGTGACGCTCGCATCGAAGGTCCAATCCGGTGCCGACAGGCGATCTGCGGCGTCGCCGTGCGCGAATGCGACGAGCGGAAGGAGTGCGGCGACGATCGCTACTGCCCGCCTCACGGTGCGCACGCAGGTACCAGCATGGTCGCCGTCGTCTGCCAGACGATGCCGACCGCCAGCAGCGCGGCCATCATCATCGCGACATGTGCGATGAAGCGTCGGGTCTGGAAATGCGGCGCTTCCGGATCGCCGCCGCGCGTCGACGCCCATGACAGCCATGCGCCGAGCGCGATCAGCAGAATCGCGGGAATGCCGACCGCCAGTCCCGAATTTCCGTTACCCAGCCGGCAGTCGTAGCGCAGCATGTCGCTGAGCAACTGGTGGTGCACGATCTCCGCGACCATGCCGGCGATCAGCCCGGCCCACGGCGCGAGTCGCGAGCGATGCAGTCGGCTCACAGCCATCGCGGCGTCCAGTAGATGACGAGGTAGATCACGATCCAGCTGCCGACGATGAAGTGCCAGTACATGGCGTTGTCGGACGCGTCGGAGAACTTGCGGCCGTCCCATTCGCCCTTCCAGGCGAGGATGGCGATCACCACGCTGTCGTAGACGTCGGTGAGCGTGTGCACGGTATGCAGCACGATCAGCGCCCACACGATCGAACCGTAGGCGCTGCGCTGCCAAAGCACGTTGAGCGCGTCGAACTCGAACCAGCGGATCACCAGCATCGCGAGGCCGGCGATGATCGTGAGCGTCAAACCGATGCGCACGACGTTGAGGTCGAGACGCTTGGCAGCGCGCTGCGCCATGACGTTCGGGATCTCGCTGAGCAACCCGACCACGACGAACAGCGTCGACCAGAACAGCGGCGGCACCGGCGACGTCGGCGGCCACACGTCTTCGTTCGGCAGCAGGAAGTAGTACGCACCGATCGCGAGCACGAAGGCCATGCCTTCGATGAGCATGAAGCCGAGCACGCCCCACCAGCTCAGCGTGGTCGGGCCGAAGCCGTAATCCTTCAGGTCACGAACGTTCGCGACGACGCGGGTCGTGCGCATCACGATTCCCCCTTCAGGCTCGGCTCGGAGGCCTTGGGCCAGAACCATGCGGTGAGCGTGATCGCGACCGGGATCGAGCCCCAGACCACGCCCCACTCCTCGAACACCGACCAGATGAAGAGGCCGGTCATCGCGATCGCGGCGAGCAGCGGCCAGATGGTCGGCTCGGGCATGCCCCAGCGGTGCGACGGAACCGCGTCCACCGGCGACGTCAGCAACACCTCGCGTCGATCGCTACGCACGCCTTCGATGACGGGCAGTTCGATGGCCGGCGTGGCGTCCTGATCCAGCCACAGCGGATGGCGGTTGGTGACGACGTGGATCTGCGCGAAGTTGTACGACGGTGGCGGCGACGACACCGCCCACGGCAGGTCGGGCGCACCCCACGGATCGTCGGGCGCGATCTCGCCGCTGCGCAGCGACTTCAGGCCGTTGATGACGTAGAGCAGCACGCTGATCGCGATCATGTACGAGCCGAGCGTCGCGATCAGGTTCGGAATCTCCCAACCCAGGCCCGGCAGGTACGTGTAGACGCGACGCGGCATACCGACCAGCCCGAGGTAGTGCATCGGGAAGAACGTCACGTTGAAGCCGATGAAGAGCAGCCAGAACGACCACTTGCCGAGGCGCTCGCTCATCATCCGGCCGGTGATCTTCGGGTACCAGAACACGATCGCGCCCAGCAGCGGGAATACCGCGCCACCGATCAGAACGTAGTGGAAGTGCGCGACGACGAAGTAGGTGTCGTGCACCTGCAGGTTCAGCGGCACCGAGGCCAGCATCACGCCGGTCATGCCGCCGAGCACGAACAGCGCGAAGAAGCCGAGGATGTAGAGCATCGGCACGCGAAGCACGGGTCGGCCCGTTGCGATCGTCGCGATCCACGCGAACACCTGGATGCCGCTCGGAACCGCGATCAGCATGCTCGCCGCGGTGTAGAAGCTGTTGCCCATCGGCGGCAGCCCGGTCGCGAACATGTGGTGTACCCACAGGCCGAACGCGAGGAAACCGGTGGCGACCAGCGACAGAACCATCGCCGGATACGCGAGGATCGTACGTCGCGAGAACGCTTCGACGATCTGCGAAATCATCCCGAGCGCGGGCATGAAGATGATGTAGACCTCGGGATGCCCGAAGAACCAGAACAGGTGCTGCCAGAGCAGCGGGTCGCCGCCTTCAGCGGCGTTGTAGAACTGCGTGCCGACCAGTCGGTCGGTGATGAGGAACGTGCTCGCGAGCATCACCGACGGCATCGCGAAGATCACCATCAGGCTGGTGACCAGCATCGACCACACGAACAGCGGCATGCGCGCGAGCGTCATTCCGGGCGCGCGCATCGTCATCACCGTCGCGACGATCTCGACCGCGATGCACAGCGCCGCGACCTCGGTGAACGTGATCATCTGCGCCCAGAAATCGGTGCGCTTGCCCGGCGAGAATTCCGAACTCGACAGCGGCGTGTAGCCGGTCCAACCCGCTTCCGGGCCGATGTCCATCAGGAAGCAGACGAAGATCAGGATGCCGCCGAACAGGTACATCCAGTAACTGAAAGCGTTGAGCCGCGGGAACGAAATCGCACGCGTGCCCACCATCAGCGGGATGATGTAGACGGCCACCGCCTCCATCACCGGCACCGCGAACAGGAACATCATCGCCGAGCCGTGCAGCGAGAAGACCTGGTTGTAGCGGTCCGGCCCCAGCACCGTGTTGTTCGGGATGATCAGCTGCGTGCGCATCAGCAACGCAAGGATGCCGGCGAGCGCGAAAAACACGAACGCGGTGACGATGTAGCGTCGCCCGACGCGCTTGTGGTCGACCGTTGTCAGCCAGCCGATGAAGCCCGGCTTGTCGGCCCAGACGCGTTCCAGCTCGGCGATGGACGGGTCCTGCGCCATCACTTCAGCTCCATCAGGTAATCGACGAGATCGCTGACGTCCTGCGGCGACAGCGGAACGGCCGGCATGTTCGCGCCGGGCTTGGGGTGCTGCGGGTCGATGATCCACGCGGCGAGGTTTCCGCGATTCATCGGTAGCGTTCCGGCGGCAATGGTTCGACGGCTCGCGAGATGCGTGAGGTCCGGACCGGTGCGTCCGCCGGTTGGCGTACCGACGATCTGGTGGCACATCGCGCAGGCTGCCTGCGTAAAGATGGCCTGCCCGTGCTGCGCGGCCGCGGTGGTCGGCGTCGCGCCCGGCTGTCGCTGGTGGTCGGCCCACGACTGGAAGGCGGCGATGTCTTCGACCTGCACGTCGATCGCCATCTTCGCGTGCTGCAGGCCGCAGAACTCGGCGCACTGGCCGCGGTAATAGCCGTTGACGCGCGGCGTCAGCAGCAGCGCGTTGGTGCGGCCCGGAATCAGGTCGTGCTTGCCGCTCAGTGCCGGCACCCAGAAGCTGTGGATGACGTCACCCGAGACGAGTTCGACGTGCACCGTGCGGTCGCGCGGCAGGTGCAGTTCGTTCGCGGTGGTGAAGTGGCGCGACGCATCGCGGTCGAGATACTCGACTTGCCACCACCACTGTTTCGCGGTGACGCGCACCGCGAGATCGGCTTGGCCGTTGCGGATGCGGCGGTCGGCAATGTAGCTCGACGACACCAGCACGGTCAGCAACCCGACGATCAGCACCGTCCACGCGACCAGCGCGATCGACAGCGCGCGATCGCGCGTGGTGCCTTCGCGCTGAAGCGTGCGGCGGCGACGGAGGATCGCGACGCCGAGGCCGATCAGCACGACGACGTACATCGTCCCGCAGACCGCGACGAGCAAGTTCCAGACCTGACGGATCGTCGCGCCCTGGTCACCCGCGCCGACCAGCACCGACTGCACGCCGCTGCAGCCCGACAGCGCCAGCATCGCGACGAGTGCGACGCCGGCGATACGCAGCGATCGCGTCACCCGTGACATCACGGCGGGGGCGCCTGCACGCCGCTCACGTCGCCGCCCTTCTTGGCCTGCGTCGGCATCTGCGTCGGCGGCGGTGCGCCGAGCATCGAATCCGGTCGGCTCGGCGCAGCGTCCTTGCGCACGTTGCCCGACAGCGACAACACATAGGCCGCGAGTTGCCATGCCTGCTGGTCGGTCACCTTGCCGCGGAACGACGGCATGCCGTTCGGTCGGCCGTCGAGGATGGTCGCGTGGATCTGGTCGATGCGGCCGCCGTAGCGCCACTCGTCGTCCATCAGCGCCGGGCCCATGCCGCCGCCGCCATTGGCATGGCAACCGTTGCAGTTGAACCAGCGGAACCAGTGGCCGCCCTGGGTGATGTGGTACGCGTTGTCCTGGTAATGCAGGCCGACCGGATCGATCGGGTCCGGCATCGGTTCGCCGGGTTGCAGGTCGGTCAAGCGCGGGCTGTTGCGCACCGTTGCCGACGGCGACGAGTGATATTCGCGACGCTCGCGCTCACAGCCGACGACGAGCAGTGTCGACGCCGCGAGCACCGCGACCGCCAGTTCAATGCGGAAGCGCGAAGACATAGAGCGTCCCTCCCGCGGTCGTCTTCTGCTTGAGGTCGGCCATCGCCGCGCCCCACCCGGCCGCCGCCGTCGCGTCGCGCGTGTCGAGATTGTTGGTGACGACGGCGCCCGGCCAGCCGCCGACGCCGGACAGGATCGCGATGTACTGATGACCGTCGGGGCCGCGATACGCGATCGGCTGGCCGATGATTCCGGAGCCGGTCTTGAACTTCCAAAGCAGCGCACCGCTGCGTGCGTCGATCGCCTTGAACCAGCCGTCCATAGTTCCGTAGAACACGACGTCTCCAGCGGTCGACAACGTGCCGCTCCACACCGGCAGATCTTCCTTGATCTTCCACATCGCGCGGCGCTGCACGGGATTCCATGCCGTGACGACGCCGCGGTTTCCGCCGGGCCCGGCGTAGTACTTCTCCTCCGCACCGATGTAAGGCGTACCAGCGATGTAGTTCACCTCGCTCGGTTGCCAGTCCATGCACAGGTTGTTATGCGGGATGTAGACGAAGCCGGTGCGCGGCGAGAACGACGACGGGTTCCAGTCCTTCATGCCCGGTGCGGACGGACACACTTGTCGGCTGGTATGGCCCGTCTTCGGCCACTTCTCCGCGTTGAACTGCGGACGCCCCGTCTTCATGTCGACCTTCAGGATCGAATTGACCGGGCCGTAGGGATCAGCCGAATAGACCTGACCGGTCGCGCGGTCGAGCACATACATGAAACCGTTGCGCTCCGGCCGCACGATGACCTTGCGGCGCTTGCCGGCGATGGTCATCTCGAGCAACAGGTTCTCGTTGATCGCGTCGTAATCAAACAGGTCGTGCGGCGTGAACTGGTAGAACCAGCGCGCTTCGCCGGTGTCGGGATCGCGCGCGAACATGCCGGCGGTCCACTTGTTGTCGCCGGGGCGCTGATCGGCATTCCACGGCCCGGCGTTACCGGTGCCGTAATAGATGAGGTCGAGTTCGGGGTCGTAGGAAATCCAGCCCCAGACATTGCCGCCGCCGATCTTCCAGGCGTCCGCAGGCCAGGTCTTCGAGCCGAGATCCTTGCCCTTGTCGCCGGAATAGAAGGGCTTGAACGATGGGCCGATCAGCACGTCCTCGTCGGGACCGGTGCTGTACGCCTTCCACACGATCTTGCCGCTGCCGGCATCGAGCGCAGCGATCCAGCCGCGTACGCCGAACTCGCCACCGGAGTTGCCGACCAGCACTTTGCCCTTCACCACCAGCGGGGCCATGGTGATGGTCTCGCCCTTGTTGATGTTGCCGAGCTTCGTGCGCCACGCGAGCTGCCCGGTCGCGGCGTCCACGGCGATCGTGTTGCCGTCCAGCGTGTTGAAGTACACGCGGCCGGCCCAGTACACCGCGCCGCGGTTGACGACGTCGCAGCAGGCAACGCCCTGCGACGCGGGCTCGGGCTTCGGCTTGTACGACCACTTGGCCGGTGCGCCGGGCTTGGTCAGGTCGAGCGCGTATAGGACATTCGGAAACGGCGTGACCACGTACATCGTGTTGCCGACCACGATCGGCGCCGCCTCCTGCCCGCGATCGACACCGGTGGAGAACGTAAACGAGACCTGCAACTTGCCGACGTTCGCCGTCGTGATCTCGTTGAGCGGGCTGTATCGCGTGCTCGCGTAGTCGTGCGCGGGCATCGTCCAATCGCCGGATGCCTGCGGCGCGGCCGCGCTCGCCGTCAGCGCGGCGAAACCCAGGACGAGGCCCACCAACGCAGCCGCCATCGTCCGCAGGCTTCGATCAGAATCGTGCACGGTCGCATCTCCATTTAAGCGCGCCGCGGCGTATTCCTCGCGGCCGTGGCCGGCACGCTAAACAGCCGCTGGTGAACGCCGAGTCATGTTTCGAACACGAAACATGCACATGCGGTAACGCACGGAAACGGGTTCACCGGAATGATTTCGCGGTGTCGCGCGGGCGGCTGATTCATAGCTCGGCAGCAATCGATGCTGCAGTGCATTAAGTCACGCACGAACGCGGAAAACGGCTGCGTTTTCGTGGGTTCCGCGCACGGTCGCACCGTTACGCGAAGCCCAAGCGTTCCCGACCGGTCACCGGCAGGCGCGGTACACACGTTCCTGCAAGGCCGACAACAGATCGTAGTTGCGCGAGAGTCCGGCACGACGCTCGACCGCGTCGCGATAGTCACGCGCCTGCGCGCAGTCATCGTGCGTGTCGGTCATGGCGACGGTCGTTCGCGCGCTTCGTCGCGTCGAACGCTTCCGCGTTGTTGCACGGGTCCGCGGACGTGGTTCGTCGCTCGCCGGTGCCACCGGGTCCGGCGTCGCATCCCAGATTTCCGCAGTGCGCTCGCCGTGCGCGCAGGGCTCGCTCTGGTAGCGCTCGTGCCCATCGCGCGTTACGCACTTCTGCACCGTCTGTGCGTTCGCGGCAGTAGCCGCGCACAGCATCGTGACGGCCAGCGCCGCCGTCCACATCCTTGTCGTCATCGCGAATCCTCCTGTCGTGGCGACAGGATCGGGGCGTGCCGGCATGCGTTGAATCAGCCGCAGCCGCGACGCTGTGTCGGACTTCTCCGAGACGGATGCGGGGCGACGGGGCATCATAGGTGGCCGCCCCGGGAATCTCCGCATGCACGACACGCCCCTGCCCGTCCTCGCCGAAGCACGCATCGCCGTGGTCGGCCTCGGCTACGTCGGCCTGCCCCTGGCGATGGCCTTCGGGGCGACGCACGACACGCTCGGCTTCGATATCGATGCGGGCCGCATCGACGAACTGCGCGGCGGTCACGACCGCACGGGCGAGGCGGACGCAGGCGACTTCCGGCGCGCCACGCGCCTGCGCTTCGATTCCGACGTTGCAGTGCTCGCCAACCGCGACGTCTTCATCATCACCGTCCCAACGCCGGTCGACGCATTCAAGCGCCCCGACCTCAGCCCGCTCGAAGCTGCAAGCCGGACCGTGGGCCGTGCGCTGAAACGCGGCGGCGTCGTCATCTACGAATCGACCGTGTATCCCGGCGCGACCGAGGAAGTCTGCGTGCCCATCCTCGAGCGCGAGTCGGGCCTGCGCTATCGCGCTGACTTCCACGTCGGCTACAGCCCGGAGCGCATCAACCCGGGCGACCGTCGCCACAAGCTGCCCGACATCGTGAAGGTGACCTCCGGTTCCAGCGACGCTGCAGGCCGGTTTGTCGACGCGTTGTATCGCTCCGTGGTTCCGGCGGGCACGCATCTCGCGTCCAGCATCCGCGTCGCGGAAGCCGCGAAGGTGATCGAGAACATCCAGCGCGACGTCAACATCGCGCTCGTCAACGAACTTGCGCTGATCTTCGAACGCCTCGGGCTCGACACGCTCGAAGTGCTCGAAGCCGCCGGCACCAAGTGGAACTTCCTGCCGTTCCGGCCGGGCCTGGTCGGTGGGCACTGCATCGGCGTCGATCCGTATTACCTGACGCACAAGGCGCAGGGCATCGGCTACCACCCGGAAGTGATCCTCGCGGGGCGACGCATCAACGACACGATGGGTCAGCACGTCGCGCAACGCGTGCTGCGGCTGATCGCCGCGCAGGACACGCCGCCTCCGCATCCGCGCGTGTTGGTGCTCGGCCTCGCGTTCAAGGAAAACTGCGGCGACCTCCGCAATACGCGCGTGGTCGACATCGTGTCGGAACTTGCGGCGTACGGCGCCCATGTCGACGTGCACGACCCGCGCGTCGATGCCGAGGAAGCGCGTCGCGAGCATGGCCTTCGCCTGATCGATGCGCCGAACTCCGGCGCGTACGACGCGGTCGTTCTCGCCGTGCCGCATACGGAGTTCGTGCAGGACGGCGTGGATTCGATCATTCGCTTTGGCCGCGACGGCGCGGTCATCTTCGACGTCAAGGGCGCCCTGCCCCGCGCCCTCATCCACGGTCGCCTCTGAGGACTTCGCCATGCGCGTGCTCGTGACCGGCGCCGCCGGCTTCATCGGTTCCCACCTCACCAAGCGCCTGATCGAGCGCGGCGACGAAGTGCTGGGCTTCGACGACCTCAACGATTACTACGACCCGCAGCTCAAGCGCGATCGCCTGTCGCGCGTCGTGCCGGGCCACGACTTCCAGTTCGTCCACGCCAAGCTCGAGGACCGGGATGCGATGGGTCGCGCGTTCGCCGACTTCAAGCCGCAGCGCGTGGTGAATCTCGCCGCGCAGGCGGGCGTGCGCTACTCGCTGGAAAACCCGCGCGCCTACATCGACAGCAACCTCGTCGGCTTCATCAACGTGCTCGAAGCCTGCCGACATGGCGGCGTTGAGCATCTCGTTTATGCATCGTCGAGCTCGGTCTACGGCGCGAATCGCGAGCTACCGTTCGCCGTCGAGCACAGCGTCGACCATCCGGTCAGCCTGTACGCGGCGACCAAGAAGGCGAACGAGTTGATGGCGCACACGTACAGCCATCTGTACGCGGTGCCGACGACGGGCCTGCGCTTCTTCACCGTCTACGGTCCCTGGGGCCGGCCGGACATGGCGCTGTTCCTGTTCACGCGAAAGATCCTCGCCGGCGAGCCGATCGATGTGTTCAACCACGGCCGACACAGTCGCGATTTCACCTACATCGACGACATCGTCGAAGGCGTGATCCGCACGCTGGACACCGTGCCGCAGGCGTCGGACGACGCATCGCTGCTCGCATCACCCGCGACATCGACCGCGCCGTATCGCGTCTACAACATCGGCAGCCACCGCCCGGTCGAACTGCTGCGCTATATCGAGGTGCTGGAGGAATGTCTCGGGCGCAAGGCCGAGCGTCGTCTAGTGCCGATGCAGCCGGGCGACGTGCCGGATACGTATGCCGACGTCGAGGCGCTGCGTCGCGACACGGGCTACGCGCCTTCCACGCCGGTGGAAACGGGCGTCGCGAAGTTCGTGGAGTGGTATCGCGGGTACTACGGCGTCTAATACGTCGACATGTGCGTCATGGCGACGCGCTACGGATTGCAGCTGTTAGCCGTCGCCGCCTGATGATTCGCCACGCGCATCCGCACGCAGCTGACGCAATCGCGCGAGCTTCTCGCCGAGCTTGATCTCCAGCCCGCGGTCGACCGGTCGGTAATACACGCGTTCGCCCATCGCATCGGGGAAGCCGGTCTGGTCGAGCGCGATGCCGCCCTCCGCGTCGTGGTCGTACTGGTAGCCCTTCGAATAGCCCAGCGACTTCATCAGCTTGGTCGGCGCGTTGCGCAGGTGCAGCGGCACGTCCTGCGTGCCGAGTCGGCGCACGTCGTCGCGCGCTTCGTTCCATGCGACGTAACCGGCGTTCGACTTTGCCGTGGTCGCTAGATAGATCACCGTCTGCGCTAGTGCGAGCTCGCCTTCCGGGCTGCCGAGGCGATCGAACGTCTCCCACGCATCGATCGCCATTTCGAGCGCGCGCGGATCTGCGAGGCCGATGTCCTCGACCGCCATGCGCGTAATGCGCCGCGCGAGATAGTTCGGATCGGCGCCGCCATCGAGCATGCGCGCCAGCCAGTAGACCGCCGCGTCGGGGTTCGAACTGCGCACCGATTTGTGCAGCGCCGAGATCTGGTCGTAGAACTGTTCGCCGCCCTTGTCGAAGCGACGCGTGCGATCGGCCAGCACCTGCACCAGCGTGGCCTCGGTGATGCGCCCGCCCTCGCCCGTCGCGAGTTCGGCGGCGATCTCGAGCAGTGTGAGTGCACGGCGGACGTCGCCATCGGCTGCCGTCGCGATCTGTCGCAGCGAGTCCTCGTCGACCTGCAGGCCCTGCCCGCCGAGCCCGCGCTCGCTGTCGTCGAGAGCCCGATGCAAGGCTTCAACGAGGTCGTCGACCGCGACCGCCTCCATCACGTGGACGCGGCAGCGCGACAGCAGTGCCGAGTTCAACTCGAACGATGGGTTCTCGGTGGTCGCGCCGACGAACACGATGGTGCCGCGCTCGATCGCCGGCAGGAACGCGTCCTGCTGCGCCTTGTTGAAGCGGTGGACCTCGTCGACGAACAGCACGGTTCGGCGTCCGTCCGCGAATCGCTCCGCGGCTTCCGCCAGCACCTGACGCACCTCCGGCAGGCCGGAGAGCACCGCCGAAATCGCGCGGAATTCGGCGTCGGCGTATCGCGCAAGCAGCAAGGCGAGCGTTGTCTTGCCGCAACCAGGCGGACCCCAGAGCACCATGGAATGCACACGGCCCGATTCGACGGCGCGTCGCAGCGCGGAATTCGGCGCAAGCAGTCGTTTCTGCCCGACCATTTCGTCCAGCGTGCGAGGGCGCATGCGCTCGGCAAGCGGGCGCAGCGAATCGACGGCGGGGTCGTCGTCGCGGGCGAAAAGTGTGGGACGTCGGGCCACGGCGTGCGATGCGGGGACGGGCCCCGCACCTTAGCAGCCGCGCGTCAGAGGCTCGCGATGCCGGTCGTGGTGGCCGACCACTCGCTGCCCGGGCCGAGCTCGTAATGCACGCGCACCCAGCGATGCGCTGCGCTGTCGTACAGGCCCTGCACCTGCGCCGGGGTCGAGCCGTCGGCGCCGAAGTCGACCAGGCCTTCGCCGTTGACGCGCACGAAGCGACCGATGTTGGTGGCGTCGACCTTTCCGGACGTCCACTTCACCGGCTGGCTCTGGAACTCGCCGTGCAGCGCCTTCGCGACCTGCTGGTCCAGCGAGACCGCGAGCGACGAGCCGGCAACAACCGCCTTGCCGTCACCGCCGCCGAGTTCCAGCTGCGGGTACGTCACCTCGGTGCTGGTCGTGTCGTACATCGCGGCGAAGCGGAACGGGATCCATTCGCCCTGCCCGTCGATGCGCAGGCGACCGTCGCCGGTGACTTCGCGGTCCTGGATGCTCGCCGGGCGTACCTGCACCTTGCCGAGCTGGACGACGACGTCGGACGTGTCGAACTGTCGCGTGATGCTGCCGATGACGGCGGCCGCGACCGAGTCGTCGATCTGCTCGCGCGCTTCCAACCGCGATGTCGCAGCCGGTGCCACCGGCGCGGCAACCAGCGGCGCGGCGGCCGCGGTCGTCCGATGTCCAGCGATGAGCGAGGTGGCCGCAAGTGCGGCGAAGGTGCCGACGGAGAGGAGCGTGCTGCGAAGCGGCATTTCGATGGCCTTGCGTGACGCGACCGCGTCGTGTGAAGGCCACTCTCGGCACGCCGGCGTGGATGATTCGTGATATCGCGAGCCGGAAAACCTCAATCGTTCCAAACGGTTAAGGCTTGTTTGCACGCCTTCACCGAACGGTCGGAATTGCTTGATCGGCGGCACGAAAAAGGGGCGGTTGCCCGCCCCTTCGATTGTCGAACCGTTGCGGCCTCAGCCGCCGATGACGTCTACGCCCTTCGGTACCGCGAAACGGAAGGTGCCGGCCGGCAGCGGTGCATTGCGCTTCAGATCGCTGAAGCTGATGTCGGTGCGCTGGCCGAGCTGGTCGACCACCTGCATCTTCGACAGGCCACCCGCGCCGAAGCCGAGCTTCGCGCTGCGGAAGCCGGAGGCAGTGGCGTCGCCCTTCGGCGTCAACGTCAGCCACTCGAGCCCGTTCGCTGCGCCGGCTTCCTGCACCTTGAACTGCGCGTCGAGACGCGACGGATTGGTCAGCGCCGTCAGCGGACTGGTGCGCTCTTCGGCACCCTGCGGGCGCTTGGTCACCTGCTGCAGGTCGGGCTCGTAGATCCAGACGGTCGTGCCGTCCGCCACGATCTGCTGCGGGTACGGCTTGGCGTATTCCCAGCGGAACTGCTTCGGCGCCGACAGCGACACGCGGCCGCTGCTGGTCTCCTTGAGCTTGCCGCGGGCATCGAACACCTGCTGGGTGAAGCGGCCATCGAGCGTCTTCAGGCCCTTGGTGAACGTGTTGAGCTGGTCGCGCGCGCCAGCGCTGGCGACGCCCGCGAAGAGCATCAGGCCGGCGGCGGCCAGGGTCGTCATGGAACGCATGGCGATCTCCAAAAAGGTCTGCCGCGAGTCTGTGCGGCGTTTCATGAACAGGGCGCGAGTATCAGCGGAACCGCGACGTCGCCTTCAGCGCGACCTCAGTTCTTCGGCGGCGGCGGCGCGAGCACGCTGCGGTCGCCGTTGTGTTCCGGCGGCGTCACGACGCCCGCGGCTTCCATCGCCTCGATGAGTCGCGCCGCGCGGTTGTAGCCGATCTTCAGGCGACGCTGGACGCCGGAAATCGAGGCGCGACGGCTCTCGGTGACGATGCGCACCGCCTCGTCGTACAGAGGGTCGGACTCGTCGCCACCACCGCCGCTGCTTTCGGGTAGGCCGGTCGGGCCGACGACCACGCCGTCGCCCATCGTCTGGATTTCCTCGAGCACGCCTTCGACATAGTCCGGCCCGCCGCCGATCTGCTTCAGATGCTCGACGACGCGATGCACTTCCTCGTCGCTGACGAAGGCACCGTGCACACGCTCCGGCATCGATGTACCGGGCGGCATGTACAGCATGTCGCCGTGGCCGAGCAGCGTTTCGGCGCCCGACTGGTCGAGGATCGTGCGCGAGTCGATCTTGGACGACACCTGGAACGCGATACGCGTCGGGATGTTCGCCTTGATCAGGCCGGTGATGACGTCCACCGACGGCCGCTGAGTGGCGAGGATCAGGTGCATGCCCGCGGCGCGCGACTTCTGCGCCAGGCGGGCGATCAGTTCTTCGACCTTCTTGCCGACGATCATCATCATGTCGGCAAATTCGTCGATGAAGATGACGATGTGCGGCAGCGGCTCGAGCTGGCGCGGCACCTCGCCGGCCTCGGCGTTCGGCCGGAACAGCGGGTCCATCAGCGGCTGCCCAGCGTTGATCGCGTCGGTCACCTTCTTGTTGAAGCCGCCGAGGTTGCGCACGCCGACCGCGGACATGAGCTTGTAGCGGCGCTCCATCTCGGCAACGCACCAGCGCAGGCCGTTCGCGGCCTCCTTCATGTCGGTCACGACCGGCGCCAGAAGGTGCGGAATGCCTTGATAAACAGACAGTTCCAGCATCTTCGGGTCGATCATCAGCAGGCGCACGTCCTTGGCCGACGCCTTGTAGAGCAGCGACAGCACCATCGCGTTCACGGCGACGGACTTGCCCGACCCGGTCGTGCCCGCGACGAGCAGGTGCGGCATGCGAGCGAGGTCGGCGACCGTAGGCCGGCCCGCGATGTCCTTGCCCAGTGCCAGCGTCAGCGGGCTGGTCGACTTGTCGTATTCCTTCGAGCGGAGCAACTCGGAGAGATAGATCATTTCCCGGTTGACGTTCGGGATCTCCAGCCCGATCACCGACTTGCCCGGAATGACGTCGACCACTCGCACAGACTTTACTGAAAGTCCGCGCGCTATGTCCTTGTCCAGACTCGAAATCTGGCTGACTTTGATGCCCGGCGCGGGTTCGATCTCGAATCGCGTGATGACCGGGCCCGGATATGCACCCACTACGTGGGCATCGATCCGGAAGTCCTTGAGTTTGAACTCGATTTGCCGCGACAGCGTCTCGAGCGTCTCCGGGTCGTAACCCTTCGGCTGCGGCTTCGGGTCGTCCAGCAGCGCGAGCGGCGGAATGCCGGTGCCGTCGGAGACATGGAACAGCGGTATCTGCTGCTCGCGCTTCGCGCGCTCGCTCTTTTCCACGACCGGCGCCGGCGGCGGCTCGATTTTGACCGGCGCGCGCTTCTCGCGCTTCTCGGTCTCGACCTTGCGCACCTGCTCGCGCTCCTCGCGCAGCACGTGCACTTCGCGACGCTCGACGACCTCGCGGGCGCTGCGGCGGAAAAGCGTGGACACGAACGGGCCGGCAGACATCACCCACCCACCGACGCGGTCCATCACGTGCAGCCATGAAAGGCCGGTCGCCAGCGTCACCGACGTCAGCAACAGCGCGAGCAGGAACAGGTTGCCGCCGAGCTGGCCGAAGCCACGTGCGAGCGATCGGCCGACCAAGCGACCGAGGATGCCGCCGGCACGCGAAAGATCAGCGTCGACGGTGCCGAGCCGCAGGTGCAGAAGCCCCGTCATCGCGATAAGAAACGCGACCAACCCGACCAGCCGCAGAGCGGGCGTCAGGTCGCTCTTTTCGACGTCGGTGTCCTTCTGGAACATCGCGATCCAGACGATCGCGCCGAGGATCACCGGCAGCAGATAGGCCGCGTAGCCGAGCAGGTTGAAAATGATGTCGGCGATGATCGCGCCGACCGCGCCGCCCATATTGTGGAGCGGTGCCGTGACCGCGCCGGAGCTGGTCCAGCCCGGATCCTGCGGCGAGTAGGTGAACAACGTCGCCACGAGGTAAAGCATCGCGGGGACGATGAAGATCAGCGCGATATCGCGCGCCATGCGCTGGCGCCCCGGGGACATTCCGGGACGGGGCGACTGGGATGCGGCCGCGTTCGCGGCCTTCTTGCGGGTTGCAGCTGGCGCCTGCGCCACGTGAGATGCAGCCTTAGGTCGAGCGTGTTAGTCGTTGAATATACGTGAAAACCGGCGCTGCATACGGCCAGCGCCGGTTCCGAACGGCCGCGAATCGCGACCGGTCCCGCGGATTGTGCGGACGTGCCGTCTCAGTGGATCAGAGCACCATGTCCTGCAGCGCCGGGTGGACGATCTTGCCGCCCTCGACGTTGATGCCACGCACCAGCGCCTGGTTGTTGCGCCAGTCGCCGCCGGCAAGCTTGTTCACCCACGGCAGGATCGCCGCGCAGATCGCCTGCGACGAGGTCTGCGGCACCGCGCCCGGCATGTTGGTCACGCAGAAGTGGGTCACGCCCTCCTCCACGTAGGTCGGCTCCTTCCAGGTGGTCGGACGCGAGGTTTCGAAGCAGCCGCCCTGGTCGATGGCGATGTCGACGACGACCGAGCCGTCCTCCATGCCCTTGAGCATCTCGCGGGTCATGACGTGCGGCGCCTTCGCACCGGTCACCAGCACGGCGCCGATCACGAGGTCCGCCGACGCGACTTCACGCGCCACGACGTCGTGGTACGGATACAGCGCGGTGACGTTGTTGCCCAGGCGCATCATCTCGTCCATGCGGTCTTCGCGCATTTCGAAGACGGTGACATTCGCGCCGCCAGCCGCCGCGAGCGCGGCCGATGCGCCACCGGCGCGGCCCGCGCCGAACACGACGACCTTGCCGCGCTCCGTCGCCGACAGGCCGCCGAGCAGCTTGCCCTTGCCGCCCATGGGCTGGTGCAGCAGGTGCGTGCCGACCTGCACGCCGATCTTGCCGGCGATCACCGACATCGGCGCCAGCAGCGGCAGGTCGCCGTTGGGCAGCTCGACGGTTTCGAACGCGACGCCGGTCAGGCCGATGTCGAGCAGCTGCTTGGTCAGCGTCGGCTCGGCGGCAAGGTGGAGATAGCAGAACAGCAGGTGGTCCTTGCGAAGGTGCGCGAGGTCGCCGGCGATCGGCTCCTTCACCTTCACGATCATCTCGCCCTTCTCGTACAGCGCCGCCGCATCGGGGGCGATCTTGACGCCCAGGCGGGTGTACTCGTCGTCCTTGAAGCCGCTCTTCAGGCCTGCGCCCTGCTCCAGCCACACTTCGTGGCCACGCTTGACGAGGTCACCGGCCGCGGCCGGCACGAGCGCGACGCGCCCTTCGAGGGTCTTGGTTTCCTTGGGTACACCGATGCGCATTGCTGTCTCCGGAGCGCGCGTCGCGAATCGCTTGCGCGCGGGTCTGCAGGGGTGGGGGAGGCGCGGCTGCGGAACACTGTCTCCGCGGGTCGCGCCTTGTGCTGCCGTCATGCGACCGCCAAGCTATGGCGCTTCCGGCGTTCAATCGCGGCGGCGGAATGATGCCTTCGACAGCGCATCGATCCGCGTGCCGAAATGCACGCATCACATAACTCGCCATTATATCCATGACCCTTTCGAAGCACTCGCGGCTGATCATCCTCGGCTCCGGCCCTGCCGGCTGGAGCGCCGCGGTGTACGCGGCCCGCGCGAACCTCAAGCCCGTCGTCATCACCGGCCTGCAGATGGGTGGCCAGCTGATGACGACGACCGAGGTCGACAACTGGCCGGGCGACGCGCACGGCCTGATGGGTCCGGACCTGATGGCACGCATGCAGGCGCATGCGGAACGCTTCAACACCGAAGTGATCTTCGACCACATCCACACGGCCGACCTTTCGCAGCGCCCGTTCCGCCTGCGCGGCGACAGCGGCGAGTACACGTGCGACGGCCTGATCATCGCGACCGGCGCGACCGCGAAGTACCTCGGCCTGCCGTCCGAAGAGGCCTACAAGGGCCGCGGCGTCTCGGCGTGCGCGACCTGCGACGGCTTCTTCTACAAGGACCAAGATGTCGCGGTCGTCGGCGGCGGCAACACGGCGGTCGAGGAAGCGCTGTATCTCTCGAACATCGCGCGCAAGGTCTACCTCGTGCACCGCCGCGACACGCTTCGCGCCGAAAAGATCATGCAGGACAAGCTGTTCGCGAAGATCGAGGCCGGCAAGATCGAGCCGATCTGGCACCACGCGGTCGACGAAGTGCTCGGCAACGAAGCGGGCGTCACCGCGCTTCGCGTACGTTCCGTGCTCGATGAATCGACCCGCGAAATCCCCGTGCACGGCTTCTTCGTTGCCATCGGCCACACGCCGAACACGGCGCTGTTCGAAGGCCAGCTGGCGATGCGCAACGGCTACATCACCGTGCAGTCGGGCATCGAAGGCAACGCGACGGCGACGACGATTCCCGGCGTGTTCGCGGCCGGCGACGTCGCCGACCAGCACTACCGCCAGGCGATTACCTCGGCCGGTTCGGGCTGCATGGCCGCGCTCGATGCGGAGCGTTATCTCGACAAGGCCGGCTGACGCCGGCGGGCGCGCGCCGCGATGACGCTGCGCACGCGATGGATCGAGCGGCTCGTGGATGTCGACGCGGCCGCGTGGGATGCACTGGCCGGCGACGCGAACCCGTTCGTGCGCCATGCCTTCCTGTCGGGCATGGAATCGACGCGCTGCGTGCAACAGCGGCTCGGCTGGACGCCGCGACACCTCACCATCTGGCGTGGCGATGAACTCGTCGCCGCAGCACCGTGCTACGCGAAGACCAATTCGCACGGCGAATTCGTGTTCGACCACGCATGGGCGCATGCGTACTCGCGTTACGGCCTCGACTACTTCCCGAAGCTGGTCTGCGCGGTGCCCTACTCGCCTGTAACGGGTCCGCGATTGCTCGCTCGCGACATCGATGCCAAGCGTGCATTGATCGCCGCATTGCGTGACGCCTGCGACGACGCGTTCTCGTCCGCGCATGTCAACTTCCATGTCGCCGCCGACGACGAAGCCTTCGACGACGACTGGCTCGAACGCGTCGATGTCCAGTACCACTGGGAAAACACCGGCGACTGGCGCGACTTCGACGCCTTCCTCGCCGCGATGGATCACAAGCACCGCAAGAACATCCGGCAGGAACGCGCGAAGGTCGTGCGCGGCGGAATCACGTTCCGCGTCGTGCATGGCGATGAAGCATCCGACGCCGATCTCGAGGCGATGCATCACTTCTACCTGCAGACGTTCGCCGAATACGGCAATCGCCCGGCGATCACGCTCGAGTTCCTGCAGCACCTCGCGAAGACGATGCCGCGCTCGCTGGTGATCGTGCTCGCCGAGCGCGACGGTCGGCCGATCGCGGGCGCGCTATGCCTGCGCGGTGGCGACACGCTCTACGGTCGTTATTGGGGCTCGATCGAACAGCACGCCGGCCTGCATTTCGAGACCTGCTACTACCAGGGCCTCGACTACTGCCTGCGCGAAGGCCTGCGACGTTTCGAACCCGGCGCGCAGGGCGAGCACAAACTCTCGCGCGGCTTCCTTCCGACGCTGGTGCGCAGTCGCCACTGGATCGCCGAGCCTGCATTTCGCGAGGCACTCGCCGGCTGGTGCGCGGAGGAACGCGAGGCGGTGACTGCGTACGCCACCCGACTCCGCGCGAGCAGTCCGTTCCGGAACGCATCGACGTGAGTCCGCTGCGAATCCCGTGGCTCGACGACGAGCCGGACGCGCCGTTCCCCGATCCATCGACGGCGCTGCGCGACCCGGACGGCCTGCTCGCGATCGGCGGCGACCTCGACCCACGACGCCTGCTGGCCGCGTATCGCGCCGGCATCTTTCCGTGGTTCTCCGAGGGCGAGCCGCCGCTCTGGTGGTCGCCCGATCCGCGCATGGTGTTCCGCACCCACCGAGTCGCGACGTCCCGGCGTTTCCGCCGTGGCCTCCGGAGTTGCGACTGGACGGTACGAGCCGACACTGTTTTCGAAGCCGTCATCGACCGCTGCGCCACGATCCCGCGCGCGGGCCAGCCCGGCACGTGGATCACGTCCGGCATGCGCGACGCCTACGTCGAGCTGCACCGCCTCGGCCACGCGCATTCGGTTGAAGCCTGGGACGGCGACGCGCTGGTCGGCGGGATCTACGGCGTCGCGGTCGGACGCATGTTTTTCGGGGAAAGCATGTTCAGCGCACGAACCGGGGGCTCGAAGGTCTCGATCGCCGGACTCACCCACCGGCTGCACGAATGGGGCTGGCCGCTCCTCGATGCCCAAGTCGAGAACCCGCACCTGCTGTCGCTTGGCGCCGAGCGTTGGCCGCGGCCGGATTTCCTCACGGCGGTCTCCGGGTTGGTCGAAAGCCCCGGACGTGAAGGTAGCTGGACGGAGCCTTTCGGCGACCTGCCCGCCCGGGAACTGGCGTACACCCACGCCTGAGCGGCGGACCTTTTTGCGCCCCTTCCGCCCCGCGTGGCACAATCCACGGCTTCCTACGCCCGCTCCACAGAATTCTTCAAGGACCCCATGGCAAAAGACGACGTGATCGAATTCGAAGGCACCGTGTCGGAAACACTTCCGAACACGATGTTCCGCGTTCGCCTCGAAAACGGCCACGAGATCATTGCCCACATCTCCGGTCGCATGCGGAAGAACTACATCCGCATCCTCACCGGTGACCGGGTCAAGGTCGAAATGACGCCGTACGACCTCACCAAGGGCCGCATCACGTACCGCATGAAGTAATCGCGGCGGTGCGACCCAAAAGAAAGGCGGCCCGAAGGCCGCCTTTTTCGTTTCCGATGTTTCGAACGTCCTTCAGTGTTCGACGGTCGCCGGCAACAGCTTCTCGGGCTCCGCCGTCGCATCGACGACCAGCTTGTCGTCGCGCACGTCCACCGTCACGCGGCCACCGCCCACCAGCTTGCCGAACAGCAGCTCGTCCGCCAGCGGACGCTTGATGTTCTCCTGGATGATGCGGGCCATCGGGCGCGCACCCATCGTCGGATCGAAGCCGTGCTTGGCGAGCCAGTCGCGGGCTTCGGGCGTTGCGTTGAGCGTGACGTTCTTCTCGTGCAGCTGCGCTTCCAGCTCGATGATGAACTTGTCGACCACGCGCAGGATGTGATCCATCCCCAGCGCCTGGAATTGCACGATCGCATCGAGACGGTTGCGGAACTCGGGCGAGAAGCTGCGACGGATCACTTCCATCGCATCCGACGCATGGTCCTGCTTGGTGAAGCCGATCGAGCGACGCGAGGCTTGGGAAGCACCGGCGTTCGTAGTCATCACCAGGATCACGTTGCGGAAGTTCGCTTCGCGACCATTGGTGTCGGTCAGCATGCCGCGGTCCATGACCTGCAACAGGATGTTGAAGATGTCCGGATGCGCCTTCTCGATTTCGTCGAGCAGGAGAACGCAGTGCGGCGTCTTGACGATCTTCTCGGTCAGCAGGCCACCCTGGTCGAAGCCGACGTAACCCGGAGGCGCGCCGATCAGACGGCTCACCGAATGCGCTTCCATGTATTCCGACATGTCGAAGCGCACCAGCTCGATGCCCAGCTGCATCGCGAGCTGCTTGGTCACTTCGGTCTTGCCGACGCCGGTCGGGCCGGCGAACAGGAAGTTGCCGATCGGCTTGTCCGGATTACCAAGGCCCGAACGAGCGAGCTTGATCGCGGACGTCAGCGAATCGATCGCCGGGTCCTGACCGAAGATCACCATCTTCAGGTTCCGCTCGAGGTTGCGCAGCACGTCCTTGTCGGTCGCGGTGACTTGCTTGGCCGGGATGCGCGCCATCTTGGCAACGATGGTCTCGACCTCTTCGACGTCGATGACGGTCTTGCGCTTGTCTTCCGGAAGCAGGCGCTGGCGTGCACCGGCTTCGTCGATGACGTCGATGGCCTTGTCGGGTAGCAGGCGATCGCCGATGTGCTTCACCGACAGGTCGACCGCCGCCTGGATCGCGTCGTCCGCATAGCTCACGCCGTGGTGCGCCTCGTACCTGGGGCGCAGGCCACGCAGGATTTCCACAGCCTCGCTCACCGTCGGCTCGACGATGTCGATCTTCTGGAAGCGACGTGCAAGCGCACGATCCTTCTC
Source organism: Lysobacter sp. HA35 (assembly GCF_054061195.1). Classification (NCBI taxonomy): domain Bacteria; kingdom Pseudomonadati; phylum Pseudomonadota; class Gammaproteobacteria; order Lysobacterales; family Lysobacteraceae; genus Lysobacter; species Lysobacter sp. HA35. The sequence goes on along the minus strand of NZ_JBSSDY010000001.1, from coordinate 932,176 downwards.
GAAGATGCCGCGGTATTCCTGGAACGTGGTCGAGCCGATGCAGCGCAGCTCACCCGACGACAGCGCCGGCTTGATCAGGTTGGACGCATCCATTGTGCCACCCGACGCCGAACCCGCACCGATGATGGTGTGGATCTCGTCGATGAAGAGCACCGCGCCGGGGATCTTGCGCAACTGCTGCAGCACGGACTTCAGGCGCTTTTCGAAATCGCCGCGGTACTTGGTGCCCGCGACGAGCGCACCGAGGTCGAGCGCGTAGATCGTCGCGTCCTGCAGAACTTCAGGGACGTCGTTGTCGACGATACGCTTGGCAAGGCCTTCAGCGATCGCGGTTTTGCCCACGCCGGCCTCACCCACGTAGAGCGGGTTGTTCTTGCGACGACGGCAGAGCACCTGGATCGTGCGCTCGACTTCGTCGGCGCGACCCACAAGCGGATCGATCTTGCCTTCGCGCGCGAGCTGGTTGAGGTTCGTCGCAAACTCGGTGAGCGCGTCGCCCTTGCCTTCGCCGTCGCCCGCTTCCTGGCCGCCCTGGCCTTCCTCGCGACCGCCTTCCTCACCGCCCTGCTTGCTGATGCCGTGCGAGAGGTAGTTGACGACGTCGAGCCGCGCGATGTCCTGCTGGTTGAGGAAATAGACCGCGTGCGAATCCTTCTCGCCGAAGATGGCGACAAGGACATTCGCGCCCGTCACCTCCTTCTTGCCGGACGATTGCACGTGGTAGACCGCGCGCTGCAGGACGCGCTGGAAACCCAGCGTGGGCTGCGTGTCGCGATCGCTGTCGTCGGGCAGCACCGCGACCGACGTGGCGATGGCCTCGTCGAGTTCGCGTCGCAGTCGCGGCGTGTCGGCCTCGCAGGCGCGCAATACGCCCTCGGCCGACGGGTTGTCGAGCAGTGCCAGAAGCAGGTGCTCGACGGTCATGAATTCGTGTCGAGCCTCGCGGGCGCGCTTGTAGCACTGCCCGATGCTGTACTCGAGATCCTTGCTGAACATGTGGAAGCCTCCGAAGCGTCTGCGTTACCAGATGGGGGCCGGTAGCGCGGTTTAAACCGCTTTTAGGCCTTTTCCATCGTGCACAACAAGGGATGCTGGTTGATCCTTGCGTATTCGTTCACTTGCGACACTTTCGATTCGGCAATCTCGCGCGTGAAAACGCCGCATACGCCACGACCGCGGGTGTGCACGTGGAGCATCACCTGTGTCGCTTTTTCGATGTTCATCGCAAAAAACCGCGTCAGGACATCCACTACGAAGTCCATCGGCGTGTAGTCGTCGTTCAGCAAAAGCACCGAGTACATCGGTGGCGGCGCGACTTCCGGCCGGCTGGTCTCGACCGCAAGGCCGTGCTGACCGTGTTGTTCCTGATCGTGCGTGGTGTGTTTCGGCATCGCACCAGTATAAGTCGCGCGACATGGACGGCCGCCGCGCGGCCCCGGCAGAATGCCGCTTTGGGTTCATGGGAACGATGATGCTGCGCAGCCGTGATCACACCGTTCCGACGGTGACACTGTGCATCCCGCGCGTCTCGCGTGGTGCGACGTTCGTCGCACGGACCGCATTCGCGTGACGGCCGATCCGCGCTTCTGGCAACCGGACGTTACGGTCGCGACCGTCGTCATCGATGGCGGGCGCGTGCTCGTCGTCGAGGAACAGGTCGCCGGGCGACCCGTGCTCAACCAGCCCGCGGGCCATCTGGAACCGGACGAGCCCATCGTCGAGGCCGCCATCCGCGAAACCCGCGAGGAGACAGGCTGGGACGTTCGGCCAACGGCGTTCGTCGGCGCCTACCAGTGGAAGGCGCCTTCGGTGAGCTTGGCTGGCGCCGAGCGCACCTACGTACGGTTCGCATTCGTGGCGGAGCCCCTGCACTTCGATCCGGCGCGTGCGTTGGACGACGGCATCGTCCGCGCGATCTGGATGACGCCGGCGGAGCTCCAGGCCGAGTCCGCCCGCCATCGCAGCCCGCTGGTCTGGCGCGTGGTGGCCGATGCGCTCGCCGGCCGCCGCTATCCGCTCGATCTCGTGACCGCGGTCGGCTGATGACGCCGGCGCGCACCATCGTCGGGATGTCAGGCGGCGTCGATTCGTCGGTCGCGGCGCTGCGCCTGCGCGACGCGGGCGAGCCGATCGCCGGGCTCTTCATGTCGAACTGGGCCGACGATGGCAGCGGCGACTGTCGCGCGGAAGACGATCGCCGCGACGCGGTAGCCGTCTGCGGGCGCCTTGGACTGCCGATCCATTTCCGCGATTTCTCGAAGGAATACTGGGGCGACGTCTTCGAGCATTTCATTGCCGAGTACGCCGCTGGCCGCACGCCTAATCCGGACGTGCTGTGCAACCGCGAGATCAAGTTCAAGCATTTCCTCGACGCCGCGCACGAGCTCGGCGCCGAGCGCATCGCGACCGGCCACTACGCGCGCGTCGACCAGCGCGATGGCCGCTGGCGACTGCTGCGCGCCATGGATCGCAGCAAGGACCAGTCCTATTTCCTGCACCAGCTCGGCCAGCCGCAGCTGTCGGGCACGCTGTTCCCGCTCGGCGAACTGCCCAAGACCGATGTCCGCCGCATGGCCGCCGATGCCGGCCTGCCGACCGCCGCCAAGAAGGATTCGACCGGCATCTGCTTTATCGGCGAGCGCGACTTCCGCGAGTTCCTCGGCCGCTACCTGCCGGCACGCGAGGGCGAGATGCGTACGCCGGAAGGACTCTCGGTCGGCCGTCATCCCGGCGTCTTCTATTTCACCCTCGGCCAGCGCGAGGGTCTGGCGATCGGCGGTGTGCGCGGTCGCGAGCAGGCGCCGTGGTACGTCGTGGGAAAAGACGTGGCGACCAACGTGCTCTACGTCGAACAGGGCATCGATAATCCGTGGCTGATGTCGACCCGGCTCACCACTGAAGCCGCGCACTGGATTTCCGGCGCCCCGCCCGCTGGCGAATTCGAATGCGCGGCGCAAACGCGGTATCGCCAGAATGACGAGCCATGCCGCGTCGTCGTTCGCGCGAACGGCGCGCTGGACGTCGTGTTCCAGCGACCCCAGCGCGCAGTCACGCCGGGCCAGTCGCTCGTGCTTTACGACGGCGACGAATGCCTCGGCGGCGCCGTGATCGACACCACCGACGCGCCGCTCGACGCTTCCCGCAGGGCCGCCGCATGACCCGCGCCACTTCCGAAATCGCCGCGTCGCTTGCATCGGTCGAACCGATCTACGACCGCGTCGTCGCGCTCGCCGGGCTGCTGCAAGCGCTCGCCCAGGTGCGACGTATCGCGGACACTGGCGAGTCGAACGAGGAGATACTCGAGACCTGCATCGGCTCACTGTTCCGGTTCGATGCGCGCACCACGGCCGACGTCTATGGCGGGCTGGAAAACGTGCGTCCCGGATTGCTGCTGCTACGCGACTACCTTTCCGGCGCGCAGCGCGACGAAGCCCTGCCGCGCCTCGCGATGCCGGTGATGCAGCTCGAGCGCCGCTTCGTGCGGGACGATGCGATGACCGAACGCGTGCGGCGCGGCCTCGAAGTGCTGGCGCCGCGCGCGGAAACGTCCGGCGTCACGCATCCCGACATCATCGCGCCCATCGGCCAGCTGTATTCGCAGACGCTCAGCACACTGCGGCCGCGCGTGCTCGTCCAAGGCAACCCGCATTACCTCGGCCAGCCGCGCGTTGTGGGCGAAGTCCGCGCCGTGCTGCTGGCCGCCGTGCGATCGGCCGTGCTGTGGCGGCAGCGCGGCGGGACGCTGTGGGATTTCGCGTTCCAGCGGCGCGCAATGTCGGCCGCTGTCGACGCGCACCTGGGTTGAGCCTGCCCGTACGACGCCGGATGCGGCATAATTAGCGGGTTTTCCGGGGCGATTCGTTCCGGCCGGCCTTTAGCGCCGCCGATGCAGACCGCCGCGTTCCCTGCCGCCTCCACGGAGCCCTCATGGCCGACTCCTTCGCCACCCGCGCGCAGCTTGCCGTCAATGGCAAGTCCTACACCTACTTCAGCCTGCCGACGCTGGGCCAGCGCTTCAACCTGGCGCACCTGCCCTACTCGATGAAGATCCTGCTGGAGAACCTGCTCCGGCACGAGGACGGCGTCACCGTGCTCCCCGAGCATGTCGAAGCGGTTGCGACGTGGGATCCGAAGAGCGAATCGGATACCGAAATCGCCTTCATGCCGGCGCGCGTCGTGCTGCAGGACTTCACCGGCGTTCCCTGCGTGGTCGACCTCGCCGCCATGCGCGATGCGGTGACCAAGCTCGGCGGCTCGCCGAAACAGATCAATCCGCTGATTCCGTCCGAGCTGGTCATCGACCACTCGGTGCAGGTCGACGTCTACGGTCGCCAGGACGCCGCCGACATCAACGGCCGCATCGAGTTCGAGCGCAACATGGAGCGTTACAGCTTCCTGCGCTGGGGCCAGAAGGCGTTCGACAACTTCAAGGTCGTGCCGCCGAACACCGGCATCGTGCACCAGGTGAACCTCGAGAACCTCGCCCGCGTCGTGGTCGAGCGCGAGGTCGACGGCGTGCTGCAGGCGTTCCCGGACACCGTGTTCGGCACCGACTCGCACACCACCATGATCAATGGCATCGGCGTGCTCGGCTGGGGCGTCGGCGGTATCGAGGCCGAGGCCGCGATGCTGGGCCAGCCGTCGTCGATGCTGATTCCGCAGGTCGTCGGCTTCAAGCTCAAGGGCGGGATGCCGGAAGGCGCGACCGCGACCGACTTGGTGCTCACCGTCACCCAGATGCTTCGCGCGCTGGGCGTCGTCGGCAAGTTCGTCGAGTTCTTCGGCGAAGGCCTGCAGCACCTGCCGCTCGCCGATCGCGCGACCATCGCCAACATGGCGCCGGAATACGGCGCGACCTGCGGCATCTTCCCGATCGACGCCGAAGCGCTGAACTACCTGCGCCTGTCCGGCCGCAGCGACGAGCAGATCGCGCTCGTCGAGCAGTACGCGAAGGCGCAGGGCCTGTGGCACGACGCCACGACCGCCGAAGCCTCGTACTCCGCAGTGCTCGAACTCGACCTCGGCGACGTCAAGCCGTCGCTCGCCGGTCCGAAGCGCCCTCAGGACCGTGTGCTGCTCGAGAAGGTCAAGGACAACTACAACGCGAACCTCGGCGGCCTTACGTCGAACCGCGATGCGAAGAAGTCCGAGCTCAAGCGCTTCGACGCGGAAGGCGGCGACCAGCCGCAGGCCGATCACCTGGCCGCGAAACCGCGTTCGAAGATCCGGATGAAGGAACAGGACGTCGAGCTCGTCGACGGCGCGGTCGTCATCGCTGCGATCACGTCGTGCACCAATACGTCGAACCCTGCCGTGATGCTCGGCGCCGGACTGCTCGCGCGCAACGCGAACCGCCTCGGCCTCAAGAGCAAGCCGTGGGTCAAGACGTCGCTCGGACCGGGCTCGCTGGTGGTCACCGACTATCTGCGCAAGGCCGGCGTGCTTGGCGATCTGGAGCAGCTCGGTTTCGACGTCGTCGGCTACGGCTGCACGACCTGCATCGGCAACTCCGGCCCGCTGCCGGACGAAGTGTCGCGCGGCATCGCCGAGAACGACCTCGTCGTGACGTCGGTGCTGTCGGGCAATCGCAACTTCGAGGGCCGCGTGCACCCCGAAGTGAAGATGAACTACCTCGCGTCGCCACCGCTCGTCGTCGCCTACGCGCTTGCCGGCACGGTCGACATCGACCTGACGACGGAACCGCTTGGCACCGGCAGCAACGGGCAGCCGGTGTTCCTTCGCGACATCTGGCCGAGCAACAAGGAAATCGGCGACACCATCGCCGCGACCGTCGGCCCGGAGCTGTTCAAGCAGAATTACGCGGACGTGTTCAAGGGCGATTCGCGCTGGAACGAGATCGCATCGCCGCAGGGCGAGTCGTTCGAGTGGAGCGGCGCGTCGACCTACATCAAGAACCCGCCCTACTTCGACGGCATGTCGATGGACGTCGGCCTGATCAACGACGTGCAGGGCGCGCGCATCCTCGGCCTGTTCGGCGACTCGATCACCACCGACCACATCTCGCCGGCCGGCAACATCAAGAAAGATTCGCCGGCGGGCCGTTTCCTGATGGAGCGCGGCGTGCAGCCGGCCGACTTCAACAGCTACGGCAGCCGTCGCGGCAACGATGACGTCATGGTGCGCGGCACGTTCGCCAACATCCGCATCAAGAACCTGATGCTCGGCGGCGAGGAAGGCGGCAACACGCTGTATTACTCGGACGCGCAGCCGGAAAAGCTGGCGATCTACGACGCGGCCATGAAGTACAAAGCCGCCGGCGTGCCGCTGGTGGTGTTCGCGGGCAAGGAATACGGCACCGGTTCGTCGCGCGACTGGGCGGCGAAGGGCACGAACCTGCTGGGCATCAAGGCGGTCGTAGCCGAAAGCTTCGAGCGCATCCACCGCTCTAACCTGGTCGGCATGGGCGTGCTGCCGCTGCAGTTCATGGCCGGCGAGAACGCGCGCGTTCTGGGTCTGGAAGGCTCTGAGACGATCGACATCGAAGGGCTCAACGACGGCGCGAGCAAGACCGCGACCGTGGTCGCACGTCGCGGCGATGGATTCGAGAGGCGCTTCGAAGTGCGGGTGCTGCTGCTCACGCCGAAGGAAGTCGAGTACTTCCGCCACGGCGGCATCCTGCATTACGTGCTTCGCCAGCTAGCTTCGAAGAAGGCGGCGTAACGCGCTGTACCAAGGCAACACCGGACGGGACGCTTCGGCGTCCCGTCTCGTTTCCGGCATTCGCCAGGCGCCCGAGCCCGCTGAGCCGTACAGATTCGGCTTTGGCGGCCGATGCCTTTTACGCTGCACCGCGCCTTGCGACGCTCGCGAGGCGTGTGATCCAATCCGGCGACCGTACGGGGCCGCATCCGACGGCGCATCATCAGAAGCGGCGAATACGAAGGGGAAATCGCATGACGCAAGACCGGCCCTGGCTGGCGAGCTATCCCGCCGGTGTACCGGCCGAGGTCGACGTGGATGAATTTCCGTCGATCGTGTCCGTCCTGCAGAGCGCGATCGCGAAATACCGCGACCGCCCCGCGTTTTCCAGTCTCGGCAAGACGATCACGTACGGCGAAGTCGACGCGCTGAGTGCGCGCTTCGCCGCGTACCTGCTGGGCGAACTCAAGCTCAAGCGCGGCGATCGCGTCGCGATCATGATGCCGAACTGCCTGCAGTATCCGATTGCGTTGTTCGGCGTGCTGCGCGCAGGCCTGACGGTGGTCAACGTCAATCCGATGTACACCGCGCGCGAGCTGCGTCATCAGCTCGACGACGCGGGCGCGGTCGCCATCCTCGTGATGGACAACTTCGCGCACACCGTGCAGGAAGTGCTGCACGACACGCCGCTCAAGCACATCATCACGACTGCACTCGGCGACTGCCTCGATTTCCCGAAGCGCACCGCGATCAACTTCGTCGTCCGCTACGTCAAGAAGATGGTGCCGGACTACGACATCCCGCACGCGATCCGCTTCAACGACACCATCGATGCCGGCGAGCACCTGCCCTTCAAGGATGCGGACGTCGACATCGAGCCCGAGGACATCGCGTTCCTGCAATACACCGGCGGCACCACCGGTGTCGCGAAGGGCGCGATGCTCACCCATCGCAACCTCGTCGCGAATATGCAGCAGGCCGCGGCGTGGATCGGCACGAACGTGCGTTACGGCGAAGAAACCATCGTCACCGCGTTGCCGCTGTATCACATCTTCGCATTGACGGCGAACGGGCTCGTCTTCATGAAGTTCGGTGGTTTGAACCACATGATCACCAACCCGCGCGACATGCCGGGCTTCGTGAAAGAACTCAAGAAGACGAAGTTCACCGCGATCACCGGCGTCAACACATTGTTCAACGGCCTGCTCAATACGCCGGGCTTCGAGTCGATCGACTTCTCCGGTCTGCATCTCACGCTCGGCGGCGGCATGGCCGTGCAGCGTTCGGTCGCCGAGCGCTGGAAGCAGGTCACCGGTTGCACGCTCGTCGAAGCGTACGGATTGACGGAAACGTCGCCCGCAGCGTGCATCAACCCGATGGATCTCAAGGATTACAACGGCGCGATCGGCCTGCCGATTCCGTCGACCGATGCATGCCTGAAGGACGACGACGGCCACGTGCTCGGCACCGGCGAAATCGGCGAGCTCTGCATCAAGGGCCCGCAGGTGATGCGCGGCTACTGGAACCGTCCCGAAGAGACCGCGAAGGTGGTCGACGCCGACGGTTGGCTGCACACCGGCGACATGGCGCGCATGGATGACAACGGCTTCTTCTACATCGTCGACCGCAAGAAGGACATGATCCTGGTGTCCGGCTTCAACGTCTATCCGAACGAAGTCGAAGACGTGATCGCGATGATGCCGCAGGTGCTGGAAGTGGCTGCAGTCGGCGTGCCGGACGAGAAGTCGGGCGAAGCGGTGAAAGTGGTGATCGTGCCGAAGGATCCGTCGCTCACCGCCGAACAGGTCATCGCGCACGCGCGCGAAAACCTCACCGGCTACAAACTTCCGCGCTACGTGGAATTCCGCAAGGAGCTGCCGAAGACGAACGTCGGCAAGATCCTGCGTCGCGAGTTGAGGGAACCCATGCCCGCGTGACGTTTTTCCGCCGCGTATGACGCATACAGGCCCGCTTCGGCGGGCCTGTCTTTTGCATGCGGGGCCGGGTGTAGGATCGGCTGGTGGGCACCACCTGATCGCCCGCGCCCACCAGCCTCCGCGGGCGGTTCCCCTTCAAGGACCCGCAGAAATGAGCACGATCGAATCGTTGCACCGCGCACGACTCCACCCGACAGTTCGGGTGGAAGCCGACATCAATGGTGCCGGCGACTGGCTGTACATGCACGCCGACCACGCCGCCGGCATCCGCCCGTGTTTCCGCGTCGAACTGATGCACGACATGTGGTCGATGCTGTCGGAAGTATCCGCATCGTCGTCAATCAATAGCCCGCTGCGTCACGTCGTGCTGGCGTCGGATGCGCCGGGCGCGTTCAACCTCGGTGGCGACCTCGCGCTGTTCGCGAGCCTGATCCGCGCGAGCGATCGCGATGGCTTGATGAACTATGCGACGCGTTGCATCGACGGCGTGCATCTTCTGCATGACGGGCTGGGTGGCGACGTGCGCACGATCGCGCTGGTGCAGGGCGATGCACTCGGCGGCGGCATGGAACTCGCGTTGGCCTGCCAGGTCATCGTCGCCGAGGAAGGCAGCGAGATGGGCGTGCCCGAAGTGCTGTTCGGCCTGTTCCCGGGCATGGGTGCGTATTCGTTCCTGAGCCGTCGCGTCGCGCCGCACCAGGCCGAGCGCGTGATCCTCGAAGGCCGCATCCTGCCCGCCGAAGAGCTGCACCGCATGGGCATCGTCGACGTGCTGGCGCCGAAGGGCCAAGGCGAGCGCGTGGTCCGCGAACTGATCCGACAGGAGCAGCGTGCACCGCATGCGCATCTCGCGCTCAACCGCGTGCGTCGTGCGGCGCGTTCGGTCAGCTACGACGAGTTGCTCGAGATCACTGCGATCTGGGTCGACGCGGCATTGCAACTCGACGATCGCTCGCTGCGCACGATGGAACGCATCGTGCGCGCGCAGGCGCGTCGTTCGGCGCGCTGAGGTCAGTCCGACCGCAGCGCGGGATCGTTGCGTCCGTCGCGGCTTCTGCGGGCCGCGAGGATGTCGCGACCCTGCGTGAGGCGTTCCCGCAGGCTGTCGAGGCGCAGCCGCCATTCGCGGGAAAGCTGCCAGTCCGGCAAACGCATCATCTCGCCCGCGAGCAGCGAGAGCCGGACCAGGCCGACGTTGCCCGCCACGCCCTTTACGGCGTGGGCGTGTTCGCGCATCTCCGTCCAGTCGCCGCGCGTCGCGCACTCTTCCATCAGCGTGATGCCACGTTCGGCGTCCGCCATGCATTCGCTGGTGAACTCGCGCTCGAACGCATCGCCCATGCCGATCGACGCAAGTTCGTCGAGTACGGCGGGGTCAAACACCGTGTCGTCGTTGCGCTCGGCTACGGGCGCCGCAGGTTTCGCGGCCCGCGTCGGCATGCCCTCGCGCTCCGCGACGTCGCCGAGCATGTCGAGCAACTTCGCGGTGGAAACGGGCTTTGCGAGGAAGCCCCAGGCGCCAGCGTCGTGACAGCCCTGGATCGCCGACGGCGTGACGTCCGCACTGAGGATGACGACCGGCGTGCGCGACGTGCTGCCCGCCTCCATCACCCGCAGGTGTCGCAGCATGTCGACACCGCTCATGCCGGGCATGTGCAAGTCGCAGATCACGAGGTCGAAATGGGACTCGGCGAGGAGGTCGAGCACCTCCTCCGCACCGTCGACGCAGGTCGAACGATGGCCGGCTTTCTGCAGCAGGCGCTGCAGCACCATGCGGTTCGCCGCGTTGTCGTCCGCCACCAGCACGTGCAGCGGGCGAACGCGTGCACGGTGGCGGAGGAACGGGTTACTGAAGGCGATGACGTTCTCGCCCAGCTGCGCGGGTTCGCCGTTCGCTGACGCGACGTCGGTGGTCTGGGGCTCGGCGGCGGGTGCGACCGTCTGGAACGGCAGCTGCACCCAGAAGCGCGTGCCCTCGCCTTCCGTGCTCTCGAAGCCGATCGTGCCGCCCATGGCCTCGGTGAGGCCTTTGGCGATCGTCGTGCCGAGGCCGGTGCCGCCGTAGCGACGCGCGAGACCGGCGTCGGCCTGCTCGAAGGCATCGAAGAGCCGGCGACGCATCTCGGTCGGAATACCGATGCCGGTATCGATGACGGTGAAACGCAGCCGCGTGCGGTGCCCGTCCTGCAGCACGCTCTCGACCTGCAGCGTGACCGAGCCGCGGTCGGTGAACTTCACCGCGTTGCCGACGAGGTTGATCAGCACCTGGCGCACGTGCGCGACGTCGCCGGCCACGCGCTCTGGCACGTCGTCGCTGACGGAGACGCGGTAGTCGAGGTGCTTCGAACGCGCCTGCGGTTGCAGGATCAGGCCGATGCTCGCGACCAGTTCGCGAACGTCGAAGTCGGCGTTGTGGAGCTTGAGCTTGCCGGCTTCGATCGCCGAGATGTCGAGCACGTCCTCGACCAGGCCCATGAGCGTGCGCGTGGACGCCTGGATCGTGTTGAGGCATTCGCGCTGTTCCGCGTCGAGATCGGTCGCCGCCAGCACTTCGGTCATGCCGCCGAGGCCATTGAGCGGCGTGCGGAATTCGTGCGACATGTTGGCGAGGAAGCGGCTCTTCGCTTCGTTCGCGCGGCGCGCCTCTTCCGTCGCGCGTGTCAGCGCGGCGAGCAGGCTGGTGAGGTACATCGGGATCGCGACGAGGCCGACGAGCAGGCCGACGCCGAGCGGCAGGTTGGCGTGCCAGTAGCTCGATTTGGCGAGCACGAGGCCGAAGGACAGCGTCGCCGCGGCCACTGCGCCGTGCAGATAGCGACGCCCGAAGCGCAGGCCGTTCCCGACCGTGACCCACATGATCAGGATGTAGACCCAAGCGATTGGCTCGCCCATGCGGATCATCGCGGCCGCCATCAGGCCGTAATCGGCGGCCATGCCGACCAGGCGTCGCGCATGGTTGCGGCTTGGCGATACGTACATCCAGCCGAGAATCGCCGCGCCGATCACGAAGCCCGCCACCACCATCGCCATGACGTCGTAGTACGCGTTCGACTGGCTGTCGTGCGGGCCGATCAGCAGGTAGGCGAGCACGACGCCGAGCGCAGCGATGCGCACGGTCGCCTGGCCATGCTCGCTGTCCTCGCGAGCCGCGAACCGCTGGCGGACGTGGCGCAGCGCGGCGATCAAGACAGCCGGCCCCGCGGCGAACGGAAACTCTCGCACAGCGCTTCGAGCTGGCGGCGCGCCGACACAAGCACCTGCACGCACTGAGGATCGAACAGGCGGCCGCGCTGGGCGTAGAGATGCGCGAGCGCCGCGTCGATCGCCCACTCGTGCTTGTACGGCTGCTCGGAGATCAGCGCGTCGAAGACGTCCGCGACGGCGACGATGCGCGCCTCGATCGGAATGGCGTCACCCACCAGGCCGTGCGGATAGCCGCTGCCGTCGAAACGTTCGTGATGGCCGAGGGCGATGCGCGCGGCGAGTTCAAGGAACGGCGTGCCGCTGCCCGAAAGCAGGTCATGACCGATTTCCGGATGACGGCGCACCAGCGCCATTTCGTCGTCCGAGAGCGGACCGGGCTTGTGCAGTACGGCGTCCGGCAACGCGATCTTGCCGATGTCGTGCAGCGGCGTCGCCTGTTCGAGCAGGCTGACCTCGTCGTCGAACAGCCCGACACCGCGCGCGATCATGCCGGCGACCGCCGACATGCGCTGCAGGTTCGGATGCGCGCCGCCGTCGCGGTATTCGACCGCTCGCGCCAGGCGCGTCAACATCTGGCGTTCGCGCTCGGCGATCTGCTGAAGCGTGGTCTGCAGGCGATGCTCGAGCGACAGCGCGCGCTGCTTCACGTTCTCCGATTGCTGGCGCAGCTGCAGAAGATTGCGGCAACGCGCGCGCAGTTCGCGCGGGCGAACCGGCTTGACCAGGAAGTCGATAACGCCCGCATCGAGCGCGGCCTGTCGGATCGGCTCGTCGCCGACGACGGTCACTAGGATGATCGGGATATCGCGGTGTCGCGGCAGGCGACGGAAGCGGCGCGCGAATTCCAGCCCGTCGATGCCGGGCATGCGGTAGTCGAGCAGCAGCAGATCCGGATCGTTCGAGGCGCACCAGTCCAGCGCGGCCTGCGGTTCACCGAAATCGTGGACGCTCAGCTCTGCGCCGATGTCCTCGATGATGTGGCGCAGCATCGTGCGTGCGCTGGTCTGGTCATCGACGATGACGACATTCATTGGACCATCCGTTGGCGAGACACCGGTACGGCGGCTGTGGGCCGAGGATAGCGCGGTGGCCAGCCGGTGGCACCGCGCCCTGCTCCTCGTTATCGGCCGCCCAGCCGGCGTACTTGAGCGTGGGGTCAGCCCGCCTGCTCGGGCCGCATGTACGGGAACAGCAGAACGTCGCGGATGGAGGCGCGATCCGTGAGCAGCATCACGAGACGGTCGATGCCGATGCCCAGACCGCCGGTCGGCGGCAGGCCGACCTCCAGCGCGCGGATGTAGTCGGCGTCGAAATGCATGGCTTCGTCGTCCCCGCCCTGCTTCTGCTCGACCTGCGCCTGGAAGCGCGCAGCCTGGTCTTCGGGGTCGTTGAGCTCCGAGAAGCCGTTCGCCAGCTCCTTGCCGCCAACGAACAGCTCGAAGCGGTCGGTGAGTTCCGGGTCCAGATCATTGGCGCGCGCCAGCGGGCTGACCTCGACCGGGTGATCGGTGATGAAAGTCGGCTGCACCAGCGTGTGTTCGACGGTCTTCTCGAAGACTTCCAGCAGCAGCTTGCCCCAGCCGTACGACGGCTTGACCGGGATGCGCAGCCGCGCGCAATGCGCACGCATCTTCTCGAGGTCCCGCAGCTCTTCGCGCGCGATCTCAGGGTTGAGTTCGAGTACCGCATCGGTCATCGACCACCGACGGAAGCGCGGGCCGAGATCGATCGGCGCGCCTTCCCACTCGATCGACGTCGTTCCCAGCACGTCCTGCGCGCAGTGACGGATCACGTCTTCGGTCAGGTCCATGATCTCGGTGTACGTGGCGTAGGCCTCGTACAGCTCGAGCATCGTGAACTCGGGGTTGTGTCGGGTGGACACGCCCTCGTTGCGGAAGTTGCGGTTGATCTCGTACACGCGCTCGAGGCCGCCGACCACGAGGCGCTTGAGATAAAGCTCGGGCGCGACGCGCAGGTACAGCTCGAGATCGAGCGCGTTGTGATGCGTGACGAACGGCTTCGCCGTCGCGCCGCCTGGGATGTAATGCATCATCGGCGTCTCGACTTCGAGGAAGCGCCGCGCATCCAGCCACTCGCGCATCGCACGGATGATCTTGCTGCGCTTGACGAAGACGTCGCGCGATTCCGGCGTCACGATCAGGTCGACGTAACGCTGGCGATAACGCTGTTCGATGTCCGCCATGCCGTGGAACTTGTCCGGCAGTGGACGCAGCGCCTTGGTGAGAAGACGCAGCGACGTCGCCTTGATCGACAGCTCGCCGGTGCGCGTGCGCGTCAGCTCGCCTTCGACCGCAACGATGTCGCCGAGGTCGAGTTCCTTGAACACGTCGAACGCATCGCCGAGCAGGTCCTTCTTCAGCCACAGCTGCACGCGGCCGGATTCGTCCTGGATCTGCGCGAAGCCCGCCTTGCCCATGTCGCGCTTGAGCAGCACGCGGCCGCCGAGTGCGACGCGGCGCGGCGCGGCTTCGAGCGCTTCCGCCGTCCACTGTTCCGCATCGGCGAACTCGCCCTGCAGGTCACCCGCGTAATGCGCTCGCTTGAAATCGTTCGGGAACGCGATGCCGTTCGCGCGAAGTTGCGCGAGTTTCGCGCGCCGCTCGGCGATCAGGAAGTTCTCGTCGGTCGGCGGCGTGGCGGTACTGTCGGTCATCGTGGCGTTCGCTGGGGCCCGCATATGGCAGGGCAGGAGTTCAAGGGATAGGGCCGATGGTAGCGGCCGTGCGCCCCGCAGTGCGCGGGGCGTCGGATCAGGCGGCGTCGGTGCGTTTGGCGCCGACTTCGAGGCCCGCTTTCAGGCTGGCTTCGACGAACTCGTCCAAATCGCCGTCGAGCACCTTCTGCGTATCGCTGCGCTCGATGCCGGTGCGCAGATCCTTGATGCGGCTCTGGTCGAGCACGTAATTGCGGATCTGGCTGCCCCAGCCGATGTCGGACTTGGTGGCTTCTACCGCGTCGCGCTCGGCGTTGCGCTTCTGGATCTCGAGTTCGTACAACTTCGCTGCGAGCATCTTCATCGCGTTGTCGCGGTTCTGGTGCTGGCTGCGGCCGGTCTGGCACGCGACGACGATGTTGGTCGGGATATGCGTGATTCGCACGGCCGACTCGGTCTTGTTGACGTGCTGGCCGCCGGCGCCGGACGAACGATAGACGTCAGTGCGCAGGTCCGCCGGATTGATCTCGATGTCGATGTTGTCGTCGACTTCGGGCGACACGAATACCGAGGTGAAGCTCGTGTGCCGGCGATTGTCCGAGTCGAACGGCGACTTGCGCACCAGGCGATGCACGCCGGTTTCGGTCTTGAGCCAGCCGTACGCGAAATCGCCTTCCACGCGCAGCGTGGCCGACTTGATGCCCGCGACGTCGCCGCCGCTGGCTTCCATCAGTTCAGTCTTCCAGCCGCGCGATTCGCACCAACGCAGGTACATGCGCAGCAGGATTTCAGCCCAGTCCTGTGCCTCGGTGCCGCCCGCCCCCGCCTGGATGTCGACGAACGCATTCGCCGTGTCCATCTTTCCGGAGAACATGCGGCGGAACTCGAGCTGCTCGACCTCCTTCGCGTAACGCTCGACGTCGTCGACCACCGCCTTCGCGGTGTCCTCGTCGTCTTCCATTTCCGCGAGTTCGAGCAGTTCGCCAGCGCCCACGAGACCGTCGGTGAGGCTGCGAATGCCGTGGACGACCTTTTCCAGCGACGAGCGCTCGCGGCCCAGGGCTTGCGCGCGCTCGGAGTCGTTCCACACGTCGGGGCTCTCGAGCTCCCGGTTTACTTCTTCAAGACGTTCGACCTTGTGGTCGAAGTCAAAGATACCCCCTGAGCGAATCCAGCCGACCGCGGAGGTCGGCGATTCGCTGGCGAACGGGATTCAGCTCGATCATGTCCGGCGCTGTTCGATTGCAAGGAACCGGCGATTCTACCAATGCCGGTGGCCTTCGATGCGGAATGCCGCGCCCGAAATGCGGGGTTTCGTGCAGGTTCGCTCAGCGGAAGCGGAACGCCGAGCTCCGCCCGTTCGACGGCGAGTACGGGCGGATCGGCCCATAGCCGCTGCTGCTCCCGTAGCCGGTGCCGAAGCCGCTGCCGAAACCGCCGCTGAAATCGCGCGACCGGCGGCGGCGCATGCGGTCCTGCAGTTCCTGTCGGCGGCTGTCCAGCCAGTCCGCGCGACCAACCGCCGCAGCGTCCATGCCGCGACGCTCGGCCTCGCGATCGCGGAACTCGGTGAAGTCGTCGTAGGCGTCGAGTTCGTGTCGCAGCTCGCGCGCGCACAGCTCGATCATGATCGCGTCGTCGACGAAGCCGAGCACGGGCACGGTGTCGGGAATCGCGTCTGAGGTGGCGGCGAAGTACACCAGCGCCGCGCGCACGTTCGAGGCATCGCTGTCGCCCAGCGCCCAGCCCTCGTCGCGCATCATCGCGATGAGGTTGTCGAGCACAAGCAGGCGGTCCTTGACGAACTGCGGCGGGTTGCTGTCGTGCGCCTTACGCAGCATGTCCGTCGCGGCGCTCACTACCTGCTGGTTGGTCAGGTCGGCGCCACGCTGGCGCGCGATGTCGGCGGCACGCGCGAAGTGCTTCAGGTCATCGTCGGATAGATCGATGTTGACGGTCAGCGGCATCGCACGTTCTCCGGGAGGGACGCCGGATCAGGTTATGGGATGCCGCAGGTCGCGCCAATTGCCCCTTGGGGCAGCGCAAATGCACGCAAATGCGCCTAAACGGCGCCTTCGCGGTGCACCACGACCAACTGGACCGCGTCGCCGCCGCGGTAGTCGTCGGGTTCGAGCCTATAGGCGATGCGGACGCGGTTCGGCGGCGCATTGCCGCGCCAGCCACCGAACTCGATCGCGTTCAGACGCAGGCCGCCGAGGCTGAGCTCAAGCTTGAGGTGCCGCTCGCCGACGATGCGCCAGTTCAACACTTCGAATTCGCCGTCGAACTGCGGTTCCGGGAAGCCCTGCCCCCACGGCCCGCCGTCGCGCAGCGCCTCGGCGCAGGCGCGTGCCATTTCGCCCGGCGCGAGTTCGCCGTCACTCAGCACTTCGGCCTGCAGCAGGTCGGGCGTGAGCAGGCCCGCGGCGACGTCCTGCATCAGCGACGAGAACTCGGCGAACCCGTCCATGCGCAGGCTGAGGCCCGCCGCCATCGCGTGGCCGCCGAAGCGATCGACCAGCGACGGACGACGAGACGACACCGTCGCCAGCGCGTCGCGAATGTGGAAGCCCGGCACGGATCGCGCGGAACCGCGCAGCAGGTCGGAACCCGGCGCGGCGGGCGCGAAGGCGACGACAGGCCGATGCAGCCTTTCCTTGATCTTCGACGCGACCAGGCCGACCACGCCCGGATGCCACTCCGGGTCGAACAGGCAGATGGCATGCGGCAGGTCACCGCCCGGCAGCTCGACGCGCGCCAGCGCGCGCTCGGCCTCGTCGACCATCTGCTGCTGCACCGCGCGACGCTCACCGTTGATCTCGTTGAGCATCTGCGCGATTTCGCGTGCGCGTGCGAGGTCGTCGGTGAGCAGGCACTCGATCCCGAGCGACATGTCTTCGAGACGACCCGCTGCATTGATGCGCGGCGCGACGGCGTATCCGATGTCTGCTGCACCGAGACGCGCGAGTTCCCGCTGCGAGACTTCGACGAGCGCACGCAGCCCGGCGCACACCTGCCCCGCGCGCATGCGGCGCAGACCCGCCGCGACCAGCGCGCGGTTGTTCGCATCGAGCTGCACGAGATCGGCGACGGTGCCGACCGTCACCAAGTCGAGCAGTTGCGAAAGATCCGGCTCGTTCGGCGGCAGCTTGCCCTGCTCGCGCAGATGCTTTCGCAGTGCGAGCAGCACGTAGAAGATGACGCCCACGCCGGCGAGCGACTTGCTCGCGAATCCGTCGCCACGCACGTTCGGGTCGACGATGGCGTCGGCCGGCGGCAGCGCTTCGCCCGGCAGATGGTGATCGGTGACCAGCACCTTCCAGCCGCGCCCCTTCGCCGCACTCACGCCCGCGTGGCAGGCGATGCCGTGGTCGACCGTCACCACGAGATCAGGCTGCATCGGCGCGAGCTCATCGACCATCGCCGGCGTCAGACCGTAGCCGTGCACGATGCGATTCGGCACCGCGAACGAGACACGTCGCGCGCCGAGCATGCGCAGGCCACGCACGCCGACCGCGCAGGCCGTCGCGCCATCGCAATCGAAATCGCCGACGACCACGATGTGCGCGTCGTTCGCGATGGCGTCGGCGAGCAGGCGCGTCGCGGCGTCGAGCCCGCCCATCGTTTCCGGCGGATGCAGTTGCGCGAGTTTCGGGCGCGCCTGTTCCAGCGACGTCGCACCGCGCATGGCGTAGACGCGTGCGAGCACCGGATGAAGGCCGTGCGCCCAGTCGCCAGGAATCACCACGGGACGACGCACGAGTCGGGCGGTAAAGCGGCTCATTCGTCGTCGCGTTCGGCCAGGACGCGCAGTGGGCGCTTCCAGAATCGCAGCGACTGCGACCGGCGCACGTCGAAGCGCGCGCCGTCGGCCCACATCAGGCTCAACGTTGCGACCTGTTTGCTCGCGACGGCCACGAGCGCGGGCTCGATCCAGTCGGCGGACAGCCGGTCGAGCCGGCGTTCGTAGCGCAAGTCGACGGCGAGGTTCTGCTCGGGCGTCGTCCAGGCGCCCGGCGGCGCAAACGACGCGCCGGCCAGTTGGGCGAACGCGCCGACCGTCGCGTCATGCGAGCGAATCGATGCATAACGCGTCGTCACGTGATCGGGTAAACGCCCCGCGCCCCAGAACCAGATCGAATTGACCGGCGCGAGTCCGCGATTCAGGCGGTCGGCATTGACCGGATGGTGATGCAGCAGCACCTGCGCTTCCGACATCAGTGCACGCCAGCGCTTGCCTTCGGCGCCCTGCGGCATCTGGTCGAACAGGTCGCTGCCGAGCGCGTCGTCGGGCGAGATGAACGCGGGCAGCGGCGAACCTGGAGCGAGTCGCAGGTACCAGGCGTTCGGACGGCCGGCGTCGATCGGCATGCCCGCGTCGCCGAACAGCGGCCGCAGCGGTCGCAACAAGGCTTCCGCGGTCTCTGCGTCGAGACCGAGCATGTCGCCTATGGCGAGCAGGCGAGCACCGTTGATGTCGGCACGAACATAGGCGGGATCGGCGCGCAGCCACGACGAATCACGCGCATCACCCGCTTCGACCTGTCGCGTCACTGCAGCGGCAGGCCAGCCGCGCGGCAGCACGTCGAACAGCGCGTCGACGCCCGTTTTCGCATCGAACCGATCCGCACGACCCACCACGCGCGCCACCGACGCAGGCAACGCTTCGCCCGCGAACCGCGAGCGCGGCGGCAGAACGAACGCGACGTCGACGGGCGTGGTCACGGATCAGCCGACGTAGCTGACGCTCAGGATCTCGTATTCGCGCGTACCGCCCGGCGCTTCGATCGTCACCGTGTCGCCTTCGCTCTTGCCGATAACGGCGCGCGCCACCGGCGACGAGATCGCGATCAGCCCCTGCTTGATGTCGGCCTCAAGGTCGCCAACGATCTGGTACGTCTTCTCTTCGTCGGTATCGACATCGGCCAGCTTCACCGTCGCACCAAACACAACGCGCGAACCGGCGTTGAGCTTGGCGACGTCGATGACTTCCGCGTGCGACAGCTCGCTCTCCAGCTGCTTGATGCGGCCTTCGATGAAACCCTGCTGCTCGCGGGCGGCGTGGTACTCGGCGTTTTCCTTGAGGTCGCCGTGGGCGCGCGCCTCGGAAATCGCGTTGATGACCGCCGGGCGCTGCACGGACTTCAGGTTCTCGAGTTCGGCGCGCAAACGCTGCGCACCCTGGGCGGTGATCGGAGCTCTCATGGGATTCCTCGGTGGCGACCGGCGTCGAACGCCGGCGTCAAAATTCGATGGTCGATTGTGCCGCGTCCGGGCCGCAATGCGGGGCCGGGAAACGCGACCGGCCGCACGTGGCGGCCGGCCATGGGCAATTTCAGGCGGGTCAGACGATGCTGGCGTGCAGTTCCTGCAGCGACCAGACCGGACCGGTGCCGCGGTATTCCAGCGACTGCAACAGGGCGCGCGCGCCCGACACCGTCGTTGAATACGTGACGCGATGCTGCAGCGCTTCGCGGCGGATCGAGAACGAGTCGGCGATGGCCTGGCGGCCTTCCGTCGTGTTCACGATGTAGGCGATCTCGCCGTTCTTGATCAGGTCGACGACGTGCGGCCGGCCCTCGATCACCTTGTTGATGATCTCGCAGGCGACGCCGTTTTCCTGCAGGAACGCGCCAGTGCCGCGCGTCGCAACGAGCGTGTAGCCACGCGCCACGATCTCCGCCGCGACGGGTAGCACGCGCTGCTTGTCGGGGTCACGCACGGAGACGAACACCTTGCCGGCCGACGGCAATGCGCGGATGCCCGCGGCTTCATGCGCACGCGCGATTGCGGCGCCGAAGTTGCGGCCGACGCCCATCACTTCGCCGGTCGAACGCATCTCCGGCCCGAGGATCGGGTCGACGCCCTGGAACTTCGCGAACGGGAAGATCGCTTCCTTCACCGAGAAGTAGTCGGGGACGATTTCCTTCGTTGCGCCCTGCTCCGCCAGCGTCATGCCGGCCATGCAGCGCGCCGCGATCTTCGCCAGCGGGATACCGATCGCCTTCGACACGAACGGCACGGTGCGCGACGCGCGCGGGTTCACTTCGAGCAGGAAGATCGTGTCGCTGCCATCGGCTTCCTGCTGGATGGCGAACTGCGTGTTCATCAGGCCAATGACCTTCAGCGCGCGCGCCAAGGCGACGACCTGCTCGCGCAGGCGATCCTGCGTTTCCTTCGACAGCGTGTACGGCGGCAGCGAGCACGACGAGTCACCGGAATGCACACCGGCTTCCTCGATGTGCTCCATCACGCCGCCGATCAGCACGTTGCCGTCCTTGTCCGCGATGATGTCCACGTCGACTTCGACCGCGTGGTCGAGGAAGCGGTCGAGCAGTACCGGCGAATCGTTGGACACCTTCACTGCATCGCGCATGTAGCGCGCGAGGTCGCTGTCGGCGTGCACCACTTCCATAGCGCGGCCGCCGAGCACGTAGCTCGGGCGGACAACGAGCGGGTAGCCGATCTCGCGCGCGAGCACGAGCGCTTCGTCCGGATTGCGGGCCGTGCGGTTCGGCGGCTGCTTCAGGCCGAGATCGTCGACCAGCTTCTGGAAGCGTTCGCGATCTTCGGCGAGGTCGATGCTGTCCGGCGACGTACCGATCACCGGCACGCCATTCGCCTCGAGCGCGCGTGCGAGCTTGAGCGGCGTCTGCCCACCGTACTGCACGATCACGCCGAAGGGCTTCTCGAGATCGACAATCTCCAGCACGTCCTCGAGCGTCAGCGGCTCGAAATACAGGCGATCGGACGTGTCGTAATCGGTCGACACGGTTTCCGGGTTGCAGTTGACCATGATGGTCTCGAACCCGTCGTCGCGCAGTGCCAGCGCGGCATGCACGCAGCAGTAGTCGAACTCGATGCCCTGCCCGATGCGGTTCGGGCCGCCCCCCAGCACGATGATCTTCTTGCGATCCGTCGGATTCGCCTCGCACTCGTCCTCGTAGGTCGAGTACATGTACGCGGTTTCCGTCGCGAACTCACCGGCGCAGGAATCGATGCGCTTGTAGACCGGCCGGACGCCGAACGCGCGGCGCAGCGCGCGCACCGCGGTTTCGTCGGTGCCGGTGAGCTGTGCGAGGCGCGCGTCGGAGAAACCCATGCGCTTGAGTGCGCGCATACGGCGTGCATCGAGCGCGGCGAGCCCTGCAGCGGCGACTTCACTTTCCGATTGCACCATCTCTTCGATCTGGTCGAGGAACCAGCGATCGACATGCGACAGCGCGTGGATGTCCTCGACGCTCATGCCCGCACGGAACGCATCGCCGATGTGGAACATGCGCTCGGCACCCGGCTCCTTAAGCTCGCGACGCAGCGTCGCCATGTCCTCGTTGCTCGAAAGATCGAGGCCGGTGGGATCGAGGCCGACCTTGCCCGTCTCCAGCCCGCGCAGCGCCTTCTGCAGCGACTCCTGGAAGGTGCGGCCCATCGCCATCACCTCGCCCACCGACTTCATCTGCGTGGTGAGGCGCGCATCGGCCTGCGGGAACTTCTCGAACGCGAAGCGCGGAATCTTGGTGACCACGTAGTCGATCGACGGCTCGAACGACGCCGGCGTCTGGCCGCCTGTGATCTCGTTACGCAGCTCGTCCAGCGTGTAGCCGACGGCGAGCTTCGCCGCGACCTTCGCGATCGGAAAGCCCGTTGCCTTCGAGGCCAGCGCCGACGAACGCGACACGCGCGGATTCATTTCGATGACGACGACGCGGCCATCGTGGGCATTGACGCCGAACTGCACGTTCGAGCCGCCGGTATCGACGCCGATCTTGCGCAGCACGGCGATCGATGCATCGCGCAGGCGCTGGTATTCCTTGTCGGTGAGCGTCTGCGCCGGCGCGACGGTGATGCTGTCGCCGGTGTGCACGCCCATCGCATCGAAGTTCTCGATGGAGCACACGATGATGCAGTTGTCCGCCTTGTCGCGGACGACCTCCATCTCGAATTCCTTCCAGCCCAGCACCGATTCCTCGACGAGGATTTCGTGCACTGGCGAGAGTTCGAGGCCGCGCTTGGCGATCTCCTCGAACTCTTCCTTGTTGTAGGCGATGCCGCCACCGGTGCCGCCCAGCGTGAAGCTCGGACGGATGATGGTCGGGAAGCCGACGGTGGTCTGGATCTGCACCGCTTCCTCGAAGCTGCGTGCGACCGCCGCCTTCGGGCAATCGAGACCGATCTCCGACATCGCGACGCGGAACAGTTCGCGATCTTCAGCCATGCGGATCGCATCGCGCGACGCACCTATCAGCTCGACGCCGTACTTCTCCAGCACGCCGTTGTCGGCGAGGTCCAGCGCGCAGTTGAGCGCGGTCTGGCCGCCCATCGTCGGCAGCAGCGCGTCGGGCTTTTCCTTGGCGATGATCTTCTCAACCGTCTGCCACGTGATCGGTTCGATGTAGACCGCGTCCGCCATGTCGGGGTCGGTCATGATCGTCGCCGGGTTGCTGTTGACCAGCACCACGCGGAAGCCCTCGTCGCGCAGCGCCTTGCAGGCCTGCACGCCGGAGTAGTCGAACTCGCACGCCTGTCCGATGACGATGGGGCCCGCGCCGATGATCAGCACGGTCTTGATGTCGGTGCGCTTGGGCATCGTGTCCTCAGTACAGTCGGTTCTGCCACCGCGACGGCGGCAGCCAGGTGATTCGATCCGGATCGGTCGCGTCGACGGCGCCATTGCGCACGGCATCGCGGATCGCGGACTGCATGTCGCTCCAGCTGCGCGCGGTGGAACCGATGCGCGCGCCGAGCAGGTTGTTGTGCGCATCCATCGCGCGGCTGTCGTTGCCGATGCCGTCGTGCTCCATCACGTGCGTGACCCAGTCGACGCAGCGCGGCGACAGCGTGTACGCGACGGTCGCGCTCGCCAGCGAGTGGCGGTATGCGTCGGCGGGGCCGTTACGTCCGCCCGGCAGATGCGCCTGGAAGAAGTGCACGTACGTCGCGCCGAGCACGAACGCCGGATAGGCGCCGAGCGCGAGAGCAACGACAGCCCAACGACGCCAGCGACGGCGCCGCGAGCGACCGTCGGCAGCGCCCGCTGCGCTCAACGCGCGGACTCCATCGCATCGATGAAGCGATCGAACAGCGGCGCGACGTCGTGCGGACCCGGGCTCGCTTCCGGATGACCCTGGAAGCTGAAAGCCGGCGCGTCGGTGACCGCAATGCCCTGGTTGCTGCCGTCGAACAGCGAGCGATGGGTGACGCGCACGTTGCCGGGCAGCGTCGCCTCGTCGACCGCGAATCCATGGTTCTGGCTGGTGATCAGCACGCGACCGCTGTCGAGGTCCTGCACCGGATGATTCGCGCCGTGGTGGCCGAACTTCATCTTCAGCGTGCGTGCGCCGACGGCGAGACCAAGAATCTGGTGGCCGAGGCAGATGCCGTACACCGGCAGCTTGCGTGCGAGGAATTCGCGCGTCGCGTCGATCGCATACGTGCAAGGTTCCGGATCGCCTGGGCCGTTCGACAGGAACACGCCGTCGGGCCTCATCGCGAACACCTCGGCCGCCGGCGTCTGCGCCGGCACCACCGTGAGGCGGCAACCGCGCGAAGCCAGCATGCGCAGGATGTTGAGCTTGATGCCGAAGTCGTACGCGACCACGTGGAAACGGTCGTCGCCTTGTGCGAACGAATTGCTGTCCAGATCCAGTTCGGTCTCGCGCCATTCGTACGACGTGCGGGTGCAGACTTCCTTCGCGAGGTCCATGCCCTTGAGGCCGGGGAACTTGCGTGCGGCTTCGAGCGCGCGGTCTGCATCGATCTCGCCCGCCATCAGCGCGCCGTTCTGCGCGCCGCGGTCGCGCAGGATGCGCGTGAGCTTGCGGGTGTCGATGTCGGAAATTGCGACCACGCCCTTCGCCGCGAGCCATTCCGGCAGCGACTGCTGCGAGCGCCAGTTGCTCGGGCGCTTCGGAACGTGGCGGACGATCAGGCCGGCGGGCCATACCGTCTTCGCTTCGTCGTCCTTTTCGGTCGTGCCGGTATTGCCGATGTGCGGGTAGGTCAGCGTCACGATCTGCCGCGCGTACGACGGATCGGTCACGACTTCCTGGTAGCCGGTCATGGCGGTGTTGAACACGACTTCGCCGACGGACAGGCCGGGCGCGCCGACCGAAACGCCCTCGAAGATCGTTCCGTCTTCGAGCGCGAGGATCGCAGGTTGATTCACGGGGATCGCCTGTGCTGCCAGAGGATGCCGAGCCCTGCAAGCGCCGGATCGCGGCTGCAGAAAATCGCGGACGCGGTGCGGGACCGGTCCGACGAAGGGCTTCAGGCGAGCGAGAATTCTAGACGCAAGGCGGCCGCGGTTCCAGCGGCAGTCGCCGCTTCTGCGGTGAAATCGTCGTCAGTCGAGCAGATCGGCGACGCGATACGCGCCGGGAGCGCGACCCTGGAGCCGCCGGGCCACGTGCAATGCGCCGCGCGCGAAGATGTCGCGGTTGGTCGCCCGATGGATCAGCTCGATGCGCTCGCCCGCCGTGGCGAACTGGACGGTGTGCTCGCCGACGATGTCACCGGCGCGCAGCGAGGCGTAGTGGGGCTCGGCGCCGCCGACTTCGGCCCGTGCGCCCAGTGCGAGCGCGGTGCCCGACGGCACGTCCTTCTTGTGGACGTGGTGCGACTCGACGATGTCGCAGTCCCAGTCGGCCAGGACGCGGGCCGCGCGTTCGACCAGATCGCCGAGGACCGCGACGCCGAGGCTGAAATTCGCGGCCCAGACGACGGGGATCTTGGTTGCTGCGTTCGCAAGAGCGTCGCGTTGCCTGTCGGAAAGCCCGGTCGTGCCGGAGACGAAAGCCACGCCGCGTCTTGCGCAAAGCGCCAGCGCCGCATCGAAGGCGTCGGGCAGACTGAAATCGATGGCGGCGTCGAATTCCGGCGCGCTGTCGAGCGATGCCGCGTCGATGGCTGCAACGCCGGCCGGCAGGTCCGCCGGCGCCCGGCGTGCGGCGGCCGCGACCACGCGCAGGTCGTCGCGTTCGGCAGCCAGGCGCATCAGGGCCTGGCCCATGCGGCCGGAAGCGCCTTGGATCAGCAGTCGGGTCGGTTCGGTCATCGCGCGAGGCTAGCGGCCGTCGAGCAATGCGACAAGCGCGCGTAAAATCGCGGCGACCTCTGCCGGAGCTGTCATGGACGCACTGCTCGACATGCATCGCCTGCAGGCGCCGATCCCTGGTCGCCCGCCCGCGCCGTTCCCGCTGTTCGTGCTCGAGCACATGCTGCCGGCTGACGCGGCGGCTCCGCTCGAGGACGACTTTCCGCGTTATCGCAGCGCGGGCTTCTTTCCGTACGCGCCAGAAGACTGCGGGCCGTCGATGCGCGCTGTCGTCGAGCAGATGACGTCGAAGGCGTTTGGCGATGCGGTAGGCCGCCAGCTGGGCATCGAAGCGCTGGGCGACAAGCCGACGCTGGCGACGCTGTGCCGCTCGCTCAATCGTCGCCACGGCACGATCCACACCGACAGCCGTTCGAAGGTCGTCACGGCCCTGCTCTATCTCAACGAGGACTGGCCGGCGATCAGCGACGGCTGCCTGCGGTTTCTCGGCAAGATCGACGACATCGACGCGCTGGTCGTTCCAGAAATCCGCCCCGTGTACGGAACTCTTGCCGCGTTCAAGCGCGAGGACAACTCGTTCCACGGGCATCTGCCGTTCGAGGGCGAGCGGCGCGTGGTGCAAGTGGCATGGCTGACCAGCGAGGACGAGAAGCTGCGGAAGACCAAGCGCGGGAGGTTTTCGCGCGGGTTGAAGCGGTTGCTGGGTGCGTTGGATAAGCGATTTGGTGCGGGGCGGAAGGACAATGCTTCGCATCCGGATTGATGGATGCGGTGGGCAAGAAAAAAGCGGGCCGAGGCCCGCTTTTTTCTGCCGATCGATCGCGTTATCGAGAGCGTTAGAAGCGGGTCGTATGTCACTCGCACCACTTGCGCCGCCCGGCCATCGCTATTCGCGATGGCGTTCGCGGCAGCAGGACGCGTAGCGTCCTAGCGCTGCCGCTCACCCCGTCATCCGTTCCCAGAACCCCTTCACCCCGTCGAGGAACGTCGACGAACGCGGCGAATGACGACGCGCGGCCGTCTCGCCGACGAACGTCGCTTCAAACTTCTCTAGAAGCTCGCGCTGTTCGACGGTGAGATTCACCGGCGTCTCGACGACGACGCGGCAATACAGGTCACCTTCGCTGCGGCTGCGCACGGAACGCACGCCCTTGCCGCGCAGCCGGAACATCTTGCCGGTCTGCGTTTCCACCGGAATGCGCAGCTCGACTTCGCCACCCAGCGTCGGCACGCGGATGGTGTCGCCGAGCGCCGCCTGCGAGATGCGGATCGGCACTTCGCAGTGCAGATCGTCGCCGTCGCGCTGGAAGATCTCGTGCTCGCGAACGCGAACGTCAACGTACAGATCGCCTGGCGGTGAGCCTGCCGGACCGGCTTCGCCCTCGCCCGCCAGACGAATGCGATCGCCGCTATCGACGCCGGCCGGAATCTTGACCTGCAGCGTCTTGGTGCGTTCGACGCGACCCTGACCGCCGCAGTCATCGCACGGATTCGCGATGATCTTGCCGCGACCCGCGCAATGCGGGCAGGCCTGCTGCATCGAGAAGATGCCGCGCTGGAAGCGCACCTGGCCGCGGCCCTGGCACGTCGCGCAGGTTTCGAGCTTGCCGTCTTCCGAGCCGCTGCCGTCGCAGGTCTCGCATTCTTCAAGCGTCGGGATCTCGATGGTCTTCTCGATGCCGCGAACGGCTTCCTCGAGACCCAGTTCCATCACGTAGCCGATGTCGGCGCCGCGACGCGGACCGCGCTGTGCGCCGCCACCGAAAATGTTGCCGAAGATGTCGCCGAAAATATCGCCCATGTCGGCGAAACCGGGACCCTGCCCGCCACCGCCCATGCCGTGTTCGAACGCGGCATGCCCATGCGCGTCGTACATGCGGCGCTTGTTGGCGTCGGAAAGCGTTTCGTACGCCTCCTTGCATTCCTTGAACGCATCCTCGGACGCCTTGTCACCCGGATTGCGGTCCGGATGGTGCTTCATCGCGGCACGGCGATAGGCCTTCTTCAGGTCTTCGTCGCTGGCGTCGCGGGCAACGCCGAGGACTTCGTAGTA
Source organism: Lysobacter sp. HA35 (assembly GCF_054061195.1). Taxonomy (NCBI): domain Bacteria; kingdom Pseudomonadati; phylum Pseudomonadota; class Gammaproteobacteria; order Lysobacterales; family Lysobacteraceae; genus Lysobacter; species Lysobacter sp. HA35. The sequence goes on along the minus strand of NZ_JBSSDY010000001.1, from coordinate 904,595 downwards.
ATCACGCTTGCTCATGGTGCGCTATGTCTTGGATGCGATGTTCGATGCGGCGGTCAGGGACGAACCACATCACGGCGACGGCGGCGTACATCGCCTGTGCCGCCCAGGTGTTGACGAAGGCCAGCGAGATGCCGGTGAGATAGAACACAACGGGTAGAACGGATTTCCAACCCCACGGATCGACTGCACGCGACAGCGTCGAATCACTTCCACTGGCGCGCATCAGCGAAGCCTGGAACGGAAGCCACGCGATCGCCGCCATCATCAGCATGACGCCGTACATCGCGACGGGCGTGGCCGCGTCGTGGTGTTCGCCCATCCACGCGGTGGCGAACGGGAACATCGACAACCAGAACAGCAGATGCAGGTTCGCCCACATCACCCGTCCGTCGATACGCGTTGCCGCGCGCAGGAAATGGTGGTGGTTGTTCCAGTAGATACCGACGTAGATGAAGCTCAGCACGTAGCTGACGAACACCGGAAGCAAGGGCCGCAATGATTCGAGATCACTGCCGGCCGGCGCGCGCAGCTCCAGCACCATGATGGTGATGATGATGGCGAGGACGCCATCGCTGAACGCTTCGAGCCTCCCCTTGTTCATCGCCATCCCCGTCGAAAGAAAGGCGCCGGTCGGTGACCGGCGCCCTGTGACAGCTTACTTGGCGTCGTCGCCCTTCACTTCGGTGAATTCGGCATCGACGACATCGTCGTTGCGCGACGCACCGCCCGGATTCGCACCGCCCGACGCGTCGTCGCCACCGCCCTGACCCGCCTGCGCGACCGCCAGCAGCGACTGCGCGGCTTCCTCGAGCGCGCGGCTCTTGGCCTCGATCTGACCCTTGTCGTCACTCTTCATCGCGGTCTCGAGGTCGGCGATCGCGGTTTCCGCGCGGCCGATCGCGTCGCCCGGCACCTTCTCGCCGTGCTCCTTGATCGCGCCGCGGGTCATGTGGATTAGGCCATCGGCGTGGTTGCGCGCCTGCACGAGCTCCTGGAACTTGCGGTCTTCCTCGCGGTTGGCTTCCGCATCCTCGACCATCCGCTTGATCTCGTCCTCGGACAGGCCCGAGCCCGCCTTGATCTCGACCTTCTGCTCCTTGCCGGTCTTCTTGTCCTTCGCGGTGACGTGGACGATGCCGTTGGCGTCGATGTCGAAAGTGACCTCGACCTGCGGCATGCCGCGCGGTGCCGCATCGATGCCGGTGAGGTCGAAGCGCGCCAGCGACTTGTTGTAACGCGCCTGCTCACGCTCGCCCTGCAGCACATGCACGGTGACTGCGGACTGGTTGTCTTCGGCCGTCGAGAACGTCTGCGACGCCTTGGTCGGGATGGTCGTGTTCTTCTCGATGATCTTGGTGAACACGCCGCCAAGCGTCTCGATGCCCAGCGACAGCGGGGTCACGTCGAGCAGCAGAACGTCCTTGACGTCACCCTTGAGCACGCCGCCCTGCACGGCCGCGCCGATGGCGACGGCTTCGTCCGGGTTGACGTCCTTGCGCGGCTCCTTGCCGAAGAAATCGGCAACGGCCTGCTGCACCTTCGGCATGCGGGTCTGGCCGCCGACGAGGATGACTTCGGTGATGTCGGACGCTCGCAGGCCCGCATCGTTGAGCGCGACGCGGCACGGCTCGATCGTCTTCTTCACCAGATCATCGACCAGCGCTTCGAGCTTGGCGCGGGTCAGCTTGATGTTGAGGTGCTTCGGGCCCGACGCATCCGCGGTGACGTACGGCAGGTTCACTTCGGTCTGCTGCGCGGTCGACAGCTCGATCTTCGCGCGCTCCGCGGCGTCCTTCAGGCGCTGCAGCGCGAGCGGATCCTTGCGCAGGTCGATGCCCTGGTCCTTCTGGAACTCTTCGACGAGATAGTCGATGACGCGCTTGTCGAAGTCTTCGCCGCCGAGGAACGTGTCACCGTTGGTCGCGAGCACTTCGAACTGCTTTTCGCCGTCGACTTCCGCGATCTCGATGATCGACACGTCGAACGTGCCACCGCCAAGGTCGTACACGGCGATCTTGCGATCGGCGCCCGACTTGTCCAGACCGTACGCGAGCGCGGCCGCGGTCGGCTCGTTGATGATGCGCTTGACGTCGAGACCGGCGATGCGGCCGGCGTCCTTGGTTGCCTGGCGCTGCGAGTCGTTGAAGTACGCCGGCACGGTGATCACCGCTTCGGTCACCGCTTCACCGAGATAGGCCTCGGCGGTCTTCTTCATCTTGGCCAGCACTTCGGCCGAGATCTGCTGCGCCGCCATCTTGCGGCCGTCGGCAGTTTCCACCCACGCGTCGCCGTTCTCGTGCTGCGAGATCTTGTACGGAACGAGGCCGATGTCCTTCTGCACTTCCGCGTCGGTGAACTTGCGGCCGATGAGCCGCTTCACCGCGTAGAACGTGTTCTTCGGGTTCGTCACCGCTTGGCGCTTGGCCGAGGCGCCGGCGAGGATCTCGCCGTCCTTGGTGTACGCGATGACGGACGGCGTGGTGCGGTCGCCCTCCGCGTTCTCGATGACCTTCGCCTTGCCGCCTTCCATGACCGCGACGCACGAGTTCGTGGTGCCGAGGTCGATACCGATGATCTTGCCCATGGGGTTGCTCCTGCCAATTCGTGAATTCGGGGGCGCTGGGTCAGCGCCGATAAGCCGTATCTATGGACCGCTGGCGCCGGTTCAAGGCGCCGGATGCGATCAGGACTGCGCGATTACCACCAACGCGGGGCGTAACAGCCGCTCGTTCAGCAGCCAGCCCTTCTGGTAGACCTGCACGACGTGGTTGTCGGGCGTGTCGCCGCCCGGAACCATGCTCATGGCCTGGTGGTGGTCGGGATTGAACGGCTGGCCCTTCGGGTCGACCGGGACGAGGCCGTTGTCCGACGCCACCTTCAACAGCTGCCGGAGCGTGAGTTCCATGCCCTCGCGCAGCGCGCCGGCATCGGCCGACGCCTGCGAAAGGCCGGCTTCAAGGCTGTCGATCACCGGAAGCAGCTCGCCGAGCAGGCGCTCATTCGCGAACTTACGGGCGGTATCCATGTCGCGCGCGATGCGGCGACGCTGGTTCTCGAGCTCCGCGCGCTCGCGCAGCGAATCCTCGCGAAGCTGGGTGAGTTCGCTGGTCGCGCTGTCGAGCTGCGTCTGCAGCGCGGCACAGCAATCCTTCACGCCTTCGCCGGCGGGCGGCTGCGCCGGGTCGGCGCCGGGTTGCACGGTCTGTTCGGTGGTCATCGCAGGCCTGTCTCCTTCGCGCGGGTCGCGCGCCGGGCCAGCTATGGGGCCGTCGACCGCCGATTCAAGGCTTCAGCTGCCGCGATCGCCCGTGTTCAGCGCATCGCCGAGGATGTCCGCCGCGGCCTGCACGACCGGGATTACGCGGTCGTAGGCCATGCGTGTCGGGCCGATCACGCCCAGCACGCCGAGCACCCGACCGCCCGAACCGTACGGCGCGGTGACCAGCGAGACGCCGTCCAGCGGCGCCAGCCCGGTCTCCTCGCCGATGAAGATGCGCACACCGGGCGCCTGTGCGGTACGCTCCAGCAGCTGCAGAATCTCGCGCTTGCGGGAGAACGCGTCGAACAGTTCCCGCAGGCGCTCGATGTCGGCCAGTTCCTGCACGCCCATCAGGCGCGTCTGGCCCGCGACCAGCATGTCCTCGTCGCCCGGCACCAGCACCTGCTCGGCGAGTTCGATCGAGCGGTCCATCAGGCGATGCAATTCGTCCTGCGCGGTGCGCATTTCGTGCAGCAGGATCGCGCGGATCTCCGCGAGCGGCCGGCCCGCAAAATGCTGGTTGAGGTAGTTGGCGACGCGTTCCAGCTCGCCCGATTCGAACGGCCGACGCGCCTGGATGATGCGGTTCTGCACGTCGCCGTCGGAGAACACGAGGATCGCGAGCACGCGCTGCTCGTCGATCTGGACGAAGTCGATGCGGCGGAACGCGAATTGCTCGCGGCCCGGCACGCTGACGACGCCGACGAAATGCGTCATCGCGGACAGAAGTTCGGTCGTGCTGCCGAGCAGCGCCTGCGTGCCGGAACCGGTGGGCAGCTCGCCACGCAGCCGCGCCATCTCGCCGTCTGGTAACGGACTGACCTGAAGGAGCGAGTCGACGAAGAGCCGGTAGCCCTGCGCGGTCGGGATGCGGCCGGCGGACGTATGCGGCGCGCTGAGCAGCCCAGCATCCTCGAGGTCGGACAGGATGTTGCGGATGGTCGCTGCGCTGACGTCGAGCCCCGCATGGCGCGCCAACGTCTGCGACCCGACCGGTTCGCCGTTGCGGATGTAGCGCGCGATCAGCGTGCGCAGCAGCTGCCGCGCGCGGGGATCCTGGCTGGGGTCGAGGGGACGGCGGCTCATGTCGGACCTATAAGCTGCGGGCAGCGGGCGTGCAAGCGATGTCGTCGCTTCGCGTGCGACGCCGGGCCGGGCACAATTCGCGCCATGCTGACCCAACTCTCGCTGAAGCAGTTCGCCGTCGTCACGGGGGCCGAACTCGAATTCGGACCCGGCCTCACGGTGATTTCCGGCGAAACCGGCGCCGGCAAGTCGTTGCTGGTCGACGCGTTGGGGCTGATTTCTGGCCTGCGCGCGGACAGCGGCGTCGTCCGCCACGGCGCGGATCGCGCCGAACTCTCGGCCGCGTTCGACCTCGCCGACGCCATCGCCGCGCGCGACTGGTTGCGCGAGAACGAACTCGACGACGAGGACGAGCCCGGCACCTGTCGCATCCGTCGCGTAATCCGCGCCGACGGCGGGTCGAAGGCATGGATCAACGGTCGACCGGCGACGATCGCGCAGCTCACCGAACTGGCCGGCCATCTCGTCGAGATTCACGGCCAGCACGAGCACCAAGCGCTGCTGTCGCGTACGAGCCAGCTCGCGCTGCTCGATGCGTTCGGGCGCACGGATGGAGAACTCGCGCAGGTCGCGCCCGCCGCGGCTGCATGGAGCGAACTGTTGCGCGAGCGCGATCGCTTGTCGTCGCAGGGTGACGTCTCCGATCGAATCGAATGGTTGCAGCACCAGCTCGACGAACTCGAGCGCGAAGACATCGAGCCGGACAGCATCGAGAAGCTGCAGTCCGACCATCGCCGCTTTGGTCACGCGACCGCGCTGATAGCGGCCTGCGACAACGCGTTCTCGCGCCTCGGCGGCGATGACGGCCCGTCGATTTCGCGCGTTCTCGGCCAGGTTCGCGCCGAGCTTGCGCGTGCGACCGAACATGAGCCGCGGCTCGGTGAAGTCGACGGAATGCTCGACCTCGCGACGATCCAGATCGACGAAGCGATCGCCGCGCTGGATCGCGTGCGAAGCGATCTCGATATTGATCCGGACACGTTCGAACGCCTCGAACATCGCCTCGGCCGCGTGCACGAACTCGCACGCAAACATCGCGTGCAGGCCGAGCAGCTTGGGGTGCGTCGGGATGCGATCCGCGAGGAAGTCGAGGCCTTACGCACAGCCGGGGAGCGCCTGGAAAAGCTCGACGGCGAGATCGCGCGCGCAACATCCGCATGGCGCGACGCGGCATCGAAACTGACTTCCGCTCGCACTGCAGCGGCTCACTCGCTCTCGTCGCAAACGACGACGTTGATGGGCGAACTCGGCATGGGCGGCGGCACGTTCGAAGTTGCGTTCGAACCGACCACTACGGAACGCCCCGACCCGAACGGCGCGGAACGCATCGAGTTCATGGTGAGCGCGAATCCCGGTCAGCCGACACGCCCGCTGCGCAAAGTGGCGTCGGGCGGCGAACTTGCCCGCATCTCGCTCGCAATCGAAGTCGCGTCGCTCGGTCTGGATGCAGTGCCCACAATGATCTTCGACGAGGTCGACACCGGCATCGGCGGCGCGATCGCGCACATCGTCGGTCAAAAACTGCGTGCGCTTGGCCATCGCCGCCAGGTGCTGTGCGTCACCCATCTGCCCCAGGTCGCCGCGCAGGGTCATTCGCACTACCGCGTCATGAAATCCAAGAGCGACGGCGTGACGCAGAGCGAAGTCGTCGCACTATCGCCGGCGGAACGACAGGACGAGCTTGCGCGCATGCTCGGCGGCGTCGAACTCACGCGCGAGGCGCGTGCTGCGGCGAAACGACTTCTGCAGGATGTGAGCTGACGTCGCGTTGCGACGCGACCGGAACTCAGCCGGTCTTCTTGCGCCGCACGTACAACACCAGCGAATGCGCTTCGATGTCGTAGCCGTGTTCGGCTGCGATGCGCTGCTGCAGCGCTTCGATCTCGGCGCTTTCGAACTCGATGATCTTGCCGGTGTCCACGTCGACCATGTGGTCGTGGTGCTCGCCGCGATCGAGTTCGTACACCGATTGGCCCGACTCGAAATGGTGCTTGAGCACCAGCCCGGCGGCTTCGAACTGCGTCAGCACGCGGTAGACCGTCGCAAGGCCGATGTCCTCGCCGTCTTCGAGCAGGCGGCGATAGATGTCTTCCGCGGTCATGTGCCGCGTCTGCGCGCGTTCGAGAACGTCGAGGATGCGCAGTCGCGGGTGGGTGACCTTCAGGCCGACATTGCGCAGGTCTTGCGATTCCATCGAAGCTCCGGGACGGCCGCGATGCGCAGCCCGACGGGACGGGAGATCGCCCGGCCGCACGCTCAACCGGAGCTGACGCGGCGCACCGCGCGGGGTGCGGCAGGCGGGCGGCAGTGTATCATCCGCCGGTCCCACGACCCTCGTCGTGTCGAGTGTTCTGACCCATGCGAAAGCTGCTTCCCGTCCTCGTCGCCACCCTGCTCACCGCAGGCTGCGGCATCGTCTATCACCAGCCGATCTACCAGGGGAACCTGCTCGAGAAGTCGGCGGTCGACCAGCTCCAGGCGGGCATGGACAAGCAGCAGGTGATCCTCCTGCTCGGCACGCCGTCGGTGTCCGATCCGTACCATCAGGATCGCTGGGACTACGTCGCGACGCAGCGCACCGGTCGCACGAGCCACACGGACAAGAAGGACTTCACCCTGTACTTCGAAGGCGACAAGCTCGCCCGTTGGGAAGGCGATTACTTCCCCGAGCAGGACGAACAGCTCGCACGCCAGACCGTGCACCAGTTCGGCCCGAACCTCGCGAAGGACAAGGACAAGAAGAAGCGTCGCGGCGGCGGCTGAGCGCTCGCCTCAGGACGCGTTCCGCTGCGCTCGGCGCCGGCGCGCGTCCTTCGGATCCGCGATTAGCGGACGCAATACTTCGACCCTGTCGCCATCCACGAGCGCGCGTGTCATCGCCGCGCGTTCGCCGAATACCGCGATTTCCGCCGCATCCCACCCGCTCGCTTCGATCGCGGACGCGACCGTCGCGTCGTCCGGCAGATCCAGCCACAACGAGTCGTAGTGACGCGGCCACGCACGCACGAGCTCGACGCGGATCATGTCTCGCCGCGGTCCGCCGCGCGCACGAAGTCGTCGACCATGCGATCGGCGAGCCCCTGGAAACCCAGCGCGAACGCGCCTGCGAGCAGCTTCACGGCGGGCTCGAACTCGAGCGTGAGCGTCACACGGCAGGCCGATTCGTCGATCGCGTGGAATTCCCAGCGCCCGCGCAGCTGCCGGAACGGGCCGTCGACGAACTGCAGGTCGATGTGGTGCGGCGGCACCAGCGTGTTGTCGGTGATGAACCAGGTGCGGAAACCGCCGACGCGCAGGTCGAGCCGCGCCTTCATGCGATCCGGTGACTCCTCGAGCACGGTCGCCTCGTCGCACCAGTCGAATCGGGCCGGATAGGCCCGGACGTCGTTGACCAGCCCGAACATGCGGGCGGCGGAATGCTCGACGAGCGCCGTGCGACGGATGGTGGGCATCTGCGTTCCTTCTCGCCGGCGCGCCCCGCGATCGGGGACAATGGCGCGATGAGCAAGAATTCGAAAGGAAAGGCCGGCAAGGATAAGTCAAAGGCCGGCGGCACGATCGCGCTGAACAAGCGCGCGCGCCACGAATACCACCTCGAGGAGCGCACCGAGGCCGGCCTGTCGCTGCAGGGCTGGGAGCTCAAGGCGATCCGCGCCGGGCGCGCCAACATCGGCGAGGCCTACGCCGTGGTTCGCAACGGCGAGATGTACCTGTTCAACGCGCAGATCACGCCGCTGATCCAGGCATCGACGCACGTGATCCCCGAAGAGCGCCGCACCCGCAAGCTGCTGATGCACCGTAACGAGATCGATTCGTTCATCGGCCGCATGCAGCGGGATGGCTACACCGTCGTGCCGACCGCGCTGTACTGGAAGGGCAATCGCGTGAAGGCCGAAGTCGCGCTCGCGAAGGGCAAGAAGGAACACGACAAGCGCGACGTAAGCAAGGAACGCGATTGGCAGCGCGAGAAGCAGCGTGCCATGCGCTCGCACAACAAGAACGCTTAAAGGTCGGTTGCGCCCGGCAGGGTGAAATAGAACGTGGCGCCCTGCCCCACCTCGCCTTCGGCTCGGATGGTGCCGCCATGGCGTTCGACGATGCGTCGCACCGTCGCAAGACCGATGCCGTGCCCTGCGAAATGTTCCTCGGTGTGCAGGCGCTGGAAGGGTCGGAACAGTTTGTCGACGTAGTCCTGCGCGAAGCCGGCGCCGTTGTCGCGAACGAAATATTCGCCGCCGGGCGTCAGGCCGAATTCGATGACGGCCGGCTCACGATCACGCGTGAACTTCCACGCGTTGCCGATGAGGTTCTGCAGCAGATTGCGCAGAAGCGTGGCGTCACCCTCGACTTCGAGACCGGGCTGTATGCGCGCGTCGATCTGGCGTGTGGGCTCGCCGACGTGCAGCTCCTCGATCAGCTCGGTCGCCACGCGGCTGAGGTCGACCTGCTCGACTTTCAATGCGCTGCGTGACAGACGCGCAAGCTGCAGCATCGAGTCGATGAGTTCACCCATGCGGGTCGCGGCGCGTCGCACGCGGGCGAGGTAATCGCGACCGGGATCATCGAGTCGCTCCGCGTAGCGCTCGGACAGGATGCGACTGAATCCGTCGATCGCCCGCAGCGGCGCGCGAAGGTCATGCGAGACGCTGTAAGCGAACGATTCGAGTTCCTGGTTCGCGCGCATCAACTCGCGCGTACGCAGTGCGACACGGGCTTCGAGCGTGCGGTTGAGTGCATGCACACGCGCTTCGGCGAGCAGGCGTTCGGTGACGTCCTCCATTTGCAGGAGACCGGCCACGTCCTGCCCGATGTTGCCCGGAATGGGCGAATACGTGAGATGCACGTGTCGCGTCGTGCCGTCCGGGCGGTGGAACCGGCGCATGGCGCGCCAGACGCCCTCGACGTCGTTGCGCGCGAGCGATTCGCCTTCGCGCAGGTCGAACAGCGATTCGAACGGCAGGCCAATGATCGCGTCGGGGCGGCGTCCGAACATCGCGGCGAATGCAGGGTTCACGTCGACGATGCAATCGCGGCTGTCGACGAGCGCCTTGCCGATCGCGGAATACTGCATCGCGGCGCGGAAGCGAAGCTCGCTGCGGCGGAACTCTTCGGTGAGGCGACCGGCGATCGCGCGTGCACGGGTTCCGGTGCGCGCGAGCGTGAACGCGACGCCGTACAAAAGCAGGGCCGCGATCAGGCCCAGTGCGAGCGTGCCCTGCAGCGTGCGCAGCCCGGGAACCGCTTCAACGACCGGCGATGACGCGAAATCGAATCGCCAACGGCGACCGTAGACATCCAACGTCGTCGAGCGCGTAAACGCAGGATTCGTTTCGCGTTCGCCGCCGTCGTACAACGCGACCGGCGTGCCGGTGACATCGAAGATGCGCAGGTGCACGTTCGAAAGACGGCTGCCCAGCGCAGTCTCGACCATCTCGCGCACGTGGAACGGCACGTAGATCCAGCCCTGCATCGAATTGCGACGCGCCGACGGCGTAAGCGGCTGGTCGCCCGCGCGATAGATCGGGAGGTAGAGCTGCACGCTGGAGCGCGGCGTCAGGCCGTCCTGCACCAGCTGCACGGGGCCGCTGACGCGCGGGCGGCCGGTTTCGAGCGCGGACTCCATCGCGGCATGGCGGATGGGCTCGCCGTACATGTCGTAACCGATCGCGGCGACGTTCTCGGGGCGCCGCGGTTCCAGGTAAAGCACGGGGCCGTAGTACGCACGCACGCCGCGCGGTCGGATGTTGAGCAGCCCGTAGCCGGAGTCGCGCCACTCGAGTTGCATGTCCGGCAGGCGCGAACCCGGCACGTAGCCCGCGAACCCGAGGCCGAGGATGGCCGGATAGCGCTCGGCGATGCCCATGCCTTCGACGTACGACTGCCACTGTCGTGGCGTTGGGCGTGCAACGGATGAAAAAAGCGAGACGCCGCCACGCGTGATCAGTTCGTACTGCGCGAGTCGTTCGCGCACGATGCCCGCGGCTTCGTCAGTGTCCGCGTTGAATTGTTCCTGCGCCGCACGGATTTCGCGCGTCCGCGCGTTGGTCCACGTCCATGAGACGAGCAGCAACGATGCGATCAGCACCGCGAATGCAAGCAGGTGGCTTCCGCGCGGCACCACGCGCGACCACGGCGATTCCTTCGGCAGGCCCGCACGATCATCCATCGCGACAGCATACCGTCGCGATGCGCACGGTCGTGACAGGCAAAAAAAGAGCCCCGCCTTTCGGCAGGGCTCCGTGTTGGTGGAGGTGGGCGGAATCGAACCGCCGTCCGAAGGCACTCCATCCCCGGCACTACATGCTTAGCTCGCCGTTGAGTCTCGTCGCAGGGCAGCACGGCGTGCAAAGCGCACCCTGAAACAAGCCCGCTTTGGGTTAACCGGCGACTGACGGGCAGCCATCACCGGCGATTCCGTGATAATGACCCTACGCAGCGAGCACGGACACAAGCTGTTTCGGGGCTTACGCCTTAAGCGGCGAGAGCGTAGTTGTCGTCGTTGGCAACTAAAGTTTTGCAGCTGGATTAACGAGGAAAGCTACCCCCTCGGCATGCGCCAGGCGATTTCGCGACCCCCGTCGAAGCCAGTGCACCCCCGGGGACAGCATGTATCGCTGACGGGACCAGTATAGGCCCCAATGCCTCCGTCTCAACCTTTCGATCGACGGCGGCTGTGTGCGTATTCAGCGGGTGCCGGACGGCGGATCCACGCGGCCGTTCCGGCGGCGCAGACGACCAGCCCGTCCGCACGCGATGCATCGACCTGGCAGCCGCCGGTGAATTCCGAGAACGCGGGCAGAACCGTGATGCCGGGCTGCAGCCAGAAGACAGGCCAGCGTCGCGGCCCCAGCTCGGCGATTCCCACGCACGGGTGCAGATGGCCGCTCAGGACATGCAGCCCCGCGACCTCCCCCGGCTCGTGGCGCAGCGCGAATGGGCCGACGTCGAACGCGTCGCCCAGCAGTTCGACGTCGAGGCCGGCATCGGCCAGCGCGCGGTCGTGGTTGCCGGTCAGCGCCGCGACCTCGACCTGCGGATGCGCCTCGCGCCACGTCGCCCAGTCCTGCAGCCATGCGCTGTCGTTGACTGCGCCGTGCACGACGTCGCCAAGGATCCAGACCGACGTTGCACCGGTGAGCGCGATGGCATCCGCGAGGCGACGCAGATCGCCCATCGTGCCGCCGCGCGGCAGCCCGATTCCGGCGCGACGGAACACGTCCGCCTTACCGAGGTGGAGATCGGACAGGAACAGCCGACGCATGCGCGGCCAATACAAGGCGCGTGCGGCGAGAAGTTGCGTCGCTTCGCCGGCAATGTCGGCGTCGACCCATAGCCCGTGGTCAGCGGCCATGACGTTTCTCCAGTCGACTCGCCGCGCGCTGCACCCGCGTCTTCCAATCCTCGCTACTGAGCTGGCCGCGCAGACCTTCCGCCCAGAGCGGGAACGCTAGAGGCGTCAGACCGCGAGGGCGCAACAACATCACTTCGCGCGATGCGCAGTCGTCAAGCACGCGTTGCAGGCGCTGCACTTCGAGTTGCCCGGCGAACACCTCGCGCTCGGCGAGTTCCAGCAGCATGTGGTGCGGGTCGTAACGTTGCAGCACGTCATAGAGCAGTCCGCTCGATGCCTGCAGCTGACGCATGCTCTTCTGCGGGCGGCCGGGCACCGTTGGCGGCAGCAGGCCCGCGATGCGCGCGATCTCACGGAACTGTCGACGTGCGAGCTCGCCGAGGTTGAGACTTTCGCGCAGGTCTTCGAACAAGCGCTCGGGCGACATCAGGTCATGCAGCAGCTCTTCGTCAATGCCTGGCTCGTTCGCGGGCTTCAGCACGAAGCCGTAATCGTTCGCGGCGTAACCGAACGTGTTGGGTTCGAGACGCCCCCATCGCAGCGATACCAGCGCCGCGAGTCCTTCGTTCGCAAGCCGACCGGCGAACGGGAACACGAACAGCTGTGTGCCTTCGCGCGTCTTCGTCCATTCGACCAGTAGCTGTCCCGCGCGCGGCAACGAAGAAATGCGCGACTGCAGTTCGAGCAGGCCGGCGACGGCGCGCATCTCCGGAACGTCGACCGGTCGCGCGAGTAGGCGTTCCACGCGCGCCGCGAGTTCCATCGACAGCGGCTGCTTGATGCCCGTCCACTGCGGCACCTGCCCTTCGCCGGCCGGTGCGCGCTTCACGAGCGCGGTCATCGCTTCCATGCGCACCAGCTGCAACATGCGGCCGGAGAACAGGAAGCGATCGCCCGGCTTGAGTCGTGCGACGAAACTCTCCTCCACCGCACCCAGCGTGCCGCCTCGCACGAGCTTGACCGCGACGCTGCCTTCGCTGGTGATCGTGCCGATCGACAGGCGATGACGCAGCGCCACGCGCCGATCGTCGACCAAGTAGCGGCCGTTCTCATCGCGCACGACGCGTTGGAAGTCCGGGTAATGCTCGAGCGCGCGGCCGCCCTGCACGATGAAGTCGAGCACCGACTGCCAGGCTTCGTCGGCCAGTCCGGCGAACGCATGCGTGCCACGAACTTCCTGCAGCAGTTCGTCCGCATCGAATCCGCCGCCGAGCGCGAGCGTCACGCAGTGCTGCGCGAGAACGTCGAGGCTCATACGAGGTGGGCGGCGTGCCTCGACCTCGCCGGCCGTCACCGCTTCGCGCACCGCGGCGAACTCGACGAGTTCCAGCATGTGCGTCGGCACGCAGACCACGTGACCAGATTCGCCGGGACGATGCTTCGCGCGGCCAGCGCGCTGCAGCAGGCGCGCGGTCCCCTTGGGGCTGCCGAGCTGGAACACCTGGTCGACCGCGGGAAAGTCGACGCCGAGATCTAGGCTCGACGTCGCGACCACGCAGCGCACGCTGCCGTCGCGCAGCCCGGCTTCGACTTCGGCGCGTATGCTGGGATCGAGCGAGCCGTGATGCAGCGCGAGCGTCGCCGGATCTTCCGGCCACACCGCCTGCAGCGCCTGATGCCAGAGCTCGGCGAAGGCGCGCGTGTTGGTGAACAGCAGGCTGGTGCGTGCTTCGAAGATGCGATCGGCGACGCGCGAGAGTTGCGCGAGGCCGAGATGTCCCGCCCACGGAAAACGTTCGCCCGCGTCGGGCAACAACGTTTCGAGCGTGACGGCGCGTGGTGTCGCACCGGACACCACCACCGAGTCCGGCACGTGTGGAAGCAGTACCTCGCGCGCTTGGTCGAGATTGCCGAGCGTGGCGGACAGCCCCCAGATGCGCAGCTTCGGCGACAACGCGCGCACCCGCGCCAAGCACAGCTGCAGCAGTACGCCGCGCTTGGTGCCCAGTAGCTCGTGCCATTCGTCGACGACGACGCAGCGAAGCGACGCCAGCCGTTCGGCGGTTTCCGGATACGACAGCAACAGGGCGAGCGACTCCGGCGTCGTCACCAGCGCATCCAGCCGGCCGTCACGAGCGAGCTTCTTGTCGCGCGCGCTCGCGTCGCCCGTGCGCAGGCCGATCGCCCAGTCGAGGCCCAGCGCATCGGCGGGTTCGCGGAGCGCGCGCAGCGTGTCGGTGGCGAGCGCACGCAGCGGCGTGATCCACAGCACCTTGAGGTCGCGCGTCTTCTCGTTCGCGACTGCCCCGCCCCGCACGTCTGCGATGGCCTCGATCAACGGGCCGCCGAACGCGGCTAACGTCTTGCCACTGCCCGTCGGCGTATGCAGCAGCCCGCTGTCGCCGCGCAGATAGCGCGTCCAGACATCACGCTGGAACGGCGCCGGCGACCAGCCGCGGCTGGCGAACCAGTCGGCCAGCACCTGCTCGGGGTCGTGGGATTTCGAATGTCGCGCAGGCCTAACTCGCGACGGCAGGTCGATGACACCTTCGAGTGCGCAGATCGCATCGGCCTCTGCGGTCTGTTGCTCGCGCTCGCGCAGGCGTTCTGCTCGCGCCTGCGCTTCTGCGCGACGTCGCTCGGAGGCGGCGCGCCGCGACTTCTCGCGACGTATCGATTCCACCGTCTGCCGCGGCGCATCCGGGTCGGGCCGCTCGGGATACGCCGCGTACGGGTCGTCCTCGCCGTCGGGCGGCATCAGGCCCTTCAACAACCAGCCGCTCATCGCGCCAGCGCTCGCAGCGTGTCGAGCTTGTCGGCGTCGCGTGGTGTCTTGTCCTGACGCCAGCGGAGGATGCGCGGGAAGCGCACGGCGATTCCCGACTTGTGCCGGCTGGACTTGTTCACTGCTTCGAAGCCGAGTTCGAACACATGTACCGCTTCGACCGACCGCACAGGCCCAAAGCGTTCGACCGTGTGCGCGCGGATCCAGCGATCCAGAGCGAGGATCTCCTTGTCGTCGAGCCCCGAATACGCCTTCGCGACCGGCACCAGTGCGTCGCCATCCCATAGACCGAACGTGTAATCGGTAAACAGCGTGCTGCGTCGACCGTGCCCCGACTGCGCGTAGATCAGCACGGCGTCGATGTTGAGCGGATCGATCTTCCACTTCCACCAGTCACCGCGACGACGACCCACCTGATATGTCGACGAACGACGCTTGAGCATCAACCCCTCGACACCGCGTTCGCGCGCGGCTTCGCGTAGCGACAGCGCTTCCGTCCAGTCACCCGCATCGACCACGGGCGATGGAACGATCCGCGGGTCGTTCGTGGATGACAGCAGGTCATCGAGCATGAGTCGTCGCTCGGCGAGCGGAACCTCACGCAGGTCGCGACCGTTAAGTTCAAGCAGGTCGTAGGCGAGTACGCAGACCGGCGTGTCGGCGAGCGTCTTTGGACCTGGCTTGCGACGCTGAATCCGCGTCTGCAGTGCGGTGAACGGCATCGGCTGCTCATCGCCTGCGCGCCACGCCATGAGTTCACCGTCGATGACGCAGTCGCGCGGAAGCAGCGTCGCGGCGTCTTCGATCTCCGGAAAGCGTCCGTCCAGCCGTTCTTCGCCGCGTGACCACAGCGCGATCTCCGGGCCGCGCCGGATCAGCTGCAGGCGGATGCCGTCCCACTTCCATTCGAGCAACCAGTCCTCGATGGCGCCGAGGCTTTCGGCTTCCGCTTCGAGCGGAGATGCCAGAAAGAACGGATAAGGCTGTTCGCGATCGCCCGGCAATTCTTCGGGATTGAGCAGGTCGCGCAGAAAGTCCGGCGTCGGCGCCCAGTTGCCGAGCATGCGTTGCGCGATGCGGGCGATGTCGACGCCCGACATCTCGGCGAGCGCCTGCTGCACCAGTCGCTGCGACACGCCGACACGCAGCGCACCGGTCAGCATCTTGTTGAAGGCGAGTCGCTCGTCGGCGCACAGCGATTTCCAACCATCGACGACTGCGGCCCGACGCAATACCGGGTCGCGCCCTGCCACCGGGATCAACCGCTTGGTGATCCAGTCATGCAGCGGAATATCGACGACGCCCTTCGGCGGGTCGTCGAACAACAGCGTCAATGTCTCCGCGAGATCGCCGACGTGCGCATGGCTGTCCTCGAACAGCCATTCCGGCATGCCGGCCTCCTGCGTCAGCCATTCGCGCAGTTCGCGCGTGTTGGCGATCTTGGTGAGCTTGCCGCCGGACAACAGCCACAGCGCCCAGACCGCGTCTTCGGGCGGCGCATCGCGGAAATACGCGATCAGCGCCGCGCGCTTGTCGAGCGTCGCGGTGCTGCGATCGAGTTCGGTGTACAGGGCGGCGAAGCGCTTCATTCGGCTTCACCGCCGTAGTCGGTGGCGAAGGCTTCGGCCGCGATACCTTCTTCGATGAGCGCGCGGATGATCGCGTCGGTATTGCCATGCGTGGCGATGACGCGGCTCGCACCGGTTTCGCGGATGGTGCGCATCAGATCCGGCCAGTCGGCGTGATCGGAGACGACGAAGCCGCGGTCGTAGTTCCGACGCCGGCGATTGCCACGCACGCGCATCCAGCCTGACGCGAAACCCGTCTGCGCACGACGGAACCGTCGCATCCACGGACTACCTGCCGCGGACGGCGGTGCGATCACCAGTTCGCCTGCGAACTCGGCACCCTTCGCTGTTTCGGAAACGGGCAACGTCTCGACCATGCGGATGCCGGCGTCGCGATAGACCTGCACGCCGGCGGCGACAGCGCCGTGCACGAACACCGGGCGATCGGTCCACATCGCGAGTTCCGCGAGAACACGCTGCGCCTTGCCGAGCGCGTAGCAGAGCAGCACTGCGGCTTCACCGCGTGACGCGCAGTGGTCGCGCCACTCGACGATCTCACGCGCGACATCGCTGGTATCGGGCCAGCGATAGATCGGCAGACCGAACGTCGCCTCGGTGATGAAGGTGTCGCAGTCGACGACCTCGAACGGCGCGCAGGTCGGGTCGTGCTGGCGTTTGTAGTCGCCGGACGCCACCCACACCTGCCCGTCCGCCTCGATGCGCACCTGCGCCGAGCCGAGCACATGGCCCGCCGAATGGAACGACACGCGCGCATGGCCGATCTCGAATGATTCGCCGTACTCGAACGTGCGGTACGCCTGCTCGCCCAGACGCCACCGCAGGATCGGCAGGCCGTCGCGTGCGGCGAAGTACTCGGCGTTGCCCGGGCGCGCGTGGTCGCCATGGCCGTGGGTGATCACTGCACGTTCGACGGGTTTCCACGGGTCGATGTAGAAGTCGCCCTGCGGGCAATACAGCCCTTCGCGGCGGAGGACGACGAGATCGGATGACATGGAGCGACCGTAGGCGGTGGAGCGTCAGCGCACCGACAAAGGCGCAGGGCGACGGTAAGGCGATGCCGTCTCACCTGACGTGACGCGTCGGCCGCGCCGGCATCGCCATTCACAATCGACGCAGCTACGCGAGTACGGCCGGTCGCGCGTGACCTCAACGCGGCTTGTTTCTGGACCGCCAAAAAGAAAGGCGGGGCGCCGAAGCACCCCGCCTTCCCCCGCCCGATCTGTTCGATCAGCCCTGGCGCAGCGGCACCAGCGTGATTTCGACGCGGCGATTGCGCGACCAGCACGATTCCGTGTTCTCGGTGCACAGCAGCTGCGTTTCACCGCGGCCGACGACGACCATGCGGTCACGCGTCACGCCGCGCGTCGTCAGGTAGCCGGCCACCGATTCGGCGCGCTGCTGCGACAGGTTGAGATTGTAGCTGGCATCGCCGCGCTGGTCGGTGTGACCGGCGACATTGATGACCGTTTGGTTGTACTGCGTCAGCGTGCTCGCCAGGTTGTCCAGTACCGGACGGAACTGCGACTGCAGCGCCGAGCTGTTCGTACCGAACGTAATTGCATCGGGCATGGTCAGCACGATGTTGTCGCCCTGACGCGTCACGCCGACGCCGGTGCCCTGCAGGCTGTCGCGCAGCGCGCGTTCCTGGCGGTCCTGATAGTTGCCGACGGCACCGCCGGCGAGTGCGCCGACGCCTGCACCGACGAGCGCACGCTGGCGGCGTTCGACCGCATCGTCACCGCTCAGAACGCCGGCGACGGCGCCGACTGCTGCGCCGATCAGCGCACCGTTGCGCGTGCGGTCATTGGTATCGGGGTTGGTGCTGTAGGAATTCGGATTCGTCGCGCAACCGGCGACCATCGCGCCGATCAGCGCGGTAAGAACGAACGTGGAAGCAGTCTTCATGGAGTGGCCCTCTAGGCTTTGGCGTGGCCACGCTAGGTGCGCCATCGTCACCGACAGGTGAGGAAGAGCACGCTCGTTCAGCGTCCAGAGGTATTAGTCGTCACCGCGTCGTGCATCGCGTGATTTCCGGTATGCGAGGAGCGCGTCGTCACGACCTTTCGCAAGGTCGACGAGTGGTGTTCTCGGATACGAAGGCGCAACGCGCGCGAGAAGTTCCGGGTTGCGCCACGGTGCATGACGCAACGGCACAGGAATCGATGCGAGCTCCGGAAGCCACTGTGCGACGTACTCACCGCGCGGGTCGAAACGCTCGGCCTGCGTCACCGGATTGAACACGCGGAAGTACGGCGCTGCGTCCGCACCCGTGCCCGCAACCCACTGCCAACCCATCGTGTTGTTGGCGAGATCGGCGTCGACCAGCGTGTCACGGAACCACTCCGCGCCCGTGCGCCAATGCACGCGCATGTGCTTGCACAGGTAGCTCGCGACGATCATGCGCACGCGGTTGTGCATCCAGCCTGTCGCCCACAGCTCGCGCATGCCCGCATCGACGATTGGCACGCCGGTGCGTCCGCGACGCCAGCGGTCCAGGCTCGACCGCGTCTGCTTGGCCCAGTCGAACGACGCGAAGCGTTCGTCGAGATCGCGATCGGGCGTATGCGGGAAATGATGCAGAAGATGCGTTGCGAATTCGCGCCAGACGAGTTGACGCAGGAAGGCGTCGATCTGCGCATCCGGAACGCGACCACGCTGCGCTTCGATCGCATGCACCACGCGCCAGACCGCGATCTCACCGAAATGCAGATGCGGCGACAGTCGCGACGTGCCGATTCGATCCGGCCGATCGCGTCCTTCGACATAGCCGTGCAACGCGCCATCGACGAACGCTTCGAGCGCTTCGCGCGCGCCGGCCTCACCCGGTGTCCAGTGCGACCAGAAGCCGCCGTCCCAGGTTCGCTCCGGCGTGAGGCGAAGCTGGTCGATCAGCACGCCCGCCGGGCCGTCGTCACTGTGCGGAATGCGGTCGGGTGCATCCTGCGGCGACGTCGGCGCCCAGTGCGCGAGCGCGGCGCGATAGAACGGCGTGAATACGCGATACGGCCCGCCCTTCCCCGTCTTCAGCGTCCACGGTTCGAACAGCAGAGCACCGTTGAAGCTTTCGACCTGCAGCGCCTGCTCGCGCAGTTCGCGCTTGATGCGTGCATCGCGCGCTTCGACCGCAGGTTCGTAGCGACGATTCCAGAACACGGCTTCCGCACCGGTCGCGGCAGCGATGCCGGCGAGTGTCGGGCCTGCATGCCCGAGAAAGAATCGCAGCGCGTTGCCGTGCCGATGCAATGCGTCGTCCAGCGATTGCAGCGATCGTGCGCGCCATGCATTCGAGGCTGCACCGGGCACCCACTCGCCCTCGCCGTCCGGGTCATGGATGTAGACGGGCACCACATCGAAGCCGCCATCGATCGCGGCCTGCAACG
The DNA here is from genome assembly GCF_054061195.1 of Lysobacter sp. HA35. Lineage (NCBI taxonomy): Bacteria > Pseudomonadati > Pseudomonadota > Gammaproteobacteria > Lysobacterales > Lysobacteraceae > Lysobacter > Lysobacter sp. HA35. The sequence goes on along the minus strand of NZ_JBSSDY010000001.1, from coordinate 885,205 downwards.
CCGGGTTGTCGTCGAGCCGCAGGTCGTTCCGGAACCAGACGATCGCGACGGGCATGGCGTCAGCGTTCGAGGAAACGTACGCGTCGCGTGATCGAACAGGTCAGCTCGTAACCGATGGTGCCGGCCGATGCCGCGATGGTTTCGACGGGCAACTCCGGACCCCACAAAGTCACCGGATCGCCAACGCGTGCTTCGGGAACGCCGCGCAGGTCGATCGTCATCAGGTCCATCGAAATGCGCCCGATCACCTGCGTCCGATGGCCGCCAACGAGAACGGGGGTGCCTGCGGGCGCCGCGCGTGGATAGCCGTCGCCATAGCCGATGGCCGCGACGCCTACGTCCATGTCTTCCGGGCATTCCCACGTGCCGGCGTAGCCAATGCGGCCGCCCTTGCAGACGCGATTCACCGCGATGAGGCGCGTCGACAGCGTCATTGCGGGACGCAGGCCGAAGTCTTCGCCGGTGCGGCCGTCGACCACGGAAATGCCATAAAGCGCGCCGCCGGGACGCACCCAGTCGTCGTGCGCATCCGGCCAACCGAGCACCGCTGCGGAGTTCGCGAGCGACCGCGCGCCGTCGAGATCGGCGGTGACCGCGCGGAACACGTCCATCTGCTCACGTGTCTGCGCGCCGCGCGATGGGCTGTCCGCGAAATCGTCGGACGCCGCGAAGTGGTTCATCAGCACGACGTTGCCGACGGCGCCACCGCGCATGGACATCAGCCGCTGATACGCGGCGCGAAAAGCATCTGGCGCGAAACCGAGGCGATGCATGCCGCTGTCGAGCTTGAGCCAGCAATCGATCGGCTCACCGGGCGCGGCCTGTTCGAGCATTTCGAGCTGCGAGACGTGATGCACCGTCGTCCACACGTTCAAGCCACGCAGGCGTTCGATGTCCGAAGGTTCGTCGAAGCCCGAGAGAAGCAGGATCGGCTGCGAAATGCCCGCAGCACGCAGGCGCTCTGCATCGGACAACGCGGCGACGCCGAACGCATCGGCGCCGGCCAGCGCACGCGCCACACGCTCGAGGCCGTGGCCGTAGCCGTCGGCCTTCACCACCGCCATCACCCGGCTGCGCGGCGCGCGGGCGCGCACCTGGCCGAGGTTGTGACGCAGGGCGTCGACGTGGATGGTCGCGGAGGTCGGTCGTGCCATCCGCGCATTCTAAGGCGGCGTCAGTGCACCTGCTCGAAGCGGTAGCGGTCGCGCACGCGCTCGCTGAAATAGTGGCCGCGCGAGCCGGCCCGCATCATCCGCAGCACTTCCTGCTCGGGCACTTCGAAGTACTGGTAGACGCTGCCGCTGGTGAATTCGATCTCCAGCACCTGACGCGCCGGGTCATAACCGACGCTGCTCAGGGCTTCGGAGTCGAGGGGGATGCGCTCCACCCCGCGAAATTATTCGAACGAACCGATCGAGTCGTGTGAAAGGTTGTCGAAGCGGGTGTACTCGCCAAAGAACTTCAGCTTGAAGGAGCCGGTCGGGCCGCTTCGCTGCTTGCCGATGATGACTTCGGCAAGGCCCTTATCCGGCGAATTTTCCTTGTTGTAGTAATCGTCGCGGTAGATGAAGACGATCATGTCGGCGTCCTGCTCGATCGCGCCCGATTCGCGAAGGTCTGCCATCACCGGCCGCTTGTCGGTACGCGTTTCCAGCGATCGGTTGAGCTGCGACAGCGCGATGATCGGCACGCCGAGCTCCTTCGCCAGGCCCTTCAACGAGCGCGAGATCTCGGAGATTTCGGTCGCGCGGTTCTCGTTGTTGCCTGGCACCGACATCAGCTGCAGGTAGTCGATGACGATCAGGCCGAGGCCGTGCTCGCGCTTGAGGCGACGCGCCTTCGACGACAGCTTCACCGGCGACAGGCCCGGCTCATCGTCGATGAACACCTTGGCTTCGCGCAGCTGACGGATCGCGCCGGTGACGCGGCTCCAGTCCTCGTCTTCCAGCTGACCGGTACGCAGGCGCTGCGCGTTGACGCGACCCACCGACGAGATCAAGCGCATCGCGAGCTGCGACGCCGACATTTCCATCGAGAACACCGCGACCGGCAGGCGGCTCTTGAACGCGGCGAACTCGGCGATGTTGAGCGCGAGCGTGGTCTTGCCCATCGCCGGACGCGCGGCAAGGATGATCAGGTCGGTCTTCTGCAGACCGGCGGTGAGTTCATCGAACTCGGTATAGCCCGTGGGCAGCCCGGTGACGCCGCTGCCGTTCGCATAGCGCGTCTGCAGTTCGTCGAACGCTTCCGACAGCGCCTTGGTGACCGGCGTGAAGTCCTCGCGTCCCGTGCGGTTGGCCTGCGAGATCGCCAGCACTTCGCGTTCGGCTTCCTCGAGGATCTCGCCGCTCTCGCGGCCGTCCGGCTGGAACGCGTTGTTGACGACGTCGGTGCCGACTTCGATCAGCTGCCGCAGGATTGCCTTGTCGCGCACGATCTCCGCATACGCGGCGATGTTCGCGGCCGACGGCGTAGTGCTTGCGAGTTCGATCAGATACGCGCCACCGGCAACCGTTTCCGACTGCCCCATCGACTCGAACCATTCGCCGAGCGTCACCGCGTCGAAAGGACGGTTCTTCTCCGCCAGCTCGCGGATCGCGCGATAGATGAGCTGATGGTCACGACGGTAGAAATCGCCGTCGCTGAGCTGGTCGGCGACGCGGTCGTAGGCGTCCGGCGCGAGCATCAGGCCACCGAGCACGGCCTGCTCGGCCTCGACGGACTGCGGCGGCACCCTCAACTGGTCGACGCGTTGCTCGGCGCGCGTCTCGAAGCGCTTTTCGTTGCGGAAGCCGGCGCGTGCACTCATCGTCGTTGCTGCTCTCTGCCGCGTTCGCGGCGCGATGTTCCCCGCCGCATCCTAGCCAGCGGAAGCCTGCGTCCGTTGCAGATAAGTCTGTGGGTAAGTCGGGATAAGTCGCAGCCGTTGTCGCACGGCGCTGTCTCGTGGAGTGCGATCACGAATCGGCTGTCGACACCGTCCGGATTCGCGCCACGCAGACGCTGTCTTGCGCGGCCGGAAACGACGAAGGGCGCCCGGAGGCGCCCTTCGGCTTGTCGCGATGACGCGTGGATCAGGCCTGTTCGCCGACCACGATCACCTTGACGGTCTGCTCGACGTCGGCGTGCATGCGCACGATGACGTCGTACTCGCCGGTGCGGCGGAACGGGCCTTCGCCCAGCACCACTTCCGACTTGTCGACCTTGTGGCCGAGCTTGGACAGCTGCTCGGCGATGTCGCGCGGCGTGACCGAGCCGAACAGCTTGCCTTCCGGCGAAGCGTTGGCGGCGATCGTGACCTCGGCGCCTTCCAGCGCGGCGCGGCGGGCTTCGGCGCCCTCGAGCTGCGCCTTGGCCTTGGCTTCGAACTCGGCGCGGCGCGCCTCGAAGTCGGCCAGGTTCGACGCGGTGGCCGGAGTGGCCTTGCCCTGCGGGACGAGGAAGTTGCGGCCGTAACCCGGCTTGACGTTGACCTTGTCGCCGAGGCGGCCGAGGTTGGTCACGTTCTGGAGAAGAATGAGCTGCATGGTGATGCTCCGTATTCGTTAGTGGCGGCGAGGCGTCTGCCGGTCACCGCCACAGCGGATCGCTGTCCGAATGGAAAAAGTCGCGGTGCTTCGTCGAAGAGCCCGCGTGTTGACGCGGACTCCCTACGAACGACGCGTACTTACGCGTTGTGGTTGTCGGTGTACGGGATCAGCGCCAGGAAACGGGCGCGCTTGACCGCCGTGGCCAGCTGGCGCTGGTACTTCGACTTGGTACCGGTGACGCGGCTCGGGACGATCTTGCCGGTCTCGGTGAGGTACTGGCGAAGGGTATTGAGATCCTTGTAATCGATCTCCTTGATACCTTCGGCCGTGAACTTGCAGAACTTGCGGCGACGGAAGAACTTGGACATGGGTCGGATTCCTTAGGCGGCTTCGGCGGTGTCGGAGGCGTCGGCAGCGGGTGCACCGTCGCCATCGTCGTCACGGCGGCGGCGATCGCCACGCTCGCCCTTGTCACCCTTCTCGTCCTTGAACTTCATGATCAGCGACTGCTCGGTGTCCGCACCGTCGCGCTTCATGACGAGGTGGCGGAGCACGGCGTCGTTGAAGCGGAAGCTGTCGACCAGCTCGTTCATCGTGGCCTGCGAGGCCTCGATGTTGAGCAGCACATAGTGAGCCTTGACCAGGTTCTGGATCGGGTACGCCAGCTGGCGGCGGCCCCAGTCTTCCAGACGGTGGATCTTGCCTTCCGCGGTTTCGATCAGCGACTTGTAGCGCTCGATCATCGCCGGGACCTGCTCGCTCTGGTCCGGATGGACCAGGAACACGACTTCGTAATGACGCATTTTCGTTTCCTTGTGGATACGGCGCGTGGCGCCGGGCAGCTCCCTGCGTGCAGCAGCAGTGGAGCAAGGTCGCCGCGACCAACGGCCGCGGAGCCGGAAATTATGTCAGCTCAATGGGTTACGTGCAAACCGCGTGAAACCGGCGGGCCGGTTTCGGGCGACCGGCGGGTTCAGCGAGTGGCCGCGACCGGCGCCTGCTTGCGGGCGGCGATCCACTCGTCGATGTGGGTCTCCAGCACCGATAGCGGCACCGAGCCGGTCTCGAGCACGGCGTCGTTGTAGTCGCGCAGGTCGAAGCGGTCGCCCAGCTCGCGGGCCGCCTTCGCGCGCAGCTCGGAGATCTTCATCTGGCCGATCTTGTAGCCCAGCGCCTGCCCCGGCCAGCTGATGTAGCGGTCGATCTCGTTGACCACGTCCTGCCGGGTCTTGGGCGAGTTATCCATGAAGTACTGGATGGCCCGGTCGCGGCTCCAACCCTTGGCGTGCATGCCGGTGTCGACCACCAGCCGCACTGCGCGCCACATGTCGTAGGCCAGCTGACCCATGCGGTCGTAGGGGTCGTTGTAGAGGCCCATGTCGTAGCCCAGGCGCTCGGCGTACAGGCCCCAGCCTTCGCTGTAGGCGATGAAGTAGGCCGTGCGGCGGAACATCGGCGCATCCGGCAGCTCCAGCGCCCGGGCGAACTGGAAATGGTGGCCTGGCACCGACTCGTGCAGCGACAGCGGGACCATCTCCCAGGTCGGCCGCGTCTCGGGCTTGTAGAGGTTGACGTAGTAGAAGCCCGGCCGGCTGCCGTCGGACGCGCCGGGCTGGTAGTAGGCGGTGGTCTGATCCGGCGCGACCGCGTCGGGGATCGGGCGCACGCCGTAGGGCAGTCGTGGAATCGTGCGGAAGACCTTCACCAGTTCGGGGTCGATGCGCTTCGCCGTCGCCGCGTACGCCTCGAACAGGTCGTCGGGCGTCTTCTTGAAGAACTTCGGATCGGTGCGGAGGTACTGGAAGAACGCCTGCATGTCGCCCTTGAAGCCGACTTCCGCCTTCACCTTCTCCATCTCGCCGCGGATGCGCGCGACTTCCTTCAAGCCGATCTCGTGGATCTGGTCCGCGGTCAGGTTGGTCGTGGTGAAGTAGCCAGCGAGGAAGTCGTAGTACGCGCGGCCATCGGGCAGATCCGTAGCTGCCGTGCTCGTGCGCGTAGCCGGGATGTATTCCTTGTCGAAGAACGTCGCGAATTCGCGGTACGCCGGGATGATCTTGCGTGCGATGACGTCCTTGGCCTGCGACTGCAGGCGTTCGCGCTCCGCGGCGGGAACCGAATCCGGAAACTTGAGGAAGGGCGAGTAGAACCGGCTCTTGGTGACGTCGTCGACCAGTTGCGACTGCAATTGCGTGCTCACGCGCTGCATCAACACGCGCGGCGGCGTGCGGCCGGCCTTCATGCCTGCGCGCAGAATCACCTCGTTCTGCTCGATGAGCGTCGGCAGTGCGTCGAGGCGCTTGAGCCAGTCCTGATAGTCCTTGACGCTGCGGAACTGCATGTACTCGACGATGCCGTCGACACTCTGGATGCCACCCAGCTGCGTCACCGGCATCATCCATTCCTCGAAGCGCTGGCGATCGACCGCGTGCTGGGCGCTCCAGAGGTAGACGTCGTAGTTGACGCGATCGGCGTCGGAGAGCGCGCTGCGGTCGATCGCCTTCAACTGCGCGAGCGCATCACGATCCTCGGCCTCGATACGCGCGAACGACTGGAGGCTCGCGTCGATCCACCGATCGTTGTAACGGGTGTCACCCTCGGTCGTGGCGAGCTCGGGGTTCTCGCGCAGGTAGCGCTCCCACTGCTCGTCGAAGAACCGATGCAACGCCGTGGTCGCGGCGTTCGTCACTGCCGGTGCGGGCGCGGGTGCAGCACTCGAAACGACAGGAATCAACGTCGACAGCGCGACGGCGAGCAGCAGCGGACGAAGCATCGGGCGGACTCCGGGCGGGATCGCGCGAGTCTAGCGCCGCTTGTCGACGCGCCGCCCGTGCGCCGGTCGCGGATCAGACGTCGTCGGCGGTGGTGAAGCTCTCGCCGCAACCGCATTCGCCGCGCACGTTCGGATTGCGGAACACGAACTGCTCGCCGAGCTTCTGACGCACGAGGTCGATCTCGGTGCCGTCGACGATCGCGAGGCTGGCCTGGTCGACGTAGATGCGCACGTCGTCCTGCAGGAAGATGCGGTCGTCGTTGCTCGATGCCTTCGCGAGGTCGGCGACGTACTGCCAGCCCGAGCAACCGGTCTTCTTGACGCCGAAACGCAGGCCCAGCGCATCGGGCGTCTCGCTGAGGTAGCGGCGGACGCGGTCGAGGGCGGCGGGGGCGAGCGAGACGGCCATGAAGACTCCAGTGCGGCGGATCGTGCGGGACGAGTATAGGCAGCTGGCCGCAAAGGCCCTGCAACAGCACGTAAACTCTGCGTCCCACGTCGGGCCGACCGGCCCGTAAATCAAGATCAGGACGGACGGTCAGCGCATGACGATCATGAGCGTCGAGCAGGTGCTCGCGGGCAAGGTGCCGGCAGGTGGCGAAGTCACGGTGCGCGGCTGGGTCCGCACGCGGCGCGATTCCAAGGCGGGGCTGAGCTTCGTCAACGTCAGCGACGGCTCGTGCTTCGCGCCGATCCAAGTGGTGGCACCGGCCGACCTCGCCAATTACGAGTCCGAGGTGAAGCGGCTGACCGCCGGTTGCGCGGTGATCGCCACGGGCAAGGTCGTGCAGTCGCAGGGCCAGGGCCAGGCGTTCGAGCTGCAGGCGACCGAGATGGAAGTGGTCGGCTGGGTCGAAGATCCCGAGACCTATCCGATCCAGCCCAAGGCGCATTCGCTCGAGTTCCTGCGCGAAGTCGCGCACCTGCGCCCGCGCACCAACCTGTTCGGCGCGGTCACGCGCATCCGCAACACGCTGGCGCAGGCGGTGCACCGCTTCTTCCACGAGAACGGCTTCTACTGGATCTCGACGCCGATCGTCACGACGTCCGATGCCGAAGGCGCGGGCCAGATGTTCCGCGTGTCGACGCTCGACATGGCGAATCTCCCGCGCGACGGCAAGGGCGCGGTCGATTTCAGCCGCGACTTCTTCGGCAAGGAAGCATTCCTCACGGTGTCGGGCCAGCTCAACGTCGAGGCGTACTGCCTCGCGCTCAGCAAGGTCTACACCTTCGGCCCGACGTTCCGCGCCGAGAACTCGCACACCACGCGCCACCTGGCCGAGTTCTGGATGATCGAGCCGGAGATCGCGTTCGCCGATCTCAACGACAACGCCGACCTCGCCGAGCGCTTCCTCAAGTACCTGTTCCGCGCCGTGCTCGCGGAGCGCGCGGACGACCTCGCGTTCATCGCCGAGCGCGTGCAGAAGGATGCGATCACGCGTCTCGAAGCGTTCGTCAACGCGCCGTTCGAGCGCATCGAGTACTCCGACGCGATCACGCTGCTGCAGAAGTCCGGCGAGAAGTTCGAGTTCCCGGTCGAATGGGGCCTGGACCTGCAGACCGAGCACGAGCGCTGGCTGACCGAGCAGCACGTCGGCCGCCCCGTCGTCGTCATGAACTATCCCGAGCACATCAAGGCGTTCTACATGCGCCTCAACGACGACGGAAAGACGGTCGCCGCGATGGACGTGCTCGCGCCGGGCATCGGCGAAATTATCGGCGGCAGCCAGCGCGAAGAGCGTCTGGACATGCTCGACAAGCGCATGGCGCAGTTCGGCCTCGACGGCGAGCACTACGGCTGGTATCGCGATTTCCGTCGCTACGGCACGGTGCCGCACGCGGGCTTCGGGCTGGGCTTCGAGCGCCTCGTCGTCTACGTCTGCGGCCTGTCGAACATCCGCGACGCCATCCCCTACCCGCGCGCGCCGGGCCAGGCCGACTACTGATGATCCTGTTCCTCGCCCTGTGCTTCGTCGCGACGGCGATCGCCGGCGCGAGTGCGCTGGTGATCTTCTGGCCGCTGGCGCTCGTGCATATCCGCGATCGGCATCCCGAGCTCGCCGACCAGCTCGGGCCGAATGCGTTTTTCCGCCTGAGCGCGTGGAAATGGCTGCTGCTTGGTCGTTATCGCGGCATGCCGGATCGCAACCTGACCGGCCTCGCAGGGCCCGCGCGCATCTCGCTACTGACGATCATCGTCGGCCTGCTGCTCGCGTGGCTGCTGTGGCTGGTGTCGTACTGGATGGGAGCATGACGATGTCGCAGGACCAATGGTGGCTCGCAACCGCGGGCGGCACGCTGATCTGGGCGCGCCTGCGCGTGCTGGAAGCCGGCACCGCAGAGGTGCTGGATTGCGACGGCGCCACCCTGCCCTACGACAGCGAGGACAGCGCGCGCGCCGCGTTGATGGACGCCGAGTTCGTCTCGCTCGAAGGTCTCGATGCCGACGATGCCGACATGCGCGGCTTCGACCTCGACGCACTCACGCCGCCACGCGGCACCAGCGACGACGCGCTGCGTCCGCAGATGATCGTCAAGCTGCCGCGACGCCAGTGACGCTCTACCTACCGCGAGCCTTCGACGAGCGCGATCTCTCGCGACTCGACGCGCTCGCGGCGGCGCATCCGTTCGCAACGCTGATCACCGTCGACGACGGCACGCCGACTCTCTCGCACTTGCCGATGCTGTATGCACGCGACGGCGATTCGATCGTGCTGCGCGGTCACCTCGCACGGCCGAATCCGCAGACGCGTCATCGCGGCCGCGCGCTCGTCATGCTCCGGGGCCCGCACGCCTACGTGTCGCCGACCTGGTACACGGACAAGGCCGAGCAGGCGCGCGTACCCACCTGGAATTACGTAGTCGCCCATCTGAGCGGCGCGCTCGAGTGGTTCGACGATGAGGACGCGCTTGGCGATCTGTTGACCCAGCTCGGCGACGTGCACGAATCGCGCGTCGGCGGCGACTGGCGCTACGACGCGAACGATCCTGCCGAGCGCGTGCAACTGCGCGGCATCGTCGGCCTGCGCATCACCGTCGACCGCGTCGAGTTGAAGGCCAAGCTCAGCCAGAACCATCCGCTCGCCAACCGCCACGCGGTGATCGATCGCCTCGCGTCGTCCGACGACGCCGGCGATCGCGATGTCGCCGCGTGGATGCGCGCCACTCTCGACTCGATGCAAGAAGGAGCCTGATCCATGGATCTCGACCTCACTGGCCGCCACGCGCTCGTCTGCGGTGCCTCCGAAGGCATCGGCCGCGCAACGGCGCACGAACTCGCGCTGCTGGGCGCCGACGTGACACTGCTGTCGCGTCGCCCTGAAGTGCTGCAACAGGTTGCCGACGCCCTACCCGCTCGCGGTGCACAGGCGCACGGCTGGATCGCAGCAGATGTCAGCGATCTCGACGGCTTGCGCGCGAAGGTCGAAGGCGTGGTGTCCGGCAAGCCCGTGCACATCCTCATCGACAACACCGGCGGCCCGCCGGGCGGGCCCGCGCATACCGCCACGCTCGATGCCTTCCGCGACGCGTTCACACGCCACCTGCTCGCCAACCAGACGCTGGTGCAGGCGGTTGTCGCCGGCATGAAAGGCGCGGCGTGGGGCCGCATCGTCAACATCATTTCGACATCGGTGCGCGAGCCGATCCCGAACCTCGGCGTCTCGAACACGGTGCGCGGCGCGGTGGCCAGCTGGGCGAAGACGTTGTCGCGCGAACTCGCGGCCGACGGCATCACCGTCAACAACGTGCTGCCCGGCTACACCAAGACCGCACGTCTGACGCAAATCCTCGCCGACCGCTCGAAGGCAACCGGCCAGAGCGAGGACGAGGTCGCCGACGGCATGCGTCGCGCCGTGCCCGCGGCCCGCTTCGCCGAAGCGGCCGAAGTCGCGTCGGTCATCGCCTTCCTGTGCTCGCCGGCGGCCGGTTACGTCAACGGTGTGAGCCTCGCCGTCGATGGTGGCCGCATGCAGTCGATCTGATCGCAACGGGCCGCGAAGGCGCGTCCGTTAAGCTGTCGGCATGCGACTGAATCACTGGATCGACGGGCAGTCCGTTCCGCCTCGCGCGGACCGTTGGCTCGACGTGCACGAACCGGCCAGCGGCCGCGTCGTGGCCGAGGTCGCCGCCGGCGATGCGGCCGACGTGGAAGCGGCGGTCGGTGCGGCCAAGCGCGCGGCGCCCGCCTGGGCCGCACTTCGCAACAGCGAGCGTGCCGAGTGGCTGGAGAAGCTCGCCAACGCCATCGAAGCAAAACTCGAGACCTTCGCGACGGCCGAGTCCCGCGACGCCGGCAAACCGCTGCGCCTGACGCGCGCCATCGAAATCCCGCGCGCGATCTCCAACTTCCGATTCTTCGCCCATGCCGCCACACAGTTCGCGAGCGAGTCGCACCACGGCGAGGCCGGGCTGAACTACACGCTGCGATCGCCACTCGGCGTCGTCGCAGCGATCTCGCCTTGGAACCTGCCGCTCTACCTGCTCACCTGGAAGATCGCGCCGGCGCTGGCGGCGGGCAATACGGTGGTCGCCAAGCCGTCGGAAATCACACCGTGGACGGCGACGCTGCTCGGTGAGCTCTGCGGCGAAATCGGTTTGCCTGCAGGCGTGCTCAACATCGTGCACGGCCGCGGGCCGGACGTAGGCGAACCGCTGGTTTCGCATGCGGACGTCAAGGCGGTCACGTTCACCGGCAGCACCGCGGTCGGTCAGCGCATCGCCGGTATCGCATCGCCGCTGCTCAAAAAGGTTTCGCTGGAACTCGGCGGCAAGAACGCGACGATCGTCTTCGCCGACAGCCCGTGGCGCGAGCACCTCGACCTTCTGGTGCGCTCGGCATTCCAGAACACCGGGCAGATCTGCCTCTGCGGGTCGCGCATGCTGGTCGAACGTTCGATCCACGACGAGTTCGTCGACGCCTTCGTCGAACGCGCACGAACGCTCCGCATCGGTGATCCGATCGACACCGACAGCGACATGGGCCCGCTGGTGTCGGAAGCACATTTCGATAAGGTGACCGCAGCGATCCAGCGCGCCGTCGACGAAGGCGGACGCCTGCTCTGCGGCGGACATCGCGTCGATCGACCGGGTTGGTATCTGGAGCCGACGGTGATCGACGGCCTCGGCGCGGACTGCGCGACCAATCGCGAGGAGATCTTCGGCCCGGTGGTCACGCTGCAGGCGTTCGACGACGAAGCGCACGCGCTGTCCCTCGCGAACTGCGGCGACTACGGGCTTTCGGCGTCGGTATGGACGCGCGATCTGGGCCGTGCGCATCGTCTCGCCGCGGCGCTGCGCGTCGGCATGGTCTGGATCAATACATGGATGCAACGCGACCTGCGCACGCCGTTCGGCGGCGCGGGCGCATCGGGGCTCGGTCGCGAAGGCGGCTGGGAAGCGATGCGCTTTTTCACCGAACCCAAGAATGTCGGCATCTGCCTGGAGAACTGCGAGTGACGGAAACCCTCGACGACCTGCTGGCCCGCAACAAGGATTGGGCCGCCCGCATCGAGCGCGAAGACCCCGGCTTCTTCGGCCGCCTGTCGCAACAGCAGGCGCCGGAATTCCTGTGGATCGGCTGTTCGGATTCGCGCGTTCCGGCGAACCAGATCATCGACATGGCGCCGGGCGAGGTGTTCGTCCATCGCAACATCGCCAACGTCGTCGTGCACACCGACCTGAACTGCCTGTCGGTGCTGCAGTTCGCGGTGGACGTGCTGAAGGTGCGGCACATCCTGGTGGTCGGGCATTACGGTTGCGGCGGCGTGCACGCCGCGCTGACGCAGCGGCGACTGGGGCTGGCCGACAATTGGGTGCGGCACGTCGCCGACGTCGCGGAGAAGCACCAGGCGCATCTGCAGCCGCTGGGCGACGAACACGCCATGCACGACCGGCTGTGCGAACTGAATGTCCTCGAACAGGTGGTCAACGTCGCGCGTACGTCGATCCTGCAGGACGCCTGGTCGCGTGGTCAGGACGTCACCGTGCACGCGTGGTGCTATCGACTCGAGGACGGCCTGGTACGCGACCTCGGCCTGCATGTCGACCGCACGACGCCACTCGCCGACGCGTACGAACGCGCGCTGGCCCACATCGAATCCCCGGAGCGAACCGCATGAGCGACAGCATCATCCTGAAGGACAACGCGCCGCGTCCCGTCGGCAGCTACCCGCATGCACGCCGCGTCGGCAACATGCTGCTGTTGTCGGGCATCGGCCCGCGGGACCCGGACACCAACCAGGTCAGCGGCGACGTGCGCGACACCGAAGGCAAGCTGATGAGCTACGACATCGAAGCGCAGTGCCGCGCGGTGTTCCGCAACGTGCGCAACGTGCTCGATGCGGCGGGCGCCAAGCTCGACGACCTCATCGACGTCACCGTCTATCTCACCGACCTTCCGCACGACTTCCGCGTGTTCAACGAGATCTGGGCGGAATACTTTCCCAACCCCGAGAACGCGCCGTGCCGCACCACTGTCGGCGTGAGTTACCTTCCGACGCCGATCGCCGTGGAGATGAAGTGCGTGGCGGTGCTGAAGTCGTGAAACTGCCGGACGCGCTGAACCTGCAGAAGTGGGTGGACGAGCATCGCGAGTTGCTCAAGCCGCCCGTCGGCAACAAGTGCATCGTCGATGGCGACTACATCGTCATGATCGTCGGCGGGCCGAACGCGCGTACGGATTACCACTTCGAGGAAGGCCCGGAGTTCTTCTACCAACTCGAAGGCGAGATGGTGCTGCGCATCCAGGAAGACGGCGCGGTGCGCGACATCCCGATCCGCGCGGGTGAAATGTTCTACCTGCCGCCGCGCGTGCCGCACAGCCCGCAGCGCAGCGCGGGCGGCGTCGGGCTGGTGATCGAACGTCGTCGTCTTGCAGACGAGGACGACGCGCTGATGTGGTTCTGCGAACGCTGCAACGCGAAGGTGTACGAGGAGTTCTTCCACCTCGTGGACATCGAGCAGGATTTCTTCCGCGTGTTCGAACGCTTCTATCGCGACGACGATTTGCGCACCTGCAAGAACTGCGGGCACCTCAATCCGCGGCCCAGCCGCTACGAGCTGCAAGCGACCTCCGAAGCGGACATCACCTGACGCATGCTCAAGATCGACACACACGCGCACTACCTGCCGCGCGACTGGCCCGACCTTGCGCGCAAGTACGGTGACGCCCGCTTCCCGGTGATCCACCACACCGACGACGGCCGCCATCGCATCTACAAGGACGGCAAGTTCTTCCGCGAGATCTTCAGCAAGACCTGGGATCCGCAGGAGCGCATCGACGACTACGCGCGATTCGGTGTGCAGGTGCAGGTGATCAGCACCGTGCCGGTGATGTTCAGCTACTGGGCGAAACCGCAGCACGCTCTGGAGCTGCATCAGGCGCTCAACGACCACATGGCGCAGACGGTCAACGACTATCCGCGCAACTACGCCGGCATCGGCACCGTGCCGCTGCAATCGCCGCGCCTTGCGGTGCAGGAACTCGAGCGCTGCATGGATCAGCTCGGCCTGCAGGGCGTGCAGATCGGCAGCCACATCGGCGACTGGAACCTCGACGCGCCGGAGCTGTTCGAATTCTTCGAGGCCGCGTCCGAACTCGGCGCCGCCATCCTCGTGCACCCGTGGGACATGATGGGCACCGAGTCGATGCCCAAGTACTGGCTGCCGTGGCTCGTCGGCATGCCAGCGGAGCAGTCGCGCGCCGCGTGCTGCCTGATCTTCGGCGGCGTGCTGGAGCGCTTGCCGAAGCTGAAGATCTGCCTCGCCCATGGTGGCGGCTCGTTTCCGTACACGATCGGTCGCATCGAGCATGGCTTCAACATGCGTCCCGACCTCGTCGCCACCGACAACCCGCGCAATCCGCGCGACTACCTGTCGCGATTCTTCTTCGATTCGTGGGTCGCCGATCCGCGTGCGCTCGAATACCTGCTCGACACCTGCGGCGTCGACCGCGTGATGCTGGGCACCGACTACCCGTTCCCGCTCGGCGAGCAGGAGCCCGGCGCGGGCATCGCCGCGCTCGAGCTCGACGAAGCCGCACGTGCGCGGCTCTACCACGGCACCGCGCTCGACTGGCTGGGCCTTCCGCTGTCCCGCTTCGCCTGAATCCCATCAATGACTGATTTGTTTTCCGACGCGCACGCCGCCGCCCTCGACGCGGCCGCCCCCCTGCGCGCCTTCCGCGACGAATTCCTGATTCCGCGCCACAACGGTGAGCCGATGGCGTACTTCGTCGGCAACTCGCTCGGGCTGCAGCCGCGCGGTGCGCGTGCGCACGTCGAAACCGTGCTGCGCAAATGGGAGGAGGACGCGGTCGAGGGACACTTCACCGGCGACGCGCAGTGGATGAGCTACCACGAGCTCGTGCGCGAGCCGCTGGCGCGCCTCGTCGGTGCGAAGCCGGTCGAAGTCGTGGCGATGAATACGCTCACGGCCAATCTGCACTTGCTGATGGTGAGTTTCTATCGGCCGACGCGCGAGCGCCCGGCGATCCTCATCGAAGCCGGCGCGTTCCCGTCAGACCGGCACGCCACCGCATCGCAGATCGCATTCCATGGCTTCGACCCCGCGACGGATCTCATCGAAGTCGAGCCGGACTCGCCGAGCGGCACGATCTCGATGGCCGCGATCGAACGCGCAATCGAGGCGAACCGCGACCGCCTCGCGCTCGTCCTGTGGCCCGGCGTGCAGTACCGCACCGGGCAGGCGTTCGACCTCAAGCGCATCGCGAAACTCGCGCATGACGCCGGCGCGAGGTGCGGCTTCGACCTCGCACACGCGGTGGGCAATCTCGAGCTCGCGCTGCACGACAGCGACGCCGACTTCGCCGCCTGGTGTCACTACAAGTACGTGAACTCCGGCCCCGGCGCGGTCGGCGGTGCGTTCGTGCACGAACGTCATTCGCGTGAGGACGTGCCGCGTTTCGCCGGCTGGTGGGGCCACGACGCATCCACGCGTTTCCGCATGGGGCCGGACTTCGTACCCGCTGCAGGTGCGGACGGCTGGCAGCTCAGCAATCCGCCCATCCTGTCGATGGCGCCGTTGCGTGCATCGCTGGAGCTGTTCGACCGCGCCGGGCTGCCCGCGCTGCGCGAGAAGTCGCGCTCGCTCACCGGATACCTCGAAGCGCTGATCGACGCGCGGCTCTCGCACGTGCTCGACATCCTGACGCCGCGCGATACCGCACAGCGCGGCTGCCAGTTGTCCCTGCGCGTGCACGGCGGCCGCGAGCAGGGTCGTGCCCTGTTCGACCACCTCGCCGCGAACGGCGTGCTGGGCGACTGGCGCGAGCCCGACGTGATCCGCATCTCGCCTGCCCCGCTCTACAACACGCATGCCGACGTGCTGCGGTTCGTGCGCGAGGTCGAGCGCTGGGCGCCGGCTGCCTGATCGCGTCGTTCATCGCCTTGAACCGCGCCGCCACGACGCGTCGCTGCCACTACACTCGCCCGACGACGACCGGATGGATCTGCACGTGAGCGACAGCCCCCGCAGCATCACGATCATTGGCGCGGGCCTCGCGGGCGCGTTGCTGGCCACGCTGCTCGCGCGCCGCGGCTGGAGCGTCGAGGTTTACGAAAAGCGCGGCGATCCGCGCGTTCGCGGTTATGCAGGCGGTCGCTCGATCAACCTCGCACTCGCCGAGCGTGGTCGCTACGCGCTGGGCCTCGCGGGCGCGGACGAAGCGGTGATGTCGCATGCGGTGATGATGCGGGGCCGCATGGTGCATTTCGCCGACGGCCGCACCGACCTGCAGCGCTACGGCCGCGACGACAGCGAAGTCATCTGGTCGGTGCACCGCGGCGAACTCAACATCATTCTGCTGGAGATCGCCGAAGCTGCCGGCGTGCGCCTGCATTTCGATCGCGGTCTGGTCGACGTCGATTTCGACCGACGCATCGCGACCTTCGGCACCACCGGCGAGGACGGTTTCCACGTCGGCTTCGACTCGCTGGTCGGTGCCGACGGCGCCGGTTCCGCGCTACGCGCCGCAATGAGCCGTCGCGCCGACCTCGGCGAACGCACCGAGAACCTCGGCCACGGCTACAAGGAACTCGAGATCCCGCCGGCCGACGACGGCGGCTTCAGCGTCGAGCCGAATGCCCTGCACATCTGGCCGCGCGGACGCTACATGTGCATCGCGCTGCCGAACGACGAGCGCACGTTCACCGTGACGCTCTTCCTGCCGAACCACGGCGACCCGAGCTTCGACACTGTCCGCAACGGCGAAGAGGCACGCGCGTTCTTCGAGCGCGACTTCGCGGATGCATCGCCGCTCATCCCCGATCTCGAGCGCGATTTCGACGCGCACCCGACCGGCGTACTCGCCACGCTCTACCTCGATCGGTGGCATCTGGACGGCGATGCCGTGCTGCTCGGCGACGCCGCCCACGCGATGGTGCCGTTCCACGGCCAGGGCATGAACTGCGCCTTCGAGGACTGCGTCGCGCTTGCCGAGCATCTCGACCGTGCGCGGGACCGCGCATCCGCGTTCGCTGCCTTCCAGGCCGAGCGGCTGCCGAACGCGCGTGCCATCCAGCAGATGGCGCTGGAGAATTATCTGGAGATGCGCGACCGCGTCGACGATGACGATTACCTGCTGCAGCGAGCGCTGGAACGCGAGCTGGCGGCAAGGCATCCGAACCGCTTCGTCCCGCGCTATTCGATGGTCACGTTCATGCGCATTCCGTACGCGACGGCGTTCGAACGCGGCCGCCTGCAGCGGGAACTGCTGGCGGAGGTGACGCGCGGGCATTCATCGCTGGACACCATCGACCGCGAATTCGCTGATCGCCTCGTCGCGGAACGCCTGCCGCTACTCGAGGCCGAAGCGTGACGTCGAGCTTCCTGTTCTACGACCTCGAGACCTTCGGCGCCTGCCCGCGCCGCAGCCGCATCGCGCAGTTCGCGGGCATCCGCACCGATGCGAACCTCGAGCAGATCGACGACGACATCTGCTTCTACGTCAAGCCGGCCGACGACCTGCTGCCCTCGCCCATGGCGGCCGCCATCACGGGCATTTCGCCGCAACACGCGTGCGAGCATGGCGTCAACGAAGCGGAAGCGTTCGCGCGCATTTACGAGCAGATGATGCGGCCGGGCACGTGCACCGCCGGCTACAACTCGCTGCGTTTCGACGACGAATTCGTTCGCCACGGCTTCTTCCGCAATTTCTACGACCCCTACGAACGCGAGTGGCGCGGCGGCAACTGTCGTTGGGATCTGCTCGACGTGATGCGACTCGCGCACGCGTTGCGCCCCGGCGGTATCAACTGGGTCTACCGCGACGACGGCACGCCGAGTTTCACGCTCGAGGGTCTCGCAAACGCGAACGGCGTGCGTATCGGCGATGCCCACGAAGCACTGAGCGATGTGCGTGCGCTGATCGGTCTCGGCCAGCGCCTTCGTGCAGCGCAGCCGCGCCTGTGGGACTACTGCCTCAAGCTGCGCGACAAGCGCTTCGCCGGCAGCGTGCTCGACGTCGCGGCGATGACGCCGGTGTTGCATGTGTCGCAACGCTTCCCGGCGAGTCGCCTTTGCGCGGCGCCGGTGATCCCGCTCGCCATGCATCCGCGCATCGGCAGTCGCGTCGTCGTGTTCGATCTCGACCAGGACCCGGACGCATTGCTATCGCTCGATCCAACGGAGATCGCGGCGCGGCTCTACGTCAAACAGGACGAATTGCCCGAAGGCGTTGAACGCGTCGCGCTGAAGGAAATCCATCTCAACCGGTGTCCGGCGATCGTCGCTTGGGATCACCTGCGGCCCGCCGACCTCGATCGCCTTCGCATCGATGTCGATCGCATCGCGCGCAACGCTGCACGCCTGCGCGAACGCGCGCATGACATCGCGGAGAAGGTGCGCCGCGTCTTCGCATCCGTTCCCGATCGCGGTGCGTCCGACTGCGACGCATCGCTTTACGACGGTTTCCTGCCCGACGCCGACCGCCTGCGCTTTCCCGACGTGCGTGGCACGCCGCCGCAGCACCTCGGCGGCATCGACTTCCACTTCAACGACGCGCGGCTTCCCGAGCTGCTGTTCCGCTATCGCGCGCGCAACTGGCGCGATTCGCTGGGCCACGACGAGCACGAGCGCTGGAACGGGTATCGCCGCGAGCGTCTCGCCGATACCACGTGCTCGGAATACACGTTCGACTCGTTCTTCGAAGAACTGCGCACGCTGCGCGCCGCGCGCGCGGGCGATGACCGCATCTGCGCCGTGCTCGATGCGGTGGACGCCTGGGGCCGCGAGCGGCAGGCCGAGATCGCCTGAACCGGCCACCGGCCGTATGGCCGGGTACGCCGTCGGTCCGGATAAGCGAACTCCGCCCGTGTGCCGTGGCAAAGTAGCTGCGGGGGATTCAACCGGTCGAGGTCGATGGCAGCATCGCTGAAGGCACGTGCCTGCGCGCGTGTCCGCGCCAGTACGCACACGCGCCTTCGCGCGTCGCTGCGACGTGGCGTTTTCGCGTTGTTGGCCGTGCTCGCGTTCGCTTGCCTTCCGGCGTCTGCCGCTCACTCACTGGCTGACGACTTCGTCGAATCGTGGACCACGCGCGACGGCCTTCCGCACAGCACCATCAACGGCATCGGCCAAACCTCCGACGGCTATCTCTGGCTGGCGACCTGGGAAGGCCTGGCACGTTACGACGGCCACGAGTTCCGGCTGTACCGGCGCGACGACATTCCAGGCCTCGTCGACGACAGCGTCCGCGCATTGCACATCGGCCCGAAGGGCGACCTCTGGGCCGGCAGCGCGCGCGGCGGCATCGTGCGCTGGCATGCCGGTCGCTGGGACTCCCGTCCGCCGGTCGATGGCCTGATCACCGATCTTCTCGAGGAACCGGGCGGTCGACTCTGGGTCGCCACCGCACGAAGCGGCGTGGTCCGCATCGACCCCGATGGCCATCGCCACACCATCAACGCGACTGCCGGCCTGCCGAGCGACACCGTCAACGCACTCGCCCGCGACTCGCGCGGCCGCATCTGGGTCGCGACGAGCCTGGGGCTCGCGCGCGTCGAAGGTGATCGAGCGGTCGCCGCTGGCGAAAACGGCCTGACCGCCGGCCCCGTGTTTTCGCTGTTCGCACTACCGTCCGGTGGATTGCTGATCGGCACCGAGCACGGCGCGATGATCGATGACGGCGGCCCTGTGCGGCTGCTGCATCCCGACCTCGCCACGCGCACCGCGACGCGCATCTGGCGCGACGCCAGTGGCACGACCTGGGTCGGCACCAACAACGCCGGGCTCGCGCGCGTCGAAGGCGACCGCATCGAATGGTTGGACGCACCGCAGGGCCTACCGAACAACCGCGTGCTCGCGCTCGGTCGCGACAACGAAGGCAGCCTGTGGGTCGGCACGAACGGCGGTCTCGTGCGATTGCGCGCGGCGCCCATCCACACCTTTACCCGCAAGGATGGCCTCGCCGACGACTTCGTGCGCGCCACGCTGGTCTCGCACGACGGCACGTTGTGGGTCGGCAGCGGCCAAGGGCTCGATCGCATCGACACCACGACGGGCGCGATCACGCGCGTCGGGCTCGGCACGCATCTCGCGGACGTTTCGGTGCTCGCGCTTGCCGAAGATCGCAGCGGCGACCTGCTCGTTGGCACGTTCCACGACGGTGTGCTGCGCCTGCACGACGGCGAGGTCGTCGGCGACGTCACCATGGACGACGGACTCCCGTCGAATGAAGTGCGTGCCGTGCTCGCCGCGCATGACGGCCGCTTCTGGGTCGGCACCAAGCAGGGCGTGGTGATGCTCGACGGCACGCAGCAGCGTGTCTACGGCGCACACGACGGGTTGCCGGCGGAGTTCGTGCTCGCTCTCCACGAGGACGCCGACGGCTCTGTCTGGGTCGGAACCAGTTCGGGCGCCGCGGTGATCCGCAATGGACGCGCGCAGCCCGTGGACCTCGGCGATACCGATGCGCAGTACGTCTACAGCTTCGTGTCGTCGGTCGACGGCAACGCGCTCTGGCTCGCGACTGATCGCGGCCTGGTCCGCATCGATCACGACGGCTCGCGTCCGCAACGCGTTGCCCGCGCCGAAGGACTGCCGTTCGAGAAGATCTTCGCTGCGGTGCGCGACGCGCAGGGCCGGCTTTGGCTGACCGGCAACGAAGGCATTGCGCGCCTGCGCATGGCCGAGCTGGAGGACGTCGCGGCGAAGCGTCGAGAACGCATCGACGTGCATCTGTTCGGTCGTGCGGACGGGATGATGTCGGCGCAGGCGAATGGCGGCTCCATGCCCGCAGCCACGCTCGACGACGCGGGACGCCTTTGGGTCGCGACCGCTATCGGAGTCGCGCGACTCGATCCCGAAGCCGCGGTCCGTCGCTCGCTTCCTCTGCCGCCGGTCACCATCGAACGCTTCGAAGTCGACGGTCGTGCGGTTGATCCGCATGTCGCATCGACGCTCGCACCGGGCGACCACCGCATCGTCGTGCGCTTTGTCTCGCCAACGCTGATCAACGCGCAGCGCGTGCACTACCGCTATCGCCTGGACGGGCTTACATCGACGTGGGTCGATCTGGGTGACAGCCGCGAGGTGCAGTTCACCCGCCTGCCGCCGCGCGATTTCCACCTGCGCGTCGAGGCTTGGGTTCCGGGCGAGCCGGCGGTCGCGCGCGGCGGCCTGACGTTCACGATCGAGCCGTACTGGTGGCAGCGTCCGCTAGTGTGGGCGCTGATCGTGGTGTCGACCGTGTTGTTGCTCGCCCTCGCCTACGGCGCGCGCATCCGTCAGCTGCGACGCAGCCAGCGCCGGCTGCGCGCACTCGTCGAGGAACGCACGCATGCGCTGCAGGTGCAGACCAGCATCGCCGAGCGGCTCGCGCGCACCGATGCACTCACCTTGCTGTCGAATCGTCGCGCTCTCGATCAGGCGCTGGATGCGGAACTCGAACATCTCGCGCAGGGCCATGCGGTCGCGCTGATGCTGGTCGACGTCGACGGCTTCAAGCCAATCAACGATCTCCACGGGCATGCCGCGGGCGACATCGCATTGCAGGCCATCGCCGACGTGATCCGTGCGCAGGCGCGGCAGCGCGACATCGCCGCGCGTTGGGGCGGTGATGAGTTCGCGTTGTTGCTCGTCGACTGCACGCTCGAGCAGGCGATGACCGTGGCCGAGCGGATCCGCGCGGCGGTCGAACTGATCGATTGCGAGCCTTTCGCGCCCGGTTTCGGCGTCACCGCCAGCCTCGGCGTGGCATGGAGCGACGGCCAGCCGCACAGCGCAAGCCTTCGAACGCTGGTGCCACGCTCGGACGAAGCGCTGTATCGCGCCAAGCGCGAAGGCCGCAACCGCGTGCGCGCCGCGATCGCGCCGGAACCCGTCGCCTGACGCCCTGTCGGCGATCTCCTCACGCGCATTCGCTAGGCTGCGCCCGATGAAGACCCTGATCGCCCTCCTCCTGGTCGCCGTGCTGGCCGTCGTCGGCTACGTCGCGGCCGGACCGCTCCTCACCGTGCGCTCGATCAGCGCGGCCGTGCAGAAAGGGGACATGCGCACGCTCGATCGCGACGTCGACTTTCCGCTGGTGCGCGCCAGCGTCAAGGCGCAGCTCGAGGACTATCTCGCCCGCAAGATGGGCGACCCGTCGACCGACAGCCGCCTCAAGGAACTCGGCCGGCAGGTCACGTCGACGATGACCGGCGGCGTGGTCGACGCACTCGCGACGCCCGCGGGCATCGGTGCGATCCTGCAGGGCCGCAGCGTGATCCGCCGCGCGATGGGTTATCCGCCGGAACGTTCGCAGGCG
Organism: Lysobacter sp. HA35; assembly: GCF_054061195.1. Classification (NCBI taxonomy): domain Bacteria; kingdom Pseudomonadati; phylum Pseudomonadota; class Gammaproteobacteria; order Lysobacterales; family Lysobacteraceae; genus Lysobacter; species Lysobacter sp. HA35. The sequence continues at coordinate 863,136 of NZ_JBSSDY010000001.1, read as the reverse complement.
CCGGAACAGCAGTTCGATCCGCTGCGCGGCGCGCATTACGACTACGAGTCGGCATCGCGCTTCACCGCGACCGTGCAGAACGCCGACGGCGTACCGATCGTGTTCGTGTTCACCCGCGATGGCCTGCGCTGGCGGCTGACCGACGTGCGCCTGCCGGTCGACCGGCTCGTCGGCAGCCTGACCGGCTAGCGCGGAACGTTGGCCACGCCGTGCGGCACATGGCCGGCGGCGACGTGGTCGCGTGCGGAGACGATGTTGTGCTCGGAATCGTCGAAGAAGATGTCGGCGCCGAATGCTTCGAGGAACGGCCCTTTCGGCCGACCGCCGAGGAACAGCGCCTCGTCGAGACGGATGCCCCACTCGCGCAATGTGCGGATCACACGCTCGTGCGCGGGCACGCTGCGCGCGGTGACCAGCGCGGTGCGGATGGGCGCGTCGTCTCCAGTGGGAAACGCCTGCTGCAGTCGATGCAGCGCATCAAGAAAGCCGCGAAACGGTCCGCCCGACAAAGGCTCGCCCGCACGCTGCATTTCGTGCTCGGTGAATGCCGCGAGGCCACCTTCGCGCGACACACGTTCGCCTTCGTCGTCGAAGATCACCGCGTCGCCATCGAACGCGATGCGCAATTGATCGGGATTGCGTGCGCCTGCAGACAGTGCGGACGGTGACGAGGACGGCAGCAGCATCGCCGCCGCGACGCCCGCCTGCAGCGCTGCACGCACGTCCTCGCCGTGTGCGGAGAGGAACAGGTCGGCGTTGAACGGCCGGATGTACGGATACGGCGGCGCGCCATTACTGAAAGCCGCACGACGGATCGACAGCCCGTGGTGCGCGATCGAATTGAAGATGCGAAGGCCGGTGTCGGCCGAGTTGCGCGAGATCAGGATCACTTCGACGCGCGGCGCTTCCGGCGGCGCGCCGTCGTTGAGACGCAACAGCTTGCGCACAAGCGGGAATGCGATGCCCGGCGCGAGGACGTCGTTCTCATGACTGCGCTGGAAGTGCGCGTACGCCTCGAGGCCTTCGCGTTCGAACAGGTCGTGGCCTTCCTCCAGGTCGAACAGCGTCCGGGAGGAAATGGCAACGATCAGGGGGTCGGCGTCGCGGTCGGGCATGCGCCTATTCTGCACGCCCCCGCCGCGGCCGGCCGCCATCGCCGGCGACCGGCCGCGCCTGCGTCAATTGAGCTTGCCGTAGCCCTTCATCACGTCCTGCGGGCCACCGAACTGCTCCATCTCGATTTCTTCGATCAGCCGCATGATGTCGCGCGGCGCATCGTTGGCCTGCGCCGCCTGCAGCAGGTCGCCCTTGGTCGCCGGGTAACGCACGCCGGCCAGGTAACGCTCCACGTTCGACGGCGATTCGCCGCCCAGTCCACGCGTCATATCGATCTCCTCGTTTCGGTCAGGGATTCGGCGTGCCGTGCGTGCGGCCGTCCTCGCTGGCGCGATAGAGCGCACCTTCGCGATCGCGCGACGCCGGCTCCTCGCGCTGCTGGCGATCGGCCTGCATGGCGGACATTCGGTCGCCGACGCTCGGCATCAGCTTCGACGTCATGGTGTTCATCTTCGACATCGCACCGACCTTGATGTCGCGACCGCCCTTCTCCGCCGCCTTGAGGATCGCTTCGGCGACGTCCTCCGGCTCGATCATCGGCGTCGGCAGCTTGGGCTCTTCGGCCATGTAGTTCGCGGCGTGCTGCGGATACGGCGTGTCGACCGCCGTCGGCTGGATCAGCACGACTTCCACCGGCACCTTGTCGATCAGCTCCAGTTCGATGCGCAGCGCGTCGGTGAAACCTTTCACCGCGTGCTTGCTCGCGGCGTACATGCCCTGCAGCGGGATCACCGCGTCCGATACTTCGCTGCCGACGTTGATCAGCGCCCCGCCCTGTCGCTTCAGGTAAGGCAGCGCGACCAGCGAGCCGTTCACCGTGCCCCAGAAGTTGGTGTCGAACAGGCGGCGGTTGTCTTCCTCGCTCACTTCGTCGAGGCGGCCGTACACCGACACGCCGGCATCGTTGATCCATGTATCGATGCGGCCCCATCGTTCGACCGCCTTCTGCGCCGCGGCTTCGAGCGCTTCGCGGTCGGCGACGTCGGCCGGGCAGACGATCGCTTCGCCGCGTACGTCGGCGAGACCGCGCTGGATTTCTTCCAGCGTTTCGCCGCTGCGCGCGACGAGTACGAGCTTCGCGCCCCGCTCGGCCGCCATCAGCGCAGTTGCGAGACCGATGCCGCTGCTGGCACCGGTGATGACCATGACCTGGTCGGATACGGACTTGAGTTCGGCTTTCATCGCGGCCTCCGGATCGAGGCGTCTATCGTTGCGATGCGTGCGTTAGCCAGACGCCAAGCCCGCGTCGAAACGTCGTAGCGCGATCAGCCGCTGGTGAACTGTTCGGCGAGCATGCGCTCTTCGAGATTGTGTTCCGGATCGAACAGCAGCGTGACCGTGCGATCGCGCGATTCGCGGATCGTCACTTCGATCGCATCGCGCACTTCATGCGAATCGGCGGTTGCACTGACCGGCCGCTTCAGCGGATCGAGCACCTTGAAGCGCACTTCCGTATCCGCCTTAAGCACTGCACCGCGCCAGCGACGCGGGCGGAATGCGGCGATCGGCGTCAGCGCGATGACATTCGCGCCGAGCGGCAGGATCGGCCCGTGCGCGGAGAAGTTGTACGCGGTGCTGCCGGCGGGCGTGCACACCAGCACACCGTCGCAGATGAGCTCTTCCAGTCGCGTCTGCCCGTTGAGATCAATGCTCAGGTGCGCTGCCTGTCTCGTCTGTCGCAGCAGCGAGACTTCGTTGTATGCGAGCGATCCAACCGTCGCGCCCGACTCGCTCTGCACGATCATTTCGAGCGGCCGCAGCACGGCAGGCTCCGCGGCGTGGATGCGTTCGACCAGCGAGTCGATGCGTTGCTGGTTCATCAGGAAACCGACGGTGCCGAGCTTCATGCCGTACACCGGCTTGCACAGCGCGGCATGGCGATGGAGCGTCTGAAGCATGAAGCCGTCGCCGCCGAGCGCGATGATCACGTCGGCTTCGGCCGGCGGCGTATCGCCGTGCGCATCGACCAGCGCAGTGCGCGCCGCCTGGGCTTCGGGTGTCGGCGCGGCAAGAAAGGCCAGCCGCGGATTCGCCTTCAGGAGCGTGTCGGTCGCCATGGCCGCAGCATAGCGGCTTGACCGTGCAGGCGTGCGACACGGCCGCCCAAACGAAAAGCCCGCCGCAGATGCGACGGGCTTTCGTGATTTCCTCGACGGCGCGTCGAACCGCGCCGTATCCGTCAGGCGCCCTGTGCGAGCTGCGCGAGACGCCGTACGGCCACCGATACCGTCGGATAGTCGAGCGACTTCTGCGACGCCAGCTCCGACAGCATCGTCAGCGTGAAGCGCAGGCTGGAATCGTCGCGCTGCAGCCACGACTCGACCTTGCCGTCGGCCGGCTTGCGCCCGCCCTCGGCCAGGATGTGGCCGACCAGCGCACGCTGCTGCGCACCGAGCTCGTCACGCAGCGAGCCGCGTGCGAGCGCCTGCCAGCGGCTGTCGACGGGCAAAGCCTCGATCTGGTCGTACAGCCACGACAGGTGCAGCGCGCTGCTGAAGGCGAAGTAGGCCTTGGTGACCTCCGCCGCCGCCAGCTTGCGCGCCTGCGCGATCTCGACGATGTCCATCGACGCATCGAGCAGTGGCAGCGACGCCAGCTGCTGCGCGAGCGCGGCAGGAATGCCACGACCGCGCCAATCCGCCGCACGTTGTTCGTACGCGGCGCGCAGGTCCTTGGTCATCGCCTGCTCGAGCGAATCGCGCACCGCACGGATGCCGTCACCGTAGCGCACGACCGCCGCCTCGATGGCCGGGATGGCGCCCGGACGCGACAGCAGCCAGCGCGTGATCGAACGCATCAGGTGCCAGATCGCCATCAGCGCATCGACCTGCGCAGACTCCACCACCTTGCCGTCGAGCGCATCGATCTGCGCCCACATATCGCGCGCTTCCAGCGCTTCGCGGGCGATGGTGTAGGCCTTGGCGATCTCCGCCGGCGTACGGCCGGTGTCTTCCTGCATGCGCAGCACGAACGTCGCGCCCATGCGGTTGACCATCGAGTTCGTCACCGCCGTGGCGATGATCTCGCGTTTCAGGCGATGGCCTTCCATCTGCTTGGTGTACTTCTCCTGCAGCGGCTTCGGGAAGTAACGCACCAGCTCCTTCGACAGGTACGGATCTTCCGGCACATCCGACTGCACGAGCTGCGGGAACAGCACGAGCTTGCTGTACGACAGCAGCACCGACAGCTCCGGACGCGTCAGGCCCTGGCCACGCGCCTTGCGATCGGCGAAGTCGGCATCCGACGGCAGGAACTCGATCTGGCGATCGAGCAGCCCCTGCGATTCCAGTGTGCGGATGAAGTGCTGCTTCGAGCCGAGGCGCGAAACCGACATGCGCTCCATCATCGACAACGCCTGGTTCTGGCGGTAGTTGTCGGTGAGCACCAGATCGCCGACTTCGTCCGTCATCGACGCCAGCAGCTTGTTGCGCTGGTCGAACGTGAGCTTCTTCTGCTGCACGGCCGCGTTGAGCAGGATCTTGATATTGACCTCGTGATCCGAGGTGTCCACGCCCGCCGAGTTATCGATGAAGTCGGTATTGAGCAGCACGCCGTGCTGCGCGGCTTCGATGCGGCCCAGCTGTGTCAGCCCGAGGTTACCGCCCTCGCCGATCACGCGGCAGCGCAGGTCGCGGCCATCGACGCGCAGTGCGTTGTTGGCGCGATCGCCGACATCCGCATGCGTTTCGCGGCTGGACTTCACGTACGTGCCGATGCCGCCGTTCCACAGCAGGTCGACCGGTGCGCGCAGGATCGCGCTCATCAGTTCCGACGGGCTCATCGACTCGACCGATGCATCGATGCCCAGTGCCTGCTTGATCTGCGGGCTCAGCGGAATCGACTTGGCCGAACGCGAATAGATGCCACCGCCCTTGCTGATCAGCTTGGTGTCGTAATCCTCCCAGCTCGAACGCGGCAGCTTGAACATGCGCTCGCGTTCCTTGAAGGACTTCGCCGCATCCGGCGTCGGGTCCAGGAAGATGTGGCGGTGGTCGAACGCGGCGAGCAGCACGATGTGCTTGCTGAGCAGCATGCCGTTGCCGAACACGTCGCCCGACATATCGCCGATACCGACGACCGTGAAGTCCTGCTTCTGCGAGTCGCGCCCCATCGCACGGAAGTGGCGCTTGACCGACTCCCACGCACCACGCGCGGTGATGCCCATGCCCTTGTGGTCGTAACCCACCGACCCGCCCGACGCGAACGCATCGTCGAGCCAGAAGCCGTGTTCGCGCGCGATGCCGTTCGCGATGTCGGAGAACGTCGCGGTGCCCTTGTCGGCAGCGACGACGAGGTACGGATCATCGTTGTCGTAACGCACGACGTCGTTCGGCGCGATGATCTTGCCGTCGACAATGTTGTCGGTGATGTCCAGCAGGCCGTTGATGAACATGCTGTAGCAGGCGATGCCTTCCGCCTGCACCGCATCACGGTCGCCACCCGCCGGCGGACGCTTCACGAAGAAGCCGCCCTTCGAACCGACTGGCACGATCACGGTGTTCTTCACCATCTGCGCCTTCACAAGGCCCAGCACTTCGGTGCGGAAATCCTCGCGACGATCCGACCAGCGCAGGCCACCACGCGCGACGGGGCCGAAGCGCAGGTGCACGCCTTCCACGCGCGGGCCGTACACGAAGATTTCGCGGTACGGACGCGGCTTCGGCAGGTCCGGCACCTTCGCCGAATCGAACTTGTAGCTGACGTAGCCGGTCGACGCACCGCCGCGCTCGCGCTGGTAGTAGCTCGTGCGCAGCGTGGCTTCGATGACACCCATGAAGCTGCGCAGGATTCGATCTTCGTCGAGGCTGGACACGCGGTCCATCAGACCGAAGATCGCGTCGCGCGCGGCCTGCGCCTGACCGTCGCGCTTGCCGGCGCGTGCTTCGATGACCGGCTTCGCGGCCGCCGAAAGCGCGGCATCGTCACCGGCGAGACGCACGAGCTGCGCCTCGAACTTCTGCATCCCCGCGCGGATTTCCGCCTTGCTTTCCTTGCCGGTCGCCGGGTCGAAGCGCGCTTCGAACAGCTCGACCAGCAGGCGCGCGATCATCGGATAACGCGACAGCGTCTGCTCCATGTACGCCTGCGAGAACGGCACGCCGACCTGCAGCAGGTACTTGCAGTACGCGCGCAGCATCGCGACCTGGCGCCACGACATGCCGGCGGCGAGGATCAGTCGATTGAAGCCGTCGTTCTCCGCTTGGCCACGCCAGATAGCCGCGAAGGCTTCCTCGAAGTCCTGATCGATCTCGGTGACTTCGAGCGCACGCGGGTACTCGACCTCGAAGTCCTGGATGAAGAACACCTTGCCCGCGGCTTCGATGCGGTACGGATGCTCCGCGATGACGCGCAGCCCCATGTTCTCCATCATCGGCAGCGCGTCGGACAGCGGGATGTCGTCGCCTTCGCGATAGAACTTGAAGCGCAGGCCGCCTTCGCCCTGATGGCTGCGATACAGGCTCAGGCGAAGGTCATCGGCACCCGACAACGCAGCGAGATGCTCGACGTCGTTCGCGGCGACTTCCGCGGACACGTTTTCGATGTAGCCCGCCGGCAGCGCGCGGCCATAGGCGTTCGCGAGCGGCAGCCCGGTGTTTTCGCCATGACGCGCGATCAGCTGGTCGCGCAGGTCGTCGGCCCAGTTGCGCACGATCTGTGCGAGGCGCGCTTCGATCGCCGCCACGTCGACGTCCGGCACCGTGCCCGAATGACCATCAGCCGGCTTCGGCCGCACCATGATGTGCAGCTGTGCGAGCGGCGACTCACCGAGTTGCACCGACGAATCGACATGCTCGGCATTGAGCATGTCCTTCAACATCGTCTCGATGCGCAGGCGCACTTCGGTGTTGAAGCGATCGCGCGGGATGTAGACCAGCGCCGAGTAGAAACGGCCGTACTTGTCGCGGCGCATGAAGATGCGGCTGCGCACGCGCTCCTGCAGGCCGAGCACGCCCATCCCGGTGCGATACAGCTCGTCCTCGCCCGACTGGAACAGCTCGTCGCGCGGCAGCGTTTCGAGGATGTGCTTGAGCGCCTTGCCGCTGTGACCATCGGTCGGCAGGCCCGATTTCTCCATCACGTGCTCGTAGCGGCGACGCACCAGCGGGATGTCCCATGGGCGACGCGTGTACGCGCTCGACGTGAACAGCCCGAGGAAGCGCTCTTCGCGCACCGGCTTGCCGTTCTTGTCGAAGCTCAGGACGCCGATGTAATCCATGTAACCGCGGCGGTGCACGGTGGCGCGCGCGTTGGTCTTGGTCAGGATCAGCGCGTCGACGGCGCCCGAGTGCTCCATGTAATGCGCGGCCAGCGACGACAGCGGACGCGGCTTGCCGCGCTCTTCGCCGCACAATAGGCCGAGGCCCGTGCCGGGCACGGCCTGCAGCACTTCTTGCTTGCCCTGCTTCGCGACTTCGTACTCGCGGAAGCCGAGGAAGGTGAAGTGGTTATCGGCGGCCCAACGCAGGAACTCCTGCGCCTCGCGCACGTTGTCGGGCTCGAGCGGCGAACGACGCTCACCCAGTTCGTCCGCCACCTGCAGCATCTTGTCCTGCATCGCGGACCAGTCTTTGACGATCGCGCGCACGTCTTCGAGCACGCGATGCACTGCGCTCTCGATCTCCGCCATCGTCTCGACGCTCTGACGATCGATCTCCAGGTGCATCAGCGATTCGGGATTGCCTTCGCCGATGCCGGTGACGCGACCGGCGCGATCGCGCGCGACCGGAACCACCGGGTGACCGAGCACGTGCACCGCGATGCCGCGCTCGGCGAGCGCGAGCGTCACGGAGTCGACGAGGAACGGCATGTCGTCGTTCGCGACCTGCAGCACCGTGTGCGCGGATTCCCAACCGTTCGTGCGCAGCGTCGGGTTGAACAGGCGGACCAGCGTGGTGCCGGGCTTGCGGGTGCGCATGAACTCGACGAAGCCCGCCGCGAGTGCGGCCCAAGCCTGCGGCGAATGCTGCGGGAACTCGTCCGTCGTCATGCGCTTGTAGAAGACGCGCGCGAACGATTCGGCCAATGCCTGCTGCGCCTTCGGAAGCGTGGCGCTGAGTGCGGCGACGATCTGGTCGACGACGCTGTCGTCGACGCGACGGGTGGTGCGGGAAGCGGTGCGTTTCGTGGTCATGTGAGGCGACTCCCTGTGCCGGCATCCGTACGCCGGCGTTCGGATCCTTCAAAAAGGAAACGCCGGCGCGGGCATCGCGTCCGGGCCGAAGCCCGAACGTCGACGCCGCATCGCCGGCGACGTGCTCATTGCGGGCTCAGCGCAGGCCGGTCTCGTTGCGAGCGATCACGAGGCGCTGGATCTCGCTCGTGCCTTCGTAAATCTCGGTGATCTTCGCGTCGCGGAAATAGCGCTCGATCGGCATCTCCTTCGAATAGCCCATGCCGCCGTGGATCTGCAGCGCCTGGTGGGTGATCCACATGGCGGCCTCCGACGACGTGAGCTTGGCGACGGCGGCCTCCGTGCTGAAACGCGCGCCGCCCTTGTCGAACTCGCCCTTCTGCCACGCCGCGCGCAGCGTAAGCAGCAGCGACGCATCGAGCTTGCACTTCATGTCAGCGATCTTGGCCTGCGTCATCTGGAATGTGCCGATCGGCGCACCGAAGGCCTTGCGCTCCTTGACGTACGCGAGCGTCGCTTCGTACGCGGCGCGCGACAGACCAATTGCCTGCGACGCGATGCCGATGCGGCCGGCGTCGAGCACGCTCATCGCGATCTTGAAGCCTTCGCCTTCGGCGCCGAGCACTTCGTCCGCCTGCACGACGTAATCGTTGAACTCGATCTCGCAGGTCGCCGACGCGCGGATGCCGAGCTTGGGCTCGGTCTTGCCGCGGCCGAAGCCGGCCCGCGTCGTGTCGACCATGAACGCGGTGATGCCGCGCGCACCCTTGTCGGCGTCGGTCATCGCGAACAGCACGATGTACTTGGCGACCGGGCCGGAGGTGATCCAGCTCTTCTTGCCGTTGACGATGTAGGTGCCATCGGGCTGCTTGGTCGCTTTGCAGCGCATCGCGGTGGCGTCGGAGCCGGACTGCGGTTCGGTCAGCGCGAACGCACCGATCTCGCGGCCTTCGGCAATGGCGCGCACGTAGAGCTGCTTCTGCGCCTCGGTGCCGTACTTCAGGATGCCGTTGCAGAACAGCGAGTTGTTGACCGACATGATCGTCGAGTGCGCGGCGTCGGCCGCGGCGATCTCGACCATCGCGAGCACGTAGCTCACCGGGTCCATGCCAGCGCCGCCGTACTCGGCCGGCACCTCGATGCCCATCAGGCCGTTCTCGCCCAGCGTGCGGATGTTGTCGAGCGGGAACTCGCCGGTGCGGTCGAAGTGCTCCGCGCTCGGCGCGATCTTCTCCTGCGCGATGCGGCGGGCCACATCCTGGATCATCAACTGCTCTTCGGTGAAGCGGAAATCCACGTCGGCACCTCGAATTGGGCGGATGACTGCAAAGCCCGCGAATTGTACCGGGATGCACGTTGCGGCCGCCTCCCCGCTTGACCCCCGCGGCCCCGGCGAGGACACTTATCTCTCTATCGCGATACGTTGATAAATAGACGCATGGACCTAGAAGCCTGGTCGGGCCAGCTCAAGACCTTCGCCGACGCCACCCGCGTCCGCCTGCTCGCGCTGCTCGAGCGCGAGGAACTGACCGTCGCCGAGCTCTCGTCCATCACCCGCCTCGCCCAGCCGCGCGTGTCCACGCATCTGGCGCGCCTGAAGGACGCAGGCCTCGTGCGCGACCGCCGCGCCGGCGTGTCCGCCTATTACCGTTTCGACGACGAGTCGCTCGAGCCCGCGCAGTCGGCGTTGTGGCGAATGCTGCGCGACGGCAGCGACGATCCGCTGCTACGCCAGGACGCCGAACGCGTGCCTGCCGTGCTCGCGAGCCGCGCCGCGGACCAGAACTGGGCCGACACCGTCGCCGGCGACATGGAACGCCATTACTCGCCGGGCCGCACGTGGGAAGCACTCGCGCGCTCAGCGCTGCCGCTGATGGAAACCGGCGATGTTCTGGATATCGCGTCCGGCGACGGCGTGCTCGCCGAACTCATCGCGCCGCATTCGAGCCGCTACGTCTGCCTCGACGCCAGCAGCAAGGTCGTGCTGGCCGCGTCGGAGCGTCTGCGTCGCCTGAGCAACGTCGAGGTGATCGAAGGCGACATGCACGCGCTGTCGTTCGACGACGGCAGCTTCGACCTCGTCGTGCTCATGCATGCGCTCACGTATGCCGATGAACCGGCGAAGGCCGTTGCCGAAGCCGCCCGCGTGCTGCGACCTGGCGGACGCCTGCTGCTGAGCAGTCTCGCGAAGCACGAGCATCGCGCAGTCGTCGAGGCGTATGGGCACGTCAACCTCGGCTTCAGCGAAAAGGACCTCCAGCGTTTCGCCACGAAGGCCGGGCTGGAGGTGCTGAGTAGCGGCGTCGTCACCCGCGAACGCCGCCCGCCGCATTTCGAAGTGCTTTCGATCATCGCGCGCAAGCCGGGCAACGGCGCGCACGGGAGAACCTCACGATGAAAACGATTCCGTACGTCAATCCGGAACGCGCGGCCACGCTCGAAAAGCTCCTGGCCGAGCGCATCCTCGTGCTCGACGGCGCGATGGGCACGATGATCCAGCAGCACGAGCTGTCCGAAGCCGACTACCGCGGCACGCGGTTCGTCGAAGGTTTCGATGCGACGCGCACGCTCGACGCGCACCAGCACGGCACGGGCTGCGGCTGCGCGCACGACCAGCGCGGCAACAACGACCTGCTGAGCCTCACGCGCCCAGAAATCATCGCCGGCATCCATCGCGAATACCTGCTGGCTGGCGCGGATCTCGTCGAAACCAACACATTCAACTCGACGTCGATCTCGCTCGCGGATTACGGGCTGTCGCACCTCGCAAGAGAACTCAACGAAGTCGGCGCGCGACTCGCACGCCAAGTCTGCGACGAGGTCGAAGGCATCGACGGTCGCCCGCGTTTCGTGATCGGCGTGCTCGGCCCGACGAGCCGCACCGCGTCGCTGAGTCCCGACGTCAATCGTCCCGGCTACCGTGCCGTCACGTTCGACGACCTGCGAATCGCCTACCGCGAGGCCGCCGATGGCCTGATCGATGGCGGCGCCGACGTGCTGATGGTCGAGACGATCTTCGACACGCTCAACGCCAAGGCGGCGCTGTTCGCGATCGAGGAAGCGTTCGACGCCCGCGGCGCGCGGCTGCCCGTACTGATCTCGGGCACGATCACCGATGCATCGGGCCGCACGCTTTCCGGGCAGACGGCCGAAGCGTTCTGGTATTCGGTCCGTCACGCGCGACCGCTCGCGATCGGGCTGAACTGCGCGCTCGGTGCGAAGGACCTGCGCCAGCACGTCGACCTACTCGCACAGGTCGCCGACGCCTACATCAGCGCCCATCCGAACGCCGGCCTTCCGAACGCGTTCGGCGGTTACGACGAAACGCCCGAGGACATGGCCGAGGTGATCGGCGAGTTCGCGCGTTCCGGCCTCGTCAACCTCGTGGGTGGTTGTTGCGGCACCACGCCTGCGCACATTGCCGCCATCGCGGAGGTCGTGCGTGGCCTCACGCCTCGCGCACTTCCGCGTCTCGCCGACGCGGCCTGATCGCTTCTTCCGAATCACACGCGACGTCGCGAGACGTCGCACGCATTGCAGACCGATGACCGAACTCTTCCGCTACACCCGCCTCGCCGGCCTCGAGCCGCTCGTCGTCACGCCGCAGACGAACTTCATCAACGTGGGCGAACGCACCAACGTCACCGGCTCGGCGCAGTTCAAGAAGCTCATCCTCGACGGGCGCTATGACGAAGCGATCGTCGTCGCACGCCAACAGGTCGAGAACGGCGCGCAGGTCATCGACGTCAACATGGATGAAGGCATGCTCGATTCCGAGCACGCCATGGTGACGTTCCTCAACCTGATGGCCGCCGAGCCCGACATCGCGCGCGTGCCGGTGATGGTCGACAGCTCGAAGTGGTCGGTGATCGAAGCCGGCCTGAAATGCCTGCAGGGCAAGGGCATCGTCAACTCGATCTCGATGAAGGAAGGCGAGGACGAATTCCTTCGACAGGCGCGCCTCGTGCGTCGCTATGGCGCCGCCGTCGTGGTCATGGCGTTCGACGAACAGGGCCAGGCCGACACCGTCGAGCGCAAGGTCGACATCTGTTCGCGCGCGTATGCGCTGCTCACCGGCGAGATCGGTTTTCCGCCGGAAGACATCATCTTCGACCCGAACGTGTTCGCGATCGCGACGGGCATCGAGGAACACGACGGTTATGCGGTGGCTTTCATCGAGGCCGCGCGCGAACTGAAGAGACGCTTCCCGCATAGCCATATCTCCGGCGGCGTCTCGAACGTGTCGTTTTCGTTCCGCGGCAACGAGCCTGTGCGTCAGGCGATCCACGTGGTGTTCCTCTACCACGCGATCCGCGCGGGCATGGACATGGGCATCGTCAACGCGGGCGCCCTGCCCCTTTACGACGATCTCGAGCCCGACCTGCGCGAACGCGTCGAGGATGTCGTGCTCAACCGTCGCAAGGACTCGACCGAGCGCCTTCTGGAGATCGCCGACAAGTACAAGGGCAAGAAGGGCGAGAAGCGCGTCGAAGACCTGCGCTGGCGAGAGAAGCCGGTGCGCGAGCGTCTCAGCCATTCGCTGGTGCACGGTATCGATGCGTACATCGATGGCGACGTCGAGGAAGCGCGCGCGCTGTCGACGCGGCCGCTCGATGTCATCGAAGGTCCGCTGATGGACGGCATGAACGTCGTCGGCGATCTGTTCGGCGCCGGCAAGATGTTCCTGCCGCAGGTGGTGAAGTCCGCGCGCGTCATGAAGAAAGCGGTCGCCTACCTGCTTCCGTACATCGAAGCGGAGAAGCTGCGCACCGGCGACGTCGGCCGTTCCAACGGCAAGATCGTGATGGCGACCGTAAAGGGCGACGTGCACGACATCGGCAAGAACATCGTTGGCGTGGTGCTGGCGTGCAACAACTTCGAGGTGATCGACCTCGGCGTGATGGTGCCGGCGCAGGTCATCCTCGACCGCGCGAAGGCGGAGAACGCGGATCTGGTCGGCCTATCGGGCCTGATTACGCCGTCGCTGGAAGAGATGAGCCACGTCGCGCGCGAAATGCAGCGACAGGGCCTGCAGATGCCGTTACTAATCGGTGGTGCGACGACCTCACGCGCGCATACGGCGCTCAAGATCGATCCGCATTACAAGGCGCCGACCGTGTGGGTGAAGGATGCGTCTCGTGCGGTCGGCGTCGCGCAGTCGCTGATCTCCGTCGACCTTCGCGCGCCCTTCGTCGCGGCCAACCAGGCCGACTACGCGGAGATCCGCGAACGTCATCGCAATCGTGGTGACGGCAAGCGCCTGGTGTCGCTGGACAAGGCGCGTTCGCAACGCTTCGACGGCGGCTGGGACGCGCACGCGCCGATCGCGCCGCGCGTCACCGGCGTACACGTTTTCGACAACTACCCGCTCGCCGAACTCGTCGACTACATCGACTGGACGCCGTTCTTCAACACATGGGAGCTTGCGGGCCGCTATCCGGAAATCCTGAACGACGCGATCGTCGGCTCGCAGGCGCGTGAGCTGTTTCGCGACGCAAAAGCGATGCTGGACCGCATCGTCTCCGAGCGCTGGCTGCGCGCGAAAGCGGTATTCGGTATCTGGCCGGCACGTGCCGTCGGTGACGACGTCGACGTTCGCATCATTGCCGGTGCGCCTGCATCGGACGGGCTGCGCCATTGCCCGCCCGCTGACGGATTCGCCGACTCCACGGTCCGCCTGCACTTCCTGCGTCAGCAGGTCGACAAGCCCATCGATCGCCCCGACTTCTGCCTCGCCGATTTCATCGCGCCGGCCGATACCGGCCGCGATGATTGGATCGGTGCGTTCGCGGTCACGGCAGGCCTAGGCATCGAAGAACACGTCGCCCGTTTCGAAGCCGACCACGACGACTACAACGCCATCCTGCTCAAGGCGCTGGCCGACCGCCTCGCCGAAGCGCTCGCGGAACGCCTGCACCAGCGCGTACGTCGCGAATTCTGGGGGTACGCTGCCGACGAGACGCTCGACAACAACGCGCTGATCGCCGAACGCTACGTCGGTATTCGCCCTGCACCCGGCTATCCCGCCTGCCCGGAACACAGCGAGAAGTCGACGCTGTTCCGCCTGCTAGACGCGCAGCAACGTGCGGGCATCGAACTGACCGAAAGCTTCGCGATGTATCCGGCGTCATCGGTGTCGGGCTACTACTTCAGCCACCCGAAGAGCCAGTACTTCGTGGTCGGCCGCGTGTCGAAGGAACAGGTTGCGGATTACGCGCGCCGCAAGGGCGTCGAAGTCGCGCAGGTCGAGCGCTGGCTGGCGTCGAATCTGGACTACGATCCCGAGTGATGGCGGACGCCGCCCACTTCGATCTGCGACATGGATAACGCGCGGTTTCTCCTCGAGCATGCAGGGCCGGGCCGCGTCGGCCTGTGCGGTGGACGCGATCCGGTCAGCCGCCTGATCCGCAAGGCACAGGCACCGCTGACCGCCGACGGGCATCGCAGCCTCTGGTCGCACGCGTTCCTGTTCACCGAGAAGCGCGTCGATGGACGCTGGTGGGTGATCGAATCCGACCTCGACGTGCGCTATCGGCAGGTACGACTCGGCGCGCAGGAAAACCGGTTGGACCGCTACTTCGACGACGAAGCGTTTCCGAATGTCGCCGTGCTCGATTTCGGACTCGACGCGGCGCAGGTAGCCGCGTGCCATACCGCCGCGCTCGACGTGGTGTCGGGCCTCGCGCACTACTCGATCCGCGAGCTCGTCGGCACGCTGCTCGGCATGCACAGCACACGCCTGCGACGTCGTGACAACCTGCTCGCGCGCGAAGGCGCGCTCTACTGCTCGGCGCTGGTGCAGCACTGCTTCGCGCAGGCCGGAATCGAGTTGTTGCCCGATGTGCCAGGCAAGAACGTCACGCCGCACGACATCGCGCAGTCCCCGCTGCCGCATACCGCGCATCGACTCATGCGCGACCTCGGCGTATCGACGGTGCGTCGCGTGATGCACGAAGCCGCCGACGCTCTGGGCGTCGACTAGCGAATTACCAGACCAGGTCGTCCGGCACCTGGTACTGCGGGTCGCTGTACGGGTCGTCGCCCGCTGCCGCATTTGGATCGACGCGCAGCGCGACCGCCTGCGGAAAGATCGCTTCGGCTTCGTCCAGCACCGGCACGGTCACCAGCACATAGCGACCGTCGAGTTGCAGCACGCCAAGCTCGCCCGCATTGAGCGCGCGAAGTTGCTCGGTGTTGACGTAGATGCGCTTGATCTTGCCGCCGTACGGGAAGTGACGCGCGATCTCGGCGTCCTTGTCGTTGAGGGACTTGTCCTTCAGGAATTCGGCAAGCTTGACGCGCGCCTCGCGACGCTTGCGCGCTTCTTCCTGACGCGCGGCTTCCGCGGCGATGCGCTCGTCCTTTTCCTTCTGCGCGCGCAGTGCGTATGCCTTGCCGAGATCGATTTCTTCCTGCGTGCGCGGACGGCGCGGCGCATTCGGCCGCGGGCCCGACGGCTTGCCCTGCGGTGGTCGCGCGCCATTCCCCGCCGGACGACGATCGTCGCGACGCGGTGGCTGCGCGCCCGGCTTGGCCGGTGGCGCGTTGCGCTTCTCGGGTTTGGGCGCCGGCTTGAAGCCGAGGCCGAGGAGCTGGTCGCGAAGGCTGTCGGTCATGACGATGGATCAATAGTGCGGGGGCGGCGGCTCGAGGCCGGGGTCGCCCGTGAGATCACTGGAAAGCCCGGCGCGAACCTGCCGCAGCTCGTCGAGCGCGCGTTGCAGCATCAGCACCAGGCGCGCGTTTTCCGAGCGCAAGTCGGCGAGCGCGTCGCTGAGCTCGCCCAGCGAGTGTTCCTGGAACGCGAGCCGCGTCTCCAGTTCGACCAGACGATCGTCGAGCGTGGCGTCGCTCATGCGACGACCGAACGCCCGCGACCGATGCCGTAGTACGCGAGACCCGCGCCTTCGACTTCGTCGGGGTGGTAGAGATTGCGACCGTCGAACAGCACCGCATCGGCAAGACCGGCGCGGAGACGGCTGAAATCCGGGCTGCGGAACTGCTTCCACTCGGTGACGACGACGAGCGCGTCCGCGTCGACGAGCGCGGCATTCGCACTATCGCAGAGCACGAGATCGTCGCGATCGCCGAAGATGCGATGCGTCTCCTCGCGCGCTTCGGGATCGTAGGCGCGCACTTTCGCGCCTGCGTCCCACAGCTGTTGCAGCAGCACGCGGCTGGACGCCTCGCGCATGTCGTCGGTATTCGGCTTGAACGCCAGGCCCCACACGGCGAACGTCTTGCCGTCGATGTTTCCGCCGTAATGACGCTCGATCAGCTCGAACAGATGCTGCTTCTGTCGCGCATTCACGGCTTCAACCGCATGCAGCAGCTCGGCTTCGTAGCCGACGCCGTGCGCAGTTCGCGCGAGCGCCTGCACGTCCTTCGGGAAACATGAGCCGCCGTAACCGGCGCCGGGATAGATGAAGTGCCAGCCAATGCGCGGATCGGAGCCGATGCCGTGTCGAACCATCTCGATATCGGCACCCACGCGTTCGGCGATGTTCGCCATTTCGTTCATGAACGAAATCTTGGTCGCGAGCATCGCGTTCGCCGCGTATTTGGTCAGCTCCGCGGAACGCACGTCCATCAGCACGATGCGCTCGTGATTGCGATTGAACGGCGCATACAGGCGCTTCAGGCGTTCGATGACCTGCGCATCGCTCGCACCGATGACGATGCGATCGGGGCGCATGAAGTCGTTGACCGCATCGCCTTCCTTGAGGAATTCCGGATTCGACGCGACGCCGAATTCGATGTCGACGCCTCGCTTCGCAAGCTCCGCGGCGATCGCATCGCGAACCTTATCGGCGGTACCGACGGGCACCGTCGACTTGTTGACGACGACGCCGGGGCGATCGAGATGCTCGCCGATCGAACGCGCCACCGCGAGCACGTACTGCAGGTCCGCGCTGCCGTCTTCGCCCGGGGGCGTGCCGACGGCGATGAAGATGACTTCGCCACGCACGATCGCTTCGGCGGCGTCCGTGGTGAAGTTCAGTCGTCCGGCGGCGTGGTTCGCGCGCACCATCGGTGCGAGGCCGGGCTCGAAGATCGGGATCTCGCCGCGTTGCAGCGCGGCGACCTTGCCCGCATCGATATCGACGCAGACCACGTCATGGCCGACGTCCGCGAGGCACGTACCGGTGACGAGTCCTACGTAACCGGTACCGAAGATGGTGACGCGCATCGCGTGCTCCGAATGATGCGGCCCGGCCGGAGCCGGGCCCCTGGATCAGCCCTGCGGCATGCCTTCCGGCGCGCCCGGACCCGGACCCGCTGCGCCCGGCTTGCCGATACCGATCAGCTCGACATCGAACACCAGCGTCGCGTTCGGCGGAATCGGGCCACCCGGCGTACCGGCTTCGCCGTAGCCCAGCGACGCCGGGATCCACAGGCGGTACTTGCTGCCCACCGGCATCAGCTGGATACCTTCGCGCCAGCCTGCGACGACTTGGCCGAGCGGCAAGGTCGCCGGGCCGCCATGGTCGTACGAGCTGTCGAACTTCGTGCCGTCGAGCAGCGTGCCGGTGTAATGCACGGTGACAACGTCATCGGCCTTCGGCTTCGGGCCGGTACCGGCCTTGAGCACCTGGTACTGCAGACCGCTCGGCGTGACCTGCACGCCAGCCGCCTTCGCGTTCTTGGCGAAGAACTCCTGGCCTTCCTTCGAGTTCTTGCTCGCCGCCTGCATCTGGTCCGCGATGTGCTTGGCCTGCAGCTTCTGCGCGAACGCTTCGCGCACCGCCTGCGCCTGCTGCTCGTTCATCAGCGGCTTGCTGCCGTCGAGCGCGGCCTTCAGGCCCTTCTCGAGCGTGGGAAGGTCGACCTCATCCTTGACCTGCTTCAGCGTCTGGCCCATGTCGAGGCCGATCATGTAGCTCACGCGCTGCTTCTCGTCCTTCAGGCCGGGAATCGCGTTCGGGTCTTTCTTGTCTGCAGCGGCTTCGGTCTTGGGTGCCGGCGCGTTCTTGTTGCAACCGGCGGCAGCGAGCAGCGCGACGGACAGCGTGCTCAGCGCCAGCAGGCGCATCGGAGAAGCGTTCATTCGAAATCCTCTTTCGGGGCGGCTATAGCCGCGGTCAGGGCGAAATCGCCAGCAGTTCGACATCGAAGACCAGCGTGGAGTTCGGACCGATCTGTTCGCCGGCACCCTTCTCGCCATAAGCGAGCTGCGACGGAATCCAGAAACGGTACTTCGCGCCGACCGGCATCATCGACACGCCTTCCGTCCAACCCGGAATGACCTGGTTGAGCATGAATTCCACCGGCTCGCCGCGATCGTAGGAACTGTCGAACACGGTGCCGTCGAGCAGCGTACCGTGATAGTTGACGCGAACGCGATCGGTCGGCTTTGGACGCGCGCCCGAACCCTGGCGCAGCACCATGTACTGCAGGCCGGACGGCGTGGTGAACACGCCCTTCTTCGTCTTGTTCTCGGCGAGGAACTTCTCGCCCGCCTGCTTGTTCGTCGCCGACTGCCCCGCGCGCTTTGCGTCGAGCTTCGACTTCATCGAGGTGGTGAACTCGGTGCGCACGCTGTTGCGCGTCGTTTCGTCGAGCACTGGCTGCTGCCCTGCGAGCAGGCCGGAAAGCGCCTGGAACACGAGCGGGTAATCGACTTCATCCTTGATCGATGCGAGCGACGGGCCGAGATCCGCGGCGACCAGCTTCGCGACTTCCGTCTTCGATACATCCGGCGGCGGTGCGCCCTTCGCTTCGCCACGACGCGCGGCGATGCGCGCCATCAGCGCGTGGTTGATCTGCTGCGCGCGCGCGCGATCGACCTGAGGCGCGTGGCCGGCGACGATCTGGTCGACGTTCGCGCGGAACGCGTTGACGTCGAAGTCCGGTGCGATCGGCAGCAGCATCTGCGAGAGATCGAATGCGACGACATACGAAGCCTTCTGACGCGGCGTCGCCAACGACTGCGCGGTGATGGCGGACGCGACCGGTGCCGGCTTGGCCGGGGCCGGTTTGGTCGACGGCGGCGCGGCGAAGGCCACGGCAGCGGTCGACGCGAGCAGCGCGGCGAGGCCGCGTGCGGACAGGTTCATGCACGACTCCAGTGCGGCGCCGGATCGGCGCGAGGGGCCGTATTGTCGCGGCGCGTCCTGAACCGGGCAAATCGGAGAGCGGCCGTATGCCATCAGTTGGGGCCTCGCTTGTTGACGCTGGCCGAAGTGGTGTTATAGTTGCCTACAACACCGGTCTACCAACGAGGAGGTTTGCCATGTACCGCAGGCTCCGTAACAGCCTGAACGCCCTGGTCGTCACGGCGGCCCTGTGCGCGACCGCGGCCTTCGGCGCCGCGTCGGTCCCGTTCGCCTCCACCGCACCGGCGGTTTCGCCCCCGGTGGTCGCCGTGGCGATGAACGCGCATCAGAAGGTCAGCCACATCAATCGCATCCGCCACGCGCTGGCGATGCCCTATTTCTCTTTCCTGCCGAGGGGCTGACCCATGGCCGCCATCCAATGGAGCGACGGCGCTCCGATCTACCGCCAGCTCAAGGAGCGCGTCATTGCGATGATGCTCGACGGGCTCCTCAAGCCGGGTGATCCGCTGCCCTCCGTGCGCCAGGTCGCCGCGGAGTACCAGCTCAACCCCATCACCGTGTCGCGGGCCTACCAGGAGCTCGCCGACGAATCTCTGGTCGAAAAACGCCGAGGACTGGGCATGTACGTCACCGAAGAAGCCGCAAGGAAGTTGCTGGTCAACGAACGCGACCGTTTCCTCCGCGAGGAATGGCCGCTGGTGATGGAGCGCATCGCGCGCCTCGGTCTCAAGCTCGACGAATTGCTGGCCACTGGCCCGAAGGAAGGCATGCAATGAATGCCCAGGTCGCCCCGTCCTCCCCGGCTCCGGTGGTCCGCGCCCGCGGCCTCCGCAAGGCCTACAAGAACAAGGCCGCCCTCGACGGCGCGTCGTTCGAGATCCCGGCCGGCCGCATCGTCGGCCTGATCGGCCCCAACGGCGCCGGCAAGACCACCGCCCTCAAGGCGATGCTCGGCCTCATCCCGTTCGACGGCGAACTCTCCGTGCTCGGCCGCAATCCCTGCACGCAGCGCGACGACCTGATGCGCGACGTGTGCTTCATCGCCGACGTGGCGGTGCTGCCGCGCTGGATCCGCGTCAAGGAAGCGGTCGAGTTCGTCGCCGGTGTGCATCCGCGCTTCGACATGGCCAAGTGCCAGCGCTTCCTCGCCGGCACGCAGCTCAAGCCGAACCTGAAAGTGCGTGAGATGTCGAAGGGCATGATCGTGCAGCTGCACCTGGCGCTGGTGATGGCGATCGACGCCAAGCTTCTGGTGCTCGACGAACCCACGCTCGGCCTCGACATCCTCTATCGCAAGCAGTTCTACCAGCGCCTGCTGGAGGACTACTTCGACGAGGAGAAGACGATCATCGTCACCACCCACCAGGTGGAAGAGATCGAGCACATCCTCACCGACGTGCTGTTCATCCGCGACGGCCGCATCACGCTCGACGCCGCCATGGACACGCTCGGCGACCGCTACGTCGAAGTGCTGGTCGAAAGCGCGAACGTCGAAACGGCGCGCGCGCTCAACCCGATCGATGAACGCGCGCTTCCGTTCGGCAAGACCGTGATGCTGTTCGACGGCGTGCCGGCGGTGCAGCTGGCGAAGTTCGGCGAAACCCGCACGCCGGGGCTTGCCGACCTGTTCGTCGCCACGATGAAGGGGACCTACGCATGAATGCCATGACCGACACCATGCCGCGCACGCAAGTCGCGGCGCCGCACGCCACCCACAAGTTCAAGCTGTTGCTCAAGCGCGAATTCTGGGAGCACAAGGGCGGGTTTTTCTGGGCTCCGATGATCGCCGGCGGCATTTTCCTGCTGCTGACGCTGATGGGCATGATCACCGCCGAAGTCGCGAAGAGCCGTGCGGGTGAGCAGAACCTCAACATCAACGGTTCGCACATCCAGGTCGGCGCGTTGGATCTTTCCAAGCTCACGCAGCACCTGAGCGCGGAAGACCTCCGTCAGTTCGGCGGCGCCATCGACCTCACGTTGATGATGTCGGCCGGCATCCCGTTCATCGTGCTCGGCTTCGTGGTCTTCTTCTACGCGCTCGGCTCGCTGTACGACGACCGCCGCGACCGCAGCGTGCTGTTCTGGAAGTCGATGCCGCTGTCGGATTCGCAGACGGTGTTGTCCAAGCTCGCCAGTGCGACGCTGGTGGCTCCTGCACTCGCCGCACTCGCCGGCATCGCGACGATGATCGTCCTGATGGTGATGCTGAGCCTGTTCGTGCTGCTGCACGGCGGCAACCCGATGACGCTGCTTTGGGGTCCGGCGAGCCCGACCTCGGTGATCGCGACGTTCATCGCAGGTGTGCCGGTGTACGCAGCCTGGGCGCTGCCGACGGTGGGCTGGCTGATGCTCTGCTCGGCATGGGCACGCAGCAAGCCCTTCCTCTGGGCGCTGGTGGTTCCGGTCTTCGTGGGCATCTTCGTCAGCTGGTTCGACCTGCTCCACTTCGTCAACCTCGACACCGCGTGGTACTGGCAGAACATCGTCCTGCGCCTGCTCGGCAGCACGTTCCCGACCATGCTTCCGGCGGCGGCGAACCTCGGCACCATCCACGTCAACTCGCCGGCCGATCTCGACGCACTCGCAACGGTCCGCTCGCTGTACGCACTGTTCGCAACACCGTCGATGTGGGTGGGCATCGTGGCCGGCCTCGCGATGATCGTCGCCGCGATCCGCCTGCGCCGCTGGCGCGACGAGGGCTGAGGAGCTGCGGGCACCGTCCCGCACTTCCATCGCACGCCGGGCATCACGCCCGGCGGTTCGATGCCCGATAGTCGGCTTCACCACACACCACCGCGTCCTGCTTCCGAAGGATCACGCAATGAACGCACTCCGCACCGCCGCACTCGCTGCCGCACTGATCTCCAGCCTCGCCGCCTGCCAGGCGCGGACGCCGGATTCCGCCACCGCCGCCAAGCCTGCGGCGGACACTGGCATCGAAGGCGCGATCACCCGCAACGTCGACACCGCGATGAGCGAAGCGCACGCGAAGCTCAGCACCGAAAACGTCAAGCTCACCGAGAACGGCCGCCACGCCGAGATCACGCCGAAGGGCGACCTGATCATCGACGGCAAGACCATCGCGGTGAACGCCGAGCAGCGCCAATTGCTGCTCGAGCACCGCGCGCACATCCTCGAAATCGCCAGCGCCGGCATCGAGATCGGCAAGCAGGGCGCGCACCTCGCGGGTCACGCAGTGAGTGAAGCGATCAGCGGCATCTTCAGCGGCAATACCGACCGCATCGAGAAGAGCGTCGAAGCCCAGTCGCAGGAGATGAAGCGCGCGGCGGCGTCGCTCTGCGACAAGCTGCCGGCGATGTATGCGTCGCAGCAGCGGGTTGCGCAGGCCGTGCCGGAATTCGCACCGTTCGCAACCATGAAGTCCACCGAACAGGACAAGTGTCATGACGACCTGACGTCGGACGGCAAGGACGCCACGACGATTTCGAGCTCGACCAGCAAGTCCGGAACGCCGGATACGATCACGGTCGCACCGGGCAACTGATCCGCTCGCACATGGTTCTTCGACGCGCCGTCTATACGGCGCGTCGTCGTTTCAGGGGGCCGCGATCACCCGCCGCCCGACATGCCTTCGCGGATACCGCCCTGAGTGAGCGACGTCGGATCCAGCAGTCGACGGAGTTGCTCGCGCGGCATGCCGGTCGCTTCGACGGCGACGTCCAGCACCGGCCGCCCGTCCTTGTAAGCCTGCTTGGCGATCGCCGCGGCCTTCTCGTAACCGATCACCGGGTTCAGCGCCGTCACCAGGATCGGATTGCGATCAAGCGCCTCGCGCACGCGTTCATTGCGCACCTTGAGGCCGCCAATCGCACGATCCGCGAGCAACCGCGTCACATTCGACAGCAGCCCGATCGAGTCGAGCAGGTTGTCCGCGATCAGCGGCAGCATCACGTTGAGCTGGAAATTGCCGCTCTGCCCGGCGACGGTAATCGCGGCGTGGTGACCGATCACCTGCGCGCAGACCATGGCGACCGCTTCCGGAATCACCGGATTCACCTTGCCCGGCATGATCGAGCTGCCCGGCTGCAGCGCCGGCAGTTCGATCTCGCCGAGTCCGGCAAGCGGCCCGGAGTTCATCCAGCGCAGGTCGTTGGCAATCTTCATCAGCGCGACCGCTAGCGCGTTGAGCTGGCCGGACAACTCGACCGCGTCGTCCTGCGACGCAATGCCTTCGAAGCGATCGGCCGCCGAATCGAACTTCACGCCCGAACGCTTGGCCAGCGCCTTCGAAACCTGCTCGCCGAAGCGCGGATCGGCGTTGATGCCGGTACCGACCGCCGTGCCGCCAATCGGCAGCCGACGCAGCCGCACCAACGCATCCTCGATGCGCATCCGCGCGGAATCCAGCTGCGACGCCCAGGCACCGAACTCCTGCGCGAACGTCACCGGCATCGCGTCCATCAGGTGCGTACGGCCGGTCTTGGTGACCTTGCCGAGCGAGCGGCCCTTCCTGGTGATCGTCGTCTGTAGATGTTTCAGTGCCGGCAGCAGCTCACGGGTGCAGGCGATGGCCGCAGACACGCGGATCGCCGTGGGGATCACGTCGTTGGAACTCTGCCCGAGGTTGACGTGATCGTTCGGATGCACGCGCCGCCGCGTGTTCGAAGCAACATGCGCGATGACCTCGTTGGCGTTCATGTTGCTCGACGTGCCCGAGCCGGTCTGGAACACGTCGATCGGAAACTGCGCGTCGAACTCACCGCCGGCCACGCGTTGCGCGGCGTCCGCAATTGCCTTGGCGACGGCCGGATCGAGCAGCCTGAGCCGTGCGTTGACCTCGGCCGCGGACGCCTTGATCAGCCCCAGCGCCTCGATGAAACCGCGCGGCATGCGCCGGCCGGAGATCGGGAAATTCTCGACCGCCCGCTGCGTCTGCGCGCCCCAGAGCGCGTCGGCCGGGACCTGCAGCTCGCCCATGCTGTCGTGTTCGATGCGGACATCTGCGTCGTCGCGGGCCATCGTCGCCTCCTGTCGAAGACCCGAGCGTACGACGCGCGGCGTCAACGCGCGCCGGGCCTGGCGCCCGCGGCAGGTAAAATCGCGGCACCCTCCCCGTCCGGCCCGCCATGTCCCCGTCCGTCGAAACCTCGCTCCTTGCCCTCTCGCCGCTCGATGGCCGCTATGCGGGCAAGGTCGACGCGCTACGGCCGGTGTTCTCCGAATTCGGGCTGATCAAGGCGCGCGTGAAGGTCGAGGTCGAATGGTTGATCGCGCTGGCGGCCGAGCCGGCGATCGTCGAGCTGCCGGCCTTCGCTGACGCCGCGATCGCTCGTCTCCGCGCATTCGCGGACGGCCTGACGGTCGCCGACGCCGCGCGCGTCAAGGAAATCGAGCGCACGACCAACCACGACGTCAAAGCGGTCGAATACCTCATCAAGGAACGCCTCAAGGACGACGCCGAGCTCGCGCCAGCGCTGGAGTTCGTGCATTTCGCCTGCACGTCCGAGGACATCAACAACCTGAGCTACGCGCTGATGCTGCGCGAAGCACGCGATGACGTGATGGCGCCGAAGCTTCGCGACCTCATCGGCAAGCTGCGCGACATGGCGCACCAGCACGCCGAGCTGCCGATGCTGTCGCGCACCCACGGTCAGACCGCGTCACCGACCACCGTCGGCAAGGAACTCGCGAACGTCGTCGCGCGCTTAGAGCGCCAGCGCGAAGTGCTCGAAGCGCTGCCGATGCCGGGCAAGATCAATGGCGCGGTCGGAAACTACAACGCGCACGTGGCGTCGTATCCGGATGTCGACTGGGCCGCGTTCTCGCAGCTTTTCGTGCAGTCGCTGGGCCTGACCTGGCAGCCGTACACCACGCAGATCGAGCCGCATGACGGCATCGCCGAGATCAGCGATTCGATGAAGCGCATCGGCACGATCTGCGTCGACCTGTGCCGCGACGTCTGGGGCTACATCTCGCTCGGCTACTTCAAGCAGGCGGTGAAGGCGGGCGAAGTCGGCAGCTCGACCATGCCGCACAAAGTCAACCCGATCGACTTCGAGAATGCGGAAGGCAACTTCGGCATCGCCAACGCACTTTTCGAGCATTTCGCCGCGAAGCTGCCGATCAGCCGCTGGCAGCGCGACCTCACCGACTCCACCGTGCTTCGTGCGCTGGGTACCGCGTTCGGCCACTCGCTGATCGGTTTCGATGCACTGATGCGTGGTCTCGGCAAACTGAGCGTGAATCCCGAGCGCCTCGCCGCCGACCTCGATGCGGCGTGGGAAGTGCTCGCCGAAGCGGTGCAGACGGTGATGCGTCGTTATGGGCTCCCGCAGCCTTACGAGCAGCTGAAGGCGCTCACGCGTGGCCAAGGCATTACCGAACAGTCGATGCGCGAGTTCATTGCCGGCCTCGACCTGCCGGCCGATGCCAAGCAGCGCCTCGTCGACATGACGCCAGGCAGCTATATCGGCCGCGCCGCGGAACTCGCGCGCAATGTCTGACCTACGCGTCGCACTGCTGGTCCTCGCGATCGGCGCGCTGTCGGCGTGCGCAAGCGTCGCCAAGACGCCGGCGACCTCGATCCCCGCACCGAACCGTTGCGCCGACGACGCGGGTTGGAATGATCCGGCGGTACCGCGCCATATCTACGGAAACACCTGGTACGTCGGCACCTGCGGTATCGGTGCAGTCCTAGTGACGTCCAAGGATGGTCACGTGCTGATCGATGCCGGCACCGAAGAGTCGGCGACGCAGGTCGAAGCGAACATCCGTGCGCTCGGCTTCCGGGTCGCAGACGTCCGCGCCATCGTCAACTCGCATGCGCATTTCGACCACGCTGGTGGACTTGCGCGATTGCAGAAGGACTCGGGCGCACCGGTGTATGCGCGCGCCGATGCGGCATCGGTGTTGTCGACGGCGCACATCGATCGTAGCGATCCGCAGATGCTCGCGCTGAAATCGTTTCCGGCGGTCGGCCATGTCGAAACGATCGCGGACGGCGCTCATGTGCGCGTCGGTGCGATCGACCTGACCAACCACGCGACGCCGGGCCACACACCGGGCGGAAGCAGCTGGACGTGGCGCGAGTGCGAAGGCGGCCGCTGCGTCGACATGGCTTACGTCGACAGCCTGACCGCGGTGTCCGACGACGTGTATCGCTACTCGGATAACGCCGCGTATCTCGCCGTATTCCGCGCGACGATTGCCAGCGTCGCGGCGCTGCCCTGCGACGTACTGATCACGCCGCATCCTGCCGCCAGCGACCTGTGGTCGCGCGTCGCACCCGAAAACTCCAAGCCGCTGGTCAACCCGGCTGCATGCCCCGATTACGCACAGGCCGCCACAGTGCGTCTCGATGCCCGCCTCGCGAAGGAAGCGCAGCCGAAATGATCGAGATCGATGCACGTCGCAAACCGGCGCTGGGCATGACGCCCGCGCGTTTCCTGCGCGAGTTCTGGCAGAAGAAGCCGCTGCTGATCCGCAACGCGTTCCCGGACCTCGTCACACCGATCGAACCCGAAGACCTCGCCGGCCTCGCCTGCGAGGACTTCGCGCTGTCGCGCATCATCGAGCACGACCGCGCCAACGATCGCTGGACGCTACGCACCGGCCCGTTCGCAGAAGACGATTTCCCCGGCATGCCCGACCACGACTGGACGCTGCTGGTGCAGGACGTCGACAAGTGGGACGCGGACGTCGCCGCGCTGCTGCCGAGCTTCGACTTCCTGCCGCGCTGGCGTATCGACGACGTCATGATCTCGTTCGCCGCGACCGGCGGTTCGGTCGGCGCGCATGTCGACCAGTACGACGTCTTCCTGCTGCAGGGCAAAGGTCATCGCCGCTGGCAGATCGATGCGTCGCCGAATCCGCCGCTCGAATTCCGCGACGACGCCGAAATCAAGCTCCTGCGCGAATTCACGCCGACGCACGAGTGGGTGCTGGCGCCTGGCGACATGCTCTATCTGCCGCCCGGCGTGCCGCATCACGGCGTCGCCGAGGATCCGTGCCTCACCTTCTCGATCGGCATGCGCGCACCGGCCGCCGCGGAACTGCTTGGCGATTTCGTCGATACGCTCGCCGCGGACGCGGACGAATCGCTGCGCTACGTCGACCCCGACCTCACGCCTGCGAAGGACGCCTTCGAGATCGACGATGCGGCGATGACGCGAGCGATCGAAGCGCTCAATGCGCTGCGCATGAATGATCAGGATCGCCTGAGCGACTGGTTCGGTCGATTCGTCACCGCGTACCGCAGCGCCGGCATCGTCGGCGCGCCCGGCGAAGCCGTCGATCGCGCATCGATTGAGCAGGCACTTGGCGAGGGCGAGACACTGCATCGCAATCCGTTCTCGCGCGTTGCTTGGCGCAAGGTTTCGCGCGGTGCGTTGCTGTTCGTCGCCGGGCAATCGTTCGCGATGTCGGTGGCGGATGCGAAGCGTCTGGCCGCGGGGTCGGCGCTCGACCTCGACATCTATTCGCGACTGGGCACGACGGCGCGCGATGCAGTGGCCGAACTCGCCGCCGGCGGTCATTACCAGCTCGCCGGAGGCGACAACGAATGACGGTCTACAGCGTCGAGCTCGTCGAGTACGGCAGCGCCCTGCCCGACCTGCGCGCGATCCGCGACGTCGTGTTCGTGCAGGAGCAGCGCGTACCCGTCGAGATCGAGCGTGACGCGCTGGATGCTGCCTGCACCCACGTTCTCGCGCGCGATGGCGAGGGCCGCCCGATCGGCACCGGACGACTCGCGCCGAGCGGCAAGATCGGTCGAATGGCGGTGCTGGGCGAGTGGCGTGGACGCGGCGTCGGTCGCGCGATGCTGCTGCGACTGCTCGACGCCGCCCGCGCCGCCGGCCTCGCCGACGTTATGCTCCACGCACAGGTCGACGCCGAGCGTTTCTACGCCGCGGACGGCTTCCTGCCGGTGGGCGAACGGTTCGAGGAGGCCGGCATCGTCCATCAGGAGATGCGCCGCACGATCGACCGTCCCGCCGCGGTCGAAAACGCCGCACAGGCGATCGCCGCGACCATCGGCATCGCCACGAACGCGCGTCGCAACATAGTGATCTACAGCCGCGAGATGGATCCGGGCCTTCTGGACCACCCGGACGTCGTCACCGCGCTGCGCCGGCTCGCGACCCGCGGCGGCGAAATCCGCGTGCTGCTTCAGGATGTCGACGCCCCGCAACGCGCGCACGCGCCGCTGATCGCGCTCGCCCAGCGGCTGTCGTCGGCCTTCGCGATCCGCGTGATCGATGAGCCCGTCGACCTGACCTATCCCTCGGCCTTCGTCGCCAGCGACACCGGCGGCTGGTACTTCCGCCCGCTCGGCCACCGGCTGGACGGCGAGACCCAGCTGGACGGCGCGGCGCGGGTTCGTCAGCTGCGGACGGTGTTCGACAGCGCTTGGGAGCGGGCCCGTCCCGCGAGCGAACTCCGCGCGCTGGGCATCTGAAACCCAGCCACTGGCGGCTCGGCTCGGCGTCGTACTCGGACGCCCATAACCGCTTGCCGCAGGCACTTCGACGCCGCTGACGACGCCCGATCGCGCCGGTCGAACGCATCCGGAACACCACGATCCGGGCACGGGGCGGCCTCATCCCGCTATAATTCCGCGTCTTTCGCGCCCGATCGCGACATGCGGCGCGTCATCCCTCTTCTCCGCCGAGCCAGACGCCACCGCCATCGTGGATAGCCTTCTGAAGCAGTTTGCCCAGACCTCCCAACTCGGCGCGAACGCCGCCTACGTCGAGGATCTGTACGAGCAGTACCTGGTCGCACCGGACAGCGTCGACCCGAAATGGAAGGCCTACTTCGACGGTGTGAAGAGCGGCTCGACCACCGAGGTGCCGCATTCGGCCGTCCTCGAGTCGATCGCCGAAGCCGGTCGACAGGCTGCACGCGGCGTGGTCGCCGGTGGCGGCAGCGAGGCCGATGAGCGCCAGCGCGCGGTCGGCAAGCTGATCATCGCCTACCGCTCGCGGGGCCATCTCGCGGCGGAACTCGATCCGCTCGGCCTCGAGAAGATGCCGCCGGCGCCGGACCTCGAACTGGCCTTCCACGGCCTGTCCGACAAGGACCTGTCGGCCGAATTCAGCACCGGCGGCGTGGGCGGCAAGGACCGCATGAAGCTGGGCGACCTCGTCGACCTGCTCAAGCGCACCTACACCGGCACGGTCGGCGCCGAGTTCATGCACATCGCCGAGTCGGACCAGCGCCGCTGGATCTACGAGCGCATGGAAAAGGCCGGCGGCCGCTACGCGCGCAGCGCGGACGAGCGCAAGCGCGTGCTCGAGCGCCTCACCGCGGCGGACGGCCTGGAGCGTTACCTCGGCACCAAGTACGTCGGCCAGAAGCGTTTCTCGCTGGAAGGCGGCGACTCGCTGATCCCGCTGCTGGACGACATGGTGCGTCGCGCGGGTTCGCAGGGCGCGAAGGAAGTCGTGATGGGCATGGCCCACCGGGGCCGCCTCAACGTACTGGTCAATACGCTCGGCAAGCCGCCGCGCGACCTGTTCAACGAGTTCGAAGGCAAGTTCGAGCACGTGCACAGCGACCTCGCCCACCAGGGCGACGTCAAGTACCACATGGGTTTTTCGGCCGACATCGGCACGCCCGGCGGCCCGGTGCACCTCGCGCTCGCGTTCAACCCGTCGCATCTGGAAATCGTCGACCCGGTAGTCGCGGGGAGCGCACGTTCGCGCCAGACGCGCCGCGGCGACGAAGGTCGCAAGCAGGTGCTGCCGGTGCTGATGCACGGCGACGCCGCGTTCGCGGGCCAAGGCGTGGTGATGGAGCTGTTCCAGATGTCGCAGGCGCGCGGTTTCGCGGTCGGCGGCACGGTGCACATCGTCATCAACAACCAGGTGGGATTCACCACCAGCGAGCGTCAGGACGCGCGTTCGACGCTGTACTGCACCGACGTCTCGAAGATGGTTGGAGCGCCGGTGCTGCACGTGAACGGTGACGACCCGGACGCCGTGCTGTTCTGCGGCGAACTCGCGCTCGACTTCCGCAACACCTTCGGCAAGGACGTGGTCATCGACCTCGTCTGCTATCGCCGCCACGGCCACAACGAGGCCGACGAGCCGGCGGCCACGCAGCCGCTGATGTACCAGGTGATCCGCAAGCACGCGACGCCGCGCGAGATGTACGCCAAGCGCCTCGTCGGCGAAGGCGTGATCACCGACGCCGATGCGCAGGCGATGGTCGACGGCTACCGCGCGAAGATGGACGCGGGCGAAGTCACCGCCGACGTCGTCGACGTGACGCCGGACGAGTTCATCCCGGACTGGACCAAGTTCATCGCCGGCAAGGTGACCGAGCCGGTCGACACCACGTTCGATCGCGCCGAGCTGCTCAAGCTCGCGACGTCGATCAACAACGTGCCCGAGCGCATCACGCTGCATCCGCGCGTGGCGAAGATCTACGACGACCGCCGCAAGATGACGGCCGGCGAGCTGCCGGGAGACTGGGGCTTCGCCGAGAACCTCGCGTACGCGACGATCGTCGACCAGGGCTACAAGCTGCGCCTCGTCGGCCAGGACTGCGGCCGCGGCACGTTCTTCCATCGCCACGCGATCCTGCACGACCAGAAGACCGACGAGTACTACCTGCCGCTGCGCGAGCTGGTGAGCAATCCGAACGACGTCGCGATCATCGACTCGTTGCTCAGCGAGGAAGCGGTGATGGCGTTCGAGTACGGCTACTCCACCGCCGACCCGATGACGCTGGATATCTGGGAAGGCCAGTTCGGCGACTTCGCGAACGGCGCGCAGGTGGTCATCGACCAGTTCCTGTCGTCGGGCGAAGCCAAGTGGGGCCGCCTCTGCGGACTCGCGCTGTTCCTGCCGCACGGCTACGAAGGCCAGGGCCCGGAGCACAGCTCCGCGCGCCTCGAGCGTTACCTGCAGCTGTGCGCGCTCGACAACATGATCGTATGCACGCCGACCACGCCGGCGCAGGCGTACCACATGATCCGCCGGCAGATGCTCATGACCACGCGCAAGCCGCTGGTGGTGATGACGCCGAAGTCGCTGCTGCGCCACAAGCTCGCGGTGTCGACGATGGACGATCTCGCATCGGGCGGCTTCCAGAAGCTGATCCCCGATGCGGTCACCACGCCGAAGAAGGCGAAGCGGGTCGTGCTCTGCGGCGGCAAGGTCTACTACGACCTGCTGGAAGACATGCAGAAGCGCGGCGCCGACGACGTTGCGCTGATCCGCATCGAGCAGCTCTATCCGTTCCCGCGCAACGAGCTCAAGGCTGCCCTCGCGCAGTATTCGGCGAAGGACGTGGTGTGGTGCCAGGAAGAGCCCATGAACCAGGGCGCGTGGTACCAGATCCGTCATCACCTCGTTGCATGCCTCGGCGCCAAGCAGGCGATCCATTACGCGGGCCGTTCGCGCTCGCCGTCGCCGGCCGCCGGCCATTTCGCCGACCACGTGCGCGAACAGCAGCAGCTGATCGCCGACGCGCTGGTCAATCCGCTCAACGGCGAGGTGTCGGAGGAGTAATCCTTCGACGCCGCGCCCGACGCTTCGCCGCACTCTCCTATTTCTCAAGGACGCTTTTCCATGAGCACCGAAATCAAGGTTCCCGTGCTGCCCGAGTCGGTCTCGGACGCCACCATCGCCACCTGGCACAAGAAGCCCGGCGACGCGGTCAAGCGCGACGAGAACCTCGTCGACCTCGAAACCGACAAGGTCGTGCTGGAAGTGCCCTCGCCCGTCGACGGCGTGCTCAAGGAAATCAAGTTCGAGACCGGCGCGACGGTCAACAGCGAGCAGGTCATCGCGATCGTCGAAGCCGGCGCCGCTGCAGCCGCACCTGCAGCTCCGGCAGCCGCCGAGTCGAAGGCCGACAAGGTCATCGACGCGAAGAACGACGCTGCGACGACGAACGAAGCGCAGCCGGTGATGCCGAAGTCCGCACCGCAGCAGCCGGCTCCGGGCGCGAATGCGCAGTTGCCGCCGGGCGCGCGCTTCGCCGCCGAGACGTCGGGCGTGAATGCTTCCGACGTGTCGGGCACCGGTCGCCGCGGCGCGGTGACCAAGGAAGACATCGTCAACTACGCGAAGTCCGCTGGCGTCGGCGCCGCGGGTGGCGCGCGTCCGGAAGAGCGCGTGCCGATGACGCGCATGCGCGCGCGCATCGCCGAGCGCCTGATGCAGTCGAAGAATTCCATCGCGATGCTGACCTCGTTCAACGAGGTCAACCTGGCCAAGGTCATGGCGATGCGCACGGAGTTGCAGGACGACTTCGTCAAGGCGAACGGCATCAAGCTCGGTTTCATGAGCTTCTTCGCCAAGGCCGCTGCGAATGCGCTGCAGCGTCATCCGATCGTCAACGCATCGGTCGACGGCAACGACGTGATCTATCACGGCTATGCCGATATCTCGATCGCGGTGTCGACCGACAAGGGCCTGGTGACACCGGTACTGCGCAATGTCGAGCGCATGTCGTTCGCCGACATCGAGAAGGGCATCGCCGACTACGCCAAGAAGGCGCGCGACGGCAAGCTCGGTCTCGACGACCTGCAGGGCGGCACGTTCACCATCACCAACGGCGGCACGTTCGGTTCGCTCATGTCGACGCCGATCGTCAACCCGCCGCAGTCCGCCATCCTCGGCATGCACGCCATCAAGGAGCGCGCGGTCGTCGAGAACGGCCAGGTCATCGCCGCGCCGATGATGTACATCGCGCTGAGCTACGACCACCGCATCATCGACGGTAAGGACGCGGTGCTGTTCCTGGTCGACATCAAGAACCAGCTCGAGAACCCGCACCGCATGCTGCTGGGCATGTAATGCCCGCCGGGCCCCGCCGAGTGCGGGGCTTTTGCGTCCAGCGAACAAGGATCATTTGAGATGAGCGAACAACAGCAATTCGACGTCGTGGTCATCGGCGCCGGCCCCGCGGGCTACCACGCCGCCATCCGCGCCGCGCAGCTCGGCCTCAAGACTGCGTGCATCGACGCGGCGCTCGGCAAGGACGGCCAGCCGGCGCTCGGCGGCACGTGCCTGCGCGTGGGCTGCATTCCGTCCAAGGCGCTGCTCGATTCGTCGCGCCAGTTCTGGAACATGCACCACATCTTCGACCAGCACGGCATTTCGTTCTCGAACGAGAAGATCGACGTCGGCACGATGGTTGGTCGCAAGGACAAGATCGTCAAACAGTTCACCGGCGGCATCGCGGCGCTGTTCAAGGCGAACAAGATCACCGCGTTCTACGGCTTCGGCCAGCTGCAGCCGGGCAATGTCGTCGTGGTGAAGCAGCATGACGGCAGCACCGTCGAGCTGAAGGGTACGAACGTCATCATCGCCGCCGGTTCGGATTCGATCGAACTGCCATTCGCGAAGTTCGGCGAGCACATCGTCGACAACGTGGGCGCGCTTGATTTCACTGAAGTGCCGAAGCGTTTCGGCGTGATCGGCGCCGGCGTGATCGGCCTCGAGCTCGGCAGCGTGTGGAACCGCCTCGGCGCGCAGGTCACCATCCTCGAAGGCATGCCGACGTTCCTGTCGGCGGCCGATGGCGAAGCCAGCAAGGTCGCCGCGCGCGAGTTCAAGAAGCAGGGCCTCGACATCCGCCTCGGCTGCAAGGTGTCGAACACCGAGGTCAAGGCCGACGGTGTGCATGTCGCGTACACGGACGACAAGGGCGCGGCGCAGGAAATCGTGGTCGACAAGCTGCTCGTTGCAGTCGGCCGCCGTGCGGCGACCAAGGGTCTGCTGGCCGACGGTACCGGCGTGCAGGTCAACGAGCGCGGCCAGATCGCCGTCGACGAGCACTGCCACACCGGCGTCGACGGCGTGTGGGCGGTGGGCGACTGCGTGCGCGGCCCGATGCTCGCACACAAGGGTTTCGAGGAAGGCATCGCGGTCGCCGAACTCATCGCCGGCCTGCCGGGCCACGTCAACTTCGACACGATTCCGTGGGTGATCTATACCGAGCCGGAGATCGCCTGGGTCGGCAAGACCGAAGAGCAGCTGAAGGCGGAAGGCATTCCGTACAAGGCCGGCAGTTTCCCGTTCGCGGCCGTCGGTCGCGCGGTGGCGATGGCCGAGCCGGCGGGTTTCGTGAAGGTGCTTGCGCATGCGGAAACCGACACGGTGCTCGGCATGCACCTCGTCGGCGCCAACGTGTCGGAGCTGGTGCACGAAGGCGTGCTGACGATGGAGTTCAAGGGCTCCGCCGACGACCTCGCCCGCATCTGCCACGCGCATCCGTCGCTGTCGGAAGCCGTGCACGACGCCGCCATGGCCGTCCACAAGCGCGCAATCCACAAGGCCAACTGACCTTTCGATCGCGCGACACCGGGCCGCCGTCATCCTGCGATGATGGCGGCTTCGTCGTTTCGGGAGTCCGACATGACCGATACAACGCCCGTCCGCAACGTCTCCGACACCGCACGCTGGGTCGCGATCTACCGCGCGATGGAAAGCGAGCGCAGCGACGCGATCTTCCGCGATCCGTATGCGCGTCAGCTGGGTGGCGAACGCGGCGAAGCGATCGTTCGCGACATGCCGCGCGGCCGCATGATGGCGTGGCCGATGATCGTACGTACCGCGGTGATGGACGAGATCGTGATGCGCTGCGTCCGCGAAGGCGCGCGCACGGTGCTGAACCTCGCGGCCGGACTCGACGCACGCCCGTACCGACTCGACCTGCCGGCCGACCTGCGCTGGATGCACGTCGACCTTCCCGACATGCTCGCCTACTTCCGCGACGCGATGGCGGGCGAAACGCCGCGCTGCCAGGTCGAGTTCCATACCGCGGACCTGCGCGACGCCGAGATCCGACGCGCGCTGTTCGCCGACGCTGCAGCGACCGGTCCGGTGCTCGTCATCACCGAAGGCCTGCTCGTCTATCTCGAACCCGACGATGTCGCCGCCCTCGCCCGCGACCTGCACGACGTCGCGCATGCGCGCTGGTGGCTGACCGATCTCGCGTCGCCGTTGCTGCTGCAGCGCTACACGCGTCACCTCGACAAGAAGCTCGCTGCGGGCAATGCCCCGTTCCGTTTCGGCCCGGCCGAAGGCACCGCGTTCTTCGCGCCGATGGGCTGGCAGGAGCGCGAGTTCCGCTCGTCGTGGGACGAATCGCTTCGACTCAACCGCACGGTGCCATTCGCACCGCTGTGGAAAATGCTTTCCGTGTTTCAACCGCGCGAGAAGCGCGACGCGATGCGCCGGATGTCCGGCATCGTGCTGATGGAGAACAACGACTGATGCGTCAACTGCGTTCCGTATGCGTGTACTGCGGCTCCAATGCCGGCAACCGTCCGATCTATGCCGAACGCGCGGCTGCGCTCGGTCGTCGTCTTGCGCAGGACGGCATCGCCGTCGTGTACGGCGGTGGCAACGTCGGGCTGATGGGTGTCGTCGCCGATGCGGCGCTGGAAGCTGGCGGCGAAGTGATCGGCGTGATTCCCGAGCAGCTGGTGAATTGGGAGGTCGCGCATCGCGGCCTGACCAAGCTCGAAGTCGTCGCCGACATGCATACGCGCAAGGCGCGCATGTTCGACCTGTCGGATGCGTTCGTCGCGCTGCCCGGCGGCTTCGGCACGCTCGACGAAATGTTCGAGATGCTGACGTGGCGACAGCTCGGTCTGGGCGATCGTCCCTGCGCGTTCCTCGACATCGACGGCTTCTACGCGCCGCTGATGTCGATGCTCGATCGCATGGTCGCAGAACGCTTCCTGCATCCCGAGCAGCGCACCGACCTGTGGCATGGCGACGACATGAACGCGATGCTCGACTGGATGCGCGCGTACAAGCCGGCGCAGGCCGACAAGTGGATGGACGAAAAGCGTCGCCGCGAAATCCGCTGAGCACGAGACGAGACCGACGATGAGCCCGAGCAGCTTCCGCGCCTTCCGCATCCACGACGACGAACGCGGTTATCGCGCCGGCGTCGAAACGATTTCGGTCGATGACCTCGCGCCCGGCGAAGTCGTCATTCGCACCGCGTATTCGTCGGTGAACTACAAGGACGCGCTCGCGGGCACCGGCAAAGGCAAGATCCTGCGCCGCGCGCCGCTGGTGGGCGGAATCGACGTCGCTGGTCATGTGGTCGAAAGCCGTGATGCGCGTTATCGCGAAGGCGATGCGGTGCTGGTTACCGGTAGCGGACTTTCCGAGACGCGGGACGGCGGCTACGGCGAATACGCGCGCATCGAAGCGGAATGGACGATCCCGGTGCCCGCGGGCCTCGACCTGCGCGAGGCGATGATCCTCGGCACCGCGGGATTCACTGCCGCGCTCGGCCTGTATCGGATGCTCGAGAACGGACAGACGCCGGAGCACGGCCCGCTTGCCGTGACCGGTGCGACCGGCGGCGTCGGGTCGCTTGCCGTCGACATCTTCACCCGCGCCGGTTTCGAGGTGCATGCGGTCAGCGGCAAGCCCGAACACGCGGACTACCTGCGCGAACTCGGCGCCACCGACGTGCTGCCGCGCGAAGCGCTGGCGACCAAGCGCCCCATGGAAAGCGCGCGCTTCGGCGGCGGCTTGGACAACGTCGGCGGCACGATGCTCGCCAGCCTGCTCGCGCAGACCGCGCCCTACGGCAACGTCGCGACCGCCGGCCTCGCCGCCTCGCCCGACCTGCCGACCACCGTGATGCCCTTCATCATCCGCGGCGTGTCTCTATTGGGCGTGGCGTCGGCCGGCGCGGCGCGATCGATCCGCGAGCGCGTCTGGGCGCACCTGGCGACGGACTGGAAACCGGCGCACCTCGATCGGATCCTCACCCGCGAGGTCGATCTCGACGGCTTGGCCGGCGTTTTCGACGGCATGCTGGCCGGCGGATCGTTCGGCAGAACACTGGTTCGCCTGTGAGCTTGCCGACCTGATACGCCGGCCCGTTAGAATCGCGTCAATTCCCGAGAGCACACCATGGCCCGCATCCTGATCGTCGACGACTCGCCCTCCCAGCTGATGGGCATCCGCCGCCTCGTGGAGAAGCTCGGGCATGAAGCCCTCACCGCCGAAGACGGCGCGGCCGGCGTCGAAGCCGCCAAGCGCGAGCTGCCGGACCTCATCCTGATGGACGTGGTGATGCCGAACCTCAACGGCTTCCAGGCCACGCGCGCGATCTCGCGCGAGCCGACCACCAAGCACATCCCGGTGGTGCTGGTGACGACGAAGGATCAGGACACCGACCGCATGTGGGGCCTGCGTCAGGGCGCGAAGGCGTACATCACCAAGCCGTTCAACGATAACGATCTGGCGGAAGTGATCGGTCAGCTGATGCCCGGCTGATCGGGTTCTGCGTCGAAAGAAAAGGCCGCGCAGTGCGCGGCCTTTTTTGTGCGCGATGACGGGTCGCTTACCTCAGGCACGCACGCCATCGAACGCATCACGTAGCGCTTCGTACGCCTGGATCTGCCCGACAGATTGCGGGCGAGGTGCGGTCACTTCGAGCTCGACGATCTGATCCCCGGGCGGATCACCCGGCAATCCGCGACCGCGTAGCCGCAGCTTGCGTCCCGCGTCGGAGTTCGGCGGAATGCGCAGCTCGACGTTGCCACCCAGCGTCGGCACGCTCACGGTCGAACCGAGCGCCGCATCCCACGGCGCGACCTGCACGACATGGATCACGTTGCGCCCGTCGACCTCGAACTGCGGATGCGCGGCGTACTCGACTTCGAGCAGCAGGTCGCCGCCGGACGAGCCTTGCCCCGCAAGCCGGATCACCTGCCCCTCGCGCACGCCCTTGGGCACGCGCACGTCGAGCGTGCGGCCGTTGACGCTGATGCGCACCGATCGGCCCTCGTAGACGGACTCCAGCGCGACGGCCAGCTTCGCGCGCGTATCGCTGCGCGGTGCCGGGCCGCGGCCCATGCCCGGGCCGGGACGTCCGCCCACGCCGCCACGTCGTGCCTGTCCGAACAGCCCTTCGAAGAAGTCGCTGAAACCGCCGCCCGCGCCGCCGCCGGCGAAGATCTCGTCGAAGTCGACGCCGCCCCCGCCGAAGTCGCCATAGCCCTGCGGGCCCGGCTGCACGTCATCGCCGGGCCGATACCCGCGCGATCGCAGCTGGTCGTAGGCCTTGCGCTTGGCGGGGTCGCGCAACGCCTCGTAGGCCTCGTTCACCGACTTGAAGTGGTCCTCGGCGTCCTTTTCCTTGCTCACGTCGGGGTGGTACTTGCGCGCCAGCCGGCGATACGCGGTCTTGATCTCGGCGTCGCCCGCAGTGGGCTCGACACCGAGGATCTCGTAGTAGTCCTTGAACTGCATCCAGCGCTCCGCTGATCGTCGAAACAGAAACGGCCCGCGGGCGACGCCGGCGGGCCGTCAGTGTAGTGGGCGCTCCGGGACGACGCCGTGTTGCGGCGTCGCGCGGCGCGATCACTCACGCGCTTACTGGCGCGTCGCCTCGCCCTGCGCCCCGGCGCCGACCTGGATGCGGCGCGGCGTCGTCTCCGGACGCTTCGGAATGCTGATCTCCAGCACGCCGTTGCGGCCGTTCGCGGTGATGCCCTCGGCGTCGGCGCTGTCGGGCAGCGCGAAGCGGCGATGGAAATTCCCGTAGCGACGCTCGACCCGCGAATAGCGGCCGGTCTGCGCGTTGATCTCGCTCTTGCGCTCGCCGCGGATGGACAGGATGCCCTTGTCCATCAGCACTTCGACGTCCTGCGGATCGACGCCCGGCAGGTCGGCGAAGATCACGAAGCGGTTCGGCTCTTCGACGATGTCCACGCGCGGCGCCCACTGGCTGGTCACCACCGACGACTCGTCGTTGCCGGCTTCGTGGAGGTTGAAAAAGCGCTCGAAGAACTGCTTGAACTCGTCCTGGAGCTGCGGGCCCGGACGCTGCTGCGGATACTGATTCAGGCTCATGGCCGATGTCCTCATCGTTGAATCGCGGCGCTGCCGCTCTGCCGCGATAACTAGTGGCGGCGCAATGCGTTTCAAGCCCTCGCACAGCCCGCACCGGCCGGCCGTACACTGCGTTCAGACATTCGACAGGAGCACCCCCATGGCACAGCCCGGCGACCGCATTCCCGAAGTCGTGGTCCAGCAGATCACGAACAGCGGCATCGAAAAGACCGACACGCATTCGCTGTTCGGCACCGGCAAGTCCGTCGTGTTCGCGGTGCCCGGCGCATTCACGCCGACGTGCTCGGAACGCCACCTGCCCGGCTTCGTCGAACACTTCGACGAGTTCCGTCGCCGCGGTTATGACGTGGCGTGCATGGCGGTGAACGACCCGTTCGTGATGCAGGCCTGGATGCGCAGCGCCGGCGTGCCCGACGGCATGCGCATGGTGGCCGACGGCAATGCGGAGTTCTCGCGCGCACTTGGACTCGATCTGGATGCCTCGTCGTACGGCATGGGCATCCGCTCCAAGCGTTTCGCGATGGTCGTCGTCGACGGCGTGATCGAACAGTTGTTCGTCGAAGCGCCGGGCGAGTTCCGTGTCTCCACCGCCGAGCACATGCTCGAACAGCTGAGCTGAATTGCTTCAGCGAGCGATATGCGCGTCGCTCGCATGTGAAAGAGAATTGACGGGTAGCTGTCGTATCGTGTCGGGCGCTTTGCTACCGCGTCCTGCATGCCGACCGTTACCCGTCGTTCTCTATCGTTGATGGTCACCGGCCTGGTTTTGTTCGGTGCGCTTGCTGTGATCAGCACGCGCACGCTGCAGTCCGTGCGTGCATCGACCGCTATCCGCGCGCAGGCGCAGGACAGCATGCTGGTGAATTCCCAGCTGCTCGCATCACTCGTCGACGTCGAGACTGGCCAGCGCGGTTTTTCGCTGACCGGCGATCCGTCGTTTCTCGAGCCGCTGAATACCGGCCTGCAGCGCCAGGCGGCGCTCGTCGACGATCTCGCGAAACAGACCTCATCGATGCCGGCCGTTGGGGCGCGCGTGCAACGCCTGCGCCCGCTGATCCGCGACAAGCTCGCACTCGTACAGCAAGGCATCGACTGGCGCCGCAGCGGCCGCCAGTCCGCCAACCTGCACATCGCCGATCGGGGCAAGGTCGCGATGGATCGCATCCGTCGCGCGAGCAGCGAGATCGAAGTCCTGCTTCGCGCGGAGAGCGTGCAGCGCGAACGGCAGTTGGCGCAGGTGATGTCCCGCGCCGCGTGGATCGAAATCGGCTTGGGCGTCTTCGGAACGCTCGCGATCCTCGCCGGCCTGGCGCTGCTCGTGCGCGAACGCCAACGACGGCTCGACGCGGAGTTCGAGCTTTACAGCGCCAACCATCATCTCGAGACACGTGTCGCCGAGCGCACCCGCGAACTCGAACAGGCGCGCGCACAGCTCGAATCATTCGCGACGCGGCTGGACCAGAGCATCGAGGCCGAACGGCGGCGGCTCGCACGCGAAGTGCACGACCAGCTCGGGCAGGTGTTCACCGCGCTGAAGCTCACCTGCTCGCACCAGGCGAAGCGCTACTCGATGAGCGAGTCGGACCTGCGTCTCGTCATGTCCACGCTCGATGAGGGTGTCGCGATCGCCCGCCGTATTTCGAGCGAGTTGCGGCCGCCGCTGCTCGATGATCTCGGCCTCGCCGCCGCACTCGAACTGCGCGGCGAGCGTTTCGAGCAGGAATCGGGCATCGCATGCGACGTCGCGGTCGCCGATGGCGATGTCGTGCCGGCGGCGCACCGCATCCAGCTGTTCCGAATCGTGCAGGAAGCGCTGACGAACGTTGCGCGGCATTCCGGTGCATCGCGCGTCTGGATTGGCGGTGAACGTGCGGACGACGGCTACGAGTTCTTCGTCGAGGACGACGGCCACGGGCGCGTCGCGCCTCGTCGCGGCTCCGCAGGCATCGCGAGCATGTCCGAACGCGCGGCGCTCGCCGGCGGCCGCTTGCACATGGAGCGCGGCGCGCACGGCGGTCTGCGCCTGCGCGTACTGATCCCGAGCGAGGCGCTGGCTTGAGCCTGCGTGTGTTGATCGTCGAGGATCATCCGGTGATGCGCTTCGGCGTCATGCACCTGATCCGTCAGGAATGGCCCGACGCTGGGATTGCCGAAGCCACGTCGCTTGCCGCGGCGGTGGAACTCGCTGCATCGCCGGACTGGTCGGTGGTGCTGCTGGATCTTTCACTGCCGGACAGCTCCGGCTTGGAAGGACTCGTGCGGTTACGGCGACTCATGCCCGCGACGCCCATCCTCATCCTCAGCATGCACGACGAAGCGGCTTACGCGGCGCGTGCGTTGCAGGCCGGCGCATCGGGCTACCTGACCAAAGAACACGCGACGACCGAGCTACTGGCCGCGATTGCACGCGTGCGCAGCGGTGGTCGATATCTCAGCTCCGGTTTCACGGACCGCCTTGCCGGCATGCTGACCGGCGAGAAGGTCACTGCGTTGCCGCATGAGCTGCTGTCGGCGCAGGAACATCGCGTGATGGTGATGATCGCGAACGGAAAGGCGCCGAGTGAGATCGCCGAGACGATGCATCTGTCGGTGAAAACCGTCGGCACGTACCGCACGCGCATTCGCGAGAAGACGGGCTTGGGCAGCACTGCGGAGATGGCGCGCTACTGCGTGCAGCACGGCCTGCTCGACCCGACCTGAACAGGCGTGTAGGCCGAATGCCTACACGCGTTGTCGGAATCGGCGACGTCGCGGATCAGCCGAACGCCGCTTCGAATCACCTGCCGTCACGCCCAGCATGCTCACAGGCCCTCGAAGGCGGTGATGCATGCGTGTCGTCATAGTTGAAGACTCCGACCTGGTTTACGCGGCACTGCTCGAAGTGCTCGCCGACTGCGTGTCGGTGGACGTGGTCGGGCGTGCGGTGTCGCAGACCGATGCGATCGCGATGATCCTGTCGCAAGCGCCGGACGTCGTGCTGCTCGACCTTTCGCTGAGCCCCGGCAGCGGGCTCGAGGTTCTGCGCACGATCCGCGACGCCGGCTCGACGTCACGCGTGTTCGTGGTCAGCAACCAGTCCGAAGATGCGATGCGCATCCGCTGCCTGCAGGAAGGCGCCGATGCCTTCTTCGACAAGTGCAGCGACCTCAATCTGCTCGTGCAGCATCTCGAGCGAAGCACCGGCGCCGTGTGCGACGCCGAGCCGGTGCGGATCGAGGCGTTCGCGAACACCGCAGCGTCGCAGAGCAAGCTCGACGAGATCGTGGCGATGACCGCGGAGCTGACCGGATGCCCGACCGCAGGCGTGACGCTGCTCGGCGCGAACCGCCAGTGGTTCGTGTCGACGTTGGGCACCCCGCTGACGTCTACGTCGCGACACATCTCGTTGTGCGCGCACGTCGCCGGTGCGCAAGGCCTGCTCGAGATCCCCGACGTTCTGGCAGACGAGCGCTTCGCGCTGAACCCGATCGCGCACGCGCCATTCGGCATCCGCTTCTATGCCGGCGCGCCGATCACGTTGTCCGATGGACGCATCGTCGGCGCGCTGTGCGTGCTGGCGGCAGAGCCGCGCGCGCTATCGGACGCACAACGCGACGCTCTTCTCGCCCTCGCCCGCCGCGCTTCGGCGCATATCGACGAGATGCGCGCCGAGCCGACGCCGCGTCCCACGCATGAACACGCGCCGGCCGATGCTGACGCTCTCACCGGGCTTCCTTGCCGCAACGCCTTTCTCGAGCAGACCGCTGCTGCCCTCGGAGATGCAGCGACCCGCGGTAGCGAGGCAGCAGTGCTGTCGATCGGCATCGATCGCATGACGCGCCTCAACCACACGTTCGGCCGGGACGGCGGCGATATCGCACTCGTGCAGATCGCCCGCGAACTTCGACGCGCAGCGCCGTCGGACGCGTTCGTCGCGCGCTTGGACAGCGATCAGTTCGCGGTGCTGCTGCGCAACGTGGACGGCGTCGACGCGCTGACGCGAATCGGCGAGTCGCTCGCCGAAGCCGTGGGTACGCCGATGGTCGTGAACGGCCGGCCCGTTCGCATGCACTGCAGCGTGGGCATGGCGTCC
Organism: Lysobacter sp. HA35; assembly: GCF_054061195.1. Lineage (NCBI taxonomy): Bacteria > Pseudomonadati > Pseudomonadota > Gammaproteobacteria > Lysobacterales > Lysobacteraceae > Lysobacter > Lysobacter sp. HA35. The sequence continues at coordinate 819,948 of NZ_JBSSDY010000001.1, read as the reverse complement.
GGTTCCGGGGAGTCGATCACCGCACCCGTAATCACGGCACATGCGGAACTCGCCATGCAGAAGGCTAAGCGCCTCGGCGGCAACATGTGTCAGCAGTACGCGAGCTGGATGAGCGTCCGCGCCGTCGATCGCGTGATTCTCGAAGCCGACCTTCGTGCCGGCATTCCCGCCGGCGAACTCGTACTGGCCTACCAGCCGCAGATCGACATCGCGACGCGGCGCGTGATCGGCATGGAAGCGCTGGTGCGTTGGAACCATCCAAAGCGCGGCCTGCTGCCGCCCGACATGTTCATTCCGCTCGCGGAGGAGACCGGGCTGATCGTCGATCTCGGCGCGAGCGTACTCGACATGGCGATCGCGCAGATGGCGTCGTGGCGCGCCGATGGGCTCGATCCGCCGACCATCGCCGTCAACGTTTCTGCAATGCAGCTGACGCGCGAGTTTCCCGCGCTGGTCGCAGCGACGCTCTGTCGTCACGGAATCGAAGCCACCGCGCTCGAACTCGAGCTCACCGAATCCGCACTGCCGCGAGCCGATCACGCGATGGACGACCTGCTACTCGAGCTGCGTGAGTCCGGCGTCGGCCTCGCGATCGACGACTTCGGCGTCGGCTATTCATCGCTCGCGGCGCTTCGGCGCCTGCCGGTCACCACGCTCAAGATCGATCGCAGCTTTATCACCGACCTCGGGGCGAGCGAGCAGCACGCGGCCGTCGTCGGCGCAATCATCTCGATGGCGCAGACCCTCGGCATGAAGACCGTCGCGGAGGGCATCGAGGACGAGGTCGCGCACGCCTGCCTCGCGTCGCTGCAGTGCGATCGCGCGCAGGGTTACCTGTATTGCCGCCCGATCGCGCCCGACGCGATGGCCGATCTCCTGCACGGCGCACGCACATCGCACGACGCAGCGCTGCTTCTCCCGCGTGGAGGCATCGCGTGCCGCGCATGATTCCTTTCGAGGCGAACGACATGTCGTCGACCAGTTCAGCCCACGACAGCCTCGCGCCGAACAGCCCGCCAGCGATTTCGCTGGACGAGCTGACGATCGCGAACGCGATGTCCGCACGCAACGAGCTGCTGGCCTGGCTCGAATGCGGTGACGCGACGCTCGACCTGACGCACGTCACCCATATCGACGGCGCCGGCCTGCAGCTGCTGCTCATGTTGCGACGCGAGGCGGATCGACGCGCGCTCGCGTTCGAGCGCATCGAGCCCAGCCGAGCCGTGGCATCCGTGCTCGCGCTCGCACGCCTGCACGTCGACCTGCGTCCAATTCGCCAGCAACGTCATAACGACGCCCTGCCCGCCGCGATCCGGAGGGCCGCATGAACGGGATGCGCGAACGCATGTTGCAGACGTTCCTCGCGGAAGCGGGTGACCTTGTGCGCGACCTCGATGCGGGGTTGCGCCTGATGAAGGCCGGCGACCACAGCGAAGAGCTGGTCAGCCGGCTGTTCCGCGCCGCGCACTCGATCAAAGGCTCCGGCGGCATGTTCGGGCTTGCGCCGCTGGTGGGGTTCACGCATGTCGTCGAATCCCTGCTCGACCGCGTGCGCAGCGGGCGACTCCAGCCTGATGCCGGGCTGGTGTCCGCGCTGCAGGAGAGCTGCGACCACATCGCCGACCTCGTGGACGTGCTTGTTGCACGTCGCGAACAGCCCGACGAGCAGATGATGGTGCGCGACTCGGCGCTGCGTCGCGTGCTGGCGCAGCACGACGAACCGGCCCACGCGTACCCGACGACGATAGCTCGGCAGCCCGCTGCCGACCCGCAGCACGACGACGCGCTGCGCTCCGACGATTGCTGGCATGTCTCCGTCCGCTTCGGCGTCGACATCTTCCGTTACGGCATCAATCCGTTGTCGTTCGTCCGCGACCTCGAGTCGCTCGGCGAAGTGGTCGCGCTGACCACGGTGGATGCGCTGCCCGCGGCCGACGGGTTCAACCCGGAAGACTGCCATCTCGGCTTCGAAATCGACCTGCGCGGGGATCTCGACAAGGCGCGCATCGCCGACGTATTCGACTTTGTCGCCGACTGCAGCCAGCTGCGCATCCTACCGCCGCAGTCGCACGTCACGGACTTCCTCGACCTGATCCGTGACCTGCCGGAATCGGACGCGCGACTCGGCGACATCCTGGTCGACGCGGGCACGTTGACGCGCGCAGAACTTGAGGCCGGCCTCGCCGAACAGCGCGAGCGTGGGATGCGCGAAGGCTTGCAGCCGGCGCTGGGCACCCTGCTCGTCGAACACAAGGTGGTTGCGCCGGTCGTAGTGCAGGCGGCGCTGGAACATCAGACAGGTAGCCGCTCGCCCGCGCCGTCGCGCACGGCACCCGCATGCGCGGACTCCACGTTCCTGCGTGTCCGTGCGGACCAGCTGGACGAACTGATCAACCGCGTGGGTGAGCTCGTCATCGCAGGAGCCGGCGCCGCCATGCTCGCCGAACGAAGCGGCGACACCGCGCTGCGCGAATCGCAGTCGCTGGTGTCGCGCCTGATGGAGGACATCCGCGAGCGCGCGTTGCGACTGCGCATGGTGCCGATCGGCGAAACGTTCTCGCGCTTCCACCGCGTGGTGCGCGACATCGGCCGCGAGCTCGGCAAGGAGATCGAACTCTGCATCGAGGGCGAGGACACCGAGCTCGACAAGTCGGTCGTCGAGAAGCTCGCCGATCCGCTCGTGCATCTCGTGCGCAACGCCGCCGACCACGGCCTCGAATCGCGTGACGCGCGCCTTGCCGCCGGCAAGCCCGGCACCGGCACCATCCGCCTTACGGCCGCGCATGAATCCGGGCAAGTTGTCATCGAGATCGCCGACGACGGCGCAGGCATGGACCGCTCACGCATCCTCGCGAAGGCACGGGAGCGCGGTCTGGTCGCAGACGGCACGACGCTGTCGGACCACGACATTCTGCAGCTGGTGTTCGAGCCGGGCTTCTCGACCGCAGAGACCGTGACCAACCTCTCCGGCCGCGGCGTCGGCATGGACGTGGTCCGCCGCAACATCGCCGCGCTGCGCGGTGACATCCAGCTGCACAGCGCGCAGGGCGAAGGCACGACTGTGCGCATCCGCCTGCCGCTCACGCTCGCCATCATCGAAGGCTTCCTCGTCGGCGTCGGCGACGCGGCGTACGTGATGCCGCTGGACCGCGTCATCGAATGCGTGGAAATGCCGGCGGGCCTCGCACCGCATCGCGGTTACCTCGACCTGCGCGGCCATGCGCTTCCGTTGCTTCGCCTGCGCGAGCAGCTGGGCATCAGCGGTGCATCGCGCACCCGCCGCGAGAACGTCGTCGTCGTCGACTGCGGCGGCCGGCGCGCGGGCATCGTCGTCGATGCGCTGCTCGGCGAGTTCCAGACCGTTATCAAACCGCTGGGCCCGCTGTTCGCAGGCCTGCGGGGCATCAGCGGGTCCACGATCCTCGGCGGCGGTGACGTCGCACTGATCCTGGACCTTCCCGAACTGGTCGATGCCGCCGTTGCCGGCGAGATCGACTCACTTGCCGGACGACAGCACGGGACACCTGTCGCGCCGACCGCACCGTTACTGTCCTGAGGATCGACCCATGCAGTGGTTCCGCAATCTCAAGATCGCCACGAAGCTGTTCGCTTCGTTCGGCCTGCTCATCGCACTGACTGGCGGGCTGGGCGTATTCGCCATCAGCCGGCTCGCGGAGGTGAACGGCGTCTCCGTTGAAATCCGCGACAGCTGGTTGCCGAGCGTCCGCACGCTCGCCGACGTGCAGCAGAACGTGGCGAACCTGCGTATCCAGGAGTTCAAACACGTCCTGGCGACGAGCGACCAGGACATGACCGCAGTCGAAGGTGCGATCGCCGACTACGGCAAGGAACTCGCTACCTCCCGTGCCAACTATGAAAAGGTGATCTCGAGCCCTGAAGAGAAGGCGCTCTACACACAGTTTGAAGGCGACTGGGCCAGTTACGTGGAGTTGCGCACGAAGGTTCTGGCGCTGTCGCGCGCAGGCAAGCAGGAGGATGCACGCGAGCTTCTGAGCGGACCGTCCAAGCAGCTCTACACGCGCATGAGCGAGACGCTGCAGAAGGACGACGACCTGAATAATCGGGGCGCGACCAACGCCGCGGCCGCTGGGCAGCATCAGTACGAACAAGCACGTACGGCCGTCATCGCAAGCCTGATCGCCGTGCTGCTACTCGGCGTCGCACTTGCCGCACTGATCGCACGGATGATCTCGCGCCCCATCCTGCAGGCCGCGCAGGCTGCGCAGCAGCTGTCGGAAGGCGACCTCACCGCGAAGATCACGGTCGACTCGACGGACGAGAGCGGCCAGATGCTGACCGCGATGAAGACGATGGTCGAACGCCTCGGGCAGATCATCGGAGAAGTGCGCGGTTCCGCGGACAACCTGTCGAGCGCCGCCGAGCAGGTCGCGTCGACCGCACAGTCAATCAGCCAGTCGACCAGCGAGCAGGCGTCCAGCGTCGAAGAGACGAGCGCGTCGGTGGAGCAGATGTCGGCGTCGATCTCGCAGAACACCGACAACGCCAAGGTCACCGACGGCATGGCCGGCAAGGCGGCGAAGGAAGCCACCGAAGGCAGCCAGGCCGTGCGCAACACCGTCGATGCGATGAAGCAGATCGCGAAGAAGATCGCGATCATCGACGACATCGCCTACCAGACGAACCTGCTCGCGCTGAACGCGGCGATCGAAGCCGCGCGTGCCGGCGAGCACGGCAAGGGTTTCGCGGTGGTCGCAGCGGAAGTCCGCAAGCTTGCGGAACGCTCGCAGGTAGCGTCGCAGGAAATCGGCGAGCTGTCTGCGTCGAGCGTTGATCTCGCGGAACGTGCGGGCGACCTGCTCGACCTGATGCTGCCGTCCATCCTGAAGACCTCCGACTTGGTGCAGGAAATCACCGCCGCATCGCAGGAACAGACGGCCGGCGTCGGCCAAATCAATGGCGCGATGGGCCAGCTGAGCCAGGTGACGCAGCAGAACGCGGCGTCGAGCGAGGAGCTCGCGGCGACTGCCGAGGAGATGAGCGCCCAGGCCGAACAGCTGCAGCAGGCGATGTCGTTCTTCACTCTGCAGGCGCACGCCGAAGGCCGACGCATCGCACGCCAGGCGACGCGCCCCGCCGCAGCGAAGCCCGCTCCGCGCAAGACCGTGCGGGTGGCGGGTCCGATGGACGAATCCGAATTCGTCGAGTTCTGAGGAGGCCGCGCATGAGCGTTTCTGAAAACGCCGAGGAGTTCCTCGGCGCGCGTCCCGACGAGGGCATTGACCTGCAGTACCTCACCTTCGCACTCGGCGAGGAGATGTTCGCGATCGATATCCGCGGCATCAAGGAGATCATCGAGTACGGCGGCCTCACCACCGTGCCGATGATGCCGGGCTTCATCCGCGGCGTGATCAACCTGCGCGGCGCGGTCGTGCCGGTGATCGACCTGTCGGTGCGCTTCGGGCGCGCGCCCACGGTGCTCGGCCGACGCACCTGCATCGTGATCATCGAAATCGCGACAGACGGCGGCTGGCAGGACGTGGGCGTGGTGGTCGACGCGGTGTCGGAAGTGCTCGAGATCGCGTCGTCGAGCATCGAGCCGCGGCCCGCCTTCGGCCCGCGCATCCGCACCGAGTTCATCAGCGGCATGGCGCTGCTCGGTAGCGGCTTCGTGATGTTGCTCGACGTGCAGCGCGTGCTGTCGGTCGAGGACATGGCCGGGCTCGCCGGCGTCGCAGCCGTCAGCGCACAGGCCGCCTGATGTCGGCCGTCATGGAACGCACGACGACGGATGCAGGCTGGAGCGCCGCGCGTGCTCCGTCGATCACCGACGCCGAATTCGCGCGTCTACGTGATTGGTTGCAGGACGCCACCGGCATCCATCTCACCGCCGCGAAAAAGACGCTGGTGACGAGCCGCCTGGCGCGTCGCCTGCGCGAAGCGGGAGACGCCACGTTCTCCGCATACCTCTCGCGCGTGTTCGACGACGCGGCCGAGCGACAGGTCGCCATCGACCTGCTGACGACGAACGAAACCTACTTCTTCCGCGAGGCGGCGCATTTCGACTTCCTCGCGACGCGCGTCGCGCAATTGCCGGCCGAGCGGACCGTGCGCGTGTGGAGCGCGGCGAGTTCGAGCGGAGAAGAGGCGTATTCGATCGCGATGCTGCTCGACAGCAAGCTCGGCATGCGTCCGTGGGAAGTCGTAGGCACGGATATCTCCGCACGCATGGTGCAGGCAGCGCGTGCAGGCCATTACCGGTTGCAGCGCACGAGCGGCATTCCTCGTCCGATGCTGGAGCGTTATTGCCTGAAGGGCACGGGCAGCCAGGCCGGCACGCTGCTGGTGAATCGTCGGCTGCGCGAGCGCGTGCGTTTCGAGCACGCGAACCTGACGTCGTCGCTGCCCGAACTCGGCGAGTTCGACGTGATTTTCCTGCGCAACGTGATGATCTATTTCGACAACGCCACCAAGCGTCGCGTCGTCGAGCGCGTGCTGCGGCATCTGCGTCCCGGCGGACATCTGCTCGTCGGCCATTCGGAAACGCTGGGCGACGTCACCCTGGCCGTGCGTGCGCTGTCGCCGTCCGTCTACGTGCGGGCCTGACATGCCCGGCCGCCGCATTCGCGTCTTCGTGGTCGACGACTCCGCGGTCGCACGGCAGGGCGTGCAGGCCATCCTCGATGCCGAGCCCGACATCGAGGTGATCGGCACCGCGAGCGACCCGATCTTCGCGCAGCAGAAGATGGCCGCGAACTGGCCCGACGTCATCGTGCTCGACATCGAAATGCCGCGCATGGACGGGCTCACCTTCCTGCGGCTGCTGATGGCCGAGCGGCCGACGCCGGTCGTGATCTGTTCGACGCTCACAGGGACTGGCACGCAGACCAGCCTGCAGGCGCTCGCAGCGGGCGCAGTCGAGATCATCACCAAGCCGACGATTGGCCTGAAGGACTTCCTCAGCGACTCGGGCGACCAGCTGTGCATGGCGGTTCGCGGGGCGTCACGTGCGCGGCCACGTGCCGCGATGTCGGCGATGACGGCCTTGGCGTCACGCGGACGCTTGCCCGCTGCGACAAGCAGCGGCGCGATGGCGAAGACGACCGAACACATCGTGGCGATCGGCGCATCGACTGGTGGCACGCAGGCCATCGAACGCGTCCTGACCGCCCTGCCCCGCGTATGCCCGGCCATCGCGATCGTGCAGCACATGCCGGAGCGCTTCACCGCATCGCTCGCGCAACGGCTCGACGGCTTGTGCGACATCGACGTGCGCGAGGCGAGTCATGGCGATCGCATGCTTCCGGGGCTCGCATTGATCGCGCCGGGCGGGCGCCACATGCAACTGCGTCGTTCCGGCGCGCACTACCTCGTCGACGTGATCGATGGCCCGCCTGTCAACCGCCACCGCCCATCGGTGGACGTGCTGTTCCGGTCCGTCGCGCGACATGCCGGTCGCAACGCGCTCGGCGTGATCATGACCGGCATGGGCGATGACGGCGCACGCGGCCTTCTGGAAATGCATCAGGCCGGCGCACCGACGATTGCGCAGGACGAGGCCACGTGCGTGGTGCACGGAATGCCGCGCGAAGCGGTAAAGCTCGGCGCCGCTTCACGCGAAGTGCCGCTTGGGCGCATTGCCGACGAGATCATGTCGGCCGGTTGATCACTGCGTAGTGCGCGGCCTCAGCGGCCGAGCACGCGGAATGCGATCCGCGCCCAGGCGCCGTCTTCGGTCAGAGCCGTCAGCTCATGCTCACCAGGCTCCGCGAGCTCAAGCGACGTCGTGGCCGTGCCCGACGTTTGCGCGACGACATGGCCATCGAGCAACCAGCGCACGTTTTCGTCCGTGCCCAACGCGCGAACGTCAACGCGCACGGGTTTGCCGTCGCCGGACGCAAGCCCGGCGTGGTCGCGTACGCCGTCGATGTGCAGCGTGTTCGCTGCGCCGCGGCCGTCGTCCATGCAGTCGGGGGCGAGCGCGGGCAGCGATGACGCCTCGCGCTCGCGCTGCGTAATCCAGGGCGATGCCAGAACCGGCCAACGCGCGAGCGAAATCGCGCGACGGTCGTGCGGCTTCGAACAGTCGGCTGACAACCGTAGACCCGAGCTCGCATCAACGTCGATGTCTTCGCGTCCGGCATTCCACGCGCGCGCCTGCCTTTCGGGCAACGTTGGCGGCACTGTGCCGTCGAGCGACCATGCAGCCATGCGTCGATGACACAGCGCAGCAGGTTGCGCGTCGAACGCGATACCGAGCGGCCAGCAGATGTCGACCTCCGACACCGACGCTGGCTTTCGCGTGACAGGCGCGGTGCGCGAATGCGGCAGGCTGTCGACGATCTCGAACAGCAGTGGCAACGCGGTGACCGCGCCGTACTGGCCTGGCATCGGCGTGCCGTCGGGCCGGCCGACCCACACGCCGACCGTGTACGCAGGCGTCGCACCCAGCGCCCACGCATCGCGATAGCCGTAGCTGGTGCCGGTCTTCCACGCGAGCGGCGTTCGGCCATGCGCATCGAACAGATCGCCGACGCTGCCGGGCCGCGGCGTGCGTTCGAGAATGTCGCGAATGATCCACGCCGCGCCTTCGCTCATGACGCGCCGGTCGACGTGGGCGTCGCGCGGCGTGTAACGCACCCGCCCGGCGACACCGCCGCGCGCAAGCGACGCATACGCCCCGACGAGATCCTCGAGCTTCGCACCGGTGCCGCCGAGGATCATCGACAGGTTGGGCGACGCGCCGTCGGGCCACTTCAGTCGCAAGCCCGCGTGTTCGAGCCGCGCGTCGAACTTCACGGGACCGAGCCGATCGAGCAGGTCGACGGCCGGCACGTTGAGCGACAGTCGCAACGCTTCCGCCGCGCCAATCGGCCCGTTGAACGCGGAATCAAAATTGCCGGGCCTGTAATCACCGAACGACTGCGGCGCATCGACTAGCAGGCTTTCGGAATGGATGAGCCCGTCGTCGAGCGCCATGCCGTACAGGAACGGCTTCAGCGTTGAACCCGGGGACCGCCATGCGCGCACCATGTCGACGTGGCCAAGCCGCGCGGCGTCGCCTATATCGATGGAACCGACATAGGCGCGCGCTTCCATCGTCTTGTTGTCGACGACGAGCAGCGCGGCGGACGTGCGTTCCGGCAGCGTCGAGAAATATGCGGTGAGGCGATCTTCGACGACGCGCTGAAGGTCGAGGTCGATGGTGGATGCGATGCGCGCCTGGCGCGGCGATGCACTGCGCAACCGCTGCGCAAGCAACGGTGCGAGACGCGGCGCCTGCAGCGATCGCGCGACGACAGGTTCGATACGCGCATCCCGCGAGTCCGCGGTTGACCACACACCAAGGGACGCCATGCGTGCGAGCACCTTGTCGCGTGCCGTGCGTGCGGCTTCGGGATGTCGATCCGGACGCAGCCGGCTCGGCGCCTGCGGCAGCACGGTAAGCAGCGCGGCTTCCGCGTGCGACAGCCGCGACGAGGGCTTTCCGAGATACGCCCAGCTTGCCGCTTCCACGCCCTCGATCGCGCCACCGAACGGCGCGTGATCGAGATAGAGCTGCAGGATGCCGCGCTTGCCGACATGCACTTCGAGCTGCGCGGCGCGGAACAGTTGCCGCAGCTTGCCGCCGACGTCGCGCGGATGCGGGTCGAGGATGCGAGCGACCTGCATGGTCAGTGTCGACCCACCCGACACCACGTGCCGATAACGCAGCATCTGCAGACCGGCGCGCCCGAGCGCATACGGATTGACGCCGGGATGCCGCCAGAACCAGCGGTCCTCGTAGCCGATCAGGGCCTGCAGGTAGAGCGGCGACACCGCGTCGGCACGCACGGGATACCGCCACACGCCGCGACTGTCGGCGAACGCGCGCAGCGGCGTGCCGTCGCGCGCGAGCACTACCGCGCCGCCGTCGCGTGCATCGGGCAAGGGCAGCGGGAACGCGAGGTCGAGAAGCATGGCGACGACGAGCAGCGATTCGATCGCCAGCGCTGCGCGAAGCAATCGGCCACGCCGGCTACTACCCATCAACCCTGTTCGCCACCCGACCCGCTTCATCGTTGCTGCCGCGCCTGCGTCGCATCGCTGCGACACAGGCAGCCACTCCTCAGTGCCCCGGCTCGACCACGCCGATCTTCGCCGGCACCGACTTGCCGACGCCGCGGATCCACGGACGGTACATATCCTCGACCAGCGGCGGCGGCACGGTGTACGTGCCGGGCGTGACCGCACGCACCAGGTAGAACACGCGTGAGGTACTGCCGGCCGACAGCTTCAGCGCGGCGACGTAACGATCGTCGCGGAACTCTTCGTGCTGCACTTCGGCGGCGTCCTTGCGGTCGGCAATTTCGATGCCTTCGATGGCGACGTCGGCCCACTGCTTCTCGTCGCCGAGATTGAAGTTCTCGATCTCCAGCCCCGCGGGCAGCAGGTCGGTGAGCAGCGCGTCGGGCACGTCGTCCTGTGGCGTGATCGACACCGACGCGATCAGCGCGTCGCCTTCCTCCAAGCGACCACCGGTCCACGCCGTGCCGTCGGGCTTGTACCAGCGGCGGACGATGCCGATGCGCGAGTCGTCGAATGCTGGTGCATCGCGCGGAATTCCCGCGACGTCGATGGTGCCGTATAGCGTGCCGGTGCCCGTCGGTACGAACGACACACCGCCGCGCAGCGCAGTGACGTCGAACAGCCGCGCCTGCAGCTTGGCGGCCGTCGCATTCGTCGCAACGCCGCCGACGCGCCACGTCCCGGCGACCTGGCGCGACGTATCCACCATCAACTGCTTGCCGAGACGCGCGAGCGCGACCTGCTCCTGCGTGCTGAAGTACATGCCGTACGGCGAGCGGCGCGCGTCGATCTCGCGCACCAGCGCCATCAGGCGCGTGTCGAAGGCTTTGGGCGCGAGCCCATGGCGGCGCGTGAGGGCGAGCATCAATGCGTCGTCGCGAACACGGCTGCCGTAATCGCCGAGGTACGACGGACGCGCATCGGGGTCGCGATCGAAGCCGTCCTGGATCGCGCGCAGGCCGCGTGCGCGGTCACCCTGCAACGCGAGCGCGAGGCCGAGATGCACGAGCGGCAGGCCGGTGATGCTCTGCTTGCGGTCGTTGTCGTAAAGCCCGCGCAAGGTGCCTAGCGGCGCGCGGTTCACGCGTGCGAGCACGTAGCCGGCGTGCGCCTGGTAGGCGAACCGCAGGTGTTCGCGATTGTCGTAGCCGTAGAAGCCGCTGCTGCCGCCCAGCAGGTCGTCGCTCATCGCCTTCAACGCCTTCCGCAGCACGTTGTCGGGAATCGCGAAGCCGGCGTCGCGCGCGTCGAGCAGGAACTCTGCTACGTACGGCGTGATCAGCGGATTGACCGTGTCGTCGTCATCGCCCCACATGGAGAAGTGGCCCGACGACACCTGCAGGCCGGACAGGCGCGCGAACGCACCGTTCATGCGCGCGAGCCGCGTCTTCGCATCGAGACCGGGCACGCCGAGCATGCGTGCGGTCGCATCGTCGAGCATCAGTCCCGCATAGCCCTTGCTGGTGGTTTGTTCGACGCAGCCATAGGGATATTCGAGTGCGCCCTGCAGCGCAGCCGCGAACGGGATCGGCGGCACGGGGCTGACGCTCAAGCGCGCCGCGACAGCGTCCGCGATCAGGCCGTCGGCGACGCTGGCCGGCAGCGTAAACGCGGCCGGCGCTTCGACGGTCGACGTCTGCGTACGCACCACCTGTGGCCACGCCGGACGCACTGGCAGCTCGAAGCCGCGATCGACGTGCGATGCATTGCCGTCGATGCGGATATGTACGCGGCCGACGCCAAAGCCTTCCTTCGCGGTCAGCGGGAAGGTCAGCGAGATCTTCTGTTCGGGCGCGAGCGTCAGGTTGCGTGCACCGTCGGCGATCGCAAGCGGCCCGGTCGCATCGACATTGACGCGGAACGTGCCGGCGCGGCCGGTGAAGTTCTGCACGTCCAGCGTGACGCGGCTAGTGTCGTTCGGCGCGAGCACGCGCGGCATGCTCGGCTCGGCCAAGATCGGCGCGCGGATGATGCTTTCCTTCGCAACGCTGCCGTACGTGTTGGCGGAATACACGACGGCCGACACGCGTAGCGTACCGTTGAAGTCCGGCACCGGCACGCGCAGATGCGCGATGCCCTTGGCGTCGAGTGCAACGGGTCCGGCGAACAGATCCACCGTCTGTACATGCGCGGTCGGACGTCGCGCCTGCGGCAATGCAGGCAACGCCATGTCGCCGCCGAACTTCAGGTGCGCGGTACCGCCCTCGAAACTCTCGATCACGCGCCCGTAGATGTCGTATGCGTCGACACCGAGGCGACGCTGCGCGAAGAAATGTTTGGCGGCGTCCGGCACCGGGAACTGCGTGATGTTGAGGATGCCGACATCGACTGCCGACACCACGACGTTCGCGCGCTGCCCCGCGAGCTGCGGCACCGCGATGGTGACCGGCAGGTCGCGTTCGGGCCGCATCTTGTCGGGCACCGCGATGCCCACAGCCACTCGACGATCGCGACGATCCACCGGCACGAACGCGACACCCACCGCACGCGCCGGCGTCACCTTGCTCGACGCACTGCCGCCACGGAAAACCAGCGCAGTGACATAGACGTCGTGCCGCTCCCAGTCCTTGGTCACCGGGATCTCGAACGTGCTACCGGCTTTAACGTCCACCGACTGCACGTACAGCATGTGGTCCGACTCGACGATGAGCAGGCCGCGACCCGGATTCGGCGGCGTCACCGTCACCTTCAGCGTGTCGCCGGCGCGATAACCGGTTTTGTCGAGTGCGAGCTTGACCTTGTCGGGCCGCGCGTCGAGGCCGCGGTTCTCGTCGTTCCAGCTCCAGCCGGCGGTGAATGGATATCGCGACGTCAGCTTGGTCTGGGGGTCGTAGACGTCGATGCGGTAGTCGCCCCACTCCAGCGGGAAATCGACGCTCGCCGCGTCGTTGCCGACATCGACGTTGCGCGTCTGCACGTTCTCGAATCGACGGGTGAACGCGTAGTCCCAGCCGTTGTCCTCGTCGTAATCCCAGTGGTAGTCGCGACGTTCGCGCACCAGCGTGACGCGCATTCCCGTCGCTGGCCGCGGACGGCCCTGCGCATCCACGCGGACGAGCTGGAAGCGCGCATTGGAATTCGCGTTCGCGCCGTCTTCGGGATCGAACATCGGACGCACACCGACCAGCGCATCCGCCGGCCACATCACTCGCTTGACGCTGCGATTGACGGTGCGGCCGCCGGTTTCATACACGCTGCCGCTCAGCATCAAGGCGATCGGCGAGACGGGTTTCGCTTCCTTCGGCAACGGAACATCGACGTCGAACCGCCCGTTCGGATCGAGCGTGGTATCGACGACGTCTTCGGCCTTGTCCGGCAGCTGCAGCGTGGCGTCGCCGAAGAAGTAGCCGGGCAATTGTTCGAGCGGATGCTGCTCGACGGCGATCGCGAGCCGCGCGGTGAAACGATTGCCCGCGGCCGGCGCGCCATAGAGGTAGTCGCTCTGCACGTGCAGCTTCAGCGGCTGACCCGGCGCGACCACCGGCTGCGCGCTGAGGTCGAGCTTCAGGCGTTCCGGCAGGAACTCCTCGACGCGCAGCGCCATGCCCTGCACCGCCTCCTTGCTTCCGGGGTCGGTACGGAACTCGATGCGCCAACGACCGGTCGGCGCATCTTCGGGAATCAGCTGGTCCTGGCGTACATAGCCCTGCGCGTCGGGCTGCAGGCGCGACTCGATAAGCGTCTTGCCATCGGGTTGCACGTAGCGCACGTACACGGGCTGCGCCGTCTTTCCGGCAGCGACCGCGACCGGGTTGCCGTCGTGGTCACGCAACAGCGCCGACAGGTGCACCGTCTCGCCGGGGCGATAAAGGTCGCGACCGGCCCAGGCGAAAACGTCGAACCAGGCCTGCTCGCGGCCCGCGACGGCGAACTCGGAAAGATCGAGCGCGGGCTGGCTGAACGGCAGCATCGTGACGTCGCTCCCGTGGCGTGCGATCAGCACGTGCGCGGCGTCGAGCTTGTAGTCGAGCAGCGCGTTGCCGTTGCCATCCGTCGTGCCCTTGAACACCGGGTTGCCGGACGCATCGAGCACGCGCAGATCGACGCCGCCCGTGCCCGAGCCGTCGAGCAGCGACGCGGTGTGCACGAACAGGCGATCCTTGTAGGCACGCACATGCAGGCCGAGATCGCTGACCGTGAAGAACGCGGTCTCGAAGTCGTCCTTGAACGCGCCGGCGCGCTTCATCACTGCGAAGTAGAGGCCGGGCTGCTGCAGCTCCTTGATGTCCTGGATCGGCAGGTAGGTGAGCACGCGCTCGTTGGCCTTGCCGCCGAGCACGAACCGGTTGACGTACACGGGGTCGGCGATGCGCGACAGCGCCGCGTGCTCCTTGCCGTCGTTGTCGAGATCCCAGCTGCCGCGACGCCCGCCGCGCTGGTACTCGGCGAAGAACTTCGGCAGTTCGCCGTCGCGCACGCGCAGGAATTCGACGTCGACTTCCGGCACGTTGATCGACACCACTGGCAGGCCGCGGCTTTCCCGCGCCGGCAGCACACTGCCCTGCGACGCGAAACCGACCACCGGATCGAGCGGGCCGGTGTAGACCTTGCGTTCGATCTGGTTGCCGATGCGGCTGCCGTCCGCCGCCGTCATGCCGGGGTACGCGATGACGACGTAATGCCGGCTCGCCTCGACGTGCGGGAAGCGCAGGATCTTCGCGCCTTCGTCCAGCACCCAGCCGCCATCGATGCGGCCGCCCTTGTCGTCGCGTACGACGATCAGGCGGTCGAACTCCTGCGTCGGCGCGAGCGGTCGACTGAACTCGACCGCGATGGCCAGCTCGTCGCCGGACTTGTCGGGGTAGACCGAGGCGATGCCGAACTCGCCCGCTGCAACGCGCTTGGCGTGGATCGCCTCGCCGCCGGGCGTCGGCAGTTCGCCGTCGGTGTCGCGCTTGCACGCACCGATGCCGAGAGCCAGGACGACGAACATCACGATCATCGCGCCGATGCGGCGCGAGGCTGCGGATCCGTCCGCGCGTTGCATGCTCGGCATGCGTGCCCCCTCGAGAATGCACGCAGTATAGGCATCCGCCGACGCGCGAAATCGCATGCCGACGGACGGCTGCAACGTGTCAGTCGGCGGGAGAAACCGGTTGTTTCGGGTGCTCGCCGAGCCAGCGCACCAGGTCCGCCGGCGGCATCGGCTTGGCGAACAGATAGCCCTGCAGGACGTCGCAGCCGAGTTCGGTCAGGTGGTCACGCGTGGCCTCGTCTTCCACGCCTTCAGCCGCGACGGTCAGGCCGAAGCGATGCGCCAGGTCGACTACGAAACGGATGATGTCGGCGCACGATGGATCGGTCGCGAGTTCGGTGACGAACGATCGATCGATCTTCAACTCGTCGGCCGGGATGTTGCGGAAGTACGACAGACACGAGTAGCCGGTGCCGAAGTCGTCGATCGAAATGCGCGCGCCGAGCGCACGAATGCGTTCGAGCACCGGGAACGCGAGGCGCGCATCCATCAGCGAGCTTTCGGTGATCTCCACGACGAGCTGCACGCCGTCGCCCCAAAGGCGCAATGCGTTTTCGATGAGTTCCGGAAGATCCGGCTCAGTGGCCAGCATGCCGGGAATGTTGATCGACACCGACGACGGCCCCGACGGGAACTTCCACTGCGACGCCTGCCGCAGTGCGGTGTTGAGCGCCCACACCGTCAGCTTCTTGATGTGCCCGATGCGTTCGGCGACGGGAATAAACACCGACGGCGGCACCATGCCGCGCGTGCGGCTGTTCCAGCGCATCAGCGCTTCGGCACCGACGGGCACCAGCGAGCCAGCGATCAGTTTCGGTTGGAAATTGAGCGAAAGCTCGCCTCGCTCGATCGCGCCGCCGAGCTGCACTTCGAGGTCCCACTGATCCGAGATGTCGACATCGCCAGCGGTATCGGGCGCGAACATGTGGCGAACCCCTGCACGTCGCGCACGCGACAACGCGGCCTCGGCGCGACGCAGCAGGAACTCGGAATGCGTTGCATGCCGTGGCGCCATCGCGATGCCGACGGTCACCGGCACATGCAATTCCGCCTGCCCTTCGCGCATCGGCCGCGCGAGCAGTCGGAACAACTTCTGCACGGCGAGTTCGACGTGCCCGGCATTCATCATGCCGGTGAGGATCAGCGCGAAGCGGTTGTCGCCGATGCGCGCGGCGTAGTCCTGCGGACGCGTGACGAATTCGAGCTGGCGTGCGAGATGGTTGAGCAGCCTGTCGCCCGTGGCAAACCCGTGCACGCCATTGATCTGCGCGAAACCGTCGATGTCGATGATGAGCAATGCCATCGCGGTGCGCTTGTCGGACGCATGCACGACTTGGCGACCGAGCAACGGCAGGAACGCGCGTCGATCGCGCAGACCGGTCACTTCATCGTTGTTTGCCGCGAGCACGCGTCAGTCCAGGAACAGCGCAGCGCGGTCGATGCCGTGGGCGCCAGCCGGCAGTCCGCCGCGCACGTTCAAGGGCGCGCCGTCAGCGTCGGTCGCTACTTCGGCGAGGTCGATAAGACGGAATTCCGCGAGCGGTTGCTTGTCGGGCGCAAGGATCAGCATCACCGATGGGCGCAGGCGCTTGAGCGTGTTGACCGACATGACGACGCCGACCGAACCGTCCGATAGCTCGATCAGGGTGCCGGTCGGATACACGCCGCAGGTGCGGATGAACTGTTCGACGAGTTCGGACTGGAACAGGCGGTCGCGCGTTTCGTACAGCTCCATCACCGCTTCGTGCGGCGAACGCGCACGCGCGTACGGGCGCTGGCTGACCATCGCGTCGTAGCTGTCGACCATGCCGGCGATGCGCGCGAACATCGGAATGGACGCGCCCTGAAGGCCGCGCGGATAACCCGAGCCGTCGTGTCGCTCGTGATGGTTTTCGACGATCTGGTGGACGATGGGCGACAGGCCCGGCGTCTCCTCCATGATGCTGCGGCTTTCGCGGACATGTCCGCGCAGGCGCTGCAGGTCGTCGTCGTCGATCGCCTCGGTCTTCGTAAGCAGCGAATCGGGCAAGCGCACCTTGCCGACGTCGCACAGCAATGCGCCGAGTGCGAGATCGCGCAGGTCGTCGCGCTCCAGTCCGAGGTGGCGGCCAAACGCCGCCGCCCAGATCGAACAGGCGATGCCGTGCTGGTAGACGTAGTCGCCCTTGCGGCGCATCTCCATCACCCACGGCAACGCGGTCGGGTTGCGGGTGATCGAGTCGAGCATGGTGTCGACGCCTTCACGCAGCTTGTCGGCGTCGAGCTTGCCGCCGCTGCGCAGGCCGTCGATGACGTCGCGCACGCCGGCTTCAAGCGTTTCATGCGCCTTCTCGGCGGCGGCGGTTTCGGCCCCGAACACGCGCGACAGGATTGAGCGCATCGGGCCTTTCGCTGCAGGCGGCGGCATCGCATCGAGGGTTGCGGCCGGCGAGTCGCCATCGAAGATGACGAACTGCGGCGACGGCGCCTTGCCGCGCGCGATGTCGACGCGCACTTCTTTGCACATGGCCCTGACGCGGCGCAGCTCGTCCTCGGTCTCGACCAGCAGGCCTTCGAAGGCGAAGCCGCTGCCGAGCCACGGGCGATCGAGTTCGCTGACGAACATGCCGCGCTCGAGGCCTGCCGTGGTGATGCGCAGTTCCTGGCGAAAATCCGTCGTCGCCGTTGCGCCACTCATCGCGCCGGGCCTCGGGCAGGACACGCGTCGCCAACGACGCACGTCGCGACGTCGGACAGGACACGGCGGCAGGGGACGGTCAGGTGGTGCATTCGCGATCGCTGGGAGCCTCTCGAAGGCCTAACGGCCGCCACGGCCCAAGCTTGACCCCCGTCGCGCTTCCAAAGCGCTGAAAGATTCATCGCGCGTCCGCGTGCCGACCGGCGGCACAAACGAAAACGCCGACCCGGAGGTCGGCGTTTCGCGGCGCGAATCGGCGATCAGACCGCGGGTTCGTCGTCCGCCGAGGCGTCGGGCTCGATCGCGTCCGGGTCATGGCCGGCGACGTTCAGGACGTGGCGGTCGATCGTCGGATCGGCGCCCTCCTCCGTCGGCACGACCGCGCCGGTCAGCATCTCGTCCTCTTCCTCAAGCGACACGTCGACGCGCTCGATCGCCTGCAGCGACTCTTCCGAGCCGAGCTTGATCAGCGTGACGCCCTGCGTATTGCGGCTGACCTGCGAGATCTCCGACGCGCGCGTGCGCACCAGCGTGCCGCGGTCGGAGATCAGAAGCACCTCGTGGTGGTCGCTGAGTTGGATCGCGCCGACGAGCTCGCCGTTGCGGTCCGTGGTCTTCAGCGCGATCACGCCCTGGATGCCGCGACCCTTGCACGGGTATTCCTCGAGCGGCGTGCGCTTGCCGTAGCCGTGTTCGCTGGCGGTCAGTACATCGCCATCGCCGTCGACCACGATCAGGCTGACGACGCGCGCACCGTCGCTGCCCTCCTCGCCTTCCGCCAAGCGCATGCCGCGTACGCCGGTCGCCGTACGACCCATCGGGCGCACCTCGGACTCGGAGAAGCGCACGGCCTTGCCGTTGCTCGCGAACAGCATGATGTCGCGCGTGCCGTCGGTGAGCTCGGCGTTGACCAGCGCGTCCCCGTCGTCGAGCGAGATCGCGATCTTGCCGCGCTGCAGGCGGAACGAGAACTCGGTAAGCGGCGTCTTCTTGACCGTGCCGTTGCGCGTCGCGAAGAACACGAACTTGCCCTCGGTGTACTCACGCACCGGCACAACGGCCTGCACCTGCTCGCCGGCTTCCAGCGGAATCCAGTTGATGATCGGGCGGCCGCGCGACGTTGCACCGGCTTCCGGCAACTGGTGCACGGGCAGCCAGAACACGCGGCCGGTGCTGGTGAACGTCAGCAGCGTGTCGTGCGTGTTCACCAGCCACAGCTGGTCGATGAAATCCTCGTCCTTGGTCTTGGCCGCATTACGACCGCGACCACCGCGCTTCTGCGCGCGATACGCGGCGACCGGCTGACGCTTGGCATAGCCCGAATGCGACAGCGTGACCACCACGTCTTCCGGCGCGATGAGGTCGAGGATGTCGAAATCCTCTTCGCTCGGACGGATTTCACTGCGGCGCGCATCGCCAAACTCGGCCTTGAGGTCGAGGAGCTCGGTACGGATCACTTCGCGCAGGCGATCGGGATTCACGAGAATCTCGATCAGCCCGCGGATCGTCTCCAGAAGCGCGCGGTATTCGTCGGTGAGCTTTTCCTGCTCAAGCCCGGTGAGGCGATGCAGGCGCATCTCGAGGATCTGCTGCGCCTGCGTCTCGGTGAGCTGATAACGCTGCGCGCCGTTCTCGTCGAGCAGGCCGACGCCGTTGGGCAGGTCATCCGGACGCGATGCATCGGCGCCCGCTGACGCCAGCAGCGCGCTGACCAGGCCCGGCTCCCACGTGCGGGCAAGCATGCGCTCGCGCGCTTCGACCGGATTCGCCGACGTCTTGATCAGGTCGATCATCTCGTCGATGTTCGCGAGCGCGACCGTCAGGCCTTCCAAGATGTGCGCACGCGCACGGGCCTTGCGCAGGTCGAAGATCGTGCGGCGCGTCACCACTTCGCGACGGTGGCGCACGAACGCGTCGAGGAATTCCTTGAGGTTCAGCAGCTTCGGGCGGCCGTCGACCAGCGCGACCATGTTGATGCCGAACACCGACTCCATCTGCGTCTGCTGATAGAGGTTGTTGAGCACCACGTCGGCCGATTCGCCGCGCTTGACCTCGATGTAGATGCGCATGCCGTCCTTGTCGGACTCGTCGCGCAGTTCGCTGATGCCTTCGAGGCGCTTTTCCTTCACCAGCTCGGCGATCTTCTCGATCAGCCGCGCCTTGTTCACCTGGTACGGGATCTCGGTGACGATGATGGCCTCGCGGCCGTTGTCCATCGTCTCGATCTCGGCTTTCGCGCGCATGCGCACGCGGCCGCGGCCGGTGCGATAGCCGGCGATGATGCCCGCGGTGCCGTTGATGATGCCGGCGGTCGGGAAATCCGGGCCCGGGATGTACTCCATCAGGCCGTCGACGTCGATGTCGGCGTTGTCGATCAGCGCGATGGTCGCGTCGATGACTTCGCTGAGGTTATGCGGCGGGATGTTCGTCGCCATGCCGACCGCGATGCCGGCGGAACCGTTGACCAGCAGGTTCGGCACACGCGTCGGCATGACGGTGGGCTCGAGTTCCTTCTCGTCGTAGTTGGGCTGGAAATCGACGGTTTCCTTGTCGATATCCGCCATCAGCTCGTGCGCGATGCGCGACATGCGCGCCTCGGTGTAACGCATGGCTGCGGCGGAGTCGCCGTCGATCGAGCCGAAGTTACCCTGCCCGTCCACCAGCATGTAGCGCAGCGAGAACGGCTGCGCCATGCGCACCAGCGTGTCGTACACCGCGGTATCGCCGTGCGGGTGGTACTTACCGATGACGTCGCCGACGATACGGGCCGACTTGTAGTACGGCCGGTTGCTATGCGCACCGAGCTCGTGCATCGCATACAGCACGCGGCGATGCACCGGCTTCAGGCCGTCGCGCACGTCCGGGAGAGCGCGGCCGACGATCACGCTCATCGCGTAATCGAGGTAGCTGCGGCGCATCTCGTCTTCGAGATTGACCGGGATGATTTCTCGGGCGAGTTCCGTCATCGGGATTCCGTTTGGGGCGAGGACGCGCCGGCCGAAGCGGCTGGCGTGCGGGCGCTTTCCAAGCGGCCGTGCCATGCCTTCGGATACGCGTCCGGAAGTGGTGAAATTCTATCACGCGCGGCGGCCGGAAGCACGCGATTTCCGGCCGCAAAACAAGTACTTACGCGTGGAACACGGGGCGATTCAGACGGGTCGCAACTGCTGCGACCAGGAAGCCCGTTTCGAGGCGCTGAACCGGATAGCGGAACGGCCCAACACCGGCTGAGCTTGGTGACACGGATCGGTGGGACGCCGCCTCGACCGCACCGTGTCGACGCAGCCTCACCGACCGCGCCGTTGCGCGTTCGGCTAGGACATCTACCCGTCCGAACCGCTGTCCTCAGCTACCGAAACGCCACCCGCATCGCGGCTTCGTCCGGGCGCTCGATGACGCCGCGCTCGGTCACGATCACGTCGATCAGGTCGTGAGGCGTGACGTCGAACACCGGGTTCCATGCCTCGACGCGCTCGGCCGCCGTGCGTACGCCGCCGAGCGAGAACAGCTCCGTGGCCTCGCGCTCCTCGATGTGGATCGCGTCGCCGTTCGGCGTGTCGAGATCGACGGTCGACGACGGTGCGGCGACCATGAACTTGACGCCATGGTGGCGCGCGGCGATCGCAAGCTGGTACGTGCCGATCTTGTTCGCGGTGTCGCCGTTCGCGCAGATGCGGTCCGCACCGACGACGACCCACTGCACGGCACCGGTGCGCATCAGGTGCGCGGCCGCCGCGTCAGCGATCAAGGTCGGCACGATGCCGTCCTGCTCGAGTTCCCAGACGGTAAGACGCGCGCCCTGCAGCCACGGCCGCGTCTCGCCCGCGTACACCTTGTCGATGCGGCCCTGCGCGACGCCGGCGCGGATCACGCCGAGCGCGGTGCCGAAGCCCGCGGTCGCCAACGAGCCCGTATTGCAGTGGGTCAGCACCTGGCTTCCCGGCGCGATCATCGCGGCACCGAGCGCGCCCATGCGACGGTTCGCGGCGAGGTCTTCGGTCGCAATCGCTTCGGCTTCGCGAAGCAGTACGTCGCGCCAATCGGCACCCGCCGTCTGTACGACGCGCCGCACGCGCGCGAGCGCCCATGCGAGATTCACTGCAGTCGGCCGCGATGCGTTGAGTCGCATGAATGCCGGATCGAGCTTCTGCATCGCGTCCGCGCCATCAGTCGCATCGACATCGCGCGACGCCAACACCGCGCCCCAAGCCGCCGCGATACCGATCGCGGGCGCACCGCGCACCGTCAGGTTGGTGATCGCGTCCGCGACTGCCGCGTAGTCGTCGCAGCGCACGTACTCGACCGCGAACGGAAGCTTGCGCTGGTCGAGAAGTTCGAGGGCGTCGCCCGTCCAGCGAATGGGACGGACGCGGTCGTAGCGGTCGAAATCGAATGCGGGGTCCATGCACGCATTCTAAGCGCGGCGGTGCGACGGCCCCGCAGTCGTGCGTCAGCGGCCACTCGCGAGTACGCCGCCACCGACTTCGAAGTCGGCGCGGCAACCGCCGTCGACCCAGAGACCGCGGTCGTCCACGCCCCAGGTCTGCCCTTCGACGCAGGCGGTGTGCGAAAGCTGGTTGAGCAAGCGCACATTCGCACGCGGCGCGATCGCGCAGCTGTGGATGCGGCCCTTGTCGGATTCGCAGCGCACGCGCGACGGCGCGACCGCTTCAGGCCGGTTCCAGCCGCCGACGATGCGGAACTCGGCACGGCAACCACCGCTGACCCAGACGCCTTCGCGATCCATGCCCCACGACTGCCCGCGGATGCACTGCGAGCGCGAGAGCTGGCGGACGATCTCGACCTGCGCACCGGTGCGCGTCGTGCAGTGCGTCCAGCGGCCACTATCGGAGCCGCAGCGGAACAGTCGCTCGCCACCACTGATCGGGCCGATCGGTCCGCGGCCGTCACCATCGGAAACCGCGAGGAATTCGCCGCGGCAGCCCTGCGTCACCCAGATGGAGCGACGCGTGCGGCCCCAGGTCTGTTCCTCGATGCACGGCGTCTTCGACAGCTGGCGCAGCAGACGCGCGCCGCCGCTGGCATCGACCGGACATTCCTTCGTGTGGCCGTCCGAAGATTCGCAACGCAGGGTGCGGCCGTCGGGCGGCGGCCCCCACGCGCGCGCTGGCCACGGCGCGACGACGCATGCCCCGACCGCGATCGCAAAACCGATCGCTCCGCGCGTCATCATCGTTCGTCTCCAGCAGTTCGTTGCATACCGACTGTAGCGCGCCAAGGTGAACGGTGCTCGTCCAGATCGCGACCGGCCGGCGTTCATTTATGTGCCGTCAGGCGCGCGCGAAATCGAACGCGAGCACGTCGGCGATACGCGACGCGCCCAGCAGCGCCATCAGCAGGCGATCGACGCCGAGTGCGACACCCGCGCTGTCCGGCAAACCATTCGCCAGCGCATCGAGCAGCGCGTCGTCGCGCGGCACGTTCGGGGCGCCGTGCATGTTGCGGCGCACGATGTCCGCGTCGAAGCGGCGACGCTGTTCCGTGGCGTCTGCCAACTCGTGGTAGCCGTTCGCGAGTTCGAGCGCGCCGAGGTAGACCTCGAAACGTTCGGCGACCGGCGGATCACCCTCGCGCACTCGGGCGAGCGCGCATTGCGACGCCGGATAGTCATGCACGACGTGGATGGTGTCGGCGGCGAACGTCGGCTGGATGCGGTGCGTCATCAGCAGGTCGAGCCAGTCGTCGCGCGTGAGGCCGTTCGGATCGACGTGCACGTCGCCGAGCGCCGCACGCAGGGTTTCGACGCCATCGCGATGCGCGTCGACGCCGAGGTGCGCATGGAACAGCGCGCCGTAGGTGGTCTCGTCGACGCGGGCATTCCGCCCCACCAGCGACAGGCATCGTTCGACGAGATCCGCGACTTCGCGTGCAAGCGCCACGTGATCGATGCCCGTGCGATACCACTCCAGCATCGTGAATTCGGGATTGTGCCGCCCACCCGCCTCGCCGTCGCGGAATACGCGACCGAGCTCGTAGCAATCGCCAATGTCCGCCGCGAGCAGGCGCTTGAGCGGAAACTCCGGCGACGTACGCAGCCATCGCGTGCGAGGCGCGCCGTCGGTGCGACCGCTGAACTCGACGGCGAACGATGCGATGTTCGGATCGGTGTTGCCGGCGCGCGACATCACCGGAGTTTCGACTTCGAGCACGCCACGCTCGGCCATGAACTCGCGGATGCGGCGATTGACCGATGCACGCAGCCGCAGCGCCTCCGGCGTCGCCGATGGCTGCCATGCGACGTCCATCAGGCGGCGCCGTGTTGTGCGAGGAACGCGATCAGCTTCGCTTCGTCCCACACGTCGACACCGAGCTGCTGCGCCTTCTCGAGCTTCGAACCTGCGCTTTCGCCCGCGACCACAAAGGCCGTCTTCTTCGACACGCTGCCGGACACCTTGGCGCCGAGCGCTTCGAGTTTCTCGCCCGCCTGCTCGCGGGTCATCGATGACAGGGAGCCGGTCAGCACGACCGTGGTGCCGTCGAGCGGTCCCGCCGTTTCCGCGACCGCGGGTAGCGCGTCGAGAAGTCGAGCCTGCGCGGCGACGGCTGCGTCCAGAAGTGCGCGGTTCGCGTCCATGTCGCGCCACGCGACAAACGCGTCCGCGACCGCTTCCGGCACGCCGCCGTCGACGAGTGTCGTCGCCTCGACCGTCGGTAGGGCATCGGGCTTGGTCGCAGCAGCAATCTGTTCTCCGCGCAGTCGCGTGACCTTCGGGATCTCCAGATCGACCAGCAGCGTCGCGACATCAAGTCGCTCGCGCAGCTTGGGCGATGGCGAATGCTCATCGGTCGGCGCGACGCCGCGCTCGAGCAGCGTATCGATCACCTGCTGGTTGCCTGGTTGATCGAGGAAATGGCCGAGTGACCGTGCGACCTCGCCGCCGATGTCCGGCAGCGCCTTGAACAGCGGCCAAGGCAGGCGGCGCACGACCTCGAGCGAGCCAAACCATGCGGCAAGTGCTTTCGCGGTGCTTTCGCCGACGTGTTCTATGCCGAGTGCGAACAGCAGGCGTTCGAGAGTCGTGCTGCGGCTGCGGTCGATGGACACGAGCAGGTTCTCCGCCCATTTGGTCGCGACCTTGCCACGCGATTTTGTCGCGGGTTCGACGTCTTCGGCCTCCGCACCGCGCGCATCCACCTCGCGCTTCATCGCGAGCAGGTCGTCGAGCGTTAGCGCATACAGATCGCCGAGCTGCTTCACGTAGCCGAGGTCGCAGAGATCCTCGATGAAGCGATCGCCGAGACCTTCGATGTCCATGGCGCGGCGGGAGGCGAAGTGACGCACGGCTTCCTTTCGCTGCGCCGCGCAGGTGAGTTCGCCGGAACAACGCCAGACCGCCTGTCCTTCCTCGCGCACGATTTCCGAGCCGCACACGGGGCACGTCGTCGGCATCTGCCACGCGGTGGCGC
This sequence comes from Lysobacter sp. HA35, assembly GCF_054061195.1. Classification (NCBI taxonomy): domain Bacteria; kingdom Pseudomonadati; phylum Pseudomonadota; class Gammaproteobacteria; order Lysobacterales; family Lysobacteraceae; genus Lysobacter; species Lysobacter sp. HA35. The sequence goes on along the minus strand of NZ_JBSSDY010000001.1, from coordinate 794,821 downwards.
CGCGTGGACGTTCCGATTCGACGACGCGCACGATCTCGGGAATAACATCGCCGGCGCGCCGCACGATCACGGTGTCACCGACACGCACATCGAGGCGTGCGACCTGGTCGGCGTTGTGCAGCGTGGCGCTGGTCACGACGACGCCGGCGACCTGCACCGGGCGCAGGCGAGCGACGGGCGTCGCGGCACCGGTGCGACCGATCTGGATTTCGATCGACTCCAGAACGGTCATCTGTTCCTGCGCCGGAAACTTGTGCGCGATCGCCCATCGAGGCGCACGCGATACGAAACCCAACTCGCGCTGGCCGGCGTAGTCGTCGAGCTTGTAGACGACGCCATCGATGTCGAACGGCAGCGATGCGCGGCGTTCGCCCATGCCGCGGTAGTAATCGAGCAGGCCATTCGCCCCGCGTACGACCGCATTCTCGGCGCTGACGGGAAAGCCCCAGTCACGCAGCTTCGCCAGCACCTGCGAGTGCGTGTCCGGCAACGTGCCGCCCTCCACAGCGCCGATCGCATACGCGTAGAACGCGAGCGGACGTTGCGCAGTGATGCGCGGGTCGAGCTGGCGAAGTGAGCCTGCAGCGCCGTTGCGTGGATTCGCGAGCGGCTTCGTCCCTTCCGCGAGCGCCTTCTCGTTGTAGACGTTGAATGCCGCGATCGGCATGAACACTTCGCCGCGCACTTCGAGCACGTCCGGCCAGCCGCTGCCACGCAAGCTGAGCGGCACGCTGCGGATGGTGCGTACGTTGAGCGTTACGTCTTCGCCGGTTGCACCGTCGCCGCGTGTCGCCGCGACCGTCAGTCGACCCTGTTCGTAGCGAAGGCTGATCGCGAGACCATCGAGTTTGGGTTCAACCGAGAACGCCGGATTATCCACTTCGAGCGTTTGCTCGATGCGGCGCACGAAGTCGGCGACTTCCTCATCCGCGAACGCATTCGACAGCGACAGCATCGGCACGACGTGGCGCACCTGCGCGAACGCACTAGCGGGCACCGCACCAACGCGTTGTGTCGGCGAATCGTCCGTCGCAAGGTCGGGATTGTCCGATTCCAGCGCGAGCAGTTCGCGCATCCAGCGGTCGTACTCAGCGTCGGGCACCGACGGATCGTCGAGCACGTAGTAGCGATGGTTCGCGTCGGCGATCAGCCGGCGCAGTTCGTCGATGCGTGCAGCAGATTTGGCCATGCGGTCAGCGGGCGCCCTTCGATCGCTGCGACAACCAGTCGTGGATGCCCTGCGGAATGTCGCGCTGTGCTCGGCCCGACACGTAGATGCCGATGTGGCCGCCACGGAACGAGAGCTCGCTGTAATCCTTCGTGCCAACGAGACCACGCAAAGGCTTCGATGCCGACGGCGGCACGAGGTGATCCTGCTCGGCGTAGATGTTGAACACCGGCATGTCGATCGCCTTCAGGTCGACGGTTCGATCGCCAACGCGAACCGTGCCGTTGACCAGCCCGTTCTCCTGGTAGAACTGCTTCATGAACTCGCGGAACGCTTCGCCGATGAGATCCGGCGAATCGAAGATCCACGTTTCCATGCGCAGGAAATCCTCGACCGCGCGCTTGTCCTCGAGGATGTCGACCAGCCCAACATACTTCTGCACGAGCAGCCGATACGGCTTGAGCGTGAGGTAGCACCAGTTCATGACGTCCGCCGGCACGTTGCCCAGCGTGTCGACCATCAGGTCGATGTCGAGCGAACGCGCCCAGCCGGCGAGCATGTTGTCGTCGGTGTGGAAGTCGACCGGCGTCACCATCGTGACGAGGTTGCGCACCTTGCGCGGATTCAGAGCGGCGTAGCACAGCGAGAATGCGCCGCCCTGGCAGATGCCGAGCAGGTTGATCGCATCGACGCCATGCGCACGACGCAGGTAATCCACCGCACCGCCGAGGTAGCGCTGGATGTAGTCCTCGATCGTCTGGTAACGGTCCGAACGATCCGGATAGCCCCAGTCGATGATGTAGACGTCCTGCCCGCGCTCGAGCAGGCCGCGCACGATGGACTTGTCGCTCTGCAGGTCGACCATGTACGGGCGGTTGACCAGCGCGTAGGCGATCAGAAGCGGCACGGTTTCGGTCGGCGTAACGCCGTCGCGGTGGAAGCGGTAGACCGCGACCTTGCCGTCGCGCCAGACCTCCTCGCGTTCACTTGCGCCGATGTCGACGGGATCGAGCGTCGCAAGCGTTTCCATGCCCTTGCGCAGGCGTGCCTGCGTCTGCAGCGCTTCGCGCGCGAGCGCGTCGAGGCCGATGTTCATCGGCGATCCGAACGGGTTGTCCATCAGCGTTTACCGGTCTTGCGGGGCGCGGCCTTGGCGGCGCGGGGCTTGGCGGGTTCGGGCGCCGCTGCGGTGCGTGTATCGGATGCCGGTTGCGACATCGCTTCGACCGTTTCGCGAAGACGGCGAAGTTCGCGCTCGAGTTGCGCGACCTTGCGATGCGCGGCGTCGACTTCCGAACGGCCGGGAATGCCCCACTGCGCGCAGGCCAGTTCGACTTCCTGCTGCATCGCCGCGCGAACGCGCATCTGTGCGTTGATGTATTCGCCGAACGCGGCCTTGAAGCGATCGCTCAGCGCGATGTCGGCGTACGCGTCTTCCGCGGCGTCGATCCAGAGATCGAACAGCGCGCGTGCGGATTCGACCGGCTTGCCGTCGGTACCGCGCTTGGCGAGCAGCGATTCGAAACGCGAGAACGCGTCCTGCCCGGCTTCGGCGACGATCGTGTTGAACGCGCGCGATGCCTGCTGGAAGTCGGCAGTCGCCTTGCCGAACGCCTGCATGCGTTCCTGCGACTCACGCGTAAAGCCGAACGCCGGCATCTCGAACGGTCCGCGCGTGGCGCCAGGCGCACCACCGAAGAACGCCGCCGGCATGAACGCGCTGGCGAAACCCGACTGCGCGAACGGGTTGTCGCCCAGCATCGAACGCCAGGCGCGCGCGATGTCGGCGGCCTGCGCTTCGCCGCTGCTGCCGAACTGCGCGGCGAGCTGCTGCATCTGCGTCATCCACTGGCTCGCAAGCGCAGTGGGGTCGAAGCCCGGAGCTGGCTGCGGCGCCGCGGGCTTCCACCATGCGAACGGATCGGGCGCAGGCGCGGCGGGCTGCGGGCTCATAGCCGAAAGCCATTGACGCCCGAGACGCTCGAACGTGGCGGGATCGAACGCGGGAAATCCGAAGCCGGCGGCTCCGAACGGGGATGTCGACATGGTGTTCTCCGATCGAGCGTCGATGATAACGAACGCGTCGTACGGCCCGGTTACGGTTTCGGGATATGCACGGTCTTGCTGATCATCAGCGAGCCGGACAGCGCGAACATCAGCACCAGCGGGTGCAGCTGCCACGGCCCGAGCTGCACGACGCCGCCCCATGTGCTGGACCCAAGCGCGCCACGCATCGCAGCGATCGCCAGCACGATGACGAGCAGCAGGCTGGTGGGAATCGGCGTGCCTTCGAAGTACTTCACCTTGTCGCCGCCACCCGAGAGCTGCTCGGCGGTGACGTTGTAGCGCGCGAGGCGGCTGACGCCGCAGCAGACGAAGTAGCTGAGCACGACCCAGTCCCAGCCGCCCTGAAGGCCGCAGGCATAGGCCAGCGCGGCGGGCGCGACGCCGAACGAGATCACGTCGGCGAGCGAATCGAGTTCGCGACCCAGCGTCGATGCCGACTGACGCCAGCGCGCGACGCGCCCATCGAGCGCATCGAACACGAACGCGAGCGGGATGAGCGCCATGCCGAACAGCAGGTCGCGCACCACGCCGTCCTGCAGGAAACGCATGGCCGCGAAGACCGCGCCCGAGCCGCAGAACGCGTTGCCGAGGGTGAACCAGTCCGCGAGCTGGAAGTCGCGGATCATCGAGAAGTGGCGTTTCATCGGGGCATCCGGCGGTTTCGTGGCAGCGTGCCAAACCGAGTGTGACGCACGCAACACTGCTGCTTCACATTTCCAACCGGCGGTCGCCAAATTTTTGACACGTAGCCGTGACGGCGTACCCGGTTCGGCAAGCTGTTGATTTCTATAGTGCTTCCTACTGGAGGGGGATCCAGGGGAAGGATATGAAGCGTTCGATGTATGCGATGCGGGCCGCCCGCGTCGCCCGCCGTGGTGGGTTCTGGACGGTCACGCGCCGCGCCCCGGCCCCGGTCTACTCCCTCGCCCAGAAGTACGGCGACGGCCTGCGCATCCGCAGCCAGCCCTTCGTGCGCAGCGTTGCGCCCGAAGTCGGCGCCGGTGCCGCATTGCCCGCCGAGGTGCTCACCCTCGCCCGCGCACCGTTCGCAGTGCGCATGCTGCGCAACCTGAGCTTCGGCCCGACCAAGACATCGCTCGCCGAATTCCAGGGGCTGGGATCGACCGACCCGCAGCGCCTCGCGAACTGGGTCGACTGGCAGCTCGACTACACATCGATCGACGACAGCGCCGTCGCCGCACGTCTCTCGCGCGGCGGCTACGTCACGCTCGGCAAGCCACTCGCGCAGCTTTGGGCCGACCACGTCGTGCCGAACCCGGCGTGGGAAGTCCGCATGCTGCCCGCGCTCGAAATGCAGCGCGCCGCGTTCGTGCGTGCGACGTACTCGCGGCGCCAGCTGTTCGAGATGACCGTCGACTTCTGGCACGACCACTTCAGCGTGTTCGGCTACGACTATTCCGCCGGGCCGGTGTTTCCGCATTTCGATCGCGATGTCATCCGCAAGAACGCGTTCGGCAATTTCCGCACCATGCTCGAGGACGTGGCCAAGAGCCCGTCGATGCTCTACTTCCTCGACAACTACTCGAATACCAAGGCCGGCCAGAACGAGAACTGGGCGCGCGAGCTGATGGAGCTGCACACGCTCGGCAGCGAGAACTACTACGGCTTCCAGGACCCGGCGACGATCCCGCGCGACCCAGCCGATTCGAGCTACCCCGCCGGCTACACCGACATCGACGTCTACGAAGTCGCCGCCGCATTTACCGGTTGGACGCTGCGCGACGGCAATTGGCAGTTCCCGAACGAGAACGACGGCGGCTTCGTCTATCGCGCCGCGTGGCACGACACCAACCCGAAGACCATCCTCGGCAAGCAGCTCTTTCCCGAGCAGCCGGACATGAAGGACGGTCGCGACGTGCTGGATCGCCTCGCCTCGCATCCGGCGGTCGCCCGCCACATCTGCGCGAAGATCATTCGTCGCTTCATCAGCGACACGCCGTCGCAGTCGCTGATCTGGAGCGCCGCGCAGGTGTTCCGCGACAACTGGCAGGCCCCCGACCAGCTGACGAAGGTTCTGCGCCACATCCTCAACTCCACCGAGATGTACAACGCGTGGGGCAACAAGACGCGCAAGCCGTTCACCGCGATCGTCGCTGCAATGCGTGCCGGCGGTTCGGATTGGACGCTCGCGACCACCGGCGAACGCAGCGACGAATTCGTCTGGCGCTTCGGCTTCACCGGCCATACGCCGTTCGGCTGGCCCGCGCCGAACGGGTATCCCGACATTACCGCGCCGTGGTCAGGCTCGAACAGCTACGGCCAGACGTGGCGAATGCTCGACTGGTTGACCGACACCACCGACGGCGGTTTTTCGTTGCTGCCGGTGCTGCAGGAAACCCGCGCGAACGTCGCCGCCGGTTCGTGGACCGCGAACAACCTCGTCGACTACTGGTGCGGCCGCCTGCTCGGCTACACGCCCGATGCCACTCGTCGCAACGTGCTGACGAAATTCCTCGCGCAGAACGGCGACCCGGCGACATACGTGATCGCCGACAACGAAGTCTGGTCCGGCAGCGACTTCAAGAAGCACTACAACCAGTCGCGGCTCAAGAGCACGGTGTCGATGATCCTGCTCTCGCCCGAATTCCTGAGCCGCTGAGGGCGACGCCATGCATACGCCACGATTCACCCGTCGCCAGTTCCTCAAGGGCGTCTGCGCGACCGCTGCAACGGCCGCGGCGGGCCCGCGGCTCATGTTCGGTAACGACGCACGCGCGGCGAGTGGCGACGGCGATGTCGTCGTCATGCTGTTCCTGCGCGGCGCGATGGACGGCCTCAACTTCGTTGTACCGCTCGGCAGCAGCGACCGCGCGTACTACGAGACCGTTCGACCGAACCTCAACATCGCCGCCAGCGGCACGTACGGCGCATTGCCGCTGACGTACAGCGACGGAACCGCGAGCAGCTTCGGTCTGCATCCGTCGGCGACGGGCCTGCGCGATCTGTGGAATGCCGGGCGCGTCGCCGTGGTGCATGCCGCGGGCTTGATGACGTCGGCATCGCGCAGCCACTTCGATGCGCAGATGGCGATCGAACAGGGCGTCGCGCGCGGGCTCAACACGGGCTGGATGGCGCGCGCCATCGCGACGCAGCCGAATATCGCAGCCTCCAGCATGGCCGCGCTGGCCTGCATGCCGCGCGAGCCGGTATCGCTCAACGGCACGACGCGCGCGATCACGATGGACAGTCCGTCGGACTTCCAGCTCAACCTCGGCGCATGGGCGTGGATGAAGACCCGCTCGGATTCGCCGGCTGGCCTCGTCGGCATGCAGGAAACCCTCAAGCAGTTGTGGGGCGGGCAGACGTCGATTGAATCGAATGGCGCGCTCGCCGAGCAAGCACTGCGCGTGGTCGCGGCGCAGCCGTACGGCGCGCTGCCGTCGACGTGGCCGAGCACGCAGATCGGCAACGAGCTGTGGACCGTCGCGCAGTCGATCAGGTTCGGCGTCGGCCTGCGCTATGCCGCCGTCGACCTCGGCGGCTGGGACACGCACGACGCACAAGGCACGGCGGGTTCGGGCTATCACTACTACCAGAACAAGATCGCCGAGCTCTCGCAGGCGTTGTCGGCGTTCCAGGTCGAGCTTGAAGCGAACGGCAATGCGCCACGAGTCACCACGATCGTGATGTCCGAATTCGGTCGACGCATGCGGCAGAACGCCGCGGGCGGCACTGACCATGGCTACGGCAATCTGATGCTCGTGATGGGCGGCGCGGTGAATGGACGCCGCTTCTACGGACAGTGGCCGGGGCTTACCGACACCGTGATCGCAGCGGCGAATGGCGACCTTCCGGTCACAACCGACTATCGACGCGTCGTCTCGGAGATCCTGATTCGCCGCATGGGCAACAACAACCTGTCGACGATCTTTCCGGGCTACAGCGGTTACACACCGCTCGGCATCATGCAGGGTGCCGACGTGGCGGCTGCGATCGCACCGATGATGGCGAGTTCGTCGGCGAGCGCGGTCGATGCGCCGGTGCAGAGCGAGCAGGATGTTGCGATCGAGCAGGGTCTGCGGGCACGCGGTGGGGCGGTGCGGGATCAGGTGTTGCGGCGGATGTTCTGATCGCGCGCCTGTCGTTTGGCCGCAGGGTGCGTCTGGTCGACTGATCTATTTCGTCGCGGCACCGCGTTAGAAGCGTTTCGTGCGCTGACGCGCCCGAGTTACTTTTCTTTGCTGGTGCAAAGAAAAGATAACCAAAAGAAAGCACCTTCCCCGATCAGATCTACAGCGCGCAGCTCGTAGTTCCGCACGATCCGCACACTCGCCATCCTGGCTCGGGTGCGGACGGCGGCCCTCCATGGCCGCCGCCCTTCGGGTCCCACGATTTGAGTCGCGACGCGAACGCGCACGTGCGCTCGCTTGCGCGTCGCCGTATTGCGGCCAGTAGTACTAACGCGTTGCAGCTAGCAGCTTTGGTGCTGGCCGAGTCTTCAGTTGTTCCGCGGGGCAATCGATCTAAACGCAACCACTGAACGCGCGACGTCATCGGCGCAGTGCTCTCGACAAGGACTGCGTGTAAACGCGACTTCGCGATGTCACGCCCAGGCGCCGAACGCCAATGTGGGCTCTCGAGTGCCGAGCCGTCGCGTGAGATGCGTGCGCGCTTCCACTTCACATCAACAGCCGCCCAATTCGTGAAGACCCCGACGGGGCGGCGCGCAGGACGCGCGCCGTCGCCACCCGAGCCAGGATGGCGAGTGTGGCGATCTCGATAAGGCGGCCCGATCGCGAGCTGTAGATCCGTCGGGGAAAAGTGCTTTCTTTTGGTTACTTTTCTTTGCACGAGCAAAGAAAAGTGACTCGGCCGCTTCAGCGGACGAAACGCCCTTGCTCTTCCCGGCACGCGCGAACCGCAAACGTAGAAACGTCGAAACACCACACAAAGAAAAAGCGGGCCGAAGCCCGCTTCCTCCAATTCCAGCAATGACCGCCGCGATTACTCCGCCGCGACGCCCTCGCCTTCCTCGACAGCCTTCATCGAGAGGCGAATACGGCCCTGCTTGTCGACTTCCAGCACCTTGACCTTTACCACGTCGCCTTCCTTGAGCTTGTCGGACACCTTCTCGACGCGCTCGTTGGAGATCTGCGACACGTGCACCAGGCCGTCCTTGCCCGGCAGGATCGTGACGAACGCACCGAAGTCCATGATCTTCGCGACCTTGCCTTCGTAGATGCGGCCCGGCTCGACGTCCGAGACGATCTGGTCGATGCGCGCCTTCGCGGCCTGCGCGGCAGCGGCGTTGACCGAGGCGATGACGATCGTGCCGTCGTCCTGGATGTCGATCTGCGTACCGGTTTCCTTGGTGATCGACTGGATGGTCGCGCCACCCTTGCCGATGACTTCGCGGATCTTGTCCGGGTGGATCTTCATCGTGAGCAGGCGCGGCGCGTACTCGGACAGCTCGGTGCGCGGCGTGGTCAGCGCGCTCGCCATCTCGCCGAGGATGTGCAGGCGACCCTGCTTGGCCTGGTCGAGCGCGATGCGCATGATCTCTTCGGTGATGCCCTGGATCTTGATGTCCATCTGCAGGGCGGTGATGCCTTCCGACGTACCCGGCGACCTTGAAGTCCATGTCGCCGAGGTGATCTTCGTCACCCAGGATGTCGGACAGCACGGCGAAGTCATTGCCTTCCTTGATCAGGCCCATCGCGATACCCGCGACCGGCGCCTTGATCGGCACGCCGGCGTCCATCAGCGCCAGCGACGAACCGCAGACCGACGCCATCGACGACGAACCGTTCGACTCGGTGATTTCCGACACGACGCGGATGGTGTACGGGAACTCTTCCATCGTCGGCATGACGGCGAGAATGCCGCGCTTGGCAAGACGGCCGTGGCCGATCTCGCGACGCTTCGGGCCCATCATGCGGCCGGTCTCGCCCACCGAGTACGGAGGGAAGTTGTAGTGGAACAGGAAGTGTTCCTTGTACTCGCCCGAGACGGCATCGATGATCTGGCCGTCGCGCGCGGTACCGAGCGTCGCGACCACGAGCGCCTGCGTCTCGCCACGCGTGAACAGCGACGAGCCGTGCGTACGCGGAAGCACGCCGACGCGCGAGGTGATCGGGCGGACCGTCGTCAGGTCGCGGCCATCGATACGCTTGCGAGTGCGAAGCACCGAGTTGCGCATCGTCTGGTATTCCTGCTCGCCGAATTCCTTCGAGACGTCGGCGGTGTTCCAGCCGTTCGACTCGACGTGCGGCTGCAGCACTTCCATCGCCGCCTTCTTCAGCGTCTGGATCGACGTGCGGCGCTCGGCCTTGTTGACGATCTGGTACGCGGCGCTCAGGCGATCGCCGACGGCGTTACGCAGCGCGTCGATCATCGACTCGTTCTTCGCGGGCGCTTCCCAGTTCCACGACTGCGTGCCGGCTTCGGCGACGAGTTCGTTGATCGCGTTGATCGCGATCTGCGACGCCTGGTGACCGAACATCACGGCGCCGAGCATCACATCTTCGGACAGCACGTCGGCTTCCGATTCGACCATCAGCACGGCGTCCTTCGTACCGGCGACGACGAGTTCCAGCGCCGATTCCTTCAGCTGCGCGGCGGTCGGGTTCAGCACGTACTGGCCGTCGATGTAGCCGACCTTCGCAGCGCCGATCGGGCCCTGGAATGGGGCACCGGTGAGCGCCATTGCGGCGGACGCGCCAAGCAGCGCCGGGATGTCACCGTCGACTTCCGGGTTCATCGAAACCACGGTTGCGATGATCTGGACTTCGTTCTTGAACTCTTCCGGGAAGAGCGGGCGGATCGGACGGTCGATGAGGCGCGAGATCAGCGTCTCCTTCTCCGTCTGCCGGCCTTCGCGCTTGAAGAAGCCACCCGGAATGCGACCACCGGCGTAGAAACGCTCCTGGTAGTCGACGGTGAGCGGGAAGAAGTCCTGGCCTTCCCGTGCCGTCTTGGCCGCGACGGCCGAAACGAGCACCACGGTGTCGTCCATCTTCACGAGGACCGCGCCGCCCGCCTGGCGGGCAATTTCGCCGGTCTCCAGCGTGACCTGGTGGGCGCCGTACTGGAAGGTCTTGGTAATTTTCGCCACGTTGTTATTCCCTTGTATCGCTTTGGTTCGTCCGGAGCCCCTGCCCCAGCCGTACTGCTTTTCGTTACCCAAAAACGAACCGCGGCGCATCACTGCGCCGCGGTCGGTGTTTCTTTAGCGGCGCAGACCGAGCTTCTCGATCAGGGCCTTGTAGCGCTCGTTGTCTTTGCGCTTCAGATAGTCGAGCAGGCTGCGACGGCGGTTGACCATCTGCAGCAGGCCACGACGGCTGTGGTGATCCTGCTTGTGGATCTTGAAGTGGCCGGTGAGCTGCTCGATGCGCGCGGTGAGCAGAGCGACCTGCACTTCCGGCGAGCCCGTGTCGTTGGTGCCGCGGGCGTGCTCGCCAATAACCTTGGAGGTGTCGATGGACATCAGTTTTCCTTGAGACGCGGGACCCGCAGAGGCAATCGGCGACGGAAATTTTCCGAGCCGACGCACCGCATGGTCCGCCGGGTGAAATAAAGGGGTGCCCGAAAGGGCGCGCGTATTGTAGCCGCGGGGCTCGACCCCAACAAGGCGAAACATCGATCGACCGCTAAGCGGCGGACGTCGACGCCCAACTGAAAAGCCGCTGGGGACGCAGGCGGCCGTCTTGGACATTCGCCAAGCCGATGACGCGACCGTCGGGCCCGGTTACGACAAGCAAACCGGCGTCGCCATGCGCGGCAGCGCTCGATTCCACCGGACTCTGCACGGCTGGCAGTTGTGCGACGGCCGCTTGCGGCAAGTCGATGGACTGCCCATACCCGAACCGGCGGGTTTCATCGGCGTCGAGGGCGACCTGCGCGCGATGCGCGACCGCTTCCTCGATCGACATCAGGCAGCCGTCGATTGCCGCTTCGTCGTCCGCTGCGAGCGCCTGCAACGCCTCGAGCGTCGACATCCGCGGCGCGCGGAACGGGTCGACCCACAGTCGCCGCAGCGACGTGACATGCGCGCCGCAGCCGAGGAGCTCGCCGAGATCGCGCACAAGACTGCGTACGTAGGTGCCCGACCCGCATTCGACCGATACCGTCAGATCGTTGCCTTCACGATGCATGAGGCGGAAGGACGCGACGTCGACTTCGCGCTCCGGTGCTTCGACGATCTCGCCGCGTCGCGCCTTGGCATAGAGCGGCTCGCCACCTTGCTTCAGCGCCGAATAGATCGGCGCACGCTGGCGGATTCGGCCTTCGAACGACGACATCGCAGATCGGATCGCGTCGTCATCGAGCGACGGTACCGGCCGCTCGCGCAGCACGACGCCGTCTGCATCGTCCGTATCGGTGGTAGCGCCGAGTCGAGCGACCGTCTCGTACGCCTTGTGCGCGCCGAGCAATAGGCCCGCGATCTTCGTCGCCTCGCCGAAGCACACAGGCAGCAGCCCGGTCGCCAGCGGATCGAGGCTACCGGTATGCCCGGCCTTTTCGGCGCGGAAGAGATGGCGGACGCGCTGCAGCGCCTCGTTCGAGCTCATGCCCGATGGCTTGTCGAGCAGCAGGATGCCGTCGAGACGACGGAATCGCGTCTTGCGACTCACGCGCGTTGCTCAGGCGTCGGGCGAGGACGCAGCGTCGTCGGTGCCCGACGTGTCGTCGATGCGCGGATTCGCCTGCAGCAACTGCTCGATGCGCTCGCCGCGGTCGAACGAGGCGTCGTAATGGAAATGCAGTTCCGGCACGTGGCGAAGCTTCATCGCACGGCCGAGTTCGTAACGGATCTGCTTGCCGGCCTCTTTCAGGCCCTTCAGCGCTTCGTCCGCACGCTCGGGCTGCAGCGCGGTGACGAAGACCTTGGCGTGCGCCATGTCGCGGGTGATTTCGACGTCGGAAACGCTGACGGACGGCAGCCCCAGCTCGCGCACGGCCTCGTGCACGAGCGTGCCCAGCTCACGACGGAGCTGGGCGGAAACGCGATCGGTTCGATGGAAGCTCTTGGAAGGCATGGATTACAGCGTGCGCTGCACTTCGATGCGCTCGAAGCACTCGATCTTGTCGCCCGGCTTGACGTCGTTGTACGCCTTGACGCCGATGCCGCACTCGGTGCCGTTACGCACTTCGTCGACGTTCTCCTTGAAGCGGCGCAGCGATTCCAGCTCGCCTTCGAAGATGACCGTTTCCTGGCGAAGCACGCGAATCGGCTTGCCGCGACGGATGACGCCTTCGATGACCATGGAACCCGCCACCGCACCGAACTTCGAGGAGCGGAACACGTCGCGAACCTCGGCCGTACCGATGATCTCTTCGCGGATCTCGACGCCGAGCACGCCCGACGCGATCTGCTTCACCTGGTCGATGACGTCGTAGATGATCGAGAAGTAGCGCAGGTCGACGCCCTGGTTCTCGATGACCTTGCGCGCCGACGCATCGGCACGGACGTTGAAGCCGATGACCGTGGCCTTCGACGTCGCCGCGAGCTGCGCATCGGATTCGGTGATGCCACCGACGCCCGAACCGATCACGTTGATGCGGATCTGGTCGTTCGACAGGCCGGTCAGCGCATCGCGCAGTGCTTGCACGGAGCCCTGCACATCCGCCTTGACGACGAGGTTGAGGTTGAGCTGGCCGGCGCCCTCGCCCATCTGCGCAAGGATGTCTTCCATGCGGTTGCCGGGCTGCGCGACAAGGCGATGCTCGCGACGCTTGGTGTCACGCTGCTGCGCGACGTCCTTAGCCAGGCGCTCGTCATCGACGACGACGAGGTCGTCGCCCGCATCCGGCACGCCGGAGAGACCGAGGACCTGCACCGGAATCGACGGACCCGCCGACTGCACCTGTTGGCCGGTCTCGTCGAACAGCGCACGCACGCGGCCGTACTGCACGCCGCAGACCACGTAATCGCCCTTCTGCAACTGGCCCGACTGCACGAGCAGCGTCGCGACCGGGCCGCGGCCCTTGTCGAGCGACGACTCGATGACGACACCGGTCGCACGACCGGTCGGCACCGCGCGCAGCTCGAGGACTTCGGCCTGCAGCGAGATCGCATCGAGCAGATCGTCGATGCCCTGCCCGGTTTTCGCGGACAGCTCGACCATCTGCACGTCACCACCGAACTCCTCGGCCACGAGGTCGTACGCGAGCAGTTCGTTCTTGACGCGACTCGGGTCGGCGTCGGACTTGTCGATCTTGTTGACCGCGACCACCACCGGCACGCCAGCCGCCTTCGCGTGCTGCACCGCTTCGATCGTCTGCGGCATGACGCCGTCATCCGCAGCGACGACCAGCACCACGATGTCGGTCAGCTTGGCGCCGCGGGCACGCATCGCGGAGAACGCGGCGTGGCCCGGGGTGTCGAGGAAGCTGATGACGCCCTTCGCCGTTTCGACGTGGTACGCGCCGATGTGCTGCGTGATGCCACCCGCTTCGCCCGACGCGACCTTCGTGCGACGGATGTAGTCGAGCAGCGAGGTCTTGCCGTGGTCGACGTGACCCATGATCGTGACGACGGGCGGACGCGGGGTCTTGTCGCCCTGCACATCCTCGACGTGCGCGATCAGCAGCTCCTCGGCCGAGTTCTCGGACGCGCGGACCGCGGTGTGGCCCAGTTCCTCGGTCACCAGCACCGCGGTGTCGTGGTCGACGGTCTGGTTGATGGTCGCCATCACGCCCATCTTGAAGAGCGCCTTGACGACGTCACCGCCCTTGAGCGCGAGCTTCTGCGCGAGCTCGGCGACGGTCACCGTGTCGCCGATGGCGACTTCGCGGCGCACCGGCGCGGTCGGGCGCTGGAAGCCCGAACCCGTGCGGCTCTGGTCCGGCTGGCGGCGCTGCTGCGTCTTCGGCTTGCCACGGGCGGCGCCACGACGGGCGCGCTCGGAGGCGCTGAGGTGCATCTGGCCGGCGAAGCGGCTGGCGCGGTCGTCGTCCTCGACGCCCGCAACCATCGCGTGCGAGCCGCGGGTCTTGTGCTTCGGGTCGTGCGCCGGGGCACGTGCGGGTTCGGCAGCGCGCGGCGCGGGGCGGCCGTGCGCATGGCCGGCAGCCGCGGCGGGGCGGCGGACTTCCGCTTCACCCTCGGCGGCAGCGGCGGTTGCGCGCTCGGCTTCGAGGCGCGCGCGGGCGGCCGCTTCGGTTTCCTGACGCGCGCGCTCGATTTCCTCGGCGCGGCGACGGTCGGACTCGGCCAGGCGCTGCTGCTCGTCGAGGTTGCGCTGGCGCGACTCCTCGAGCTTGCGCAGGATCTCGGCGCGCTCGTCGGTCGGGCCGCCGCCAGGCGAGTTGGCGTCGCGCACCAGCGTCACCTTCTTGCGGACGACGACGTCGACCGTCTGCTTGGCTTTGCCACCGCCGACAGTGATTTCCTGCTTGCGGCTGCGGTTGAGCGTGATCTTCTTGGGCGCGTCGACCTCGGCGGCCGCCGCATCGCTCTTGCCGTGCGCACGCTTCAGGAAGCCGAGCAGCTTCACCTTCTCCATGCTGGTCACGACCTGATCGGGGCCGCTGAAGCTCATGCCGGCTTCCGCCAGCTGCTCCAACAGCTTCTCGACCGGCGTATTGACCAGTTCGGCGAGCTTGCGAATCGTGGTTTGCTGCGACATTCGGTTTCCGTGTTCTCGTTGCGCGGCCGAGGCCGGGCTATCCATTGAATTCTAGCGCGGGTGGGTGGTCCGCCCCCGTCACCCGGGCCGCCGTCCGCCCTGCGGCAGCGGCCCGATGGCGCGGCTTACTCGCCGCGCTCGAGTCGTGCGATTTCTTCGGCGCGTGCAGCGAGGATCAGAGCGGCCGCGCGGGCCTCGTCGAGACCCTCGATGCCGAACTCCACCACCTCGTCCGCGCCGAGGTCCGACAGGTCCTCGCTGGTGCGGATGCCGTTGGCGGCCAGCGCATGCGCGGTCGCCTCGTCCATGCCCTCGAGCGCCAGCAGGTCGTCGGCCGGCATCTGGCCTTCCAGCGACTCTTCCTCGGCCAGCGCGTCGTTGAGCAGCGAGTCGCGGGCACGCGAGCGCAGCTCTTCGACGATGTCCTCGTCGAAGCCTTCGATCGCCAGCAGTTCGCCGACCGGCACGTAGGCGATTTCCTCGACCGTGTTGAAGCCTTCCGACACCAGAATGCCGGCGATTTCCTCGTCGACTTCGAGCTTGTCGACGAACAGCTGGCGCGACGCGGCCTGTTCGGCCTCGCTCTTGGCCTGCACCTGGTCGGCGGTCATGACGTTGAGCTGCCAGCCGGTCAGGCGGCTGGCAAGGCGCACGTTCTGGCCACCCTTGCCGATCGCCTGCGCGAGGCGCTCTTCAGCGACCGCGAGGTCCATCGAGTGCTTGTCCTCGTCGACGACGATCGACTGCACTTCGGCCGGCGCCATCGCATTGATGACGAACTGCGCCGGATTGTCCGACCACAGGATGATGTCGACGCGCTCGCCGTTGAGCTCGTTGCTCACGGCCTGCACGCGCGAACCGCGCATGCCGATGCAGGCCCCGATCGGATCGGTGCGGTTGTCGTGCGCGAGCACCGCGATCTTCGCGCGGTCGCCCGGATCACGCGCGCAGGCGCGGATCGTGACCAGGCCCTGGCCGACTTCCGGCACTTCGAGCTTGAACAGCTCCATCATGAATTCGGGCGCGGCGCGGCTGATGAAAATCTGCGGGCCACGCGGCTCCGGGCGCACGTCGTACAGAAAGCCGCGAACGCGGTCGCCGGTACGCAGCACGTCGCGCGGGATGCCCTTGTCCTTCGGGATGATCGCTTCGGCGTTGCCGCCGAGGTCGACGTAGATGTTGCCGCGCTCCACGCGCTTGACGATGCCCGTCACCAGCTCGCCGACGCGATCCTTCCACGCGTCGATGACCTGCTGGCGCTCGGCCTCGCGCACCTTCTGCACGATGACCTGCTTGGCAGCCTGCGCGGCAATGCGGCCGAAGTCCGGGTTCTCGATCTGCTCTTCGATGAAGTCGCCGACTTCCACGCCTTCGACTTCGTCGATCGCGTCCATCATGCGGATCTGGCGATCCGGCGATTCCATCACCACGTCGTCGGCGACGACTTCCATGCGGCGGAAGGTCTCGTAGCTGCCGTCCTTGCGATCGATGGTGACGCGCACGAGCACGTCCTCGTCGTGGTAGCGCTTCTTCGCAGCCGACGCGAGCGCGGCTTCGATCGCATCGAAAATGACGTCGCGCGGGACGCCCTTTTCGTTGGCGACCGCATCCACGACCATCAGAAGTTCCTTGCTCATCTCGATTACTCCGCCTCGGACGGATTCGAATCCGCCGGCTTAGGTTGGGTGTTCTTCTTCGGCGCCTTGGCGGCCTTGCCGCCACGACCCTTTTCCTTCTGCGGCGCGAGGCCGAGCGCGACCCAGTCCGGCACGATGCGTGCCTTCTCGACGTTGCCGATGGCGACGTCGATGTCGAGCCGCTGGCCGCCGAGGCCTTCGATATCCATGCGCACGGTGTCGCCTTCGACGCCGACGATGCGGCCCTGCAGGCGACGACGACCGTCCTGCGGAAGCTTCAGCGTGACCTTCGCTTCCTCGCCAGCGAACCGCGCGAACTGCGCAGCGGTGAACAGCGGGCGATCGACGCCGGGTGACGACACTTCGAGCGTGTAATGCACCGTGATCGGATCTTCGACGTCGAGCTGCGCCGACACTTCGCGGCTGACGCTTTCGCAATCCTCGATCGTGACCATGCGGCCTTCGGCCGCGGCGTCCTGCGTCACATCGATGTACAGGCGAAGCACTGCGCTGCCCGGTGCAGGCAGGTACTCGACACCGACCAGCTCGAGCCCGAGGGCGTCGACGGTCGGCGTCAAAAGAGCGGTGATCTGTGTGGCTTTGTCCGCCATTCGCTCAACTCCCGGGCGGCATGCGCCGCGTCCGAAAACAACAAGGGGCCCATTGGGCCCCTTGTCCGGTACTGCTGGATGTCGGTCGATCGCGTGGAGCCGCGACCGTCGAGCCCAAGCAACGGCTCTTCGAAACATTGAAGAACCCGAAGCTGGTAGCGGGGGCAGGATTTGAACCTGCGACCTTCGGGTTATGAGCCCGACGAGCTGCCAGACTGCTCCACCCCGCATCAGGCCGACAATTGTATGGGTGACGCCGGATTCGCGCAAGCCTGAATTGCGGTCAATGACGCCGCGTTCGGCGAATGGTCAGGCGAATGCGCGCTGGCACCACGCCATGACCGGGCTCCACGCGAAGCCGAGCGCCAGAAGTCCGAGTGCGTTCACCGCGAACACGATGCGCAGCGGGCGGCTCGCGACCACGGGCTGCGTGTGACTGTCCGCGTCATCGAAGTACATCGCCTTGACGACGCGCAGGTAGTAGAACGCGCCGACTACCGCGAACACGACGCCAACGATGGCGAGCCACATCATTCCGCCGTCGAGCGCCGCGCGCAGCACCGCGAGCTTCGCCCAGAAGCCGAGGAACGGCGGCAGGCCGGCCAGCGAAGCCATTACGCAAAGCACCATGCCGGCGAGCATCGGATGACGCGCGTTCAGGCCCTTGTAGTCGTCGATCTGATCGGCCTCGAAACCACGCGCCGACATCACCACGATCATGCCGAACGCGGCAACGGCCATCAGCGCGTAGCTGATCGCATAGAACATTGCAGCCGCAAAACCCTGCGAACCGCCGCCGGCGATGCCCATGAAGAGGAAGCCGACATGCGACACCGTCGAGTACGCGAGCATGCGCTTCAGATTGCTCTGCACCATCGCGCCGAGGTTGCCGATCGCGAGCGACGCGACGGCGATGACCGCGAACAGCAGACGCCACTTTTCATCGAGGCCACCCGCGCCGACTTCGAACAGGCGATACGCCATGCCGAAGGACGCGAGCTTCGGCGCCGAGCCGATGAATTGCGTGATCGGCGTCGGCGCACCGGTGTAGACGTCGGGCAGCCACATGTGGAACGGCGCGCCGCCGAACTTGAACGACACGCCCGCGAGCATGAAGACGACGCCTGTCACCAGCATCGTGCCGCCCTCCCCGCTCGCGACCACCGACGCGATGCGCGTCAGGTCCAGCGAGCCGGTCGCGCCGTACACGAGCGACATGCCGTACAGCAGCAGGCCCGACGCGAGCGAGCCGAGCACGAAGTACTTGATTGCCGACTCGGACGCGAGCGCGCTGTCGCGATCGATGGCGACCAGCGCGTACGAGCACAGCGCCAGCATTTCCAGGCCGAGGTAGATCATCACCAGGCTGCCGGCGGACACGAGCAGCATCATGCCGACGGTCGCGAACAGCACCAGCACCGCCACTTCGCCGCGATACAACTCACGCGCGCGCAGGAACGGCCACATGTAGAGCATCGAGAGCGCGGAGACGACCAGCACCGCGACCTTCAGCACGTCTGCCGCGGTGTCGCGCACGAACATGCCGCCAAGCGTCGTTGCGTCACCACCGACCCCCGTCGCGACCATGATGGCCACCGCAACGAGCGCAACGATCGCGCCCGCATGCGTGACGATCCGGCGGCCCTCGTCGAGGAACAGGTCCAGCATCAGCAGGACAAAGGCGGCACCCACCAGCACCATCTCCGGAAGGAGCGGCATCAGGTCGGCGGCGGTGGGCATCGGGGCGATCATGGGCGGCGGTATTCCGTCGGCATTACAGCTTGGACGACTCGATCTGCTTGGCGAGCTGCGCGATCGAAGGCTGCATCAGGTCGGTGAGCGGCTTGGGCCACAAGCCCAGCAGCAGCACGCCGACGGCGAACGCGCCGAGCACGAAGCCCTCGCGCTTGTTGATGTCGGTGAGCGCCGCGACGTTCTCGTTGGCGACCTCACCCCAGACGACGCGCTTGACCAGCCACAGCGTGTAGGCGGCGCCGATGATCAGCGTGAACGCAGCGCCGAACGCCAGCAGCGGATTCTTCTGGAAGCTCGCGATGATGACCATGAACTCGCCGACGAAACCCGACGTGCCGGGCAGGCCCGAGTTCGCCATCGCGAACAGCACCATGAAGGCGGCGAACCACGGCATGACGTTCGCGACGCCGCCGTAGTCGCGAATCATGCGGCTGTGCATGCGGTCGTAGAGCACGCCGACGCAGCTGAACATCGCGCCCGACACGAAGCCGTGGCTGATCATCTGCACCATCGCGCCCTGCAGGCCCAGTTCCGCGCCGGTCGCGTTGCCCATCTCGCGCACGAGACTCAGCGCGATGAACGTACCGATGGTGACGAAGCCCATGTGCGAGATCGACGAATACGCGATCAGCTTCTTCATGTCGTCCTGTACGAGGGCGACGAGGCCGACGTAGACGACCGCGATGATGCTCAGCGTCAGCGGAAGCCACGCCCAATACCAGCTCGCGTCGGGGACGATCGGCAGAGCGAAGCGCAGGAAGCCGTAACCGCCGATCTTCAGCATGATCGCGGCCAGCACGACGGAGCCTGCGGTCGGCGCCTCGACGTGCGCGTCCGGCAACCACGTGTGCACCGGGAACATCGGCACCTTCACCGCGAACGCGATGAAGAAGGCGAAGAACAGCCAGGTCTGCTCCTTCATCGTCAGCGGCAGCGCGTACATGTCGGCGAGCTGCCAGCTGCCGCCCTTCAGGTACAGGTAGATCAGCCCGACCAGCATGAACAGCGAGCCGAGGAACGTGTAGAGGAAGAACTTGATCGACGCGTAGATGCGGCGCGGGCCGCCCCAGACGCCGATGATCAGGAACATCGGGATGAGCATGCCTTCGAAGAAGACATAGAACAGCATCGAATCCAGCGCCGCGAAGACGCCGATCATCAGGCCTTCGAGGATCAGGAACGCGGCGTAGTACTGGCTGACGCGCGCATCCACCGATCCCCACGCACCGATGAGCACGAGGACCGAGGTGAACGTGGTCAGCGCGATCAGCGCAGCGGAGATGCCGTCAGTGCCGACGTGGTACTGGATGTCGTAGGAGGCGATCCAGATGCGCGCTTCCTCGAACTGCATGCCGGGGTTCGAGAAGTCGAACCCGGTGAACAGAGGAATCGTCAGCGCCAGCACGACGATCGAACTCGCGACGGCGAACCAGCGCGCGGCGTTCGGGCGTTCGTTGCCGAAGGCGAGCGTGATCACACCGGCGAGGATCGGCAGCCAGATGAGGAGGCTCAGCAAGGGAAAGGTCCCGTTCAAGGGCTCGGGGCTCACGTCATTCCCTCGTCAATGCCAGCCGCGCATGAGGAAGGCCAACAGCAGAATCAGGCCGACGATCATCGCGAACGCGTAGTGGTAGAGATAGCCGGACTGCAGACGGCGCGAGAGGCGCGCGACCACGTCGACCAGGCGGGCGCTGCCATTCACGGCGACGCCATCGATCACGATCGAATCGAACATCCGCGAAGCGCGACCGAGGCCGATACCGCCACCCGCGAAGCCGTCAATCCACAGATTGTCGAAACCGTACTTGTTCTCGAGCACGCGCACCGGCCACGCGAACATGCGACGCGCGCGGTCCGCGAGTTCGGGCTTCCACCAGTACATGACGGTGGCGAGCGCGAAACCGGCGAATGTCAGCCAGAACGCAGGCGCCATGAAACCATGTAGTGCGAGCTGCGCAGGACCGTGCCAGTCCTCCTCGCCGATCTTCGCCATGGTGTCGCGCGCGGCCTGCAGGTCGATCGCGCCGAGGAAGAACGGCCACTGCTTCGTGTGCCCGGTCCAGTCGGTGCCGAACAGCATCGGGCCCGCGGTGAAGAAACCGATCAGCATCGACGGAATGGCGAGCAGCACCAGCGGCAGCGTCACCACCCACGGCGACTCATGCGGCTCGTGCACGCCATGATGCCCGTGGTCGTCGTGGTGACCATGGCCGTCGTCGTGCAGCGGCTCGTGCAGCGTCTGCGAACCCTCGGCATGCGCATCCACGTTGTGGTGCGTGTCGGACGGAACGACGTCGCGGAAACGCTCGCGGCCGTGGAAGGTCATGTACAGCAGGCGGAAGCTGTAGAAAGAGGTGACGAACGCACCGAGCAGCACGCACCAGTACGCGTACTTCGCGATCCAGCCGTCGCGGTGTTCCGCGGCGAACTTGGCCGCCTCGATGATCATGTCCTTCGAGTAGAAGCCGCTGAAGAACGGCGTCGCGACCAGCGCGAGCGTGCCGATCAGGCTCGTCCAGTAGGTGATCGGCATGTACTTGCGCAGGCCGCCCATCTTCCGCATGTCCTGCTCGTGGTGCATGCCGATGATCACGCTGCCGGCCGCGAGGAACAGGAGCGCCTTGAAGAAGGCATGCGTCATCAGGTGGAACACGGCCGCGGAGTACGCCGACGCGCCGAGCGCGACGGTCATGTAGCCGAGCTGCGACAACGTCGAATACGCGACGACGCGCTTGATGTCGTACTGCACCATGCCGATCAGACCGGTGAAGAACGCCGTCGTCGCACCGATGAACAGCACGAAGTTCAGCGCCGTCTGGCTCATCTCGAACAACGGCGACATGCGCGCCACCATGAAGATGCCGGCCGTGACCATCGTCGCGGCATGGATCAGCGCGGAGATCGGCGTCGGGCCTTCCATCGAGTCCGGCAGCCAGACGTGCAGCGGCACCTGTGCGGACTTGCCCATCGCGCCGATGAAGAGGCAGACGCAGGCCACGGTCATCACGGACCAGGACCACATTCCGCTCGTCGCCGCCGGATGGTTGAACATGTCGCCCAGCAGGTGACCGGTCATCACCGGCGCGCGCGCGAACACGGTGCCGTAGTCCAGCGAACCGAACGCGTACAGCAGCAGCGCGATACCCAGCAGGAAGCCGAAGTCGCCCACGCGGTTGACGAGGAACGCCTTGAGGTTCGCGAACACCGCGGTGGGCTTCTTGAACCAGAAGCCGATCAGCAGGTACGACACGAGGCCGACCGCTTCCCAGCCGAAGAACAGCTGCAGGAAGTTGTTGCTCATGACCAGCATGAGCATCGAGAAGGTGAACAGCGAGATGTAGCTGAAGAACCGCTGGTAGCCCGGGTCTTCTTCCATGTAGCCGATCGTGTAGATGTGCACGAGCAGCGACACGAAGGTGACCACCACCATCATCATCGCGGTGAGGCGGTCGATCATGAAACCGACGTGCGCCTGCAGCCCGCCGATGTCGAACCAGGTGTAGAGATTTTCGTTGAACGGCGCGGCGCCCTGCCCGACCAGCGTCCACAGCACGCTCATCGACAGGACGCAGCTCGTCGCGACGCCGAGGATCGTGACCCAGTGCGCGCCGGCGCGGCCGATCTTGCGGCCGAACAGGCCCGCGAGGATCGAGCCGATCAGCGGCGCGAGGACGATCGCGACGAGGACGGACTTGGAAATGACGTGTTCCACACCGGGCATCGGATCAACCCTTCAGCGAATCGATTTCGGCGACGTTGATCGTTCGCCGATTGCGGAACAGCGTGACGAGGATCGCCAGGCCGATGGCGGCCTCGGCCGCTGCGACGGTCAGGATGAAGAACACGAACACCTGACCCGACGCGTCGCCGAGTTGCCGGGAAAACCCGACGAAATTGACATTGACCGACAGCAGCATCAGCTCGATCGACATGAGCAGGACGATGATGTTGCGGCGGTTGAGGAAGATACCCGCGACCGCGATGCAGAACAGCACTGCGCCGAGCGCGAGGTAATGGCCCAGCGTGATGCCGTGCGCCGTCAGGATCATGCGTCACCTCCGGTGGGCGGAACGGGCGCCTTCGCCGGACGCACTGCATCCATGCGCACGAGACGCACGCGATCGGCCGCGCGAATGCTCGACTGCCACGACGGATCCTGCTGGCGAACCCCGCCGCGATGGCGCAGCGTCAGCATCACTGCCGCGACGACCGCGATGGTCAGGATGACGGCTGCGACTTCGAACGGCAGCAGGAAGTCCGTAAACAGCGTGCGCGCGAGCCACACGGTGTTCGGCACGTCCGTGCCGGCCGCGGCGTTCGCAGGCAAGCCGGCGGCCATCTGCGCGCGGACGCCGATCAGCGTGACGATCTCGACCAGCATGACGATCGAGACGATCAGGCCGATCGGCAGGAAGCGCACGAAATGCTTGCGCAATGGCGCGACGTCGATGTCCAGCATCATCACGACGAACATGAAAAGCACCATCACCGCGCCAACGTAGACGAGGATCAGCGCGATGCCGAGGAACTCGGCGCCGGCGACGATCCAGGTGCAGGCGACGGAGAAGAACGTCAGCACCAGGCACAGCACGGCATGCACCGGGTTGCGCAGGGTGATGACCGCGCCCGCGGCGATGACGGCCGTGGCGGCGAACAGAAGGAAGGCGATCTGCGCAAAGTCCATGGCGGCCTCAGCGGAAACGGGCGTCGAGCTGGCGACGCTCGGCGAGCTCGGCTTCAAGCCGGTCACCGATCGCGAGCAGCTGCGGCTTCGTCACGACGTTCTGGCCGCGCGTGTCGAAGTGGTACTCGAGGATGTGGGTCTCGACGATCGAGTCCACCGGGCACGACTCTTCGCAGAAGCCGCAGTAGATGCACTTGAACAGGTCGATGTCGTAGCGCGTCGTGCGGCGGGTGCCGTCCTCGCGCTTCTCCGAGTCGATCGTGATCGCCAGCGCCGGGCACACCGCCTCGCACAGCTTGCACGCGATGCAGCGCTCCTCGCCGTTCGGGTAACGGCGCAGCGCATGGATGCCGCGGAAACGATGCGACTGCGGCATCTTCTCCATCGGATACATGACCGTGTACTTCGGCTTGAACAGGTACGACGCCGTCAGCCACAGGCCCTGCATCAGCTCGATGAGCAGCAGGCTTTTGAAGTAGGACGTAATGCGCTTCATGGGGTCCGGGCGTCCGTCACTTGTAGGGCACGAAGACGCCGTAATAGGCCATCAGGGCGGTGACGCAGATCCACGCGATCGTGATCGGAATGAATACCTTCCAGCCGAGACGCATGATCTGGTCGTAGCGGTAACGCGGGAACGAGGCGCGGAACCAGATGAAGGCACTCGCGAAGAACGCGACCTTCAGCAGCAGCCACCACCAGCCGTCCACCGACAGCAGCGGAATGCCGAGGCCCTGGAACGGGCTCAGCCAGCCGCCGAGGAAGAACAGCGACGTCAGGAAGCTGACGAGGATCATGTTCGCGTATTCGGCCAAGAAGAACAGCGCGAACTGCGAACCCGAATACTCGACCATGTGCCCGGCGACGATTTCCGACTCGCCTTCCACCACGTCGAACGGTGCGCGGTTGGTTTCCGCCACGCCCGAGATGAAGTAGACGACGAACAGCGGGAACAGCGGCCACATGAACCACTCGAACATGCCGGCATTGCCGGCCTGCGCGCGCACGATTTCCGACAGGTTGAGGCTGCCCGCGCCGATCAGCACGCCGACAAGCGCGAAGCCCATCGCGATCTCGTACGAGACCACCTGCGCGGCGGAGCGCATGGCGCCGAGGAACGCGTACTTCGAGTTCGACGCCCAGCCGGCGAGGATGATGCCGTACACGCCGAGCGAGGTCATCGCGAGCAGATAGAGCAGGCCCGCATTGACGTCGGCCAGCACGACCTTCGTATCGAACGGCACCACGGCCCATGCAGCGAACGCCGGCGCGAGGCCGATCAGCGGTGCGAGCACGTACAGCACCTTGTCGGCGCGCACGGGCTGGATGACTTCCTTGAACAGCAGCTTGAAGACGTCGGCGAACGCCTGCAGCACGCCCATGCCCACGTACATGGGTCCGTGGCGCACGTGCATCCAGCCAATGAGCTTGCGCTCCCAGACCACGTAGAACGCGACCGAGATGATCACCGGCATGGTGATCGCAAGGACCTTCAGGACGATCCAGACGAGCTGACCGGTGACGCCGAAACCGTCCAACCAGCCGTGCATCGAATCAATGGCCTCATGCACCATCTATCAGGCCCTCCCGGCGTCGACGCGTGCGGTGCCGAGCGGCGACGTCGCGCCGTGACCGCCTTCAATATGCACGGTGCCGACCGCCACCTTTGCACTGACTTCGACCGGCAACTTGGCCGAGCCCGCAGCGACCGCGAAGCGACCGACGGAACCGTGTTCGAGACCGAGCGACTGCGCATCCTGCGGGTTCACGTACGCACGCGGCGCATGGTTGAGCGGATGCGACTGCAGCGCGGGTGCGCGACGAACCACCGCGTCGACGCGATAGATCGCCGGACTCACGGCGAGTTCGAGACCGCCCTGCCCTGCATCAGGCGCACGGCCGGCGGCGACCTGCACGTTGCGCGGCGCAATCGACGCGCGAGCACCGGCGAAGTCGACGAATTCGAAACCCGGAACCGCAAGCTCCGTCGCCAGCGCGCGCAGCACGCGCCAACCCGGGCGCGCCTGATCCGGCAGCTTGCCGCCGGCAACTGCGATCTGCTCGCGACCTTCGAGGTTGGTCAGCGTCGCGTCGATTTCCGGTAGTGCGCCGATCGGCAGGATCACGTCCGCGACCGCACGCGTCGACTCGCAGGCGAACTGGCTGAACGCGACGACCTGCGCACCGTTGAGTGCCGACATCGCGCGTGCAGTGTCCGCGAAGTCGAGGCCCGGCTCGATGCCGTACAGGACATAGGCCGAGCGAGCGTCCGCCAGCATCGCCTGCGTGTCGCGCGACGTCGGCAGCACGCCGTGACGCGCAAGACCGACCGAATTCGCACCCTGCGGCACGCGGCAGAGCTTGGCACCCGTCGACTCGGCGAGCTGGCGCGCAGCGGCGCGGATGCGCGCGGCGTGCGGGCCGTTCTCGGCGATCGAACCGACGATGACCGCGGCCGACGTCGCACCGGACAGCGCATCACGCAGCGAAGCATCGCCCAGCGCATCCGCGATTCGCGCCGGCGCGACGATCTGCTTGCCGGCGATCTCGAACGTGAAATCGAAATCGACCGGATTGACGACGAACACCTTCGCGCCATGCGTCCAAGCGCGACGGATGCGCGCATGGACCAGCGGAAGTTCGTGACGGATGTTCGAGCCAACGATGACGATGGTCGATGCGGTGTCGATATCGGCCACCGGCATCGCGAATGGTTCGGCGATGGCGGCGTCGGACAGGTCGACCTGCGCAAGGCGGTGATCGATGTTGCCCGAGCCGAGCGCATCGGCGAGGCGTGCGAGCAGCGCGCCCTCCTCATTCGAGGTCGACGGATGTACGAGCACGCCGAGCTTGTCGGCGCCGTTGTCGCGCAGGATCTGCGCCGCACGTGCGAGCGCCTGCTCCCACGACACTTCGCGCCACTCGCCGGCGTCCTTGACCATCGGACGCGTCGCGCGATCCGCGGCGTACAGGCCCTGGTGCGAGTAACGGTCACGGTCGGACAGCCAGCACTCGTTGACCGCGTCGTTGTCACGCGGAACGGTGCGCAGCACTTCGCCGCGACGCACGTGCAGGAACAGGTTGCTGCCAAGCGCGTCGTGATAACCGAGCGACTCACGCGCCATGAGTTCCCACGGGCGCGCCTTGAACTGGAACACCTTGTTGGTCAGCGCCCCAACCGGACAGACGTCGATCACGTTGCCCGACAGTTCCGTCGTCAACGGCTTGCCGTCGTACGTACCGATCTGCAGGTTCTCGCCGCGATACATGCCACCCAGTTCGTACGTGCCCGCCACTTCCGCGGTGAAGCGGACGCAGCGCGTGCACTGGATGCAGCGAGTCATTTCGGTCGCGACCAGCGGACCGATGTCCTCGTCGGGCACCGTGCGCTTACGCTCGGAGAAGCGCGAGATCGATCGGCCGTAGCCCATCGACAGATCCTGCAGCTCGCATTCGCCGCCCTGATCGCAGATCGGGCAGTCGAGCGGATGGTTGATGAGCAGGAACTCCATCACGTTGCGCTGGCTCTTGAGAGCCTTCTCGCTACGCGTGACGACCTTCATGCCGTCCATCACCGGCGTGGCGCAGGCCGGCGCCGGCTTCGGCATCTTCTCGACTTCGACCAGGCACATGCGGCAGTTCGCCGCGACGCTGAGCTTGTCGTGGTAGCAGAAACGCGGAATCGGAATACCGGCCCTGTCCGCGGCATGGATGATCATCGAACCCTTGGGCGCGGCCATCTCGACGCCGTCGATGAAGACGGTGACGTGGTCCGGTGGAAGGTTCGGATTGACGGGTTGCGCACTCATGCGGCGGCCACCTGTTGCACGACCGTGCCCGCGGCTTCGTCGTCGACGAGGAAGCGCTTGTTGACGATCGCGTATTCGAATTCATGCCAGTAGTGGCGCAGGAAGCCCTGCACCGGCCACGCAGCGGCTTCGCCGAACGCGCAGATGGTGTGGCCTTCGATCTGGCCAGCGGCGGCGCGCAGCATCTGCAGGTCGTCGAGCGTCGCTTCGCCGTTCACGATGCGCGTCAGCATGCGGTACATCCAGCCGGTGCCTTCGCGGCACGGCGTGCACTGGCCGCACGACTCCTTGAAGTAGAAGCGAGCGATGCGCTGGCATGCGCGGACCATGCATGTCGTGTCGTCCATCACAATGACCGCGCCCGAGCCGAGGCCGGAACCGGCCTTCTGGATCGAGTCGTAGTCCATCGTCAGCGACATCATCGTGTCGCCGGGCAGAATCGGCATCGAGGAGCCGCCGGGGATGACGCCCTTCAGCTTGCGACCGCCGCGAACGCCGCCGGCCATCTGCAGCAGTTCCGAGAACGGCGTGCCGAGGCGGATCTCGAAATTGCCCGGGTTGGCGACATGGCCTGATACCGAGAACACCTTCGGGCCGCCGTTGTTCGGCTTGCCAAGACCAGCGAACCACTCCGCGCCGTTGCGGATGATCGCCGGCACGGAGGCGTAGGTTTCGGTGTTGTTGATCGTCGTCGGCTTGCCGTACAGGCCGAAGTTCGCCGGGAACGGCGGCTTGTAGCGCGGCTGGCCCTTCTTGCCTTCAAGGGATTCCATCAGCGCCGTTTCTTCGCCGCAGATGTAGGCACCGGCGCCGAGCGCGCCGTAGATGTCCACGTCGATGCCGCTGCCCAGCACGTTCTTGCCCAGCCAGCCGTTCTCGTACGCTTCCTTCAGCGCCTGCTCGAAGTGCTCGAACGGCTCGTGATGGAACTCGCCACGCAGGTAGTTGTACGCCGCCGTCGAACCGGTCGCGTAGCAGGCGATCGCCATGCCTTCGACGACCGAATGCGGGTTGTAGCGCAGGATGTCGCGATCCTTCGCCGTGCCCGGTTCGGACTCGTCGGAATTGCAGAGGATGTACTTCTGCCCGGCGCCCTTCGGCATGAAGGACCACTTCAGACCGGTCGGGAAGCCCGCGCCGCCGCGGCCGCGAAGGCCCGACTGCTTGACCATGTCGATCACTGCAGCCGGCTCGATCTTCTCGGTGAGGATCTTGCGCCAGGCGCTGTAGCCGCCGGTCTTCAGATAGTTGTCGTACGACCACGGCGTGTCGAAGTGCAACGTCGTGTAGACGACGTTGTGCTCCTGCGGCGCCGGGCCGACCGGGCCGTAGCCCTTGGAATAGTCGTGGTGCGAATGCGCCATCGCGCGATTACTCCAACCCGTCCAGAAGCGCGTCGACCTTCGTCGCGTCGAGCTTCTCGTGGTAATGGCCGTTGATGACGACGACCGGCGCACCGCAGCAGGCGGCGAGGCATTCCTCTTCGCGCTTCAGGTACACGCGGCCGTCGGCCGTGGATTCACCGAGCCGGCAACCGAGCTTCTTCTCGGCATGCTCGACCAATTCCTGCGCGCCGTTGAGCCAGCAGCTGATGTTGGTGCAGAACGCGACGTTGTGACGGCCGACCTTCTCGGTCTCGAACATCGAGTAGAAGCTCGCGACCTCGTACGCCCACACCGGCGGAATGCCGATGTACTTTGCGACCGCGGCGATGATCTCGTCGCTCAGCCAACCGTCGTTCTGCTCCTGCGCAGCGTGCAGGCCCTGCAGCACGGCGGAGCGGCGACGGTCCGCCGGGAACTTCGACAGCCAGTGGTCGATATGCGCGCGCGTAGCATCCGTCAGCGCGACCATGGGGTCGACGTTCTGGCAGGCTTCGAAGTTGCCGGTGGCTTTCATTTCGGTGAGTGCTCCAGCGATCGACTCAGCGGTCGATCTCGCCGAAAACGATGTCGTAGGTGCCGATCATCGCGACGACGTCGGCCAGCATGTGGCCCTTGACGATCGCGTCCATCGACGAGAGATGCGCGAAACCCGGCGCGCGCACTTTCAGGCGGAACGGCTTGTTCGCGCCGTCGGAAACCAGGTACACGCCGAACTCGCCCTTGGGCGCTTCCACCGCCGCATAGGTCTCGCCCGCCGGCACGCAATAGCCTTCCGAGAACAGCTTGAAGTGGTGGATGAGGGCTTCCATGTCGTCCTTCATCTCTTCGCGCTTGGGCGGCGCGACCTTGAAGTTGTCGACCATGACGGGGCCCGGATTGGCCTTCAGCCACTTCACGCACTGCTGGACGATGCGGTTCGACTCGCGCATCTCGGCCACGCGGACGAGATAGCGGTCGTAGCAGTCGCCGGTCTTGCCGACCGGAATATCGAACTCGACCTGGTCGTAGCGCGCGTACGGCTGCATCTTGCGCAGGTCCCAAGCGATGCCCGAGCCGCGAATCATCGGACCCGACATGCCCCAGGCGTGCGCGTCTTCCGGCGACACCACGCGCAATACCAACGGTGCGCTGCTTCCAGATGCGGTTATCGGTGAGCAGCGTTTCGTACTCGTCGACGCGCGCCGGGAAATCGCGGGTAAAGGCTTCGATGAAGTCGAGCATCGTGCCTTCGCGCGACTCGTTGAAGCGCTTGAGGTTGTTGCCCTTGCGCCACGGTGACTCGCGGTACTTCGACATGCGATCCGGCAGGTCGCGGTACACGCCACCCGGTCGGTAGTAAGCGGCGTGCATGCGCGCGCCGGACACCGCCTCGTACACGTCCATCAACTCTTCGCGTTCGCGGAACGCGTAGAGGAAGACCGCCATCGCGCCGAGATCGAGCGCGTTCGACCCGATCCACATGAGGTGGTTCAGGATGCGCGTGATCTCGTCGAACATCGTCCGGATCCACTGCGCGCGTTCCGGAGCCTCGATGCCGAGCAGCGTTTCGATGGCGCGCACATAGGCGTGCTCGTTGCACATCATCGAGACGTAATCCAGGCGGTCCATGTACGGAACCGACTGGTTGAATGGCTTGGATTCGGCAAGCTTCTCGGTCGCGCGATGCAGCAGACCGATATGCGGATCGGCGCGACGCACGACTTCGCCATCCATCTCGAGGATCAGGCGCAGAACGCCGTGCGCGGCCGGATGCTGCGGGCCGAAGTTGAGCGTGTAATTGCGGATCTCGGGACCAAGGTTGGTCGGGCGCAGCGGTTCGGCCTGGGACGGAACGGCGCTCACTTCTTCACCTCCGCGCGCTGCGCGGCTTCGCCGACGGACGTCTCGTAGCGCGCGTCGTCGCGGATGACGCGCGGCACGAGCACGCGCGGCTCGATCGTCACCGGCTGATAGACCACGCGGCGACGCTCGGCGTCGTAACGCACTTCGACGTTGCCGATCAGCGGGAAATCCTTGCGGAACGGATGACCGACGAAACCGTAGTCGGTCAGGATGCGGCGCAGGTCCGGATGGTCATCGAACACGATGCCGTAGAGATCGAACGCTTCGCGCTCGAACCAGTTCACGCCCGGCCAGATGCCAACCAGTGACGCGACCGCGGGCACCGCATCGTCGGGCGCAAACGTACGCACGCGAAGACGCGCGTTGTGCTGCACCGACAACAGATGGGTGACCACGGCGTAGCGGCGCTCGGGCGCGATCGTCGCGCCGTTCGGCTGCTCGCCCCAGACGAAGCGGCCCATGCCCTTGCCTTCGACGCCGCGCGAAAAGCCTTCGGACGAAACGCTGGTGTCCCACTCATCGCTGCCGTAGCTCAGGTAGTCGACGCCGCACAGGTCGACGACCTGCTCGAAGCCGAATTCGTCACGCAGCGCGACGTGCGTCGAGAGCCATGCGTCGTGCGGCAGTTCAAGCGTGACTTCGCCACGCGGCTGCGCGACGGTCACGATGCCGTCGGCGAAGCGTTCGCGCAGGCGCGACGCGAGAACGGGTTCGATCGCTTCCGGCACCGCACTCATGCGCGCACGCCCTCGCGGGTGTCGCCGAAGTTCGTGCCGCGACGGATCTTCTTCTGCAGCTGCAGGATGCCGTACGTCAGCGCTTCGGCCGTCGGCGGGCAGCCCGGCACGTAGATGTCGACCGGCACAATGCGATCGCAGCCGCGCACGACCGAGTACGAGTAGTGGTAGTAGCCGCCGCCGTTGGCGCAGCTGCCCATCGAGATGACCCACTTCGGGTCGGGCATCTGGTCGTACACGCGGCGCAGCGCAGGCGCCATCTTATTGACCAGCGTGCCCGCCACGATCATCACGTCGGACTGGCGCGGCGACGGGCGGAACACGACGCCGAAGCGATCGAGGTCGATGCGCGCGGCACCCGCATGCATCATCTCGACCGCACAGCAGGCGAGACCGAACGTCATCGGCCACATCGAGCCGGTGCGCGCCCAGTTCCACAGCGTGTCGAGGTTCGTCGTAACGAAGCCCTGCTGCATGACCGGGTTATCGGCCTCGGGCAGCAGGATGTCGTCGAGCCGCCCTTCGGGCAGCGGATTGAACATACGGTCGGAAAGCGACTTCATGGCGACCTCACTCCCAATCCAGGGCGCCGCGCTTCCACGCGTAGGCGAAACCGATTACCAGCAGCGCGAGGAAGGTGCCCATCTCGACGAGGCCGAACGGTCCGAGCTCGCGAAACACCAGCGCCCATGGGAATACGAACGCGATCTCCAGATCGAAGACGATGAAGATGATCGCAATCAGGTAATAGCGCACGTTGAACTGCATGCGCGCGTCTTCGAACGCGTTGAAGCCGCTCTCGTAGGGCAGCAACTTCTCGACCGTCGGGGTTTTCGGCCCGAGGACGCGTCCGACAATGATCAAGGCGACGCCGATACCGCCGGCGACGATCAGGAACAGCAGGGTCGGCAGATATTCGGCCAGCACTCGTGTTCTCTCGGCTCTCGCGCGGCGGGCCGGCGTATGCCGCACGGCGCGCTTCGGTCACCCCGCACCGTCGCGGCCGGGGGATGCTTCGTGTGGTGCCCAAGGGGGGACTCGAACCCCCACGACCTAAGTCGCTACCACCTCAAGGTAGTGCGTCTACCAATTCCGCCACCTGGGCAAAAACATGTCATCCGGGACGACTTTTTCGGGTCGCTTGCGACCCACTCCGCGCTTCCGTGCCGGAGCAGCACATTGTAACTAAATCGCGCGGTTTAACCACCCTGCGACGGCGCATTCGGCGTCGTCGTCACAGGTGCGGTTTGCGCCGGCGCAGTGGCGGGCGTCGTCGCAGGAACCGACGGTGCCGCCGTCGGCGCTGCAGGAATCGCACTCGGTGCCGACGGCACTGCGCTGCCCGGCGCGGCCGGAACTGCAGTCTTCGACGCCGGCGCGTTCGGCACCTGCGACATGATGCTGCCGCCGTTGTCGGCATCCGGCTTGCTCGCATTGCGCGAGACATTCCACGAGATGAGCAGGCTGAGCACGAAGAACACGACGGCCAGCCACTTCGTCGACTTCGACAAGAAGTTGGCCGAACCGCGCGAGCCGAACACGGTGCCCGAAGCGCCGCCGCCGAAGCCGGAACCGGCCTGCGCGCCAGCGCCCCGCTGCATGAGGATCAGCGCGATCATGCCGATCGCAAGCAGCACATAGATGATGTTCAAGAACAGCAGCATGGAGTGGCCCCGTCGAGGCTCAGGGGGCGGCCGCTCGCGCGATCGCCAGGAAGTCCGCGGCCTTCAGCGATGCGCCTCCGACCAGTCCGCCATCGACGTCGGGCTGGGCAAACAGCTCGGCCGCGTTGTCAGGCTTGACGCTACCGCCATACAGGATCGGCAGCGAGCCGCCGATTCTAGCATCGCGCTGGGAAATCTCGCCACGGATGAAGGCGTGGACCTCCTGCGCCTGCTCCGGGCTGGCGGTGCGGCCGGTACCGATCGCCCACACCGGCTCGTAGGCGACGACCGCACCGTCGAGGTCCGCGACGCCGTCGCCGGCGAGCAGCGGCTCCAGCTGCTGCTCGATCCGCCACCAGGTGCGACCGGGCTTCACGGTCTTCGAGCGTCTCGCCGACGCACAGGATCGGCAGGAGGCCGGCGGCCTTGGCGGCTCGGAACTTGCGCGCGACCAGCTCGTTCGACTCGTGGTGGTACTGGCGACGCTCGGAATGCCCGACCAGCCCGTAGACCGCGCCGACATCCTTCAGCATCGACGCCGACACCTCGCCGGTATACGCGCCCTGCTCGTTCGCGCTCACGTCCTGCGCGCCGAATGCGAGGCCGCGCGTGCCGTAGTGCTGCACCAGCTCGGCGAGGTACGGCAGCGGGGGCAGGATCACACGCTCGACCCCGGCGACCGCCGTTTCCGCAACGATCGCATCGAGCAGCGACGCGGCGAACGCACGATCTCCGTGCAGTTTCCAGTTTCCGGCGACGATTCGACGACGCATCGCGTGTTCCCCTCGAAATCCGGCGCGAAGTCTAGCCCAACCCGCGACGCCACCGACCATGACGACCCTCCACGGCCTGCCACCGATCGAGAATCCCGACGCGCGAGCACTGGTGCTCGGCAGCATGCCGGGCGGCGCATCGCTGCGCGCGGGCCGCTACTACGCGCATTCGCAGAACCTGTTCTGGACGTTCATGGGTGAGCTGGTCGGCGCGCAGCCCGAGTGGACGTACGAGCGCCGCATCGAACAGTTGCGCTCGGCCGGCGTCGCGCTCTGGGACGTGATCGCGACCTGCGAACGGACGGGCAGCCTGGACAGCGCGATCCGCGGCGCGGTCGCGAATGACTTCAGCGCGTTCTTCGCCGCGCATCCGCGGCTGCGTGCGGTGCTGTTCAACGGCGCGACGGCGGAAGCGACGTTCCTGCGGCAGGTGCCGGTCGAGGTGGCGCCATCAGACGTGCAGCTGATCCAGCTGCCGTCCACCAGCCCGGCGAATCGCTCGATCCCCACCGCGACGAAGCTCGAGGCATGGCGCGGCGCACTGACCGACGCGGGCGTTCGGATGCTGGCGGCACCGCCGGTATAGTCCGGACATGCGCCCTGCTCCCGTCCGTCTCCCCGTTCTTCCGTATCGAAAGCCCACCGAAGGCCGCGACTTCTGGGTCGTCGACGATGCGCTTCCGGAGCCAGGGCGTGTGCGCGAACGTGCGCTCGCCCGAGAGGACTGGACGCTCGGCTGGCCGCATCGCGAAGAGAGCTGGCCCGGCGCGCGGATCATGCCGGGACTGGAGCCCGACGAACTCGAGGGCGTGGACGCGCGCGTCAAGGCGCTCACGGGTGCGACGAAGCTCTGGGTGCAGGCATCACCCGACGGTACGACGCTCAACCACAACTGCATCCAGGCGGTCGGCGACAACGAAGGCGAAGTGCGGCCGCATACGGATTCGCGTGCGCTGTGCCGCTACGCCGCGGTGCTGTATCTCAACCCCAAGGTGCCGGACGACTGCGGCACGAGTTTCTTCCGCCAGCGCCTGCCGACAGGGCAACTCGGCGGCAATTCCGTGATGCCGCCGCACAACAACCTCGTTGAAGCGCTGGGAACGCGGTTCGTGGCCGACGGCAGCTTCGTCGAGGACATCGCGGTCGCGCATCGTTACAACCGTCTGCTCGTCTATCGCGCGAACTTGATCCACAGCGCGACGCGCTACTGGGGCCGCACGCTGGAAACCAAACGCATGGCCGCGGTGTTCTTCTGGATGGCCTGAAGTTCGCTGTCCACCGCACCAACAAAAAACCCGGCCGAAGCCGGGTTTTTTTTGCGTATCACTTCAGCTTGATTTCGCGAAGCCGCTCTTCGAGATAGCCCTGCGCCGTGATCGACTCCGGATAGCGGCTCGGGTTGTCTGCGCTCACGCACGACGGCAGCACGTCGATGACGAAGTCGGGATTCGGATGCAGGAAGAACGGCGTCGAATAACGCGGCTGGCGCGCCTTCTCGCCCGGCGGATTCACCACGCGGTGCGTCGTCGACGGATACACGTGGTTTGTGAGCCGCTGCAGCATGTCGCCGATGTTGACGACAATGGTGTCGGACTGCGCGGTAAACGGAATCCACTCGCCCTTGCGTGACAGAACCTCGAGGCCTTCCGCGCTCGCGCCGACCAGCAGCGTGATGAGGTTGATGTCTTCGTGCGCGCCGGCGCGCACGTTCGGCACGTCGGGCGTGGTGATCGGCGGATAGTGGATCGGGCGAAGGATCGAATTGCCCTGGTCCGTCACCGTCACGAAGTAGTCTTCCGGCAGGCCGATGTGCAGCGCGAGCGCGCTGAGCATCCGCGAGCCGAGCGCGTCGAGCTCGGAATACAGGCGGTAGCCGACGTCGCGGAACTCGGCGATTTCCGTCGGCCACACGTTCGCTGGCATTGCGTCGGCGTACTTCGAATCGCGCGCGATCTCGCGACCGATGTGGAAGAACTCCTTGAGGTCGAAGTGCTGCGCGCCCTTGGCGGTCTCGATGCCGAACGGCGTATAGCCGCGCGCGCCGCCGCCGCCGGCGATGTGGTACTTGCGCTTCACGTCGTCCGGCAGCGCGAAGAATTCGGCGAACACGCGGTAGGCGTCGTCGATCAGCTGCTGCGGGATGCCGTGATTGCGGATGCCGGCAAAGCCCCATTCGCGGTACGTGGCGCCCACTTCGGCGACGAAGGCGTCGCGCTGCGACGGGTCGTCGAAACGCTTGATGTCGAGGGTCGGGATCTGGCTCATGTCGGTTCTCTTGTCGAGCCGGCAGTGTGGATCACCGCCGACTCCATCGATTTGATCGAGGTCAGGCCGCGGCGGCCTGCACCGCGGCGGCGAGCTGCGCGAGCGTGGCGTCGACGAGTGCATCGTCATCCGCTTCGACCGTGACGCGCACGACGGGCTCGGTGCCGGACGGACGCAGGAACGCGCGACCGCGACCCAGCACCGCCTGCTGCGCATCCGCGAGCGCGGCCTTGACACTCTCGGCTTCCGCCGGCTTCTTGCCCGCCGCGTAGCGGACATTCACCGTCTTCTGCGGCACGCGACGCAGGCCTTCGAGCGCCTGCATCAGCGACATGCCGCGACGACCAAGCACTTCGAGCACCTGCAGCGCGCTGACGATGCCGTCGCCGGTGCTGACGCGATCGAGGCACAGCAGATGACCGGACGCTTCGCCACCAAGCACAGCTTCGTGCGCGACGAGCTGCTGATGCACGTAACGGTCGCCGACCTTCGCGCGCAGGAAATTGATGCCGCGCTGGCCGAGCGCCTGCTCGAGGCCGAAGTTGCTCATGAGCGTGCCGACCACCGGGCCGCGCAGTCGACCTGCGGCCTGCCAGTCGGTGGCGAGCACGTAGATCAGGTCGTCGCCGTCGCGCACGTTGCCTTCGCCGTCGACGAACAGCACGCGGTCCCCATCGCCATCGAACGCGATGCCGAGGTCGGCGCCCTGCTCCACCACGGTCTTCGCGAGAAGTTCGGGATGGGTCGAGCCGACGCCGTCGTTGATGTTGGTGCCGTTGGGTTCGACGCCGATCGTGGTGACGCGCGCTCCGAGCTCGCGGAACACGACGGGCGCGACCTGGTACGTCGCACCGTTCGCGCAGTCGACGACGATGCGCATGCCGGCGAGGTCGAAGCGGCGCGGAACGCTGCCCTTGCAGGCTTCCACGTATCGACCGAGCGCTTCGCGCGTGCGCACCGCCTTGCCAAGTTCGTCGGATGGGACCGTTCGGAACGGCTCGTCGAGCGCGGCTTCGATCGCGAGTTCGGTTTCGTCGTCGAGCTTCTCACCTTCGGCCGAGAAGAACTTGATGCCGTTGTCGTAATGCGGGTTGTGCGACGCCGAAATCACGATGCCGCCGTCCGCACGCAGCGAGCGCGTGAGGTGCGCGACCGCGGGCGTGGGCATCGGGCCCATCAGCTGCACGTCGACGCCTGCCGCCACGAGCCCGGCTTCGAGCGCGGCTTCGAACATGTAGTTCGAGATGCGCGTGTCCTTGCCGATGATGACGACCGGCTTGCGCCACGACGGCGCACTCGAACGCAGCGCGTGGCCGTAGGCATTGCCGAGACGAAGCACGAAATCGGCGGAAATCGCGCCCTCGCCGACGCGGCCGCGAATGCCGTCGGTACCGAAATAACGACGACTCATGCCGCGGCGTCCGCGGGCTTGGGCTGCTTCATCATCAACGCGAGCAGGTGCGACAGGCGTTCGCGAAGTTCGCGACGGTCGCAGATCATGTCGATGGCGCCGTGCTCGAGCAGGAACTCCGAACGCTGGAAACCTTCCGGCAGCTTCTCGCGCACCGTCTGCTCGATGACGCGCGGACCGGCGAAGCCGATCAGCGCTTCGGGTTCGGCGATGTTGACGTCGCCCAGCATCGCGAACGATGCGGACACGCCGCCGGTGGTCGGATTGGTGAGCACCGAGATGTACGGAAGGCCGGCGTCGCGCAGGCGACCGAGCGCCGCGGATGTCTTGGCCATCTGCATGAGCGAGAACAGCGACTCCTGCATGCGCGCGCCGCCCGACGCCGAGAAGTTCACGAACGGACAGCCGATTTCCAGCGCCATTTCCGCCGCACGCGTGAAGCGCTCGCCGACAACCGAACCCATCGAGCCACCCATGAACGGGAAGTCGAACGACGAGGCGACGAGGTCGCGACCGTCCAGCGTGCCGCGCATGGCGATCAGCGCGTCGCGCTCACCAGTGGACTTCTGCGCGGCCTTGATGCGGTCGGAATACTTCTTCTGGTCGCGGAACTTCAGCACGTCGGTCGGGCCGAGTTCGGCGCCGATCTCGCTGGTGCTGTCAGCGTCAAACAGCGCCGCGAGCCGCGCGCGCGCGCGGATCGGCATGTGAAAGCTGCACTTCGGGCAGACCTCGAGGTTTTCCTCGAGCTCCGGGCGATACAGCGCGGTGGCGCAGCGGTCGCACTTTTCCCATAGACCTTCCGGCACGCTGCGGCGGCGCTGCGTGCCTTCGGTGCGGATGCCGGACGGCATCAGTTTCTTGAGCCAGGACATGCTGGAGGCTCTCCCCTGTCGGACGAACGGCCGCCACGCGGCCAGCGGGTCAGTGTAGCTCAGCGCTCCGGGCCGGCCGGTTGAGCCGGGCGGGCTTCCTGTCGCGGACTGCGACGGACGTCAGGCGTCGAGCGCGGCGCGCAGCGGTGCGAGGAACGCGCGGGCGGCGGCGGCAGGATCGGCAGCATCGGCCAGCGCCGAGACCAGCGCGCTGCCGACCACCACGCCATCGGCGTCGACTGCCATCGCGGCCGCGCTAGCGGCGTCCTTGATGCCGAAGCCCGCGACGACCGGGACGTCGGTGCCTTCGCGGATGACGCGGAGGCGCTCGCCCGCGGCGCCGGTGTCGAGGCGATCGGCACCGGTCACGCCGGCGAAGCTGACGTAATACAGATAGCCGCGTGCCAGGTTCTGCAGCATCGCGATGCGCGTGTCGGACGAGGTCGGCGACGCGAGCAGGATCAGCGCGACACCCGCGGCCTCGAACGCGTCGCGGAATTCCGCAGCTTCTTCCGGCG
This sequence comes from Lysobacter sp. HA35, assembly GCF_054061195.1. Classification (NCBI taxonomy): domain Bacteria; kingdom Pseudomonadati; phylum Pseudomonadota; class Gammaproteobacteria; order Lysobacterales; family Lysobacteraceae; genus Lysobacter; species Lysobacter sp. HA35. The sequence goes on along the minus strand of NZ_JBSSDY010000001.1, from coordinate 756,026 downwards.
GCAGGTCGACCAGCAGGATGCCGTCGACGCCCGATTCCGCGGCGAGCTTCGCGAACGCCAGCGGTCCGCGGATCTCGACCGGATTGAGGTAACCCATGAGCACCACCGGCGTGTCGGCATCGCACGTGCGGAACTCGCGCACGCTGCGCATCACGTAATCGATGCCGACGCCGCGTGCCAGCGCGCGTTCGGAACTGCGCTGAATGGTCGGGCCGTCGGCCATTGGGTCGGAAAACGGCACGCCGAGTTCGATGACGTCAGCGCCGGCTTCGACCAGTGCGTGCATCACGGGAACCGTCGATTCGAGCGACGGATCGCCCGCGGTCAGGAACGGGACGAGGGCCTTGCGGCCGGCGGACTTGAGCTGCGCGAAGCGCGTGTCGATGCGGGACATGGAATCCAAATTCGATGGCGCACCTTCGTCGAAGGTGCCGGCGGGCGTCGGTCGATCAGTGCGACCGTCGCCATCGCGGCGTCGCGTTGCGCTCGAGGTGCATCAGAGCGTCATGCCGTCGCGCGCGGCGATCGTGTGCACATCCTTGTCACCGCGGCCGGACAGGTTGCACAGCACCAGCGCGTCCTTCGGCAGATCACGCGCGAGCTTCACCGCCTGCGCGATCGCATGGCTCGATTCGAGCGCCGGCAGGATGCCTTCGGTGCGCGCGAGGCGATGGAATGCTTCGAGCGCTTCGTCGTCGGTTACGCCTACGTACTGCGCACGGCCGGTGTCCTTCAGGAAGGCGTGTTCCGGACCGACGCCGGGATAGTCGAGGCCCGCCGACACCGAATGCGTTTCGATGATCTGGCCGTCGTCGTCGCAGATTACGTACGTGCGGTTGCCGTGCAGCACGCCGGGACGACCCGCGGCGAGCGACGCGGCGTGGCGACCGGTGTCGATGCCATCGCCCGCCGCCTCTGCGCCGACGAGGCGTACGTCGCGATCGTTGAGGAAGGCGTGGAAGATGCCGATCGCATTGCTGCCGCCGCCGACGCATGCCGTCACCGCATCCGGCAGACGGCCGTATTCGGCGAGCATCTGCGCCCTCGCCTCGCGGCCGACGATCGCGTTGAAGTCGCGCACCATGCGCGGGTACGGATCCGGGCCGGCGACGGTGCCGATGATGTAGAACGTGTCGCGCACGTTCGTCACCCAGTCGCGCATCGCTTCGTTGAGCGCGTCCTTGAGCGTCGCCGATCCGCTCGTCACCGGCACGACCGTCGCGCCGAGCAGCTTCATCCGATAGACGTTGATCTTCTGGCGCTCGATGTCGGTCGCGCCCATGTAGACGACGCATTCGAGGCCGAGCCGCGCGGCGACCGTCGCGCTCGCGACCCCGTGCTGGCCGGCGCCGGTCTCCGCGATGATCCGCGTCTTGCCCATGCGGCTGGCGAGCAGCGCCTGGCCGATGGTGTTGTTGATCTTGTGCGCGCCGGTGTGGTTCAGGTCTTCGCGCTTGAGCAGGATGCGCGCGCCGCCGACTTCGCGGCTCAGGCGCTCGGCGAAATAGATCGGGCTTGGGCGGCCGACGTAATGCGCGAGGTCGCGATCGAACGCGTCGACGAACGCCGGATCGGCGCGCGCGGCGTCGTAGGCGTCGGCCAATTCCTGCAATGGGCCCATCAATGTTTCGGCGACAAACCGCCCTCCGAAGCGACCGAAGTGGCCGTCGGCGTCGGGATAGGCGTTGTAATCGTCGACCGCGGAGGTCGGTGCAGCGTCGGACATCGTCGGGGGCCGGCAGGACGCGGGGGAGCGCGCCCGCCAGTTTAGGCGATCAGCAGGCCGCCACGGCCGCGTCGGTATGGCAATCGGCGCGACGCACTTCCTCGACGAAACGACGCATCTTGTCGCCGTCCTTGATGCCGGGCTCGCCCTCGATGCCGCTGGACACATCGACGGCCCACGGCGTCGCGGTGGTGACGGCTTCGAATGCGTTCTCGGGGGTCAGGCCGCCGGCGAGTGCATAGGGCTTCTGCAGGTCGCGCGGGATGCGCGTCCAGTCGAACGTCTTGCCGCTGCCGCCACTTTCACCCGTGCGGTGGCTGTCCAGCAGGAAGCCGGCGGCACCCGGGAACCGCAGCTGCAGGTAATGCGGCGCCATGATCTCCTCGCCCATCGGCACCACCTTCAGGTACGGCAGGCCGAACGAACGACAGAACGAATCGTCTTCGTTGCCGTGGAACTGCAGCAGGCTCGGACGGACCTGGCGCACGACGTCGCGCACTTCCTCCAGCGAGTTGTCCTGGAACAACGCGACCGCATCGACCAGCGGCGCGAGCGCCTGGCGCATCGCACGCGCTTCTTCCGGCGCAATGCGACGCGGGCTCTTCGGCGCGAACACGAAGCCGATGCCATCGACGCCGAGCTCGCAGGCCAGGCGCACGTCGCCCGGACGGGTGAAGCCACAGAACTTGATGCGGGTACGGAAGAGAGTTCGATTCACAAGGTGACCTCGGGGGGAAGGTGCCATTCCGCGGGGTAGAGCGGGCCCAGGAAAACCAGGCCCGCCGACGGCGCCGTCGGGCCGGCGCGCGTGCGATCCCGGCCTTCGAGCAGCTCGGCGATCCAGCCTTCCGGCCTGTCGCCACGACCCACCATCAGCAGGCTGCCGACGATGTTGCGGACCATGTGGTGCAGAAACGCGTTGGCCTGGACTTCGACTTCGACCACGTCGCCGGCGCGGCGGACGAGCACCTCCTGCATCTCGCGCCGTGCGTGCGCAGCCTGGCAGTGCACGGTGCGGAACGCCGAGAAATCGCGCTCGCCGATAAGGGACTGTGCCGCCCGGTGCATCGCGGCGGCGTCAAGCGGTCGTCGTTCCCATGCCAGCACCTGGCGCTTGAGCGCCGGGCGGACGGGACGGTTGAGGATGCGATAGACGTAGCGTCGGGCGCGTGCAGAGAACCGCGCGTTGAAGTCGTGCGCCACTTCGCGGCACCAGAGCACGGCGACTTCGGGCGGAAGCCGGGACGTCGCGCCGAGCATCCAGCCGCGTGGATCGCGCTGCACGGTGGAGTCGAAATGCGCGACCTGGCAAGCGGCGTGGACGCCCGCATCGGTGCGGCCGGCGCAGGTCACTTCGATCGACCGGCCCGCGACGAACGACAAAGCGGCCTCGACCGTGGCCTGCACGGTCGGGAGCGGTGTGGGTTCGGGCTCACCGCGCGCACTCAGGCGCTGCCAGCCGCTGAAACAGGTGCCGTCGTACTCGACGCCGATCGCGTATCGCGTGGTCTCGCCGCCGGCCGGCTCCGTGGCCGCGCCGTCGGTCATCCCATGTCCCGCAGCATTTTCGCGGCGACGCCGCGGGTGGTGGCGTCACCGGTTTCGGCGACCTCGGCGAGCAAATTGCGTGCGCGCTCGCGGTCACCCATGTCGAGGTAGGCCTGCGCGAGTTCCAGACGCTCGACGCTGTTGGCGTCGGCCGATGACGGTTCGAGCGGCAGCTCGACGGCGGCAGCAGGTGCGACCGCGGCCTTCGCGGGAGCCCTGCGACGCGGCGTCTTGGCCGCTGCCGGCGAGCGGTCCCACGACGGCGTGGCATCGACGGGCTCCGGCTCCGGCGCGGAAATCGGCGCGGCCGGGCCGGCCGGGAACGCGTCGGCCAGCGACGAACGCGGCTCGGTCGACGGCGCGCGGAACACGGGCTCCGGACGCGAGCGACGGCGCGCCCAGGCCGCGGCGGCGAGACCGAGGAGCACCAGCACTCCCCCACCGATCCACGGCAGCGGCGACGAATGTTCCGCTTGCGGCGGCTGCACGGCCGGCGGCTGCGTTGCCTTGCGCTGCTGCGCGGCGGCGAGCTGCGAGTTCTGCATCGCCAGCAACTTCTGTCGATCGGTCTGCAGTTTTTCCAGTTCCGCGACGCGGCTCTTGAGTTCCTGCACTTCGGCGTCGCGCGCGGCGAGCGTTTCCTTGGTCTGCACGAGTTCCTGTCGAAGCATTTCCCCCTCGCCTCCGGCATCGATGCCGGACTGGGTGCCGCCGCGGGCCGTTCGGCCGGCGCCCGGGGGCACGATTTCGAGTCGACCGCCCGCCTCGGCCGGAGCCGACGCCGGACGGTTCGGCTGCGTCGCCTGCGCCACGGGCGCCTGCGGCTGCGTGCGCGCCTGTCGGTACTGGCGCGCGTAGGTGCGCACGAGGTCGGCCGCTTCGCGCGCCTCGACCGCCTGCAGTTCCGACGTCGCCGGCACGCGCAGCACGCTGCCGCTGCGAAGTTGATTGAGGTCCCCGCCGATGAACGCCTCGGGGTTCGCCCGCAGCAGGCCAATCATCGTCTGCTCGTTGCTCGCGCCCTGCGGCGCAACCTGCGAGGCGACCCGCGACGCGGTGTCGCCCGGACGGACGCGGTATTCGGTGCCCGGCGCGGAGCTCGGTGCGGGCTGCGCAGCGATCGGTGCCGGCGCGGGCGCGGATGTCGGAGTCGCGCTCGCCGTCGCCGAAGGTGTTGTCGGCGCTGCGGGAGTCGGCGCAGGCGTCGGTTCGACCGCGACCGGGCGCTCGATTACCGCCGGCGACTCGACCGCAGGCGCCTGCACGACGACCGCGGGCTGCGAATCGATCGAACCCGGCTGCGCGACCGTCGCGGTGTATTCGCGAACCAGGCGACCTTCGCCCCAGTCGACCTGGATGAGGAAATCGAGCAGCGGCTCGGTGACCGGCTGCGCCGTGGTGATGCGGATCACCGGGCGGCCCTGCAGGTCGCTGCCGACGGTGAACTGGAGGTCGGCGACGATGCCGATCGGCGGCTCAAGCCCGACGCGGGTGAACGTTTCGGGCGAGGCGAGCGCGGCCTGGAGGTCGACGAGTTCCGACGGGTCGTTGCTGACGACCGGGATCTCCGCCAGCAGCGGCTGCCCGAGCCCGGACTTCACCTGCAGCTGTCCCAGACCGAGGGCATGGGCCGACCCGCTCGCCAGCGCGAGAGCCAGCAGCCCGACGGATCGCAACAATGGCCTCACGGATGTCTCCCCTACGTTCCGCCGCGACTCTAGCAGGCCGGGCCGACGTCGCACGAGCCGTGCGACGCGACCGGTACCGGCTTATTCGGCGATCACGAGCTCGGCGAGCTGCACCGCATTGAGCGCGGCACCCTTGCGGATGTTGTCCGCCGTCACCCACAGCGACAGCCCGCGCGGATGCGAAATGTCCTCGCGGATGCGGCCGACGTAGACGGCATCGTTGCCCGACGCATGCGTCACCGGCGTCGGATAACCGCCCGGCTCGCGGTCGTCGACCACTTCCAGACCCGGGGACGCTTCGAGCAGCTCGCGGGCGCGTTCGGCGGTGATCTTCTCGTGCGTCTCGATGTGCACGGCCTCGGAGTGGCCGTAGAACACCGGCACGCGCACGACGGTCGGGTTCACCAGGATCGAGTCGTCGCCGAGGATCTTGCGCGTCTCCCAGACCAGCTTCATTTCCTCGCTGGTGTAGCCGTTTTCCAGGAAGTCGCCACCGTGCGGGATGACGTTGAACGCGATCTGCACGGGGTAGACCTCGGGCTTCGGGTCCTGGAAGTTGAGCATCGCGGCCGTCTGGCGACCGAGCTCTTCCAGCGCGCGACGACCCGTGCCCGACACCGACTGGTACGTCGCGATGTTGATGCGTTCGATGCCGACTTCGCGATGGATCGGCGCGAGCGCGACCATCAGCTGCATCGTCGAGCAGTTCGGATTGGCGACGATGCCGCGCGGCCGGTTCTTCAGCGCCTCGGGATTCACTTCGGACACCACCAGCGGCACATCGTCCATGTAGCGGAACGCCGACGAGTTATCGATGACGACGGCGCCAGCCTGCGCGAACTTCGGGCCGTATTCCTTCGAGATGTCGCCGCCCGCCGAGAACAGCGCGATGTCGACGCCGGTCGGGTCGAACGTGGCGAGGTCCTGCACGACGATCTTGCGATTCTTGAAGTCGATCTTTTCACCGGCCGAGCGTTCGCTCGCGAGCAGGTGCAGTTCGGCGATGGGGAATTCGCGCTCGGCGAGCACCTTCAGCATGGTTTCGCCGACGGCGCCGGTGGCGCCCACGACTGCGACATTCACGGGGTTCTTCATGTGTTCGTTCTCTCTGGGGCCGTCGCGCCGGCACTGGGCTGCGTGCGCGCTGGCGAATAGTTGGAGTGTCGGGCAACGCACGTCGCGGCGCAGGCGAGCGTCGCGCTCTCGGCGCGCGCAGCGGCTGGCCGCTATCGTTTTTTCACGTCGCCGCACTGCGCGCGATGGCGCAGCGCCTGGTCCATCAGTACGAGCGCGACCATCGCCTCGCAGATCGGCGTCGCGCGGATGCCGACGCAGGGGTCATGACGGCCGGTGGTGATCACTTCGACGGCATTGCCGTCGACGTCGACACTTTCGACCGGCAGACGCAGGCTCGACGTCGGCTTGAACGCGACCGAGCAACGCAGAGGCTGGCCCGTGCTGATTCCGCCGAGGATGCCGCCGGCATGGTTGCTGTCGAACTGCGGCAGGCCATCGCTGCCAGGACGCATGACGTCGCGATGCACCGAGCCGTGCATCGGCACCGCGTCGAACCCATCACCGATCTCGACGCCCTTGACCGCGTTGATGCTCATCAGCGCCGCAGCGAGCTCGGCGTCGAGCTTTCCGTAAATGGGTTCGCCCCAGCCCGGCGGAAGACCGAGCGCGACGACTTCGATGCGCGCGCCGACCGAATCGCCGGACTTGCGCAGCGCATCCATGTAGGCCTCGAGCTCGGCGACCTGCGCGCCATCGGGCCAGAAGAACGGATTGGCCTCGACGTCGGTCCAGTCCGGAATATCCGGGCACGACGAACGGATCTCGCCGAGCTGCGACAGGTAGCCACGCACCTGCACGTCGAATGCGGATGCCAGCCACTTCTTCGCGATGACGCCGGCGGCGACGCGCATCGTCGTCTCGCGCGCACTCGAACGACCACCGCCGCGCGGATCGCGCACGCCGTACTTCGCCCAGTACGTGTAGTCGGCATGCCCGGGCCGGAACTGCTGCGCGATCGCCGCGTAATCCTTGCTGCGCGCATCGGTGTTGCGTATGAGCAGCGCGATCGGCGTGCCGGTGGTGACGCCCTCGTACACGCCGCTGAGGATTTCGACCTCGTCGGCCTCGTGGCGTTGCGAGGTATGGCGCGTGCGGCCCGTCGCGCGTCGTTCCAGATCGCGTGCGAAATCCTCGACCGCGATCGGCAGACCGGGCGGGCAACCGTCGACCACGCAGCCGATCGCCGGACCATGGCTTTCGCCGAAGGTCGTGACGCGCAGCAGATGGCCGAAGGTGTTCAAGGCGTCAGGCGCGTGCGTCGGCGAGTTCGCGGATGCGCGCGTGGTGCTCGACCAGGTCGTCGCGCTCGACGACGAAGATGCCCATCTGCCCGACCTTGAACTCCACCCACGCCATCGGCAGCTCCGGCAGCAGATCGCCCAGCGCCCGCTCGGCTTCGCCGACTTCGCAGATCAGCAGGCCGTTCTCGGTGAGATGTTCGGGGGCGTCGCGCAGGATGCGCAGCGCCAGGTCGAGGCCGTCGTCGCCGGCACGCAGGCCGAGCTCGGGCTCGTACGAATACTCGCGCGGCAACGCGTCCGTTTCGTCGTTCGTGACGTACGGCGGATTGGTGACGATGAGATCGAAACGCTCGCCCTGCAGCCCGTCGAACAGGTCGGACTTCACGAACGAGACGTTCGGAACATGCAGGCGTTCCTTGTTCTCGGCTGAGAGCGAAAGCGCTTCGTCGCTGATGTCGATGCCGACCACGTCCCAGTTCGGGTGGTAGTGCGCGGTCGCGATCGCGATGCAGCCCGAGCCCGTGCAGAGATCGAGCACACGTTCGACATCGCGCTCGCCCAGCCACGGCTCGAAACCGGCGGTGATGAGTTCGGCGATCGGCGAACGCGGCACCAGAGCGCGGCGGTCGGACTTGAAGCTGAGGCCAGCAAACCACGCCTCGCCGGTGAGGTAAGCGGCGGGCACGCGCTCGTCGATGCGGCGGCGGAACAGATCCAGCACGGCGCGCATCTCGTCGTCGGTCACGCGCGACGCACCGTAGATCGGATTCAGGTCGTGCGGCATGTGCAAGGCATGCAGGACGAGCTGCGTCGCTTCGTCCAGCGCGTTGTCGTAGCTGTGGCCGAAGGTCAGGTCGGATGCATTGAACAAGGACCCGCCGTGGCGGATCAGGTCGATGATCGAGACCTGCTGAAAGTTCGGAAGGCCAGCGCCCATTGACGTCGCACACGCAGGAAGGCCCGCGATTATAGCGGGCGGCCGGTATCATCGCCGGTCCCGTCGGGCCTGGAGCCGACCATGTTCAACCGGACGACGCTGATCGTTCTCGCCGCCGCGCTCGCCGCTGGCCTCGGGCTGCTCGCCGCACGCCACGTGTTCGCGCCTGCGGCCTCGACGGCGCCCGACTTGAAAGCAGTGCACCTGATCGACCCGCGCCCCATTCCGGCCTTCGCGCTGCGCCAGTCCGACGGCACCCAGCTCGTGCCCGGCGAACTCAAGGGTCACTGGACGCTGGTGTTCCTCGGTTTCACCCATTGCCCGGACGTCTGCCCGACCACGCTTGCCGAGATGGCACGCGCGCAGAAGCAGTGGGAATCGCTGCCCGAAACCACGCGCCCGCGCCTGCTGTTCGTGTCGGTCGACCCGGACCGCGACACGCCCGATCGCGTCGGCGAATACGCACACGCCTTCCATCGCGACACGCTCGCGGCCACCGCTGACGTGCCGACGCTGGAACGCTTCGCGCGCTCGATCGGCCTCGTGTTCGAGAAGTCGCCGCCCGCGCCGGGCGCACCCGCGGATGCATATTCCGTCGACCACAGCGCGGCGATGATCGCGCTCGACCCCGAAGGCCGCATGGCCGGTCTGCTGCAGCCGCCGCTCGATCCCGCCGCGATCGCCAGCGACCTCACGACCCTGACGAAGACGATGCGATGAGCCTGGTCACCCGCCTCACCTACGCCCTGCCCCATCGCTTCCTGTCGTCGCTGGCGCGTTCGCTTGCGTACTCGAAGCATCCGCGCGTCAGCCGTTGGCTGATCGACACGGTGACGCGCAAGTTCGGCGTCGACCTCGAGGAAGCTGCTGAAGCAGACCCACGTTCGTACGACTCGTTCAATGCGTTCTTCACCCGCTCGCTGAAGCGCGGCGCGCGCACGGCGCACGTCGACGCGAACTCATTGGTGATGCCGGCCGACGGCCGCATCAGTCAGTGCGGGCCGATCCGCAACGGCGAGATCTTCCAGGCGAAGGGACGCAGCTTCACCGCTGCGGAACTGCTCGGCAGCGAAGAGGATGCGCGTCCATTCGCGGATGGCGTGTTCGCGACGGTGTATCTGTCACCGCGCGACTACCACCGCGTGCACATGCCGTGGACCGGCACGCTGACGCGCACCGTGCACGTGCCGGGTCGGCTGTTCAGCGTCGGCCCGAACGCCGTTCGACTCGTGCCGCGACTGTTCGCACGCAACGAGCGCCTCGTCTGCCACTTCGACACCGACTTCGGACCGATGGTGATGGTGATGGTCGGCGCGTTGCTGGTCTCGGGCGTCGAAACCGTCTGGAGCGGCATCGAGATTCCGCAGTACGGCGACCGCATCAACGTCAAAACGTACGAGCGCGGCATCACGCTGGAGCGCTTTTCCGAGATGGCGCGCTTCAATTACGGCTCGACGGTGATCGTGCTGCTGCCGGCAGGTGTTGCGACACTCGATCCGTCATTGCAGGCGGAATCGGCGGTACGTCTCGGCGAGCGGCTGGCCACACTGCTTCCACGTTAGAGCCCGGTTAACGCGACGAACGGTGGCATCACGGTGTCGGAGCACTCTTAGCATCGGCATTCCTGTTGCGAAGGAATCGCTATGCGCACCATCAATACTCTTGTTCTGACGTTCGGGCTGGCGACCGCCGGCATCGCGGTTGCGCAAGCGCCGCATCCCGCTCCGAAGCCCATGCCGCCGACCGCGACGGTCGGTCGCAGTACGCCATCGCCCGCGATCATCGTGCAGGGCGGCATCACGCCACAGCCGGGCTGCGGTCCGTCAACCGGCGGTTCGATGAGCGGAACGCCGAGCGCTGCGATCGGTCCCAAGCAGGACGATCCAGTCGGGCCGCATCCGAACAGCGCCGCGACATCCGGCGCGCTCGCGTCGTCGACGGGCGCGATCGCGATCGGCCCGAAGCAGGATGATCCGGTCGGGCCGCACCCGTCGGCTGCGATCAAGTGCACGCCGGCGACGCACTGACCGCCGCGGCGCAGCTCCATCAGCTCCAAAGAAAAACGCGCCGTGATCCGGCGCGTTTTTCGTTTCGTTTGAACGGAAGGCGATCAGCCCTCGCAGCCCTTCAGCATCAACGTCTGGCCGCGCTTCAACGCATTCGCGCGCTTGACGCCATTCGCCTTGGCGAGGTCGTCGGCGTCGCAGCCGAACTTCTTCGCGATGGTCGACAGCGATTCGCCTTCCTGCACGCGATAGCTCTTCGGCGCGCGTGACTTCGAATCGGTCTTGCTGCGCGACTTCGCATCGGCGTCGGCCTTCGCAGTGCGACGCGTGTCGGCGTCCGGCGTCTGTGCAGGCACCACGCGCGCCGGCGGTGCGACGATTGGTGTCACCTGCGACGACGGCCCAGTCGGCACCGTGTCGGACGGCGAGGTATCGGTGTCGTCCGCAGGAATGGTCTGCAGCGAGCCGGTGCGCACGACCGCGCGGCTCGGATCGCTGAGCACCAGCGTCTTCGCGAGATCCGCACGCGCGCCGCTCACGCACCACCGGTTGTAGGCGCTGACGATGCGCGTCGTCGCAACGAGGCTGGTACCGGTCGGCAGGAACGTCTCGGGCTGGTAGCGCGGGTTGAGGTTGCGCAAGGTGCGCATGTAACCCTCGCGCACGCCCTTGTTTCCGAGGCAGATGCCTAGCTGGTAGATCGACGCCGACTGCGTGAGACGCAGCGGCGCGGGCCTGGCCGACACCTTCGGGAACGTCAGGCCGTATTCCTTCGGGTGCAGGAACAGCCACGCGGCGCCGATCACCATCGGCACGTAGTCGCGCGTTTCCGCGGGGAACTGGTTGTAGACCGACTCGTCCCAGAACGACCGCGCCGACGTGCCCTGGTAGACGCGCAGCGCGCGGCCTTCGCCGCCGTTGTACGCGGCCAGCGCCAGCTCGATGTTGCGGTTGAGCTGACCCATGCGCTCGTTGAGATATTCGGCGCTGGCCTGCGCGGCCGAGCGAGGGTCGTAGCGCGTGTCGAAGCCGGTGCCGTCGTCGCCGAGGCCGAAGCGCTTGCCAGTGGCGTACATGAACTGCATCGGGCCCGCCGCGCCGGTGCGCGACGTCGCATGCACCTTGCCGTTCGATTCCTTGGCCATGATGCCGAACAGCAGCGCTTCCGGCAGGCCGCGACGCTCGTATTCCGGCCACATCAGGTAGCGCATGTTCTCGTAGTTCTCGTAGCTCGACAGCAGCGAGCCGCGCATGTCAGTCAGCCAGCGACGGATCGCCTGCTGCACGGCCGGGTTGTACTCGACCATGCGATCGAAGCGGTGGTCCTCCGACAGAAGCGCCGCGGCGTGCGCGGCTTGCGGAACGTTCGCGGCGGCACCTTCGTGGCCGATGGAATCGGCGGTGAGCGGCGCGTCGTCGTCATCGTCGGCATCGGTGTCGACGGACTGCTTCAGCAGCCGGTTGTACGTCGCAAGGAAGGTATTGACCGGGCATCCGCGCAGCTGGATGCAGGCGGTCATCACCTCTTCCATCTCCTGCAGCGCGGCGTCGCTTTCGGTCTGCGCGCCGGGGTCGTCGTTGCGGACGCCGATCGATGCCTTGGTGAAACGCGCCTCGGCGGCCTGCATGCGCGAGGTCAGCGCGTCGACATTGACGGTCTCGCGGCGGGCGGCGAACGAGAGCGAGGGGACGAGGAAAAGCGCGGCGGCGCACGCAAGCGACAGCCGGTATCGAAGAATTTGGGGGGTCATCACGGGGGACGGTACGGCGGGAACGGCCGAGGGTATCCCCCGCCCGCGCGGCGGGGCAAGGAACCTCATCCGCAATCCGGGCTGTTCGCATCGCGTGGTTAGAATCGAGTCATCCCCCGCTGCGAGTTCGCGATGACGCTTTCGATCCTGCTCGGCAAGACGGCTCCGCCCGAGCTCAAGCCCGTCGAACTCCCCGCCCGCACCGGTAACCGCCACGGACTCGTCGCCGGCGCGACCGGTACCGGCAAGACCGTCTCGCTAATGACCCTCGCCGAAGGTTTCTCGCGCATCGGCGTGCCCGTGTTCATGGCCGACGTGAAGGGCGATGTCGCCGGCCTCTCGATGGCGGGTGTGCCGAACGAACGCCTGCAGTCGCGGCTGTCGACGCTCGCCGTCACCGACCACGCGCCGGAAGCGAATCCGGTGATCTTCTGGGACCTGTTCGGCACCGCCGGCCACCAGATCCGCGCGACGGTGTCGGAGGTCGGCCCGATCCTGCTGTCGCGCATGCTGGAGCTCAACGACACGCAGTCCGGCGTGCTCGACATCGCGTTCAAGCTGGCCGACGACCAGGGCCTGCTGCTGCTCGACCTCGACGACCTGCGCGCGGTGCTTGGCCATCTCGCCGAGGAGCGCAAGTCGATCTCGACGCAATACGGTCTTGTGAGCGCGCAGTCGATCGCGGCCATCCAGCGTTCGCTGCTGCGTCTCGAGTCGGACGGCGGCCACCAGTTCTTCGGCGAGCCCGCGCTTCGACTCGCGGACCTGATGCGCACCACGCCCGACGGGCGCGGCGTGATCGGCATCCTCGCGGCCGACAACCTCGTCATGAAGCCGCGGCTGTATTCGACGTTCCTGCTGTGGCTGCTGTCGGAACTGTTCGAGCAGTTGCCGGAGGTGGGTGACGTCGACAAACCGAAGCTCGTCTTCATCTTCGACGAAGCGCATCTGCTGTTCGACGACGCGACGCCCGCGCTGCAGCAGCGCGTCGAGCAGGTCGTCCGGCTGATCCGCTCGAAAGGCGTCGGCGTCTATTTCTGCTCGCAGTTTCCGGACGACGTGCCCGGCGAAATCCTTGGCCAGCTCGGAAACCGCATCCAGCAGGCGCTGCGCGCATTCACGCCGCGCGACCAGAAGGCCGTGCGCGTCGCGGCCGAAACGTTCGTGCCGAATCCGAAGATCGAGATCGAAGCCGCGCTTACGCAGCTGGCGATCGGCGAAGCGCTGGTGTCGGTGTTGTCGGCCGAAGGCGTGCCCTCGCCCGTCGAGCGCGTGCTGATCGCGCCGCCCCGCTCGCGCATGGGGCCGATCACGCCGGCCGAGCGTCAGCAGCTACGCGCGACGAGTCCGGTGGGCGCGAAGTACGACCAGGCGCTGGATCGCGAATCCGCGTCGGAGATGCTCGCGCGCCGCGCGGAAGCGCCGCCGGCTACGCCCGTCGCGACACCACCCCCGCCGCGTTCCGCGCCTGCGCCGCGCGCGTCGAATCGTCAGGGCATCGTCGAGACGATGGCCAAGCAGGCGGCACGCACCGTCGGCAGCCAGCTCGGTCGGCAGATCGTGCGCGGGCTGCTGGGCAGCCTGCTCGGCGGGCGTGGCCGGTGATCACGAACTGTAGGTTCGTTTGACGCGATGGGCCGTTGGCGTCCACCCGGCGAACAGAGCACCGCGCTGATCACGCGCGAAGGCTTCGAGCGCATGAAGGCCGAGCTGGACGATCTCTGGCGCGTGAAACGCCCGGAGATCGTGCGCGCGTTGTCGGCTGCCGCCGCGGAAGGCGACCGCTCGGAGAACGCCGAATACATCTATCGCAAGAAGCAACTCGGCGAGCTGGATCGGCGCGTGCGTTACCTCAGCAAGCGCGTGCCGTCGCTCAAGGTGATCGAAAGTGCGCCGTCGGACCGAGACGCGGTTTTCTTCGGTGCGACCGTCGAACTGGAAGACGCCGTGACCGGCGAATCGCTGCGCTATCGCATTGTCGGGCCGGACGAAACCGACGCGGCAAAGGGCGACATCAGCATCGACTCACCCGTGGCGCGCGCGCTGCTGAAGAAGCACGTCGACGACGAGGTCGAAGTGCAGCTCCCAAGCGGGCCGCGACGCGTCGTTATCGTCGACGTCGCGTATCCGGGCTGACTCGCGTTTAGGCGCGAACGGGCAGCGGAGCGAGAGTCGGCAGCTCCGGCACGAGCGCTTCGCCGAACAGGTCATGCTCGTCGCTGCCCATGATCTCGACGTCGACGAACTGACCGGGCTTCAGGCCCAGCTCGCCACCGTTCTGGATCTGCACGACACCGTCGATCTCCGGCGCGTCGGCCTTCGAACGCGCGATCGCGAGTTCGCCGTCGACCATGTCGACGAGGCACTTCTGCACCGTGCCGACCTTGGCCTCGAGACGCGCGGCCGAAATCTCGGCCTGCCGCTCCATGAAGCGCGCGAGCCGCTCCTGCTTCACTTCTTCCGGCACCGGATCGGGCAGATCGTTGGCCGCCGCGCCTTCGACCGGCGAATACGCGAACGCGCCAACGCGATCGAGCTGCGCTTCGTCGAGGAAGTCGAGAAGTTCTTCGAACTCCGCTTCGGTCTCGCCCGGGAACCCGACGATGAACGTGCTGCGCAGCGTCAGGTCCGGACACATGCGACGCCAGTTCTGCACGCGCTCCAGCGTCTTCTCGACCGCACCCGGGCGCTTCATCAGCCGCAGGACGCGCGGGCTGGCGTGCTGGAACGGGATGTCGAGGTACGGCAACACCTTACCCTCGGCCATCAGCGGGATGACATCGTCGACGTGCGGGTACGGATACACGTAATGCAGGCGCGACCACGCGCCGAGCTGCGACAGCCCTTCGCACAGCGACTTCATGCGCGTCTGGTACGCGCGGCCGCGCCATTCGCGTTCTGCATAGCGCACGTCGACGCCGTAGGCGCTGGTGTCCTGCGAGACGACGAGCAGCTCGCGCACGCCGCCCATGACGAGCTTCTCGGCTTCCCGCAGCACGTCGTCCACCGGGCGCGAAACGAGGTCGCCACGCATCGACGGAATGATGCAGAAGCTGCAGCGGTGGTTGCAGCCTTCGGAGATCTTGAGGTACGCGTAGTGCTTCGGCGTCAGCTTGATCCCGACGTCGTTCGCAGGCAGCAGGTCGATGAAGGGATTGCGCACCTGCGGCACCGCGACGTGCACGGCGGACATCACGCTCGCGTAGTCGGCCGGGCCGCTGATCGCCAGCACGTCGGGATGCGCCTCACGAATGACATCGGCGCGCTTGCCGAGGCAGCCGGTGACGATGACCTTGCCGTTCTCCGCCAGCGCTTCGCCGATCGCGTCGAGCGACTCTTCCACCGCGCTGTCGATGAAGCCGCAGGTGTTGACCACCACGACGTCGGCGTCGTCGTACGTCTGCACGAGCTCGTAACCCTCCACGCGCAGCTGCGTGAGGATGCGTTCGGAGTCGACGAGGGCCTTCGGGCAGCCGAGGCTGACGAAACCCACCTTGGGGTTCCGGACGGGATTTTGGGCGGACATGGCGTGGTCTCGAGGGGCGGTCGGAAGCGACGGCCCGGAGGCCGCGACATCGGCCGCGGCGGGTGTCCAGTATAACGGCCGGGATTGGCCGTCCCGAGCGGCCGTAAATCGCATTCAGGAGGCCCGATGGGCACGTGGCACGAACTCGAAACCCCACAGGGCGCGGTGCGCACCTGGCACGCGATGCCTGATCGCGAACCGGCAGGCGGCATCGTCCTGATCCAGGAAATCTTCGGCGTGAACGGGCATATCCGCGATGTGGCGGACCGCTTCGCAGCGGAGGGCTTCGAGGTCGCCGCGCCGTCGCTGTTCGATCCGGTCGAGCCGAACGTGGAGCTGGGATATGACGCCGCTGGCGTCGCGAAAGGTCGCGAGCTGGTCGGCAAGTTGGGCTTCGACACGGCGATTTCGATCGTCGACGCCGCGGCCGGTTGGTTGCGCGGCCGCGGCTGCAAGGTCGGCGCGGTCGGCTTCTGCTGGGGTGGAAGCGTGGCGCTTCTCGCGAACACGCGGCTCGGGCTGCCGTCGGTGAGCTACTACGGTGCGCGATCGATGCAGTTCCTCGGCGAACCGCTGCGCGCACCGATGATGTTCCACTTCGGCGAGCGCGATTCCAGCATCCCGGCCGCCGACATTGAGGCACATCGCCGCGCGTATCCGCAGGCCGAAGTGCACGTCTACGACGCCAACCACGGCTTCAACTGCGACCGTCGCGACGACTACGACCCGAAGGCCGCCGCCGAGGCGTGGTCGCAGACAGTGCGCTTCTTCAGGGGCGCGCTGAAGTGACCGACTGGTCGCTGCATCCGCAGCTCGCGGCCGACACACACCGCGTGGTGTCGCTACCGCTGTGCGACGTCCTGCTGATGAACGACGCGCGCTGGCCGTGGCTGATCCTCGTGCCGCGGATCGACGGCGCACGCGACTGGATCGATCTCGATCGGGAGTCGCAGCATCGGCTGTCCGACGAGATCGCCGCGGCGAGCGAGGCGCTGCGTGACCTTCATGCGCCGGACAAGCTCAACGTCGCGGCGCTCGGGAACATGGTCCCGCAGCTGCACGTGCATGTGATCGCACGGTTCCGTACCGACGCCGCCTGGCCGCGGCCGGTGTGGGGCGTCGGCGATGCGGCGCCCTACTCGTCCGAGGTGTTGCCAGGCGTCCTGCAGTCGCTGCGGGAACGGTTCGGGCGCAGCGACTGAGCCGGCAGCTCAGGTCTTGGGCAGCGTGACGCCGACCTGGCCCTGGTACTTCCCGCCGCGGTCACGGTACGACGTCTCGCAGACTTCGTCCGACTGGAAGAACAGCATCTGCGCGACGCCTTCGTTGGCGTAGATGCGCGCCGGAAGCGGCGTCGTGTTGCTGAATTCCAAGGTCACGTGGCCTTCCCATTCGGGCTCGAGCGGCGTCACGTTGACGATGATGCCGCAGCGCGCGTACGTGCTCTTGCCGAGGCAGACCACCAGCGTGTCGCGCGGAATGCGGAAGTACTCGACCGTGCGCGCCAGTGCGAAGGAGTTCGGCGGGATGATGCAGACGTCCGACTCGACATCGACGAAGCTGCCTTCGTCGAAATGCTTGGGGTCGACGATCGTCGAGTTGATGTTGGTGAAGATCTTGAACTCGCGCGAGCAGCGCACGTCGTAGCCGTAGCTGGACGTGCCATAACTGACGAGGCGCTCGCCGGACGCGGAACGCTTGACCTGGCCGGCTTCGAAGGGCTCGATCATCCCCTTCTCCTGCGCCATCTGGCGGATCCAGCGATCGCTCTTGATGCTCATCGTGCGGCCCGTGCGGCTAAAAAACGCATTCTAGCCGGTGGCGATAGCCCGCCGGCCCCGGTTACTCCCCGGCGAGGCTGATCGACAGCGAACGCGCGACCGTCGGCCGACGCGCCAATGCGACGGCGACCTGCCGCGCCGTAGCGACGAAGGCCTGCGCCGCGGTGGATTCCGGATCCGCAGCGACGATGGGCGCACCGGAGTCGCCGTGTTCGCGGATGCCTCGCTCCAGCGGCAGGCTGCCGAGCAGCGGATAGCCGTAGTCCGCCGCCATCCGCGCGCCGCCGCCCTCGCCGAAGATGTGCTCGGCGTGGCCGCAGTTCGAACACACGTGCAGCGCCATGTTCTCGACGAAACCCAGGATCGGCACGTTGACCTTCTCGAACATGCGCACGGCCTTGCGTGCGTCCAGCGTCGCGACGTCCTGCGGCGTCGTCACGATGATCGCGCCGGCCACCGGAATCTTCTGCGCGAGCGTGAGCTGGATGTCGCCCGTGCCGGGCGGGAGGTCGAGGATGAGGTAGTCGAGATCGCCCCAGCGCGTGTCGTTGAGAAGCTGCGTGAGCGCCGACGTCGCCATCGGGCCGCGCCAGATCATCGGCGTGTCCTGCTCGACGAGAAGGCCGATCGACATCGCTTCGATGCCGTGCGCCGTGAGCGGCTGGATCGACTTGTTGTCCGGGCTCTCCGGCCGGCCCGACAGACCGAGCATCGTCGGGACGCTGGGCCCGTAGATGTCGGCGTCGAGGATTCCGACACGCGCACCTTCCTGCGCCAGCGCGACCGCGAGGTTGACCGCAACGGTCGACTTGCCGACCCCGCCCTTGCCCGATCCCACGACGATCAGGTTGCGCACCGTGGTGAGCGGCGATAGGCCGGTCTGAGGCACATGTGCGTCGATGCGCTGGCGGGTCGTGACGTTGCCGGGCGCGTAGCCGGCGGCGGTGAGGGTCGAGGCGATACGCGATTTCAGGTCGCCGTCGATGCGGGCGGTCGGCACCTTGGCGATGACATCGACGTCCGTGAAGTCACCGCGGCTACTCGTCCCCACTCGGCTCGCGACGTCGCGAAGCGTCGTGCCGGGGATGGGTGCGTCGGCGGCGAGCAGGAGGGATTCGATGTCGGTGGTGGTCATGACGTTGCCTTATGGAGACGCGACGTCGCGGACGTCATGCACGCATTGTCGCGCGCGCCGTGGGCAAGCGCACGTTCTTTCGTCTCAGCCAATGAGACACACCGATCGCTCGCTGATGACTGATGCAGGTTTGAAGGTGGAAGTGCCTGAGGCGCGCGTCACACACGAATTTCCGTTGTCGCTGACAACTTCAGTTTCGCGCATCTAATGCATGACCAATGACCTGTCAGACGCGTGTTACGCGAATGTTACGGTCGGCGCGGTCAATGCACTGACTCACGAAACGCACGGAAGCCTTTCTCTCTCCCACGGGGTATCCAAGTTGATGTCACGCAACTCAACCATCGTGCGCAGTCGTCTTACGACCGCACTTCTGGCCGCACTGCTGTTGCCGACGGCCGCACTAGCACAGAGCACCGCGACTACCACTTCCTCCACGTCGTCCGATGACAAGAAGACCACCGAACTCGACAAGGTTGTCGTCACGGGTTCGCTGATCCCTCAAACGGACAAGGAAACCTTCAAGCCGGTCACCGTGATCACGGCCGAGGACCTGCAGGCGCGCGGCTACACCAGCGTCGCCGATGCGCTCCAGCAGAGCTCGTTCGCGACCGGCGGCGTCCAGGGCAACCAGACATCGGCGTCGTTCACGCAGGGCGCCGAGACGCTCAGCCTGTTCGGTCTGTCGGCGAGCTACGTGAAGTACCTGATCGACGGTCGCCCGATGGCGAACTATCCGGCGCTGTACAACGGCTCGGACGTGTTCAACAACATCAGCGGCATTCCGGTCGATCTCGTCGATCGCATTGAAATCCTGCCGGGCGGCCAGTCGTCGCTGTACGGTTCGGACGCGATCGCGGGCGTCATCAACATCATCCTCAAGAAGCACATCGACGGCGCTACGCTCAGCGCGCGGATCGGTGGCTACGAGCATGGCGGCGGCGCGAGCCGTCGCGTCAGCTTCGCCGACACGTTCGGCAGCAAGGACGGCCGTTTCAACACGCTGTTCGGCGTCCAGCTCGAGAAGACCGATCCGGTGTACGCGAGCCAGCGCGACCTGACCGACCAGTACAACCAGAACGGGCACGATTTCAAGATCGACCCTGCGACGGGCAAGCGGTCGATCGTGGCCGTGTCTCCCGCGGTCGCCAGCCGCGACTTCCTCGTCTATAGCGCGGCAAACCACTACTACTTCCTGGATCCGAACAACTGTTCGAACCTGACGAATCTGTTCGACGGGACGGAAGGCTTCCAGAAGCGCGCCAGCCAAGCTGAGCCCTACTGCGGTTCGTTCTACACCCCGGGCTATCGCACGCTGAAGAACGGCAAGAGCTCAGGTCAGGTCTACGCGCATTCCACCTTCGACCTCAACGATCACACGCAGCTGTACGGCGACTTCCTCTACACCCACGAGAAGGTCAAGTACAACACCGGTTCGAACTACCTGTGGTGGGGCACCGGCGCCGAATGGGGCTACTACTACGACCCGGCGCTCGACGACTTCGTCAACCTGCAGCGTGCGTTCGCGCCGGAAGAAATCGGCGGGTGGGGCAAGTCGCACAACCAGGACACCAACAAGTCCTACGCGCTCACACTCGGCGTCAACGGCACGATCGGCGACTCGGACTGGGATTACGACGTCGGCCTGACGCGCACCGAGTACAAGCTCAACGAGAGCAGCCTCGCCCGTCTCGGCGATCCCATCAACCAGTGGTTCCTCGACCACGTGCTGGGGCCGCAGCAGGGCCTGGACCCGTACTACGGCGCCTATCCGGTGTTCACGCCGGACTACGCGGCGTTCTACACGCCGATGACGCCGGCCGACTTCGACAGCTTCACCACGCGCACGAACAGCCACAGCCGCACCTACGACAACATGTTGCGCGCACAGGTGACGAACGGCTCGCTGTTCTCGCTGCCGGGCGGTGATGCGGGTATCGCGGTCGCGGTGGAAGCGGGCAACCAGGGCTGGGCATACAACCCCGATCCGCTGCTCCTCAACGGCGATGTGTGGGGCACGACGGCGGTCAGCGGTGGTGGCCAGCGTTCGCGTTATGCGGTGACCGGTGAAATGCGTCTGCCGATCTTCGCGCCGCTGACGCTGTCGGCGTCCGCGCGTTACGACAGCTACCACGTTGCGAACGAGAACGTGGCCAAGCCGACGTACAGCCTGGGCCTCGAGTACCGGCCGGTGCAGAGCCTGCTGCTGCGCGGCCAGTACGGCACCGCGTTCAAGGCGCCGACCCTGGCGGACCAGTTCCAGGGCCTGAGCGGCTTCTACAGCCAGGCGACCGACTACTACCGCTGCCATGTCGCTGGCTTCGAGCCGGGCAACACCGACGCCTGCCCGTACGACTCGACGCAGTACTTCGGGCAGCAGTCGGGCAATCCCGACCTTGAGCCGATCAACGCCGACGTCTGGAGCTACGGCGTGGTGTGGGCACCGACCGCGAAGTTCTCGATCGGCGCCGATTACCACCACTGGAGCATTGACAACGAGGTGTCGCAGCAGAGCGTCGACCAGCTGCTGCGTGACGAACTGGCCTGCCGCACCGGCCAGCTCGACGCGACGTCGGGTACCTGCGTCGCTGCACTGGGCCAGATTACCCGTGGTCCGCAGAACAACATCGACTCGATCTTCGTGAAGAAGGTCAACGTGTCCAACGAAACGTTGAACGCGGTGACCGTCGACACGCACTACGGTATCGACCTCGGTGCGTACGGCAACCTGCACCTCAACGGCAACTGGACGCGCAACCTCAAGCACCAGTATCAGCAGTACCCGACCGATCCGTCGATCGACGTGCTGAACAACCCGTACTGGAGCACGGACCCGAAGTACAAGGCCGACGTGTCGGCGTCCTGGAACAAGAACCAGTGGACGACAACGGTGTACGCCAACTACATCGGCCCGACGCCGAACTATCTGGCGTCGCTGACGTCGGCCGGTTACGCGTACTCGCCGTATGCGGCGAAGCTCGGTTCGTACACGCTGCTCAACGCCAGCGTGAACTATGAGGTCAACCCGGCGCTCACGCTGTCGCTGATGGTCAACAACCTGGCCGACCGCATGCCGGACATGGACTGGACCTATCCGGGCACGTCGAGCGCGCCGTACAACAGCTACAACTTCAACCCGATGGGCCGTGCGTTCTACCTGGAAGCGCGCTACCAGTTCGGCAAGAAGTAATCGAGTCACCCATGGAAATGGAAAGGGCCCCGTCTCTCCCGGGGCCCTTTTTCTGTTTCAGATTTCGATGCCGGCGTTTTCAAGCACTCGTCGCATCGGGTCGAGCGCATTGCCGTACCGTTTCCATCGTCCTAGCGACGTGCGGAACATCGGCGACCGGACCTGCACCACGCTGGCGGTTGCGACCGGCGCTTCGTTTTTCTCGAACGCGAGACAGGCGTCGCTCCAATCCAGCCCGCAGTGCCCGAGAAGCGTCCGCGTCGTGGCCTCCTGCTCATCCACGAGCGTTTCGTAGCGCACTTCGAGTAGCCGATCACCGACCAACGCGCGCCAGTGCGTCATGAGGTGATCGAACAGCACGTAATAGCGCGCCGTATCGACCGGATCGAACGAGTAGTCGTAATACGGCGAGGTGAGCGCGAAAAGCTGACGGAAGTTGCTCAAGCAGACATCCATCGGGTGGCGACGAACCGCCACGAGCCGCGCATTGGGTAATGCCGCCGCGATGAAACCTGCGTACAGGAAATTGTGCGGGAGCTTGTCGACGAAGTGCGGCTTGTTGCCGGTGACCGGGCGCGTGCTTGCGGTGTAGGCATCGCCGAGCGGTGACAGGTCGGCGCGACGCGCAGCCGCGATGGTCTCTGGATCCATGAGCGCGCGCGTCCTCGTGCCCGACAAACGCTTGAGCAATACGCCGAAGTTCTGAAGCTCGCCGGCCGACTGCACGTCGGGATGGCTGGAGAGGATGCGATCGACGAGCGTCGTGCCCGACCGCGGCATTCCGAAAACGAAGATCGGTTCGCTGCTGGACGACGGCGCTGCAGGCGTCGGAAGCGTTTCGAACGAACGCTCGATGGCCGCGAACAATTGCTCGTCGCGTTCGAAGCGATAACTGCGTCCGCGAGCACCTTCGCGTTTGCCCGCGACGAGATGGGCGAACGCTTCGGGATAGTGCTGCAGGTCTTCGTCTTCCTTCGCGAGCGACAGTTGGAGGTACATCGCAGCCTCGCCGGGCGTGGCGTCGACAAGAAGAGCTTGCAGGCGATCGAGATGATTCGACTCGGCCGTCTGTTTGCGCAACTGGGCGAGCGCGAGGTGCGCACGCCCGTAGCGCGGATCGAGCGCGAGACAAGCCTCGTATTCGCGCTCCGCGTCATCGATCTCCCCGGCGAACATCAACGCTGTCGCGTAGTTGAAGTGGAATGTCGCGACGTCGGGCGCGGCGTGTACCGCACGGCGGAACAGATCGCCCGCGCGCACGTAGTCGTTCGCCTGCGTCAGCACGACGCCCAGCGTGTCGAGCGTCAGCGGGTCCTGCGGAGACGCCGCCAATGCACGGTCTGCGGCATCGATCGCCTCCCGGAACATCCGTGCAGCAGCGAGAGCACGCGCGCGCTGTGCGTGGTAGTCCGGGCGTGTCGGGCTCAACACGCATGCACGATCCAGCAGTGCGATCGCCTGCGGAATCCGGTCCATGTGCAACGCCGCGACGCCGCCGATGAAATGCACGCCGCCGTGCTGCGGCGCCACGCGTGCCAGCTGCCCAGCCAATTCGAACGCGCGCGGGAACTCGTTACGGTTCAGCGCCGAGATCGCCTCGGCGTACAGCGATGCGGGATCCATTCCGCAAATTCTAGGCGGTCATGTGAACGCTGAGCCGCGCTGCCTGCCCCGGATGCTGAACAACCGACCGTAGGTGAAACCGCGGCGTCGCAATTCGGGTTATATAAGGCCACCCACCCGCACCCGCGGCGGGCCATCACATCCAAGGGGGATCCATGCGCACCACGTTCACCGCACTGCTCCTGCTCGCGCTGCCGCTCGCGGCCGGCGCCGCCGACAACTCGCCGATCGGCAAGTGGAAGACGCTCGACGACGAGACCGGCAAGGTCATGACCATCGCCGAGGTCTACCAGGCCCAGAACGGCAAGCTCGCCGCGAAGATCGTCGAGGCTGTCGACCCGGCCGCGGCCACGTGCACCAAGTGCGACGGCGCGAAGAAGGGTAAGGCGACCGTCGGCATGCCGATCCTCTGGAACCTGTCGCCGATCGATGGCGGCTGGGGCGGCGGCGAGGGCTACAAGCCGTCGGCCGGCATGAGCTTCAAGGCCAAGAGCATTAAGCTCGTCGATGCCGGCAACAAGCTCGAAGTCACCGGCTGCAAGCTGTTTATCTGCAAGACGGCGACCTGGGTCCGCGTTCACTGATCGGCTCGTCGTCCTGGTAATTCGAACGGCCCGGGAAACCGGGCCGTTTTCTTTTGGCAGGTCGGCCCGCAAAACGCCGCGTGCGATACTTTCCGACCCCCTGCGCACGCGTCCGCCATGTCCCGCGAGATCCTCGTCACCTGTGCCCTACCCTACGCCAACGGCCCGCTGCACCTGGGCCATCTGGTCGGGTACGTCCAAGGCGATATCTGGACCCGCGCAAAGCGCATGTCGGGCGACACGGTGCACTTCGTCTGCGCCGACGACACCCATGGCACGCCCATCATGCTCGCCGCCGAAAAGGCCGGTACGACGCCGGAAGCCTTCATCGCCGGCATCCAGGCCGGCCATGAGCGCGACTTCGCCGACTTCGGTGTCGCGTTCGATCACTACGACTCGACCAACTCCGAAACCAATCGCGAGCTGACGCAGACGATCTACCGCGCGCTCGAAGGCGCAGGCCACATCACGCGACGTGCCGTCGCGCAGCTGTTCGATCCCGTCAAGGGCATGTTCCTGCCGGACCGCTACGTCAAAGGCATCTGCCCGAATTGCGGCACGCCCGACCAGTACGGCGACAACTGCGAGCACTGCGGCGCGACCTACGCACCGACCGAGCTGAAGGAACCGCGCTCGGTCATCAGCGGCGCGACGCCGGAGCTGCGCGAGTCCGAACACTTCTTCTTCGAGCTCGGACACTTCGACGCGTTCCTGCGTGACTGGCTATCGCGCGACGTCGCCATCGGCGGCGTCAAGGCGAAACTGCAGGAGTGGCTCGATGCCGAAGGCGGGCTGCGCGCGTGGGACATCTCGCGTGACGCGCCGTATTTCGGTTTCGAAATCCCGGGCCATCCGGGCAAGTTCCTCTACGTCTGGATCGACGCGCCGATCGGCTATCTGTCGAGCTTCAAGACGCTCGCGGCGAAGAACGGGATCGATTTCGACGCCTACCTCCGCGCCGATTCCGCGGCCGAGATGCATCACTTCATCGGCAAGGACATCGTCAATTTCCACGGCCTGTTCTGGCCGGCGGTGCTGAACGGTGCGGGGCTGCGCGCGCCGACGCGCCTGCACGTCAACGGCTACCTGACGGTGGACGGCGCGAAGATGTCGAAGTCGCGCGGCACATTTGTCATGGCGCGTACGTACCTCGAAGCGGGTCTCGATCCTGAAGCGCTGCGTTACTACTTCGCAGCGAAGACGTCGGGCGGCGTCGACGACGTCGACCTCAACCTCGCCGACTTCATCGCGCGCGTGAACTCCGACATCGTCGGCAAGTTCGTGAACCTCGCGAGCCGCTGCGCTGGTTTCATCGAGAAGCGCTTCAGTGGGCGCCTCGCGGACGCATTGCCCGATGCGGCGACGTACGAACGCTTCGTCGCGCAGCTGCAGCCGATCGCCGACGCATACGCGCGCAACGAAGCCGCTACCGCGCTGCGTCTGACCATGGCGCTCGCTGATGAAGCGAACCGCTACATCGACGAGACCAAGCCGTGGGTGCTCGCCAAGCAGGAAGGCGCGGATGCCGAACTGCAGGCCGTGTGCACGCAAGGTTTGAACCTATTCCGTGTACTCGCCGTCGCGCTCAAGCCCGTGCTGCCGTGCGTCGCGTCGCAGGCCGAAGCCTTCTTGCGTGCTCCCGTGGCCGCTTGGGGCACTGTCGCTACGCCACTGGTTGCACGTGAGATCGCGCCGTACACCCCGCTGTTCACCCGTATCGACCCGAAGCAGATCGACGCCATGACCGACGCCAGCAAAGACACGATGCAGACCACCGAGGCGACGAAGGCCGCGACCGCCGCGCCTGTCGCGAAGCCGGAGGCTGCGCCCGCCGCGGCGTCGGCCCCTGCGTCCACCTCGACGATCGGCATCGACGACTTCGCGAAGCTCGACCTGCGCGTCGGCAAGGTGCTCGAGTGCGGCTTCGTCGAGGGTTCGGACAAGCTGCTGCGCTTCCTGCTCGACGCCGGCGACCTCGGCCAGCGCCAGATCTTCTCGGGCATCCGCGCCTCGTATGGCGAGCCCGACACGCTCGTGGGCCGCAGCGTCGTGTTCATCGCGAATCTGGCGCCGCGCAAGATGCGTTTCGGCGTGAGCGAAGGGATGATTCTGTCGGCAGGCTTCGACGGCGGCGGGCTGTTCCTGCTCGACGCCGACAACGGCGCCGCACCGGGCATGCCGGTACGCTGATCCTTCGGCGCGACTGCGCCTGACGTCGATGTCCACACCCTCGACCATCGCTACGCCGCTCGATGCACTCGTCGAGCGGCTCGATCGCCTGCTTCCGCAGACACAGTGCGGGCAATGCGGATTCGCAGGCTGTCGCCCGTATGCGGAGGCGATGGCGCGCGGCGAAGCGGATGTCGATCACTGTCCGCCGGGTGGCGATGACGGCGCGCGCGTGTTGGCACGCGTCCTGGGCGTTGCGCCCAAGCCTTATGACCGCACGCGCGGCACTCACAAACCGCCGCAGGTCGCGCTCGTCGTCGAAGACGACTGCATCGGCTGCACGAAGTGCATCCAGGCCTGCCCGGTCGACGCCATCATCGGCGGCGCCAAGCACATGCACACCGTGATCGAGCCGCTGTGCACTGGTTGCGAGCTCTGCGTGCCGGCGTGCCCGGTGGACTGCATCGTGCTGGTGCCCGCGGCCTGAGCCGCACTGGCATTTAGTGCGTCGTGGCTTTCGCCGCCCCGCACGCGGTGCAGATGCGCTCGACGTGATAACCCTTCGCGCGCAGCAAGGCGACCACACCGTCGTCGCCGAGCAGATGCAGGGCGCCCACGACGACCAACGTGTCGTGCCCGGCGCCCTGCGCGAGCAAGGCCTGGAATCGCGGAATCCACGCACGATTCCGATCGACGTTGAGGCGCTGGTACGTCACCGGCGTCAAGCCGGCCATTTCCTCGCGCGTCAAACGCTCGAGTGTCGGGATGTCGCCCGCCCGCCATGCGTTGTGCAGTTCATCAAGCCGCGTACCTGCGTTGTCACCCTCATCGACGAACTCGCGCAACGATGCGATCTGTTCGCTGAGCGGCGTGCCATCAAGCGTGGCCAATTGCTGACGCACGGTTTCGAGGCCGCCCGTAGGCTTACCGGCAGCACGCGCGCGCGCCATCAGGTTGCGATCCAGCCCGTCGTCCGGCGCATAACCGCTGCGCTGTCCGAGCAACGTCACCAGCATGGTGTCGACGAACCACGGCTCGAAGCCACCCATCTGTTCGGGTTGCAGACCCATCGCGCTGAGACGCGCGTCGAGCGGCGTCTTGAGGTCGGCCGGCAATGTGTTGGCAAGCGACGACGCCGGGTCGGACTTCGCGAGTCCGAGCATCAGCCCGGTCACCGACGGATCGTCGAGATCTTCCGGCGCGACTTCGAATACCAGCGACTCCGCGTCGTCGAACGCGCGGTCGACGTCGGGCGACAGTGGATAGTCCGACTTGGCGAGCAGGTGGAAGGAACCGAGCAGGTAGATGCTGTTGTCGGCGTCCGACACCCTCCACAGCAGCGGAACCGGCGGCGTCGACGGCGCGGGTGACACCGGCGTCGAACCCGCGACCGGAAGCGCGAGCAGTAGGCCGATCAGCGCGAGTGCGTAACGGTGCATGGCGCGCATCAGTGGCCGCCGTACGCTTTCTCGCCCGCTTTGACGGCGAGGTCGATGCGATTCATCGGCGGCGGCAGCGGGCACGTGGCGAACGGAGTGAACGCGCATGGCGGGTCGTAGGCCTGGTTGAAGTCGATGGCGACATGTCCGTTCGCCGGCGGCGCGGTGTCAACGAAACGCCCGGCGCCGTAACTGCCGTGACCGCTGGTGCGGTCGGCGAACACGAGGAACAGACCGCCATCGTCGTTCGCGAGCGCTTCAAGTTGGTAGCGATTGCCGTTGCGCTTGAACTCGACGTGGCCGGGATTCGGCGTCGGCTCGACCATGCCGACGATGTTCACGATGTCGAGCTTCTGGCCCGGCGGATTCGGCACGTAGGTTGCGTCGATGATCCAGTCGGGGCCGCCCGGCCAGTACTGCAGGCCGTGGAACTGCACACGTGTCGGCGCGTCGGCATGCTTTACGCGCAGTGCGAACCGATCGCCGCGATGGATGACGGTCGCGATGCCCTTGCCGTCGTCGAAGCCGATCACGTTCGCGCCTGCAGGATCGTCATCCGCGCGCAGGTTGCTCGCGCGTGCGGGCTGGCCATCGATGGTGAGCCCGGCCTTCGCATTTGGCACGAAGCGCACATGACCATTGCGCACGTCGAACATGCCGAACTGCGCAGGGCCCGCCGCGAGACGAATGCCGTTGTCGGACGCACTGCCGACGTAATGCGAACCGGGATCGAGCCAATGCAGGCCGATCAGCGACGTCCAGCCGTCGGGCTTCGTCAGCTCGGTGAGGCGCTGCGCGCGCCATGCCTGTTCCGCCTGCAGGTACGCGGCGGGCAACGCCTTGGGCTTCGCCGGCGGCGACTGGCGATTGCACGCGGCGAGCGCAATGCACGCCGTCGCGACGAGGATGCGGGTCAGCGTCCGCGCAGGAACCATTTATCGATCTCCGCCAGCGAAAAACGCGCCCAGGTCGGACGCCCGTGATTGCATTGACCGGAGCGTTCCGTCGCTTCCATCTCGCGCAACAGCGCGTTCATTTCGTGGATCGTGAGACGGCGATTCGCGCGCACGGCGTGGTGGCAGGCCATGGTCGAAAGCAGTTCGTCGCGCGCGGCGGCGATGCGTCGCGTTTCGCCGTGCTCGCGCAGGTCGGCGAGCACGTCGCGCAGCAGGCTTTCGGTATCGCCGTTCGCGAGCAGCGCCGGTACAGCGCGCAACAACACGGACTGCAGCCCGGTTCGCGAGACTTCGAAGCCGAGTTCCGCGAGGGTCGCGACTTCGCGCTCGGCGACATCGGCTTCGCGCTCCGACACGGGCACCGTCTGCGGCACCAGCAGCGGCTGCGTGCGCAGGCCTTCACCGTCGTGCGCGCTCTTGAGCTTCTCGTAGCCGATGCGCTCGTGCGCGGCATGCATGTCGACGACGATCAGACCGTCGGCGCACTCGGCAAGAATGTAGATGCCCTGCAGCTGCGCCAGCGCGTAACCGAGTGGCGGCAGCGTCGGCTCGTCGTTCGCGGCCGGGTCGACGAGCGATTGCATCGACGGCGCCGCAGCGCGCTCCGGCGATGCATACAGCGCTTCGTACCCCGCCCGGGTTTCCGCGACCTGCAATCCGAGCGGCGACTGCCGCATCGGTGGCGACCACGCACCCGGTGCAGGCACGGCCGTCGCCGGTGCGCCGAACGTCGCGACGCTCGAACCCGCGCGCGTCTCCGCGAGCACGCCCGCAAGCGTTCGATAGACGAAGTCGTGGATCAGGCGGCTGTCGCGAAAACGCACTTCGTGCTTGGCGGGGTGCACGTTGACGTCGACGCGTCGCGGATCGAGCGAAAGAAACAGCACGTAGGCCGGGTGGCGGCCATGGAAGAGCACGTCCGCAAACGCTTGGCGAACGGCATGCGCGACACCGCGATCGCGCACCGCACGCCCGTTGACGAACAGGAATTGCTGGTCGGTGCTCGCGCGGTTGTAGCTGGGCTCGGCGATCCAGCCCTGCAGTCGCAGACCGCGCCCTTCGTCGCCGAGATCACCCTGCTCGACGCGCAGGGAATGGCGCACGAAGTCCGGACCCAACGCTTCGTGCAGGCGCTCCCCCGACAGCAGGTCGCGCTCGCCCTTCCAGCGTCGCGACGCCTTTCCGTTGTGCGAGACGCGCAGCTCGACATCGGGACGCGCGAGTGCGAGCTGCCGCAGCCAGTCCTCGATATGCGACAGCTCGGTGCGTTCGGCGCGCAGGAACTTGCGTCGCCCCGGCACGTTGTAGAACAGGTCTCGCACTTCGACAGTGGTGCCCTGCGGATGCGCGCGCGGCGTCGGTGCACCGACCGTGCCGCCGTCGACTTCGATCGCCGTCGCGTGCTCGGCATCGCGCGTGCGCGACACCAGCGCGAGGCGGCTCACCGACGCGATCGACGGCAGCGCTTCGCCGCGGAAACCGAGGGTTGCCACGCCTTCCAGATCATCCAACGAAGCGATCTTGCTCGTCGCGTGGCGCTGCACTGCAAGCGCGAGCTCGTCCGGATCGATGCCCAGCCCATCGTCGCGAATGCGGATCAGGCGGATGCCGCCGTCCTCCAGGTCGATGTCGACGCGCCCTGCCCCGGCATCGAGAGCGTTCTCGACGAGTTCCTTGACCACGGACGCCGGGCGCTCGACGACTTCGCCGGCAGCGATCTGGTTGATGAGGACGTCAGGAAGTTGTCGGATCGGCACGGCGGAATTCATCGCGCTCGCGCGCGGTTACGGCCGTCGATGATAGACGCGCGCCACTCTGGGCGCGCGGTCGAATGTCTCAGCGTCCGCCGCCCGCGGGGCCGCCGGAAAGAGCCGGCGATGCGCCCTGCGCCGCGAGCATGGTGCCCGGCGGCGGCGTCCGCACGAAGTAGCCGTTGACGCCGCTGAACACCGCGCGTGCGATCGCGGCCTGCTGCACCGGATCGGTCAGGCGCTGCTCTTCGTCGGGATTCGAAATGAAGGCGGTCTCGACCAGCATCGCGGGGATGTCGGACGTGCGCAGTACGGCGAAGTTCGCGCGTTCGACGGTCGACTTGTGGTTCGGCCCGAGGCGCGCGAGGCCCGACAGCACCTGCCCGGCCACGTCTTCGGACGCCTTGAGGTTGCCGCTCTGCGTGAGGTCGAGCAGCACCGAGGCGAGCGTATTGCCGGGCTCGACCGGCACGCCGCCGATCAGGTCGGCCGAGTTTTCCTTGTCGGCCAGCCAGCGCGCGCGCTGCGACGACGCGCCCTTGAGCGACAGCACGAAGACCGACGAGCCACGTGCCGCTGCGTTTTCGGCGGCGTCGGCGTGGATCGACACGAACATGTCCGCGCCAGCGCGCTTGGCGAGGCGTGCACGTTCGTTGAGCGGTATGAAGAAGTCGGAGTCGCGCGTCAGGTAGGCCTTGTAGCCCGGCGTCGCGTTGACCTGGCGTGCGAGTTCGCGCGCGATCGCGAGCGTCACGTCCTTCTCGCGACGACCGGTCGGGCCATGCGCACCGGGATCCTGGCCACCGTGGCCGGCGTCGATCGCGATGACCAGCGGACGCAGCGGTCGGCCGGACGCGTCGCGCAGCGGCCGGGCCGGCGACGGCGAGACGGTGGTCTGCGGCGGGGTGTAGGTGTAGGTGGAGACGGGCGCGATCGAGACGGCCTGCTGTGCCGGCGGATCGATCCGCGTGGAAGCCGGAACCGGCACCGAAGTCGTCGGGGCGGTCGAAACGCCAGCAACGAGGCGATCCAACGAATTTTGCGAGGCCGCGGTGACGGTCGGCGTCAACACCGGCGTGGAGGCGGGCACCTGCGACGGCACATCCATCGCGACCAAAGCGCCGGTCGACGGTGACGGGCTCGCAGTCAGCGGTGCCGACGTCGCAGCTGCAACCGTCGCGGTCGCGGTGTCATCGTCGCCCGGCCATTCGATAACCAGGCGGCTGCCATTGGCCGACGGCTCGATCTGCGGGCGAAGTGCGGCGATCGGCTGAGCCAGATCGAACACGACGCGGGCGACGCCCGGCTCGGGCTGGCCGTAGCGGACGCTGCGGACCACACCGGCAGGTGCCGGAAGCGACGCACCGTGACGCACTGACGAAGCCGGAAGATCCACGACGAGGCGGTCGGGATCAGCGAGATGGATCAGGCGGTAGTCGCCCGGTACTGCATCCAGCGCGATTTCCGCACGCGTGCCGGTGGCACCGCGGCTGAGCTGGACGCTGCGGACTTCCGCCGCTTGCGCAAGGTTCCACGCAAGCGCGGCGATGAGCGCCGCCCCGAGGAGGAATTTCTGCACAGTGTCGGCCTTCACGCGCATGTCAGTAGTCAAGCACTGCGGGACCCGCAATGCAAGCGACTTTTCCCTTGTGAATCCGTGACCTGGCGCGGACTTCTCCGTCAGCCGTGAAGATCGCCAGATGTGAAGACGGCCGACGCGTCCGTCAACCACCGGTCAGAGGCGGGTGAATTGGGCGTTATTTCGACGTTGCGTCCCGTTGCCGACAGTTCCAGATGGATAAGCAGATCGGGCGGCGGTAGTGCCGCCCCGCCCCGCTCCGGCCATTCGACCAGCCACAGCACCGCATCGGCCGGGTCGAGGCCGAGAAAGTCGAGCTCGCCCGGATCGCCGATGCGGTAAAGGTCGAGATGCCACGCCTCCCCGCCCTCCACCGTGTAGCGCTCGACCAGCGTGTACGTCGGGCTGCGGATCGCGCCGGTGACGCCGAGCTCGCGAAGAAGCGCGCGTGCGAGCGTCGATTTGCCCGCACCGAGATCGCCGATCAGATGGACGACGCCATGCGACGGTCGCGTGCGCGCCAATGCGCGGCCGAGCGCGGCGGTGGCGTCGGCGTCGGGGAGTTCGAACTTCATGCGGGATTCGCGAGCCGCCGCAACGGCGGCAATACATCCGACGGCAGCATTCCGCGCTCGCCATTGTCCGCCGCAGCGATATCCGCAGCGGCCGAGTGCAGCAGTGCGCCGCAGCAGGCGGCGTCGAACGCCGCGAGACCTTGCGCGCGCAGCGCGGCGATGACGCCGGCCAGCAGGTCGCCCATGCCACCGACGGCCATGCCTGGATTCCCCGCATCGAGAACTACAGGCACCCCGCCCGGCGCCGCAATCACGGTGCCGGCGCCCTTCAGCACGACGACCGCGCCGTAGCGCTCGACGAGTTGTACCGCGGCACCGAGACGATCGCGCTGGATGGCGTCGGTCTTGATGCCGAGCAGACGCGCAGCTTCGCCCGGATGCGGCGTCAGCACCGAATCGGGTTTGACCTTGAACGCGTGGCGCGCGATCAGGTTCAGCGCGTCGGCGTCGAACACCGTCGCGACGTCGCTGTCGAGCACGTGGTGCAGATGGGCGAAGCCCCAGTTGCCTTGCCCGAGGCCAGGACCGATGACCACGACGTCGGGCCAGTCGGCATCGAACTCACCGGCCTCCGGCGCCGCCATCGCTTCCGGCAGCCGCGCGAGCAGGGGCGCGAGGTGCGCGTCGCGCGTGTGCACCCGCATCAGTCCGGCGCCTGCGCGCAAGGCGCCGTCTGCGCAAAGCAGTACGGCGCCGCCACTGCCGTGATCGCCGCCGATACAGGTGACGCGACCGTTGTCGCCCTTGTGGCTGTCGCGACTTCGCGGGCGCAGCCAGTGCGCGAGTGCGTCGACGGATGCGAGGCTCGCGCAACGCGCGGGAACGTCGATCGACGCCGGGATATCGAGCGGCGCACACGCGTTTGCACCTGCATGTCCGAGCGCCGGCCCGCTGCGCAATACCGCTTTCGGCAGCAGGAACTCGAGCGTCGACGTCGCCTGTACGGCGGTGCCCGCGACGCCACGTGCATCCACCCCGCTGGGCACGTCCAGCGAAAGCACAGGTGCACCGTGTGCGTTGATCGCGTCGATCAGTGCCACGGCTTCGGCACGCGGCTCGCGCGACAGTCCGATGCCAAACAGCGCATCGACGACGACATCGGCCTCGGGCAGTGCGCCGCCCCAGCGATCGAGTCGTCCGCCTGCTTCGACATAGGCATCGCGCGCGTGGCATGCCGCGACGTGCGCGGAGCCCGTCGGTCGATATTCGATCACCTGCACGTCGCGCCCCGACGCACGGGCCAATCGCGCCAGCACGAAGCCGTCGCCGCCATTGCCGCCCGCACCGCAGACCACGAGCAATCGCGCCGCTGCGGGCCAGAGCTCCAGCACGCGTTGCCAGGCCATCTGCCCGGCACGCTCCATGAGGATCGATTCGTCGCCCACCGCGGCGATCGCGGCCGCCTCGAAGCGCCGCACTGAATCGGTGTCGAACAGCGGCGGAAGGTCGCGCATGGCCGAATTCTATACTTGGCCCATGAGCCTCGCCGCCGTGTCCGACGCGCCCGTCGATCTCGCCGCCATGGGCGCGCGGGTGCGCGAGCTTGCGCGCGAGATGGGCTTCCAGCGCTGCGGCATCAGCGGGGTGGAGCTGGCGGAGGACGAAGCGTTCCTCGCCGACTGGCTCGATCGCGGCCTGCACGGAACGATGGACTGGATGGCGCGCCACGGCAGCAAGCGCGCGCGTCCCGCCGAGTTGTTGCCGGGCACATTGCGCGTGATCAGCGTCGGCCTCGACTACGGGCGTCGCGACGACGAAGAAGCCTGGGCCACGCTTGACGACGGCAAGCGCGCATACGTCGCGCGCTACGCATTAGGTCGCGACTATCACAAGCTGATGCGTAATCGCCTGCAGAAGCTTGCCGATCGCATCGCCGCGGAGATCGGCCCGTTCGGACATCGCGTGTTCGTCGACTCGGCACCGGTGCTCGAACGCGCGCTCGCACGCAACGCGGGCCTCGGCTGGATCGGCAAGCACACCTGCCTCATCGACCGGAACGGCGGATCGTGGTTCTTCCTCGGCGAAATCTACGTCGACATCGCATTGCCCGTGGATCCGCCCGCGACGGCGCATTGCGGCACGTGCACGCGTTGCATCGATATCTGCCCGACGCAGGCGATCGTCGGCGCGAATCGTCTCGATGCACGCCGCTGCATTTCATACCTCACGATCGAACACGAGGGCCCGATCGACCCCGAGCTTCGTCCGCTGATGGGCAACCGCATCTTCGGCTGCGACGACTGCCAGCTCGTCTGTCCGTGGAACAAGTTCGCGCGGCGAACCGACGAGCCGGACTTCCGCGCGCGCAATGCACTCGACACGGCCACACTGCCAGAACTGTTCGCGTGGTCGGAAGACGAGTTCCTTCGTCGCACCGAAGGAACCGCAATCCGGCGCAGCGGACATTCGCGCTGGCTGCGCAACATCGCGATCGCGCTCGGCAATGCGCCAACGACGCCCGACGTCATCGCGGCGCTCGATTCACGCCGCGAAATCGAAGATGCTGTGGTACGCGAAAGTGTTCAATGGGCACTCGCGCGACACGCACAACGCACCGCCTGAGGACCGCATGGCCACCGACCCCGGCACGATCGAATTCCTCATGGACCAGCTCGGCACGCGCGGTGCGTCGTACAGCACGCGCCGAATGTTCGGCGAGTACTGCCTGTATCGCGAAGGCCTGCCCGTTGCGTTCGTCTGCGACGACGTGCTGTTCGTTAAGGACACGCCGGCCGGGCGCGATGCGATGACGGCCGCCGGCGTGCTCGCGTTCGGCCCGCCCTACCCCGGCGCCAAGGACTATCTGCGACTGCCGCCCGATGGTTGGGACGAGGGACAGTGGTTGCGTGGGCTGCTCGATGCGACGGCGGCTGCGTTGCCTGCGCCACGGGTCAAGAAGTCGGACGGCGCGACGAAGCCTGCGGCTGCGAAGAAGCAGAAGCCAACGACGAAGAAGGCCGCCGGCAAGGCGACGACGCAGCGCGCTGGCGCGAAGAAGTCGGCGTCGACGAACACGCGCGCATCTGCGAAGAAGGCGGCGCCGGCCAAAGTCACGAAGCGCGCGTCGACCAAGAGGTCGCCGTCCAAGACTGGCGTGCGCTCTGCCGCCAAGAAAGCAACCGTCGCGTCGAAGTCGCGTTCGTCGAGCAACAAGCGGAAGAGCTGAACGACAAACCGCAACACCGCAGCGCAGCACGTCGTCAGACCTGTCATGCGACCCGACGCAACGACAGCTAGCGCAGCTGCGAAATCTCCTCGAGCAGCGCTCGCGTCACCGGATCATCCGCTTCCGATTCGCCACGCACCGCCGACAGCAGCGTATTCGCGATCTGCTTGCCGAGCTCGACGCCGAACTGGTCGAACGCGTTGATGCCCCAGACGACGGACTGCAGGTAAACGCTGTGCTCGTACATCGCGATGAGCGCGCCTAGCGAACGCGGCGTCAGCGCGTCGAGCAACAGCATCGTATTCGGCCGCCCGCCCGGATAGCGGCGATGCGGATCCTCGCTGTCCTGCCCGTTCGCGAATGCCTGACTCTGCGCGAGCAGGTTCGACAGTAGCGCGTCGTGGTTGTCCCGGTACGGCGCATCGGCCTGCGCGACGCCAAGGAAATCGCAGGGAACAGGCGTCGTGCCCTGATGCAGCGCCTGGAAAAAGCTGTGCTGCGTGTCGGTGCCGGGGCCGCCCCACCACACCGGCACCGTGTCCACGTCGATCGACGTGCCGTCGATATGCACCGACTTGCCGAGGCTTTCCATCACCAGCTGCTGCAGGTAATTCGGCAGCAGGCGCAGGCGTTCGTCGTACGGCAGAACGGCTTGGCTCGCTAGCTCAAGCGCGTTGCGATTCCACACCGCGGTCAGCGCGTGCCACGCGGCGAGGTTGCGACGCACCGGTTCGCGAAGAACATGCGCGTCCATCTCGGCGGCACCGTCGAGCAAGGCTTCGAAGCCATCCATGCCGATGGCGATGGCGACCGGCAGGCCGACTGCAGACCACATCGAATAGCGACCGCCCACCCAATCCCACATCGGCAGGATGCGTTCGGCCGGAATGCCGAACTCGGCCGCACGCGCGACGTTCGCGCTGATCGCGTAGAGACGCGAGTCGTCGCCCAGCCAATCACGCAGGACGCGACCATTGAGCAGCGTTTCCTGCGTGCCGAAGGTCTTGGAGATCATCAGCGCGGCAGTGCGCGACGGATCGAGCCCCGCAAGCACGCGCTGCGCCGCGTGGCCGTCGACGTTCGAGAGGAAGTGCACGCGAACGCGCGAGCCGCCGACCGGCGCGAGCGCGTCTACCGCAAGGCGCGGGCCGAGGTCGGAGCCGCCGATACCGACGCTGACGACGTCGGTGACGCCAGACGCGACGATCGCATCGACCACAGCGCGCATGGAAACTCGTGCTTCGCGTGCCATCGCATTTGAAGTACGGGCCGTTTCGGCATCGACCAGATCACTGCGCAGCGCGGTATGCAGCGCCGGGCGACGCTCGGTGACGTTGACCTGCTCTCCTTCAAACAGCGCGCGGACGCGGCCTTCGAAATCCAGCGATTCGCCCAGGCGGAACAAGGCATCGAGCGCTACACGGTCGTAGCGCTGGCGGGCGAAACTGGCGTGGATCGGACCGACGCGAAGCGCGAAATCGCGTGCGCGATCGGGATCGTCGGCGACGAGGTCGCGGAGCGGCGTCTGGCTTACGCGCGCCGCCTCGGCGCGCAACGGGCTGAGGCGGTCGGCGATGGACATGCGTTACGCGGCCTGTGCGGGGATCGACTGGTTGGTGTGGGTCAGGCGGTTGTCGCGGTCGACGTACACACACATCGGCTTGAACTTCGCGGCTTCCGCCTCGTCGCATTGTCCGTACGCGGCGATGATGACGAGGTCACCGGGCTGCGCGAGATGCGCGGCCGCGCCGTTGACAGAAATCGTGCCGCTGCCTTCTTCCGCACGGATCGCATAGGTCACGAAGCGCGTGCCCTGGTTGACGTTCCAGATGTGGATCTGCTCGTACTCGCGGATGCCCGAGATGTCGAGCAGGCGCCCGTCGATCGCGCAGGAGCCTTCGTAGTGCAGCTCGGCATGGGTGACCGTGGCACGGTGGATCTTGGCCTTGAGCATGTTCAGGAGCATGGCGGCGAGCTCGTCCCGCAGGCTGCGGGCACTGGAAAACATGAAGTCTAGCAGCGCATGGCGCGCTGCAACATGCGCCGTTCAGGCAGCGCTGGGCCGCTCGAACTCGAGGTTATCGATGAGGCGGGTGCGGCCGAGCCGGGCGGCGATCAGCGCGACGAGTGCCGTGTCGGTGGCCGTCGGCTCGATCAGGTCCTGTCGACGCACGACGGCGTAGTCGACGTCGAAGCCGGCGCCGGTCAGCTGCTTCGTCGCGTCGGCCTCGATGTCGTTCCACTCGCGGCCCGCGATGGTCGCGTCGCGCATGGCCTGCAGAACGCGATGGATCTCGGCTGCACGCGGACGCTCGTCCTGCGACAGGTACTGGTTGCGCGAACTCATCGCCAAGCCGTCAGGCTCGCGAACAGTCGCCGCCGCCACGATCTCGACCGGAAACGACATTTCGCGCGCCATGTAACGAATGACGGCGAGCTGCTGGTAATCCTTGCGACCGAACACGGCGACGTCCGGCTGCACCTGCAGGAACAGGCGAGCGACGACCGTCGCGACGCCATCGAAATGCCCAGGCCGATGCGCGCCTTCCAGCACGTCGGTCACGCCCGGCACGCGCACCTGCACCGCGTTGGACGCGCCGAACGGATACATGGTTTCGACGTCCGGCATCCACAGCACGTCGCAGCCCGCATCGCGAAGGCCCGCAATGTCCTGCTCGGGCGTGCGCGGATAACGCCCGAAATCCTCGTTCGGCCCGAACTGCGTCGGGTTAACGAATACGCTCGCCACCACACGATCAGCGCGTTCGCGCGCCTGCCGCACCAACGAGAAGTGGCCCGCGTGCAGATTGCCCATGGTCGGCACGAACGCAACGCGCTCACCCGCGCGCGTCCAGCCGCGTACCGTGTCGCGCAGCTGCGCGAGGTCGTGGACGACGGTCGTCATCGCTCAGGCGTATCCGTGTTCGGGCGCGGGGAACGTGCCGTCGTGCACTTCGCGCACATAGGCCTCGAACGCGCCGGAAATGCTGCCGCCGGTCGCGAGGAAATCCTTGACGAAACGCGGCGCGCGGCCGTGGCGAAGGCCGAGCATGTCGTGCAACACCAAGACTTGGCCGGTGCAGTCCGGCCCGGCACCGATACCGATGGTCGGGATCGACAGCGCTTCGGTGATTCGCGCGGCGAGCGGACTCGGCACGCATTCGAGTACCAGCATCGATGCGCCTGCGGCTTCGACCGCATGCGCGTCGGCGACGAGCTTTTCAGCGGCTTCGTCGGTCTTGCCCTGCACCTTGTAACCGCCCAGTCGCAGCACCGACTGCGGCGTCAGCCCGAGATGCGCGCACACCGGAATCTCGCGTTCGACCAGATGACGAATGACGTCGAGCTTGAAGCCCGCGCCTTCGATCTTGACCATCGACGCGCCTGCACGAAGGAACTGCGTTGCCGCGTCGAGGGCGGTTTCGGGTGTTGCGTCCGACTGGAACGGCATGTCGGCAATCAGGAATGCGCGACGCAAGCCGCGTGCGACGCAGGCGACGTGGTATTCGACCGCGCGCACCGTCACCGGGATCGTGCTGCGACGCCCCTGCACCACCATGCCGAGCGAGTCGCCGACGAGCACGGTGTCGACACCGGCGGCATCGATCGCACGCGCGAAGCCGGCGTCGTAACAGGTGAGCATGGTGATGCGGCGGCCTTCGTGGCGCGCCTGCAGCAGCTGCGGGAGGGTGACGGGCGACGTCGTGTCGCC
Source organism: Lysobacter sp. HA35 (assembly GCF_054061195.1). NCBI lineage: Bacteria > Pseudomonadati > Pseudomonadota > Gammaproteobacteria > Lysobacterales > Lysobacteraceae > Lysobacter > Lysobacter sp. HA35. Next base: position 716,866 of record NZ_JBSSDY010000001.1, on the reverse strand, counting down.
GGCGGCGTTCGTGTACATGGCCCTAGCGTAGCGCCTCGATGTCGCCGGTCGCCACGCGCTCGCGCAACGCTGCGACCGGCCCGTGGCCCGGCACGACCAGCGTCGGCGCGACCTCCGCCAGGGGCACAAGGACGAAGGCCCGCTCGTGAAGATGCGGATGCGGCACGCGCAGGCCGTCTTCTTCGATGACGACGTCGCCATAGAGCAGCAGGTCGAGGTCGAGCTCGCGCGGGCCCCAGCGCAGCGCGGTGCGACGGTCGCGCCCGGCGTCGCGCTCGAGGTGCAGCAGCGCGGCCAGCAGCTGTTGAGGCGACAGCGTCGTCGCGACCTCCGCCACGGCGTTGATGAAGTCCGGCTGCTCGGTCACGCCCCACGCGGGTGTGCGGTAGAAGCTGGAGCGCGCGGTGACACGGATGCCGTCGCACGCGTCGAGCTGCTCGAACGCGAGACGGATCGTCGAAGCCGCGTCACCGATGTTCGCGCCGAGCCCGATGTAGGCCTCGACCGGCGCGTTCACTCAGGGCCGCCCGCCGTGCGACGGCGACGACGTCGGCGGCGCGGACGTTCCCCGTTCTCCTCGTCTTCCACTGCAGCTTCGGCGTTACCGACCGCGGCATCCGGATGCTGTTGCGCCTCGCGCCAGAACTCGACGTCAGCGTTGTGTTCGTCGGATGCGGTCAGGCGCAGCACGAGGAAATCGAATGCCGCGCGGAAACGCGGATGCGACAGCAGGCGGAACACGCGACGACGCTGGCGCTGCGAGAAACGCGTCTGCAGCAACCAGATTTCCTGCATCGGCAACGTAAACCGACGCGGCAACGCGATGACGTCCATCTGGTGCAGCGTCACGCGATCGGCCGCGCGTTGCTGCGCTTCGGGCGCATTGACGCCGTCCGCCTGCAGGCGTGCAAGTGCACGGCAGTACGCGGGCCACAGCAACAACGCGAACAGGAACGCCGGCGACACGGGCTCCTCCGCCGCGACGCGCGCATCAGTGTCGGCCAAGCCCTTCAGCACCATCCGGCGCAAGGCACCACTGCGGTTAGAGAGAAGCGCGGCAGCGGCCTCGGGGAACAACACCGGCAGCAGGTCGTGCGCTTCCAGGCCGAGGAAGCTCTGCACCGCGTGTCCCGACAGGAACAGCTTCAGGCATTCCTCGAACAGGCGTGCGGGCGCTGCTTCGCGAAGCAGCGGTGCGAGGCGCGGAATCGGTTCGGCGGTCGCGGCTTCGATCGTGAAGCCCAGCTTCGCCGACAACCGCACCGCGCGCAGCATGCGCACCGGGTCTTCGCGGTAACGACGCTCGGGGTCGCCGATCAATCGAAGAATGCGCGCCTGCACGTCGGCGAAGCCGCCAACGTAGTCGCGGATGGAGAAATCCTCGATCGAGTAGTACAGCGCGTTCGCGGTGAAGTCGCGACGCACCGCGTCTTCTTCGATGCTGCCGAACACGTTGTCGCGCACCACCTGCTCGACCTCGTGCGCTTCGACGTCGTCATCGGCCGGCTGTGCGGCGCGGAACGTGGCGACTTCGATGATCTCGCGTCCGAACACGACATGCGCGAGCCGGAACCGGCGGCCGATCAGGCGGCAGTTGCGGAACAATCCGCGCACCTGTTCCGGCGTCGCGTCGGTCGCGATGTCGAAGTCTTTCGGATGGCCGCCGATGAGCAGGTCGCGCACGGCGCCGCCGACGAGGTGGGCACCGAAGCCCGACTCGCGCAGCCGGTACAACACACGCAGCGCATTGGGGCTGATGTCGCGACGCGAAACGTTGTGCGCGTCGCGTGGAATGATCGTCAGGGAAGCGTCGGAATCGTCGGTCATCAGCGGGCAGCGCCGCGAAGTGGAGAGGTCGGCCCATTGCCGCGGGACACTGAGCCCGCCTATACTACCAGCCGCGCTGGACGGAGCTTCCAGCGTGTTCCCTGCTCCCTTCGTCTAGAGGCCTAGGACGTGGCCCTCTCAAGGCTAAAACACGGGTTCGAATCCCGTAGGGAGCGCCATACAACACGGTCCGGCGCACAGGTTCGAGTCGCGACAGGCCACACCGCCAACCCGTGCAGCGATGCGCGGGTTGTTTCGTTTAAGCGTCGGGAATAATCCGGCCACCTCAACGGAAACGCCAACATGCCATTCGTCGTCACCGAGAACTGCATCAAGTGCAAATACACCGACTGCGTCGAGGTCTGTCCGGTCGACTGTTTCCGCGAAGGCCCGAACTTCCTGGTGATCGATCCGGACGAGTGCATCGATTGCACGCTCTGCGAGCCGGAATGCCCGATCAACGCGATCTACCCTGAGGACGACGTCCCCGCCGGGCAGGAAGCGTTCATCGCGCTCAATGCCGAGCTGTCGAAGGCGTGGCCGGCGATCACCGCGCGCAAGGACGGCATGCCGGACGCGAAGGAGTGGGAAGGCGTTCCCGACAAGCTGCCGATGCTCGAACGCTGATCGACACCGACATCGCGACACAAAAAACGGGCGCCCTGAGCGCCCGTTTTCGTATCCGGCAACGACGCGCGTTACGGCGCGAGTGCAGCCTTGAGTGCGCCGACCAGACGGCGCGCGGCGTCGCCCGTCGCGGGCAGCCCGCGCGGATCAACTGCGGACACATAGACGCCACCCTCGGCCGCTGCGACGCGCACGAGGAAGTTCGAACCGCTGTAGTTGACGTCGTACGCGCCGATCAGCGGTGCGCGATTGGCGATCGTCAGGCCGGCAACGCCACCGAGCGCGGTGCCGACGCGGGTGAATACGTCGTCGCGCGTGCCCTGCACGGTGAAGCCTAGCGCCGAAGACGACGCTGCAGCCTGCTGGGTGCCCGACGCGGTCGCGCTGGCGGACGTCGCCGGCGTGGTCGCGGTCGCATCGAGATCCGGCGGCACTTCGAGCGGGCGCGACTCGGCCGGCCCGGCGTACAGTTTGTCGGAGCCGTGGTGGAACCAGCTGCAACCCGAGGCGGTGGCGACGATCGCAACAGCCAGCGAGGTGCGGGCGAAGACGGACAGCTTGGACATGAAGACTCCGGGTTCAGGCCGCGACGGCGTCGCGACAGGCGTTTTCGAGTTGTTGGGCGATGCCGGCGAAACGCGTCGCGGCATCGATATGCGCTGGCGAAAGATCCGTCAGCGGAAGGCGCAGGCCGTGGCCGACGCCGAGTCGCGACAGGATCGCCTTCACCGGAATCGGGTTCGGCTCGACGCCGAGGAAATCGTACAAACCGGTGAGCTGCACATCGATGTCATTCGTGCGTGCATCGCGCGAGCGCGCGGCGTCGGCGAGACGGCGGAACATGCCGGGCACGACGTTCGACGCGACCGAGATGATGCCGTCGGCACCCTGAAGCATGGCGCGTGCGGCGGTCGGGTCGTCACCGCTGAGCACGGCGAAGTTCTCGTCACGCAGCGCGAGCAGCGCGGTCATGCGCTCGGCGTCGCCCACCGCTTCCTTGATTCCGACGATGCGCGGATGGCCGGCGAGTTCGGCGACGGTCTCCGGGAGCATGTCGCAGCCCGTGCGGCCGGGCACGTTGTAGAGGACGACCGGCAACGCGGCGTCGTTGGCGATCGCGCGGTAATGCGCGACCAGGCCGGCCTGTGTCGGCCGCACATACGGCGGCGTGACGATCAGCGCGGCGTCGGCACCGAGCGCCGCGGCGCGGCGCGTCAGTTCGATCGTCTTCAGCGTGTTCGACGTTCCCGTACCCGCGAGAACCGGAATGCGGCCACCGACGGACTCGACCGCAGTGCGCAGCAGGAGGTCGTATTCGGGATCGAGCAGCGCGGCGGCCTCGCCGGTCGAGCCGGCCACCACGACGGCCTGGGTGCCGGCGTCGAGCTGCATGCGCAGCAGCCGCTGCCAGGCGTCGAGATCGAGTTCGCCGGACGCGTCGAAGGGCGTCGCCAGCGCGGTAATGCTGCCGCTCAGTCGCAAGGAAGGCCTCCGCGGAGCGCGGAAAAGTCGTGGGGACGCGCAGTATGCGCGCCCCGGATGTTACTTGCGGCGAAAAACCGGCGGCAAGTATCCTGTCCGACCGCGGATCGCGGCCTTCCGCCGGCGTTTCCGCCGGGTCCCCACCCCACCATCGCAGGCGCCGCCTTGACCGACACCGCTGCCCGGCCGTCGCCGAACGAAAATTACCTGCTGATCAACGCGTACACGGTTCATCCCGCGTCGCCGTTGCTCATGGTCACGCGACGGATCGCCGACAGCGGTTGCAACATGGTTGATGCGCGCCTGTCGACCGTGGGCCGCGACGTCTCAGTGACCGCGCTCGCCGTCGGCTCGTGGGACGCGGTCGCCAAGCTCGAGGCCATGCTGACGCGCCTGGAGCGCGAGGAAGGCCTGAAGCTCGTGTGGTATCGCACCGGCCCGAAGCCCGTGCAGTCCAGCCTTCTCCCGTACGTGGTCGAAGTGGTTGCCGCCGACAAGGCCGGCATCCTGTTCCAGCTGGCGGATTTCTTCGACCGCCAGGGCATCACCATCGAAACCCTGCACTGCTCGCGCTACCGCGCCATGCAGACCGGCGCCGACATGTTCTCCGCGCAGCTCACGATCGGCGTGCCGTCGAGCATGCACATCGCCGCGCTACGCGACGATTTCCTCGAGTTCTGCGATCACCTGAACCTCGACGCGATCATGGACCCGATGAAGTTCTGATCGACATGGCGATCGATACCGGCGACCTCGTTCCCGATCTGGACCTCGCGCTGTCGAGCGGGCAGACGCGCCGTCTGTCGAGCTATCGCGGTCGCTGGCTGGTGCTCTACTTCTATCCGAAGGACAGCACGCCGGGCTGCACGACCGAAGGCCTCGACTTCAATTCGCTGCTCGGTGATTTCGACGCCGCGAACGCGACGATCGTCGGTGTGTCGCGCGACTCGCTGAAGTCGCACCAGAACTTCTGCGCCAAGCAGGGTTTCAAGTTCGACCTCGCCAGCGACGCCGACGAATCGGTGTGCAAGGCGTTTGACGTCATCAAGCCCAAGAAGCTTTACGGCCGCGACTACGTCGGCATCGAGCGCAGCACGTTCCTGATCGGCCCCGATGGCCGCGTCGCGCAGGCTTGGCGCCCGGTGAAGGTGCCCGGCCACGCCGCCGCGGTGCTCTCGACGCTGCGCGAGCTCCAGTCCGCCTGATCCGCTTCTCGCGTCACGAGCGCGGCGGTATGGTGCAGGTGTCGCGCGCGACCGCGCGCATCACGGAGCGGCAGATGACGGCAGGCAAGCGGATCTACGTGCTGGACACCAACGTCCTGATGCACGACCCGACCGCGTTGTTCAGGTTCGAGGAGCACGACGTCTACCTGCCGATGCAGGTGATCGAGGAACTCGACCGGGGCAAGAAAGGCACCTCCGAAGCCAGCCGTAACGCCCGCCAGGCCAGTCGCTACCTCAACGAACTGATCCAGTCCGCCGGCCACGAGGCGCTCGTCGCCGGCGTGCCGCTGGTCCAGCCCGAGGGGCTGAACCTGCGCGGCGTGCAGAAGATCGGCCGCCTGCGCTTCCAGACCAAGCCGGACGAGGCGTCCACGCGCTTCGGCGCCGCGATTGCCGACAACGCCATCCTGGGTGCAGTCGAAGCGCTGCAGAGCCGCGAGCCGGGCACGGAAGTCGTGCTGGTGTCGAAGGACATCAACCTGCGCATCAAGGCCGCGATCGCCGGCCTGCTGTCGGAGGACTACGAGAACGACCGCGCCCTGTCCGACCTCGACCTGCTCTATACCGGCGTCACTGCCCTGCCCGAGGACTTCTGGCAGCGCCACGGTAAGGGCATGCGTTCGTGGACGGAGCGCGGCCGCACGTACTACGAAGTGGGGCGCGTCGATGGCGACGACTGGTACGCGAACCAGTTCCTGCACCTGCCGGGCGATGAAGATGCCGAGTTGCGCGTCGTCGTTGTCGACGACGACCGTGTGCGCCTGCAGATCGTCGACGACTTCCGCTCGCCACAGCACGCGGTGTGGGGCATCCACGCGCGCAATCGCGAGCAGAACTTCGCGCTCAACGCGCTGATGAATCCCGAGGTCGACTTCGTTTCGCTGCTCGGCACCGCGGGCACCGGCAAGACGCTGCTCGCGCTCGCCGCGGGGCTTGCGCAGACGATGGACCAGCAGATCTATCGCGAAATCATCATGACGCGCGCCACGGTGAGCGTCGGCGAGGACATCGGCTTCCTGCCCGGCACGGAAGAAGAAAAGATGACGCCGTGGATGGGCGCGCTGACCGACAACCTCGAAGTGCTCACGAGCAACCAGGAAGGTGGTAGTTGGGGACGCGCGGCAACGAACGACCTGCTCGCCTCGCGCATCAAGATCCGCTCCATGAACTTCATGCGCGGCCGCACGTTCCTGTCGCGCTACGTGATCCTCGACGAGGCACAGAACCTCACGCCCAAGCAGATGAAAACGCTGATCACGCGCGCCGGCCCCGGCACGAAGATCGTCTGCCTAGGCAACCTCGAACAGATCGATACGCCGTACCTCACGGAAACCACATCCGGCCTCACCTACGTCGTCGATCGCTTCAAGGCGTGGCCGCACAGCGCGCACATCACGCTGCGTCGCGGCGAGCGCTCGCGTCTGGCCGACTTCGCCTCCGACGTGCTGTGACGGTCTCCGTCCTCACGATCGCCGGATCGGATTCCGGCGGCGGCGCCGGAATCCAGGCGGATCTCAAGACGTTCGCCGCGCATCGCGTGCACGGCCTGAGTGCGATCGCCGCGTTGACGGCCCAGAACACACGCGGCGTCACGGGCATCGTGGTGACGGATCCGGCCTTCATCGCCGAGCAGATCGACGCGTGCTTCGAAGACTTCGACATCGGCGCGGTGAAGCTCGGGATGCTGGCGAACGCGGAGGTCATCCATGCGGTGGCCGACGCGCTCGAACGCCAGCATCCGGTGCCTGTTGTGGTCGATCCGGTGATGATCGCGACGTCGGGTGCGTCGCTACTCGATCCCACGGCGATCAGCGCGGTGCTCGATCGACTCCTGCCCATCGCAGCGGTGCTGACGCCGAATGTTCCGGAAGCCGAAGTGTTGCTCGCGCGCCACATCATCGATGCCGATGACGCGCTCGACGCCGCACAGCGACTGATCGAACGCGGCGGACGCGGTGTGCTGCTCAAGGGCGGCCATCTGCGCGGCGACGGACCGCTGATCGACACGCTCGCGATGCCCGGTGGGCGTGTCGAACGCTTCGAGCATGCGCGGCTCGATGCACGTGGACATGGCACCGGCTGCACGCTGGCGTCGGCGATCGCGGCGGAGCTCGCGCTCGGGCAATCGCTGGCGGTTGCCTGCTCGCGCGCGACGGACTATGTGCATCGCGCACTCGCACTTGGTTACAAGCCGGGTCGTAGTGACGTCACCGTTCTCGACCACTTCGGCGCTGCGCGATGAATGTGGATGTGCGGTGGACGCCGGTGACTGCGGCGGACGGGCATCGTTGGGAGGCACTGATTGCGCAAGGCGAGCGCGTGGATCGATGCCTCGTGTGGCTCCCCGCGCTCGGCGTACCCGCACGCAGCTATGAAGCGTTCGCGCGCGAGCTTGCATCACGCGGTATTGCGGTCGCCGTGCACGAATGGCGTGGCTTCGGCAGCAGCTCGCTGCGCGCGTCGCGATCGGTCGACTGGGCGTACCGCGAACTTCTTACGGTCGATATCCCGGCGACGCTCGAAGCCGCATCGAACGTGTTCGGGCGCGTGCACGTGCTGGGCGGCCACAGCCTCGGAGGACAACTCGCCAGCTGCACGCAGGGATTGGCTGCACAGCCCGCGGACGACTTGTGGCTGGTCGCGAGTGGCGCACCGTATTGGCGTGCATTTCCGCGCCCGTTGCGCTTCGGCCTTCCGCTCGCATATCAACTACTCAACGCGCTGGCGACGTGGTTCGGCGCACTGCCTGGGCGGCGCATCGGCTTCGGCGGCAATGAAGCGCGCGGCGTGATTCGCGACTGGTCGCGTACGGGGCTCACAGGTTGCTACACCGCGCCCGGTGTCGGCGATATCGAACCGAAGCTCGCAGCGGTTACTTCGCCGCTGACGGCCGTGCTGTTCGCGAACGACTGGCTCGCGCCGCGCTCGTCGCTCGATTACCTGACGGGAAAGATGCGGCTCGTGTCGACGGCGTTTACACGTCTCGACGCCGCCAAACTCGGCGCGCGCGACGACCACTTTGCGTGGATGAAGGCGCCAACCGAAGTCGTGTCAGCCCTGCTCGACGCGCACTGAACCCCGACTGCGTCGACGCGTGCGCGCTTCGAAAGCACGTCGACCGGGAGAATTGCTCGATTTCCCGCAAATAACGCATCGAACTTATCGAACGCACAAACAAAAAGACCGACAGTTTCCTGTCGGTCTCTTCGTCTTGTATGGCGCGCCCGGAAGGATTCGAACCTCCGACCCCCAAGTTCGTAGCCTGGTGCTCTATCCAGCTGAGCTACGGGCGCGTAGTCAAAAAATTATGACGTTCGATGCAATGTTCGTCAACGCTTTTCGATGATGATCGCGGAGGTTTTACCGCGATCGTTTGCCACTTGCGTGGCTATACAACTGGCGGAGACGGAGGGATTCGAACCCTCGATGGAGCTTTTGACCCCATACTCCCTTAGCAGGGGAGCCCCTTCGGCCTCTCGGGCACGTCTCCGGGAATTACTCGCTGCAATCGCCGCGAGGCCGGGATGTTAACGCCCCGGCCGCAATGCGGCAATCGTCATCCTTGCGTGCCGTCCGCCGCCTCGTCGCGTACGTCACCGCCACGCTGGATGCGCTGGTAAATCTCTTCGCGGTGAACCGCGACGTCCTTCGGTGCGGTGATACCGATCCGCACCTGATTACCCTTCACGCCGAGCACGGTGACGGACACCGAGTCGCCGATCATCAGGGTTTCGCCGACGCGACGCGTCAGGATGAGCATTACGACCTCCTTGATCCGGCATCTCCGCCGGGCGCGCAGCCTCTGCCACGCACAATATTTGGACACAAACGCCCGCCATGGTAGCGAGCGGCCATTTCATGCTGCAAGGAAGCGGTTCACACTCCTGCAGCGGCAGTACGTTCCTTTACGAGCCCGGCCACTCCTGCAAGCGCGGCGGCCAGTGCGGGGACGTCATCGCCACCGCCCTGCGCCATGTCTGGCCGACCGCCACCCTTTCCGTTGATCTGTCGCGCAACCTGCCCGAGCAGGTCGCCCGCCTTCACCGGACCGAGCGCGCGTCCGCCCACACCCGCGACGAGCGATGCTTTTCCATCCTGGACGCCCGCAAGAACTACAACGGCATCGACCAGCTGTTGCTTGAGCCGGTCGACAGCGTCGCGTAGCGCCTTGGCGTCGAATCCTTCCAGACGGGCCGTGACGACCTTGATGCCGTCGACGTCGACGGCCGACGATGCGAGGTCCGCGGTGGCACCGGACGCAGCCTTGGCCTTGAGCGATTCCAGCTCGCGTTCCAGGCGACGCTGGCGATCGAGCAGCACACGCAGCTTGTCCGACACCTCCGCGCGCGGCGAACCCACGAGGCGTGCGGCCTCGTCCAGGCGATTCAGTTCGGACGCGACGTAGTCGAGCGCGCCCTGCCCCGTCACCGCTTCGATGCGGCGCACGCCGGCCGAGACGCCACTCTCGGACAGAATCTTGAAGAAGCCGATGTCACCCGTGCGCGACACGTGCGTGCCGCCGCAGAGTTCGGTCGACGTATCGCCCATGCGCAGCACGCGCACGCGATCGCCGTACTTCTCGCCGAACAGCGCGAGCGCGCCGAAGTCGAGTGCTTCCTGCATGTCCATGTGATGCACTTCGGCCGAATGATTCGCGCGGATTTCGGCATTGACCTGGCGTTCGACCTCCGCAATCTCGTCCGGCGTCACCGGCTGGAAATGCGAGAAATCGAAGCGCAGTCGGTCGGGTGCGACCAGCGAGCCCTTCTGCTGCACATGCTCGCCAAGCACGCGACGCAGCGCCGAATGCAGCAGGTGCGTCGCCGAGTGGTTGAGCACCGTCGCCGCACGGCGCGTGCCGTCGACCGAACCCATTACGCGATCGCCGCGCGACAGTCGCCCGGACTGCAGCGCACCGACATGGCCATGGAACTGGCCCGCGAACTTCAACGTGTCGCGAACGACGAAGCGCACGCCCTTCTCGTCGAGTTCGCCCGCGTCCCCGACCTGTCCGCCGCTCTCGGCGTAGAACGGCGTGCGATCGAGGATGACGACCGCTTCGTCGCCCGCCTCGATCGATTCGACGGCGCGGCCGTCCTTGAGGATCGCCAGAACCTGCAGGCCACCATCGACGAGCTTGTCGTAGCCGAGGAACTCGGTCGGTGGCATCTGCGCCGCGAGCTCGGCCGACAGCGTGGTCGTGCTGCCGAACTTGCCGGACGCGCGTGCGCGTTCGCGCTGCTCGGTCATCAGGCGCTCGTAGTCCTCCATCGCCGACGGCTCCAGCTCGGCGCCATCGCGCTCGCGCACGATGTCGGCGATCAGATCCGGCGGGCAACCGTAGGTGTCATGCAGCTGGAAGAGCTGTTCGCCGTCGATGCGACCGTTATTGCGCGACAAATAGCCTTCGAGGCGCTGCATGCCTGCGTCGAGCGTCTGCGCGAATGCGGCTTCCTCGGCCTTGAGCGCGCGCTCGACGAACTCGCGCTTGGTCGCGATCTCCGGATACGCGTCGGCCATCACCTCGACCAGCGGCGCGACCATCTTCCAGAACGTGCCGTCGGCGGTAAGGCCGTTGAGCTTCCAGATGTGGCGGATCGCGCGGCGGATGATGCGGCGAAGCACGTAGCCGCGGCCTTCGTTCGACGGCATCACGCCGTCGACGATGAGGAACGAGCACGCGCGGATGTGGTCTGCGATGACGCGCAGCGACTTGTTGTCGAGATCCGAACGCTCGGTGAGCTTCGCGGCTGCACCGATCAGGTGGCGGAAAATGTCGATCTCGTAATTGCTGTGCACGTGCTGCAGCACGGCCGCCATGCGCTCGAGGCCCATGCCGGTGTCGACGCAGGGCGCCGGCAACGGCACGAGCGTGCCGTCGGGCTGGCGGTCGAACTGCATGAAGACGTTGTTCCAGATCTCGATGTAGCGATCGCCGTCTTCATCGGGCGAGCCCGGCGGACCGCCGGCGACGTGCGCGCCGTGGTCGTAGAAAATTTCCGTGCACGGGCCGCAGGGGCCGGTGTCGGCCATCTGCCAGAAATTGTCGGACGCATACGGCGCACCCTTGTTGTCGCCGATGCGGACGATGCGATCCACGGGCAGACCGATGTCGCGATGCCAGATGTCGAAGGCTTCGTCATCGTTGTGATAGACGGTGACCAGCAGGCGCTCGGCGGGCAGGCCCCAGACCTTGGTCAGCAGCTCCCACGCCCAGGCGATCGCGTCCTTCTTGAAGTAATCGCCGAACGACCAGTTGCCGAGCATTTCGAAGAACGTGTGGTGGCGCGCGGTGTAGCCGACCTGGTCGAGATCGTTGTGTTTGCCGCCCGCGCGCAGGCAGCGCTGCACGTCCGCCGCGCGCACGTAGCCCGGCTTCTCGCTGCCGAGGAACACGTTCTTGAACTGCACCATGCCCGAGTTGGTGAACAGCAACGTCGGGTCGTTGGCCGGAACCAGCGGCGCCGACGGAACGATGGTGTGGCCCTTGCTGCGGAAGAATTCGATGAAATCGCTGCGGATTTCGGACGTGGTTTTCATACGGGAGCAGTTCGTCTGGACGCGGTGCAGCCGGACGGCCGCCGAAAGGCAGCCAGCAGGCACTGGGAGGACCCCGAAGAGTAGCAGGCGCTGCGGCGCCGCATGCGGCCGCGGATGGACCGGTCAGTCGCCAGTCGTGAAACGTGCGGCGGCGCGGGCGACATCGCCGGGGAAGCCGCGACGCATCAGGTAGTCCATCGCCTTGCGCTCGCGAAGCCGCGCGTCGTCGATCCGGCCGAAGCGCCGGGTGACGAGGTCGCGGGCGATTTCCGTCCAGTCGCCTTCGAAGTCCTCGAGCGCCGCCTGCTGGACCTCACTGGGAAGATCATGAGTGGCGAGTTCCGCGCGGACGTGGAGCGGCCCGTAGCCGTTCGATGCGCGGCTGCGGACGAGGCTTTCGGCGAAGCGACGGTCGTCCTGCCAGCCGGCGGCGACGAGCTTTTCGACCGCGGTCTCGACTTCCCCGGCGTCGACGCCACGCGTCACGAGCTTGCGGGTGAGTTCCTTGCGCGAGTGTTCGCGCCGCGTCAGCAGGCCAAGCGCGCGTTGCAATGCGGTCGCGGGCTTGCGTTCGCGCTTGGGGTGCTTGCGGGTGTCGGCATTGGGTCCGAAGAGGCTTTCGTACGCGGGGCCAGCGTCGAGCGCGTCCTCCGCGATCGGGACCGACGTCGTGTCATCGCAAGTGGGGCCGCGTGCGTGGTTCGCGGCGGCCGATCGGTCGTATGCACGATCGGGCTCGACGGCCGCATCGAACCGTCTAGGGCCGGCGGGACCGGCGACTCGTGGCGACCGCCCATGCATGGCGGACCGCTGATGGACGCCGGCAGGATCTGTGGCATCCGCCACGCCGTCCGCATCGCGACTCAGGTCGGCACGCGGCGATCGATCACGGTCGTTGACCGCGGGAGGCCGCTTCGCCGCCTGTGCAGAGCGCCGCACGGCTATTGGACTCGCGCCGCCGTCGAAATCCGACGGCGAGAACAGATCCGAAAGTCGAACAATGCCCTGCGGCGCAGCGTCGCGGCCCGGTCGCGCAAACGACTCGGCCCCGGGCTCTTCGCCCGGGGCCGTTTCGCGATCACGTGAAGGACGTGGCCGGCCCATCGCCTCGATCAGGCGTCCGCCTCGGCTTCAGCCGGGTTGATCTCCTGCGGCACGAACTTCTCGCGCAGCGCGGCTTCGAGCTTCGCCGCCATCGCCGGGTTCTCCTTGAGGAACGTGCGGGCGTTTTCCTTGCCCTGGCCGATGCGCTCACCGTCGCAGCTGTACCACGCACCCGCCTTCTCGACGAGCTTGGCATCGACACCCATGTCGATCAGCTCGCCCTCGCGGGAGATGCCTTCGCCGTAGAGGATTTCGGTAACGACCTGCTTGAACGGGGGCGCCAGCTTGTTCTTGACGACCTTGATGCGGGTCTGGTTACCGATGATCTCTTCGCCCTTCTTGATCGAGCCGATGCGGCGGATGTCGAGACGGACCGACGCATAGAACTTCAGCGCGTTACCACCCGTCGTGGTCTCCGGGCTCTGGCCCGGCATCATGATGCCGATCTTCATGCGCAGCTGGTTGATGAAGATCACCAGCGTGTTCGAGCGCTTGATGTTGCCGGTGAGCTTGCGCAGCGCCTGCGACATCAGGCGGGCCTGCAGACCCGGCAGCTGGTCGCCCATCTCGCCTTCGATTTCGGCACGCGGCGTCAGCGCGGCGACCGAGTCGATGACGACCATGTCGACCGCATTCGAACGCACGAGCATGTCGGCGATTTCGAGCGCCTGCTCGCCGGTGTCCGGCTGCGAGAGCAGCAGGTCGTCGACGTTGACGCCGAGCTTCGCGGCGTAGATCGGATCAAGCGCGTGCTCGGCGTCGATGAAGGCTGCGGTGCCGCCCTTCTTCTGGCATTCGGCAATCGCCTGCAGCGTCAGCGTGGTCTTGCCCGACGATTCCGGGCCGTAGATTTCGACGACACGGCCGCGCGGCAGACCGCCGATGCCGAGCGCGATGTCCAGCATCAGGGAACCCGTGCCGACGATTTCGACGGCTTCCACGGCGCGATCGCCCATGCGCATGACCGAGCCCTTGCCGAACTGCTTCTCGATCTGGCCGAGAGCGGCTGCAAGTGCGCGCTTCTTGTTCTCATCCATTGAAGGGTTCCTGTTGCTCATTGGTGTAGGAAGACTCTAGGGGCCGGACATCGCACGCATTGAGACGATGGCATCGGCAGATGAACTGTGCGACGAGTGGTCGCACACAGGGATCGGACGACGCATGCGGCGGCCGTAGGAAATTGCCGCTCGATCAGCCGTAAGCCTCGATGACAGGCGTTGCGGGCGACGTGGCTTTGACGAGCCCGATCGCGTATTCGCAGTCGTACTTGCTGACGTAGCCTTCCGAACTGTCGGCGATGATTTCGCCATTGTCGGCGACCAGGCGCCAACGCCACTGGAACGACTGCATCAAAGGATTCGAGCTGTAGATTTCGAACTTCATGAGAGACCTCAACGATTCGGGCGCACGAGGCCGCAGTACAGACCTTCGATTGCGAAGTCCTGCTCGGACGTCACTTCGATCGGATCGAAGTCGGGATTGCGCGGCAGCAGGCGGATGCGGTCCTTCGCGATCTTCAGAAGCTTCACGGTGATCGCGTCATCGATACGCGCCACGACGATCTGCCCCGAGCGCGCTTCGTTCGTGCGATGCACGCCGATCAGGTCGCCGTCGAAGATGCCTTCGTCGCGCATCGAGTCGCCCTTGACCCGAAGCAGGTAATCCGGCGCTGGCGCGAACAGGTTCTTGTCGAGCAGCACCATGTCGTCCGAGCCGATGTCCGCGCCGATCGGCAGACCCGCCGCGACCTGGCCGAGTACCGGCAGGTGCAGCATGTCGTTCGCGTTGGCGGCGGGCCCATTCGGCGTGGCGACCAGGCGGATGCCCCGCGCCTGCCCCGGCACCCGGCGGATCGCACCGGCCTGTTCGAGTGCCTGCAGGTGGTACTGGGCGGCGCGGACGCTGCTGAAACCGAAGACCTGGGCGATCTCCGTCTGCGACGGCGGGACGCCGTCGGCCTCGATGCGCTCGGCGATCATTTCGAGGATCGCCTGCTGGGTGTCGGTAAGGTTCATTAGTAGTAATACTACTAACCCAATCGCTCACCGCAAGACCGTTCGTCAGGCGGCGAGTTCGATCAGCCCGGCGAGCGACGCCGCGACGGTCTGCCGGCGGACGGCTTCGCGGTCGCCCTCGAAGTGATGGACCGAGGCGTGCGGATAGCCACCGCGCCGCTTCCAGGCGATCCAGACGGTGCCGACCGGCTTTCCCGGCGTGGCCCCACTCGGGCCCGCGATACCAGTGACCGCAACGGCCAGTGTCGCAGCCGAATGCACGAGCGCGCCCGACACCATCTCGACCACCGTCTCCCGGCTGACCGCGCCGTGTTCCTCGAGCGTGTGCGGATTAACGCCCAGCATCGCCTGCTTCGCCTCGTAGCTGTAGACCACCATGCCGCAGTCGAACCATGCGGACGAACCGGCGAGGTCGGTGAGCGTCTTGGCGATCCAGCCGCCGGTGCAGCTTTCGGCGGTCACGACGGTGAGGCGGTTGTCCTGCGCCGCGCGGGCCAGGGTTTCGCCGAGGCGGCGGAGGTCGTCATCGGAAGGAAGATCCATGTCGCCATTATGGCCGGCCGGTCGCGCGGCATACTGTCGCCCCGCGGGCCCAGGCCCGACCGCCCGACCGAAGTCCGCCGTGCCCGACGCCAGCGCCGACGCCCGTTCCGCCGACGCCCATACCCCGCTCATGCGCCAGTTCTTCGCCGCGAAGGCGGAGCACCCGGACGTGCTGCTGTTCTTCCGGATGGGCGATTTCTACGAGCTCTTCTACGACGACGCGCGCAAGGCGGCGCGGCTACTCGACATCACCCTGACCCAGCGCGGAAGCTCGGCCGGCCAGCCGATCCCGATGGCGGGCGTGCCGCACCACTCGGCCGAGGGTTACCTCGCCCGGCTCGTCGCGCTTGGCGAGTCGGTTGCCATCTGCGAACAGATCGGCGACCCCGCGCTCGCCAAGGGCATCGTCGAGCGCAAGGTCGTCCGCATCGTCACGCCGGGCACGGTCACCGACGAAGCGCTGCTGGATCAGCGTCGCGACACGCTGCTGATGGCGGTTGCGCGCGGCAAGACCGGATGGGGTCTCGCTTGGGCAGACCTCGCTGCCGGCCGCTTCCTCTGTAACGAAGTCGCGAACGAAGACCTGCTCGAAGCCGAGATCGCGCGCCTCGATCCCGCTGAAGTGCTGTTCCCCGACGAAGACGCCCTGCCCGCCTGCGTCGCCACGCGCACCGGCCTGCGTCGCCGAGCGCCCTGGCTGTTCGACCTCGACAGCGGCCGGCGCCAGTTGCTGCGCTTCTTCGACGTCCACGACCTCACCGGCTTCGGTATCGACGATCGCCCGCTCGCGACCGCTGCCGCGGCCGCGCTGCTCGGCTACGTCGAAGAAACGCAGAAGCAGCGCCTACCGCACCTGACGTCCATCGCGCTCGAATCGGGCGACGGTGCGATCGCGATGAATGCGGCGACGCGTCGGCATCTCGAACTCGACACGCGCGTCGATGGCGACACGCGCCACACGCTGCTCGGCGTGCTCGATTCGACGGTCACGCCAATGGGCGGTCGCCTGTTGCGCCGCTGGCTGCATCGACCGCTGCGTGATCGCGACGTGCTGCGCCATCGCCACAACGCCGTCGCCACGCTGATCGACACCCGAACCGACGATGCATTGCGCGACGACCTGCGCGCCGTCGGCGACATCGAACGCATCCTCGCGCGCGTCGCCCTGCGCAGTGCGCGTCCACGCGACCTGTCGACGTTGCGCGATGCGCTCGCGATGGCGCCCGCACTGCGCGAACGCCTCGCGCGGCTCGACGCGCCGCGCCTGCAAGCATTGCGTGATGAACTCGGCGAGCATGATGCGATCGCCGCGCATCTCGCTGCAGCGATCGTCCTGCAGCCGCCGGTGCTCGCGCGCGACGGCGGTGTTTTCGCCGAAGGCTATGACGCCGAACTCGACGAACTGCGCCGCCTGTCGACCAACGCCGACCAGTTCCTCGTCGATCTTGAAGCACGCGAGCGCGAAGCGACGGGTATTCCGACGCTCAAGGTCGGCTACAACCGCGTGCACGGCTATTTCATCGAGATCAGCAAGGGCCAGGCCGCGCGTGCGCCCACGCACTACACGCGCCGGCAGACGCTGACGGGCGCCGAACGCTACATCACCGAGGAACTCAAGCAGTTCGAGGACAAGGTGCTGAGCGCGCGCGAACGTTCGCTCTCGCGCGAGCGCCTGTTGTACGAACAGTTGCTCGACGTGCTCAACGAGCATCTCGAACCGCTCAAGCATTGCGGCGCCGCGTTGTCGGAACTCGACGTGCTTGCCGGGTTCGCCGAACGCGCTCAGGCGCTTGATTGGTCGCAGCCGGAACTCGCCGAACATCCCGGCATCCGCATCGAGCGCGGACGGCATCCGGTCGTCGAAGCAGTGCGCGACGCGCCCTTCGAGCCGAACGATCTGATTCTCGACTGCGCGCCGGACCACGTCGGCCGACGCATGCTCGTCATCACCGGCCCGAACATGGGCGGCAAGTCGACGTACATGCGGCAGAACGCGCTGATCGTGCTGCTCGCGCACATCGGCAGCTTCGTGCCCGCTTCGACCGCGGTGATCGGGCCGATCGATCGCATCCTCACGCGCATCGGCGCCGGCGATGACCTCGCGCGCGGGCAGTCGACCTTCATGGTCGAGATGGCGGAAACGAGCTACATCCTCCACCACGCGACCGACCGCTCGCTGGTGCTGATGGACGAGATCGGCCGCGGCACATCGACATACGACGGTCTCGCGCTCGCCGAAGCCTGCGCGCGCCATCTCGCGCACGCGAACCGCGCGTACACATTGTTCGCGACGCACTACTTCGAACTCACGCGCCTCGCCGAGCCCGGCAGCGGCATCGCGAACGTGCATCTCGACGCGGTCGAGCACGGCGACAAACTCGTCTTCATGCATGCGGTCAAGGACGGCCCGGCGGATCGAAGCTTCGGCCTGCAGGTCGCTGCACTCGCCGGTTTGCCTAAAGCGGTCGTCACTCAAGCCCGTGCTCGCCTTGCCGAACTCGAACAGCAACGCCCGGACGACGCACGCGCACCGATGACGGCGGCGACTCTCGATTCGCCGCAGCAGTTCAGCCTGTTCTCGCCAACGTCCGCTGCGATCGAAGCGCTTGCCGGCCTCGACCCCGACGAGCTGACGCCGAAGCAGGCGCTGGAAGCGCTTTACCGGCTTCGCACGCTGCTCTGATCGTTACGCTGCCGCGTCGGCGCTGACGGGTGCAGGTCGGCGCCGATAGAGCAGTCGACGCCAGAACGGCAATGTGATCATTGCCATCGGGCCGAAAAACGGCGCGACCTGCGCGAGAAGCAACGCGCACAACGATGCGGCGATCGTCGCGATACCTCGCGCGCGGATGTAGCGCGCATCGTCGTCCGTGGTGGTCGGCGCACGCATCGCTGGCGACACCGCGAGCGTATTGACGCGAAGATTCAGCAGCGCCATCAGCAGCATCCACAACCAGTAAAGCGACGCGGGCACGCGGGCACCGGCGTACTCGGCCATGAAGAGCCGTGAGGAACGGCATGAATGCGACGCTGCCGAGCAGCAGCAAATTCCACAGCGCGATGCGTTGCGAATAGCGCGTGGCGAGCGAAAACGCGCGGTGGTGGCCCATCCAGAAGGCGCCGATGACGCCGAAGCTCACGAAGTAGCCGACCAGGTTCGGAACCAGATGGGCCAGCGCGACCCAGTACGCGTGATCACCGCCGGCGCGGCTGACCTCGGGCACGTGCACCTCGATGACGAGCAGCGTGATCGCGATCGCGAACACCGCATCCGAGAAGAACACCATGCGCTCGAGCGCGTGGTCCGTGTCCTGGCTCATGTCGTCCCCCCCGTTTCGCGCATTGTTTCCGCCATGGCGCGGTGCGGCAAGCGTGACCGCACGTCAGCTCGAACGCGGCGACCACGCCGGCCTGACGGAACCCTCACGATGCATCCATGAGCCGCGTGGCTGACTCGTGGTGTCCGCCACGGAGAATTCCCATGAACGGCCCGCTCTACGACGATCTTCTCGACCAGCTTCGCGGCACGCCCTCGCACCAGCTCGGCCAAAGACTCGGCATCTCGCCCGCCACGGCGCTTCAGGCCGCCGCCACCGCCCTGCCCGTGCTGCTCGGCGCCATGCATCGCAATGTGAGCGCGCCGTCGGGCGCCGACTCGCTGCTGTCCGCACTGGAATACGACCACCGCGGCGTCGACCCTGCAAATGCGCTCGGCACGGCACTCGCTGGCGGGGGCAGCGGTGCAGGCATCCTCGGCCACCTGTTCGGCGATCGTCACGAAGCCGCGGCGGATGCCGTCAGCCAAGCCACCGGTCTGGACGGCGGCCGTTCGTCGATGCTGTTGCGCGTGCTGGCGCCGGTCGTGATGGCCTACGTCGCGCGCAGGCTGTTCACGTCGCGCGAGGCCGACGGCGCCAACACGCCGCATGCATCGCCGGAGGGTCTGCGTACCGCGCTGGAGCAGGAAGTCGGCGCGCTGCACGCGACGTCGGAGCCCCATCACGGCCTGCTCGCGTTCCTCGACCAAAACCGCGAAGGAGATGTGGACCTTTCGGAGTTCGGATCAGCCGATCCGACCAGCGCGCTTCCGGTGCAGACGGCGGAGATGCGGAGCCCACGCCCGCGGATCTGATCCGTCGCGGTACGGAGCTTTTCGCGGCGCCGCGATGCCCGGGGCAACCGGGTTTGCGATTGCGTTTCCGACGCAAGCCTGGCGCGGTGATCAGGCCGCGTCGATGTCGCCGAGTGCACGGATGAGTCGTCGAGCGCGCTTGTCCGGCCGCTGTTCGGGCGCGCGATAGCCGTCGCGCATAGCAGCGCGTTCGGCGCGCGCTTGCTGGCGACGCGCACGCGATTCGTCGGTCTCGGCGTAAAGCATCTGCGCGATGGGCGCCGCACCGCGTTCGTCGCTGATGCCTAAGACGGCCACATCGAAGCGCTCGTCGCCACGCACGATGCCGAGACGATCGCCGACACGCACCGCGCGCGACGGTTTGGCGCGCTGTCCGTCGAGCTCCACGCGACCGGTTTCGATCGCCTGCTTCGCCAACGAGCGCGTGCGGAAGAACCGTGCCGCCCACAGCCACTGGTCAAGTCGAACGTTTGCTAGAGCTTCGGTCATTCGAGAGACGTTCGAAGTTGAAGGAGTTTCAGCGCTGGCGAGCCGGCCGAGCCAGCGCTCGGCGTGACTGCCGATCAATCGACGTAGCTGCAACGGCGCCTCACCGCAGTGGCTACGGCACGCGACCACGCTGTGCGGCGTCACTTGCGCTGGCCGGATCTGCGGGCTGCTCGAAATGATTGCAACGCCGGCAGCGACTAAACCGCGCGAAAGCTGTCGGGAGGCCGAAGCGTTCGTTCACGTCAGCGAATTACGTCAGCGATTGTCGCGTGCGCAAAGGAGGCGTCGGCAGCAAGCCTCTGCAGCGCGGCAACCTCAGTCGCAAAGCGAGCGACCGTGTGATCCGAAACCGGCGCTGCGGCATTGCTGCGTCCCGTGCCGCCCTGTCGGACAACGTGCTCGCGCTGCGCGGGCGGCCGCACGCTGCCCAGACTGCACGCGTGCCGCACACCGTCGCCCAAATGCAAACGGCCGCCCTGAGGCGGCCGTTGCAGGAAGCGCTGCGCCGATTACTGCTGGGCAGCGGCGGCGGCTGCAGCGGCGGCCGTAGCCTTCGCCTTCGCGTTGCCGGCCAGATCTTCCTTGATGCGCGCCTTCTTGCCCTGCAGACCACGCAGGTAGTACAGCTTGCCGGCGCGGACCTTGCCGCGGCGCTTCACGTCGACCGAGTCGATCGTGGCGCTGTGCGTCTGGAACACGCGCTCGACGCCGAAGCCGTGCGAGATCTTGCGAACGGTGAACGACGAGTTCAGGCCGCCGTTCTTGATGCCGATGACCACGCCCTCGTATGCCTGGAGGCGCTCACGGTTGCCTTCCTTGACCTTCACGTTGACGACGACGGTGTCGCCTTGGCTGAAGTCGGGAAGCGTGCGGGTGATCTGCTCGGCTTCGAAATTCTGGAGGAGCGTATTGAGGGACGGCTTGTTCATGGGCTTTGGCCTGTTGGTGTCGTTGTAGAGCCGCGAGTGCGCGTGGACCCGCGTGCCGGCATCGGTGGAACGAAGCTCGCAATTCTAGCGGGAAATTTCCTTGCGTGGCTAGGGCTTAGCGGATTTCCGGATCGGCGGAGGCCGATTCCGTGGCCGGCGCCACGTCGGCAGCTAGGTCCTGCGAGTCCCGATACAGCTTCAGGAGCTCGGCATCCTTCTTCGACAGGACGCGCCCGTCGAGGAGGTCCGGTCGACGCTCGGCCGTCCGCCCCAGCGACTGCATCCGGCGCCACTTGGCGATCTTGGCGTGGTCGCCGGACAGCAGGACGTCCGGAACCGTACCCAGGTCATGCTCGACGGGGCGTGTGTAGTGCGGGCAGTCGAGCAGCCCATCCTCGAAGCTGTCCTGGACGGCCGATTCCGCGTCGTTGAGAGCGCCGTCCTGAAGTCGCGCGATCGCGTCGACGACCACTGCGGCCGCCAGCTCGCCGCCCGACAGCACGTAGTCGCCGATCGAGATCTCCTCGTCGACTTCGGCCCGGATCAGGCGCTCGTCGATGCCTTCGTAGCGCCCGCAGAGCAGGATCAGCCGCGGCTCGGCGGCGAGCCGTCGCACGGATTCCTGGTCGAGCCGGCGGCCCTGCGGGCTCATGTAGACCACGCGCGCCGGGCTGTCGGAAGCGTTGCGTGCCGCGTTCAACGCGCGACGCAGCGGATCGATCAGCATGACCATGCCGGGGCCACCGCCGAACGGACGATCGTCCACCCGGCGGTAATTGCCCTCCGCGAAATCGCGCGGGTTGGTGCCGTGAATCGAGAGAAGCCCCCGCTCGATCGCGCGCCCGACCACGCCGAACGCCGCGCACTGCGCGACGAACTCGGGGAACAGGCTGACGATATCGATGCGCATGGTGTGCCTGGCTGTGGAACGGCTATCGATCGCCGCGGTGACGCGGATCGCGCGTCAGAAGTCCGGATCCCAATCGACCGTGATGCGGCCGGCCTCGATATCGATTTCGGTGACGAACTGCGGGCGCACGAACGGGATCATCCATTCGCGATCACCTTCGCGGGTCACCAGCACGTCGTTGGCGCCGGTGGCGAACAGGTGCGTGACGCGACCCATCGCAACGCCTTCGGTGTTGACGACTCCGAGGCCTTCGAGGTCGGTCCAGTAGAACTCGCCCTCCGCCGCCTTCGGCAACGCCGAACGAGGCACGTAGATCTCGGTGCCGCGCATGGCGTCGGCTGCGTCGCGGTCTTCCACGCCCGGGATTTCCGCCGCGAGGCTCTTGCCGACGGCGCGTCCGCGCACGCCCATGAGCTCACGCTCGACGCCGCGTGCGTCGCGAAGAATCCAGGGCCGGTAGCCGAAGAGCGCCGAGCGCGGCTCGGTCCAGCTCTCGAGTTTCACTTCCCCACGAACGCCGAAGGCGCCGACCACCCTTCCAACAAGGATGCGGCGCCCCGGGTTGTTCGTATCGCTACCGCCCGCGCCGTGCACGGGCGAGGACATCAGGCCGCGGCCTGCGCCTTGGACGCCTGCTTGTACAGGTCGGCGACCTTGTCGGTCATCTGCGCGCCTTGGCCGACCCAGTGCTGGACGCGGGCGACGTCGAGTTCGACGCGCTTGTCGTTACCGGCGGCGACCGGGTTGTAGTAACCGACGCGCTCGATGTTGCGGCCGTCGCGGGCGCTGCGGCTGTCGGTAACGATGATGTGGTAGAACGGGCGCTTCTTGGCGCCGCCACGCGTCAGGCGAATCTTGACCATAGGTTTCTCTGTGTTGCCCAGCTGCCGGAATGGCAGGGTAAGCCGACAATTTTAGCTGGAAGGCGGGACGCGGGTAAACCCGTCAGGCCAAGCGGCCGTGGATCCGCCTCAGCGGAACGGCATTCCGCCGCGCCCGCCCATCATGCCCTTCATGCCGCGCATGAGCCCCTTCATGCCGCCGCCGGCCAGCTTGGACATCATCTTTTCCATCTGCTGGTACTGCTTCATCACCTTATTGACGTCGGCCGGGGTCAGACCGGCGCCCTTGGCGATGCGCGCGCGACGCGAACCGTTGAGCAGCGTCGGGTTGCGGCGCTCCTTCTTGGTCATCGAGTTGATGATCGCGATCATCCGCGGCACTTCCTTGCCGGTGATCTGCTGCTTCAGGTGGTCCGGTACCTGACCCATGCCCGGCAGCTTGTCCATGAGCCCGTGCAGGCCGCCCATGTTCTGCATCTGCTCGAGCTGGTCGCGCATGTCGTTGAGGTCGAATTTCTTGCCCTTGACGACCTTCTCGGCGAGCTTCTGCGCCTTGTCCTTGTCGACCTGCGCTTCGACCTGCTCGACCAGCGACAGCACGTCGCCCATGTCGAGGATGCGGCTCGCGATACGGTCCGGATGGAAGACGTCGAGGCCGTCCGGCTTCTCGCCCGTGCCCATGAACTTGATCGGGCGACCGGTGATGTAACGCACCGACAGCGCCGCACCACCGCGCGCATCACCATCGGTCTTGGTGAGCACGACACCGGTGAGCGGCAGCGCTTCGGAGAACGCTTTCGCGGTGACCGCGGCGTCCTGGCCGGTCATCGAATCGACGACGAACAGCGTTTCGACGGGATTGACCGCGGCATGCAGCGCTTTGATCTCCGCCATCATCGCTTCGTCGATCGCGAGGCGGCCCGCGGTATCGACGATCAGTACGTCGACGTACGACTTGCGCGCGTCGTCGATCGCCGCCCGCACGATCGCTTCGGGCTTCTGCGACGCATCCGACGCGAAGAACGTCACGTCGACCTGTTCGGCCAGCTGGCGCAACTGTTCGATCGCGGCCGGGCGATAGACGTCGGCCGAAACGACCATCACCTTCTTCTTGCGCTTTTCCTTGAGGTGCTTGGCGAGCTTGCCGACCGTCGTGGTCTTGCCCGCGCCCTGCAGGCCAGCCATCAGGATGACCGCCGGCGCCGGCACGTTGAGGTTGAGGTCCGACGCCTGCGCGCCCATCACGGCGGACATTTCGTCGCGAACGATCTTGATCAGCGCCTGGCCGGGCGTCAGTGACTTCAGCACTTCCTGGCCGACCGCGCGCGTCTTGATGCGCTCGATCAGCGCCTGCACGACAGGCAGCGCGACGTCGGCTTCGAGCAGCGCGATGCGCACCTCGCGCAGCGATTCGCGGATGTTCTCTTCGGTCAGGCGACCGCGGCCGCGCAGGCGCTCGATGGTGCCGGAGAGGCGCTGGGACAGGGACTCGAACATGGCGGGACCGACGCGAAAAACGGTCGCGAAGTATAGCCGCCACGCGCCTGCGACCCGCCGAACGGCTGTGCGACACTCCGCGCCATGACGCTCGCGCTCGTGATCGCTTCCGCTGTTCTCTACCTCGTTGCGACCGGCATGCTCGCCGCCGCGTTGCGCGCGGATCCGGCTGCGCCGGGCGATGGCTGGCGCACGCCGTCGGCAATTGCGCTCGCACTGCACGCGGCCACGCACATCGTCGCGTGGAACGAAGTGCATGGGCCGGACCTGCACTTCTTCGCCGCGTTGTCGCTCGTCGCGCTCGGCATGGCGGCGGTGACGACGTTCGTCGCGCGCCGCGAGCGCGTGGCGGCGCTGGCGATCGTCGCGCTTCCGCTCGCCGCGGCGATGCTGGTCGCCTATCGCGCTTATGGCCATACCGCGCCGATGGCGCTGGACTGGCAACAGCAACTGCATGCCGCGCTGGCGCTGCTCGCCTACGCGACGCTGGCGGTCGCGGCCTTGCTCGCGGTGACACTGTGGGGGCAGGAACGCGCTCTACGACGCCGTGAGTTCCACGGCTGGCGGCGCGCGCTACCGCCGCTGGTGCAGCTGGAATCGCTGATGTTCCGCACGATTGCGGTCGGCTTCGCGCTTCTGACCGCGACGCTGCTCACCGGCATCCTGTTCGTGCAGAACCTGTTCGCCCAGCATCTCGTCCACAAGACCGTGCTGGGCATCCTGTCGTGGCTCGCGTTCGGTGCCCTGCTCTACGGGCGCCGGCGCTACGGCTGGCGGGGCGAAAAGGCCGTGCGCTGGACGCTCGCCGCGATGGCGCTGCTGGTCCTCGCCTACTTCGGCAGCAAGATGGTCCTCGAGCTGATCCTCCACCGCGCGGTCGTCTGAATCGTTCTGCTAACAGAACGCTGGTTGACTATGTGCGGACGCAATAATTGCATTGACAACTATTGCGCGCGCACCTAAAGTGCGCGGCCATGACGAACACCCCGCCCTGCAGCGGCTCCTCGCTTGGCCTGATGTTCCGTCAGGTCCGCGACGCCATGTGGGCGCGCGTCGAGCGTGAACTCGCCGCCGCCGGCCACGACCTGACCTTCAGCCAGTACATCACCCTCAAGACGCTCGGCAGCGGCCGTGCCGGCGTGAGCGAACTCGCGCGTGCCGCGCAGTTGCATCCCGGTGCGATGACACGGCTGCTCGACAAGCTCGAAGCGCAGGGCCTCGTCGCTCGCGTCGTCGACCCGCAGGACCGCCGCGCCCTGCACGTCGACCTGACCGATGCCGGCCGCTCGCTGTGGACCGAGATCAGCGACTGTGGCCGCCGCGTACACGCCCGCGCGATGCAGGGTCTGGACGATGCCGAACAGGCGCGCCTGATGGACCTCCTCGTTCGCGTCCGCGACAACCTTTCCCCTGACCTCGACTGACATGACCCCACGTACCGTCGCGCCGACGCTCCGGCGCCTGGCTCCGTTGTTCATCGCCATGGCGCTCGCCGGTTGCGCCAGCATGCACGGCATCGAACCGCAGGAGCATCCGATGGATGCGAATGCGCTCTCCGCGTCCAAGACGCTCGACGGCACCGCGAACGCGCCGCTCGCGCGCGACTGGTGGCGCGCGTTCGGTGATCCGCAGCTCGATTCGCTGGTCGACGAAGCACTTGCCGGGCAGCCGAGCCTTGCCGCCGCCGATGCGCGCGTGCGCCAGGCCGTCGCGCAGACCGGTCTTGCCGAAGCCGCGAGCAAGCCGACGGTGGGCGCGTCCGCACAGTATTCCGGTCTGCAGATTCCGACGACGGTCGCGCCCGATCCGCTGGGCGGCAAGTACACCGGCGTGTTCCTGCTCGGACTCAACATCAAGTGGGCGCCCGACGTGTGGGGCGGCGACCGCGCACGTTACGAAGCCGCCGTCGGCCAGCTGCGCGCGTCGGAAGTCGAAGCGCAGGCCGCGCGCCTGACGCTCGCATCGAACATCACACGCGCTTATGTCGGCCTTGCGCAGGCGTACGACGCCCTGGACGTCGCGAACAACGAGAAGTCGCGTTCGCAGCGACTGCTCGGCCTCGGACGCCAGCGCGTCAAGGCGGGCATCGACAACGCGATGCAGACGCGCAATGCCGAATCGCTGGTCGCTGCGGCGAACCAGCAGTCACAAGCTGCGCAGCAGCAGATCGAGATCGCGAAGCATGCGCTTGCCGCGCTCGTCGGCAAGGGTCCGGATCGCGGTGAGTCCATCACGCGCCCGAAGCTCCTGAAGGCGTCAGCGCCGGCTGTGCCGACCGTCATTCCGAGTCAGCTTCTCGGTGCGCGTCCTGACGTGGTCGCTGCACGCTGGCGTGCGGAGGCCGCGAGCCAGGGCATCCGTGCGTCGAAGACGGCGTTCTATCCGTCAGTCAACTTGTCGGCGCTCGTCGGCGTCGCGGCGACGACGCTCGGCGACCTGTTCTCGACCAATGCATTGCTGACGCAGGGCGGCCCGGCGATCTCGCTGCCGATCTTCGACGGCGGCCGCCTGCGCAACACGCTCGCGCGTTCCGATGCGGACTACGACCTCGCGGTCGCGGCGTACAACGGCAGCCTGCTGACCGGCATGCGCGAAGTCGCCGATGCGGTGAACAACTCGCGCACGCTCGATGCGCAGATCGCGTCGGTGCGCGAAGCGCGCGATGCCGCGGCTGCCGCGCTGTCGCTCGCCAACACCCGCTACAAGGCCGGGTTGTCGACGCAGATCGACGTGCTCAATGCGCAGCGCCCGCTGCTGCAGCTTGACCAACAACTCGCCGCGCTGCGCGCGCAACGCTTCCTCGCCGTGGTCGATCTCGACCAGGCGCTCGGTGGCGGCCTTGCGCTTACCGCACCCTCCTCCGATTCCAACTCCGACTCTGCGACCGCCGCCCGATGAGCACGCCGAACGCCACTCCCGCTAACGAAACCGCGCCCGCACCCGCGAAGAGCAGCAAGCGCCGTCGCGCGCTGACGATCCTCGCGCTCATCGTCGTGATCGCCGGCATCGCCTGGCTGCTGTACCACTTCATGGTCGGCCGCTGGCACGAAGACACCGACGACGCGTACGTGCAGGGCAACATCGTCACGATCACGCCGCAGACCATCGGTACCGTCACCGGCATCACCGCCGACGACGGAATGCGCGTCGAAGCCGGCCAGGTGCTGGTGCAACTCGATGCGACCGATGCGCAGGTCGGCTACGAGCAGGCCGTCGCGAACCTCGCCAATACGGTCCGCCAGGTGCGCGGCCTGTACAGCAGCGTGAGTTCGTCGGAAGCCGAGATCCGCTCGCGCGAGATCGCGATCGCCAAGCTGCGTGCGGACGTCGCGCGTCGTAGCGGACTCGTCGCCAGCGGCGCGGTGTCGGCGGAAGAGTTGGCGCATGCACGCGATGAGCTCGCGTCTGCCGAAGCTGCGCTCGCCGCGTCGCGCGGGAACCTATCGCGCAGCCGTGCACTGGTCGACGCGACCACCGTGCAGAACCAGCCGCAGGTGCAGGCCGCCGCCGCGCAGGTGCGCCAGGCATTCCTCGCGATGCAGCGTGGCGCGATCGTTGCGCCGGTCACCGGTTACGTCGCCAAGCGCAGCGTGCAGCTGGGCCAGCGCGTGCAGCCGGGCCAGACGCTGATGACAGTGATTCCGCTCGAGCAGGTATGGGTGGAGGCGAACTTCAAGGAAACGCAGCTCGCGAAGATGCGCATCGGCCAGCCGGTCGAACTGCATTCCGATCTGTACGGCAAGGACGTGACGTTCAAGGGTCGCCTTGCGAGCCTCGGCCTCGGCACGGGCAGCGCGTTCTCGCTGCTGCCGGCGCAGAACGCCAGCGGCAACTGGATCAAGATCGTGCAGCGCGTTCCGGTGCGCGTCGAAGTGCCGGCCGATCAGCTGGTGAAGCATCCGCTGCGAATCGGCCTGTCGATGAGTGCGGACGTGAACCTGCACGACCAGAGCGGTCCGGTTCTGGCCAGCGCGCCCCCGCAGAAGCCGCTGTTCACGACGTCGGCGTACGAGCGCCAGATGCACGCTGCGCAGGACCGCATTGACCAGGTGATCCGCGAGAACCTGTCGGGCCGCGGCTGACATGCAGCCCGCGTCGCCGTCGCGCTTCACGCTCGTGCCGAAGGTCTTCTTCGACACGTTGAACGAGGGCCTCGATCTTTTCGTCGACGCCCTCGGTTTCGAGCTGAAGTATCGCGACGACGACCTTGCCGTTGTCGAGCGACATGGCGCGAAGGCCTACGTCGTCGCCAGCGCGGAGTACGCGGCGAAGGATCGCCCGGAACTCACGATCGAAACCGATGACATCGACGCGCTGCATGCCGACATCGCGGCGCGCCGCTCCGACCTGCTGCACCCCAACCTTCCCGACGTGATGCTTCGCCCGTGGGGCGCGCGCGAATTCGCGCTGCTCGATCCGACCGGCGTCTGCATCGTCTTCCGGCAGTTCGACTGAC
The DNA here is from genome assembly GCF_054061195.1 of Lysobacter sp. HA35. NCBI lineage: Bacteria > Pseudomonadati > Pseudomonadota > Gammaproteobacteria > Lysobacterales > Lysobacteraceae > Lysobacter > Lysobacter sp. HA35. The sequence goes on along the minus strand of NZ_JBSSDY010000001.1, from coordinate 688,247 downwards.
CGGCTATTCGACAGGCATCCATGGCTGCTGCTGCCCCCGCCCCCGCCGGCTTCCGTCCGCCGAACCTCGCGCTCGCCACGATCGGCCTCGCGCTGGCGTCGTTCATGCAGGTGCTCGACACGACGATCGCCAACGTGTCGCTGCCGACCATCGCCGGCAACCTCGGCGCGAGTTCCAACCAGGCGACGTGGGTCATCACCTCGTTCGCCGTCAGCAACGCGATCGCGCTGCCGCTGACCGGTTACATGACGCGCCGGTTCGGCGAGGTCAAATTGTTCACGTGGGCGACGCTCGCGTTCGTGGTCGCGTCGCTGCTGTGCGGCCTCGCGAATTCGATGGGCCTGCTGGTGGTCGCGCGCGCGCTGCAGGGTTTCGTCGCGGGCCCGATGTATCCGGTCACGCAGGCGCTGCTGATCTCGATCTATCCACCGAACAAACGAGGGCAAGCCATCGCGCTATTGGCGATGGTGACTGTTGTCGCGCCCATCGCCGGCCCCATCCTCGGCGGCTGGATCACCGACAACTACAGCTGGGAATGGATCTTCTTCATCAACATTCCCATCGGCATCTTCTCCAGCTTCGTCGTACGCGCGCAGCTGAAGGAACGCCCGGTAACGCTGCAGAAGCCGAAGATGGATTACGTCGGCCTGGCGACGCTGGTGTTGGGTGTCGGTGCATTGCAGACGCTGCTCGATCTCGGCAACGACGAGGACTGGTTCAATTCGCCACGCATCGTGGTGCTCGCCATCATCTCGGCGATCTCGCTCGCGGTGTTCATCATCTGGGAACTCACCGAGAAGGACCCGATCGTCAACCTGCGCCTGTTCCGCCATCGCAACTTCAGTGCTGGCACCGCGGCAATGGTGATGGCGTACGCGGCGTTCTTCAGTGTCGGCCTGCTGGTGCCGCTGTGGCTGCAGCGCAACCTGGGTTACACCGCGATCTGGGCGGGCTTCGCCAGTGCACCGATCGGCATCCTGCCGGTGATTCTCACGCCGTTCGTGGGCAAGTACGCGCAACGCTTCGATCTGCGGGTGCTGGCGAGCTTTGCCTTCGTGGTGATGGCGACGACCAGCTTCATCCGCTCGGGCTTCAACCTCGACGTCGACTTCCATCGCGTCGCGATGGTGCAGTTGTGGCAGGGTCTCGGCGTCGCGCTGTTCTTCATGCCGGTACTCACGATCCTGCTGTCGGATCTGGAACCGCATGAGATCGCGGCGGGCTCGGGTTTGGCGACGTTCGTGCGAACGCTCGGCGGCAGTTTCGCGGCGTCGCTGACGACGTGGGCATGGAACCAGCGCACGACGATCCACCATGCGCAGCTGACCGAAAGCATCAATGCCTACGATCCCGCGGTCCAGCAGACGGTGCAGCAGCTGGGGCAAGGCGACCTGCAGCGAGGTGCGTTCGTGATGGAGCGGATGATTTCGCAGCAGGCGGTGCAGATCGGGTTCAACGAGATCTTCCACGTGCTGGGAATCGTGTTCCTCGTCGTGATCGCGTTTGTCTGGGTGGCTAAGCCGCCGTTTGCGGCTAAGGCGGGGCCGGCTGTGGCGGGTGGGCACTGATCGTTCTCAATTGACGACGGCGCGTCTGTCGAATGCTCGTCTGCGCGTCGCGGTTGAAGAGCAACCGCGTTTCGTGCGCTAACGCGCCCGAGTTACTTTTCTTTGCTGGTGCAAAGAAAAGGTAACCAAAAGAAAGCACCTTCCCCGATCAGATCTACCGCTTGCGATCGTGTGAGTCTTTCACGATCCGCACACTCGCCATCCTGGCTCGGGTGCGGACGGCGGCCATCCATGGCCGCCGCCATTCGGGTCTTCACGATTTGTGTTGGTGGCCGACGGTTCTTGTGCGTCGGTCTTGCGCTTAGGCGTGTTCTAGGGCGTCGGCTAGGCGCTCTACTGCGATCACTTCCATGCCGGCGACCTTGCCCGATTTCGGGGCGTTGGCCTTCGGCACGATTGCGCGTTTGAAGCCGTGCGTCGCAGCTTCCTTGAGGCGTTCTTCGCCGTTGGGGACGGGGCGGATTTCGCCGGAGAGGCCGACTTCGCCGAAGGCCACGGTGTTCTCGCCGAGCGGTCGGTCGCGCAGTGACGAGAGCACGGCGAGCAGCAGCGGGAGGTCGACGGCCGTTTCCTGTACGCGGATGCCGCCGACGACGTTGACGAAGACGTCCTGGTCACCGACCGCGATGCCGCCGTGTCGATGTAGTACGGCCAGCAGCATCGCAAGACGATTGCCTTCCATGCCGACGGCGACACGTCGCGGGTTCGACAGCGGCGACTGGTCGACCAGCGCCTGCACTTCGACCATCAGCGGCCGCGTGCCTTCGCGCGTGACCATCACGCAGCTGCCTGGCTGCGCCTGGCGGCTGCCGGACAGGAAGATCGCGGACGGGTTCGGCACTTCGCGCAGGCCCTTGTCGCCCATCGCGAACACGCCGAGTTCGTTGATCGCACCGAAGCGGTTCTTGAAGGCGCGCAGCACGCGGAAACGGCTGCCGGATTCGCCTTCGAAATACAGCACGGCGTCGACCATGTGCTCGAGCACGCGCGGGCCGGCGATGCCGCCTTCCTTCGTCACGTGTCCCACTAGGAATACCGCCGTGCCGGTCTCCTTCGCATAGCGCACGAGTCGCGCCGCACTCTCACGCACCTGGCTCACCGAGCCCGGCGCGGCGGTCAGCGTTTCCGTCCACAAGGTCTGGATGGAGTCGGCGACGATCAGTCGCGGACCCATCGGCGCGGCCTGTTCGAGAATGCGTTCGATGCAGGTTTCCGCGAGCGCATGCACGCCTTCGAGCGGCAGCCCGAGTCGCACCGCGCGGCCGGCGACCTGCGCCAGAGATTCCTCGCCGGTGACGTAAAGCCCCGGCATGTTGTGCGCCATCTGCGTGACCGCCTGCAGCAGCAGCGTCGACTTGCCGATGCCGGGGTCGCCGCCGACTAGGACGACCGAGCCTGGCACCAGGCCACCACCAAGCACGCGATCGAACTCGCCGATGCTGGTGGTTTCGCGCGATTCCTCGGAGACCGTGACGTCCTTGAGCGCGGTGATCGCGGGCGGATCGATCTTGCCGGCCCAGCCGCTGCGTCGGCTCTGCGCGACGCCTGCCTTTTCGGGCAGCGCCGCCTCGATCGCGATCTCGCTCAGCGTGTTCCAGCGGCCGCAGTCGGTGCACTGCCCCTGCCACTTGTTGTGCTCCGAACCGCACTCCGCGCAGACGTATGCGGTGTTGCGGCGCGCGCTGGACTTGCCGGACTTCCCGATCATCGAACCCCTCCGTTGAACGCGAAGGGTAAACGCCGGAGGTCGCAGCCGCTAAGACCCTGAACGCGCAAGTCCGGCGATGCCCGCGCCGAACGACGTCCGCACGCCCTTTCCTGCCGCTGAAACCCGCGTAACGACCTCGCCGCTAGCGTCGAACCGTCCAACACGGAGGCGCAGACATGACCGACCACAACAGCCACGACACCGGCAAGAACATGGGCCAGGGAATCGCCGGGATCAACGACAACCAGCGCCGCGACCAGCTCAACCGCGGTGGCGACCAGCGCACGCAGGACCAGCGCAACGTTCGCTCGTCATCCGAAGACGATGGCCGCGCGAAGGACGACCCGAGCCGCGCACCGGAATCCGGCACGCCCTGACTCTGACGGTGCTGCACTGACAGCGCGTCAGTGCAGCGAGTTCTCCGTCGCCTCGACGCGCAGGCGGAACGTCGCCGCGAAGCGCCCGCCCGGCTCGACGACCGTCAGGTTCTCGTGCGACCGCAGCGCATCGGCCGGCGCCGTCATCGGCTCGAGCGAAATGTAGTCGTGCCCGTCCGGTGCGTAGATCTGGGCGAAGCGGAAGTTCTCGAGGAAGTCGACGCTGATACGACGGCCGTTGCCCGCAATCGACATCGTGGGGCTGTCGCTGGTGAACGCGAAGCCGTGATCGAACTCGACGTGCGCGAGGCGATCGTCGTACGCGGGAAGATGCGTGCGCTCGCCGACGGGCAGCAGCAATTCATCGAGGACGATGCCGTCCATCGCGGGCAACGTGAGCTGCCACTGGTCGCGACCGATGCCCGGCAGGCCGATGTAGGGATGGAAGCCGAAGCTCACCGGCACGCGCACGCCGGCGTTCGCGAGCACGGCGGTTTCGATGGTGAGGCCCAGGCCGTCGAGCGTCGCGGTCATCTCGACCTCGTGCCCGAACGGGAACACGGCAAGCAATTCCGGACGATTCCACTGCAGCCGACTGCGCAGGCGCCGATCGGTGGCTTCCTGCACGCACCATTCGAGCCTCGGCCACGGCACGCCGTGGATGATCGTGTCGTTCCAGTCCTTCATCACCCACGGCGACGCCTTGTCGAGCTCGACGGAGTGGCCGTCGAATTCGTACTGCGTGCCGCGAATGCGATTGGCGTACGGATAGTTGAGCGGAATGCCGACCGACATGCCGGTCGCCAGCGCTTCGTCCATCTCGTCGATGCGCCGCAGGATCTCTTCGCCGCGATGCTTCAGCGACGTGCAGATCATCCCTTGCTCGGGGCGGAACACCGCGAGCAGTTCGCCTGCGGCGAGCGTGTGTGTGCGCGGTTGCGTCGAACGCGTGGTCGTGCCACCCGTGGCCGTTTGCGGTGTTTCCTGCGTCGTCATGCGTTCCCCTCCGGCACAAGCACGCGGCCGCGTTCGCCGTAGCTCGCGACGACTTCGCGGCCCACGCGTCCCGCCTCGCCTTCGCGGCACAAGGCAACGCAGGCGCCGCCGAAACCCGCACCCGTAAGCCGCGCTCCGAATACCGACGGATGCTTCTGCAGCAGGTCGACGAGTCGATCGAGTTCGGACACCGAGACTTCGTAGTCGTCGCGAAGGCTGGCGTGCGATGCGTTCATGAGTTCGCCGAACTCGCGAGCGTCGACACCCTCGACCGCACGCAGGACGCGCGCGTTCTCGCTGACGACGTGACGCGCGCGACGGCGCTGCGGTTCGTCCAGTGATTCCACCCGCGATACATCGTGCACATCTCGCAGCGCCGAAACACCGAGGGTCTTCGAGGCCGCCTCACACTCGCCTCGCCGCGTGTTGTACGCGCTCGATGCCAGCGATCGACTGAGGCCCGAGTCGATCACAAGAACCTCGGTTCCCGCCGGGCGCGGCACCAGCCGACGTTCGAGCGTTCGCGTGTCGAGGAACAGCATCTGCGTGGAATCGGCGAGGCTCGACGCCATCTGATCCATGATTCCGCAGTTGACGCCCGCGTAGTCGATCTCAGCGCGCTGCGCCATCTGAGCGATGCGCACGTCGTCGATGTCGAGCTTGAGCAACTCGCGCAGCGCACGCAGCGTCGCGACTTCCAGCGCCGCACTCGACGACAGACCGACGCCCATCGGCACGTCCGAATGCATGTAGATGTCGAGGTACGGCACCTCAATGCCCATGTCCATGACGCCGCGGATGCAACCGTAGACGTAATGCGCGAAGTGATCGCCGGGCAGCGCGTCGCGTTCGAAGCGCGATTCGCTGGCGAGATCCGCCGCGTGCACGACGAATCCACCGCCGCGGTTCGCGCGCATCGAGACGGTCGTCTTCTGCGGGATCGCGGTCGGCAGCACGTAGCCGTCGTTGTAGTCGGTGTGCTCGCCGAGCAGGTTCACACGGCCGGGCGCCGACGCCACGACGTCGGGAGGAAAACCGAAGATGCCTTCGAAACTCATGCGTCGATGTCCACGTCGATCTGTTGCAGGTCGCGCGCCTTGTCTTCCGGCAGCGCATCCATCGCGAACCAGCCGGCTGCCAGCTCGGTGCCGGCGAGATATTTCAGGCGGTCGCGCGTGCGATAGGGCGGATAGAACTCGGCATGCAGGTGCGCTTCGGGATGCGGGCCGCCGTCGAGCGGGGCCTGGTACCACGCCATCAGGTAGGGGAACGGCCGCTCCCACATCGCGTCGTACTTCATCAGCACGGTCTTGAGCGCGCGCGCGAGATCGGCGCGCTGCGCTTCGCTGAGGTCGCAGAACGTCGCGACAGGTTCGATCGTCGCGACCCAGACTTCATACGGATACCGCGCCGCTGCCGGGACGAATGCGACGGCATGGTCGCCGCGATAGACGATGCGCTGCGCATCCTCGATCTCGCGCCCGATGTGATCCTGCAGCACGCCGCGGCCCGTGCGTGCGTGGTACGCCTCGGCGACCTGCTGCATCCGCGCTGGTACCGGCGGCACCGATGGATAGGCATAAATCTGCCCGTGCGGATGGTGCAGCGTCACACCGACTTCTGCGCCGCGATTCTCGAACGGCAACACGTACTGGATCTCGTCTAGCGCACCGAGTCGTGCAGTGCGATCCGCCCACACCTTTAGCAGCAACTCGATGTGCGAGAGCGGAAGTCGCCCCAGCGACGACAGCCGATCCTGCGTGAACACCACGACCTCGCATTTGCCGGTGCCGGGCGCGGTGTCGACGATGGACGCAGGCACTTCATCGGCCGAAAGGCTCAACGACGGAAAACGGTTGTCGAATACCGCGACATCCCAATCGCCGACGGGCAGTTCGGTCGGCGCGTCGGCATCGACGGTCACTGCGAGCGGGTTGTATTCCGGCGGCGGCAGGAACGTGCGGTCCTGCCGGTACGCCGCGTACGTGATCCATTCGTCGCGCAGCGGATGACGACGCAGGTGCGGGCTGCGACCCAGCGGATCACGAAACGGGCTTGGCGCGTCGCCGACTTCCGCGATCGCATCGCGCGCATACAACGTGAGCGCGCGACCGTCGGGCTTGGTCAGCTCGACGACACGCATCAGGCCGCGCCCTGGATGTACGTGCGCGACATCTGCACGACCGCACGGATCTGTTCGAGCGGAATCTTAGGCACGCGGTCCTCCGTTAGCAGGCCGTTCGCTTCCTGGAACGTGTCGGCGAACTGCGTATAGCAATAGCCGGAGAACAACGCGGTGTAGGTGACGGCCTCGATCAGCTCCTTGAAGCGACGCGTGAATTCATCGGCTTCGTCGGCAACGGAATAACCCCAGACCTGTGCTTCGCCCGTCGTCTCGCCTTCCATGCTCGGCTTCTGCGATCGCGTGTCGAACGCGATGCCGCCGAACTCGGTGAGCACGATGGGCTGCCCGCGGTGCGGAAAGCCGTCGAGCGTGAGGATGCGTCCGCCGGGTCGGCGTCGATCGAACAACTGCTCGGTAGTTACCTCGGGGCCGTAACGCTGGCGGATGTGGTCGACGTTCGCGTCGTAATCGTGGATGCCGATGATGTCGGTCGCGCTGCTTTCCCAGCCGTCGTTGCCGATGACGGGGCGTGTCGGGTCCAGTGTCTTCGTCAGGCTGTAGAGCGCGGCCACCGCATGTTGATGAGCGCCGACCGTGGTGAGTTCGGGTACGCCCCAGGATTCGTTGAACGGAACCCAGGTGATGATGCATGGGTGGCTGAAGTCGCGTTCGATGGCTTCCGACCACTCGCGCACGAGGCGCTTGATTGCCGTCCGCGTGAAGCGGTAGCACGACGGCATCTCTTCCCACACGAGAAGCCCGAGTCGATCCGCCCAGTACAGATAGCGCGGGCTTTCGATCTTCTGGTGCTTGCGCACGCCGTTGAAACCCATCGCCTTGGCGAGTTCCACGTCGTAACGCAATGCGGCGTCGCTCGGTGCGGCGAGCAGCGTGTCCGGCCAGTAGCCCTGGTCGAGCACGAGCTTGAGATGATACGGCCGACCATTGAGCATGAAACGGTCGCGCAGCACGCCGATCGAGCGTAATGCCGTGTACGACTGCACCTCGTCGATCACGACATCGCCGCGACGCAGCCGCACCGTCGCCGCGAGCAGCGTCGGCTTCTGCGGGCTCCACAGCAGTTCGTTGCGGAAATCGTCGATGCCCGGATCGGACAGGATGATGCGTCGATCGACTTCGCCGTCGATCACCCTGTAGCGATCATCCGCCAGCAACTTCTCGCCGTGATGGACCTGCACGTCGATCGACAGGCCTTCGGTATCACCGCCGACGATGCGTGCTTCGAACGTCAGTGCGAAGCCTTCGACATGCGGTGTCCAGCGGATCTTCTGGATGTGCGTGCGCGAAACCCTTTCGAGCCACACCGTCTGCCAGATACCGGTCGTGCGCGGATACCAGATCGAGTGCGGTTCGAGCTGCCAATCCTGCTTGCCACGCGGCTTGTTCAGCTCCTGCGGATCGTCTTCGACGTAAACACTGACGACCTGCGGGCCTGAAGCGTTCAGCGCTTCGGTGATGTCGACCTGGAATGGCGTGTGCCCGCCTTCGTGACTCGCGACAGGTTGGCCGTTGACCCACACCTTCGCGAAGTAATCGACCGCACCGAAATGCAGGATGACACGTTCGCCTTCTGTCGCCTCTACGTCGAAATCACGCTGATACCAGCAAGCTTTGTGAAACCCGCGATCTCCGATGCCGCTGCGCGTCGACTCGATCGGGAACGGCACAACGATCTGCAACGGCCATTGATCGATGTCTCGCGGGTGTGCGTAGCGCTTCTCGTTGTCGAAGGCGAACCGCCACGGTCCGTCGAGCGACTGCCAATGTGCGCGTCGCAGTTGCGGGCGTGGATAAGCCTCGTCGTCGCAGAACTGCGATGCGTCAGCAAGTGGTGTCATCGATCCGGGTTCTGGCTTCACTTCGTCGAGATGTCGTTAATACAAGACTCATTTTTAACCAATTCAGTGAGAGCGCCATGTCAAAGGAAAGAGATGCGTCGGCCAACGACTCGACTGCAACATTCACGGACGGCCATGGCAACGGCGCGTCCAATGCCGCTTCGGCGGCGGTCTCGGGTGCTTTGAACGACGGGCGTGACGACTTTCCGATCATCGTCCACTGCCATCTGCGCTGGGATTTTGTCTGGCAGCGCCCGCAGCAGATCTTCTCGCGCCTCGCGAAGAAGCATCCGATCCTCTTCATCGAAGATCCGGTGATCGCCGAAGGCGAGCCGCACCTTGCGATCGACGAGCCGTATCCGAATCTCGTGCGCATCGTTCCGCAGATCCCGCAGCACCTCGCGGTGAACGCCGACAAGGACGCCGAAATCTTCCTTCCGCAGATCCGCCAGGCGCTTCGTACGCATCCGCGCCTGGTCGGCCGCTTCGACCAGCCCGTGCACTGGTTCTACTCGCCAATGCCCGCGCCCGGTTACATGGGTCAGTTCGGTGCGGTCGGCGTCGTCTACGACTGCATGGACGAGCTCGCGAACTTCCGTTTCGCGCCCGCCGACATCGCCGACCGCGAGCGTTTCGTCATGTCGAATGCGGACGTGGTGTTCACCGGCGGCTACCAGCTGTTCGATTCCAAGTCGAAGCATCACGACAACGTGCATGTGTACGGCTGCGGCGTCGACGTCGAGCACTATTCGCAAGCACGTAACCCGGCCACGGAGATTCCCGCCGCGGTCGCGGCTGCGCCCGGCCCGCGCTTCGGCTACTTCGGCGTGATCGACGAGCGTCTCGACTACGAGCTGATCTCCGCCCTCGCCGACCGATTCCCGGAAGCGTCGATCGTGATGGCCGGCCCGCTGGCGAAGGTCGACCCGAACGACCTGCCGAAGCAGTCGAATATCCACTGGCTCGGCCAGCAGCGTTACGAAGACCTGCCAGCGATCGTCAAGGGTTTCCACGTCTGCCTAATGCCGTTCGCGCTGAACGAAGCGACCAAGTACATCAACCCGACCAAGACGCTGGAATACATGGCGGGCGGCAAGCCGATCGTGTCGACCGCGGTCGCCGACGTGGTGCGCAACTTCGTGCCGCTCGTCGACGTCGCCTACTCGCAGGCCGAGTTCCTGGACGCCGTGGAGCGCGCATGGCGCAAGCCGAATGCCGACCTGCTCGCGCAGGGCGTGCAGCGCGCCGAGGACTCGTCGTGGGATTCGACGGTCGAATCCATGCGCAACGACGTGCAGCAGGCGGTGTGGAACGCCGTGCCGAAGCAAGCCGCCGCCTAATACCAAGGAGCAATTCCGACATGAAGACAGACGTTCTGATCGTAGGTGCCGGTTTTTCCGGCTCGGTCGTCGCACGCGAGCTCGCCGAGCGCGGCTATGAAGTGCTGGTGATCGACAAGCGCGACCACATCGGCGGCAACGCCTACGACCGCAAGGATGCGCACGGCATCCTGATCCACCCGTACGGCCCGCACATCTTCCACACCAACGCCGACCGCATCGCCGAGTACCTGTCGAACTTCACCGACTGGCGCCCGTACGAGCACCGCGTGCTGGCGAAGGTCGGCGAAAAGCTCGTCCCGATTCCGATCAACATCGACACGGTCAACGCGCTGTACGGCATGGACCTGAACGAGGAAACGATCCAGTCCTTCTACGACTCGGTCCGCGAGCCGCGCGAGAAGATCCGCACGTCGGAAGACGTGGTGGTCAACGCCGTCGGCCAGGATCTGTACGAGAAGTTCTTCCGCGGCTACACGCGCAAGCAGTGGGGTCTGGATCCGTCGGAGCTCAATGCATCCGTCGCCGCGCGTGTTCCGACGCGCACGAACCGCGACGATCGCTACTTCACCGACAAGTTCCAGAAGATGCCGGCCGAGGGCTACACGAAGATGTTCGAGCGCATGCTCGACCATCCGTCGATCCGGGTCGAAACCGGCGTGGACTTCTTCGAAGTGCGCGAGCGCGTCGATGCGTCGCACATCGTCTACACCGGCCCGCTCGATACGTTCTACGCGAATTGCTACGGCCCGCTGCCGTACCGCTCGCTGCGTTTCGAACACGAGCATCTGGCGGATACCGAGTGGTACCAGTCGGTCGGTACGGTGAATTTCCCGAACGACTACGACTACACGCGCACCACCGAGTTCAAGCACCTGACCGGCCAGCAGCATCGCGGGACGTCGCTGGTGCGCGAGTTCCCGCAGGCCGAAGGCGACCCGTACTACCCGGTGCCGCGTCCTGAGAACGAACTGCTGTTCAAGCGCTACGAGGCGCTGGCCGAGCGCGAGCAGAACGTTACGTTCGTCGGCCGTCTTGCGCAGTACCGCTACTACAACATGGACCAGTGCGTAGGCGCGGCGCTGAAGTCGGTCGAGTACATCCTCGAGAAGATGGGCGACGACTCCGAACGCGCACCGGCCGAGCTGGTGGTGGCACGTTCGGCGGCGAACGCGCCGGCGCCGCTCATCGCTGCGAAGCGCTGATCGGCACGAGGTGGTGGTGATGCGGTCGAGTGGCAGGTTGGAGCTTTGGGGTGGCGTGGAGTGCACGGTCAACCGCGTGGGTGACCGGTACATCGAGCAACTCGAGCGCAACGAGCATTGGAAGCGGCTGGACGATCTCGACCGTTTCGCCGCGCTGGGCATCCGCGCGATCCGCTACCCCGTGTTGTGGGAGCAGGTCGCGCCGTTCGGGCTGGACTCCGCGGACTGGAGCCGGCCCGACGAACGCCTGTCGCGTCTTCGCGAGCTCGACGTGCAGCCCATCGTCGGGCTGGTGCATCACGGCAGCGGCCCGATCGACACGAGCCTGGTCGACCCGCTGTTTCCGGAAAAGCTCGCGACCTACGCACGCGCCGTCGCCGAGCGCTTTCCGTGGGTCGAACACTGGACGCCGGTCAACGAACCGCTGACCACTGCGCGTTTCTCGGGCCTGTACGGGCTGTGGTATCCGCACGGCAGCGACGAGAAGACATTCCGCGAGTGCCTGTTCAACGAGGTCCGCGGCGTGATCCTTGCGATGCGCGCGATCGAATCGGTGAATCCAAACGCGAAGCTCGTGCAGACCGACGACCTCGGCAAGACGTACAGCACGCCGCTGCTCGACTACCAGGCCTACTTCAACAACGAACTGCGCTGGCTCGGCTGGGACCTGCTCTGCGGTCGCGTCAACGAATCGCACTACCTGTGGGAGTGGCTGACCACGCGTTGCGGTGCGACGCCGGAGGAAGTCCTCTGGTTCCGCGACAACGCACGCGCGCCCGACATCATCGGCGTCAACCACTACATCACCAGCGAACGCTTCCTCGACGACAACGCCGACGCGTATCCAGAACACCACCAGGGCGGCAACGGCGTGCATCGGTATGCCGACGTGGAAGCGGCGCGCGTCCTCGCTTCGCCCACCGGCGGCATCCGCCCGCTGATCGAGGAATGCTGGGAACGCTTCGGCCTGCCGATCGCCGTGACCGAAGCGCATATCGACGCGCGTCGCGAAGACCAGCTGCGTTGGCTCGCCGAGATCTGGCGCGGTTGCGAGGAGTGCATCGACGAAGGCATCGACGTTCGCGCGGTGACTGTCTGGGGCATGCTCGGCCTGTACGACTGGAACTGCCTGCTCACTGACGTTCGCGATTACTACGAGTCCGGCGCGTTCGACGTGCGCGGCGGCACGCCAAGGCCGACGGCTGTCGCGCACCTGATGCGTGATCTATCGAGTGGCGGTGTTCCGCCGCATCCGGTGCTGGCCGGCAAGGGCTGGTGGCACCGCCCGGAACGCTACTTCGCGAAGCCTGTTCGCGTGCGCGGCCTCGAATTTCCGAAGCGCCCGGACACGGGTGCCAACCGCGCGCCCATCCTCATCACCGGCGCGACCGGCACGCTGGGCCGCGCGTTCGCGCGCATCTGCAAGGAGCGCGACATCGCGTGCCGCGTGCTCGGTCGCGACGAAATGGACATCGCCGAACCCGACTCGATCGAACGCGCGATCGATGCGTTTGCGCCGTGGGCGATCATCAACGCGGCCGGCTATGTGCGCGTCGACGATGCGGAACACGACGCCGAGCGCTGCTTCCGCGAAAACACGGTCGGCCCCGCGAACCTCGCGGCGGCATGCGCGCGCCACCACCTATCGCTGGTGACGTTCTCGTCGGATCTGGTGTTCGACGGCGAGCGCGATTCGCCTTACGTCGAGACGGATTCGACTCGACCGCTCAACGTGTATGGCGAGAGCAAGGCACGTGCCGAGCAACTCGTTCTCGATCGCCATCCGGACGCGCTCGTCGTCCGCACGAGTTCGTTCTTCGGCCCATGGGACCGGCATAACTTCATCACCATCGCGTTGGACACGTTGGGGCGCGGCGATGCTTTCACCGCCGCCGACGACATGACGGTGTCGCCGACCTACGTGCCCGACCTCGTGCACGCCTGCGTCGACCTGCTGATCGATGGCGAATCCGGCATCTGGCACCTCGCGAACGAGGGCGAGATCACCTGGGCCGACCTTGCGCTACGCGCGGCGACGCTGGCCGGTGTCGATACGCAGCGTCTGGAAGTATCGAGCGATCACGTCGATCGCCTGCCAGCGCGTCGTCCGCGCTACAGCGCGTTGACTACACGTCGCGCGTTCCCCCTGCCCTCACTCGACGACGCGCTGGGCCGCTACGTTCGCGATCGCGCGATGCATTGACGGTGGCGCTGCGATAGAGCGCAGCGCCACTAAAACGCAGCTTACTGATGCGCCGACGGTGACGGCTTCGCCGCCAGCGGGCGGAACGGCGTCGCCATCGCACCGCTGTGGAACGCGGCAGCGGCCGTCTGGTAGTAGCTGATCGCGTCGAACGTCAGTGCCGGCACTTCCGGCAGCGGCGGCTGCGGGTCGTCGCCATTCCATGCCGGCTTCAACGTGTCGACGCGACGATGCGGCGCCAGCTGTACGAGGTGCGTGGGCGTCAGATAGCCCAGCAGTTCGTACGTGCCGATGAACGCACGCTCGGGCTTTGTCTGCATGACGTCGACGCCGTAGAACCGGCTCCGGTAATCCATTCCGAGCATGCCCAACAGCGTCGGCGGTATGTCGATCTGGCTCATCAGGCCGTCGAAGCGACCGGGTGCCACGTTCGCCGGCGAATAGATCCACATCGGAATGTGGTACCGGAACGCCGGCATGTCGGCACGGCCCGCGCTCGATGCGCAGTGGTCGGCGGTGATCACGAAGATCGTGTCACGGAACCAGGGATGCGTTCGCGCGCGTCGCAGGAAATCGCCGAGCGCCCAGTCGGTATAGCGAACGGCGCCCACGCGATCATGCTGCTTGAAGTCGCCGCGGCCGGCCGGGAACGTGTACGGGCGATGGTTCGACGTGGTCATGACGTGCGCGAAGAACGGCTTGCCGCTCGCGGAGGTGCGGTCCCAGGTCTGCATCGCGAACGTGTACAGGTCCTCGTCGGCGACGCCCCACACGGTGGCGTGATGGATCTGCGCCTTCGGAATCTCGGAGCGGTCGTGGATCGTGTACCCGTTCTGCCCGAAGAACTCGTTCATGTTGTCGAAGGCGCCGTAGCCGCCGTAGACGAACGAGGACTCGTAACCCTTGTCGTCGAACACTTTGCCGAGCGTAAAAAGATGCTCGTTGCCGGGGCGCTTGACGATGGACTCACCGGGCGTCGGCGGCACCGCAAGCGATAGCGCTTCAAGGCCGCGCACCGTGCGCGTGCCGGTGGCGTAGAGGTTCGTGAACAGCAGGCTCTGCGACGTGATCGCGTCGAGGTTCGGCGTCATCGACTGCTTGCTGCCGTACGTCCCCGAGTACTCGGCGGAAAAGCTCTCCACGCTGATCAGCACCACGTTGAGCCTGCGCTCCGGCGCCGCGTTGTGGATCGTGCGATCGATGCCGGTCGGCGCGTCGAACGTCGCGTCCGGCGTACTTACGCCCGCGCGAACGCGCGCTTCCGCATCGCGCGTCGCCACGGTGCGGTAGTACTGCTCGTAATCCAGCGACGGGTTCCGGTACGCGGCGAAGAACTGGTAGATGCCGTTGCCTTCCAGCTCGTCGGCGTAGTGGTTGCCGGTTCGCACCTTCATGTCCGACGTGACAAGCCACGTCGACAGGCCACAAACCACGCACCAGGCGACGACGACCATCGCACGGCCAGCGAGCGTTGTGCCGTCATCCGGAATGCGACGCCAGCGCCTGGTGAAGTAGAACGCTGCGAGAGTCACCAGCGCAATCGCGCAAAGCAGCGGCACCACCGGGTACGACTCGCGGATGTTGCCGAGCACCTCGGTCGTATAGACGAGATAGTCGACCGCGATGAAGTTGAAGCGCGACTGGAACTCTTCCCAGAACGTCCATTCCGACAGCGCAACGAACAACATCAGCGCGAGCAGGACGAGGCAGAGCCCGCCGACCACGATGCGTCCGCCGCGGCTCATCAGCCAACGCCTCGGCAACACCGCGAGCAACAGCACCAGCGGTATCGCGAGATACAGATATGTCAGCACGTCGAAAAACAGGCCGACGCCGAATACCGACGCGAGCACCTGCGGCGAATGCGGGACGCCGCTACCAGTCGCCACGAGCAGCACCAGGCGCGTCGCGGTCGAGACGAACAGGAAGCACAGCAGCAGCCACGACAGCGGGCGGAAACGGCCCGGAAGCCACGCGGGAGACAAGACAGCGGAATCGGGTCGTGACATCGGCAGTATTCGATAAAGGCCCGGACAGGTTCGGCGCGAAGCATGTAACGCACGCTCAGGCGAATCTCAGCGCGCCGTTAAACACGTGCGCACGTCGCAGTTCCGCGTCGATCTGGCCGGTGTCGCACCCGTGTGGCACGCTGGCGAAATGTCGACGCCGTCGCTACTTCCATCGCCTGCAGGGCTCCGCGTACTGCTCGTCGAGGACCAGTACGACATCGCGGCGAACATCTGGGACTTCCTCGATCGCCGCGGCTACGAGGTCGACCACTGCGCGGACGGCGCGAGCGGCCTGCAGGCCGCGATGACGCGCGCCTTCGACGTAATCGTGCTCGACCTCGGCCTGCCCCGCCTCGACGGCCTCGACCTCTGCCGCCGGTTACGCGATGCGGGCCATGGCGTCGCGATCCTCATGCTCACCGCACGCGACACGCTCGACGACAAGCTGCGCGGCTTCGCCGAAGGAGCGGACGACTACATGGTCAAACCGTTCGAGCTGCGCGAACTCGAAGCGCGCATCCGCGTGCTGCATCGGGCGAGCCGTCCGACCAACGCAGTCATCAAGTACGGCCCGCTTGCGTACGACGCGTCGGAAATGGTCGCGGTGCGCGACGGTCAGCGCATCCCGCTTACACGCCTGCAGGGAATGCTGCTGAAGGTCCTGCTGGACGAGGCGCCCCGCGTCGTCTCGCATACGCGCCTGCTCGACGAGGCTTGGCCCGACGGCAGCGACGACGTCGCATCGCTGCATACGCAGATCTATGACCTGCGCATGCTCATCGACCGCCCGTTCGACGCACCGCTGCTGCATTCGGTGCGCGGTGTCGGCTACCGGATCCGCCTGCCATGAACACGTCGATGCCGCTGCGCCGGCGCGTCACCCTCGCCTTCCTGCTACTGGGCTTCCTGCTCAGCCTGACGTTCGCGCTCGCGGCCGTCGCGATCACTGAGGACTACGAGTCTGTCGTCGCACGCGAGATCCTGCGTGGCCAGGCCGAGGACTACAGCCTGCGACTGTCGAACGGGCTGCCCTCGCAGCTTCCGCAGACGCATCGGCTCAGCGGTTATCTCAGCAACCCGCCGTCCGCATACGCCGCATATCCGCCCGGTGTTCGCGAAGATCCGTTGCACGACGGCGTTCACGTCGGTGTTTTCGACGTTCCCGCTGGCCGGCTGTACTTCGTCATCAACCTTGCCGATATCGAAGCGCTCGAGCGCCACCTACATGCGACGCTCGCGGCGATCGTGCTGCTCGGCACGCTGGCCTCGGGATGGCTGGGCTGGCTGCTTGCGCGCCGCTCGCTCGCGCCGGTTACGACGCTGGCTGCAGCGGTTGACCGCCTGCCGCTGGTGCCGGTGCGCAGCGATCTGGCCGCCGATGCGAGTCCCGACGACCTCGGTCGTCTCGCCGAAGCGATCGACCGCTATCAGTCGCGTCTCGTCGATGCGCGCGAGCAGGAACAGGCGTTCTTCGCCGACGCGAGCCACGAGCTGCGCACGCCCGTCGCCGTAGTGCGCGGCGCGGCCGAACTGCTGCGAGAGGATGCCGCGCCCGTGCCCGCACTGACGCCGCGACTGGATCGACTGGATCGCGGCGTCGCCGACCTCGCCGATCTGCTCGAAATCCTGTTGCGATTGGCACGTGGTCAGCGCAGCGAGATCGAGCTGCTCGATGCCGCGTCCTGGGCGCACATTGTGATCGCCGACGCGCTGTCGCGATTCGCACCGAACATCGAGGTGCGCGTCAACGCATCGGACGTGCAATGGCGGTTGCCGGGCCACGACGCGGCGCTCGTGCTGCGGGCGGTCGCTCGCGACATCGTTCCCGCGGGCGCCTCGGGAACGCTCGTCGCGAACGTACGCCCCGACGGTATCGAGTTCGCAACGACCGATGCACAGGCAGCCGAAAGCACGCGACCTCGCGGCCCGGTACGCAGTGATCGGGTCATTGGTGCCGGCCTGCTCGGGCGCTTGGCTCACGCGCATGGCTGGACGGTCGACGGCGTGGTGGGGCGCGCGCAGGTTCGCTGGGACGACGCGGCGCCTGCTTCGCCGGCCGCTGGCGCTTAACGCGCGGCTGAGCATCAATCCATAGGCTGACGTCGAGCATCGCGGTATGGCGCCGTTGCGGAAGCGACGCGATCACCGCGCCGCGACGGCAGAACGGGAGCGCCACCCGCACCGCCGCGCATCGCGCTGCCATTGCGCATCACCGAACCGGAACACGACCCATGAATCGAGCCGACCTCCGCGACGTCGCCAGCAAAGTCCCCGCGATCACGCTGGGGTTCTGGATCATCAAGATCCTCGCGACGACGCTCGGCGAAATCGGCGGCGACGCGGTGACCATGTCGATGAATCTCGGTTACCTCGTCGGCACGTTGATCTTTGCCGTGATATTCGCAGTGTTCGTCGCGCTGCAGATCCGGGCGCACGCGTTCAATCGGTGGCTGTACTGGGCGACGATCGTCGCAAGCACGACCGTCGGCACCACGTTGGCCGACTACGCGGATCGCTCGCTCGGCATCGGCTACACCGGCGGCTCGTCGCTACTGCTCGGGCTGCTCCTTGTGACCCTGTTCGTGTGGCATCGCACCACAGGCACGATCGCCGTGGACAGTGTCCGGGATGCGCGCTCCGAACTCTTCTACTGGCTGACGATCACCTTCTCGCAGACGCTGGGCACCGCGCTGGGCGATTGGGTCGCCGACACGCAGGGGCTGGGTTACGTCGGCGGGATCGAGATCTTCGGTGGGCTGCTCGTGCTCGTCGCGATCCTCTACTTCACGACACGCATCTCGCGAACGGCGCTGTTCTGGGCGGCATTCGTGCTGACGCGTCCGTTGGGTGCCGTCGTCGGTGATTTCCTCGACAAGCCGATCGCGAAAGGCGGCCTGGAGCTGAGCCGCTACAGCGGCTCGATCGCACTGCTGGTTGCGATCGCCATCTGCATCGCGGTGTTTCCGCAGCGCCCGGCAACACGTCTGCACTGACGTGCGAGCCGTTGCAGCGCTGATGCTGTTGGCCTCCGCGTTCTGCGCACACGCGCAGGCCGGGCCGCCGATGATCACGAACGATCCCGACACGCCCGGTGCCGGCGTCTGGGAAATCAACATCGCCGCGACCGGTTCGACTCAAGCGCACGGCGAAGCACTCGATGCACCGGACCTCGATATCAACCGCGGCGTGGGCGATCGCATCCAGTTGTCGGTGCACGCAGCGTGGGCGCATGCGCGCGAGCGCGACGCGTGGTCGTCGGGCCTCGGCGACGTCGAGCTCGGAATGCGCTACCGCTTTCTCGATGCGGACGACGACGGAATCTCGCTCGCGGTGCAGCCTCTCTACATCCACGGCTGGTCCGCCGCCGCGCGTCGGCGCGGGTTGGCGTCCGATCATCCGGAATGGGTGCTGCCGGTCCAGCTGGCGCGCCCGTTCGGAACGTTCAGCGCCGGCACGGAAGTCGCGCGCCACTTCGTCGAACACGATGCGGACGCATGGCACGCAGGCGTTTTCGTCGCGCACGACTGCTTCGGCGGCGACTGTCTGGCGGAAATCAACACAACGCGGGTCGACGGCGGCGCAGCGCGCACGACCTACAACGTCGGTGCACGGCATCCGGTCACGAAGAACATCCTGCTGATGGCATCGCTTGGACGCGAGAGTGGTGCCGACGAAGCACCGTCGATCGTCTCCTACGTCGGTCTGCAGTACGTGCACTGACCCGCACACCACGCCCTCATCACCCGATTCGCCACCTTCGAGGGAACACGCATGCGACTGTCATTGCTCAGCCTTTCGGCCGCCCTGGTGCTTGCCGGTTGCGCATCGTCTCCCGCGGCTCACGCACCGTTCGCAGTGCTCGCGCGCTGGCCGATCGTGGGCGCCGGCCACTGGGATCTGCTCGACGTCGATTCGCAGGCACATCGCCTTTACGTCAGCCGCGGCGAGCGCGTGCAGGTGATCGACACGGATTCCGGGAGGCTCGTCGGTGAAGTGATGGATACGCCCGGCGTGCACGGCATCGCGATCGTGCCGAAGCTCGGCCGCGGATTTTCGACCGACGGAAAAGCCGATCGCGTCACCGAGTTCGACCTGAAGACGCTGGCGACCATTCGCACGATCCCGGTCGCCGGGCATTCGCCCGACGCCGTGCTCTACGACGACGCGACCGCTCGCCTGTTCGTCTTCAACGCGCGCAGCAACAACGCGTCGGTCATCGATGCGGTCGCCGGCCGCGAGGTCGCGACCATCTCGTTCGTCGGCAACCCGGAGCTTCCCGCAAGCGACGGCATGGGCCATGTATTTGTCAACATCGAAAGCCGCGGCGAGCTGGTCGACATCGACGCACGATCAGCAAAGGTGCTGCAGACTTGGACGCTCGCCGGCTGCGAGGAGCCGACAGGGCTCGCGCTCGATACGGCCCATGCCCGTCTGTTCTCCGCCTGCGCGAATGGCGTCATGGCGGTGACAGATGCGCGCGATGGTCACGCCATCGCACGCGTTCCGATCGGCGAAGGCCCGGACGGCCTCGCATTCGATGCGGCGCGCGGCGACGTACTCGTGCCGAACGGTCGCAGCGGCACACTCACCGTCGTCCACGAAACCACGCCCGATCGCTTTGACATCGCGCAGACGCTGCCGACACAAGTGAGCGCACGCACGATCGTCCTGGACGCGAAGACGCATCGCGCCTACCTGCCGGCGGCGCAGTTCGGACCCAAACCCGCGGATGCCGACGAAGACGCGCGTCCACCGATGATCGACGGCAGCTTCGAAATTCTGGCGGTGGGCCCGGCGCAGTAGACGACGCGGGATTGATCGGCGACCCAAAAGAAAAAGGCTTGCACGCCGTCGCATGCAAGCCTTTCCTTTATCTGGTGCCGGAAATAGGAATCGAACCTACGACCTACGCATTACGAATGCGCCGCTCTACCAACTGAGCTATTCCGGCGGTCCTTACGCATCAAGGACGTACGAGATCGCTCTCAACCCTAAAGGTCGCGGTAAGTGCCTGCTAAGTGCGCGATCTACCGACCAACGGTTCAACTAGTCATGCGCGCTATGCGCTCGAATCGTCCCGGCTCGCAGTTAGTGCACGACGCCGTTAACGCCCGTGGCGGATCGCGAGTCGCGTCAGGTAATAGGACTTGCGGTGCCCCTGCGACCCGACCTCTGAACGTAGAAGCACTGCGCAAACGAGCAGCGGCCGACGCCCTACTGCGCTGAAAATGAACGCGCGCACCACTCAGCTGCAGCAGCTGGGGCTTCTGCGCCGGTCGTTAGACGACCAACGCTGAAGCGGCGTCCCATAAGGCGTCATACGCCTGCACCTTAAGTCCCGCCGTTACCTCGTCAAGGCGAATGATGCTGGCCGGCGAGCGCCCAGCTAAATCCCTAATAGATTGGCTGACGTTGTATACGATCTGCCGATCTACGACGAAAAGCCGGTCGTGCAATGCTTGCGGCGCCGTAACTCGCGCTTCAATCGGATGCGTAGTGCCCCTCTCCTGAGCCCAGCGCGTGACTGCCGGTCTAAGCTCATCGTTGCGCTGCCTGTAGCGACGGTCGGCAAGAAGGCGAATGCGGACGCCCTCTGGAATAGCGCCTCCGAACTCGACAAGCACGGTGCCGTCGAGGTATGGGTCCACTACTAACAACTCGGTGGTCGCGGATCCAAAGACCCGGGTAACCGCTTGCAGTGCGGTGAAGCCACGGCCCACCCCAATGAAGCTCCCGCGAAGCTCTGGTGGTGCAGTGGCCTCCGCCTGCGCTAGAACGCGATGCAACAACAGGTTAATAGCAGCTAAGCCGCGCGCTCGCGTGCCACCTTGGAGAACGTTGCCGAGCGCGACGTTTAGCTCCATGGTTCGAGCCATGTCGAGGATCGGTTCCAACGTCGCACCGACCCGCCCAAGCCACTGGAATTCACTATCACTCAGCTCACCGAGACCGACAAACTCCGGGCGTTCCTGGAGAAGTTGGCCGATGTGCATATACCTGATTTCATCACGGGTGCTCGACATCGTGTTCCTCCTGTCAAGTCGGAGAATGCCGACTAACTCACCTCGACGCCACCCGCTCGTTTCACTAAATCTGCCAGCAGATGCGTCGAGTCCGGCGTCCCTCGCACGCAATTGGGCGAACGAGCACAAGCGAGCTTCACTCCGAATTTTCCGACTAGGCGGAAATTGAGATGGCGAAATTAGAGCGGCACCTCTCCGGCGGCTCGGCGATTGCCGGCCTATTGTTGGATGCCGGAATGAAGCCCGACGCGGTCAGGCACGATCGTGCGTTTTCGTCGGATTGGGGGTTCGACGACGGTCGAGTGATCTGTGCGACGGTTTGGATGGACGACATCCAAGACCCAAACGGCGTTCCGAAGTGGAGTCAGACGGATCCGGCACTGAGAACCGATCTCACAGGTACGCGGCTCCGCCGCGCGAACGATCTCTATCAAATGCTTCGCCGTCGTGATGGCGGGGTGGTGCGTGTCATTCTCCAGCGCAAGCGGGCCGACAAGCGTAAATGGAAGAGCGGGATCGCGGATCGCCGAGGACTGGATCCCGAGCCGTGGTTCGTCGCCGTCGAAGGCTCGTCTGTCCTACTACAGCGCGGTCAGCCAATCGGCCGACGTGAGGTATCGGTTACAGGCGCGTCAATGCTCCCCTCTCGCCCTCCGTCCACAGCGACTAGGGAGACGCGGCCCGAACAAAGCGGCTTCCGGCAGCGTGTTGCGGCCAAGACCGGCAATCGGTGTGCGTTAACCGGCGCACCTTCGGAGGTCTGCGATGCGGCGCACTTCCATTGGACGGATTGGCGCACCGACAACGCAGCGTGGCACGGCGCACTGCTTCGCCGAGATCTCCACGCGGCGCTAGATGCGGGCCTCATTTCCATCGACCGCTCGGGAGCCGTAGTGGTCAGCGAGTACCTGGCCTCGTCCTCCGTCGAATACGCCCAACTCCACGGTCGCACCGTCGCCATCGGTGAGCCGGAAGAGGTCGCCGACTAACCAGCGCGCGCCATACGCTCGCGAGAGCGAACAACCGCGCTTTCTGAAAAGAGCCCTGGATAGCGCAGAACAACGGCTTCAAACGCGAATCGCTCAAGGCCTGCTTCCTTAAGCGCCTCGAACGCGGCCGTGCCGTCCCTACGGTCGACAGCTTTTTCCGCAGCCTTAAGCGCACCGTATTTTTTGACCATCGGCCATGTACGACCCGCGCGCTGCCGCTTGCCCTTTTTCTGAGACAAGATCTCTTCGTAAGCAAAGATGGCAGCAATACACTCGCGCTCGGCGTCCGACTTCGCCCCGTAAGTTCCGGCGCGCAGCTCGACGGCACGCTGCTTGGCTTCGATTGCCAAGTGCGGCAGGCCTAATCGCATCGCGTTGTCAGCGAAAGACTTGCATTCGTCGGGCGTCTTGAGCCGGGCTACACGCTCATCCATTTGGTTCTTCCATTGCGCTCCAGCGCACTCGCGCCACCTTACCGCCCTCACCTTTCGTGAGTTTCTTGCGGTCAATCATGCGGGCCTCGAAAGACAAATCGCCCCCAATTCGCACCACGCAAAGCCGGTTGAAGTTGCCTGCCCACTTCACCTCGACCTTGTCGCCCGTCTTCTCCGGCGAGATGGTCTTGACCTCGACAAAGTCATTGCCCATGCGCCCATCGCTCCCGGGAGCATGGGCCTTGTGCCGCTTGATGCCGAACTTCAACTCGGCATACAGCTCGCCAAGCTCGCCCCACACCTGCAGGTAGCGGCCAGTCAGTGCCTTGTAGTCGGCAGCTGCTTCGACCAAGGTCTCAAAGACGTGGATGAGCTGCAGGTCGGCCTTCGGAAACTCTTCCTGAAGGTCCCGGTCGTGGAGATGCTGGTTGATGTAGTCCCAGCTCATCCATTCGCCGTCGTCATAGATGCCGTCACCGACCTCCATGGGTCGGCCGGTCATCGCGCATCGAAGCGTCACAGGCCCAGCCCCTTGCGCTGCTGGTGGGACAGTTTGCG
Source organism: Lysobacter sp. HA35 (assembly GCF_054061195.1). Lineage (NCBI taxonomy): Bacteria > Pseudomonadati > Pseudomonadota > Gammaproteobacteria > Lysobacterales > Lysobacteraceae > Lysobacter > Lysobacter sp. HA35. The sequence continues at coordinate 664,853 of NZ_JBSSDY010000001.1, read as the reverse complement.
CAGCGCTTCGTTCGTGTAGAAGTAGTCCGGCTCGTGCTTTGCCGCCCGCACCATTACTTGGAAGTCGGGGTAGGCGGTGTCCATGGCGTTGAACTTCACTAGCCCGATGCCGACTACCGAGGCAAGCGCGTCGAGGCGCTGTAGGTCCTGCTCGTCAGAGTTCTGAGGCACGACCATGTATACGCGATGAGCGAAGAGCTTGTAGGCGCAAGCCTGGCCGAAGGCCACGATGAGCGCTTGGGTGTCTATCTTGATTTCGGCTGCCAGGACTTCGCGCGTGAACTTCACCGCATCAGTCTCGCTGGGAGAGAACATGCCGATGACGTCCGGTGTTCCCCACTTGCCGCCGAGCACGTTTCCCCCTATGGGAATGGCACTTGTCGCTTCTTGAACCTCGCTCGTCAGCCATTCGGCGAAGGTCTCGTAGAAGTCCTTCTCCTTGATGCCTTCCTTGCCCCCCAGCGAGACCGATACATCGGCACCGCCCGGGTCTTGCACGGCGTAGAGGCCTCGCGCTGGTCTGTGGATTCCGGGCGGCAGGTTTAACCCATAGTGGCGCAGCGCGCCTGTGACGCTGTTGGGCTTCTCTTTCGGCAGCGCTTTGCAGACAGCCTTCTTGAGCTGTGTGTATCGGATGCCTGAAGGATTGCTCTTGATGATTTTCGTAGCAGCAGCCGCTACTCGCTCTCGACCGGTCATCACGTCCCCTCACCTTCTGCGGGCGCCTGCCCGTCCCCGCCTGCGATCGTATCCGGAGCCGTCCAAGCCGGCTCCCTCTCAAACGGATAGCTCGCCGTTTTCATCACGCAAGGGTCGCACCGCAGGCGAAATGGGATCTCCCGCAGACGGGCGGGGTCCAGCCGGACGAGGAGGGTGTTGGCCGAGCGGCAGTTCTCGCAGGCCTCGGCCTCCGGGGGGCTTGGCCACCGGCAGTCTTGGCAGTCTAGGCACTCCGCGTAGCGCCCTTCCATTGCGGTGTAGGCGTCGACCAGGGCTTGCGTCCGGCGCTCGCGCTCGCGGTCGTGAGTGTCCATCCGGAGCTGGGCCATTCTTTGCCGCTCGGCCAGACCCTCCAAAGCCTTGCGCTTCTCTTTGGCCAGCTCCTCTCGGCGACGCTCCTCGCCCATACGCCGTTCTTCCCTGCCCTTAGGCCCGTCCACTACATAGGCGTAGCGCTCGGCCTTGAGCAGGTGGCCAGCTTTCACCAGCTCGGCCATCAGGCGCTCGACGGCCTTGAAGGTGCTGGGCACGTTCTCGTTCTCCCAGCTGTCGAAATACCAGGCGTGCCGGAGCATGGCCTGGGGGCCGGAGTCACCTCGCTTCTTCCGACGTTCGCGGTCGTCCCGTTGGGCCTGGATAAGGCGAGCAGCCACCTCATTAATGCCATAGGTCTTTTCGACCCATCGCGAGAGCACACCAGATAAGAGGCGCGTTCCTTCCGGGGCGCTAAAGACGAAGCGTTCGGCCAGTTCCAGCTGCCAGCGGACGCTGGACGCCTCGATGCACCAGGCGTCGCGATGCGCAGTTCGCGCGAACTGCGGAATCTTGCCCCGGTGACGACGAACCAGCCGGGCGATGTCATCCGTTTCCATGACGCAGCGGTCCGCTTCCTGCTGGCGAACGATGTCGGGAAGGACCGCGCGCTCAAGCGCCTTCAGGTCTGCCAGGAAGGGCTTGCGACGGCTCTTTCGTAGCGACTCGATGTCATGTTCGCGTTTTCGTTCTTTCGCGGTCCGGCCGAACTCGTCGCGTTCTTCGACGCCCTGTGCGCGCAGCTCCGCGTTGATAGCCTCCACCATCGTGCGCACTGCGGCCTTATTCTCGGCGTAACGCTGCTCGGCCTTGGGCGCATGGACCCACTTGCGGGGCGCGCCCATGAGGACAAAGTTTGCGAAGCGATCCGATTCCAGCAGCTCGTCAGGCGTCTTGGCCAAGTCGATTTCGACCATGGCCCAGCCCTGATCGCGAACTAGGCGAGCTTTTGTATCGTCTACAGCGTGGGAAACCTTGACCTCGACCAGGAGGGGGAGCGTGGCCGCCGCACCGTCGTCGGAGAGGAACACGTCGGGGCGGATGCCCTCGTGCCACACCTCGTCCTTGGCAGACTTGTAGGCCCAGATACGGGCCGTGCGATGGTCTATGAACCCGTGCGCCTCGCCGCCGATGTCACGCAGCCAATAGTCGCGGCGCCACTCGGGCAACATTACCTGTCGGGCCTCTACGAGAACCTGCTTGGCCATTCGATGGACAGCGGTCTCTCGGCATAGGTCGCTGCCCATGCCGGCGTCGTGCGCGAAATGCGGGCGCATCTTCCGACCGGCATTCTTCGCGATGAGCGCACCTTGGCACTCTGGGCACACGCAACCGCAGGCTTTGCCGGTAGAAACGACCTCCGGCCGCACCATCGCCTCACCGAGAAGGCCAAAGGGGACGGCGTGTAGAGACTGGCTAGGCACTTTCGAGCCGCGATCGCTGCGGGTGACCCGACACAGGATTCCCGGGCTGGGCAACGATGTCTATGGGACATTTCCTACGCACGCGAGCTTGCTGGGCCCACTATGCTTATTGGGGCCGGCATCGCCGTGCTCGCACCACTCCAGGGGACCTATGAAGACGTTCTACAGCCTATTGGCGCTGGCCACGCTTGCTGCGTGCAGCCCACAGCAACCTGCTCCATCAGCCGACAACCCGCTCGCGCGTGCGCCGATGGCCCAGTGCGCGAAGGACACCGATTGCAAGGGTGACCGTATCTGCGAAGGCGGAGCCTGTCGCACTCCGGCCGCGCCGACACCAGAACCCGCGGAGGCTACGCCCGCCGCGTCCGTAGAGGCAGCCAAGCCTGGCGACCCTTCCGCCACGCCTAAGTTCAAGGACTACCCGGTTGCGGTGTATTCCGGCCCTGCGGGCAAGCTGGACCTCTCCGACGAAACAGCGCGCACCTTTAAGACGCGATTGCGTGAGGCCATGCAGGAGCCGGCTGACTTCGCAGGCGAATACGTTCTGGCTGGTTGGGGCTGCGGCACAGGCTGCACGATGTCTTATCTCGTGAGTCGTAGAACCGGCAAGGTGCTGGACCTCGGCTTCCAGCGCGAGCTGGTCTTCTCGCTACAGGACGAGGAAGGCGTCGAGCTGCAGGTAGGGACCTTGGCTGATGACATGAAGCCTGATAGCCGCCTTCTCGTGGTGAAGGAAGTGTCGGAACCGGACAAGAACAATGCGTGCAAGGCGCTCGCCAAGTTCTATGTGCTGGAAGGCGAGAAGCTGACTCTGCTCAAGACCGTTGAGCTTGCGCCTATCGTCGGCAAGCCCTTCGACCTCGGAGAGTCGTGAGGCACGGCGGGCCGGCGCTTTGACGGCGCCGACCTCCTTCGCAAATCAGATTTGCTCCCAGCGGCCCACCAAGTCGGCCAGGCGCATCGGTGCGTTGTCATCGTTCTTGCCGAGCCAGTCGAGCACATCCCGACCACCGCGAGTCATCGCTTCCAGAACGAACGGGTCCGCCCCGGCCTTTTCCAAGTCATGGCACGCCTGCTTGGCATCGTTTTCCGACAGGCCGTATTCGCGATAGGCGAAGTAGATGGCGAGCATGGACTTACTGTCGTCCAGCTTGTAGTGCTGGGTAAGTGCGTCGACGACGCCACCCAGATAGTTCAGCACGCCGCGCTTCGCCATTTTGCCATGCAGGCCAACGAAGTTGACCATCGCCATCGACGCGGTCATGAACAACAATCCTTGCTTAACTGCAGCAGTTACACGCTCATCGTTGGCCTGTGTCGTTAGCGGTGCCGAACCGGACCGCTGCTCGCCACGCCGCACGAAGTAAAAGAGAATGACGACAAGAATGACGCCACCAACCCAAGCCCAAGCCGCCCACTCACCCACTTCTTAGATCCTCGGTGTCTAACTAGTAGCTCTTCTAGATGTCGTTCGCGCACTTCGCAGTTGTGAACTATCGTCCGTGAATCTTATCCAATAGCTGCTGCCTCACATCCCTGCCCTTCTCGTCTCGCTTGCGCGCCATGAGATAAAGGCCTCGACCATTTGACCGCTGCTCCCATAGCGCACCAACAAAGCGTTTCTCTTCTTCCTGGTCGGCAGTGAACCGGTCACCACCCTTGTATTCGATCACGAAGAGTCGCCCATCGGCGAGCTTGGCTACGAAGTCGGGGTAGGTCCTCTGCCGGCTCGTGGGCATCCAGAACTGGCCACGGTTGACCAGGTTGCGAACCCAGAACTCGACCTCCTCGAGGAAGTCGATTTGCATGGCGCAGGAGAACTCCTCGCTCTCCGATGAGCCATTAGGCGTTCGCCATCGCAGGTCGCCAGGCTGTGGGTAGTAGTGCTTCTTGAACCGGTATTCGCCCTGGTAATAGGAGATGGCCGGATACTGGGTCATGTCAGCCGGATAGGTGAAGTCGGATCCCGGGCCATCCGGCACCGTGATGTCGCCCACCTCTAAGAGCTGCTGGAAGCCCTGCCGATAGGCCTTCTCCTTTTCGAGCGCTAGCTGCTCGCGAAGCTTGCGACGCAGCACGAACTGGCCGCGTAGGAGCTGCGCTTCTGAGAAGCCCCGGTCTTCATGGAGCGACTTGATGCAGCGGCGAATCCACTCCCGGATGACCGGCTGCTTTAGGTTCTTGTCCCGGATTTCCTGGTCCAGCCAGCCGATGAGGTCGGTGAGCGAGCGGTCGTGGGCGAAACCTGGCAGATAGGTTGCCGCGTCATCCTTCGCGGTCTTGAAGCTCACCTTCTCGCCTTCCAGAAACACCTCAAACGACATTGCGTCGTCAGCGATGGAGAGCGAGGACATGTCAGGCGGCGTCGCCAGCAGGTCCCAGGTGAAGGACGGAAGGCGCTGACCCTGCTCCAGTAGCTCCAGTTGTTCGGCGCCCTCTCGTAGGTAGAGGCGCGGCACGGAGAACACCTCGCCCCGCTCGCTCGGCGCCTTGGCCGCTTGGGTGGCGAGCTGGTGGAAGTTCACCCGCGCTTCTAATGCGTCGCGCTTGTTGCCTTCTGGCGCCGCCTGCGTGATTGCTTGGACAGTTGTTCGGTCCAGCTCATCGAACATCTCGACAGTGCCACCCTTCCCGCCCGGTCCCGGAGTGAACTTGACCCGTTCGCGGTCGCGCTCGGGAATGTCAGAGAAGTCGGGCGCCTTGGTCACCTCGACTACGGTCTTGGGTAGCTCGGACGTCGTCGGCGCGGTCTCGCCACCTGTGAGCGGGAGCTGGCGGTCGCGTCGGATAGCAGCGGCGGCTTCCAAGGGGTTAAAGCCGATGTTGATAAGCGACTGGGTCAATTCGCCAGCGGCCTTACCGAACGTGTCGGTCACGACATGCGCGTAGGCCTTGCTCATGGCCTCCTGCTTGCGTGGCGTCGCGTAGGGCATTCGCAGAACGCGCCCCAAGAGCTGCTGGATGTCCTTGTCCGACTTGACTTGGGCGGTCGAGCAGAAGATGTAGGCGAAGCTGCAGTCCCAGCCTTCCTTAAGGGCCTGAACGGTAATGATGACCTCCACCTTGCAGTCCTTTGCGAAAAGGTCCTCGTCATCCAACCCACGGTCCGCGCCGGTAGCGCGTCGCACTGCTTCCTTGGGAAGCTTTTCGACATCGAGCAGATAGTCCTCGACCGCTTGGACATTCGCCTCGCCCCTCGCGTTCTGCGCCTGGATGAGCACGATGGGACGGATGTATTCCGGCTCGCCGACGGCAAGCTTCGCCAGCTCGGCGCGGCGCGCCACGGCTGCCGAAACGGCCTTCTGCCATTCCCCGCTGTGCTCCTGAAGGCGCAGCGGAAACTTGATCATGTGCTCGTTCTTCAGCTCAAAGGCTGCAACGGACACAAGAATGTTGGAGGAGGAAGCGTCCGGCGTTGCGGTTAGCTCAATGATGGCAACGGGCACCAAGCGCTCGTAGACGTCATAGGAAAGGTCGGTCGTGGCGTTGTGCGCTTCGTCCGTGATGATGAGTGGGTTGTGGAGGCGTACCAGGTTTTCAAACGACGCGATGACCTTCCCGTTGTCGCCACGCGCGAGATAGGGCAAGTCTTGGACTGAACCGGCGAAGTGCTGCTCCAGGTCCTCATGATGTGCGTAGACCTTGCGCCCTTCCGTCTCCTGGACGCGGAGTGACTGGACAGTAGCCACGACCACGCATGCTCGTGTGCCGATGTCGGACGGGCGAATGGATGCGAAGTCGGCGATGTCGAAGATGGCGACTTGGCCGGCGAACGCATCGTCCAACTCTCGCCGGTAGGGGTGCGCTTTGTCCTTGAGCGCGTCGAGCGTCTGATTCTTGATGGTCGTCGTCGGCACCAGCCAGAGCGTCAGCGGATAGGGCTTGCCTACGACCGTGCGTGCGGCAACTTGGATGATGTGCGCGCCCAGGATGGTCTTGCCGCCACCCGTGGGTATGCGCAGGCAGACATACGGAGCCGTGGGCAGACTTGGGATTGGCGCGTACTCGGTGCGCAAGCCCAGGTCGACAGACGCGGCGAATGCGGCTTCAGGGGTCTTTCGGGTCGTGCCCTCGAGGAACGACTCCAGCGACACCAAGGCGCGCTCTTGATAGGTCTTCAGCGTAATCATCAGCGGGCCTTGAGGTCGTAGGGCGTCTGCTTGAACGTGATCTGGCGGTCAGCCAGCTGCTCGTCGGTCAGCTCGCAAGCCTCGCCATAGATGACCTTGGGACCGTCAAACGCGTGGAGCGAGCGCAGGAGCTTCCGCGTCAGCACATTCCCGCTATCGGCGGCCAGGTCGCCCAGCACGCCGTTGTAGAGCAGGTAGTAGCCCACCCCGTTGTGCTCGCCCAGGAATGAGTCCTTCATCGCGCGGCTGGCGCGAGGCGTGCGTGTCTCCGCGAACCACACGTGCGCGGCCAGGTGCTCAAACTTGATGCCATCACGGATGGCGCCGTCGTCGGTGAAGATGGGCGGGCCAAGCTTCATGAAGCGGAAACCGCCGCCGCCATGCCAGTCGACGTCTTCGCTAACGCCGCCCTGCTCTCCGTCGACAACCTTTTGCAACCGTGGCTGACAGTGGGTGCGAGCGTGTTCGCCTGACTCGATACCAAGCCAGCGTCGCCCCATCTTGTGTGCGACGGCTGCGGTGGTGCCGGACCCGAGGAAGCTATCGAGCACCAACTCGCCGGGCTTAGTGGCTATCTCCAACACCCGCTGCATGAGCTTTTCAGGCTTGGGGGTTGCGAAAACGTCACCACCGAACAACTCGACGATTTCCTTTTTGGCATCTTGGGTGTGCCCCGCCTCGTCGTAATGCCAATAAGTCTGGGGCACGCGACCTTGTTTGACGTCCGAGAGAAAGCGCTTGAGCGAGGGCGCGCTATTGCCGTCTTTTCCCCACCAGATGCGGTTGTCGGCATCCAGAGCCAGCAGCTTCGCATGGCTGATGGACCAGTAGCGACCAGAGGGGGGGCCAGGGACTACCCGGCCGCTTGGCGTGGTGATGGGATAAATGCCGAGGCTGTAGGAGTTACGTGCGGACAGGTCACTCGCTTTCCACGGCCCTCGCGCATCGTTATCCGGATTCTTGTAGGCCTTGTCCTGTGCTGCGGTGCGCTGAACCAGGTTCGGCACCCACCGCTCCGCGTCTTTCGCGTAGACGAACAGGTGGTCGTGGTCAACCGAAAAGTGTCGAGCCGAAGACTTCGGCGAATAGTTCTTTCGCCAGATAACGTTGGCGACGAAGTTCTTCCGTTGGAAAACCTCGTCTGCGATGACCTTGAAGTAGTGGGCTTCGTTGTCATCGAGCGTAATCCAGATTGAGCCATCCTCGTGAAGCAGCTCCTTCAACAGCTCGAGGCGCGGATACATCATCGACAACCACTGGGAGTGCTCCAGGTTGTCGTCGTAGTGCTCAAAGGCGCTCTTGGTGTTGTAGGGTGGGTCAATGAAGATGCACTGCACCTCACCCCCGTAGTAAGGGAGTAGTGCCTTCAACGCGTCGAGGTTGTCGCCTTCAATGAGCAGGTTCGCCGCGTCTTCATCGCCATAGGACAGCGACTTGACCGGCTCCAGGAGCCGGTAGGGTGAAAGCGCGGCCTTCGTCAAGTCGGAATCGCGGTTGAACCAGTTCAGCGTTGGCATGAAGCTCCCCGAAAGCAGGTCGCCCGGCACTTCGCGGGCAGCTGACTAGATTGTCGCGCAAGTCGTCTGGCGGGGTGAGACGCCGGGGGCGGACTCCGGCCCATACTACGAACAACGCAGCCCGGAGGCGGCACTAGCAGCTGGCGTCGCGGTGTGGGCGGTTGTGCCCATCGCCCAAATCGCGCCCACGCAACCCGATTTCCGCGGTGACGCTGGTAGCTCAAGCCCTCGAATCCAACACACACCGGCCGAAGCCGCGAGTCAAACTCGCCTCGCGACCATCACTGGAAATATAAGGATTGCCCGGAACCAGTCAAACTTCGGGACTCTCATGCAGCGTGACAGCATGCAGTTCTAGGACTTCGTCCAATCCGCAAGCGAGTCGTCACCAACTTTGGCTATCGATCCGGCGGCGAGATCATGTTCCGTCTTACACTTCGATCAAACAGCTGGGACTACGCCCACTTCGTCAATGTAGACGGCGCTGGCGGCGCCGTTATCGCTTGACGTTTCCATGACGTTGACATGACGTATGAGCCGGCGCCTGCCTTTCCGATCTAAGTTCTTTCGTGGCGGTCTATATCTATTAGACACATAGCTCACGAGATAACGAACATGCCCAGCCCTTCGATCAAGCACGTCGCGCAATATTTTTCGGCGCTAGTAGATGCTTCACCCAAGACTCAGGAAGAGATCGCGCGGGAGGCAGGGTTCGACAGCGTCAATACGATCAGTATGATCAAGACTGCACGGACAAAGATCCCGCTCGCACGGATTCCTGCGCTCGCGAAAGTGCTCGACGCCGACCCCAAAGAAATGCTGGCGCTCGCCTTGGAGGCGTATCAGCCCGAGCTCTACGATGTGCTTTCCACCATCGCACCTTCGATGCTCGTCAGTGAACAGGAACTTCGACTGATCCACTCGCTTCGCGCGGCAGCGCGCTCCGGGATCCTGAAGTGATTCGAGGCGTAGGTCCCTAGTGAAGCGCGATTCCGCGACAAGCCGATCGGCTTGTACGTTCGGTCATCTGCATAAACGAGTCGCGCCCGTACCAATCCCGATGCCGAAACTATAATCAACGGGACCTAGAGCTCCTCTCTGGAGTCACATCACCAGTAGGAGTTCTTAGATGGAATGGCGGTATGACGAGCAAATGGGATGGACGTGTCCTGATCCGGCAAACCCGGACAGGATGATCTCTTGTGACGGCCCCACTTGCTTGCCTACGTCCCGTCTCGATCGAGATCTTGAGGAGTTATGCCGCTATCTCACGGAGCTCGCAGAGAGCGAGACTGCCGACGAGGGAGCGTTGCCAACGGTCGACGGGGTCCAAGCGACGAACGTCCGCAAATCGGATTCTTTCCGCGCCGCAGCCGACCCCAGCGAGACCAACTCGCGTCGAGCGAGCCGCCAAGCGGAAATCGCCGAACTGCAGAATGTCGCAGACGAACCGGCAATCGCGTGCGCACCGGCCAGCCGCGGCGAAGCGTTGGAGCGCTCCGCCGCTGGCGAACTTCACTCGCTTGCCCACACCTCCCTGTCCGGCAAGAGCGGCTCGGGCGATGAGCCCGGGGCGTCGACCAAGCTTAAGTCTAAGGAACAGGCTGGGGACTGCTTAGCCGGCGCTGCGGGCCGTGGAAGCTTCAATGCAGTCGTTACCGCCAATTGTCCTCGGCCGTACCTCCACTTTCAGGCACACCGGAAGGTTCTGAAGCTCACCGGCATCATGAAGTCACTTTCGGCTCAATCTCGCTGGCTAGTTCCGGGATCTACGAGCTGGAATGCTGTGGGAACCGGCTCCATAATTTCCAATAGAGTGATTATTCCTAATAAACAGTTATCTATTAAAGATAACGAAACGATCCGGAGCCGGTTCCCTAGCTACTTCACCCTGCAGCCGAGCAGCCTGACCTCGCTCGAGGTCAATCCAGTGTCACCGGGAAAATTGCCGCGGTGGAAAGACAAAGGCCATCCGAGCAAGGCGACCCGGGAAACCAACGCTACGCTGCTGGCAATCAGGATCGGGGCGCTCGTGGCACAGGGCACGCCGCGCATCGAGGACGTTTTTGGGTTCCTCGACCGAAGCGAAGTGGGCCTTCTGAGCATGCAGCTGCCCGCTGCGCTTGAGTCGATCTTTAAGCACCGAACAGCAGCTAACGATCTGTTGGCTCGGAAGCTGATGCGCCGCCTGAAGCATTGCTCAGCTGCCGCCTCCGGCGTGTTCGCCTGGCGAGAGGGCAGCGAGGGGCGAATCACCTTGTTCGGCGCGCTGCTGTCGCCAGCGTGTGGCGATGCTGCTACTTACTCGCTAGCTAGAGCTGGAACCCGATTTGGGCGTGGGCTAGCGAAAGCGGGCGTCCCGGACGAGAACTTCTATCGCATCTCACCTAACACCTTCGCTGATCTCTACGATTCCTCGCTGGATTCATTCGTGGACGGCTGGACAGATCGCAACAGCGGAGCGTTCCTTGCCAACCATCCGGACGCGGTAGATCCCATTGAATTCGATTTCGCCGCCAAACGCTTCAGGAGCGCGAACGAAATCGACGCTATGCGATACCGCAATGAGGCTATGTGGAACGACTACGTGGCCCGCTGCGGCCTTCCTGAGTGGCTCGGCGAGGACTTCCTTAACGTGTGGACCGAATGCCTCGTCCGAAGCCCGGACGACGTGTCTCGCTACAGGCATGCGCGGGACGTCATCAAGAGAAGCAACGTGCAGCCAGCCGAGAAAGACGCAGCCAAGCGCGCCATGGCGGAGATTGAGCGGTCCGAGGGTCCAGTGCTGGCAACTCTTTCGTTCTATCGCGGTTCGCCTGCTGAGTTCGCGGCATTGGCGACACAATCCGGCAATATTCTCGGCATGTATTGTCCGTCGGAACTTCTGGACGCCGGGCGAGAGCTATATGAGTCGCTACGGGCTCATCCAGCTCTTCATGCATGCAGCTCAAGTTGCGACGCCGAAGTCTGACAACGCTCGGTCGCGAACCACCTGCGCCCGGCGCACACGCCAAGCATTCTTCCTGCGCTAAATACAACTACTCCAGCATCTCAGCGAACCCCTGCAGAGGTTGTCGCAAGTCTGCGCAGATGCAGTCCTAGCCGCTGCATGCTGTTGCATGCTTAGCCCCGCCGTTGAGCTTAGCGACGGCAGCCGCCAGATGTTCCGGAGCAAGGTGCGCGTATCTCAAAGTCATAGTGAGATCCGCATGACCGAGCAGCTCGCGGACGCTATTGAGATCCACGCCGGCCATTACGAGTTTGCTTGCAAAGTGGTGCCGGAGGTCGTGGAACCGCAACGACGTAATACCTGCGGCGTCGAGCAGATTCGCCCAAGATCCCTTGAACTCAGAAATGCCAAACAAACGAGCGTCATCCGCGATCGATTGGCTCCGCCACTTTTTGAGCACCGTCGTGGCCTCGTCGTTAAGCGGGACGAACCGCTGACGGCCACTCTTCGCGCATTCCGGACGAACCGTCAAGACGCGAGCATCGAATTCCACGTCGCTCCAGCGCAAGGAAAGCAATTCGCCGCGCCTGAGCCCGGTGTTCATCGCAAGCAGCACGAGCGGGGTAAGGTGATCGCCAAAAGCGCCAGGCGTAATCCCCGGCAGAAGGGTCTTTCCCCTCGCCCGCCGCCAGCGGTTCGCTGACTCGCGAGCCGTCGCTATCTGATGGTCCCTTGTGATGAGAGCTCGCCTTAGGCGGGATTCCTCGCTTGGCGATAAGAACCTTACGACCCTCCGACTGTTACTAGCTTTGACCCGCAGATCCATGAGCGGGTTTCGGTCGGCTACGCCCCATGCGACAGCCTTGGAAAGTGCTGATCGAAGACAGGCCAAGTCGCGCGATGCCGTGGCCTTGGTCACATATGTGCCGTCGCGAGTGACCGATGCAAGCCGGTCAGTCCACCAACGATCGACCCAAGCCTGCGTGAAATCGGACAATGGGCGTGACAGAGACGATGCGAACACGGTTCGGATCCGCTCAACGTAACGGCTGCCACCCCGCAACTCGACGCGAGCCCACGGCTCGTAGTGTTCGCAGAGAAACGAGGCCAGGGAGCAGCTGGAGCGCTCTCGCCTTGCGATGCTAGGGAGACCCTCTTGGATGTGCTCGGCCATCGCTTGGGAAGCGTGCGCGCGCGCTTGGTCGATTGTCAGATGACCAATCGCCCCGAGCGTTCGCCGCTTTCCCCGAGACCACTCGATGACCCAGGCCCGGTGCCCGGAGGGCTGGATGCGTAGCAATAGCCCTTTCACCTGCGTGTCCCTGATCTCGTAGGGACGATCGCGAGCGTGGGCAGTCGCTAACAGGCGCTTGGTGATGAGCGCGCGCATCGTGTCTCTCGTAAGTGGGCCGTAAGTGCACGTTACGGAACCTAGAGAAACGGTGTTCGGACGCGGATCATCCGCATCTCGACGCGCCGAAGCGCAAGTCGTTGAATAAAAAAGGCCCCGCTTTCGCGGGGCCCTCTATCTGGTGCCGGAAATAGGAATCGAACCTACGACCTACGCATTACGAATGCGCCGCTCTACCAACTGAGCTATTCCGGCGGTCTGCCGCAGAACGGCAAGGTGCGAGATTCTAGGCAGCCGTGGGCGGCAGGTCAACGACGGCGGTCACTCGACCAGCTGAAGGCGCAGCGCCTTCGGCAGCGCGAACACCATGTTTTCCGGCTCGCCGTCGAGTTCGCGCACGTCCCCGGCACCCAGTTCGCGAAGGCGATCGAGCACGCCGCGGACCAGCACGTCCGGTGCGGATGCGCCCGCCGTCACGCCGATGGCCTGTTTTCTCGCGACCCAGTTCGGCTGGATCTCGTCGGCGCCATCGATCAGGTAGGCCTCGACGCCCTGCCGCTCGGCGAGTTCGCGCAGCCGGTTGGAGTTGGAGCTGTTCACCGAGCCGACCACGAGCACCAGGTCGCAGCGTGCGGCGAGCTCGCGCACGGCGTCCTGGCGATTCTGCGTGGCGTAGCAGATGTCGTCGTTGCGCGGACCCTGGATCTGCGGGAACTTGGCGCGCAGCGCGTCGATCACGATGCGCGTGTCGTCGACCGACAGAGTCGTCTGCGTCGTGTACGCCAGCTTCTCCGGCTGCGCGACTTCGAGCGCTGCCACGTCGGCCTCGTCCTCGACGAGGTAGATCGAACCGGTTGCGCCCTCGCGCAGCCATTGGCCCATCGTCCCTTCCACTTCGGGATGGCCTTCGTGGCCGATCAGCACGACGTCATTTCCCGCACGGCAGTGGCGCGAGACTTCTAGATGCACCTTCGTCACCAGCGGACAGGTCGCGTCGAACACGCGCAGGCCGCGGCGATCCGCTTCGGTGCGCACCGCCTGCGACACGCCGTGTGCGCTGAAGATCACGGTCGCGCCGTCGGGTACCTCATCCAGTTCCTCGACGAAGATCGCGCCGCGCTGGCGCAGGTCGTCGACGACGAAGCGGTTGTGCACGACCTCGTGGCGCACGTAGATCGGCGCGCCGAGCAGCTCGATCGCGCGCTTGACGATCTCGATGGCGCGGTCGACGCCCGCGCAGAAGCCGCGCGGGTTGGCGAGGAGGATGTCCATGCGCGAATGCTACCGCCCGTAGCCCGGCCGCGCCTGACGCCCCGGCAACAGGCTGGCGAGCACGATCCCGGCGACGCCCACGCAGATAGCAGCGTCCGCCACGTTAAACGACGGCCAGTAGTGCTGCCCGGCGTACCACTGGATGAAGTCGATGACATGGCCATGGACCAGGCGGTCGATCACGTTGCCGATCGCGCCGCCGATGATCAGCGCATAAGGAGCGGCCGTACGCCACGCCCCACGCGGCATTCGCGACATGGAAATCGCCAGTCCAGTGCTGATGCCCAGCGCCAGCAGAAGAAAGACGTATTTCTGCCAGCCGCCGGCATCGCTGAGCAGGCTGAACGCCGCGCCTTCGTTGTAGGTGCGGAACCAGTTCCAGAAACCGGGCACGACCGGAACGGCCGTGTACTCCGGGAGGCTGCGCAGCACCCAGGCCTTCGACCACTGATCGACGCCGATCACCACCGCGGACAGCAGCAACCAGTTGAGCGCATTCGATTTGTTGCGAGGACGCATCGGAACTCCCGTTCAGCCGCTTTCGCGACGTGCGGCGGCGCGCGGCCGCCGATCAGAACCAGCGGCGGATCTCGGCGATGCCGTCGACATTGCCTGCGCAACGCGCGCAGACGGTGGGATGTGCGAGCACCGCACCGACGTCGGCCCGGTACTGCCAGCAACGCGCGCACTTCGGCTTGTCGGTCTTGCGTGCGCTGACGTCGCCACTGCCCTCGCCGACCGCGACGTCGCCGCTGATGAAGAGGAAGCGCAGTTCGTCCTGCAACTCGCGCAGCCAGCCTGCTTCTTCCGGTTTCGCAGCGATCGCGATTTCCGCCTCGAGCGCAGCACCGATCTCGCCGGCAGCACGCATGGGTTCGAGCGTGCGGCTGATCTGGTCGCGCATCGCGAGCAGACGATCGAAACGCGCGGCGTCGATCGGCGCGTCTGCGGGCAGCGACGTAAGCCCGTCGTACCACGTCACGAACAGCACGTTGTCCGCGCGCGGCCCCGTTGCCGTCGTCGTCGGCAGGAAGCGCCACATCTCGTCGGCGGTGAAGGTCAGGATCGGCGCGATCCAGCGGACGAACGCTTCGGCGATATGGAACATCGCGGTCTGCGCCGAACGGCGGCCGGCGGAATCCTCCGGCATCGTGTAGAGCCGGTCCTTGGTTACATCGAGATACAGCGAGCCGAGGTCGACGCTGCAGAAGTTCGCGAGGGTCTGCACGACTTCCGCGAAGTCGTAGCGCTCGTACGCGGCGGCGAGCTTCTGCTGCACTTCCAGCGCGCGATGCACGATCCACCGATCCAGCGCGACCATCGACTCCGGCGCCTGCACGTGCGTTGCCGGGTCGAAGCCATCGAGGTTCGCAAGCAGGAAGCGCGCGGTATTGCGCAGGCGTCGATACACGTCGCCGCTGCGCTTGAGGATCTCGTCGGACACCGCAATCTCGCCGCGATAGTCGGTCGACGCGATCCACAGGCGCAGCACATCGGCGCCCATCTGGTCGATGACCTTCTGCGGTTCGACCGTGTTGCCGATCGACTTCGACATCTTCTTGCCCTGCGCATCGACGGTGAAGCCGTGCGTGAGCACCTGTCGATACGGCGCGGTGCCATCCATCGCGACGCCCGTCAGCAGCGACGACTGGAACCAGCCGCGATGCTGGTCCGAGCCTTCGAGATACAGATCGGCCGGCTTGTGCAGCCCGTCTTCCGGACGCTGCGCGAGCACGCATTCGTGCGTTACGCCCGAGTCGAACCAGACATCCAGGATGTCGGTGACCTTGTCGTAGTCCGCCGCTTCGTTGCCGAGCAATTCGGCGGCGTCGCAGTCGTACCACGCGTCGACACCCGCGGCCTCGACGCGTGTCGCGACCGCACGCATCAACTCGGCCGAACGTGGATGCGGCTCGCCGGTGATGCGATGGATGAACAACGCGATCGGCACGCCCCAGGTGCGCTGGCGGCTGATGCACCAGTCCGGTCGGCCTTCGATCATGCCGGCGATGCGTGCCTCGCCCCATTCGGGGAACCAGCCCACGCCCTTGATCGCTTCGAGTGCATCGCGACGCAGGTTCGCCTGCTCCATCGAGATGAACCACTGCGGCGTCGCACGGAAAATCACCGGCGTCTTGTGGCGCCAGCAATGCGGATAGCTGTGTTCGACGATGTGCGCCGCGAGCAGTGCGCCGTTATCGCGCACAGCATCGACCAGGAGGTCGTTTGCCTTCCAGATGTGCACGCCCGCGATCTCGGCGTTGCCGGCGGCAGGTGTGCCCGGCAGGTAGCGTCCGCGCGAATCCACCGGATTCATCTGCGCGGCGGTGTACTTGTCGATCAGCCCGTACTTCTGGCTGACCGCGAAGTCTTCCTGGCCGTGGCCAGGCGCGGTATGCACGGCGCCGGTGCCGTCCTCGGCGGACACGTGGTCGCCGAGCAGCAGCGGGATGTCGCGCTCGTAGAACGGGTGCGCGAGCACGAGGCCTTCCATCGGTGCGCCGAGAGACGTGCCGAGCACGCGCGGCTCGTCGACGCCGTAGCGTTTGAGCGCGCGTTCGACCAACGCACTCGCAAGCACGAGCAGGCGCGGGCCGTTCGGCCCGACCGGACCTCCGACCAACGAATACTCAAGTTCTGGACCGATCGACACCGCGAGGCTCGCCGGAAGCGTCCACGGCGTAGTCGTCCAGATCGGCACGGCGACTTCGGTACCCGGTGCGACGTCAACGCCGAACACGCGTGCGAGCGCCTGCGGATCACGCGCGGCGTACGCGACGTCGATCGCAGGCGATTTCTTGTCGGCGTATTCGATCTCGGCTTCGGCAAGTGCGGAGCCGCAGTCGAAACACCAGTGCACGGGCTTCGCGCCGCGCACGATGTGGCCGCGCTCGACGATCTTCGCGAGCGAACGCAGCATGTCCGCTTCGTAGCGGAAATCCATCGTGCGATAGGGCTTGTCCCAGTCGCCGAGCACGCCGAGGCGCTTGAAGTCGCGACGCTGCAGGTCGATCTGCTCGGCGGCGTATTCACGGCACTTCTGGCGGAACTGCGCGGCGTCGAGCTTGTCGCCCACCTTGCCGTGCTTCTTCTCCACCGCCACTTCGATCGGCAGGCCGTGGCAATCCCAGCCCGGCACGTACGGCGCATCGCAGCCGTCGAGCAGGCGCGACTTGACGACGATGTCCTTCAACACCTTGTTGACCGCGTGACCGATGTGGATCACGCCGTTCGCGTACGGCGGGCCGTCGTGCAGCACGAACGACTTCTCGCGGCCCTGCACCTGTTCGCGGATGCGCTGGTACAGGCCTTCCTGCTCCCAACGTGCGAGCGTCTGCGGCTCGCGCTTGGGCAGGTCGCCGCGCATGGGGAAGTCCGTCGCAGGCAGGTGCAGCGTCGCCTTGTACGGGTTGGCTTCGGGGGTCTCGCGGTCGGTCACGGGTCAGGCGGTCCGTCGGGTATGCGTGGGAGACAGGATTTCGCGCGCCTGGGCCGCATCGCGATCCATCTGCGCGACCAGGGCGGGAAGTCCGTCGAACTTGAGCTCGTCGCGGAGTTTGGCGACGAATTCGATGCCGATGCGGCGCGTGTAGAGATCCGCATCGAAATCAAAGATATGGGTTTCCAGCAGCGGCTCAACTCCGCCGACGGTCGGACGCGTGCCGAGGCTCGACACGGACGCCAGCGGAACCGGCCCGAGACCGTGCACGCGCGTGGCGAAAATGCCGGAAAGCGGCGGCCTGCCCTGTGGAAGGCGCAGGTTCGCGGTCGGATAGCCGAGCGTGCGGCCGAGCTGCTTGCCGCGCACGACGCGGCTTTCGATGAGGTACGGACGACCCAGTGCGACCGCAGCATCGTCGAAGCGACCGTCCGCGAGCGCTTCGCGGATGCGCGTGCTCGAGACGCGCATGGCGCCGGCGTCGATGGGCTCGATCGAATGCGCTTCGAAGCCGAAACGCGCGCCGGCGTCCTGCAGCAGCGCGAGATCGCCAGCACGCCCGCGGCCGAAACGGAAATCCGGGCCGACCCAGACTTCGCGCGACCGCAGCGCGTCGACCAGCACCGTGCGGATGAAATCGTCGGCCGACATCGCGCTCAGGCGTGCGTCGAAGCGCAGCAGCACGACGTCATCGATGCCCATCGCGTGCAGCGCGTCGATGCGCGAACGCGTCGACATCAATCGCGCCGGAGCGACGTCGCGAGCGAAGAACTCGCGCGGCAGCGGATCGAACGTCACCGCCACCGCCGACACGCCGAGCTCGCGGGCACGCGAAACGGCGCGGCGCACCAGCGCCTGATGCCCCATGTGCAGGCCGTCGAATGCGCCGATGCAGACCACGCTTCCCTGCGGGACAAGAACCCCGCGGTCAACGTCTCGAAACAGCCTGCTCATCTCTTGAAGTATAGCCAGCCGACCGCTCGCGCCCGGCTCAGTGTTCGCGGAAGTCGCGCGGGCGGAAGCCGAGCGCTAGCAGCGTGGCGACGTAGACCAGCCCACCGCCGGCGACCAGCGCGATCAGGTTGACGATCCGCGCGCGTGTCGAGGCCATCGTGAACTCGGGCAGCAGGTGCAGGCCGAGCGCGACGGCACCGGCCATCACCGCGCAAGCCAACCCCACCTTTGCGACAAACGACCACCAGCCCGGCTGGCGGTCGTAGACGCCGGCGCGACGCAGCCAGAACCACAGCAGGCCGAGGTTGAGGTAGCTCGCGATCGTGCTGGCGAGGCCAAGCGCGAGATGCAGGCCCGGCGTGGTTGCGAGTGCGAAGACGAGACCCTTGGCGCGAGCTTCCGGCGTCGTCCACATCGCATAGAGGATCGCGATGAGGATCGCGCTGAACACCATGTTCGCGATCAGCGCGGCGACGCCCGCGCGCACCGGCGTGCGCGTGTCCTGGCGTGCGTAGAACGCGGGCAGCACGATCTTGAGCAGCGCGAACGACGGCAGGCCGAAGCTCAGGCCGAATACGGACATCGCGGTCATGCCGGTGTCGAAGGCGTTGAAATGGCCGTGCTGGAACACGGTCGCGACCAGCGCCTTCGAGAGCATCATCAGGCCGGCCGCCGCGGGCAGCGAGATCAGCATCGTCGCGCGCAAGCCCCAGTCGAACGCGCGCGAAAAACCGGCGCGATCCGCCCGCACGTGGTGGCCCGACAGCGACGGCAGGATCACGGTGCCGAGTGCGACGCCGAATACGCCGAGCGGCAATTCGAGGAAGCGGTCGGCCAGCGACAGCCACGTCTGCGAGCCGACGAAGAGACGTGCAGCGACCACGGTGTCGAACAGCAGGTTGATCTGCGCGACCGAGGCGCCGAACAGCGTCGGCACCATCAGCGTCACCACCTTGCGCACGCCCGGGTGCGACCAGCCCCACTTGGGCACGGTCAGCAGATCAAGCTTGGCCAGCGACGGCAGCTGGAAGAGCAGCTGCAGGATGCCCGCGAACAGCACCGCCCACGCCAGCGCCTTGATCGGAACCTGCAGGTGCGGCGCCAGCCACAGGGCGGCGGCGATCATGCAGAGGTTGAGGATGACCGGCGTCAGCGCGGGGATGCCGAAGCGGTGAAAGGCGTTGAGCGCGCCGCCGGCGAGCGCGGTGAGCGAGACGAACAGGATGAAGGGGAAGGTGAGCCGGAGCAGCTCGATCGTCAGTTCGTACTTGCCGGGAGCGACGCCGGACTCGCCGAGGTTGAACAGCCATGCCACCTGAGGGGTGAAGATCAGCCCGAGCGCGGTGATCAGCATCAGGATGCCGGCCAGCGTGCCGGCGACCCGCGAGGTCAGCTCCTTCAGCTCGGCGTGGGTGCGTGTCTCCTTCACTTCGGTGAAGACCGGGACGAAGGCGGTCGAGAACGAGCCTTCCGCGAACAGGCGCCGCATGAAGTTCGGCACGCGGAAGGCGATCATGAATGCGTCGGTCGCGGCGGAGACGCCGAACACCGAGCTGATCGTGATGTCGCGGATCAGGCCGAACACCCGGCTGACCATGGTCATGCTGCTGAACGAGAGCAGCCCGCGGATCATCCTGGGCTTCGTCATGCCGCGCGTCTCCACGCCACGTTGACGCAACCCATTGAAACCGCCATACTTTCCGGTCTAGCTGTACCCACTTTTCCCTCCCTATCGTGCTGTCTCCCGGACAGCCGCTCCATCAAGACTTCCAGGAAACAGCCGTGGCCAACATCAAGTCCGCCAAGAAGCGCGCCAAGCAGACCGTCGTGCGCAACATGCGCAACGCCAGCCAGCGCTCGATGCTCCGTACGTCCGTCAAGAAGGTCCTCAAGGCTCTTCATGCGAACGACGCCGCTGGCGCCGAAGCCGCTTTCGCGTCGGCCCAGCCGCTGCTCGATCGTTTCAGCTCGCGCGGCCTGATCCACAAGAACAAGGCTGCTCGCCACAAGAGCCGCCTCAACGCCCGCATCAAGGCGCTCAAGGCTGCTGCCTAAGCGCTTGACGGGTTGACGAAGAAACCCGGCTTCGGCCGGGTTTTTTTGTGCCTGCGATTCGTGCGTCAACGTATTCGACGCGACGCGATTGCCGTCAACGTTCGCGACGACGTCGACGGAGCTCCCACGGCGATTCGCGCTGGACATCGATTGATTCCGGCGTCGTCGCTTAAAGCGAGGCGTCGTCGGCAAGCGGGCCGGCGGCATCGCGCTCGGCCTGCGCGTCCTCTCGCTGGCGATCGAAGAACGCCATGACGTCCTTCATGATCGGCCACGTGCCTTCGCGACCGATCGCGGACACCACATACGAGCGCTCCGTCCAGCCGAGCTCGGCGATGATCTCGCGCACGAGTTCGTCGCGCTCCTCGTCGAGCAGCAGGTCGGCCTTGTTGAGCACGAGCCAGCGCGGCTTCGCGAGCAGCTCCGGATCGTGCTTGCCGAGTTCGTGTTCAATCGCACGCACCTGCTCCGCCGGGGTCACGCCCTCGACGCCACCTTCCATCGGTGCGATGTCGACGAGGTGCAGCAGCAGTCGAGTGCGCTGCAGGTGCCGCAGGAACTGTGCACCCAAGCCCGCGCCGTCCGCGGCACCTTCGATGAGGCCCGGGATGTCGGCAATCACAAAGCTGCGATGCGCTTCGACACTGACGACGCCGAGGTTCGGATACAGCGTGGTGAACGGATAGTCCGCCACCTTCGGCGTCGCCGCGGAAACGGCGCGAATGAAGGTGCTCTTGCCGGCGTTCGGGAAACCAAGCAGGCCGACGTCCGCAAGCAGTTTCAGCTCGAGCTTCAGCACGCGCTGCTCGCCCGGCAAACCCGGCAGCGCCTTGCGAGGCGTGCGGTTTACCGAACTCTTGAAATGCATGTTGCCGAGGCCGCCCTTGCCGCCCTGTGCGACGAGCAGTCGTTCGCCGTGGCGCGTCAGGTCGCCGATGATTTCATCGGTCTCGACGTTGGTGATCACGGTGCCGACCGGCACGGTCACGACCAGGTCGTCGCCGGCCTTGCCGTACATCTGGCGGCCCATGCCGTTCTCGCCGCGTTGCGCCTTGAACATGCGCTGGTGGCGGAAATCGACGAGCGTGTTGAGGTTCTCGTCGGCGACCAGCCAGACGCTGCCGCCTTCGCCGCCGTCGCCGCCATCGGGGCCGCCGAGCGGGATGAACTTCTCGCGACGGAACCCGACGCAGCCGTTACCGCCGTTGCCTGCGATGACCTGGATTTCGGCTTCGTCGACGAGCTTCATTGAATGACCTGCATGGACCGGCGCGCAGCCGGGCCGGCATTGTGAATGAAAGACGGCGGACAGCGCGCGATATGCGCCATCCCCGCAAACGAAAAGCCCCGCCGAAGCGGGGCTCGTCGCTGCATCGTGATCCGCTTACGCGGCGTCGACGACGCTGACGGTGCGGCGCTGGGCCGCGCCCTTGACCGAGAACTCCACCTTGCCGTCGACGAGCGCGAACAGCGTGTGGTCACGGCCGAGGCCGACGCCCGGACCCGGATGGAACTGGGTGCCGCGCTGACGCACGATGATGTTGCCGGCTTCGATCGCCTGACCGCCGAACACCTTCACGCCGAGGTACTTCGGGTTCGAGTCGCGGCCGTTACGGGTGGAACCTACGCCCTTTTTATGTGCCATGGCGCCTTCTCCTTACTTCTTGCTGCCACCGGCAATGCCGGTGATCTGGATTTCGGTGTAGTGCTGACGGTGACCCATCTGCTTGCGGTGGTGCTTGCGGCGACGGAACTTCACGATCTTGATCTTGTCGGCGCGGCCGTGGCCGACGACCTTCGCACGGACCGTCGCGCCCTTCAGCGCGTCGCCCAGCGTCACGCCGTCGCTACCGCCGAGCATCAGGATGTTGTCGAAGGTGATTTCGCTGTCGGCCTCGGCCTCGAGCAGCTCGACGCGAAGCGTCTCGCCTTCCATCACCCGGTACTGCTTACCGCCAGTGACCAGTACTGCGTACATGACCAGACTTCCTCTGTAGTTATTGTGGTCCTGCCGCCGAACCCCAAGCGGACAGAAGCGGAATTCTAGGCGACTCAACGGGTTAGCGCAACCGAACCCGCTCCCGCGAACCCGCGACGCTGGTCTCACCGGACGAGACGGCCGGCAGGCACTCTCCCCTGTTCAGGCAATCCGACCTGCCACGGCCCGGTCACGTCCGGGTCAAGCGCGACGGACCAAATTGTCCGGGGGCTCCGGTCCCGATACGCTCTCCTGTTCGCCGTTCGACGGCGCTCCCCCAGCCTGAGATTTTCCCAAGATGGCGATGGAATTCATCCGCGTGCGTGGCGCGCGGACGCACAACCTGAAGAACGTCGACCTCGACCTGCCCCGCGACAAGCTGATCGTCATCACCGGCCTGTCGGGCTCGGGCAAGTCGTCGCTCGCGTTCGACACGATCTACGCCGAGGGCCAGCGCCGCTACGTCGAGTCCCTGTCCGCCTACGCCCGGCAGTTCCTGTCGGTGATGGAGAAGCCGGACGTCGACCATATCGAAGGCCTGTCGCCGGCGATCTCGATCGAGCAGAAGTCGACCTCGCACAACCCGCGATCGACCGTCGGCACGATCACCGAGATCTACGACTACCTGCGCCTGCTGTTCGCACGCGTCGGCATCCCGCGCTGCCCCGACCACGGCTTCCCGCTCGAAGCGCAGACGATCAGCCAGATGGTCGACCAGGCCATCGCGCTCAATCCCGAGCAGCGCTACATGCTGCTGACGCCCGTCGTTCGCGAGCGCAAGGGCGAGCACGCGCAGATCTTCGACCAGCTGCGCGCACAGGGTTTCGTGCGCGTGCGCGTCAACGGCGTGCTGTACGAGATCGACGAGGTGCCGAAGCTGTCGCTGCGCAGTAAGCACACGATCGAAGCGGTGATCGATCGCTTCCGTCCGCGCGAAGACCTGAAGCAGCGCCTCGCCGAATCGTTCGAAACGGCGATCAAACTCGGCGACGGCATGGCGATCGTGCAATCGCTGGACGACGAAAAGGCTGCTCCGCTGCTGTTCTCGTCGAAGTTCAGCTGCCCGGTCTGCGATTACTCGTTGCCGGAACTCGAGCCGCGCCTGTTCTCGTTCAACTCGCCGGTGGGCGCCTGCCCGACCTGCGACGGACTCGGCGTGAGCCAGTTCTTCGACCCGTCGCGCGTCGTCGTGCATCCCGACCTGTCGCTGTCGGCCGGTGCCGTGCGCGGCTGGGATCGTCGCAATACGTACTACTTCCAGCTCGTGCAATCGCTGGCACGGCATTACGACTTCAACGTCGATATGCCGTGGAACCAGCTCGCCGACAAGGCGAAGAACGCGGTGCTGTTCGGCAGCGGCACGGAAGCGGTGACCTTTACCTACGTCAACGATTCCGGCGGCCGCTATCAGCGCCGGCATCGTTTCGAGGGTGTGATTCCGAACCTCGAGCGCCGCTATCGCGAGACCGAATCGCAGGCCGTGCGCGAGGAGCTTTCGAAGTACATCAGCGACCGTCCCTGCTCCGAATGCGGCGGCGCGCGCCTCAATCGTGCAGCGCGCAATGTGTTCGTCGGCGAGCACAACGTCGCGCATATCGTCGTGTTGCCGATCGACGAAGCACTGCGCTTTTTCCACGATCTTTCGCTACCAGGCTGGCGCGGTGAGATCGCCGGAAAGATCGTCAAGGAAATCGCCGAACGCCTGACGTTCCTCATCGACGTCGGCCTCGACTACCTCACGCTGGAGCGGCAAGGCGGACACGCTGTCCGGCGGCGAAGCGCAACGCATTCGTCTCGCCTCGCAGATCGGCGCAGGCCTAGTAGGCGTGATGTACGTGCTCGACGAGCCTTCGATCGGCCTGCACCAGCGCGACAACGAGCGACTGCTCGGGACACTCACGCGGCTGCGCGAACTCGGCAACACCGTGATCGTCGTCGAACACGACGAGGACGCGATCCGTCTCGCCGATTACGTGGTCGACATCGGCCCCGGCGCGGGTGTGCACGGCGGCGCGATCGTTGCGCAGGGCACGCCGCAGGACGTGATGTCGAACCCGGCGTCGGTGACCGGCCAGTTCCTCAGCGGCGCACGCAGGATCGAGGTCCCGGCGAATCGGCACAAGCCCGACAAGTCGATGATGTTCCGGCTGAAGGGTGCGAAGGGGAACAACCTGCGCGATGTGGATGTCGAGATTCCGGCCGGCCTGCTAACGTGCGTAACGGGCGTGTCGGGCTCGGGCAAGTCGACGCTGATCAACGACACGCTGTACGCGATCGCCGCGAACGAACTCAACGGCGCATCGATGTCGCCGTCGGCCTACGACAACTACGACAACATCGAGCTGTGGGACAAGGTCGTCGACATCGACCAGTCGCCGATCGGCCGCACGCCGCGCAGTAATCCCGCCACGTACACGGGTCTATTCACGCCGTTGCGCGAACTGTTCGCGCAGGTGCCGGAGTCGCGTTCGCGTGGTTACGCGCCCGGTCGCTTCAGCTTCAACGTCAAAGGCGGCCGCTGCGAGGCATGCCAGGGCGACGGCCTGATCAAGGTCGAGATGCACTTCCTGCCGGACGTGTACGTGCCCTGCGATGTCTGCGGCGGCAAGCGCTACAACCGCGAGACGCTGGAGATCCGCTACAAGGGTTACAACATCAACGACGTGCTCGAGATGACCGTCGAAGATGCGCTGCCGCTGTTCGAGGCTATCCCGTCGATCTCGCGCAAGCTCGAAACGTTGATGGACGTCGGCCTGAGCTATATCAAGCTCGGCCAGTCGGCGACCACGCTCTCGGGCGGCGAAGCGCAGCGCGTGAAGCTCTCGCGCGAGCTGTCGCGTCGCGATACCGGCCGCACGCTGTACATCCTCGATGAACCGACCACCGGCCTGCACTTCGCGGACATCGAGCAGTTGCTCGGCGTGCTGCATCGCCTGCGCGACGAAGGGAACACCGTTGTCGTCATCGAGCACAACCTCGACGTGATCAAGACGGCGGACTGGGTGATCGACCTCGGCCCCGAGGGCGGACATCGCGGCGGCACGATCCTCGGTTGCGGTACGCCCGAGCAGATCGCGGCGATGCCGCATTCGCACACCGGTCGATTCCTTGCGCCATTGCTCCAACGCGATCAAGCTGTCGCGCCCGCGGCGAAGCCCAGCCGCAAGCGCAAGACAGCATCGCGATGACCGACCAGCCGCCTCCGCCCTCCTCCGACAAAAAGCCGCGTCGAGCCCGCGCACCGCGCAAGCGCGCGCCAGCGAAGCGTGCGCCGAAGGCGAAACAGGGAACGGAGGCGGTGATCGCGCTCGATGCGGACGGTGCATCGGTCGAGGTTGCGGGCGATGCGCTCCTGACGGAGGCCGCACCCGCAGAAGTCGCGGCGGCGCCGTTAAGCAGCACGCAAGTGACGGCCGAGCCTGCTACGCCGCAACCGGGCGCGACCGCAAACGCGCCGGCCGAGCAGCGCGAAACAACCGCGCAGCAGAAGCCGCAAGGCGGTCGCCAGCCACGTCAGCCGCGCGACGACAAATCGCGCGAGGTCGAGAAGCACGCTGAGCTGCGTGAAGCGTCGCCCGCCGCCGAGGCGCAAGCACCGACGCCGGAAAGCGCGGCGTCCGAATCAACCGCACCGATGAAGCAGGACAGCCTGCGTCCCGGCGAGCTCATCCGCGTGCCGCTGTCGGTGCGCTGGCGCGATCTCGACGCGTTCAACCACGTCAACAACTCGAAGTACCTGAGCTACCTCGAGGAAGCGCGCCTGCGCTGGATGCTCAGCGTGCCGGGTATGGGCCTGGATGAGAATGTCGCGCCCGTCGTGGCGGCGTCGAACCTCAACTATCGCCGCCCGATTGAATGGCCGGGCGATGTCGTGATCGAGCTGTTCGTCGAACGTCTCGGCGGCAGCAGCGTCACCATCGGTCATCGGATCGTCGATGCGAAAGATCCGCGCGCGCTCTATTGCGACGGCAACGTCGTGATGGTGTGGATCGATCGCACCACGGGGCGCTCCGCCCCGCTTCCCACCGGCGTACGCGACGCCTGCAGTTAAGGCGCCGCGCTGCGGACGTCGAAGTCGACGGGCAGTACACGCCCGTCCGCGAACTTCAGTTCGACGCGAACCTTCCGGCCGGCGCCCAACTCGCCCGTCGGCGACATCATCATGAGGTGCCGCCCGCCCGGCGCGAACGCGACCTGCGCGCCGGGCGCAACATCCACGCGCGGCAGCGGGCGCATCCTGCTGACGCCGCCTTCGACGCGCGTCTCGTGCATCGACACGTCCCCGAACATCTTCGACGTCGCGCCCGTCAGCACGAACGGTGCCTTGCAGCGGTTGTCGAGCACGAAGAAACCCGCGCCCATCGGCATCATCGGCGTCATCCGAACCCATGCATCGCGCACCGTGGGCATGCATGCCGCGGACTTCGCACCACCGGCGAACGCGACGAACGGAATGGCGAGCAGCGCAGCGAGCGCGAATTGAGCAGATCGATTCATGCGCGCATTGTAGGAAGCGGCGGCCGCGCCGTGGCGGGCCGTCCGGCGGCCGGTTAACCTGCGGCACGGTCTTCGGAGGCGAGCCATGGCACGGGTACAGACTCAGGAACACGGCGACATCCTCGAGATCCGGCTCGCGCGCGCGCCGGTCAATGCGCTCGATCCCGAGCTCTGCGGTGAGTTGCGCGACGCCGTGACGCATGCCGCGCAGCACAGCGCGCGTGGGATCGCGCTCACTGGAGGACCGTCCGTGTTCTCCGCCGGGCTCGACGTTCCTTACCTCATGTCGCTGGGTGACGATCGCGCCGGGCTCATGCATGCATGGGAGGCCTTCTTCGGCGCGGCGCGTGCGCTCGTCGGCAGCACCATTCCGATCGCGGCCGGGCTCGCGGGTCACGCGCCTGCAGGTGGCTGCGTGCTGGCCCTGTGTTGCGACTACCGCGTCATGGCGCGCTCGCCCGATCCGGCGAAACCATTCCGCATCGGGCTCAACGAAACGCAGGTGGGGCTCGTCGCGCCGGAAGGCATCCAGCGCCTGCTACGTCGCGTCGTCGGCGCGCATCGCGCAGAACGCCTGCTGGTCAGTGGGCTGATGCCGACGACCGATGAAGCGCATGCGATCGGGTTGATCGACGAGGTGGCCACGGTCGACGACACGGCGCAGCGCGCAATCGACTGGGCGCGCGCACTTTCCGCACTACCGCGTCAGCCCGTGCTTGAAACGCGCACTATCGCGCGCGCGGACGCGGTCGACGCATTGCATCCGCGCAACATCGAACTCGATCGCTTCGTTACGTCGTGGTATTCGCCGGACACGCAGGCCGCGTTGCGCGCGGTGCTGGAACGGCTCGGCAAGTCGCGCTGATCAGCCGGTCGCGATCGGACGCGCGTCGTCTTCGATCCAACCGCTCCACGAACCCGTGTACAGACGCGCGCCGTGCAGACCGGCGTGCTCCATCGCGAGCAGGTGATGGCAGGCGGTGACGCCCGAACCACAACTTGCAACCAGTGTTTCGGGCGCGCGTCCATCGAGAAGCGCTTTGAATTCGGCGCGCAATTCGCCTGCAGGCCGGAAGCGTCCATCGGCGAGATTCGTCGCGAACGGGCGATTGAGTGCGCCCGGAATGTGCCCGGCCTTGCGATCGAGCGGTTCGACGTCGCCGCGATAACGCTCGGGGGCGCGCGCATCGATGACAGGCTCGCCTGCAGCAAGCGCGGCTTCGACGTCCGCGGTATCGAGCAGTCGCGTGTGATCGAACGCGCCTGCATAGGGGCCGATGTCCGACTCGTCGACATCGCCCGTCTCGACTCTGCCATCCGCCGCGCGCCAGGCCGACCATCCACCATCGAGCACCGCGACGGCGTCGTGTCCCCATGCCTTGAGCATGAACCACAGCCGCGCGGCGGCCAGCGCGCCCTGCGCATCGTCGTAGACGACGACCTGATGCACGGGCGTGATACCCAGGCGGCCGAGCGTCGCAGCGAAGGCTTCGTCCGACGGCCATGGATGCCGGCCTGCGCCCGGGTAATGCGGGCCCGACAACTCGGTTTCGAGGTCCGCACGTCGCGCGCCGGGCAGGTGGCCTTCGGCGAAGCGCCGTGCGCCCGCACTGCGATCGGCGAGGTCGACGCGCGTGTCGATGATCGCAAGCGGCCGTTCGTGTGCTTCGATCGCGCGGCTGAGTGCGCCCGCGTCGATCAATGTCGTCCATGTCATCAGATGTGTCTCCAGCCGGTCGTGCAGGTTGAGCAGCATCGAGGCGGTCGCGCCCCAGATGCGCTGGTCGGGATAACGGTACTCCCAGACGACGCGGCTGCGGCCCTGCACCTCGAAGCGGCGTTCGACGCGGTTGTTCGCGTCCATCAGATAAGCGAGCGGCACTTCGAACACTGCCGCGACTTCTGCCGGATCCGGATGCGCGATGTAAGACGGATCGATCAGCGCGACGACCGGCACCACGCGAAAACCGGTGATGGTCGCGAGCGGATCCAGGAATCCGAACGGCGCGATCTGCGCGGCGGGAATGCCGACTTCCTCGTGCGTTTCGCGCAATGCGCCGGCGACCGAATCCGCATCCTCGGGATCCAGCGCGCCACCGGGAAAACTCACCTGCCCCGGATGCTGGCGCAGGTCGTCGTTGCGGCGCGTCAGCAGAACGTGCAACCCGTCATCGCGCGGGACGAGCCCGACGAGCACGGCCGCATCGCGCATCACACGCGTGTCGAGCAGACCATCGAGATCGACGAGGTTCCAGCACGCGCCACGCGGTGGCGCATCGAGCGGATGCAGCGCGCGACGCAGGTGCGTGAGGTCCGCCTCAACCATTCGCGTGGTCGGCCTCGCGGGCCGGCAGCACGGTGTCCATGACGCGCAGGCGCTCGTCGTCGCCCATCGTGCCCCAGCGCGCGATCTCGTCGAGCGTGCGCAGGCAGCCCGCGCACAGGCCATCGTCGCGCATCTCGCAGATGCCGACACAGGGGCTGAGGACCGCACGGAACTGGGAATTCATGGGGTGATTCTCTCAGACGCTAGGCTCTGGAAACACGAACGCCGGCGCGAGGCCGGCGTTCGGAGAACCTTGCGGTTCGACTTACTTGGAGCTGACGAGCTTGATCTCGAACACCACCGCCACGTTCGGCGGGAAACCGGTGCGCGGGTCGGCGCCATAGGCCTTGTCGGCCGGCAGCGTGACTTCCCACTTCGAACCGACCGGCATCTGCTGGATCACTTCACGCATCGCCGGCATTTCGATCTGGCTGACCTTGATCGACGGGATCGACTGCGCCGGACGCGCCTGCGCCGGACGCTCGCCCCATGCATACGGGCCTGCGACTTCGAGCTGCACGGTGTTCGCCATCGTCGGCTTGGCACCGGTGCCGTTCTCGATCACGCGGTACTGCACGCCGCTCGGGAGAACCTTCACGCCGGCCTTGGCCTTGTTCGACGCGATGTACGCATCGCTCTTGGTCTTGTTCTGCGACGAAGCCTTGTCCCACTCGGCCTTCGACTTCGCGACCTGGCGCGTCTGCATGTCCTGCAGAACCTTCTGGAGCTGGTCGACCGGAACGGACGGCTGCTTCTTCGCGTAGGCGTCCTGCAGGCCCTTGATCATCGAGTTGACGTCGAGCGCTTCGCCGCGATCGGTCAGCTCGGCGGCATCAGCGCCGGTCTTGAAACCAAGGGCGTAGCTGAGCTTGCCCTTGTCGGACGTGACGTCCTGCGCGGACGCAGCGCCCGCGGCAACTACGAACGCCGCTGCAGCGACGGCAATCAGACGAAACTTCATCGGGTGAAACCTCCGGTATGGGGAAGCCGGGTGCGCTTCGTGCGCAGCGGCGTTGAACAACCCTTATGCCGCGTACCGGTCGACAGCCCCGAGTGGCGCGCTAGGATACTGAGGGCAGGGCTTAACCGCCACTGACACCGAACCCTCTGACCGCGCCCCGCCGCTCGAGTTCCGCCGGATCTCCCAGGGCGCGCTTTCCCCGATTTCCATTCAGGCTCGCCATGACCGACAGCAGCAGCGCACCGCCGGTGACCGTCGCCGACCGCGAGGCGGTCCGCATCATCACCGTGAACCGCCCGGACAAGCTCAATGCGCTCAATGCGGCGACTTTGGATGCATTAGACGTCGCATTCGCCGAAGCCATCGATGCAGCCTCCGTGCGCGCGATCGTGCTCACCGGTGCGGGGCCAAAGGCGTTCGTCGCCGGCGCCGACATCGCGGAGATGAACACATTGACGCCGGTGCAGGGCCGCGACTTCTCGTTGCGCGGCCAGCGGATGATGCGCCGCGTCGAGAAATGCCCGAAGCCGGTCATCGCAATGGTGAACGGATTCGCGCTGGGTGGCGGGCTGGAGCTCGCGATGTGTTGCCATCTGCGCATCGCCGCAGATACCGCGCGCGTCGGTCAACCCGAGATCAATCTCGGACTGATCCCCGGCTTTGGTGGCACGCAACGGCTTCTGCGACTCGCCGGTCGCGCCGCCACGCTCGAACTCTGCCTGCTCGGTGCGCCGATCGACGCGCAGCGTGCGCGCGAACTGGGCATCGTCAATCGCGTGGTTCCCGCGGCCGAACTCGAAGCGCAGACGATGGCGGTCGCGCAGCAACTCGCGAACTCCGCGCCGCTTGCGGTGCGTGGTGCGCTCGATTGCATCAACGTCGGCGGCGAATGCGGCATCGAGGAAGGCCTCGAATACGAAGCCGCACAGTTCGGCCTGATGTTCGCGACGCAGGACATGCGCGAAGGCACGTCGGCGTTCCTCGAGCGCCGCAAGCCGACCTTCAGCGGCACGTGATCGATACGCGTTGCCCCGAGTGCGGCTGCACCGCGGTGACGCCGGTGCACATGATCGTGTCGCGCCTTCGCGTTAACGATCTTGACGGTGCGCTCGATGCGGGGTTGCTTGCGATGGACGCGTGCTCAGGTTGTTCCGTGGAGTGCACGACGCGATTGATCGCCGCGCGCGACGAGCGTCGATTCGCACTCGCAGCACGTGAACGCTTCCGGGCGCGAGAAGCGCGGCTCGCGCGACGTGCGGCCGAACGCGAAGCTGCGCGCAATGCACGCGCGCCGGCAACGACTGCCGCAGCACCAATGCCTGCCCTGCCCCCCGCGGCCGCGGCTGCGCTGCAACGAGCGCTTGCTCGTGCGAAGGGACCGGGCCAATGAGCCGCACGCGTGGAACCGGACGCGCTGCGTCGGGAGCGAAGCCGTTGTCGGCACCCAAAACGGTCAAGAAGATCGTTCCTGCGACGGCGAAGTCCGCTGTGTCGGTCGCAAGGAAGAAGGTCGTGACGAAAGTTCGCACTGCGGTCGCGACGGGCACGCCATCACGCGCAAAGAAGACGGGCGTCGCTGCGAAGAAGGCCGCAACGAAACTCGCGCGCGGTCTAGCGGCAACCGGCAATGCAGCGACGCACAAACCACGAAGCGCGCGACCGCTCGGCGGCAGCGATCGTGTCGCACCGTCGAAGCGAATGACGCCGCGCGAGATCGACGAGTTGTTCGCGCGCCTCAGCGAAACCAATCCCGCACCGACCACCGAACTCGAATACTCGACGCCTTACGAACTGCTCGTCGCCGTCGCGCTGTCCGCGCAGATGACCGACATCGGCGTGAACAAGGCGACGCGGCAGTTGTTTCCTGTCGCGAATACGCCGAAATCAATTGCCAAGCTCGGTGTGGAAGGGCTGGCGCCGTACCTCGCCGGGATCAACTTCAATCGCACCAAGGCGAACAACGTCGTCGCGATGGCGCACCAGTTGCTCGAGCAGCACGGTGGCGAGGTGCCGCGCGATCGCGAGGCGCTGGAAGCGCTGCCGGGTGTCGGCCGCAAGACGGCGAATGTGGTGCTCAATACCGCGTTCGGCGAAACGACGCTCGCGGTCGATACGCACATCTATCGCGTATCGAACCGCACGGGACTCGCGCCCGGCGCCGACGTCCGCATCGTCGAGGACGAGCTGTTGCGCGTCGTGCCGGAGAAGTACCTGCAACACGCGCACCACTGGCTGCTGCTGCACGGCCGCTATGTCTGCAAGGCGCGCGTGCCGGACTGCCCGCGCTGCATCGTGCGCGACCTCTGCCATTTCCCGGACAAAACGCCCGGCAAGGCACCGCCGCTGGAAGTCGCTCCGACGCGAACCCGACGCGCTCGATGACACGCTCGCGGCGCCGGCCGCGGAACTGTCACATTTACGCAATCTTCACGCCCTAGCCTTCGCGGCGCTCCTCCTTCCCAGGACCCGTCATGAAACTCTCGCGTAACACGCTCGCCCTCGCCTTGTTGGCCGCGCTCGCTGCGCCGGCTGCGCACGCCGAAGTCGCCATCGACGTCATCCACGACTCGGAGGTCAGCTTCGAGGGCCTCGTGCAGGCCGACGCCAATTGGTACAGCGACGACATCGCCATCCTCAACGCGAACAACAACGACGGCGGTGACGATTTCGACATGCGTCGCGCCGAACTCGTGCTGAAGGGCAAGGGCCCCGGCAATTACGAGTGGGTGCTGGGCTACGACGCCCGCGCCAACAAGTTCCTCGACGTCAACGCGAAGTACAAGCTCGGCGGCGACGCCAACAAGTACATCCAGATCGGCCAGTTCAAGCAGCCGAACAGCCTGGAAGAACTGTCGTCGACCAAGAACAACGACTTCATCGCCAAGTCCTCGATCACGAACACCTTCGCGGTGGCTCGTCGTCTCGGCGGCGCGTTCAGCTACGGCGACACCAACTGGTCGCTGACGGGCTCGTACTTCGAGCGCGAACTGACCCGCAACCTCGCGCACGGCAACGGCTACGGCCTGCGCGGTACGTGGGCGCCGATCAACGCGAACGGCCAGATCCTGCATCTCGGCCTGTCGTACGTGAACTACGATACCGATACCGACACGCTGCGCCTGCGCGCACGTCCGCTGGCCGACCTCGCGGGCACGCGACTGGTCGACACCGGCGCGACCGGCATGCGCAACGCCGACCGCATCTCGGTCGTCGGGCTCGAAGGCATGTACGCCACCGGCCCGTTCAAGGTGCAGGCCGAGTACATGAAGGCGGCCGTCGACCGTTACGACACCGGCTTCGCGGCGCAGCCCGGCAACACCTACGACGCGGGCGGTTATTACATCCAGGGCGTGTGGAACATCACCGGCGAGAAGTTCGGTTACAAGGCGGGCGTGCCGACCACGCCGCTGCCGGACAACCCGTCGACCGGCATGTTCCAGCTCGGCCTGCGCTACGACCACATCGATCTCGACGACGGTTCGATCGTCGCCGGCGCAACGCCGACAGCAGCTCCGACCATCAACGGCGTGCTCGGCGGCGAGCAGAACGCGTGGACGATCGGCGCCAATTGGTACTGGCATTCGAACTTCAAGTTCATGCTGAACTACGTCAAGGTCGACAGCTCGCGTTACATCGGCAAGACCAGCGCGACGTACTCGGCGAACCCGGCGTACAACAACGCCACGTTCAACCGCGTGGTCGATGACAACCCGGACATCATCGAGGCGCGCTTCCAGTTCTACTGGTAATCGCCGCGTCACACTCTCTCCAAGGGTCGAGTCTTTTGGAGGCGCAGCGCAGGCTGCGCCTCCTTTTTTATTGGCGCGCTGTCACGCAGATGTCATCGACGTGCAACGGCGATGTCATCGTTCCGCGATGGAATGCGCGCAGGCGGGCGATGCCCGTCCCTGACCAGGAGTCCATCCGTGTTGAAGTCCCTCAGCTCGCGTTCCATGCATGCGCGCGCGCTCGCGCTTTCCCTGGCCCTCGCCTGCTTCGCCGCGCACGCGGCCGACGCCACCGGCGCGGGTTCGTCGTTCGTGTATCCGGCCATCTCCAAGTGGTCGTCCGACTACGCGAAGGCCACCGGCAAGCAGGTGAACTACCAGTCGATCGGTTCGGGTGGCGGCATCGCGCAGGCGAAGGCCGGCACCGTCGACTTCGGCGCCACCGACATGCCGCTCAAGCCCGATGACCTGGCCAAGTCCGGTCTCATCCAGTTCCCGTCGGTGATCGGCGGCGTCGTGCCGGTGATCAACGTCCCGGGCGTGGCGTCCGGCGCGATGAAGCTCGACGGCGACACGCTCGCCCGCATCTTCCTCGGCGACATCACGATGTGGAACGACCCGGCGATCGCTGCGCTCAACGGCGGCGTGCAGCTGCCGGCGAAGAAGATCACCGTCGTGCACCGCTCGGATGGTTCGGGCACCACCTTCAACTTCGCCAACTACCTGTCGAAGGTCAATGCGGCCTGGAAGCAGAAGGCCGGCGAAGGCACGATGGTGCAGTGGCCGGTCGGCATTGGTGGCAAGGGCAACGAAGGCGTTGCCGCGTACGTCAAGCAGATTCCGGGTGCGATCGGCTATGTCGAGCTGTCGTACGCGCTGCAGAACAAGATGGCGTACTCGCGCATGAAGAACGCCGCCGGCAACTTCGTGCTGCCGAGCGACGAGACCTTCGCCGCGGCCGCCGCCAGCGCCGACTGGACGAACGCCAAGGACTTCTACCTGGTGATGACGAACGCGCCGGGCGCGCAGTCCTGGCCGATCACGGCGACCACGTTCATCCTGATGCACCGCCAGCCGAAGAACGCCGCCGGCTCGAAGAACACGCAGGAGTTCTTCCGCTGGGTCTACGCCAACGGCGACACCTCGGCCAAGGCGCTGGACTACGTGCCGCTGCCGGACGCGCTGGTCCAGCAGATCGAGACCTACTGGTCGACCAACGCGAAGTATTGATCCACTGCTGCTTTGCTCGTCAGGACGGGCCCCTTCGCGGGGCCCGTTCGCGTTGCGGCGGCCGTGTCATCGACGTGTAACAAAAACATCATTTCATAGCGCCGTGGTGCCGCCATCGGGGCGGCGCGCCTGTATTCGCGGAGCTTTCCATGAACGTCGCACGCCTCGGTCTCGCCCTCGCGCTTTCGATCGCCCTCACCGCCTGTTCCGGCGGCGGCTCCGCCGACAAGGCACCGAATGCATCGACCACGGCCGCCACGCCTGCAGGCAGCGCATCGGAAGCGACGATCACCGGTGCCGGCGCGACGTTCATCTATCCGCTGCTGTCCAAGTGGTCGGCCGAGTACAGCCAGAAGACCGGCTCGAAGATCAACTACCAGTCGATCGGATCGGGCGGCGGCATCGCGCAGATCAAGGCCGGCACGGTCGACTTCGGTTCCAGCGACAAGCCGCTCGCGTCGGACGAACTCGCGGCCGCGGGCCTTGGGCAGTTTCCGTCGGCCGTCGGTGGCGTGGTGCCGGTCGTGAACCTGCCGGGCATCGCCGCCGGCCAGCTCAAGCTCACCGGCGCGGTGCTCGCCGACATCTATCTGGGCAAGGTCACGATGTGGAATGACGCTGCGATCGCGGCGCTCAATCCCGGCGTCGCGCTGCCCGCGATCAAGATCAACGTCGTCAAGCGTTCCGACGGTTCGGGCACGACCTTCAACTTCGTCAACTATCTCTCGAAGGTCAGCCCGGAGTGGAAGACCAAGGTCGGCGAAGGCACGTCGGTGAACTGGCCGACCGGTATCGGCGGCAAGGGCAATGAAGGCGTCGCCGCGTACGTGAAGCAGATCAAGGGTTCGATCGGATACGTCGAACTTGCGTACGCCGCCGAGAACGGCATGGCGCACGCGCAGATGCAGAACGCCGCGGGCCAGTGGGTGCAGCCGAGCATCGCCTCGTTCCAGGCCGCTGCCGAAGGCGCCGACTGGAAGAATGCGCACGACTTCAACCTCGTGATCACCAATGCCCCGGGCGCACAGGCGTGGCCGATCGCCGCGACGAATTTCATCCTCATGTACAAGCAGCCTAAGGACGCGGCGCGCTCGAAGGCGACGCTCGACTTCTTCCGCTGGGCGATGCACGACGGCGGCAAGACCGCACAGTCGCTGAACTACGTGCCGCTGCCGTCGGAGCTGGTGTCGCAGGTCGAAACGTACTGGACCGCGCAGTTCAAGTGATGCCACGACGCTTGATGCCTGTGTGCATCGAGCGACGCGATTCCATCCGACGTTGCACGACGCACGACGCGTCCTGACCCACGCCTTCGCACGGTGACATGAGCGCCATTCCCGCCCCTGCCCTCGATTCCACCACGCGCGACGCCGCCGCCGACCGCGGCTTCCGCTGGCTCGTCACCGGTGCCGGCATGTTCGTGCTGGTGTCGCTGGCCGCCGCCGCGCTGTCGATGGCCTGGGGCGGACGCGCGACGTTCCAGAGGTTCGGCCTGCACTTCTTTACGTCGCGTGCGTGGGATCCGGTCGGGCAGGACTTCGGCGCGTTGGTGCCGATCTACGGAACCATCGTCACCGCGCTCATCGCGATGATCATCGCGGTGCCGGTGAGCTTCGGCGTCGCAATGTTCCTCACCGAGATCGCGCCGAAGTGGCTGCGTGGCCCGGTCGGCAGCGCGATCGAACTACTCGCGGGCATCCCGTCGATCATCTACGGCATGTGGGGCCTGTTCGTACTGGTGCCGTACCTGAGCGAGCACGTGTATCCGTGGATCGACGCGCACCTCGGCACGTTGCCGGTGATCGGCGCCCTGTTCGCGGGCCCGCCGCTCGGGCTCGGCATGCTCACCGCCGGCCTCGTGCTCGCGATCATGATCATTCCATTCATCGCGTCGGTGATGCGCGAGGTGTTCCTGACGGTGCCGAACCGCCTGAAGGAATCGTCGTACGCACTCGGATCAACGCGTTGGGAAGTCGTGTGGGACGTCGTGCTGCCGTACACGCGCTCGGCCGTTATCGGCGGCGTCTTCCTCGGCCTGGGCCGCGCGCTCGGCGAAACGATGGCGGTGACGTTCGTTCTCGGCAACGCGCATGAGCTGACGACATCGCTGCTGATGCCGGGCAACTCCATCGCCGCGACCATCGCCAACGAATTCGCCGAAGCCGACTCCGAGCAGTACCGCTCCGCACTTATCGCGCTCGGCTTCGTGCTGTTCCTGGTGACGTTCGTGGTGCTGTCGGTGGCGCGCCTGATGCTTCGTCGCCTGTCCAAGCGGGAGGGCACCTGATGTTGTCGCTCTATACGCGCCGCCGCGTGACCAATGTGGTCGCGCAGGTGCTCGCGGTCCTCGCGACCGCGTTCGGCCTGTTCTGGCTGGTCTGGATCCTGTGGACGACGCTGCATAACGGCATCGCGTCGATCAATGGCGCGCTGTTTACCGCGATGACGCCGCCGCCGGGTGAGGAAGGCGGCCTGCTCAATGCTTTCTTCGGCAGCGCGCTGATGAGCGCGCTCGGCATCGCGATGGGTGCGCCGATCGGCGTGCTGGCCGGCACCTATCTCGCGGAGTATTCGAACCGCAGCTGGATCGGCGACACCGTGCGCTTCGTCAACGACATCCTGCTGTCGGCGCCGTCCATCGTGCTGGGCTTGTTCGTCTACACGCTCGTCGTCGCGCGCATGGGCCACTTCTCGGCGCTCGCCGGCGGCATCGCGCTCGCCTTCATCGTGTTGCCGGTGGTGGTGCGCACCACGGACGAGATGTTGCGCCTGGTGCCAACGCAGATGCGCGAGGCGGCGCTGTCGCTGGGCATCCCGCAGTGGAAGGTGATCGTGCAGGTGCTGTATCGCTCGTCGCTGCCGGGCATCATTACCGGCATCCTGCTCGCGCTCGCACGCATCTCCGGCGAGACCGCGCCGCTGCTCTTCACCGCGCTCAACAACCAGTACTGGTCCACCGATGTGTCGTCGCCCATGGCGAACGTGCCCGTGGTGATCTTCCAGTATGCGATGAGCCCCTATGACGCCTGGCATTCGCTCGCATGGGCCGGCGCCTTCGTGCTGATGCTGT
The DNA here is from genome assembly GCF_054061195.1 of Lysobacter sp. HA35. Taxonomy (NCBI): domain Bacteria; kingdom Pseudomonadati; phylum Pseudomonadota; class Gammaproteobacteria; order Lysobacterales; family Lysobacteraceae; genus Lysobacter; species Lysobacter sp. HA35. The sequence continues at coordinate 626,939 of NZ_JBSSDY010000001.1, read as the reverse complement.
TCGTGCTCGCGGTGAGCCTGCTCGCTCGCGCGCTCGTCGCCCGCAACCGCGTGTCCCACGACTGATGAATGCCGCCCTGCCTCCGGATCTCGCCATGAACGACGCTCCCCGCTTCCACCTGGCGACCGCGCAAGCGGCGGCGTCGGCCGCGCCGGTCAAGCTCGCCGCGCGCGGGCTCGACTTCCATTACGACAAGTTCCACGCGCTGAAGAACATCAACCTCGAGATTCCGGAGAAGCGCGTCACCGCGCTGATCGGGCCGTCGGGTTGCGGCAAGTCGACGCTGCTGCGCATCTTCAATCGCATCTACGCGCTGTATCCGAAGCTCAACGCGAACGGCGAAGTGCTGCTCGACGGCGAAAACATCCTCGACCCGCGCTTCCCGCTCAATCGCCTGCGCAGCAAGGTCGGCATGGTGTTCCAGAAGCCGGTGCCGTTTCCGATGACGATCTTCGAGAACGTCGCGTACGGCATCCGCCATCACGAGCGCCTGTCGAAGGCCGACATGAAGGACCGCGTCGAGCAGGCGCTGCGCCAGTCGGCGCTGTGGGACGAAGTGAAGGACAAGCTGGGCCAGAGCGCGCTCGGGCTTTCCGGTGGGCAGCAGCAGCGGCTCTGCATCGCACGCGCCGTGGCGCTGCGTCCGGACGTGTTGCTGCTCGACGAACCGACGTCCGCGCTCGACCCGATTTCGACGAGTCGCATCGAACAACTGGTCGACGACCTCAAGCGCGACTTCACCATCGCGATCGTCACCCACAACATGCAGCAGGCCGCGCGCATCTCGGACTACACCGCCTTCATGTACCTGGGCGAGCTGGTCGAGCACGGCACCACCGAAACGATTTTCTCCAACCCCTCGAAGCAGCAGACCGAGGACTACATCACCGGTCGCTTCGGCTGACAGGGGCACGCACATGCACGACCACATCCTCAAGAGCTACGACGCCGAGCAGAAGCGCTTGCTCGACGAAACCCTGCGCATGGGCGAGATGGCCGCGTCGCAGCTGGAAGCCGCACTCGACGTGGTGCAGCGGCGCGACGACAAGGCCGCCGCGCGCATCATCGCCAACGATGAAGCGATCGATGCGATCGAGCACGAAGTCAGCCACGACGTCATGAAGCTCGCGCTGCGCGGCCCGATGGCGCGCGACCTGCGCGAGATCCTCGCGGCGATCCGCATCGCGTCCGACATCGAGCGCATCGGCGATTACGCTGCGAACGTCGCCAAGCGCTCGATGGCGCTGAACACCGCGCCGCCGCTGCCGCACGTCGCCGGGCTGCAGTTGATCGGCAAGCTCGCGGTGCAGCAGGTGCGCGACGTCATCGCCGCCTATCGCGACAGCGATACCGACGCCGCTCAGCGCGTTCGTGCCGCGGATACGGAGATCGACGCCGCCTACACCGGTCTCTTCCGCGAACTGCTCACCTACATGATGGAAGACGCGCGCGCGATCACGCCCTGCACGCACCTTCTGTTCATGGCGAAGAACATCGAGCGCATCGGCGACCACGCGACCAACATCGCCGAAAACATCTGGTTCCTCGTGCGCGGTGAAGAAGCACTGCCGCCGCGCGAGAAGGCCGACGAAAGCAATACCGCGACGCTCTGAAGTCTGCGGGATTTGCGCGACGGGCGGCCTCGGCCGCCCGTTTTCGTTGGACTCGCGTGCATCCACGTTCCGCAAATCGCCGTAGTTGAGGTCTGACGACGGATGAACCGCCGTCCGGCCGCTCGGACCTTCCGGCTGCCGACCACAGCCCGCCGCGCTAGCATCGCGCTTCTCGCGGCCCGCCCGCCCGACACGAGGTCACCCCATGTCCCGTTCCCTCAAGACCCCCACCCTCGCCACCCTCACCGGCTCCCTGCTGCTGGCCGGTACCGCGTTCGCGTCCACCCCGCTCACGCAGGGCTACATGCTGTCCGCGACCGATGCGCCGCAGAAGACTGACGCCAACGCCAACACCAAGGCAGCCGAAATGAAGTGCGGCGCCGACAAGAAGGCCGGCGAGATGAAGTGCGGTGCCGACAAGGCCAAGGCCGACGCCATGAAGGCCGACGCCGCCAAGCCGAAGATGCAACCGGCCGCCGACAAGAAGGTCGCCGACGCGAAGATGGCCGAGGGCAAGTGCGGCGAAGGCAAGTGCGGCGGGTCGATCTGACCGCTCGTTGATGGCCGCGACGCGCATCTTGGCGCCGGATGCCGCGGGCCTCGGTCTGCGGCGGGCCTTGCTCGGCCCGCTGCAGGCGGCATCGGATGCGACCGTCGACTTCATCGAGGTCGCGCCGGAAAACTGGATGGGCGTCGGCGGTGCGCTCGGTGAGGCATTCGAGTCGCTGGCCGCCCGCTGGCCCGTCGTCTGCCACGGGCTGTCGCTATCGTTGGGCGGCCCCGGTGAGCTCGACGAAACCTTCCTGCTGAAACTGCGGCGCTTCCTCGAGCGTTTCGACTGCGCGATCTACAGCGAGCATCTGTCCGCGTGCACCGACTCGCAGGGCCAGCTGTACGACCTGATGCCGCTGCCGTTCCATCGTGCCGCGGTTGATCACGTGATCGATCGCATCCGTCGCACGCAGGACGTTCTCGGCCGACGCATCGCCGTCGAGAACATCTCGTACTACGCGACGCTCGACACGGCCCACTCAGCCGCGATGCGCGAGATCGACTTCATCAACGACGTACTGCAACGCGCCGACTGCGACCTGCTGCTCGACGTCAACAACATCGTCGTCAACGCGACGAATCATCGCTACGACGCGCACGAATTCCTCGCTGCGTTGCCGGGCGAACGCGTTGCATACATCCATGTTGCCGGGCATTACGACGAAGCCGACGACCTGAAGGTGGACACGCACGGCGCGCCCATCGCCGCACCGGTGTGGGACCTGCTTGACGCGGCCTACGCGCGTTTCGGCCCGCGACCGACGCTGCTCGAGCGCGACTTCAACCTGCCGCCTTTCGACGAACTCGTCGCCGAACTGGACGGCGTACGTTCGCGGCTAGGGCGTGCGTCCACTGGCCGGCGTCATGCCGCCTGAGGCGTTCGACTCGCTGCATGCCTTGAGCGCGTATGTCCGCGATCCCGACACGGCGCCGGCGCCGGCCGGCATCGAAGCACGCCGACTGAAGATCTATGCCGACCTCGTCTTCAACAACGTCGAATCGCTGCTGGCGGGAACGTTCCCGGTCATGCGCGCGACACTCGGCAACGACGCGTGGCACACGCTGATCCGCGACTTCCTTCGCGAGCACGGCGCGCGCACGCCCGTGTTCACCGAACTCGCGCGGGAGCTGATGCGCTATCTCGACACGCGTGCAGACGCTGGGCGCGACGATCCGCCGTGGCTTCGCGAACTCGCGCATTACGAATGGATCGAACTCGCGCTGCAGATCAGCGAAGAGCGTCCGCAGGACGTCGCGCACGATCCGCGCGGCGACCTGCGAAGCGGCGCGCCTGTGCTGTCGCCGCTCGCCTGGCCGCTGGCCTACGACTGGCCCGTGCATCGAATCGCCCCCGGCGCGCTACCGCCCTCGCCGGAAACGACGCTGCTGCTCGTGCATCGCCGGGACGACGGGAGCGTCGGTTTCCACGCGCTCGATGTGTTGGCGTTCCACCTGCTGCAAGGCCTTGTCGATGACGATGCAAGCACCGGCGAAACCCGGCTGCGCGCGCTCGCGAACGAAGTCGGCACGCCCGACGTCGACGCGTTCATGGACGCCGGCATCGCCCTGCTCGAAACGTATCGCCGCGACGGCATCATCCTCGGCACGCGCATCGCCGCCTGACGGCCGCTACCGGCCGGTCTGCTAGGCTTCCGGCCCGCGTCGACGATCCCGCCTCCCCGTGCCTTCACTCGCCTCGCGCTTTCGCGGCTTCCTGCCCGTCGTCGTCGACGTCGAGACGGGCGGCTTCGACTGGAACCGGCACGCGCTGCTCGAAATCGCGGTCATTCCGCTCGATCTCGACGCCGACGGACGCATCGTTCCCTGCCCGACGACCAACGCGCACGTGATGCCGGCGCCGGGCACCGAGATCGATCCGAAGTCGCTGGAAGTCACCGGCATCATCATCGACCACCCGTTCCGCGACGCGAAGAACGAGCGCCAGGCGCTGGACCAGGTGTTCGCACCGGTACGCGCCGCGATGAAGAAGCACGGTTGCCAGCGCGCGATCCTGGTCGGCCACAACGCGCATTTCGACCTGAACTTCCTCAACGCGGCGGTCGCGCGCTCGAAGCATCAGCGCAATCCGTTCCATCCCTTCAGCGTGTTCGACACCGTGTCGCTCGCGGGCGTTGCGTACGGGCAGACCGTGCTCGGCCGTGCGCTGCAGGCGGCGGGCATCGACTGGCAGGCGAGCGAAGCGCACTCGGCCGTGTACGACGCCGAGCGCACCGCGGAACTGTTCTGCAAGATCGTCAACGCGTGGCCGATGCTCGGCGGCGCGGGCGCGCCGTCGAACAAGGCATAAGCGCTACAGCGAGAGCGTGCCGGCCGCCATCGGCTTCGACGACGGCGACTGCGGTGCGACCGGTTGCACCGGTTCCATCGTGATGGCGACGGTCCAACCCGACTGCATGCCGGCGTGCAGCTCGGCCTTCGGCACGTCAACCCAGTGCGAGTGCGACGCGCCGACGTAACCCAGCGACTTGGGCTTCTGCCCCGGCGCGATCAGCCACAGCACCGGCGCCATCTGGCCTTCCGGCACGGTGCCGGGCACCGGCACCAGCCACATACCGCCGCCGTGCGGATCGGGCGTCGCGAGATACGCGATCTGCCCGCTGTTGGTCATCAGCTGCGTGACCGGCAGCTCGGGCATCACGGGCTTGGCCTGCGAAGCGACGCTCTGGACCGGCACGTTGATCACGCGTGGCTTCTGCACCGCGACCACCGCCAATACCGCGGCAGCTGCGAAGCCCGCTGCGGTCGCGGCCTTCCAGAATCCGGCGCCCGCGCGCTCACGGCCACCCGCCACCGGCGACCAGCCGAGTCGCGTGCGGATGCGCGGCCACACGTGGTCGGGCACCGTCGCTGGCGGCAGCTCGTCGTTGAGTCGGTCCAAGCGCGCGCTCCAGTCGTCGACGAGCCGCGCGAACGCGGGGTCACGCGCGATGCGCAGTCGCACCTCGCGACGCGTCCGCTCGTCGAGCACACCGAGGACATATTCGCCGGCGAGCAGGTCGTCGGAGGGCGGGTCGCGGTCGAAATCGTGCTCGCGCATGGTCATTGCTCCAGGCACGCGCGCAGCTGCAACAGGCCGCGTCGGATCCAGCTTTTCACCGAGCCCAGCGGCGCGCCGGAACGCGTCGCGAGCTCCTCGTAGGTCGCGCCTTCGAAGAACGCGGTGCGGATCAGACCGCGACGTCGTTCGTCCAAGCGCTGCATGCAATGTTGCAGGCGGTCGCGATCATCCGATGCTTCGGCGGCGTCGATCGGCGTTTCACCGTTGTCGGGCAGTTCGTCGCCGAGTTCTATCGCGGTGGTGCGCACGGTATGGCTCGGCGAACGCAGGCGATCGATGCAGCGATTGCGCGCGATCATTGCCATCCACGCCATTGCGCACGCGCGGTGCGGATCGAACTGGTCGGCCTTGTGCCAGATGGTGGTGAACACCTCCTGCAGCACGTCCTCGGCTTCCGCGCGGTCGGGCAGCAGTCGCAGGCAGATGGCGAACAGTCGCGACGACGCGGCGCGATAGAGGCGTTCGAAGGCGGATCGATCACCGTCGGCGACGTCGAGCAACAACTCGGCGTGCGCGTCGGTATCGCCCGTGGCAGGCGCGGAGATGAGCATGGAGGCCCCGTCGAAGCTGTAGCTGGCGATGGCGATCACTGCATCCCCCGGCCGGCGCCGAAGGCCCGACGGTTATGCCACCCGTGCGGGTCGCTGGCAAGCACGCCGATATGGCGTGCTCACCGTGATCTACGAGGTGACGCCTGCTGCGGATGCAGCGATCAGCTGCGCGTGCGGCGTTCTCGAAGTGAACGCACGATTCCGTACGCACTCACCGCGATCCACGCGCCTTCGAGCAAGGCAACGGAAAGGTTGAACGTACCGACCAGCGATACCAGCACCGCAGCCGCGCCAAAGAGATTGAGCAACTGGTAGACGATGCCCGTCGCCGACAACCGACGCGACTGCGCGAGGTAGAACGCGAGCAGGATCGCGAACGAGCCGGCGAGCCCGACCAGGTCGTACCAGTGCAGCGAAATGAGTGCTTCGTCCTGCATCAGCGCGCGCTCCTCTGTCGTACCGCTTCGAACAAGGTAACGCCGGTAGCGACCGACACGTTGAGGCTTTCGACCGCGGTCGACGCTGCACCCGGCATAGGGATCGACACCAGCCCGTCGCAGGTTTCACGCGTGAGTCGACGCAGGCCGTCGCCCTCGCCACCGAGCACGAGCCCGACGTTGCCGCGCAGGTCGATCGAATACAGCGAGGCGTCCGCTTCGCCGGCCAGGCCATAAAGCCACACGCCGAGCTTCTGCAGATCCTTCATCGTCCGCGCGAGATTGGTGACCGGCACGACCGGCACCGCATCCGCCGCGCCCGCCGACGTCTTGCGTACGGTCGCATTGACCTGCACCGACTTGTCCTTGGGAATCACCACCGCCGTCGCACCCGCCGCGGCCGCACTACGCAGGCACGCACCGAGGTTGTGCGGGTCCTGCACGCCGTCGAGGATCAACACGAGCGCGCGACCTTCTGCGGCCTCGATGAGCTGGTCGAGCTCGTTCTCGCTCCAGGTCTTGGCCGCGACATATCGCGCGATCGCGCCCTGATGCCGCACGCCACCGGACGCGCCGTCCAGCGCCGACTGCGCCACCCGGCGAACGTCGATATCCAACCGCCGCGCGAGCGTCTCGATCTCCTGGATACGCGGATTCTTCGCCCCCGCCTCCAGCAACACCTCGCGCACATGCTCCGCATCGTTCTGGAGCGCCGCCGACACCGCATTGATGCCCGCAATCCACTGATTCTGTTTGCTCATGCGCCTATTGTGCCGCGCCAGGGCGGGTTGCGCCCGGAGGCGGCGCAGCACAGCACCGCCGATGCGGCCGCCGTGGACCACGTCGTCGCCGACGCCGGCGCCGACCGAGCATGCGACCAGCGAGCAGGCAGTCACTTCAACAGCCGCCCGAATCGTGAAGACCCCGAAGGGGCGGCGCGCAGGACGCGCGCCGTCGCCACCCGAGGCAGGAGGCCGAGTGTGGCGATTTCGACAGAGCAGCCCGGTCGCAGGCTGTAGATCTGTCGGGGGAAGGTGCCTTCTTTTGGTTACTTTTCTTTGCACCAGCAAAGAAAAGTGACTCGGGCGCGTCAGCGCACGAAACGCTTTGCCCAACTCGCTACAACGATCGCAGCAGGCGACCCGACTCGAGCGCCGGCCGGCAAACGCCGACCAGCGCGCCCACTCAATACGGAACCTTCTTCCTCTTAGCCGGCTGCCCCCGAGACGGCAACGGCTTCGCCCCACCAGCAGCCTCCTCGCCCACCAACCGGAAGTCGATCCGCCGGTCCTCGACACTCGCCTTCAACACCACGATCCGCACCCGATCACCCAACCGGTACTCGCGCCCGCGGCGCTCACCGGTGAGCGTCTTGCGGATGGGATCGAAGTGATAGAAGTCGTTCGGCAGCTGCGTGACATGCACGAGCCCGTTGACCTTCGAGCCATCAAGTTCGATGAAGAGACCGAAGCTCGTCACGCCGCTGATCGTGCCGTCGAACTCGCCACCGACGTGCTGCTCCATCCATGCCGCACGGTAGCGTTCGTCGACCTCGCGCTCCGCTTCATCGGCACGACGCGAACGCGCCGAGCAATCCAGCGATAGCTGCGCCATCGCACTCGGCGAGTAACGGAACTTCTCCGGCTTCGCGCCGCTCAGCGCGTGCTTGATCGCGCGATGCACGAGCAGATCGGGATAGCGACGGATCGGCGACGTGAAATGCGCATAGGCCTCGAGCGCCAACCCGAAATGCCCGACGTTGCCCGGCGCATAAACGGCAAGCGCCTGGCTGCGTAGCAACACCGACTCCAGCAACGCCGCTTCCGGCCGCTCGCGGATCTTCTTCAAAAGATTGGTGAAATCCTTCGGCTGCACCTTCGGCCAAGCCGGCATGCTCAGCCCGAACTCCTTGAGGAATTCGAGCAGGTCTTCGTACTTCTGCTCCGGCGGCCGTTCGTGGATGCGATACGGCGCGGGCACCTCGGCCGCGATCAGGAACTTCGCCGCCTCGACGTTCGCCGCGATCATGCATTCCTCGATCAGCTTGTGCGCGTCGTTGCGCTGGATCATGCCGGCCTGCACGACCTCGCCCTTGGGACCGATGACGAAGCGCACTTCGCCCGATTCGAACTCGATCGCACCACGACGCTCGCGCGCCTTCACCAGAATGCGGAACAGCTGGTGCAGGTTCTCGATGTTCGGCTGCAGCGAACCGATGACGCCCAGCGCTTCCGAGCAATCCTCGTCGCTGACGCCATCGCCGATCGCATTCCACACCTGCGTGTACGTCAGGCGTGCATGCGAATGCATCACGGCTTCGTAGAACTTCGACGACGTGACCTGCCCCTTGCGATCGACCTGCATGTCGCAGACGAAACACAGGCGGTCGACCTTCGGCTTCAGCGAGCAGATACCATTCGACAGCGTCTCGGGGAGCATCGGCACGACGAAACCGGGGAAGTACACGCTGGTCGCGCGCTTCTGCGCTTCGTCGTCCAGCGGCGTGCCGGGGCGCACGTAGTTCGAGACGTCGGCGATCGCGACGATGAGCCGGAAACCGTCGCGATTCGGCTCGGCGTAGACCGCGTCGTCGAAATCCTTCGCGTCTTCGCCGTCGATGGTGACCAGCGGGACCTTGCGCAGGTCGACGCGGCCGCTCGCGGTCGCATCGTCGACTTCGATCGGAATCGACGCCGCTTCTTCGAGCACGGGCTGCGGGAATTCGTGCGGAATATCGTGGCCGTGGATTGCCGCCTGCACCGCGAGCGACGCGGTCAGGCGATCGCCGAGCACCGTCAGGATGCGACCGACCGGCACGTGCTTGCCGTCCGGCATTTCGGTGATTTCGCAGACGACCAGCTGGCCGTTCTGCGCCTCGTTCGTCGCATCCGGCGGAATCAGGATGTCCTGCTGGATGCGTCGATCGTCGGGATTGACGAAGCCGACGCCCGCGCGCGTTTCGTAGCGGCCGATCAAGCGCGTCAGGCGACGTTCGAGGATCTCCGCGATCGCACCTTCGCGACGACCACGACGATCCACACCGGTGACGCTCGCCAGCACGCGGTCGCCATGCATCACACGACGCATTTCGAAGGGCGGCAGGAACAGATCGTCGCCGTGTCCGGGATCGGGCTTCAGGAACCCGAAACCATCGGGGTTCGCGATGACGACGCCCGGAATCAGGTCGACCTGCTGCGCCGGCAGATACGCGCCCTTGCGGTTCTGCAGCAGTTGCCCGTCGCGCACCATCGCGCGCAGACGGAAACCGAGTGCATCTCGGCGCTCGTCATCGTTGATTTCGAGGCGATCGGCGATCTCATCCATCGGCAGCGGGCCGTCGGACGACGCCAGCATCTGCAGGATCATCTCCCGGCTGCCGATCGGCTTGTCGTAGCGCGCCGCTTCGCGCTGTGCATGCGGGTCCACCGACGGTGCGTCACCGCGACCGCGTAGCGGCCTCGGCGGTTCCGGCATCCAGCCCGGCCGCTTGGGGCCGCCCTGCTTCCCGCCACCGCCTGTTCTTCGTGCGCCGCGCTTTGCTGTCGACGGTCCCTTCTTCGCGCCGCCGCCGTTTCCGGCGCCGGCTCCTTTTCCTGCGTTCTTTCGTTTCATGAACGGGATCGTCTCACACGTTCATGAAGGCGATGTCGCTCAGCGCGCGGTTCGCCAGAGACGCCACGCGGCCCAGATGCCCGACGCCAGCAGCACGGCGCTGATGAAACCGGCCGAGATGTAGAAGCCGACCGGGCCCGAGTCGAAGATCGGGGCCTGGAAGTTCATGCCCAGCACACCCGCGATCGTCGCGACGAGGCCCATCGCGACGGTCACGATCGTGAGCGTGTACACCGCTTCGTTCGTGCTCTCCGCCGCGCGCGAGGTGTAGAGATCGAAGCTGCCGTTCACCAGTTCGCGCACCGCCTCGATCGATTGCATCACGTTGCTGTAGCGCTTGCTCACGAGCTGGCAATGACGTTCCGCCGATTCGGACTGGCACGGATCGAAGTCGGGCCGGCCCAGCGCGTCGAACAGATCCCGTTGCGACGAAAGATGCCGACGCAGCTTCGAGGCCATGTGCCGCAACGACTGCAACTCCGCGAGGTGCGCGGCCTTCGGGCGTCGCAGAATGAGAAGCTCGAGCCGATCCAGACGCGTTTCGAAAGCGTCGCGCGCATCGAGGTAGTCCGTGAGCATGCGATCCATCAACGTCGTCGCGAAGCTCGTGGCTTCGAGGCGACCGACCCGCAGGTGGTCGGCCTCGTTGTCCAGAACGCTACTGATGAAGTCGACCGGCTCGCGATGCACGCTCAGCACGGTATTCGGGCCGATGCCGAATGCGACCGGTACATCGCTGGGCTTGCTTCCTTCGCGCCAGTTGAGCGCGCGCATGTGCAGGTATTTCCAGTCGCCGTCCATCACCAGTCCCAGTTCGCTGGGGGCGTCGGGATCGAGCCGCGAAGGATCGGCGCCGAGCGCGGCCGTTGTTTCGGGCAGGCCCTTCTCGCGCACGACGTCGACCCAGACCAGGCGCTCGTCCGGCACGGGCGCGTAAGTGCTGAGTTCGGCCGGCACGATCTCGCGGCTGGGGTGGTCGCTCTCGAACAGCAGCGCACGGATGACGGGTTCCGCGGGCGCGGCGGCCGGGGATGGAGCGGACGGGCTGGACATGGCGTGCCTCCTAAGCGGCTGCAGCTTCACGGCTGCCATGAGTAGGCCTTGTTAAAACCGAACCTACCCTGCACGTGCCGATGCCTGTCCGCGAGGAGCCCATGCACAACCCGCACACCCCGTCCGCCCCCACCGAAAAGGAACTGGACAAGGCGCTGAAGGACACGTTTCCCGCCAGCGACCCGGTTTCCGCGACCGTCCACCTCACTGCAACGCCCACCAGCAACAGCGTCGGCGCGTCCGAACACAGCGCCGATCATCCCGGCACGGTCACCGTCTACCGCATCGTCGGCGAGGACCAGAAGGAAAAGCCGTTCGCGGCGAATGGCAACAAGTCCGGGCGTTGGACCTCCGAGGGCACGCCGGCGGTCTATGCGTCGATGTCGCCATCGGCGGCGCTGCTCGAGTTCCTCGCGCATTGCGAGGGCGAGCCGCCGGAAACCGCTTATCTCGCCAAGGCGCACCTGCCGCGCGAACGCATCACCGTCGTGCAGGCCTATCCGTCGACATGGCGCGAGCGGCCGTATCGCAGCGACGTGCAGCAGGTCGGCGACGCATGGTCGACCTCGCACCAGTCACTGGCCGCGCAGGTGCCCAGCGCGCTGTCGGAGGAGAGCTGCAACCTGCTGATCAATCCGCAGCACGTCGACGCACCGCTGATCCAGGGCGTGTACGTCACCCCGATCCGGATCGACGAGCGACTCCGCAGCCTGACCCGTCACTGATCGCAGATGCGAAAAACCCGCGGAGTCCGCGGGTTTTTCGTTGCCGGCACTCAGTGCGAGCGCTGGCGGTCGCCGCGATCGCCCTGCCCCGGGCCGGCATCGTTCTTGGCGTGGCGCTTCTGGTCCTGCGACAGCGAACGACCCACATCGTCGGATTCGCTGAAACGTCCCTTCGAATCGCGGCGCACGTAACGCTTATCACCGGGATTCGGCTCGATCAGTTCTCGCTTGCTCATCGGGTCTCTCCAGTCCATCGAGGTAACACGACCCGAACGTCGCGCGTCGATGGTGAAGACTGGGCAAAGGCGGACGCGCGGCGCGATTTGCGTTCGCCGTCGATTCAGCGGTTGGCGATCGGCACGCTCGGCGCCGGACGGCGAAACCTGGATCGCGCAGCACGATGACGCGGTGCGTGAAACGAAAAAACCCCCGATCGCTCGGGGGTCTTTCGATATTTGGTGCCCGGGAGAGGACTCGAACCTCCACGAAGTTGCCCCCGCTAGCACCTGAAGCTAGTGCGTCTACCAATTCCGCCACCCGGGCAAGGTGCGGCGCGTATCTTGGGGCGGAAGCGGCGCGATGTCAACGATACGCAAGCATCAATTTGACCGCATCCGGTCGCGGCGGCTGAGACCCCCACGCCCGATGCTCGTTGCTCGGCGGCAGGTCCTGGCGCGCACGTAGAATTCAATGCGAAATCGAACTCCCGCGGGCCGAGCCCGCGCCATCGCGAGCGCCGCTCGCGTCGCCTCCCGGAAATCCATGACCGATTCGCCCCGCTCCACCTTCCACGGTTTCGAGCAGATTCCGCTGCGCGAATACGCCGAGCGCGCCTACCTCGACTACTCGATGTACGTGGTGCTCGACCGCGCGCTGCCCTTCATCGGCGACGGCCTCAAGCCGGTGCAGCGCCGCATCATCTATTCGATGAGCGAGCTGGGGCTCAACGCCGGCGCGAAGCCGAAGAAGTCGGCGCGCACCGTCGGTGACGTCATCGGCAAGTTCCATCCCCACGGCGACTCAGCCTGCTATGAAGCGCTGGTGTTGATGGCGCAGCCGTTCTCGTACCGCTATCCGCTGATCGAAGGCCAAGGCAACTTCGGTTCGCCGGACGACCCGAAATCGTTCGCGGCGATGCGCTACACCGAATCCAAGCTCACGCCGATCGCCGAGGTGCTGCTGGGCGAACTCGCGCACGGCACGGTGGATTGGGATCCGAACTTCGACGGCACGCTCGAGGAACCGAGCTGGCTGCCGGCGCGCCTGCCGCACCTGCTGCTCAACGGCACGACGGGCATCGCGGTCGGCATGGCGACCGACGTGCCGCCGCATAACCTGCGCGAAGTCGTCAGCGCCTGCGTGCGGCTGCTGGATGATCCGGACGCGACCACGCGCGATCTCTGCGAATACGTGCACGGCCCGGACTATCCGACCACGGCGGAAATCATCACGCCGCGCGCCGACATCCTGCAGATGTACGAAACCGGCATCGGTAGCGTGCGTGCGCGTGCGGTGTGGCAGAAGGACGGCCAGAACATCATCATCACCGCGCTGCCGTACCAGGTGTCGCCCGGCAAGGTGATCGAGCAGATCGCGACGCAGATGCGCGCGAAGAAGCTTCCGTGGCTGGAAGACATCCGCGACGAGTCCGACCACGCGAACCCGACGCGCATCGTGCTGATGACGCGCAGCAATCGCGTCGATGTCGATCCGCTGATGGGCCACCTTTTCGCGACGACCGACCTCGAACGTTCGTACCGCATCAACTTCAACATCATCGGCCTCGACGGCAAGCCGCAGGTCAAGAACCTGAAGGCGCTGCTGAGCGAATGGCTGCAGTTCCGCAGCGACACGGTGACGCGTCGACTCACGCACCGCCTCGAACGCGTCGAGCGTCGCCTGCACATGCTCGAAGGCCTGCTGGTCGCCTTCCTCAATCTCGACGAAGTCATCCGCATCATCCGCAGCGAGGACGAGCCGAAGCCGGTGCTCATGGCGCGCTTCGGGCTGACCGAAGAGCAGACCGACTACATCCTCGAAACGCGCCTGCGCCAGCTTGCGCGGCTGGAAGAGATGAAGATCCGCGGCGAGCAGGAAGACCTCGCCACCGAACGCGAACGCATCCAGTCCATCCTCGGCAGCAAGGCCAAGCTGCGCAAGCTGATCAAGGACGAACTGCTGGCCGACGCGAAGAAGTTCGGCGACGAGCGTCGCTCGCCGCTGGTCGCGCGCGGCGCGGCGCAGGCGATCTCCGAAACCGAACTGGTCGCCAGCGAGCCGATGACCGTTGTCGTCAGCCAGAAGGGCTGGGTGCGTGCCGCGAAGGGCCACGAGATCGACGCCGCAAGCCTGTCGTATCGCGAGGGCGACGAACTGCTCGCCGCCGTGCGCACCCGCAGCACGGCGCAGGTCGCGTTCCTCGACTCGACCGGTCGAAGCTATTCCGCGCTGGTGCACACGCTGCCCTCGGCGCGCGGCAACGGCGAGCCGCTGACGGGCCGCTTCGCGCCGCCGTCGGGCGCGTCGTTCCAGGCGGTGACCAGCGGCGAAGCCGAGCAGACGTTCCTGCTGTCGACCAGCCACGGCTATGGCTTCGTCACCAAGTTCGACAACCTCGTAAGCCGCAACAAGGCGGGCAAGGCGATGGTGTCGCTCACGCCGAACGCCGAGGTGCTGCAACCGTCCCCGGCGCCGACGAGTAAGGGCGCACGCGTGGTCGCGGCAACGAGTGCTGGCCACGTACTCGCGTTCCCGATCGGGCAGCTGCCGGAAATGGATCGCGGCAAGGGCAACAAGATCATCGAGATCCCGAAGGCGAAGCTCGGCACCGAGCGTGTGGTCGACGTGGTCGTGGTGACGCCGGAGCAGTCACTGGTGGTGCTGTCGGGTTCGCGCACGATGACCGTGTCGTACAAGGAACTCGAGGGCTACATGGGCCAGCGCGGCGCGCGTGGCGGGCTTCTGCCGCGCGGCTGGCAGAAGGTCGAAGGGCTGCTCGTCGAATAACGCATGGACGCAGGCTTCTGGCATTCGCGATGGCAGGACGGGCGGATCGGTTTCCACCAGGACCGCCCGACGCCGCTGATGCTCAAGCATTGGCCGTCACTCGGCGTGCAACCGGGCGCGCGCGTATTCGTTCCGTTGTGTGGCAAGTCGCTGGATCTCGCGTGGTTCGCGTCACAAGGTCTGCGCGTGCTCGGCGTCGAGTTGTCGCAGCACGCGGTCGAGCAGTTCTTCGCGGAACACGAGCTCACGCCGGATGTGGAGGACAGCCGCTACGGGCGTCATTTCCGCGCGGGTGACATCGAAATCATCTGCGGCGACGCGTTCGCACTCGACGAAGACGCGCTACGTGACTGCGACGCAGTGTTCGATCGCGCGGCGCTGATCGCACTGCCACCGAAGATGCGCGAGAGCTACGTGCGCGAGTTGTACTCACGGCTGCCGGCGATGTGCCGCGGGCTGCTGATCACGCTTGAGTATCCGCAGCGCGAGAAGGCCGGCCCGCCGTTCTCGGTCGAGGAAGACGAGGCGCGTTCGTTGTACGGCCGCGACTGGCAGGTCCAATTGCTCGAACGCCGCGACATCCTCGACAGCCAGCCGTCCTTCGTCGACGAAGGCGTGACCGCGCTGTCGACCGCCGTCTACCGGATCGCCCGCCGCTGACCTCGCGCCGCGCGTACAGTACGGCGGGGCTTACGAGGGGACGTGCATGAAGCGCTGGACTCGACGGATCGCGCGCATCGCGATCGCGCTGGTGGTTCTCCTGATCGTGCTGGCGCTCGCCGCATGGTTCGCGATGCGCGGCAGCGTGCCGCGAATGGACGGCAACGTCGCCCTGCCCGGCCTGTCCGCACCGGTGAGCATCCAGCGCGATGCGCTTGGCGTCGTCACGATCGATGCCGCGAACGAAGCCGACGCCATGCGTGCACTCGGCTACGTGCACGGGCAGGAACGCTACTTCGAGATGGACCTGATGAGGCGGGTCGCGGCCGGCGAGCTGTCCGAACTGTTCGGCGTGCGCGCATTCCCGCTCGACGCGAAGCACCGCCAGGATCGACTGCGCGCACGCGTCACCGTGAATCTTGATGCGGCGATGGGCGCACGACGCCCGGTCGTCGATGCGTATGTCGCGGGCATCAACGCCGGTGTCGGCTCGCTGCGCGTGCGGCCGTGGCCCTACCTGCTGCTGCGGCAGGCACCGCGGCGTTGGGCGATCGAAGACACGCCGCTGGTGGGCTACGCCATGTACTACGACCTGCAGGACGCGAGCGGCGCGCGCGAACTTGCGTTGTCCAGAGTGCTGCCGACGTTGCCGCCCGCGCTGCAGGCGCTGGTGCTGCACGACGGCAGCAGCTGGGATGCGCCACTGGAAGGCGAGCCGCGCGGCGATGCGGCGTTGCCGGGCGCGAACGTGATCGACCTGCATCAATGGGCGACGCAAGCCAAAGCCATCGCGCCGTTCAAGCCGCGTCCGGAAGTCGGCAGCAACAACTTCGCGGTCGCCGGATCGCTGACGCGCGACGGTCGCGCCATCCTCGCGAACGACATGCACCTCGGCCTGCGCGTGCCCGACATCTGGTTCCGTGCGCGCCTGCGTTACGCCGACCCGCGCGCGCCCGGCGGCCGCGTCGACGTCACCGGCTTCACGCTGCCCGGCCTGCCGGGCGTCATCGTCGGCAGCAATACGCACGTCGCCTGGGGTTTCACCAACAGCTATGGCGACTGGCTGGACTGGATCGTCGTGCCCGGCTGCCATCGCGCGTCGTGCCCGATGGCGCGCAAGTTCCGCGAGCGCGTGCTGCCGAACATGACCGTGGATGTGCTCGAAACGCCCTGGGGGCCGATCGATCATTTCGACGTGCAGGATCGTGCACTGGTGCGTCGATGGGTCGCGCATCTGCCGGGTGCCGTGAATCTCGGGCTGCTCGACATGGCGCATGCAGCGTCGATCGACGACGCGATGCGCGTAGCCGATGCCACGGCTATTCCCGCGCAGAACCTGCTGGTCGCCGATCGCAGCGGCCGCATCGCGTGGCGACTTCTCGGCCCAGTTCCGCAACGCGCGCCCGGCTGTAACGCAGCGGGCATCTCGGACGGCGCGACATGTCCGCCGTGGACGATCTCGACGGTCGCAACGCCGTCGGTGATCGATCCCGCCTCCGGCCGCCTGTGGTCGGCGAATGCACGCGTCACCGATGCCGACGACCTGAAACGCATCGGTGATGGCGGCTACGTGCTCGCGGTGCGCGCGCGACGCATCCGCGACGACCTGATGGCCAAGTCGCAATTCAACGAACGCGACCTGCTCGACATCCAGCTGGACGATCGCAGCGTCTTCCTGCAGCGCTGGGCGACGCTGATGCACGACGCGGCATCGCGCAGCCCCGCGGGGTCCGCGCTACGCGCACTCGACCGCGGCCCGCTCGAACCACGCGCAACCGCGAATGCCGTGCAGTACCGGCTGGTGCGCGCATGGCGACAGACCGTGCTCGACCGCGTGCGCGAAGGTCTGCTGATGCCGGCGCGTGCCGCGTTGGGCGGTGAGGCCGAGATGCCGGAGCTTCCTCAGTTGGAAGGCGTCGCATGGCCGATGGTGACGCAGCGACCCGTGAACCTGCTCAACCCGCGTTTCGAATCATGGGATGCGCTGTTCGACGACGCTGCTGCGCAGGTGCGCGACGGGCTGGCCAAGCACGGCCCGCTCAACGAGCGCTCCTGGGGCGAGCGCAACACCGGGTCGATCTGCCATCCGCTCGCCGCGGCATTGCCGTTCGCGAGTCGGCTGCTGTGCATGCCGTCCGAACCGCTGGACGGCGACAGCCTGACGCCGCGTGCGGTCGCGCCGGATTTCGGTGCATCCGAACGCATGGTGGTCGCACCGGGCCACGAAGCCGAAGGCATCACGCATGTGCCGGGCGGGCCGACCGGAAATCCCGCGTCGCCGTACTGGGCTGCGGGACACGAGGATTGGGTGCACGGTCGGGCGACGCCGTTCCTGCCGGGTGCAACGCAGCACCGAATGACGCTGGAGCCCGCGGCGCGCTGACCTCGTCGCGATCGATCGTCAGGCGATTTCGGGCCGCGGCAACGTTGCGCGGCCGCGATCGGCGTAGCGCATGAGCAGCGGCAGCAGTTCCTCGAACGGCATCGGCCGGCCGAGCAGGTAGCCCTGCACTTCGTCGATGTGCCGCGCGCGCAGCCAGTCGAGCTGCAGCGACGTCTCGACGCCTTCCGCCACCGTGCGGATGTCGAGCGCGTGTGCCAGGCCGATGATCGAATTGCAGATCGCCGCGTCGTCCTCATCGGAGCCGAGGTCGCGCACGAACGAGCGGTCGATCTTCAGGCGGTCGATCGGGAAGCGCTTGAGGTAGGCAAGGCTGGAATAACCGGTGCCGAAGTCGTCGATCGAGAAGCTCACGCCCATCTCGGCGATCTGCTGCATCAGTTCGATCGCACGCTCCGGGTTCTGCATCAGCAGGCCTTCGGTGATCTCGAGCTCGAGCACTTCGCGCGGCAGCGAATGACGCTCCATCGTCTCGGCAACGTGCTGCACCAGGTCGTCGTTGAACTGCGCCGGCGACACGTTCACCGCGACGCGCAGATGTGGCAGGCCCGAGTCGGCGAGCAGGCGGTAATGACGCGCCGCCTGGTCGAGCACGCGACGGCCGAGCTCGACGATCAGGCCGCTTTCCTCGCACACTGGAATGAACTCGCCCGGCATCAGCAGGCCGCGTTCCGGATGGATCCAGCGCACCAGCGTTTCGAGTGCGACGGGGCGTTCGTTGCTGTCGAACAACGGTTGGAACACCGGCACGAACTCGTCGCGTTCCAGCGCGCGTCGCAGTTCGCTCACGAGTTGCACGCGACGCGACACGCCGTCGACGAATTCGTTCTGGAACGGCACCGCGCGGTTGCGGCCCTGGCGCTTGGCCTGGTGCATCGCCAGGTCGCCATGCTTGAGCAGCGTCTCGACGTCCTTGCCCGCTTCCGGGAAGCGACACCAGCCGAGGCTGGCGGTGAGCATGTGCTGCGTATCGCCGACGTCGATCGGTCGCGCGAGCGCTTCGCTGATGCGACGGATGACTTCGGTCGCGCCGGCGTCGCCCATCTGCTCGGTGAGAATGATGACGAACTCGTCGCCGCCGAAGCGCGCGACGGTATCGGTCTCGCGCGACACGGTGCGCAGGCGTTCGGCGACCTCGCACAGCACTTGGTCGCCCGCGGTGTGGCCGAGCGTGTCGTTCACCAGCTTGAAATCGTCGAGGTCGATGAAGATCAGCACGCCGCCGCGACCGTAACGCTGCGCGTTGAGCAGCGCCTGTTGCAGGCGGTCCTGCAGCAGCTGGCGATTCGGCAGGTCTGTCAGCGCGTCGTGCGTGGCGCGGTACGCGAGGCGCTCTTCGTAGCTCTCGCGCTCGCTCATGTCGAGCATGCCGCCGACGACGCGCAGCGCGGTGCCGTTGGTATCGCGCTGGATGAAGGCGCGGTCGATCACCAGCGCATAGCTGCCGTCACCACGTCGGTAACGGTACTGCTCGCGCCATTCCGCGTCGTCCGCTTCCAGCGCACGCTTGAGCCCGGCGAGAACGCGTGCGTTATCGCTGGGATGTACGCGCACTGCCCATTCGTCGACCGGCGCGACCGGCTGGGGCAACGTGCCGAAGCGCGTGTAGTAGCTCTCGCTCCACCAGATGTCGCCGCTGGCGACGTCGTAGTCGTAGATGACGTCGCTGGTTGCGCGCGACACGAGGCGGAAACGTTCTTCCGCGCGCTCGCGGTCGGTGACGTCCTGGGCGGCCACCAGTCGCGCAGTGCGGCCATGGAAGTCGATGTCATGGTTGTAGATCGCCATGCGCATCGTGCGGCCGTCGCGATGCAGATGTGTCCACACGCGACCCTGCGGCCGTGCGGTCGACTTGTCGGCCGCCGCGAGGCGCACCGCTTCGTGCTCGGACTCCGGGCGGATCGACAGCATGCTCGCGCCGACGAGTTCGTCGCGCGTGTAACCGTAGTGCGCGACCATCGCGTCGTTGATCGCGAGGATTTCCAGCGTCTCGCGGTCGAACACCCACATCGGCAACGGGTTGTGTTCGAACAGGAAGCGGTACTCGCCCTCCGCGCGCACCGCACGTGCTCGCGCATCGGCGAGTTCGGTGATGTCCTGCTGGAACCCGCGCACGATGGTGCGGCCATCCTCGTCGCGCGCGAACACGCTACGCGCGAGCACGGCGCGCTCGACGCCGTCGGGCCGGATGATGCGGAACTGCATCTCGGTGGGGTCGGGGCTGGGGCGCATCGAACGCGCCAGCGCACGCAATTCGCCGATGTCGTCCGGATGCACCATCGCGAAGACGTCGTCCAACGGCAGCACGCGCGTGTCTTCCGGCAGGCCGTAGATGCGCGCACCGTGCCGCGTGACGTGGATGACACCGGCTTCCGGGTCCCATTCGTATTCGCCGAGCATGGCGAGCGACTTCGCCTGCTCCAGGCGCTCCTCGCGGTTGTGCAGCACGTGCAGCGCGCGATCGAAGCGACGCACCAGCCAGCCCCATGCGACGGCGAGCATCAATGCGATCAGGCAGATCGCGCCGGCCGGGCGGCCCCAGATGTCGAGCAACGCCGGCGGCTCGGTGCCGACGACGATGGTGAGCCCGGTGCCGGGCAGGCGACGGAAGCTGTGTTCGCGTCGCCGGCCGTCGGTGACCGTCGTCGAGATGTAGCGGCCTTCGTGCTGCTTGGCACGCTCACTGGCGAAGAGTGGCGACGACACCATCGTCTCGCCGATCGCCTGTTCGCTGCGGAACGATCCCGCGACCAGCACGCGCTGGTCCTGGATCAGGCTGACGAAATCGTGGCCGTCCAGGCGGTAGCCGCGGACGACGGCGGTGAGCGTGCGCGGATCGATGGTCGCGCGGACCACGTGGTCGCCGACGCGTCGCGATACCGGAAGGCGCCATGCAGTGCCGACGCGCACGGGCGCGCCGACGGTCGCCCATGAGGACTTCGGCAGGTCCGCCGGCGTGGCGGGCATCACGGTGATGTCGCGCATCGGCACGAGCTGGCCGTCCGCCGTCGGCGACACCACGTCGGCCAGCTGGCGGCCGATCAGGGTGAGGCGGTCGAGCAACTGGCGCTGCACGGCGTCGGTGACAAGCCGGCTGCGCAGTTCCCGGGCGTTCTGGTATTCGCGGTAGTCGGTCGCGGCGAGCAGCAGCGCGATCACCGGCAACAGCGCGGCCAGCCCCCAGCCCACGGCGAGCAGGCGCAGCCTGCGCCGATCCCGCGCGGGCCGTGCGGCGTCGCGGGAGCTCTTCGGGGTCGCCTCGGTGGAAGTCATGCCGCTCCGGTCGTTGCATGACGGGGCGCCCGACAGCCGAAGCCACCGGCCGGACCCGCGTTCTCCCCGTCGTTAACGGGCGCGGGTCGGCCGACCTTGAGTCATGCAGGCGTGACGCGCGTCTCGCCCGCGGGTGACAGCGCCGCTTCGTGCACCCCTGCGACGGCGCGACCCGAGGGATCCGCGGCTGCAGCGAAGGCGGCATCCCATGCGATCGCGGTCGGCGTCGAGCAGGCGATCGACTTGCCGCCCGGCACCGTGCGCGCGCAGGCCTCGCCGGGATACCAGCGCTCGAACAGCGTGCGGTAGAGGTAGGCCTCCTTGGTCAGCGGCGGGTTGATCGGGTAGCGGAACTCGGCGGTGGCGAGTGCGGCATCGGTGACCTCGCGCTCGGCATGCGCTTTCAGCGAATCGATCCAGCCATAGCCGACGCCGTCGCTGAACTGCTCCTTCTGCCGCCACAGGATCGAATCGGGCAGCCAGCCTTCGAAGGCTTCGCGCAGGATGGCTTTTTCGATGCGGCCGGCCCCCGCCATCTTGGCCGTGGCGTCCATGCGCATCGCCACGTCGAGGAATTCGGTGTCGAGGAACGGCACGCGCGCCTCGACGCCCCAGGCCATCATCGACTTGTTCGCGCGCAGGCAGTCGAATTGGTGCAGGCCTTCTAGCTTGCGCACGGTTTCCTCGTGGAACTCGCGTGCGTTCGGCGCTTTGTGGAAGTAGAGATAGCCGCCGAAGATCTCGTCGCTGCCCTCGCCCGACAGCACCATCTTGATGCCCATCGCGCGGATGCGGCGCGCCAGCAGGAACATCGGCGTGGACGCGCGGATCGTGGTGACGTCGTAGGTCTCGATGTGGCGGATGACTTCGGGGAGTGCGTCGATGCCCTCCTCCACCGTGTACGTGAAACCGTGGTGCACGGTGCCGATGGCGTCCGCGGCGATCTGCGCGGCGGCGATGTCGGGCGAGCCTTCAAGACCGATCGCGAACGAATGCAGGCGGGGCCACCAGGCTTCGCTCTCGTCGTTGTCCTCGATGCGGCGTCGCGCGTAACGTGCCGCCACCGCAGCGACCAGCGACGAATCCAATCCGCCCGACAGCAGCACGCCGTACGGAACGTCGCTCATGAGCTGGCGATGCACGGCGCGCTCGAAGGCCTCCCGCAGTTCGTCGCGCGACACCTCGACGCCTTCGGTGGTTTCGAAGCGACGCCATTCGCGCACGTGGTAGCGACGCAGCTGCCCGGTCGTGCTGTCGAACCAGTGGCCGGGTGGGAACGGCGCGACGTCCGGGCAGTTGCGCGCGATGGCCTTCATTTCCGATGCGACCCAGACGCGACCGTCAGCGTCATGCCCCCAATACAGCGGGCAGACGCCGATGGGATCGCGGGCGATCACGAAGCGGCGCTGCGCGCCATCCCACAGCGCAAACGCGAAGATGCCGTTCAGACGATCGAGCCACGTGCCGATGCCCTCACCGCTCGCGTAGAGCGCACTGATCGGTTCGCAGTCCGAGCCGGTGGTGAACGGGTAATCCGGCAGCGATTCGCGCAGTTCGCGATGGTTGTAGATCTCGCCGTTCACCGCGAGCACGACGCGTCCGTCCTTCGACACGATGGGCTGCGCACCGCCGACCGGATCGACGATGGCGAGGCGCTCGTGCACCAGCAGCGCACCGTCGTCGGCATGCACGCCGCTCCAGTCGGGGCCGCGATGGCGTTGTCGGGCTGACATGGCGAGTGCGAGCGGACGAAGCACGCGCAGGTCGGCGTCGGGGCGGAGATCGAATGCGGCGAGGATGGAACACATGGCGGGAGCCTTCTTTTTCGTGGGGGATGAAAACGAAGAAGCCCGCACTTCTCAGTGCGGGCTCCGTGATCGATCAGCGTGTGTTGCGTGCGCTAATCGCCGGCCCGCGGGAGGCTGGCGTTATTGCGATTGTTATTGTTGACGCACGCGACGACGCGCCCGTTGCGGGCGGCGTTCATGGCGAGGGCGGGCGTCGAGGGCATGGATCGATCCTGCCCGCGATCGGCGGACTGCACAACCCGCTTGCGCGACCGTTCGTCCGACGGCGCGTGCATCACTTGAGCGAGTGCAGGCCGAACATGTTGCCTTCGGTGTCGACGGCCAGGGCGATGAAACCGTAGGGACCGATCGACATCTTCGGCTTCTGCACGCGCCCGCCGGCCGCTTCCACGCGCGAGGCGTCGACCGCGCAGTCCTCGCTGCGGAAGTAGACGATGGTCGACGCGCCGCCGGCCTTCAGTCCCTCATAACGAACCAGCGCGCCGCCGGCGCCCGGCGAGTCGGGCGATGCCATGAACGCCCACATCTCGATGCCGGCCGATGGAAGCTGTTCGAGTTGCCGACCGAGCACGGTTTCGTAGAAGCGCTTGGCACGCGACATGTCGTCGACGTAGATCTCGAACCAGTTGACCGGGTTGGACATGTCGCACTCCGTGGTGACGGAGCGCCGATGCTAGTCCTGCTGCGTCTCGGACAGTGCGCGTGCAGACGGCCGTTCGTCGATCGGCGCAAGCGCCCGCGACGCGACGCGCATGAGGTCGGCGACGAAGCCGCGATACGCGTCGCCCTGGGATTCCGGCGGCTGTCGCAGCACCCAGGATGGATGGACGGTGGCGAGCACGGGTGTGCCGATGTCGAGCGATTGCCAGCGGCCGCGTTCGCGCATCAGCGAGAAAGTTCGACCGAGCACCGCGTTCGCCGCAGTCGCACCGAGGCAGACGATGCGGTCCGGACGCAGCAGCGCCAGCTCGCGATCCAGCCATCCACGACACGCACTCTGTTCCGCAGCGTTCGCACGTTGGTGGATGCGCCGCTTGCCACGCATCTGGAACTTGAAATGCTTCACCGCGTTCGTCACATAGACGGACGAGCGATCGAGCCCTGCTTCGGCCATCGCGCGATCGAACAGCCGCCCCGCCGGACCGGTGAACGGTCGACCGGACAGATCCTCTTCGTCGCCCGGCTGCTCGCCGACGAAGACGATGCGCGCATCACTCGGACCTTCGCCCGGCACCGCCTGAGTCGCCGGCTCCCACAACGGACACGCACGACAGCTGCGAAGCGCGAGGCTCAGTGCGTCGAGGTCATCGACGGGATTGGGCGTCGCGAACACCGGTGCCGGAATGTGGCGACGCGCAGGTTCCGGCGCACGTTCGACCATCGCATCGACACGCCGTGACGCATCGCGCATCAACGCTGGCAGGTCACGCGTTTCGGGCAGGTGCTTCCAGAAGCGCACGGGCATTTCAGCACGCATGGCACGCGGATTGAGCCGCGCGGGATTGAAGATGCTCGCGTAGTAGCGACGCCAGAGCGCTTCGCCGGCGTCATCGGTCGGAACTTCGTTGCGATCGCCGCCCTCGCCCATCACCAGCGTCGAGCCGTCCCAGACCGCGCGCCGATACGGCGTCACAATCGCCCAACGCATGCCGGCGAAGCGGCGCTCGAAGAACGGCGCGACGAGATCGACGACGTGATGGTCGGGCTCGTACCAAGCGACGAACGCATTCGGCTCGCCGGGCACTTCGCGAAAGCGCACGAAGGCCTTCATCTTGTGCGCGTCGCGGTGCACGGCCTTCTGCAACTGCATGGCGCGACGCACTTCGATGTCGGACTCGTGTTCGAGCAACGATGGTTCACCGTGCGTCACGCGCCAGAGCAGGCGATACGCGAGCGCATGACGCTGCGGGTCGCGATGCGCTAGCACGGACTGCGCAAGCCTCAGGAACGCGCCCGGTACTGCGGGTGCATCGTGCACCGGCTCTGCATCGGCAAGCGGACGAACGCCGAGCAGCCCGTCCGCGTCACCATTCCATTCGATCAGTTCCGGCGCAATGCCAGCTTGCAGCGCGACGCGTGCCTGGCTGCGCCACGCGGCGAGATCCCACGACGGCTCGACTGCCGCGCGCCACATCAGAACAACGCCGACTGCACCGGCGCGGGTGCGAGCTTCGCGCGGATCCGCTCGGGCCGGTCAAGCGCGCCGCGCGGATGGTGGTCGAGCGTCTCCACGAAGGGCAGCACCTTGCGCAGGCTTACTCCAAGGCGCGCGAGATCGTCCAGCCGCATCCGCGCGAAGCGTCGCGATGACAGCACACGCTTGACCGTCTTCGTGCCGAAGCCCGGCACGCGCAGCAGCATTTCGCGCGGCGCCGCGTTGACGTCGACGGGAAACCGATCCGGATGGCGCAGCGCCCACGCGAGTTTGGGATCGACGTCGAGATCGAGCATGCCGGCGTCCGCATCGCGCGGCGCGATCTCATCGACCTCGAAACCGTAGAAGCGCATCAGCCAGTCGGCCTGATACAGGCGATGCTCACGCACCAGCGGCGGCGATTTCAGCGGAAGCGCGACGGACGCATCGGGGATCGGGCTGAAAGCCGAGTAGTAAACGCGGCGCAGGCGGTAATTGCCGTAGAGGTTCGCGCTCGTATCGAGGATGCTGCGGTCATCCGCGCCGTCTGCACCGACGATCATCTGCGTGCTCTGCCCGGCCGGTGCGAACGTCGGCGCACGCACGGCTTTCGCACGCTCTTCCTTCGACTCCTCGATGCGCCAGCGCAACTGACCCATCGCGCCGCGGATGCTCGACGTGGTCTTCTCGGGCGCCAGCGTCGACAACCCGCTTTCCGTCGGCAGTTCGATATTGATGCTCAATCGATCCGCATGCCTGCCTGCCGCGGCAAGCAGTTCGGGCGACGCTTCCGGAATCGTCTTGAGATGGATGTAGCCTCCGAACGCATGATCCTCGCGCAGCGAACGCGCGACTTCGACGAGCTGCTCCATCGTGTAGTCGGCATTGCGAATGATGCCGCTCGAAAGGAACAGGCCTTCGATGTAGTTGCGTCGATAGAAATCGAGCGTGAGCCGCACGACTTCATCGGTGGCGAAGCGCGCGCGGCGCACGTTGCTGCTGCGGCGGTTCACGCAGTAGGCGCAGTCGTAGACGCAGAAGTTGGTCAGCAGGATCTTGAGCAGCGAAACGCATCGCCCGTCCGGCGTGTACGAATGGCAGATACCCATGCCGCCGGTGCTGCCGATGCCGCCGGTTCCGATCGAATCGCGTGTCTTGCCGCCGCTGGATGCGCAGGACGCGTCGTATTTCGCGGCGTCGGCGAGGATCGCGAGCTTGTCGATCGTGTTCACGGGCCGGCTCCGTCGAGGTCCGGCGATCGTGGGTGGCATCCGTCTCGGCCTGTGAGACGCCGCCTGAAGCTGTTCAGTGAAGCTCGTTCAGTTCGGTCAGCAGTGCGAGGTCGTCGCGGAACGTGCGGAATGCGGCTTCGCGATCGGCGTCACCTCGTTGGCGTAGCACCCACGACGGATGCATCGTCGCGAACGCGCGTCGTCCGTCCGGCAGCTCCTGCCATTGCCCGTGCTGCTTCATCAACGCGAACTTCGAACCGAACACCGCCTTCGCGGCGATGGCGCCGAGACAGACGACCACATCCGCTTTCACCGTCTTCAGTTCGCGCTCCAGCCAGATATGGCAGGCCTTCTGCTCGGCGGGATTGGGTTGCTTGTGGATGCGTCGCTTGCCGCGCGGTTCGAACTTGAAATGCTTCACCGCATTGGTGACGTACATCGTCTTGCGATCGAGTCCGAGTTCGTCGATCGCCTTGTCGAAGATGCGACCGGCCGGGCCCACGAACGGTTCGCCCGCGATGTCCTCGCTGTCGCCGGGTTGTTCGCCGATGACGATGACGCGCGCTTTCGGCGAGCCTTCGCCGAATACCGTTTGTGTCGCGGGACGCCACAGGTCGCAGCGTTTGCATGCGGCCGCGGCTTCGCGAAGCGCGCGCAGGCTATTGCCGGCAGGCTCGGGCGCAGTGCCTTCGGGCACGTCGGGGAAGCGCTCGTCGCGTCCGCGCGCGGCCGGCGCACGAACGCGCGAAGTCGGCGTGTGCGTCGACGCGCGCGGCGACATCAGCCGGTCGCCTGGAACAATGTGCGGTAGGCCGGCGCGACGTCCTGCATCAGCTGCGACGCGGGCAGGTCGACCGTGTGCATGCCTTCCGAATACGGCCCGACCTGGTAGGGCGGAAACACGAAGCGCAGCGCGGTGATCTTGCCGGCGCCGTCGAGCACGGGCTCGAACACCGCGAAGTCTTCGGGCTTGGGCTCGGTGCCGCCTTCGATCATCGCGTTCGCAGACTTCAGCATCGCGGCACGATCGTGCGGATCGACCTTGTCGGCATCCAGGCGCTGTTCGAGCTCGGTGTGCAACTGCGTGCGCACGTCGCTGGCGATGTGCTCCCAGCTCTGCGGCTGCGGGAACAGTTCCGCGGCGGTGAGCATGCGGTTCTGCGCGGGCAGCCAGACCCAGCGCTGGATCATCGGCATGCCGTGTGCGCCGCCCGTGTAGGCGCTGCCGTCGACGGCCAGCACCACCATGTCCGGCGACTCATGCTTCAGCTGGAACTCCAGCGACAGCTCGTACGGGCCCGCGGCGGTATCCGGCGGGCGCTGCTTGGCGGCGTCGAGCACCTGCTGGCGCGCCTGCGCGGCGTAGCGCTGCGCTTCGGCGGCGAGCCCCGGATATTTCGCGAGCTCGCGTGGATAGCTGATGCCGATGATGTGCGTCGACGTGGTTTCCAGCTCGTCCTTGAGCGCGACGCTCGGCGCCGTTGCGCCGGACGCAGGTTGCGCACTGCCCGACGGCGTGGCGGTGCCGGCTTGCGGCGCGGGCGCGGGCTTCTGGCAGGCGGCGAGCAACAGGCAGGCGACCGCGGGCGCGGCCAGCGAGAGCACGCGGCGGGGAAGCGTCGAAAGGGATGTCATGAAGTGTCGCGAAATTGAACGGGGCGTCGACACGAAATTAATGGGTCGCGTGTGATGCCCGTATCGACGCGATCACCAGTCGCTGCGACCCGGCAGCAAGGCGTGCAGCTCGGCGTCGGTCAGGTTGCGCCACTTTCCGATCTTCAGGTGCCCGAGCTTGACCGCACACGATGCGCACGCGAACCAGCGTTTTGACGCGATAGCCGAAGTGCGCGGCCATCAGGCGGATCTGGCGGTTCAGGCCCTGCACCAGCGTGACGCGGAAGCCGAAACGGCCGAGCTTTCCGGTCTTGCACGGCAGCGTCATCTGCCCGTGCACCGGCACGCCGCGCGCCATGCCGCGCAGGAATTCGTCGGTGACCGGGTTGTTCACCGCAACGAGGTATTCCTTCTCGAGCTTGTTCTCCGCGCGCAGGATCTCGTTGACGATGTCGCCGTTGCTGGTCAGCAGGATCAGCCCTTCCGAATCCTTGTCGAGCCGGCCGATCGGGAAGATGCGCTGCTCGTGGCCGACGAATTCGACGATGTTGCCCGGCACCGCGCTCTCGGTCGTGCAGGTAACGCCGACCGGCTTGTTGAGCGCGATATAGACGTGGCGACGCTTGTTCGGCGCCGCCTTGCGGACGGCGAGCTTCTGGCCGTCGACCAGCACCTCGTCGCCCTCGCCCATCTCCGCACCGACCCGCGCGCGCAGGCCGTTGATCGTGACGCGGCCTTCCGCGATCAGCCGGTCCGCTTCGCGTCGCGAGCAGAGGCCGGTGTCGCTGATGTATTTGCTGATGCGCATGGGCGGGTCGGGGCGTCGTCGGGGCGCGGATGCTGTCACAACCGGGCCGTGGCTGCAGCGAGCTCAGCCGGCCAGCACGTCCGCGTAGTCCGGATGGCGCTGTGCCCAAGCCGCGGCGTAGCTGCACAGCGGCCGCACGCGCAGGCCGTTCGCCCGGGCGTAGTCGAAGCCCGCCCGGACCAGATCGCCCGCAATGCCGCGCCCACCGATCTGCGAAGGCACGCCGGTATGCGTGATCGCGAGGACGCCATTCTCGATGCGGTAGCCCATCTCGGCCTCATGCCCGTCGACGGTCACCACAAAACGCTCGGCGTCCGGTTGTTGCTGTACGTCCATCGATTGCTCCTTGATTGATGCGACGAGCAGACACCGGCCGCGATGCAGGGCCGGTGAGCGTCAGAAGTGCGGCGAGGCCAGCGCGGCGAGGAAATGTCGGCCCACCGCCGGATTCATGACGAGCATGAAGATCACGCCGTAGATCGCGCCCGACAGATGCGCGTTGTGGTTCACGCCGTCGGCGCCGTTGCGGTCCGCCCAGAACGACCACGCGAGATAGCCCGCGCCGTAGAGGATGCCGGGCACGGGAATCGGGATGAGGATCATCATCCACGGGTCGATCAGGATCGCGGCGAACAACATCGCCGCGACTGCACCCGATGCACCCAGGCTGCGATAGCGGCTGTCGTCGCGATGGCGCAGGTAGCTCGGCAGGATCGCGACGATCACCGCCGACACATAGAAGAAGACGAATGTGATCCAGCCCGACAGGCCTTCGACGACGCGCTCGGTCAGCCGTCCGAAGAAGAACAGCGTCAGCATGTTGAAGAACAGATGCGACAGGTCGGCGTGCACGAAGCCATGCGTGAGCAGGCGTTCGACTTGGCCGCGGCGCACGGCCGGCGGCCACAGCAGCAGGCGTTCGGCGAGTTGGGGTTTCTGCAGCGCGATCCACGACACGATCGTGGTCACGGCGATGATCAGGAGAGTCAGCATGCGTCGGTCGGTTGCGTGGTGATCAGGCCCATTCGGTGAGGCCTTCGCGTTCGTAGAGCGTGGCGAACGACGGCCGCGCCTTCATGCGGCTGGCGAGCGCGCCGAGGTGCGGCCAACGGTCGCCAGGCTTCGGCATGCCGCGCGACCAGCGCAGCAGCATCGTCAGGTAGAAGTCGGCGACGCAGGGCTGGCCACCGAGCAGGAACGGGCCGTTCTTCGCGAGGTGGTCGTCCAGCCGCTGCCATGCGGCCTCGATGCGCGGGATGACGTGCTCGCGTGCGAGTTCGACGTTCGCGTCGCCCGCGACTTCATGCGGATACCACCAGATGCGGAACAGCGGCTGCACCGCGTTCGCGAGGTGGAACATCCACTGGTTGTAGGTCGCGCGCTCGGCGGCATCGAAACTCGGCGCGAGGCGGCCGACGGCGTAGCGGTCGCCCAGCGTCATGGCGATCGCCGCGGCCTCGAACGTGGCGCGGCCTTCGTCGACGTAGGTCGGGACCACGCCGTTGGGATTCACGGCCAAGTACTCGGGGCTCTTCTGCTCGCCGGCGGCGGTATCGACCTTGCGCAGCTCGACGTCGAGACCGAGCTCGATGAGCAGCCAGTGGACGACCATGCTCGCGGCGCCGGGCGCGTAATACAGGCTGCGCATCGGGATCCTCCGGACGGAACGGCCCGGCATGATCGCACGGGCGGCCGGCTACCATGCGGGCACCTCCCCGCCGCCAGCCGCCGATGAATCGCACGCCCCTGCTCGCCGCCCTGCTCGCCGTCGCCCTGCCCGCCCTTGCGCAGGACGCGCTTACCACGGTGTCCGAACGCAGCGGCTTCGTGCGCACCGGTCGCTACGACGAGGTCATCGCGCTCTGCGACGCCTTCGCTGCGAAATACCCGAACGCCGTTCGCTGCGAAACCTTCGGCACCACACCGGAAGGCCGGCCGATGAAGGTGCTGGTCGCATCGACGTCCGGTGCGCTGACGCCGGAAGCGGCACGCCAGCGCGGACTGCCGGTCACGCTGATGCAAGGCGGCATCCACGCCGGCGAAATCGACGGCAAGGACGCGGGCTTCCTCGCGCTGCGCGAACTCCTGGACGGCAAGATCGCGAAGGGTGCACTCGCCAAACAAGTCTTCGTGTTCGTGCCGGTGTTCAACATCGACGGCCACGAGCGCTTCAAGGCCTGGAACCGCCCGAACCAGCGTGGGCCGGAAGAGATGGGCTGGCGCGCCACCGCACAGAACCTCAACCTCAACCGCGACTACATGAAGGCCGACGCGCCGGAAATGCGCGCGATGCTCGCGCTGATCGAACGCTGGGATCCGGTCGCCTATGTCGACCTGCACGTCACCGACGGCGCGAAGTTCCAGCACGACGTCGCGGTCCAGGTCGAACCGGTCAATTCGGGTGACGCCGCGCTGCGCACCGCTGGCCGCGCACTGCGCACCGGCACGATCGCCCGCATGACGAAGAAAGGCGCGATGCCGCTGCCGTTCTATCCATCGTTCATCAAGGGCGACGACCCGTCGTCCGGCTTCGAGGACGGCGTCTCGACGCCGCGCTTCTCGCTCGGCTACATGCAGCTGCGCAACCGCATGGCGATGCTGGTCGAAACGCATTCATGGCGCCCATATGCGTATCGCGTGCGGACCACGCACGACGCCATCGTCGCCGTGCTGGAGGAAGTCGCGGCGAACGGCGTCGCGTGGCAACGAATGGAACGCGAGGCGGACGCACGCGCGACCAAGCTCGCCCGCACGTCGGTTCCACTCGACTACAAGGCGACCGACGCGACGCGCACGATCGACTTCAAGGGCTACGCCTACACGCGCACGATGTCGGACGTCTCCGGCGCCTTGATGACGCGCTACGACGAAACCAAGCCGCAGATCTGGCACATCCCCGTGCATGACGTGGTCGTGCCGCGCATCAGCGCCGACGCGCCGCAGGCCGGCTACATCGTGCCGGCCGCATGGGTCGACATGGTCAAGCCGACTCTGGATGCGCATGCGATCCGATACGAGCGCATCGCCGCGCCGTTGCAGAACGTCGCCGCGCAGGCATGGCGCGCCGACACGATCACGTTCTCGACCGATTCGTTCGAAGGTCACCAGCGCCTGGACGCCAAGGGCGCGTGGACACCGGCCACGCCGTCGCTCGTCGCAGGCGCGTTGTTCGTCCCGATCGCCCAACCGAAGGCCCGTCTCGTGATGGGCCTGCTCGAGCCGACGGCACCCGATTCCGTCGCCGGATGGGGGCGCACCAACACGGCGTTCGAGCGCAAGGAATACATGGAGGACTACGTCGCCGAGGAAGAGGCCGAGAAGATGCTCGCCGCGGATCCCGCGCTCCGTACCGAGTTCGAGAAGCGCCTGAAGGACGACCCCGACTTCGCGAAGAGCCCCGACAAGCGCCTCGAATTCTTCTATCGCCGCCACAGCGCGTGGGACGACCGCTACGGCGTGTATCCCGTGCTGCGCGTGGATCGCGACCCGCGCTGACGCCACGTCCATGCCGCATGGGCGACCCTGTCCGCGGAGGTTCTTCATGCATACCCGGACGTTGATCGCCCTCGCCGCCTGCAGCACGCTGCTGGCCGGTTGCCCGTCGCATTCGCCGAGTGCGACGACGACGGCGAGTGCCGATACCGCAACACCGTCGACCAGCGTCGTTCGTGGCAACGCGACGTACGTCGAGCGCATCAAGATGCCGCCCGGCGCGTCGCTGCAGGTCGAGCTGATCGATGCGGCGTCGCAGAAGGTCGTGGTGTCGAAAACGCTGGGCGACGTCGCCGGTCCGCCCTACGCGTTCGAACTGCACGTGCCCGCTGCGTCGCATCCGTCGGGTTACGCGTTGCGTGCGACGCTGGTCGGGCCGGACGGTGCGCGCTGGTTCGAGACGCCTGCGCCGGTTGGCGTTACGCCGGGTGGCGATGCGGTCGAGCTGCGGATGCGTCGTGTCGTCGCGAGTGAGGACACGGCGAGCACGGTCGCACCGACAGGCCCTGTCGCGCACTGGGAATGCGGCGATCTCGGCGTGATGTCGCGCTTCGACGACGCACCGCAACAGGTGCGCCTGTCGTTCAACGGCGCATCGCTCACGTTGCCGATCGCACGTTCCGCTTCCGGTGCGCGCTACGCCGATGCACGCGGTGCGGAATTCTGGACAAAGGGCGCCACCGGCACGCTCACGCTCGCGGGCGAACCGCCGCGCGACTGCGTGCAGGCGCTGCAGGTGTCGCCGTGGAACCAGGCGGTTCTGCGCGGCGCCGCGTTCCGCGCGATCGGGAGTGAGCCCGGATGGGCGGCCGAGATCGCAGGCATGCCGCCGACGCTCGACGCGACGCTCGACTACGGACAGACGCACATCACCGCGCCAATGCGCACGACCGCGGACGGCTACGACGGCAGCGATGCCTCCGGTCGCGCCATGCACATCACCGTGCGCAAGGAGCGCTGTCGCGACGGCATGAGCGGTCAGGCGTTCGAGGCAACGGTAATGCTCGACGTGGCCGGGACGACCTATCGCGGTTGCGGCGCGAATCTGCAGGACTGATCAGGCGGGCGACGCCTCGCCTTTCAGCATCGCCTCGAGCCGTAGCGCATCGAACGTCGCGTGGCCGAGCGCGGTGTTGTCCATGACGACCCAGCAATCGAGGCCCTGGTCTCGCGCCGCGGCGATGTCATCAGCCCACGGCCGCAGGCCTTCGTCGCCATACGCGTCGTAGTAGATGCGTGGTGAACCGTGCAGCCGCCAGTAGCGAAGTCCCCCTGCGCCGCCGGTTTTCGCGGCCTCCGGAAAACGCGCAGGATCGGCCGCGACTCGCGAGACATCGAACTTCGTCCAGAACTCATCGATCTGCGGCTCGAACCACGTCGCATGGCGCGGCTCGCACACAATGGCGCCGTCGAAGCTTTGCCGCAGTGCACCGAAGAACGCGCTCGCGACGTCCGACTCGAACGCGAGGCTCGGCGGCAGTTGCACGAGGATCGGACCCAACCGGTCGCCGAGCTCGCGCACCTGCGAAAGGAATGTTTCGATGATGTCGAGGGACCCTTGCAGGCGCGCGTCGTGCGTTGCCGCTCGTGGGAACTTCACTGCGAAGCGGAACCCGTCCGGCACGCACGAGGACCACTTTGCGTACGTCTTCGGCTGGTGTGGCCGATAGAACGACGAATTGATCTCGACCGTATCGAAGCGGCGCGCATACCTCTGCAGGTGGGTGCCCTCGCCCGGGAAAAATTCGGCATGCGCGCTGGAAATGCTCCAGCCCGCGCATCCGATGTGCAGATCCTTCGTCGCCATGCGCCAAAGGCTGCACGCGTCGGCGTGAACGCTCAGGCGTCACGCAGCGGCCAGCGATCGATCACGTCGTAGCGACCGTCGTGGCTGTGCACCAGCACGAAATCGGCAACCGGCCATGAGACGGGTTCGATCTCGCCCTCCGGCAGCGCACCGCGAACGTTGCGCAGCACCGTGATGTGCGGCGAAAAGGCTTCGTGCGACCGATAAGGAATATCGGCGTCGTCGAGCGCGTGCCGCAGCGTGGACCACAGCGCATCGAGCCCCGAGTTACCGGACGGGGCCAACCAACCGACACGCGCCCCAGTGAACCCACCCGCACGTTCGACCACGAGATGGAACGCGCGCTCGTCGACAGTGGACGCAGCCTGCCGCGCGCGCTCGATCACGTCGTCGGGACGCGCATGCCAACCGCCGAGGAAATGCAGCGTGATGTGATGCTTCGCAGCTGCGGTGCGTCGACCGGCGCCCTCGAACATCGACACGCCGTCGACCGCACGATCAAGCGCCGCGCGCACCTCGTCGGCGGGCCAAAGCGCGAAGAAAAGTCGATGTCCGCCGCCGGTGGTCGCGGGATCCGTAGTCATGCAGCGAGTCTAGGCGCCGGCGCTTCATGTCGCTGCGACGGCCGCGTATCGACCATTCACGCAAACCACGGAGCATGCACATGGCCACGCGTAAATCCGCCGCCAACAAGATCGATCAACCGGGCCGCCAGCGTTCGATGCGCAAGCAGCCGGAGACGATCCGCGACAGCTATCGCGGCAGCGGCAAGCTCGAGGGCAAGGTGGCGCTCGTCACTGGCGGCGACAGCGGCATCGGCCGCGCGGTCGCCGTGCATTTCGCACGCGAAGGGGCGGACGTCGCGATCCTCTATCTTTCGGAAGATGACGATGCGCGCGAGACGGAACGCATGGTCATCGCCGAAGGACGCCGTTGCCTTTTGCTGCGCGGCGACGCACGCAGCGAGGCGCGGTGCCGCTGGGCGGTCGAGCAAACGGTGAAGAAGCTCGGCGGGCTGAACATCCTCGTCAACAACCTTGCCGACCACGTGTCGCAGGACCGGCTCGAGGATGTGAGCAGCAAGCAGCTCAAGGCGACGTTCGAGAACAACGTCTATCCGTTCTTCTTCATCACGCGCTTCGCGCTCGAACACCTCGGCGAAGGCGACGTCATCATCAATACCGGCTCGGTCACGTCGTTCCGTGGCAGCGAGCACCTGCTCGACTACGCATCGACGAAGGGCGCGATCGAGACGTTCACGTATTCGCTCGCGAAGAACCTGGTCAAACGCGGGATCCGCGTCAACGGCGTCGCGCCGGGTCCGATCTGGACGCCGCTGATCACCTCGACCTATGGCGCGAAGGAACAGAAGGAATTCGGCCGCGACACGCCGATGGGACGGCCGGGGCAGCCCAGCGAGCTCGGCCCCGCTTACGTGTTCCTCGCGAGCGACGACAGCAGCTACATCACTGGACAGTTCATCCACGTCAACGGCGGCAGCTTCATCGGCTGACTGCAATCAGCCGGCGGCTCGGTAACCGCGCAGCAGGTCGCCTCCGGGTTGGCGCACGCGGAACGCGAGGCTGATCCGCGGGCCGACGACGTCGCGCGTCTTGGGAATGCCGTGATCGTGCGTCGACTGCGACGCGTGGCTCATCAGCAGCAGGCTGCCAGGTTCCAGCGGAATACGGATCCGACGACCACGAATGCCCGGCTTCGGCGTGATCACCATGTCGCGCACGTCGCCCAGCGAGACCAGCGCGATCGGCTGGCCCGGCATCAGTGCATGCAACGTGTCGTTATGCGGCGCGACGCTGTCGCGGCCGTCGCGATAGAGATTGATGCCGACCGTGTCGAACGGTGCATCGACGACGGTTCGCACTATGGCGAGGATCTCGCTGACCGCAGGCGGCAGCTCGGGCGACGCCAGCGGATACGACGCGATCAGCCGCGGTACGTCGACCGTGCGTTCGTACATCTCGCGCTGCAGCGCGCGCCATTCGACGTCGCTGCGCAGCGCTTCGAACCAGCGGTCCGCGGTCGTCGCATCGATAAGGCCGGGTCGATAGCGGATGCCGCCCTCGGCGTCGTCGAACAGGACGACGTCGCCGGTATCGAACAGTGCGGGCTGGCCGGTGCGTGCGGACATGGCGACAGCTTCGCCGGTCCGCGTCGCACCGGCGGTGAATGTCAGCGTTCGGGCTCGACGACGACGGCCGTGCCGTAGCAGAGCACCTCGGTGAGGCCGGCCATCAGCTCGGTCGCGTCGTAGCGCGTGGCGATGATCGCGTTCGCGCCCAGCTGCCGCGCGTGAACCATCATGTCGCGGTAGGTCTCCATCCGCGCCTGCTCGCAGAGCTGCGTGTAGATGGTGATGTTGCCGCCGAACAGCGACTGGATGCCGCCGAGGAAATTGCCGACCACGGACCTCGAACGCACGGTGATGCCGCGCACGATGCCCAGATTGCGGACCACGCGCATGCCCGGAAGCTCCAGCGCGGTGGTGATCGTGGCGTCGCTCAGCGAGATGAGGCCATTGGCGTGCGAGGGCGGCGCGGCGACGGTGTTGTACGGGTCCATGCAGGGCTCCTGGTGAGTGAGCCCATCATCCACGGCCGCTTGCCGTGGCGCACGCCGTCGATCAGTGCGCGGCGACCTTCGAGTCGACCGCCGCCTTGCCCATCGGGTTGCGCGGATCGGTGCCGCCTTCGAGCGTATTGCGACGTTTGTCCCAGGCGACCGTCTGAAGGTTGCCCCAGGTCGATTCGCCCGCGTTGACCTTGTGGCCCATCGCTTCGAGAGCAGTCACGGTCGATGCATCCAGCGCGCCGGCTTCCGCCGAGATCACGTCCGGCAACCACTGGTGATGCACGCGCGGAAGCGCCGCGACCTGCTGCGCCGACAAGCCGGCGTCGTAACCGAGGATGCCGTACAGAACCTCGGTAATGATGCGGCTGCCGCCCGGCGCGCCGATCACGGCAAGCTTGTCGTTGGATTCGATGAAGCTCGGCGACATCGAGCTGAGCATGCGCTTGCCCGGCTTCGGCGCATTGGCTTCGAAGCCCATCACGCCGAACGCATTCGCGGTGCCCGGCTTGAGCGCGAAATCGTCCATCTCGTTGTTGAGCAGTACGCCAGTGCCCGGCGCGACCATGCCGGAGCCGTAGGTCAGGTTGACCGTCTGCGTGGTCGAGACCAGGTTGCCCTGCGCGTCCATGATCGAATAGTGCGTGGTCTCGTCGTCTTCCAGCGGCGCGGGCTGGCCTGGCAGCAGGTCACTCGGCGTCGCCTTGTCGGGATGGATCGTGGCGCGCAGACCGGCCGCGTAATCCGGCGACATCAGGCGCGACATCGGAACCTTCACGAAGTCCGGATCACCGAGATAGATCGTGCGATCGCGGTACGCACGACGCATCGCCTCGGCGAGGATGTGCGTGCGATGCGCGGGGTCGAGCTTCTGCAGGTCCCAGCCCGACACCGTCTGCAGAATTTCCGCGAGCGCGACACCGCCCGACGACGGCGGCGGCGACGTCGTGATGTGCCAGCCGCGATAGTCGAACTTCAGCGGCGCGCGTTCGCGAACGCGATAGCCGGCAAGCTCCGCAGCGGTCCAGTGGCCGCCTTCCTCACTGGCGGCGGACAGCAGCTTCGTCGCGTTGTCGCCGCGATAGAAACCGTCGAAACCTTTGGTCGCGATGAGTTCGAGCGTGTGCGCGAGGTCCGGCTGCTTGAACGTTTCGCCGACCTTCGGCGGATCGCCGTCGGCGAGGAATACTTCGCGCGTGCCGCGGTAACGCTCCATCACCGTGCGACGGCTGGCGTAACCCTTTTCGAGACGGTCGTAGACGGGAAAACCTTCGCGCGCGACGCGGATCGCCGGCGCAAGCGTCGTCGACAGCGGCAGCTTTCCGTACTTCTGCGCGATGTGCACGAGTGCGGCAGGCAGCCCTGGAATGCCTGCGGACCACGGGCCGTTCTCGGAGCGATCGCGGTTGAGGTCACCCTTCGCATCGAGGAAGGCGGCGGGCGTCGCGGCTTCGGGTGAGGTTTCGCGCGCGTCGACGAACACGTCGCGACCGGTCTTCGCATCGTGCAGCAGGAAGAAGCCGCCGCCGCCGAGCCCCGAACTCACCGGCTCGACCACCGACAGCATCGCCGACACGGCCACCGCGGCGTCGAACGCGTTACCACCCTTGTGCAGCATCTCCATGCCGGCATCCGTCGCAAGCGAATGCGCGCTGGCGATCGCTGCGCCCGGCGGATGCGTTGCTTGCGTCGCCGCAGGTTTCGCAGCGGCCGGCGTCTTGGCGGCCACGGGCAACGCGACGAACAGCGACAGGACCGCAGCGGCAAGGACGTGCATTACAGGACGCATCAAACGTGCTCCAACGGGCCGCCGGCGAGCGCGATGGCCTTGGCCAGCAGCTCGTCGCGGGTTTCGGGATGGGCGGTATCGGGGTCGATGCATTCGACCGGGCAGACGACGACGCACTGCGGCTCGTCGAAATGGCCGACGCATTCGGTGCAGCGCGCAGGGTCGATCACGTAGATGACCTCGCCCTGCGAGATCGCCTGGTTCG
Organism: Lysobacter sp. HA35; assembly: GCF_054061195.1. Classification (NCBI taxonomy): domain Bacteria; kingdom Pseudomonadati; phylum Pseudomonadota; class Gammaproteobacteria; order Lysobacterales; family Lysobacteraceae; genus Lysobacter; species Lysobacter sp. HA35. Next base: position 588,502 of record NZ_JBSSDY010000001.1, on the reverse strand, counting down.
GGCAGGCGGGTTCGCAGACGTCGCAGTTCACGCAGAGGTCGTTGATGCGGAGTGACATGCCATCGCAGCCGGTGTCGAGGCGGCATTGTCGCACCCGCGGCCGGAACCGTTGCCGACGCGGGCTGCACGCCGGGTTGTCGGCCACGCAACAGCGCGCGACACCCGGAAACGACGACGGCCGGCGAATGGCCGGCCGTCGAGGCAATGCGATGCGATGCGGCGGAAGCCGCGACCGCGGGTCTTACTTGGCTTCGACGAACTCGAACTTCGCGCCCGACGGCTTCACCGCCGCCTCGGCGCGGTCCTTGTCGGCCGCGTCGCCGATGAACAGAACGCGCACGCCCTTCATGGTGTCAGCGCCGGCGCCGGTGAACGCGGCGACGATCATGTCGGCGGCCTGCTTGGACTCGGGCGAGGCGAACGCGAGCAGCGTGCCTTCGACGCCACCACGTGCGACGTCTTCCTTCGCCTTGTCGACCTGGCGCTGGAAGGTGTCCTGGAAGCCGGCTTCGCTCGACGGCGGCAGCGTGTACGCGTAGACGCTGGACGCGCCCTCGAGGTGACGGGTCACCTGGTCCTTGATGTAGTTGTCCCAGCCGGTGCCATCGGTCGGGCTGGTCGGCTTGGCGACGGCCGGCTTCTGCGTTGCGGCGGTCTGCGTGCCTTCTTCCTTTTTGCACGCCGCCAGGACCGGCAGCGCGAGCACGGCGAGCAAAATCAGGCGGGTGGTGTTCTTCATGCGTTTCCTCGGGGTTGACATCAAATACGCCGCCAGTGGTCCTGCAGCGCGGTGGCCACCGCCGGGGGAACGAAACCGGATACATCCCCGCCGAGGCGGGCGATTTCGCGGACCAGCGATGAAGAAATGAATCCGTATTGCTCGGCCGGGGTCAGGAATAAAGTCTCGACCTCCGGGATCAGGTGGCGATTCATGCTCGCCATCTGGAACTCGTATTCGAAGTCCGACACCGCGCGCAGGCCACGCAGCAGAACGCCGGCGCCGACCTCGCGCACGAAATGCGCGAGCAGCGAATTGAAGCCGCGCACTTCGACATGCGGATGGTGGGCGATCGCGTCCTTGGCGAGCTCGACGCGCGTGGCGAGCGGGATCGACGGGCCCTTCGACGGGCTTTCGGCGATGCCGATGACCAGGCGATCGAACAACGGCGCGGCTCGATCGACGAGGTCGATGTGACCGTTCGTGATCGGATCGAAGGTGCCGGGATAGACGGCTGTGCGGTGACGTGCCGCGGTCATGGAATCTCGTACGGGTTCGACGGCTCCCCGGCCGTCGCTTCGGGATCGAGTGTAGCAGCGGCCGACGCGTGTGAAGGGGCCCTGTAAAGGGCGTAGCGGACCTCCCGCGTGCGGCCTTCGCGATGCAGCTCCCAGTTCGCCGGCACGCCGGGGTCGACGTCGGCCGGGCTTTCGACGTGGACAAGCGCATCGGCCGCGAGCCGCGGCGCGAGCACCGGCCACACCCGCGACCACAGCCCGCCCGCGAACGGCGGATCGACGAAGGCGATGTCGAAGGTCGAGGTCGACGACGTGAGCCAGCCGATCGCATCGCCCTGCACCATCTGCCCGCGCGCGCCGCCTTCGAGGCGGCCGAGCGTCGTGCGCAGCGCGTTGGCGAGGCTGGCGTCGCGCTCGATCAGCACGGCGGACGCCGCGCCGCGCGACAGGGCCTCGAGCCCGAGCGCGCCGGTGCCGGCGAAGACATCGACGACCCGCGCGTCGGCGAGCCAAGGCATCAGCCAGTTGAACAGGGTTTCGCGCACGCGGTCCGACGAAGGCCGCAGCCCCGCCACCTGCGGCACGTCCAGGCGCGTTCCGCGCCATCGCCCACCGATGAGGCGGACCTTTCCGGGTGGCGTGTTCATCAGGGCTGCGTGGGGGCCGGTGCTAGCATGTCGCGCCCATTTTCCCCTATTCCGACGCCGCCGATGCTGAGTTTTCTGCGCCGCAAGAAGCCGACCGATTCCGAGCGGCGGATGTCCGCCGAGGAGATCGCCGCGGCGTTCGCCGGCGCTGATCCCGTCGCCACGCCCGAGGCGCCGGTCGAGTCGCTCGACGCCAGCGTCAACGATCCCGCCGCGGTCGACGCCGCCGGCGAGTGGCTCGGTACCGCACTGCCGACCCCGGCAGAACCGGTCGTCGAGGTCGAGCCGCCGGTGGCCGAAGCCGTCGAGTCATCGGACGAGCTTCTCGGCGTGTCCAGCGATTCCGTCGCCGCCGCAGCCGGCAAGCGCGGCTGGCTCGACCGCCTGCGCGGCAACGCGTTCACCCGCTCGATCGGCGGCCTGTTCGCGCGTAATCCCAAGCTCGACGACGACCTGCTCGACGAGATCGAAACCGCGCTGATCACCGCGGACGTCGGCGTCACCGCGACGACCGAGCTGGTCGAGGATCTTCGCAAGTGCATGAAGGCGCGCCAGTTCGCCGATGCGAACGCGTTGCTCGCGGCGTTGCGCGCCGACCTGCTCGCCATGCTCGAGCCGGTGTCGAAGCCGCTGGTCATCGATCGAAACGCCAAGCCTTTCGTGCTGCTCACGATCGGCGTCAACGGCGTCGGTAAGACCACCACCATCGGCAAGCTCGCACGTCGTTTCCGCGACGAGAACCGCACGCTGATGCTCGCCGCCGGCGACACCTTCCGCGCCGCGGCGGTCGCGCAGCTGCAGGCCTGGGGCGAGCGCAACGGCGTGCAGGTGATCGCGCAGGGCCAGAACGCGGATGCCGCATCGGTCGCGTTCGACGCGTTGCAAGCGGCGAAGGCGCGCGGCACCGAAGTACTGATCGCCGACACCGCTGGCCGGCTGCACACGCAGCAGGGGCTGATGGCGGAGCTTGGCAAGATCAAGCGCGTGTTGCAGAAGCTCGACCCCGCCGCACCGCACGAAGTGCTGCTGGTCATCGACGGCACGACCGGGCAGAACGCGCTCTCGCAGCTGCGCCAGTTCCACGCCGCGATCGGCGTCACGGGTCTCGTCGTGACCAAGCTCGACGGCACCGCAAAGGGCGGCGTCGTGTTCGCCCTGGCACGCGAGTTCGGCATTCCGATCCGCTTCGCCGGCATCGGCGAGCGCCCGGAAGACCTGCGCGTGTTCGACGCCGCCGCCTTCGTCGACGCCCTGCTTCCGGAGTCGCTGGGCGGCGGATGACCGACGAAACCCCGGTCGAGCCGAATCCGCCCGCCGCACCTTCGCGGCGGCGTCGCGCATGGTTGATCGTCGCGATCCTGCTGATCGCGGCGCTCGCCGGACTCGTGCGTTGGGCCACGCGCCCGCAACAGGTCGCGTCACTGGTTCTGTCTCAGGCCAGCCGCGCGCTGGGCCTGCGCATCACAGCGAAAGGCGTAACGGAATACACGCTGGGTGACATGCCGCGCCTCGTGCTGCGCGAGGTCACCGCACAGCGCGATGGCGACGCGACGCCGGTGCTGCAGGCCGATCGAATTTCGCTTTCTCTGCCCTGGTCGACGCTGAAGTCGCGCGGCGCTGACCTTGTCGTTCATCGCATCGAAGTCGACCATCCGCGCATCGATATCGCGGCCATGCAGCGATGGTTGGCGACGCGTCCGCCATCGCCACAACGTCCGACGCCGACGTTGACGGATGGATTCGTCATGCGAAACGGCATCGTCGCAGGCGAAGGCTGGACGATCGACGCGCTCGCTATGGATGTGCCGCGGCTGGCGCCCAAACAGCTCGTGCATGCAACGCTGAAAGGCCGCGTTGTCGCTGGCGACACGCGCATGCCGTTCGATGTCGCTGCGACACTCGCGCGGCCGGAGATGCCGGCGGGACTCGGCGTGGCTGGCGCCGTGACGGTCGAGCGTCCGGAGTGGACGCTACCGCTCGATCTCGTGCTCCGCGGCGTTCCCGACCCGACGCATGGCATCGCTCTGGATGACATGTCGCTAGGTGCGCGGGCGCGCTACGTCGCGAAGTCGACCAACATCCCGTTCCGCCTTGGCATCGGTGGACGCGCGACGTATGCGCAGGGCTTGCACATCGCTCCGTTCGGTCTCGCGCTTCGCGAAGGCGAAACGATTCCTGACGTCACTGCTTCGGGTCGGCTCGACTGGACGTCCGCGCTCACGCTGCGACTCGACGGCGAGATCGCACGTTGGCCGTCTGCTTGGCCGGCGCTGCCCGCGCCGATCGGTCGTCTACGCGGCGCGCTCCCGATGCAATTGGCCTACGACGGCCCGACCGATCTCTCGGGCAATACCGCGCTGCAACTTACGTCGGGCGCGTCCCGTTTCGATGGCCGGTTCCGGCTTCCTCGGATGCTCGCCTGGATCGATGCGTCGTCCACCGGCACGCCGCTGCCACCGCTCGATGGCCACGTCCGTACGCCGCGTCTCGAGCTGCCCGGCGTGACCATGGAAGGCGTCGAGGTCGAGTTCACCGATGGCGAGTGACGATTTCGCCGCGCGGCTGCTCGCGTGGTTCGACGTCAACGGCCGCCATGACCTGCCCTGGCAGCATCCGCGCACGCCGTACCGCGTGTGGCTGTCGGAAGTGATGCTGCAGCAGACGCAGGTCGCGACGGTCATTCCCTACTTCCACCGCTTCGTCGACGCGCTGCCGACTCTGCAGGCGCTCGCCGATGCATCCACGGATCAGGTGTTCGCGCTGTGGTCGGGCCTCGGTTACTACACGCGCGCTCGCAACCTGCACGCGGCGGCGAAGATCTGCATGGAATCGCACGGTGGCGAATTGCCGCGCGACGTCGATGCGCTTGCGGCGCTGCCCGGCATCGGTCGCAGCACCGCGGCAGCAATCGCAGCGCAGGCATGGAATGACCGGCACGCGATCCTCGACGGCAACGTCAAGCGCGTGCTCGCGCGTTTTCATGGCGTCGAAGGTTGGCCCGGCACGCCAAAGGTCGAGCGCATTCTCTGGGGCTTCGCGCAGGCGCATGTCGAAGAAGCGGGCCTGCCAGACGGCCGCCTCGCCGACTACACGCAGGCGCAGATGGATTTCGGCGCGACGCTGTGCACGCCGCGGCGTCCGGCCTGCGTGATCTGCCCGCTGCAGGAGGACTGCGTCGCGCGCATCGAAGGTCGTCAGGACGAATTGCCGACGCCGCGTCCTGCGAAGACGCTGCCGCATCGACATGCCGTGATCCTCGTGCTGCGCGATGCCGACGGACGCGTACTCCTGCGGCGGCGCGAACCGACCGGCGTCTGGGCGTCGCTATGGTCGCTTCCGCAGTTCGACGACGAAGCGGCGGCGGACGCCTGGATCGCATCGCAGCGCACACCCGCCAGTGCGGTGATGTGGCTCGACGACGTCGCGCACGGCTTCTCGCACTACCATCTCACCCTGCGGCCGCGCCTGCATCGCATCGAAGCGCTGCCGACGCGTGTCGCCGATGACGATTCGAGCGCATGGGTGACGCGCGGCGATCTCGCATCGCTGGGCATTCCCGCACCCATCCGCACGCTTCTCAACCGTTTGTTCGAGGACTGACATGCCACGTACCGTCGACTGCGTATGGCTCAAGCGCGAGGACGAAGGCCTCGACTTCGTGCCGTGGCCCGGCGAACTCGGGCGTCGCGTGTACGCGCAGGTGGGCAAGCAGGGCTGGGCGGCTTGGCTCGCACACCAGACCATGCTGATCAACGAGAACCGGCTTTCGCCGATGAATCCGAAGCACCGCGAATACCTCGCCGAACAGATGGAGAAGTTCCTGTTCGGTGGCGGGGCCGACGCGGCAACGGGCTACACGCCGGAGCCCTGAAGTAGTTCAGCGCGACGACGCGTCGCGGCTGCACTCTCCGGCCGCGCGCCCCGCCTTAGCGAGAATCGGTGCTTGCGACTGCGACGCCCACAGCACGCAGGTCAGCTCGCCCTCGCGCTCGAAACGCGCGAGTTGCGTGGCCGCGGTGCCGGCATCCATCCCGGGTAGCAGCGGCACGAGCTGCTGCACCACTCGCCAGGCGTCGATGCCGTAATACGGCAGGCTGACCATGCCATCACTGCCCTGCACGGTCAGCAGCGGATGGGCGCGACCGTCCGGTGATCGCGCTGCGGGCAGCGTGTGCAACAACACGACGTCGGCATTCCCAAGTGACGCGCGCTGCAGACGCTGGCCCGCGACGCGTGCGGTGAGCACCCGTGCCCCGGCATCGATACTGACGACCGCCTCTTCCGCGTTCGCGCGTTGCGCCGCGACGAAGGCTGCCTGGTCATGCGTTCGCTTTGCCTGCAGCGCCCAGTAGCTACCGAGCACAAGGGCGAGCACGACGATGATCGATACCCACCACTTGCGCATGACGACTCCTCAGCTATCGAGTTCCGACCAGCGCGCGTAAGCGGTGTCGAGCTCCGCCTGCACACGTGCGATTTCCGCATTGTGCGCCGTGATCGCGGCGGCGTCGCGGGTATAGAAGGTGGGCTCGGAGAGCGCGTCGGTGAGCCGTGCGACTTCGCCTTCCAGCGCCTCGATGCGCGCCGGCAGCGATTCCAGCTCGCGCGTTTCCTTGAAGCTGAGCTTGCGCTTCGTAGGCGCCGCAACGACTGGCGCGGCCGACGCGCGCGGAAGCTCAGGCTTGGACGACCTCGAACCCGCTGCGGGCCGCTGGCGCACCCAGTCCGTGTAGCCACCGACGTAGTCGCCGACCTGCCCGTCGCCCTCCATCACCAGCGTCGACGTCACCACGTTGTCGAGAAAGTCGCGGTCATGGCTGACCAGAAGCAACGTGCCGGCGTAGTCGCCGAGCAGCTCTTCGAGCAGCTCCAGCGTTTCGACGTCGAGGTCGTTGGTCGGTTCGTCCATCACTAGAAGATTCGATGGCTGCGCGAACAGGCGCGCGAGCAGCAGTCGATTGCGCTCGCCACCCGACAGTCGCGTGATCGGCGCGCGCGCGCGTTCCGGGGTGAACAGGAAATCCTGCAGGTAGCCGATGATGTGCTTGCGCTTGCCGTTGAACTCGACGAACTCGCGGCCTTCGGCCACGTTCTCGATCGCGTTCCAGTCTTCGCGCAGCGTCGCGCGGTACTGGTCGAAGTAGGCGATCTGCAGGTTGCTGCCTTCGCGCACTTCGCCCGATTCCGGCTTGAGTTCACCGAGCAGTGTCTTCAGCAGCGTGGTCTTGCCGCTGCCGTTCGGGCCGATCAGGCCGATGCGGTCGCCGCGCATGATCGTCGTCGATACATCGCGCAGGATCATGCGGCCGCCGAGCGACACCGAAACATCCTTCGCCTCGATCACCTTGCGACCGGATGCATCGCCTTGCGCGGCTTCCATGCGCACCTTGCCGGTCTGTTCGCGACGCTGCGAACGCTCGTCGCGCATCGCCTTCAGACGACGCACGCGGCCTTCGTCGCGCGTACGGCGCGCCTTGATGCCCTGGCGAATCCACACTTCTTCCTGCGCCAGCAGCTTGTCGAAGCGCGCGTTCTCCTGTGCTTCGGAGTGCAGGCGTTCTTCGCGGCGTCGCAGGTAGTTGTCCCAGTCGCCCGGCCAGCTCGTGAGCGAGCCGCGGTCAATCTCGACGATGCGCGTGGCAAGCGATCGCATGAAACGGCGGTCATGGGTGATGAAGATCAGCGTGCCCCGCCACGACTTCAGGAAGCCTTCAAGCCAGTCGATCGATTCGATGTCGAGGTGGTTGGTCGGCTCGTCGAGCAGCAGCACGTCGGGCGACGACACCAGCGCGCGCGCCAGCATCACGCGTCGACGCATGCCGCCGGACAGGCCCGCGAACGCCTGGTCACCGTCGAGCGAAAGCCGCGTCAGCGTTTCGGTGACGCGCTGGTCGAGCGACCACGCACCCAGTTCCTCGATGCGCGACTGCACTTCCGCCAGCGCATTGGCATCGATGTGCTCGGCGTGGCTGAGGTGATGGAAGCGCGCGAGCAATGCGCCCTGTTCGCCGAGGCCGCCGGCGACGACGTCGAACACGTCGCCCGCAGTGTCGATCGGCACCTCCTGCTCGAGCCGCGCGACGCGCACGCCGTCCTCGTAGCGCACCTCGCCGTCGTCGGCGTGCAGGTCGCGCGAGATGAGTTTCAGCAGCGTGGACTTGCCGGCGCCGTTGCGGCCGATGACGGCGATTCGCTCGCCGGGATCGATGGAAAGGTCGACGTGGTCGAGCAGCAGCGGGCCGCCGACGCTGAAGTCGACGGACTGGAGAGTGATCAGGGGCATCGCGGCATTCTACGCGGCGCGGGCCGATTGCCCGCCGCTATGAGCTGCAGGACAGCATCGAGCAACCGGCCTTGCGACGCGCCCAGTCAGGCCGGCGCTGCGCGAATTCATCGCGGCCGGGCTGGTCGTCGTACGGCCGGCGCAGCACCTCAAGGAGTTCATGGATACTGGATGCGTCGCCGGCCGTGGCGCGGTCGATCGCCTGTTGAGCGAGGTAATTGCGCAGCACGTAACGTGGGTTTGCGCGGCGCATTTGCTCGCGGTGCCGGCCCTTGTCGACGTCGGCGAGGCGGTCGGCATACCGCGAAAGCCAGTCGCGAAACGCGTGCTCGCCGGCGTCGCGCTTGTCGTCGCTGTAGTACGCCGCGGCGAGCTGCGCGAGGTCGGGCGCTGCCGGATCGACGTCGATCAGCCCGCGGAAGAACAGCGTCATGTCGACCTCGTGCTCGCGCATCCATCGCTGCAGATCTTCCATCAGCAGGACGTCGCCATCGCGGAATTCGCCGAGCCCGAGCTTCGCGACCGCGTTGTCGCGCTCGGTCTGCTCGTACGTCTCGACGAATCGCGCAAGACCCGCCTGCAGCGGCCCGACGTCGCCGCCGAGTTGCGAAAGCGCACCCGCGAGGCGGCCAAGATTCCAGTACGCCACGGCCGCTTGCTGGCCGAACCGATAGCGGCGGCGTTGCGCATCGGTGGTGTTGGGCGTCCAGTCGGGGTCGTAGTCGTCGATCCAACCGTAGGGGCCGTAGTCGATGGTGAGGCCGAGGATCGACATGTTGTCGGTGTTCATCACACCGTGGACGAAGCCCACGCGCATCCAGTGGCCAACCGTCACGGCGGTGCGCTCGCAGATCTGCGCAAACCAGTCGCCAACGACGTTCGGCGACGCGGCATCAAGATGCGGATAGTCGCGACGGATGCAGAAGTCGACGAGTTTCTGCAGCAGCGGCACGTCGCCACGCGACGCGGGCAACTCGAAATGACCGAAGCGGATGAAGGACGGCGCCACGCGGCAGACGATCGCACCGGGCTCGGGCGCGGCGTGTCCGTCGTAGAACATGTCGCGCACCACGTCGTCGCCGGTCGCGACCAGGCTGAGCGCGCGCGTGGTCGGTACGCCGAGGTGATGCATCGCCTCGCTGCACAGGAATTCACGTACGGACGAGCGCAACACGGCGCGTCCGTCTGCCGTACGCGAATACGGCGTCGGGCCCGCGCCCTTGAGCTGCAGTTCCCAGCGCTCCCCGGCCGCATTGACGACCTCGCCGAGCGTGATCGCACGGCCGTCGCCCAACTGACCGGCCCAGTGGCCGAACTGGTGCCCGCCGTAGTTCGATGCATACGGCTCCATGCCGGACAACAGCGCGTTGCCGCCGAACAGCTCGGCGAACTCCGGAGAGGCCGCGTCCGCATCGTCGAGCCCGAGCACAGCCAGCATCTCGCGCGATACAGCGAGCACCCGCGGTGCGGCCACGGGCGTCGGCTCGACCGGCGACCAGGCCGCGCCGTGCACCTGCCTCACGACGTTCGCGTCCGACGGATCACCGGGCAGTTCGCGGACGAAACGGTTGTCGAAATGCAGGTCGGACAGGCTCATGGACGGCCGTGAAGACGGGCGCCGCCACGGCGCTCCGGAGCCCCATCGTAGCCATCGCGCGTTATGCCGATCGCGATGCCGCCGGCCGTCGCTACGCGGCCGCAGTGGCCCGAATCGACGGCCCGCACGCGCGCGTGCGGGTAGACTTCCGCCCCCGACCGGCCCGCCCGGCGCTGACGTTCCCGCTGCCATGAGCGCCGAAAACGAACCCGTAACCCCGACTTTCAGCGACCTCGAGCTGGGCGCACCGCTGCTGCGCGCGTTGGCCGATGTCGGCTACGAAACCCCCTCGCCCATCCAGGCCGCGACGATCCCGCCGCTGCTCGCGGGCCGCGACGTCATCGGCCAGGCGCAGACCGGCACCGGCAAGACCGCGGCGTTCGCGCTGCCGGTTCTGGCGCGCATCGACCCCACGCGCGCCAAGCCGCAGGCGCTGGTGCTGGCGCCGACGCGCGAGCTGGCGATCCAGGTCGCCGAGGCGTTCCAGAAGTACGCGACCTACCTGCCGAAGTTCCAGGTGCTGCCGATCTACGGCGGTCAGGGCTACGCGCCGCAGCTGAGCGCGCTCAAGCGCGGCGTGCATGTCGTCGTCGGCACGCCGGGCCGCGTGATCGACCACATGAAGCGCGGCACGCTCGACCTGTCCGAGCTGCGCATGCTCGTGCTCGACGAAGCCGACGAAATGCTGCGCATGGGCTTCATCGACGACGTGCAGGCGGTGCTCGATGCGACGCCTCCGACGCGCCAGGTCGCGCTGTTCTCCGCGACCATGCCGCCGCCGATCCGCCGCATCGCGCAGACGCATCTCAAGGATCCGGTCGAGATCGCGATCAAGTCGACCACGACCACCGCAGCGAACATCCGCCAGCGCTTCGTGTCGGTCAGCGGCCATCACAAGCTCGACGCGATCACGCGCGTGCTCGAAGCCGAAACGTATGACGCGATGATCGTGTTCGCGCGCACCAAGATCGCGACCGAGGAACTTGCCGGCAAGCTTGCGGCGCGTGGCATTGCCGCAGCGGCGCTGAATGGCGACGTCCAGCAGGCGCAGCGCGAGAAGATCGTGCAGCAGCTCAAGGACGGTCGCATAGACGTGCTGGTCGCGACCGACGTCGCCGCGCGCGGCCTCGATGTCGACCGCATCAGCCACGTGCTGAATTACGACATTCCGTACGACACCGAAAGCTACGTGCACCGCATCGGCCGCACCGGTCGCGCGGGTCGCACCGGCGAAGCGATCCTGTTCGTGACGCCGCGCGAGCGCGGCATGTTGCGCGCGATCGAACGCGCCACGCGCCAGCCGATCGAACCGATGGAGCCGCCGAGCATCGAGTCGGTGAACGCGCGACGCGTCGACAAGTTCCTGGGGCGCATTTCGGACGCACTCGAATCGTCCGACCTGCCGATGTATCGCGAACTCATCGAGCGTTTCGAGAACGATCGCAACGTGCCGGCGGTGGAAATCGCCGCCGCACTCGCGCACCTGCTGCAGGGCGAATCGCCGCTGCTGATGCCGACCGGGCACGACCCGTTGCTCGCCGCGCAGCAACGCGAGCGCAGTAACGATAGCGAACGTGCGCCGCGTTTCGATCGCGACACGCGCAGCGAGCGCCCCGCACGCTTCGACCGCCCGGATCGCGCACCGCGCGCAGATCGCGATGGCAAGCCCTATGGCGATCGCGCACCTGCGCCGGCCGAGCGTCCTGCGCGATTCGAGCGCGACGACGCACCGCCGCGCATCGAGCGTGGCCCGATGGGCGATGACGCACGTCCACCACGTCGCGAACATGAGGATCGTCCTGCGCGCGCCGCGAGTGACTTCGAATCGCGCGGCCCGCGTTTCGAGCGCGAAACCCGCGTGCATAACGATGCCGAGCGCCACTTTGACAGCGCGCCGCGTCAGGAACGACCGCAGCGTGGTCCCGATCCGGGCATGGAGACGTTCCGCATCGAGGTCGGCCACGTGCATGGCGTCAAGCCGGGCAACATCGTCGGCGCGATCGCGAACGAGGCGGATCTGGAAAGCCGGTTCATCGGCCGCATCGACATCCGCGACAACTTCACGCTGATCGATCTGCCGGGCGGCATGCCGACCGAAACGATGGAACACCTCAAGCGCGTGCGCGTCGCTGGCCAGCAGCTGAAGATCCGTCGCGACGATGGCCCGCGCGGTGGTGGACGCGATGCGGGTGGTCCGCCGCGTGGTGGCCGTGATGGCGCGCCGCCGCGCGGTGGTCGCGGCGGGTTTCCGCGTCGCGATCGCTGAGGAACGTGGGCGCCGTGTAGCGGCGCCTCGCTGGACAGCGTGACGCTTGGCTCGCCGACTTAAGCGGCGATGTTTGGAACGCGCGCCTTGTGCCGCGTTCGGAAGCAACGCGGCGCGGCCGTCGCATCAGACCGGGTCGCGCCAGGCAGCTAACTCGACTCGACACACGCCCGCGTCATCGACGCGGACGCGCGCCGTCATCCCGACTACTGCAGATTCATCCGCTGGTTATCGGTGAGCCGACCCGGATCGTTGGTCACCGCGGTCAGCAGGAAGTGCAGCGCCTTGCCCGCCATCGTGCCCGGGCCGTCCCAGTACTCGGCGCTCTCGGCTTCGACGCGGATCAGGCAGAGGTTCGGATCGTCCTTGCCGTCCTTGAAGTAGGCGCTCATGTACGGCTGCCAGTGGCGCTCGATTTCCGCGCGATCACGCGTGGCGATGGCGGTGCCGCAGATCGAGATGTAGGTGCCGTTGTCCTTCGCCGCGAACGCGACGTTGACCTGCGGATTCGCCTGGATCTCGCGCACCTTCTCGCTGTCCGCGCCGGTGGCGAACCAGAGATCCCCGTCGAACTCGATTTCCGCGACGCCGAGCGGGCGGCTGAAGAGACGGCCGTCCTCGCCCTGCGTGGTGAGCATCGCGACATGCAGCCCCTTGGCCATGTCGCGCAGCTTCTGGATGTTCTCGTCGCGGTCCGGGGCCGCGGTGCGGCGGTCGTCGCGCAGGTCCATGTGATGTCCTCGGCTTGCGGCGTCGTTACCGCTGCAAGCAGGAGACCGCACCGGCCGCCGACGCACGGTGAAGCGCCGGTGACGCGTCAGGCGATGTCGTCGACCATCGGCTGCAATTGCGGGTCGAGCGCGACGCGACCGTCGAATACGAAGCAGCGGCCCTCGTAACCGAAACCGCCGATCTTTTCGAAGTAGCCGAGGATCCCACCGTCGAGCTGCAGCACGTTCTGCATGCCGTCCGACTGCAGCCACAGCGCAGCCTTCTCGCAGCGGATGCCGCCGGTGCAGAAACTGACGACGGTCGCGTCGGCCAGTTCTTCGCGATGCGATTCCAGCGCGGCCGGCAGGTCGGTGAAGTTGTCGATCGGCAACGTGATCGCGCCATCGAACGTGCCGTACTTGAACTCTTCGCGATTGCGTGTGTCGAGCAGCACGAGTCGACGTCCTGCGTCGTCATGGCCCTGTTCGATCCAGCGCGCGAGTGTCGGCGGATCGACTGCGGGCGCGCGTGCATCGAGCGGCGCGGTGCCGTCCCGACGGAAGGTGATGATCTCGGGCTTGCGCTTGACCTTGAGCCGCCCGAACGGCTGCATGCGGCTCCAGCTGCGCTTCACTTCGAGCGCGGCGAAACGCGCATCGCTGCGCAGCACGTCCAGAACGGATTCGACAGCAGCTTCGTCGCCCGCGAGGAACAGGTTCACGCCCTCGGGCGCGACCAAGATCGTGCCGCGCACGTCGCCCGATTCCGCCGCTACGCGCAGCGCATCGGCGAGCGCGTCGGCGTCGTGGAGTTCGGCGAAATGGTAGGCGGCGACGTTGAGCAGCATGGTCGCCATTGTACGGAGCCGCTTCGCCGCGCCGGCCGGGCGCGGCGGCGTCGTTCAGGCGCCGACGAGCCCGTCGAGATGCGGAAGCGGCTGCGGGCTGGCGACGAAGGTCGCGCCGTTGTGGTCCTGCTTGAACACGAAACCGTGCGCCATCTGCAGGTCGTCGGGCACCCAGAACACGCGCGGCTCGAGGCGGAAACCGCCTTCCCAGCCGGCGGCGTACGCGGCTTCTTTCGCCGATTCCCAGCTTTTCAGGAACGCGAGCGTCGCCGAACTATCGAGGCCCTCGCGCGGGTCGCTGCCCTCGCAGGGCACCGCCGCGACTTCAAGCGTTTCGCGCACCGTGCGCAGGTGATGCCAGCCGTAGTCGATCGGGCCGATGGAATACACGTGCCAGGTCATGAGCGGTCCCCTTTCCGCGATGTCGTCCATCAGCCGGGCATCGGCATGCCGAGGTGCGGCGCCAGCAGCCAGTACACCGCGCCGATGATCACCGCCCAGATGAGCAGGCGCACGACCAGCCCGACCGCCTTGAAGGCGAGCCACAGGCCGAGGATGACGATGATGATTGCAACGATGCTCATGGATGTTTCCGATGGAGTCCGGCCAGCATAGACCGGAACTCCGGCACGTTAGGGCGTCGGCACCGGCGTCAGGCGCAGGTCCCGGAAGTCGAAGCTGAAATCCGTGAGCGGCGACACGGGCTCCATGCGCACGCCGCGGATCGCGCCATCGTGGTCGAGGTCGAAATCGACGAATGCATCGGCGTTCAACCAGCGCTGATCCCAGCGGACGATGAAGCTGTCGTGCTGCCAGTGTTCGAGCCGGCCGGTGAGTTCGGGCGTCTTGGTGAACCGCAGGCGCAGGCCGTTGCCTTCGCGTTCGACGGCGACGTCGCCGTACCACGGGTCGCGATACATGCCCGCGTACTTCGCAAGCGGAAGCGATGGTTTGGACGACGCATCGCGCGCGGCGAGATGCTTCTTCCAGCTTTCGTCGGCATCGCCGCGCTGCTTGTCGAGCGCCGCGCCATACGCCGCGACCCAGTCGGTCTTCGGTGCGCCGGTGTAGGCATCGAGCACGCGATACGTGATGGCGTTGAAGGCGCCACCGAGCTCTGCATTGGTCAGCACGACGACGCCAACGCCGAGGTCGGGAACCATGGTCACCTTCGACACCATCCCGGGCCAGCCGCCGGTGTGCCAGACGAGCTTGTGGCCGCGGTAGTCGGACAGGAACCAGCCTTCGCCGTAGCCCGCGAAGTTCGGCTTCAGCGGCGCGAGCTGCGGCACCGCGGGTTCGGAGACGGGAATCGGCGTCACCAGCTGCCACATGCCCTGATGGCGTTCATGGCTGACGAGACGCTTGGCGACGTCGCCGGTGCCGCTGATCACGCCGTCGGCGAGCTGCAGGTTCATCCAGCGCGCCATGTCGTGCACGCTCGAATAGATGCCGCCAGCGCCCGCGACGTTCGACCACGTCATCGGCGCAGCGAGCGGGCGCACATCCTTGAAGTCGAACGCGGCGTGTCCGATCGCGACGTCATCGCCGGGCTTGAGGAAATCGCTGTTGTAGCGCGTCTCGTTCATGCCGAGCGGGCCGAGAATGCGCGCGTCCAGGAACGATTGGAAACTCTGCCCGCTCACCTGCTCGACCACCTGCTGCGCGACGCCGAACAGGATGTTGTCGTACGCGTACTGGCCGCGGAAACTGCCGTTGATGGGCACGTTCTTGAGGCGTTCGGCGACTTCGCGACCGCTGTATGTCGTGCCCGGCCAATACAGAAGATCACCCGCACCCAGGCTCAATCCGGAGCGATGCGCGAGCAGGTCGCGGATGCGCATTTCATGCGTGATGTTCGGGTCCGACATGCGGAACCACGGCAGGCGGTCGATGACGCGATCGTCCAGCGACAGCTTGCCTTCGTCGGCGAGCATCGAGATCGCCATCGACGTGAACGCTTTCGTGTTCGATGCGATCGCGAACATCGTGTGCGCGGTGACGCGATCGTTCGTGCCGGTCTTGCGCACACCCCAGCCGTTCTCCAGCACGATGTGCCCGTCCTTGACGATCGCGACCGCGATGCCCGGCACGTCGAAACGCTTGCGGTCGGATTCGACGTAGGCGTCGAAATCCGCGAGCTGCGCGGGGAGCGCGGCGGGCGCCGCAGCGGGTGCAGAAACGGGTTCGGCCGTTTGCGCGCGCACGGGCGCGGCGAGCAGCAGGGGAAGCACGAGCAGGCAGGCGGACAGGCGCGGCGTCATCGGTCGGGTTCGCTTGGACGAGCGCGGACGATACCGTGCGACGCGTCGCTGCAGGCATGCTGTGCGCCCCGAATCCACGCTTGGCCGCATGCAGACCGCACGACTCGACCTTCCCGGCATCGCGATCATCGGCGGCGGGCCCGCCGGCCTGATGGCCGCGGAGGTCGCGCGCGCGGCGGGCGTCGAGGTCGACCTGTTCGACGCGAAGGGCTCGGTCGGCCGCAAGTTCCTGATCGCCGGCAAGGGCGGGTTGAACCTCACGCACAGCGAGCCGCGGCCCGCGTTCGATGGACGCTATCGCGAACGTGCGGCGGATGTCGGGGGCTGGCTCGATGATTTCGATGCGGACGCACTGCGCGAATGGGCGCGCGGGTTGGGTGTCGAAACATTCGTCGGCAGCTCCGGACGTGTGTTCCCGACCGATCTCAAAGCCGCGCCACTGCTGCGGGGCTGGGTACGGCGCCTGCGCGACGGCGGCGTGCGCTTCCACGTGCAGCATCGCTGGATCGGCTGGACGGATGACGGTGCGTTGCGCTTCGACACCTCGCACGGCCCCGTCGAAGCAATGCCGCGCGCCACGGTGTTCGCGATGGGCGGCGGAAGCTGGCCGGAACTCGGCTCGGATGGCGCGTGGGTTGCGCCGTTCGCGAGGGCCGGCATCAACATCGCGCCACTCGTCCCTGCGAACTGCGGTTTCGATATCGCGTGGAGTCCGCACTTCGTCGAACGATTCGCGGGTGCGCCGCTGAAGCCGGTGGTCGCGCACTGGACGGACGTGCATGGCGTGCAGCGATCGCTGCAGGGCGAATGCGTGGTGAGCGCTGCGGGGATCGAGGGCAGTCTGATCTACGCGCTATCGGCCGACCTGCGCGACGCGATCGCGACCGATGGTTCGGTGGTGCTGGAACTCGACCTCGTGCCGGGGCGCGACGAAGCGACCCTGCGCGCCGCCCTCGGCCGCCCGCGCAACGGCCGCAGCATGAGCGATCACCTGCGTCGCCAAGCCGGCGTGCAGGGAGTGCGCGCCGGACTGCTGCACGAAGTGCTGGGCCATCCGCTTCCCGACGACCCATCGCGCCTGGCAACCGCATTGAAGCGCCTGCCGCTGCGGTTGCTGTCGCCACGGCCGATCGACGAAGCGATCAGCTCCGCGGGCGGCGTCCGGCTTGAAGCGCTCGACGATGACCTCGCCCTACGCACCCGCCCCGCCGTCTTCATGGCCGGCGAGATGCTGGACTGGGAGGCGCCCACCGGCGGCTACCTGCTCACGGCCTGCTTCGCCAGCGGGCTTCGCGCCGGACGTACCGCGGCCGCTTTCGTCGGTCGGTAATGACCCTCAAGCTTTCCCGTACGGTGCCGTTACGACGTTCCGAGGGTCGACTACGATCGCCCACGGAACGCGCGCGCCGGATGCGTGCCAGGACACCACGATGACTGCCCGCCCGACCGTTCTTCTCTGCGATGACTCCCGCGCCCTGCGCATGCTGACGGCGCAGCAGATCGACGCCTGCGGCTACCAGCTGGCCGGCGAAGCCGACAACGGCATCAAGGCGGTCGAGCAGTACCTCGCGCTCAAGCCCGACGTCGTGCTGCTAGACCTCGTGATGCCGAAGGTCGACGGCAAGGCGGCGCTCAAGCGCATCCTCGAACTCGACCCGGCCGCGAAGGTCGTCGTGCTCAGCTCGCTGGGCGCGCAGAACGACATCGAGCACTGCCTGAAGATCGGCGCCAAGAGCTACCTGCAGAAGCCGATCGACCGCGAGACCCTCGCGCGCGTCCTGGCCGAAGTTACCGCCGTCGCGGCCTGAGGACTCGACCATGGCAGCCAAGTTCTTCGGCCAGTTCCTGCTGGAAAAGGGCGTCATCGACGCCGCACAGCTCCTGCGCGCACTCGAAGTGCAGCGCGTCTCCAACCCCGCGCTGGGCGAACTCGCCTGCCAGCGCGGCATGCTCACCGCCGACCAGGCGATGGCGATCAACGAGCGCCAACGTCGCGAGGACAAGCGCTTCGGCGACCTCGCGCAGTCGATGGGCCTGCTGACCGGCGACGAAGTCGGCGTGCTGCTCGACGAGCAGAAGTCGCGCCGCAAGCTGTTCGGCGAGATCCTCGTCGAGGAAGGTTTCCTGAGCCGCGAGCGCCTCGCCGAAGAACTGCGTTCGCACGCGGGCGAGCGCGACGAAGCCGTGCGTTCGCTCGACACCATGCTGGCCTCGCACCAGCTCGGCCGTCGCATCGGCAACTCGATCGCGACCTGCAACAAGCTCTTCCCGCGCCTGCTGCGCACGCAGTGCCAGTTCTCCAGCGTCGCCGACCCGAAGAATCCGCCGGCCACCGATGCCATGGCGCTGGTGCGCGTGTCGGCCGACCGCCCGCTCGCCATCGGTGTCGCCTGCGACAACGCGACCATGCATGCGTTCGCTCAGGCCTTCCTGTCGATCCCGCCGGAAGCCTGCGACGAAGAGCTCGCGCTCGACGCGCTGGGCGAGTTCGTCAACGTGCTGATGGGCTACGTCGTCAAGGACAGCCTGCCCGAGGACGCGACCTATCGCGCCTCGCCGCCGGACTTCGAAACCGCGGTTTCGGCGCTCGACGACGGCATGCACGTGCTCGTCTCGATGACCTCCCAGCTCGGCCCGTTCGTGCTGGTTCTGGGCGACTGAGGGTTCCACGCCGGCTCCGGCCGGCACCGTGGAACGCCGCGATCGGGCCGCCCGTCCGGCCCTCACGGTCGAGTCCGGCTGACTTCACGTCGCCTTGAGCTCTCCGCCCCGCAGACTGGCTCCAGCACCACGGGGAGCCGCGTCCATGTACACCGTTAGCCACTCGACCGTCATCAGTTCGCGCGAGCTTGCCGCCCTGCGCCTGCTTGCCGTGGACGCCCGAGCCAAGATCGACAAGGAACTCGAGGACGACCTCTACACCAAGGGGCTGTTGCAGATTTCCTGGGACCGCTGCCTGTCCCCGGCCGGTCGCGACGCGATCGACCCCAGCGCCGCCTTCGGCCCGCGACGCGCCCACGGCTGACGGGCGACCGGCCTTCGCCGGCCGCCCTGTTCGATCAACCGCCGTTCGATCCGCCTGCCGGTGCCGTCGCGCCGGTCGAGCCCGTATCCGACGAGCCACCGCCCGCGCCCGGCATGACCACATGCCAGCTGCCGAACTTGTCCTTCACGCCGTCGCCGTTGATCTGTCCGACGCCGGCGTCTGCCGCGTAGCGATACAGCGGATGGCCTTCGAAGGTGACCTGCCGCGTGCCGTCCGGGCGGGTGATGACGGAAATCGCAGCACCCTGCAAGCCGGCGGCACCGGTCGGCTGCTGGGTTTCCACCGTCACCGGCGGCCAGGTCTGCGCGCAGGGGCCGACGCACTTGCGGCCGTCGTTGTCGCCTTCGACGTAATACAGCGCATTGCCGGCGGCGTTCGTCAGGTATGGGCCGTGCGGGCCGTCGGGCACGAGTACCAGCATCGGACCCGGTGCAGCCGCGCCGGCGTTGCCCGGAACGCCCGTCGCGCCATTACCCATCGCCGGGTCGGCCGAGCTCACCGGCGGTGCGCCGGGACCGACCGAGGTCGAGCCGTTATTCGCAGTCGGCTTGTCGGTGGCGCCGTCGGCGAGCGTGTCGTTGCTGCCCTTGCCCTTGCAGGCGGCGAGCGCCAGCGCGGCAACGACGGCGAGGCCCAGGGCGCGGGCAGCGGGAATACGGGACATCGGTAACCTCCATGGTCGATGTGCGGCGCCAGTGCCGCATTCGATGATGAATAGCGCCGGCGACGTGATCGCCGGGTCGTGCGTCAGCGCTGGCGTCGCGCGCGCTTCTGCTCGTACATACGCTCGTCTGCCGCATGCAGCACCTGCGACGCATGCGCCTCGCCGTCGTGGATCACCCAGCCGATGCTGCACTTGATGCGCAGCCGCACGCCGTTGATCACGCGTGGACGCGCCAGTTCGTCCTCGACCGCCTGCGCGACGGATCGAACGTCGCGGTCCGCGTCGCGCAGCGACGACAGCAGCACCACGAACTCGTCGCCGCCGAGGCGCGCCACGAAGTCGGTGTCGCGCAGAGTCTCGCGCAGCACGCCTGCCGTCGCGCGCAACACGGCGTCGCCGGTGCCGTGGCCGTGCGTGTCGTTGATTTCCTTGAAATCGTCGAGGTCGATGAACAGCACGCCGAAGCGATGTGGCTGCCCATCGTGCGAGGCGCAGACCGTCTCCAGCTGCGTTTCGAAGGTCGCGCGGTTCGGCAGGCCGGTCAGTGCGTCCAGCGACGCCGCGTCCTGGTACATCTGCGCGGTGGCCTGCGTGTCCAGCAGCGCATCGTGCAGGCGACGCAGCAGCCGCGCGTTCTCTTCCAGCGCGAGCTGCCGGCCCAGAGCGCCGCCCATGGCGTTGCCGATCAGCGCGATCGCCTGCGCATCGATGTCGTCGAAGGCGTGCGTGACGGACGAGCAGATCTCGAGCACGCCCTGGTTGGCATCGCCATAGCGCAGCGGCGCGGCGATGAGCGCATGCAACTGGTGTCGACGGCGGAGATCGCCGCGGATGCGGTCGTCCGTGGCCGTGGCGTCGCTGCGCAAGGAAGTACCGGCATCGAGGCAGGCGCAGGCGAGCGTCTGCCCGCCGTTGAACGCATCGATGTCGACGCGCTCCATCTGGCCGCGCGCACAGGCCACGGTGAGCCCTGCCTCGCCGTTGTCGAGTAACACGACGCCGCCGGTGGCACGCGTGATCTCGACGACCTTGTCGAGTGCGTACTCGATGAAAGATTCGGTACTGCCTGGATGCTCGGCGACAGAGGCCAACGCCGCAACGAGGCCACGCAGGCGCAGGATCTCGCTGTCCTTCGATGAGGACGCGATCCAGGGCAGGCCCCGTTCTGCGCGGGGTCGACCGGGGGTCAGCACGTTCGCGGCAATCCGGATTTCAGAGCGGACGATCCTCGTTGACCGACCATCAAGCGCATGTGAGCCACGACCTTGCATCGGTCACAGTCGCGCATGTCGCAAGACATGAATACGCCAACTCGATGCCTCGACTCATCCGTAACGCGCGCCTGCGAGACTCGTCGTCGCTGAATAGAGGGGAGCCGGAATGCGATTGCTTCGATGGTCGGTGTTGCTTGTCGCGGCGAGCGCACTGCTCGCATGCGTGCCTACGCGGGCGGACTTGTCGAAACCCGTGCCGACCGCGTTGCTGCCTTCGAAGGCGGGGTCGCATCGGCTTGTCGTCGTGCTGCCGGGGCGGCGCGACCGGCTGGAGTCGCTGCGTCGGAGCGGCGTCGGCGAAGCGATCCAGCGCGTGTGGCCGGACGCCGACGTGCTCTTCGCCGAGCTGTCCATGCCCTACTACCTCGACCGCAGCGCGCCGCGCCGCCTGCACGACGAGGTGCTGATGCCCGCGCGGCGTCGCGCCTACACCGAGATCTGGCTGGTGGGCGCCTCGCTGGGCGGCATGGGCGGCATTCTTTACGACGGCATGTATCCCGGGCAGGTCGACGGCATGGTGCTGCTCGCGCCGTACACCGGCGAGCGAGACATCCACGACGAGATCCGCGCGGCCGGTGGGCTCGATGCGTGGCAGCCGTCGGCGTCGACCATCGACGAGAAGAACCTCTGGCAGCGCGACCTCTGGGCGCAGATGAAGACGTGGAAAAAACGAGCCCGAGCGCACGCGCAACGTGTGGCTCGGCTACGGCGACAACGACTACCTACGCGAAGGAATGCCGCTGGTGGCCGACGTTCTGCCGAAGGACCACGTGCGCGTGCGCCCGGGCAAGCACGCATGGAGCACATGGACGCCGATGGTCGAGGACGTCTTCCGCGCCATCGATGCCGAGCGCGCGCAACGCGCAACGGCGCACTGAGGTTTTAGTCACGGCCGGTCGACTAGGTTCGAGGCTGGCCCACCGACGGACATCGCCATGCATATCGAAATCAACCACGACAACCACATCAAGTACGACGAATCCGTCGAGCGCCATGTCCGCCAGGCGCTCGACTCGACGTTGTCGCGCTTCGCCGACCAGGTGACGCGCATCGAAGTGCACCTGCACGACAAGAACGCGGAGCGCCGCGGCGGCAACGATCGCCATTGCCTGCTCGAAGCGAAGGTCGAAGGTCGTCCGCCGATTGCCGCGTCCGACGAGGCGGACACCATCGCCGCCGCGATCACGGGTGCGGCGAAGAAGCTGCAGCGTCGCCTCGACAGCGACCTCGGCAAGCTGCACTGATCCATCGCGCGACGGTCGCGACATGGGCCTGACGCCGCCGATTCCTGCAATCGATCCGCAGCCCCTGCGCGGCCGCGTCGTGCTGGTCACGGGCGGCGCCCAGGGCATCGGCCGCGGCATCGCGCAATGCGTGCTCGCGGCGGGCGGCGCGGTGGTGATCGGCGATACCGACGACGAAGCCGGACAGGCCTGCATCGACGAATGGGACGCCGGCGCCGCGGCGATGTTCGTGCGTCTCGACGTGTCGAAGGAACGTTCGGTGCGCCGTTTCATCGACGCCGCACGCGGCACGTTCGGTCGCATCGATGGGCTGATCAACAACGCCGCGAACGCCGATCCGGAGACCGGCCCGGTGGAATCGCTTTCGCTCGCCGACTGGAACCGCTTCCTCGCGACCAACCTGACCAGCGCGTTCCTGTGCAGTCGCGACTCCCTGCCCCTGCTTCGCGAATCGCGCGGCTCGATCGTCAACATCGCATCGACCCGCGCGATGCAGTCCGAACCGGATACCGAAGCCTATGCGGCGACGAAGGGCGCACTGGTCGCGCTGACACATGCGCTCGCGATCAGCGCCGGGCCGGACGTACGCGTGAACTGCATCAGCCCCGGCTGGGTGCCGACCGAAGCCTGGCAGGCGCCGGCGTCGCGACGTCGGCCCAAGCTCGGCCGCAAGGACCAGACGCAGCATCCGGTCGGACGCGTCGGACGCCCTGAAGACATCGGCGCACTTGCGGTCTACCTGATGTCGGACGCAGCCGGCTTCGTCACCGGCCAGAACTTCGTGGTCGACGGCGGCATGAGCCGCAAGATGATCTACGCCTGATCGTCGCCCTTCGGCTGCTTCAAGGCCCACATGTTGTCGACGAGGTTCGGATAGCGACGTCCCGCCGCTTCCGCGCGTTCCTTCGCGGCGTCCTTTTGCGCTGGCGTCAGATGCGCGCCGCTGCCTTTCGGCGCGGGCTTTTTCCACGGCGGGCGGCGATCGGTGGGCATGGCGTCATCGAGGCGACGGGAATGGCGGCTAGGATGCCCGCATGCACGTGATCGCCGACGTCGACACCACTGCCGAAGCGCAGCTCCTGCGCGACTGGCTCGCGCCGTTTCGCCGCGTGTTCGTGCTGACCGGCGCGGGCTGCAGCACGGCGTCAGGCATTCCCGACTATCGCGACGAAGCCGGCGGCTGGAAGCGCAAGCCGCCGGTCACCTTCCAGGCATTCACGCAGGACGATGCGACGCGACGTCGCTACTGGGCGCGGTCGTTCGCCGGCTGGCCGGTGTTTTCGCAGGCGCAACCGAACGCAGCGCATCGCGCGCTCGCCGACTGGCAAGCATCGGGCCGCATGTCGGCGCTGCTGACGCAGAACGTCGATGGACTCCACGAGCGCGCCGGCGGTCGCGACGTCATCGACCTGCACGGCCGCCTCGACACCGTGCGTTGCCTCGCTTGCGGCGAGCTCACGCCGCGCAATGCGATGCAGACTCGCCTCGCCGATGCGAACCCCGGCTGGATCGATGCGATCACCGCGTTCGCACCCGATGGCGACGCGGACCTCGAACGCATCGACTTCGATGACTTCGGCATTCCGCCGTGCATGCGTTGCGGCGGCATGCTCAAGCCGGACGTCGTGTTCTTCGGCGAGAACGTGCCGCGCGCCCGCTTCGAACATGCGCGCGATGCGCTGGCGGCGAGCGATGCACTGTTGGTCGTCGGCTCGTCGCTGATGGTTTATTCGGGCTTTCGCTTCGCCCGCATGGCGCATGAAGCAGGCCTGCCGATCGCGCTGCTTACGCGCGGCGCAACTCGTGCGGATGAACTCGCTTCGCTCGCGCTGCGTGCCGACTGCACCAAGGTGCTGCCCGAAGCCCTGATCTGACAGGCCGCTGTCACGGCGCGCCGACCACGGCCTTGCGAGCCTCGCGCTGTCGACCGAGCGTGCGCGGCCATGAACATCCATCACCTCAATTGCATCTCGACGTGTCCGCTCGGCGGACGACTGATGGACGGCTTCACGCCGTCGATGGTGGAGCGCGGCCACCTCACCGCGCACTGCCTGCTGATCGAAGCCGATGACCGGCTGATCCTCGTCGATACCGGCATGGGCCTTCGCGACGTACGCGATCCGCACAGTCGCATCTCGCGCTTCTTCCTCGGTCTCGTCGCACCGGATTTCCGCGAGGAAATGACCGCGATCCGACAGGTCGAACGCATGGGTTTCGACCCGCGCGACGTGCGCGACATCGTGATGACGCATCTCGACTTCGACCACGCCGGCGGCCTCGACGACTTCCCGCATGCGCGCGTGCACATGATGACGCGCGAGCGCGAATGCGCCGAGCAGCAGAAGACGTGGATGGACCGACAGCGCTTCCGGCCGCAGCAGTGGTCGACGCGCGGGCAATGGCATACGTACGCCGGTTCGTCCGGTGAACAGTGGATGGGCTTCGATTGCGTACGCGAACTCGAAGGCCTGCCACCCGACGTGCTGATGGTGCCGCTGCACGGCCACACGCACGGGCACGTCGGCGTCGCGGTGCGCAGCGAAGGCCGCTGGAAACTCAACGCCGGCGACGCGTACTTCTATCACGCGGAAATGGATGCGGTCCGCCCGCACTGCACGCCCGGCCTGCGCTTCTACCAGTGGATGCTGGAGAAGGATCGCAAGGCTCGCCTCGACAACCAGGATCGCCTGCGCGAGCTGCGACGCCAGCACGCGAACGACGTCGACATCTTCTGCTCGCACGACGTACTCGAGTTCGAGCGCCTCGCCGGCCGCTCGGCGCGCATCCCGGCGGACCGCCTGCAACGCGAGGTCTCACGCAATCGTCCGCAGGCACAGCAGCCGCAGTGGACCACCGGCGATGTGCCACGCGGCAACGACACCGGCTCGCTCGACCAGCGCCGCCCGCACTGATCCTTGCACACCCGGCCACCACGGCCGGTCCTGCACGCTGCGGGCAACTTCGATCGGGAACCCACCATGCCGGCACGCACCGTCGTCATCACCGGCGCTTCGAGCGGCTTCGGCCGCGGCGTCGCGCTCCGCCTCGCCGAGCAAGGCTGCAACCTCGTGCTCGCCGCGCGGCGCAGCAACCTGCTCGACCAGCTCGCCCAGGAATGCGGCAACGCGATTGCGGTGACCTGCGACGTCGGCGATCCGAATGCCGTCGAAAAACTAGCGGCTGCCGCCATCGCGAAGTTCAACCGCTTCGACGTGTGGATCAATAACGCGGGCGTCGCCGCACTCGGCCCGTATGAGCGCGTTCCGCTCGAAGACCATATGCGCGTGATGCAGACGAACATGGGCGGCGCGCTCGCCGGCAGCTACGTCGCGCTCCGGCACTTCCGGCAGTCCGGCGACGGCACGCTGATCAACGTCGCGTCGATGCTGGGCCGCACGCCGGCCCCCTACTACGCGTCGTATTGCGCGACGAAGTACGGCATCGTCGGCCTCTGCGACGCGCTGCGGCAGGAAGTGGCGGCCGTCGGTGCCGCCGACAAGATCCGCATCTGCGCCGTACTGCCGATGGCTGCCGACACGCCGTTCTTCGACCACGCCGCGAACTACACCGGCCACACGCTGCATCCGTTCCCGATTACCGATGCGGACGAGATCGTCGCCGCCATCGTCGGCGTGGTGAATGCACCGCAGGACGAAGTCACGGTCGGGCTGTCGGCAACCGCTGCAGTGATCGCCGAGCGCCTGTCGCAGACGATCACGCACGGCATGACCGGCGCGATGCAGCAGCTGCTGCAGGACGAGGCACCGGAAGCGCCGGCAGACGCGGGCAACCTGCATCGCCCGCTCGCGATCGGCACCGGCGTGCACGGCAGCATCCTGCAGCGGCTCGACGTCGAACGTCAGCAGCCGCGCCATTGATCGCGACGCGCGGGTCACGACTCGCGCGCCACGCTTGCAGCATCGAAATTCGGAGCACTGACATGACCGGTACGAATCGGCCGAACAACGAAGACGGCGGCTACGGCGGCAGCAGCCTGGTCGGCAGCGATCGCAGCGGCCTGCAGTCTGCGATCGAAAGCCGCGAGATTGTGGACGATGCGCAGCGTGATTCGATGACGCGCCGCGACCCGTCGTCGAATGCGGACAGCCTCGGCCGCGTTGCAGATTGTGATGCAACCGGACGACGCGTCGAAGGCGCGGACTCGAGCGCTGGCATGGGCGCGTCGATTGATGATTCCATCCCCGAAGCGCCGGGTGCGACGTCAGGCGGTCGCGGCGGCAGCGACGGACTCGAAGACTGACGAACATGCGGTCCGCGCTCGCGTCGCACGGCGCGAGCATGCAGACTGCGCGCCCTGCTAGACGACACCGACATGCCTGTTTCTTCCCGCCCCCGCCATCCCAAGCGCCGGCCCGACGGTGACGGTCGTGGCCGCAGCATGCCGGCGGTCGCGCACCTGCTCGCGCCGGACGACCAGATCGTCGGAGGCATTGCGCAACGCGACGACGAATATGCGCTCGTGCTCGCCGGTCGCGAGGTCGCATCGACCGACAGCGCAGGCATGGCCATCGCCATGCTGCGGCATGCACGCGTGATGTTGTCGAACGACGAAACGCCGCTGTCGATCCGCGTCGCACCTGCGCTGGAAACACCGGCGACGCTCGAAGCCGACGCCGCAGGGCTTACGCTCGAGGCCTACCTCGACGCACTGGAAACGGAGCGCGTCGAACGCGCCGCGGCGGCGCGTCCGCAATAGTTTCACGCTGCCGACGCAGCACTGCGGCAAGACTCCGCGGCGCCCCGGGAACGACGACGCATGCCCCAGGAAAGCGCCGGCATCCTGCTCTACCGCAAGCGCCCGAACGGGTTGCATGTGCTGTTGGCGCATCCCGGCGGGCCGTTCTGGCATTCGCGCGACGCAGGCGCGTGGAGCATTCCGAAAGGCGGCCCGATGCCGGGCGAGGAACGCCGAACAGACCGCACGTCGCGAATTCGAGGAAGAGCTCGGCATGGCCGCGACCGGCGAACTCGCGCCGCTGGGTCGCCTGCGCCAGAAGGGCGGCAAGTGGGTGGAAGCATTCGCGATGGAAGGCGACTTCGACCCCGCGCAACTCAACAGCATCATGTTCCGCATGGAATGGCCGCCACGCAGCGGGCGCTTCAGCGAGTTTCCGGAAGTCGACCAGGCGCGATGGTTCGCGCTCGACGAGGCACGCGACAAGATGCTCGAAAGCCAGCGTCCGCTGCTCGACCGGCTCGACACGCTCATCAACGGCGGGCCGCTGATCTGATCAGCGCAGCTGGCTATCCTTGCTGCCGCGACGGTTGTAGCCGCTGACGCCGTGCTCTTCGGCATCGTGCAGTTCCTGGCACGCCACGCACAGGCGCACGCCCGGCAATGCCTGTCGACGCGCTTCGGGAATCGGCGCCTCGCATTCCTCGCAATGACTGCGCCCCGGACCGTGCGGCAGGCGGCTCCGCGCGCGACGGATCGCATCGCCCACCGTCGCATCGATCTGGTCCTGTACCGCCCCGTCGCCCGCCCAACCGGTCGCCATCGTTCGGCCCTCCTCGACGCGAGAATACGCGGCGCGCCATGAACCTGCGACGACGCGCACCCTTTGTATCCACAGTTGCTGCGACACATCCGCGCACCTCAGGCAGAATCGATTCATCGTTTCCGGAGACACAGTCGGATGGATCGGCTGCTCGCACAGCTCTCGCAATCGCTCGACACCGCACGCACCCTCGATGACCTGGTCCGTCCGCTCCTGGAGATGCTCCAGAGCCTCACCGGGCTCGAATCGACCTACCTGACGGAGGTCGACGAACACGCGGGCGTGCAGCACATCCTTTTCTCGCGCAATGCGGGTTCGCTGGACATTCCGGAAGGGCTGTCGGTGCCATGGAGTGACACGCTCTGCCGTCGCGCTCTGCTGGAAGGCCGCACGCAATGCGATGACGTGCCCGAGCGCTGGGGCGATTCCGACGCCGCGGCCGCGCTGCGCCTGCAGACCTATGTCAGCGTTCCGGTTCGCACGGGTGACGGGCAGTTGTTCGGCACGCTCTGCGCCGCGAGCGCCGAGCGCCACGTGCTCGACACCGATGCCGAGCACGCGCTGCGCCTGTTCGCGCGGCTCATCGGCTATCACATCGAACGCGAGCGCATGATCGAGCAGCTGCGTCGCGCAAACGCGGAGCTCGCGACGTCTGCCCTGTCCGATCCGCTCACCGGCCTCCCGAATCGCCGCTCGCTCGCGCAGGAACTCGCGCGCATGCTGGCGCGCGTGCAGCGCGACGATCGCGCCCTGGTCGTCGCCTACATCGACCTCGACGATTTCAAGTCGATCAACGACGGCCACGGCCACGAAGTCGGCGACCGTTTCCTCGTCGCGATGGCGCGCGCTCTCGAAAATGCACTGCGTGGTGGCGACCTCGTCGCACGCATCGGCGGCGACGAGTTCGTCGTGGCCGGCGCGATACCGCGTGAGAACGCGGAAGCCGCCGCCAAGGTGCTGTGCGAGCGACTTGAAAAGGCCACGATCGGGCGGTTCGATCTCGGCAGCGGGGGCCATGTGGACTATCACGGCGCCAGCGTGGGCGTGGTGCTCGCGCACATCGGCGAAGTCGATGCGGAAGCCGTCCTCGCCCGCGCCGACCGCGCCATGTACGACGCCAAGCGCGAACGCCGAATCCGCCGCTAGGCGGCGATCCGCTCGACACGCGCGGCGTAGCAACCGGGCCGCGCGTAATGCACGTGCACGTAGGCGACGTCGGGATTCGCGAACATCGCGTTGATGCGCGCGTCGCCATCGACACCGTCGACCACGTCCGCCTCGACGATCATGTGCGCGGCGTCGAACGCGCGCAGCGACAAAAGGCGTTTACGCATGACATCGGGCAGACCACCGTCGACGATGCTTGCCTCCGTCGCACCTTCGCGCACGTAGATGGCATGGCTCGCGCGGTACGGCGTATTCGCGGGCTGGTGCGTGTAATTGACCAACAACGCGACTTCGCCTCCGACGAGATCGCGCAGCTCCACGCGGTCGGGAACGCCATCGTCCGCACCGACGCGGACACGCCGGGCGCTATGGGCGACGAGCTCGTCGTCAGACATCGCGAACAGCGGAATGAAAGGCGTCGGGTCGAGGCCGAATACGCGAAACGTCATGGTGGTGCTCCTTGGGACGAGACGTGCAGGATCGACCGCACGCCCGACGCGCGCTATCCGGGTCTTGCTCGGCGTTAACCCCGCTGGGCTACCCTTCGGCATCGCAGCCCACCGGCCATCCCGTGACCCGACGCGTTCCGTTCGCCGCCGCAGCGCCATCGACACTTCGCCGCGTTCGGCGAGTCGCGTTCGTCGCCCTCGCCGTCTCGCTGCTGCTACCGGGCTGCCACGAAACTCCACGGCCGCGGCCGAAGACGCCGGCCGAAGTGCGCGCGGAACTTGCGCGACTGATGCCCGCGGGCATTCGCGACCGCAGCGGTTGGGCGGCCGACATCCAGGCGGCGTTCGCGGCGCTCAAGATCGATCCGTCGAAGGCGAACCTGTGTTCGGTGGTCGCGGTGACGGAGCAGGAATCGAGCTTCAGCGCCGATCCGCATGTGCCCGGCCTCGGCAACATCGCGCTCGAGGAAATCGACCGTCGCGTCTCGGCGCACCACATTCCGCCGCTGGTCGCGCGAGCCGCCTTGCAGATCAGCGCGCCGGATGGCCGTACGTGGGAACAGCACATCGCTGCGGCGACCACCGAACGCGAACTCAGCGACGTCTACGAAGCGATGATCGATCGCGTGCCGATGGGAACGCGGCTACTGGCGAACGCGAACCCGGTGCACACCGGCGGGCCTATGCAGGTCAGCGTGACGTTCGCCGAAGCGCTGGCGCGCGACAAGGATTATCCGTATCCGGTCGAAGGATCGATTCGCCACGAGGTATTTACGCGCCGCGGCGGGGTCTACTTCGGCACCGCGCACCTGCTCGGCTATCGCGCGTCGTACAAGCAACCGATCTTCCGCTTCGCCGATTACAACGCCGGCTGGTATGCGAGCCGCAATGCGGCCTTCCAGAACATGGTGTCGATCGCGACCGGCATTCCGCTCGATCTCGACGGCGACCTCGTGAACTACCGCGGCGGCGCGAGCCGCACCGAAACCGCGATCGGCTCGCTATCCCAGGAACTCGGCATGGACACGTCGAAGATCCGCAGCGCGCTGGCGAAATCCGAGACGCTCGACTTCGAGAAGACCGATCTCTATCGAGACATTGCGCAACTCGCGGAGCGTTCGGCCGGCCACGCCCTCCCGCGCGCGCGCTTGCCGGAGATCCGATTGCAGAGCCCGAAGATCACGCGGCATCTGACCACGGCGTGGTTCGCGCAACGAGTCGACCAGCGTTATCGACGCTGCATGGCGCGGGCGAAGTAAGCGACTCCGCCCGCGCGTCGATCAGCCGCGCGGACCGCCCATCACCGGCAGGATCGCGCCGTTGACGTACGAGCCGGTCACCGGCGACGCGAGAAACACGTACGCCGGCGACAACTCTTCCGGCTGCGCGGGACGCTTCATGTCGCTGTCCTGCCCGAACTTCGACACGGATTCGGCGTCCTTGTCCGCAGGATTCAGCGGCGTCCAAACCGGGCCCGGCGCAACGGCATTCACCCGTATGCCGCGTTCGAGCAAGTTGCTGGCCAGCGACATGGTGAACGCGCTGATCGCGCCTTTCGTTGCCGAGTAATCCAGCAACTCCTTGCTGCCGAAGATCGCGGTTTCCGACGTCGTATTGATGATGCAGGCGCCCTGCTTCATGTGCGGCAGCGCGGCGCGCGCCATGTGGAAGTAACCGCCGACGTTGGTTTCCAGCGTCATCATCAGCTGCTCGTCGGTGACGTCCTCGAGCTTCTTCGCGTGCTGCTGGAAGGCGGCGTTGTTGACGAGGATATCGAGCCGACCGAATTCGTCGACCACCTGCTGCACCGCGCCGTCGCAGAACTTCGCATCGCGCACATCGCCGGCGATGGTGACGCAGCGGCGGCCTTCGGCTTCGACGAATTCCTTCGTCGTCTGAGCGTCCTCGTGTTCGTCGAGATACAGCACCGCGACGTCGGCGCCTTCGCGTGCGAACAGCACGGCGACCGCGCGACCGATGCCCGAATCCGCGCCCGTCACGATCGCGACCATGTCCTTGAGCTTGTCGCTGCCGAGATAGCCCGGCGCGAGGAATCGCGGCTCGAGTTCCAGCTCGTGCTCATTGCCCGGCTTCTTCAGGTGCTGCTTGGGCAGCGGCCCCTCGGGCTTGCGATCAAGCCCTGCCTGCACCGGCTTCTTGTCCTCGCCGGACGACTTGCCGCCGGACGCTTCCTTGTCATCGATCTTCGACTGGATGCGACGCTGCGCGTCGGCAGTGCGGGCGCTGTCGCCGTTCGGGTGCTGGCTCGCCATGGGCTCGTCCTGTGCAGGAAAAGCCCAACCCTGCCCGGCGCTCCGCAAAGCGCCGGTGAGCGATGGCTGACGAAATCGTAAGGACGTCCCCCGGGGGTTCAGGCCGGCGTGTCGGGACCGGCGATGAAGTCCATCTTGCCGAGCGGCGCGCCTTCGCGCCGCAGCAGCGCGTACGCCGCGGTGACGTGGAAATACAGGTTCGGCAACACGAAGTTCAACAGGTAGTCCTGGCCGGTGAAGCGCATCTCGCCGCTGCGCATGTTCAGCACGATTTCGCGCGCCTCGCTGCCGTCGACCTTCGCGCGGTCAACGCCCTCGACGAGTTCGATGGTGCGGTCGATACGCGCGTACAGCTGCTCGAGCGTGGTTTCCTCGTCCGCGAGCGGCACCGGATCCTGCCCGGCCAGTCGCGCGGCGCCGTTCTTCGCCATGTCGCAGGCGATCTGCACCTGTCGCGACAGCGGCAGCATGTCGTCGATCACTCGCAATTCGAGCAGAGAATTCGGATCGACGCCACGCTCGCGCGCATGTGCGGCACCCTTGTCGAGAATGTGGCGAAGATTGCGCAGGGCGCGCACGAACGCCGGAACGGAAGCCTGGTACATGGAGATCGTCATGACCGTCTCGCGGGTGGGGAGCGGCAAGAGTAGTACACCGGCATTGCAACCTGAATGCGCCTTCGGTCGGGGTCGGGCGTGAGTCAGCGGCTGCGGAGATGGCTGGCGTCGATCGCCACGCTTGTGCTCGTGGCGCTCATCGCGCGATGGGCCTGGTATCGGCCCTTCATGGTCGTGCCGCGCACGCTCGTCGAACTCCATTGGGCGCCGGTACCGACGCGCTTGCCGGTGCCTGTCCAAGGTGTGGCGGCGCGAGGTATCGCCGACACCTGGGCCGCACCGCGAGGTCGGGATCGCCGCCACGAGGGCGTCGACATCTTCGCCAGGCGCGGCACGACGGTGACGAGCACGACGCGCGGGCTGGTGGTCGCCATCCGCGACCAGGGCCTCGGCGGGCAACAGGTCTGGGTGCTCGGGCCCGCTGGCGAGCGCCATTACTACGCGCATCTCGACGGGTGGGCGCCGGGCTTGAAGGAAGGCGACGTCGTCATGCCGGGCACCCCGCTCGGCATCGTCGGCGATACCGGCAACGCGCGGGGCACGCCGCCGCATCTGCACTACGGCATCTACGCGGCACACGGCGCGATCGACCCGTGGCCGCGGCTGCGCGCCGGTGCGTCAGCCCGGAATCCGTAGCGCGACCATTCCGACCAGCACCGCCGCACCGAGCACGCGACGGAACGGGCTGTCGCCGTCGGTGAGCTCAAGCCACGCCCAGGCGAACAGGAAGCCCGACGCGATGAACGCAGCGACGTCGTGCCAGCGCGATCCGCGCATGGCGAACGCGAGCACGGCGAACAGCGCCCACAACGTGATCGGGAGGTTCGGCCGCTGCACGATGACGAGGCGACCGTGCTCATCGGAGAAGAAGCGGCGCAGGGCGGACGACATCGCGAAATGATCGCGACGCGCAGTGATCGCGCCGCGAGGAATCCGCATTCACCACGCCGAAACGGCCGTGGTCGGCATGATCGACCCATGCGGCCGTGAGCCGCGGCGACGCGAGGTGCAGGTCATGCAGGAACGGATCGAGGTCGGGCAGATGGTGTTCGTCGCGGATGGCGGCGTCGGTGTGGGCGCGGTGCGCGAGACGCGTCGTGACGAATTCGTCGTCAATATCCAGAACGCCGGTGATTTCGTGCTGCCGCTCAGCGCCGTGCGCGACGTGCATTCGGGCAAGGTGGTGCTCGCGCTCGACCGGCTGGACGACAACGTGATCGAGGCGCTGCGCCACGTGCACGACGGCGAACTGCCGGAATACGCGGTGGTCGACCCCAAGGACGGCACGCCGGACGACGCTCCGCGCACGCACTGACGGTCGGTTCAGCCGCAGCTCGCGGCACCGCACTATCCTCGTCATCCCGTTACCGGATGCCGAACGCATGGCCCTGACCCGCACCCTGCTCGCGACCGCCGTCGCGCTCGCCCTTCCCCTGTCGGCCTCCGCCAGCAGTTTCGCCGGCAGCTCGGCGGGGTTGTCCGCCGGTGCGTCGTCGAACTCGAGCGGCAGCTCGTCCGGCAACGACAAGGTGGTGATGCAGGCGCGCGATGACGCAGCCATGTTCGTCGCCACCGACGGCCAGGTTCGCGGCGCACAGCTCGAAGCCGCGCTGCACGTCATGCGCGAACAGCGCGCAGAAGCCAAGGCCGCCAGCGACCTGCAACTCGCGATGGCGATCCTCGCCCGCTGATTCCGGTTCAACCCGATGCGTGACGCGCGATCGATCGCGCTTGCGGCCGCGTTCGCGGCGCTTGCGAGCCCTGCGTATGCGGTGCAGCTGTCGGCGGTCAATGTCGGGCTGAGCGAGACGGAGCGCGCGACGAGCGACTCGGTTCTTGCACACGCAGTCGAGCTGCTGCCTCCGGCGTGGTCGGCCGCGCTGGACCAGCCCCTACGTATCGAATGGCGAGATGACTTGCCCGCGCATGTCGACGGGCGCTACGTCCCCGGCATGGTGAAACTGCGGCGCGCGCTGCTCGACGAGTCGACGCCGGATGCACCGTCGCGCGCAGCGACAGCCGCGGTGCTGCACGAGCTCGCGCATGCATGGGATCGCTCGCCGCACGGCGGCCTCTCGCGCGATCCGCGCCTTCTCGATCTCGCCGGCTGGTCGGTGGCGCCGCTGCATGCGGGCGGTCGCGTCGCAACCAACGACTTCCGCGATCGCACGCCGGACGACTACGAACGCACCGATTCGCGCGAGTTCCTCGCGGTCAATCTCGAGCATTTCCTGCTGGATGCGGACTACGCGTGTCGCCGACCGGCGCTAGCGCACTGGTTCGCGTCGCGCGCGGGCGTGGCGCCGCCGCGCACCGACTGCGGTGCGCCTGCGTTCGTGCTGCCGAACACCGATGGCGCAGCGGACACATCGGCATTGCTCGCGATCGACCCATCGCGCGTCTACGCCGTCGACTATCTGCTCGCGGGTGCCGACAAGGCGCCGATGAGCCGCTGGGGCCATTCAATGTTGCGGCTGGTGATCTGCGCGCCGGGGCACGCGCTTGGCCCGGATTGCCGGCTCGACATCGCGTGGCATGTGGTGCTGTCGTTCCGCGCGTTCGTCGACGACGTGCAGATCTCGAGCTGGCGCGGCCTCACCGGCGGCTATCCCTCGCGCCTGTTCGTACTGCCGATGCCGCAGGTGATCGACGAATACACCAAGGTCGAACTTCGCGATCTGACCTCGACGCCGCTGCGCCTGTCGCGCGACGAGATCGCCTCTCTGCTCGAACGCGCAGCGCAGGTGCACTGGTCCTACGACGGCCGCTATCGCTTCGTCACTCGCAACTGTGCGGTCGAAACCTGGACGCTGCTGCATGACGGCGTGCCGCGTCTTGCACGCATGCCTCTCGCCAGCGTGACGCCGACGGGTCTGCTCGCGCGACTCGCCCGCGCCGATGTCGCAGACACGTCGGTCTTTGACGACGTGGATTCGGCCCGTCGCCTCGGCTACCGCTTCGATTCGCAGGCACAGCACTTCGCGCAACTGTTCGACGCGGCGAAAACGACGTTGCCGATTCCCGAGCGCAAGGTGACCGACTGGCTCGACCTGCCGCCTTCGCAACGCGCGCCATGGATGGAACGCGCCGACCTAAAGGCGACTGCCGCATTGCTCATTCTGGAGACGGCAGCGCTGCGGCGCGCCGAAGTGCGTGCCGCCGACGAACTCAAACATCGACTTCTTAGCGGCCGCGACCCGCGCATCGCCGAGCTACGCAGCGATACGGACGCGGCGATCCGACTCCGCGCCCGCCTCGCGCGCCCAGCTTCTTTCGCGCGTGGCGGCTACGGCGTGCCAACCATGGACGAACGACCGGCGATCGCGTCGCGCGTCAACGATGACGCGGCACACGCGACCGAACAGGAGGCAGCGCTGCGCACGGCCGCCGAAACCGTGCTCGCGCCAAGTGATCGGGTTGACCTTCGCGACGCACGCCAGAACGTGCAGCGCCTCGGCGACCGCCTGCGCACGCTATCGGCGGCAGCCGGGTCGCCGTAGTGCTGCGCAGATCCGGCATTCCGCGCCTGACTCGCCGCACCGCCGCACCGCCGCTAAAGCTTCGGCCCGCGAGGTCGTTGACGTCGGGATATCTGTCCGGATCGTCTCGATGACTTCCCTTCTCGCCCGCCGCCTCCTGCTCGCCGCCGGCCTTGCCGCGGCGCTGCCCGCTTTCGCCGAAGACCCGCTCTCCACCGATCGCCCGGACTTCGTGGAATCCAGCTCGACGGTCGGGCGTCACGTTCAACTCGAAACCAGCGTCGCGGCAACGTCCGACGAGGGCGCTCCGCTGGAGCGTTCGATGCCGACGTTGCTGCGCGTCGGCATGGGCGATGCGTGGGAGCTTCGCATCGAGACGGAAGGTCGCGTCAGTGCGGCCGGCGAGTCCGATTGGAGCGACGTCGGCATCGGCGTCAAACACCACCTGCAGGATCGCGACGGAATGCCGTCGATGGCCTGGATCGCGGGCGCGGAGCTGCCGACCGGCGTGGGTGCACACGGTCGCGGCGTGCGGCCGTCGCTGGAGTTCGTTGCCGAATGGGAATTCGCGCACGACATCGGCGTCGGCGTGATGCCGGGCCTGTCGTACGAGCGTGGTGACGGCGACGAGGGTCTCGCCGGCCTGTTCGCGGTGGTGGTCGGCAAGTCGTTCGCCGACGGCCATGCGCGCGTGTTCGGCGAAGTCGCGGCGCAGCGCATTCCGATGCATGGCGATGACGGCCCGGAAACCACGTTCGACGCGGGCGCGAGTTGGCGCTTCGGCGAGGACACGCAGGTCGACGTCGCCTACAGCTATGGCCTGAGTGACGCGGCCGCGGACCGCGCGTGGACGGTCGGGCTTTCGCAGCGCTGGTAAGCGATAAGGCGCGCCGTCAGTACGGCGTGCCGTCGACGTGCGTGTAGCGCTCGCCGGTCCAGCGCATGTCGATGTCCGGGTAGTGGCACATGCGCGTGGCCGGCTGGCCGATCGCGACGAATACGCAGTCGACGTCGCCATCATTGCGCAGGCAATGGCCATTGCCGTCGCCCTTCGGGAAGGCGAGCACGTCGCCGGGACGCACACGCGTTTCGCCGGCGTCGTCGACCAGCACTGCTTCGCCTGAAATCATCACGACGAGTTCGTCTTCGTCCTCGTGCCAGTGACGCTGCGCGGACCATGCGCCGGGCTTGAGCACGACGTGGCTGGCACCGAAGTCGGTAAGCCCGGTGACGGGTGCGAGGCGGCGATACCAGCGCCCTTCGACGTCCTGCGCATAGGGTTGCGGATAGCCGGTGGCGTTGACGGCGGGGATGGCGTCGAGATCGATGCGCGGCATCGCGGTGCTCCGTTGGCGTCGTCGTATTGAAGCGCGACGCGCGCTTCGGTGCACACCTGTCGTCGGAAGCGCGCGTTCCGCTCAGTCGATGTCTTCATCGTCGAGCCAGGCTTCATCGTCGGGCGGTGGCGGGATGTCGTCCGGGCCGGCGGGTTCGAGCAACGTGTAGTCGTCGGCGTCACGGCTGCGGATCGCGCGCGACACGGGGTACGCGTCGAGTTCGGGCTGCCGCATCGTCGACAGAAAGCGCTGCGCGAACCACGGGCCGGCGATCCAGTCGGCGACCTCCGATGCCGGAATGAACACCGGGCCGTCAGGCACGAGGGGCGCCGGGATTGCATCGTTCGGCATCGTCAGCACGGTGAAGCTCAGCATCTCGGGCGCGTCGGCGGGCCAGCGATCCCATAAACCCGCGGCGAACAGCACCTGCCCGTCGCGCGACTGGATGAAGTACGGGCGCGCGGGTTTCACCGTGCGATCCCATTTGTAATAGCCCGTCATCGGCACGACGCAGCGTCGCTTCTCCCACGCGCGTCGATAGATGCGGCTGGATGGCGCGCGGTCGAGGCGCGCGGTCACCGTCGTGTACTTGGTTTCCGGCGTCTTCGACCAGCTCGGGATCAGGCCCCACGTCGCATCACCGACGTCGGGGCCGTCGCCGACATCGAGGATTACCGCGGCCGGCTTGCGTACCGCGATGTTGTAGCGCTCCGGCGAATCGGCGAGCGCGTCGGCAACGCGCCCCGGAAGCCCCGGTGACAGCGCCTCGGGCAGGAAAGCCTGGGCGAATCGACGCATGGCGCGATGGCAGCGGAAAACGATGCTGATGCCATGCGGCGTGTCGCGATGGTGTGCGTGCGAACAAGCGGCGGTGACGACGCGCACGTTTGTCGCGTCCTCGTGCAACGAAAGCACGGCCGCGATCGAAGTGATCGCGGCCGTGCGGAACGATCAGCGCGCGAGCTGGTACAGGTAGTCGACGAACGACATCACCGCGCCGTCGTAGCCCTGCACTTTCGGGTTGCTCGACTCGATGACGTAGAACTCGTCAGGCGAATGCGCGCCGCCACCGGTGCCCAGCCCGAAATGGCCCGAGGCCAGGCTCAACGGCGGGTCGGTGAACACGAACCCCGGATACGAACCCGCACCACGCGGCCACAGCAAGGGCTCGACGCCGAGCGACTTGAGCGTGGCGACCTGCGCGCGGATCAGTGGGGCATTCGCATCGGTGCTCGTCGGGTTGTAGCCGCCGCTCACGTTGACCTCGATGTCGCCGAAGCCGTGCTTCGCGAGATGCGATTTCAGCGCGGCCACGGCGCCGTCCTTCGTCATGCCGGGCACCAGTCGCATGTCGATCTTCGCGACCGCGCGATGCGGCAGCACGGTTTTGCCGCCGACGCCCGTGTAACCCGCTACGAGGCCTTCGATGTTGATGGTCGGCTGCGAGACGAGCCGTTCCTGCGCGGCCTGCCACGGCAGGTCGCCGATCCAGTGCTGCACACCGAGCTGCTTTTTCGCCGTCGCCTCGCCATCCGGCGACGCCTTGACCGCGGCGGTCACCATCGCGCGATGGTCGGCGCTGATCGCCGGCGGCTTCGGATAACCCTCGACCGTGATCGTGTTGCCGTCGTCCGACACCAGCGTGTCCAGCGCCTTGACCAGATGCCAGGCCGGGCTATCGACCATCGCCTTGAGCGACGAATGCACGTCCTTCGACGGACCGCGCCCCCACTTCTCGCCGCTGCTCACCAGCTCGAGTTCGACCACGCCCTTCGCACCCAGCGTGACCGTCACGGTGCCATCGGACTCCTGCTCCGCCGACGGCATGAATACACCGACGCTCTTCTTCAGCGCGGCCGCGACGTCCGGGCGACGAACAAGCTGCGCGATATGCGGCGAGCCGATCTCCTCCTCGCCTTCCGCGACGAGCACGAGGTTCACCGGCATTTTCTTGTTGGCGCCGCGGATGGCATGCAGCGCGGCAAGGAATGCCGACTCCGGCCCCTTCTGGTTCACCGCACCGCGGCCGACGATCGCCTTGCCGTAGTCGGGCTTGTCGACGATGCGGCCTTCGAGCGGCGGCGACGACCATTCGGCAGGGTCGAACTGCTTCACGTCGTACATGAAGTACAGGCCGACCGTTTTCGCGGCGCCGGCATCGAGCGTGGCGAACACGCCGGGCTTGCCGTCGGTCTGCACCACTTCGACTTTCTGGAAGCCCGCGTCGCGCGCGAGCTTCGCCATGTATTCGGCACCTTCCTTCGAATTGCGGCCCTCGGCCGCGATGGATGGCAACGCGATCCAGTCCTGCAGGCGTTTCACCGACTCGTCGTGGCGACGCGTCACCTCGGCGCGGATGTCGGTGCGATCGTCCGCCGCAGCGGTTGCGGCGATCGACCCCAGCGCGAGGCCGAGTGCGAGCGCGAGGACACGGGGGGAACGACGGTCGGACATGGCGGGCTCCGCGATGGATGGCCGGCCGATCCTACGATGCTGCAGAGCCTGTCTTAGCGAGTGAGCCGACGTGCGGTCGGATCACGCTCCATCGCATGGCTTTGCGCGCGTGGCTGCATCGTTCCTGTGGCGGCGCAGCATGCGTTGCATGCGGTTGTGCGCGCATACGTACGAGTTACCAAAGACGGCTGGACGAATGCGTCAGCCATCGAGGTGGCTGGTTCTGCTAACGCGACTCGCTCGCAGGCTGCGCAAGATCGCCGGCCGTCCACTTCGTCTTCTCCATCACCGCCCACATCAGCGCGATGAAGATCACGAGCCCGCCGACCGCGACCGCCCACCACATCCACGCCCCGCGAACGCGCGCGGGCGAATAGCGACGACGCTCGCGTTCGCGCATGCGCACCGAGTCGCGACGCATGGCGTCGCCATAGCGCGACGCCGGGTCGTCATCGGGTGCCGTCACGATGCGTCAGCTGGACGCTGCGGCCGTCGGGATGTGACCGAGCAGTGCGGCCAGGCGCTTGCCGAGATCCTCGACGCGGTAGGGCTTCGCTATGAAGTCGCAGCCGTCGGGAATCGTCGGCAGCTGTCCGCGTGCGTAACCGGATGCGAGCAGCACGCGCAGTTCGGGACGGATGCGTAACGCTTCGCGGAACAGGTCGACGCCGCTCATGCCCTTCGGCATCACCACGTCGGTAAACAACACCTGGATTTCCGGATCGCGCGTGAGGATCTCCAGCGCGGCTGCGCCTTCGTCCGCGGTGAGCACGGAGTAGCCGAGGTAGCGCAGCGATTCCACCGCCATCGCCTGCACGTCGGCATCGTCCTCGACCAGCAGCACCTTGATCGGCGCGCCGCTGTCGCCGTCGCCGAGGTCACCCTCGCGATGGTCCTGGGTCACGGGCAGGTAGAAGCTGATCGTCGTGCCCTTGTCGACATGGCTGTCGATCGAGATGTCACCGCCCGACTGCACGGCGAAGCCGTACACCTGGCTCAGGCCGAGGCCACTGCCCTTGCCCACGTCCTTCGTGGTGAAGAACGGCTCCATCGCGTGTTCGATGACCTCGGGCGACATGCCCGTGCCCGTGTCTTCCACGGTGACGAGCACGTAGCGCCCCGGATTACGACGGCCTTCGCGCTCCCGTTGCAGGTGCTCGCGCGTGCCGATGGTGATGCGGCCGCCCTCGGGCATCGCATCGCGCGCATTGACGACGAGGTTGAGCAGTGCGGCTTCGAATTCCGGCGCATCGACGTTGACGTCGCCCAGGCCGCGGCCCAGCGACAGCTCGATGTCGATGTTCTCGCCCACGCCACGGCGCAGCACGGACTCGCCGGCGTAGATGAGGCTGTTGAGGTCGTGCACTTCCGGCCGCAGCGTCTGCTTGCGCGAGTACGCGAGCAGCTGGCGCGTGAGCAGCGAACCGCGCTCGGCAGCACGCTGTGCACCGGCGATCAGCCGACGCGTGCGCTGCGGATCCGAACTGTCGACGCCCAATAGATCAAGGCTGTTGGTGATGACGGTGAGCAGGTTGTTGAAGTCGTGCGCGACGCCATAGGTCAGCTGGCCGATCGCCTCCATGCGGTGCGCCTGCAGCATGGCCTGCTGCGCGACTTCCAGCGCGCGTTGCTGCTCGCGGCGCTCGGTGATGTCGCGCGTAATCTTGGCGAAGCCGATGTGCTTGCCGTCTTCGTCGTACACCGGGTCGATGATGACGTTCGCCCAGAAGCGCGTGCCGTCCTTGCGCAGGCGCCAGCCTTCCTTCTCGTAGCGGCCTTCGGTGCGCGCGGTCTGCAGCGCACGCGCGGGCTCGCCCGAGTTGCGGTCGTCGTCGGTATAGAACTGCGAGAAGTGCTGGCCGATGATTTCCTCGGCCTTGTAGCCCTTGATGCGCTGCCCGCCGGCGTTCCAACTCGCGATCCGCCCGTCGATATCGAGCATGTAAATCGCGTAGTCGGTGACGCCCTGGACGAGGAGACGGAACTGACGTTCGCTCTCGCCCAGGCCAGCCTGCCGATGCGGCACCTGTTGCACGCTGCTCTCGGCCGCGCCCTCTTGCATGGTCAACCCCTGATCACTGCGACTGCTTCATGCGGATTCTGGTGACGAATCCGTGAATGCCCCGCGACGGAGTTCATTATCGCGCACGCAGCGTGAGGCGCCCTTCAGCTGGGGTTGACCCTGCAGCTCAGTGCGGACGATCGATCGTCGCGCGGGCGAAGCCCACGACTTCGCGGAGCTGCTCGGGCTTCTTGAGCACGGTGCAACCGTAGCGTTCGGTAAGGCGCTCGATCGAGGCGAGGTCGCCCAGCGAACTGAAGATGATGACCTCGGGGCGCTCGGGCATCTGCTCGACCGCGGCCAGCACCTGCCAGCCATCGACGTCCGGCATCATCAGGTCGCACACGATCAGCCGCGGCTGCAGGCCGCCTTGAAGCAGTTGCAATGCCACCTGCCCCGTCTCCGCCTGGAAGACGACATGTCCATCGAGTTCGAGCAGGTCGGCCAGCATTTCGCGCACGCGCGCGTTGTCGTCGACGACGAGGATCCGCGTTTCCATCGGGGTCCGGGGTGGTGGTGACGGCCCTGTCTAACCGACCGGAGATTCAACCGGCGTGAGGCCGCGTCCGCCCGGAGGCCGATCGTCGGAAAAAACGCGGCGCCCAAACGACGACCGGCGCCACGTGGGCGCCGGTCGAAGTGCGATCGATCTAGCGATTACCAGATGCGGACGCGGTCTTCCGGTGCGATGTACATCGCGTCGCCCTTGCTGATGCCGAACGCGTCGTACCAGGCGTCGACGTTGCGCAGCGGCGCGAACGCGCGGATCTGGCCCGGCGAATGCGGGTCGCCCACGAGCTGCTGGCGAAGCGCGTCATCGCGCATCAGCGTGCGCCACACCTGGCCCCAGCCGAGGAAGACGCGCTGGTCGCCGGTGAAGCCGTCGATCACCGGTGCCGGCTTGCCGTCGAGCGAGCGGTGATAGGCCTCGAGGCCGAGCGTGATGCCGCCGAGGTCGCCGATGTTCTCGCCCATCGACGCCTTGCCGTTGATGTGCACGCCGGGCAGCGACGCGAAGTCGTAGCCCTCGTACTGGCCGCCGAGCTTCGCCGCCTGCGTCTCGAACTTCGCCGCGTCGTCCTTCGTCCACCAGTCGCGCAGGAAGCCCTTGCCGTCCGACTTGCGGCCCTGGTCGTCGAAGCCGTGGGTGATCTCGTGGCCGATGACGCCGCCGATCGCGCCGTAGTTCACCGCCGGGTCCGCGTCGGGATCGAAGAACGGGGGCTGCAGGATCGCGGCCGGGAACACGATCTCGTTCTTGACCGACGAGTAGTACGCGTTGACGGTCTGCGGCGTCATGCCCCATTCGAGCTTGTCGGTGACCTTGCCGATGCGCGCGCGGTCGTAGTCCCACTCGAACTGCTGCGAGCGCTGCCCGTTGCCGAACGTGTCACCCGCAACGACCTTCAGGCCGCTGTAGTCGCGCCACTTTTCCGGGTAGCCGATCTTCAGGCCGAAGTTGTCGAGCTTGGTCAGTGCTTCGGCGCGCGTGGCATCGCTCATCCACGTGAGCTTATTGAGACGCGCACGCATGGCTTCCTTGATGTTCGCGACCAGCGCGTCCATCTTCGCCTTCGAATCGGCGGGGAAATACTGCGTGACGTAGTCGCGACCGATCGCCTCGCCCATCGCGTCGTCGGCGAATGCGACGGCACGCTTCCAGCGCTCACGCTGCTGCGGCTGGCCCGACATGAACTTCGAACGGAACTCGAAGTTGGCATCCGCGAACGACTTCGACAGCAGCGGCGCGGCCTGGTCGGTGACCTGGAACGCTTCCCACGCCTTCAGCGTGTCGAGGTCGGTCTCGTTGAAAATCGCGGCGAGCTTCGGCAGCGCGGTGCCCTGGCGCACGACGCCGCGCTTCGTCGCATCGACGCCCGCAGCCTTGAAGAACGCCGCCCACGGGAAGCCCGGCGCCTTGGTG
Source organism: Lysobacter sp. HA35 (assembly GCF_054061195.1). NCBI lineage: Bacteria > Pseudomonadati > Pseudomonadota > Gammaproteobacteria > Lysobacterales > Lysobacteraceae > Lysobacter > Lysobacter sp. HA35. The sequence continues at coordinate 545,142 of NZ_JBSSDY010000001.1, read as the reverse complement.
TCGAGGTCGGCGAGTTCGACCGGGTTGTAGGTCTTGTCGCGGTCGCGGCTCTGCGCGCGCGTCCAGTGCGCGTTCGCGATCTTGGTTTCGAGCGCCATGATCGACGCGGCACGATCGGCCGGCTTGTCCCAACCGGCCATCTGCAGCATCTGCGCGATGTACTTCTGGTAACGCTCACGCTGCGGCGCGAACTTCGGATCGAGATACAGATCGCGGTCGCCGAGGCCCAGGCCCGACTGGCCGAGGTAGAGCGCGTAATGCTCGGGATCGCGCGCATCGTCGCCGACCGACAGGCTGACGAAGCTCCGACCGAACCCGCCCATCGAACGGCCCATCACTTCGGCCATCTGCGTCTTGCTCGACACCTTGCGCAGCGCGTCGATCTGCGGCCTCAGCGGCTTGCCGCCGAGCTTCTCGATGCTGGCCTCGTCGAGAAAGCCCTTGTAGAGCGCGCCGACCTTCGAGGCGTCGTCACCCTTGGCCGGATCGGCGGGATAGCTTTCGACGAGCTTGTGCACACGCGCCTCGGACAGGTCGCGCAGCACGGCGAAGCCGCCGTAGCTCGAACGATCCGCCGGAATCTGCGTGGTCTTCGCCCAGTTGCCGTTGACGTAGCGGAAGAAGTCGTCGCCTGGCTTGACCGAACGGTCCATGCCGGCGAGGTCGATACCCCACGTGCCCTGGCGCGGCGCGACGGTCGCGTCGGCCGCAGCGGACGGCGTGGACGTGCCGCTGTCGACGGGCAGCAGCGCCTGCAGGCTGCAGGTGTCGTCGAGGCAATGCGCGTCCTGCGCGTGGAGCTGGGGGGCGATGGCGAGCGCGAGGGCCGCGGCGAGCGGGAGCAGCGTGGTCTTCAAACGGGATCTCCGGGTGGCACCGGGAAGCGCCGGTGCGTTGCGACTCCGGAGCATACGACCGCGCCGCGGGTGCCTTTCTAGGCCGAAAGTCCCGGTTGGCCTGCCGCGAAGGTGACCGCGTTCACCGTCGCGACATCAGACCGCGCGCGTACCGAAGATGCGGTCGCCCGCGTCGCCGAGCCCGGGAAGGATGTAGGCGCGCTCGTTGAGGCGCTCGTCGACCGACGCGGTGACGATGTCGACGTCCGGATGCTTGGCCTCGACCGCACGCAGCCCTTCTGGCGCCGCGACCAGGCACAGCGCCTTGATCCGCGTCGCGCCGGCCGCCTTGAGCAGATCGATGGCCGCGATCAGCGAGCCACCGGTGGCGAGCATCGGGTCGAGGATCAGCGCAATGCGATCGGACATGCTGCCGACCAGCTTCTCGTAGTAGCCGACCGCCGCATGCGTGTCCTCGTCGCGCTGCAGGCCGACCACGCTGACCTTCGCCGCCGGCACCAGTTCGAGCACGCCAGGCAGCATGCCGAGCCCCGCGCGCAGGATCGGCACCAGCGTCACCTTGCGGCCCTTGATGCGCTGCACCTGCACCGGGCCGGCCCAGCCGTCGACGGTGATGGTTTCCGTCGGCAGGTCGGCGGTCGCTTCGTAGGTCAGCAACGTGGCGACTTCGGACGCCAGGTCGCGGAACTCCTTGGTGCTGAGGTCGGCGCGCCGCATCAGGCCGAGCTTGTGCTGCACGAGCGGATGGCGGACTTCGATGACCTTCATGGCGTTCCCGGTGCGTGGCGAAAACGCGAGTGTGACCGATGCGCGAAGCCGGGCGCGACCATCGCGTCACTTCGCGTTCGGCAGCATCGCCTCGATGACGACATCACCCTCGCCGCCCGCACTTAGCGAACTCACCGAGTCCGCGGACTACGCGTTCTCGTTCGCGACGATGGAGCCCAAGCCCGACGCGCGCACTCGTTGCTCGTGCTGCTGCACGGCGTCGGCGGCGACGAGAAGCAACTTGTCGCGCTCGGCGAACGCGCACCGCCGGGCACGCTCGTCGTGCTGCCGCGCGGGCATCGCTCGATCGCAGGCGGACGGCTCGGCTGGTATCGCATCGGCCTGAGCGAAGACGGCCTGCAGATCGTGGAGAACGAAGAAGCCGAAGCACGAGGCCGCCTGCTGGACTTCATCGCGCAGCTGCAGTCGCACCACGACATCGCGCCGCAACGCACGTGGATCGGTGGCTTCAGCCAAGGTGGGATTCTTGCCGCAAGCGCGGCTCTGTCTGCGACCGATCGCGTTGCCGGATTCTTCATGCTCGCCGGTAGCCTGCTTCCCGACGTCGAACCGGATGACGTGGAGCGCGTGCGCGATCTCGAAGCACTCGTCGTGCACGGTCGCGACGACGACACGTTGCCAGTCGACGGTGCACGCGACGCCGCGTCGCGGCTTGAAGGCTTCGGCATCGACACATCAATGGTCGTGCACGACGGTGCGCACGAACTCACCGATGCCATGGTCGACACCGCTTCGACATGGCTCGACGCACGTTTGCGTCGCGCATAAAAAACCCCGGACCCGAGAGAAGTCCGGGGCTCAAGCCCTCATTGGAGAGACGCGACCTCGACCCAGTTCGGACGCGCTGCGACCCATCCCGGGACGCACGCTGAATACATCAGGTTCGTCGTTTCGCCGTCGTGACGCGAATGTTCCGGATGCGTAGCCGGCGGCGTATGCCGATGAACGGGCGGCCGTGCACGCGGCTGCTCGCCGACCGGCTGCGGTGTCCGGCGGCCGTGGCTGGCGTATAACGATCGCCACTTCGATCCGCCAAACGGGACCACGCCATGAATGCCCTGACCCGCGCCACGCTCGCCGCCGTCGCCACTCTCGCGCTCGCCTCGCCCGCTGCGGCGGCACTGAAGACCGGCGACAAGGCACCCGACTTCAAGGCGCAGTCGTATCTCGCCGGCAAGCCGTTTACGTTCGAGCTGTCGAAGGCGCTGAAGAAGGGTCCGGTCGTCGTCTACTTCTTCCCCGCCGCGCATACGCCGGGCTGCAACATGGAAGCGCACCTGTTCTCCGAGGCCAGCGACAAGTTCAAGGCCGAAGGCGCGACGGTGATCGGCCTCAGCGCCGGCAATACCGACCAGCTGTCCGCGTTCTCGACCGAGACCGAGCATTGCGGCGGCAAGTTCGCTGTCGGTGCGGACCCGGGCGCGAAGATCGCGAAGACCTACGACGCCGTGCTCGACAAGAAGCCGGAGTGGTCGAACCGCACGTCGTACGTGGTCGCGCCGAACGGCACGATCGCCGCGGTCTATTCGGACCTCAATCCGAACCAGCACGTGCAGGCGATGCTGGACGGCGTCAAGGCCGCGAAGGCCGCACCGAAGAAATAAGCATTACGCAGGACGCGAAGCGCTCACCCACGGCAAATGGGTGAGCGTTTCCACATGCGCGGCCAGCGATGGATGCCGGAGCTTCGCGAGTCCGTAGAACGCAAGGTGATCGCAGAGCGCGACAAGATGCAGGCCGAGATAGTTCGGCCTGTCGCCGAATACCGAAGCGTGCGCGTCCAGCCAGTCGAGCCCTGATTCGATCACGCCACGCATCTTGTCGAACCGCGGATGTGCGACATCCAGTCCGGTACGCGCGGCGAGCACCAGTTCGACTTCGGTCGCCATCATTCCGTTCAACACAGCACGCGCGTTGAGCACGTCGGGATCATTCGTCAGTACGTCGAAGCGATCGTCCGGATCGTGGCAACGCACCAGCCACGCCGCAATGTGGTCGGAATCGAACACGACCTGCGCGCCGTCGACCAGCGTCGGCACTTTCATCAGGGGATTCGGCCCGAAGATCGCGGGATCGACATCGGCCACGTTGCCGACGTCTACGAGTTCCAGCGGGATGCCGAGGCCATCGGCGAGCAGACGCACCTTGCGCGAGAAATGCGAGCGCGGCGTCATCAACAGGCGTGGCGGTGTCATCGATGAACTCCGCGCGCCGTGCGATTCACATGTGGCGCATCAGCCGATGACGGCGAGTTCCGACCACAGGCCCTGCAGGTAACGCGGCGGCACGCGGTAGAACACGCCCGGCTCGACGCTCATGCGCAGGCGCACGCTCCACTGCGCGGGGTCGATGCTCGCAAGGCCGATCCAGTCGAGGTCGGCTTCGTCCGGTACGCCACCGGCGTGCAGACGCAGCAGGTAATCGCCGTGCGCGCTGACGAACACATCTGCAAGCACCGGCGTCGAGCGACGACGTACGGGCGGCTGCACCGTCTCGATGACGGGCATCGGCCGCAGGTAACGCAGCGCTTCTTCCGCGCTCGACGGCTTGGCAAGGCGCGGACGATCGCGGAACTCGCTCGGCAACGTCCACGACTCGTACGCCGTCCAGAACACGAACGGAATGCGACGTGCTTCGAGTGCGGCCGCGACCGGGAATACGGTCTCGCCCGCCAGGTTGATGTCGAGGATCGCGCCGTCGATGTCGGGGTCGCTGTCGAACAGCGACATCGCCGCCGCAACGTTCGCGACCGGGCCGATCACGCTGGCGCCGAGCGCCTCGAGATCGCGACGCATTTCGTCGGCGATGAGGTACTCGTCCTCGACGACTAGCAGCCGTCCGGGAGTGCGGGATGTCGCGAGTGAAGATGTGACCATATGCCCAATCTATCGATGCTTTGCGCCTGTGTCGACCGGCCGCGCTCGCTTCACCCGACGTGCACAACAATGACTCGTTCAAGCTGACGGGCTCGACATCGATCCTGCATCGGATCGACACCGCGAAACCCCTGCGCTAAAGCACTTCATGCGGCGAATGCGCCGTGCACCTGCGCTTCGCCCAGCGCTAATGCGACCACGCCGAGCATCGATCGCGTTCCCCGGGGCTGCGCTGCGGAAGGACGTGGTGGAAGGCGGACCCGAGCGGGTCATCGCGCAGCCCCGGGGAACCATCGACCAACTCGATCGACGCGACGTGTCCATGGGCGCGCCGGCGGTCGCCTCTACCCCGGAGACACCCCGATGGACCTCGACACCCAGACCCCGACGCCGCGTGGCGGCTTCAATCGCATGGACCCGAACCGCCAGCGCGAGATCGCGTCGATGGGCGGCCGCGCCGCTCATGCCCGCGGCAACGCCCACGAGTTCAGCGCCAACGAAGCCCGCGACGCCGGCCGCAAGGGCGGCCAGGCGGTGAGCCGCAATCGCGACCACATGGCCGCGATCGGCCGCAAAGGCGGCCAGGCCGTGAGCGGCAACCGCGAGCACATGGCGGCGATCGGACGTCGCGGCGGCGAAGCGACCCGCGGCGTCATGCGCACCGCATCGACGGCGACCGCGCAGTAGGCACGGACCGGCGTCGCACATAGTCGGTCGGCCCGAGTCCAAGCCGATCGATCCGCCGACGCCGGCTCCGATGCGACATCCCCAACGGCGACATGGAGAGGCTTATGACCACACTCGGATACAAGAAGGCGATCACGGTCGCGCTGACGCTCGCACTGGGCGCGTGCGCGACGACAGGCAGCGACACCGGAACGACCGGCAGCAACGGAACCTCGGGCGGCATGGCCGCGTCGTGGAGCCCGCAGTCGACGACGTCGGGCGGAACGAGCGGTACGACCGGAACGAACGGCACCAGCGGATCCGGTTCGTCCACCTCGACGTCCGGGTCGACCGGTTCGTCGATGGCAGGCAATAGCGGTACATCCGCATGGAACGGCAGCGGCACGTCGTCGACCGGCTCGTCCACGGGCTCGTCGTCCACGGGCACGTCGTCCGGCTCGAACACGAGCATGTCGGATCGCTACTCGGGCACGCAGCTCGACACGGGCGACACCGGCGACATGGGCGGCAGTTCGTCGACGGGACAGTCCACCGGCAGCGGCACCTCGGGCCGCAACACGACCACCGGGGCGTCGTCGACCTCGACCGGCGGTTCGACCACCTCATCGACGCGCGCAACGTCCTCGTCCGGCCGCAGCGCGTCGAGCGGCGCGTCGTCCACGACGGGTACGGGGTCGGCGAGCGCCTCGACCAGTGCGGGCGCAGCGCCCGTCGCGCATTCGCAGGCCGAAGCGCTGGCGATGGTGGCGGCGGTCGACGACCATGAGATCCGCGCCGCGCGTCAGGCGATCAGCAAGAACGTCAGCGGCGGCGCGCGCCAGTACGCCGACATGATGATCGCCGAGCACACCGCGAACCTTGCAGCCACGCGCAAGCTGATGGGCAGCACGTCCGGAAGCGGCACGTCGCTGCAGCAACTGACGACGATGGCGCGACAGGGCGAACAGCAGCTCGCATCGCTGAGTGGCCAGGCCTACACGCGTGCCTACATCGACCGCATGGTGATGGACCACCAGATGACGCTGCAGATGCTGGATGCGTCGATGGGCGTCGTGCGGGACGCCGCCGCGCGCAACCACCTGACGACCACGCGTGCGGCGGTGCAGAAGCACCTCGACCAGGCACGGCAGCTGCAGACGCAACTCGGCACCGGCTGATTGCGTGCGTCGATGACGGCCGCAGCGACATCGCGGCCGTCATCGCATCGGCGACCGCATCGCACGACATGGAGCCACGATGACCACCAATCGCGACGACAACCCGCCGCGCCGCATCAGCCGGCCCGATCGACCGGATCGTTCGCCGCAGGCGCACGAACTCGAATCGCAGACCGGCTATCGCAACGCCGAACAACTCAACCCGCGCAACGATCGCGGGCAAGGTCCAGAGCGCACGCAGCAGCAGGGCCGCGGCAACGACGACGACCGTCGCTGACGCGGCCTGCGCGTTACATCAGACGACGACGAGCTCGACGTCGATATTGCCGCGCGTGGCATTCGAATACGGACACACGCCGTGCGCCTTCTGCACGAGTTCCTCGACCTGCTCACGCGGCATGCCGGGCACGTGCACGCGCAGCGTCGCGTTGATGCCGAAGCCCGCAGGAATCGGGCCGATGCCGACGCTGCCATCGACGCGCGCGTCCGCCGGCAATGCGATCTTCTGCTGGCCGGCGACGAACTTCATCGCGCCGAGAAAACACGCCGAATAGCCGGCCGCGAACAGCTGTTCCGGATTGGTGCCCTCCCCGCCCGCACCGCCGAGTTCGCGCGGCGTGGCGAGGCGGACGTCCAGCACGTTGTCGGACGAGGTGGCGCGGCCATCGCGGCCACCGGTGGCGCTGGCGTGCGCGGTGTAGAGAACGTTTTCGAGCGACATGGCGGTTTCCATCGAGGGCGCGGGCTGCGCCGGATCGGTGCGCAGACTGCAGGCTCGAGCGGCTTGCGTCACGACATTTGTGTCGATGGCGTCGATAGCCATCTTCTATGCGCGAAGTGAAGCCGCTTGTTTCAAGGCGCTTTCCCGCACCGAGCATCGATACGCACCGCCGGTGAAACGCAGCGTGCACGCCACCACGACTGTGGCGCCACGCCCGTGGCCCCAGTGTTCGTACCCCGACGAATCATCCAGGCCATCGCATGTCTTCCTCTGCCGTCCAGCCCGCTCGCGACACGCCGGCACCGTCGCTGTTCGATCCGGTGCGCATCGGCGCGCTCGAGCTCGCCAACCGCATCGTCATGGCGCCGCTCACGCGCAGCCGCGCGGTTCACGGCCTAGTGCCCTCGCCGCTCGCAGTCGAGTACTACGGCCAGCGCGCGACCGCCGGGCTGATCATCACCGAGGCGACGCAGGTCAACCTGCTCGCGCAGGGCTACATCAGCACGCCCGGCGTGTTCACGCCCGAGCAGATCGAAGGCTGGCGCAGGGTCACCGATGAAGTGCATCGCCGCGGCGGGCGCATCGTCGTGCAGCTCTGGCATGTCGGCCGCATCTCGCACACCAGCCTGCTGCCACCGGGCGAAGTGCCGGTCGCGCCGAGCGCAATTCGTGCGAACACCAAGACCTTTACGCCGGAAGGATTCGTCGATGTGTCGGAACCGCGCGCGCTTCGCCTGGACGAGATTCCCGGCATCGTCGCGGACTTCGCCACTGCCGCGCGCAACGCGATCGAGGCGGGGTTCGACGGCATCGAGATCCACGCTGCGAACGGCTACCTCGTCGACCAGTTCCTGCGCGACAAGACCAATCATCGCGACGACGAATACGGCGGCAGCATCGAGAGCCGCACGCGCTTCCTCCACGAGGTGGTGAAGGCCACCGTCGATGCCATCGGCGCGGATCGCGTCGGTGTACGCATCGCGCCGGTCACGCCGTCGAACGATATCGCCGACTCGAATCCGCAGCCGTTGTTCGAGCGCGTCGTCGAGCGTCTCGATGCTTTGAACGTGGCCTACATCCACGTGGTGGAAGGCGCGACCGGTGGCCCGCGCGACGCGCAACCGTTCGACTACGAGGCGCTGCGCTCGCGTTATCGCGGCGCGTGGATCGTCAACAACGGCTACGACCTCGACATGGCGCAGGCCGCCGTTCGCGAAGGCCGTGCCGATGCCGTGGCGTTCGGTCGCCTGTACATCGCGAACCCCGACCTCGTACGCCGCTTCCGCGAAGGCGCGCCACTCGCCGAGCCCGACCGCGACACGCTGTACGCCGGCGGCGCCAAGGGCTACGCCGACTACCCGACACTGGCGGACTGACCGCCGATCGGCAGGCCGTCGCACTGCGTCCTTGAGAGCGCGGTGCGCGGCGTATGGTCGCGTCGTCCCTTCGGAGCGACGCGATGCCCGAGCACGACGCGAACTTCGCCACCGGCATTGCGGATATCTACGCGCGGCTGCTGGTGCCGATGCTGTTCGAACCGTTCGCGCGTGATCTCGCTGCGCGTGTCGATGCGTCGGCGCGCGACGTACTGGAAACCGCGGCGGGCACCGGTGCGCTGACCCGCGAGATCGCCGCGCGACTCCCGGACGCGAGAATCATCGCCACCGACCTCAGCGCGCCGATGCTGGACGTCGCGCATCACGAACCGGGCGTCGCGGGCGTGCGCTGGCGCGTTGCGGATGCGCAGTCACTGCCGTTCGATGACGATACTTTCGATGCCGTGCTCTGCCAGTTCGGCGTGATGTTCTTTCCCGACCGCGTGCTGGGCTACACGGAAGCACGGCGGGTACTACGCGACCGCGGCGTGTTCCTGTTCAACGCCTGGGATGCGATCGAGGCCAACCCGATCACCGCGACGATTACCGATGCGCTGGCGCAGCGCTTTCCGGACGACCCACCGACGTTCATGGTCCGCGTGCCGCATGGCTATCACGACGCCGCACGCATCGAAGCCGACGTGCGACGCGCGGGGTTCGTCGATATCCACATCACGACCGTCGCCGCTACGACCATCGCTTCGAGCGCCGAAGACGCGGCCACTGCGTTCTGCGCCGGCACGCCGCTGCGTCATGAGATCGAAGCACGCGATCCCGGCGGTCTGGACGATGCCATCGCGATCACCACCTCCGCACTTTGTGACCGATTCGGCGGCGGTCGCATCGAGGCGCCGATGCGCGCACGCGTCGTCGAGGCGCGCGGCTGACGCGATCAATCGCGTTTCGCTGCGTCGTTGCCGTCGTACATGCCGTGCCGTCTGTGCCAGTCCTCCAGCGACTCGTCGGGATACTCGTCGAAGTGCACTTCGTGCGTGCCGCTCGGCACGCGCACCCAGTTCGCCTTCGAGCCCAACATCATGTGCACGCGGTCCGGCGGCTCCGGTAGCGGCGTGTCGATCGCCGACGCATGCGGATGTACCAGGTCCGGCCATTCGGGATCGAACAGCCACAGTGCACTCCCGCAACCGGTGCAGAAATTCCGCTGGCCGCTGCTGGTGCGGACGCTGCCGTCGTCCTCGTGGATGCGCGCGCTGTAGACGCCGATATGGTCGCGGCCTTCGACCTGCAGCGTATCCATGCGCGCGCCGAGGTTGATCGCACCACCGCTGCCACCGGCCGTCTTGCGGCAGATCGAGCAATAGCAGATCTGATACGGCACGGGCGACGGTGCTTCGCACGAGAAACGCACGTTGCCGCAGTGACACGATCCTTCGATGCGCATGCCGATGTCCATGAGTGAAAGCGGCATGGTCGTCCAGCGGCAATCAGCATGGCATCAACGCGTCAAACGACGCATCCTCGCACGCTCGCTTATGCACGCGCTGCACGAGTGCGCGCTTACGGTCGCGACGCCGTCGACATTCACCGCGACGGTCACGGCTGTTGCGCGCATGCGCCCGCACGGCGGCCGACTTGAAGAGTCCGGGCGCGAAGGAGTTCCATGCATGCGCGCCCTCGTCTACAACGGCCCGCGCGACGTGAGCGTCGTCGATCGGCCCGACCCGAAGATCGAAAAGCCGACGGATGTCATCGTCCGCATCACCACGACCAACATCTGCGGCTCGGACCTGCACATGTACGAGGGCCGCACCAGCGTCGAATCGGGCAAGGTGTTCGGGCACGAGAACCAAGGCGAAGTGATCGAAGCCGGTTCCTGCGTGACGCGCGTGAAAGTCGGTGACCGCGTCTGCCTGCCCTTCAACATCGGCTGCGGGTTCTGCGAGAACTGCGAGCGCGGCTACAGCGCCGCCTGCCTCACGGCGAACCCCGGCAAGGCTGGCGCGGCGTATGGCTACGCGGAGATGGGCCCGTACGACGGCGGCCAGGCCGAGTACCTGCGCGTGCCGTTCGCGGACTACAACTGCCTCGTATTGCCGGAAGACGCGGCGGAAAGAGAGAACGACTACGTCATGCTCTCCGACATCTTCCCGACGGGTTACCACGCGACCGAGCTCGCGGGCGTGCAGCCGGGCGAGAGCGTGGTGGTGTACGGCGCGGGCCCGGTTGGCCTGTTCGCGGCCTACTCCGCGATGATCCGCGGCGCCGCGCAGGTGATCGTCGTCGACTCCAACCGCGACCGACTGAAACTCGCCGACCAGATCGGCGCCATCACCATCGACGACACCGAAGGCGACGGTGCGAAGCAGGTGGTCGAGCTCACCAAGGGCGGTGCGGATCGCGGCTGCGAATGCGTGGGCTATCAGTGCTTCAACTGCGCTGGCCACGAAGTGCCGGGCCTGACCATGAACAACCTGGTGCAGGCGGTGAAGCCGACCGGCAGCATCGGCGTGGTCGGCGTGTTCATGCCGAAAGATCCGGGCGGCGCGACCGAGCTGGCCAAGAACGGACAGATCCCGTTCGACATGGGCGAATTCTTCAACAAGGGCCTGCGCGTGGGCAGCGGCCAGTGCAGCGTCAAGAAGTACAACCGCAAGCTGATGAAGCTGATCGAGGCGGGCAAGGCGAAGCCGTCGTTCCTCGTCTCGCACGAGCTGCCGCTGGAGCAGGCCCCCGAGGGCTATCGCAACTTCGACGCGCGCAAGGAAGGCTGGACCAAGGTCGTGCTCAAGCCGGGCACCTGACCCGCGCCGACTCGCAACCTTCGCCTGTCGCTAATGCGGCCGGGGCTAGCGTGGATGCGGCGTCGGGATTCGCCCGGCGACCGCATCCGGAGGCTCCCCCATGCGTGCGCAACGCCTGCTCCTTCCCGTCGTGCTCGCGGCACTGGCCGCCTGCGCGACCAACGAGACGACATCCGGCAACACGCCGCCCGCGTCCAACCCCATGACCGGCGCCAATGCGCGACCGAACCCCAGCCCGCTCGCGGTCGGTGCGTATAGCGCCACCGGTACGTCCGACGACGTGCGTGGCCGGTCGAGTGGTGGCGGTGCGTCGATGCTGACGGGACGCGCGAATCTGGCCGGCTCGGACTCCGGAACATCGGACGCGACCGATGCGTCGGATACCTCGACCGATAACGACTCGGGCAACTCGTCGTCGGGCTCGACATCGGGCACCGCGCCGCCACATCCGTAAGCGAACGTCGTCGCGCTTGACGATGCATCCGCGCGCGCGTTGCACCGCAGCGCGCGTCGTCCGCGTCTGCGATCGCTGGGCGTTCGTCGACGATCGCAGGCGCAACGCGTCCACGGCATTTCGGTTGACGTTGCCATCGAGCGCATTGCGCCCAAGCTTCAGCGCGTCGACCGCCGCCTGAACCGGCGGTACGCAGGCCCGTTTTGTTCAGTTTCGATAAGGCCGTCTTTGCGGAAGCTTCACCTGCGATCCCCGCACCGAGAGACCGAACGAGATGAGCAAGATCACCGCACTGGGCGCCGCACTGCTCTTCGCGACTGCATCCGCCGTCGCCTTGCCCGCTGCCGCGCAATATCACAACGACCGCGGCAACGACCGCTATGCCTCGCACGACTACAACCGCGACAGCCGTGGCGGCGATCGCGACCGTGGCCACGACCGCGATGACCGCGGCCGCGACGAACATCGCGGCGACGACCGTCGCTACACGCAGTCGTACCAGTACGACCGTCGCTACGACAACCGTTACAACAACCGCTACGTGCCGCAGCGCGTCTACCGCCCGAACGTCGTCTACGTGGCGCCGCGCGGTTACTCGGTGCAGCGCTGGCATGTCGGCACGCGGATGCCGCCGCCGTTCTACGTGAGCCAGTACTACGTCGATCCGTATGCGTACCAGCTGCGCCTGCCGCCGCGCGGTTACCGCTGGGTGCGCGTGGATGGCGATGCGTACATGGTGTCGATCGCGTCCGGCATCATCGCGGACGTGCTGTACGGCATCTTCCGCTGATCCAACGCGTCATCGCTTGACCCGAAGGGCCGGTTCGCCGGCCCTTCTTTTTTGGTCGATGCGGGCGGGATGCTGCGGCCCCGTGGCGTCGTCGCAACGTAACGCGCGGCGGCGTAACCTTCGGCGCTTCGTCCATCCCCCGGGATCGCCATGTCCGTCAAAGCCTACGGTGCCCACGCCGCCGACCAGCCGCTCGTCGCCCTCGACATCCAGCGCCGCGCGCCCGGCCCGCGCGATGTGCAGATCGAGATCGCCTACTGCGGCGTCTGCCATTCCGACCTGCACACGGTGAAGTCCGAATGGTCGGGGACGCTCTATCCGTGCGTGCCGGGCCACGAAATCGTCGGCACCGTCAGTGCGGTGGGCAGTGACGTCAACGGCTTCGCGGTCGGCGACACGGTCGGCGTGGGCTGCATGGTCGACAGCTGCCAGCACTGCCCGTCGTGCGCGGAAGGCCTGGAGCAGTACTGCGAGAACGGTTTCGTCGGTACCTACAACGGTCCGACGCAGGACCCGCCGGGTCACACGCTCGGCGGCTATTCCGAGCGAATCACCGTCGACCAGCGCTTCGTGCTGCGCATCAACCATCCCAAGGATCAGCTCGCCGCGGTCGCGCCGCTGCTGTGCGCCGGCATCACCACGTATTCGCCGCTGCGCCACTGGAACGTCGGGCCGGGCAAGAAGGTTGGCATCGTCGGCATCGGCGGGCTCGGCCACATGGGTATCAAGATCGCGCACGCGATGGGCGCGCACGTCGTCGCGTTCACCACGTCCGAGAGCAAGCGCCAGGATGCGCACCATCTCGGCGCGGACGAAGTCGTCGTGTCGCGCGACGCCGGCGCCATGGCCGCGCACGCGCGCAGCTTCGATTTCATCCTCGACACCGTCGCCGCCAGCCACCAGCTCGATGCGTTCACCACGCTGCTCAAGCGCGACGGCACGCTCTGCCTGGTCGGCGTGCCCGAGCATCCGCATCCGAGCCCCAACATCGGCGTGCTGATCTTCGGTCGACGCTCGATTGCGGGTTCGCTGATCGGCGGCATTCCGGAGACGCAGGAGATGCTCGACTTCTGCGCGAAGCACGGCATCGTGGCGGACATCGAGATGATCCGCGCGCAGGAAGTCAACGAGGCTTACGAGCGCATGCTGCGCAGCGACGTGAAGTACCGCTTCGTCATCGATATCGAATCACTCAAGGCGTGAGCGACGCGGGTCGGCGGATGGAAATGTCCACCGACCTTTTCGTTGCGCGAACTAGGCCGTCTCGGCCGACCGCCTGCGCTCGCAGCGTCCACGCGTCGACAGCTCGCGGCGCAGTTCGTCCAGCCCGAGCGCGCCGCCCGATAGCTTGATCAATGCATAGCCCTCGAACGCCGCGTCCATGACGTCGCTGCCGAGCGCAGCGACCGTGTCGTCCAGCCGCGCGGCCAGTTGCTGCACGCGCTCCAGCACCGGGCGCAGCTGTTCGACGGCGCGAAGGTCCGCCTGCGCCGCGGCGACGTCGAAGCCCGGCGGCACGATCTTCGGGTTGTGTTCCAGTACGCGCAGCGCCTGCCGCGCGAATGCTTCCGACTTCGGCCCCATCGTCACCAGCAACCGGCGTTCGGCCGGGTCCAGTGCGATCAATGCGGGCAGTGCGTCCTCGATGCGGTCCAGTGCGGACCGCACGGCATGCAGGTAATCGTCGCCCAGTTCCATCGCGATCGGTTTCTGCGACACGTCCATCTCCTTATGCGTCCATGTGTGTACTTGCGCGGATCCGGCCCGCGCCTCCGTGCCCCGCCCGTCCGTGGCGGCCATCCTGCCGCACGCGGCCGGAGCGGGTCGGAGTGTGGCAGAGGTCGAGCGCATTCACGCGCCGCCTGACGGACGATCGACGGCGTGCAAGCGATCGAGCGCGACGGTCGCTAACCGCGTTCGACGTCGCGCGCACGCGCGCTGTGCGTCGATTCCATGCAAGCGGACGGTCTGAAGCGTGCGATCGCAGGCCCGACTGAGCTAACGTCGCCGGGCCGGCGCGACACGACGCAGCCGATGGCGATGCCTTCAGGATTTCCATGCCGCACCGTACGCCGCTGTCCGAACACGACGATCCCGCCGCTTTTCCGCTGCTCGGCAACCTGCGCGCGACGAGCCGCGACATCCGCCGCGCGAAGATTCTCGTCGGCGTGCTGCTCGCCGCGTTCGTCGCCACAGCCCCGTTCGCCGCCCGCCAATGGCCGGTGGTGCCGGCGTTCCTGCCGGCGTACGACGTCGCCGTCTCGTTCCTGTGCATGTTCACCGCGGTGCTGGTGCATGCGCAGTACCGCGGGCTGCGCTCGCCGGCGTATCTGTGGCTCGGCTGCGCGTATTTCTTCGCCGGGCTGACCTCGCTCGCGCACGGCCTGAGCGTGCCGGACACCTTCATCCGCGGCCCGCTGTTCGGCGATGCACAGACCTCCGCATGGCTGTGGATGGCCTGGCACGGCATATTCCCCGTGCTGGTGCTCGGCTTCTTCTGGAGCGTATCGCGGCCGCTGCCCACCTTGCCCGCGCGCGCATGGAGCGCACCCGCCGCCTACGGCGCGACCGCCGCGTTCGCCGCGCTTCTGGTGCTCATCGCCACCAAGGACGACACCTTCCTGCCGCCGCTCATGAGCGGCTCGCACTACCGTCCGACGACGATGCAGATCCTTGGCGTCGCATGGGTGCTGCACCTGGTCGCGATCGCGTTCATGGCGCGACGCACGCGCGAGCGACGCCTCATCGATATGTGGATCGCGGTCGCGTTGACCGCCGATGCGATCGACCTGGCGCTCAGCGGCCTACTTGTCAGCGGTCGCTACCAGCTTGGCTTCTACATTGGACGCACCTACGGCCTGATCACCGCGATCTCGGTGCTCGCGTTGCTGCTGCTGCAGATGTTCGAGCTGCAGCGTCGCTTCGTGCAGGCGCGCGACGACCTGCGCATGCACGAGCGCCGCTACGGCGACCTGTTCCGAAGCATGTCCGAAGCGTTCTACGTGGTGAAGGCCGTGCGCAACGACGATCGCGTGGTCGACCTGCGCTACGTGGAGCGCAATCCCGCTGCCGAAAGCGTCGTCTCGGATACTGCACTGGGGCACACCGCGCGCGATGTCGACCCCGACTTCGATGCGCGCTGGCTCGACGTCGTCGCCGAGGTACTGGGCAGCGGCCAGCCGCAGGAATTCGAGTGGCCGGCGCCGCATACCGACCGCGTCCATGCGTATCGCGTATTCCGCGCCGAGCACCATCACGATCTCGCCGGCGTGCTGTTCAACGACGTCACCGACGCGCGGCGCGCCGAAGAGGCGCTTGCCGACAGCGAAGCGCGGCAGCGCGTCCTGGTGCAAGGCATTCCGCAGCTGCTGTGGCGCAACGACGCGAATGGCCAGACGACGTGGGTCGGCCCGCAGTGGGTGACGTACACCGGCCAGAGCACCACCGAAGCGCTCGGCGCCGGCTGGATGGACGTCGTGCATCCGGACGATCGCGACGCATCGCATGCGTCATGGCTCGCGGCGCGCGAAACCGGCCGCCTCGACGTCGAGCATCGCCTGCGTGCGGCCGACGGCACCTATCGCTGGCACCACAGCCGGTCGGAGCCGCATTTCGGCGCAGATGGAATGCTCGAATCGTGGCTGGGTTCCAGCACCGACATCCATGAGCTGAAGTCGCTGCAGCATCGTCAGGCCGTCCTTGTCGCCGAGTTGCAGCACCGCACGCGCAACATCCTCGCGGTCGTGCGTGCGCTGGCCGATCGCACGTCGCGCGACAGCGAAGGCTTGGACGACTTCCGCGCGACTTTCCGCGATCGACTCGAGGCACTGGCACGCGCGCAGTCCTTGCTGTCGCGCCTCGACAACACCGATCGGGTGACGTTCGAGGAAATCATGCAGGCCGAGATGTTCGCGATCTCCGGCTTGCGCGCGGCGCAGGACAACGGCCGTGTCGTGCTCGACGGACCGCCGAACGTTCGGCTGCGTTCGAGCACCGTGCAGACGCTGGCGCTCGCATTGCACGAGCTCGCGACCAACGCGTTGAAGTACGGCGCGTTGTCCGCCGCGAACGGGCGGCTCGACGTGCGCTGGGCGCTGCTGTCCGATGCCGATGGCACGCCGCGGCTCAACGTCGTCTGGAAGGAAAGCTGCATGCGCATCGACCCCCACGGGCCCGTGCAGGGCGGCGGCTATGGGCGTGAGCTCATCGAACGCGCCCTGCCCTACCAGCTCGGTGCGAGCACGGTGTACGCGATCGAACCCGACGGCGTGCGCTGCGAGATCGTCATGCAGGTGTCGGCGCAGTCCCCGGCGGACGTGGAGAGCGCGCCGGTCGCGTTGATGCAGGCACGCTAGAACCCGAAATTCACCACGCAATGCAGCAATTTCCGGCGGCCCTCAGCGCCGTGCTCGGCCGTGCCCGAAAGGGAATCGACCGGTTCACCAAGTATCAATGGCGTGGCCTCGGGGGCTGCGCGAGGCTTCCGCTGCGTCCACGGCCTCCGCCGCAGCCAGGCGCGACGCCGCTGCATACGCCTGCGGGCGTCGCACCGGGCGACGTCGACCGGCACCTGCCGGCAGGCCGTGCAGACACACCGCATCCCCGAACCAGCCAGAAGGGCACCGCCATGACTACCAGCAAGCGTTCGAAGTACGTGATGCTGATCACCGCACTCGTGGCCCTTCTGGCCGCATTGCCGGTGTTCGCATCGGGCCAGGAAAGCACCATCAAGGGCATGATCACCGCCGTGAACGGCAACACGATCACGGTGCGCGATTACAGCAAGGTCGACCACACGATCACGGTCACGCCGGCGACGACCTACAAGGAAAAGAAGGGCCTCACGGGCGTCATCCACAACAAGGTGACGCAGGGTTCGCTGATGCCCGGTCTGCCGATCACAGCGGACCTCGTCGCCGAGGGTTCCACGCAGCGCGCGACCGGCATCTCGTTCACCGCCGATGACCTCAAGACCGCGCAACAGGTTCGCGCCGGCACCGGCAAGAGCATGGAGTCGATGAACAACCGGATGAACGACTTCGGCACGTACGAAGCGCTCGCCACGGTCGACGTGCTGTTCGACACCGGCAGCGCGAAGCTGTCGTCGAAGGCGCAGTCGGATCTTCTCGCGTTCGCGTCGAAGGCGAAGCAGACCAACGCCTACGAAGTCGTAATGCAGGGTTTTACCGATTCCACCGGCGACGCGAAGAAGAACCAGAAGCTCAGCACCGCGCGCGGCCATGCCGTCGCGAACTTCCTGCAGCAGAAAGGCCGCCTGATGCCGGGCCGCGTGCATGCGCCGGACGGGATGGGCGTGCACGCCGAAGCGGGTTCGGGCAGCAATGCCAACGCGCGCAAGGTGCTGGTGAAGCTGGTGGTCGACAAGGGCACGCAGGGCGGCTCGAAGTAACGCGAGCGTCAGCGGGCAGATCTCGAAAAGCCCCGCTCCGGTGGGGCTTTTCGCTTTCGATTCGCGGCTTCAGCGATGCGCGAGTGCGTAGTCCAGCGCCGCGCAGACGGCCACGGCCTGCGCATCGTTGCACTGCTGCGGCGTGGCGCGCGGGCTGTCGGGATACACCTCGGTGGTGGTGACGTACGGCGCGTCGGTGATGCCGGCGCAGAGTCCCAGTTGCTTCAACGGATAGTTGATGACGCCATGACCCACGACCGGCGAGCCGATGATCTGGTCGTTACTGTCGGGCGGTGCGATGTGGGTGACGCGCGCAACGGCGTCGATGATCGCCTTCTGGAACTCGGGCTGCGGATTTGCCGTATCGCCGACGACGTAGAAGCCGTCCGGCACGCCTTCGGGCTCCGACGTCTTGCCGTCGCGAGCAGCAAGCGCCGGGCGGAATTCGGTTTCGTCCGTATCCGTCGTCTCGTGCAGGTCGATATGTACCAGCACGCGATCGCGGATCGGCGCGATGAGCCGCATCAGCGCCGCGGATTCCTCCGCCGGGCTGCCTTCGCGGAACGAGCGGTTCGGATCGGTCGCGTGCACGTTCCAGCGATGGATACGCTCGTAGGCCCACGGGCTGACGCAGGGCGCGACCAGCAGGTTGATGCGCCCGGCGTAGTCCTGGGCATGCCGGTCGACGAACTGCAGCGCGCCGTGCACGCCGCTGGTCTCGTAGCCGTGCACGCCGCCGGTGACGAATGCGATCGGCAATTCGTCGCGCCAGTCGCGGCTGCGGATCGCCAGCAGCGGAAAATGCTCGCCGTCGTAGTCGAGCGCGCCGTAGTTCTCGACATCGAAGCGCGTGCGCAGCCCGTCGATCACCGACACCACCTCGTCCGCATAGCTGCGCTTGCGCGTCTGCGCCGCACGCCATTGCGCGACTTCGGCCTCGCCCCACGGGCGCCCCGGGGTACCGATTGGATACGGCGAATTGCTCATGTCGACAGGGCTCCGGCGGCGTCGAATGGAGAGCGGCCGACTCTAGCAGCCCGCGCCGCGCGGCTCATCCGGCGATCGTCGCGGATGCTGACGCTGTTCACTGCGCTGTTCGTGCTGGCGCCGTTCGCCCGTGCGCAGGACATCGAGCCCCGTGCGTACTCGAACGCGCCGATCGGCGTGAACTTCGTGATCGTCGGCAACGTGGTGACGCGTGGTGGCCTGTCGCTCGATCCAGCGCTGCCGGTGAGCGACGCACACCTTCAGGCCAACAGTCTCGTCGCGGCGTATGCGCGCGTGTTCGACTTCGCGGGGCGCTCCGGCAAGTTCGACGTGATCGCGCCATACACGCACCTCGAAGGCAGCGCGATCTATCTGCAGCAGCGCGTCGACCGTCGCATCAACGGCTTCGCGCGGCCGGCGTTCCGAGTGTCGATCAATCTTGTCGGTGCGCCGGCACTCGACATGGCGGAGTTCCGCACGTGGAAGCAGGACTTCATCCTCGGCGCCAGCGTGCAGGTGGCACCACCGTGGGGGCAGTACGACACCGCACGCGTGGTCAACATCAGCAGCCATCGCTGGTCGGTCAAGCCCGAGATCGGGATATCGAAAGCCGCGGGACAGTGGACGCTGGAGCTGCAGGCGTCGGGCACGTTCTATGGCGACAACGACGAGTTCCTCGGCGACAGGCGCCGGTCGCAACGGCCGGTGTACGCGCTGCAGGGCCACGTGATCTACGGTTTCGCGTCGGGCACGTGGATCTCGCTGGACGGCACCCTGTTCGCCGGCGGCCGCAGCGAGGTCGACGGTGTCATGAACGACGACCTGCAACAGAACTCCCGCGTCGGCCTGGTGCTCGCGAAGCCGCTGAATCGCCGCAACTCATTGAAGCTCAGCGCGAGCAGCGGCGTTTCCGAGCGGACGCACAACAACTTCGACGCGTTCGCCGTCGCCTGGCAGTACCGTTGGGGCGCCGGGCTGTAACGTGGGCGGCGCTTCGTCGTGCATCCGCCTACCATTGCACCGCGCTCGCTTGGTCCGACCTCGATGCCCGTCCGTTTCGCCATTTCGTCGTTCATCGCCATCGTGCTGCTGGCCTGCGGCTGCCAGCGCGACGCCGCTGCGCCTGCGGTCGTGGCGCCGGTGCATGCGGTGACGCCGTCGCGGGCGAGCGTCGCGAAGCTCACCGATGCACAACGCCTTGCGCGCGTGCTCGACGCCGACAACATCGGCCGTCGCCTCGACATCTTCGAGCGCATCACCGGCGAACCCGAAGATGCAACCGCGACCACGTCGACCTACCGCGTCGCGGGCTGCACCGTCGACGTCGAAACCGCCGACCGCGCGATCGTCTGGATCAATGTCGAACTCGGCGCGCCAACCTGCACGGTCGACCTGTCGCCCGTCCTGCATCGCAAGCGCGTCGTGCGCCCCGGCAATCCGCTGACCTACGGCGAACTCGAGCGCCTGATGAACGACGGCGCGCAGTATGAGGTGCTCTGCCTCGCGTCGACCTGCGGGCCCGACGGCCAGCCGGATTTCGAAGCGGTGTTCCCTGGCGTCGAGACGAACAACTTCATCGCGATCGCCGGTGCATCCGACCCGCTCAGCCCCGGCGCTCAGCGGCAGGTGCGGGACTGGGTGCGCACGCTGACGGCCGGTCGCGGCGATTTCCACGTGCTCACCGAACTGCGGTGCACCCGCAGCTACGACGCGATGTCGCGCAAGGCACTGGCGTCCGCGGTGGTCGAAAAGATCGGCTTCGGCGAAAACGACGATGCCGACTGCGATCCGGACGACGAAGACGGCGACGATGAGGGCGCGGAACCTTCGGTCGAGAACACCGGCGGCGTGCACGTCTGACCGCGCCATTTCGCGCGTCCCGCCCGAATCCGTGGCGGAAAGCGCGCGTCCAGCCACCCCAAGCGGCCGCTCGTCGCCAAACCCTGCCCTTTGGTGCAAGCCGGCTCACGGCCGCGATGCATTGGCACAGACTGCCTGCGGGGCGACACGGTGGTGGCGTTCGTACGCCAGCCCGTCGACGCAGCGATATCGACCGACGGATTGGGGATTCGGCTGTGCTATTGCCGGAAGGACGACTTCTTCCGCACGTCACCGACCTGGGCGGCTGCATCGCCAGCCACCGGGTGATGGTGGCGCGCGCGCCGATCCGGTGGATGTACCGCTCGCATCCGGTGTGGCCGGGCGACTCGGGCTGGCGCTTCTTCGCGGGCGACGAGGATGACGCGGAGATGGTCGACCCCGACTGCTTCGGCATCTATTCGATCGATGCGATCGCGGCGCTGGATCCCTCGATCGTGCCGTGGTTGTTCCAGCCGATCGGCGCGACGCTCGAACGCAACGAGGCGACGCATGGCTTCGCGGAAGCTGTCGCATGGCGCGCGGTACGCACGCGCGGCTAGCGTCACGCGCATCGCGACATCCGGTTCCACCCGCTTGCCGCTATCGTGTCGCTCCCGCGGCGCGGCTCGTGCGCACGCCTGATCCGGATTTCGACGTGCCCCACTACACCGGCCCGCTGCTCACCCGTCCCAACGCCGACGCGCTGCTGCGCACGCGTGATGCACGCAATACCGAGTGGACCGGCTCGCTCGACCTCGGCCGGTCGACCGGCACCGCGACACTGTCGACCGATCACTGGAGCTGGCGCGGCATCGACTACCCGTATCCGCACAAGCTCAAGGACCGCACGATCTACTACTGGGACGGCGACGCGTTCGAGCCGGTGTCGCGCTACGCCGGGGCGCTGATCAAGCTGGTACCGACCGACTGGGGCGTGCCGACCTTCGAGATCGACGGCATCAAGATGCTGGTCTCGTCGAAGGTGTCGCCGATGGACGACGCGCGTCGCAAGGTCGCTCTGGTCGAACCGCGCGGCAAGGTGGTGCTCGATACGTGCGGCGGGCTCGGCTATTTCGCCGCGTGCTGCCTGGATGCGGGCGTCGCGCGCATCCGCTCGTTCGAGAAGAACGAGGACGTGCTCTGGCTGCGCACGATCAACCCGTGGTCGCCTGATCCCGATGCAGCCGACGCGGGTGGTCGACTGGAACTCGCGCATGCGGACGTGTCGGAAGCGATCGCCGATATCGGCGACGCATCCGTCGACGCCCTGCTGCACGACCCGCCGCGCTTTGGCATCGCCGGCGAGCTCTACTCCAAGGCGTTCTACGACCAGCTCGCCCGCGTGGTGAAACGCGGCGGCCGGCTGTTCCATTACACCGGCTCGCCGAATGCGCTCACCAGCGGTCGTGACGTGCCGCGTGAAGTCGCGAAACGCCTGGAAGCCGCAGGGTTCCGCGCGGAGCTCGCGATGGATGGCGTGCTCGCGGCACGACGCTAGGCGCCGCACTTAGTCGCGTGCCCGCCCCGCGTCAACGCCGCACTTCAACTCCACCTCACACAAGCGCCATCGTCGCCTCGCGCGGCCGGTCGATCCTGTGTCGACTCCAGCCACGCGAGCGCCATGTCTTCGTCCACCGGTTTCGATGCCGACGTCGTCATCGTCGGCGCCAACTTCGCGGGCGCGGCGTGCGCACTCGCGGCCGTGCAGCGCGGGCTACGCGTGGTCGTACTCGAGCGCAAGCGCGACCCTGGCGAGAAGCTGCACACCACGGGCATCATCGTGAAGGAAGCCGCGGAGCAGACGATGCTCAACCGCGTGCCCGCATCGATGACGCGGCGCGTCGAACAGGTGCGGCTGTACGCGCCGAACCTGCGACAGGTCGCGCTTGCGGCGCCTGGCTATTACTTCCTGACGACCGATACGCCGCAAGTGATGCGCTGGCTCGCGGAGCAACTGCGGGAGCATGGTGTCGACCTGCGCCTCGGTTCCGCGTTCACTGATGCGCAGCGCGTCGACGACGGATGGATGGTCGACGGCGTCGGCCGCACGCGCTATCTCGTGGGCGCAGACGGTGCGCGTTCCCGGGTCGCGCGGCGGTGCGGGCTCGGCGAAGTGCGGCAGTTCCTCTACGGCGTCGAATACGACTTCCCAGGCGCGCGGCTGTCGCAGCCCGACGCCCTGCACTGCTTCATCAGCCGGCGATACGCACCCGGCTACATCGGCTGGATCGCGCAGAGCCCCACCGGCATCCAGGCAGGCCTCGCGCTGCGACACGACCCCATCAATGCACGCGTGCCGGACATCGAAGGCTTCCTGCTGCGCGTCGGTGCCGCGGGCGGCCTGCCGCGACATCTCAAGCCCGGGCAGACGCGCGCCGGGCTCATCCCCTGC
Source organism: Lysobacter sp. HA35 (assembly GCF_054061195.1). NCBI lineage: Bacteria > Pseudomonadati > Pseudomonadota > Gammaproteobacteria > Lysobacterales > Lysobacteraceae > Lysobacter > Lysobacter sp. HA35. The sequence goes on along the minus strand of NZ_JBSSDY010000001.1, from coordinate 522,024 downwards.
AGCGGTCCCGTGCTCGACATGGCACGCGACGGCGCGATCCTGATCGGCGACGCGGCGGGCATCGTTTCGCCCGTCACCGCGGGCGGCATCCATTCCGCGTGGGAGCACGGCTGGGCGGTCGGGCGCGCGATCGCCGGGCGCCTTCGCGATGGTGGACCGCCGCCGGAACAGGTCGCGGTCGAGGTCGCACCGCGCTTTCGCACCAAGCGCGCACTGCGCTGGGCATACGACCGCCTGCAGTTCGACTGGCCGTTCGACCTGCTCCTCTATTCGCCGCCGCTGCGGTGGGCCGCAGAACAGGTGTACTTCCACAAACGCAGGGTGTGACGCGCGTTGTTTCCGCGGCGGACATCCTTCGAATTGCAGGGGCGCAGTCGCCTGCCGCTGTCGCATACTCGATCATCGGCTCACGGACGGCCGCCTACGGGATGGCCCATGTCCGCGACGCTGCCACCGCTCGACGAAGTGCTGGACCTGCTGCCCGACGCGGTCTGCGTCGTCGATGCGGACGGCCACTATCTGCACGTCAGCGCGGCGTTCGAACGGATCTTCGGGTACACGCGCGACGAGGTGATCGGCCGTCGCATGATCGAGCTCGTGCACGCCGACGATCGCGAGTCGACGATGGAAGCGGCCAAGCGCGTGATGACCGGCGCGCTGCAGCGCCACTTCCGCAATCGATATATGCGCAAGGACGGACGCACCGTCGACGTGCAGTGGTCCGCGCGATGGCTGCCGGAGTACGGCGTGCGCATCGCGATCGGTCGCGAGATCACCGACCTGCGCCGCGCCGAAGCGGAACTCGAATACCTCGCACGCCACGATCCACTGACCGAGCTTCCCAACCGCTACCACCTGCAACGCGAGCTGCGCATCGCGCTGGAACGCGCCGCGGAAACCAGCACGGGGCTGGCGGTTCTGTATCTCGACCTCGACGGCTTCAAGAACGCGAACGATCGTGCGGGTCATGCCGCCGGCGATCGCGTGCTCTGCGACGTCGCGCGGCGGCTGCAGAACGCGCTGCGCCAGGGGGACCTGCTGGCGCGCGTCGGTGGCGACGAGTTCGTCGCACTGCTGCCGGGTTGTCGTGACGCCGCGTCCGCACGCGTCATCGCCGATGCATTGCGCGAGCGGGTTCGTGCGCCTTACGAACTGCCCGACGGTGAAGTCCATCTCGACGCCAGTGTCGGCATCGCCTGCTTCCCGGACGACGGCGCGAGTGCGGAAGCACTGCTGGTGCATGCCGATCGCGCGATGTACGCGGTCAAGCGGGAGCGGCCGCATCGCTCGGTGGATCGGCCGGTGGGCCTGCCCGTCGCCGATTGAGTGCCGGTGTCACGCGGCATCCACGCTGCAATGCCGCACTGACGCGTTCTGGACATGTTGCTGACTAGGTTGGGCGTCGGCCGGCTCGCGCTTCGCGGGTCGGGCATCAATCCGTCGCGAGGCCGCCGTCCATGGCAACTCCTGCAGCGCCGCGCTCCGGCGTGGCGAACGCGCTTTTTGCGTTGCTCAATCCCATCCCATCCCGTTCGGCTGCTTCGTCGCCGCGCTGATCTTCGACATCACCTACGCGCGCAGCGCCGAGATCATGTGGACGAAGGCGGCTGCGTGGCTGATCGTGATCGGCCTGCTCGCCGCCATCATTCCGCGGCTGGTGAACCTCGCGCAGGTGTGGATCACCGGGCGCCGCTGGTCGACGGGCGCGGACCGCATCGATTTCTGGCTCAACCTGTTGGCAATCGTCGCCGCGATCATCAATGCCTTCGTGCACAGCCGCGACGCCTACGCCGTGGTGCCCGCCGGTCAATGGCTGTCGATCATCACGGTCGGGCTGATCGCCATCGGCCATGTCATCACCGCGATGGATCGCAGCTCGACGCGGGAGATCGCCAATGGCTGACGTTCGCTACCGCCGCGTCCTTGCGCTTGCGCTCGCGACGCTCGTCGCCGGCTGCCAGCAGCATGCGCAGCTCGATCCGTCGCAGCAGTCCGGCGGCAATCCGCCGCTGCCGAGCGCACGCAACTTCCTCATGCCGCCCATGCAGGTGCCCAAGGGCGTCGGTTGGACGCAGGGCGCGATGCCGACCGTCGCGCCGGGCCTGCGCATCGAGAAGGTCGCCGACGGCCTGAAGCATCCACGACAGCTGCTCGCGCTGCCGAACGGCGACGTGCTCGTCGTCGAATCCAACGGCCCCGGCACCGAACCCGTAACGACGCCGAAGCAGTGGATCGCGGGCAAGGTCAAAGCGCAGTCCGGCAAGGGTGCGAAGGGCGGCAACCGGATCACGCTGCTGCGCCCCACCCCCTCGGGTGCGTGGGAACAGCATGTGCTCGTCGAGAAGCTGTACTCGCCGTTCGGCCTGCAGATGATCGGCGACGCGCTTTACGTCGCGAATGCCGACGCGATCGTGCGCTTCCCATTCCATGTCGGCGATACGCGCATCACTGCGCCCGGCGTCGCGCTGGCAGACCTGCCGGAAACGATCAACCATCACTGGACGAAGTCGCTGCTTGCGAGTCCGGACGGCACCAAGCTCTACGTCGGCGTCGGCTCGAACAGCAACATCGGCGAGAACGGGCTGGCGGTGGAATACCGTCGCGCGACGGTGCTGGAAGTGGACGTCGCGACCGGCGCGAGCCGCATCTACGCATCGGGCATCCGCAACCCAACGGGCCTCGGCTGGAACCCGTGGACGCACCAGCTCTGGGCGATCGCGAACGAGCGCGACGAGATCGGTGCGGATCTCGTTCCGGATTACCTGACGTCCGTGCAGCCCGGCGGCTTCTACGGCTGGCCCTACAGCTACTACGGTCAGCATGCGGACAGCCGGGTCGTGCCGCAGCGTGCGGATCTCGTGCAGAAGGCGATCAAGCCCGACTACGCGCTGGGCTCGCATGTCGCGGCACTAGGCCTGCTGTTCTCCGAGACCAACGCACTGCCGACGCAGTACCAGGGCGGCGCATTCGTCAGCGAACACGGCAGCTGGGACCGTTCGCCCTTGAGCGGCTATGCGGTGGTGTTCGTACCGTTCAACAGCGGACGCCCCGACGGATTGCCGAAGACCATCGTCAGCGGCTTCTACTCGAAGGACGAGAAGCAGCTCTACGGCGCGCCAGTCGGTGTCGCGCAGGACCGCGACGGCGCGCTACTCATCGCGGACGATGTCGGCAATACGGTGTGGCGGGTGACCTCCGCACGTCCTTGATGTCCGCGCGAGCGCTTCACGGGCGCTCCACGCCGTGCATCGAAGATCGACCGCGGACCCGCCGACCCGAGGTGTAGCGTGCTGCAGACTGCCGCGATTCTGCTGGTGATCACCGCGTTGGGCGGTCTCGTGATGGCGGGCATCCGCTTCGTGTCGAAGCACAATCCGCCGGCGTGGCTGGCGATGGTGCACGGTCTGTTCGCGGCGTCGGGCGTCACGCTTCTCGCCTATGCGGTGTTTACCGGCGCCGCGCCGGCGATGGCATCGCTCGGACTTCTGCTTCTGTTGCTGGCCGCAGCCGGCGGCGCGGTGATGAGCCTCGTCTACAAGTGGCACGACCGCCTGCTGCCGGGCTGGCTCGTGGCCGCACACGCGACGCTGGCGGTGTGCGGCTTCCTCTGCGTGCTGGCTGCCGCGTACGGCTGACTTGCCGTCAGGCTGCCGTTTTCGACTTCTTCTTCGGTGGATTCAGCGCAATTGCGGCGCGCACCAGCGCCTTGAACGCCTTTGCATCGATCGGTTCGCCTTCGCGGATATCGATCGCGCGACGCGCGTTGCCGTCGAGGCTCGAGTTGAACAGCTTGGCCGGATCGATCAGCGACGCGCCTTTCATGAAGGTCAGCTTCACCACCTGCTTGTAGGTCTCGCCGGTGCATACGATGCCGTCGTGCGACCACACCGGCACGCCGCGCCACTTCCACTCTTCGACGATATCCGGATCGGCCTCGTGGATCAGCTCGCGAACACGCGCGAGCATGTCGCCGCGCCAATCGCCGAGCTCCGCGATGCGTGCGTCGATCAGGTCCGATGCCGACTCACCGGGTGCCTGTGCCTTTCCGTTCTTGATCATGACTTCGACTCCTTGAGTGTCATCCGGTGAACGTGCAGCGGACGGGCTTTTCGCCCGCCAGCAGCGCAGTGCCACGTCAGGCAGGCACACGACGCGTCTCGATCATCTTCCAGCCGTTGCCGGAAGGATCGCGGAAGCCGGCGTCGACGGTGCCGTAGCGATCGGTCGGCTCCTGCGTGAACTCGACGCCGCGCTGGCGCATGCGTTCGCATGCGGCGCGGCAGTCGTCGACGACCAGCACCAGCGGCGGCATCGCGCCCTTGGCGACCAGCTCGCGCATCGTCTGCGCGGTCGCGGCATCGAGCGTCGGCGGCTGCGGGGCGAACAGGCCGAGCTGGAACGACGGCTGGTCCGGATGCTGCACGGTGAGCCAGCGGTAGTCACCGTTGCGCGCGTCTGTATGCACGCGGAAACCCAGCTTCTCGACATAGAACTCGACGGCCTCGTCCTGATCGCGAACGTAGACGCCGACGACTGCGACTCCCTGGCTCATGGCATTTCCTCCGGTTGTGTGGAGACCTTTATAGCCACGCCCTCGCGGCGGCGCTTCTCCGAAACTGCGATGGTGAGGTCGGGCCGGTGCGCGGCGCTGAGGTAGCAGCCGGGTACCGACTCCAGCGCATGCGATGCCGCCCGCTGGCGTGCGCGCAGCTCGCTCGGGCTTTCACCGGTGACGTCGCGGAACGTGCGCCCGAACGTGCCGAGGCTGTTCCAGCCGGTCTGCAGCGCGATGTCGAGGATGGGCATCTCGGTATCTCGCAGCAGTGCCGTGGCGCGCTCGATGCGTCGCGTCAGCAGGTAGCGATGCGGCGGCACGCCGAACGCATCCTTGAACGATCGTGCGAAATGCGCTTCCGACACGTCGCTGACGCGCGCGAGCCGGGTGATCGGCCAGGCCTCGTGTGACGCGGCATCCATGCGGTCCTTCGCGCGCAGCAGCCGACGCAGCAGGCGCGGATCGGCGCTGGTGTTCTCGGTCGACGCCGCGTCGAGCACGTCGCCTGTCGTCTTGCGGGAACGCGTCACGACTTCCCCGCGCGTTCGCCGTATTCCCAGTCGAACGGTACGCCGGTGTCGCCGAGGATGAAGTGCACCAGATCGGCAAAGCCTGCTTCCGCGCGCACGTCGTTCGCCATGATCAGCACGCAGCGACGGTGCGCCTCGATGCAGACCATCGTGTTGCCGGTCTGCTCATCGTGGCCGCCCTTGAAGAAGCCATGGCCTTGCGGTCCGTCGAACACGACGACGCCGAGACCCGCCGCGAGATCCTTGCGTTGCTTCTCGACCGGCAGCTCCGGCTGCAGCGTCGGGAACTGCATCGCCGTACCGATGTGCAGCTGCGGCTTCACCATCTCGGCCCGTGATTTCGGCGAAAGACCCGTGCCGCCCACCAATGCGGCGGCGAACTTCGACAGGTCGTCGATCGTCGTGTCCATCGAACCCGCGGCGCGCACCTTCGAGCGTGCGTCGTGAGGCTGCACCTTGCCCTCGTCGTTCCAGCCGTCGGCAAGGTTGGTCGCGAAGTCCGGACGCCACATCAGCGACGTACGTGTCATGCCGAGCGGCTCCAACACGTTCTCGCGCACGAGCTCGCCGACGTCGACGCCGAGCCCGCGATCCTTGCGGCCGTTATCGATCGCGAACTGCAGAAGGATCATCCCTTCCCCGGAATACGCGTAGCGCGTGCCCGGATCGAAATGGATGCGCAGCTTCTTGTCGGGCTCGAGCCAGGCGAAGTTGAGGAAGCCCGTCGAATGCGTCAGCACCATGCGCGGCGTGATCGAACGCCAGCGCTCGTCGCCTGCGAGGTCCTTGTAAGGGCCGTACTTCTCGGGATGGATCGCTTCCGTGTCGTACTCGGTCAGCGGTTTGTCGAGGTCGTCCGCGATCGGGACGTCGAGGTCGATGCGCCCCTGGTCGACCAGCCGCATCACCGTGTACGCGAACACCGTCTTCGTGATCGACGCGCCGTACATCACGGTGTCGGTTCGTAGCGGCTCGCCCTTGGCGTTGCGCTTGCCGAATGCGTTGACGTGCACGACCTTGCCGTCGTCGATCACCGCGATCGCCATGCCCTGCGCGCCGGTGCGCTTCATCACCGCCGCGACTTCGCGATCGATCGCTGCGGCCGACGGCGGACGCGGCGCTGCGGCCGACGTCGCGGGGACCAGCATCAGTGCAAGCAGCAGGCGTCGCGTCACGGCGTCACTCCCGGCCTTTTCACGCAGCCTAGCGCGCACGGCCGCCGGCGCGAGCGCCAGTCGTCATGGCGGCCGTCGCCGGCCTGTCATCCGGCTTGCGTCGCGCTGAAACATTCGGCGGCGACGCTTCCGCGATCCCCCACCCGTGAGACCGCCCATGCGCACGATGCATCGCCTGTCATCCGCCGTCGCCCTGTTGCTCGCGGCCGGCGCCGCTTCCGCCGAAGTGCGGCTCGTCGCGATCGACGGCCTGAGCGCTCACGACGGCGACCGCAGCCGCGAAACCGCGGGGGTGTTGGAGAACGGCGTCAGCGGGAACCTGCTCGGCGGCATCGGCTCGGGCCTTGCGTACGCCGGCGGCGATGTCTTCCTCGCCCTGCCCGACCGCGGCCCGAACGCGGTGGCCTACAAGGCCGCAGTGAGCGATACGACGTCGTACATCCCGCGCTTCCAGACGTTGCAGCTGCGGCTGCGTCCCGCGCCGGCTGGCGATGCCCTTCCCCTCCGCCTTGAGCCGCGACTGCTCGCCACCACGCTGCTGCACGCGCCCGACCGCCTCGTCTACGGCCATGGCACGGCCGTGGGCCTGCGGAGCGGCATACCGGCGTTCAATCGCCTGCGTCATACGCACTACTTCACCGGTCGTGCCGATGCATTCGTCGCGACCACGCTGTCCACCAGCGCGCTCGACGGCCGCCTCGACCCCGAAGGCATCCGTGTCAGCGCGGACGGCATGCACGTCTATGTCACCGACGAGTACGGCCCGTCCGTGTATCGGTTCAACCGCATCACCGGCCGTCGTGATCGCGCGTACGCGCTTCCCGCGTCGTTCGCGGTGCCGCACAAGAGCGCGGTTGGCGATGACGAGATCTCGGGCAACACGGTCGGTCGCGTGGCGAACAAGGGCATGGAAGGCCTGGCGATCTCGCCCGACGGCGGCACCCTGTTCGGCGCGATGCAAAGCCCGCTGGCGCAGGACGGCGGTACGAATGCGCCATACGTACGCATCGTCGCCATCGACACCGCCAGCGGCATGACGCGTCAGTACGCGTATCCGCTGAGCAACATCGGCACCGCGGCGAAGCCGAAGTATCCGACCGTCAGCGAAGTGCTCGCGATCAACGATCACGAACTCCTCGTAGACGAACGCGACGGCAAGGGCTTCGGCGACGGCAGCAGTGCCGCGTACAAGCGCGTGTATCGCATCGACCTGACCGGCGCGACGACAGTCGACACGCTGACCGGCGCCGCCGCGCTGGCACCGCATGCCGTGCCGAAGACGCAATTCCTCGACGTCGTGGCCGCGCTCACCGCGCACGGCATTCCCGCGACCGACATTCCGGCAAAGCTCGAAGGCCTGGCGTTCGGGCCGAACGTCCGCGTCGACGGCCGCGTGCGCCACACGCTGTTCATCGCGAACGACAACGACTTCGTGCCGACGGTCACCGACGCGCTGCATCCGGCAGGCGCCGAAAACCCGAACATGTTCTTCGTGTTCGCCTTCGACGCCACGGATCTTCCGGGCTACGTTCCGCAGAAGCTGCCCGGCGCACGTTGAATCGAATGTGGTAGAGCGTCAAGCACGGCGGGCCGATGCGCCCGCCGTGTTGCTGACGATCAATCGCGATCGGGCGCGCCCAACGGGAAATAGGCCCGGTACGGACGCGCTTCGTCGACCGCACGCGCGAACGACGGACGCGCGAGCAAGCGTGCACGGTACGCGCTGACCGTCGGGAACGCGTTGCCGATCGGATGCACCCAGTCGGCGTAGAACAGCGACGGCGCGGCTGCGCAGTCGGCCATGCTGAAGGTGTCGCCGGTCGCCCAGGTGCGGCCCTGCAGTCGATGTTCGAGCCAGGCATAACTGGTATCGAGCGCAGTCGCGGTACGACGCAGTGCATCTTCCGTGCGACCGTCCGGACGCAGCGCTTCGGCGACCGGCTGCTGCATCGGCGTCATGACGTGGTTGTCGAAGAAGCGATCCATGAAGCGCACTTCGAGCGCATCGACGGGATCGTCCGGCAGCATCGGCACTGATCCGCGGTGATGCAGATGCAGGTGTTCGATGACGATGCTCGACTCGACCACGGTGCGCCCGTCATCGACCAGCACCGGCATTTTCTGCAGCGGCCACAACGCGGTCCATTCCGTGGCCACGGCGGGATTACTCGGGTCGATCACGCGGTAGTCGAACTCGATCGCGTTCTCGTACAGCGCGACCAGCACCTTCTGGCAGTACGACGAGAAAGGGTGTCCGTAGAAAACGAGCGACATGGTGGTCCTTGGATGGTTTCGATGGTCACAAGTGATCGATGGTGTTGCGGCCCGGCGAGCGTACACCGGCACGCCGCGCGTCTAGCCGCGCCAGTTGGCGTGATTCCGCCAGAACTCGGCGCTTCGCAGGTAGGCCTCCCGATCCAACGGCACACCCGAGCCGCCCTCCTCCACGCCGAGCGCGTTGCGCATCATCGTGATCGGCGCCATCGGTGTTTCGATCGGCTCCGCCGTGTACATGCAGCCGACGACGCCCCAGTCCGCATCGATCGGCGTGTCTTCCTTCGCCATCTGCTCGCGGCTGTAGAGAATCGGAATCAGGTAGTTCGCGACAGGTGGTTCCAGACCTTCGAACCAGCGCACGAGCACGGGCAATTCGTCGCGCGTGCGTGCCTCGTAGTCCGACTTCAAAAGATGCCGGTTCGCGTCGGTGATCGGCACCGCAAGGCAGCGTGTCGACGTCCAGTTGCGATGCACGTGCAGCTTGCAGAACGGCGCATAGCCGTCGAGCACCGCGACCGGCGCAACGTCGTTGAGATGTCGCTCGAACTGCTCGGGCGTGCAGTCCTGGATGGTGTTGCGCCGCGGCTCGCGCGGAAACAGTCGCGCGCGGGCGAAGTCGGTAAGGACGATGGACATGAGCGGAGCCGAAGAGCGATGCGCCGGATTATTGCGCGACTGCTTCGTCCTCCGTCAGCACTACGTTCGCCACCCATGCAGCGAGCAGCGCGCCACCGATCTGTGCGACGACGAATCCCGGCACGTTGTCGGGCCGAATGCCGGCAAAGGTTCGCGTCATCGATCGTGCCAGCGTGACGGCAGGATTCGCGAACGACGTGCTCGCCGTGAACCAGTAGGCCGCGAAGATGTAGGCCGCGACGAGCGCCGGAATGGCGGCCGGCCGCTGGCGCACGCCGAGAAGGATGGTGAGCACGAGTCCGAACGTCGCGACGCCTTCGCTCAGCCACTGGGCACCGCCTGAGCGGATGTGGTCACCGGGCTGCACGATGTCGAGGCCGAACATCGCATGCGCGAGAACGACGCCGCCCACCGCACCCGCGACCTGCGCGAGCACGTAGCCGGCGAACTCGCGTGAGCGAAGCTCGCCGCGTAATCGCATCACCAGCGACACCGCGGGATTCATGTGCGCACCCGACACCGGCCCGAACAGGACGATCAGCACGTACAGCATCGCGGCCGTCGCGCCGGCATTCGCGAGCAGCGCGACGCCCTTGTTGCCGCCCGACAGGTCCATGCCCATGACGCCGGAACCCACGACCGCGGCGAGCAGCAGCGCCGTGCCGAGGAATTCGGCAAGCAATCGACGCGGTAGCGGCATCACAGCGATGCCAGCAGGGCTTTGACCCGCGCCTCGATCTCGTCGCGAACGGCGCGATAGCCGTCGTCGTCCATGTCGCGCGGATCCGGCAGCGCCCAGTCTTCGCGGCGCTTCGCTGGCACCCACGGACAGTTGTCGCCGCAGCCCATGGTGATCACCGCATCGAATTCGCCGCTGATATCGTCGAGCGACTTCGACGCGTGGGACGCGAGGTCGTAATCGCGTTCAGCCATGAAACGCACGGCCTTGGGATTGATGCGCCCGGATGGTTTCGAGCCGGCGCTCAGTGCTTCGATCGAGTCCCCGCCGTGCCTGCGCGCGAACGCTTCGGCCATCTGGCTGCGATTGGAATTCTCGACGCAAACGAAAAGAACGCGATGGCTCACTGGTGCGCTGGTCATGCCGCAGCTCCTTCGTTGCGGGGCGTGCAGCGGCCCGCCACCGGAGCACACGCGGCGCCCTGGCAGCAGTTCTCGGTGAGATAGGCGATGAGCCCGTCCATGCGCGCGTAGTCGGCGCGGACGCGGATGACGCGGCCTTCGCGGGTGTCGCCGGCAAGCCCGGCGCCGCGCAATACGTTGAGATGCGCGGTGAGGGTGGCGGGTGGCAGACCGAGCGCGTCGCGGAGTTGGCCGACCGCCAGCCCATCGGGGCCGGCCTGGACCAATGCGCGAAACGCAGCGAGTCGGCTTTCGTGCGCTAGCGCGCGGAGCGCAGCGAGAGTCTCGTCGGTGTCCATATTTCCATTATTCTGGAACTATCGAATCGCGACAAGGGCCAACACGCCTGAGCCGATGGGCGGCCGCCGTCGCAATGGTCGTGAAGTCGCGTCGCCCACAAACGAAACAGGCCGCACACGGCGGCCTGTCCGTTACGCGATGGTTCGCATCACCACACTTCGCAGCGATCCGCGTCGGGCCGCACCATCGGGTCGCCCGCCTTGCACTGGAACGCCTGGCGGAACTCGGGCAGGTTCGACAGCGGCCCGTTGACGCGGTACTTCGCGATCGGATGCGGGTCGCCCTGCACCATCGTGCGCTGCGTCTCCGGCCGCGTTTCGTCGCCACGCCACTGGCCCCAGGCGATGAAGAACTGCTGCTCGGGCGTGTAGCCGTCGATGGTCGGCTCCGGGCCCTTCCCTTCCCGCGACTTCTGGTACGCGCGGTACGCGATCTTCGCGCCGGCAAGGTCGCCGATCGATTCGCCGAGCACCAGCTTGCCGTTGTGATGGATGCCGGGCTCGATGAAGTAGTTGTCGAACTGCTTCACCACGCACTGCCCGCGCGTCTGGAACTTCGCCTGGTCCGACGGCGTCCACCAGTTCGACAGGCGGCCCTTCGCGTCGAACTGCGCGCCCTGGTCGTCGAAGCCGTGGCTGATTTCATGGCCGATCACCACGCCGATCGCGCCGTAGTTCACGGCGTCGGTTGCCGTAACGTCGAACGCGGGCGGCTGCAGGATGCCCGCGGGGAACACGATCTCGTTGAGCAGCGGGTTGTAGTACGCGTTCGACGTCGGCGGCGTCATGCCCCAGCGCGTGCGATCGACCGGCTTGCCGATCTGCGTGCGGTCGTCGACCACGTTCCAGCGCGCGGCCGCAACCGAATCATCCCAGTACGACGTGCGCGACACCTGCACGCCGGCGTAGTCCTTCCACTTGTCGGGGTAGCCGATCTTCGGATTGAAGGTCGCGAGTTTTTCGAGCGCCTTCGCCTTGGTTTCCGGCGCCATCCAGTCCAGCGTGTCGATGGTGTCGTGCATCGCCAGCAGGATGTTCTTGACCATGTCCTGCATGCGCGCCTTGGCTTCCGGCGGGAAATACTTCTGCACGTAGGCATGGCCCAGCGCGTCGCCGAGCTGGTTGTCTGTGGCCTCGGCGCAACGCTTCCAGCGCGGCTTCATTTCCGTCGCACCGCTCAGGTAGCGGCCGTAGAACGCGAAGTTCTCCTCGACGAAGGGCTGCGGCAGCGCGTCGGCCGACGCACTCAACACATGCCAGCGCAGGTAGGTGCGCCATTGATCGATCGGCGTCGCCGCGAGCTCCTTGTTGACGGCCGTCATGTAACCCGGCTGACTGACGTTGAGATCCGCGCGCGGCAGGTGCGCGTCGTCGAAGTAATGCGCCCAGTCGAATGCGGGCGCGGACTTCAGCAACGCGGCGAAGGTGACCAGGTGATCCTGCTGTTTCGGATCGCGCAGCGCCACGTTGTCCAGCTGCGCCTGCGCGAGGCGCTTTTCGACGTCGAACACGGTCTGCGCCGCGGCCTTCGCCTGCGCCGGTGTCGAACCCGCGAGCTTGAACATGTTGGCGACGTGCTCGAGATACTTCGCACGCGCGTCGACGAAACGCTTGTCGGGCTTGAGGTAGTAATCGCGGTCCGGCATGCCGAGGCGGCCGGGGTCGACGTACGCGATCACGCGCTCGGGGTCGTGCAGGTCCTGCCCGGAATGCACGAAGAACGGCACGCCGATGCCGACGTCGTGCAGGTTGGAAACCGTGCGCTGCAGGTCGCCGCGCGTCTTGATGGACGAGACCTGATCGAGCCACGGCTTGGCCGGCGCGAGGCCGAGCTGGTTGATGCGCGATTCGTCCATGCACGCGGCATAGAAATCACCCGAGAGCTGCTCGGCACTGCCCTTCGGCCAGTCGGACTTCGCGGACACCTCGGTGAGGATGTCGCGCACGTGCTCCTTGTTCACTTCGCCGGATTGCCATCGGCGACTCCAGCGATCCATGTAATCGGGAATCTTGTTCTGCTGGCGCCACGCGCCGTTGGAATACGCGAAGAAATCGGTGCACGCGTTCGCGTTGCGGTCGATGTCGCCGGTGGCGATACCGTGCAGGCCACCTGCCGAAGCGGTTCCGGCGGCAACGAGCAACGCGAGCGTGAGGCGGGATCGGATCACGGCGACATCCTTCGGCGGTGAGGTCGCCCGACTATAGACCGGCCGCTTGCGATGCTTACCGTGCCGAAAGGTGGTTGCCGACGAGCGTGTCTATTCCGGAGGCGCATCCATGGTTGATGCACTGCGGCAACACGCGACCTCACACTGCTGCGTCCGGTGCGGGGACCTGCGGGACGGACGCATCGGTCGTCGACGCAGGCACATCCGCGTCAGCCGACCGCTTCGGCCGCACGTCGATGCCACGCCGTTTCGTTGACGCCCTTGATCGCCAGCCACAGAGCGAACGACAGCTCGGCGATGAACACGGGCAGCATCAGCACTGCAAACAGGCGGCCTTCCAGCTCCGGCGCGAGCAGCAGCAGCGTGGTGTTGATCAGATAGCACGCGCCTGCGACCTGCATGAGCACGCCGATGGTCTTCGGCAGGAAGCCTGAGCGGCGGATCAGATAACCCTCGACGAGGCAGACCCAGCCGAAGAAGATCAGGCCGACGCCGAAACCGTGCTCGTGCAGGCGGATCGCCGCGTACGACAGGGCCTGCAGCTGCGGCAGCGAAAATGCATGCAAGTACGGCGAGCCGTCGAGGAGAAGCAGCGGCACCAACAAAAGGATCTTGTTAGCGACAAGAACCGCCGTCTGGATCAGGTTCAACAGCAGGACGAGCTGGGCAAGACGCCGGCTCACCGGTCGCAAGAGGATGTAGATGCCCCACATCACGAACACGTCGCAGACATGCATGAGCAGGTCGAGTGCGATGCCGAACCGCCAGCGCTCCGGCGACGCGACGATCCGTGCGGCCGTCGCAGCAGCATCGCCGCTGACCACCATGCTGCCGCGAACCGCGAGTTCGCCATACATGCCGGCCGCGATTATGACGAGGTACAACAGACCGGCGAGGCGGGCGTAGGGCTGGGGCGACGTTGCGTTCGTCATGGGTTTCGATGCCGGTCTGGTGACCGAACGATTCCACGGCACGCGCGATGTCGAGCGTGCCAGTGGTCACCGTGCCGTGCGACGTCGCGCGGGTGCTACGAGGCATGACAGTCGCGCGTCATGCGGTGCTGCGCCTACGCGCGTCGCGCTCGATGCCGAGTTAATCGCGGCGACGAGTGCGCGTCGTACCGCCCCCGTGTCGCTGCGCCGCGACGTTTCTCAGCTATCAACGCCCGCAACCGCCCGATCCAACGCAGCGATGTCGATCTTCCCCATCTCCATCATGGCCGCAAATGCGCGCGTCGCTTTCTCACCGCCCACGGACATCAATTCGGTGAGCCGCTTGGGCGTGATCTGCCACGACAGCCCGAAGCGATCCTTGCACCAGCCGCAGGCGCTTTCCTGCCCGCCATTGCTGACGATCGCGTTCCAGTAGCGGTCGGTTTCCGCCTGGTCGTCGGTCGCGATCTGGAAGCTCACGGCTTCGTCGAACTTGAACTGCGGGCCGCCGTTCAACATGAGGAACCGCATGCCGAGGATCGTGGCTTCGACGAGGAGCACGTCGCCCTGCTGGCCGGACGGATAGTCGCCCGGCGCGCGATGCACGGCGTCGATGCGGCTATCGGGAAACGTCTCGGCATAGAAGCGCGCGGCATCCTCGGCGTTCTTGTCGAACCAAAGGCACGGCTGGATCTTGGGGATCATGGTGAGCCTCCTGCGGTCGGTCGGAGGCGTGACGGTACTGCGTACGGGTTATCGGTAGATGAGGTCCGGGCGGAGGCCCGACTGACGGCATGGCTGCCGACTTGGAGCGCGCGCAGGCACAATTGGCGCTCGTGAAAAGGGGGATTCATGGGCATCAGAACGATGTTGGGTGCGGTGGCACTGCTTGTTGCATTCCACGCGTCGGCGGCCGAGCCGCTCGAGGTCTACCTGCCGCAAGCCGATACGTACACGGACCAGGACGCCGCAGCATTCGCGATGCAGGCACCGCCACCCGGAGGCAATGCCGCGTATCGGCATCGGCTGGACACGGTTGTCCGATACGACCCCAAGAACGTCATCGCGCTCGCCGAAAGGGCCTACATCTCGGGAAAGCTGGGCGACCTCGAGCGCGCACGCGCCGACTTGGCCGCCGCCGCATCGATCGCATCGCCGGGAAGCATCGAAGAGGGGCACGTGTTCTGGTCGCGGGGCTGGATCGAGTACCAGGCAGGCAACTACCCGGCCTCGTTGGACGCGTTCAAAAACGAGATCGCGTCGCACGGCGGCCGTCCGTTCTGGGTGCCGTCCACGCTCGCCACGCTCTACTGGAGCGCGGGTGACATCGACACGGCGGTGGCCTGGTACGCCGCATCGGTGAGGTCGTACCCGCAGCTCGGTACCGAGGAAGGCATGGAAAAGCGCATCGATTTCTGGCGAGCGTCGGAAAAGCAGGCGATGCGCGGTGCCTTCGCGGAGTGGAAGCGACGCCAGACCGGCGCGACCGCTCCGTAAGTTCGTACGGGCGATGCAGGACGCGTCCGCGGATGGACGCGTCCTCTATACCGCGATTAAGCCGCCGCGGACTCCGCCGCCCGCGCCGCCGGCTTGTACGCACCACCAATCGTCCGCGCCGCGATGTTGATGCGGTTCCAGCTGTTGATCGCGACGACGAGCAACGTCAGGTCGACGAGTGCGTCTTCGTCGAAGTGCTGGCGCGCCTGTTCGTAAAGC
This sequence comes from Lysobacter sp. HA35, assembly GCF_054061195.1. Lineage (NCBI taxonomy): Bacteria > Pseudomonadati > Pseudomonadota > Gammaproteobacteria > Lysobacterales > Lysobacteraceae > Lysobacter > Lysobacter sp. HA35. The sequence goes on along the minus strand of NZ_JBSSDY010000001.1, from coordinate 506,596 downwards.
GCGTCGGATACAGATTCGTGCGACGGTAGTTCGGTGAGTTCTTCCGCCCACGCCAGCGCGATCTTCTCGCGGTCGCTGTACACCTTCGTCTCGCGCCATGCTGGCAGCAGGTAGAGACGCTGTTCGGTTTCGCCGGCGGCGCGTGCGTCCTTGCTGTGCATGTCGAGGCAGAACGCGCAGCCGTTGATCTGCGACACGCGCATCAGCACGAGTTCGATCATCGCCGGCTCGAGTCGACCGGAATCGTGGATGCGTTCGCCGAGTGTCACGAGCGGCTGCATCGCGGGGTAATGGCGCTGGATGGAGAAACGGGTCATGGCAGGCTCCTGTTCGAAGCGGCCGGAATCAGCCGCCTTCAATACAAGGACGCAGCAGGCTCCGGTTTCGTGACAGGCCAGAGCCGCGCGAGTTTCTGCGGATGACGCAGCGCATGGATGGCCGTGATGTGCTCGCCGTCGCTTTCGATCCACATCGCGCTGGTGAGTCGGTCGCCGTCACGCATCAGCAATGCGGGTGCGCCATTGAGCGTGGTCGTCTCGAAGTGCACGTCGTCGCCGAGGTGCTGCGACAACTGCAGGTACAGGCGCGCCAGGCGCTCCGCGCCGTGCAGTGGTCGCAACGTGGCGCGTGCGACGCCGCCGCCGTCGCTGATGTGCACGGCGTCCTCGGCGAACAGAGCACGCAGCGAGTCGAGCGTCGGTTGCGCCATCGCGGTGACGAAACGCTGCAGCAGTCGTTGCTGCGCGGCGGTGTCGACGTGGAAACGCGGGCGGCCTTCGCGCAGACGTGTCTTCGCCCGATGCACGCGCTGGCGACAGGCGTCTTCCGCGATCTCGAGGATGCGCGCGGCTTCGGCATGGCTGTAGTCGAAGACCTCGTGCAGCAGGAAGGCAGCGCGCTCCTCCGGGCTCAGGCGTTCTAGCAACAGCAGGAACGAGAGTGTCAGCGTCTCGCCGCGCTCGTGTTCGACCTCGGGCTGCTCACTCTCGGGCGCCAGTGGCTCTGGTAGCCACGGCCCCGTGTAGTGCTCGCGCTCGGCCTTGGCGCGACGCAGCCGATCGAGCGCCAGGCGCGTCGTCACCGTGACCAGCCACGCCTCGGGGTCGTCGAGCGCGTCCAGGTCGTGCGCATGCAGGCGCAACCACGCGTCGTGCAGCACGTCCTCCGCGTCAGCCGGCGTGCCGAGCATGCGATACGCGAGGCCGAACAGGCGCGAACGGTGCTGCTGGAACAACTGGGTCTGGCGATCCATGGACATCTCCGATCTACGGAGGAAGGACGCATGAGCGGGCTCGAATGTGACAGGCAGCAGCACGCTATCCGCGTCGTCCCCAGTTTCGCGCGTCATAGCGCGCAACTCCAACCTCGACCGTGGTCATCCGTGTCCCGTTCGGTTCACAGCGGCTTAATGACAACGGGCATCTAGTCGCTTGGCCAGGGGCCATCGTTTCTTCCGCGCGACATGGGAGTCGGCGTCGTGAATTTGAAGCCGCACTGGACGTTGCCCGCACTTCTTTTCGGCACGCTGGCGATAGCGGCGGCCGACGAGCATGCGCCGCACTGGAGCTATACGGGCGCTGCCGGACCGTCGCACTGGGGGCAGCTCGAACCCGACTTCGCGACCTGCGCGCGCGGCCACAGCCAGTCGCCCATCGACCTGACGCATGCGATGGATGCGCCGCATGCTCCGATCGCTTTCGACTATCGCGACGGCGGCTATCGCGTCGTCAATAACGGACATGCGATCCAGGTCGACTTCAACGCCGGCAGCCGCATGCGCGTGGACGGCACCGACTTCACGCTCAAGCAGTTGCATTTCCACGTGCCGAGCGAACACACCGTCAACGGCAAGCGATTCCCGATGGAAGCGCACCTGGTGCACGCCGATGCGCAGGGCCACCTAGCGGTCGTGGCGGTGCTGTTCGGCAAGGGCGTCAGCAACCCGTGGCTCGAGCGCGTCTCGCCATACGTACCGGCGAAGGTCGACGGGACCACCGCCATCGCGACGCCCGTCTCGGCCGCCGATCTGTTGCCCGCGAACCGGGCCTACTACCGCTACGACGGCTCACTCACTACGCCGCCGTGCACGGAACACGTGCGCTGGATCGTGATGAAGCAGCCGGTCGCGGCGAGCGATGCCGAGGTGGCGCTCGTGCACCGCGCGATCGGCCATGACAACAACCGGCCCGTACAGCTGGCGGGAACACGCAACACCGGGAAATAGCGCCCGGACGCGCGCCTCGCACCCGCCCCGCTACACTGCGCGCCCGTTTCCCCGGCTTTTCCGATGACCGAACCGGTCCGCCTTGCCCGTCGTGTCGCCGAGCTGATGCAGTGCTCGCGCGCGGATGCCGAGCAGTACATCCGCAACGGCTGGGTGTCGGTCGACGGACGCATCGTCGAGTCGCCGCAGCATCTGATCGACGCCGAAGCGGTCGCGATCGATCCCGAAGCTCGCCTCGATGCGGTCGAACCCGCGACCATCCTGTTCAACAAGCCGGCCGGCTTCGACGCGATCGAAGGCCGCAAGCCCGCGCTCGAACTGGTGACGCTCGCGACGCGCTGGGCGGACGATCCGTCCGAGATCCGCCCGCTGCAGCGTCATTTCCATCGGCTCACGCCGCTGGTGCCGCTCGATCGCGAAGCCAGCGGGCTGATGGTGTTCTCGCAGGACGGCCGCGTGTGGCGGCGCCTCACCGACGATGCGGACGAGATCGAGCACGAATACCTCGTCGAGATCCATGGCGACCTCATTCCGTACGGCATGAACCGGCTGGCACACGGCATGGAGTACCAGGGACGGCGGCTGCCGCCATGCAAGGTGAGCTGGCAGAACGAGGATCGCCTGCGATTCGCGATCAAGGGCGTGCGCGAAGGCCAGCTGCGCTACATGTGCGCGGAAGTCGGCTTGCGCGTGGTGTCGATCCGGCGCCTGCGTATCGGGCGCATCGGCATCGGCAAGGGGCCGAACGGCGCCATGCCGCCTGGGGCGTGGCGTTACCTTCCGGTCGGCGAGAAGTTCTAGCGGCGGAGCGCGTCGTCAGACGGCTGCGGCTGAGCGCTCGGTGATGTCGCGGAATACGCGCAACATCGCCTCGGCGCTGCGGTCCACGTCGTCCGCGCTGGTCGCCCAGTTGGATACTGAGATGCGCATGGCGGCGAGGCCGTGCCACGTCGTGCCGCTTGCCCAGCACGTGCCCTCTTCCTGCACGCCGGTGACGACTGCGCGCGTGATCGCGTCGTCGTCGTCGAAACGCACCAGCACCTGATTCAGCACGACATCGTTGAGGATGCGAACGCCGGGTGCGTCGCCGAGCTGCTCGGCGAAACGTCGTGCATGCGCGCAGCAGCGCTCGACCATCTCGGCCACGCCGTCGCGACCGAGCGCACGCAACGCCGCGTACACGGGAATGCCCCGTGCGCGACGCGAGAACTCGGGCACCCAATCGACGGCATCGCGCTCGGCGCCGCGCGTCTGCACGAGGTAGGCGGCCGATACCGTCATCGCCGCGCGATGGTCTTCAGCATGGCGCACGATCGCGACGCCGCTGTCGTACGGCACGTTGAGCCACTTGTGCGCGTCGGTCGCCCATGAATCGGCGAGATCGATGCCATCGGCAATGGCACGGCGTTCGTCGCCAGCACGCGCCCACAACCCAAATGCGCCGTCGACATGCATCCACGCGCCGTGTTCGCGCGCGACCTCCGCGATGCCGCGCAGTGGATCGAACGCACCGGTGTTTACGTTGCCGGCCTGCGCGCAGACGATGACCGGCCCGTCGAGGGTGGCCATCACCTCGCGCAGCCGATCGAGCCGCATGCGGCCCTGCTCGTCGGACTCGACGCGCAGCAGTGCGCGCGTTCCGATGCCGAGGTAGCGCAGCGCGACATCGACGGTGACGTGCGCTTCGGCCGATGCGACCACATGGATGCGCGGCGCGCCATTGAGTCCGTCGGCTTCGACATCCCACCCGGCTCGACGCAGCACGCCATGTCGCGCCGCCGCCAGGCAGGTGAAATGCGCCATCTGGCAGCCGGTCACGAAGCCCACGCCACTGTCTCGCGGTAGGTCGAACAGATCGAGCAGCCAGCGGCCGGCGACTTCCTCGACCGCCGCCGTGAGCGGGGAAATGATGTGGATACCGGCGTTCTGGTCCCAGGTCGACACCAGCCAGTCGGTCGCCAGCGCGACCGGCACGGTGCCGCCGATGACGAAGCCGAAGTAACGCGGCGCCGCGCAGGCCTGCGTGCCACGCGGCGCGTTCGCTGCGAGCAGGTCGAGCACGGATTCGGCGGACTCACCGCGCGTGGGCAACGTGCCGTCGAACGCGGCGATCATTTCGTCGCGGCCTGCACGTGCGCCGACGAAACGTTCGGGAAGCGCGTCGAGGTACTGCATCGCATGTGCCTGCGCGCGCGTCAGCAGCGGAGCGAAATCGTCGAACGTCATCGCGCAACCCCGAGCATTCGCGGGCGGGAACGCCTGCCGGGATTATGCGTCTGTGTCGATATGTACAACGGCCGCATGTCGGCGTATCGCGGCGTGTACGGACGCTTGGACGCCGATGCACTGTTGCGCTGCACGAAACATTCGCTTCGCGCAAAAAAAGCGGCGGCCGAATCCTCGACCGCCGCTCGTGTTTCGGTACATCAAACGATTACCAGATGCGAACGCGATCTTCCGGTGCGCGCCACATCGGCTGGCCCGGCTTCACGCCGAACGCTTCGTAGAACTCGGGGATGTTCGACATCGGGCCGAGCACGCGCCACTTGGCCGGTGCATGCACGTCGGCCAGCAGCCGCTGGCGCAGTTGCTGCTCGCGCTGCTGCGTCATCCAGCCCAGCGCATAGCCGAGGAAGTAACGCTGCGTCGGCGTCAGCCCACCGATCGGCGTGCCCTGCTTGTGCTGCTCGGTCTTCTTGAACGCTTCGAGGCCCAGCAGAAGTCCGCCGTAGTCGGCGATGTTCTCGCCCAGGCTGGCCTGGCCGTTGATGTGCAGGCCCGGGATCGGCTCGTACGCGCTGAACTGGTCGGCCATCTTCTTGGCCGCGGCGTTGAAGCGCTCGGTGTCCTGCGCCGTCCACCAACCCGACAGGTTGCCCTGCGCGTCGAACTGGCGGCCTTCGTCGTCGAAGCCGTGCGTGATCTCGTGACCGATCGTGCTCGCGGCGACGTATCCGTACGCGACCGCGTCATCGACCTTCGCATCCGGTACGCCCGGCACCATGAAGATCGCCGCCGGCAGCACGATCTCGTTGTTCGACGGGTTGTAGTAGGCGTTGTACGTCTGCGGCGTCATGTCCCATTCGGTTCGGTCGACCGGCTTGCCGAACTTCGACAGGTTGTCCTCGAACTTCCAGCGCTCCGCCTTCTTGACGTTGTCCGCGTACGACTCGCGGCCAACGACCAGCGCCGAGTAATCCTTCCAGTGATCCGGATAGCCGACCTTCGGCGTCACCGCGGCGAGCTTGGTCAGCGCCTTTGCCTTCGTATCAGCGCCCATCCAGTCGAGGCGTTCCATGCGCGCACGGAACGTGTCGCGGATCGCTTCCACCATGTTTTCGTAGCGCTGCTTGGATGCAGCCGGGAAATACTGGTTGACGAAGATGCGGCCGAGCACCATGCCCATCGCGTCGTTCTCGACGTCCAGCGTGCGCTTCCAGCGCGGGCGCTGTTCCTGCTGACCCGACATCGCGCGACCGTGGAAGTCGAAGTATTCGTTGTCGAACGCGGTCGACAGGTACGGCGCGTAATCGTCGACCAGGTGATAGCGCAGGTAGTCCTGCAGCACCGGCACCGGCGTGTCGTGCAGCAGCTTGTCTTCGGCGGCGAAGAACTCGGGCTGGCCGACGATCACGTACGACGGATGCAGGTTCCACGCAGCGAGTCGCGCGGTCCAGTCGATCGACGGCGTGTACTTCGCGGTGAAGTCGGCCGGCGACATCTTGTTGTAGTTCTTCTCCGGGTCACGCAGGTCGGCGAGCTTGCGCGAGACCTGCGCGAGCGCCGTCTCGAACGCCATCACCTTGTCCGCGGATGCCTTGGCCGACGCCGGATCACGACCGAGCAGTTCGAAATCCTTCGCGATGTGCGCGACGTACGCGGCGCGGATCTTCGCGACCCCGGCTTCCGGGTTGAAGTAGAAATCGCGCTCCGGCAGGCCGAGGCCGCCCTGGTGGATGTCCACCGCCATCGTCGCGCTGTCCTTGCTGTCCTGCGAGATGCCGAAGCGGAACAGCGCCCGCGCGCCGATCGGCTTGAACGCGAACGCGGTGTCGAGCACGTCGTTGGTCGAACGGATCGCGTCGATGCGCGCGAGTTCGCCGTCGAGCGGATGCACGCCGAGCTTGTCGGCCTTGGCGACGTCCATCGCGGTCGCCCAGAAATCGCCGATCTTCTGGTCGTCACTGCCGGTGGCCGCCTTCTTCTTCGCCGCCGACTCGCTGATCGTGCGCAGGCGCGTGTAGAGCTCGTCGTCCACCTCGTTGCCGATGCCCCAGGACGATTCGGACTTCGGGATCGGATGCGCCTTCAGCCACGCGCCGTTCGCGTACTGGAAGAAGTCGACGCCCGGGTCGACCGAGGTGTCCATGTGCGAGGCGAGGAAGTCCTTCGACGGCGCCGCGGCGAGCGCGCCGGTGGACAGCACGAAGCCGGCGGTGAAAAGAGCGACACGCAGGGAAGACGCGAGGCGGCCCATCGGGCACTCCGTGAGGGGGATGACCGCGGACTGTGTGGGCTGCCCGGCGTGGTGCCAAGCGCCGAAGGTCATGGCGTGTCGACCGCAGCGTCGGCATTCATGGGGCGGTCGGCCGCGGCGCGCGACTCTCGCCGGACACCCCCGCCGGAAACGAAAACGCCCGGCAGGTGCCGGGCGTCTCCGTGGTCGGCTGAAGCCTGGCTTCAGTGGGCGGTGGTGCGTCGGCACCGCGGGCCGCCACATTCCGCCCGCGTCTTCGTCGGCTCATCGGTCGCCGATTCAGCGGTCGGCGAGGCGCCACCCGGCTGCGCGCCGTACGACAGGCGCAGCCCGATGCTGTTCGCGTCGGTCGAGCCTCGCGCCTGCTCGTGGCCGAACGCCAGCGACAACAGCCAGCTTCGGCCGAGCGATACATCCATACCGAGGTTCAGCGACAGCGCGTTGTCGTTGTAGCTCGACATGCGCAGGCGGTAGTCCGTGGCGTTGGGGACGATCACGTAATTCATCGTCGCCTCGCCGCGGTTGTCGATGGCCTCGCGGTACTCGACGTTCCAGAACGGCCGCAGATGCCCGGCACCGCCGACCAGCCAACTGCCTTCGAGCCCGAGCGCGACCGTGCTGCTCTCGATCACCTGGCGGCCGTAGCGGAGGTCGTAGATGCCGAGGCCGGTCTCGCTGTAATCGTCCAGCGACGTATGGCTGGCATCGACGCGCCCGTACCCCGTGAGCGTGAGCGCGGCGCCGCGATGCTCGTAGCCCATCGACATCGACGCGAACCATTGGTCGCCGTCGCGCTTCGCCGTGCCGAGCGCACTCGCGTCGTGGCTCCAGCGCTCGATGTCGAAGCCCAGCGTGCCCGTGCCGAGCATGCCGTCGACGAACAGATGGTCGCCCGGGCGCCAGAGCCCATAAAGCGCGAGCGAGTGCTGGTCGGCATCGAGATGCGAGCTGTCGTCATCGAGGTCGCTGTTGTTGCGCGCGATGCTGCCGGCGACACCGATCAACACGCTGTCACCGATCGCGTGGTCCATGCCGAGCGTGATGCCATCGGTGTGGAAGTCGAACGCGCCGGCGCGGCCACTGCTGCCGAACGTCGCCGTACCAGAGAGCCAAAGCCCCCAGCCCTGCGGCATCGACGGCCACGCGTTGCCCGCGTTCAACGGCACCGACAGACCCGGCGTGTTCGCACCGCCTTCGTACGCGAGCGCGACATTTGCGGACGACGCATTTCCGCCGCTGCGCACCTGACGCAGACGGTCGCGGATGTTCGACTGTTCTGCGTTTGCGAAACGCACGCTCGCGTCGACCTGCGCCTGCAGAAGGCCGGTCACAGTCGTATCACGCGTCGGATCCGGGCGCGCGGCAACCACGAGCTGCATCTGCACACTGCCGGCGGTGTAGTTGCCGTTCGCTGCTTGCGTGGCGGTGATGATCGTGGTGCCCGCCCCGTGCAACGTAACGGTGCGACCACTGATGCTCGCGACCTCCGGCTGGCTGCTGGTGAACGTGAACGCACCAGCGCTCGGGCTCTGCGGGTTCGCGAGATCGAACGCGGGCTCGCCGAGCACCTTCGACACCTGCGTCGGCCACGTGAGCACGGGAACCGCAGCGGCAATGTCGACATCCAGACGCGCCTGCGGGGCCGCGGTATAACGCGCATCGCCGGCCTGGTCGGCGGTGAGGCTGCAACGCCCGGCCGCGCGCATGGTGACGTTGGCGCCTGCGACTATGCAGACCGCCGGCGTAGTGCTTGCGAACACGATCGGATTGCCCGATGCACCGCCCTGCGCACTGACCGCGAACGTGCCGTTCGGTGCGAAGACCGGTGCGGTCGGGTTCGTGACGAACGTGCTGATCGACTGCGCAGCCTGCGCGATCACCAGCTGGAACGCATGCGCAGCATTGAAACCATTCGCATCGCGCACTTCGACGGTGACGTCGAAGGTGCCGGTCTGCGTCGGCGCACCGGACAGCACACCCGCGCTCGACAACGTCACGCCCTGCGGAAGGACGCCGGTGGTGATCGCATACGCGTACGGCGCGGTGCCGCCGCTCGCCTGCAGCGTCTGCGCGAGCGCGATGCCAAACGTTGCCGTCGGCCACGCGCCCGTGCTGAACGCGATCTGCGGTGCATCGACGACGAGCGTAAAGCCGCGCTGGGCTGTGAACGGGCCGGTGCCGGTGCTGTGATCCGTCGCCTGCACGGTGAAGTTGAACGTGCCCGCCTGCGTCGGCGTGCCACCGAGCACACCCGCCGACGACAGCGTCATGCCGTTCGGCAATGCGCCGCCGCTCAACGCGAACGTGTACGGCGCCGCACCACCGCTCGCGGTGAAGGCGTGGTTGTAGGCGCTACCACCGACACCATTCGCCAACGTCGCTGCGTCCACCGACACGGTCGCGTTCGACACCGTGATCGTCACCGTGGCCGGCGCGGTGGTGGTCATGCCATCGGTCGCGATGTACGTGAAGCTGTCGCTGCCCGCGTAACCCGCGGCGGGCTGGTACGTGATCGTCGTTCCGCTGGCGACGGCCGTCCCGTGCGCAGGCGCTGCACCGATCGATACGGCAGTCGGAGTGCCGACGATGTTCAGCGTTACGGGCGTCGCGCCCGCTGCGTAAGGCGCGGTCGCGCCGACGGGCGACGCCACGAGCGGCGGCGCGGGCATCACCGCGTTCGACGGCGCGGAGGCCGCACCCGTACCGGCGCTGTTCGTCGCGGTGACGGTGAACGTGTACGACGTGCCGTTGGCGAGGCCGGTCACGACGATCGGGCTCGCCGCACCGCTCGCGCTGATCCCGCTCGGGCTCGACGTCACCGTATAGCCGCTGATCGCAGCGCCGCCTTCGGTGACCGGCACTGCGAACGAGATCGTTGCCTGCGTATTGCCTGCGACCGCCGTCACCGACGTGGGTGCGCTCGGCACGTTGGCATTGACGATAAAACTGCGGCTCACCTGCGGTGCAGGCTGGTGGCTTGCGTCACCCGCCTGGTCGGCGTCGATCGTGCATGTGCCTGCGGCGACGAATGTCAGCGTGCCGCCGCTGGTGATCGTGCAGACCGATGTCGTCGACGACGAGAACGACACCGGCAGGCCGGCGTCGGACGTCGCGCTCAGTGTCGGCGACGTGCCGAACAACTGCGCGCTCGGATTGTTGAAGGTGATCGTCTGGCTGGACTTCGGCGTGACCGTGTTCGATGCCGTCGATGCGGCACCGGTGCCCGCCGGCGTCGTCGCGGTGACGGTGAACGAATACGCGACGCCGTTGGTCAAGCCCGTCAGCGTGATCGGCGAACTGGCGCCCGTCGCGGTAATGCCGCCCGGCAGCGATGTCACCGTGTACGCGGTGATCGTCGCACCGCCGTTGGACGCCGGCGCAGTGAACGTGATCGTCGCTTGCGTATTGCCCGCCGTCGCCACGCCGATCGTGGGCGCCGCGGGGAGCACGGCGTTGATGTTGAAGCTGTGGGTTACCGTCGAAGCCGCGTTCGTTGCGGCGTCGCCCGCCTGATCTGCACTGATCGTGCACGTGCCGGAGGACACGAAGGTCAGCGCGCCACCGGATGTGATCGTACACACGCCGGTCGTCGTCGAACCGAAGTTGACCGTCAGCCCCGAGGTCGATGTCGCGGTCAGTGTTGGCGACGTGCCAAAGTTCTGGGCGCCGGGGTTGGCGAAAGTGATCGACTGATCGGCCTTCGGCGTGACTGCGTTCGATGCAGCCGACGCCGCGCCCGTACCCGCCGAATTCGTCGCAGTGACGGTGAACGTGTACGACGTGCCGTTGGCGAGACCGCTGACTACGATGGGCGACGACGCGCCGCTCGCGCTGATGCCGCCCGGCAACGATGTGACCGTGTAACCCGTGATCGTGTCGCCGCCGTTCGACGCGGGCGCGGTGAATGTCAGCGTCGCCTGCCGATCGCCGGCCGTTGCGCTGCCGATAGTGGGCGCATCCGGCGCAAGCGGGACGACTGCATGCGTGGCGCCGGCAGCGAATGCGGCAGGCGGGCCGTTGCCGGCCGCGTCGACGATGTTCGTGCCGGCGTTCAACGTCAGGCCGAGCGTTCCGTTCCCGCTGATGCCACTCACGGTCACGTCGAACGCGGAGCCGCTCGCTGCGGAAACGGTGGCGATGGTGCCCGACGCCGTTCCGGTCGTTACGAGCGCGAAATCGTCGACCGATACGTTCGACACGCTTTCGCTGAACGTCACGTGGAAGCTGATCGAACTGGCGTTTCCGGCGGGTGTGCCGTTGACGACGATCGCCGACACCGACGGTGCCGCAGTGTCGATCACCAGCGCCTTGTTCGCGCTCAGCGAGCCCGCCGCGCCAGGCGCGGCAAGCGTGAGCGTCGCGTCGTTGCCCGCGGCATCGCGGATGGCGCCACCGTTCCGTGCAAGCGCTGTAGTCGAGACGTAATCGAGATCTGTCGCCGTGTCGCCGGCCTGCACGGTGTACGTGAACGTCAGCGTCGATGTCCCGCTACCGCTTGCGTAATTCACCACGCGGTCGGTCGTGCCCGTTTCAAGCGTGATCTGCGGCGTGCCCGTAACGGTCACCGCCTCGCTCATGCTGACCCGAATTGCGATGACGTCGCCGGCCTTATACGTGCCATTGGCAGTCGATGACGAAACGGACGAAACGGTCGGCGGGACGCCGTCGATGACCAGTGCACTGTTGGCTCCAAGCGACCCGATTCCGCCAGGTGCCGGCAACACCAAGATAGCGTCGGCAGCTAGCGCATTGCGGATCGTGCCCCCGTTGAGAGCGAGCGACGTGGTGCCCGTGTAGTCCAGATCCGGCGAGATGTCGCCCGCCTGCACGGTGTAGGTAAAACTCAGGCTTGCACCGCCGCTGCCACCGGAATACATGGCCACGCGGTCTGTCGTACCGGTTTCGAGCGTGAGCTGCGGCGTTCCGGTGACGAAGACGTTGTCATCGAACAAGATGAGCAGACTGACCGTGTCGCCTACCTTGTAGGTGCCACTCGGCGTCGAGCCCGCAAGCTGCACCACCCGCGGCGGTGCCGGGCGCACGTTCTGCACGCTGATGTTGTCGACGCCGAAGTAGCCCGCTTGCGCGCCCGTGGTGGTGATGCGGAATTCGTCAATGCCGAGGAACGCGGGATTGCCCGAGACGTCGACCGTGCCGATCGTCGACCAGTCCGGCGCCATGAAAGCGTTGGCGGTGGCGCCCGGCACGGCGGCGTGATTCCGATAACCCGTGATGACGAACGTCAGCGGGATCGACCCGCTCATTTCCATCGACGTGAACTGGAAGCTCTTCAGGTCGAAGAGACTTCCGTCGGTCGACGCGACGTCGAAGCTCGCCATCGGCACGCCGTACATGGACGGGGTGGCGTAATAGATGCCGTCCTGCGTACCGAGGGCAAGGTCGCCCGCGTATATCGACAATGGGGAGCTGTCGGTTGCGGTCGCGCCCACGTCCCAACCCGAGCCAACCACGTTGAATGCCTTGGTGGTGCCGTTGCCGGCGGACAGCGGCACGTCTCCATGCCCCGATCCGAACGTGGTCACGCCGTTGACCGGCCCAGCGACGGCCGGCAGCGCGACAACCATCATCGCGGCCGCCATCAAGCCCACGCCAATGCAACGCCGCGCGCGTGCGGCCAGGCGGGCGCATAGCGCCTGCACGAGAGTGCTCATTCGGAATTTCCCCTGGTGGTGCGGCGACGGCGCGCGCTGGACGGCGCGCCGAGTCAACGGCATCTGCATTCGATGCGTACGTCAGCCACCCCATGGCCCCCGCATCGACGCGGCGGATTCTCGGGGGTCGCCCGCTCCCGGCACAAGTGCCCATACGTCGCCGTGCGGTCGCACGGCGCGACCGCCGTGTATGGGGACCCGATCGCAAACGCTACCTAGTCGACCGCGAGCAGGTCTCGCCGCAGCAGTGGCGACGACGCCCTGACCCCTCAATTCGACTCGACGAACGCCTTGAGGCTGCCGAGCGCGACATCCCACTGCTGCCCGATCACTTCCAGCGTGCGACGCGCTTCCGCGATCTGCGCGGGATCGAGCTGCCACAGGCGTTCGCGACCGGCGCGCGCGTGCTGCACGACGCCCGCCTGCGCGAGCACCTCGAGGTGTTTGGTCACGCCCTGCCGGCTGATGTGCGTGGTCGCGGTGAGTTGCGCGATCGACAGCGCACCGCCCGCACACAGCAGCGCGACCAGGCGAAGTCGCGTCGGGTCACCAAGCGCGGCGAATACGCGGGCCAGCGCTTCGCTCGACCGTTCGACGTCGGGCAGGGCGGCGATGCCCTGCCCTGTGCGGTCACGCTTGGCCGACATGACGCGCGATGCTGTCCAACTGAGCGGTCCATCCGCGGCCGTTCATGCGGAACGCTTCGAGGCGACGCGTCGGCGGAACCTGGTCGAAGCCTGACTCGACGACGGTCAACAAAGTCGCGTTTCCGGGCGCATCTTTGAGCGTGAACGTTACCAGCGTCGGCGTTTCGGCGTCGTAGTCGACCGTCGGATCGATCGGGTACGGATGCCAGCGATACGCGAACACGTCCTGCGGCTCGAGGCGCTCGACGACCACGTCGAAATTGATGTGCTCGTAGCCGCAACTGGTGATCGGCCCGCGGACGCGCTGGCCGGGCGCGAAATTCTGGCCCTGCACCTTCGCGCCGAACCACGTGCCGAATTCGGTCGTGTTCGTGAGTGCGCGCCAGACGCGATCGCGCGGTGCGTTGATGACGATGCTGCGTTCGATGGCGTCGGTGGGGGCTTCGATGTCCATGGGTGCCTGGTGATCGTTGTGCGCGGATGCGCGGGGCGGGTCCGTGCTCGGTGTATGCAACCTTCTGGTTGCTCGACACAGACTAGTCCCGGCCATCGCAATAAAGCAACCGTTCGGTTGCCGTTGGTCCGAAATCCTCCGGCCGACGCCGTCCGAGGCGGCGTCGCGTCCGACCCGAGTGGCCACGTATCGCTCACCGGACGCGCAAAAAAGAAGGGCCGCCGACGGCAGCCCTTCTCGGCGGTTCGACCCGCCGTCGACCCGTTCAATGCTCTCGAATCAGCGACCCGGCCCGTGCATGCGGCCCAGGACCGCCGCCATCGCCATCGCGCCGATCGACTTCACCAGCACCGGGTGCTGTGCGTAGAACTGGCTCATCTGCCCGACGATGCCCGGGTTGGCCTGCTGCGCCTGCTGCGCGATCTGCTCGACCTGCTGCGTCGACATCTGCGGGGCCTGCTCGGGCGTCGCGTTGATGCCGGTCTGCGCGAGCGCGGGATGCGATCCACCGCCGAGGCCGCCGAGCAGCGCGCCGAGCATCCCGGTCTTCTGCTGATCGTTCGCATGCCCGAACAGGTGCCCGACCATCTGCGCGAACGGCGGCGTCTGCTCCGAATTGAATGCGTCCTGCAGGCCCTGGCTCACCACCTCGGGCGGCGCGGACTGGACGATCTGATGGAACTGTTCCTGCGCCGCGGGCGGCACCGGCGCGTTTCCGTGATTGGCGAGCTGCTGAAGCAAGCCGTCGACTGCACTGTTCATGGCTGTCCTCTTCCGCCGGAAGGAGCGGAGCCCGGCGAGCATTCGCCGGCGACCGTGGACAGCGTGCGAACAGTGGCGGGCTCGGGCGTGCGGACGTTCAGCGCTGCGGCATCGACGTCCTGCGGAACATGCGTCTGCACGACATCTCTCGCGTATTCGCCTTGATCAGGACGTGGCGCGCCATCTGCATTTCAGCGGGAAGCATGCGCCACGCGCTCTCGTTGACTGCTCGCACCCGCGTTGCGCCGAACCACGTACGAACGCGTCGCGCTCCCGATCAATCGATGTCGTCGAGTTCGCACTTCGAGCGCAACCCAGCGACGGTCGCGACGCCTTCCGCACTCGCAGGACGCGCGTTGTACGTGCTCGAGAACATGAAGCTGTCGCCATAGCGGCTGACGTTCACGCCGTCGTAGCCCTCGACGCGGACGGTCGCCCAGGCCGGGCTGTCGTTGCGAAGGCCGCGCACCTTGAACGTGTCGCCGCGCGAGGTTTCGCCCTGCCCTTCGTCGATGCGGTAGAAGCGGCTGCCAAGGGCTTCCTGGTAGCCCTTTTCGCGAAGGGCGCTCATCAGGCATTGGGCCTTCGCATCCTGTTCCGATCGGAACTGACGCACCGCGCCCTGTGCCGGCTCGTAGCCCGCGCGCGCCATTTCGTCGATGGTGTCCAGGCCACCGATGACGTCGCGCATCGCCCCGTAGCCCGATACGCGCATCGTCGCGAACTGGAACTTGGCATCCACATTGCCCCAGTCGGCCGCAAGCGCCATCCAGTGGGCCGCCTGCTTGTCGTTCTTGAGGATGTTCTGGTTCACCACCGCCAGCATGTAGGCAATGTCCGGGTCCTGACCCAGCTGCGCCGCCTCTTCGTACAGCGGGAGCGCAGCGCGCCAGTCAGTCTCCTTCACAGCTTCGGCCTGCTGGAACTTCGCCTCCGATGCATCGAGCTCCGCTTTCGTGGGCGGCGCGGCGTACGCGGGGGCGATAGCGATCAAGGCAAGCAACAACGCGGCGGACAAACGCTTCATGGGTCGGGTCACGGGCAAACGGATGCCCGTGTTATCGGCCGCGCTTTGCCTTCATTGACCCGGTTCGCTGAACCGGTCGGTTTCGTGCGCTACGCCGCGATTTCAAGCGCTCCGGGACCGCGAGCACCGATCAATCGTCGTCCTGCGCCTCGCGCCCCTGCTGGCGGATCAGCGCGAGTTCGCGTGCGTCGTTGATCGCATCGCGCACGCTGTCGAGGTCCACGCTGCTGTGGTCATGCGTGAACTTGCCGGTCAACGGCGTATCGGGTTGCAACTCGCCAGCTTCGTACAGCGCCCACATTTCCTCGCCGTACCAGGTGTCGAGCAGCTCCGGCGCCCAGCGGCCGAGGCTCGCGGTGAGGTTGTTGACGTCGCGAAGCAGCATGGTGCGCGCGGCGTTGTTGCCGGCCGCGCTCACGACCTGCGGGAAGTCGATCACCACCGGACCATCCGGCCCGACCAGCACGTTGTATTCGGACAGGTCGCCGTGGATCAGGCCGCAGCAGAGCATGCGCACGACCTGCCGCATGAGAACGGTGTGGAACTCGCGTGCCTGGTCCGCTTCGAGTTCGACCTCACCGAGTCGCGGCGCGGAGTAACCGTCGGCATCGGTGACGAGTTGCATCACCAGCACGCCGTGGAAATAGCCATAGGGCGTCGGCACGCGAACGCCGGCGTCGCGCAACGTGTAGAGCGCTTCGACCTCGGTGTTCTTCCAGGCCGTTTCCTGCTGCTTCTTGCCGTACTTGCTCGCCTTGCCGATCGCACGCGTCTCGCGGCTGCCGCGCACCTTGCGACCTTCCTGGTACTGCACGCGCTGCTTGAAGCTGCGCTGCGCCATGTCCTTGTAGACCTTCGCGCAGCGCACGTCGTCGCCGGCACGCACCACGTACACGGCGGCTTCCTTGCCGCTCTTGAGCGGACGCAGCACTTCGTCGATGACACCGTCGTCGATCAGCGTCTGCAGGCTTGCGGGGGTTTTCAGGGTGGGGTCCGGAAGAGGGCGCGGGCGGGCCGCAGCGTGTGGCGCGTAGTGTTGCAGGTAAGCCGGCGCGGCGCCGGTGCCGCTCGGCTGGGCGGTTCGATGGAGTGCGATCAGGCGCTGTAAGGCCTCAACCCGCCAGAAGTCGCGCGATCTCTGCGTCCTTCTCGTGCCACAGGCTATTCATCCACTTCTGAAACTGGACGCGGAAGCCGCGATCGTTCTGGTAATCGCCGCCGAGCAGTTCCGCGGGAATCGGACGCTCGCGCACGCTCATGCGCACTTCGCGGATGCGTCCACCGAGCAGGTCGGCGAGTGTCGGCCGGCCGCCGGGGTACGCGATCGTGACATCGAGGATCGCGTGCAGGCCTTCGCCCATCGCGTCGAGCACGAACGCAACGCCGCCGGACTTCGGCCGCAGCAGGTGTACGTAATCCGCACCCTGCCCTGCATGCTTGGCCGGCGTGAAACGCGTGCCCTCGACGAAGTTGACGATGGTCACCGGAATCGAGCGGAACTTCTCGCAGGCGCGCCGCGTGGCCTGGATGTCGCGACCAGCCAGCTCCGGGCGCTGCTTGATCTGCTTGGGCGTGTAGCGGCCCATGAACGGGAAATCGAGCGCCCACCACGCGAGCCCGAGCAGCGGCACCCAGAACAACTGGCGCTTGAGGAAGAACCGCATCAGCGGGATGCGACGGTTGAACACCTTCTGCATCACCACGATGTCCACCCAGCTCTGGTGGTTGGCGAGCATCAGGTAATGGCCGTCCTTGCGCAGGGTCGCGTCGGCCCGTACGTCCACGCGCGTCGGCGTGAACCGATCCACCGCCCAGGTGTTGAACGCGATCCAGCTCTCGGCGATGCCGGTCAGCAACGAATTGGTCGCGCGACGCAGGCGCTCGGACGGCAGCACCGCCTTGACCATCGCGACGACGAGCAACGGCACGACGTGCAGCACCGTGTTGAGGGTGATCAGCAGGAAGACGAAGGAGAGGCGGAGCGAGGCCATCGAATCGCGGTGTGTCGGTGAGGCGTCTATTGTGCCGGGCGCGACCGTGCGGGTCCGTGTTCAGGCGTCGCAGATCGGGTTGCAGGCCGGTTCTGAGGCTCGAAGTGATGGGCCCGACCTAGCGTCAAAGCGTCTGCCGCTGAGCCGGCGCGTTACACGAAGCCTAGCCGTAGCGCGCCCGATGCCGGCCTAGCGTGCGCGACACCTTCGCCAGTGCCGCCTGGACCTCGCGCGCGAAGCCGCCCTCCGGCAAATGCCGCACGCCCGAATGTGCGGCGCAGACGATGCGCGTGTCGGACCAACGCGACGCCAGCTCACGCGCCCACGCGGCATACGCGTCTGCGGCGCCGGGTTCGCGCTTCAGCGCCCGGCCCAGCATCGGATGCATGCGAAGCGACGACTGCGGCAGCACGTCCTTCAATGCGCCCTGCCCGGCGAGGACATTGAGCGTGTCATCGACATGCACGATGCCGCTCGGTCGATGCCGAACCAGCACCGACGCCACGTGCACGCGCTCGTTGGCGCAGACGAAATCAATACCGTCGGGCACCGAAAGATCGAATACGTCCGCGAACGGATGGTCGGTCGTCCACGCTTCGATCGGTATCGGCGACCACGGCAGCGACGGGAAGCGCTTCTGATGACGCTCCGTGCCGTGCAACGCCGCTGAAGGAAACAGGCGATGCGTCGCCTCGACATGCATGGTGTGGAAGGGATGCACGTGCACCACGGCGTCGACCTTTTCACCGTTGTCGGTGAGTGCCATCACCGCCGCGCGTTGGGCATCGTCGAGCCCGCAGCCGTCGATGACGACGAAGCGGCCGTCACCGCGCCGCACCAGCGACATGTGCGTGCCGATGTTGAGCACGCCGGCGACCCGGTAGGTCCCGCGAAGATTCCAGAACGTGTCGGCGAGCTTATCCATGCGGTGAGCATAGGCGAGCGCGCCAGTGATGGGCGCGGCGGCCTTGAATCGCCTCGGATGGTCGACGCTGCGTGCCGCAGTGCGACGCTACTTCGCCGCCACCGCCGGCTTGACCTCCGACTTCACCTCCGACCAGCTCGTATCGGGATCGAACTGCTTGATCGACTGCGCGAGTTTCTCGGAGTCCGGCCCCAGGTCCTTCTCGAACACCCGGCCATCGCGGCTGATCATGAAGCTCATCACCCCGGTGTCGTCGTACTTCGCGGGCCATGCGACCGCCGCGAACCCGCGGGTCATGTCGTTGCCGATCCTGTAGCTGTGCGCCCCGCGCGGCGCCGACGGGCCCTGCGCATCGAGGATGCGGAAGTGATAGCCGTGCCAGTCGTTGCCCGCGGTCGCGTCGCCAAACAACGGGCCCAGCGGGCTGACCTCGCCGCTGTCGTCGGCCGCCCAGAACAGGCCGTCGTGCAGCCCGTCGGTACTCATGAACTTCTGCGCGTACTCGAGCACGCCGTCGTCGTCGTGATCGAGCTCGGCGTAGTCGATCTGCGCATCGTCGTAGGCGCGCAGCGACTCTTCGGCGGCGAGTTCGTTGCGACCGATACGACGGATGCGAATGACGTCGGCGCCCGCCTTCGTATCAAAGGCCCAACCGCTGCCGCCTTTGACAAGCGGAATCGGGAACGTGAAAGGATCGGTGCCGACGCTGAGCATCGACGTGCCGTCCGCACCCGCCTCGATCGCGTGTCGCTCCCGGTATTTTGCGAGGAAGGCATCGACGTCCGCACGATCGAGGCCCTCAAGCGGGATGTAGTCGCGCCAGTTCGCGCCCAGCAGCGATGCCAGTGCAGCGGCGTCCGCGCGCTGCGTACCCAGTGCCTTGACCAGCGCTTCCGCAGCAGCGTCCGGCGTCGCAAACATCGACTGCGCAGGGGCTGGAAGCGACGAGCCCGCCACTAGCAGGGCAAGCGCCAGCGAACACATGAGAGTTTTCACGCGGATCCTCCTGATCAACGACGACCGCCAGCCTGGCGCTGTCCGCCGGACTGACGTTGCGGTGCCTGCCGCTGCGAAGACTGACGTTGCGACGACTGACGCTGCGCCTGCTGTCCGGACGACCGCGACGATGACGAACGTCGCGCTGACGCATCGCTCGCCTGCCCGCGCTGTGCCGACGCACGCGACTCCTGCGGCCTGCTCGCACCGGCGAAGGCGTTGTCGCTAGGCGACTGCCGTGTCTGCTGTTGTCGCGCGGCCGAGTGTGCCTGCGTATTACTCTGCGACTGCTTGTGCCGCGGCGGGGCCTGCGACCTGTTCTGCGCGCCGTCCCGCGACTGTGGCCGCTGCGCGCTCGCCTGCGCACGGTCCCGCGCTTGATCACGACCCGCAGTTTGCGCGCGATCGGCCTGCGCACGGTCGCGTGTCTGCGCCTGCGCACGATCGCGGGCCTGGTCTCGACTGGCGGCTTGTGCGCGATCGTTCGTTGCCGCCTGTGCACGGTTACGAGCTTCCTGATTGGTCCGCGCAGGCGAGTCGACGCCGCGCTTTTCCATCGAGGCCCGCGCCTGCTCGCGCGACTGCGTGCGTTGCGCATCTTCGCCGCGATACTCCGCACGGCGATCCGCACCGTCGAGACGCTGGCTGTTGTTCTGCCGGTCGTACTGGTCACGGTACGGCACACCGTCACGATTGGCGGCGTTGTGGTTCCATGTGTTCTGGTTCGCGTTGATCTGACGATTGCTGTTGATGTTGTTATAGCGATTGACGTTGACGTTGATGTCGTTGTTGTTCCAGTTCATGCCGCCCCACAGCGAATCGGCAACGGCAAGCCCGACGCCGAACATCATCCCGGTCGCCAGCGCACCGCCCATCGGGTAATAGTTCGCCGGCGGCGGGTAGTAGGTCGGTGGATACGCGGGGTAGTCCCACGCGCCGTACGCGGTGTTCGGGTCGTAACTCGGTACGTACACCGTCTGCGGGTCGGACGATTCGATGACGATGTTGTCGCTCATCACCGGCGCCGGCGCCGTCTCGTAGCCACCCATTGCGTCGCCGGCCGGCGCAGCGGCCGCGACGGGCGCCGCCTGCGCGCTCGCGGCAACCGGTTGTGAGCTCACCTTCTGATATTTGTTCGAATCCAGCGTGCCGTTCGCCTTGGCCTTGTGGCGCAGCTGCTGGATCGCGTCCATCACGTCATCGGGTTGCGCGAGGAATGCGTCGCCGAGACGCTGCACCCACGGTCCCTGGGCGCCCATCGCCGCGAGCACCTGCGGGAACGCGGCGAGCGATTGCACGCTGGGATCCCACGGCTGGCTTCCGACCTGCTTCACCGCATCGTCGCCCTTTGCATCCGGATGCGCTTTCGACCACGCCGCGGCATCGGCGACATCGCCGGGATATGTCGCCGCCATCAGCACCTGCGCCACCAACGCATCGGGATACAGCGCGATCGGCGCAACCATCTGCATCAGCTCGGGCGCAGTGAAGATGACTTCCTTCGGCCGCGCAGCCGGTGCGGATGCAGGCGTCGGGGCTGCGGGCGCGGCGGCAGTCGCCGTCGTTGCAGGCGTCGCCGCAGCAGGCGCTTTGTCGCGCGAGCAACTCGTGGTCAGCAGCAAAGCCGCGGACACCACGCAAACGAGGGGAATGCGCATGACATCTCCCGCTGAGCAAGCAATCGAAAGGTCGACAAGCGCCGACCCCGTTCCTTAATCGCTACAGCGCGCGGCTGCCAGCCCGAACGAACGGACTACCCGCGCCGAGCGCCAGACGTCGAAACGCTGGCGCCCGCTTCGTGCGTGATGCTCAGTCGTAGCCCCACACCTTCAGTGTGGCGGTCGGTGCATTGCCGACGATCTTGTAGTGCACGGTGACGGACTTCAGCCGACCCTTGCGACCCGGTGCGTCTTTCGCTGCGCTCTGTCCGCCAGCCTTCAGCGTGCCGACATTAGTCATCGTGTCATCGGGGCGATTGTCCCAATGCAACATCAGCGAGGTGATCTGCACATCGGCGCCTTCCGCCGACAACTTCACCTGCTTGACGTCCTTCTTCCAACGCCCGGCCTCGCTCTTGATCTCGACGCTCGCATCCGTCGCATTGACCGCGTGTTGGCCGAGCACGAACCAGTCATCCGCCTGCGCAGTGCTCGCGCTGCCGATAAACAACACGGTGGCGACTGCGAAGGACGACATCAGCGCTTGCGTGTTCGTCTTCATTGACTTTCCTCTCCAACATTCCTGGCGATTCCAGGAGCGATGCCCGGCGACCGATGCGATTCGCGTTGCGGGCAGCGGCGAGATCGGACGTTGAAGCGTCCGCACCGCAAGCGAGCAGGCTAGACCTCGATTTGTAATTGCAAGGTCAGTGCGAGGTGCGTTGCAGCTAACGAAGAAATCACGATCGACGCAAGCGAACACGAGCTTGTTGTTGTACCTGTGCGGATGTGTTCGCTGCCACGCTCGAGTCCGCAAACACGCGCGGCGAACCACGCGTCTATGATCGGGTTCCCTTGGGAGAACCGCCATGCCGCAGTATCTGATCGAGCGTGAAATTCCCGGCGCAGGCAACATGTCGGGCGAGCAGCTTCGCGATGCATCGAAGCACTCCAACGGTGTGCTGGCTGAGCTCGGTCCGGACATCGAATGGGTCAACAGCTACGTCGCCGGCGACAAGATCTATTGCGTCTACAACGCGCCCAGCGAAGACCTGATTCGCTCGCACGCCGACAAGTCGGGGTTTCCTGCCAATCGGATCACGCCGGTGTCGGCGGTGATCAGTCCGGCTACCGCGAGCGCCTAGGCAGCGGTCCGCTTGACCGGGCAAAGCCGAGCCCCGCTGCACGGAGCGGGCTCGAATCGGCCGACGTCGAACATTGGCCGAGACAGCCGATCACGTCGGGAAGGTCGATGTGATCAGCAACGCCGCGAGCGCGTTGTTCAGTGCGTGCAATGCGATGGACGGCCCGATCGATCCGGTGCGCTTCACCAGCCAGCCCGAAGCGAGCCCGAGCACGAAGTAGAAGAGGAAGCGCGGCGGGTCGCCATGGCCGAGTGCGAACGCAGCGGCCTGGACCGTGTTCGCCCAGCCGAAGCTGATGTGTCGCGACAAACCGCCGAGCAGCATTCCGCGGAACACGAATTCCTCGACGATCGGCGCCAGCACGGCCATCACCAGCAGCGTCAGCGGAAGTCCATAGGCCTGCATTCCGCCTGCGGCCAGCGCTTCGACCGCACGCGTCTGCGCAGTCGGAGCGCCGCCGCCCATCGCCGCATGCCACACGCCGATCGCGGCGCCCGTTCCGAATGCTAGCGCCCACGCAGCCGGCACGCGCCACCGTGCGGCGCGCCACGCAGCGCGATCGCCGAACAACTGCACGCGCGGAATGCCGCGCGCCAAGGGCAGCAGGCAGAGCAGCGATGCGAGCATCCCGACGAACACCGTGCGGAACATCGCGCGTTCGGCGTCGGGCCCCACGGCGCTCAGGTCGAGAAAGCCCTTCGGCGCAACAACCAGCGCAGCCAGCAGCGGCACGATGAGGAACAGTGCCGCCGCGATCCACGCGCGCCGCAGCCCCGACGGGAACACCGCGATGCCGGCGCGTCCGTTCAAACGACGCATGAGCCCGCGATAGTGCGCAGGCACCAGCACCAGCCCTGGCAGCAGCGCGATCAACGCGACGAGTAGCGCGACGCCCAAGACGCCCGGCCACATGGACGGCCTCAGCAGCGACGACGGCATCGCATGCGCGAGCGTCGCGAACCGCTGCGTCGCCGTGCGGATGTTCTGGACGTCAGCGAAGTGCACCGCAGCTGCGGCGGTGCGCGCGTCACCGAGTGCGATCGCGGTATCGAAACGCGCCTGTTGCACGCTGGCGTAATCGCCCTCGGCCTTGTCCAGCTCGCGCTTGGCGGCGCGTGCATCGCCGGCGCGCAGGTAGGCGCGCGCTGCGATGTCGGGCGAAACCGCGTCATCCGGCGCGTGGTAGCGGCCGAGTTCGCGCAGTGCAGCGCGGTGATCCGGAAGTGCGAGCGCCGCCGTGATGCGTCGCTCCGCGGACCACGACCCCTTGGCCGGCGGCGCCGATGTCAGAAGGCGCTCGGCTTCGGCATAGCGCTTGTGCTCGACGAGGTAGTCGATCGCGGGCGCGACGTGCTCCTCGTCGCCGAGCTGCACGGCCTGCAGGGCGAGTTCGCCCGCGCGCTTCGTGTCGTGCTGACTTGCGTAAGCCGATGACAGCTTCGCGTACAGATCGCGACGCAATGCCGGCGGCCACGTCGCGGCCTGCTTCGACAGCGCTTCGCCACGCTCGACGGCCTCTTTGCCCCACAGGCGCTGCATCGCGAACAGCTGCACCGCCGGCGCGCTGCTCCAGCGCGTTTCGACGTCCGACTGGCATTGATCGAAATCGTCGACCGCGGATTCGATCCATGTCCCACTTTCGTCGTCGGTGAACTGGTCGATGAAGCGACAGCGATCGAGCGCGAGATCGACGTCGGTCGGCGCCGCCGCGGATGCGCGATCGAAGGTCGCGAGCACCGCTCGATATTCGGAGAGCTTCTTGGCCTCGACCTGCTGCACGCCGGCTTCGGGCGTCGGCGGCGCGTCTACCGCGGCCCACGCCGTGTTCGTTCCCATCAGCAGGACGGCCGCGACCAGGCGCAGCCCATAGCACCACTTCATTCGTGTATCCCCCGGCGCCGGCGCACCGCGCGGCGTGGCCCATTGTGCCGGAGGGCGCGCCGGACAGCGCTGCCCTGCGTGCCACGTCACGGTCTGGGCGCGTTCGCCGAAAAGCCTGATTGACGCCGCTCCGAGCCGCCGCCCAGACTCGCCGCCGGGGATAACGGTTCAAACAGGGGAACACAAATGGCTGCTCGCACCGCCGCGCTGGTCACAGCGCTTCTCGTCGCCGTGTCGGCTGCACCGGCCGCGGCCGCCGATCGCGAAGTCGAGACCTTGTACAAGAAGACGCTCGACATGCACGGCTGCAGCGAACAATTCGCGACGGACGACGTCGTCGAACGTTGCCGGCAGGTCATCGCCGCGTACCGCGCGGCCGAAGCGGCGAGCGACGCGACGTCGGACGATCACGCATTCCTTGCGGCGAAACGCCTGCAGTACCAAGCGACGCTGGTGGGCGTGCTACGCACCGAATCGGATGATCGCGACGCGGCGCGCAAGGAACTCGATGCCGCGTTGCAGGAACTGGACGTGCTCGCGCCCGACAAGGCGAGTGCCTTCGTGCGCGTGCAGACGCTTGACCTGCAACGCCAGGCCGCGCTGCTGGAACTCGATGGCGGCAGCCCCGAACGCGCGGACGCGGCGATCAGGAACTACCGCGAGTACGCGCAGGGTTTCCTGTCGGTGGTCGATCAGTTTCGCGACAACAAGAAGGCGATGAACCAGCAGCGCGTGAATGCGGTCGACGCCGCCAACTTCGAGATGGAGCTGGGCGATCACTACGCCAAGATGCTCGAAGACGGCGACGCCACCAACAAGGACGAGATACGTCGCAAAGCCGTCGAGGCCTACGAAACAGCGCGCCAGTGGGCGATCGCCCGCGCGAACAACGACTGGAACGGATTCGCGCAGAAGACGCCAGCGGCGATGTACAGCGACGCGTCGCTCGCGCTCGCACAGCTCGCGCACGAGGTGAACGACACCACCGCGTTGGCCACCTACGTCAGCGAGGCCAAGGCCGTCGCGTGCACCGAGATCGACGCGGGTAACGGCTACGACGACAGTGAGCTCAAGAACCGCTGCCTTCGCACCATGCTGATGGAAGGCTGGGTGACTGGCGTCAACCAGGCGCTGATGCGGAAGATTTCCGCCGACAACGAAGCGCGGCTGCAGGCGGTCATCGATACGCTCCGCAAGAAGGACTGACGCGCAGTCCGCCGGCGCGATCGATCGTCGCGCCAACCCTCACGTCACCCGCTCGCCTTCCGCGACGCGAGCGGGTGTGACGTCGTCGGCCATGTCGCGAATGCTGAGCCGCCAACGCCCGGCCTCGCGACGCAGCCGCAGGTCGCGATGCTTCATCAGGTATGCGAGCGCGATCCCGGCGGCCGCGATGCCCGACAGCGCACCGACGCCCATCGCCCAGCGCGCGCCGAATCGGTCGGCCACCCAGCCCACCAGCGGCGCTCCGATCGGCGTGCCGCCCATGACGACGGCGATGCGCAGCGCCAGCACGCGCCCACGCATGCCACGCTCGGTGGTGAGCTGCATCATCGAATTGCTGGCCGTCATGAACGTCAGGGCAGCCAGCCCGACGACGACCAGCATCAGTGCGAACAACCATGGGCCCGGCATGACGGCGGCGAACAACGCGGCGATGCCGAACACCGCCGCGGAGCCGCCCATCAGCCGCATTCCCGGAACCGGACGTCGCGCCGACAGCAACGCGCCTCCCATCGTCCCCACCGCCATTGCGGACGTGAGCAGGCCGTACTGGCTGGCGTCGCCATGGAACACGGTGACCGACATCGTCGAAACGAAGATCGCGAAGTTGAAGCCGAACGTACCGATCAGCGCGAGCATGCCGAGCACCGCCATCAGATCGGGTCGCTGCCGGACATAGCGGAAGCCCTCGAGCATGCCGCCGCGCGCGCGATCGGAGCGCGCTTCGCCGTACAGCTCGCGCACGCGTAGGCAGAACAGCGAGATCAGGACGGCCGCGTATGACGCCGCGTTGATCACGAACAACCAGCCCTCGCCCACCGCCGCGATCAGCAGGCCCGCCACCGCCGGCCCAACCATGCGTGCGCCGTTGAATGACGTCGAGTTGAGTGCGACGGCGTTGGCCACGTATTCGTCGCTGACCAGGTCCGACACGAATGTCTGCCGCGCAGGCGCGTCGAACGCCGTGACGCAGCCGAGCAGCAGCGCAAAGCCGTACACGTGCCAGAGCTGCACGACGCCGGTGAGCGTGACGGCGCCTAGCCCGAGTGCGAGCAGTCCTGAGAGCGCCTGTGTCCACATCAGCAGCTTGCGGCGGTCCACGTTGTCGGCCGCCCACCCGGTCAGCGGCAGCAGGAGCAGCGGCGGCCCGAATTGCAGCGCCATCACCCAGCCCACCGCCGTCGCGCTGTGGTGCGTCAGCACCGTGAGCACCAGCCAGTCCTGCCCCACGCGTTGCATCCACGTGCCGACGTTGGACACCAGCGCGCCCGCGGCCCAGACGCGGTAGTTGTAGATCCGGAGGGAGGAAAACGTGCCGCTCATTGAGCGGCGCAGGTTAACGGGGTGCGGTTGTCGGCGACGTCAATGCGCCTGCACGACGTCGCACACTGCCCAGGCTTTGAAGCGGCTACAGCACTGGACTGCGCATCGGCGCGTGTTGCTGGGCGAGCTGCTCAGCGACCAGCGTCCGGGATTCGATGGCCTGCGCCGCCTGCCGGCTGCTCGCGTCGAGCGGCTGATTGACCGCGCGCGCGACCTCGATAGCCGTCGAGATGCGATTCGTCGCGGGGTCGTCGATACCTCGCATGTACTGGACCGCCTGCACGTGCACGCGATCGCGCCCGATTTCGACGCGATCGACATGCGTCAGCCCCGAACGTGCCGCTTCCGCGGCGGTGAGACCTGCCAGCGCGATCGTATGCGCGCCACCCGGAATACCCATGCGGCGATCGAGTTCCTGCACCGCGCTGAGCGATTGGCGATACAGATCATGCGCGGGGTGCGTGCTGCTCGCCATGGTGCGGTCTTCCGCTGCGAGTCGTGCTTGTGTGTGCGCGTCCAGATGGCCAGTCGCCGGCAAGCCGTGGTCGCGTTGGAATTGCTGCAGGGCGTGGCGTGAGTGCGCACCCAGAGCGCCATCGACCTGCACCGATCGGCCATCTGCGCCTGTGTAGCCCAGATGGGCCAGCGCCGACTGCGCGCCTCGTGTGTCACTGGCTCTCGCCGTTGCCTGCGCGTTGCTGCCGTGTAGAAGATCCGAGGCCGTGCGCTGCGGGTGCGTCCCATGGGTTGGGTCGACCACGGGCGGAACAGGCGCTACTGGCGCGTGCCGCTGATGGGGTACATCGCCGGCGCGGGCATGCGCATCGACGTGCAGAAGCGTGGTGCTGCGTCCGTTCTCGGTGAGCACCAGGTCGACGCTGCCGTCGCGCTGCAGCGTACGGCGCAGATGGTCCGGATCGACGTTGCGCCACCGCCCGCCGATGCATGCGACGCCTTGCCCGTTCGCGTTCCAGTGCACGAAGTCGCGCCCCGAAGCGTAGAACCCAGCATGACGCCGGCCGTTGTGCACCGCGGGGTCGCCTTCCGATAGATGACCGCCGCGGTCCAACGCGTGCACGAGGCGCTGCGAGGCCTCGGGAGTGAGAAAGAGCGAGCGAACGGTGTCGTACTGCGGACCGAGTGCCGGGTTTCGCGGGTCTGCATGGGCAGCGACGGGCCCGATGAGCGGATGCGCAACCACTGCGTTCCAGGCGCCCGACAACGGATTGTCGGCTGAGGCCGAACGCAGTGTGTTGAACAGTGCGGCTCCACGAAGCGTGTTGTCCGCGCCGGATTCGATGTAGTCGGGAGTGCCGTTCGCCGCATTACGCATCAGACCGTTGATCGCAGTCTTGACGTCATCGGCTGATGCGAGTTCTCCCGCATCGATGCGCGTCAGCAACCGAGGTACGAACCGATCACCCGACTGGTTCTGCAACTTCACGAACACACTAGCGAGACGCGCCTGATCCTCGTCGGTTGCGTTGCGATAGAGCGGCGTCCGTTCCAGCCGCTCGAGCGCCGAATCGTGGTTGCGGGCCACTGCGTCGACCGCGGTAACGCCCAGAACGTGCTGCGTATCTAGGCTGTGTACGAAGCTGCGCCCTGCGTCGGAAGCGAGAAAACGGTTGATCCGGCTTCGATCGATGTCGTGCGCATGATCGTCTTCCATCGCGTGGCCGTTGCGCTGGAGCGCGCCAAGGGTCGTCGCGTACTCGGCGGAGCTGAGCCGCAACGAGGCACTCTCCGGCTCGCGACCCGCCCACACTTGGTAGGCGTCCAGAAGCTGCGGCGCTACGTCGGGATGCTGGCCGATGTCGACCTGAAGCGTGCCGAAGGAATAGCCACTGTTGCCAACGGGATGCATCAGCCCGTCCCGACCCACGTTGCCAGCAAAGCTCAGGCGATACGACACATCGCGGCCGGCCATGCTCCCTTCCGACGTAACGCCGACCGCGAAGTACGCCAGCGCCTTCAATTCGTTGTCCGTCAGTGGCGTCGAATTGGTCACGGCGCGGCCTCCGCGCCAGCCAGACACGCCTTCACCCAAGGCTGTTCCGCCAGTGCGGTCAGCTGCGTGCCGGGTTCGGCGCTCCGCCGGTAGCGGGCGTTGCACTCGCTGCCAGACGATTCGGCGAGCTTGCCGTCGCACAGTTGCAGCGGCTTGTCGATCGACTGCCAGCCCGACGCGCACTCGGTCTGCGTCTCACTGCCAGGACGCCCGCACACCTGCGTGCGTCGCGCGGTAGTGGCCGACAGTGCCTTGGCCTGCAACCGGCCCTCGTAGTAGTCCGCCGTCGCGACATACGACCACGTCCCGCAGATGCGATCGCCATGCTGGACGAGCACGTAGCGGCTGCAGTCGTCGGGGGAGCCGCCTTCGTCGCAATCTTCCCAGACGCCAGCAAATGAGCCGCCGTCTTCCAGGGGCTTCGACGCGGAAGGAGTAGCTGGCACTGCGGGTCTATCCGCGGTCGCGATGCTGGTCGGCGCAGATGCCGAGGTTTGTGTAGCGACGGGTGCATGGGCGTTGGGTGCCGAGCATGCCGCAAGTCCGATGAGGACCGTCAAGCCGAGCAATCGCATGGAACATCCTTGTTCTGTGTAGACAGAGCGCTTTGTGCCGTAGCCGTCCAACGGATGCAAGCTTTTGCCGAACGTTTTGGTTCGGGAGCGTAACTATCGCCGGCGCGGTGAGGGCTCGCGAACGGTACGCATAAACTGCGCGATGTCCAATGCGGCTCGCGGATGCGTTCGACGCCTTGGACGTGTAGCGAGGCATCAGCGACACCGCGCGTACAGCGGTCTACCTCAGTCGCAACGACTGCGGTGATGTCCATCGTCGACGCGCCCGGGGCTGGGAGACGCGGACAGCTAGGTCCGCCAAGGGGCCCCGCCGCCGCCAAGGCGGGCGTACACAGCGGCGGCGTATCGTGGGGGGGCCCGTCCTGGACCGTCCGCCATGCCTACCGCCACCAGCACCGAGCACGACGTAGCGGCGATCCAGCGGATCGAGTCCATTCCCCGCATCCTGAGGACGGTCGCCGAGATCACCGGCATGCGCTTCGCCGCGGTGGCCCGCGTCACCGACACGCGCTGGACTGCCTGCGCCGTGCTCGACGAACTCGGCTTCGGGCTACAGCCCGGTGGCGATCTCGATCTGACGACCACGATTTGCAACGAGATCCGCGACCACCAGCAGCCCGTGCTGTTCGGGCACGCCAGCGAACATCCCGTTTACTCGCACCACCACACGCCTAAGCTCTACGGGCTCGAGAGCTATGCGTCGGTGCCGATCTTCCGCGGCAGCGGCGAGTTCTTCGGCACGCTGTGCGCAATCGACAGCCGCCCCGCCGATCTCGAATCGCCCGGCCTGTTGAAGACGCTCGAATTATTCGCCCAACTCATCGGCATGCAGCTGGAGCTGATCGACGACCTCGACAGCGCGCACTCGCGGCTGCACGACTCGGAGTTCCGCGAGCAGTTGCTCGCCACCAGCGAGCGCGAGATCCGCGACCTGCTCCAGCCCGTGGTGACGAACCTCTACCTGTTGCAGTCATCGCCGACGTTGGGCGCCGAGGACCGCATGCTGCTGGCCGACATGGACGCCAGCTGCAAGGAAGTCGCACGACTGTTGCGCGAGAAGTTGGACCGCGCGCTGGACGACACGGTGCCGAGCGCGCGCTGAGCGACGCATTCCGAACGCGGGCGCAAACTGATCGTCGTGGTCATTGAGCGCTACCGGACGTCGTGCCACGCTCCGCAACACACATGAAAAAGGCCGCCCGGAGGCGGCCTTTGTGCGACGAGCAGATTATATTTTTGCGCGACGGTTTTCGTCCGACGCGATCCACGCCTTGCACTTGTCGAACTGCTCGACGGCGCCATGCAGCGGAATGTCCTCGACGACCGGCTCGATCTTGTTCGTCGTCAGGACCCTACGCATCACGCGCAGGTTGCCGCCGTTGGCGCGGATCTGCGCAATGAGCCCGTCGACGGTTTTTTGCGGCGTCTCCAGAACTCCGCCATCCAGCGCAGGGTTGGAATCCACCTGCAACTTGAGGTCGAGCGGCATCACGTCCATGCCCTCGACGGACATCAGCGCCAAGCCGCGTTCCAGGTAGAACATCGGATAGAGACCGGGCTTCAACGGGAACACACTGCAGTTGCGTATGTGCCGCGAATCATCATGGCTCGGGTTCGAGGTCCACTCGGGGCTCACGGGCACGCCGGCAGCGCTCGCGTCGGGCGCGGCAGCTTCGCCAGGCGTCGTCTGCGCAAGCGCAATGCAAGGGAGTGCGGTGAACGCGACAACGACGGAGTACAGAGCGGTACGTAAGGTCATGGCAGGCTCGAAGTGGAAAGCGGGGCGCCGGGGATCTCGGCGTGGGTGATTCGAACGAATGGATGAGCAGTTGGGCTTCAGCGGCTGACGTCGGGCGCAACAGGTGCGAACTTCGACAGCTTGTCTCGCAACGGTGCTGACGATTCGTGCCAGTGATTAGGCCAACTATCGTTTATGCGGCCCAAGATTGCCCCTTCGTTCTCGCTACACGACGTCCTAAAAGCTGAAGTGACGCAACAGGATCTGGCGCGCCTCTGGCAGCATCTCGACACATTCCTACTGCCGTCGTAGTCAACAGGGTCGACGATTTGTTGAGTTCGACAGCGCGCTGTCAGCGGTCGGCGTCAATACCAAAAGCCAAAAGCTGCCCTGGCGACCCCGGTTCGACATGGACGAGCGCTTCCGACCCAAAGCGGACATATCGGCTGAGCGTTCTTCTAGCGGTTACGACGCTAAGCGGGCGCGACGCAAGTCACGACGCGCTGTCGCCTGCATTGATTACTCCAAGGCCCCCGTCATGACGCGCTTGGCATTTGGGTAGCCCGGATTGTCGACGGCTTCCTTGCGCTTGCGCTCTAGCATCGAGCGGTCGAGCGACACCATGCAGTCCACCGAGCCTGCGCCCGTCTTCGCTGCGTAAGCGTTTTGCATTGGCGTGATCGGTTGCCCGAACGCGTAATTCACGGGGCCGACCTCCGACACGTAGATGATCGCGCTTGCGCCGTCGTAACCGCCGGGTTTCAGTCCACTACAGAACCCAAAGACCTGCTTGGCCTCTGTCTTGGTCGCGGTGGGAGACGCTACCGCAGCGCGCGCGGTCGCAACCGTCAGTGCGGCCGCTTGTGAGGTCGACGCCCGCTGTTGTTCCGCCGTGCGCTGCTTGGCTGCGTACGCGGCGGCTTCGTCTTCCTGCCGTCGTGTCGCCCCACGCGCATTGTCGACATCGCGACGCCGCTGTGCATTGGCTGCCGCTGCTTCGGAAGCCTGCTGTTGGGAACGGTACTGCGCCTGCACAGAGGCCACGGTACCGTTCAATCGCGCTGTTGAGTCGGCGAGTGACTGCGCAGCGGCGGCGCGCGTCTGCTCCGCAGCGGCTGCATGTTCCATTCGGTAGGCCTCGTCGTCGGCTCTGGAATCCGCTTCCACTTGGCGCTCCTCCTGGAGTCTCAGCTGCTCACTGTCGGAATGCGCGATCACCCGCTGGACCAGCTCTTTGCTGGTTACATCAAACCAGCCGGAAGCAACATAGTCGAGGTCGCCAATCGCACGACGCCTGCCAAGCGTTCTCTTGCCGCCGTTCTGGAAGTACACGATGCTCGTCGCCGTTACGCTGGGCTTGAAGGTCAAGGTGATGTAGCCCCCGGGCACGTCATATTCGAGAACAAGCGCACCCGGGACGCGCGGGTCGCTGTAGTAGCCGTCGAGGGGATCATTCGCCGGCGCGCTCGGCGAGCCTACAAAGTAGGCGACGCGATTGGACGATCCGGTGTGCCAGGTTTCCAGCAGTTCCAGGCTCCCGGGCGCGCTGCCGGGACGAAGCACGATTCGACCCAGGTCGCCTCCCGCTAACAGCCCGAGCCGAAGTACGAGTCGATCCCCCTCGCGGTACACCTCGAGGGTTTGCCCAACCTGATCGCCACGGTTGCCAGCAAAGGATCTGCCGACGCGTGCGTCGAGCCAACCGAAACTGGCCGGCGTCGCCGGCGCGACCGGAGGTGTTGCCGCGCGGGTTGGTGCCGAGGCAGTCGCTTGCTTTGGCGAGGCAACGGTGGCGGCAACGGCGCTCGTCCCTGCACCGATGAGCTGCGGATCGTCGAGACGGACAACCAGCGACGTCGGCTCGACCGCGCCGTTCTTCTCGCGCACGTTTTCGTAGACGATCTTGTCGTCGTCAATGCGCACGCGATAGGGATTGCCCGCCATACGCAGGAGCAGGCCGTTGCCCTCCGGCACCCACACGACTGAACCGTCCTTCTGGACCGTGCCGGTGAACAGGTGGCGACCTTTGACAAAGCGGGCAATCTTTCCGCCGCTGAGCGGTACCAGCCGATCACTGCCCAGGTAGCCTTGGTCCTCGACGATCGCTTGTCGATCTTCGTCCCACCGCCACTCATAGGAAAGCTTCGGTTTGTTACTCGTCGCGCGCGTTCCAGCCAAGCGCGCGTAGACACCCCACACCTCGGGATCGGCGGCTTGAGCGGCCACCAAGGGCGGCGCGGTTACGAGGGCGGCTAGCAGCAGCCCGGTCGCATACGATTTCATGGAAGTCCCCTTGTTCGGGGCACGTTATGCCACCGTCGCCGGCAGAAATAAATCGACGTGATCGTCGCTTTCGACGCGTGCTGGCGTGAGGGTCAGCTCCTGACATCGGGCGACACAGACAGCGACGTCACGCGCCAGCGGTGGACTTGCTGGTGCGCCACCGTTCCAGTCAACGCTGACCAGCCCGCCGGCGCTGATTAGCCAATGTCCGCTTCTGGCCGAAAGCCGACATCGGGCGACGGACGAATCGTGCGGGGCCGGGAACGCGGGCGATCGGATCACGTCCCCAGGTCCAGATGCGTCAGGTACAGGCGCATGTCCAACTCGAGCTGGTGGTAGTCGGGCGCCATATGTGTGCACAGTCGGTAGAAGGCCCTGTCGTGCTCGGGCTCTTTCAGATGCGCCAGCTCATGCACGGCGATCATCTTCAGAAATTCGGCCGGCGCGTCGCGAAACACGGTCGCGATGCGAATTTCGCGACTCGCCTTCAGCCGGCCACCCTGCACGCGGGAAATACTCGTATGGGTGCCCAACGCGTGTTTCATGACCTGCAGCTTGTTGTCGTAGACGACCTTGGCGAGTGGAACCGACTGGCGTAGATGCCGCTCCTTGAGGGCCTGCACATAATCGTAGAGCTGGCCGTCCGTACGCACGGAGTGCAGTTCGTCGTATCGGGCTTTCAGCACATCGCCCAGCCGCCCCTGCTCGATGAGCTCATTCACGCGCGCGAGCACGTGCAGTGGGTAGCCGCCAAGGTATTTCAACGGTTGCATCGGGCGCGGCGGAAAGTCGTCATGGACCGCGAGTATGGCGAAGCGCTTCGTCTGTAGACCGAAGGCCAGCGCGCGTGCGTAGCCACGAACAAGCGGCCGTTTGCATCAAGCGGCGCTAGGCGCGGGTCGGCGGTCGACGCTCGTGTATATGCCCACACGTAGGTGCTGCGCGGCACCGCGTCGATGCCCTCGAGGCCAAACACATCGGCGGATGCACCGGCCACTAACGAGCAGGCCCAATGCGCTCCAGCATGCGCAGCAACGTCGGCATGTCGGCGGGTTTGACCAAGTGCTCATCGAACCCTGACGCGCGTGAGATGACGCGGTCGTGTGGCTGGCCATAACCGGTAAGTGCAATGAGCGTGGCGTGTTGCGCCGCGGCGAGCTGCCGGAGTTGCGAGGCCAGTTCGTAACCGGTGATGTCCGGAAGACCAATGTCGAGAATGCAGACATCCCACCCGGGCCCGACCTGCGCGGCGGCGAGCGCTGCCTCACCCGTCTGGGCTGTCGCGACAACGTGCCCGCTCAATTCGAGCACGTCCGCCAGCGTCTTGAGGGCGTCCGCGTTGTCGTCGACGACAAGAATGCGTAACGCGACGGCGGGTAACGCAGTGTCGCCCGCGGCTTGCGGTACCAACGCGTCCTCGACAAGAGGCAGGGTGACCGCAAACGTCGCACCCTTCTGCAGGCCGGCGCTACGCGCGCGGACTTCACCGCCGTGGAGCTGGACCAGGCTTCGCACCAGCGAGAGGCCGATGCCGAGCCCGCCCTGGCTGCGGTCAGGCGTGCGCTCGGCCTGCGTAAAGAGGTCGAACACCCTGTCCAGCATTCCGGCCTCGATGCCGACGCCGTTGTCGCTGACGGTCAGGCACGCACATCCATCGTCTGCCGCGAGCCGAACTTCAATGACGCCGCCTTGTGGCGTGTACTTCGCTGAATTGTTGATCAGGTTGGAAACGACCTGCACGAGCCGATGGAAGTCGCCGCGCACGATGAACTGCCCCGTGCCGATGCTGGTGTGGAGTTCATGCCGGCGCGATTGGAGGAGCGGTTGCGCCTGTTCGATCGCCGTCGACACCACCGCCCGAAGATCGACCGGCACCCGCTCGAGCTCGACGAGGCCACGCGTTACCCGCGAGACGTCGAGCAGATCATCGACGAGGCGCGTCATATGGCGGACCTGGCGCGAAATCACTTCGCTCGCCTCACGGATCGGGCGCGAGTCACCTGCCGAGAGCTTCAGGATGTGCGACGCGGTATTGATGGGTGCCAAGGGGTTGCGAAGCTCATGCGCAAGCATCGCGAGGAATTCGTCCTTGCGCTGATCCGCTTCGCGCAGCGCATCGAGCATCTGCTTGCGCTCGGTGATGTCCACGCTGGTGCCGACAAGCCCCATCACCTCGCCGGCGGTATCGCGCAGGGGCGCCTTTGTAGACCACCAGATCGTGGTCACGCCGTCGGGCCGGTGTATCGGCTCTTCCTGCTGCCGTGTCGTGCCTGACGCCATGACCTCGCGGTCGCATTCCATCAGCGCTTCAGCTTCCGTCGCGTTGGCCAGAACTTCGGTGTCGGTGCGCCCGATCAGTTCGTCGGGCGTACGCCCCATCGCTTCAGCAGCGCCGCGATTAGCCAACAGATAGCGCCCGCTTCGATCCTTCGCATACACGGCGCCCGGAACAGCACTGATGAACGTGGAAAGCAGGGCGGACGTGCGATCACGCTCTTCTTCGATACGCCGGCGGTCCTCGACGTCCATCAGCACGCCCGGAAAGCGCACCGGGGTGCCCGAGCTATCGAGCTCCACGCTGCCCGCAGCTTCGACCCATCGGTAGGTGCCATCGCGCAAGACGCGGTATTGGCAGCGATACCGATTGCCGAGGTCGAGGGCGTCCGTGATTGCCGACTGGACGCGCGCTTGGTCGTCGGGGTGAATCGTTGCAAACGCCGTTTCGATGGGTACGCCGGACGCCACTGCCGCAGGGTCGAGACCGAAGTTCACCGCGAATCGCTCGTCGCCTAGAACACGATTGGACTGTACGTCCCACATCCACGTGCCGAGGATCGCACCCGCGTCCAGTGCGAGCTGCACGCGCTCAAGAGCAGCGTCCGCGTCGGCCTGGAGCTGTTTGCGACGCGTCACGTCGCGGAACAGAGCTGCTAAGCCATCGCCGACCGGAAAGCATCGGACCTCATACCACTTCTCGCGACCGTCGGGATATCGGTACAAATGCTCGAGCGACCGTGGCTGCCGGTCAGCCAAGGAGTCGCGATACATCTGACCGATCGTTCCTTCGAAAGTTCCGGGAAAGAGCTCCCAATGGTTGGCGCCTATCATCTGCTTGCGTTCGAGATGCACCATCGCCGTAGTCGCTTCGTTGACCTCAACGATGCTGAACTCTCGGTCGAACAGGGTGAATCCTTCATCCATGTTTTCGAGCACGCTTCGATAGCGCGCTTCACTCGTCGCCAATCGGCGCTCGGCAAGGATCTGCGCGGTGATCTCGTTGCAGGCGCAGAAGAATCCCCCGACGTCCCCTGACTCGGCGCGCACCGGTGCGTAGAAGAATGAGAAGTGCGCCTCTTCGCGATAGCCGTGGCGCTCCATCCACAGTTCGATGTCGTCCATCTGACTGGGCTCGCCGCGATAGGCTGCCTCGACGATCGGCTGCAGATCGGCGCGGATCTCGGACCAGACTTCCAGGAAGTCGCACGCCAGCGCATCCGGGTGCTTGTTCCCGAGGATCTCGCCGTATGCATCGTTGTAGAGAAGTGTGCGCGCCTCTCCCCACACGATGAACATCGGCTGGTTGGACGCAAGCATGATCGGCACAAGCGTTTTGAGCGCCGTGTCCCACTGCTCCGGTGGCCCGATCGGCGACGTCGACCACGCGAACGCGCGGTGGCGCTCCGCCATGGCGTTGCCACCGGAAAAAAGGAAGGGAACTCGCTTCATGCAGCCGGCCTCTGTAGAACGTTGATGGTAGCCACATGGCGTGCACGCGCCGAGCAGGAGCGTCCTTGGGACCGTTTCCGCGAGGTCACGGCGCAAACACCAGCGCGTCTTTATGGTGCGACCACTGCGTCCGCTTCCAGCGCTTTCTGGCGCTCGCCCGGCACTCGTGTCCGGCTGCTGATCCAGCACAAGGCTTCCCTTCGTCAGCGATTCCACAGGTCGCCAGAAATGCCGATTCTCACCGTCCTTCATGCCCGAGTTGATGCTTGGGCGGACCTCAGTGCTTCGGCTGTGAAGACCCGCGACGCGCTTCAGATGCTGGTCGACTACCCGCATCCGATTACCGAATATCGGTTCGAGGACGAACTGCGCGAGCGGCTCGCCGTGGCAGATGCCGATGTCACCTTCTTTCGCGATCGGCTCGACCAAGCAAAGCGCCAGTACGCAACGGCCGAACGCGCACTATCTGCTCCTGCGGCGGCGGCCCACGCCGGCCCCGGCCGTTAGTGCGCAGCGGGACGCTACCGTCTAAAAGAGGTTCGCGGCGCTCGTGGCGAAACCATACCCATGCCCGATCCGCCCGGCCTGCTTGCCTGAGCGGACTGGCCACCAGCATGGTTCTCTAGCCAATCCGTCGTTGCGATGGGCAGCGCCGCAGAACTCCTGTCGTCGGCTTATGGTTGACAGCCGACGTTCACACCCGAGGGCGCCGCGCCGGCACACTATCCGCGGCAACGATGGGCAGGGGCTTTGCAGTGTCGGCGCAGGACCAAAATGGGGACGGGCTGCTCTCGCGGGCGGAGCTGGAGATCGAACTCGCTCGCCTCGTGCTGGCGGTGGAGCGGAAGCACCCCGTTGCTGAAGGCGAGGCTCCGGTGTCGGAAGCATTCGCGACCTGGTTCGAATCGACGTCGGTCGACCTGCTCGGTCGCGTCGGTCCGGAGATGCGGCCGTTCTGCCTCGAGCGCCTGCAGCAGATCGCCCAAAGCAATGCCGGGCTCTCACTCGTCAAGCTCGACCTGGAGGCGGCAGACGTCAGCTTCGCGCCTTCCGCAGACGTGGACGGCTCGAACGGCGCGCCCTGATCGGTGCTGGGAACGGCGCCGTTGTTGCAACCCTGACCCTACGAAGCTACGCCGCGCCCGACGCCAGTGGTATTGCGGCCGGGGTACCGGCTCGTCGCGGTGTTCGTCAGGTCGATCCGACTCTAGCTAGGCAGACATTCCTGCCGCGCCATGCGCCACGGCCGACAGCCAAAACGCGCATGCAAGGTGCGTAGCGTTTTAGCTAACTAGCCGATCTCTTTGAGGTCTGAAGAACCGACTTCCTCAGAATCGACGCCTTGAAACTTCCGGCGCCAAGCTCAGTTCAGGACCGCAAGTTGATCAACCCGATGCGTCCGCGTTTTTCGGCTCATCGCGGATTACGCGCAGCCGCAGCCGCGGCCTGCAGCACACGCACGTACGCATCGCGCTTCCTGTCCGCATGACTTACGGCGTTCTCCAATCCCTCGACATACGCCGCGATCAACGACTGTGCGTTGTACTGGTCGCGCAGCTCGTTCATCGTGCTGGTCACGGCGTCGCGCACGTGCCAGTCCACGTTGATGCCCTTCTCGGCCTGGTTGGCGAGGTCGACGACGCGCAGCAGATGCGGCGTTACGAGACCAACGACGGTGGCAGTCATTGCTTCATCCATGTTCCCGACTCGCGCAAAGGGTAACGCGGCTCGCCGACCATGGGTGCGGAAACAAGTCGCAATCTGCAATCCGTTGCCCGGTCCCACTGCGTCGCGATACTTGGGTCGGCCGCGCGGAGCCCCGACGAACGCCCCAGCCTGCAAGCGCTCAAACCTATAATGCTGTGCGCGTACAGGGGCTGTCCGCGCTGCCATTCATGACCTCGCATGCGCCCTTCTGCGGCGATGCCGTCGTGCACTTACGTTCAACTCAGGACTCAACATGCTCAGCAAACGGATTCGCACGGTCGCCGCAGCGACGCTTCTGGTTCTTACGGGCGCGGCCCATGCCGAGGTGCTCACGTTCCACTTCACCGGCACGGTAACGGAGACGCTCGATGCGTCGGTAACGCCAGTGGGCTCGCACGTCGAGGGCAGCTTCAGCTACGACGACGACACTGCGGCGGGCATCAACCTGCCGGGCTACGCCGCCTACCAGCCCGCCTCCTTCATGGCCGGCACGGTAAACGGGCACTCGGTGGTCTCGGACGAGCTCGGCGTCGAGGTGTTCGACAACTCCGCCGGTAACGTCGAGGACGTGGTGGTCCTGTCGGGCCATTCGATCATGGTCGACGACGCGCTCTACGTGGACGGCTCGTTCGGGCTCAGCCTCGCCAGCGCGGCAGGCAATACGGACGTGCTGCACGGCACGGGCCTGCCTTCCTTCTACCCCCTTGCCGACTTCGACGGCAACGCGAACGGCCAGCAGGTCACCTATGGCTGGGTGCAGAAGGACGGCTCGCAGACGGGGCTGATCGCCCATTTCCGCATCGACTCGATCAAGGGGGGCCACGAGCCATGCACCAACCCGCACGGCAAGCCTAAGAAGTGCAAAAAGGCCAAGCCGACCCGGTGATCGCCAGCCGCCGCTCGCGGTGAGCGCATCGACTTATGAGGAGACGGGTTCGAACGAACCCGTCTTTTTTGTTGGAACCGCCGCGACAGGAAGAACAAAACCTGATCCCATTCGTTGCGTTTCCAACACCGCGCCTTTCAGCGGCCTGCGTGTCGCGACCGTCGCCCATCGCCGCCTTGCGCACTCGCGCGGCTTTCGGCGAATTCCGGGAAGGTCTCGGCGATCGTCTGCTTGTCGGGAAGGATGTAGAACAGTCCCCCCTTCTCGAACGTCGGCTTGACGACAGCGTCGTAAAACTCCGGCGAGACGTTGATGCAGCCGTGCGTGACGCGGTTGTCGTCCGGCGTCGGCGATGCAAGGCGTTCGGCGCGCTTCTCGGCCGGCACGTTGGTCGCCGTGGGATGGATGGAGACTGCGGAGTCGTAGTCGACCCAGAGCACGCGGCCCGCGTCGATCGACGGGCCGAAACCGCCGACGAAGCGACCTGCAGGTGTCGTGCGATCACGGCCGGGAATTTCGCGAAGCGCGAGGCCAGCGACGCCGGGAGCGGAATGATCACCGGTTGCCGAGCCCAGGAGCGCAGGTGCTGCACCGCGAAGGCGACCGTCGCCACCGAATACAAGAATCTGCGCGGCGGCCTTGTCGATCACCGCGAATGGATAGCCCTGGCTGTCCTTGCTTGCGACAACCCAACCCGCAAGGTCGGTCACGGTGCTGGATACATCTTGTCCGGGCGGAAGCTGGTCCGTGGCGTCGGCCGGTGGCGCGTCGGCCTCCTTGGCGTTGACCACGCCTGAACTCGCGAAGGCCAACGACAGTGCCAGCGCAACGCCCCGGATTGCAGGGTGAGTGCAGGTACGGATGGGACGACTCCTTGGAACGGACAGCAGGTAAGAATTAGGGAGCCCGGTGGCCAGCGAAGGCCACCGGGCGTACTTCAGGTCGTTCGTTGCGAATGCTGCAAGAGCGACTTAACCGCGCGGCTTGCGACGCGGCGCCGCTTCCAGCTGCTGGACGCGACCTTCGATCTGATCGAGCCGCTGGTTCGCGCGCGTTGCGGACTGATTAGCGGCTTCGGCGCTCTGTGCTGCGCCCTGCACCCGCGTATCGAGCTGATCGAGGCGCGAATTGATTCGCGCGAAATCGTCGTCGTACGTAGCGCAGGCACTAAGGCCGATGGTTGCAACGATCGCCACGCCAAGCGTGCGTGCGATCGACAGATGTTGCTTGGACAGATTCATGCCAATCCTCCTTCCTTTGGGGGTAGCCGGAATATAGCGGCCTTTGCGCCGCGGTCAGGGGCGCGCATACAGCTGGCGTTCGCGCATGTAGACGGCTTGTGAAATATGGCAACCGGTCGTCAGGGCATGCATCGCGGCAAGCGGATCAACATTCCTCGGAGGCAGCGGACTCATCCATCGAGTGCTTGCTCGTCTGGCAGTCGATCCACATCGACGACGTACAACAGCTCCCGGGATACGACGGCTAGCGCACGTAATGAACCGCAACGGATGACGAGCCGATGCCGTGGAAATGCCCATGGGTGACGCGTGATCTACAAGTCGCGCCGCCGTTTGGTTTGTGCAGACCGTCGACCACACTCCAACCTCGCGCTACAGGACATCGACTCCGACTCCTGCTTCGGTGCGGGGTGAAATCGAACCTGACCCATTTCTTGAGTGGAAAGCGCACGCCGGCGGCGGTTTCACTTGAGGCGCTCGCCCAGTTCACGGCGCAACTCGTCAATGCTCCGCGTGCCGCCGAACAGCTTGATCAGACCGTAGCCTGCGAAGTCCTTGCTGTGGCGAAGAAGCGGCACCTGCCCGACTCTTCGCGACACCTTTCTCGATGGCGCAACGCAAC
This sequence comes from Lysobacter sp. HA35, assembly GCF_054061195.1. Taxonomy (NCBI): domain Bacteria; kingdom Pseudomonadati; phylum Pseudomonadota; class Gammaproteobacteria; order Lysobacterales; family Lysobacteraceae; genus Lysobacter; species Lysobacter sp. HA35. The sequence goes on along the minus strand of NZ_JBSSDY010000001.1, from coordinate 465,401 downwards.
GGCGCTCATCACCTCACGCGGGCCACCAGCGGCCGCCACGCGCCCACAAGCAATGCAGCTGCCAGCGGCAACGCCACCGCATGCCCCATCAACATCGCGCCGGGATTCGTCAGTGCGTTGAATACCAATGCGCCCTGCACGCTCACGTAGGCGCACGCGATCAGCACCAGCTCGAACGGCCGCGGGTTGCGGAACAGCGCGCCGAGCGCAAGGCCCCATAGCGCGATGGAGACGCCGGCCACCGCCACGGCGAGCGCCGCCATCGGCTGTTGCACGCCCAGGCGCAGCAGCGCAGGCAACGTCACCAGCCACGCCATGCCGATGCCCACCACCACGCGCGCGGCGAGCAAACGGTTGCGCATGTTCGATGCCGTGAACACCAGCGCGCCGGTGCGGGTGTCGTGTTCGCGCAGCACGGCGCGTGAGAACAGCTCCATCGACAGCAGCCAGCCGGCGAGGATCGCGGCCACCAGCCCGAGGTCCTTCGCGAACACCTGCGCGATGAAGATGCCGAGCATCGCGACGAACCACAGGCGGCGACGCGGCCGCAGTGCGAGCCGTACTTCCGCGCTGACCAGCGCGCCGAAGCGGCTCCAGCCCAGTGGGGTCATCAGACCGTCGAGCCAGCGCAGGCTGCGGCCGTCGGTCGAGCGCGAACGCGCACTGCCTCGTCGTGCGGCGCAGCGATCGAGCAGCGGCGTCGCGGCGAGCAGCACAATTACGGCCAGCGCGAGCCAGAAGCCGCGCGCGGCCAGCACGTCCATGCCCACGTCCCAATGCGTCCAGTCGAACAGCACCAGCGGCTTGCCCTGCAGCGACTCGCCGCCGATGCTCACGCCGCTCTTGGCGAAGCCAGTGGGCAGGCCCGCGCCGCGCTTGAGCGACTGCTCGACCGCGAGCAGCCCCTGTGGGTCCCCGGGCCAGCTGCCCGAGCCGCGCGCGACGTTGCCGGTCATCACGAAGATCCACACGAAGAAGTACGCCACGTTGCCGGCGCTGCGGCGCAGCCACGGCAGCAGGTCGAACCACACCGCGCAGGTGGCGCTGAAGGCGAACGCCGGCAGCGCGACGATCACGACGGGCTTGAGCAGTTCGACGACATCCAGATGCGGCACTTCGCCGCGCACGAACTGCGCCACCACACCCACCACCACGCCGAACGCCAGCATCAGCGCGAACACGGCGATGTGGCTCAGCCACTTCGCGAACAGGTAGCCCGCGCGGTTCATCGGCGTGGACACCAGCAACTGCCACGTTCCGGTGTCGAAGTCGCGCACCACCGTGCCGCGCACCACGTAGAAACCGATCAGCGAGAGCAACCCGCCGTAGACCAGCGAGATCACCAGGCCGATCCACGCGCTCGAGTAATGCGCGCGTGCACCCGCACCGAACCACACGGTGAGGTAGCCGGCATCCGCAGGCGGGAAGCTCCACCACGTCGCCAGCGCCAGCGCGCCCAGCACCACCCACGTGCGTGGTGTGCGCAGGCGTTGGCGCAGGTCGGCCATGCAGATCGCAGCGACGATCCGCAGCGCGTTCATGCCGCCAGCTCCGCGCGGTGCAGGCGCCACAGGTAGGCGTCTTCGAGGTCAGGCGCGATCGCCGTTGCGTCGTCCGACGGCATGCGTTCGCCGACCACACGGATCTCCACGCCATCGGCACGTCGCTGTGCCCGGCTGATGCGGTGCGCGACGCGCATCTCGGCCAGGCGATCCGACGGTACCGTCCACGACCAGACGTGCCCCTGCGCATCGGCCATCAATGCTTCGGGCGTGCCGTGGAAGCGCAGTTGCCCGCCGACCAGCACCGCGAGGTCACCAGCGCTGGCCTCGATGTCCGAGACGATGTGCGTCGACAGGATCACCAGCCGGTCCGCCGCCAGTTCGGCGAGCAGATGGCGGAAGCGCATGCGCTCGTCGGGGTCGAGGCCGACGGTGGGCTCGTCGACGATCAGCAGGCGCGGGTCGTTGAGCAGCGCCTGCGCGATGCCCACGCGCTGGCGCATGCCGCCGGAGAACCCGCCCAGGCGGCGGTCGGCCACGTCGGTCAGCCCGACCTTGTCCAGGCACTGCGCCACGCGCTCGCCCACCCCGCGCGAGGGCAGGCCCTTCACTGCGGCGAGGAAGGCGAGGAATTCCCGCGCCGACAGGGCGTCGTACACACCGAAATCCTGCGGCAGGTAGCCCAGCTCGGCGCGCAGCGCGTCGGGCGACTTCGCGATGTCATCGCCGCGCCACGTCACCCGGCCGCTGCTCGCGCGCGCCAGCGTGGCCAGCACGCGCATCAGGCTCGACTTGCCGGCGCCGTTCGGCCCCAACAGGCCCACCACGCCCGCGCCCAGCCGCATGGCCACCCCGTCCACCGCGCGGTGCCCGCCCGGATAGGCGAACCCGACCGACTCCATCACCAGTTCGACGCCCATCCCTGCACTCCCCACCCAGATTGTGTTGGTAGTGTAGTGAGGTAGTACACCTAACGTACCGTGCCGATGGTCAGGGGATCAGCCCCGGTTGCGGCGGCCGCCGCGGGGCCGCCAGTGTTCGGGCGCCGACGCCCGAAACGTCGATCGCGAGGCTTTTGACCTCGTGCGCGAGGCCCGTAGCGTCGCGCATGAGGTCGCGAGCGCGGCGTTCGACGCCTCCGGCGTGGAGCTCGACGTTGGCGGCGTCGCGCATGGGCTCGGCGACTTCGCGTTCGAGGTCGCGACCGTGGAGCTCGACGTCGGCAACGTGGCGCGCGAGGCAACGAACCTCCCGCATGAGGCGCGGGACGTCGCGCGCCCGGTTCGCGATGCGCCCCCGAGTCATGGACGACATCGAGCGCGACACCGCTCACAGCCACGCGTCGCCGCCCTGCCCACACAACGAAAAGGCCGCCCCGAAGGCGGCCTTTTGTTTCCCACGCGACGCGACTCAGGCCGGTTCGGCGACCTTTCGCGTGGAGCGCTTGAACCGCCCGCCCAGCTCGCGACGCAGCTCGTCGAGGCCCTGCGCGCCGCCGGACAGCTTGATCAGGCCGTAGCCCTCCAGCGCGAAGTCCATGGCGTCGCTGCCGAGCGCGGCGACCGTGTCGTCCACGCGCGAGGTGAGGCGCTGCAGGCGCTCTAGGATCGGGCGCAGGCGGTCGTGCGCTTCGAGGTCGGCCTTGGCCTCGGCAACGTTCATGCTGGGCGGCACGATCTTCGGGTTCTCGTCGAGCACGCGCAGCGTTTGACGAGCGAACGATTCGGACTTCGGGCCCATGATCATCAGGCCGCGCCGGTCGGCGGGATCGAGCGAGATCAAACCCGGCAACGCGGCCTCGATCTGGTCGAGCGCGGCGCGCACGGTTTCCAACTGCTGATACGACACTTCGAGCGTAATCAGGTTCTGCGACACGTCCATCTCCTTATGTTTCCCTGTGTGCAAACGCGACTTATGTCCGCGCGTCCTTACTCCGCCGGGTCCGTGGCGTGGGTCCGTGCCGAGGGCGACGGAGCGGCGTCGAGTGTGTCAGAGGCCTCGCACCCGGGCAAAGCAGGGGTAAGTTCGAACCGGCGCCACTCAACATCGGCACATCGTCTATCCTACTGTTGGTTTGACACGTTACACCTCCGCTAGTATCCTTTCGTTTCGGCACCTTGATGAGGTGCCGATCCGGCCCCGCCATCCTGGCTTGGCCATTCTGCTTAGGAGCAATCTGTGCCCCAGTTCAAATCGACCGACAACATTCTTTGGACCACGCCGAATCGCGAAGCGGTTGTTGGCATCAAGGTCAAGAACCTCCGCCATCTGTTCGTCAGCACCTACGACACCCAGGACCCGGACAGCCCGGCGCCGAACAAGCACGGATATCAGCGGAACCCCGACGAAAAGCGGTTCAAGCAGATCGGCGAATACTTCGCTCACAACCCGTATCTAGTACCGCCAATCCTCGTCTCCGTCAGGCGTGACGCCGACAGCGACATCCGCGCGATCGCCGAACTGCTTGCCTCCAACAACATGGACGAGGTAGCCAAGCGATACGGCCGCCACGTCACATCCGTGATCGATGGGCAGCACCGGATCGGCGGCATGCTCCATGCCGCGAAGACCGACAAGGATTTCGCCGAGTTCCTGGTTCCGGTGACCTTATTCTTCGGCTTATCCTTCGAGGCAGAAGCCGAAGTTTTCAACACCATCAATTCAAGCCAGCGGAAGCTGCCTAAGGCACTTATCGAGGTCACGCGCGGCGACATCTCGGAGCGCGAGGAACTTACTCACGCGCAGATGGTGCGCAAGATTGCGTTTGGCATCGCCCGCGATAAGGACTCGGTGTGGTTTGACCAGATCAACATGACCGGGGGCCGCGCGCCGAGCCAGAAGGTGACCTACGAAGGCTTGCGTCGCTCTGTCGCGAACATGTTTCCCGCGAACCTGCTCAGCCGCTTGCGCCAGGCCGGGCTCGACCCGCTGGACGACGCAGCTAAACCCTTTTGGAAGAAGATTAGCGAGATTTTTCCAGACGCGTGGAACGGCAGGAATCGCACGGTGACGGATCCGGATACGCATGAGAGTCACGAGGAGCCGGTGCAATACCGACTTAAGGAACTCGTTGGTGTCGCTTCGCTCAGCCGTCTTGCGCAAGACATCGTGAGCAGCAGCGTTGAGGCGTACCAGGAGTACGGAATCGACTTCAACAAAGCGATGAGTAAGAAAATGTCTCGACTGGCCCATGTCGACTGGGAAAAAACGGAAACTAATCCGTGGATGGCGTCGCAGGCAGGCTTTGCTGGGCAGGCCAAGCTGTACGGCGATCTCCACAAACTGGTCTATGAAGCTGTGGACCCAAACGGCAACGAAGTTCAGTAGGTTGCCTAACGTCCGTCGAATGCAACGGACAAAAGGAACACGGGGTCAGGTTCAACAGGACCCGACCCCGTTTTCATCCGTAGAAGGCATCGGTGAATCAATTCCCCTTGCGCTTTGGCGACCACAGATATCCGCCCGGCACTTCGTGGCGGTACGTCTGGTTCTGGTTCACCCACCGATAGCGCATGACAGCCCCTGCGTGGTGGCACCAGGATAACCGCCATCCACCGCGCAGACGCCGAACGCCTACATCGCGGGCGTCGTGCCCTCGATTACCTTGATTGCCTCGTCAGCACGACGCTTCTGTTCGCGCAGCTCGGCAGCCGTCGGCTTGGGCGCGGGACCACCCGCAGCTTGCTCCGCCTCGTATGGCGCGGGTTGCCGTTGGGATGGACCGACAGCGGTTGCCTGGAGCGGTGACGACGCGGGAGCGGCCACAGACTGCTGTGCTGGTCGCGGCGCCATGCCCGCAATGATCCCGTTGATGGCCCGTGTTACACCAAACACGAAGATGAGCATCAGGACGGTCGCCATTACGAACTTGACGATGATCGCGGTCAGGGCCGTCGACGCCGCACTTCGGCCGCGTCGCACGTACGCGCCCTGTCGCAACCCATCTTCTGCCGCACTGAGCAGTCGTTCGCCGACGTGACGTGAGACATCGATCGCACCCCGCTTCCAACGAGCGTCCGGGTCATGCGCGATAGGTGACGCGGCCTGCACGCGCGTCCACCCGCCGAGCATGGTTCGAAGGTCTTCGCCGTCGACCAGCTGCACGTGACCTTGGCGCGTCGCGGCCTCGACGGCGGCTTTGGTGAATTCGCCACTGGTGACGAGAACCGCACCCGTTGCGCCTTCGTTGACCATCAGGCCGAGCAGTTCGTGGACCGCGTTATGCGGCACCTGGCGCGCATTCCAATGCTTGGCTTGCACCAGCACGTACTCGCCACCGCGGCGCATCTTGAGGTCAATGCCGCCGTCGAACCGTGAGCCGGTAGCGCCGGTTCCGCAATGTTCGACCTCATACCCCTGCGAGCGGTAATGCGTGGCCAGCAGTGATTCGAGCTGCTGCCAGCTCACTTGCGTCAGCGCGTCTGAACGGCGCACGCGAACCTTCTTCAATCCCAACATACCGCCCCCTGCGGTATCCACGTTACGCGGAGCCTAGCTCAATCGGGGCGACGCTGCGGACGAGGAATGGAACCTGACCCCTTTTCTCTAGTCCAACCTGATCCCCGTTGCGCACGGGGTTCTGACCCCCGCCTCTCCATCGAGGCAGCAAATGGGCGCGCCTTGCGTGAAACGAACTTGCTCGTCCGTTAGTCTCCTACGTGGGGCATTCAGGGGAAACTAATGGACACAGTTCTCGACGAGCAGCAAACAATCACTGAACTTGGCGCTCATGTTGGCATTCGACGCGCTTACGAAGAGCACGAGGACCTCCTCATCTTCGCGCTGACGGGTCGCACGGGCAGCGGCTGCACAACTGCAGCCGACTTGTTTCAGGCAGAGTTTCAGGCTCAGCTGGCGGCCCAACACCGCCCAACCGGCCCAGACGCGCGCAAGTACGACATCCTCAAGACCTTTGCCAAAGAGAAGTGGACTCCGTTTGCGAAGATCACGGTTTCCGCTTTGCTTGTGACCTTCTTACTCGAAGCTAGCGAGCAGCAGCTACGGTCTGCCAATGCGGTCATCGCCGCGGATCGGCAGTTGGACGTCACGGAATTCACGGCGCTCTGGAGAGTGCTGACCGAAATAAGGCCATCAGCACAGCCGCTCCTTGACGTAATTCACCTCTCGTCTGTCGACTTCGCCTCTCGGGACTGGCGCGCCGATCGAAGAATCAAACAGCAAATCACAGGAGAGCTGCCTGCTCATCAGAGGCGCATCAAAGATGCACTTGGTCGGAAATACGGAACATTCTTTCAAGAAATCGGTGACAACCTCCGGCGGTCCGGAACCGCGTGGGAAGCCAGAGTAGAAGAGTCGCGCGTGTTTGAATTGCCACGCCGAATTGTGCGTGCCATCGAATGCATCCGCGAGTGCGACAAGGCCGCCGGAACTAAGACACGCATTGTCATCGACGCAATTCGGAACCCGCTCGAACTCGTGTATCTGAGGGACCGATATTCACCGCTATATGCCATTGCCGTTACAGCGCAAGAAGAAGATAGGGCTTCGCGACTCGTTAGCGCAGGCTACACAAGGCTGGACGTGCAGACCATTGATGACCGGGAATATCCAAAGAAGCACGACCCGTACGCCAGCTACAAGGCCTTGGTCACTCAAGACATCCAAAGCTGCTTACAGAAAGCGGACATCTTCGTGAGCAATCCAGGCAGAACTGACGCGTCGAAGTCTTCTAAACGCCAGGCGACAGGGATGCTTTACGCCCAGCTGATTCGCTACTACGCGCTAGCCCTTCACCCGGGCCTTGTAACGCCGTCGCGAGACGAAAGGTGTATGCAGGTTGCGTTTATTGCAAAAGCGAACAGCGGCTGCATTTCCCGACAGGTCGGCGCCGCTGTGACAGACCAGCACTACGCGGTGAAGTCCATTGGCTGGAATGACGTTCCGCGTGGGCAGACACCATGCTCGCTTCGAAATGTCGACGACGCGCTTACCGCGAGCGACAAGGTCGTGTACAGCATTTTCGAGCGGGAGAATGATGAATTTCGAGACTATCTCTCCGCGGACTACAAGAGCCGCGCAAGCCTAAAAAAGGATGGCCTTCCGTGCGCCTACTGCTTTAAAGATGCGGTGAATGAGTCATATTTTAGGAAGGGCGGCCGAAAGAGCACCAACCAGGTACACACCAGATCGTTGCACGCCGAGGAGAACGCGTTTCTATTGTTGGCCCATAGTGTTTCGGTACTCGGCGGCAAGCTCTACACGACAGCAAGCCCGTGCGAGCTGTGCTCCAAGAAGGCATTCCAGCTTGGCATCCAAGACGTGGTTTACATCGATCCTTATCCAGGCATCTCTGAGTCGCACGTTTTGGGGAACGGCGAACCTTCCGCGAGACCGAAGCTTCGCTTATTCGGAGGCGCGGTAGGAAAGGCCTATCACCGGCTCTACGAACCAATGATCCCCGTCAAAGACGAGCTTCGGGCACGCATGCGCGGCTGAATCTGACCGCCACCAAGTCGATCACTTGGCCTTCGCATACTGCGCGTGGCAGCAAATAACAGCGGGCAGAATGTTGAAGGGCAGGCCTGCGGCCTGCCCTTCAACGATCAAACGAGTTGCTAGCGCTCGTCCAAACTCGGCGCAGGCCTACTGAGCCTTGGGCGATACAGCGTGTTGCTGACCTGGACTAAGGGGTCCGGCTTGCTGCGTATGCGGCGGTAGCTCGCCGGAGATCAAAACCATCCAGAAAGCTGCAGGTAACAACGCTCCTCGATGTCCGCGTCGTCCGGCGACCACCATCGAGCTAGAGAAACCCTTACAAGGTTATTTGCGGGCAATCTGGCGGGAGCCGGCTCCTCGCCCACATAAGCGAGACCACGAGCTATCCCGTAGCTTCCCGTGTAGTCGTAGTGCCTGCCGTCTGACCGAAGAGTGAGGTCCCTATCCGGCACCCAGAACCACGTGCTGCGATCCGGCACTCCCACTCGGCGACAGATGTAGCCATTGTCGTTTCCGGTAAATCGAACCAAACCGTCAAACAACTGATCGACTCCACCGTGCCAGGGACGGATACCTTCACGCAGGCATCGGGAAACATCAGGCAGGTCACGCAAACGCCTACCACCTGTTACGACAACATCCTCGACGTGCGGGGGCATTCGGTCGGAGGCCGCCCTATATGTCAGATCCCATACCTGCCCGACCCGAAAATCGACCGATGCATCCCACTGCAATCCATCTGGACGCAACAGGCGTATGGATGTTCCGTCGCTGGCAATTCCCCCAATGCAGCGCGCGCTCCCCGCCATACGTGTACGTCCAACAATAAGGACCTCCATGCGCTCCCCCTCGCTAATCCAGTCAGACGGTTATATTGACTACCGACGCCCCTGTTTGCTCAGAAATCCAACTAGCTACCAGCGATCGATGGCAGGCGATAGCTTCACGTTCAACACAGAAGAAGCACACCTTCCTGTGTCGGCCAAGTCTGCTGAGGATCGAAGCGGGGTCGGCTTTCGACATAACCTCGGCGATGTACCGTGCTTCGAACGATTCGGACAGTCCTTCGCGACTTCTCTTGGTCGCGCCTTCGATCCTGTCGGCCTCTCGTTGCGCATCCCGTATGTCGCTAGTCGGCGCCAGTTCTTTCAAGTGCAGGTAGCCAATCCCCTGCCTCATCAATTCGGCCTGCAGCGCAGTCGCATTCAGAAACGAATAGGTGCTTCCCCGCATTCCGCGGCGCTGCCGGATGTCCACCAGCAGATCAACGCCGTGCAACTTTAGCCGTTCAAAAAAACTTTCAGGCGAGTGGCCGTAGGCACCGATCGTCAGCAGCTCATTCATTAGGTCCGCCCGCCGTAGCTTCCCCGGGATCTAGTCAACTGGGGGCTAGCTCCGAACATATCGTTCTGCCCCCCAGTCAGCCGCTTGATCGCAGCTGCCTGCGTTAGCTCGTCACCGGTCTCGCTTATATGGATTATCTCGACGCCCGACTCAGCGAGTTCCGCGCCAATTAGTTTGCAGCGATGACACGTTTCGGGGCGCAGCTCACTGCACATCAGGAAGCACACCAGCCCCTTCTGATGCGCAGTCTTCAAACGCGCCAACCCCAATTGAAACGCCGGAGTTTCAGCCAGTTTTATGTAGTCAACTTTGCCATCGTCATCGAAGCTGTCGGATCCACTCGGCTTGCCGCCCAAAGTATCGCCCATGAAGACATACCTGAGGCCCGCACCCGCACACAGAACCTGCAGGTGTTCACGGCTGAAGTCTGGGTTGAACTTGGAAAAAGGACTGCTGCGAACGTCGATTAGAAATTGACAGGAGTACTTCTCCAGCAACGTCAGCGTCGCCTGCCAAGTCCTATTGCCATACCCAATGCTGTAAAGAACCGCCATCGCCCCTCCACGTCGAAACTCTGTCGTCAGACGACGGCTCACATATTCCGCCTGTACTCCCCACCCACCTCATACAACGCACGGCTGATCTGGCCAAGGCTGTGCGTCTTCACCGCTTCCATCAGCGCCTCGAACACGTTGCGGCGCTCGCGCGCGGTCTTCTGCAGGAAGCGTAGGCCGTCCCCTGCGCGCGCGTTGCGGTTGCCCTGGTAGCCGGCCACGTTGGTGATCTGCTGGCCCTTCTCTTCTTCAGTCGAGCGGATCAGTTCGATCTCGGTGGCGACGTCGGAATGGCCGTCCTTGCCGAGGAAGGTGTTGACGCCCACCAGCGGCAGCGAGCCGTCGTGCTTCTTGTGTTCGTAGTAGAGCGACTCTTCCTGGATCTTGCCGCGCTGGTACATGGTGTCCATGGCGCCCAGCACGCCGCCGCGTTCGCTGATGGCTTCGAACTCCTTGTAGACGGCTTCTTCGACGATGTCGGTGAGCTTGTCGACGATGAAGCTGCCCTGCCAGGGGTTCTCGTTGAAGTTCAGCCCCAGCTCCTTGTTGATGATCATCTGGATGGCGACGGCGCGGCGCACGCTCTCTTCCGTCGGCGTGGTGATGGCTTCGTCGTAGGCGTTGGTGTGCAGGCTGTTGCAGTTGTCGAACAGCGCGTACAGGGCCTGCAGCGTGGTGCGGATGTCGTTGAACTGGATCTCCTGCGCATGCAGGGACCGGCCGCTGGTTTGGATGTGGTACTTCATCATCTGGCTGCGCGCGGATGCGCCGTAGCGCTCGCGCATGGCGCGCGCCCAGATGCGGCGGGCAACGCGACCGATGACGGTGTACTCCGGGTCCATGCCGTTCGAGAAGAAGAACGACAGGTTGGGCGCGAAGTCGTCGATGTTCATGCCACGCGCGAGGTAGTACTCGACGATGGTGAAGCCGTTGCTGAGGGTGAAAGCCAGCTGGCTGATCGGGTTCGCGCCGGCTTCGGCGATGTGATAACCGCTGATCGACACCGAGTAGAAGTTGCGGACCTTGCGGTCTACGAAGTACTGCTGGATGTCGCCCATCATGCGCAGGGCGAATTCGGTGCTGAAGATGCAGGTGTTCTGCGCCTGGTCTTCTTTCAGGATGTCGGCCTGCACGGTGCCGCGCACGGTCTGCAGCGTGTTCGCCTTGATGCGCTCGTAGACCTCGGGCTCGACGATCTCATCGCCCGTGACGCCCAGCAGGCCGAGGCCGAGGCCGTCGTGGCCTTCGGGCAGTGCGCCGTCGTACGTGGGGCGCGCGCGGCCTTCGAACAGCGCGTCGATCTTTTCGCGTGCGGCGAGCCAGCGCGCATCGTCCTCGCGCAGGTACTTCTCCACCTGCTGGTCGATCGCCGTGTTCATAAACATCGCGAGGATCATCGGCGCGGGGCCGTTGATCGTCATCGACACGGACGTGGTGGGCGCGCACAGGTCGAAGCCGGAGTACAGCTTCTTCATGTCGTCGAGCGTGGGGATGTTGACGCCCGAGTTACCGATCTTTCCGTAGATGTCCGGGCGCGGCGCCGGGTCTTCGCCGTACAGCGTGACGCTGTCGAACGCCGTGGACAGGCGCGCGGCCGGCTGGCCGACGCTGAGGTAATGGAAGCGGCGATTGGTGCGTTCCGGCGTGCCCTCGCCCGCGAACATGCGGATCGGGTCTTCGCCGGTGCGGCGGTACGGATACACGCCGCCGGTGTACGGGTATTCGCCCGGCAGATTTTCCTTCTGCAGGAACGTGAGCAGCTCGCCCCAGCCCTTGTAGGTGGGCGCGGCGATCTTCGGGATCTTCTGGTGGCTCAGCGACTCGCGGTAGTTCTCGACGCGGATGACCTTGTCGCGGACGGTGTATTCATTGACGTCGTCGGTGATCGACTTCAGGCGCGCCGGCCATGCGCGAAGCAGCTTGAGCGCTTCGGCGGTGAGCGACTGCACGGCGTCGTTGTAGCGCTGACGCAGGATCAGCAGCGTGCGGTCGACGGGGCGCTCGTTCGGCACGGTCACCACCGGCGACGGGCTGTCGGGCACGTTCATGCCGGCCGGCTGCACGTCGCTGGTCGCGGTGAGGTCGTTGCTGTCGTAGAGGTCCAGCGCCTTCGGCAGCTTGGCGTCGCCGAGTTCCTTCAACGCGTCCCACATCGACTGCGCGCGGTCCGCGGTTTCGGCCTGCGTCTCGATCTGGCGGTTGATGCCGCGACCCTGCTCGGCGATCTCGGCGAGGTAACGCACGCGGGCACCGGGGATCAGCACGGTGGCGCGCGGTTCGCGCAGCGAGGTGTCGATGTCGGGCGTCCACTTCTCGCTCGGCAGCTGCAGCTTCTCGCGCAGCAGGCGGCAGAGGTTGGCGAACATCCAGCTGACGCCGGGGTCGTTGAACTGCGACGCGATGGTCGGATAGACCGGGACGTCCTCGTCCTTGGTCTGGAACGCGACGCGGTTGCGCTTCCACTGCTTGCGCACGTCGCGCAGCGCGTCTTCGGCGCCGCGCTTGTCGAACTTGTTGAGCACGACGAGATCGGCGAAGTCGAGCATGTCGATCTTCTCGAGCTGACTCGGCGCGCCGAAGTCGGAGGTCATCACATACATCGGGAAATCGACGAGGTCGACGATCTCCGAATCGCTCTGCCCGATGCCAGCGGTTTCGACGATGACGAGGTCGTAACCCGTGCCCTTGAGGAAGCCGATGCAATCGCGCAGCACGAGGTTGGTGGCAGCGTGCTGGCGGCGCGTCGCCATCGAACGCATGTAGACGCGATTGCTGCGCAGCGAATTCATGCGGATGCGGTCGCCCAGCAGCGCGCCACCGGTGCGGCGACGCGTGGGGTCGACCGAAATCACCGCGATGCGCATGTCGGGGAAGCTGGCGAGGAAGCGGTTGAGCAGTTCGTCGGTCACCGACGACTTGCCGGCGCCGCCGGTGCCGGTGATGCCGATGACGGGCGTCTTGCTGCCGGCCAGCTGCCACTGCTTGCGCAGGTGCGACAGCTGCGCTTCGTCGAGCGCGCCCTCTTCGATGGCGCTGAGCATGCGGCCGAGCGAAATTTCGTCGTCGATCGCGGGGCTGGTGGTGTCCGGCGCGCTGTCGAGGCGCGCGGCACCGGCACGGCGCACGACGTCCTCGATCATCGCGACCAGGCCCATGTGCATGCCGTCGTTCGGGTGGTAGATGCGCTCCACGCCGTAGGCCTGCAGCTCGCGGATCTCCTCCGGCGTGATCGTGCCGCCGCCGCCGCCGAACACGCGGATGTGGCTGGCGCCGCGCTCCTTCAGCATGTCGACCATGTACTTGAAGTACTCGACGTGGCCGCCCTGGTAGGACGACAGCGCGATCGCGTCGGCGTCTTCCTGCAGCGCGGCGCGGACCACGTCCTCGACCGAGCGGTTGTGGCCGAGGTGGATGACCTCGGCGCCCTCGCCCTGGATCAGGCGACGCATGATGTTGATGGCGGCGTCGTGCCCGTCGAACAGGCTCGCGGCGGTGACGAAACGCAGCGGCGTCGCGGTTTCCGTGGCGGTGGCGGTGGATTCGGGCAGGCGGTCGGCTGGCGAGCTCATGGCGGTCGCACATCTATTTCTAAGGATGGGCCGATTGTAACAAGGCGACCGTACGGCTCCGGAGACGCGCGTAGGGTCGGTTACGCTGCGCGCCATGAACGATTCGAACGATCTCGCCGCGCTGCGCGCGAAGGCCGCCAGCGGCACCCCCGACGACCTCCACCGCCTCGCCGCCGGCCTCGTCGCCGAGCTGGAAATGGAGGAGGCCTACGAGGTTCATACGAAGGCCGCGGCTGCGGGGCACGTGGGGTCGATGGTCGAGCTCGGGCGGATGCGGATGCACGGCATCGGCACCGACACCGATGTGCCCGGCGCGGTGCAGGCGTTCGAGCGCGCCGAGGCCGCGGGCCAGCCGATCGCGGGCTATTTCCTCGCGCTGATCGGGCTGGGCAATACCGCCGTGCCGCGCGACGAGAAGGTCGGCGCACGCCTGCTGGCCGCGGTGCAGGCCGGCCACCCGCCCGCGCTGCGCGCCGCGGCGATCCATTTCGGCCGCAAGCCCAACCTGCAGGACCAGTCGCTGGCGATCCAGCTGCTTGACCACGCGGCCGGCCGCGGCGATGCGGTGGCCGCGCAATTGCTGGCCGAGCGCCTGCGTCGCGGCGAAGGCGTGACCGCGAATCCGGAGGCGGCGTCGCAACTGAAAGCACGCCTGCGCGAGAGCGGGTTCCCGGACCTCATCGAAATCGTCGCCGTGCCTGCGGCGCCGAAGCGCCTCGTTCCGCCGTCGACGCTCACGCTGGAGGAAGTACTCGATCCGCCCGCGCCTACCGTTCTTTCGGAAGCACCCGGCATCGCACAGTTCGACGGGCTGTTGTCGGTCGACGAATGCCGCCTGCTGGTCGCGAGCGCGCATCCGATGCTTCGTCCATCGCACGTGCATTCGCCGGATGGCCGCGAGGTCGCGCGTGAGTCGCTGCGGACGAGCAGCGATGCGTCGTTCGATCCACTGATCGAAGACTTCGCGCTGCGCCTCGTGCAGCTGCGCATGGCCGCGGCTGCGGGCGTGGAACTCGTCGACGCCGAACAACTCATCGTGCTGCGCTACGAGCCGGGCCAGGAATACCGCCCGCATCGCGACTACCTGCCGCCCGATGCGATCGAACGCGATGGCCCGCAGGCCGGCAATCGTCGACGCACGATCTGCACGTATCTCAATACGCCCGCGGAAGGCGGCGCGACGGAGTTTCCGTCGCGTGGGATTCGCGTCGAGCCGGTGGCCGGGCGCGCGGTGGTGTTCGACAACCTCGATGGCGATGGCAAGCCGCAGGTCGATTCACTGCATGCGGGACTGCCGGTCGAACGCGGCGAGAAGTGGCTGGCGACGCTGTGGCTGCGTGAGCGGGCTTATCGCGCCTATTGATCAGGCGCGCCCCGTCCGACGGTGTCGTGCGCCTGTGCCTAATCTTCCGACGTGGCAATGCAGACCGCGCGCAGGCCAAGCGTGGCGGTCGACAAGCGACGCATCCCCGCATCGCAACCCGGCTCATAACGTCACGACCAAGCGGCCGTACGCCTCCGCACGGCGCGGCCGCAACTTCCCGTGGCTTCCAGGTGGAGGCCCCGATAACGCGAATGGACTAAAATCCCGCTTCTGTGTCGGGCGGGTTCGCGCCGGGCACGCGGTGCCACTCCTGTCGTATCAACGACTTAACCAACCCAGTCGGCCGGAAAGCGCGGAGCGCGTTTCGTCAGTGCCGACGCGGAGCCCGAGATGATCTTCGAAACCCTCGACACCACCGGCCACGAGCAGGTCGTTTTCTGCCACAACAAGGACGCGGGCCTCAAGGCCATCATCGCGATCCACAACACCGTGCTCGGCCCGGCCCTCGGCGGTACGCGCATGTGGCCGTACGCGAGCGAGCAGGAAGCGCTGAACGACGTGCTGCGCCTGTCGCGCGGCATGACGTACAAGAACGCGGTCGCGGGCCTGGACATCGGCGGTGGCAAGGCGGTGATCATCGGTGATCCGGCCAAGGACAAGTCCGAAGCGCTGTTCCGCGCGTTCGGCAAGTTCGTCGACTCGCTGGGCGGCCGTTACATCACGGCCGAGGATGTCGGCATCGACGTCAACGACATGGAATACGTCTACCGCGAAACCGAATACGTCACCGGCGTGCACCAGGTGCACGGCGGCTCGGGCGATCCGTCGCCGTTCACCGCGTACGGCGCGCTGCAGGGCCTGATGGCCACGCTCAACCGCAAGTACGGCAACGAGGAAGTCGGCAACTATTCCTACGCCGTGCAGGGCCTCGGCCACGTCGGCATGGAATACGTGAAGCTGCTGCGCGAGCGCGGCGCCAAGGTGTTCGTCACCGACATCAACAAGAGCCTGGTCGCGCACGCGGTGGACGAGTACGGCGCCGAAGCGGTGTCGACCGACGAGATCTACGACGTGCCGGCCGACGTCTACTCGCCGTGCGCGCTCGGCGGCACGGTCAACGAGAAGACGCTGCCGCGCCTGAAGGCCAAGATCATCTGCGGCGCGGCGAACAACCAGCTCGCCAACAACGCGATCGGCGACGAAGTCGAGAAGCGCGGCATCGTCTACGCGCCGGACTACGCGGTGAACGCGGGCGGCGTGATGAACGTTGCGCTCGAGATCACCGGCTACAACCGTGAACGCGCGATGCGCATGATGCGCACGATCTATCACAACCTCGCGCGCATCTACGAGATCGCCGACCGCGACGGCATCCCGACCTACAAGGCCGCCGACCGCATGGCCGAGGAGCGCATCGCGATGCTCGGCAAGCTCAAGCTTCCGCTGGGCCGTTCGAAGCCGCGCTTCGAAGGTCGCATCCGCGGCGGTCACTGATTTATCGGTCTCTGACCGATAAATCCCCTGCGCTTTTCGCGTTGCGAGAAGCTCGGGCCCCAGTCTTCAGCTCCCACAACCCCCGCCGCTGTCGCGGCGCCCCCCTTGACTCAAGGGGGGCTGCGGGAAATGCACGTGCGCGTTCGGCCGCTCTGTTCGCCGTAGCGCGCGACGTAATCCAGACCAGGCGAGGCGATTGACGATGCGACCGTTCCCTCTCGGTGAAGAGATCGATGCCCTGCGCGACGCCGTGCGTCGCTTCGCCGAAGCCGAGATCGCACCGCGCGCGGCGCAGATCGATCACGACAACGTCTTTCCGCAGGACCTGTGGCCGAAGCTCGGCGAGATGGGTCTGCTCGGCATGACGGTACCGGGCGAGTACGGCGGCAGCGAGATGGGTTACCTCGCGCATCTCGTCGCGATGGAGGAGATCTCGCGCGCGTCCGGTTCGGTCGGGCTGTCGTACGGCGCGCATTCGAACCTGTGCGTCAGCAACCTCTACGCGAACGCGAACGAGGACCAGCGCAGCAGGTACCTGCCGAAGCTGTGCACCGGCGAGTTCAAGGGCGCGCTGGCGATGAGCGAGCCGGGTGCGGGGTCCGACGTCGTCGGCTCGATGAGCTGCCGCGCCGAGCTTCGCGACGGCGTGTGGGTCGCGAACGGCAACAAGATGTGGATCACCAACGGCCCCGAGGCCGACGTCCTCATCGTCTACATGCGTACCGCCGGCAAGGACGCGGGCAGCAAGTGCATGACCGCCTTCATCGTCGAAAAAGGCATGAAGGGTTTCAGCACGGCGCAGAAGCTCGACAAGCTCGGCATGCGCGGCTCGAACACCTGCGAGCTGGTGTTCGACAACTGCGAGATTCCGCAGGCGAACGTGCTCGGCGAGGTCAACAACGGCGTCAAGGTGCTGATGTCGGGCCTCAACACCGAACGGCTCGTGCTGACCGGCGGCCCGCTCGGCCTGATGCAGGCGGCGCTCGACATCACCCTGCCCTACGTCCGCGAGCGCAAGCAGTTCGACCAGGCCATCGGCACGTTCGGGCTGATGCAGGGCAAGGTCGCCGACATGTATACGTCGCTGCAGTCGAGCCGTGCATTCGCGTATCAGGTCGCACGTGACTACGACGCCGGACACAAGTCACGCGTCGATGCGGCGTCCTGCCTGCTGCATGCGTCGGAAGCCGCCGTGCAGGTGACGCTCGAAGCGATCCAGTCGCTCGGCGGCAACGGCTACATCAACGAGTACCCGACCGGCCGCCTGCTGCGCGACGCCAAGCTCTATGCGATCGGCGCCGGCACGAACGAGATCCGGCGCATGCTGATTGGCCGCGAGTTGTTCGCCGGCAACGACTGACCGGTCTCACGCGATACCTGAAACGGGCGGCCTCGGCTGCCCGTTTTTGTTTTGGCGGTTTGCAGGCGGCTCGCCGGCCCGGGCCGACCGCGGGGCCCGGCGGGGAGCCAACGCCCATGGCTGAAACACTGCGGTCTCCCACGGTTTGCGGCACCGCAACATGCCGCCGCATAATCGGGTGGTTCCGGCCCCGCGCCGGCAGCCTTATCCGGAGTTCGCCATGAGCGACGTCGTCATCGTCGGTGCCAAGCGCACCGCCATCGGTTCCTTCCTCGGCCAGTTCACCGGCGTCCCCACCCCGGAGCTGGGCGCCACCGCCATCCGCGGTGCGCTGGAGCAGGCCGGCATCGCTAATGACACGGTGCAGGAAGTGATCATGGGCTGCGTGCTGCCGGCCGGCCTCGGTCAGGCCCCCGCGCGCCAGGCCGCGATCGCCGCGGGCGTGCCGACGTCCGCCGCCTGCATCACCATCAACAAGGTATGCGGCTCCGGCATGAAGGCGATGATGCTGGCCGCCGACATGATCCGCGCGGGCTCGGCGGAAGTCGTCGTCGCCGGCGGTATGGAGTCGATGACCAATGCGCCGCACCTGCTCAACGGCTCCCGCACCGGCATCCGCTATGGCTCGGGCGAACTGCTCGACCACATGGCGCACGACGGCCTGACCAACCCCTACGACGGCAAGGCCATGGGCGTGTTCGGCGACGCCGCCTGCATGAAGTACGAATACACGCGCGAAACGCTCGACGCCTACGCCGCCGAGAGCGTCAAGCGCGCGCAGAACGCGGTGCAGTCCGGCGCGTTCAAGGCGGAGATCGTTCCGGTCACGGTGAAGGGTCGCAAGGGCGACGTCGTGGTCGACACCGACGAAGAGCCGGGCAAGATCGACGCATCGAAGATCCCGTCGCTGCGCGCTGCGTTCGGCAAGGAAGGCCTGCTCACCGCCGCGACCTCGTCGAAGATTTCCGACGGCGCGGCCGCCGCAGTGCTGATGTCGGCCGAAGCCGCGCAGCGTCTGGGTGCGAAGCCCATCGCGCGCGTCGTCGCGTATGCGGGCCATGCGCAGGAGCCGGAGTGGTTCACGACTGCACCGATCGAAGCGACGCGTCGCGTGCTGGAAAAAGCGGGTTGGACGGTTGACGACGTCGACCTCTTCGAGATCAACGAAGCCTTTGCGTGCGTCGCGATGGCGCCGATGAAAGACCTCGGCATCCCGCACGACAAGCTCAACGTCAACGGTGGTGCTGTTGCGCTGGGTCATCCGATCGGTGCGAGCGGTGCGCGACTTGTGGTGACGCTAATTCACGCTCTCATCGCACGCGGCGGCACGCGCGGTGTAGCATCGCTGTGCATCGGCGGTGGCGAAGCTACTGCGTTTGCAATCGAAATCATCTGAAGTTAAAGAATCGTGATAAGCCGCTCGTCAAGCGATCGCTTGACATGTCGCAGCCGCTTGTCATCATGTTTAGGGCGCGCAAATGCGCGTTGCCAAACCACACGACGAGGAATTGACCCGATGAACACCAACAAGGCGCTGATCGCCCTGGCCCTGGGCCTGGCTCTGACCGCTTGCTCGAACAAGGACCAGGCTGCCGACTCCGCCGCTCAGGCGCAGCAGGACGCCGCGACGGCTCAGGCCGCTGCCGACGCGACCGCCGCTACGGATCCGAACGCTGCTGGCGCTGCGCAGGCTGCCGCTGACACCGCCGCCAAGGCTGCTGACGCTGCTGCGACCTCGGCTGACGCCGCTGCCGCTGCTCCGACCGCTGGCCAGGCTGACAACGCTGCCGACGCCGCCGACAAGGCTGCCGACGCTGCTGACGCTGCCAAGGACGCTGCCCAGGCTGCCAAGCCGGACACCGCCCCGGCCGCTACGCCGGCAGCTCCCGAGAAGAAGTAATTCTTCGAAGGCTGCTGTAGCATTTGGAAAAGCCGTCGGTCATCCGGCGGCTTTTTCCATGGTCAGTGAACGATAAGCCGGCTCGTCCGGAGTGATGCGCGCACTGGCGTTGCCTGACTGTAGTGATATCTCGTTTCAGACAACTCCTAGGAGACTGCACATGAATACCAAGCTTTTCGTCCTCCTCGTCGCTGCTGCCCTCTCGCTGTCGGCTTGCAAGAACGACACCCCGACCGCGCAGAACGAAGCCGACCAGGCTGCCGCTGCCGCCCAGAACGCTGGCGACAAGGCTGCTGACGCCGCCGCCGCCGCCGGCAACGCCGCCGCCGAAGGCGCCGACGCCGCCGCCGCTGCCACTGGCGAAGCCGCTGCACAGGCTGGCCAGGCTGTCGACAACGCTGCCGACCATGCCGCTGCTGCTGCGAACGACGCTGCCGCTACGGCTGCCAACGCCACCGCCACCGCCGCGCAGAACACCGCCGACGCTGCCCAGAACGTCGCCAACAAGGCCGACGCTGCTGCGGAAGAAGCCAAGGCCGACGCGAAGAAGTAATCGCATCGATCTCGAAGTACTGAAGGCCCGCGAAAGCGGGCCTTCTTCGTTTCAGGCGCGACGCCACGCACGCGTCGCGACGTCGGCGCACGGCTGGCCCGACGTGCCGCCATGTGGTTTGATCGCGCGTCCCTTACGCACCAAGCGCCCATGCCCGTCATCGAAAGCCAGATCGACCCGCGCTCTGCGGATTTCCAGCAGAACGTCGAGCATCACCGCGCACTCGTCGATGAGCTGAGGCAGCGTCTTGCACGCGCCGCGGAAGGTGGCGGAGCGAAAGCGCGCGAGAAGCACGTGTCGCGCGGCAAGCTGCTGGCGCGCGATCGCATCACGACGTTGCTCGACGAAGGCTCGCCCTTCCTCGAGATCGCACCGCTTGCCGCGGAAGGCATGTACGACGACGCAGCGCCCGCCGCCGGGGTGCTCTGCGGCATCGGTCGCGTCATGGGGCAGGAAGTCGTGATCGTCGCGAACGACGCGACCGTCAAGGGCGGCACCTACTTCCCGATGACGGTGAAGAAGCATCTTCGTGCGCAGGAAGTCGCGCTCGAGAACAACCTGCCCTGCATCTACCTCGTGGATTCCGGCGGTGCATTCCTTCCGTTGCAGGACGAGGTATTTCCCGACAAGGAACATTTCGGCCGCATCTTTTACAACCAGGCGCGCATGTCGGCGGTCAACATTCCGCAGGTCGCGGTGGTGATGGGCAGCTGCACCGCGGGCGGCGCCTACGTGCCGGCGATGTGCGACGAGAGCGTCATCGTCAAGGAACAGGGCACGATCTTCCTCGGCGGCCCGCCGCTGGTGAAAGCCGCAACGGGCGAAGTCGTCGACGCCGAAGCGCTCGGTGGCGCGGACGTGCACACGAGTGTGTCGGGCGTGGCCGATCACTTCGCGCAGGACGACGACCATGCACTGCAGATCGCGCGCGACATCGTGAAGAGCTTCAATCGTCGCAAGGTGTTGCCCGTTGCATCGATTCCCTCGCGCGAGCCGCTGCATCCAGCCGATGAGCTTTACGGCATCGTGCCGAAGGATGCGCGTCGTCCGTTCGACATCCGCGAAGTGATCGCGCGCATCGTCGACGGCAGCGAATTCCAGGAATTCAAGGCGCGCTACGGCAAGACGCTGGTCACCGGTTTCGCGCACCTGCACGGCTATCCGGTCGGCATCGTCGCCAACAACGGCATCCTGTTCGCCGAGAGCGCACTCAAGGGTGCGCACTTCATCGAGCTCTGCAACCAGCGCGGCATTCCGCTGGTGTTCCTGCAGAACATCACCGGCTTCATGGTCGGCCGCAAGTACGAGAACGCGGGCATCGCGAAGGACGGCGCGAAGATGGTGACCGCGGTGGCGTGTTCGCACGTGCCGAAGTTCACCGTCGTCATCGGCGGCAGCTTCGGCGCCGGCAACTACGCGATGTGCGGCCGCGCATACGGCGCGCGATTCCTATGGATGTGGCCGAACGCGCGCATCTCGGTGATGGGCGGCGAGCAGGCCGCGAGCGTGTTGGCGACGGTGCGTCGCGATGCGCTCGAAGGCGCTGGCAAATCGTGGAGCTCTGAAGACGAAGAAGCTTTCAAGGCGCCGATCCGCGACCAGTACGAGTCGCAGGGAAACCCGTACTACGCCACCGCCCGGCTGTGGGACGACGGCATCATCGACCCGGCCGACACCCGCCGCGTGCTCGGCCTCGGGATCTCGGCATCGCTCAATGCACCCATCGAAGATCGCACGCGCTTCGGCGTGTTCCGGATGTAGGTCGAGCCGCGACCTGAACCGTATCGAACGCGGCGCAGGGCTCACACGTTGCGGTGACGCCTAGCGTCAGTACGGGGCCTTGGGTCACGGTTTTGGGGTCAAGACCGCGTGATAGGCTCGGCCTTCACTTCCCGCCCCCGAGGGACACCGATGGCGATTTTCCCGAATACCAACACCAACAAGCGCGATCTGCCTGCGCCGCAGCCGGAAACGGCGCTCGGCAAGGATCCGTCGCCGAACGAGTTCGCGTTCGCTACGACGCCGGCCTCGGCCTCCGTCAATCCGGCGATCTCCCCTGCTCCCGCACCGACCGCCGCGCGCGTTCCGGCCCGCGCGACGCAGGAATCGATCATCGCGTCCGATCTGTCGATCGAAGGCAAGATCAATGGCGCCGGCAGCGTTCGCGTCGCGGGTCGTTTCACCGGTGACATCGCGGTCGAAGGCGACCTGACGATCGAAGTCGGCGCGCGCGTCAACGGCGGCGTCAAGGCGCGTCGTGTGATCGTGGCCGGCGAGCTCGAAGGCAATGTCGAGTCGGCACAGCGCGTCGAAGTCGTCGAAAGCGGCTCGATGGTCGGCGACGTCAAGGCCGGCACAGTCACCGTCGCGCCCGGCGCGCGCATGCGCGGCATGGTCGAGTTCGGTTGGGACGACGCGGCCAACGGTCGCAAGCCCAACGGTGACAAGACGGGCGCCGACAGCGCGGCATGAGTGCTGTCCGGCCCGGTACGCCGGGTGCGACACGGACCTGTCCGCACTGCAGGACGACCATCCTCGAAACCGCGAGCGTCTGTCCGGGGTGCAAGCACCATTTGCGCTTCGATGCGCCGAAGGAAGCCGAGCGGACGACATCGCTCGCGGTCGAAGGTTCGCTTCGCTCGGATCGCCCGGGCGAAGCCGTCGAGTACACGATGGTGATGGTGATCCGTAACGAGCGCGGCGAGGAAGTCGACCGCAAGGTCGTCGGCGTCGGCGCGCTCGAAGGCACGCAGAGCCGCACCTTCAGCGTGTCCGTTGAGACGAACGTGGTGCCGGCCGGCAAAGGCCGGCGCCGCTGAGTCAGCGCTTGGTTTCGCAGCCGTCGCAGCTGCCGCAGCCGTCCTGGATTCGCGGTGCGGGTGCGAGGCGACGACCGAGTTTCGCTATCGACGCCGAACCGCTGTCGATCATGCGGATCGCGAGCCAGCCACGCAGTCGTCGCGACGTTCCCGGCAACCGCGTACGGAAGACGTAGACCGCGCTCGCGACCACCGCGAGCGCGACGATGATCTGCTGCAGCACGATGCCGGTGTTCATCGTCATGCACCCATCGCGTGCGCGACCTGGTAGGTCAGCAGCGACGCCAGGTAGGCGAGCGCGAACAGGTAGCCCGCAGCGATGCCGACCTGCTTCCACGAATTCGTTTCGCGACGGATCGTGGCGAGCGTCGAGATGCACTGCGGCGCGTAGATGTACCAGACCAGCAACGACAGCGCGGTCGCCAGCGACCAGCCCTGCGCGATGATCGGAGAGAGCGATTCCGCCGCGTTTGGATCGTTCGCATTCGCCAGCGCGTAGACCGTCGCCAGCGATGCCACCGCGACTTCGCGCGCCGCGAGTCCGGGCACCAGCGCGATGCAGATCTGCCAGTTGAAGCCGAGCGGCGCGAACACCGACGTCATCGCGTGACCGATGCGGCCAGCGAAGCTGTAGTCGGTCGCGGAACCGCTGAAACCCGCGGGCGGCGTCGGGAACGTCAACAACACCCATAGCAGCACCGTCAGCGCGAGGATGATGCCGCCGACGCGCTTCAGGAAGATTGACGCACGCTCCCACAGGCCGATGGCGAGGTCGCGCGGGTGCGGCACGCGATACGACGGAAGCTCGAGCATCAGCGGATGCTCGCCCTTGTCGCGACGCCACTTCTTCATGACCCACGCCACCGACAGCGCGCTCAGGATGCCCGCCGCGTACAGCGCGAACAGCACGAGCCCCTGCAGGTTGAGCACGCCGAACACCTGGCGGCGCGGAATGAAGGCGCCGATCAGCAACGCGTAAACCGGCAAGCGCGCCGAACACGTCATCAGCGGCGCGACGAGAATCGTGGCGAGGCGATCGCGCGGATCCTGGATCGAGCGCGTCGCCATGATTCCGGGAATCGCGCAGGCAAAGCTCGACAGCAACGGGATGAACGATCGTCCCGACAAACCCGCCGCCGCCATCGTGCGATCGAGCAGGAACGCCGCGCGTGGCAGGTAGCCGGACTCCTCGAGCGCGAGGATGAAGAAGAACAGCACGAGGATCTGCGGCAGGAACACGACAACGCTACCGGCGCCCTTGATCACGCCGTCGCCTAGCAGGCTCGTGAGCGGTCCGGGCGGCAGCGTGGTGCTGACGGCAGTTGCCAGCCACGTCGCGCCCGCGTCGATCAGGTCGGCGACCGGCGTCGCCCAGACGTACACCGCCTGGAAGATCAGGAACATCACCGCGACGAACGCGAGCAAGCCAACGACTGGATGCAGCAACCAGCGATCGAGCGCGTCGTCGATCTTCGCGGTGCGGCGCGGCATGCGCACGGCTGCGTTGAGGATTGCGCGCGTCCGTGCGTGGAGCGCATCGATGTCGGTCGCGCTGCTGCCTGCATTGTGCAGGTCGATGGGCGGCATCGATGCGCTGCCGCGATCGATCGCGTCGACCAGTTCCTTCGCGCCACCGTTGCGCACCGCGATGGTTGGCACCACCGGCACGCCGAGTTCGCGCTCGAGCGCCGCAAGATCGACCTCGATACCGCGACGCTTCGCCGCATCCATCATGTTGACCGCGACGATCATCGGCCGGCCGAGTTCGCGCACTTCCAGCGCGAACCGCAGGTGCAGGCGCAGGTTGGTGGCGTCGACCACGCAGACGATGACGTCTGGCGCCGGTTCGCCCGGATAGAAGCCGCGACAGAGATCGCGCGTCACCGCTTCGTCGAGGCTGGCGGCCTGCAGGCTGTACGCGCCCGGCAGGTCGAGTACCACGTATTCGCGACCGGACGGCGCGGAGAAGCGGCCTTCCTTGCGCTCGACGGTGACGCCCGCGTAGTTGGCGACCTTCTGGCGGCTGCCAGTCAGGCGATTGAACAGCGCGGTCTTCCCGCAATTGGGATTGCCGACCAGCGCGAGCCGCAACGTGCCGGCCTCGACGCTCATGCCTGCACCGCCTCGGGTTCGGAATCGCGCGCCGGTTCGGCGTCGGCGGGAACGGCTTCCGTCAGACGCACCTTGATCCGGTCCGCCTCGCGACGGCGTAGCGCGAAGCGGGTGAAACCGATCTGGACCAGCAGCGGCTCCGCGCCGACCGGACCGGCTGCAATGACCTCGACCTGCTCGCCGCCGACGAAGCCGAGCTCGCGCAGGCGCCGGGCCACGAGGTCGTTCGGCATCGCGTCCTCGACGGCGACGACCGTCGCCGCGGTGCGGAAAGGCAGCTCGGACAGTCTCACGACGGCGCGTCGACCCAAATGGGAATTGTTCTCATTCTAACACCGGCACGGCCGCCCGGATGCTGAAGGCGCGCACGATCGACCGGCTATCATCCGGTGCCTCCCGCCGACGCCCGTCCATGAGCCACCCCCTGCTCCATCTGCGCGAGGGCGCCGTCGCCCGCCTGAGACTCAACCGGCCGCAGCTGCACAACGCTTTCGACGCCACGGTGATCGCCGCTTTGACTGGCGCGCTGGACGCGGTGGCGCGCGACCCGGACGTGCGCGTCGTGGTGATCGAAGGGGAAGGCGCGTCGTTCTCGGCCGGCGCGGACCTCAACTGGATGCGCGGCATGGCGGCGGCCGGCGAGGACGAAAACCGTCGCGACGCCCTCGCCCTCGCCCGCCTCATGCGCACGCTCGACGAGCTGCCGAAGCCGACCATCGCCCGCGTGCACGGCGCGGCGTTCGGTGGCGGTGTCGGGCTGGTGGCCTGCTGCGACATCGCATTGGCGACCACGAATGCGAAGTTCGGCCTGACCGAGAGCAAGCTCGGCCTGCTGCCTGCGGTGATCTCCCCTTACGTGATCGAAGCGATCGGCGCGCGCGAGTCACGTCGCTGGTTTGCCACCGCCGAATTGTTCGACGCCGCGACGGCCTATCGCATCGGCTTGCTGCACGAGATCGTCGATGACGAATCTGCGCTCGACGCCGCCGTGCAACGACAGATCGACCTGCTACTGAAAGCCGGCCCGGTCGCCGCCGCGGAAGCGAAATCGCTGGTGCGCCGCGTTGCATCGCACACCGATCGCACAAGCCACGACGCCGACAACGCCGACCTCATCGCCCGCCTGCGCGTTTCGCCCGAAGGTCAGGAAGGCCTCGGGGCGTTCCTCGAAAAGCGCAAGCCCAGCTGGCATTCCTGAGATGACCCCATGATCGATCACCTCGGCATCAGCGTCCGCGATTTCGACGCGAGCCATGCGTTCTACACCGCCGTCCTCGCCCCGCTCGGCTACGCGCCCATCAAGGACGTGACGCCGGAAATGTCCGGCAACGGCACGCGGCATGCGGGCTTCGGTCGCGACGGCATGCCCGCGTTCTGGATCGGCACGCGAACCGACGATGCGGTGACGCGCGACGGGCTGCACATCGCGTTCGCCGCCGCGTCGCGTGCGGATGTCGATGCGTTCCACGCCGCGGCACTCGCCGCGGGTGCACGCGACAACGGTCCGCCCGGCCCGCGTCCGCAGTACCACCGGGGCTATTACGGCGCGTTCGTGATCGATCTGGACGGCCACAACATCGAAGCGGTCTGCCGCCGGCCGGAAGCGTCCTGATGTTCGAGAAGATCCTGATCGCCAATCGCGGCGAGATCGCCTGCCGCGTCATGCGCACCTCTCGTGCGCTCGGCATTCGTACCGTCGCGGTGTATTCCGATGCCGACGCCGATGCCCAGCACGTGCGTCAGGCGGACGAGGCGTACCGCGTCGGTGGGCCGCGTCCGCAGGAGTCGTATCTGCGTGGTGATGCGATCCTCGAAGTCGCACTCAAGAGCGGCGCGCAGGCCATCCATCCCGGCTACGGCTTCCTCAGCGAGAACGCGGACTTCGCCGATGCGGTGGAAGCCGCGGGCCTCGTCTTCATCGGCCCGCCCGCGGCATCGATGCGCAAGATGGGCAGCAAGGCCGGCGCGAAGGATTTGATGCACGCGGCCGGCGTGCCCGTCGTGCCGGGTTACACCGGTGAGGACCAGTCGAACGACGTACTACAGCGCGAGGCCGACCGCATCGGCTATCCGCTGATGATCAAGGCCGCGCACGGCGGCGGCGGCAAGGGCATGCGCATCGTGCGGTCGTCGCAGGAATTCCTGCCGAACCTCGAGAGCTGCCAACGCGAAGCGCGCAATGCGTTCGGTCGCGATCGCGTGCTGCTCGAGCGCTACATCGAGCAGCCGCGCCACATCGAGATCCAGGTATTCGCCGATCGCCACGGCAACGCGATGCACCTGTTCGAGCGCGAATGCTCCGCGCAACGCCGCTATCAGAAGGTGCTAGAGGAATCGCCCTCGCCCTTCCTGACGCCCGAGCTGCGCCGCGCGATGGGCGACGCTGCCGTGCAGGCCGCGCGCGCGATCGATTACGTCAACGCTGGCACCGTCGAGTTCATCGTCGGGCAGGACGGCGGTTTCTATTTCATGGAGATCAACACGCGACTGCAGGTGGAGCATCCGGTCACCGAGATGGTGACGGGACTCGATCTCGTCGAATGGCAGCTTCGCGTTGCGTCCGGCGACCCTCTGCCCCGCACGCAGGAATCGCTGACGCAAAGCGGGCATGCGATCGAAGTGCGCCTGTATGCGGAGGATCCGGATGCAGGCTTCCTGCCCGGTTCCGGCCGCCTGGAACGCCTGCGTTTGCCGACCGCGACCGAAGGCGTGCGCGTCGATTCGGGCGTGGTCGAAGGCGACACCGTCACGATCTTTTACGACCCGATGATCGCCAAGCTGATCGTGCATGGCGCGGATCGCACGCAGGCGCTCGCGCGGATGCGCAGCGCGCTTGCGCAGTGCGAGATCGCGGGGCCGAAGTCGAACATCGAGTTCCTCGAACGGCTCGTGCGTCATCCGGCAGTGGTGAACGGCACGATCGACACGGGATATCTCGATCGTCACCTCGACGAATTTATCGGTGCATCCGATTCCGATGACGCGCGACATTTCGTCGCTGCGGTCGTTGCGCGTCTCATCTCGCACGAACGTGGCGCGCGCGGGTGCAACGCGGCATCGAACGATCCGACATCGCCGTGGGCGACGCCAGACAGCTGGCGCATCGGCGACGCTGCGCTGGCGCGTATCGCGGTCGAACATCGCGGTGAGCGCACGGTGCTACGTGCAGGTGGAAACGGCGGCACGTACCGCATCGAGCACGACGGCCGCGTCTACGCGATCGAAGGGGCGCGTCTGGAAGGCGAAGCACTGAGCTTCCGTCTCGACGGTGACGCGATGCGCGTCCAAGTCGGCGCGGGTCGCGGCTCATGGTCGGTGCATGACGGCTCGCATCGCCTCGCAATTTCCGCCGCGCCACTGCACGACACGCACCATGGCGCAGGCGAAGGCGGCACCGATCGCATTGCTGCGCCGATGCCGGGCCGCATCGTGGTCGCGCGCGTGCAGCCGGGCGACAAGGTGACGGCCGGCCAGGAAGTGATGGTGATTGAAGCCATGAAGATGGAGCTGAGCCTGAAATCGCCCCGCGACGGCGTGATCGCCGAAGTGCGTGGTGCTGCGGGGGACTTCGTCGAAGCCGATGCGGCGCTGGTCGTGCTGGAGCACGTCGAATGAGCGACTTCGTCCGCATCGTCGAGGTCGGCCCGCGCGATGGGCTGCAGAACGAGAAGGCCATCATCTCGACGGCCGACAAGATCGCGCTGATCGACCGGCTTTCCGCGACCGGCCTGTCGGTCGTCGAAGCCACCAGCTTCGTCAGCCCGAAGTGGGTGCCGCAGCTTGCGGATGCTGCCGACGTCTATCGCGGCATCACGCGCCGCAGCGGTGTCGACTATCCGGTGCTGGTTCCGAACCTGCAGGGCTACGAGCGAGCGCGCGAAGTCGGCGTCACGCATATCGCCGTGTTCACCGCGGCGTCCGAAGCGTTCAACCGCAAGAACATCAATGCGTCGATCGACGAGTCGCTGGAGCGCTTCGCGCCGGTGATGGAGCGCGCGAAGGCGGACGGCGTGCGTGTGCGCGGCTATGTGTCGACCGTGCTGGGCTGCCCCTACCAGGGCGAAGTACCGGTGGCCGACGTTGTGCGCGTCGCAAAGGCACTTCACGCGATGGGCTGCGAGGAAGTTTCGCTGGGCGACACGATCGGTGTCGGCACCCCGTCGAAGGCGCGAGCGATGCTGCGTGATGTCGCGAGCGAAATTCCGATGCAGGCGCTCGCCGTGCACTTCCACGACACCTACGGTCAGGCGCTCGCCAACATCCTCGCCTGTCTCGAAGAAGGCGTGCGCGTCGTCGATTCCGCCGTGTCCGGCACCGGCGGCTGCCCGTACGCGAAGGGCGCGAGCGGCAACGTCGCCAGCGAGGACGTCGTCTACATGCTGCACGGCATGGGCATGACGACCGGCGTCGACCTCGACGCGCTCGTCGATACCGGTCGCTGGCTCGCCGCCCTGCTCGGCCGCGAAACCTCCAGCAAAGTCACCCGCGCACGCGGGAGCAACGAATGAAACCTGCCGAATACACGATCCGCCCCATCGGGCCGCGCGACGACTCGGCCATCGCGCGCATCATCCGCACCGTCATGCCGGAATTCGGCGCATGCGGTTCCGGTTTCGCGATCAATGACCCCGAAGTCGACTGGATGCATCGCGCGTATTCGGGCGAGCGCAGCGCGTACTTCGTCGTCGAGGTGAATGGCGAAGTCGTCGGCGGTGGTGGGGTTGCACCGCTCGAAGGCGGCGACACCGACACCTGCGAGCTGCGCAAGATGTATTTCCTTCCGACCGCGCGCGGGCTCGGCGCAGGCGCGGCAGTGATGGAGAAGTCGCTCGACACCGCGCGCGAATTCGGCTTCAAACGCTGCTACCTCGAAACGCTTACGGGCATGGACGCGGCGATGCGTCTGTACGAGCGCAAGGGTTTCCGTCGCATCGACATGCCGATGGGCGCGACCGGCCACGGCGGCTGCGACATCTGGTACCTCAAGGACCTCTGACATGACGCGTCTGCTGGCTGCGGTGCTGTGCGTGGCGTCGCTGGCAGCGATGCCGGTGTCCGCCGAAACGTTGCTGCTCGCGCCGGCGCGCGTGTGGACGGGCGAAGGCGCGTCGCATCCAGGTTGGGTCGTGCTGGTGCGCGATGGGGCGATCGCGGCGGTCGGGCCTGCGTCGACGGTCACCGCACCGGCCGACGCACGCCGCATCGATCTGCCGAACGCGACACTGACGCCCGGCCTCATCGACCTGCACTCGCACCTGTTCCTGCACCCGTACAACGAGGAAAGCTGGAACGACCAGGTGCTGAAGGAGCCCGAAGCGTATCGCACGTTGCAAGCGGCCAAGTTCGCGGGCGACACGCTGCGCTCCGGCTTCACGACATTGCGCGACCTCGGCACCGAAGGAGCGGGGTTCGCCGACGTGTCGCTCAAGCGGGCGATCGACGAAGGCCTCGTCGCAGGACCGCGGCTGTTCGTTTCGACGCGCGCGATCGTCGCGACGTCCAGCTATGGCCCCGGCCCGCGCGGCTTCCGTCCCGATGCCGACCTGCCGGGCGGCGCGCAGGAAGTCAGCGGCACCGACGAGGCCACGCGCGCGGTGCGCGAACAGGCCGGTCGCGGCGCCGACTGGATCAAGTTCTACGCGGACTATCGCGTCGGCCCGGGTGGCAGCACGCAGCCTGCGTTCACCGCGAACGAGATGAAGGCCATCGTCGAAGCCGCGCATACGGGCGGACGCCCCGCCGCGGCGCATGCGGCGAGCGACGCGGGCATGCGCATGGCGATCGAAGCCGGCGTCGACACCATCGAGCATGGTTACGGCGGCACGCCGCAGACGTTCAAGCTGATGCACGACCGCCACGTCGCGTACATGCCAACGCTGACCGCGGTCGAGGCGACCGAGACCTACTTCAACCACTACGTGCCGGGCCAATCCGCGCCGACGCCGAAGATCGAGGAGTCGCTGAAGGCGTTCCGCACCGCGATGGCGCAGGGCGTCACGATCGGCTGCGGCAGCGACGTAGGCGTATTCCGCCACGGCGACAACTGGCGCGAGCCCGCGCTGATGGTGAAGGCCGGGATGGCGCCGGTCGATGCGATGCGCACGTGCACGTCGACGGCGGCGGCGATCCTCAAGCAGCAGGACCGGATCGGCCGCATCGCGGTCGGGCTGCGCGCGGACCTCGCCGCGTTCGAAGGCGATCCCACCGTCGCGATCGACGCGCTGCGCCAGCCGGTGCTGGTGGCGAAGGACGGCGTGCTCTACCGCGAGCCGGCGTCGCACTGAGCCGGAACCTGCGCAGCCGGTAGAATCGCGGCCTTTCCGGCATTCCGAGGGACCGCCATGCAGATCTCCAACGCCCGCGCCGTCATCACCGGCGGCGTCTCCGGCCTCGGCTTCGCCGTGGCGCAGCGCATCGTTCGCGAAGGCGGCCGCGTCGCGCTGTTCGACGTCAACGACGAGAAGGGCCAGTCGGCGGTCGCCGAACTCGGCGCCGACAAGGCGAAGTTCTTCCGCACCGACGTCACCGACGAAGCGGGCGTCACTGCGAACGTCGCCGCGGCGTCCGAATTCCTCGGCGGGCTCAACGTCACGGTTAACTGCGCGGGCATCCTCGGCTCGGGCCGCGTGCTCGGCAAGGACGGCCCGATGGCGCTGTCGCAGTTCCAGACCACGGTGATGGTCAACCTCGTCGGCAGCTTCAACGTCGCGAAGGCCTGCGCATCGCTGATGCAGAACAACGAAGCCGGCACCGACGGCGAGCGCGGCGTGATCATCAACACCGCTTCGGTCGCCGCGTACGAAGGCCAGATCGGTCAGGCTGCGTATTCCGCGTCGAAGGGTGGCGTCGTCGGCATGACGCTGCCGCTAGCGCGTGAGTTCGCACGGTTCGGCATCCGCGTCGTCACCATCGCGCCGGGTGTGTTCTGGACGCCCATGGTCGACGGCATGCCGGACAGCGTGCAGCAGTCGCTGGCGGCGTCGATCCCGTTCCCGTCGCGCCTCGGCAAGCCCGACGAATTCGCGGACCTCGCCGCGTACATCCTCGGCAACACCTACCTCAACGGCGAGACCATCCGCCTCGACGGCGCGACGCGTCTGGCACCGAAGTAAAGCGATGCCACGAATTCCGCACGAAGCACACCGCTGGCGTCGCGCCCGCGCACTGGGGCGCACGCGCTACGTGCTGCTCGTCGGCGTTGCAGGCTGGGGCCTGCCGATGTTCGTCTACATGATGCTGCTACGCCCATGGATGAGCGGCCATCCGCAGGACATTTCGGCGCGCCACCTCGCGGTCGGCGCCGTGACATGGGCGCTAGCCGGCGCGGCGTTCGGACTTTTCATGTGGCATGTCGGCCGCGCCGACCCACGATTTCAGGGCAACGAGCGAACCAAGCAATGAAAGCCTACGACATCAAGAAGGGCAACGTCGTCGAACACAACGGCGGCGTGTACCAGATCCGCGACATCGAGCGCAGCAGCCCGCAGGGCCGCGGCGGCAACGTGCGCTTCCGTTTCACCATGTACAGCGTGCCGGGCGCGAACAAGCTCGATGCGAGCTTCGACGGCGACGACGACCTGCGCGAAGTCGATCTCGCGCGTCGCCAGGCGACGTTCTCCTACATGGACGGCGACGCGTTCGTGTTCATGGACGACGAGGACTACACGCCGTACGCGCTCGACGCGGACGTGGTCGGCGACATGGCGGGCTACGTGGTGCCCGACCTGTCGGGCTGCTACGTGCAGATCATCGACGACGCACCGGTCGGCCTGCAGCTGCCGCAGACGGTGACGATGGAAGTGATCGAAACGCCGCCGGAACTCAAGGGCGGCACCGCGACCAAGCGCCCGAAGCCGGCCAAGCTGTCGACCGGCCTCGAGATCATGGTGCCGGAGTACATCGGCAACGGTGAGCGCGTGCTGGTGAATACGACGACGGGCGAGTTCGCGGGCCGCGCGGACTGATTCGACGTCGATCGGAAATACGAAGGGCCGGCATCGCTGCCGGCCCTTTTTTTGCGTCACTCGATGAGGTCAGCCCGCGGACTGCAGATCGCCGTTGCGGATGCGCCACTTCATCGACATGCGACGCACGGAATCGTCGGTCGCCGGATCGTCGAGCAGCGATTGAACATCGCGCCATGCGAGATCCAGCGATTCCTCGCTGACGACGAACGCCTCGTTCTCACCCGCGCGCACGACGAAGCGCACGTCGTAATGCCAATGCGCGGGTACGTCGCGGCGTTCCGGAATCCAGTGGCGGTCGAGGTCGAATAGGCCGGGTTCCAGCGTCAATCCGGTGAGGCCCGACTCCTCCTCGGCTTCCTTCAACGCGACGCGACCCAGGTCAACATCGCCATCCGCATGACCGCCGAGCTGCAGCCATCGACCGAGCTTGCGGTGGTGCGTGAGCAGCACGCGTGTCCCGGTGCGGTCGACCAGCCATGCCGAACCGGTGAAGTGGCCCGCGAGCCGCTCACGCGCGAACGGCGCGCTGTCGATGTCGTGCAGCAGCTCGACGAAGTGCGCCACCACCTCGGCCTCGGCGGGCCAGCGGCGCGCATAGTCCGCGAGATCGTGATGCAGCTGATCGGTCGTGGACGAGTGGTCGGTCGAGGCGTCCATACGATGGCGTCTTTCATGGGTGCAGTGCAGCATTATCCCGATTCATGGACCGAAGGGCGCGGCGCGACTTGTGCAGCGCGGGCGGCTGCGGCTAAGGTCCACGGGTTCCCCGGCGTGCGAGCGCCGGGGCCTTAGTCCCGGGGAGAACACCGCAAATGCTGTTCCAGCGCAGAAAGCCGCTCGACCTGATTCTCGCGACCGCCGAAAAGCGCTCGCTCAAGCGCCAGCTCGGCGCATTCGACCTGACCATGCTCGGCATCGGCGCCGTGATCGGCACCGGCATCTTCGTGCTCACCGCAGTGGCCGCGAACAAGGCCGGCCCGGGCATGATGTACTCGTTCATCATCGCGGGCGTGGTCTGTGCGCTCACCGCGCTGATGTACTCCGAGATCGCGGCGATGGTGCCCGTCTCGGGCTCGGCCTACACGTATTCGTACGCGGTGCTCGGCGAGCTGATCGCGTGGATGGTGGGCTGGGCGCTGATCCTCGAATACGCCGTCGCGGCAGGCGCCGTTGCGGTCGGGTGGTCCGGCTATGCGAACGGCTTCCTGCACGCACACGGGATGGGATTACCGACGGCACTGCTCTCGGGTCCGTTCGACCCGGTGACGCTGCCGGACGGCACCGTCGCGCGCGGCAGCTTCAACCTGATCGCCTTCCTGCTCTCGCTGCTCGTCACCTGGCTGCTCGTCATCGGCACCAGCAAGTCGGCGAAGGTCACGTCGGTGCTGGTGCTGATCAAGATCGCCGCACTCACCGCGTTCGTGCTGCTGGCCTTCCCGGCGGTGCAGTCGACCAACTTCACCCCGATGCTGCCGAATGGCTGGGGCACGCCGCTCTCGGGCGTGGGCGTGCTGGGCGCCGCGGCGTCGATCTTCTTCGCGTACGTCGGCTTCGATGCGGTCTCGACGGCTGCGGAAGAAACCAAGAACCCGAACCGCAACATCCCGATCGGCCTGATCGGTTCGCTCGGCGTCTGCACCGTGTTCTACCTGCTCGTTGCGTACGCGGCGGTGGGTTCGATGGGTGCGCAGCCGGGCGGTCCGCTGTCGATGAGCAAGGAGCCGCTGGCGTTCGTTCTCCGCAATATCGGCTGGCCGCGCGTGGGTGACCTCGTTGCCGCTGCCGCGATCGTCGCGCTGCCGTCGGTGGTGCTGATGATGATGTTCGGCCAGACGCGCATCCTGTTCACGATGGCGCGCGACGGCCTGATGCCGTCGGTGTTCGCCAAGGTGCACCCGCGCTTCCACACGCCGCACGTGGTGACCTGGACGACCGGTATCTTCGTGGCGTTCTTCGCTGCGCTGTTCCCGGTGAGCGCGCTTGCGGACATCTCGAACGCCGGCACGCTGTTCGCGTTCTTCATGGTCTGCGCGGGCGTCATGATCCTGCGCCGCACGGAGCCGAGTCGTCCGCGTCCGTTCCGCACCCCGCTGGTCTGGATTGTCGGCCCGCTGGCGTTGGCCGGCTGCGTCCTGCTGTTCTTCAGCCTGGGCTGGGATCCGACGATCAAGTTCTTCTGCTTCTGGGCGGTTCTCGGCCTGATCGTGTACTTCCTGTTCGCCCGCAAGCGCAGCCACTTGGCGCACGGCGAGCCGATCGAACTGCACGAAGAGCCGGAACCGAACATCCACAAGTAAGCGACCGGCATCGGTTTACGGAAACGGCGCGGGCGACCGCGCCGTTTTCTTTTGTCGCGGCGAACGTTCTGCGCCCGGCACCGCGGCGTCGCGCCTCCGTTGCGCGTCGCCAACACCGTCTGCCCTAAACTTCCGCCGATGAGCACCTCCCTGCCCTACGACCCGCAGCGCCTCGCCGTCTGCGCGGACGAAATCATCGTCAACGTGCGTGAGCTCGCCGACCGCGGCTGGACGCCCGCGACCAGCAGCAACTTCTCGCGCCGCATGGACGCCGACAACGTCGCGATCACCGTGTCCGGCCGCGACAAGGGCCGCCTGGTCGAGGCCGACATCATGGTCGTCGACCTCGATGGACTGCCCGTCGCCACCACGCAGAAGTCGTCGGCCGAAACGCTGCTGCACACGCAGCTCTACAAGCGCTTCGCCGACATCGGCTGCGTGCTGCACACGCACTCGATGAACCAGACCGTCGCATCGCGGCTGTATGCAGCCGATGGCGTGCTGCGGCTTGAAGGCTACGAGTTGCTCAAAGCGTTCAACGGCAACACCACCCACGACGCCGTGCTCGATCTGCCGGTTCTGCCCAACACGCAGGACATGCCGGAGCTCGCCGAACGCGTCGAACGCCTGCTCGACGCCGGCCCGATGTGGGGCTACCTGATCGACGGCCACGGCCTCTACGCCTGGGGCCGCGACATGCCGGAAGCGCGCCGCCACCTCGAAGCGTTCGAGTTCCTGATCGCCTGCGAACTCGAACTCCGCCGACTCGGCACATCGTCCACCGCACTGTCCCGGAGCGCGCCATGAGCCGCCTGCGCATCTTTCACGAAGCCACGCCCGACAAGCCGGAGTTCGTCTCGAGCGAACTCGAACCGATCCGCGAACACCTCGCGCCGATCGGCGTCGGTTTCGAACGCTGGGAAGCGAACCAGCCGATCAAGGCGGGCGACGCGCCGGACGTCATCCTCGACGCGTATCGCAGCGACATCGACCGCATCGTGCGCGAGCGCAACTTCAAGACCGTCGATGTCGTCAGCATCGCGCCCGACAACCCGAACCATGGCGAGGCGCGCAAGAAATTCCTCGACGAACACTTCCACAAGGAAGACGAGGTGCGCTTCTTCGTCGCGGGCTCCGGCCTGTTTACCCTGCATGCGAGCGAGCGCGTCTACGAGATGAAGTGCGAGGCCGGCGACCTGATTTCGGTGCCGGATTCGATGCTGCACTGGTTCGACATGGGCCCGGAGCCGAACTTCGTCGCGATTCGTTTCTTTCAGGAACCCGACGGCTGGATTGGCCATTTCACCGGCAACGACATCGCGCAGAAATTCCCGCGCTACGAGCCCGGCCAGGCCGGCTGACCCACGCATTCGCCTGTCTGCGGAGCGTTCGCGGCGGCCACCTTGAGCGACGAAACGACATGCCTGTCCGCGCCATCCTCACCGACATCGAAGGCACCACGAGCAGCATCTCGTTCGTGAAGGACGTCCTGTTCCCGTACGCGCGGCGCGCCCTGCCCGGCTTCGTGCGCGAGCACAGTGGAGAGCCGGAGGTGCGACGCTGGCTGGACGCAGTCGCCGTCGAACAGGGCGGCATCTGCAGCGACGACACGATCGTCGAAGTACTGCAGGGCTGGATCGACGAGGACCGCAAGCACACCGCGCTCAAGGCGCTGCAAGGCATGATCTGGAACGCCGGATACAAGAGCGCAGACTTCACCGCGCATCTGTATCCGGATGCCGCGGTCGCGCTGCGCGAATGGCATGACGCGGGTTATCCGCTGTACGTCTATTCGTCGGGCAGCGTGCCGGCGCAGCGCCTGTTCTTCGGTCACAGCGACGCCGGCGATCTGACGCCGCTGTTCTCGGGTTGGTTCGACACCGAAGTCGGCGGAAAGCGCGAGGCCGACAGCTATCGTCGTATCGCCGACAGCATAGGCATTGCACCGGGCGACATCCTGTTCCTGTCAGACGTCGTCGAGGAACTCGACGCCTCGCGCGACGCGGGCATGCAGGCGGTACTGATCGACCGTCGCAACGACTATCCGCAGCCGCGAACCGGTGACGAGACGCACGGACATCGTCGCGTCGAGACGTTTGCCGACGTCGGGATCTAGGTCCGTTCGATCGCGTTGGCGTAGCGACGCGCGCCACGACTCGCGTTACGGCGCGGCATCCTGCAGCGCGTATGTCGTGTCCGCGTGCTGCTCGCCCTGCCAGCGATCGAACGTGCGTACCTCGATGCGATGCGATCCGACCGCTAGGTTGGTCGGCAGCGCACCGCGCCAAAGATGCGTCGACGCCTGCGCTTCCGGCGAGCGGTCGTAGCCGCGTAGCTTCGCCGCCTCGTCGTCGCGCACGTTTTCGCTCAGCAACCACGGGTCCGGCTGTTCGACGCGCTTCATCGGCGCCCAGTCGCCACCGTCGACACGGAATTCGGTGCGCTGGTCGGGTGTGCCCATCCAGACGTTCGCGTACACGCCCCACGCGGGATACGCGCCGCGACGCAGCACGCGCGGCGCATGCACACGCATCGTGCGCGTCAGATCGCCGGAGTCGGCCGTAACGCCCGCGGGCTGCCACGACAGCTTGTAACTTCCGTCGCGGGAAACGATCAGGCGCGCAGTGCCATTCGGCGTGCCGTCGGGCATCGTCGAGTCGGGCACACCTGCTGCGTTCTTGACGCCCGACCAATACGCGCCGCACGCCGCGCCCGAGTTGTATTCGTGCAGCGGCGACGCGCCATGCCAGCCGCTCTTCTCGTCGTGGAAGAACTGGCGCTGCACATGGCCGTGTGCGCTCAGCACCAGCACGTGCGGCACATCCTTCAGCAAAGCGAACAGGCGTTCACGGTCCGCGCTGCGAAATGTTTCGCCGCCATCCGGAAACAACGGGATGTGCACGGCGATCACGAGCAGGCGCTTCGCATCGTGCGTCGGCAGGTAATGCTCGAGGAAGGCGAACTGCTCGTCGCGTAGTCCACCGATGTACGCCGGTTTCTGCCCCGGGCGCGAGATCACGTCGTCGAGGATGACGAAATCGGCCTGCGGCTCTTCCCAGGCGAACGTGTCCGGACCGAACTGCTGGCGGAAGGTCAGCAATGCGTCGGCGTCGCTCTTCGCGTCGGCATCGACGTCGTGATTGCCGGCGACGTGCAGCCAAGGCGCACCGAGCCGCGTAGTCACCGCCGTCATGTCGGGATACAGCGAAAGATCGTCGCTGACGACGTCGCCCAGCGTCAGGCCGAGATCCGCGGCAGGCGCACCGTCGCGACGCCGCAGCGGCTCGACGATGTCGCGTTCGTAATAGCCGACATCTACCTTGGACTTGGGTTGCGTGTCGGCGAATACCAGAACGTCCAGATCACCGCGACGCGGCTTTGCGGGACGCAGCCCGAACGACGGGCAGGTGGTGCCAGCGTCGCGCACGCCGCCGTAGCGCAGCACAGGTGCGAACGGATGCGGCGCGTGCGCCCAGAAGAGCGGCAGACCATCGCTCCGTCGTGGCGCATCGAAGCCGGCGGGCTTGATGACGAACAAGGTGCGACCCGGCTCGGCAGGCAAGTCGAATCGGCCGTCCGCGGAGGTGGTGACGATGCGGACGCCATCGGATACCCGCATGTTCGCGAGGCCGGGCTCGCCCGCATCGCGACGACCATTACCGTTGCCATCCTCGTACACCGCGCTGTCGCAGTGCGGCGCCTGCGCATGCGACCACGAAGCGAACGTGAGCAGCGCGAGCGCGACGAGCAAACGGGTCATGGCGGCCTCCGGGACGAGGCCGAAGCCTAGCAGCGGCGCGGTGCTATTGCGTAGCGCCGTGGCGCTGCTTCAGCACACCGACCGCATCGTTCAGCGACAGGCCGCGCGCGCGCAGCAGCACGATCAGGTGGTACAGGAGGTCGGCGGATTCGCCGAGCAGCGCGTCGTCGTCCTGCACCACGCCCGCGAGCGCGGTTTCGACGCCCTCTTCGCCCACCTTCTGTGCGATCCGGCGGATGCCGCCGTCGAACAGTTTCGTCGTGTAGCTGCCTTCCGGACGCTCGAACGCACGACGCTCGACCAGAGCATCGAGGGTCGACAGAAAGTCGCCCGGCGCATCCGGAAAGCAGCTTGCGCGGTCGAGATGGCAGGTCGCGCCGCGCGGTGTTGCGAGCACTAGTAGTGTGTCGCCGTCGCAGTCGAGTTTCACATCGGCGACGTCGAGCACGTTGCCGGACGTCTCGCCCTTGGTCCATTGCCGCTGCCGCGTGCGGCTGAAGAAGGTCGCCTGACGTGTCGAGAGCGTATGCGCGAGCGCGTCGCGGTCCATCCAGCCGACCATGAGCACGCGCAGCGTCCGCACGTCCTGCACGACGGCGGCGACCAGACCGTCCTGCTTCGCCCAGTCGACTACGTTGACGTCGAAGGTGATCGGATCAGACACGGCGCACCTCGACTCCCGCATCGGCCAACTCCCGCTTGAGCTGCGGAATGCGTACGGCGCCGGAGTGGAAAACACTCGCGGCCAGCGCACCATCGACGTCGGCGTCGCGGAATACGTCCGCGAAATGCGAGGCATCGCCCGCGCCGCCGGAGGCGATGAGTGGAACGTCGCACAACCGGCGCGCATCGCGAAGCTGCTCGATGTCGTAGCCGCTTCGCACGCCGTCGCTGCCCATGCAGTTCAGCACGATCTCGCCGGCGCCCCGCTGCTGGGCTTCGACCATCCAGTCGAGCGTGCGACGCGCGAGCGCGCGTGTCCGTGACGGATCGCCCGTGTACTGGCGCACGCGCCACTCACCGTCGTCATCGCGCAGGCTGTCGATGCCAACGACGACGCACTGCACGCCGAACGCCGCGGCCAGCTCGTCGATGAGGTCCGGTCGGTCCAGCGCGGGCGTGTTCACGGAGATCTTGTCGGCGCCCGCATGCAGGATTTCGCGTGCGTCGTCGACGCTGCGGATGCCGCCCGCTACGCAGAACGGAACGTCGATCAATCGCGCCACGCGTTCGACCCAGCCGCGGTCGACGCTGCGGCCCTCGGGACTCGCGGTAATGTCGTAGAAGACGAGTTCATCTGCACCTTCGTCGCGATAACGCAGCGCGAGCTCGACGATGTCGCCCATGTCTACGTGGTCGCGAAAACGCACGCCTTTGACGACTCGGCCGTCGCGCACGTCCAAGCATGGAATGATGCGGCGGCTCAGCACGGTGCGCTTTCCGTTGCGACGGCCAACGCATCCGCGACGCTCAGTCGCCCTTCGAGCAGCGCCTTGCCGAGAACGATGCCCGCGCAGCCGGATTCCAGCGCAGCACGCACGTCCTCGACCGAGCGCGCACCGCCAGACGCCTGTAGGCGAAGCGACGGCGCTCGTGCGACCAGCGCCGCGTACAGATCGAGATTCGGCCCGGCGAGCATGCCGTCGCGCCCGATGTCGGTGCAAAGCAGATGACGCAGCCCGGCGGTCGCGTAGAGCTCGACGAGGTCGAACAGATCGACACCGCCGGTGCGCGTCCAGCCTTCGGTCGGCAACGTCCAGCGGCCGTCGACCTCGCGCGTGTCGAGCGCCACGGTCATGCGCTCGTTACCGAACTTCGCGAGCCAACCCGCCACGGCTTGCGGCTGTCGCACCGCCAGCGATCCGACGACGACGCGATCCGCACCGGCATCGAGAAGGCGCTGCACGTCGTCGACCGAGCGTACGCCGCCACCCGTCTGGACGCGGAGCCCGGTTGCAGCACGGATGCGTGTCAGCAGGTCGCCGATGGAATAGCCGCCATCGCGCGCGGCGTCGAGGTCGATGAGATGCAGCCACGTCGCGCCGGCGTCGCCGTAGCGCTGCGCCACCGCAAGCGGATCGTCGGCGTAGCGCGTTTCCTGCGCATAGTTGCCCTGCTTGAGGCGCACCACGCGACCTTCGCGAACATCGATCGCCGGGTAGACGGTGAAATCGGTCATGCCGGTACCTTCAGGAAATTCTCGAGCAGCTGCGCACCGACGGCGGCGGAACGCTCGGGGTGGAACTGCGCGCCCATGCGATTGCCGCGTCGGACGACCGCAGCGAAGCGCTCGCCGTGGGCGCAGGTTGCTACCGTGTCGTCGGTGACCGGAGCTGCATAGCTGTGGACGAAGTAGGCGCTGCTGCCGTCACTAACGTTGTCGAGCAACGCATCGTCACGCACGCGGTCGAGCGTATTCCAGCCCATGTGCGGCACGCGCAGCCCCGGCGCGCTGCCGAGCTTGCGTATGCGTCCCGGCAGCAGCGCAAGGCATTCGACGTCGCCTTCTTCTGACGAGTCGAACAACAGTTGCATGCCCAGGCACACACCGAGCAGCGGTTGCCGCAACTCGCGCACGCAGTCGACGAGGCCGAGCTCCCGCAGCCTCGCCATGCCAGCTGCCGCAGCACCGACGCCGGGCAGCACCACGCGTTCGGCCCTCGCGATTTCGTTCGCGTCCGCGCTGAAGCGCACGGTCGCACCGAGTCTCTCGAACGCATAACGCACCGACCCGATGTTCGCGCCGCCGGCGTCGATCAACACGACGTCCATCAGAGCGCGCCCTTGGTCGACGGCAGCTCGCGACCTTCGCGCCTGATCGCCTGACGCAGCGCGCGCGCGACCACCTTGAAACACGCCTCGACCTTGTGGTGATCGTTGTCGCCGCGAACCCGTAGATGCAGGTTGAGCCCGGCGGTTTCGCAGAGCGAACGGAAAAAGTGCGGCACCAGTTCGGTCGGCAGGTCGCCGACGCGGTCGCGCTTGAAGTCACCTTGGAACACGAAGTACGGGCGACCCGAGAAATCCAGGGCGGCCCCCGCCAGCGCTTCGTCCATCGGCAGCATGAATCCGTAGGATGGCGCGTTGTCGGCGTCATCGTCGGCCACGTCTGCCGAGCCGTAACGCCCGATACCGCGCTTGTCGCCGAGCGCCTGACGCAGCGCCTGGCCGAGTGCGAGTGCGCAATCCTCGACGGTGTGATGTTCGTCGATGCGCAGGTCGCCTTCGCAGCTCAGGTTCAATGCAAAGCCGCCGTGCTTGCCGATCTGTTCGAGCATGTGATCGTAGAAGCCGAGTCCCGTGTTGATCTTCGGCTCGGCAGCCCGGTCGAGATCGACGTCGACCGTGATCCGCGTTTCCTTCGTATTGCGCTCGACACGCGCAACGCGCGGCGCGTCGACGAGTGCGTGCGCGATGCCCGTCCAATCCCACTCACCGCCGAATTGCGACGTGCGCAGCTGGAACGCGCGGATGCCGAGGTTGTCGGCGAACTGCACGTCCGTCGGACGATCGCCGACCATCGCCGAGCGCGACCAGTCGATCGATCGGTCCTTCATGTACGACGTCATCAGACCGATCTGCGGTTTGCGCGTCGGCGAGTTATCGGCGGGAAAACTTGTGTCGATGAGCACGTCGCGAAAGCGGATGCCCTGGCTTTCGAAGATCTGCATCATCAGGTCGTGCGGGCCCTGGAACGTGTCACGCGGATAGCCCGGCGTGCCGAGGCCGTCCTGGTTGGAGACGATGACGAACGCGTAGCCGGCGTCGCGCAGCTTGAGCAGCGCCGGGATGACATCGGCCACGAAGCGCAGTTTCTCGAACGCGTCGATCTGGA
This sequence comes from Lysobacter sp. HA35, assembly GCF_054061195.1. Taxonomy (NCBI): domain Bacteria; kingdom Pseudomonadati; phylum Pseudomonadota; class Gammaproteobacteria; order Lysobacterales; family Lysobacteraceae; genus Lysobacter; species Lysobacter sp. HA35. The sequence continues at coordinate 422,555 of NZ_JBSSDY010000001.1, read as the reverse complement.
AGTCGGACGGCTCCTCGATCAGCGTCCCGTCGCGATCGACGAACAGGATCGGCGTGCTCATGCGATCGCTCCGGCGAGAACCGACAGCACGCGATCGTTCTCATCGGGTCGCCCGACCGTGATCCGCAACGCGTCGCCGAGCCCGGGCTGCGCGCGGACGTCACGAACGACAACCCCGGCGGACAGCAATGCATCGAATGCGGCCTGCGCGTCGTCGAAGCGGACCAGCAGGAAATTCGACGCCGACGGGTAGACGTGCACCATGCCGGGCGCTGTACGCAGTGCGTGTTTTAGCCGCTCTCGCTCCTGTACGGCGAGGCTGGTTGCTTCCCGGGTGCGCAAAAGTGCAGCGTCATCCAGTGCATCACTGACGAGCGAGATGCATGGCGAAGGCAAGGGGTACGGTGCCTGGCAGCGGCGCAGCACGGCGATCAGGTCGGCATCGCCGATCGCGACGCCGAGCCGCGCGCCGGCGAGTGCATGCGCCTTCGACAGGGTTCGCAGGACGACGATGTTGTTCGCTTCGCCGAGAAGCGTAAGCGCGGATGGCGTCGACGCGAACTCCTGATAGGCCTCGTCCACCACCACGACGGCGCGTCCCTCAAGACGCGCGGAAAGGCGGCGGACGTCGTCGAGCGCAACGACGTCGCCCGTCGGATTGCCCGGCGAGCAGAGGAAGACGAGCGTGGCACCGGACGCGAGCGACGCGTCGGCGACCGCATCGACATCGCAACGGAATGCGCCTTCGCCATCGACCAAGGGAGCTTCGATCACACGCACGCCGTGCAGTCGCGCGCTCACCGCGTACATCCCGAACGTTGGCGGCGTAGTCACGATCGCGCCCTGCCCCGGCGCGCACAGCGCGCGCACCAGAAGATCGATCGCTTCATCGCTACCGCGACCTGCAAGAAGCTGCTCGGGCGCGCAGCCGTAGAGCGACGCCAGCTTCTCGCGCAGCGCCTGCGGCTGCGGATCCGGATAGCGGCGCGCGCTCCCGTCGTCCGCGGCGTTCGGCCACGCGGACTCGTTGGCGTTGAGCCAAACGTCGCCGGTGAGGCGATCGCTTCGCGCAGAGCGATAGCCCGCGAAGTCACGCAGGTCCGCGCGCACGAGGTCGACGGGCGACGTCATGCCAAAGCCTCCAACCGCAGCGAGACAGCGCGGCCGTGGGCGTCGAGCCCTTCCGCGTTTGCGAGTTCGACAGCACACGGCCCGATCGCGGCGAGACCTTCGCGCGCGACTTCCTGCACGGTGATCGCCACTTGAAAGCTCGCGACGCTCAGCCCGCCCGTAAAGCGCGCTGCCCCGCCCGTTGGCAGCACGTGGTTGGTGCCGCTGCAGTAATCGCCGAGCGCTTCCGGTGCCCAGTCGCCGAGGAAGATCGAACCCGCCGCGTCGACGCGGTCGAGCGAGCGTCGCGGATCACGCAGCGCGAGGATCAAGTGCTCGGGCGCATACGAATTGCTGATGTCGAACGCGATGTCGAGCGTGTCGACTTCGATCGCGAGCGATGCTTCGAGCGCAGCACGTGCAATGTCCGCGCGTGGCAAAGTAGGCAGTTGCCGATCGATCTCGGCGGCGACGCCATCGAGCACATTCGTGTCGTCGCTGATCAGGACGACCTGCGAGTCGCGACCGTGTTCAGCCTGCGAGAGCAGATCCGCCGCGACGAACGTCGCATTCGCGCCGGCATCTGCAATGACCAGCACTTCCGACGGCCCGGCCGGCATGTCGATCGCCGCGCCGCCTTCCGTCATGGAGACCTGCCGCTTCGCTTCCGTGACGAAGCCATTGCCCGGCCCGAACAGCTTGTCGCACTTCGGGATCGAGGCCGTGCCGAACGCGATCGCGGCGATCGCCTGCACGCCGCCGAGCGCGAACACGCGCTGGATTCCGCAGCGCTGCGCGGCATAAAGAACGGCGGGATCGACGGTGCCGTCGGCTCGCGGCGGCGAACACAGGATGACTTCGCCACAACCTGCAAGCTGCGCAGGTACGCCGAGCATCAGTGCCGTCGAAGGCAGTGGTGCGGAACCTGCCGGCACGTACAGGCCCACGCGACGAATCGGACGCAACACGCGCTCACAGCGCACACCGGGCGCGGTGTCCACGACGACGGGTGAGGTCATGCAAGCGGCGTGGAAGACCCGAATGCGTTCGGCGGCGTCGTCGATCGCGCGCTTCAACGCGTCGGGCAACGCGGCGCACGCGTCGAAGAACGCTTGCGCGTCGACTTCGAAGCGCCCGATGTCGACGCCGTCGAAACGGGTGGTGAGCTCGCGCAGCGCAGCGTCGCCGTCGCGGCGTACCTGCGCGATCAACGCCGCGACCGACGACGCGACGTCCTCTGCAACCCGCTGTGCAGGACGACGCAGCGCGTCCTCGCGCGCCGCGGCGTCGAGTTCGGACCAGCGGATGCGCTTCATGCCAGCATGCTCTCGACCGGCAGCACCATCAGCCCCTGCGCGCCGGCACGCTTGAGATCTTCGAGGCGCTGCCATGTCAGGCGACCGTGGCAAAGCGCCTGCAGCGCGAGACGATCGGCCCCGTCGACCTGCAGGACGGTCGGCGCGTCGGCGTCGGGCAACAACGGCAGCAGACGCGGGATCGCCGCGCGCTCGGCCTGGAACATCAACAGGCGACTGTGGCGCGTGCGCAGCGCGCCTTCGAGTCGACGCAGCAACAGCTCGGCGAGCAGTGCACGTTCGCCTTCGAACTCCGCTGCAGGGCCCGCGAGCACGGCTTCACTTTCAAGCAGCGTCGCGACCGGCTTGAGCTGGTTCGCGGCGAGCGTCGCACCGCTGGAAACGAGGTCGCAGATCAGGTCCGCCTGGCCGAGCCGCGGCGCGATTTCGACCGAGCCCGACAGCGTCACGATGTCGGCCTTGATGCCCTGCCCGTCCAGCCAGCCGCGCAGCAGCGCCGGATAACTCGTCGCGATGCGCGTGCCTTCCAGCTGCGACGCATCCGTCCAGTTCCAGTCGTCCGGCACCGCGAGCGCGAGCCGGCAGCCGCCGAAGCCCAGTGGCACGAGTTCGCGGAACGCCGACGGCGCACCGCCGCGCTGGCGGTCGAGATCCTGCTCGCCGAGCACGTTGCGGCCAACGATGCCGAGGTCGCAGACGCCATCGGCGATGAGGCCGGGGATGTCGTCGTCGCGTACGAGCAGCAGGTCGATCGGCAGCGCTTCGCCGTAGCAGAACAGGCGGTCGCGGCTTTCGCGCCAGCTCAGGCCGCAGGAGCCGAGCAGCGCCCGCGCGGGATCGGCCAGTCGACCGGATTTCTGGATGGCGATACGCAGGCGATCACGGGGTTCGATGACGGAGCTCATGCGTTCTCTTTGCGCGGCCGGCGTGCGAGCCGCTTGGTGGCGATGCGGTAGCCGCCGGCGCCGTGTTCGAGGGTTCGGGCAACGCGCCCGATCGTGGTGACGCTGACCTTCGTCTCGTCGTGGATCTCGCGATACGGCACGCGGTCCTGCAGGTAGGGAACGACGCGCCAGCGATCGCTCATCGACTCGAGTTCCGCCGGCGTGCAGAGGTCTTCGAGGAAGGCGAGTACCTCGTCGCCCGAACGCAGGGCGGCGAAGGCTTCGGCGAGGACCTCCAGGGACAGCTGCTTTTCGGCGTCTTCGAGCGGCGGACGTCGCTTCATCGGTCGTTCCAATGTAATAGCGTGTTAGTACATTAATGCGAGCGCGGCCGCCGGTCAATGTCCATAAACGCGAACGGGCCGGAGTTCGTCCGGCCCGTTCAGGGTTTGCGACCGCGCTGCCGAGCTAGTGCCCGGCGTCGCCCAGTGCGACCCGCCGCGCCGCGGCGAGCACGCGACCGTCCTTCACCAGCTGCACCGCGACCTGCACGTCGCCGTCCATCGCGCGGTCGAAACCCATGAAGGCGATCGATTCGCGGATCGCGGCATGCGCAGCCTGCACGGCGGCGCCTGGGCCGAATTCCCCCGCATCGGCGAGTTCGCTGCGCAGTCCGTCAACCTCCGCCACGAACGCGTCGCGGTCCGCCGAAGATGCTGCGGGCGAGCACGCGATCTTCGACGCGAGATCGTCCAACGACCCGGCACGCGCCAGCGCACGCGCGGCGTTGATCATGTCGCGACGCAGGTCCAGCGCCTGCGCGGCGGTGTACAGCTCGAGGCCGAGCACCTTGCCGAGGTCGTCGGCCATCGCGAGCACGTGGCGTGCTTCGTTGGCGCCCATCGACACGTGATCCTCGGCGTTGGCGCTGGTCGGAATCGAATAGACCGACGCCGGCATCGCGCGGCTCGCGAGGTCGTTGACGATCGCCGCGGCGGTGTACTGCACGATCATGAAGCCGGATTCGGTCGCGTCTTCGTTGCCGATCAGGAAACCCGGCAGTCCGTCGTTCGTCGCGGGGTCGACAAGCTTGTTGAGGCGACGCTCCGAGATGCTCGCGAGCACGGGAATCGACGCCTTGACGTAACTCATCGCCAGCGCGAGCGGCATGCCGTGGAAGTGGCCCGCGGAGACGACCTGGTCTTCGACGTGTTCGGCCTGCGCGTCGGGGAAGATGATCGGGTTGTCGGTCAGCGAGTTGAGCTCGATGTCGAGCACGCGCGCGGCCTGCGCCAGCGCATCGCGAACCGCACCGTGCACCTGCGGCACGCAACGCAGCGAATAGCTGTCCTGCGGCTGGTGCTTCTTGCCGCCGCGGAATGGACGGAAGCGGTCGTAGAACTTCTCGCGACCGTGGCGCTGCGACAGCGGCACCCAGTCCCAACCGATGTCGAAGCGCAGCTCGCGTGCTTCATCGGTCGCCCAACTCTCGGGAAGCCACGGGCGGAAGCGCGGCACGAGGTGATACGGAATGTCGGCGAGCGTGGAACCTTCGAGCAGCTGACGCAGATGCGCGGCGACAGCGACCTGTCCGGGATGCGGCCGCAGCTCATGCACCTCGGGCTTGAACGCGCCGAGACGGCCGGCGAATGCGTCGATCGTCATCGCGGCCGCGAGGTCAGCGGTGTCGACGAGATCCTCGAGCTTGGCCAGCGCCAGTACACCCGTCGCGAGCATCTGCGCCGTGCCGTTGTTGAGCGCGAGGCCTTCCTTGTACGACAGCGTGACCGGCTGCAGGCCTGCGCGACGAAGCGCTTCGCCGCCCGGTAGTCGCTCGCCCCCGAGAAACGCTTCGCCGCCACCGAGCAGGACGATCGCGAGATGCGACAGCGGCGCGAGGTCGCCACTGGCACCGACGGAACCCAGCTGCGGCACCACCGGCACGACACCGGCGTTGAGCATCGCGGCTAGCGCGCGCAGCGTGTCGACGCGAATGCCCGAATGTCCACGCATCAGCGTATTGATGCGGATGCACAGCATCGCGCGCACGACTTCTGGCGCGAACGGCTCACCCACGCACACGGCATGGGTGACGATCAGGTTGCGCTGCAGTTCCGCATGCAGTGATTCGTGCGGATTATTCGCGTCACTGCCCGCGCCGTTGCGCAGGCGATACGAGCCGAGCAGGCGATCCGCATTGCTGCCGAAACCGGTCGACACCCCGTAGATCGGTTCTTCGCGGCTGACCTGTTCGGCAAGGAAATCCGCCGCACGCGCGACTGCGGGCAGCTGCGCCTCGTCGAGCTCCACGGCTGCGCCATAGGCGACCGCAAGCACCTGCGCGCGCGTCAGCGACCGACCATCCAGATGCACCGGCTTCATGCGCGCACCACCGGCTGAGCGAGTTCGACTCGCAGCGTCGATGCAAGCTCCGCACGGTCGACCTGGAACTGGTCTTCGCGACGCAGGTCCTTCACCGTCACCTTGTTCGCCGCGATCTCGTCGTCACCGAGCACCACGACGAAACGGATGCCGGCGCGATCGGCGTAGCGGAACTGCTTGGCGATCTTCGAAGCTTCCATCACCACTTCCGTGTTGAAGCCGGCGTGGCGCAGGTCGTTCGCGACGCCGAGGCAATGCGGCAGGTGCGAGGCGTCCATCTGCGTCACCAGGACCTGCACCGTGCTTTCGGCAGCGCCCAGCAGGCCCGCTTCGCGCAACTGCCAGAACAGCCGCGTCAGGCCGATCGAAATACCGACGCCCGGCAGCTTCGACTTCGTGTAGTGGCTGGCGAGATTCTCGTAGCGACCGCCCGAACAGATCGAGCCGATCTGCGGGTAGTCGTTGAGCGTGGTCTCGTAGACGGTGCCGGTGTAGTAATCGAGACCGCGCGCGATCGAAAGATTCAGCGCGTAAGCCGACTCGGGCACACCCATGGCACGCACGAGTTCCAGCACCTCGCGCAGCTCGGCGACGCCGGTCGCGAGCGATTCATTGGCGTCGCCTTCGGTTGCAAGGCCATCCAGCGTCGCGATTGCATCGGCATGCGACGTCGAACGAATCTCGACGAAGCGCAGGATGCGATCGACCGCGTCGGAGGCAAGCCCGAAACCCTCGCCCGTCAGCGTTTCGCGGACGTAATCCGCGCCGCGCTTGTCGAGTTTGTCGACCTCGCGCAGCACCAGCGCCTGCTGCTGCGCATCGGTCACACCCTGCTGCTCGAAGAAGCCGCGCATCAGCTTGCGGTTGTTGAGCTGGATCGTGAATGCGCCGATGTCGAGTTCGGAGAACACGGCGTGGATCGCGGCAGGAAGCTCGGCGTCGAAGCGAACGCTCAATGCGTCCTTGCCGATGACGTCGATGTCGCACTGGTAGAACTCGCGGAAGCGGCCGCGCTGCTGGCGCTCGCCGCGATACACGCGCTGCATCTGGTAGCGGCGGAACGGGAATGCGAGATCGTGCTCGTGTTCGGCGACGTAACGTGCGAGCGGCACGGTGAGATCGAAACGCAGCGCCATTTCCGGCACGCCTTCGCCCGCTTTTTCCAGAGCACCGGTGGACTGCGCGAAGTAGACCTGGCGCTCGGTTTCGCCACCGGATTTCGTCAGCAGCACCTCCGACAGTTCCATCACCGGCGTTTCGACCGGCAGGAAGCCGAAGCGCTCGAAATTGCGGCGGATAACGTCGAGCATCCGCTGGAAGGCGATCTGGTCGGGCGGCAGGAGTTCGAGGACTCCGGCCGGCGTGCGTGGCTTGATCAAGGGGTTCCCCGAAGCGGGCGGATCGGACGTCACAGTTTAGCGGCGCCCGGCACCGGCCCACGGACGGCTTCACCGCCCCTTGTCGCGAACGCCGCCGCCCGATAAACTTTGCGGCTCAGCTGTCGGGGTGTAGCTCAGTCTGGTAGAGCGCTACGTTCGGGACGTAGAGGTCGCAGGTTCGAATCCTGTCTCCCCGACCAAAGATCGATTGAAAAAGCCGGCCTCGCGCCGGCTTTTTCTTTTTCCGGCTCGCCTAGCGCTCGTGGCGCAGCAGCAGCGGGACGTCGGTGTGACACAGCACGTGCCGGGTCACGCCGCCCAGCGCCCATTCGGTCAGGCGCGCGTGGCCGTAGGCGCCCATGACGAGCAGGTCGGCGCCGAGCGCACGCGCCTCTGCCTGCAAGGCCGCGCCTGTTCCCTCGCCGCCATCCCCCACGTCGACCGTGCGGATTTCGGCTTCGGTTCGATGTCGTGCGAGCGCGTGGCGCAGCTCGAGCGCGGGCAGCGTCGGTTCGATCGCGCCTCGGGAGCCGTCGAGGACAACGAGCCGCGTCGCCTGTTCGATGAAGGGGCGCGCCGAATGCAGCGCCGCGGCGGCGCCGGACGAGCCGTCCCAGGCGACCACGACCGTTCCGACTGTCCGCTCGTCCGTGCGCGGTGTGGGCAGAACGAACGTCGGAAGCCCGGTCGCGGACGCGAGCCGACCGACGCCCGACGGATTCGTCCATGGATCGTCCGACTTCGGGTCGACCTCCGCGACGAGCAGGTCGTGCGAACCGGCGACCGAGCGCAGTGCGCGCGCAGCATCGCCGGCGGACGACAGCCATGCGCTGCTGCGAACGCCCAGCGATGCGGCCCATGCGTCGAACTCGGCTGCACGTCTGTCGCATTCGAGCCGCTGGCGCGCGACTTCCAGCGCCGCGGCGGCGACGAGCATTCCGGGGTCGTAAGGCGATAGCGGCGGCAACCCGACCGGCACCACGTGCACGGCCGTCAGCGCGCCATGCAGCATCGCGGCGATGCGCGCGGCGGCGCGAACGCCGTCGTCCCAGGCATTGATCCGCTGCGAGCGGACGAGTACGTCGCGCATGGTCAAGTCCCGTGTTTGGTGCGTGTCTGAATGCGCAGAACGCGCGTTGTTTCGCGTGCGTCGCTGCAAGTCTTCGTCGACGGCATCGATGCGCCGCTCATGTGCCGCTTCCTGCTAATCCACTCGCGTACAACCCGATCAGCGGGAACACGAAGAACACCAGCAGCGCGAGCTTGAATACACCGATGAGCACGAACATCAGTACTTCGTACGTCGGGCGTTCGACGCGGAACCAGTGACTGTGCAGTCGGTAGACGCGCTCGCGCATGGCGATCCACGCGAGCGCCCAGACGAACAACACCGCGTATCCGGCGACCGCGCTCCACGTGAGCACGCTGGCGAGCTGATGAGGCGTCATCGGTGTTTCCATCGGGGCGATGACCGCACCTTGCGCGCCACGACATGTCGGGCGTTTGCGTCGGATCAAAAACGCGTTCGGCTGTGTTCGTTCGATGGACCGAGGCGATCCGATCCGTCGGCGTCACCGGCGACGGTTTCACCGAACCGAGAATCGCGGGCTGTCAGGCTGCAGCCATGACCGATCAGACCGACCAGGACCGTATCGAAGCGCTCGAGGCCGATGTCGCGTTCCTCAAGGAGCAGATGTCGCTGCTGGCCCAGTACCTGGCGATCATGATCGGCCGCGCGCAGGTCAATGACTGCATGTTGTCGGCATTGATCCTGTCGCACCACGACCGCGAGTCGCTCAACAGCGTCTGGCGGCAGTCTTCGGCCGCGGTGATTCCGAACGTGATCGTGCGCGGGCCGTCGCCCTGGGACTCGGAAATCGCCGATACCGCCAAGCAGCGTGTCGAGCATCTCAACGAGCTCGCGGACCCCGAAGCCTCCTAGCGGAGGCAACCATGAATCGGCCGCCCGTCGGCCAGCCGCGCTCGTCCGCCGGAAGGTAGGGCGGTTTGGCTGCGTCCGCTTAAATTGTGATCGACTTCTCGATTCAGCCCACGTTGCCTTCACATTCGGGACGGAAGACTCGTCGCCGTTCAGCCCCGATTTCGACTTACGGATCGAACCGTGCGCCCACTCCGAAAAACCGTACTGGCGCTTCTGCTCCCCCTGGTCTGGACGACCGGCATGGCGCAGGCGCGTCCGGCAACCGGCAGCGCTCCAACGACCACGGCCGCCGACTCCCTCCCCGCAGTGACGAACCGGACCGTGCGCGACACCCTGCTCGCGCAGGCCGAGGCCGCCCGGAAGGACCAGCGGTGGACGGACGCGCTGGCCATCTACGAACACCTGCTGGCGGCCAATCCGCGCGACGACGTCGCCTATCGGATGCAGGCGCTGACGCTGGACGACGTCGGCGCGCCGTTCCGCGCCGACGAGCTCCGCGCCCGCTGGGCCAGCGACTTCCCGGATTACGAGCGCGACCTCATCCAGGGCGACCGCGTCGCGCATGAGATCGGCTGGGGCCTGACCTACCCGGACAACCTCGACGACCCGAACGCCGAGCTCCGCCGTGCCTACGACGCGGCGCTCGCGCTGCAGGCGCAGCCGGGCCGCACGCACTGGGAGCAGACCCGGTTGCGGATGGACATGCTGACGGCGACGAATGGCCTCGGCATGTACCAGAAGACCATCGACGAGTACGAAGCGCTCAAGCGCGAAGGCGTCGACCTGCCCGCCTACGCACACGGCCCCGCCGCTGACTCGTACCTCGCGCTGCATCACCCGAAGGAAGCGCAGGCCGCGCTCGAGCAGGCGCTGGCCAAGGATCCGAACGACGTCGATACGCAGATCCTGCTCGGCTATTCCTACATCGAGCAGGAACGCTTCGACCTCGCGCTGCCGATGATGCAGAAGCTCGCGGAATCGCAGCCGGCGTGGATCCAACGCCCCGGCGCGGAGTCCGACCAGGCGAACTGGAAGCGCTACCGCGCCGAGATGGCCTACGCGCAGATGATCTCGTTCGGCGACGACAACGCGCGTGCGCAGTCGATGATCGAACCGCTGCTGCGCATGGGCCCGAACCGTTCGAATACGCAGGCCGCGTTCGGCGCGCTGATGTATCGACGCGGCCATCCCACTGCCGCGCTCGAGCGCTACGACATGGCGCTGACGATGGATCCGCACAACCGCGACGCCGAAATCGCGCGCGTGTCGGCGCTGTACGAACTGGGTCGCGTCGACGAGGCCATGGCCGCGAACGACCAGGTGCAGAAGCGCTACCCGAAGAACCTGCACGCCGAGCGCCTGCAGGAAGAACTCGATTGGCGCAACGGCCCCATGGGCAGCATCGACTTCATCAATACGCGCAACAATTCCGAGTCGCCGAACGGCTCGCCCTTCGGTGTGCGCGAACACCGCCTGTACTACCAGACGTGGTCGCCGCTGCTCGGTTACCGCTGGCGTTTCGGCATTGTCGGCGACACCGTCGACGCGCATTTCGACCCCGACACCGTGCGCTATCGCCGCATCGGTGCGGGCATCGACTACCGCTATCGCCAGTTCGGTTTCCGCGTGTCCGGCTACCAGGCCGAAGAACCGACGCACGACAACGCATGGACGGTCGACGGGGCGTGGTACCTCAACGATTCGTGGACGCTGCACGGACAGGTCGCCGACAACGACGTCGACACGTCGCTGCAGGCGCGCCGTGCCGGCTACAAGGCCGACTCGTGGCGCATCACCGCGAACTGGCATCCGAGCGACACCGTCGCGATCGACATGAACTACAAACACCTCGACTACAGCGACGGCAACAACCGTGACCAGCTGTGGGCGTACGGCCGCACGCGCCTCTACACCAGCCCGCGATTAATGATCGACGGACTGGGCTCCCTGTGGACCAGCCGCGGTTCGCGCGACGACTCGCCGTACTTCAACCCGTCGCAGGACGCGATGGCGACTGTCGGCGTGCGCTTCAACCACCTCATCTGGCGGCATTACGACGCCTATCTCCGGCAGAAGCTGACGCTCGAAGCCGGGCCGTACTGGCAGGAAGGCTTCGGCACGAACTGGGTGCCTTCGATTTCCTACTACCAGGAGTGGCGCCCCGCGATGGGGCACACGTTTACGTATGGCGTGTTCTGGGCACGCCCGGTGTACGACGGCGGCCGCGAGCGCCGTGTCGGCTTCGAAGCGGCCTACCGCTGGGGGTTCTGATGCGATCGGTCGTTCTATTCCTCGCGCTTCTGTTCACCGCCGCAATGCCGCGGCCGGCCGACGCACTGGTCGTGCTCGGCTGGCACGACATCCGCGACCGCGTTCCGGATGGTTATCCCGATACGGAAGCCGTCACCACCCGCAACTTCGCGATGCAGCTCGACTGGCTGCGTTCGCACGGCTACGTACCGGTCACCGCACAGGCGGTTCGTGACGCACGCGCCGGGCGCGGCACGCTTCCGGCGAAAGCCGTGTTGCTGACCTTCGACGGCGGCTACCGCTCCGCATACACGCAGGCGCTTCCGCTGCTGCGCGCGTTCGACTACCCGGCGCTGGTCGCCGTGCCGACCTCGCGCGTCGATGCGACCGGCAACGTGCATGTCGGCATGCGTGACGTGCCGCGCAGCGACTTCCTCGGCTGGAGCGACGTCAAGGCGCTGCAGGCGAGCAACCTGGTCGAGATCGCGACGCAGGGCCACGACCTCGCGACGCCGATCGCGGGTGACCCGCAGGGCGACCTGCTTCCGGCCGCAATCGTCCGTCGATGGAACGGCGGCTATGAAACGGAAGCCGCGCAGCGTGAGCGCATCCGCGCCGACCTTGCGACCAGTGCCGACCGAATCGAGCGCGCCACCGGCCGTCGCCCGCAACTCGTCGTGTGGCCGGCCGGTGGTGCGTCCGGTGCGGCGCGCGCTGCCGCCGAGTCGCTCGGACTCGCGACGATCATCGGGCCCGATGGCCGCAGTGGTACGAGCGAACTGCATTACGCCGGCGTCGCACGACCGGGCGACGACGCATTCCCCGGTGCGCGCTTGATGATGGTCGAAAACGCGGGTGCCAGCGATCTGGCCTACGAGCTGCGCCGCGATCCGCGCCTCGACGGTATCCGTGCCGTGCGCGTCTCGCTTGCGGACCTCGCGGGCGGCGATGCCACGATCACGACGCAGAACGTCAACGCCGTCGCCGAACGCATCCGTGCGATCCATCCGAGCCACGTGATCCTCGACGCCGCCGCTCCCGACGCCGCATGGTTCCCGACCGCGTCGATGCCGATGCGCTCGGACCTTCTGACGCACCTGGTCGCGCGTATCCACGCTCGTTCGAATGCCCAGGTGCTGGCGTGGATGCCCGCTGGCGCTTCGGCTGACGCATACGCCGATGTCGCAGCGACACCGATTGATGGAATTGTCGTAGGCGACGGCGCGTCGTCCGCTTCGGCTGCACTCGCTCGCGCGAAGGCCGTGCGTCCCGACCTGGTACGCGTCGCGGCCATCACCATTCCGACCGGTGACCCCGCGCCGATCGCATCGCAGACGCCTTCGCTCGCGTCGAGCTACGACTTCATCGTCGCGATGCTTCCGCACGACGTGCGCGGATCGCGCCGCGAAGTCGATCGCGCGGTCGCCGCCGTCGCCGCGTCACCCACCGCGCTGGACCGCACGGTGTTCGTGATCGATGCCGGCGATGTCGCCAATCCGTTGCCGTCCGACGAACTCGAAGCCCAAGCACGTCGCGTCGTCGCCAGCGGTGGTCGGCACGTGGGTTACAGCCGCGACATCGCGCTGAAGGACCTTCCGCCTCTCGAACCTGCGCGCGCCGCGATCAGCGCCCGCTCGTTCCCCTACCCGGAGCGCTGAGATGTCCTTCGACCTGCTCGGCGTACTCTTCGGCTTCGCCTTCTTCTATCCCATCGTGATGTCGCTGTTCTGGATGGCGGGTGGCCTGTACTACTACTTCCGTCGCGAGCGTAAGCACGCCGGCCCGGATGAGCTGCCGCCGCTGAAAGCGCATCCGATGGCGTCGATCCTCGTGCCCTGCCACAACGAAGGGCCGCTGGTCGAAGACACAATCGCGTGGCTGTCGAAGCAGAACTATCCCGAATTCGAAATCATCGCGATCAACGACGGCAGCACCGACGACACCGGTGCACGCCTCGATGCACTGGCCGCGCAGCACGCGAACATGCGTGTCATCCACCTTGACCGGAACCTCGGCAAGGCGAATGCGCTCCGCATGGGCACGCTCGCATCGCGCAGCGAGTACCTGGTCTGCATCGACGGTGACGCGCTGCTGCACCCGAACGCGACGCAGTGGATGGTGTTCCATCTTACCAGCGGCCCGCGCGTGGGTGCGGTGACTGGCAATCCGCGCATCCGCAACCGTTCGACGCTGCTCGGCAAGATGCAGGTCGGCGAGTTCAGCTCGATCATCGGCATGATCAAGCGCGCGCAGCGCAGCTACGGCCGCATCTTCACCGTGTCGGGCGTGGTGTCCGCGTTCCGCAAGACCGCGCTGCATCGCATCGGCTACTGGGCCGACGACATGGTGACCGAAGACATCGACGTCAGCTGGCGCCTGCAGATCGACCATTGGGACATCCGCTACGAACCCAACGCGCTCGCCTACATCCTGATGCCCGAAACGTTCCGCGGCCTCTGGCACCAGCGCCTGCGCTGGGCGCGTGGCGGCGTGGAAGTGATCGCCCGCCATGCGAAGTCGCTCAATGCGTGGACCAAGCGGCGCATGTGGGCCGTGGTGCTCGAGTACCTGTTGAGCGTTGTGTGGTCGTACTCGATGCTGCTGTCGATCGTGCTCTGGATCATGAGCTACTTCTTCGACATTCCGCCTCGCCTGCAGACCGGCGGCCTGATTCCGCATTGGCATGGCGTGGTGCTCGGCCTGACCTGCCTGCTGCAGTTCGCGATCAGCCTGTTCATCGACCGCCGCTACGAGAAGGGCATCGGCCGAAGCTACTTCTGGATCATCTGGTACCCGATCGCGTACTGGCTGTTGAGCATGCTCACCACCATCGTCGCGGTACCGAAAACACTCTTCGCCAAACCACGCGGCGTTGCCACCTGGACCAGTCCGGATCGAGGTTACCGATGAGCACCGAACTACAGCACGACCCCTTCATCTACACGCCGAAGCGCGCTGCGCCACAGGCGATGCGGACCGTCCACGGTGTGATGACCTTCGTCGCGTGGGTGCTCTACGCCTACCTCTGGCTGCCGCTGATCACGGTGGTGGCCTGGGTGCTCGGGGTTCGCACGAGCTACATCGAGGTCTACGTGCGCAACAACCGGGTGGACGAGACGATCTTCCTCGTCATCCTCGGTCTCGCCGTGGTGGCGACCGCGCTGCTGGTCGGTTGGGCGGAATACAACCGTCACCGTTTCAGTGGTCCGGATCGTCGTGCGAACCCGGGCAATGTCGAACTGCCGGCCGTTGCGGAATCCATGGGCGCACCGTTCGATCTTTCCGAGCGGGTGTCGCACGCGAAGTCGATGACGCTCGCGATGGGCGATGACGCGCGCCTGTCGGGCATCCATCGCTCGACACCATTCGCGATGTAATGCATCGCACGGCCGTTGACTGAAACGTACTAGACGCGAGACCACACTGGCGCCCGATCGACTCCGGGAGCCCGTGTGGCACGCGACCATTCCGCGCTCCGTCGTGACGCTGCCAACCGCGTGTCACGTATCAGACCCGACAGCACCTATGAATGCGACCACCCTGTTCCTCCGGGGTGGCCGTGATCGACGCACTGCTCGGCTACACGTTTTTCTATCCGGTCGTGATGTCGTTCGTCTGGATGACCGGAGCGCTCTACTACTACATGCGCCGCGAGCGCCACGCACCGCGACGCGATGAGCCGCCGCCGCTGCTTCACTACCCGCCTGCTTCCATCCTCGTGCCCTGCCACGATGAAGGCGCGAACATCCGCGAGACGATCGCCGCCGCGCTCAACCAGCGCTATCCGAACGTCGACGTCATCGCGATCAACGACGGCAGCAGCGACGACACCGCCGAGCAGTTGAACACCCTCGCTCTCGACGAACCGCGCCTCAGCGTCATCCATCTCAGCCGCAACCTCGGCAAGGCCAACGCGCTGCGCATGGGCGTGCTGGCGTCGAAGTCCGAATACCTCGTCTGCATCGATGGCGACGCGCTGCTCGACGAATACGCGGTGCACTGGATGGTGTGGCACCTCACCGATGGCCCTCGCGTGGGCGCGGTGACCGGCAATCCGCGCATCCGCAACCGTTCGACGCTGCTCGGCCGGCTGCAGGTCGGCGAGTTCTCCGCGATCATCGGCATGATCAAGCGGGCGCAGCGCGTCTACGGCCGCATCTTCACCATCTCCGGCGTGATCGCGGCCTTCCGGCGCAGCGCACTGCACCGCATCGGTTACTGGTCGGAAACGATGGTCACCGAAGACATCGACATCAGCTGGCGCCTGCAGCTCGATCACTGGGACATCCGTTACGAGCCCAACGCGATGTGCCTGATCCTGATGCCGGAAACGCTGCGCGGCCTGTGGCGCCAGCGACTGCGCTGGGCGCAAGGCGGCGTGGAAGTGCTGCTTCGCTATGCCGGCGACCTGTTCTCCTGGCGCAAGCGGCGCATGTGGCCGGTCGTGCTCGAGTACGCGCTGAGCACGGCGTGGGCGTACGGGATGAGCCTGGTGTTCGTGCTCTGGGCGCTGGGCAAGATCGTCGACCTGCCACCTGCACTGCAGGTGCCGCACATCATCACCTGGCAGAGCGTGGTGCTCGGGCTCGCCTGCCTGACCCAGTTCGCCGTCAGCCTCGTCATCGATCGTCGCTACGAAACCGAAGTCGGCCGCACGTTCTACTGGTTGATCTGGTATCCGCTCGCGTACTGGTTGTTGAACCTCGCGACCACCGTGGTCGCCGTGCCGAAGACCTTGGCGGCGGGACGCGTCGGCGGACACCGTGCGACGTGGTCGAGCTCGGACCGGGGACTGCGATGAGCCGTGCACTGCGCCCGTCGACCCGCCCGGATTCGCGACTGATCGTCCGACGCAGCGCACAGCCACGACCGCAACGCGCGGCGTGGGCCGTTGCGACGCTGCTCGCGTGGGGCTTCTTCCTCCATCTCTGGAAGCCGCTCGCCGTCGCCGCGTTCGAGCGTATGGCGCCCACGCATGCCGGGGCCGATGCCAATCTCCATGTGGCGTGGCGCGACCTCATGGCCATCGTCGCGCTGCCGGTGGTCGCCATTGTCGCCGCGTCCCTGCTGATCGCTTGGGCCGAGTACAACCGGCTGAGGTTCAAGGACGCGAAGCGCCGCGTTCCCGCGTGCGATATCGACACGGCCGACATCGCAGCCGCACTCGGCGCGACACCATCAGTTGCACGTGCGTTGTCCGAGAGCCGCATCGCGATCGTGCATATGGACGCCGCGGCGCATCCCGTGTCTATCACCGTGGTGTTGGCGCGCGACGCCAACGACGCGGCTACCGAAATTCCACGTGACTCGATCGACGTCTCGATCGAAACGCGTGCGGACGAAGTACCGCGCGTTACGAGTTAGCGGCGTCGACGCTCGACGCCACCGCCTGCAGGCGCGCGCGCAGTTCATCGAGTCGCAGGTCACCCGCTCCACCCGGCGACACGCGTGCTGCGAGACTCGCTGCAGGATCGCGCGTCGCCCAACGCGCCGGATCCGCCGCATCGCGATAGGCCTGCCGGAACGGGACACCGTCGCGAGCGAGTTCGATCGCGAGGTCGGTCGAATACATCGAGGGATCGATGGCGGCCGTCATTGCTTCGCGCTGCCATTCGATGCTCGACATCAGGTCAGGCAGCAGCGCGAGCGCGCGCAGGCCGTGACCGACACCGCGCACCAAAGGCGCCTTGGTGAACTGCAGGTCGCGGTGATAGCCCGAGGGCAATGCGACCACTTGTTCGATCTCGGCGCGCGCTGCGCTGACGACCGCATGGCTTGCGCGCAGCAGCTCCACGACATCCGGATTGCGCTTGTTCGGCATGATCGAACTGCCGGTCGTGTAACGCGCCGGTAGCCCGACGAAGCCGAATTCGGCGGTCGTGAAAAGACTCACGTCCCATGCGAAACGACGCAGGTCCATCGTCGCCGAACCGAGCGCTTCCAGCGCCGCCATCTCGAACTTGCCGCGCGACAGCTGCGCGTAGCCCGGATTGACCTGCATGCGCGCGAAGCCGAGCTCCTGCGTCGACGCGTCGCGCGCCAGCGGCAGGTTGACGCCGTAGCCGGCTGCAGTGCCGAGCGGGTTCGCATCCAGCCACGCCCGCGTCTGCGCCGCACGCGTCGCGTCATCGATGAAGGCTTCGGCCCAGCCGGCCCACCAGTGCGCGGCGGACGAAACGACGGCCCGTTGCAGATGCGTGTAGCCGGGCATCGCAACATCGCGCTCCGCTTCCGCGCGTTGCAGCGCGACGTCCGCGATCTCAATGCAGCGTGCCGACAGCTCTTCCATCTGCGAGCGCAGCCACAGGCGCGTCGCCACCAGCACCTGGTCGTTGCGGCTGCGCCCGGTGTGGATGCGACGGCCGGCATCGCCGAGTCGCTCGGTCAGCACGTCCTCGATCGCGGAATGTCCGTCCTCGTAGCGCGCGTCGAGCACGAACGAGCCGTCGCGATACGCCGTCGCAAGCGCAGCCAGTTCGCGGTCGATTCCGTCGAATTCGTCCTGCGACAGAATCCCGATGCCGACCAGTCCACGCGCATGCGCTCGCGAGGCATCGATGTCGTGCAGGAAGAATTCGCGATCGAGCAGCACGTCATCACCCGCAAGGAACGACTGGATGCGAGCGTCGACTTCGACCCCACCCTTCTGCCACAACAGGCTCATGCCGAAATCTCCGTTCGCGTGTCGGCCTGAAGGCCCGCGAGTGCGTCCAGCCCGAACGCGAGGTTGAGATTCTGCAGCGCCTGCGTCGCCGCGCCTTTCAGCAGGTTGTCGAGAATCGCGACGACGACGAGCCGCCGGCCGTCCTCCGACAAGGTGAAGCCGCCGACCGCCGCGCCCGCTTGGCCGGCGATGTCGCGCACGTGTGGCGGCGTGTGGGTGACGTCGACCAACCGTGCGTCCGCATAGAATGCGCGATAACTCTTGCGTATCTCGTCCAGCGACATCGATGACGAGAGGTGCAGGTTGCACGTCACAGTCAGCCCGCGGAAATGCGGCGCGACGTGCGGCATGAATTCCACCGCATGCCCGAGATGTCGCGTGACCTCGCGCTCGTGCACGTGGCCGGTGAGCGTGTACGGCATCAGGTTATCGCGCAGTGCTTCCGGATCGTTCCGCGGCGACGGCGTGGTGCCTGCGCCCGAGTAACCGGACACCCCGAAACATTGCACCGGACCGTCGAGCAATGTCTTCATCGGTGCGATCGCAAGCTGCATCGCCGTTGCGTAGCAGCCGGGATTGGAGATGCGGCTGTGCGACTTCGTGTCGACCAGCTCCGGCAGACCGTAATGCCAGCCGGGGTCGAAACGGTAGTCCGCGGACAGGTCGACGATCACAGCGCCGGACGCGATCCGGTCGATCGCATCCACATAGGGCTTCGCCATGCCGTTCGGCAGCGCGAGCACATAGGCGCCGTTCGGGAGTGCAGGCAATTCGTCCGGTGCGGGCATGCTGTAGCGCAGCTCCGGCGCCGCACCGACAACCTGATCCGCGACGAGCTGTCCGGCGCGCTCGCGCGATGCCGCATGCACGAGCTCGAAGTGCGGATGTGCGACGAGCAGGCGCATCAGTTCCGTGCCGACGTGTCCGCGTGCACCAATGAGGCTTACGGGGATCTTCGTCACGCGGCGACCTCCAGGCGTTCATCGAGCCGGGTGCGCACGACGGGCCATTCGTCGCGCACGATCGAATAGCGATACGTATCGCGCAGCGAGCCGTCCTTGTGTCGCATGTGCGCGCGGAGGATGCCGTCGCGCCGCGCGCCGAGCCGTTCGATGGCGGCCTGCGATCGCACGTTGAGGTGGCTCGTCTCCAGCGACACCGATTCGCAACCCAGCGTGTCAAACGCGTGTGCGAGCAGCAGGCGCTTGGCTTCGGTGTTAAGCGCAGTTCGCTGCACGCGGCTCGCGTACCAGGTGTAACCGATATGCAGGTTCGGCACCGAGCGATCGATGTCGTAATACCGCGTACTGCCGACCACTTCGCCGGCTGCATCGAGCACCACGAATGGCATCGATTCGCCACGATCGCGCGATGCGAGCGCGGCACGGACGTAATCGCTCTCCTCGCCTGGCGCTGGGATGCTGGTGAACTTCAGCGTCCACAGGGCACCGTCGGCCGCCGCGGTCGCGAGCGCAGCGGCATGGTGTTCCTGCAGCGGCAGCAGCGTCACATGCCGGTCCTGCAGCATCGGAGTCCGCCAGCGATCGACGTCCGTCATCGCGGATCCTCCAGCGACGCGGGGTGCGAGCTGCAGTATTCGATGCAGTGCGCGATGGTCGCGAAGTCCTCCATGCCGTACCAGAACACCTGCCACGGGCCGCGACGCACGCAGCCGTCGGACTCGGACATGTAGAACACGTTGACGGGGTTCTCGCGACGCGAGCGCCAGAAGAGCGTCGGCGTTTCCTCGCGCATCACCTGCCACACCGCGCGGCCGAGGCCTTCGCCTTGCGCTTCGTCGAGCACGGCGAACTTGTCGAGATACGGCATGCCGTTCTCGAACGTCAGGATCACCGCGGCGCGGTAGTTCTCGCTGACGTACGCACGGTGCAGCGTCTTGCGGTCGAAGTAGTCGGGCAACAGGCGGCGCCCGAACGCGGATTCGATCAGGCCGCGCAGGCGGTCGAGGTCGAGTTCGTCCCAAGACTCCGCGCGAACCACGCGTTCGCCGCGACGCACCAGCGTGCCGGACCCGCGATGGGTGAACAGCTCCTTCGCGAGTTGGGCGGGACGCGTAATCGACACCGACGACGCTGGCGGCAACGCCTCCAGCAGCTCGCGGATCTGCTCGATCTTCAGCCGCATCCCGCCCGTGAGCCACGGCTGCGCAAGCAGATGGTCGTATTCGGTCGACAGGTTGATCGAGTCGATGACGTTGCCGTCGCCGTCGAGCAGGCCGCCGGTTCCGGTCAGGAACACGATCTTGTACGGCTGCAGCTCGCGCACGAGTTCGTTCGCCGCATAGTCCGCGTTGACGTTGACGATCTGTCCGTCCACCGTTTCGCCAAGGCTCGCAATCACCGGAATCGAACCGACGCGCAGGCTCGCGTGGATCGACGCCAGCTCGACGCGCTTCACGCGACCGACCAGCCCGAGTTTGTCGCGGTCGATGTATTCCGATTCGAACACGCCCGACACGATCGACGTAGAACGCGCGCCGGCCTCCTGCAGCGCTTCAGCAAGCGCGAGGTTCTGCGCCTGCATCACGCGCCGCACGATCGCCAGCACTTCCGGCGGCGTGACGCGCAGGCCGTCGACCGTCTGCTTGGTGATGCCGGCGGCGGCCATTTCCTCGTCGAGCTGCGGGCCAGCGCCGTGCACAACGATGGGCGTGAGGCCGACGTCCTGCAGGAACGCGAGCGACGATGCGAGCGCGTCGAGGTCGTCGCGCAACACCGCGCCGCCGACCTTGACGACCGCGAAACGCTCGGCGTCGAGCTGTGCGAACCGCCGCAGATACTGGTCGATCTCCTTCGCGCTGCCCATGCTCGAGAGCAGGCGCACGATGGTCTGACGGGTCTGGATGTCTTCGATCGGCGTCATGCCGGCGTGTTCCCGATGATGCGGGCCGCGTGTGCGGCGTAGCGTTCGAGCTGGTCGATCGCGACCCATTCGTCGGCGGTGTGTGCCTGCGCGATGTCGCCGGGGCCGAACACGAAAGCGGTCAGGCCGGCCTGCGAGAACAGCGAGGCTTCGGTCCAGAAGTCGACGGCGTTGCCGATCGGGATGTCGAGCGAATCGGCGAGGTCGCGGGCGGCAAGGCGCTGGCGTTCTGCCTCGTGCAACACGCCGGCCGGCAGCGGCGGGCCGCGGAACGTTTCCTGGTATGCATCGAGTTCGCTGTCGCCGGCGAAACCCTCCAGCGTCGCGTGCATCGCATCGATATCCATCGACGGCAGCGGGCGGAAGTTGAAGCGCAGTTCGCTGCTCGGCGCGATGACGTTGCCCTTGATGCCGCCGGCCATGGTGCCGATATTGAAACGCAAGCCGGTCAGGCCGCCGAAGCGTTCATGCGCCAGCGACTGCGCATGATCGAGCGCACGCACGCCCCAACGCATCGCTCGATGTATCGCGCTGAGCTGCATGGCGTTCGGTGACGATGCGTGCCCCGCTTCACCGCGGAACGCGATGCGCGCCGAACTCAGCCCGCGATGCGCGAGGACCGCTTCGCAGTTGGTGGGCTCGGCGACCAGCACTTCGGTGAAACCGTGGTGGCTGGCAAGGAATGCCGCGATGCAACGCGGGTCATTGGCTTCCTCGTCCGACGAGAACAGGAACGCCGCATCACCGGTCGTCGCCGCGGCAGCCGCGATCAGACCCGCTGCCGCACCCTTGATGTCGCAGGCACCGAGGCCGACCGCACGATCGCCTTCGATCCGCAGCACGTGCGGATCGCGCGTCCAACCATCCGACGACGGCACCGTATCGAGATGCACGTTGAACAACCGCGTCGGCCGACCACGCACAGCGAGCATCGACACCGCACCCGCGCCGTGATCGATCACATCGACCTCGAACGCCGGCAGCTGCGCGCGCAGGTAGTCGAAGATGCCGCCCGTGCCGATCGTCCGCGGCGGGTTGCGCGTGTCGAATGCGACCAGCGCTTCGAGATGGCGGAGCACCGCCTCACGCATCGTTGGCTGCTCCGTTCACTTCGGCCCAGAGCGTGCTGCTCATGCCGAACAGCTTGATGAAACCTTCGGCTTCCTCGACGCCCCAGTCCGCCGACTGCGCGTAGGTCGCACCCTTCGCGTTGAGCACGTGTGGCGACTTCACTGCGACCGCGTCGACGCGCGCGCCGCGGGTTTCCAGCACCACTTCGCCGTTGACCATGCGCTGCGAGCTGGCCAGGAACGCTTCCAGATCTGTCTTCAGCGGGTCGTGGAAGAAGCCTTCGTAGACGATCTCCACCCACTTGCGCGCGACGTCGGGCTTGAAGCGGTTCTGCTGCTTGGTCAGCACCGCTTCTTCCAGCGCACGATGCGCGGCGAGCAGCGCGATCAAGCCCGGCGCTTCGTACACGATGCGGCCCTTGAGCCCGATCGTGGTGTCGCCGGTGTACATGCCACGGCCGACGCCGTACGGCGCGAACATCGCGTTGAGCTTCGCCAGCAACTTGTGGCCGGGCATCGCGACGCCATCGAGCGACACCGCTTCGCCCTGCTTGAATTCGATCGTCGCGCGCAGCGGCGCGGTCGGCCATTCCTCGCGCGGCGCGCACCAGCCGCGCGAGCCTTCGCCCGGCGCGTCCCAACGATCGATCTCGCCGCCGGACAGCGTCACACCCAGCAGGTTCTCGTTGATCGTGTAGCTCTGCTGCTTGGCGCGCACGCCGAAGCCGCGCTCTTCGAGATACGCCTGTTCGTACGCGCGCGTCTGCGTGTGTTCCTTCTGGATCTCGCGGATGGGCGCCACGATGCGATACGTGCCCTGCGACTTCACCGCAAGGTCGAAACGCACCTGGTCGTTGCCCATGCCGGTGCAACCGTGCGCGATCGCGTCGGTGCCGAGTTCCTTGCAGCGCTGCAGTGCGGCGTCGACGATGAGGTAACGGTCGGACACCAGCAGCGGGTACTGGCCTTGATAGCCCTCGCCGGCCTGCACGAACGGCTTGACGAAGCCGGCCCAGATCGCCGGCCCGCCATCGACGGTGAAGTGGCTCGCGACACCGAGTTCCTGCGCCCGCGCTTCAATAAAGGCGCGCTCCTCCGCATCGACGCCGCCGGTATCGGCGAACACGGTGTGCACGTTCCAGCCGCGCTCCTTCAGGTACGGCACGCAGAAACTGGTGTCGAGGCCGCCGGAGAAGGCGAGGACGATGTCGCGCGAGGCCGACGCGGTGCTTTCAGTGGTCATGGATATGCTCGGAGGGAAATTCGGGGATCAGCCGCGCTGACTGATGAGCGTCGCCATCACCGCCTTCTGCACGTGCAGGCGGTTCTCGGCTTCGTCGATGGCGATGCAGGCGGGCGAATCCATCACCGCATCGGTGGCCTTGACGTTGCGGCGCAGCGGCAGGCAGTGGCTGAAGACACCGTTATTGGTCAGCGCCATCTTTCGTTCGTCGACGATGAAGTGCTTGTGCGCGTCGCGGATGGGCTTCTCGTCCTGCCAATGCCCGAAGAACGGAATCGCGCCCCAGCTCTTGGCGTAGACGACATCGGCGCCGGCATACGCGCTGTCGATGTCATGGCTCACCTGCAGCGAGCCGCCGTTCTCGACGACGTTCTGCGCGGCCCAGCCCATGTAGCGCTCGTCGAGCACGTAGTCCGGCGTCGGGCAGAGCAGCGTCACGTCCATGCCCATGCGTGTCGCGATGGTCAGCGCGGAATTTGCGACGGCGGTGTTGAGCGGCTTCGGGTGGTACGTCCAGGTCAGCACGTACTTCTTGCCGCGCAGGTCGCTCGTGCCGAAGTGCTCCTGCAGCGCGAGCGCGTGCGCGAGTTCCTGGCACGGGTGCGTGATGGTCTCCATGTTGATGACGGGCACGGTCGAATACTTCGCGAACGACTTCAGAACGAGATCCTGGCGGTCGACCGACCAGTCGACGAACTTCGGGAACGCACGCACGCCGATCAGGTCGACGTAGCGCGCCAGCACGCGTGCGACTTCCGCGATGTGTTCCTCGGTATCGCCGTCCATCACCGTACCGAGATCGAACTCGATCGGCCATGCGTCCTTGCCCGGCTGCAGCACGACGGCGTGGCCGCCCAGCTGGAACGCGCCGAGCTCGAAGCTGGTGCGCGTGCGCATCGACGGATTGAAGAAGACCAGCGCGATGGAGCGCCCCTTGAGCTGGTCGCCGATCTTCGAGCGCTTGAACCGCGCGGCATCGGCCAGCACCGCGTCGAGTTCGGCGCGGGACCAGTCCTGGGTGTTGAGGAAGTGCTTCATGGGGTCTCCGGGAAAGATTCGCCGGGCCCGAAAACGAAAAGACCCAGCGCGAGGGCTGGGTCCGAGTCTGCGCCGTACAGGCGTAGTGCCGCGTTACCCAGCCGTGTGGCGGGCGCGTCGGCGAGCACGCGAGGTCATGCCCGCCGCCATGTAGGCAGAGGTCAGGATGTCGGCGTCGGTGTAGTCGGTACGCATGAGGGGCGCGATTCTGCGGGCTGCGGCGGGGCGATGCAAGCGCGTTACGGGGCCGGCATCACGGAAATGCGAATGCGCAGCAGATGGCCGGGGTCGTCGGCCAGTCGCGAGCGGTACTTGGCGCCGCGATAGGTGTAGTCGACGTCGTAGGCGAAGGGGCGCTTGAACTCGCGCTGCACCGGCACGCTGCGGCAGTTGGTGCTGCCCGTCGACGAGTCGCGCTTGAGCACGTTGCGGACGCTGCCGACGATCTTCGACAGCCGCGAGCCGTCCTCGCAGCGCGTTTCCATGCTGGTGGCGGTAAGCGTCTGGTAGACCGGCGTCACCCGCAGCACGCGTGCGTACTCGTAGCTGACGTTTTCGCGCTGGACCACGGTCTCGGCGGACGCCCCGCATACGGCGGAGCAAAGCAGCAGCGCGACCAGGGGCAGCGTTCGACGTCGCAAGGCGGGGTTCTCCGCGGGGACCGGACCGAAGAGTGTATGCGGCGCAGCGGCCGTGGCGATGAATGCCCCCTGTCCTCGTCCGCCTCCGGGCCGGCCACGGCTGGCACGCCGCTACAATGGCTGGCTCGACCGCATGCGTCCGACGAGCGCCATGAGCCTGCACCTCTACAACAGCCTCACCCGCCGCCTGCAGGCCTTCGAGCCGCTCGATCCCGCCTGCCCGACGATGTATGTCTGCGGGCCCACGGTCTACAACTACGTGCACATCGGCAACGCCCGGCCGTACGTGGTATTCGGCGTGCTGGCGAACCTGCTGCGCCGCCGCTACGGCGCGGTGCGCTACGTCCGCAACATCACCGACGTGGACGACAAGATCAACAACGCCGCGCGCGAGCTCGGCGTGCCGATCTCGACCATCACCGATCGCTTCGCCGCCGCGTTCCGCGACGACATGGCCGCGCTCGGTGCGGTCGCGCCGGACGTCGAACCCTCGGTCGTCGCCCACATGCCGCAGATCGTCGCGATGATCGAGCGCCTGATCGAATCGGGCCACGCGTACGCGGCGGAAAACCACGTGCTGTTCGCGGTGGGTTCGTTCGATGGTTACGGCAAGCTCTCGCGCCGCGATCGCGACGAGATGATCGCGGGTGCGCGCATCGACGTCGCGCCGTACAAGCGCGACCCGGGCGATTTCGTGCTGTGGAAGCCGTCCACCGACGACCTGCCCGGTTGGGAATCGCCATGGGGTCGCGGCCGTCCGGGCTGGCATATCGAGTGCTCGGCGATGGCGGAAGCGCATCTCGGCGAGACCATCGACATTCACGCTGGCGGCGTCGACCTGCAGTTCCCGCATCACGAGAACGAGATCGCGCAGAGCGAATGCGCGCACGGCGGCCGCGTCTTCGCGCGCTACTGGCTGCATAACGGCATGCTCAACTTCGGCGGCGCGAAGATGAGCAAGTCGATCGGCAACATCGAGAAGATCCACGACCTCGTCGCCAAGCATCCGCCGGAAGCGCTGCGCTATGCGCTGCTGTCGGCGCATTACCGGCAGCCACTGGAGTGGTCGGAGACGGTGATCGATCAGTGCGTGCGCACGCTGGATCGGCTCTACGGCACGCTGCGAGACTTGGCCGATATCGACGCCACCTCCGCCATTTCCGCGTCGGTCGATAGCGCACTGGACGACGACCTGAACACGCCGCAGGTGCTCGCGCTGCTCAACGAGTTCGCGCGCGATGCGCGTGCGTTGCTCGCCGCGGGCGACGCCGACCGCACGCGCCTGTCGCAGCTCAAGTCCGACCTGCTCGGTGCCGGCCTCGCACTCGGCCTGCTGCAGCAATCGCCCGCCGAATGGTTCGCACGTGGCGTCGACGACAGCGACGACGCACGCATCAACACGCTCGTCGAAGAACGCACCACCGCAAAGAAGACGCGCGATTTCGCTCGCGCCGACGCGATCCGCGACCAGCTCGCCGGCGAAGGCGTGCTGCTCGAGGACACCGCCGCCGGCGTGCGCTGGCGGCGCGCCTGAGGTCAGCATCGTGAGTGAAACGCGGTTCCCGCTCGAATCCACCGCCGCCGAGGCCCAGATGGCCATCCGCGACGAATTCGCGTTCTTCGGCGACTGGGCCGAGCGCTACCAGTACCTGATCGACCTCGGCCGCAAGCTGCCGCCGATGGACGAAGCCTTGCGTACCGAAGAGACGCGACTGCTGGGCTGCCAGTCGAAGGTGTGGATCGTGAGTTCGGGCGATGTGTCGCGGCTGGATTTCCTCGCCGCCAGCGACTCGGCCATCGTCTCCGGCCTGATCTTCCTCGCACTGCGCGTCTACGCGGGGCGCAGTGCCGACGAGATCCTCGCGACGGAACCGTCTTTCGTCGCCGACATCGGTCTGTCGAAGCATCTGTCGCCGACGCGCAGCAACGGTCTGAGCGCCCTGCTCGCCCGCATCCGCGAAACCGCGCAGGTCGCGCGGGACGCCGCATGAGCGAGGCTGTGCCCGCACCAGCGCCGATGCGCGTTCCGGCGTTCGTCGCGTTGATGGGCTACCGCATCCTGACGATCCTGTCGTACCAGATCGTCTCGGTCGCGGTCGGCTGGCAGATCTATCAGCTCACACGCGATCCGCTGAAGCTCGGCCTGATCGGCCTGGCGGAAGTGATCCCGTACTTCTGCGTCGCGCCTTTCGCCGGCTACCTGGTCGACCACCTGCCACGACGCAAGCTCGGCATGGCGGCCTGTCTCGGCCTCGCGACTACGCCACTCGTGCTGATGCTGGTGACGACGCAGGCGGTACCGACGTCGCGGCTGTTGCTGATGTACTGCGCGGTCGGCCTGACGGGCATGGTTCGATCGTTTCTCGGCCCGGTCTACAACGCACTGTTCGGGCGCGTGCTGGTGCGCGAGCAGTACACGCGCGGCGCGAGCATCGGCAGCATCGTGTTCCAGGCGGGGCTGGTGATCGGTCCCGCGATCGGTGGCGCGCTGGTCGGTGCAGGCAGCGTGGTTGTCGCGTATGCCGTCGCGATGGCGCTCGCGCTGGGCGCGGCGCTGTCGGTGGTCTCGCTGCGCGTGACCGAACCCCCGCAGCAGATGCAGCGCGGGCCGATCTTCCGCAGCATCGGCGAAGGCATCCGTTTCGTCTTCGGCCACCAGGTGCTGCTCGGCGCGCTCGCTCTCGACATGTTCGCGGTGCTGCTCGGCGGCGCGATTTCGCTGGCGCCGGCATTTATTCGCGACGTACTTCATCGCGGCCCAGAAGCGCTCGGCATCCTGCGCGGCGCCCCCGCGCTCGGTGCGGTGCTGGTCGGTCTGTATCTCGCGCGTCGTCCGCTGGAGAAGCACTCCGGCCGCATCCTTCTCGCATCCGTCGCCGGCTTCGGCCTGTGCATGATCGGCTTCGGCCTGTCGACGTCGTTCTGGCTGTCCGCCGCGATCCTGATGCTGTCGGGCATGTGCGACGGCGTGTCGGTGGTGCTTCGCTCGACCATCCTGCAGCTCGCGACGCCGGACGACATGCGCGGCCGCGTGTCGTCGATCAACGGCATCTTCATCGGCTCGTCGAACGAGCTGGGCGCGTTCTGGTCCGGCGCGATGGCGAGGATGATGGGGCTGGTGCCGTCCGTCGTATTCGGTGGCGTCATGACCATCGCGGTCGTCGCATCGACCGCCTGGCGTGCGCCCAAGCTGCGCCGGCTGGATCTTCGCGAGCTACGCTAGGCCCGGCGCCGCTCCCGGCGTCACGGGAGACGTGCAATGCGCATTCGACCGAAATGGCTTCGCCCGGTGGCGATCGTCGCCGTGATCTGGAACGTGCTCGGCTGCCTCGCGTTCGCGGCGGACGCGCGGCTGAAACCCGGCGACATCGCGCGTCTTCCGCTGGATCAGCAGCACTTCTATGCCATGCGCCCGGGCTGGTCGGTCATCGGCACCGCGGTGGCGGTGATCGCGGGCGTGCTCGGGTCGGTCGCACTCACGCAGCCTCATCGCATCGCGTGGCCACTGCTGCTGGCGTCGCTGATCGGCGTGATCGTGCAGGACGTCGGCCTCGTCATCGCATCCGGTGGCGCGCCGGCGATGCCTGCGCTCGCCATGCAAGGGCTCGTGCTGCTCATCGCCATCGCACTCGCTTGGCTCGCGCATCGTTACGCGGCCAACGCACCGAACGCCTGAGCCGACGCCGCAAATACGAAGCCCCGCACTCGGCGGGGCTTCGATATCAACACCTGGATCGACGAATCAATCGCCCATCTGCTTCTGCAGGTGCTCCCAGCGCTCCTGCGCGTCGATCGTGCGCTCGGCGGTGAGACGCGCCTCGAGGCGATCCAGGCCGATTTCCTCGCCCGTATCGGCGCAGTAGCCGTAGTCGCCCGAGTCGATGCGCTTCAGCGTGCTGTCGATCTTGCTGATCAGCTTGCGGTAGCGATCGCGCGTGCGCAGCTCGAGCGAGTTCTCGGTCTCGCGCGTAGCGCGCTCGGCCTCGTCGCCGACGTCACGAACTTCCTCGCGGAGGTTCTCGATCGTCTGCTTCGATTCCTCGACCAGATCGCCACGCCATGACAGCAGGCGCTGGCGGAAGTACTCGAGCTGCAGCGGGTTCATGTACTCCTCGTCCGACTTCGGCTTGTAGCCGTCCGGAACGATGGGCCGACCCGTTGCGTCGTCGGTCTTGTACTCGGGCATGCGGCGCGTCGTATTCGACGTGGCGTTGCCCCGGTTGGCCGTCACGGCGACGGCGACCTTGCCACTGGATGGGCGCTCGACCACGGCGGGTGTCCCGCTCGTAGCTGCGGCGGGGGCCGCGGCGCTCTTCTTGTTTGCGTTCCTGCTCATCGACTCCACCTGCGGGGACGGACGCGCCGCGGCAACCGCGGTCGACGATGTCCCGTTCTTCAACGCGCCCGCCGCCGCACCGGTCTTCCCGGACTGCGTCGGACGTTCATTCGTGCCTTCCCGTGCTACCGCCTGCGCCGCGGGCTTCGCCGCTGCAGGCTGCTTCGCCGGAACCGGCGCCTTTTTCGCAACCGCGGGCTTGCGTGCTGCCGCTGCTTCGATCGCACGCGACGGAGCCGCGGTCTTCGATGCAGCCTTCTTGACCGGCGCCTTGGCGACCGGCGCAGCCTTCTTCGCCGGTGCCGCCTTCTTCGCGGGCGCCGGCTTCGCCTTCGATGCGGGCTTCGGCGGCGCCTTCTTGGCGACCACCTTCTTCGCTACAACCTTCTTCGCAGCCGGCTTGGCCGCGGGTTTCGCAGCTTTTTTCGCAGCCGGCTTCGCTGCGGACTTCTTGGCCGGCGAGGCGGCCTTCTTCGCGGTTTTCTTTGTCGCCACGAGCGCCTGTCCTTCTTCCCTTGAGGCGGGAAAGCGCGCTGTTATACCCTGCCCGCGTCAACGGCGGCAACCACACATGATGCGTGTTCGTACAGGGAGTTCGAGCGTGCTTCGACGTTGATTGCAT
This sequence comes from Lysobacter sp. HA35, assembly GCF_054061195.1. Classification (NCBI taxonomy): domain Bacteria; kingdom Pseudomonadati; phylum Pseudomonadota; class Gammaproteobacteria; order Lysobacterales; family Lysobacteraceae; genus Lysobacter; species Lysobacter sp. HA35. Next base: position 392,795 of record NZ_JBSSDY010000001.1, on the reverse strand, counting down.
GGGTGCCGCGATTACGCCCTGACAGCGAGCAACCGCGGCGATGTGGCCGCCATCATGGTGAGCCGGAGCATCAAGATTCCGTGATCGACCGCGCCCTTATCGCACTTCTGCGCGGATACAAGCGCTGGATCAGCCCGCTTCTCGGCCAGCGCTGCCGTTTCCATCCCACCTGTTCGGTGTACGCGATGGAGTCGATCGCACGCTTCGGCGCGCTCCGTGGCTCCTGGCTGGCCGCGCGACGCATTCTGCGCTGCCATCCGTTCCATCCCGGCGGGCACGATCCGGTGCCGCCGCGATGACTCAGCCGCGATTGGGCCAGCCGCGCCGATGATCGATACCTCTCGTTCGCGGAGGTACACGATGGCGCGACGCGCCCTGATCGCTTCGATGATCACGTTGCTCGCGGCCTGCGCGGTGTCTCCGCGGAGCGCATCGGCGCCCGTCACCGCGACATCGCGCATGTCGGTCGAATTGCCCGCGACCGCATCGCAGGGCGCGCTGGCGATCGGCCGCGCTCCCGCGAATGCGCATGTTCGATTCGCAGGACGCGACGTTCGCGTCGCGCCCGACGGGCATTTCGCGCTCGGCATCGCGCGCGACGCCAGCGGCCGCATGCCGGTGTCGATCGACGTGCCGGGCTCGTTGCCCGAAACTATCGGCCTGCAGATCGTGCCGCGTGACTGGCCGATCGAGCACGTCAACGGCGTGCCACCGGCGACAGTGAATCCGCCGCCCGCCATCGCTGCTCGCATCGAAGCCGAACAGGCGCGTGTCGCCGCAGTACGTACGCGCGACGACGAACGCGTCGATTTCCTGCAGCGCTTCCAGTGGCCGGTGCAGGGCCGCATCAGCGGACGGTTCGGCAACCAGCGCGTCTACAACGGCAGCGCCGGCGCGCCGCATTCGGGCATGGACATCGCAGCTGCGACGGGAACGCCGGTGCATGCGCCGGCCGCGGGAACGATCACGTTCGCCGATCCCGATCTCTACCTCACCGGCGGCACCGTGGTGCTCGACCACGGCCACGGCGTGAGTTCGAACTTCCTGCATCTCTCGCGCATCGATGTGCACGTCGGCGATCGCGTGGCGCAGGGTCAGGTCATCGGCGCAGTGGGATCGACCGGTCGCGCGACCGGCCCGCACCTGCACTGGGGCATGAACTGGTTCGATGTGCGGATCGATCCGCTGCTGCTGGTCGACGCGCCTGCCAGGTAATGCGGCTTCGCGTCTGGCGCCGAACGTCAGGCGCCGACGCCTTCTCCGCTCACCGATGCGACGGCATCGTGTGCATGCAGGCTTTCGAAGTGCGACACGCGCGCATCGAAACGCACCACGTGCGGATCGTGCGCAAGCGCATGCGCAACGCGGCGCGCGGCGTCCTCGCAGAACATCAGGTTGCGCGCGTTGAGCGCGGCGAAGGCTTGCTCATCCTCACGCTTCACCGCGGTCTGCACCGGCGTTCCGAGCGCGGATTCGACACGTTCGATCAGGTCGACGATCGGCAGCGACGCGACGCCTGCTGCAAGCCGCACACGCGCCTCCGCGCGGCTGCGCTGTGCGTGCGGTGTTGCGACCAGCCCCTGTTCGGAACGCAGCCAGTCGCGCACCGACGCGGCGTCGACCGTGCCATCCGCGCCGAATGTCTGCGCGAAAGCTTCGGCGGTCATCTGCCGTGACAGCGCGGCCGAGGCCGGACACGTCGACGAATAATCGATGTCCACGCCCAGGTCGATCGACACGCGGCCATCGACGACATTTGCGATGACCTCGACCGGATACGCCTTCCAGCCCGCGTTCGCGCTGGCGAGCGCCGGGCGCAGCAACAGGTGATCAAAGCGGATCGCGAGGTGCGCCGAACGAGACAGATCGCCCTGTGTTTCCACCAGCGCTGCGAGGACGCGCGCCAAACCGTCGGGCGTCATTTCTTCCGCGGCGAAGGCGTGCTGCAGGCGCAGGTAAAGGCGCGACATGTGGATGCCGCGCGCATCCGGATCGCGCAGGTCGACGAAGACATCGACCTTGGCCGGGACCTGCATCGATTCGCCGGTTGCGGATCGCGTGCGCACCGGCAATGCGATGCCCGCCATGCCGACGCGATCGAGTGCGCGCGCAGTGGCGGCGCGATCGAGTGCGACATCGGGCATGACGCGGGGCTGGGTCATCGACGGGCCGTGCAATCCAGTGAAGTCACGCATTCTACCGAGGCCGTGTTTCGTGCCCGGGACCGCCTGCGGAACGGTCCGTGACGCGTCAGTCGCGTGCGCCGCGCCAACCCGCCCACAGGGCGGACCATGGCGACAGCGGCGCCGCGGCATGCCCAGCGGCAAGTCGCGCGCGGGCCAGCGACAGCGCGACGCCGCGCGATGGCGTGAGCCCGCGTAGCGACGGCCAGTCGGCGAGCAATGCGCTTGCCCAGCGGCCGGACGCATCGTCCTGAGCGGCAATGTCGGTCGGCACCGCTTCGCCAGGATGCCGCGCCAGCCGCGCATGAAGCCACGTCGCGGTCACCGCATCCGGACGTGACGGCCCCAGCAGCGACTGCTCGGCCGCGGCGATCGCATCGGCGAGCGGTTGAAGCTGCTCACGCGCCTCGACCATGTCGCGTGGACGAAAGCGCGCGCTCACCAGCGTCGGCAGCGCCTGCGCGACGCCACTCCATGCACCCGCCTGCTTCTGCAGCACGACGCCGAGCGGATGACGTCGGATGCCTTTCGACCATCCGGCGAGCTCGTCGATCCACCAATGCAGCTTGGCCTCGCCCGGACGCGCGTCATCGCCGCGCCACGCGGCTTCCTGCCATTCGAACTGCAGCGCCTGCCAGGCGTCGACGACGTCGCGCTGCGACGCGGGCACGAATCGCTCCACGAGCGCCCACTCGGGCCACGCGCCGCGCCATTTCGCGACGAACGCGGACGCATCGCCGGCGGGATGCGCGTCGATCTCGCTCACTGCGGCATCCACTTCGACGGGTCGAGCATGTCGCGCGGTGCGTCGAGCATGACGTCGCCCTGCCACGACACCGGGTCGTCCTCGTCAAGGCGATAACCCCACAGTGCGACGACCGATCGCATGCCGGCCGCGCGCGCAGCGGCGATGTCGCGCTCGTCATCGCCCACGTAGACGCAGTCGGCGATATCGACGCCCATGCGTTCCGCCGCGACGCGCAGCGGCAGCGGATCGGGCTTGCGCGCGGGCAGCGAATCACCGCCAATCAATACGGCGCAGCGGGAGTCCCACCCCAGGATCGGCATCAGCGCGACCGCGAGTGATTCGGGCTTGTTTGTCACGATGCCCCAGCGCGAGCCAGCCCCTTCGATCGCGGCAAGCAACTCTTCGACGCCATGGAACGGCGGACCATGCAGGCCGAGCTCGCGACGGTAGTGCTCGAGGAATTCGGGAATCCACGTCTCGCGCGTCGCGGCGTCGACCTGTGGAAACGCGGCGCCGACCATCGCGCGCGCGCCCTTCGAAACATGCGGACGCAACGCGTCGAGCCTCATCGGCGGCTCGTCACGCGCGGCACGCATTGCATTCACCGCAGCGAGCATGTCCGGCGCGCTGTCGAGCAGCGTGCCGTCGAGGTCGAACAGCACGGCCTTGGGAAATCGAACGTCGCTCATCCGGGCTTGCGCGCGCTGACGATGTAGTTGATCTCGGTGCGACGCGTGAGGCGCGCCGACTGCAGCATCGGCAGGTACATGAGGCCGCTGACGTCCTCGAGCTCCATGCCGGCGGCGCGCAGCCATGCACCCAGCTCGGACGGCCGCACGAAGTCGCGGTACTGGTGCGTGCCCTTCGGCAGCAGGCGCGCCACGTATTCGGCGCCGACGATGGCGAACGCGAACGCCGCAGGCGTGCGGTTGATCGTCGAAACGAACAGGCGGCCGCCCGGCTTCAGGGCGTCGGCACAGGCGCGAATGACCGCGGACGGATCGGGCACGTGCTCGATCATTTCCATGCAGGTGACCGCATCGAATGTGCCAGGCGAGGCTGCAGCGACTTCTTCGACGGCCTGCACGCGGTAGTCGACGGTCGCACCGCTTTCCATCGCATGCAGCCGCGCCACCTTGACCAGCTCCGGCGCGAGGTCGATCGCGGTGACGTTCGCACGCGCGATCGCCATCGCTTCGCTGAGCAGGCCCGCGCCGCAGCCGACATCGAGCACGTTCGCACCCGACAAAGGCACGCGATCGGCCACGTACTGCAGGCGCACCGGATTCAGCGCATGCAGCGGCTTCTGCGGGCCGTGCGGATCCCACCAGCGCGCAGCGAGCGCGCCGAAGCGGTCGAGTTCGGATTGACGGAAATTGCCGGCGGTGGAGGTGGTCATCAGGCGGTCCGGATCTGGCGAATGCGATCGCGCCACTGTCGCGCATTCGCGCGCAGCGCATCGCGGTCCATGTCGACGAGTTCGCGATCGCGCAGCTTGCGGCGGCCGGCGATCCAGACATCGGTGACCTGATGGCGGCCGGTCGCGTACACGAGCTGCGAGATGACGTGGTACAGCGGCTGGCTTTCGATGTCGTCGAGGTCGATGCAGACAAGATCGGCCTGCTTGCCAGCGCGAATCGAACCGATTTTCGAGCCGAGGCCGAGCGTGACCGCGCCGCCAAACGTCGCGGCGCGCAAGGCACTTGCGGCGTCGAGCGCGGACGCATCGTCCGCAACCGCCTTCGCGAGCAGCGCCGCGGTGCGCGTTTCGCCCACCATGTCGAGATCGTTGTTGCTCGCGCAGCCGTCGGTGCCGAGGCCGAACGTCACTCCGGCGCGCTGCAGCTTGCAGACCGGGCAGAAGCCCGACGCGAGCTTGAGGTTCGACTCGGGGCAATGCGCGACGCACACACCGCGCTCGGCGCACAGCGCGATTTCCTCGTCGGTGAGCTGCGTCATGTGCACCGCGATCAGGCGGTCGTTGACCAGCCCAAGGCGATCGAGACGCGCCAGCGGGCGCATGCCGAACTGCGCGATCGAATCGCGGATTTCCTGCGCGGTCTCGTGCGTGTGCAGATGGACGCGGACGTCGCGGTCGCGCGAGAAGTCGCGCACGCGTTCGAAGTTCGCGTCGTTGACGGTGTACGGCGCGTGCGGCGCGATGGCGGTGCCGACCAGCGCATCGTCGCGCCATGCGGCGTGCACGTCCGCGGCCTTGCCGAAGTATTCGTCCGACGTTTTCGCCCACGCGGTCGGAAAATCGATGACCGGCAGGCCGACCAGCGCGCGGAAGCCGTAGCGCTTGTACGTCTCGGCCTGCACGTCGGGGAAGAAGTAGTTCTCGTTGGCGCAGGTGGTACCGCCGCGCAGCATCTCGGCGATCGCCAGCGCCACGCCGTCGCGCACGAAATCAGGCCCGATCACCGCACCTTCGACTGGCCAGATATGGCCCTGCAGCCATTCCATCAGCGGCAGGTCGTCGGCGATGCCGCGCAGCAGCGTCATCGGATTGTGCGTATGCGAATTGACGAGGCCGGGAATCAGCGCGGCGTTAGGGCGCGACACGACTTCCTTCGGCGCGAACCGCTCGCGCATCTCGGCGCGCGGGCCGATGGCGACGATGCGGTCGCCTTCGATCGCGACCGCGTGGTCGTCCCAGACTTCCGCATGCGGCTCGACCGGCACGACCCAGCCGGCTTCGATCAGGACATCGCAGGGTTGCTTGGCGTCCTCGCCCATCCCATCACCTCGTGTCGGTTGCCGAAGGCTAGCCGCTGACGCGTTACCGCTGCGAAAGCGCCGGCCCGATACAGAGAAGCCCGCGGCGGGCCGCGGGCTTCGTCATGGCGGCGACCGGTCGCCCGGTCGCGCGTTGGTCACTTCACGCGGCTGACGTAGTCGCCCGAACGCGTGTCGACCTTGATGATCTCGTCCTGGTTCACGAACAGCGGCACGCGCACGACAGCGCCGGTTTCCAGCGTCGCCGGCTTGCCACCGCCGCCCGAGGTGTCGCCACGCACGCCAGGGTCGGTCTCGGTGATCTTGAGCTCAACGAAGTTCGGCGGCTGCACCATGATCGGCGTGCCGTTCCACAGCGTGACCACGCACTCTTCCTCGCCCTTGAGCCACTTCTCCGCGCCGCCCATGCCGTTCTTGTCGGACTGGAACTGCTCGAAGGACTCCGGATTCATGAAGTGCCAGTACTCGCCGTCGGCGTAGAGGAACTGCATGTCGGTGTCGACGACGTCCGCCTGCTCGAGGTTGTCCGTCGCCTTCATCGTCATTTCGACGACGCGGCCGGACTTGATGCTGCGGTACTTGATGCGGGTGAAGGCCTGGCCCTTGCCCGGCTTGACGTACTCGGTTTCCGTGATGACGCACGGGTCGTTGTTGACCAGGATCTTCTGTCCGGTCTTGACGTCGTTCATGCCGAGGCTGGCCATGCAAAACTCCTGCGGATGCGGGCCGGGGCTCATGGGCGCCAGCTAGAATGGGTCGGTGCCGGGACGCGGATGCGACCGGCGAATCGAGCAGATCAGCCCGCAATGATACCCGCTGCCCTCTCCCCGCCGCACGCGCCCCCGGCCGTGCGCTGGCAACAGCTCTGGCGCGACGCCGTGCGGGACCCGCGCGAGCTGCTCGCGATGGTCGGGCTGGACGAGGTCGCGACGGGGGTGTCGGAGGACGCGGCCGCGCAGTTCGCGCTGCGCGTGCCGCGCGGATTCGTCGCCCGCATGCGCCACGGCGACCCCAACGACCCCCTGCTCCGCCAGGTGCTTCCGCTCGATGCCGAGATGCAGCCATCCCCTGGCTTCGCGCTGGACGCCGTGGGCGATTCGCTGGCCCGCGCCGGCCAGGGCGTCATTCGCAAGTACCGCGGCCGCGCGCTGCTCGTCGCCACGGGCAGCTGCGCGATCAATTGCCGCTACTGCTTCCGACGCCATTTCCCGTACGGCGACGAGACCGCGGCGGCGGCGGGCTGGCGGGAGGCGGTCGCGCTGATCGCCGCCGATCCGTCCATCGACGAGGTCATCGTGTCCGGCGGCGACCCGTGGTCGCTGTCCACGCCCAAGCTCGCCGAACTCACCGACGCGCTGGCCGCGATCCCGCACCTGCGCCGCCTTCGGGTGCATACCCGGCTACCGGTCGTGCTGCCCGAGCGGGTCGACCACGAGCTGGTCGCATGGCTCGGCAGCCTGCCTTGGCCGGTGACCGTCGTGCTGCACGCCAACCACGCCAACGAGTTCGATGCTTCGGTCGACGGCGCCTTGGCCCGCCTACGCGCCGTCGGCGTGACGCTGCTCAACCAGGCCGTGCTGCTGCGTGGGGTCAACGACTCGGTCGACGCGCTGGCCGACCTGTCCGAGCGCGGCTTCCGGGCCGGCGTGCTGCCCTATTACCTGCACCAGCTCGACCGCGTGCAGGGCGCGGCACACTTCGAGATCGAGGACGGCCGCGCCCGCGAGCTGCACCGTGCGCTGGCGGCGCGGCTGTCCGGCTATCTGGTCCCGCGACTGGTCCGCGAAGTAGCGGGCGATCCGGGCAAGCGCCCGCTCTGAAAGTTTCGGCCGGACCGGCCGATGGGTAGATAGCCGTACGCCGAAGTACGTCTCTCCGTCACAATCCGGGCGCCCGGGGCACCATTCGTCGCCCGGGAACGACCGCTCGGGGATGACGCCGACACGGCCGGCATGTCATAAAAGAGCGCGACCGCCAGGAGATGCGAATGCAGTTCGGGAAAGACGCGGCCCTGCGACTTCTGATCGTCGACGACAGCGTGGAGGCGGCCGAGGCCGTCGTCAGCACGTTGCGCAACGCCGGCATCGCGGTCCGCCCGTCGCGGCCGGAGAACGCCGACGAGCTCGCGCACCAGGTCGGCCAGCAATCGCCGGACCTCGTGCTGCTCGATCGCAAGGCCAAGCTGGTCTCCGCCGACGCCGTGCTGCAGCAGGTCGCGACCAGCGGCAAGGATCTCCCCGTACTTCTGCTCGTCGACGAGATCGACGAGGCCGGCGTGCTGGAGGCGATGTCGCTTGGCGCGCGCGGCGTGGTGCTGCGCCGTCGCAACGACCACATCGTCAACATCGTCCAGACCGAGTGGTCCGACCTCGAAGCACGACGCGCGCTGCGCAAGCTCGAGTTCCAGGTGCGTGAGACGGAACGCCGCTGCGACTCGCTGATCGAGTCCTCGCGCGATCCGATCGCCTACATCCACGAAGGCATGCACATCCGGGCCAACTCGGCCTACCTCGAGATGTTCGGCTACGAGACATTCGACGAAGTCGAGGGCATGTCGCTGCTCGACATGATCGCGCCGTCGCACGTCGAAGCATTCAAGGCGCTGCTGAAGAAGCTGTCGAAGGGCGAAGCGCCGCCGCCGCGCGTGGAAGTCGAAGCGCGCACACCCGACGGCAACCAGTTCGCCGCGGTCATGGAATTCACGCCCGCGATGTACGAGGGCGAGCACTGCCTGCAGCTGGTGCTGCGCCGCCAGGAACTCGATCCCGATCTGCAGCGCGAAGTGGAAGAGCTGCGCCAGCGCGACCAGGTCACCGGCCTGCTCAATCGCGCGACGTTCCTGCGTGCGCTGGAAGATGCGGTTGCAGACGCCGCGCAGAACTCCACGCATCACGGCTTCCTGCTGATCGAGCCGGACTACTACGCCAAGCTGCTGCAGGACATCGGCCTCGATGCCGCGGACGACCTGGTCGCCGCCTGCGCGCGCCGACTGCGCGACAGCGTGCCGGAAGACGTGGTGCTCGCGCGCTTCGGCGAGCACCAGTTCGCGGCCTTGTCGCGCGGCGCGAACCACGAAGTCACGCAGATGCTCGCCGAACGCGTGCGCAATGCGTTCTCCGAGCACGTGGTCGACGCGGGCAACCGTTCGCTCAACGCCACCATCAGCATCGGCGGCGTGCAGATCGGCGAGAAGATCGCCAGCGTCACCGCGGTGCTCGCACGTGCGACGCAGGGCATCCAGTCCTCGGTCGGCATGGGTGGCAACCGGTCGGAAATCTTCGACCCCGGCGCGGCCGATCGCGCCGAGGAAGAGCGCGTTCAGGCGTGGGTGGATCGCATCCGCGATGCACTCGATTCCGACCGTTTCGCGATGGCCTACCAGCCGCTGGTGAGCCTGCACGGCGAGTCCGGGGAAATCTACGAGGCCTATCTGCGCATGAAGGGCGATCAGGGCGAGCTCGTCGCGCCGCTCGCCTTCCTTCAGATCGCCGAGGAGAACGGCCTGCTGTGGGAGATCGATCGCTGGGTCGTCGGCCGCGCGCTGGAGGTCATCGGCGAGCGTATCCGCGCCGGCAAGCGCACCACGCTCTTGGTCAAGATCACCGAAAGCTCGCTGCAGGACGACAGCCTGCTCAAGCACATCGAGGAGCAGATCACGCGCCACGGCGCCGACGGCAGCCTGCTGGTCGTGCAGCTTCCCGAGTCGAAGGTGTTCACCAACCTGCGTGCGGCGCAGGAGTTCCAGGCACGTGCGGCGCGATCGGGTGTGCGCGTGGGCTTGGAGCACTTCGGTGCTGGCCTCAATTCATTCCAGCTGCTCGCGCACTTCGACGCCGACTTCCTCAAGATCGACCGCACCTTCATGGAGAACCTCGGCACCAGCGTCGAGCACCAGAAGCGCCTGCGGGACATCACCGACAAGTCGCGCGCGCTCGGCAAGCACACCATCGCCGAGCATGTGCGGGATGCGCAGAGCATGAGCGTGCTGTTCGGCGCAGGTGTCGACTACGCGCAGGGCTTCTTCCTTGCCGGCGTCAGCACGACGATGGACTACGAGTTCGGTTGATCGATCGCCCGTCCCGAAAAGCAAAAGCCCGCCGATCGGCGGGCTTTTTCGTTGCAGCGATGACGCTTAGCGCACGACGCGCACCGATGGTGTTTCCGCCGGCATGCGGCGCAGCGCTTCGATGCGCTCGGTCAGCGGCGGATGCGTCATGAACAGGCGACGCAGGCCGTGCGCGACGCCGCCACTGATGCCGAACGCCTGCACCTGCTTGGGCAGCGTGGTCGCGCCGTAGGTGCGCGACAGCTTTTCGAGCGCCGCAATCATCTTGTCGCGACCGGCAAGGCGCGCGCCGCCGGCGTCGGCACGGAATTCGCGATGGCGCGAGAACCACATCGCGATGACGCTCGCGAGCAAGCCGAACACCATGTCGAGCACCATCACCGTCATGAAATAGCCGATGCCGCCGTTGCGGTTGTTGCCGCCGAGGTAGCCGTCGACGATGCGCCCGACCACACGCGCGAGCACGATCACGAACGTGTTGAGCACGCCCTGCACCAGCATCATCGTGACCATGTCACCGTTCGCGACGTGGCTGATCTCGTGGCCGAGCACTGCTTCGGCTTCGTCGCGATCCATGTTGCGCAGCAGGCCGGTCGAGACGGCGACGAGCGCATCGTTGCGACCCGGACCCGTCGCGAAGGCGTTGATTTCCGGGCCGTCGTAGATCGCGACCTCCGGCATGCCGATGCCTGCGGCGTCGGCCTGGCGACGCACTGTGTCGAGCAACCAGCGTTCGGATTCGTTGCGCGGCTGTGCGATCACCTGCGCACCGGTGGTGCGCTTGGCGATCCATTTGGACATCATGAGCGAGATGAACGAGCCGCCGAATCCGAACAGCGTCGCCATGACGAGCAGGCCGCCACCGGTCTGTGGATTCACGCCGAGCAGGCGCATGACCACGCTGAGCAGCAGGAGGACGGCGAGGTTGGTCGCGAGGAACAGGGTCAGGCGCTTGAGCATGGCGTCGAGGGTCGAAAGGTTGGCGTTACGTCCCGTTGAACGTGGCGCGTGCACGGCCGCTTTTCAATCCCCGCGCGACGCATCGTGCAGCGACGCTTCATCCGCATGACGGGCAGCGGATATCGCGGCCGGTTCGCGCCCTCGCCCACCGGCGACCTGCACGCGGGCTCGTTGCTTGCCGCGCTCGGCAGTTGGCTGTTCGCGCGACGCGCCGGTGGCCGCTGGCTGGTGCGCGTCGAGGATGTGGACACGCCGCGCGAAGCGCCGGGTGCCGCGCAACGCCAGCTCGACGCCCTGAAAGCCTTCGGCCTGCACGCAGACGAGCCGGTCGAGTTCCAGAGCGATCGATACGCGCTCTACCGCGCTGCGCTCGAGGATCTCGCGGACCGCGGCCTCGCGTTTCCGTGCTGGTGCAGCCGCAGCGACTTGGCTGCGTCCGGCGGCGTGCATCGCGCCTGCGTGCGTGCGCCTGATGCGAATCGCAGCCCAGCGATCCGCCTGCGCGTCGCCGACGAAACGCGCGTCCGTTTCGACGACGACCTGCTCGGCCCGCAGGTGCAGGACGTCGACGTCGAGGTCGGCGACTTCGTGCTCTATCGCGCCGATGGGCTGTCGGCGTACCAGCTCGCGGTGGTAGTCGACGACGCCGCGCAGGACATCACGCACGTCGTACGCGGCGCCGACCTGCTGGATTCGACACCGCGACAGATCCTGCTGCAACGTGCGCTCGGCCTGTCGACGCCCGGCTACGCGCATCTGCCCGTGGTTGTCGATGAGGAAGGCCGCAAGCTGTCGAAGTCGCTGGCGTCGAATCCGGTCGACCCGCGCGATCCGCTGCCCGCGCTGCATCGCGCATGGAAGGCGCTGGGTCAGGTTGCACTGCAACATTCCAGCGACGACACGCCGCGCGGCTGGCTCGAACGCGCCGTCGCGGCGTTCGATCCCGCGAAAATCCCGCGCATCGCAACACGCGCTTAAAGCATTCGTGCCTAGAATCGCGTGAGAGGCGCAGGTCGCGCCGGCACGGAGCAACTCATGCAAAGTCGCGTAGCACTCGTCACCGGCGGCACCGGTGGCATCGGAACGTCGATCATCGAAAGCCTCGCCAACAAGGGCCATCGGGTCGCCACCAACTACCGCGACGAGGCCAAGGCCCGCGCCTGGCAGCAGAAGCTGCGCGACAAGGGCATCGAAGTGTTCCTGGCGAAGGCCGACGTCGCCCATCCCGACCAGTGCGAAGCGATGGTGAGCGAGATCGAAGGCGCGCTGGGCCCGGTCGAGATCGTCGTCAACAATGCCGGCATCACGCGCGACACGACCTTCCACAAGATGTCGTCGGCGCAGTGGAACGAGGTCATCGCGACGAACCTGGGCTCGGTGTTCAACGTCACGCGCCCGGTCATCGACGGCATGCGCGCACGCAAGTGGGGCCGCATCATCCAGATCAGCTCGATCAACGGCCAGAAGGGCCAGTACGGCCAAGCGAACTACGCGGCGTCGAAAGCCGGCATGCACGGCTTCACGATTTCGCTGGCGCAGGAAAACGCGCGCTTCGGCATCACCGTCAACACGGTCTCGCCCGGCTACATCGGTACCGACATGGTGATGGCCGTGCCGGAAGAGGTGCGCAACAAGATCATCCAGCAGATCCCGACGGGTCGCCTCGGCTCGCCGGAGGAGATCGCCTACGCGGTGTCGTTCTTCATTCCCGACGAAGCGGGCTGGATCACCGGCGCGAACCTGGCGGTGAACGGCGGGCAGTACATGGGCTGGTGACCGCCGCCGCTGAAGCGGTCAGCCCCTGTGGCGGGCCGCTCCGGCGTCGCGGTTGCGTGGCCTGCCGCACTGCGTCATTCTCGGGACATCCCGCTTTCCGGTGTTCCGCAGATGGCTTCTCCGCGCGTCATCAAGAAGTATCCGAACCGACGGCTCTACGACACGGAAATCTCGAGCTACATCACCATCGAGGACGTTCGCCAGCTCATCATCGACGGCGAAGAGTTTGAAGTACGCGACGCACGCTCCGGCGACGATCTCACCCGCCAGGTGCTGCTGCAGATCATCTCCGAGCACGAGCAGGACGGCGAACCGCTGCTGTCGACGCAGCTGCTCAGCCAAATCATCCGGTTCTACGGCGACTCGATGCAGGGCTTCATGGCCACGTACCTCGAGAAGTCGATGCAGGTCTTCCTCGACCAGCAACAGCAGTTCCGCACGCAGATGGGCGGGCTTCTCGGCCAGACGCCATGGACGCTGATGAACCAGCTCACCGAGCGCAACCTTCAGATGTGGAAGGACTTCCAGCACAACCTCGCCGGCAGCATGGGCGCGCCGACCACGCGCAAGAGCGAGACGCAGAAGTAAAAACAGGCCGCGCGATGCGGCCTGTCGATCATTGCGGCGGATTCGCGCCGCAGAACTTCTTGTAGAACGCCTCCGCCTGCGGCATCAGCGCCTGCAGGTGGGCGATGCGGTTCTCCGGATCCGGGTGCGTCGACGCGAATTCCGGCGGACGCTGGCCGCCACCGACCTGCTCCATGCGCTCCCACAGCGGAATCGCCTCGTGCGGGTTGAAGCACGCGGCCGCGGCGAGCATCAGGCCCACCTGGTCGGCCTGCGATTCGTGGTTGCGGCTGTACGGCAAGAGGAAGCCGTACTGCGCCCCGGCGCCCAGCGCGCCCATCACCGCACGCTGCTGGTTCGGGTCCATGCCACCCAGCGCGGCGCCCGCCGCCATCTGGCCCATCTGCACCAGCTTCTGCTGCTCCATGCGCTGCGAACCATGGCGCAGCAGTGCGTGCGCGATCTCATGGCCCATCACCACCGCCATCGCGCTCTGGTTCTGGGTGACGGGCTGCAGGCCTGTGTAGACCGCGATCTTGCCGCCCGGCAGGCAGAACGCGTTCGCCTCGTCCGACTGGATGGCGACCGCCTGCCACTGGAAGCTCTTGTAGTTGTCCGGCGCCGCCGTGCCGTTCTGCTGCGCGAGATCGTTGGTGACATCGGGCACGCGCTGGATCAGGCGCTGCGCGATGTCGCGGATCTGCTGGCTGAAAGGCGAGCTTTCCGGCAGCAGCGCGTTCTGCGCCTGCGCGTCGCCGACCACCTGCTGGAAGGCCTGGTCACCGAGCTGCACTTCCTCGTCGGTGGACGCGCCGTAGTGCGCGGTCTCGCCGGTGTACGGGTCCTTCTGCGCACTGCCCATCCACGACACGGCGGCGTAGATCGCGAAGCCGAGCAGGATCACCCAGCGGATCGCGCCGAAGCCGAAGCCGCGGCGCTGCATGCCGGCACCCTGTCCCAACGGATCGATGCGCATCAATTGAACTCCCGATTGCGACTTCAGAGGTCGCGCACCACCCGGAAGCCGATGCGCGCGTTCGTGGTGTCCGCGTCCAGCCCGCTACGCCAGGCCGACCGCGTCTGTGCCGGTGCGCTGGCCCAGGAACCGCCGCGCAGCACGCGTTGCCTGCAGCCCGGGTTGAACCAGGCCCGCTGATCGCGTGGCGCGCGTCGGTAGCTGGAATGCCAGCAATCCGCCACCCACTCGCTGACATTGCCGGTTACGTCGTGAAGGCCGAATCGACCGGCCGCATAACGCGCGACCGGCGTCGGCCCCCAGGCGCCATCGGCATAACCCGCGAACGCGTTCTGCCACGGGCGTCCCGTCGGCGATCGATCGCCGGCACCGGTGTAGTTGCCTGACCGCGCCGGCGGCGTTCCGGCGCCCCACGGATACGGCGCCTTCGAGCCCGCACGTGCCACGTATTCGAATTCCGCTTCGCTCGGCAGGCGATAGCGATGACCCGTTTCCTCCGCGAGCCATTCGGCATACGCCGTCGCGTCCTTCGCGCTGACGTGCACGACGGGCAGATCGTCCGTCGCGGGTCGGCCGAGGTAATCGTGTTGCCAATCGACGTTGCCGCGTCGCACGAAGTTGCCGCTGCGCAGGTCGTAGACGATCGAGTAACCGCGACGCGTTGAACGCGCGCGGTATTTGGTGGCGTCGACGAAACGGCGGAATTGCCCGACGGTCACTTCCGTCATCGACACCGCCAGTCCGCGCTCGAAATGGATCGCGCGCGTCGGTCGTTCCGCATCGGTCGCGCCGCGTTCGCCGGGCGCCGCGCCCATCGTGAAGTCGCCGTACGGAATGACGACCATCGTCGGCGAGCGGCCGCCGCCCTGCAGGCCGTCGGTGAATCGCTGGCCGGGCTGGAAGAGCCCGTAGTGCACCGCGAAATCGATGCGTCGACGCAGCTCCGCCGCCGTCGGATCGGCCGCGGGCGCGATGCGCAGGATGTGCGCGAGAAAGCCTCGTGCGGTCTCGATGCCGTGCAATTCCGGAAGTGCCGCGATGCCGGCGTCACGCAGTTCACCGATGCGCGCCGCACGCTCGAACGCGATGCGCGCACGTGCTTCGGCGACGACGCCCGCCTGCGGCCGCACGCGACCGGCGAGCACAAGCCAATGCTCGGCACCCGCGTAGTCCTCGCGCGACGCCGCGTCTTCGGCTCGACGGATCAGCGCGCTCTCGGCTGCCGCGAGACCCTGTCGTGCGCGCGCGTCCGTCGAACGCAGCGCGATCGCGCGACGGAACCATGCGATCGCGCCGTCGCCGCCGTCCTCGCCGATGCGGCCCGCCGCGAGTTCAGCTTCGCCGCGCTCGCTGTCGCGCTGTCCGTCTTCGACGCGATCGACCTGCTGCAGGAAGCGTTCCACGTCCGGCCGATCCAGCGCGACCACGCGCAGCACCGACGCCGCGTGCCGTATGCGCTGCAATGCATCGGGATCGTCATCGATGTCGGCCAGCGACTCGCGCGCCTGCAGCACCAGCCCGGTGATCGAATGATCGACACCGGCTTCCGCCCGCTCGCGCATCGGCGGGTAGTCGCGCAGCGCCATAAAGATGGGCAGCGAGGATGTGTCGTCATCGGCGAAACGACCCGCGGCCAACGCCGTGTCGGCCTGCTTCGCCAGCGCCTGCGCATTGCGACGATCGACCGCGATCTGCGGCGCTCGCCACGTCGGCAGTCGCGCATCGGCCTCGCCCACTGTGACGGTCGGCGCGCTGCGGGGCTTCGCGGGGCCGGCGTCGTGGTCGCCATGGCAGCCGACGAGCAGCGACGCGCCCATCGCGACGCATAGCGTGACGGCCTTCGCGAGCCTCGTCCGGGCCTTACTGCGCAAGTCGCCTCCTGCCTGCGGCCGCTGCCGCCGGGTCCACGGAAAGTAGGCTATTGTCGCCCGCTCCCGCAAACCCGGCACCCGTCTTGGCCCACTGGATCGACAGCCCCGACGCACTCCGCGCGCGCCTCGCTTCACCGCCCTCGCGCGTGGGCCTGGACACCGAATTCGTCCGCGAACGCACCTACTGGCCGAAGCTCGCGCTGGTGCAGATCGCATTGCCCACCGACGACGGCGGCATCGACATCCTGCTGGTCGACCCGCTCGTGCCGGGCATGAACGAAGCACTCGCGCCGCTGCTCGCCGACGAGTCGGTGCTGAAGATCATGCACAGCCCGAGCGAGGACCTGATCGCGCTGCGCGAGACCTGCGGCCAGGTGCCGCGCCCACTGTTCGATACCCAGGCCGCCGCGGCGCTTGCAGGCGTCGGCGCGGGCCTGGGTTACCAGAAGCTGGTCGCCGAGATCACCGGTGTCGCGCTGGAAAAAGGCGAGACGCGTTCGGACTGGATGCGTCGTCCGCTGTCGGCAGCGCAGCTTCAGTACGCCGCAGAAGACGTCGCGCATCTGTTCGAGCTGCACGACACGCTGGTCGGCAAACTCGATGCGCTGGGCCGTCGCGAATGGCTCGATGCCGACATGGCGCGCACCGTCGCGCTGGCGATCGAAGATCCGACCGACCCGTGGCCGCATGTGTCGATGCGCAGCGCGCAGTTCCTCGACCGCGACGGCCAGGCCCGCCTGCTCCGCCTGCTGCGCTGGCGCGATGCGCACGCACGCGTCGCCGACCTGCCGCGCAGCTGGGTGCTCGACAACGAACTCGCCGCTGCCCTCGCCCGCCCGGAACCGACCGATCGCGATGTCATCGCCGAAACGATCCGCGCGCATCCCAAGCGCCCGCGCAAGCTGGTCGACGCGATCTGGAACGCGCTGGTGACACCGCTGCCTGATGAAGGCGACGCGCCGGATGCCGCGCAGGCCGAGCGTCGCGACAAGAGCCGTATCAAGGCGCTGCAGGACGCGGTGTCGAAGCGCGCGGCGGAACTCGGCGTCGCCGATGCGGTGCTGGCGTCGCGCCGCATGCTGGAGCCGCTGCTGGATACCGGCGAATGGCCGGAGTCGCTCGAAGGCTGGCGTCGCGAGCAACTGGAACCGGCGCTGGCGCCGTTGCTCGCCAAGCGCTGAGCGACCCGTTTCGCGCATAAAAAAACGGCGCCCGAGGGCGCCGTTCCAACTTCGTGGTGGAGCGGAGGGGGATCGAACCCCTGACCTTCGCGATGCGAACGCGACGCTCTCCCAGCTGAGCTACCGCCCCACGAAAGGACGCGCAGTGTAGCGGCACGGCGGCTGTCCTGCCAAGCGTGCAGCGGCCGTGCGCCTGTCGTGGCCTGTGATTACCGGCACAGTCCGCGTCCGTGCGAAAATCCGCCGCTTGGGGCCCCGTAGCTCAGCTGGATAGAGCGTCCCCCTCCTAAGGGGAAGGTCGCACGTTCGAATCGTGTCGGGGCCGCCACAGGAACCCTCGCCGCCTTGCCGCGCCTGCAGCCGATGCCGACGTCCACGTCGCTCGGCGGCATGCGTCGGCCGATCATGGAGCACCACGATGACCCATCCCGTCCTCACCGCCCTCGGCCTGACCGAGCTCGAATCCGGCACGTACATCGGCAGCGGCGAGTGGTCGACCACGCGCGACGCCGGCGTGCTCGAGTCCGTCAGCCCCACCGACGGCACCGTGCTCGCGCGCGTGCAAGCGTCCTCGCAGGACGACTACGACACGATCGTCGAGCGTGCGCAGGCGGCGTTCAAGGTGTGGCGCACGGTGCCTGCGCCGCGTCGTGGCGAAGCAATCCGCCTGTGCTCCGACGCGCTGCGCGCGAACAAGGACGCGCTCGGCACACTGGTCGCGCTGGAGATGGGCAAGTCGAAGGCCGAAGGCGACGGCGAAGTGCAGGAGATGATCGACATCGGCGACTTCTCCGTCGGCCTATCGCGCCAGCTCTACGGCCTGACCATGCATTCCGAGCGCCCCGGCCACCGCATGTACGAGCAATGGCATCCGATCGGCATCGTCGGAATCATCTCGGCGTTCAACTTCCCGGTGGCGGTGTGGGCGTGGAACGCGTTCGTCGCGGCGGTCTGCGGTGACATCTCGATCTGGAAGCCTTCGCCGAAGACGCCGCTTTCCGCGATCGCGTCGATGAAGATCTGCAACGACGCGCTGAAGGCCGGCGGTTTCCCTGACATCTTCTTCCTGTTCAACGATGCCGGCTCGGATCTCGCGCAGCAGTTCGTCGACGATTCGCGCGTCGCGCTGATCAGCTTCACCGGTTCGACCAAGGTCGGCCGCATGGTCGGCGAGCGCGTCGCGCGCCGCATGGGCCGTTCGCTGCTGGAACTCGGCGGCAACAACGCGATCATCGTCGACCCGACCGCCGAGCTGAAGCTCGCGATTCCCGCGATCGTGTTCGGCGCGGTCGGCACCGCGGGCCAGCGCTGCACCACCACGCGCCGCCTGTTCGTGCACGAGTCGATCTACGACGACGTGCTCGCCAAGCTCGTCACCGCGTACAAGCAGGTCGAGACCAAGATCGGCGACCCGACCGACCCGTCGAACCTGATGGGGCCGCTGAATTCGCGCGACGGCGTGCAGGCCTACCTCGACGCGATCGCTGCGGCGAAGGCCGCGGGCGGCACCATTGCAACCGGTGGCACCGCGCTCGATCGTCCGGGCAACTTCGTGCTGCCTGCGATCGTTACGGGCCTTACGAATGACGCTGCCATCGTCCAGCACGAAACGTTCGCGCCGATTCTTTACGTCATGAAGTATTCGACGCTCGACGAAGCCATCGAACTGCAGAACGCCGTGCCACAGGGCCTGTCGTCGTCGATCTTCACCACCAACCTCAAGGCCGCCGAGCAGTTCCTTGCGGCATGGGGTTCGGATTGCGGCATCGCCAACGTCAACATCGGCACGTCCGGTGCGGAAATCGGCGGCGCGTTCGGTGGCGAGAAGGAAACCGGCGGCGGTCGCGAGTCGGGTTCGGATGCGTGGAAGGCCTACATGCGCCGCCAGACGAATACGATCAACTACTCCGACTCCATGCCGCTCGCGCAGGGCATCAAGTTCGACCTCTGAGGCCATCGCATGAGCTCGCAGTCGATCAATGCGCCGTCCAGCCAACTCGCCATCGCGAGTCTGGTGCTCGGCCTGCTGTCGTGGGTGCTGATACCGGTGCTGGGCGGCTTCGGCGCGGTGATCTGCGGGCACATGGCGCGGCGCGATATTCGTGCCGCCCGCGGCGCGCTCGGCGGTGACGGAATGGCGGTCGCGGGCCTCGTGCTCGGCTACCTGCATCTCGTCGTGCTGATCGTCGGCGTGATCATCGCGCTGGTGTTCTTCGGCGGCCTGCTCGCCATGCTGGCCCACTTCGCGCACTGATGTACGGCCTGCTGCGTCCCCTGCTGTTCCGGCTCGACGCCGAGACCGCGCATGGCATCGGGCTGCGCGGGCTCGACGCGCTGGAACAGGCGGGGCTGCTCGGCCTCGTCGCGCGACGTCCCGCGCAGTCGCCCTACCCGGTCAACGTGTTCGGTCTCGACTTCCCGAACCCGGTCGGACTCGCAGCGGGCCTCGACAAGAACGGCGAGCACATCGACGCATTGTTCGGGCTGGGCTTCGGTTTCGTCGAAGTCGGCACGGTGACGCCGCGGCCGCAGGCGGGCAACCCGAAGCCGCGCATGTTCCGCTTGCCGCAGCATCGCGGCATCGTCAATCGCCTCGGTTTCAACAACCTCGGCGTCGACGCGCTGGTGCGCAACGTCGAGGCGTTGCGCAGTCGTCGCGGCATCCTCGGCATCAACATCGGCAAGAACAAGGACACGCCCAACGAGTCCGCGCAGGACGATTACCTGCACTGCCTCGAGCGCGTGTATCCGCTCGCCGACTACATCACCATCAACATCTCGTCGCCGAATACCGCCGGCCTTCGCGAGCTGCAGGAAGAACAACAGCTGCGCCGCCTGATCAGCACGCTGCGTGACGAGCAGGAACGTCTCGGCGCGAAACACGGCAAGCGCGTGCCGATGCTGGTGAAAGTCGCCCCGGACCTTTCTGACGACGACATCGAAGCCGCGGCGCGCGTGCTGGCGGACCTGCAGGTCGACGGTGTGATCGCGACCAACACGACGATCTCGCGCGAAGGTGTCGAGGATTCGCCGCATGCAGAGCAGACCGGCGGCCTGTCGGGTGCGCCGCTGATGCCGCAGGCGACCTACGTGCTGCGCCGGCTTCGCACGCGCATGCCGGAGTCGATCCCGCTGATCGGCGTCGGCGGCATTCTTTCCGGCGCCGACGCGGTCGCAAAAATGGCCGCGGGCGCGAGCCTGGTGCAGTGCTACACAGGCTTCATCTATCGCGGTCCGATCCTCGTGCGCGAATGCGTCGCCGCGATCCGTCGTCGCAAGGAAGCGCCAAGCCGCGGGCACATGCCGCCGACATGACCGATCCGATCCCCGGCGTGCGCGTCTCGCGCGACGCCGATCTCCGCAAGCTCAACACGTTCGGCGTCGACGCGCGCGCGCCGTGGCTCGTCGAAGTCGACGACGCCTCGCGCCTCGCGGACGTGTTCGCAGACATTCCGTTGTCCGGTACGACGCCGCTGGTGCTCGGCGGTGGCAGCAATGTGCTGTTCGTGGGCGCGCCCAGCGAGCCTGTTCTGCGGCTTACAGGTACGCGCATCCGCCTGATCGACGATGACGGCACGACCGTGCGCATCAAGGTGGACGCAGGCTTCGGCTGGCACCAGCTCGTCATGCGCACGCTCGATGACGGGCTTGCCGGCCTCGAAAATCTCGCGCTCATACCAGGAACCGCGGGTGCCGCGCCCATCCAGAACATCGGCGCGTACGGCGTCGAAGTGCGCGAACTGATCGACGCGGTGCATGCGTTCGAACCAGCGACCGGTCAGCACGTGCGGCTGTCGAACGAGGAATGCGGCTTCGCGTATCGCGACAGCGTGTTCAAGCACGAGCCGTCGCGATACATCGTCACAGCGGTCGAGTTCCGGTTGCGCGGCGGCGGCGCGCCGAACCTCAGCTATGCCGGCATCGCGGACGAACTTGCGGAGCGCGGTGTCAACTCGCCGACAGCGCGCGATGTGGCCGAGGCGGTCATCGCCATTCGCCGTCGCAAGCTGCCGGACCCCGCGGTCGTTGGCAACGCAGGCAGCTTCTTCAAGAACCCTATCGTTCCGGCGGATGCCGCCGACACGCTGCTCGCCGAGCATCCGCAGCTACCGGTTTTCGCGGCGGGTGACGGGCTGAGCAAGTTGTCGGCCGCTTGGCTGATCGACAGCGCCGGCCTGCGCGGTTACCGCCATGGCAACGCGGGTGTGTCGCCGGGCCACGCACTGGTGTTGGTCAATCACGGCGGCGCCAGTGGTGCGGACCTGTTGCGTGTCGCGCGGCACGTGGCTGCGACGGTATTCGACCGCTTCGGAATTTCGCTCGAGCCCGAACCGCGATTGATCGGCAGCAGCTGGGCGCAATGACGCCACGACCCGCGCGCGGCATCGACGCAACGCCGCGGCGTCCGGTTCCCTTCAACACCCCCGAATCCCACAACGTGATGCACCGTCGCGATCGCGCGGCGCGTATCAGCCATCCTTGCCGCCCATGACGCCCTCCCCCCGCACCACGCCGGTCATGCGCGCCGCGCTGCTCATGTTGGTGAGCACGCTGTTCTTCGGTCTGATGGCGATCACGATCCGCTATGCGTCGCGCACGCTGCCGGCATTCGAGATCGCGTTCTGGCGCAATACGTTCGGCCTGATCGCGCTGATGCCGCTGCTGCTTCGAAGCGGCGCGTCGATGCGCACGCGTCAGCTGCCCAAATACCTCGTGCGCAGCGCGATCGGCATCGGGTCGATGCTGTGTTCGTTCTGGGCGATCGGTCATCTGCCGCTGTCGCAGGCGATTTCGCTGTCGTATTCGACGCCGCTATTCGTGACGATCGCCGCGGTGATCTGGCTGGGCGAAGTCGTGCGCAGGCGTCGCTGGACCGCCGTCATCCTCGGTTTCATCGGCGTCATGGTGATCGTGCGCCCCGGCACCAGCGGATTCACTCATGCCTCGTTGATCGCGCTGGCGGCCGCGGTGTTGAGCGCGGTGGTCGCGATCCAGATCAAGCAGCTCTCGCGCATCGATTCGCCCGACACCATCGTCTTCTACACGTACGTGTTCTGGGTCCCGCTGTCGCTGATTCCGGCGCTGTTCGTATGGGTGTGGCCCGCGCCGGACGTATGGGTCTGGCTCATCCTGACCGGCCTGTTCGGCACCGGAGGGCAGCTGTTGTGGGCGCGCGCATTGAAGATCGGGGACGTCTCCGCGCTGACGCCGATCAGCTTCATGCAGCTACCGGTGGTGAGCGTCGCCGCGTATTTCCTGTTCGGCGAAAAGCTCGACCGGTACACCGTCATCGGCGCGCTGATCATCTTCGGCGCGAACGCCTACATCGCGCATCGCGAAGCGCAGTTGGCGCGCCGCGCCGCGACGACGGCGCCCGTCGAAGCTGCGCATCCGCAGGAATAAAAAAAAACGGCCCGGTCGCCCGGGCCGTTCGATACTTTCGCTGATTACAGGTCGACGCCGAAGCCGACGCCCGCCGAGCTGTCATCGCTCGAGAACGCGGCACCGATGCTCATCGAGATGTTGTCTCCGAAGCGACGACCGTAGCCCACCGACACGGCGCTCTCGCCGTGCTGCGTGCCGACGCCCATCGACAGACGACCGTGGTCGGGCTTTGCGTACGCAGCGTTCGCCGCCATCTGCATCATCGCGGCCGACATCGCGCCGTTGCGATCGATGCGACGGTCCTGCTGCTCGAAGCGATCGTTCATCTCCGTGCGCAGTCCGCCGAAATCGAGCACGAGGCCATTGAGCTTGGCATCCGTATAGGCGTTCGCCGAGGCGAGCGTCTGTGTGCTCTTCTGGTCGGTGTAGCTATTGGCCGAACCGAGCGTCGTAGTGGCTTTGTTGTCGACGTAGTTCTTGGCCGACTGCAGCGTCACGACGTCACCTGCGTCCGCATGCGTGTTCGCCACGCCGATGGCATTGGTAGCGGTGGACAGCGCCGTATTAGCCGTGGTCTGCGCGGTGTTGGCTGTGCTGAGCGCCGTGTTCGCCGTCGACTGCGCGTTGTCTGCTGTGGTCTGCGCCGTATTCGCGGCGGTCAACGCGGTATCGGCCGTAGTCTGCGCGTTGTTGGCGGTGGTTAGGGCCGTATCAGCGGTCGACTGCGCGTTGTTCGCGGCGTTAAGCGCTGTGTCTGCCGTCGTCTGTGCATTGTTGGCCGCCGTCTGAGCATTATTCGCCGTCGTTTGCGCAGTTGCGGCATTCGCGAGCGCAGTGTCGGCCTTTGTCTCGACGGCCTGCAGCTGCTGCAGGTTCACGGCGTCGGTCGACTGCGTGCCCGCGGCGACGTTCGTCAGCTGGCGCTCTGCACCCGCCGAACCGATCGACACGGTATTCGCGCGATCGGCGATCGAGTTCGCGCCTAGGGCGATCGCGTTGAAGCTAAAGCTGCGGCTGTACGCGCCAAGGGCCATCGTGTAGTCAGGACCGTCTGCTTCGGCTCCCGTGCCGAGCGCCACGCTTCCGAGCCCGCCAGCAGCACTCGCTGTACCGATCGACACGGAAACACCGCCGATCGCATGCGCCTGAAAGCCGATACCGACAGCACTGCCACTTGCCTGCGCTTCGTGGCCAACAGCCGTGCCATGGATGAACGCGTCACTTCCATAACCTATTGCCGTGCCCCCGAAGGCGCTCGTCGAGACCGCACCCACGGCAACTGCTCCCTCATCGAAGGCGCGGGCACCTGTGCCGATGGCCAGCCCATTGAAGCCTGTTGCTTCGCTAGCGAGTCCAATCGCAATGCTTTCATCCCCGGAGGCCTGGGACGCACCGCCAACCGCAGTGGAATAGAGACCCGAAGCTGATGCACTCTCCGACGGATCGACGATTCCGTCACCGTTTCGATCAGCCCAACCGCCGATGGCGGTACTGCCCTGTCCGGTCGCGCTCGTACCGGCTCCCACTGCGATCGCGCCGTCCCCGGCAGCATTGCTTTCCGCGCCGGCGGCGAGGGCGTAGTTTCCCGAAGCCATCGTCCCCGCGCCCAAGGCGTTGGAATAGATTCCCGACGCTAGGCTATTCCAGCCCGACGCCAAGCTGCCCACGCCGCTCGCAACGCTGTTGTAGCCAAACGCGGACGCGCCTTCGGCTGCTGCGCCACTGAAAGCGCCAAACGCGCTGGTGAAGTCGCCGACCGCAGTCGCGCCGCCGCCGTTCGCCGTAGCGCCTTCGCCCGACGCGACGGCCGACACGCCAAAAGCAGACGCGAACGCATCGTTAGCGGTCGCGCCGCTACCGACCGCGGTCGAGAAGATGTCCGTTGCGGACGCGCCTTGGCCGATCGCGGTGCTCTGATCGCCTGACGCCACGGCGGCGTCGCCCACGGCAGTGCTGCCGGTTCCCGTCGCCGCGCTGTCGGCGCCAATCGCCGTGCTGACGTCACCAGCAGCATTCGCGCGATTGCCGCACGCGAGTGCGTCGCCACCGGCGGCAGTCGCACCGCCGCTGGTGGGGCCGCCAACTCCGTCGTCTATGACACACGTGGTGCCGGCATACGCCGGCGAGAACGCCGCGATCGCAAGAAGAAGTGCGGCGCTGAGGGTGTTGCGATGGATGGTCTGCATGAAAATTTCCCGAGTTGGTGCGGGGCCGACCTTGGTCGGCCCTTCGATTCGATTGGATTGAAACGGGGCGGTGTTCGCCGCCCCGTTTTCGTCAAGGCGTAACGGTCAGCGCGATACGCACCGCGACCTTGGGTCGCGCCGGGTCGCTGGTGCTGACGCAGGTGTAGCCAACGTAGTTGCCGGCCGCGAGCCCTGCGGCGCTGAGCTGCATCTGCACGTTGGTCGACATGCCCTGCGACACCTTGCCCACCGTCGGCGTGCCTGCACCGATCCACGGTGCGCCGCAGCCCACGGCGCCGTCTGCCTGCCATGCGAGGCCGGCCCATGCCGCGCCACCCGATGCCAGTGCCCAGTTGCCCGCGCCGTTCGTTGCAGGCGTGATCGTCGCGTGCGACCCATTACCGGTGAGCGACCGCAGCCACGCCCAGCTGTTGGCCAGCGTCGCCCGCACGTTGACCACGAACCAGTACTTGCCCGGCGGCAGGTTTGGTGCCTGTCCGGCCGCGGCCAGGTTCAACGAGATCCCATTGGCATCGGCGGTGACGCCGGCGCCGGTCGGCGTGGACGTGTACGTCCAGACGGCTCCGGTCGGGTTCGTGTTGGGATTACCCGCCGGCAGGTTGCCCGCCGAGTTCGAGTAGATCGTCCACGTGAGCTGCGATGCGGTGCTCGCCAACGTCTGCCCGCTGACCACGAAGCCTTCGGCCGACAGCGACTTGATCGTCGTTGCGGTGTCCAGCGTGAAGTCGTCCGCTGCGTACTGGCCGCCCGCGCCGACCGTTGCGGCGTCGGAGAACATCGTGCCGCGGTAGCCGGACGTGACGCCGGTAGACAACGCCTTGACGATGTTAGCCACGCCCGTGCCGGTGTTGTCGACGCTGAAGCTCAGCGGCGAGCCACCGGCGTTAGCAAGCGAGAACGTCGCGGTGCCGGTCGCTCCGGTCGCCACGGTTGCACTCACCGTCGTCGGCGCCGACGCGATGGCCGGCTTGACCGCGATCGCCACCGGCATGCGCAGCACCGGCTGGTTCGGGTTACCGACCGACTGCGGCGTGAGCACCACGGTGCCGAAGTTGAACTGCGAGTTCGCCGGCAGCTGGTACGCGTTGATGGTGAACGTCACCGCCTTGCTCTCGCCCGGGTTCACCGTGAAGAGCGCTGGCGACACGGTGGCGCTGAGGCCGTCCACCTTCACGGACCACGCCTGACGGAACGTCAGCGTGTTGCGGAACGTACGCGTGAACACGCAACGCTCGAAGCACGAACCATTGATCAGGCTGGGCTGGTTGAGCGTCATCGGGTCGCCATTCGCGGCCGGATTGGCTGCGAGGTAGTTCGCCTTGGTCTCATTGAGCACGAGGCCCGCGCGGACCGCCTGGTCGACCTGGATGCGGCCTGCGCCGCGAGCGAACGCATTCGCCTGCGTTACGCCGTCTTCCATCAGCACCGTCTGCTTAGCCGTCATGGCCAGGGCCGACTTGATCTCGGCCGGCTTCCACGTCGGCTGCGCCTGGTGGATCAACAGCGCCGAGCCCGCATTGTGCGGCGACGCCATCGAGGTACCGCTCAGCAGGCCGACCGCATTTTCCGAACCGCTGATCGTCGTCCCCGCGATCGTGGCGAGGATGTTGACGCCCGGTCCGGTGATGTCCGGCTTCAGCAGGTTGTAGCTGCCGGCCGGTCCACGCGAGCTGAAGTCCGCCAGCTGGTCGGGTGTGTTCGACAGCGCGACCGGCGACAGCGGAATCGTTGCCGTCGCAGTGGGATTGGCGACGCCGAAGTTGCGGATCGCGTCACCCACGGCCTGCGTTACCGAGAACGCGGGGATCGTCGTGCCCGGCACCGACGGCGCGAGCGTGCCGGCCTGGTTGTTGGCGATCACCACGGCCACGGCGCCTGCGGCGCTCGCGTTGTTGACCTTGATCGAGAAGCTGCACGTGCCGCGACGGACGACGGCGATGGCGCCATTGAGCGAACCCGCAGGAAGCGCGTTGCATGCGTCGTCCGGGGCATTGATGCCCGAGCTGATCACCAGCGGAGTGGTGCCCGGGAACGTCTGCGTCATCGAGACGCCACCGGAGCCTTCCGTCAGGTTGATGCCCTGCATCGTCGCGGGCACTGGCGTCGGGCCCGTGGCCGAAAGCTGGTAGGCGAAATCGCCGCGGCCGTGCTGTGCGGCGGCGGTCGAGGACGTCCACGGCTCGTGGTGGCCCATGGTGTTCGGACCCGGGCCGCTGTTACCGGCGGAGGTCGCCACGTAGATGCCCGCATCGCTCGCGTTGAGGAACGCCTGCGAAACGGCGTCGGTCCACGGATCTACACCGCCGCCGATCGAGAAGTTGATGACGTTGACGACGCCGTCGGCGACCGCCTGGTTCACCGCCAGCACCGACGACGTGTTCGGGCACGAGCCGCCACCGGTCGTCACGTTCGTGTAGCAGACGTCGTACGCGATGATGTTCGCGTGCGGCGCGACGCCCGAGATGCGCAGCGTGGCGCCCTTGTAGCTGACGTCGCGACGGTTGCCGACCGCAGTCGATGCGGTGTGGCTGCCGTGACTGTTGGTGTCGCCGAAACCCGGCTCTTCGCGATACGTGCCCGCGCCGTTCAACTGGCAATACGTGTGCGTCGCGTCCGCGAGTTGATCGCAGACGAAGTCGTAGCCGCCGATGAGCTTGTCGTTGCAACGGCCTTCGTCGACGCCGCCCGGGGCACATGTGCCGAGGTAATGGCCGGTGCCGAGCGGATTGATGTGCTGGTAGCCATCGATCGGACCCACGGCCGCGAACGAGGGGCTGCCGAAGTTGATGCCGGTGTCGATGTCGGCGATGACAGTGCCTTCGCCCTGGTACTTCGACGGATAGCCCGGCGCTTGGCCGAGCCACAGCGTTTCGGCGCCGATCAGGCGCGGACCGACATCGGTGTCGGTCTGCATTTCGCGATACTTCTCGACGATCTGCGCGACACGTTGGGCCTTGACCTTCTCGGCCTCGTCCGGCGTGAGCTCGACGATGATCGCGTTGAGCGCGTGCTGCATGCGGCCGCGAACGCGAAGCGGACGGCCGATCGCACGGGCGATGTCCGACTCGTGGCCGATCTGCATCTGCTCCAGGTGGCGTACATAGCTCACCGCGGCAGCGCTGTGAACGTCGATGCGACCACGGGCCGGACCGGTCGCAAGCGTCGCGGGAGCCGCGAAGCCCTGCATCTGCCCGCGATACGTGGCGAGGGGCGATTCGCCGAACACGACGATGTACTGCTCGCGCCGTGTCACGCCTTCATCCGACAACGTGGCCGCCGGCATGGCGGGCTGCGACGCCGCGACCATTTGCCGCGCACCAGCGACGATCTGTGCCGGCTGGATGCCGGCCATGTGGAGCACCGTGGCACCCGCCGCGGCCGTGCCGAGGGCAGCCGCCACCCAGACGGCAATGCGCCTTTGCTTCAAAGACATGTGTTTTCCCCTGAATTGATGATGGCGCCGCGGCGCCCGTCCCCCGACCGATCTGGGACCTTCAACGCATTCGGATTCCCGAACCGGTCACCCCGAAAATATGACGGCTGCCCGAATTTTGCTTGCTGCGCTGCAGCAAGTGCCGTTTTGACGGGGTGAACTCGGCTAATTGCGGCGATGCGGGGTCAGACCTGCGCGGTTCCCGTCAGCAGCCCTCGCCGAAACGCGATGAACCGCACGCCTAGGGTCCAGGCGATCGCAGCCGACCACCCTGCGAGCACGTCTGACGGGTAATGCACGCCGAGATACACGCGCGACACGCCGACGCCGATGGCGAACAGCGTGCCGAGCACGACGACCGGCCATCGCCAGCGCGTGTCCCAAACGAGGCAGGCGAGCACACAGGCCAAGGTCGCCGAGCCCATCGCGTGTCCGCTGGGGAAGCTGTACGTCGCTTCGGGCGCGATGGGGATCCACAGCGACGGACGCGCGCGCGCGAACACGTGCTTGGCCGCGACGTTCAACAGCGCCGAGCCGCCGAGCGCGATGGCGGCGAAGGTCGCACTGCGCGAATGTCGTCGGAACGCGAGGAACAGTACGAGCGCGATGTCGAACGGCACGACGCCGCCGGAATAGCCGACGGCCGACAGCGCGAGGAACACGCGGTCCGCTGCCTGGCTCGACATCGCATGCAGCCCTTCGAGGATCGGCACGTCGAAGAAGAACGGCTGGCCGGCCGCGAGATCCTCGGCCAATTCGCCGAAGCCCCACAGGGGCAGCGCGACGCAGGCGAACACGAGCGCGAGCCGCAGCCCGTGGCGCTGGACGACCTTCTTGCCGACCTCGGCCTGTTCGGCCACGGCTGCGGCGGGACGCGGCGCCTCAGCCTTCGGCGGTGACTCCATAACGACGCTCCACGTATCGATCGATCAGGTCGACGAAATCGTCGGCGATGCGATCACCGCGGAGCGTGACGGTCTTTTCGCCGTCCTCGAAAACAGGCGCGGACGGTGCTTCGCCCGTGCCCGGCAGCGAAATGCCGATGTTGGCGTGGCGCGACTCACCCGGACCGTTCACGACGCAGCCCATCACTGCGAGCGTGAGGTTTTCCGCGCCGGGATGCGTGATCTTCCATTCCGGCATCTTGTCGCGCACGTGCGACTGCACCTTCTGCGCGAGCTCCTGGAAGAACGTACTGGTCGTGCGCCCGCAGCCCGGACACGCGGTGACCATCGGCGTAAACGCGCGCAGGCCCATCGTCTGCAGCAGTTCCTGCGCGACGATGACTTCGTTCGTACGCGACTGCCCCGGCTCCGGCGTCAGCGAAATGCGGATGGTGTCGCCGATGCCTTCCTGCAGCAGGACAGCGAGCGCCGCGCTCGATGCAACGATGCCCTTGCTGCCGATGCCGGCTTCGGTCAGGCCTAGGTGCAGCGCGTAATCGCCGCGCGTCGCCAGCTCGCGATACACGGCGATGAGTTCCTGTACGCCGCTGACCTTCGCGCTGAGCACGATGCGTTCGCGCGGCAGGCCCAGTTCCTCGGCGCGCGCGGCGGAATCGAGCGCGCTGCGGATCAGCGCTTCGCGCAACACGCGGCCGGCATCCCAAGGATCGGCGCGCCGTGCGTTCTCGTCCATCAGCACCGCAGCCAACGACTGGTCGAGCGAGCCCCAGTTCGCACCGATGCGCACCGGCTTGCCGTAGTGGATCGCGAACTCGATCAGCTGCGCGAACTGCGTGTCGCGTTTCTTGCCGAAGCCGACGTTGCCCGGGTTGATGCGGTACTTCGCGAGCGCTTCCGCACACGCCGGCTCGCCCGCGAGCAGCTGATGGCCGTTGTAGTGGAAGTCGCCGATCAGCGGCACGCCGACGCCCATCATGTCGAGACGCTCGCGGATGCGCGGCACCGCGGCGGCGGCCTCGGCGGTATTGACGGTAATGCGCACCAGCTCCGAACCCGCACGCCACAGTTCGGCGACCTGCTTGGTCGTCGACGCGATGTCCGAGGTGTCGGTGTTCGTCATCGACTGCACGACCACCGGCGCCCCGCCACCCACGTGCACGCCGCCGATCACGACGTCGCGCGTGACGCGTCGCGGCTGGGGACCGAAGGCGGAGGAATCGTGCGGGGCGGGCGTCAGGCTCATCCCGCAATTGTAAGTCGCCGCCCGCTGGCAGCTTGAACGGTGTGTCACACCCGATGCCTTGCCCTCACGCCCGCCCGACCTATCCTTGCGGCTCGCATCAGGTGCCCCATGCCCGCCGCCCACGCCCGAATCGCCACCGAGGAAGCCAGCCGCCTGATCAAGCGGCTCTGCATCCACTGGAGCCACAAGTTCGCGGTCGAATTCGACGAAACGCACGGCCGCGTCCCGTTCGATGCGTCGACCACCGCGACCCTGAACGCCCGCGACGGGCAGCTGGACGTGCGGGTCGAGGCGGAGGACGCGGAACGGCTCGCGCGGATACAGGAGGTCGTCGCCGAGCACCTGCAGCGCATGGCGCGCGCCGAGCAGCCGCTGCAGATCGACTGGCAGCCGGGAGAGCCGGATGTGGCGTGACGCCCCGGCCGACGACGCGGCCCCGGCCCCGCGCGACGTCTTCACCCCCAGCCAGCTCAACACGCTGGCGCGCGACATGCTGGAGACGACGTTCGGCTCCGTGTGGATCGAAGGCGAGCTGGGCAACGTGTCGAAGCCGGCGTCCGGGCATCTCTACTTCACGATCAAGGATGCGCGCGCGCAGATCCGCTGCGCGATGTTCAAGCCCAAGAGCTCGTGGCTGAAGTTCCAGCCGCGCGAGGGCCTGCATGTCCTCGGCCGCGGCCGGCTGACGCTGTACGAAGCGCGCGGCGAGTACCAGCTGGTGCTCGACCACATGGAGGAAGCCGGCGAAGGCGCGCTGCGTCGCGCGTTCGACGAGATGAAGGCGCGGCTTGCCGCCGAAGGCCTGTTCGACCCCGACCGCAAGCGTCCCCTGCCCGCCTTCCCGGCGCGCATCGGCGTGGTGACCTCGCCCAGCGGCGCGGCGATCCGCGACGTGCTGAGCGTGCTCGCGCGACGCTTTCCGCTGGTCGAGGTCGACGTGCTTCCGGTGCAGGTGCAGGGCACGGGCTCTGCGCCGCAGATCGTCGAGATGCTGCAGCGTGCGGGCGCGAGCGGCCGCTACGACGTGCTGATGCTGACGCGCGGCGGCGGTTCGCTCGAAGACCTGTGGTCGTTCAACGAGGAGATCGTCGCGCGCGCCGTGGCTGCGAGCCCGGTGCCGGTGATCTGCGCGGTCGGACATGAAACGGATTTCTGCCTGGCCGAGTTCGCGTCCGACCGACGCGCGCCGACGCCATCGGTCGCCGCGGAATTGCTCGTCCCGAATCGCGACGACGTTGCGCGTCGCGTCGACACATTGCAGCGTCGCCTGCACGCGCGACAGGCGCAGACGCTGCGCGACGCGATGCAGCGCACCGATCGCGCGGCGCTGAAGCTCAATTCGCTGCGACCGCAGGCCTACGTGCAGATGCTGTGTCGTCGACAGGCCGAAGCGTTTCGTCGCCTCGACGTCGCGTGGAAGCGCCGACTCGAGCGCGAACATGCGCGGTTGCGCCATGCCGATGCGATCCTGCGGGCGCGGCATCCGGAGCGCCGCCTTACGCGGTTGCGCGAACGCATGGCCGCGGTCGCGAATCGGCCGCAGGTCGCGATCGCACGTCGCCTTTCGCACGAGGCGATGCGCCTGCGCGGTATTGCACGCTCATTGGAGGCGGTGAGCCCGCTGGCGACGGTCGCGCGCGGTTACAGCATCCTTCGACGAACGGATGGGACCATCGTCCGCCACGTTGCCGATGTGTCGAACGGCGAAGCGATTACCGCGCGCGTGCGCGACGGCGAACTCGGCCTCCGCGTGGAATCGCGCACGGCTCCGAAATGACGTCCGCGGCTTGACGCCATCCAACAACGACAGGCGCATCATCGGCGCTTCGCGACCGACCGGTGCCGCCATGTCTGCTCCGCGCCTCCCGATCTACATCGCCGGCCAGCCCGTCAGCACGGGCGACTGGCTGGACGTCACCGACAAGTACAGCGGCAAGGTCGCCGCGCAGGTGGCACGTGCAGGCGCCGCGCACGTCGAGCAGGCGATTGCCGCCGCACACGGCGCGCGAGGCTCGATGGCGGCGTTCCCGCCGGACGCACGTCGCGACGTGCTGGAGCATTGCGTGCAGCGGTTCACCGAGCGTCGCGACGAACTCGCCGATCTGCTCTGCACCGAAGCCGGCAAGCCGATCCGCGATTCGCGCGGCGAGGTCGACCGACTGATCGACACGTTCCGCATCGCCGCTGGCGAAGCCACGCGCATCGGTGGCGATGTGCTGGAGATGCAGGTGTCGCCGCGCGCACGCGGCTTCCGCGGCATGACGCGACGCGTTCCGATCGGCGCGTGCAGCCTGATCACGCCGTTCAACTTTCCTCTCAACCTTGTCGCGCACAAGGTGGCGCCCGCGATCGCTGCGGGCTGCCCGTTCGTGCTCAAGCCGTCGGAACGTACGCCGCTTGGCGCACGCGTGATGGGCGAAATACTCGCGGAAACCGATCTGCCGCGCGAAGCCTGGTCTGTCCTCGTCTGCGACACCGCCACGTCCGCGCCGCTGGTCGACGATCCGCGCATCGCATTCCTGAGCTTCACCGGCGGCCCGATCGGCTGGGACCTGCGTGCCCGCGCAGGTCGCAAGAAGGTCGCGCTGGAGCTAGGCGGTAATGCGGCCTGCATCGTCGACGAAGACCCCGGCGTTCCGTTCGACCACCTGATCAAGCGCCTCGTGTTCGGCGCGTATTACCAGAGCGGACAGAGCTGCATCAGCGTGCAGCGGATCATTGCGCACCGCGCCATCGTCGAACGCCTGTCGACAGCGCTTGCCGACGCAGTGCGCGCGCTGCGTTGCGGCGATCCGCACGACGAGTCCACCGACATCGGTCCCGTCATCGACGACGCATCGGCGCAGCGCCTAACCGAGTGGGTCGATGCGGCTCGCGCGAGCGGTGCACGTGTGCTCACGGAAGGTCGTCGCGACGGCACGATGCTCGCGCCGTGGCTGCTCGCCGACGTCGCGCATGACGCGAAGCTGTATCGCGAGGAAGCGTTCGGCCCGGTTGCGGTCGTGGAAACCGTCGACACGTTCGACGCCGCACTCGATCGCGCCAACGACTCGCACTACGGTCTGCAGTGCGGCATGTTCACCGCGAGGGTCGATCACGCGATGAAGGCCTGGGATCGACTCGAGGTCGGCGGCGTGGTCGTCGGGGACGTGCCGAGCGTACGCGTCGACAACATGCCCTACGGCGGCGTCAAGGATTCCGGCATCGGCCGCGAAGGCGTGCGCTCGACCATCGAAGAAATGACCGAAGTGCGGCTGCTCGTGATCAAGGATCCGCCGACGCAGTGATGCGCGTCGGCGATCAGCCGACGAGGCTGGCGACCGCGTCGATCTCGTGCACGAGTTCCGGCAACGGCCGGCCGTAAAGATAGCCTTGGCCGAGCGTGCAGCCCAGCTCGCGCACGACGCGCTGCTGGTGCAGGTTCTCGATGCCTTCCGCCACCGTGTGGATGCCAAGCGATCCCGCAAGCGCCTGGATTGCACGCACCACCGCTTCGCTTTCCACGCGCGTCTCGCTGCCGAGGCCGGCGATGAAGCTCTGGTCGATCTTCAGGCACTCGATCGGGAAACGGTGCAGGTACGACAGCGCGGAGAAGCCCGTACCGAAGTCGTCGAGCTGCGCAAGCACGCCGTGTCCGCGCAGATGGTTGAGCATGTTCATCACACGCGGCGCTTCGTCGAGCAACGCGACCTCGGTGATCTCGATGCGCAGCCGGCGCGGGTCCGCCTTCGCCTTGTCCATCATTCGCAGAAGCCTGTCCGCAAACGCGCTGTCACGGAAGTGGCGCGGTGACACGTTGACCGAGATGTAGCCGCCCTCGGTGTGTGCGATGCGGTCGGCGACCTGCGCGTATACCAGCCAGTCGACTTCCTCGATCAGCGAGCTGTTCTCGCCGACGCCGATGAACGAAGCCGGCGTCAACAGGCCACTGCTCGAATGACTCCAGCGCAGCAGCGCTTCGTGGCCGATGATGCTGCGATCGGAGAGCCGGACGATCGGCTGGTAGAACGCAACGAAACCGTCGCCATTGATCGCGCGGCGCAGGTCGGCTTCGAGGTCGAGGATGCGCATCGCTTCCTCGCGCATGGCTTCGTCGAACGTCGCCCAGCGTCCGCGGCCGGCCGCCTTGGCGCGATACATCGCCGCGTCGGCGTCGCGCAGCAGTTCGCTGCCGCTGCGATAGCGCTGATGCCAGAGCGCGATGCCGATGCTGGCCGACGGGAAGACTTCGCGACCCGCGACCCACCACGGCTGGCCCAGCGTTTCGAGGATGCGGCTTGCCAGACGCTCGACGCTGGCCACGCTGTCGAGCTGGTGCACGAGCACCGCGAATTCGTCACCGCCCAAGCGTGCGACAACATCGCCCGGACGCACGCAGGCCGCGATGCGCCGCGCCGCTTCCATCAGCAATTCATCGCCCGCGGAATGGCCGGCGCTGTCGTTGACCAGCTTGAAGCGGTCGAGGTCGAGGTAGAGCACCGCGAACACCGAATGCGGATGCGCGTGCGTGAGCTCGATCGATTCGCTCAGCGCGTCGACAAGATGCGTGCGGTTCGGCAGGCCGGTGAGCGAATCGTGCCGCGCCTGGTGGGTGAGCCGCTGTTCCGCGCGCAGGCGCTCGCCGATCTGCGACACGAGTTCGCGGTTTGCGCGCGCGAGCTCACGAGTACGTGCTTCGACGCGTTCTTCGAGTTCGGTGTGCGCATGCATCAGCGCGTCCTGCGAGCGCTTGCGCTCCAGGCCGATGCCGATGTGGTGCGCGACGAACGTCAGCAGTTCCTGATCGCGACGACTGAACGTGATGGTGTGCGAATAACTTTGCACCGCGATCACGCCGACCACCTGGTCGTCCCGCCATAGCGGCACGCCGAGCCAGCAGCAGGCTAGTGCGCCGCGGCTGATCAGTTCGCCTTCGTGCGTCAGCGTTTCGATGTCCGCGCGTTCGACCAGCAACGGCTTGCGGCGCGTCAGTACGTATTCAGTGAGGCCGAAGCCGAGCGGACGCGCGACGCGGCGGCCGTCGCGTTCGTCGATCGAATACGGGAACTCGAGGCGCTCGCCATCCTCGGAAATCATCGCGATGTAGAAATTGCGCGCGTACAGCAGCTCGCCGACGATCGCATGCACTTCGCGATAGAAATCGTCGAGCGACGGCGCGCTCATCGACAGCTCGGCGATGCGGAACAGCGCGCTCTGCAACTGTTCGGCGCGCTGGCGTTCCTCGATCTCCGCCTGCATGTCGTTATTGAGCCGCTCCAGCGCATGCGTGCGCTCGCGGACCCGATGCTCGAGATCCTGCCGCGCGAGATGACGTTCGAGCGCGGTCAGGATGTGCTGCGCGACGAAGGCGAGCAGTGCGCGTTCTTCCTCGCCATACACACCGGCGCGGTCGTAGCTCTGCACAACGATCGCGCCACAGACGCGATCGTCGCGACGCATCGGCACACCGAGCCAGTCTTCGCTGTCGGGGCCGTGCGTCGGGTCGCGCACGACGCCGAGCTGGTCGCGCACCGCATCGGACGCGCCCCGCACCGGCTCGCCACGGCGCAGCAGCGCGAGCGTCAGGCTGTTCGGCATTTCCGACGCGGGAATTTCGCGATCGGGTTCGGCGACGTAGTCGTCGCGCTCATCGGCGAAATACACGAAGCGCACGGTGTCGAGCGCGTCGTCGTACAGCACGATGTAGAAATTCGCGGCGTACATCAGGCCGCCGATCACGTGGTGGATCATCCGCAGCATCGCGGACAGTTCGAGCCCGGAGCCCGCGAGGTCGGCGATCTCGTACAGCGCCTGCTGCAGACGTTCGGATTTTTCCAGGGAGTCCGCACGACGTTGCACGCGGTCGGCATCGAGATACGCGGCGATCAATGCGCGCGACATCTCCGACCAGGTCATGCGCACGTCGGCATCCAGTCCGCCGTGTACGCGCGCGGCGACGGCGCCATGACGACCGCCAGGCAACGGCCAGCGTTCGATCACGCAGCCGTCGGCGACGTCGATCGGCGTCGCACCAAGAAGTGAATTGCGGACGACCTCGGCGAGCGTGTCGTCGGCATCGTCGGACGTGTAGACGGTGACGCCTTCGCGCTCGCGCCAACCGGCCGCAACCGCTGCGTCGTTCGGCAATCCCGCTTCCAACGCAGCAACGAGCTCACGCCGTCGGGCGCGAC
This sequence comes from Lysobacter sp. HA35, assembly GCF_054061195.1. Taxonomy (NCBI): domain Bacteria; kingdom Pseudomonadati; phylum Pseudomonadota; class Gammaproteobacteria; order Lysobacterales; family Lysobacteraceae; genus Lysobacter; species Lysobacter sp. HA35. The sequence goes on along the minus strand of NZ_JBSSDY010000001.1, from coordinate 356,385 downwards.
GCATCCCATTGTCCGTTGGATCGGGTTTCCGCAACGCCGACTCCCCCTGTCGCCATGCCGGGCCTGCGCCCGACCCACGCTCCGGGTCGACCTTTCAGCCGGCTGCCGGTTCCCGCCCGCGGGGCGGGCCCGGACGAGAATACGTGATCGCAGCGCGCTTTGAAGGGCCTTGCCCAAAGGGGCGGCCGCACGCCGGGCTGTACCGCAACCGGCCGCCCCCGTACGCTGCCGCCGATGAATGGCGCGCCTGCAGCCACCGACGACGAGCTGATGCGCGCCTGGTGCGCCGGCGACGTGCGCGCGTTCGAGGAGCTCTACGGCCGACACAAGGGCCCGCTCTACGGGTTCGTGCTGCGCCAGCTGCGCGATGCGGCCACCACCGACGAGATCTTCCAGGACGTCTGGCAGCGGGTCATCGCGGCCCGCGAGAGCTGGCGTCCGGACGCGGCATTCAGCACGTGGCTCTACCGGATCGCCCACAATCGGCTCGGTGATCACTGGCGCGCGGCCAAGCACCGCCCCGCCGCGCCGGCCGATGCCGAAGCCCGGATCGAGGCGCTGGCGGACCCCGAATCGCCCGAACGGACGTTGAGTGATTTCGAGCAGCGCCGTCGCCTCCGCATGGCGCTGGACGAGCTGCCGCCCGAACAGCGCGAGGTCGTGCTGCTCAGGCTCGAGCAGGAGCTCACCCTCGAGGAGATCGGGGAGATCACCGGTGCCGGCCGCGAGACCGTGAAGTCGCGCCTTCGATACGCGATGGACAAGCTGCGCACGAGACTCTCGACATGACTGCCCGCCCGCCCGAGCCCGACCACGACGCGCTGTCCGCCGAGGAACGCGAGCTTGCCGCGCGCCTGGCCCGGCTCGACGCCGCGTCGGGGCCGTCGGCCGCGCTGGACGCGAGCATCCTCGCGGCCGCGCGTGCGGCGACGCCGGCGCGGGTCGTCTCCACGACGATGCGACGCACGCGTCGCTGGCCGAGCGCGGTCGGCGCCGCCGCGGTGCTGGTCGCAGCGGTCGGCCTCGCTTGGCAGCTGCGTCCGATGTTCGAGCTGCCGCCGCCGCTGGTGACGCATGCCGAACACGCCGGTGACGCAAACGGCGCCGGTGCCGAGTCCGAAACGGTCGTGCAGGTCGAAAGCGTGCCGCGTCGCGAAGCACCGGTGGCGGCGGTCGGCAACGCGCCTGCGCAGGCCGCACCCGCTGCGGCCGCGCGCAAGGCGTCGCCGGTTGCGGGCGGTGGCGCACCCCGTGTCGCGAATGCACCCGCCCCGGCGCGCAAGGCCGCCGCGCATCCATCGGTGCACGATTTCGTCGACGAGGCGATGCCGCCTCCGCCGCCTCCTGCACCACCACCGGCGCAAAACGCCCGTGCGTTCTCCGCGACGTCCGCCAAACCCGAAGCCGATGCGGGCGTCATGCCGCAGGCCGCCGCTGTAGCCTCGCGGGCACGACGCGAAGCCGTCGCCGCCCCGCTTCCCGACGTCTCCACGGACGCGCGTCTTCCGACGCGCGATTGGCTGACCCGTATCCGCGCTCGCCGCGACGCCGGCGACGTCGCCGGTGCGCGCGCCAGCCTCGCCCGCTTCGTCATCGCGCACCCGCGCGTCGCCGTGCCCGCCGACCTGCGTCCGCTGCTGCGCGACGACGATCCCTGGTCGCCGTGACGCGTCGATGCTGACGCTCGCCGGCCCCGCGTCGGCCACGCTCGAGGTCAAGCACAGCCGGTTCATCGCGCACGCGGCGCCGGTGACGTCGCCCGCCGCCGCGCTCGCCTTCCTCGCAGAGGTTCGCGACGACGCGGCCACGCATAACTGCTGGGCGTACCGCATCGGTCAGGACTACCGCTCGAGTGACGATGGCGAACCGTCGGGCACCGCAGGCCGACCGATCCTCGCCGCGATCGGCGGGCAGAAGGTCGACGGCGTGGTGGCCGTGGTGACGCGCTGGTACGGCGGCATCAAGCTCGGCGCAGGCGGCCTGGTGCGCGCGTACGGCGGCTGCGCGGCTGAATGCCTGCGTCTCGCCGAGAAGGTCGAACTCGTCGAAAACACCATGCTTCGGCTGCGCTTCGCGTTCGCCGACACCGGCGCCGTACACTCGGTGCTGGCGGCCGCGGGTGTCGAACGCATCGACGAAAGCTTCGATGGCGACGGCGTCGAACTCGCGATCCGCCTGCCCGCCGACCGCGCGGACACCTTGAAAGCGCACCTGCGCGACGCCACCCGGGATCGGGTCCGCCTGCTGGAAAATCCTTCCGATGCCTGACGCCCCCGCCGGCGCCGCCCCCGTTTCGCGCTTCGCCGGCCTGCGCGCGCTGTGGCCCTTCGTGCAGCGCCATCGTTCGCTGTTCGTGAGCTGGCTGGTCGCGCTCGGCATTTCGTCGACCGCCACGCTCGCGCTGCCCGTCGCCTTCCGTCGCGTCATCGACCACGGCTTCGCGAACGGCACGGCGCATTCGATCAACGTCGCGTTCCTGCCATTGGGCGGCGTGGTGCTGCTGCTCGCGCTGTTCACCGCCGCGCGCTTCTACTTCGTGTCGCTGCTGGGCGAGCGCGTGGTCGCGGATCTGCGCGATCGTCTCTACACGCATCTGCTGAGTCTCGACGCCGCATTCCACGACCGCACGCGATCCGGCGAGCTGGTCTCGCGCCTGAGCGCCGACACCGAACTGCTGCGCAGCCTCGTCGCTTCGACGATGTCGATCGCGCTCCGCAGCGCGGTCACGGTGGTCGGCAGCCTGGTGATGCTGTTCGCGACCAGCCCGCGGCTGGCGTCGTATGCATTGATCGGCATTCCGCTCGCGGTCGCACCAATCGTGATCGGCGCACGACGCCTGCGAAAGATCGCGCGCACCAGCCAGGACCGCGTGGCGGACGCCAACTCTATCGCCGCGGAAACGCTGGGCGCCGTCGCGACGGTGCGTGCGCATGCGCGCGAGCCGTACGAGCGCCAACGATTCGTCGACGCCGTGACCGCTGCGGTTGGTGTCGCTCGCAAGCGCATCGGCGCGCAGTCGCTGGTCACCGCGGTCGCGATCACGCTGGTGTTCGGCGCGATCGTCACCGTGCTGTGGCTCGGCGCGCACGACGTGCTCGCGCATCGCATGACGGCCGGGACGTTGCTGCAGTTCCTGCTGTACGCGGTGGTCGGCGGCGGCTCGGTCGGCGCGCTCGCGGAAGTGTGGAACGAGTTGCAGCGCGCGACCGGCGGCATGGGTCGCATTGCCGAACTGCTGGAAGAAACACCGACGGTTACCGTTCCCGCATCGCCGCGCGCACTTCCCGCGCCGGTCACGGGTGACATCGAATTCGATCATGTCGGTTTCGCGTATCCGGCCGAATTGGGTCGCGAGGTGTTGCGCGATTTCAGCCTTCGCGTGCGACCCGGCGAAACCGTCGCGCTGGTCGGTCCGTCGGGCGCCGGCAAGAGCACCGTGTTCTCGTTGCTGATGCGCTTCCATGACGTTACTGCCGGCGCGATCCGCATCGACGGCGTGCCGATCGACAGCGTCGACCCGGCGGGCCTGCGCGCCGCGATCGCACTGGTCGCACAGCATCCGACCCTGTTCGCGACCAGCGTGCGTGAGAACGTGCGCTACGGTCGGCTTGATGCCGACGACGCCGCGATCGAACGCGCGCTCAAGACCGCGCACGCGGCGGACTTCGTGCGCGCACTGCCGCAGGGCCTCGACGCCACGGTCGGCGAACGCGGCGCGCGCCTGTCGGGCGGACAGCAGCAACGCATCGCGATCGCACGCGCCGTACTACGCGACGCGCCGATCCTGCTGCTCGACGAAGCCACGAGCGCGCTCGACGCGCAGAGCGAGGCTGCGGTACAGGCCGCGCTCGACGAATTGATGGACGGCCGCACGACGCTGGTCGTCGCGCATCGCCTCGCCACCGTCCTGAAGGCCGATCGCATTGTGGTGATGGATGGCGGTCGCATCGTCGCGGAAGGCACGCACGCCGACCTCATGGCGCAGGGCGGGCTCTACGCGGAACTCGCGCGCCTTCAGTTCATCGACTGACGTACGTCACGCCGCATCCGCGGCGGGCAGGATGCCGAGCGCGAGCAACGTCTCGAAGTCCAGAACTTCCAGCGGACGACTGTAGAGATAGCCCTGCACGTCGCGGCAACCGTGCGCATCGAGCATCGACGCTTGCGCCAGCGTCTCGACGCCCTCGGCCACGACGTGGGCTTCCAGCGCGTTGGCCATCGCGATGATCGCCTGCACCACCGCGCCCTGCTTCGCGTCGCCCGGCAGTCCGCTCACGAACGACCGATCGATCTTGATCGTGTCGAAGCGATGGTTGGCGAGGTAGCCGAGGCTTGAATAACCGGTGCCGAAATCGTCGATGGCGATGCGCACGCCGAGCGCGTGCAGCCCGGTGATGAGTCGCTCGGCACGCTCGCGGTCGGCGAACATCTGGCTTTCGGTGAACTCGACTTCGAGCAGTTCGCCCGGAAGCTGCGTGTCGCGCAATGCATCGGCGACGGTTGCAAGCAGGCGGTCCGCGTCGAAGCGCGCAAGCGATACGTTGACCGACACCGGCCCCGGCAGCTGCCCCGCAGCGCGCCAGGTCTGCGCCTGTCGACACGCTTCGCGCATCACCCAGCGGTCGACTTCGGTGACCAGGCTGCTCTCTTCGGCGATCGGGATGAACTCCATCGGCGGGATGAGCGTGCCGTCCGTGCGGCGCCAGCGCACCAGCGCTTCCATGCCGATGATCGTGCCGTCGGGGCGCCGCACTTTGGGCTGGTAAACGAGGAACAGCCCGCCATGGGCGAGCGCGTCGCGCAGGTCGTGTTCCATGCGCAAACGACGCTCGACGCGCTCGCTCATGCTGCGCGCGAAGAAGCTGTGCCGCGCGCGGCCGGCGTGCTTGGCGTGATATAGCGCCGCGTCGGCATGGCGCATCAGGCCGCGCCGATCGGTGGCGTCCTGCGGATACAGCGCGATACCGATGCTCAGCGACACATGCAGTCGATTTCCTTCTACTTCGATCGGCCGACGCATCACCTCGATCATGCGTTCGGCGATGCGCGCCGCGCCCTCCGGATCGGGAAGGCGTTCGAGCAGCACGACGAATTCATCGCCGCCCTGTCGACTCACCGTGTCCTCGGGTCGCACGGTCGACTGCAGGCGCTTGGCGACTTCCTGCAGCACGACGTCGCCCACTTGGTGGCCGAGCGAATCGTTGATCGTCTTGAAATGGTCGAGGTCGACGAACATCAGCGCACCGCGTCCGCCGTGCGGAATCGCGGCGACGGCGTGCTCCAAGCGATCCTGCAGCAACACACGATTCGGCAGGTCGGTGAGATGGTCGTGCTGCGCCTGGTGCGTCATGCGCAGCGCCATCGCGCGCGTTTCGCTGATGTCGTGGATGACCATGACGCCGCCAATGACGCGCCCATCGCTGTCGTGGATCGGCGCGGCGGAGTCCTCCACCGCGAAGCGCTCGCCATCGCGCCGCAGCAGCGCGCGATCGAACTGCGACGATACGATGCGATCGTCGGACAGCGCGGTGCGCATCGGTGATGCGACTTCGCTGCCGCTGTCGTCATCAACGAGGCGAATCACCTCGTCAATCGAACGGCCGAGGGCGTCGCCTTCCGCCCACCCGGTCAGCTCTTCCGCCACAGGATTGAGCAACGTGATGCGCAGCTGCGTATCGCAGGCGACGACGGCGTCGCCGATCGAATCCAGCGTGACCCGGATTCGCTCCTTTTCCTCGTGCAGTGCGTGCTCGGCCTTGACACGCGCACTCACGTCGATCGCGAGCACGAAGAAGCCTTCGCGGCCGTCGTCGGTGAAATTGGGGACATAGTGGATTTCGAGGTCGCGGCCGAGGACGTGCGTCTCGAACGTGGCGCGCTCACCGGCCAGCGCGCGACTGACGGGCGCATCGACGCTCTCGGCGTACGCATCACCCAGCACCTCACGCTGCGTGCGCCCGAGCATGGCGGCGGGTTCGCGGCCGAGGAATTCGGCGTAGCGGCGATTGATCAGCTGGTAGCGGCCCTCGGCGTCGATGAGGCCGATCGCTGCGGGCACGTGGTCGTGCAACACACGCAGCTGATGTGCCGTCTCGCGCAGCTCGCGTGCCGTGGCGCGCCGGCGTTCGGTCTGCACGGCGACCAGCAACGGCGCGAAGAGGCCGAATGCCGCCGACGCCGCAAGTTCGGTGAAGCCGAGCCCGGCCAGCGCACCTTCGTGCGCGCCGGGCAGCCAGCGATGCACCGCGAGTAGCGCGAGGATCGCGACGAGGTCGAGCAGCGCGGTACCGAGGATGCCGAGGCGCAGGCCTGCGACGAGCAATGGCAGCAGCAGCACGATCAAGGGCTGCCGCAACCACAGCGACGCCGCTGCCGCGCCCGCGATCGATAGCGCCGCCAGCAGTGCGAACAGCGCGAGCGAACGCGGCTGGCGGAAGCGTCGCCACTCGTCCGGCGTCGACGCGAGCACTGCCGGCAGCAACGTCAGCATTCCGAACGCGCCGCCGAGTGCCCAGTCGCGCCAGATCGACCACGCATCCGCCTGCGCACCGGGGATCAACGTCGCCACCAAGCCGGTTGCCGCGGGCACCGCGACCACCGCGATGCCGGCCAGCCACGCGAGGTCCGATACGCGGCGCAGGCCACGCGGGTCGCAACCGGCCCGCACGAGCAACACGTAGGCGACGGCGGCCTCGGCGACCCGCAGCATGCTGTGTGCGAGCACCACCGGCACGCGTGCGGACGGCACAAACACGAACACCAGCGCGCCGAGCACGACCGCGCAGGCGAGCAGCACCGTAGCGGCCAGCCTCGGCGGTGCACGGCGCAGCAGCAGCATGCCGACCAGCCACGCACCCGCGAGGCGGATCGCCGGCACCTGCGTCGCGTGGATCCAGCTCAGTGCCACCGCGGCGTACGACAGCACCACGGCGCCAACCACGGTCGCCGCCGCCCACGCGGCGTCGCGTGCACCGAACGTCGACGTGGCGGTGGCGTTGGACATACGCGAAGGTGGACTGCCCTGAATAGCGCGAGGGTTCACGATGTCGATATACCCGGGCACCGCAGCGCCGCGTGAGTGAAGAGATCCGCGCGACGAACCACATCGCGGGGGCAATAAAAAGGCCCCGCCGGAGCGGGGCCTCGGGAAACGGTACGCAGCAAACCGTCAGGCCGGAACGACGCCCGATGCCTGCATGCCCTTCGGGCCCTGACTGACCTCGTAAGACACGCGCTGCCCTTCCTTGAGACTACGAAAACCCTTGGAGCTGATCGCCGAGTAGTGCACGAACACATCCGCAGTTCCGTCTTCGGGCGAAATGAAACCGAATCCCTTCGCATCGTTGAACCATTTCACGGTGCCGTACTGCATATCCTTGATGACCTCATGCTGTGAGCGTAGGCGCGCCGCGGTGGCCCGTATGGGTCGCAGCCGCGCGGCCGAGTATGCAAACGCCGCAGCCGGTTGACAATCGTCCTAGCGGGTATCGCCTGACGTGCGGTCGAGCAACGCGCCGAGCAGCGCAGGCAGATGCGCCGACGCCGCGGCGACGTTGTCGAGCACGTCCTGCAGCGTGATCACTTCATCGACCTGCGGGCCTGCACCCGCCGCCCAGTTCGCGATGATCGCCAGACACGCGTAGTCGAGTTCCATTTCGCGCGCGAGCCCGGCTTCGGGCATGCCGGTCATGCCGACGAGGTCGCAGCCGTCGCGCCGCATGCGCGCGATCTCCGCACGCGTTTCCAAGCGCGGGCCCTGCGTCGCGCCGTAGCACCCGCCGTCGACGAGTGGAACGCCCGCGTCCTGCGCGGCGGCAAGCACCGCGTTGCGCAGCGACGGCGTGTACGGCTCGCCAAAGTCGACGTGCAGCACTTCGGTTCCCGGTTCTTCGCAGATCGTCGAGACGCGACCCCAGGTGTAGTCGATGACCTGATCGGGACAGGCCAGCACGCGCGGGCCGAAGCGGTCGGTAATGCCGCCTACCGTGTTGAGCGCGAGCACGCGCTTTGCGCCGAGCGCCTGCAGCGCCGCAAGGTTCGCGCGGTAGTTGACGAGGTGCGGCGGTACCGAATGACCTTCGCCGTGGCGGGCGAGGAACGCGACGCGATGCCCCGCCATTGTGCCGACGCGCACCGGGCCGGAGGCGCGACCGAAGCGCGTGTCGGGCTCGTGCGATTCGACGTCGTGCAGTTCGGCGAGTCGATACAGCCCGGTGCCGCCGATGACGGCGAGTGCGATGTCGCTCATGTCGTGTCCGTGCGAAGTCGTGATGCGAAGCGGTGCGGCGTCAGAGCGCTTTCAGCGCCTCGTCGGTCAGCGCGTGGATCGCCGGCAGGTTGCGGCCCTGCTCCTGGAAATCCATGCCGTAGCCAAAGACGTAACGGTCCGGCACGTCGACGCCGAAGTAGTCCGCGCGCACGCCTTCGACGCAGCGGTCGTGGCGCTTCACCGCGAGCGCAGCGATGCGGATGTCGACCGCGCCTTCCTCGCGGCACCACTGCACGATCGCGCGCAGCGTGTGGCCTTCGTCGAGGATGTCATCGGCAAGCAGAACGCGACGACCGGAAAGCGGCGTCGCGGGACGATGCTTCCACGTGAGATCACCACCGCTCGTCGCGCCGCGATAGCGCGTGGCGTGTAGGTAGTCGAACTCGAAGTCGACGCCGAGCGCGCCGACTTCCATTGCAAGCCGCCCCGCGAACGGCAGGCCGCCGTGCATCACCGTGAGGTAGACCGGCACGCTGCCGGCGAAGTCGCGCGCGATCGGTTGCGCCATGCGCGCGATGGCCTGTTCGAGCGTGTCGCGATCGTGGATGACGTCGCTGTTGGCCAGCGCCCAGGCGAGGTCACGCGCCATGTCAGGCGAGGCCTTCGATGCGCTGCTTCGTGGTGCCGTAGCGATCGTCCGCCAGCAGCTCGCGCCAGCCGAACGGACCGCGCCCGATCAGCGACGCCATGGACGCGGTGTTGAGCTTGCGACCTTCGACCGCCGCGAGCGATTCGGGCACGAGTTCCGGATGGCAGACCAGCACGACGTCGCAACCGGCATCCAGATGCGCATCGATGCGCGCCTTGATGCCGCCCGCGGAGAACGCCGCGGCCATGCCGATGTCGTCGGAGAACACGACGCCGCGGAAACCCATTTCCTTGCGCAGGATGTCCTCGATCCAGCGCTTCGAATAGCCGGCCGGATCGGGGTCGACGGCGGGATATTTGACGTGCGCCATCATCACCGCGTCGGCGCCTGCATCGATGCCAGCGACGAACGGAACGAGGTCGAGCGCGCGGATTTCTTCGAGCGGGCGCGGATCGACGGCGTCGTCGAAATGCGTGTCTTCGAGCACCGAGCCGTGGCCGGGGAAATGTTTGAGCGTCGCGGCCATGTCGGCGGCGTGCATGCCCTCGACGTACGCACGGGTGAACTCGGCGACGACCTGCGGGTCGGCGGAGAACGCGCGGTCACCGATGGCGCGATTGCCGCGGCCGAGGTCGACGACAGGCGCGAAGCTGAGGTCGACGCCGGTCGCGCGCACTTCGCTGGCCATCAGCCATGCGTGCTCGGTCGCGAGCTTGGTCGCGCCCTCGGGATCGCGGCGATACAGCTCGTCGAATTTCTCCAGCGGCGGAAACGCGGAGTAGCCGTCGCGGAAGCGCTGCACGCGCCCGCCTTCCTGGTCAACGCAGACCAGCTGCGGCCGCGGCGCGGCCTCGCGGATCGCCTGGCTGAGCTCGGCGACCTGCTGCTTGGACGCGAAGTTGCGGCTGAAGAGGATCACGCCACCGCAGGCATCGTGCTGCAGCCAGTCGCGTTCCTGCGCGGTGAGTTCGGTGCCGGCCACGCCGATTACGAGCATGTCGCAACACTCCGGTTTTCGATTCGGGCCGGCATTGTGCCCCGGACGGCGTCGACGCGCAGCGGCGGGCCTACCAGGCCGAATACGGCCGGCTGGCGAGCGCGAGGTTGTAGTAGCGCGGCTGGTCGGTGACCTCCTCGCCCAGCCAGTCTGGACGCTCGTAGGCGGCATCGGCGTCGTCGAGCTCGAGTTCGGCGACAACGAGGCCGGCGTTGTCGCCGAGGAACTCGTCGACCTCGAACGTCCGGCCACCGAACTCGACGTAATGCCGCACTTTCTCGATCTTGCCGCCGACCGACAGCTTTAGTAGCGCGCGGGCGTCGTCGACGGGAATCGGGTAGTCGAACTCCTGCCGCGTGGTGCCGAGCTCGCGCGACTTCATGTTGAGGAAGGCCTCGTCGCCCTGGATGCGGACGCGCACCGAGACGTTCATCGCGCCGGCGTCGAGCGTGGCGAGGTCGTTGAGGTAGGCCTGCGCCATTTCGACGCGCTTCGACGCTCGCGCGCGCCAAGCGTCGGAGGTGACGAGGAATTTGCGTTCGATTTCGAGGGGCATGGGCGATCGGCGGCCGGACGTGGCCGTCTACCTTGCCTTAGCGCGACTTCGCGAGCCAAGCGAAATCGTGAGACGCGGAGGGCGGCGCGCAGGAAGCGCGCCGTCGCCACCCGAGCCATGGATGGCGGGTGTGGCGATCGCGACCGAACGTCCGATCGCTGGCTGTAGATCTGATCGGGGAAGGCGCATTCTTTTGGGTACTTTTCTTTGCGCCAACAAAGAAAAGTACCTCGGGCGCGTTAGCGTCCGAAAGGCTGTTGATGTTGCTTCTGAAGAACGTCGCGATCGAAGGCAAAGGCGTTTCGTGCGCTAAAGCGCCCGAGTCACTTTTCTTTGCTCGTGCAAAGAAAAGTAACCAAAAGAAAGCACTTTTCCCCGACGGATCTACAGCTCGTGATCGGGTGGTATGTCGCGATCGCCACACTCGGCATCCTGCCTCGGGTGGCGACGACCGACGTCGTGTCGGCCGCCCCTTCGGGGTCTTTACGGCTGGTCTGGCTGTCGAAGCGAAAGCAAAGCCCTTGACCGCGCACTACGTCGCCAAACGCTGCGCGGTTCGCCAGCGGAACGACTACTTCTTCTCGAACACGGCAATCGACTCGACGTGCGCCGTGTGCGGGAACATGTCCATCACACCCGCGGCCTTCAACGTCCAGCCCTTCTCCTTCACGAGAAAGCCGGCATCGCGCGCGAGCGACGCCGGATGGCAGCTGACATACACGATCCGCTTGAACTGCTTCAACGGCAGATGCGCGAGGACGAAGTCCGCGCCGGAACGCGGCGGGTCGAGCAGGAGCTTGTCGAACGACTCGCGCATCCACGGTTCGCCGGAAAGATCCTTCGCAAGATCCGCGGCGTGGAATTCGACGTTCGTGATTCCGTTATGCGTGATGTTCTCGCGCGCGCGACGTACAAGGCCCGCGTCGCCTTCGACGCCCACCACTTCGCGTGCATAACGCGACAGCGGCAAGGTGAAGTTGCCGAGTCCCGCGAACAGATCGAGCACGCGCTCTTCCGGCTGCGGGTCGAGCAGTTCGATGGTGCGCTGGATCATGCGGTGGTTAAGGCCCGCGTTGACCTGGATGAAATCCAGCGGCCGGAACACCAGCTCGACGTTCCACTCGTCCAGTCTGAACGCGAGCTTCGGCTCGTCGGGCTCCAGCGGATGCACGGTCTCCAGGCCGCCCGGCTGCAGGTAGATCGAGAAGCCCTGTTCGCGCCCAAATGCGGCGAGCTTCGCGCGGTCGCCTTCGCTCAGCGGTGCGAGGTGGCGGAACGTCAGTGCGATGGCGTCGTCGCCGGCGATGAATTCGATCTGGGGAATGTCGCGGCGGCCGTCCATGCCGTCGATCAGTGCCGACAGCGCGCCGATCTTCGAACCGATCGACGGAATCACGGTGTGACATTCGGCGATGTCGGCGACGAACCGCGGATCGGTTTCGCGGAAGCCGACCAGCGTCTTGTCCTTCTTCTCGACGCGCCGCACCGAGAACCGCCCCTTGCGGCGATAGCCCCAAGCGTCGTGCGTCAGCGGGTCGAGCACGGACTTCGGCGTGACGTGGCCGATTCGCTCGAGGTTTTCCATCAGCACGCGCTGCTTGGCGACGATCTGCTTCGCTTCGTCGTAGTGCTGCAGCGCGCAGCCGGCGCAGGTGCCGAAATGAGCGCAGCGCGGCGCAACGCGCTCGCCGGCGGCGTCGATCACTTCGACCGTGCGCGCTTCGTCGAACGTGCGGTGTTTGCCGGTGCGGACGGCGACGACCTTTTCGCCCGGCAGTGCGCCAGCAACGAAGACGGCTTTGCCGTCGGGCAGGCGCGCGACACCGCGGCCGTCATGCGTGAGGTCGGTGATGTCGACGGAAAACGGGGTGAGATCGAGACGGGCCACGGCGTGCGCAACGGGAAGACAGCCGCGAATTGTCCCAGAAACGCCCGCCGCGCCCTGAACCGGGTCCGCAAAAGGCGACGGCCCGCCGAAGCGGGCCGCCGTTCGGCGCCCCGGGGCGCCTCTCGAAAACGGGTTACTTCTGCTTCCAGGCCCCGCCGGACTGGTACCACCAGCCGCCGTGTGCGCTGTCGATCCACTGCCGCGCGAACTCCTCGCGGATGCGCGATTCCCACTCCGCGTGCCCGTTGGCAACGGCGATCTCGCGATACACCGCGGCGCGGTCGCGGTTCTCGTCCGCGACGGCTTGGTTCACCGCGACGCGATCCTTGAGCGCGAGCTTGGCCGCGTCGCGCACGGTGACCATGCCGTCGGCGGTGAAGCCGAGCGCACCGGCGTCGAATGCGGCCCGCAGCTGGCTGTCGAAGCGCTGCTCCATGCGCGCCTGGATGGCCTGGATGGCCGGCGTCTGGATCTTGAAGTTGGGCTGCGACTGCGCGTACGCGCTGCCGATGCCCATGACCGACGCGAGGTCGACGCGCGCGAGCTGCGAGGTGACGCGCTCGGACCACGGCGCCTGGATCGACGCGCTGCCACCACCCGGCTTCACTGGCTCCACGGTCTTGGCGTCCGGATCGTTGATCACCTTCTCGACGAACTGCTTCGCCGCCTCACGCGCCTCGGCGGCCGGGAAATACACGTTGATGGTCACGCACGCGGTGAGCGCGACGGCGAGGGGCGGCAGCATCATCCAGCGGCGCATGGGTGTTTCTCCAGTCGGTTGAGGCGATCGTGCCGAAGCATGCGTGAAGCGAGGCGAAACGTGAACAGGGGTGTCACTGCACCACCGGTTTGGCCTCACCCTTCCCCACCGCCACGAGGCGTTCGACCAGCGTCGGCCAGTCCACGCGACGGTTGATGCCGACCACCGTCAGCCACGGGATGCCACCGCCCTGCACGATGGTGAAGCTGTTCGGGCCGCGATCGCCGAGCCCGCCCATCTCGCAGACCTCGTCCGCGAGCCGGCAGTCGATACCGATCGCGGAGTAGGCGAAGTCGTCGAACAACCCGATCAGGCGCGCCTGCAGGCCGGCACCAAACGACGCATCGCCGACGCTCGACAGGTCCTGCACCGCGCGCTGCGAGATGCGCTGGCGCGTGCCGATGTGGCGATCAGTGCGCAGGTGCGCGTCGAAGGCGACGGGCTGCCAGTCGACCAGGCGCAGGCCGCCAATGTGGCCGTCGAGCTTGCCGGTGATGCTGCCGAAACCGAGCACGCCGGTGAGTGATTCGAGGTCGAGGTCGTCGAACGCGATGTCCGCGCTCAGCGTCGGCGCGACGCCGAACGGGCGTTCCATCGACAACGCGGAGACGTCGAGCCGTCCGCCGAACAACGCCATCGACAGGCCACCGTCGAATACGAGTTGCTGCGCCGCGTAATGCGCGCTGGGGATGCGGCCGGAGAGCTGGCCGGTGAACGCGGGCAGCCCGAGCGCCTTCGCGAGCTCGCCGATGTCGAGGTTCTGCACGTCGAGGCCGAAGTCCGCGCTCGCGCCGGTCGCGCCGCTCGACGGCTGGATCGCGAGGTGGTCGAAGTGCAGGCGACCGCCGAGCATGGGCACGTCGACGGGCTGCGCGAAGGCCAGACGCCCCTGTTCGCTGCGCATGGGCAGCGTGGATGCGCCGAACGCGAGCCCGTATAGGTGGCCGGACGTCCAATGTAGTTCGCTGTCGACCGGCGCCGCTGCCGAATAACGCACGTCGCCGGCGAGGTCGTGGAATGCGAAGCGTCCCTTCGGATCGTCGAGTTTGACGGCGTTGAAGCGTGCGTCCACCGCGTGCAGCGCGCCGTCGCCCATGTCGACGTGCGCATCGACGCCGCCACGCAACGCTAGGTCGCCGAGGCCCGCTGCACCGAGCCAACCGGTCAGGTACGGCGCTTTCAATCCCGCAAGATCTGCACTGCGCACGTCCGCCTGCAACGCGCGCACGCTTGCATCCGGACCGAACGCAGCGCTGCCCGACGCCCGCAGCACGCCGTCGTCGCGCCACTCGAAATGCGGCACCTGCCAGCAGCAATCGCCGTGCTGCACGGCATCGATGGAAATGTCGCCCATGCGACCAGCGAGTGCGAGGTACGCAGTGCCGAACAGTGCTTCGCCGCCGCCGAGCCGGCCTCGCAGTGCGACGCGATCGGTCGCGCCCAATGTCATGTCGAGGTCGAGACGCGCGTCGAGACCTTCCGCCGCGATCGTGCCGTCGGGCGTGTCGAACGAAACATCGCGCAATGTCATCGGGCCGACGATGCGCAGGTCGTGGTCCGGCGTGGTGACGGCGAAGGTCGCGTCACCAGCGCCTGCCTTGAGCTGCGCGGCGGGCCAAGCCTTTGCGAGCAGGCTGCGTATCCAGGCGAGCGGAACGGCGGTGAGCTCGACGCGCGTGGCGTCGCCGGTCGTGTCGTCGTGTCGAACGCGGATCGCCGTGCCGCCGCGCGTGAGCTGCGCCTGCACGCCGGCGTCGGCGAGATCGAGGCGCAGCTGCATCGCGCCCTGTCGCGTCACCGCCGGGCCGTCGCAATGCCAACCGCTCCAACCGTCGCGACGCAGTGCGCAATGCCAGTCGACAGCCGTGAAGTGATAGCCGAGGTCGGGCGCATCGACTTTTTCGGCACGAAGGCGCAGCGCGCCCTGCTTCGCAGTCGGCGGCCAATCGAGATCGATGCGAACGCCGCGCATCTCGCCACCGGGCAGCGTCATGCGCGCGACGCGGGCATGCGCCGAACGCGCGTGCGCAGGCGCGGCCGCCAGCAACGTGGCGGCCAGCAGCACCGCGACGATCGCGCGTACGATGGGCATCGCCGCGAGCATACCGACAGGACGCCGACTCACGATGACGGACCATCGACACCACCGCGCGCTGCTCGTCGAGGACGATGCCGTCAGCGCCGCCTTCCTCGAAGCCGCGCTGGCCCGCGTACCGCTTCACGTCGACGTCGCGCGCAACTGCGCCGCGGCGCGTGAGCTGGCAGCGTCGACCAAGCATGACCTCTGGGTGTTCGACGCGAATCTTCCGGATGGTCGGGGTGACGCGCTGCTCATCGCACTGCGTGCGCAAGGGCTGATGACGCCTGCGATCGCACACACGGCCGCGCGCGAGGCCGAAGAACACGAACGCCTGCTCGCAGCCGGGTTTCTCGAAGTTCTCGTCAAACCGTTGTCGACCGCCGAAACCGCGGCTGCCGCCCGCATGGCGTTGGGGCTCGATGCCGCGTTGCCGTCGCCCACCCCGGCCGACCCGACGTTGCCGCTCTGGGACGACGCATCGGCGCTGTCCGCGCTGCTCGGCGATCGCGGCCATCTCACTGCGTTGCGCGGGCTATTCCGGCCGGAGCTCGACGTCGTGCATCGCTCGCTCGCGGATGCGGTCGATGCAGATGACCGCGCGGAAATCCGCTCGCTGCTGCATCGCCTGCGCGCGAGTTGTGGTTTCGTCGGCGCCGCGCGCCTCGGCGATGCGGCCGCGCGACTCGCAACGCAGGAGCCGCAGGACGGCTGGGCCGCGTTCGACGCCGTCCTACGTGCAACGCGCGATCAGTTCCCCGAAGGCTGACCACCCGCACCGACGCGCGACAACTCGCCGAGCATCTGCCACGAGGTCAGTCCGCGCGGGCCGACATGGTGCTCGAGCACGCGACGCATGCCGCGTCGCAACGCGGCGAGGTCGCCGGGTGCCGGCATTTCATCCTGTGCAAGCGCGAGCAATGCCTGCCCGCTCGGCGCATCGCTGCGATCGGCGGCGCCGCGATCACTGAGCAAACGTCGCGGACCGTTCTCGGCATCGAGCCGATACCGCGCCATGGGATCGATCGGCTGACCATCGCCGTCGAATGACCAGTCGAACCCAAGACCCAATGCTTCGAGCAGGTCACGTTCGTAGCGACGGAGCGTCCACGCCAATGGCTCGCCTGCGCGCAGTCGCTCGCGAGCGCGGGCGTAGGCGGTGAACAGGTCGGGCTGCGGATCGTGTCGCGGCGCAAGGCGCAGCGTCAATTCGTTGAGGTAGAACGCCGCGAGCGCGGCATCGCCGATCAGTCGTGGTGCGGCGTCGACAGCCTCGGCATTCGCCATCTGCGCGAGTTCGCCGCGCTGCACGGCGTCGAAGCGGATCCACTGCAAAGGTTGCAGCGCCGCACGAAGCAGTTGTCGACGAGGTCCGGTGACGCCGCGCGCGAGCATACCGATGCGGCCGTACTGCGCGGTCAGCAGCTCGAGCAGCAGGCTGGTCTCGCGATACGGCCGCGCGTGCAGGACGAAGGCGTTTTCCTGGGCGTAGCGCATGGCGGCGTCCGGACGTCGGCCTAACGTGGCGCAGTCAACGCGAATGCCATGGCGCGACGATCAGTCGTGATAACCCAGCGACTTAAGCGCCGCCTCGTCGTCCGACCAGCCCTCGCGCACGCGCACCCAGGTCTCGAGAAAGACCTTCGAATCGAACAGCTTTTCCATCTGCTGGCGCGAACGCGCGCCGATCTCGCGCAGGCGTTCGCCGCCCTTGCCGATCACGATGCCCTTCTGCCCCGCGCGCTCGACCCAGATCACCGCGCCGATACGCAGTAGCGCGCCGTCGACCTCGAAATTCTCGATCTCGACCGTCGTCGCATACGGCAGTTCATCGCCGAGCTGGCGCATCAACTGCTCGCGCACCATTTCGCCCGCAAGGAAGCGCTGGCTCTTGTCGGTGATCTCGTCCTCGCCGTACAGCGCGTCCTGCTCGGGCACCAGCGCGAGCGCGGCACGGACCAATCCCTCGAGGCCCTGCGCCTTCAGCGCGGACACCGGATGCACCGACGCGAAGTCGCGCCCATTGCTGACCTTGGCGAGATACGGCAGCAGCGCCGTCTTGTCCTTCATGCGGTCGACCTGGTTCACGACCAGCACGACGGGCACGCCCGCCGCCTTGATCGCGTCGTAGGCGAGGCCGTCCTCGTCATCCCAGCGACCGGCCTGCACGACCAGCATCACCGCATCGACGCCTTCCAGCGCGCCACGCGCGGCGCGATTCATCATGCGATTCATCGCGCGCTTCTGCTCGCGATGCAGGCCCGGCGTGTCGAGCAGCACGAGCTGACCTTCGGGGAAGGTCGCGATGCCCAGCAGGCGATGACGGGTGGTCTGCGGGCGGTTCGAGGTGATCGAGATCTTGGCGCCGACGAGCGCATTGACCAGCGTCGATTTGCCGACATTCGGGCGGCCGATGACGGCGACGTGGCCCGCGCGGTGGGATTTGGCATTCATGCCGCGATTGTACGGGCCGTGCGTCGCAGCCCGTGGAAACGGCGCGATCTCAGGCCTTGCGGTCGGCCTGCACGGCTTCGATCTGCACCATCGCGGCCTCGGCGGCCGCCTGCTCGGCGATGCGGCGCGAGGTGCCCTCGCCTTCCGTCACCAGTGCGGGCTGCGCAAGCGTGCAGCTGACATGGAAGATGCGCGCGTGTTCCTCGCCGTCCTCCGACAGCAGTGCGTAGACCGGCAACGGCCGCTGGCGGGCCTGCAGCCACTCCTGCAGCCGCGTCTTGGCGTCCTTGCCGACCTTGTTCGGCGGCGGCAGTGCGGCCATCGCAGGCTCGAACCACGGCAGCACCGCGGCGCGGCATGTTTCGAAATCGGAGTCGAGATAGATCGCCGCGACCAGCGCCTCGACCGCGTCCGCCAGGATCGAATCGCGGCGATGCCCGCCGGACTTCATCTCGCCGGGCCCGAGCGTGAGCTTCGTGCCGAGGTCGAGGTTACGCGCGATCTGCGCCAGCGACGACTCACGGACCAGTTCGGCGCGTGCGCGCGTCAACGCGCCTTCGTCGACCTTCGGCCATCGCAGGTACAGCGCCTCGGCGACGAACAGGTTGACCAGCGCGTCGCCGAGGAACTCGAGCCGCTCGTTATGCGGCGTGCCGGCGCTGCGATGCCGCAGGGCCTGTTCCAGCAACGCAGGCTGCCGGAACGAATGACCAATAACGCCCACGATCAATCCGTGATGCGCTTGAATTCCTTCTCGGAGTGGAAGTGGCCGATGACGTCGAGGTTCGCGATCAGCGGACGCTGCACGTCGTAATCGACCGTCATCACCCAGCCCGCGTCCTTGCGCTTCAAGGTCACGTTCTCCGGCTTCACGTCGTCACCGTAGTTGACGTCCATGCGACGGAAGAAAAGGTCCTTGATCTTCGCCGGATCGTTGTCGGACATGCCGGCTTCGCTGGCCATGCCCTCCAAAGCCTTCTTGACCGAGAAATATTCCGAATACATCGGGATGAGCTTCATGCCGACGTAGATGAACACGCCGACGATCCCGAGCACGACGATGAAGCTGGCCAGGGTCATGCCCTGCTGTTGGCGTCTCATGACTCTCTCCCCAAGGGTCTTCACGCGGACGATATCACCGGATCGGGGTGCCGATGCGCGAGGCATCGAACGCACCCGAGCAAACCCAGCCTTCGCAGTTCAACCAGATCAGGAAGGCCTTGCCGCGCAGGTTCGCTTCCGGCAGGAAGCCCCAGTATCGGCTGTCTTCGCTGTTGTCGCGATTGTCGCCCATCACGAAATAGTGCCCGGCCGGCACGGTCCACTCGCCGTCGCCGTCGGTGCGGATCAGGTCGCTGCGCGCGAGGATGTGGTGCGGACGGCCCGGCAGCGCTTCCTGCATTTCTTCGGCGCCGGTCATCTCCGCGCCATTGGCGACGCCCTGGTACACGCCGATCGGCTGCGCCTGCACGGGCTTGCCGTTGAGGAAAAGCTGATGGTCGTGATACGCGATCTGATCGCCGGGCAAGCCGATGATGCGCTTGATCCAGTCCTGCTCCGGATGGTGCGGTGGCTTGAACACCACGACGTCGCCACGCTGCGGCTCGCCGATCGGTACCACCTTCGCGTTGGTGATCGGCAGGCGCAGGCCGTAGCTGAACTTGTTGACGAGGATGAAGTCGCCGGTGAGCAGCGTCGGCATCATCGAGTTCGACGGGATGCGGAACGGCTCGGCGACGAAGCTCCGCAGCAGGAGCACCGCCGCGAGCACCGGGAAGAACGACTTCGCGTAGTCGACGAGCATGGGCTCGTCGTCGGTCTCGAGCAGGCCATCACGCGCGGTGCGGCGCTCGGCGAAGAACAGCTTGTCCAGCAGCCAGATGACGCCACTGGCGAGCGTCAGCACGACGAGGATGATTTCGAACCAGCGCATGGCAGTCCCTGCAAACGGAATTCGTGACGGGAGCTTGGATCGTGGACGGCCGCCGGGGTTCCCGAAGTCCCGGCCTGCCCGACGGCACTTGCGTTACTGGTCGACCTTCAAAACCGCGAGGAAGGCTTCTTGCGGAATCTCGACGCGCCCGACCTGCTTCATGCGCTTCTTGCCTTCCTTCTGCTTCTCGAGAAGCTTCTTCTTCCGCGAGATGTCACCGCCGTAGCACTTGGCGAGCACGTTCTTGCGCAATGCCTTGACCGTCGTCCGCGCGATCACCTGCGCGCCGATCGCCGCCTGGATGGCGACGTCGAACTGCTGGCGCGGGATCAGTTCCTTCATCTTCTCGGTCAGGTCACGCCCGCGGCGGTCGGCGTGACTGCGATGCGTGATGATCGACAGCGCATCGACCTTGTCGCCGTTGATGAGCGTATCGACGCGCACGAACGGGCCGGCCTGGAAACGCAGGAAGTGGTAGTCCAGCGACGCATATCCGCGCGACACCGACTTCAGCTTGTCGAAGAAATCGAGCACCACTTCGGCCATCGGCAGCTCATAGCTGATCTGCACCTGCTGGCCCATGTAGGTGATGCCGATCTGCACGCCGCGCTTTTCCTCGCACAGCGTGATCACGTTGCCGACGTAATCCGGCGGCGTGAGGATGTTGGCGCGGATGATCGGCTCGCGGATCTCGTCGACCATGTTGACCGCCGGCAGCTTGGCCGGGTTGTCCATGGGGATGATCGAGCCGTCGGTCTTGAGCACCTCGTAGATCACCGTGGGTGCGGTGGTGATCAGGTTGAGGTTGTACTCGCGCTCGAGGCGCTCCTGCACGATTTCCATGTGCAGCATGCCGAGGAAGCCGCAGCGGAAACCGAAGCCCATCGCCTCCGAACTTTCCGGCTCAAAGCGCAGCGCGGCGTCGTTGAGGCGCAGCTTTTCAAGCGCTTCGCGGAGATCCGGATAGTCCTCGGCGTCGACCGGGAACAGTCCCGCGAACACGCGCGGCTGCATTTCCTGGAAGCCCGGCAATGGCGACAGCGCCGGCTGCGCGGTATGCGTCAGCGTGTCGCCTACAGGCGCGCCATGCACGTCCTTGATCGATGCGGTAACCCAGCCCACCTCGCCCGCGCGCAGCGCGTCGAGCGGCTTGCGCTTGGGGGTGAACACGCCGACGCCTTCGACCTGGTGCGAGCGCCCCGTCGACATCACGAGCAACTTGTCGCCCGGCTTGATCACGCCCTGCATGACGCGCACCAGCGACACCACGCCGAGGTAGTTGTCGAACCACGAGTCGATGATCAGCGCCTGCAGCTTGTCGGTATCGCGCGGCTTCGGCGGCGGGATGCGCAGGACGATCGCCTCCAGCACGTCGATGACGTTGAGCCCGGTCTTCGCGCTGATGGCGACGGCGTCCTCGGCGTCGATGCCGATCACCGCTTCAATCTCCGCCTTCGCGCGCTCGATATCGGCGGTCGGCAGGTCGATCTTGTTGAGCACGGGCACCACTTCGAGACCCTGCTCGACGGCCGTGTAGCAGTTGGCGACCGACTGCGCTTCCACGCCCTGCGCGGCGTCGACGACGAGCAGCGCGCCTTCGCACGCGGCGAGCGAACGACTGACTTCGTAGCTGAAGTCGACGTGGCCCGGCGTGTCGATGAAGTTCAGGAAGTAGGTCTTGCCGTCCTTCGCGGTGTACGGCAGCGAGACGGACTGCGCCTTGATGGTGATGCCGCGCTCGCGCTCGATCGGATTCGAGTCGAGCACCTGCGCTTCCATTTCGCGCGCTTCGAGGCCGCCGCAGATCTGGATGATGCGATCGGCGAGCGTCGACTTGCCGTGGTCGACGTGCGCGATGATGGAAAAGTTGCGGATCTGCTGCATGAAGCGGGCTGCGCCAAGGCGAAATAACGCGGAATTATCGCATAGCGCCCGGTCCCGCCCCGGCGACCGCGGGATTTCCGCGGTCGCCGCAGGGAAACGTCAGCTGCCGGTCGGATCGACCGCGACGAACTGCGTCGAAGTGCCGCGTCGGACGAGAAGCATGATCGCCTGGCCGCGCGGCAGCGCCGATACGGCGCGCGACAGGTCCGCTGCGCTGCCGACCGGGCTGCGGCCGACCTGCAGGATCACGTCGCCCGGCTGCAGGCCCGCATCGCGAGCCGGCGTGCCATCGACGCGACCGATCTTGACGCCTTCCCCGTTGCCAAGGCCGAGACGCTTGCGCTCCGCAGGCGTCAGGTCCTGCACAGCGATGCCGAGACTGGCGTTCGATGACGGCTCGGCGACGGGCGCGCGCGCCGGCGCCTCGTCGCTCGCATCCGCGGCTGCGACGCTGAGCGCATCGAGCACCACCGGAACCTGCACGGTCTTGCCTTCGCGAATGACGGTGAGCTGCGCCTTGCTCTTGGGCGGAAGCGCGCCGATCAGCGGAGGCAGGTCGCCGGAATCGTTGACCGCGCGACCATTCACTGCGCGGATCACGTCGCCGCGCAGCAGGCCGGCACGCGCCGCGGCGCTGTTGGGCAGCACGTCGGCGACGAGCGCACCCGATGCGCTCGGCAGGCCCATCGAATTCGCGAGGCTCGCGGTCATCTGCTGCACCTGCACGCCGAGCTGGCCGCGCGATACGCGTCCCGTCGTGCGCAGTTGCTGGACGACGGAGGCCGCGAGGTCCATCGGGATCGCGAAGCTCACGCCCTGGTAGCCGCCGGAACTCGAGAAGATCTGCGAGTTGATGCCGACCACCTCACCGCGCGTGTTGAGCAGCGGGCCGCCGGAATTGCCACGATTGATCGCGACGTCGGTCTGGATGAATGGCACGTACTGCTGGTTGGCGTACGGGTTCGAGCGGCCGACCGCGCTGACGATGCCGGCCGTCACCGAGTGATCCAGCCCGAACGGCGAACCGATCGCGACCACCCACTGGCCGGGCTTGGGCGCGTCGGTCGCAGTGCGCAGCGCCGGCAAGCCCTTGCCCTCGATCTTCAGCAGCGCGACGTCCGATTGCTCGTCGCTGCCGACCAGCTTGGCCTTGAACTCGCGACGGTCGGACAGGCGCACGGTGATCGTGCTGGCGCCGTCGACCACGTGGTGGTTGGTGAGGATGTAGCCGTCGTCGGAGATGAGGAAGCCACTGCCGAGCGAGATGCCCTGCAGGCTGTCGTCCGGACGCGCGGGCTGCTTCGGGCCGGCGCCGGCACCTGCACCCGGCGGGTCCTCGCCGAAGAAGCGCTTGAAGAATTCGGGGATCTCGTCGTCTTCATCGCCGAGGCGGCGGTTGTTGCCGCCGCGGATCTCGGCCGAAACGTTGACCACGGCCGGGCCGACCTGCTGGACGAGGTTGGTGAAGTCCGGCAGGCCGGACACCATCGACACGGCCGGCGGCGCGGTCGACGGGACGGGCAGCGACGCGGCGGCTTGCGGCTGCTGGGCCGTGCAGGCGGCGGGCAGCGCGAGCGCGATCGCGCCGACGAGGGCGAGCGTGTGGAGCGGTCGGTTCATCGAATCGGCCTCGAAAACAGTCGGGAGGGCCGGCAGCGCCGGCCTCGATACGTAGAAGGGATCAGGGCGTAGCGGCCTGCCCGTTCGCTTCGCCGTGCAGGCGCGGCTCGAACGGGTAGAACGACGGCGACTCGCCGCGAGTCTCGCTCACGGTGCCATAGCTGGCAGTGAGCGCGCCGGTGCCGAGCGCGGCGCGCGGCCACGGACGCGACGTCAGCGGGTCGGTCGCGGGCACGTGGAACGGGTTCGCCGCGTCCGGCGGCGTGAACGCGGCGACGGCGACGCGGGTCGGCGCTTCGGCTTCGCCACGCGCGACGGTGTCGATGCGACGTGCGGGACGCGCCAGGGAGCTGCGCACCGGCGGGCGGTCGACCGACGCTAGCTGCGCACGTGGCGCGGTCGGCGCGAGATCGTCTGCCGTCGTCGACGCAACCGCTGCCGGGGTTTCGACCGCCGGAGTCGTCGCTACCGGCACGCTCGGCGTCACCGCAGGCACTGCAGTCGTCGCAACCGCAGGCACGGACGGCGCGGCAGCACGCTCAGGCCCGCGCGTTGCGACCACTGCAACCAGTGCCAACGACGCGGCCAGCGCACCGCCCACCCACAGACGGGCCGGACGACGCGTCGGGGCCGCGATCGTTGCAACCGCTGGCGCCGGCGCGAGCACGGGAGCCTCGCTCGCGACCGCAGCGCGAACACGCCACGCAAGGTCCGCTGGCGCGGCGATCGGTGCCTGCTTGCGCATCGCGTCGCCGATCAGCTGCCAACGGCCGCAGTCGTCCTGCCAGCCGTTGTCGTGCGACAGGCGACGCATCGCGAACAGGCGCGCTTCGCCTTGCAGCTCGCCGTCGAACAGCGCGCTCAGGGATTCACGGTCTTGCTTGTCGTTCGGCTTCATCGCTGCCGCTCCCGGGTTCGGGTTTCGCGTTCGGGGTCGAGAAGGGGCTTGAGCTGAACGTCGATCGCTTCGCGGGCGCGGAAAATGCGCGAGCGAACCGTTCCGATCGGGCAACCCATGCGCTCTGCGATCTCGTCGTAGCTGAGGCCTTCCACCTCGCGCAACGTGATCGCTTCGCGCAGCTCCGCGGGCAACCGGTTCACCGCGTCCATCACCGTGGTTTCGATCTCCTGCCGCAGCAACTCGTGCTCGGGCGTGTCGGTATCGCGCAGGCGCAGCGACGCGTCGAACTGCTCGGCGTCCATGACGTCGATGTCGTCGGTCGGCGGCCTTCTGTGTTGCGCGACGAGATGATTCTTGGCGGTGTTCACGGCGATCCGGTGCAGCCACGTGGAGAACTGGGCGTCACCCCGGAAGTTGCCCAGCGCGCGGTAAGCACGCATGAAGACTTCCTGTGCGACGTCCTGGCATTCGCTCCAGTCGTGCACGTAGCGCCCGATCAGCCCGACGATCCGATGCTGGTACTTGCGCACCAGGACATCGAACGCGGAGCTGTCGCCGCGCTGCACGCGCTCGACCAGCTCCCGGTCCAGGGACTCGCGTCCCGGGCCGGATTCCATTGCAGACCCTTCCTCTTCGGCCATGTCGGGCCGGCACTCCTGTATCGGCCCGGCATCGCCGAGCACTGGGACAACGCCATCGCGGAAAAGTTCATCGGCCGCGGCAGGCGCGGGGCGCGGAACAGGGCGCGGATTGACGCACGCGAAACAACTCGCATGATAGCCGGATGCTCCATACGTGAACGGATGGTCGTAATGCCTGCCCCCTCCCGCTTTGACGGCCTGCCGATGCACCACTGGCGCGCCGAGTCCCGTGACGACGGCGTCGTCGTGCTGTCGTTCGACAAGGCGGAAAGTTCCGTCAATACGTTCTCGCAGGACGTGCTCATCGAGCTCGACGGCCTGCTCGAGCGGCTGCAGCTCGAGCCGCCGAAAGGCCTGGTGATCCGCTCGGCGAAAACCAGCGGATTCATCGCCGGCGCCGACATCAAGGAATTCCAGGTCTTCGACCAGCGCGGCACGGTGAACGACGCGATCGCGCGCGGCCAGCGCGTTTTCCAGCGCATCGCCGACCTGCCCTTCCGCACCGTCGCGGCGATCCACGGCTTCTGCATGGGCGGCGGCACCGAGATCTCGCTCGCCTGCGACTACCGCGTCGCCAGTGACGATGCGTCCACGCGCATCGGCCTACCCGAAGTGAAGCTCGGCATCTTCCCGGGCTGGGGCGGCAGCGTTCGCCTCCCGCGCCTGATCGGCGCACCCGCCGCGTTCGACCTGATGCTCACCGGCCGCACCGTCAGCGGCAAGGCGGCGAAGGCGATGGGCCTGGTCGACCGCGTCGTGCCGGTCGATCAACTGATGGAGGCGGCAATCAAGCTCGCGACGCGCGGCACGGAACGCACGTTCCAGCAGCGCGCGCTCGCGTGGGCGACGAACACGTGGCCGGCGCGACAAGCGATCGCGCCGCAGCTCGTGAAGCAGGTTTCGCGCAAGGCGAGAAAGGCGCACTACCCCGCGCCGTATGCACTGATCGAAAGCTGGCGCCGCGGCAGTGGTTCGACGAAGCAGTTGCTCGACAACGAGCGCCGCGCCGTCGTGAAAATGTCGTCGACGCCGACCGCACGCAACCTCATCCGCGTGTTCTTCCTGCAGGAGCGTCTGAAGTCGCAGGGCGACAGGAACCACGGCATCAAGCGCGTGCATGTCGTAGGCGCCGGCGTGATGGGTGGCGACATCGCGGCGTGGTCGGCCTACAAGGGTTTCGAGGTGACGCTGGCCGATCGCGAGCAGCGTTTCGTCGACGCGGCGATGCAGCGTGCGTCGGAACTCTTCGCCAAGCGCGTCAAGGACGACAGCAAGCGCCCCGAAGTCGCGGCGCGTTTGCGCAGCGACGTCGCGGGCGAAGGCGTGGCCGATACCGACCTGCTGATCGAAGCGATCGTCGAACGACCCGACGCGAAGCGTGCGCTGTACGGCGAGGTCGAGCCGCGCATGAAGCCCGATGCATTGCTGACGACCAACACGTCGTCTATTCCGCTCGACGAATTGCGCGAAGGCCTGCATCGCCCGGCGCAGTTCGCCGGCTTGCATTACTTCAATCCCGTCGCGCTGATGCCGCTGGTCGAGATCATCCGCCACGACGGCATGGATCCTCGCACCGAGCAACGCCTCGCCGGCTTCTGTCGCGCGATCGACAAGTTCCCGGTGCCGGTCGCGGGCACGCCGGGCTTCCTCGTCAACCGCGTTCTGTTCCCGTACATGCTCGAAGCCGCGACGGCATATGCGGAAGGCATTCCGGGCCCGATCATCGACAAGGCCGCGGTGAACTTCGGCATGCCGATGGGGCCGATCGAACTCGTCGACACGGTCGGTCTCGACGTTGCCGCGGGCGTTGGTCGCGAACTAGCGCCTTTCCTCGGCCTGCCGGTTCCTGCCGCACTGGCGACGCCGCCGGAAGCGGGACGTCGCGGCAAGAAGGACGGCCAGGGCCTATACAAGTGGGAGAACGGCAAGGCCGTCAAACCTGAGATTCCGCAGGGCTACACGGCGCCGGACGATCTCGAGGATCGATTGATCCTGCCGCTACTCAACGAGGCGGTCGCCTGCCTGCACGACGGCGTGGTGTCTGACGCCGACCTGCTCGATGCGGGCGTGATCTTCGGCACGGGCTTCGCGCCATTCCGCGGCGGCCCGATCCAGTACGTCCGCGAGACCGGTGTCGACGTTCTGCTGCAGCGTCTGCGCCAGCTCGAAGCCAGGCACGGCGCGCGGTTCGCGCCGCGTCTGGGTTGGGACAATCCGGCGTTGCGTGCGTAATCGAGAGTCCGTCGCGCTGCATTGCGCGCGGCGGACTTCGCCTGGTTCGTAAATCGATGATCGAACGCGACGGTGTGCTGCACCGTCGCAGCGAAACTAGTTCGTCGTCGGTCGCGACAGATCGATGCCGACTTCGCACACGGTCGGCGGCAGCTTGCGAACGATCGGCAGGTCCGACATGAAGTCGGCGTCGCCGATCGGATAATCATCCGGCGAATCCGACGGTTCGCACAGCGTCACCGGGCCGACGAAGCGCCCGTCATTCGACAGCTTGCCGCCCTTCCAGTCGGTGACGACACCGCCGTAATCCCAGCCAAAACCTGCGAATTCGAACGGCCGACCGTTGAGTCGCTCGAGTTCGACCGTGGTGATGCCCGTACGCACGCCGTCGGCGCGTGTCCACACGGATGGCTTGCGCACGTACAGGGCTGACGGATGCTCGGCCTTCTCGTCGAGGTGCACTTCGATGCGGCGCGTCGCGTCTTTCGGAAACAGCACCCAGCCCGGCGCTTCCGCGCCTTCGGCGCCGTGCAACGTCTCGTGCGCGATCGCCGCATCGCCGTAGCGTTCGCGCAGCGTGTCGTAGGTGTCGGTGGCGGATGCGACGTCGTCGAGCCGCGCGGGCGGCGTCGATGCGGAGGATGGTTCGCGCTGTTCGGCGATCGTCGAGCGCGGCGCACGCGGCTCGCGCGCGGACGGCGACACCGCTGCGGTCGTGGATGGTGCGGCCGGCGTCGATGGCTCCGGCGCAGGCGCGCATGCCGCGAGCGCAACGACTAGCGCAATCGCAAACGGACGATGCATAGCGGACGGACGCAAGCGATGCGTCGCGCCGATCACATCGTGTGCGTCGAGCGGTCGCCGGTGAGCAGGCCGGCCAGCAGCGTCTCGATCTTGCCCTTCACCGAATCGCCTTCCGGCGTTTCCGGGAACTGCACGCCGATGCCGGCCGGATGCCCGCCCTGCGCGCCGACCGGCGTCAGCCAGACGACCTTGCCCGCCACCGGCAGGCGCTCGCCCGATTCCGGCAGCGTGACCAGCAGGAAGACTTCGTCGCCCAGCGTGTAGCGCTTCGGCGTCGGCACGAAAATGCCGCCGCCTTTCAGGAACGGCATGTATGCCTGGTACAGCTGGGACTTGTCCTTGAGGACCAGCGACAGGATTCCCTGTCGCGCGCCGCCGGGAGTAGCACTCATCGGTCGCGGATCTCCTGGCCCGCACGCGATGCCGCGCGCCAGGCCGTCAACAGTTCGATCAGCACGAGGTCCGCGCGGACCGTGGTCCGCAACAGGTCGCGACTGCGGTTCGCTTGGTCGAACCAGGTCGCCAGACTGCGCGCGGCGTGCGGGTCGGTCAAGCCGCGCACCCGTTCGACCGCCAGGTCGGCCGCGTGGCGCAGGCGCAGGGCGGCCTGGTCGTCTGCGGCCCATTGCTGGGCGATTTCCTGCGAGGTGGCATCGCCGCGCGCGAGCTTCTGAAGGTCGGCGGCGACGCGGCGGCGGATTTCGAGCCCGCCATTGCGCAGCCAGTCGTTGGCGAGGCCGGGATGCCCGTTCGCGGCCTGCAGGGCCTCGTCGACATCCTTTGCCGCGTGGCCCTGCGCGAGCAGCCAGGCGCGCGCTTCGTCGGCCGGTGGCAGGCGAAATTCCACGCGCTGGCAGCGGCTGCGGATCGTCGCGGACAGCCGCGCGGGATGCGCGGACACCAGCCACAGGTAGCGGCCCGTCATCGGTTCTTCGAGCGTCTTCAGCAGCGCGTTCGCGGCAGACGTATTGATCGCATCGGCCGGGTCGACGATCGCGACCTGCGCGCGCCCGTACTGCGGCGTCAGCGCCAGCGCGGCGGACAACTCGCGCATCTGGTCGATGACGATCTCGCTGCGCAGCTTGGTGCCTTCGCGATTCGGGATGAAGCTGATGAAGCGGTAGTCCGGATGCGTGCCGGCGTCCAGCAGGCGACAGCTGCGACAGACGCCGCAGGCGTCGATGCCGTTCGGCGTTTCGCAGAGCACGCGCCGCGCGAGACGGATTGCGACGTCGCGCTTACCCAATTGCGCGGGGCCGCAGAACAGCTGCGCATGACCGAGGCGGCCCGACTCCAGCGTCGCCGCCACCTGCGCGTACATGCGCGACTGCCAGGGCGCCATTGCGCTCATGCGAGCGACGCGCGATGACGACGCAGCGCGTCGACGGCGGCAGCACTTACCGCTTCCGGCGACTGCGATGCATCGATCACCACGAAGCGATGCGGATGCGCCTTCGCACGCGCGAGATACGCGGCGCGCACGCGCTCGAAGAACCCGACCTGCTCGGACTCGATGCGATCCGCGTCGCCGCGGCCGCGCATGCGTGCGAGGCCGACGTCGACCGGGACATCCAACAGCAGCGTCAGCCCGGGCTCGATGCCGACGAACTCGCGTTCGAGCACGTCGATGAGATGCGGATCGCAGCCGCGTCCGCCGCCCTGGTAGGCATGGCTCGCGTCGGTGAAGCGATCGCTCAGCACCCAGTCGCCTCGTTCGAGTGCGGGCGCGATCACCTGCGCAACCAGCTGCGCGCGCGAGGCGAACATCATCAGCAATTCCGTGCGGTCGCACGGCGCTTCATGCGTCGGGTCGAGCAGCAACTCTCGGATGCGCTCGGCGAGCGGCGTGCCGCCCGGTTCACGCGTGCAGGTCACCGCGCCGTCGCGTTCGAGCTCCGCACGCAACGCGGCCAGCACGGTCGACTTGCCCGCGCCCTCCCCGCCTTCCAGCGTCACGAGTTTCGGCTCGCGACGCAGCACGACCGCTTCCGTCATTGCGGTGCGGCCTGCGCGGCGCGGTAATTGACGAGGTACTTCTGCACGTTCTGCTGGTGCTCGGCGAGCGTCTTCGCGAAGAAGTGGTGGCCGCTACCATCGCCACGCGCGACGAAATACAGCGCATCACCCGGCGCGGGATTCGCGACCGCCTGCAATGCAGCCACGCCCGGCATCGCGATCGGCGTCGGCGGCAGGCCGGCGCGCGTATAGGTGTTGTACGGGCCGTCGGTCAGCAGGTCGACCTTGCGGATGTTGCCGGCGTACGTGCTGCCCATGCCATAGATCACGGTGGGGTCGGTCTGCAGCATCATCCCGAGCTTGAGGCGGCGCGAGAACAGGCCCGCGATCTCCGGGCGCTCCTCGGCAATACCCGTTTCCTTTTCGACGATCGACGCCAATGTCAGCATCTCGTCCGGCGTCTTCACCACGCTGTCGGCGCTGCGCGAGCGCCACGCGGCATCGAGCGCCTTCTGCATCGACTTGTAGGCGCGACCGAGCACGTCGAGATCGGTGTCGCCGCGCGTGTAGATGTACGTCTCCGGCAGGAAACGACCTTCCGGATGCTGGCCCGGATGGCCGAGCTTCGCCATCAGCGCGGTGTTGTCGAGCTGCGCGCTGTCGTGCACCAGTGCATCAGCCTTGGCCAGCGCATTGCGCACGTCGCGGATGTTCCAGCCTTCGACGATCGTCACCTTGTGCTGGATGACGTGGCCGTCGCGCATGTCCATCAGCAACTGCCGCGCCGTCATGTTCGGTTCGAGGCGGTATTCGCCGACCTGGATGCGACCCGCTGCGCCGAGCTGTTTCGCAAGCGCGGTCCATTCCAGCGTCGAGCCTTCCACGCCCGCGTCGTGCAGCTTGCGCAACACCTTCGGCAGCGAATCGCCCTGCCGCACGACGAGGCTGCTGCCGGGCTTGACGCCGCGCATCGGCGCGTCGGCGAAGTCCGCGTACAGGTACCAGGCGCCGGCGAGCGCAGCGACCAGCGCGACGAGCAACAGCAGGCTGAAACAACCACTTCGGCGCTTGCGCGAACGGCTCACGGCGACTCCGGTGTGTGTGCGAAGGCAGGATGTTCGGTCGCCAGACGGCCCCGAAGCCGGGCGACCTGCGGATGCGGCGACCACACGCGATCGCCTAGTCGCGCGACTTCGAGGATACCGCGCACGGCATTGCAGACGAACAGGGCGTCGGCGGATTCGATGTCCTGCGGCACGATGTGGACCTCGCGTGCGCCAAGCGCCACGACGGCCCAGTCGCGACAGACGCCGCGCACGCCGCAGCGATCGATCATCGGCGTCGACCAGCCGTCCCTGTTCAGCAGGAACACATTGCCAGCGACCGCACTGACGACGTGGCCGTCGGTGTCGAGCATCAGGCCTTCATCGGCGGTTTCGTCCGGCGCCCATTCGCTGCGCGCCAGCACCTGTTCGAGGCGATTGCAGTGCTTGATGCCGGCGAGTCGCTCTTGGATCGCGAGGCGCGTCTCGCACCAGCGAAGGGTGATGCGTTGAGGCGATACCGGTGCGTCGTGGCGCGACAGCATCCAGAACGGTTCGCCATGCGACGGGGCGTAGCTGCGGCCGCCGGCGCCTCGCGTCACGATCAGCTTGGCTAAGCCGTCGCGGCCGTCGAGGAACCCGGCAAGTTCCACGCGCACCTGCGATTCGTCTGGCAGACGTAACGCAAGCACCTCCGCCCCGCGACGCAGGCGCGCCCAGTGGCGATCCCACCACGGCACGTCGCCGTCGAATGCGCGCATCGTCTCGAACAGCCCGTCGCCGTACGCGAGCCCGCGATCGTTCGGCGCGATCGCATCGATGCGCGTCGAGCCCGAGAACATGCGCACCTCCACGTCAGCCCTCGACGCCGAGCGCACGCAACATGCCGCGCGCCTTCGCTCGGGTCTCGTCGAGCTCACGCTGTGGATCCGAGTCGGCGACGATGCCGGCGCCGGTGCGGAAACGCACTTCGCGTCCCTCGACTTCCGCACTGCGGATCAGGATATTGAGGTCCATGTCGCCATTGGGCGCGAGCCAACCCATCGCACCGGTGTACGCGCCGCGACCGACGCGTTCCAGTTCCGCGATGATCTGCATGCAGCGCACTTTCGGGCAGCCCGTGATCGTGCCGCCCGGGAACACCGCGCGGATTACCTCGCCCGGCGTTACGCCATCGCGCAACCGCCCGCGCACGTTGCTGACGATGTGGTGCACGTGCGCATAGCTTTCGACCGTCATCAACTCGTCGACCTCGACCGTACCCGCGCGACATACGCGGCCGAGGTCGTTGCGTTCGAGATCGATCAGCATCACGTGTTCGGCGCGTTCCTTCGGATGGCCGACGAGTTCCTGCACACGCGATGCGTCATCGTCACCGGCAATACGCGGACGCGTACCGGCGATGGGTCGCGTCTCGACGAGGTCGCCGTGAACGGACACGAGTCGTTCGGGCGACGCGCTAACGACGGACCAACTATCCCCGGCAAACAGTCCCGCAAACGGCGCGGGATTGTTGCGACGCAGCTGCGCGAACAAGGCCGCGGGTTCCAAGCTCGCGTCGAAACGCGCGGTCCACGCGCGCGAGAGGTTGGCCTGGAACACGTCACCCGCGGCAAGGTAGTCGAGGATGCGGCGGACGCCGTCGGTGAAGTGATGTGGCGCGTCTTCGTCGATCGCGACGGGCTTGCGCCATTCGGGTAGCGCCGACATATCGCTCGCGCGTTGCAGGTCCGCTTGGACGGTGTCGGCGGTCGCGTCGTCGACAGCGTGCAGAACGCAGCTGCCGTCGACGCGATCGCGCTCGATGGCGGCGTCGATACGCAATGCGATCGCGATGGGGAGCGAGCCGGGCGCAGACGGCAGATGGAGAATCGGCTCGACCTGCGCCGCAGCTTCGTACGCGATCAGCAATGCCCAGCCGCCGACGGGTGATCTATGCGTCCTCGATGTCGCGGCGAACGCGTCATCCAGCGCGGCGAAGAAATCGTGGCCGAGGTCGCGCCCGCCACCGTCGCGAACGCGACCGTCGTGGTCCAGCACGATCTGTTCGCCACTCGTCGCGAGCAGCAGGTCGCGGCGCCCGATGCGCGTGCCCGACGCGCTGGACTCAAGCAGCACGCGGTAGCGCGCAGGCGCGAGCCGGTGCAGGTCGAGCAGGTCTCCGGCGCGCTCGAGGACGCGTCGGACGGGAGGCGGCGAAGGCATGCGTCGGTGCGGAGACGTCGGGGTCGTGATTATCGCCGGGTAACGCCCGCGGCGTCCGATCACCACAAACGACGAAGCCCGCGACGGGCGCGGGCTTCGATCGTCCATGCTTACGCGCAGTCAGATCCGGCGGAACACCAGCGAGCCGTTGGTGCCGCCGAAGCCGAAGCCGTTCGACAGCGCGACATCGACCTTCGCCTCGCGCGCCGCGTTCGGCACGTAGTCGAGGTCGCAGCCTTCCGACGGATTTTCGAGGTTGATGGTCGGCGGGATGATCCCGGTGTGCAGCGCCATCACCGAGAAGATCGCTTCCACGCCGCCGGCCGCGCCCAGCAGGTGGCCGGTCATCGACTTGGTCGAGCTCACCATCGTGCGGTATGCGTGGTCGCCCAGCGCGCGCTTGATCGCCATCGTCTCGGCGAGGTCGCCCAGCGGCGTCGACGTGCCGTGCGCGTTGACGTAGCCGACCTCGCCCGGCGCGATGCCGGCGTCCTTCAGCGTCATCGTCATGCAGCGCGCGGCGCCTTCGCCGTCCTCGCTGGGCGCGGTCATGTGGAATGCATCGGACGTCGCGCCGAAGCCGGCAAGCTCGCAATAGATGCGCGCGCCGCGGGCCTTGGCATGTTCGTATTCCTCGAGCACGAGAATGCCGGCGCCGTCGCCGAGCACGAAGCCGTCGCGCTCACTGTCCCACGGGCGCGATGCGCGCGTCGGGTCGTCGTTGCGCGTGCTCATCGCCTTCATCGAGCAGAAGCCACCGACCGACGTCGGCGACGAACCGCGCTCGCCGCCGCCCGCGATCATCACATCCGCATCGCCGTACTGGATCATGCGCATCGCCATGCCGATCGAATGATTCGACGTCGCGCAGGCGGAAACGGCCGAGAAATTCGGGCCCTTCATGCCGGTGAGCAGCGACACCTGCCCCGGCAACATGTTGATGATGGTGCTGGGCACGTAGAACGGCGAGATCTTGCGCGGGCCGCCCTCGTTGTACTTGATCGCGGTTTCCTCGATGCCGAGGATGCCGCCGATGCCCGAGCCGATCAGCGCGCCGATGCGTTCGGCGTTGCTGTCGTCGATGGTGAGACCCGAATCCTCGATCGCCATCAGCGATGCGCCCACGCCGTAGTGGATGAACGGATCCATCTTCTTCGCGTCCTTCGGATTCACCCACTTGGTGATGTCGAAGTCGCGCACTTCACCGGCGATCTTGGTGGTGAAGTTGGTGGTGTCGAAATGCGTGATCGGGCCGATGCCCGAACGTCCATTGACGATGCCGTCCCACGTCGCCGCCAGGTCGTTGCCCAGCGGAGAGACGATACCGAGACCCGTGACCACGACGCGGCGTTTGGACATGACTTCGACCTCGAACTGCACCGGTTGCCCGGTAGATGGCTGGCCGGCGATACGTCGCCGTAGGGCGTGGCGTCAAAAACACGGGGCCGCAATGCGGCCCCGTCGGTATTGCGCGGAGGACGGAAGCGCCACGGCCTTCCGTCTTCCCGTCAGCGGCTTACGACTTGACGTGCGACTTCACGTAGTCGATGGCCTGCTGCACGGTGGTGATCTTCTCGGCTTCTTCGTCCGGGATCTCGCACTCGAACTCTTCCTCGAGCGCCATGACGAGCTCGACGGTATCCAGCGAGTCGGCGCCCAGATCGTCAACGAACGAGGCGTTGGTGGTGACGTCTTCTTCCTTCACGCCGAGCTGTTCGACGACGATCTTCTTGACGCGCTCTTCGATGGTGCTCATTGGATCTCTCTCCTCCCGGGACGGGATGCTAGATGGACAAGTCTAAATGAATCGCGGCGGGCCGGAGTATAGCGGCCGGTGCCGCGTGAAAAAGTCGTTGGAACTACGGGTTCCGCGGCCTTACGGCATGTACATGCCGCCGTTGACGTGGATGGTTTCGCCGGTGATGTACGACGCGGACGGGCCGGCCAGGAACACCACCGCACGTGCGATGTCGGCAGGCTCACCAAGGCGACCCAGCGCGATCTGGTCGAGCATGCCCTTCTTCGCATCCTCGGGCAGCCCGCGCGTCATGTCGGTATCGATGAAGCCCGGCGCGACGACATTCACGGTGACGCCGCGCGAGCCGATCTCGCGTGCGAGCGACTTGCTGAAAGCGATGATGCCGGCCTTCGCTGCCGCGTAGTTCGATTGGCCCGCGTTACCGGTCACGCCGATCACCGACGCGATGTTGACGATGCGGCCCTTGCGCGCCTTCATCATCCCGCGCATCACCGCCTTCGACGAGCGATACACGCTGGTCAGGTTGGTGTCGATGATCGCCTGCCAGTCCTCGTCCTTCATGCGCATCAGCAGGTTGTCGCGCGTGATGCCGGCATTGTTGACGAGGATCGAGATCGGTCCGATGTCCTTCGCGATCGCATCGACGAGTTCTTCGATGGCGCCGGGCGCGGTCACGTTGAGCACGCGTCCTTGGCCGCCCTTCGACGCGAGGCGTTCACCGATGGACGCCGCGCCGGACTCGGACGTCGCCGTGCCGATCACCGTCGCGCCCTGCGCTGCGAGTTCGTCCGCGATCGCCGCGCCGATACCGCGCGTTGCGCCGGTGACCAGCGCGATCTCGCCCTTCAGTGCTTCCGTCATCGTGTGTCTCCGTTGCTGCGCTCGGTCGCGCCGGTCGCGTAATGCGTGTCGTCCGCTAGCGGCGACGTCGTGGAATCAGGCGCGCCACTCGACGAGTGCGGCGTCGAGGTCGGCGGTGTTCCCGAGCGCGCGTGCGTCGACCGACTTGTCGATACGCTTCACCAGGCCCGTCAGCACCTTGCCCGGCCCGCATTCGGCGATGCGCCCTGCACCGCGCGCGACGAGCGCTTCGACGCACTGTGTCCACTGCACCGGCAGGTAGAGCTGGCGCACGAGCGCATCGCGAATCGATGCGATGTCGGTGCGCACTTCGGCGTCGACGTTCTGCACGATCGGCAACTGCGGGGCCGACCACTGCAGGCCGTTCATCGCTTCGGCAAGACGGTTCGCCGCTTCGCGCATGAGAGGCGTATGCGACGGCACGCTGACGGCCAGCTTCACGGCCTTGCGCACAGCCGCGTTCGGCGAGCATCACGAGCGCGCGTTCGACCGCATCCGCATGTCCACCGATGACGATCTGCCCCGGTGAATTGAAGTTGGCCGGGACCACGACTTCGCGACCGCTGCAGGCCTCGCAGACTTCGAGCACGAGCGCGTCGTCCGCACCGAGCACCGCGGCCATCGCACCGGTACCCGCAGGCGCCGCGGCCTGCATCAGCTGACCACGCAAGCGCACGAGCTTCGCAGCGTCGGCCAGCGGCAACGCACCGGCAGCGACGAGCGCGCTGTACTCGCCAAGGCTATGACCCGCGAGCTGCGACGGCATCGCGCCGCCACGGGCCTGCCACAGGCGCCACACGGCGATACCGGCAGTGAGCAACGCCGGCTGGGTGAATTCGGTGGTGTTGAGCCCAGTGTCGGGACCGTTCTGGCTGAGCGCCCAGAGATCGACACCGGCGCCCTCGCTGGCCTCGGCGAACGTGGCGGCGATGAGCGGATCGGCCGCTGCGAGCTCCGCGAGCATGCCGACGGACTGCGAGCCCTGGCCGGGAAAGACGAATGCGAGTGGCGTACCGGTCACGCGACAGCCCGTTTAGAGGAACGCGCCATCATACGGACGAAGGCTTCGCGCTGTCTGTACTCCGGCGTACGCCGCTGATCGGCGCATCCCACAGCCGTTTGCCGAAAATGCGAACGCCCGCCGGAATGCGGCGGGCGTTCGATGGCTGCGGCGCGCTACCCGATCAGTAGCGAACGAGCGCGCTGCCCCATGTGAAACCGCCGCCAAACGCTTCGAGCAGCAGCAGCTGGCCGCGCTGCACGCGCCCCGAACGCACCGCCTCGTCCAGCGCCAGCGGCACCGAGCCGGACGACGTGTTGCCGTGCTTGTCGACGGTGACGATGACGCGCTCCATCGGCATGTCGAGGCGCTTGGCCGTCGCTTCGATGATGCGCAGGTTGGCCTGGTGCGGAATCAGCCAGTCGATGTCGTGGCGGTCGAGGCCATTGGCTTCGAGCGTTTCCTCGACGACGGAATCCAAGGCCTTCACCGCGTATTTGAAGACGTCGTTGCCGGTCATCATCACGCGTACGCCGGCGTTGTGTTCCTCGGGCTTGAAGCCCACGGACACACCGACCGGGTTGTAAAGCAGGTCGCGCTTGGTGCCGTCAGCATGCAGGTGCGTGCTGAGGATGCCGGTCTCGGTGTCGGCCTTGAGCACGACCGCGCCCGCGCCATCGCCGAACAGCACGCAGGTGGAGCGGTCGTTCCAGTCGAGCATCCGCGTCAGCGTCTCGGCGCCAATGACCAGAGCGGTCTTCGCGGCGCCCGAACGGATGAACTTGTCGGCCACCGTCAGCGCGTACACGAAGCCCGAACAGGCCGCGTTGACGTCGAACGCCGGGCAACCGACCGCACCGAGCCGCGCCTGCAGCAGGCAGGCGGTCGACGGGAAGATGATGTCCGGCGTGGTGGTGCCGAGGATGATCAGCTCGATGTCGGCGGCGGTGACGCCGGCGGCTTCCATCGCGCGCGTGGCCGCATGGAATGCGAGGTCGCAGGTCGTTTCGCCTTCGGCGGCGACGTGGCGCTCGCGAATGCCGGTGCGCGACGCGATCCACTCGTCGCTGGTCTCGACGAACTTCGCGAGGTCGGCGTTGGTCAGCACTTTCTCCGGCAGGTAACTGCCGGTGCCCGCGATGCGCGCGTAAATGGTCTGGGTCATCCCCTGCCTCGCCGGGGTCCGCGGAGCATGAAGCCTCCACGGACGCCGCCGTATGCACGGCGGCCTGAAAAACGGCGATGCGACCCGGAGGTCGCATCGAGATCGGTGGCGGGATCAACCGCCGCCCGCGCCGGAGGCCAAGCCATCGACGCGGACCGTGTCGTCAGGCGCCGGGGCGCCCGTCGATCACTCCTCGTCGGCGACCTTCGAGCGGACGTCGATGACCTT
The DNA here is from genome assembly GCF_054061195.1 of Lysobacter sp. HA35. Taxonomy (NCBI): domain Bacteria; kingdom Pseudomonadati; phylum Pseudomonadota; class Gammaproteobacteria; order Lysobacterales; family Lysobacteraceae; genus Lysobacter; species Lysobacter sp. HA35. The sequence continues at coordinate 318,563 of NZ_JBSSDY010000001.1, read as the reverse complement.
CTTGCCACGGTAATAGCCGTCGGCAGTGACGTGGTGACGCAGGTGCGTCTCGCCGGTGGTCGGGTCGGTCGCCAGCTGCTTCGGGCTCAGCGCGTCGTGGGCGCGGCGCATGCCACGGCGGGAGGGAGAAACGCGGGACTTCTGAACGGCCATCGGGGTGCTCCGGTGAAACGTGTGGCGGCGTCGGGCAGCTCGCCCGGGCCGAAAGAGGGAAATTATCGCCCAGCCCGGCGGCTCATGCCACCGGCGGACCTGTCCGGAGCGTTACTCCGGCTTGTTCTTCAGCGCGGCGAGAGCGGCGAAGGGATTGGGACGGCCGGTTTCCTCCCGCTCACCCTCACCCCATTCGCTTTCGACCGCTTCCGACCCCGGCTTTACCGGTACGACCGGCACCGCCAGGATCAGCTCGTCCTCGACCAGCGCGAGCGTTTCCAGTTCGCCCGACTCGTCGACCAGCAGCGCCTCGTAGCCCGGCGGCAGGGCCGATTCCTCGGCCTCGTCGCGGATCAGACCCATGCGCTGGTCGATATGGACCGGCAACATGAACCGTTCGAGTGTGCGCTGGCAGACCAGCGGCAGTTCGGTTTCGACGCGAACCTCGACATACGCGATGCCGAAATTGTCACGATCGAAATCGAGCGAGAACACTGCATGCCCGTCGGGCGACTCGAGCAGGCTCGCGAGCCTGCGAAGCGACGCCAGCGGAACGCGACCCTCGTAACCCGACCGCGCGGTGACCTGGCGCCAGGCGTCCAGGGTCGCGGGTACAGACTGGCGTGGCGCTTCCGCGGACATAAGCCGCGAAATGTTAGAGAGGCGCCCGCGCGGTGTCAAACCGGCGACGGCCGTCACGCCGCGTGCGTTGCCGCGCGCCGGGGCCGCGGGTCAGACTGCGAGGCCTCAGCCGGAGATCGCCGTGACCGTTGTTGTGTCCCTGCTTGCCGTCGTCGCGGTCCTCGCCGCCATCTTCCTGCTGCTGCGTGCCCGCCGCCTCTCGCCGCACCAGCGCGCGGTGCGCGACGTCCTCGACGCAGCCGACGCCCTGGAAGATCGCCTGCGCGTCGCCAAGGCCGAGATCGAGGCGGTTGCGGGCGAACACAGCCCCAACGCCGTCGGCGACGCCATGCGCGAAATGCTCCGCCAGCGCCTGTGGCTTCGGGACCACGGCCACGACGCGACGCCCCAGCAGCTCGCCCGCGTGCGCGATGCGATCGACGAGGCGCGCACTCGCATCGACCATCAGCTGGTGCAGATCGAGGAAGCGAGGCTGCCGCGTGACTGAGTCGCGGCTCGTCCTGGCTTCGACGTCGCGCTATCGGCGCGAACTGCTGGAGCGCCTCGGCGTGACCTTCGACTGCATCGCGCCTGGCGTCGATGAAACACCTTTGGACGACGAGTCACCGGAAACGCTGGTCGAGCGGCTCGCACGCTCAAAGGCCGGCGCAGTGGCTCGTGCCGTCCCCGAAGCCTGCGTCATCGGTTCCGACCAGCTCGCCGAGTTCGACGGTCGCAGCCTCGGCAAGCCCGGCTCGGCCGAGCGCGCGGTCGCGCAGCTCGCGTCGATGTCAGGCCGCAGCGTCACGTTCCTTACCGCGCTGTGCGTCATGCGCGGCGAGCACGAGTTCGGCTTGCACATCGATCGCACGCGGGTGCGCTTCCGCGCGCTGTCGACCGCCGAGATCGAGCGTTACGTCGACGCAGAACGGCCGCTCGACTGCGCCGGCAGCTTCAAGTCGGAAGGTCGCGGCATCGCGCTGTTCGACGCGATCGAAACCGATGACCCGACCGCATTGATCGGGCTTCCACTGATCGCGACGACGCGCCTGCTGCGCGACGCCGGCTTCGCCCTGCCCTGACTCAGCGCGAGATTGCGACCGGAACTTCCGGCCACTCTTCGACCGCGCCGTCCTCCCCCTGAAGGCGAAGTCCGAGCCAGTGACGGCCGGGATGCGCAATGCCTGCATCGACTGACCCCGAGAAACCGAGTGCCGGAGCGTTCGGCTCGACGAGTCCGGGCCACGACTTCGTCAAACCCTCGTACGGCAGGCGGTAGCGCATTTCGCCGACGACGTGACCGTCCAGCGTCGCCTCCACGCGCTGCAACCCGACGCCGTGGCGGAACGCCCAACCGGACACCTCGAACGTGCGGCCGACTTTCGCGTTGATTGCCGGACGATCGATCCACGCCATCGCCGGCGTCGTGCACGCGCCCTCCGTCGGCTTGTCGAGGCGGAACAGCGCGAGTCGCTGGCGGCCATGATCGACATTCAGAACCTGCGGCGCGGGCAGCGGGCCGACGCGCTGACACAGTTCGAGATAGCGATGATGCAGGTCCTTGAAGTCGACCTCGCTGATGCCGACCGCGAGCAGCACCGGGCCACGCGCGAGCAACGTACGCGGATCGGCGTCGAGGCCCCACAGATGCAACTGCGGCGCGCGGCCGTGCTTGCGGTTGAGCGGATGATCGAGCACGACGATGCCGGGATCCCCTAGCGCGAAACCTAGTTCTGCGCCGAGCTTGAAGTTGTCGGCGACGACGCGTGTCCCCGGCGGCATCTGCTGCAATCGCGCGCGCGCCGCATCGCCGACTTCGTCCCAACCGGCGAAGTTCGACGGATACCACTTCTCCGCCGCGGTTCGGGCGCGCACGTCGGGAATCGAAACGGCGACGTAGTAGCCCATCACCGAAATCAAACCGAGCCCCGCGACCACCGCGGTCGCGCGTCGCCACATCGGCGACCAGCCGGCGAGGAAGCGCGGCAGAAGCGGCATCAACGCGACGAAACCGGGCACCGGCCAGTGGAAACTCACGCGCTCGGTGTCGGCGAAGAAACCCAGCACGAAAAAGCCGGCGACGACGAGCAGCCCCAGCATCGCGCACCAGCGCGCAGTCAGCAGCGGGCTACGCAGGCCATTGCGGCCCGCCTGGAGCAGCGCGACGAACAGCAGTGGCGTGACCAGCAGCGCCTGGATCGCGATGAACCACAGGCCGCTCGTATGGAACGCCCACGGATGGCGCTCGACCAGTTGGAATCGCAGCCCGGCGTCGGCGTTGTCGTAGTTCCACCAGACCAGTGGCGACCACGCGGCCGCGCCGAGGATGACGGCCATGATGACGCGCACGTCCTTTAGCAGGCGGCGGCCGTCGGGCGTCGCGAGCAAAACGAGGAAGCCGACGCCGATCACCGCGATGAAGCGGTAGTGGCTCAGTGCGCCGATCGCGAGTCCGGCCGCGAGTTCGAGCGCGTGCCCTGCGTCGACGCGGCGCAGCAGGCAGGCGCCGGCGTCCATGCACAGCAGCGTCGCCAGCGCGAGCAGCGGATCGGGCACGGCGAGCAGCCCGAGCGTGCCCACCAGCGGCAGCAGCAGCGTGAACGCACCGGCCTGCCAGCCTTCGGTCTCGCCGAAGGTGCGTCGCGCGATGCGCATGACGAGCAACGGCACCAGCATGGCCACGACGAGGAACGGCATGCGTAGCGCGAGCGTATGCGCGCCGCCGATCGCGACGCCCAGTCGCGTCAACCACGCGGTCAGGCCGGGCAGATCGGAATACGCCGCCGCGGGGTGCTGGCCTTCCTGCCAGTAGAAGGCTTCGTCGACGAACAGCGGCAAATGCGCCGCGACGACGATCTTGACGACGAACACGACCGCCCACAGCGCCCAGAACTGGCGCCGCGCACGCGTCGCCACGGGCTCCGACTGCATCCTCATCCGACCTCGCTACACTCGGGTTGCGGCGGGATGCCGCCCGATTCCATTGCGCGGAGACAACATGGCCTCAGGCACGACGGCGAGCATGCTAGCGCAACGACATCGCGATGCCCTTGACCGCGCCCAGACGCAGGTCAATACGCTCGTGCTCGGCAAGGCGCATGAAGTGCGTCTCGCGTTCGTCGCGCTGCTGTCCGATGGGCACATCCTCATCGAGGATCTCCCGGGCCTCGGCAAGACCACGCTGGCGCACGCGCTGGCCGCGACCGTCGGCCTCAAGTTCCAGCGCGTGCAGTTCACGTCGGACCTGTTGCCCGCCGACATCCTCGGCGTATCGATCTACGACACCACGCGGCAGGCGTTCGAATTCCATCCCGGCCCGGTGTTCACGCAGGTGCTCCTGGCCGACGAGATCAACCGCGCGCCGCCACGCACGCAGAGCGCGCTGCTGGAAGCGATGGCCGAGCATCAGGTGACGGTCGACGGCGTCACGCGTCCGCTGCCCTCGCCCTTCTTTGTGATCGCCACGCAGAACCCGGTGGACCTGTCGGGCACGTATCCGCTACCGGATTCGCAACTCGATCGCTTCCTGCTGCGGCTCTCGCTCGGCTATCCGGGTGAGGACGCCGAACGCGAACTGCTCGCGGGTGCGGATCGCCGTCAGCTGATCGCCGAACTCACGCCGCAGTTCGCCGACGGCGAATTCGACGCCGCGCGCAATGCGGTGTCACAGGTCCATGCCAGTGAAGCGCTGATCGCCTACGTGCAGGCGCTGCTCGCGCGCAGTCGCCGGCATCCGGGCGTGCGCGTCGGGCTCTCGCCGCGCGCGGGGCTCGCGCTACTGCGTGCGGCGCGCGCGCATGCGCTTCTGCTGGGTCGCGCGCACGCGGTGCCGGAAGACGTGCAGGCGTTGTTCGCACCGGTCGCGGCGCATCGCCTGGTGATCGATGCCGACGCCGGGAGCGACGACGCGGCGGCGAAATCCATCCTGCATTCGGTGCCGGTCGACTGATGGCAAAGGCGCGTGGCCTCCGTCGGCGGCTGCTCGCGCTGGCGCGACCGCGCGATCCCGAATCGCTGCCCGTCCGCTTCGACCGCCGACGCATCTACGTGCTGCCGACGCGCTTCGGCCTGTTCTATGCCCTGCTGATCGCCACGATGTCGGTGGGCGGCCTCAACTACAACAACAATCCCGCACTGCTGATGGCCTTCCTGCTCGCAGGCGCCGGAATGGCGAGCCTGGTTTCCGCGCAGTTGCAATTGAGCGGTGTGTCGATCGTCGCGGTCGACGCCGAACCGGTGCACGCGGGTCGCACGCTGCATCTGCGCGTGCATGCGCGCGTCCCTGACGCGCGCCCGCGATCGGGCCTGATGGTCGATTACGAGGACATCGGCGCACTCCCGCTCACGCTACGCGAAGGCTCCGGCGAAGTCGTGCTCGACATCCCGACCGAGCATCGCGGCTGGCTCGACGTGCCGCGCATTCGCGTGCACACGACGTGGCCGCTGGGGCTCGCGCGCGCATGGTCGTACGTCTGGCCGGACACGCCGGTGCTGGTGTATCCCGCGCCCGAAGCCATGTCGCCGCCGTTACCTACGGGCTCGGGCGATCCCGCCGCGCGTCGACTGCATGCGGCCGGCGACGACGTCCATCATCTGCGCAACTATCGCGCCGGCGACCCGCAGCGCGCGATCGCATGGAAGCCTTCCGCGCGGCGCGGCACGCTGCTGGTGCGTGAGTTCGAGCAACCAACCGGCACCGACATCGAACTCGATTGGCGAGAGCTGCACGGGCTGCCGCATGAAACCCGCATTGCGCGACTCGCACGCTGGGTCGAGGACGCCGAACGCGATGGCCGCCGCTATCGCCTGTGGCTGCCAACGCAGGCGGTGATCGGCCCCGACCGTGGCCCCGCGCAACGCCATGCCTGCCTGCGCGCACTCGCGCTGATGCCGCATGGCTGACGCGATCGCCCGCCCGCTGGACGAAGGCAGCCGTCGCTGGACGCTGCTGGTCGCCGCGCTCTGCCTGTTGCCCTTGCTGCTGCAGCTGCCGGGGCCGACTGCGCTCGCGATTGGCGCGACGGCCGTCGTGATTGCGATGCTGTCGTGGCGCAAGCCGCTGTCGAACCTCGTTCGTGCATTGCTCGCGATCACGATCGTCGTCGCCATCGCCGCGCAGTTCGGTTTCCACTTCGGCCGCGACACCGGCTGCGCGATGCTCGGCGCGATGCTCGCGCTGAAGCCGGCCGAGACGACGACATTGCGCGACGGTCGAAGCCTGGTCGGCTTCGCGTTGTTCGCGCCGTTCTCCACGTTCCTGCTCGACCAGGGGCCATGGACGCTCGCGCTCGGCCTGATCGGCGCGATGCTGGGGCTCGGTGCGCTGCAACGCCTCGCCGCACTCGAAGGCGACATGCCCGCGCCCGGCCTGTTGCCGCCGATGCGACAAGCGATGCGCCTGCTGATGTTCGGCATCCCGCTCGCGCTCGCGATCTTCTGGCTGTTCCCGCGTGTCGGTTCACCGATGTGGGGCGTACCCGATCGCGCCGCCGCGAAGGTCGGGCTGTCCGATTCCATGTCGCCCGGCGACTGGGTCGACCTGCTCGCCGACGACAGCGTCGCGGTGCGCGCGCGCTTCATCGGGCCGACGCCGCCGAAAAGCGCGATGTACTGGCGCGGGCCGGTGCTCTGGGATTTCGACGGCCGCACATGGCGGCGCGCGCGTGACATCGGCATATGGTCGCTCGACCGCGCGCAGCCGTCGGCCACGCGCTGGACCTACACACTCGAAGTCGAGCCCACCGATCGGAACCAGCTCGTCGCGCTCGACCTGCCGCTCGCCGCGCCCGACGGCGCATCGCTGACCTGGGATTACAGCCTGCACGCAGCGCGACCGCTCGCCAGCCTCACGCGCTGGCAGATGACGTCGTCGCCGCCGGCCGTCATGCAGACGCGCCTGCCCGATGCGTTGCGCCGTCGCGCGCTTGCATTGCCCGAGCGCTACAACCCGCGCACGGTCGCACTCGGTCGCGACCTGCGCACGCGCCTGCATGACGACAAGGCGATCGTGCAGTACGCGCTTGAGTGGATCCGCCGCGACTTCTCGTACTCGATCTCCGCGCCACCGCTCGGCCGCGACACCATGGACGAGTTCCTCTTCCAGACGCATACCGGCTACTGCGAACACTTTGCCGGCGGCTTCACGATGTTGATGCGCGCCGCGGGCATTCCGACGCGCGTGGTCACCGGCTATGTCGGCGGGCAATGGAACCGGCTCGGCGGCTACTGGATGATCCGTCGCATGGATGCCCATGCGTGGGCCGAAGTGTGGCTGCCCGAGCGCGGCTGGGTGCGCGTGGATCCGACTGCTGCGGTCGCGCCCGAGCGCATCTACGACACCGTCGACGATCGCCTTCCCGCCGGCGGGCTGTTCGAAACCCTGCAGGGCCCGCGCGGGTTCGCGCAGGTCGGTGATTGGATGCGGCAGAACTGGAACGACCTGGTGCTCGGCTTCAATGCGGACCGCCAGGAACGCCTGCTCGCACCCTTCGGCCTCGGCCGCCTGAGCGGCATGCAGCTGGTGCTGATGTTCGCGGTCGCTGCGTCGCTCGCGGTCGGCCTCATGGTCTGGCTGAGCCTGCGTGCGCCGCGCGAGCAGGACCCGGTGATGCGCGCATGGCACGTGCTCGGTCGACGCTACGCACGTGCCGGCCTCGGACGCGCCCCACACGAGCCGGCGAGCGCGTGGGCTGAACGGATTTCAAAGGCGCGTGGCGATGGCGCTCACGAGTTACTGGATCTCACCGCCCGCTTCACGGATTCGCGATACGCTGCCGGTGTCGCGGACGAGGCGTCCGCGCGGAGGCTGGCACGCGATCTACGCGCGCATCGGCCTTCTTCATAAGACTCATGCGCTGGACGCGCTCCCGTCCGGAGGCCGCAATGAAACTACGCAACACACTCGTTCCCGGCGCGCTCGCCATGGCCCTCGCGGCCTGCGCGACGTTGCCGCAACCGCTGCAGGGCCAGTACGCACCGATCACGCCGCGCGAGGCGTCCGACCACGACAGCGCGGGCACCACCGTGCGCTGGGGCGGCCGCATCGTCGAGGTCGAGCCGCAGAGCAATCGCACCTGCTTCCAGATGATCTCCACGCACCTCGACGAATCGGGTCGCCCGTACTGGGCGAGCGACGACGTCGGTGGCCGCTTCATCGCCTGCCGCAACGGGTTCTACGACCCGGCGGTGTTCGAGAAGAACCGCGAAGTGACCTTCACCGGCCACATCGACGGCTACGAGAACCGCCGCATCGGCGCCTACGACTACCGCGTGCCGCGCGTCGCCGCCGACGTGGTCTACCTGTGGCCGGTTCGCGAGCACGTCGATGTCGTCGAACGTCCGGCGCCGTGGCCATGGTGGGGTTGGTGGTGAGTGCCACGCGCTAGCGTCGAAAGCAAAAACGCCCGGGATTTCCGGGCGTTTTTCGTTGTGGCGGCGATCGCGCACACGGCGATGCATTTTCGTTAGCGATGCGTTCCGAACCCACCGAGCGCCGCACCCGCCAGCAGATGCAGATGCACCTGGAACACCGTCTGCCCCGCATGTGCATTGGTGTTCATGACGACGCGATAGCCGTCCTGCGAAAACCCTTCCCGACGCGCGTAAGCCGCCGCGGCGAGCATCAGTTTTCCGAGCAGTTCGGCATGCTCGGGCCTCGCCTCATCGAGCGACGCGATCGGCGTCTTGGGCACGAACAGCACATGCACCGGCGCGCTCGGCGCGATGTCGCGGAACGCGATGAGGTCGTCGTCCTCGTAGACGATGTCAGCCGGAATCTCGCGACGGATGATCTTGCCGAAGATGGTCGTGTCGGTATCGGTCATGGACTCATTCCTTGATTTCGCTGCGGCTGCCGAACGCATGCGACAGCGTGCCGCGGTCGACGTATTCCAGTTCGCCGCCCAGCGGCACGCCATAGGCAAGACGGCTCGGTACGACGCCCTGCTGCCGTGCGAGCTGCGCGACGTAGTGCGCGGTCGCCTCGCCTTCGACCGTCGGGTTCGTCGCAATGATCAACTCGCGCACCTCGCCTTCGCCGAGTCGCGCGCTGAGGCGATCGAGACCGAGTTCGCGCGGCCCGATGCCATCGAGCGGCGACAAGCGCCCCTGCAGCACGTAGTACAGACCGCGATAGCCCGTTGCCTGTTCGATCGCGAGGCGATCGGCCGGCGTCTCGACCACGCAGAGCTGGTCGGCGTCGCGCGATGCACTGGAGCAGACGTTGCAGACCGCGCTCTCGCTGAAATCGCGGCAGCGTTCGCAGTGACCGATGCGCTCCACTGCTTCGGCGAGCACCTGTGCCAGCTGGCGCCCGCCCGCGCGTTCGCGCTCGAGCACGTGATACGCCATGCGTTGCGCCGACTTGGTGCCGACGCCCGGCAACACACGGAACGCCTCGATCAACTGGTCGAGCAGCGTGCTCATCGCGATACGTTCCGCGAACGGTGGAAGCTCAACGCGAACACCTGCTTCAGAAGCCCGGGATCTTCATGCCCGGCGGAATCGGCATGCCCGCGGTCGCCGCCGACATGCGTGACTGCGATTCGGCATTGACCTTGTTCACCGCGTCATTGAACGCGGCGGCGATCAGGTCTTCGGCCATCTCGGGATCGCTGATCACGCTCGGATCGATGCGCACCTTGCGGCACTCCATGCGGCCGGTGATGGTGACGCTCACCATGCCCGCGCCGGCGTTACCGGTGACTTCGATTTTGGCAAGGTCTTCCTGCGCTTTCGCGAGGTTTTCCTGCATCTTCTGCGCCTGCTGCATCAGCTGGGCAATGTTTCCACGCATGAGGTTTTCTCCGTAGCGAAGTTGTGGCGTCAGCGTTCGAGCGGACGCACGGATTCGGGGACGATGCGGCCGCCCGCGGCGACGAGGCGCTGCACGTCGGGATGCTGTTCGAAGTCGCGCTGCGCGGCGGCCTGCTTTGCATCGCGCGCGCGCTCGACATGCACACGCACCGAGTCGACCGGACGCGCTGGCGCTTCGAAGCGAAGCTGCGGCGCTTGGCCGAAACGCGGCGTCAGCGCGTCGGTGAGCATCTTCACCATCAACGGGCCCTTGAGGTGCTCGTCCGACGGCTCGATCGACAGGCTCAACACGCCATCGCGACATCCGACGAAGCCGACGTGCTCCGCAAGCAATCGCGCCGGGCCACGCAGGTCGCAGGTTTCGACCCAGTCGCGCCATGCATCGGCGTCTGAAAAGCCGCCATCACTTGTCGTCGCGGATGCAGTGGACGCCGCCGCGGGTTCCGGCGTCGCTGCGCGCGGAGCTTCCACAACCGGTGCGGAGACAGGCTCGACCTTTGCCTCGACGACCGGTGCGGGCTTCGATTCGGTGACCGGCGGCGCGACCTTGGTTTCAATCGCAGGCGCACGTGGTGTCGGTATCGCGGGCTCGGTCGCACGCGGCGATGGCGATGGCGATGGCGATGCATCGAGCGCCGCACGTGCCGCGGCTGCTGCATTACCCGAAGCCCGCGTCGGCACCGACGCACGCTCCGGACGCGATTCACCCGTCGACGCCGCACCGCTCGCGCCCGGACGGAACGCCAGCATGCGCAGCATCACCATCTCGAACCCGGCGCGCGGGCTCGGCGCGAGCGGAAGATCGCGACGTCCGTTCAACGCCATCTGGTACCAGAGCTGCACGACTTCGGCCGGCAATGCATCGGCCAGCGCATCGATATCGACGCCGTCGACCTCGATCGCGGCGCCCGGCACCAGCTGGCGCAACTGCACGTGGTGCAGCGCTTCAGCCACTGCTTCCAACACGTCGTCCCAGTCGGGCGAGAACTCGCCGAGCCGTTCCACTTCAGCCATCAGCGCCGCGCCGTCGGCGGACGACAACGCATCGAGCAATGCACCAACGCGGCCACGGTCGACCGTGCCGAGCATCGCCGCTACACCTTCGTCGGTCAGCTGCGAACCGGTGTACGCGATGGCCTGGTCGAGTAAGGAAAGTCCGTCGCGCAACGAGCCATCGGCCGCGCGCGCGAGCTGCTTCACCGCGCCGTCTTCCACGGCAATGTCCTCGGCCTCGAGGATCTTGCGCATCTGGCCGCGGATCTGTTCCTCGTCCAGGCGCTTGAGGTTGAACTGCAGGCAGCGCGAGAGCACGGTCACCGGCAGCTTCTGCGGGTCGGTGGTCGCCAGCAGGAACTTCACGTGGCCCGGCGGCTCTTCCAGCGTCTTCAGCAGCGCGTTGAACGCCGACTTCGACAGCATGTGCACTTCGTCGATCAGGTAGACCTTCACCCGACCGCGGCTCGGCATGTACTGCGCGTTGTCGATGACCTCGCGCACGTCGTCGACACCGGTATTGCTGGCGGCGTCGATCTCGAGCAGGTCGATGAAGCGGCCGGCGTCGATGTCGCGGCAGGAATTGCACTCGCCGCAGGGGTCCGCGGACGTGCCGCGTTCGCAGTTGAGCGACTTCGCGAAGATGCGCGCGATGGTCGTCTTGCCGACGCCGCGGGTGCCGGTGAACAGGAAGGCGTGGTGCACGCGGCCGCTGTCCAGCGCATTAGTCAGCGCGCGTACGACGTGTTCCTGCCCGACCAGTTCGGCGAAGCGCTTCGGGCGCCATTTGCGGGCGAGGACGAGGTAGGACATTCGATTCCGGCGCGTGCCGCCGGCGTCTCCGGCGTGGTGAAAGGATTGTGCCAGAGCCCCGTCGCACGCCGTGCGCGCCTTGTGGCTGCCGACCCCCGCGGCGTAGAATCACCGGCCCTGAAGACGGCCGGACGCCCGACTCAGGCCCAGGTGCGGAGAGGTGTCCGAGTGGTTGAAGGAGCACGCCTGGAAAGTGTGTAAGCGTCTAAACCGCGCTTCGGGGGTTCGAATCCCCCTCTCTCCGCCATAACACCGCAGCGCTTGCGGTGCGCTCCATGCAAGTCTCTATGGTGGCCCCGTCGGCCCCTCGCGACGCTAGGTCGAAAACCCCGCCAGGGCCGGAAGGCAGCAACGGTATCGACTGACGCGGGTGCCGAGGCAAGCCGGCGGGGTCATCGCCCATTCGGGCGACGGCCTTTCGCGATCAATCGGCGTACAGCGACCCGAACGCTTCGAAGTCGGCGGTTTCCAGCACCGCGGAAATGCAGTGATGCGGCACCGACAGGCGTACGTCGAGACTCTCGTCATCATCGCCCTGCAAGTCCAGGCTCAGTTCGACGTACGCGCCGTCCAGGTCGACCTTGCGGCATTCGACGTACGCGCCGAACGCGGAACCCACACGCATCCAAGGCGTCAGCAGGGTGCCCAGCTCGATTCGACCGGGCTCGGTGAGGAACACGCGCAGGCGGTGGCGACGCTTGGACATGGCAACCTCGCAGATCGGATCGCGAAGACTAACCGGCCGCCCGTAAGAACGGTGCGACGGTCAGCCGGTCCACGGCGTCGCGCGCTCGGCGGTCGGCTCGGCGAGCGGGATCACCTCGCCCGGTTGCCCGACGCGGTAGCCGCGTGCAGCAAGCGCTTGGCCATCAGCGACGCTTGCGTAGTGGTAGAGCACGCAGCGGTCTAGGAGCTCGCGCGGGTACTCGCGTTCGAGATCGTCGATGCCGCTATGCGACGGATTCCCGTGAAGGCCGCAGTCGTGCGCGACCAGCTCACCCTCGCCTGCATGGCAGGCGAGCATCTCGGGAATCGGGCGCGTATCGCCGGTCCACACCACGCTGCCGCGCAGGCGCAGTCCGAATGCGGTGTCGGGCCAGTGGTGACGCACCGGGAACACGTCGACGCGAATGCCGTCGTGCCAGAACGCACCGCCGACGGGCACCAGCCGGAACGCATCCCAGAAATTGACACCACCTTCGGCGAGCACGTTCGGATACGCGGCGACGCGCTGCTGCAGCAGCGGTACCAGCGGCGCCGGCGCATAGATCACGACATTGCCGCGCCGTGCATCGTTGAAAAACGTGTCGACGAACAGGCGTTCGAAACCGGCGACATGATCGAAGTGCGTGTGCGTCACGAACAACGCGCGCGGCGATTCGCCGTAGGTCGACTGATACGCCGTCAGCCCTTCGCCGCCGCAGTCGATCGTGAGCCACGGGCGACCGCCGCGTTCGATGGTCGCCATCGCCGAACCCAGCGTCACCGCCGATGCATTGCCGACGCCGTGCAGGCGCAGCGACCACTCGCTCATGCAGCGCTCCACGCGTCTTCGTAGGCTTCCTGTAGACGGGTGAAATCTTCTTCGACTTCGCCGACGTCGCGCACGCCTCTTCGCTTCAGCAACGAGCGATGCAGGCGCGAAAGATTGCGGTGACGCCAACCATCACCGATGGTGCGGAACACGCCGCGATCGAGGTCGATCACCCAGCCGCCGCCGTTGCGGTCGAACAACAGGTTGTCGGCGTTGAGGTCCGCGTGATCAAGTCCCGCGCGATGCATGCGCGCGACGAGCCGTCCCGCGTCGCGCCACGGCGCCGCACCTTCGATCGCCAACGCCGCGAGCGTCTCCACGCCGAGCAAGCGCTCCACAAGGATCGCCGCGCGATAACGAAGCCCGCGACGTTCGTACATCGCCGCAAGCGGCGTCGGCACCGGAACACCACGACGCTGCGCTTCGCGCGTGAGTTCGTATTCGGCGACGCTGCGCACGCGGTCCTCGCCATTCCAGAGGTAACCCGCCGAGCTGACACGTGCGGCGAGTCCGCCACGCCGGTACTGTCGCAGCACGCAGGCGCCGAACGGCGCGTCGACGAACCAGGCTGCACCGCGGCCCCCGGTTGCGACCGGTCGGGCACCCTCGCCCCATGCCACCGGCGAGAACCATTCGGGCTTCGCTTGTCCCGTGCGCTCGGGGTCGAACACAATCACGCCACGGCCTTTGGGGCCGTAGAACTCGATCCGTGCGTCGTTGGCATGCGCGGTCGCCATGACCGGAGTCTATCAGCGCATGACACGCCCCCTTTCGCTTCCGCCCGGCGCGCGCGTCTGCCTGCTGCGCCTGTCGGCGCTGGGCGACGTCACCCACGTGCTGCCTTTGATCAACACGCTGCGCGCGGGCATTCCGGATGTGCGCATCACGTGGATCATCGGGCGCGGTGAGCATCGCCTGCTCCACGGTCTGCCGGGCGTGGAGTTCGTCGAGTACGACAAGAAGAGCGGGCTGGCGGGCATGCGCGCGATGCGGCGCGCGTTCGACCAACCGTTCGATGCATTGCTTCAGATGCAGGTCGCCGCGCGTGCAAACCTGTTGTCCGCGTTCGTGCCCGCGCGACGACGCATCGGCTACGACCGTTCGCGGTCGAAGGACCTGCACGGACTCTTCGTGCGCGAGCGCATCGCCGATCGCCCCGGCATCCATGTCCTCGATGCGATCGGCAGCTTCGCCGAACCGCTCGGCTTGACGCCTCGGCCCGTGCGCTGGGACATGCCTGTGCCCGCCGACGCGTTCGAATGGGCCGCGGCACAATGGCCCGGCGACGGCCGTCGCACGCTGATGATCTCGCCGTGCTCGAGTCATGTGCGACGCAACTGGCGCAGCGAGCGCTATGCAGCGGTCGCGGACCACGCGGTCGATCGCGGATGGCGCGTGGTGCTATGCGGCGGTCGCAGCGAACTCGAACGCACGACGGGCGACGCGATCCTCGCGTCGATGAAGCACCCGGCGCTCGACCTCATCGGCAAGGACACGCTCAAACAATTGCCCGCGCTCCTCGCACGCGCCGACCTGGTGATGACGCCGGACTCCGGGCCGATGCACATCGCCAACGCGATGGGCACCAAGGTGCTGGGCCTGCATGCGGCGAGCAACCCACTGCGCAGCGGCCCGTACAGCGACGTCCGCTACTGCGTCGATCGCTACGACGACGCGGCTCGCCAGCGTCTCAAGCGCCCGGCGAGCGAGATCAAGTGGGGCACCAAGATCGAGTACGACGGGGTCATGGACCTCGTCACCGTCGATGACGCGATCGCGGCGTTCGAGCGCTACGTCGCCGACAACGGCTGACGCTCGTCAGGCCGACGGCTGCCGATAGTCCTCGTACGACTTCTCCTCGACGTAGGACGAGCCCAGCGCGAGGTTGATGTCCTTCTTGATGCGTGCGCGCTCATCGTTCTCGAAGTAAACGGCGCGCGCCAGGCGGACGAACTCGCCGTCGAACTCCTGCCGCTTTTCCTTGACCCGGATGTCGTCCTCGATTTCCCAGAGCCGCTCGTTGACGGCCTTGAGTTCGGCGCGCAGGCGGACGATGTCGTGCCCGGCCGCCGGATGCGCCATCCAGGTCTTCTCGAGCGCCGACAGCTCCTTGCGGACGTTGGCGAGCTTGGCTTCGTCCTTCATGCGCTCGGACTTGATCTGCAGGATGGCGATCTTGTCGAGCAGCTCGCCGAACGACACCGGCACGAGGATCTCGGACATGGGCAGCCTCGAATTCAGGGGGCGACAGTGTAAACCCGTGACACGGTCGCCCTTGTCGGCCGCCCCACCGCCGCCGTATCATTCGCGGCCCGCCGGTACGCCGGTGGGGACCACGGAGAGGTGGCAGAGTGGTCGAATGCGCCGGATTCGAAATCCGGTTTACGGTTTCGCCGTAACGTGGGTTCGAATCCCACCCTCTCCGCCAGACATGAAAAAAGGCTCCCGAAAGGGGGCCTTTTTTCATGTCTGGCGGAGAGGGTGGTAGCACGAGCACCCACCGGGTTCGACAAATCGGCAGGACAGCCGATTTGGACGGCCGCATGGCCGCCCGCGCGACGCGCGGGTGCGGGCCATGGATGGCCCGCATCCATCCCACCCGACGCGAGGTACTCCGCGCACCGCCGCAACGCACCACGTCAAACCCCACGAATACCGGCCGCGAACCACCGCCCGAGGCATTAGGTGTTTCCCCGCCTTGCCCTATTCGACCGTCGCGCCGATGATTCGACAGGCCACCGCCCGCGCGTGACCCAATGATCGAATACGGACATCTGACCCACGCAGGATTGCGTCGCGAACTCAACGAGGACACCTACTACGCCGACGGTGAGCTCGGCCTGTGGCTCGTTGCGGACGGCATGGGCGGTCACGAGTACGGCGAAGTCGCGAGCGCGCTCGCGCGCGAAACGATCGTCCGTGAAGTGCGCGACGGCACGCCGCTCGCGCAGGCCATCCGCATCGCCGACGAGGAAATCATCGCGATGTCGCGTCGTCGCAACGATGCGCTGCCGATGGGCACCACCGTCGTCGCTGCGCGCATCAAGGGTGAGCGCTTCGAGGTGGCATGGGTCGGTGACAGTCGCGTCTATCTCTGGCGCGAAGGCCAGCTGCTGCAGCTGTCGCAGGATCATAGCTACGTGCAGGAACTCATCGCCAACGGTGCGCTGACGCAGGAACAGGCACGCAGCCATCCGCACCGCAACGTGGTGACCCAGGCGCTCGGTGTCACCGACCCGAAGAGCCTCAACGTCGAGACGATGACGGGCGAGTTGCGCCCCGGCATGCAGCTGCTGCTCTGCTCGGACGGCCTGACGGAAGAAGTAGACGATCGTTCGATCGGCAAGGTGCTCGCGCGCGTGGACTGCAGCGCGCAGGAATGCGCCGACACGCTGGTCGCCGCGGCGCTTGATGGCGGCGGCTCGGACAACATCACGGCGGTCCTGATCCGCCGCGGCTGATTCACGCGGGCGCGAATGCGCCGTCGTCGTCCATCGCGTTCTCGATCACCCGATCCCACACGGCGCTGCCCGCCTTCTTGCGCAACACCGCTAGGCGCGATTCATGCGCAGCGAGTTCTTCCTCCGACACCACGATGCGCGGACGCGGACGGCTCAGGTCGATCTCGAACGGAAGCGCATCACCCGACGATTCCGCAACAGCTTCGCCGAAACCCAGATCCGTCTGGCCCGACGTCAGGCCGATGTAGACCTCTGCGAGAAGCTGCGCGTCGAGCAGTGCACCGTGCAGCTGGCGATGCGCATTGTCGACACCGAGACGCCGACACAACGCATCAAGCGAATTGCGCTGCCCGGGGTAGCGCTTACGCGCAAGCAGCAACGTATCTTCGACGCGACAGCGCGACGCGATGCTGCCGTGGTGCGGCCCGCACTTGCGCAGTTCGTTGTCGAGAAAGCCGACGTCGAACGACGCGTTATGGATGACGAGCTCGGCGCCGTCGATGAACTCGAGGAATTCCTCGATGACTTCGTGGAAGCGCGGCTTGTCGGCAAGGAACTCGAGCGTCAGCCCGGTGACTTCCGACGCGCCCGGCTCGAAGTCGCAATCGGGATTCAAGTAACGATGGAACGTGCGACCGGTCGGACGACGTTCGACGAATTCCACGCATCCGATTTCGACCACGCGGCAGCCGCGTTCCCAGCTCAGGCCGGTGGTTTCGGTGTCGAGGATGACCTGGCGCATCGATAAGTCCGTACGTCGTTGCATGTAAGCGTAGCCGGGCCGCGTCTCGGAGACGTGTGCGCGAACGACGCGCGCGTCACGATTCGATCGGTGCGCTCGCGCCCTGCTTGATGGCGAGCGCCTGCGTGCGCGCGAGCACGTCGACGCGTTCGTTGTCGGGATCGCCGCTGTGGCCTTTTACCCAATGCCAAGCGATGCGATGCCGCTGCGTCGCCGCGTGCAGCCGTTCCCACAGGTCGCGGTTCTTGACCGGATCGCCGCCCGCTGTTTTCCAGTTGCGACGCACCCAACCCGGCATCCATTCGGTGATGCCCTGTCGCACGTATTGCGAGTCCGTATAGAGGTCGATCGCACACGCTTCGGTCAGCGTTTCGAGCGACTGGATCGCCGCCATCAGCTCCATGCGGTTGTTGGTGGTCGCCGCTTCGCCGCCGGAAAGTTCGCGTTCTCGGCCCTTGTAGCGCAGCAGCGCACCCCAGCCGCCCGGCCCGGGATTCCCCAGGCAGGCGCCGTCGGTGTGGATCTGGATGGCCTTCAGCTCGTTCATCTAGTCGTTCATCGGAATTTGACGCATCGGGCATTGTGCACGGACCCCGGCCTCGACCGCTCGTCGGGACGGAACCATACGCTTCAGTATGCGATTCGGCGCCTAGGAATCAGTCATTTAGGGACGATTGCTCAAGGTCTCCGGCCGGTGAGGGGCGTTCGTCACGGTCACCGCGGGTTGACGGGGTGGACCGAGGTCGGCAAGGTCGCCGCTTCCTCGGGACCAGCACCGCAGCCGTTCAGCGTATTCAGGAGGCATCACGCTGAGGTGGCACTAACCGAACGGAGGTGTTTGCCAATGCGATTGCAGCCGCTGTCTGCGCGCGTCGACAACTACATCTGGGTACTTCGCAACGATCAGGGCCGAGCGCTGGTGGTCGATCCCAGCGAAGCCGGCCCAGTCGTCGATGCAGCGAACAACGAGGATTTCTCGCCGGCGGCGATTCTCCTCACGCACCACCACGCCGACCACGTCAGTGGCGCCGCGCCTCTCCTCGAGCGCTGGCAGGGCACCCCGGTCTACGGACCGGACGACGACCGCGTCGATCTTGCGATGAAGCGCCCCGCTGACGGGGACACGTTCGAAGTCGACGACTGGTCCATCCGCGTGATGCACGTTCCCGGGCATACGCGCACGCACATCGCTTTTTTCGTCGAGACGGCCGGCAACGACCCGGTGCTGTTCTGCGGCGACACGCTCTTCAGCCTGGGATGCGGCCGCCTGTTCGAAGGGGACGCCGCCCAGATGGAGACCTCGTTGGGGAGGCTTGCAGCGCTACCACCCGAAACCCGGGTCTGCTGCGGGCACGAGTACACGCTGGCCAATGCTGCTTTTGCGGCGGTGGTCGATCCCGACAACGCGGCGCTCCGGCGCCGCATGAAGGAGGCCCAGACCATGCGCAACGCCCAACAGCCCACGCTGCCGAGCACCATCGGTAACGAACTGGCGTGCAACCCGTTCCTTCGCTGCGACCAGCCCGCGGTCGTCGATGCCGCCACGCGCCGCCTCGGCCGTGCACCGGCCGACCGTGTCGAGACCTTTGCCGCGCTCCGTGCGTGGAAGGACGGGTTCGCGGCATGAATACCTCTTCGATGAAGACGGGCGCTCTGGCGCTCGCGGCCGCATTCGGCCTGGCGACGACCGCCGCCCACGCCGCCGATTCCCGCAACGGCCGCGAAGTGTTCGAGCACTTCCGCGCCGGCCTCGCCGAACCCACCTGCCCGGCCGAGCCCTCGCGCTGGACGAAGCAGTTCTCCGGCGCTCCGGACCGCCTTACGGATCGCAACTCCAATACGTTGGAGCTGTTCGGTCACGTGGTCGAGTCGGTGCGCGCCGCGCACCTGCCCAGCGAATACGCGCTGATCCCGTTCGTCGAGAGCGGCTACAAGCCCAGCGCCCGCAGCGGCGCCGGCCCGGCCGGTCTCTGGCAGATGATCGCCACGACCGCACGCAACCACGACGTCCCGATGCGCGCCGGTTACGACGGCCGCATGTCGGCGGTCGACTCGACCAAGGCGGCGGTCCGTTACCTCAAGACCCTGCACGGCATGTTCGGCGGCAACTGGCGCCTGGCGGTCATGGCCTACAACGCCGGCGAGTACCGCGTCTTCGGCGCGATCAAGCGCGCCGGCCAGACGCCGCGCACCGCGAACCCGCAGACGCTCGCTGGCCTGTCCGGCATCACCAATTCCTACGACGACAAGCTGCACGCGATTTCCTGCGTGATCGCGCAGGCGCAGCAGCAGCCGCGCTTCCTGGCCGCGCTCGACCACCCGATCCGCACGCTGGGCCCGACGCCGGCGTCGGACACGATGATCGCCATGGTGCCGAGCAAGCCTGCCCCGACCGCGATGCTCGCGGGGCTGTCGACGCCGTCGATCCTTGCACCGGGTTCGGCCGCCGCAGCACTCGGCGCGCCGGCACCCTCGCCCGCCGCGACGCCCGCGCCTGTCACGGTCGCCACGACCTCGGCTGCAGTTGACGCGCCGGTCGCCACCGCATCGGCGCCTGCGCCGACGGTCGCCGCACCGATCGCTGCGCTGACCTCCGCGGTCGTCGCGATCTCGAACGGCCCGCGCAAGCACACCGTCGCCGTCGGCGAGAACCTTTGGACCATCGCCCGTCGCTACGGCATTTCGGTGGCCGACCTGGTCAGCCGCAACGGCCTGAAGACCGGCAAGCTGCTCGCACCCGGCATGGTGCTGGCGGTCGACTCGCTCGCCGCGAAGTAGCCTCCCGGCGCCGCCGCGGGCACACTACGGCGCCCGCCCGCCGCCTGGCGGGCGCCAGAACGGAGAGCACATGGGTTTCCTGCAGGGCAAGCGCGCACTGATCACGGGCATCGCGAGCCAGCGCTCGATCGCCACCGGCATCGCCGAGGCGATGCGGAACCAGGGCGCGGAGCTCGCGCTCACGTACCAGAACGACAAGCTCAAGTCGCGCGTCGAGTCCGCCGCCGCCGAATACGGCAGCGACATCGTGCTTCCGCTCGACGTGACCTCGGACGAGCAGATCGCCCAGTGCTTCGAGCAGCTCGGCCAGCGCTGGGACGGCTTCGACATCCTCGTCCACTGCATCGCCTACGCCCCGCGTGAGGCGATCGAAGGCGAATTCCTCGACGGCCTGACCCGCGAGAACTTCGGCATCGCGCACGACATCTCCGCGTACTCGCTCGCGGCGCTCGCAAAGGCCGCCCGCCCGATGATGGCCGGCCGCAACGGCTCGATCCTGACGCTGAGCTACCTCGGCGCCGAGCGCGCGCTGCAGAACTACAACGTCATGGGTGTTGCCAAGGCGAGCCTGGAAGCGACGGTTCGCTACCTCGCGCTCAACCTCGGTCCGGAAGGCACTCGCGTCAATGCGATCTCGGCCGGCCCGATCAAGACGCTCGCGGCCGCCGGCATCGCGAACTTCCGCAAGATGCTCCACCACTTCGAAACCTACGCGCCGATGCGCCGCAGCGTCACGATCGAAGACGTCGGCAACACCGCCGCGTTCCTGTGCTCGGACCTTGCGCTCGGCATCACCGGCGAAGTCACGTACGTGGATTCGGGCTACAACATCCTCGGCATGACCGGCATCGGCGACGACGACTGATCGTCGCGATTCTTATTAATACGTTTCATCGAAAGCCCGGTTTCGACCGGGCTTTTTTTCGCCTTGCGCGCGGCAACCGTTTGCCGAAAACGCGGACGGCCCGCATGAGCGGGCCGTCCGGATGAGCGGAGTCCTGACCGTTACAGGTTGGACTCGTTGACCTCGATCTTGTAACCGCGACGCAGCGTGCGAACCGCGGCGTCGAAGTCGACCAGCCCATGCAGCTGCGCGATCTGGCGGCCGAGCATCGAGATGTCGCCGCCGGCCTCCGCAGCCGTGCCCGGCTTGACCGCATCGACCACGAACACCAGTCCGCGGCCGTCCGGCAGCACCTTCGAGCCCGCGGCGACCTTGCCCTTCGGCGCGTAGGCGGCGAAGAACGCGTCGGCGACGCCCGGCGCGGCGACCTGCGCATTGCGCGGCACGCCGATCACCGGCTTCGGTGCGGCCAGGCCCTGCGCCGCCGCGACCTGCGCGAGCGGCTGGCCGGCCCGGACCTGCGCCAGCACCGCCGCAGCGCGCTGCTGGGCCGCCTTGAGCGTGCGATCGGCGTGGATCGCGGCGATCACGCGATCGCGCACTTCGGCGAGCGTCAGCTGGCGCGCAGCGGAATGTGCGGTCACGCGCAGCAGCACGCTGTGGTTGGTACCGACGTCGATCGGGTCGGACACCATGCCCTGCCCGATCGCCGACTCCGAGAACGCCGTGCGCTGGACCATCGGGTTGGCGAGCACGCCAGTGCCCTGCCCGCGTGCGATCGGGCCGGCGGTCAGCACCGGAACGCCGACGACGCGTGCCGACGGGCCGAGCGACGACGGATTCTTGAGCACGGCGTCGACGATCTTCGACGTCGTTTCGTTGAACTGGTGCTCGCGGCCCGTGTCGACCAGCTCCTTCTCGAGCGTGGCGCGCGCCTGCTCGAAGGTTTCCTGGTTGCCCTGCTGGATCTGGCGCAGCTGGATGACGTGCCAGCCGAACTCGGTCCGCACCGGATCGCTGACCTGGCCGGGCTGCATCGCGAACAGCGTCTTCTCGAACTCAGGCGCCAACGCACCCTTGGCGACGAAGCCGAGGTCGCCGCCCGCGGCCTTCGAGCCGGTGTCGTCGCTGTTGGCGCGTGCGAGCGCGGCAAAATCGGCGCCCGGCGCCTTGGCTTGTGCAGCGAGCTGCGTGGCCTTGTCCTTCGCCGCCTTTTCGACCGCGGCGCTCGCACCAGCCGGAACGGCGATGAGGATGTGCGCGGCCTGACGCTGCTCGGCCGCGACGAAGCGCGTCTTTTCCTGCTCGTAGCGCTGACGAAGCGCGGCCTCGTCGACGACCGGCGGCGGCAACGTCGACGCGTCGAGGTCGACGTACTCGAGGTTCACCGTCTCCGGTGCACGGTAGTCAGTGCCGTGGGCGCGATACCAGGTGTCGATTTCCGCAGTGCTTACCGGCGCCACGTCCGCCGCAGGTGCAGGGATCTCGACGATCGACAGATCACGCTTCTCGCCGAGCAGCGCCACCATGCGATCGACTTCCGACGGCGTCGCAAATGCCGAGGCACCGACGCTCGTGCGCATCAACGACTGCGCGAGCCCTTCGCGGATGATCTGTTCGAACTGCGTTTCATTGCGCGGCGGATTGAGGTTGCGCAACGCAAGGCGGTACTGCTGCATGTCGAACTTGCCGTTCGCCTGGAAGGCCGGCACCGCCATGATTTCCTGCTGCACCATCGCGTTGCTGACGACGATGCCCTGGCGCTTCGCCCACAGCGACTGCGTGCGCTCGTCGATCAGGTCTTCGAGCACCTTGCGCTTGCTCGCGGCGCTTTCGAATTCGCGCGCGTCGAACTGCGCGCCCTGCTCCTGACGCGCCCGCTGGCGCTCCTGCTCGAAGCGCTCGCGGAAGTCACGCTGGTTGACGTCCTCGTGCTGCCACAGCAGCGACACCGGCCAGAACGACGGCGCACCGGCCCACCACGTCGGTGGCGCGCTGACGATTGCAACGGGCATCTCGCGCGAGCGCTGGAAGTAATCCTGGACGCCGAAGAAGGCGAACGGAATGACCATCAGGCCGAGCACCACGGTGGCGAACCAGCCGGAAGTCTTGTCGCGTAGGGTCTGCAGCATTGCGGAGACGGCGTTGGGCGAAGCCCGACAGTGTAGCCGCTTGCATGCGCCGTGAACGCCTCGCCCGCCGTGCATGAACCTTTCGGACAAAAGAAAAGCGCCGTTTCCGGCGCTTTTCGAAGATGGCGGAGCGGACGGGACTCGAACCCGCGACCTCCGGCGTGACAGGCCAGCATTCTAACCGACTGAACTACCGCTCCATTTGAAGCGACAACCGAAGTTGTCCGCAGCATTCGCGAAATGCGCCCGGTGCTGCGATCCGGAAAACGAAGGCGCCGCGAGCGGCGCCTTCGGAAAAACATGGCGGAGCGGACGGGACTCGAACCCGCGACCTCCGGCGTGACAGGCCAGCATTCTAACCGACTGAACTACCGCTCCGCGTTCAAAACTTTTCGCCTGCCGGGCCGCTGTGTGGTGGGTGCTGAGGGTTTCGAACCCCCGACCCTCTCCGTGTAAAGGAGACGCTCTACCACTGAGCTAAGCACCCGGTCTTACCAGCCACAACCGGCGCTGGCGGGCGAGCTGTTTAGTTTACAGCGTCCTTAAGGGCCTTGCCAGCCTTGAACGCGGGATTCTTCGAAGCGTCGATCTTGATCGTCTCACCCGTCTTCGGGTTGCGACCCTGACGCGCAGCACGCGCGCGTACTTCGAACGTGCCGAAGCCAACGAGGGTCACGGTGTCGCCCTTCTTGAGGGTCTTGGTGATGACGCTGACCATCGCATCGACGGCATTCGCAGCTTCCGTGCGCGACAGTTCGGCGGCGTCAGCGACGGCCGCAACAAAATCGGCTTTGTTCATTCTTCTACTCCGTGGGCGGCGCGAAGCCGCAGATGTACTGAGAACCGGACAAACCCCTGACCGGCAGAGTCCCCTGTTCGACCTTGCCGCGATGCCCTTCACCGGGCCATGACGCGGACGGCGCTCGTTATACCAGCGCGCTCGCGACAGGCGCAAGCCGGAAAGCCAATAACGACGCGGCTTTCCGGCTATGTGCGCATGTCCGTTACGTATGTCTCAGTGCGTTATTTCCACGGGCGTCGACGCGACGGGCGGCTCGAGCACGGGCATTTCTTCCGGCGTCGGCGTAGGCGCCGCAGCGGGCGTTACCGGATGCTCCAGCGCGACGTCGAGCACTTCCTCGATCCACTTCACCGGAACAATGCGTAGGCCCTTGGTGACCGACTTCGGCATGTCGACGAGATCCTTCTTGTTCTCGTCGGGAATGATCACGGTCTTGATGCCACCGCGCAGCGCGGCGAGCAGCTTCTCGCGAAGTCCACCGATCGGCAGCACGCGACCGCGCAGCGTGATCTCGCCCGTCATCGCGACATCCGCCTTGATCGGATTGCGCGTGAGCAGCGACACCAGTGCAGTGACCATCGCGATACCGGCGGAAGGACCGTCCTTCGGCACCGCACCTTCCGGCACGTGGACGTGCAGGTCGTGCTTGGTCAGGAAGTCGATGTCGATGCCGAGGCGTTCCGCACGACCGCGCACCACCGACAACGCTGCCGACGCCGATTCCTTCATCACGTCGCCGAGCTGACCAGTGAGCAGCATCGCGCCCTTGCCCGGCGCCAGCGCGGCTTCGATCTGCATCAGGTCACCACCGACCTGCGTCCACGCAAGGCCCGTCACCAGACCGACTTCGCTCTGCTCTTCCGCACGGCCGAAGTCGAACTGCTGCACGCCGAGATACTTCTCGAGGTTCTTGGTGTTGATCAGCATCGGGCCCTTGCGGACCTTCGCGCCTGCGAGCGCAACTTCCTTGACGACCTTGCGGCACATCTTGGCGATTTGTCGCTCGAGGTTTCGCACGCCCGATTCGCGCGTGTAGTAGCGCACGGTGTCACGCAGCGCGTCCTCGGTGACCTTGATCTCGTCGTCGCGAAGACCGTTCGCCTTGATCTGCTTGGGCAGCAGGTAACGCTCGGCGATGTTGAGCTTCTCCTCTTCCGTGTAACCCGGAATGCGGATGACTTCCATGCGATCGAGCAGCGGACCCGGAATGTTGAGCGAGTTCGACGTCGCAACGAACATCACTTCCGACAGATCGAGATCGACTTCGAGGTAGTGATCGTTGAACGCGCTGTTCTGCTCGGGATCGAGCACTTCGAGCAACGCGGCCGACGGATCGCCACGGAAGTCCATGGCCATCTTGTCGATTTCGTCGAGCACGAACAGCGGATTCTTGCTGCCGACCTTGTTGAGGTTCTGCACGATGCGACCCGGCATCGAACCGACGTACGTGCGGCGATGGCCACGGATCTCGGCTTCGTCGCGCACGCCGCCGAGCGACATGCGCACGAACTTGCGATTCGTCGCCTTCGCGATGGACTGACCGAGCGACGTCTTGCCGACGCCGGGCGGACCGACGAGGCAGAGAATCGGGCCGCGCATCTTCTGCACGCGTGTCTGCACCGCGAGGTATTCGAGGATGCGTTCCTTGACCTTCTCGAGGCCGAAGTGATCGGCGTCGAGCACTTCCTGCGCGGCCTTGAGTTCCTTGCGCACCTTCGTGCGCTTCTTCCACGGCACGCCGAGCAGCCAGTCGAGATAGTTGCGTACGACGGCGGATTCCGCCGACATCGGCGACATCTGCTTCAGCTTGTTGAGCTCGGCCTTCGCCTTCGCCTCGACATCCTTCGGCATGCCCGCTTCCGCGATCTTCCGCGTCAGCTCATCGATATCGTTCGGCGCATCGTCCAGCTCACCCAGTTCCTTCTGGATCGCCTTCATCTGCTCGTTGAGGTAGTACTCGCGCTGGCTGCGTTCCATCTGCGACTTCACGCGGCCACGGATGCGCTTTTCCAGCTGCTGCACGTCGATTTCGCCGTCGACGAAGCCGACCAGCATTTCCAGCCGCGCGCCGATGCCGTTGGCTTCGAGCAGTCGCTGCTTCTCGGAAATACGCACGGACAGATGCGCGGCAATAGTGTCGGCCAAGCGGCCCGGCTCATCGATGCCCGACAGCGTCTGCATCAGCTCCGGCGGCAGCTTGCGGTTCGACTTCACGTACTGCTCGAACAGGCCGAGCAACGTGCGCGTCACCGCTTCGACTTCGCGTTCGTCCCGATCCTGATCGGGCTCGACCACGCGCGCGCGGCCAAGCAGCGCGCCGTTACGCTCGCTCACCTTGTCGACGCGTGCACGCGACACGCCTTCGACCAGCACCTTGATCGTGCCGTCCGGAAGCTTCAGCAACTGCAGCACATGCGCGAGCGTGCCGACCGAATACAGGTCGCTTCCCGACGGGTCATCGACATCCGCGGACTTCTGCGCGACCAGCAGGATCCGCTTGTCGGACTCCATCGCGTAGTCCAGCGCGCGGATCGACTTCTCGCGCCCGACGAACAGCGGGATGACCATGTGCGGAAAGACCACGACGTCGCGGAGCGGCAGGACCGCCAGGTCCAGGTTCTCGCGGGCGGTGGATTCGGTCATTGAAAGTGCTCCCGGGGTCATGGCGCTGGCCAGCATGAGACCGGCGCCGAAAAAGGTGCGTGGAGGAGGATCACGCTTACGCCCTTAATGGGGCTCGACAGGGGTGTTGCAAGCGTCATACCACGCTGCGACGCGCCGCAAGTCGCTGATTCGTGAGGGCGATCGCCCAGCGGCCGCGACTTTCCGACAACGCGTTTGCGCGACGCGATTCGGCCGAACCATCTTCACGCGCATGCGTCTCTGACGTTACGACCGCGCGATCTGCGCGGATGCGGCCGCCAGAACGCGAACGGGCGACCCAGTGGGCCGCCCGTCCGTTTACTTCTGCTGCCGGTCCGGTCACTCGCCGGACGCGGCCTTCGCCTGCGGCGCGGGCGGCGTCTGGTAGATCAGGTACGGCTCGGCCTTGTGCTCGATCACCGTCTCGTCGACGACGACCTTGCTGACGTTTTCCTGCGACGGCAGGTCGTACATCGTGTCCAGCAACACCTGCTCGACGATCGTACGCAGGCCGCGCGCGCCGGTCTTGCGCTTGAGCGCCTTCTTCGCGATCGCCGACAGCGCGTCCGCACGGAACTCGAGCTCGACGCCTTCCATCTCGAACAGCTTCTTGAACTGCTTGGTGATGGCGTTCTTGGGCTCGGTGAGGATCTTCACCAGCGCAGGCTCGTCGAGCTCCTCGAGCGTCGCGATCACCGGCAGGCGACCGACGAACTCGGGGATCAGGCCGAACTTGATCAGGTCTTCCGGCTCGACTTCCGCCAGCACCTTGCCGATCTCGGCCTTGCGCTCCGAACTCTTCACCTTCGCGCCGAAACCGATGCCGCTGGAGTCGGTGCTGCGCTGCTGGATGATCTTGTCGAGGCCGGCGAACGCACCACCCACGATGAAGAGGATGTTGCGCGTGTCGACCTGCAGGAACTCCTGCTGCGGGTGCTTGCGGCCGCCCTGCGGCGGCACGCTGGCGACGGTGCCTTCGATGAGCTTCAGCAGCGCCTGCTGCACGCCCTCACCCGACACGTCGCGCGTGATCGACGGGTTGTCCGACTTGCGCGAGATCTTGTCGATCTCATCGATGTAGACGATGCCCTGCTGCGCCTTCTCGACGTCGTAGTCGCACTTCTGCAGCAGCTTCTGGATGATGTTCTCGACGTCCTCGCCGACGTAGCCGGCTTCGGTCAGCGTCGTCGCATCGGCCATGGTGAACGGCACATTGAGCAGTCGCGCGAGCGTCTCGGCGAGCAGCGTCTTGCCGGAGCCCGTCGGGCCGACCAGCAGGATGTTCGACTTCGCAAGCTCGACGTCGTCGTTGCGCTGACGGCTCTCGATACGCTTGTAGTGGTTGTAGACCGCGACGGCGAGCGTGCGCTTGGCGCGCGACTGCCCGATCACGTACTGGTCGAGGACGTCGAGGATCTCCTTGGGCTTCGGAAGATGGCTGCGCGTGGACTGCGCCTTCTCCTGGAGCTCCTCGCGGATGATGTCGTTGCACAGTTCGACGCATTCATCGCAGATGAACACGCTCGGGCCGGCGATGAGCTTGCGCACCTCGTGCTGGCTCTTTCCGCAGAACGAGCAGTAGAGGATCTTGCTGCTTTCGCCCGTGCGGCCCTGTCGGTCGTCGCTCATGTTCTGCCTGGCTTACTCGGAATAGCAGTGTGGAGCCACACCGCTGAATGGCGGCCCGAGGATAGCACAGCGTCCCGAGGCCCTTGGGGGCCCGGGACACCGGCATTTCCGGGGGATGTGAAGGCGGTCCGCATGCGTTGCGGACGAGTCCTCAGCTTGCTTGGATCGATTCGTCCGGACGACGCTCGAGCACCTGGTCGACCAGGCCGTATTCCTTCGACGCCTGGGCGCTCTTGAAGTTGTCACGCTCGGTGTCGCGGGCGATCGTCTCGATCGGCTGGCCGGTGTGCTTGGCCAGGATCTCGTTGAGGCGCTGGCGCAGGGTCAGGATCTCGCGGGCATGGATGTCGATGTCCGACGCCTGGCCCTGGAAGCCGCCCAGCGGCTGGTGGATCATCACGCGGGAGTTCGGCAGCGCGAAACGCTTGCCCGCCGCACCCGATGCCAGCAGCAGCGCGCCCATCGAGGCCGCCTGGCCGACGCAGATCGTGCTCACGTCCGGCTTGATGTACTGCATGGTGTCGTAGATCGCCATGCCGGCGGTGACCACGCCACCCGGCGAGTTGATGTAGAGGTTGATGTCCTTCTCGGGGTTTTCGGCCTCGAGGAAGAGCATCTGCGCCACGATCACGTTCGCCATGTGGTCGTCGATCGGGCCGACGAGGAAGATCACGCGCTCCTTGAGCAGGCGCGAATAGATGTCGTACGCGCGCTCGCCGCGACTGGTCTGTTCGACCACCATCGGCACGAGATTCAGGGCGTGGGGGCGATTGTCCATGGGTGCGTCGATCTCTCAACTATGTGTTCGGTCCGGCCAAGGGTGGGGCCGGCCGGACCGCGACACAAGGCCTTACTGGCGGATCGCGTCCGCAAAACTCAGGGACTGTTCCGTGTGTTGGGCGCGTTCTGCGATCCAGTCGATCACCTGCTCTTCCATCACGCGGTTCTGAAGGCTCTGCATCAGGTTCTGATCATTGCGGTAGAGCTCGATGACCTGCTGCGGCTCTTCGTACGTGGACGCGATCAGACGCATCGTCTCGTTGACGCGGCGCGGGTCGAGGCGGAGCTCGTTGCGACGCGCGATCTCGCCGACGAGCAGGCCGACCAGCACGCGCTTGCGCGCCGGATCCTGCACCTGCGCGATCAGCTCGTCATTGAGCTCAGCCGGCTGGCCCTGACGACGCGCGTTGTCGACCGCCTGCGCGGCGATGGCGCGGGCTTCGTTCTCGACCAGGCGCGGCGGAAGCTCGAGGTGCTCATACGCCGCGATCAGCTGGTCGCCGACCTCGCGACGCAGACGATTCATCAGTGCGCCCTTGAGCTCGCGCTCGAGGTTGCTGCGGATCTCGGTGCGGAAATGTTCCGGGTCGCCGCTCTTCACGCCGAAGCTCTTGATGAAGTCGGCATCGATCTCGGGCATCACCGCTTCGGCGACGCGGTCGACCGAAACGTTGACCTGCACGGTGCGACCGGCGAACTCGGCAACGCGCCAGTCGGCCGGGAAATCGACGTCGAACGCCTTGTTCTCGCCGGCGCGCATGCCGGTGAGCTGCTGCTCGATCGTCTCGAACATCATGCCCGAGCCGATCACGTCGGCGCCGTGCTCGACGCCTTCGGCCGGCACGCGCTCCTCGCCGGCCTGCGACCAGGTCTGGAACTCGACGAGGTCACCGGTGAGCGCGCCGCGCTCGACGTTCTGCCAGGTGCGGCGCTGCAGGCGCAGGTTCTCGATCATCGTGTCGATGTCGACGTCGCTGACCTCAGCGGTGTGACGCAGCACGTTGAGCTTGGTCACGTCGATGTCGCCGAAGTCCGGCACGACTTCGAAGTTGGCGACGAACGCGATCTTGCCGTCGTCATCGGTGGACGGCTCGATGCGCGGCTGGCCGGCGATCTGCAGCTGGTTGTCGCGCACCGCATTGCGGAAGCTGTCGCCGAGCATGCCGTCGAGGATTTCGGAGCGGACCTGCGAGCCGTAGCGCTGCTCGATCACCTTCGCCGGCACCTTGCCCGGGCGGAAGCCCTTGAGCTTGGCCGTGCGCGCGATTTCGCGGAGGCGAGCCTCGACCGCCGAGTCGAGCTGGTCGGCCGGGAGGCTGAGGGTCATGCGGCGCTCGAGGTTGCCGACGGATTCGACCGAAACTTGCATATCCACTCCTGCGACCGCGGCTCCGCCACGGCACGTATCTGACTGACCATTCGGGACGACAGGCGGGATCGCCGGCCGTCAAGGTAAGAACGGGATAGTTTGGCGGATCGGGCGGGGGCGCGCCAGCTGGCGTGTTTTACGACGGGCGCGGCAGACCAGACCGTGCGGCCGCGCATCGCGCGACGGACGCCACGTGCACAGTCTCCGGCAAGGACGCACTCGGCAATCTGGGAAGCGAGTGCCGTCCCGCGCCAGCGCGCCTTGGGTTGAGCCGCGACCTGAAACTCCTCGCGGGCTGGTGCGAAAGGCGGGACTCGAACCCGCACGCCTTGCGGCGCTGGAACCTAAATCCAGTGCGTCTACCAATTCCGCCACTTTCGCGCATGCGGCAAGGCTCGCCGCAAAAGAAAAAAGCACCCGGCGAACCGGGTGCTTTCAAGATGGTGGGCCGTCAAGGATTCGAACCTTGGACCTATTGATTAAGAGTCAACTGCTCTACCAACTGAGCTAACGGCCCGCACTGCAATTTTAACAGCTATCGCGAAAAAGACACAACCGCGACAACGAAATGGGGTGGCTGAGGGGACTCGAACCCCCGACATCTGGAATCACAATCCAGTACTCTAACCAGCTGAGCTACAGCCACCGTAGAACGTGTGGCGCGCCGTCGAACTGCAACGGCACACCGGCAAATCAGTATCGCATCGCGCGGCGTGTTTCGTTCCCGCCAGCGCTCCGAATTTCATTACTGCGTGGCGCGCCCGGCAGGAATCGAACCTGCAACCACCGGCTTAGAAGGCCGGTGCTCTATCCGGTTGAGCTACGGGCGCGTATCCCGAGCGGTACCGTCTGCAGGCCCGGAGGCC
This sequence comes from Lysobacter sp. HA35, assembly GCF_054061195.1. Classification (NCBI taxonomy): domain Bacteria; kingdom Pseudomonadati; phylum Pseudomonadota; class Gammaproteobacteria; order Lysobacterales; family Lysobacteraceae; genus Lysobacter; species Lysobacter sp. HA35. The sequence continues at coordinate 287,589 of NZ_JBSSDY010000001.1, read as the reverse complement.
GGATGGTCGGGGCAGAGGGATTCGAACCCCCGACCCTCTGGTCCCAAACCAGATGCGCTACCAGACTGCGCTATGCCCCGGCCGGACCTTCCGTCGCGCGCCAGCGCAGCGAAAGGCTGAGCATTCTCGACGGGCACCCCGCCGCTGTCAATGCGCGGAAGGCGTCGCGACGCGGGCTATCCTCGTGCTTTCCATCACAGGGCTCCACCATGCGAAGCGGCAATCCCGCACTGCAATCGTCGGCATTCCTCGACATCGCATCCGGCAGCGTGGTCAGCTCGCCCGCCGAGCGCATGACCCTGAACGGAACGGTCAACCGCACGGCACTGCTGCTGGTGCTCACGCTCGGTGCCGCGCTGTATCCGTGGACGCAGCTCTTCGCATCACCGACGACATTCAACCCGATGCCATTCGTGCTCGGCGGCTCGCTGGGAGGATTCGTGGTCGCCATGGTCACGATCTTCCGCAAGCAGTGGTCGCCAGTGACGGCGCCGATGTACGCGCTGCTCGAAGGCCTGTTCATCGGCGCGATCTCCGCCGTGTTCGAGCAGCGCTACCCGGGCATTGTGATCCAGGCGGTCGGGCTGACGTTCGCGACGCTCGCGGCGTTGCTCGTGGCGTACCGAAGCGGACTGATCCGCGCGACGGAGAACTTCAAGCTCGGCGTCGTCGCGGCGACCGGCGGTATCGCGCTGCTCTACCTCATCAACATGGGAATGCGACTGTTCGGTTTCTCGGGCATGGGGTTCATCCACGACAGCGGCACGGTCGGAATCATCTTTTCGCTGTTCGTCGTCGTGGTCGCCGCGCTCAATCTGGTCATGGACTTCGACTTCATCGAACAGGGCGTCGAGCAGGGCGCGCCCAAGTACATGGAGTGGTACGGCGCGTTCGGCCTGCTCGTGACGCTGGTGTGGCTGTACCTCGAAATGCTGCGACTGCTGTCGAAGTTGTCGCGACGCTGACATCGCGCGCGACGAAACAAAAAAAGGCCGCCCGAAGGCGGCCTTTTTCATACGCGACACCGAATCACAGGCGACGCGTGATCGCCTCGGCGAACGTGGTCGTCGTGCCGGTGCCACCGAGATCCGGCGTCAGCGAATCCTTGGCTTCCAGCGTCGCGACGATCGCCTTGCGCAGGCGCTCCGCGTCCTCGACCTTGCCGAGATGATCGAGCATCTGCGCGGCGCCCAGCAGCAGTGCGCACGGGTTCGCCTTGCCCTGCCCCGCGATGTCCGGCGCGGTGCCGTGCACGGCTTCGAAGATCGCCGCGTCGGTGCCGATGTTCGCACCCGGCGCGAGGCCGAGACCGCCGACCAGGCCGGCGCACAGATCCGAAATGATGTCGCCGAACAGGTTCGTGGTCACGATCACATCGAACTGCTCCGGCTTCATGACCAGCTGCATGCAGCAGTTGTCCACGATCATCTCGTTGCATTCGATGTCGGTGTATTCCTGCGCGACGATGCGGGCGGTCTTGAGGAACAGGCCCGACGTCGACTTCAGGATGTTCGCCTTGTGCACCACCGTGACCTTCTTGCGGCCGGTGCGACGCGCGAGTTCGAACGCGTAGCGCACGATGCGCTCGGAACCGCGGCGCGTGACCTTCTGCGTGAGCAGCGCGGTTTCGCCATCTTCCGACACCGACTGGCCCTCGCCGATGTAGGCACCCTCGGTGTTCTCGCGAACCGTGATCAGGTTGACGCCGCTGCCGAAGCGCGACTTGGTGTTCGGGAACGAGATCGCCGGGCGCACGTTCGCGTACAGGTCGAAGCGCTTGCGCAGCTCGACATTGATCGAGCTGAAGCCTTCGCCGACCGGGGTGGTCAGCGGGCTCTTGAGGGCGATGCGGTTGCGATGGATCGACTCCATCGTCGCGGCGGGCAGGAGCTCGCCGGTCTTCTCGTAGGCGACGAGGCCGGCGTCGGCGAACTCGTACGTCAGCCCGAGGTTCATCGAATCGAGAACCTTGAGCGTGGCATCCATGATTTCCGGGCCGATGCCGTCGCCGCGGATGACCGTGATCGTTTGCGTCATTTCTGATTTCCGGGAAATGGCGGCCGAACGTGGCTGTACGGCGCCGAATTGAGCCGCCCATTATGCCGAAGGCCCGGGTTCAAAGCCCGGGCCCTCGTCGCATACGGCCGCTCGGGGCGGCTCAACCGTGGTCGTGCACCGCCGGCGCGGCCTCGCCCTGCTCCAGCCGATCGAGGAAATCGACGGCGCGACGCAGGTGCGGAATGACGATCGATCCACCGACCACCAGGCCGACCGAGAACGTCTCGAACATCTCATCGCGGGTGACGCCGGCTTCCTTGCATTGCGCGACGTGGTAGCTGATGCAGTCGTCGCAGCGCAGCACCATCGACGCGACCAGGCCCAGCAGCTCCTTGGTCTTCACGTCGAGCGCGCCGGCCTGGTAGGTCTGCGTGTCGAGCGCGAAGAATCGGCGCACGACCTGGTTCGGCTCGGCGAGGATGCGTTCGTTCATGCGCTTGCGGAACGCGGTGAACTCGGCGACGCGGTCCTTCTCGGTCGGCGCGCTCATGCGCGGCCTTCCAGCAACGGCTCGAGCCCGCCCTTACGATGCAGCGCGATCATGTCGTCGTAGCCGCCGACGTGGGTGTCATTGATGAAGATCTGCGGCACGCTGGTGCGCCCGGTGGTCGACATCATCTTCTGGCGCTGGGCCGGGTCGGTGTCAACGCGCACTTCCGTCCAGGTCTGGCCCTTGCTCTGCAGGAAGTTCTTCGCGGCCACGCAGTAGGGGCAGACCGCGGTGGTGTAAATGACGATGTTGGCGCTGCTCAAAACGGCTCTCCTGCAGGAATCGCGGAGGACTATGGACGCCGCGACGGGCCATTTCCACCCCTCGCGGTGGAACACAGCGATGGAACGATCCAGCGGCGGCGGGGTCCAACATCCCGCTTAACAGACGATTCACGCCTGACGGCCGCCGTCGCGGCATCCTCGCGATGCGCGGCGGCACCGTCGCGCGCCCATGGGGAATTCCGCTTGCGTCGCATCTCGCTCCTGTCTGCCGCCCTGGTCGCCGTCCTCGGCCTCGCTCCCGTGCATGCACAGGAGACACGCCTGCCCGACATCGGCTCGTCAGCGGGCGAACTCATCACGCCCGCGCAGGAGGAGTACTACGGCGCGATGACGCTCGCGCAGCTGCGCCACATGGACTACGTGCTGGAAGACCCGCTGATCGACAGCTGGCTCGACACGCTGGGCCATCGGCTTGCGGGCGCCAGCGACGACACCAAACGCCACTACACCTTCTTCATGCTGCGCGAGCGGCAGATCAATGCGTTCGCGACACTGGGCGGCTACGTCGCGGTGAACTCGGGACTGGTGCTCGCTGCCGATCGCGAAGACGAAGTCGCCAGCGTGCTCGCGCACGAGATCTCGCACATCACGCAGCAGCACGTGCTGCGCGCGGTCGAGAAGCAGAAGCAGGACCAGCTGCCGACGCTGCTGGCGATGCTCGGCGCGATCGTCGTCGCGCAGCAGGCACACGGCAATTCGTCGGGCGATGCGAGCCAGGCCGCTGTCGTCGCTGCGATGGGCCTGGCCCAACAGCGCGCGATCAACTTCACCCGCGCCAGCGAAGCCGAGGCCGATCGCGTCGGCATGCAGGTGCTCGCGCGCAGCCATTTCGATCCGCGCGGTATGGCGGACTTCTTCGAGAAACTGCAAACCCGTTCACGCACCAACGAAGCCAGCGCTTACGGCGACGAATCGCCCGACTACCTGCGCAGCCACCCGGTCACGCTGTCGCGCATTACCGAAGCGAAGGACCGCGCCGAGCGACTGCGCACGCAGCCGAACTACGGCGGCACGTTCACCACCGACAACCCGCTTCTTCCCGGCGGCCTGCATGTCGACGCCAGCACCGGCACCGGCCCGACCGGCCTCTTCGACTACGCACGCGAGCGCCTGCGCGTCATGAGCGCGGACACGCCGGCACAGGCGATGCGCGAATACGAGGGCGTGCGTCATGCGCGCGCGCTGACGGTGCCCGAGCAGTACGGCCTTGCCGTCGCGCATCTGCAGGCGGGCCAGGCGAAGGCCGCGTTGCCGCTGCTGACCAGCGTTGCTGACCAGCGCCCAGCGGACATATGGCCGCAACTCGCGCTCGGCGAGGCGGAAGCCGCGACCGGCAATTCGACATTGGCCGACGCCCGCTTCGAGGCGCTGGTGAAAAAAGCGCCAACCAGCCGCGCAATCGTTTTGACGTACGCCAAGGTGCTGGCCGAACGCGGCAGCGCGACTGCCGGCAAGCGCGCCCAGGCAATCCTTCGACCGCTGATGCCGACGCTGTCGGACGATCCGCTGTTCCAGCGCACCTTCGCGCGCGCCAGCGAACTCGCCGGCGATCCCGTCCGCGCGGGCGAAGCGCATGCAGAAGCGGCATACCTGAGCGGTCGGCCAGAGCTCGCGCTGGCACAGCTGAACAACCTGAAGAAGCGCGGCGACCTCGACTACTACGCGCGTTCTCGCATCGACGCCCGGATCGCGGAGATCACGCCGACCGTGCTCGAGCTCAAGCGGCAGGGCATCCGCGACGAGGACCTCAGGCGCTGACGTTCCGCACTGTCATGGACGTGTAACCAAACGGTAGTGTAGTGCGGTCATCCGAGGGACCCGGTGGCCGAATGCACAAGCGCATCCTGATCGTCGAAGACGAACCCGCGATCCGGGACATGGTCGCGTTCGCCCTGCGCAAGGGCGAATTCGACCCCGTGCATGCCGGTGACGCGCGCCAGGCGCAGGAGGCCATCGCCGACCGCGTGCCCGACCTGATCCTGCTCGACTGGATGCTTCCAGGCACCAGCGGACTCGACCTCGCCCGTCGCTGGCGCCGCGAAACGCTGACCCGCGAAGTGCCGATCATCATGCTCACCGCGCGCGGCGAGGAGAACGATCGCGTGGGCGGACTCGAAGCCGGCGTCGATGATTACGTCGTCAAACCGTTTTCCGCGCGCGAACTGCTCGCACGCATCCGCGCCGTGCTTCGCCGCACGCGCGAGGACGACGAGGACGGCTCCATCGCGGTCGGCTCGCTTCGCATCGACGGTGCGGCGCATCGCGTAATCGCGCGTTCCGACGCCGGCGACCAGCCGGTACAGATCGGCCCGACCGAATACCGCCTGCTGCACTTCTTCATGACGCATCCCGATCGCGTGTATTCGCGGTCGCAATTGCTCGACCACGTCTGGGGCGGCTCGGTCTACGTCGAGGAACGCACGATCGACGTGCACATCCGCCGCCTGCGCAAGACGCTCGAGCCCTATCTGCTCGACGGCATGGTGCAGACGGTGCGCGGCGCGGGTTACCGGTTCTCCGCCTCGCCCGAAATCTGAGTACCGCGGTCTTGGCAACGTATTCCGCGGCCGGGCGGCGGCCGCTGCCGTTTAGACTGCTCGGCATGACGTCCAGCGCCCGATCCGCCTGGTTGCGCACGCTCGGACTGGTCGCGATCCCGACCGGCGCGGGCCTGCTGTGCGGCGCGATCGCGCATCACCCGGCGGCGGGACTCGCGATCGGCGCAATGGTCGCGATCGCCTGGCAGATGTGGCGCATCGCGGGCCTCGTCGCACGCCTGACGGACGGCCGCCATGCGCGACCCGATGCGTCAGCCGACATCTACGGCGAAATCGAACGCCTGCTGCACGGTCGACAGGCGAGCGCGCGCGTTCGCAAGCGTCGCCTGGTCGGCATGCTGCGCGCATACCGCGCCGCCGCGACGGTTCTGCCGGATGCGGTGATCGTGGTCGAACGCGATACGCAGCGCGTCGTGTGGTTCAACGAGGCCGGCACGACGCTGCTCGGTCTGTGCTACCCGTCCGACGTCGATCGATCCATCGTCGAGAGCCTGCCCGCGTTGCCGCTCGCGTCGTGGCTGGCGCGCGGCCGGCACGCCGAGCCGCTCGAGGTCGCATCACCGCTCAACGCGAACGTGACGCTGAGCCTGCGCCTGCTGCCCTACTCCGACGAGCTGTGGCTGCTGGTCGCGCGCGACGTCAGCCGCCTGCTGCAGCTCGAACAGGTGCGCCGCGACTTCGTCGCCAATGTGTCGCACGAACTGCGCACGCCCCTGACAGTGCTTCACGGTTACCTCGACATGCTCGACCCGGCCGACCAGCCGGAATGGGCGCCGATGGTCGCGGAGATGCAGCGGCAGTCGTCGCGCATGACGCAGCTGGTCGAAGACCTGCTCACGCTGTCGCGCCTTGAATCGCGCGACGAGCTGCCATCGGAAGAAGTCGTGCCGATGGCTGGCATGCTCGCTGCGTTGCGGCGTGAAGCGCTGGCGATCGGACAGTCGCGGCATGAGATCGAAGTCGACGATCGTGCGGAGGTCGACCTGTACGGTTCGCCGAAGGAACTGCACAGCGCGTTTTCCAACCTCGTGGCGAATGCGGTGCGCTACACACCGGCTGGCGGTCGCATTCGTATCGGCTGGGAACTCGAACGTGACGCCGACGGCGGGACCGACGTGATGCTCTCGGTCACCGACAGCGGCTACGGTATCCCGGCCGCGCACCTGCCCCGCATCACCGAACGCTTCTACCGGGTTTCGACCAGCCGCTCGCGCGAGAGCGGTGGAACCGGGCTCGGCCTGTCCATCGTCAAACACGTGCTCCACCTGCACCAGGCGCGGCTCGACATCCGCAGCGAAGTCGGCGTGGGCAGCACGTTTTCCTGTCATTTCGGCGCGGCGCGCGTGCGCGATCGGCAGCCCTTGGAGCAGATCGCATGAATGCCGAAACCGACGTCTCCGAGGAGCTCCTCCGCGATCCGTCGCTGTACTTCAACCGCGAGTTGTCGCAGCTCGACTTCAACTTCCGCGTGCTCGCGCAGGCGCAGGACGACTCGGTGCCGCTGCTCGAACGCCTGCGTTACCTGTGCATCAGCTGCACCAATCTCGACGAGTTCTTCGAGATCCGTGCGGGCACGCTGCAGCATGCGCAGGAACTCGGCCTCGCTGCAGGTCCCGACGGCCTGGTGCCGTCCGCGACGCTTGCGCGCATCCACGAGCGCGCCGCCGACCTCGTCAAATCGCAGTACGAATGCTGGAACGACGTGCTGCGTCCGCAGCTCGCCAACGCGGGCGTTCGCGTACTGCATCGCGATGCATGGACGGACGAGCAGACCGCATGGCTGCGCGCGCATTTCCGCGACGAGATCCTTCCGGTGCTGTCGCCGCTTGGCCTCGACCCCGCGCACCCGTTCCCGAAGATCCTCAACAAGTCGCTGAACATCGTGGTCGTGCTCGACGGCCGCGATGCCTTCGGTCGCGCCGGTCACCTCGCGATCGTGCGTGCACCGCGTTCGCTGCCGCGCATCATCCAGTTGCCCGAAGGCGTCTCAGGCGGGCCGACGGACTTCGTGTTCCTGTCGGCGATGCTGTCCGCGTTCGTCGACGAACTGTTCCCCGGTATGACGGTGAAGGGCGCGTACCAGTTCCGCGTGACGCGCAATTCGGAACTGCTGGTCGACGAGGAAGAAGTCGAGAATCTTGCGTTGGCGTTGCGCGACGAGCTGCTCGGTCGCGGCTATATGCGTGCGGTGCGTCTGGAGATCGCCGAGCAGTGCCCCGACGACATCGTCGGCCTGCTGCTGCAGAACTTCGAACTCGACGCGTCCGCGGTCTATCGCATCAACGGGCCGGTGAATCTCAATCGTGCGATCCAGGTGTACGACCTGGTGCGCCGGCCCGACCTCAAGTTCCCGCCGTTCACGCCGCGCATGTTGCCGGGTGTGGAATCGATGTTCGAGACCATTGCCGAGCACGACGTGGTGCTGCACCACCCGTTCGATGCATTCACGCCCGTGCTCGAACTGCTGCGGCAGGCGGCGGAAGATCCGAACGTGCTCGCGATCAAGCAGACGCTGTATCGCGCCGGCAAGGATTCGCAGATCGTCGAGCACCTGATCCAGGCGGCGCGCGCCGGCAAGGACGTCACGGTGGTCGTCGAACTGCGTGCACGGTTCGACGAGGAAGCGAACCTCGGGCTCGCCGACCGCCTGCAGGCCGCGGGCGTGCAGGTGGTGTACGGCGTCGTCGGTTACAAGACGCACGCGAAGATGATGCTGATCGTGCGGCGCGAAGGCCGGACGCTGATGCGCTACGTGCATCTGGGCACCGGCAACTACCACCCGGGCACCGCGCGTGCATACACGGACATCGGTCTCCTGACGGCGGACGCCGACATTGGGCACGACGTGCACCTGATGTTCCAGCAGATCTCGGGCCTTGCGCCGTCGCTGGAACTGCGCCGCATGCTGCAGGCGCCGTTTACGCTGCACAGCGGCATGCTGATGCGCATCGAACGCGAGGCGCGCAACGCACGTGCGGGCAAGCCGGCGCGAATCATCGCCAAGATGAACGCGCTCAACGAGCCGCAGGTGATCCGCGAGCTGTACAAGGCCTCGCAGGCGGGCGTACGCATCGACCTGATCGTGCGTGGCGCGTGTTCGCTGCGTCCCGGCGTGCCCGGTGTGTCGGACAACATCCATGTGCGTTCGATCGTCGGGCGCTTCCTCGAACATTCGCGCGTCTACTGGTTCGAGAACGGCGGCGAGCCAGAGCTTCTCTGCGGCAGCGCGGACTGGTTGGAACGCAACCTGCTGCGTCGAGTGGAAACGGGTTTCGTGATCGTGGACCCGCGCGTCGCGCGCCGCGTGTACGCCGAAGCGCTCGAGAACTACCTCGCCGACAACTGCAACGCCTGGGAACTGCAGGCCGACGGTCGCTACGAACGCGTGGTGCCGGCCGAAGGCGAGGCGCCGTATTCCGCGCAGGCCAAATTGCTGACGAAGTTCTGCGGCTGATGCGGTGATGAACGGACTGCTTCATACCGCGCGACTTCCGCTGCAGGACGGCGACCTGCTCGCGGCCGTGGACCTGGGCTCCAACAGCTTCCACATGGTCGTAGCGAGTTACGTGCTCGGGCAGCTGCGCATCGTCGATCGCATCAAGGAAACCGTACGGCTAGCCGAAGGCCTGGATTCCGCGGGCGGGCTGTCGGCGCCGGTGCGCGAACGCGCGCTCGAATGCCTCGCGCGTTTCGGTCAGCGCCTGCGCGACATTCCGCCGCAGCATGTGCGCGCGATCGCGACGAACACCGTGCGACGCCTCGCGATGCCGCAAGCGTTCCTGGCGCCCGCGGAAAGCGCACTCGGCCACCCGATCGAAGTGGTCGCAGGCCGCGAAGAGGCGCGACTGATCTATCTGGGTGTCGCGCACGAACAGCCGCCGAAGTCCGGCCATCTGCGCCTTGTGATCGACATCGGTGGCGGCTCGACCGAATTCATCATCGGCAGCGGTTTCGAGGCGATCGAGCGCGAGAGCGTGCAGGTCGGCGCGATCGCCACCACGCGGCGGTTCTTCAGCGACGGTAAGCTCTCGCGCAAGGCTTGGCGTGCGGGTGTTGCGGCGGTGAGCGCGGAGCTGCAGCAATTCGCCGGCACGTATCGCTCGCTGGGCTGGGACGAGGCGTTGGGCTCATCGGGCACGGCGCGCGCGATCGGCGAGATCTGCGCCGCGATGAAGCTCACCAAGGGTGCAATCACCGCCGAAGCCTTGCCGCTGGTGCGCGACCGCATGCTGCAGGCCGAGCGCATCGAAGACATCCAGTTGCCCGGGCTGTCGCCCGATCGTCAATCGATCATCGCGGGCGGCCTGCTGGTGATGGAAGCGACGTTCGACGCGCTGGCACTCACGCGCGTCGCCGTCAGCAAGGCCGCGATGCGCGAAGGCATCTTGTACGACATGATCGGCCGCGGCGGGCTCGATGATCCGCGCGAAGCGTCCGTGGTTGCGCTGATGGAGCGCTACGGCATCGACCGTGCGCAGGCGCAGCGCGTCGAGGACACGGCACTTCGCTTGTTCGACCAGGTCGCACGTGACTGGTCGCTCGACGACGACGACCGTCTGATGCTTGCGCGGGCCTCGCGCCTGCACGAACTTGGCCTCACCATCGCGCACAGCAAGTACCACCTGCACGGCGCATACGTAATCCAGAACTCGGACATCTCCGGCTTCTCGCAGCAGCAGCAGCAGTTCCTCGCCGCGCTGGTGCGCACCCATCGCCGTCGCCTGCACAAGAGCGATTTCGATGCCCTGCCCGACCGACTGCTCGCCTCCGCGCGCCGACTCGCTGCGCTGCTGCGTGTCGCGGTGGTGCTGCATCGCGGTCACGACCCCGAGCCGATTCCGCAGCTCGGCGCACGTGCCGAAGGCGATCTGCTGACGCTGGCCCTGTCGCGGCCGTGGTTCGACAGTCGCCCGCTGCTGAAGGCCGACGTCCGCACCGAACAGGATTACTTCGGCGGGCTCGGTATCGAGCTGGTGATCGATACGCTCTGACGAATAGGGCGCGACGATTCGTATCGTCGCGCCCGTTCGCATCAGGCAGTCCGCGCTGCGGGTGTACCGACGCGATACCAGTCCAGCCGACGCGTCGCGATCATGACGGCGGCGAGGATCGCGAACAGCAGTACCGACCCCATCACCAACGCGTTGTCTTCTGAAATCAGCAGCCCGTACAGCGCCGCGTACAGTAGCCCGAGCATCGCTGCGAACGCGGTGCCGCGTAGTGCGCTACGCAATGCTGCGCTGAGATAGAAGCCGATCAGTCCGATGCAGACCACACTGGCGACCGCGTATGCCGCCGGGAACGCAATGTGCTCACTGAGGCTGACCAGCAGCAGGAAGAAAATCACCAGTGCGAGGCCGACGAGTCCGTACTGGATCGGGTGGATCGGCAGCTGGCGGATCACTTCGAACATGAAGAAGCCGACGAAGGTGATCGCGACGAACAGCACGCCGTACTTCGTCGCGCGGTCGGCCATGGTGTAGGCATCAACGGGGTCGTCGAGCACGACGCCGACGGTTGCCGGAGCGGTGGCGTCAAGCACCGTGCCCGATGCGCCTCGTAGTGATGCAGCGCGTCCCGCGAGGTACTGGCGCTGCGCATCCGTCGCGATCGACGCGACCTGCCATTGCGCCTTGAAGCCCCCGTCGGAAACATCACTACGCCAAGGCGAGAGCCCCTGGAAGCTCGGATGCCGCCACGTCGAATGGATGTCGATGTTGTTGCGCTTGCCGACCGGCACGAACGCGATGGACTGCGTGCCCGCGAGCTGCACGTCCAGCCGCGACGTGAGCGAGAAATGCGCACCGGATGCCGGCACCGCGAGCGAGGCGTGCATGCCCGCGTCGTCGCGTGCACCCGCGCCCTCCTGCAGCGCGGCGTCCCGGCCGTCGATGCGCAGGCGCGGCGTGCCGTGCAGGCCGCGAACATCCGACAGGGCATAACCAAGCACCGGCACGCCGATGACGCGTTCGGCACCGGGCGATTCGGCCGGGATCTGCACGTCGAAGTCGCCGGTGATCGCCCCGTTCCATTCGTACACCGGCACGCGATACAGGCCACGACGGCGCGTCGTGGTCGCGAGTGCGCCGGCCGCATCAAGCCGCGCCGGGAAGAACGTCCACTCCGACGCCTGGCGCTTGCGCACGCTGCGAACGACACCGTCAGCTCCGGTCTCCTGGACGTCCACGGTCTCCGAATACGGCACCGTCAATACGGGCCCGATCACCGTCTGTGGTCCCGCGTACATGCGGCCGATATCCGTGACCGCCTGTTCGCGATAGCGCTGCCTTTCACCGATCAGCCCGTTGACCATCGCGAGCGGTATGAGAATCAGCAACGTCATCACCGCTACCAACACCAGCTTGAATCCGATGCGCATGTCGCCCATCCATATGAAGGTGCGACGAGGCTCGCGCATGCGCGTGCGCCGGCGATGGCCGGACGGTGAAGCGAAAATGAAGTCAGGCCGGAAGGTCTATGCGTGCTTCGGCGCCGCCACTATCGCGATTGCGGAGCGTGGCAGTGCCGCCGTGCAGGGCGGCAACCTCGGCAACGAAACAAAGTCCAAGGCCGCTGCTGCGGCTGGCCCCGCCCGGGCGCGGCAACGAGTAGAAGCGCTCGAAGACGCGGCTGGTCGCGTAGTCCGGAACGCCGGCGCCACGATCGAGAACTCGAAGTACGACGCCGCCGTCATCGTGTTCGGCCCGCAGCTCGATCGTGCTGTCGTCCGGCGCGAAATCCGATGCGTTCTCGATGAGGTTGGCGAGCGCCTGGCGCAGTAGGAACGCATCGCCTGCAGTTTGCGGAAGACCGGTCGCGATCGCCGCTTCGGCCGTCTGCCCACGCGCACGAAGCCGTTCGCGGCAGTCCGACAATGCGCCGTCGACCAGCGCGTTGATATCGACCGGCTGCGGCGATTCGATGCGCTGGCGATGTTCGACCGCTGCGAGCGCGAGCAGCTTGTCGATCATCTGCGCCATGCGATCGCTCTGCGCACGGATGCCGGCGGCGAACTGCGCACGGTCGGCGTCGGCCAGCGGTTGCTCGAGCAGCTCGGCGCTGGCGCGGATCGCCGCGAGCGGGCTCTTCATCTCGTGCGTCAGCGAGTGCACGTACTGCTCGACGTACTGCTTGCCTTCGAGCTTGGTGCGCATGGTTTCCAGCGCTTGGCCGAGTTCCGCGAATTCGCCGGCGGTCGAGGGGAGCGTCGCGCGCTCACCTTCCGTCACTGACTGCGCATAGCGACGCAGCAATCCGAGCTGTCGCGACAGCCACCACGCGGCGGCGAGCCCCGTCAGCAACGCGACGCCAAGCAGTACGGCGCCCCAGCGCGTGATGATGTTCTGGCTGCGATCGATGAACGGCTGCAGCGCGCGATTGGGTTTGGCGACGGTGAGCACGCCGATCAGCTGGCCGCTCGCGTCGCGCACCGGCGCGGCGACGTGCATCACCGTCGACAATTGATCCTTCGGATTCTCCGCAGTCGATCGCGCGCCGTACTGGCCGTGCAGCGTGCGATAGACATCGTTCCACTTCGAGTAGTCGCGCCCGATATCACGCCCCGTGCTGTCGAACACGACGATGCCGCGCGCGTCGGTCACGTACACGCGATACGTCGTAACGCGCTTCGGAAAGCCCCAGATCGCGGCGCCGGGGTCGCGCCCGTGCAGTGCGCGCACATGCTGCGCAAAGCGGCCATCCGCGATATGGCCCGCGGCGAGATCGTCAGCCGCTAGTTCAGCCAGCACGTTCGAGGTATCGACCAGCGTGTCTTCCATCGCCTGCCGCACGCCGGGCTTCACCTGCGCGACGAACACCTTCGTCAGCAGCAGGCCGGCGAGCGCGACGATCGCGAAGTAGCCAAGGAAGATCCGCAGCCCGATGCGCATGTCAGTCGACGTGCAGCGAGTAGCCGAGCCCGCGTTGCGTGCGGATCGGGTCGGCGTCCGGCTCGACGTCCCGCAGCTTCGCGCGCAGCGTCTTGATGTGCGTGTCGACGGTGCGATCGGTGCTGTCGCTGTCCGTGCCCCAGACGCGGTCCATCAGCTGCGCGCGGGTCAGGATCGCGCCGGGCCGCTGCAGCAGTGCGGCGAGCAGACCGTATTCGTAACGCGTCAGGTCCAGCGCGCGGCCACGCCAGGCGATGCGATGGCCTTCGGCGTCGTGCACGAATCCGCCGACCGGCGCCGCACCGCGGCTGCGTCGCAGCACCGCGCGAACCCGGGCGACGAGTTCGCGCGGCGAAAAGGGTTTGGCGACGTAGTCGTCGGCACCGATCTCGAAGCCGAGCACGCGATCGGCTTCGGCATCGCGCGCTGTGAGGAAGATCACCGGCAGGTCGCGGCCGCGGCGCAGTTCGCGGCAGAGCGCGAAGCCGCCGACGTCGGGCAGGCCGACATCGAGGATGGCGAGATCATGCGTGCCGGCCGCGGCAAGACGCAGCGCGTCCCCACCGGTCAGCGCGTGCTCGACATCGAAGCCGTCCTCGCGCAGCGCGAACTCAACGGTCCGCGCGATCGCGCTCTCGTCCTCGACCAGCAGGATCCGCCCCATGTGCCCCCTCCGATGCCGCCATCAGTGTGCCACCGTGTACCCGCGTACCCTATCCGGCATGAACTATCGCCACGCCTTCCATGCCGGCAACCACGCCGACGTCCTCAAGCACGCTGCGCTGCTCGCGCTCTGCGATGCCCTCGTCGCCAAGCCGGCGCCGCTATTCGCGATGGACACGCACGCCGGTCGCGGCATGTATTACCTCGATGCAGCGCAGGCCAAGCGCACGGGCGAGGCGTCGGGCGGCGTTGGTGGGGTCGATCGCCTGCAGCCGGGCACCGCGCCCTCACCGTTGCGGGCCTATGTCGACGCGATCACGGCCTGCCGCAATGCGCACGGCCCGAACGCCTACCCCGGCTCGCCGTGGCTTCTGGCGCATGCGCTGCGCGAGCAGGACCGCATCACCTGCTGCGAGCTGTTGCCTGAAGAAGCCGAAGCACTGAAAACCGCGATGGCGCCGGACGCACGCGTCGCCGTGCATGCGCGTGACGGCTACGGCGCGATGCATGCCCTGCTCCCGCCGCGCATCGGCAACGAACGCTTCGCTCGTGGACTGGTGCTGATCGACCCGCCGTTCGAAGCGCAGCTGCAGGAATTCGAGACGGCGCTGCGCGCGCTGCGCGATGCGATCGAGCGCTGGCCGCAGGGCACGTACGCGTTCTGGTACCCGATCAAGCAGCGACGCGCGTTGCAGCGCGCCTATCGCTCGATGGCGACGATCCCGGCGAAGTCGGTGATGCTCGCCGAGCTGCTTGTGCGACCCGACGACTCGCCGCTGCGCATGAACGGCAGCGGCCTGTTGCTGCTCAATGCGCCCTACCGCTTCGACCAGCGCATGCGCGAGCTGTTGCCTGTGCTCGCCGATGTGCTCGGCGAGCCGGCGGGTTCGGCTTGGCGCGTCGAATGGCTGAAAGCGCCGGCCTGATCAGTCGTTCGTCGCGACGCCGTTCCTGTCGACGAGGTCCGGCTCGAAGAAGCTCCAGCGCACCTCGGGAAACGCCACCTTCATCTCGCGCTCGACGGTGTTGATCGCGTGGACCATCGCCGTCGCGCTGCCGGCCTCGTGCATCTGCGCCTGCACCGACACTACTGCGTGATTGCCGAGCTGCACGGTGATGAGGTTGAGCACGCGCTCGATCTCGGGCCGCGCCTTCAGGAACTCGCAGAGCTGGGTTTCGCGCAGCGGATCCATGCTCTGACCGATCAGCATGGCCTTGATGCCGATGCCCACCATGATCGCGACCACGATCAGCAGCACGCCGATCGCGATGGTGCCCACGGCGTCCCAGATCGGATTTCCGGTGACCACCGACAGCATCACCGCGACCAGTGCGAGCACGAGGCCGGCGAGCGCCGCGAGATCTTCGCCGAAGATCACCAGCAGCTCGCCCTGACGCGTCTCGCGGAACCACTGGAACAGCGAACGGCCGCCGCGCGCCTTGTTCACTTCCTGCATGCAGGCACGCATCGAAATGCCTTCGGCGATCACGCCGAAGGTCAGCACGCCCGCCGCCCACCACCACTGCTTCAGCGGCTCGGGGCTCGACAGCTTGTGGATGCCCTCGTACAGCGAAAACATGCCACCGATGGTGAACAGCATCACCGCGACCAGGAACGACCAGAAGTAGATCGCCTTGCCATAGCCCAGCGGATAGTTCGGCGACGGCGGCTTCTGCGACTGGCGCACGCCGACCAGCAGCAGCACCTGGTTGCCGCAGTCGGCGAACGAATGCACGGTTTCGGCGAGCATCGCGCTCGAGCCCGTAAAGAACGCCGCCACGCCCTTCGCGATCGCAATCGCCAGGTTCGCGCCGAGCGCGAAGAAGATCGCGCGAGTGGAATCGCCGCCAGCCATGGATCGTCCTGTTTCGAATAGGCCGGCGAGTCTACCAATCGGCCGTGCAACGGCTCGCAGTGCGCGATTGTCCCATCCAAGCGACCGTAGATGCGGGCGAACCGAACGGCGCATGACGAGGCGGCCGCGCGCAACGCAAATACACCGCGCCGGACAACGAAAGGCTCACGTCGACTCTGGAACGATCCCGCCATGGCAGCGCGCGACCGTCTCCCGCCCTGGCACGAACGCCATCGTCTTCCGAACGGCCGTGAGGTGCTGATCCGTCCCATCCGCCCGGAGGACGCCGAACCGCTGCGCGCAGGCTTCGCGCTGCTGGAGCCCGAGGCGGTGCGGTCGACGCTGGTACGCGGCACCGAACTGTCAACGGCGGACGCCGAACGCCTCGCCCGTCCGAATCCGCGCACAGAGTTCACGCTGGTCGCCACCGACCTCGACGCGCCGGGCGAAGCGCTGATCGGCGCGATCGCCTATGTCCATACCGACAGCGCAGGCCAGGTCGGCGACTTCACCATCCTCGTCAGCCGCTTCGTCGCGGGCATGGGCATGCGCCGTTATCTGCTGACCCGCGTCGCCAAATGGGCGCGCAGCCGCGGCCTGGGCGTGCTGCGCGGCGAGCTGCCGCAGGACCCGGACGTGCTCGGGCTCGCCGAGTCGCTGGGCTTCCAGGCGGGCGACGGCGGCCGTGATCCGTCGCTGGTGCGCGTCTCGCTGGAACTGCCGCGCCGATGACCGCACTCAGGACATGCGACGCGGTTCAGTAGAATCGCGCGCCTCATGCCGACCCCTCTTCTTCCCGTTCCGCCGCTGCCGAAGGCCGGCCAGCAGCGCGCCTGGTGGCGCGCGCCGGTCTCGCCGTCCGCGCTGGCCTTCCATATCGCCGCCACCGCGACCGCCCACAGTGGCCCGCTGCTCGCGATCACCCGCGACAACCAGTCCGCGCACCAGCTCGAAGGCGACCTGCGCACGCTGCTCGGCCCGCGCGCCGGCGTCGAAGGCGACACGCCCGTGCTCGCCTTCCCCGACTGGGAAACGCTGCCCTACGACGCCTTCAGCCCGCATCCGGACATCGTCAGCCAGCGCCTGGCCACCCTGCACCGCCTGCCGCAGCTCAAGCGCGGCGTGGTCGTGCTGCCGGTGCAGACGCTCATGCAGCGTCTCGCCCCGCCGCGGCACGTGGTCGGCGGAAGCTTCGACGTGCGCGTCGGCCAGCGTCTCGATCTCGATTCCGAAAAGCGTCGCCTCGAAGCCGCCGGCTATCGCCACGTGCCGCAGGTGCTCGATCCGGGCGACTTCGCCGTGCGCGGCGGGCTGCTCGACGTGTATCCGATGGGTTCCGACCAACCCTTCCGCATCGAGCTGCTCGACGACGAGATCGACACCATCCGCGTGTTCGACCCCGAGTCGCAGCGTTCGCTGGAAAAAATGGATCGCATCCATCTGCTGCCCGGCCGCGAGCTTCCGCTGGACGACGCCGCGCTCAAGGGCGCCCTCGAACGCCTGCGCGAGCGCTTCGACGTCGACACGCGCCGCAGCTCGCTCTATCAGGACCTGAAGTCGGGCCTCGCGCCCAGCGGCGTCGAGTACTACCTGCCGCTGTTCTTCGACGAGACGGCGACGCTGTTCGACTACCTGTCGGAAGGCGTGCTGCCGATCGTCACCGAAGGCAGCTTCGAAGCCGCCGAACAGTTCTGGTCGCAGACCGGCGACCGCTACGAGCAGCGACGCCATGACGTCGAGCGCCCCGTTCTGCCGCCGTCCGAGCTGTATCTCTCTCCGGACGCGCTGCGTGGCGTGTTCAACGAAACCTCGCGCGTCGAAGTCTGCGGAGCAAACCACGCGCAGCTCGACCGCGCGCAACCGCTCGGCGATCAGCCAGCGATGCCGTTGCCGCTGGCGCCACGCGATCCCGCGGCGACGGATTCGCTGAAGTCCTTCCTGAGCACATACCCGGGCGACGTCCTGATCGCAGCGGATTCCGCAGGCCGTCGCGAAGCCCTGCTCGAACTCCTCGACGCCGTCGGCCTAGCGCCAACAGTGCTGCCGGACTGGACGACGTTCTACGAGCGCGGCCCCGCCACCCGCGAAGGCCCCGCCGACAGCACATCGACCCACACCTCCAATGGCGTTACCGCCAAACGCGGTAACGCCCGCAGCGATGACCGTCGCGAAGACGACGGTCGATCGGCGCGAGTTGATCCGGCGGCGAAGACGCCGGATACCAAGTTCTTCGCGATCGCGGTGGCACCGCTCGACGACGGCTTCGCGATCAGCACGCCGACGTTCACCGTCCTCACCGAACGCCAGCTGTTCCCCGAGCGCGCATCGCAGCCGCGTCGGCGCAAGCGCGCCGGCCGCGAGCCCGAAGCGATCATCCGCGACCTCGGCGAGCTCAACGAAGGCTCGCCAATCGTCCATGAGGACCACGGCGTCGGCCGTTATCGCGGTCTGGTGACGCTCGACGTCGGCGGCATGCCGGGCGAGTTCCTCGACATCGAGTACGCGAAGGGCGACCGCCTGTACGTGCCGGTCGCGCAGCTGCATCTCATCAACCGCTATTCCGGCGCGTCGGAAGAGACCGCGCCGCTGCATTCGCTGGGCGGCGAGCAGTGGCAGAAGGCGAAGAAGAAGGCTGCGGAAAAGGTTCGCGACGTCGCGGCCGAACTGCTCGAAATCCAGGCCAAGCGCCGGGCGCGCGCGGGTCTTGCGATCGATGTCGACCGCACGATGTACGAACCGTTCGCCGCCGCGTTCCCGTTCGAGGAAACGCCGGACCAGGCCTCCGCCATCAGCGCGGTCGTGCGCGACCTGCAGAGCAGCCAGCCGATGGACCGCGTGGTCTGCGGCGACGTCGGTTTCGGCAAGACGGAAGTCGCGGTGCGCGCCGCGTTTACCGCTGCCGCCGGCGGCAAGCAGGTGGCATTGCTCGTCCCGACGACGCTGCTCGCCGAACAGCACTACCGCAACTTCCGCGACCGCTTCGCCGACTGGCCGATCCGCGTCGAAGTGCTGTCGCGCTTCAAGTCCAAGAAGGAAATCGCGGCGGAACTCGAAAAGGTCGCGGAAGGCACCATCGACGTCATCGTTGGCACGCATCGCCTGCTGCAGCCCGACGTCAAGTTCAAGGATCTCGGCCTCGTCATCGTCGACGAGGAACAGCGCTTCGGCGTGCGCCAGAAGGAGGCACTGAAGGCGTTGCGTGCGAACGTGCACCTGCTGACACTGACCGCGACGCCGATTCCGCGAACGCTCAACATGGCGATGGCCGGCCTGCGCGATCTCTCGATCATCGCTACGCCGCCCGCGCATCGCTTGGCAGTGCAGACCTTCGTCGTGCCCTGGGATGACGCACAGTTGCGCGAAGCGTTCCAGCGCGAGCTGTCGCGCGGCGGCCAGGTCTACTTCCTGCACAACGACGTGGAAAGCATCGGCCGCATGCAGCGCCAGCTGCAGGAGCTGGTGCCGGACGCACGCATCGGCGTCGCGCACGGGCAGATGCCGGAACGCGAACTCGAGAAGGTCATGCTCGACTTCCACAAGCAGCGCTTCAACGTGCTGCTGTCGACGACGATCATCGAGTCGGGCATCGACATCCCGAACGCGAACACCATCATCATCAACCGCGCCGACAAGTTCGGCCTTGCGCAGTTGCACCAGCTGCGCGGGCGCGTCGGTCGATCGCATCACCGCGCCTACGCCTATCTCGTCATTCCCGATCGCAAGACGATCACCGCGGATGCGAAGAAGCGACTCGACGCGATCGAAGCGATGGACGAACTCGGCGCCGGTTTCACGCTTGCGACCCACGACCTGGAAATCCGCGGTGCCGGCGAACTGCTCGGCGAAGAGCAGAGCGGGCAGATGGCGGAAGTCGGCTTCAGCCTCTACACCGAGCTGCTCGAGCGCGCGGTGCGTTCGATCCGCCAGGGCAAGCTGCCCGACGTCGACATGGTCGAAGCGCGCGGCGCCGACGTCGAACTGCACGTGCCGGCGCTGATTCCGGACGACTACCTGCCCGACGTGCATACGCGCCTGACGCTCTACAAGCGCATCAGCAGCGCGCGTAACGCGGATGAGCTGCGCGAACTGCAGGTCGAGATGATCGACCGCTTCGGCCTGCTGCCCGATGCCGCGAAGAACCTGTTCGCGATCGCGGAGCTCAAGCTCGACGCGACCACGCTCGGCATCCGCAAGCTGGAACTCGCGGAGAAGACCGGCCGCGTGCAGTTCCTGGAGAAGCCCAACGTCGACGCGATGGCGGTGATCCGGCTCATCCAGGGCCAGCCCAAGCTCTACAAGATGGAAGGCTCGGACAAGTTGAAGCTGACGCTCGACCTGCCCGAGGGCGCGCAGCGCATCGCCGCCGCGCGCGGGTTGCTGATCACGCTGGCCGCGCGATGACATGACCAGCTGCACATGCGCGCCGAGCCCCGGCGCGCTGTGATGGGCGGATTCCGGTTGGGGAAACCGTCGCCATGCGCAGCCTGCTGATCCGGCTCGTCGCGTTGTCCATGCTCGTGCTGCTCGCTGCCTGCGCCACCGCGCGCAGTGACGTCGAGCCGGGCGCCGCGTTCGTGCTCATCCGCCACGCCGAAAAGGGCGACGACGATGCGCGCGATCCGTCGCTGTCGCAGGCCGGCCGCAAGCGCGTCGAACGGCTGGTGTCACGGCTGCGCGATACGCGGCTCACGGCGGTCTACGCCAGCAACTTTCGACGCACGCAGCAGACCGCGGCGCCGATCGCGGCCGCGCACCATCTGACCGTCATCACCTACGACGCGGCGCGTCCGGCCGCCGAATTCGCCGCGGCGCTGCGTAGTGCGCATCCGACCGGCACGGTGCTCGTCGTCGGCCACAGCAATACGATCCCGGCACTCACGCAGGCGCTGTGCCGCTGCGAAATCGGCCCGACGGCGGAAAGCGAATACGGCCGACGCATCACCATCGAGGTGCTGCCGGACGGCCGCGCGACGGTCGACGACCGCCGCGAGCCGTGAACAGGCCGACACATACGGCCGGCTAGGCTCGGCGGGTTGCCCCTTCGACCGGAGTCGCCATGCCCCGTTTCGCCAGCGCGTTCCTTCCCCTGCTCCTGCTTGCCGGCTGCGCGTCCGCAGGCGCCGGCAGCGGCCACACCGTCGCGGCCGGCACGCCGGTCACGCTCGCCAAGGGCGAGACGATCACCCTGCCCGACGCGTCCACGCTCACCTACGTCGACGTCAACAGCGATTCGCGCTGCCCGCCGAACGTGCAGTGCATCCAGGCCGGCACCGCGATCGTCGCGTTCCGCCATGGCGCGGGTACCGCGTCGCACGATGTGGTGCTCGATTCGGGCAAGGCGCCTTCGGCCGACGTGGACGCCACGTGGCGCCTCACGCTGATCACGCTCGATTTCGCCTCGCCGCCCAACGCCACGGTGCGAGTCGACCGCCGCTGATCGCCGCGAAAAACCCAGGGCGCGCCGCGTTCACCTGACGCGGCGCGTCTTTTTTTGACGCACTGCGACATGACAGGCCGGGACATCCCAAGCCCGAACACGGATCATTTGTCAAGCGCTCTGGATCGGACTATGTTCGGGCTGTGGTCGCGGCCGTCGCCGCGATACGCATGGGGAACAACATGGTCAAGACCAATCGCGCATCGATCGGCTTCGCGCTGCTCGCGATGGTGGGCTTCGCGCACGCACAGGCCACGACGACCTGCCCGACGCTGCCCGCCGACAGCGGCCTCACCTGGGAAACGAAGACTGCAGGCGACACGCAGTTCTGCCGCGCGATGCGGTCGGACGGCAGCGAAGCCTTCGGCCTTTACATGGCCGCGCAGACGCCGTTCAAACCGAACCGCAGCGATCGCGCCGAAGAAGTGAAGATCGACGGCCGCGACACCTACTGGTATCGCAGCGAACTCGCGGGCCAGCCGGACGTGCAGGCGCGCGAGACATCGATCTCGCTGCCCGGCGGCCGCGTCGCGTACCTGTGGATCCAGGCCAACTCGAAAGACGACCTGACGCAGGCGATCACGCAGAGCAGCACGCTGCGCTTCGGCGCCGGCGGCGGCGCGCAACTGTCGAGCAAGTGACGGCGACGTCCGGGCGCCCGCCCGGACGTTTTCAGAATCGGCCGGCCTGGTAGTCCGCGAAGGCCTGCTCGAGTTCCGCGCGCGTGTTCATCACGAACGGGCCATAGCGCGCGACCGGTTCGCGCAGCGGGCGCCCTGCGACCAGCAATACGCGCGCAGCACCTTTCGCTTCGAACGCAATGCTTTCGCCGTCGAGCACGCCGAGCTGCTTCGTACGCACGAGCTGCCCGGCGATCTCCGCATCGCCTTCGAACACGTACACGAAGCCGGCATGGCCTTCGGGCAGTTCGTACGTCCACGACGCACCGGCGTCGAGCGCGATGTCGAGATAGACCGGCGACGTCGCCGGCTGCGCGATCGGCCCGACCGCATCGCCGACTTCGCCCGCGATCACTTTCACGCTGACGCCCGCAGCAGGCCGCGCGACCGGAATGAGTTCCGGCGCGAATTCCTGGTACTTCGGCTCGCCCATCTTGTCGCGCGCCGGCAGGTTCACCCACAGCTGGAAACCGCGCATGCGGCCGGATTCCTGCTCCGGCATCTCCGAATGCACGAGGCCGCGACCCGCGGTCATCCACTGCACGCTGCCCGGTACCAGCACGCCTTCGTTGCCGTGGTTGTCGCGATGCCGCATGCGGCCGTCGAGCATGTAGGTAACGGTTTCGAAGCCACGATGCGGGTGATCCGGGAAGCCGGCGAGGTAATCCTGCGGCCGGTCGGTGCCGAACTCGTCGAGCATCAGGAATGGATCGAGATGATCGAGCTGCGGCGTGCCGATCACGCGGGTGAGCTTGACGCCGGCGCCGTCGGACGCCGGCATGCCGGTCGCGAGGCGGGAAATACGTGCGGGACGGGACATCGGCGGCTCCAGCGGAATTCGATCCGACAAGGATGGCGGCGCGTAGCGGAAACCGAAGTGCGCACGAGGCGCACGTTTCGTTCCATCGGTGACGCCAGCCCGTCAGCCCAGCGCGGTGATCTTCCAGCAGCGGTGGATGCGTGCGTCGCGCACGAAATCCGGCGGAATCGTGCTCGCGCTGATGTCTTCGACATTCGCGAATGTCGCAAGCTGCGCCTCGTCGAGCTTGAAGCGGCGGTAGTTGTTCGAGAAATACAGCACGCCGCGAGGCGCCAGCCGCGCGACCGCCGCGCGCAGCAGCCGCACGTGCGAGGCCTGCACGTCGAAATCGCTCGCTCGCTTGGAGTTCGAGAACGTCGGGGGGTCGCAGAACACCAGGTCGTACTGGCCGCTGTCGCCTTCCAGCCACGCGATCGCATCCGCCTGCACCAGCCGGTGGCGCGAACCGCCGACGCCGCTTTCCTGCAGGTTGTCGGCGCACCACTGCAGGTACGTCGCCGACAGATCGACCGTCGTTGTCGAGCGCGCACCGCCGAGTGCCGCATGCACGGTCGCCGCGCCGGTGTATGCGAACAGATTGAGGAAGCGCGTGTCGCGTGCTTCCTCCGCGATGCGCAGGCGTAGTGGGCGGTGATCGAGGAACAGGCCGGTGTCGAGGTAGTCGAACAGGTTCACGCGCAGGTGCGCGCGGCCTTCGCGTACGACGATGAACTCGCCGCGCCGATCGAAATGCCCGTACTTGCTGCCGCCCTTGCCGCGCTCGCGCGTCTTCAATGCGACGTTGTCGCGCGGCACGGCAAACACTTCGCGCGCGGCGTTGAGCAGTTCATTGCGACGACGGCGCGTATCGGCTTCCGGGATGTCGGCGGGCGCCGCGTATTCCTGCACGTGCAGGAACGTGCGCGGCTCGCGTTCGTCGGTGGTGTAGACGTCGATCGCGGCGGAGTATTCGGGCAGGTCGGCGTCGTACGCGCGGAAGCAGGTGATGCCTTCGCGCTCGCGCCAGGATTTCAGCTTGCGCAGGTTCTTGCGCAGGCGGTTCGCGACCATCTCCGCGCCAGGCGACAACGCGATCGGCGCTTCGACGTTCGCGGCGCCGCGTGCCGGGCCGATCGGATCGACGGTGAGCAGCACCGTCTCGATCGCGCCGTTGAACATGCGATAGGTCTTCTTCGCGCGCAGGCCGGTCGAGCGCGCAAGCGACTCGTCACCGCATAGCAGGCTGGCGCGCCATGTCGGCAGGCTTTTTCGCAATGCATCGCCGAGCGCGCGATACAGCGCGGGATCGGCCTCGAGTCGCGCGTCGTAGGGCGGATTGCATGCGACGACGCCGGTGCCAGACGCGATCTCCGGCGGCAACGTGGTGCCAACGTCGCGCACGTCTACAGCCTGCCAGTCGATGACATCGACGAGGCCCGCGGTGATCGCGTTGTCGCGCGCGGCACGTATGGCGAGCGGATCGATATCGCGCCCGAAGAACACGTTGCGCAGCGACGCACGACCTTCCGCCTCGCGGCGGATCGCATCGACGCGCACGTCGGCCCACGATGTCGTATCGAAGCCGGGCCAGCGCGTCGGCAGCTCGTCGCCATGCCGCAACAGCCCCGGTGCGACGTCGGCCGCCATCAGCGCGCCTTCGATCATCAGCGTGCCGCTGCCGCACATCGGGTCGAGCAGCGCACCGCCGTCGCGATACGAATCCATCCACCGCCCACGCATCAGCACGGCGGCCGCGAGGTTTTCCTTCAGCGGTGCATCGACCTGCTTGCGACGCCATCCGCGTCGGTGCATCGGCGCGCCGGAGAGATCGATCGACAGGATCGCGCGGCCTTTTCGCACGACGAGGTTCAGGCGAACGTCCGGCGATTCGAGGTCGACGTCAGGACGCGAACCCGTCTTCGCACGCAGCGTATCGACCACGGCGTCCTTGACCCGCTGCGCCGCGTATTGCGCGTGGTTCAGGCCGCTGCCGCCGACGTGCGCATCCACCGCGATCGTCGCGCCGGGCGGCACGTGCTGCGTCCAGTCGACGGCGGATGCGCCGGCGAACAACGCGTGCTCGTCGGCGCATTCGAATTCGGTGATCGGCCACAGGATGCGGCTCGCGAGGCGCGACCACATCACCGCGCGCTGCGCGTCGGCCGGCGTGCCTTCGACGTTCGCACCGGCGACGGTCGCAGTCGCATGCGTGCAGCCGAGCGCAATGAGCTCGTCGACGAGCAGGTATTCGAGGCCCTTGCCGCAGCTGGCGAAGAAACGCATCGGTCAGAGCCTCGCGAGCAGCGCGGCGAACGCCTGCGCGCTGGCCTCGACGTGATTGGACAGCCGGTGCGTATCGTCGACCAGCAGCAGCGCGGCGCGGCGCTTGTGGGACCACGCGATCACGTCGTCGGCCGGGATAAGTTCGTCGTCCCAGCCGTGAATGACGGACATCGGCACGTGCGCCGCTTCGAGTGGATGTTTCGCATCCAGCCGCACCGGCGGCGCCATCAGGAACAGGCCGGCGATGTCGAACTCCTGGGACACATGCCCGCTGATCCACGCGCCCAGGCTCGAGCCGGCGAGCACGACCAGCCCACGCGACGCCGCGTCGCGTACGCGATCGCGCAGGCGTTCGACGCGCGCGGCCACGTCGCCCAGCGGGCTGACGTCGCGCTTGGCGTCGAGGTCGGTGTAGTCGGGCCGCTCGTGCGTGAAGCCCAGGCGCGCCGCGACGTCGGCCAGCGCCGTCACCTTGGTGGCGTCGGGGCCGCTTTCGAAGCCGTGGGAGAGGATGCAGTGTCCGCGCATGCGGGGGCCGTGCCGGGAAAGGCCGCCATTGTCGCCGGTCCGCGCTTGCGGCGTGTCAGTCGAGCGCGATGACGGCGTCGCCCAAGCGTATGGCGCCGCCTTCGACGATCCGCGCGCAGAGCCCGCCGTGGCCGCGCATGGCGTTGTAGCCGCCCTCGCCCAGCGCCGCTTCCATCTTCGAACAGGGGTCACAGGGGCCGGTGCCTTCCAGCACGACATCGCCGATGCGGAAACGCCGCCCCTTCAGCGCGATCACCGGGATGCCGCTCAGGACCACGTTGCGGCGGAGCAGCGACGGATCGATCGCATCCAGCCCTGCGAGCTGCGCGATCACCGGCAGGTGCTCGGCCTGCAGCAGGGTGACGCCACGCTTTCCGCTACCGCCCGCGTAGCGATCGCCGACGAGGCCTTTGTCGGCCACCGCTTCGACGGCATCGCGCGGGACGACCGGTGCATCGCGCGCGGGCCGAACGCCCAGCCATTCGACGCGGCCCTCGCGCGGGAAACGCGCCATCAATACGCCGAGCAGCGATCGGTCGGGAAATCGATTCATCCGTCGATCCTAGCGTCGCCGGGTGAAGCGAACGCGCGCCGCGCACGACCGGTTAGCATCGCCGCATGCTGCCCGACCTCCCGCCGCTGCCCATCGACGTCGATCCCCTGCCCTACGAGTCGCGCCTCGCCGCGCGCCCGCTGTCGCAGGTCGACGTCGTCGTCATCCACTGCACCGAAGTGCCGACGCTCGCGGAATCGCGCACGTTCGGCGAAAAGGTGCTGTACGAGGACAGCGGCACCGGCAACAGCGGGCATTTCTACATCGACCGCGACGGCTCGCTGCACCAGTACGTCGCGACCGACCGCGTCGCGCACCACACGCGCGGCTACAACCCGCGCTCGATCGGCATCGAGCTGGTCAACACCGGCCGCTACCCTCGCTGGCTCGACGCCGATCATCAGGCGATGACCGAGCCGTACACGCCGGCGCAGATCGACACGCTCATCGCACTGCTGAAGCGGCTCGTCGCCCAGCATCCGGCGCTGCGTTTCATCGCCGGGCACGAGGACCTCGACACCACGATGGTCGAGGCCACCGACGACCCGACCAAGCAGGTGCACCGCAAGCGCGACCCCGGCCCGCTGTTCCCGTGGGACCACGTGCTGGCCGACGTGCCGCTGCAGCGCCTGAACGCGCCGGCGCCTGCCGCGGGGCCGTAAAAGACCGGCCGGTATACTTCGCGGCCGTTCCGCAAGGATTTGCCGCGCATGACTTCCCCCGTTTCCGAGCTGGTCGACCTGCTGGCGGTCGAGCGGCTCGAAGACAACGTGTTCCGCGGCCAGAGCCGCGACATCGGCACCAAGTACGTCTTCGGTGGCCAGGTGCTCGGCCAGGGACTCGCCGCCGCGCAGAACACGATGGATTCGGCCAAGGATCCGCGCGCCGCGCATTCGCTGCACGCCTACTTCCTCCGCGCCGGCGATATCGATGCGCCGATCCTGTACATGGTCGACCGCACGCGCGACGGCGGCAGCTTCTCGGTACGCCGGGTGACAGCGATCCAGCACGGCCAGCCGATCCTGTTCCTCGCCGCGTCGTTCCAGCACGAGGAATCGGGCAGCGAACACCAGCTGTCGATGCCGGAAGTTCCGCAGCCGGAAGACGTCGAACACGACCACACCGTGCCGCCCGAAGTGCTCGCGCGCCTACCGACCAAGGTGCAGCGCTGGCTGTCGCGCCAAGGGCCGTTCGAGTTCCGCCACGTGTATCCGCGCGACGAGCTCAAGCCGCCCAAGCGCCCGCCCTACCAGCAGGTGTGGTTCCGCCTGAGCGAGAAGGTCGGCGACGAACCCGAACTGCATCGCGCATTGCTGACGTATGCGTCCGACTTCCACCTGCTCGGCACCGCGACGTTCCCGCACGGCATCAGCTACTACCAGCCGAACGTGCAGATGGCATCGCTCGATCACGCGCTCTGGTTCCACCGCCCGTTCCGCGCGGACGACTGGCTGCTGTATTCGATCGACAGCCCCAGTGCGCAGCATGCGCGTGGCCTGGCGCGCGGCATGATCTACGACCGCCATGGCCGACTCGTGGCCAGCACCGCGCAGGAAGGCATGATCCGCGTGCTCGACGACAAGGCCGCGCGCGGCCCGATGGTGGGCTGATGCGTCAGGTCTTTTCCAGCGCGCGACTCGAGAACGTCGAACGCGTCGCCGCGCTGCTGCGCGAAGCGGACATCGAAGTGCGCATCACCGACGGCCGCTCGTACAAGGGCGGCCGCCGTTCGACGGTTAGCTATCGCGACCAGGGCGATGCGGCGCGTCCCGCGGTGTGGGTCGTGCGATCGGAAGACAGTGGACGTGCGCGCGAAATCCTGCGCGGTGCGGGCCTGCTCGACTCGACGCGTCCGAGCGACGCCAAGCTCAGCTTCCGCTCGGAATTCGGCGACGAAACCACGCGCACGCCGGCGCAGCGCCGCGCGACGAAGGTGAAGGTCGCGCTGCTGTTCGGCATCGTCATCGTGGTCGTCATGGCGTTTATCCGCGCCGGACGGACACCGGCGCCGCCGAGCGTCGCGAGCGGCCCGTTCGACGGCCATGTCGCGGCGACGCTGATCCCGATCGCGCAGGCCGTGATCGAGAAGGAATTGCCGGACATCGACACGCCGGTCGCCTGCCTCGCCGTCGACCACGCCGACGCCCCGCGCGAAGTGCGCGACGCATTGCGCCCGCCCGCGGGCATGACCATCGTGCCGGCGTCGCATTGCCAGCGCATCGCCGACGAGGACACGGGATCAGTGCATCCGCCGTCGAAGAAGAAGGCCACGATGGTCGATGTCGACCATTTCCGGCCGACGTCGCCGGATGCAGGCACGATCGAATACAGCGCGTATCACCACCGCATGTGGGCGAAGTACAAGACGCTGGAAGTGCGACGCGTCAACGGCGTGTGGCAGGTGACGAAGACGCTGAAGGTCGTTTCGCCTTAAGCCCCGTAGCGCGCGTAACTGTCGCGCGCCGCAAAACACATCACGCAAAAAAATGCCCCGCGTCCGGAGACGCGGGGCAAGTCATGCTGCTTTGGGGAAATCAGGACTTGCCGGTGCCGCCCGAGCCCACGCCGTTCGCGCGCTCCGGATGCATGCGCTTGAACGCGGCGCGCATTTCGTCGCGGGTGACAAAGCCGTCGCGGTTGGCGTCGATCTGGTCGAACTTCGACGCGAAGGGCGACGTGCCGGCTTCGGCGCGGCTCAGTCGGCCGTCCTTGTCGGTGTCGAGCTTGGCGAGACCGCCGCGGCCTTCGTGCTTCGGACGCTCGTTCGCGTCGATACGGCCGTCGTGGTTGACGTCGAGCTGGTCGAACTTCTGCGCGAAGCCGGGGATCTTCGCCGCTTCGGTGCGATCGATCACACCGTCGTTGTTGGCGTCGATCTTCTTCCAGCCACCTTCATGGCCGCCACGCATGCCGTCGTGCTGCGGACGCTCGGACGCATCGATGCGACCGTCCTTGTTCTTGTCGAGCTGGTCGAAGTGCTCGGCGAAGCGCGGCATCTTGGCGGCTTCGGCGCGGTCGATCACGCCATCGTTGTTGGCGTCGATCTTCTTCCAGCCGCCTTCGCGGCCGCCGCGCATGCCATCCCGCTGCGGGCGCTCGGACGCGTCGAGGCGGCCGTCGTGGTTCTTGTCGAGCTGATCGAACTTGGCCGCGAAGCCCGGACGGGCTGCGGCTTCGGCGCGATCGATCACGCCGTCGCCGTTGGCGTCGATGCGGGCATGGGTGCGCGCGCCGGCGGTGGCGGTCGTCGACGCGGTCGTCGGCTGGGCCGCGAACGCCGCACCGGCGGCGAGGACCGAGGCGACAGCGAGGGCGAGGATCTGGGTGTGCTTCACGTGTGTAACTCCGGGTGTCAGGCGTTGCCGCCGATGCAGGGGAAACGCCCGACTGGTCGCGCGGTTGACGTCTTCCGGCCCGTGTTCAGCCGCGGGCCAGCCGCAACGGGCGGTATGCTCCGGTCATGGGCAATACCCCGGCGCGCGAAGGCGAGGATCTCCGCCTGTTCCACACAGGCCTGCACGACTGCGGCTACTGGCCGGAGCGGCAGGCGCGCGACCTCGTGCTCGATCCGCGCGACCCGCGCCTGCCCGACTGGTACGCGCTCGCGTTGGGCTGGGGTTTCCGCCGATCCGGTGACATCGTCTACCGCCCGCATTGCGCGTCGTGTCGCGCGTGCACGCCGGTGCGCATCCCGGTCGCCGAGTTCCATCCGAACCGCACGCAGCGCAAGACGCTTCGTCGCAATGCCGACCTCGTCATGCGCGTCTGCCCGGCCGAGCGCACCGAAGAACATCTCGATCTGTATCGACGCTACCTGTCGACGCGCCACGCCGGCGGCGGCATGGACATGCACGGCGCGCCGGAGTTCGACCAGTTCCTGGTCGGACGCTGGAGCCGCACGCGCTTCCTCGAATTCCGCACGTCGACGCCCGACCACACGTTGCTCGCGGTGGCCGTCACCGACATGACACCGGACGCGTTGTCGGCGGTCTACACGTTCTACGACCCCGCGCAGGCCGATCGCGGGCTCGGCAATTACGCGATCCTCCGCCAACTGCAGTGGGCGGCCGAGGGAGGCCGCGCGCACCTGTATCTGGGCTACTGGATCGCCGGCCATCGCAAGATGGATTACAAGCGCAATTTCCGTCCGCTCGAAGCTTTCGACGGCCGCCAGTGGCTGGCCTTTCCCGACGAGACCCCATGACCCGATTCCTGACTGCTGCGCTGCTCATCGCGGCGCTGCTCGTTCTTGCGGCCTGCGTTCGCGTGCGCGTGCAGGGCGACCGGGACCAGTGGGCGCGCGACATCCGCGCCAATGGCGCCGCCGCGCTGCGCATCGCGACATACAACACCTCGCTCAACGACGATCGCGCCGGCGGGCTGATCGCGCGCCTCGAAGGCGACGACGCGAATGCACGCAAGGTCGCCGCGGTACTGCAGCGCGTGCGTCCCGACATCGTGCTGCTCAACGAGTTCGATTTCGACGCACAGCATCGCGCCGCGGATCTGTTCCAGCAGCGTTACCTCGCCGTTGCACAGGCCGGTGGCGGCGATGCACTGACCTATCCGTATCGCTATCTCGCGCCGGTCAACACCGGCGTGCCGAGCGGTTTCGATCTCGATCGCAACGGTAAGGTCGGTGGCGAAGGTCGCGCTGCGGGAAACGATTCGTGGGGCTTCGGGCTGCATCCCGGCCAGTACGGAATGCTCGTGCTGTCCCGTTACCCGATCGACACCAAGGACGTCCGCACCTTCCAGAATTTCCTCTGGAAGAACCTGCCGAACGCTCGCGCGCCGCATGATCCGAAGACCGGCGAGCCCTGGTATTCGGCCGACGCCTGGGCACGGTTCCCGCTGTCGTCGAAATCGCATTGGGACGTGCCGATCGAAACGCCGCTGGGTCGTATCCACGTGCTCGCCGCGCATCCGACGCCGCCGGTGTTCGACGGCCCGGAGAACCGCAACGGCCTGCGAAACTACGACGAAATTCGCCT
This sequence comes from Lysobacter sp. HA35, assembly GCF_054061195.1. Taxonomy (NCBI): domain Bacteria; kingdom Pseudomonadati; phylum Pseudomonadota; class Gammaproteobacteria; order Lysobacterales; family Lysobacteraceae; genus Lysobacter; species Lysobacter sp. HA35. The sequence goes on along the minus strand of NZ_JBSSDY010000001.1, from coordinate 256,517 downwards.
GTGGGCCGAATACCTGTCCCCGGGCGACAAGCCGTGGCTCTGCGACGACCGCGGGCATTGCGGCGGCCACGCGCAGGATGCGTCGTTCGTCATCGTCGGCGACCACAACGCGGACCCGGTCGATGGCGACGGCGAGCCCGGCGCGATCCTGCAACTGGTGAACCATCCGCGCGTCAACGGCAGCGTGCCGCCGACCAGCGAAGGCGGCCCCGAGCGAGCCGCGCAGTACGGCATCGCGCGCAAGGGCGACGTCACCACGCATACCGGCGACTTCGGCCCGCAGGCCGGCACGTTGCGCCTGGATTACGTGCTGCCGTCGAAGAACCTGCCCGTGCGCGGCGGCGGCATCTTCTGGCCGAAGGCCGGTGCGCCCGGCAGCGAACTGCTCGACGCCAGCGATCACCACCTCGTCTGGCTGGATCTCGCGCCGCGCTAAAGCGCGATCGAATCAGCCTTCCGGCGGGCGCCGGTGATCGTCGTCGACCGACGCGTTCGCACCCGACGGCTCCGCCGAATGCGGCATCGCGCTCGATGGTTCCTTGGGCGACGGCGCGCCCGGGCCGACCACCGGCAACGCATTCGGACGCGGCTCGCGGCTGCGTGCGAAACCGAATGCGATGTCGCTGTGCATCGACACGATCATGCGCACCATCGCCATCGGGATCATGAGTTCGATCTCGGCGTCGCCACCCGCATCGTCCTTCGCGCGCAGCGTCATCTCGACGAACGCGCCGCCGGTATCGACGATGTGACACGGAATGTGCGGGCCGGTCGCGCCTTCCTGCACGTACGGCTTGATGGCCTCGCCCAGCGCTTCCCACGCCTGCTCGAAGAGGAAGACGGCGTATCCGCTGGTGTGCTCGGTCATGTGCGCATTCTCACTTCAGGTCGATGTTCAACGCGGCGGCGGACTGCCGCGCACGTTCGCGGGCATCCTCGACGTCCGCGCCGAGAGCGAGCGTGACGGCCACGCGCCGCTGCCCCGCCACGCGCGGCTTGCCGAACAGTCGAAGCGCGGCATCGGGATGCGCCAGTGCATCGCCGAGATTGGAAAACACGGGCACGCCGTGGCCTTCGGCCAGCACCGCGCACGATGCAGCGGCGCCGTATTCGCGCACGGCCGGAATGGGCAGGCCGAGGATGGCGCGCGCATGCAACGCGAATTCGGAAAGGTCCTGCGAGATGAGCGTCACCAGGCCGGTGTCGTGCGGACGCGGCGAGACTTCGCTGAACCACACATCGTCGCCGCGCACGAACAGCTCGACGCCGAACATGCCCCAGCCGCCGAGTTCGTCGGTGATCGCTCGCGCGATGCGTTGCGACGTCGCCAGCGCGCGCGTGCTCATCGCCTGCGGCATCCAGCTTTCGCGATAGTCGCCGTCGCGCTGCAGATGCCCGACGGGCGCGCAGAACGTGGTGCCGCCGACGTGGCGCACGGTCAGCAGCGTGATCTCGTAGTCGAAGTCGACGAAGCCTTCGACGATGCAGCGCCCGGCGCCGGCGCGGCCGCCGGTCTGCGCGTATTCCCACGCCTTGTCGATCTCGCCTTCCGCGCGAACCGTCGACTGGCCCTTGCCCGATGACGACATCACCGGCTTGACCACGCAGGGCATGCCGACCGCCGCGATCGCCTCGACGTATTCCTCGTACGTATCGACGAAGCGGTACGGCGACGTCGGCAGTTCCAGCGTTTCGGCCGCGAGGCGACGGATACCTTCGCGGTCCATCGTCAGCCATGCCGCACGCGCGGTCGGCACGATGCGCGTGGGCGTGCCGTCCTGCTGGTATTGCAGCTCCAGTTCCACCAGCGTCGGCGTGTGGATGGCCTCGATCTCGGGAACGATCAGGTGCGGCTTCTCGAGGTCGATCAGCGCGCGCACCGCGTCGCCGTCGAGCATGTCGAGCACATGGCTGCGATGCGCGACCTGCATGGCCGGCGCGTCGGCATAGCGATCGGCGGCGATGACCTCGCAACCCAGGCGCTGCAGCTCGATCGCGACTTCCTTGCCCAGCTCGCCCGAGCCCAACAGGAGCACGCGCGTGGCGTAAGGAGACAGCGGCGTTCCGATCGTGGGCATGGCGCGGGCGTCCTGCGGAAAGCGCACAGTCTAGGCGGCGTCGGCGCGGTCGGCACCGATGGCGCACCACTGCGTGGTCGTCGCGTCGTCGAACGATGGCGATGCACGTGCGATCCTGTGGCCATGCGTCGACCGGGGCTGCCCATCCGACTGCGCGGCGGCCTCGCCTGCGCGCTGGCGATCGTGCTTGCGAGTTGCTCGCAGGCGCCCGCCGATGGCGATGCGCGCGTGAGTGGCCTGATGCTGGATTCGCAGCTCAGCGAGATCAGCGGGCTCGCGGTATCCAACCGCCATGCCGACACACTGTGGATGCACGACGACGGCGGCAACCCGCCGCGGCTGTTCGCGATCGACCGCAGCGGCGATCGCGTCGCCACCTTCCGCGTCGAAGGCGTGCCCAAGACCGACTGGGAAGACATCGCGGCGTTCCAGATGCAGGGCCGCGACTACCTGATGCTGGCCGACACCGGCGACAACGGCGGCCTGCGTCGCACGCTCCAACTGCACGCGATCGAGGAGCCGGCGACGCTCGAGAACGCGCGCCTGAAACCAGCTTGGTCGATCGTGTTCCGCTGGCCGGACGGCCCGCGCGACTGTGAGGCCGTGGCGGTCGATGCCCGACGCGGCGAGGTGCTGCTGATCTCCAAACGTCGCCAGCCGCCCGAGCTGTTTCGCCTGCCGCTGCATCCGCAGCTGGACCCGCCCGCCGTCGCCGAACGCATCGCGCGCCTGCGCATGCCGCCGCAGCTGGCGCCGCAGAGCGGCACCGAGGAACGCGCGCCGCTGTCCGCGCAGGTCACCGCTGCCAGCATTTCGCCCGACGGCACGCGCCTCGCCGTTCTGACCTACCGCTACCTGCTCATCTACACGCGCCTGTCCGACGAGGACTGGGCGCGCGCCGTCACCCATCCGCCGCAGGTGCTGACACTGCCGTGGCTGCCGCAAGCAGAGGCGATGGGCTGGGACCGCGATGGTCACCACGTGTTCGCGACTGGCGAGTTCGTTCCGGCCCCGCTCTACCGCATCGACGTGGACGCGGCCGACGAGCGGCATTAGAGAGTGATATCGATCTGATATCGTTTCCTTACCATTGAGGGAACACCCATGAAAGAGATCCAAGCCCGTTCGCTGCCCGGAATCCCGGTCCTGCTCGCGCTGCTGGTCGCCGGCTTCGCCGACGTTGCGTTCTTCATCAACGCCGCGGCCGACGCCCTGCCGGCGCGCATGGCCATCGCGGCCGTGATCGGCGGCCTGCTGTTCCTCTGCCTGTTCGGCCTCTACATGCTCGAGCCCAACCAGGCCGCGGTGCTGAGCCTGTTCGGCCGCTACGTGGGCAGCGACCACCAGAACGGCCTGCGCTGGAACAACCCCTTCTATTCGAAGAAGAAGGTCAGCTTGCGCGTGCGCAACTTCGAGAGCGGCAAGCTCAAGGTCAACGAGCTCGACGGCTCGCCGATCGAAATCGCGGCCGTGATCGTCTGGCAGGTGGCGGATACCGCCGAGGCCGTGTTCAACGTCAACGACTACGAGAGCTTCGTGCACATCCAGGCCGAGTCGGCGCTGCGCGCAATGGCGACGAGCTATCCGTACGACCAGCACGAGGAAGGTCAGCTCGCGCTGCGCAGCCACGCGGCCGAGATCAGCAAGCATCTCGCCGAGGAACTCGCCGAACGTCTCGCCGACGCCGGCGTGCAGGTGGTCGACGCACGCATCAGCCACCTCGCCTACGCACCGGAAATCGCCCAGGCCATGCTGCAGCGCCAGCAGGCGAACGCGATCATCGCGGCGCGTACGCGGATCGTCGCGGGTGCGGTCGGCATGGTGCAGATGGCGCTCGCCGAGCTCGAGAAGAACGGCGTCGTGCATCTCGATGAAGAGCGCAAGGCGCAGATGGTCAGCAACCTGCTGGTCGTGCTCTGCGGTGAACGTGGCACGCAGCCCATCGTCAACGCGGGTTCGATCTACTGATGGATGGCACCGGTATCGCCCTCGCCTTCGCGCTCACCAGCGTGCCGGCGTTCCTGGTCGCGCAGTCGCTGTCACGCAGTGCACAGCGACGCGACCCGGACACGCGCGAATCGCATCTCGCACTGGTGCTGGTTCGGTTCATGCGCATCGTCGGCGCGACCATGCTGGTCGGCGCGGCGGCGATGTATGCGGTACGCGACGACGTAAGCCACATCGTGATCGTCGCGCTCGGCGTCGCGCTTGCGGTGAATGCACTGGCGATCGCGATGCTGGTCGCCGTGGTACGCGGGCGTCGCCGGTGAGCGAGAAAAAAGCCTATCCGCTGCGCATCAACGCCGAAGTGCTTTCGGCCGTGCAGCGCTGGGCCGACGACGAACTGCGCAGCCTCAACGCACAGATCGAATACGTATTGCGCGACGCACTGCGCAAGGCGGGCCGGCTGCCCAAGCCCGGCGATGACACGCCCGCGGAGGGCGAAGAAACATGAGCGGACGTCGCTGGTCGTATAAGGTCGTGCAGGTGAAGCCGAAGCTGTTCGGCGCGCGCGCGGCCGATGTGGAAGCGGTACTGGCCCAGCACGGGCAGGCGGGCTGGGAGCTCGTCAATGCCGTGCAGGTCGGGATGTATTCGTGGCTCTACCTCAAGAAGGAAATCTGACATGCGCAAGCGCAATGCATCCGTCGCCGTCGTGTTTATCGTCATCCTGATCGCCGTCGCCGCCGGCACGCACCTGATCTGATGGAAGGGACGCGCACGTTCGAGATCGAGCCGCCGGCGGGCATGACGGTCGCGATGCTCGCGGTCACCGCCGTGTTGCCGATGCTGGTCGTTGCCGTCCTGCTTGCGGGAATGGACAGGGCCGCGGATCGCGAAGGCGCCGTCGTCACGATCAGCGCAGCGCTTCTGGCGTGCGCGATCGCCGCCGGTTTCGCAGTCCTTTCGTTGCGTCGACGCCGCATCGAACTCACGCCATCGCAGCTGGTCGTGAAGGCGGGACCGTTCACGCGACGCATTCCGCGCGAACAACTCGACGTCGCGTCCGCACGCATCGCGGCTGCAGGCGAGCAGGCCGACACCCGCGCTGCGCTCAAACTCTTCGGCGCACGCCTGCCCGGCTATCGCGCCGGCTGGTTCGTGATGCTCGACGGCCACCGCGCGTTCGTGCTGGCCACGCGCGGCCGCGTGCTGCGCCTGCCGGTGCGTGACGCCGCGCCGTTCGTGCTCACGCCATCGGAGCCCGACATGCTGCTGAACGCGCTGCGCAGCATGGTTTCGCCGGCGCCACCCCGCTAACCTGCCGGCATGCGCGCGCGACCCGACATCCTCGTCAACACACCCGACATCGAGCTCTGGCCGGCGCACCTGCTGCGCGCACGCTCGAACGCCGATGCGCGCGCGGTTGCGCGCGCGAGCCACGTATTGCGACGCAAGCGCGACGGCCGCTTCCTCGCTGCTGCGACGCCGACGGGCATCGAACCGCTGAGCTGGAACTGGCGGCGCGAAGCGGGCGTCGACAACGCGCTGCGCGCGCTCGTTTCGACCGCACGAACGGCGCATGTCGATGATCGCGACCTGCCGCTCGCACGCATCACGCAGCGGCTCGAAATCCTTGGACTCGACGCCAACGCCTATCGCGATCGCACCGGTCTTGATCTCGTCGCCGAACCGGCTGCGCTCACGTTCGCCGGTTTCGATCGCTATCGCCGTCCGCTGTGGCTGAGACCGGCGGCGGCGCGCGCGTGGCGCAGCCTGCACGATGCGGCGCAACGCGAAGGCGTCATGCTCGAAGCGATCTCGGGCTATCGCAGCCACGACTACCAACTCGGCATCTTCGATCGCAAGCTCGCACGCGGTCAGACCGTCGACGAAATCCTGACCGTCAACGCGGCGCCGGGTTACAGCGAACATCACGCCGGTCGGGCGCTCGACATCTCCGCGCCGGGCCAGCCGCCAGCGGAAGAATCGTTCGAAACGACGGCCGCGTTCGACTGGCTGCAGCGCAACGCGAGCGCTTACGGCTTCGTAATGAGCTACCCGCGCGACAACCCCCACGGCATCGTCTACGAGCCGTGGCATTGGTGTTATCGCGGCTGAGCCCGCTCACCCGTCGATCACCGCCGCGCCGCAACCCTCCGCGTTTTCCATGGAGGACCGCCATGCCCATCGCCAACGCGCTCGCCGGCATCGCCGTGCAGGACCTCGCCGTTTCGCGCGGCTGGTACGAAGCCTTGCTGGAATCGCCATCGTCGAGCCCGATGCCCGAGGTGGCCGAATGGTCGCTGCCGCGTGGCGGCGGCCTGCAGCTGTTTCGCGATCCGCTGCGTGCCGGCTCGTCGTCCGCCACGCTCGCGGTCGACGACATCGACGCGCAGCGCGAACGACTCGCGACGCTCGGCGTGGAGATAGTGGATTCGACCGACGCCGATGCGGTACGCACCATCACGTTGCGTGACCCGGACGACAATCGGCTCGTACTCGCGCAGGCCCTGGACCCGCGCATCGCGCACTGAGCGCGTCAGCTCTGCGAACGCTTGACGGGTTTCGCGGGCGCCGGTGCCGCGAAGTCGGCGACGCGCCAGAGATAGAAGCTCGCGTACGTGCGATATGGACCCCATGCTTCGCCGCGTTCGGCGAGCGCACGCGGCGTCGGCATTGCCTCGAGTTCGTCGAGCAGCTGCGCGCCCTTGCGGATGCCGAGGTCGTCGACCGGCAACACGTCCGGCCGGCCGAGCCGGAACATCAGCATCATCTCGACGGTCCAGCGCCCGATGCCGCGGATGGGCACCAGCGCCGCGATGATCGCGTCCTCGTCCATCACCGACATCTGACGCAGCGTCGGGATCTCGCCGAGCGCTTCGCGACGCGCGAGGTCGCGCAGGGCGAGAAGCTTGTTGCCCGATACGCCGCAAGCGCGCAGCGTCGCGTCGTCGCAACGGGCTAGCGTGTCGGCGTGCAGTCGATCGCTGGCGATCGCGACCTCGACGCGCGACACGATGGTCGCCGCGGCCTTGCCCGACAGCTGTTGGTAAAGGATCGCGCGTGCCAGTGCGTCGACCGGATCGAATGGTTTGCGCCAGCGCGGCTCCGCAACGATCGGGCCGATGCGCCGCATCCAAGCCCCGAGCGCACGATCGGCGCGGCGCAGATGCTTGGTCGCCGCGTCGACATCGAATCCACGGGACCAGCGCGGCATGTCAGCGCCCTACCCGTTCGACGGCGACGAGCAGCCAACCGACGATGAGCAGCATCCCGCCCGCAGGCGCGAGTCGCGTCGGCCAGCCCATCAGCTGCGCAACGACGAGACTGCCCGAGAACAACAGCACGCCGATCACGAAGGCGATCCGCGCGAGACCGCCGACGCGCCCGCGGCTCGGGATGTATGCGACCAGCGCGATGCCATGCGCCAGCGCCATCGCCGCGGCGGTGTAGAGCCAACGCTGCGCATCACCGGTCGCGCCGTGCGCCGCGTAAGCGGAGAGCGCGACGCCCGAAGCGCCGAACAGCGCACCGACGACACCGGGCCAGCGCGCATCACGACTCATGCGCAGCCTCGAAACACGAGCGCGCCAACATTTCCGCCGCCCAACGAAAAACGCGCCGCAAGCGGCGCGTTTTCGAAGTCGGTCGGGATTACTTGACCGCCCACTGGACCGTGAACTGGCCCTGGTCGGTGAAGCCGGCATCGATGCCGCCGGTCCACATTTCGTACGGGCGATCGACCGTGGCGTAACCGTGCGTCAGCGACCACGCGCGGATGGCGTCGCGCAGATGCTGCAGGTTGCCCATGTCGCCAGTGAACGTCGTACCCACGACCTTCGAGGCGTCGTTGTAGGCGACCTTGACCGGCGTGCCGGTGGTGGTGATGCCCTCGATCTTGTCGCCCGCGCCGGCCTTCTTGACCGGAACCGCGACGTCGAACGAGTAGTTCGCCGAACCCTGCTCGTTGGTGATGATGCGCACCGGGCCGGCCTGCTCGAGGCCATTCGACGCGATCACCTTCTTGATCCACTCGAGGTTCGAGTTCATCTGGCCGCGGATCTTGTCGCGGTCGATCGGCACGACGGCGCCTACAGTCAGCAGCGTCTCGACCGGACGGTTGGTCAGGCTCGGAAGCGGCGACTTGTACTCGGTCGGCAGCTGGCTGTAGTCGATGTTCGGCACGCCGGCCAGCGCATTAGACAGGCGGCCCAGGCCGAGCTTGATGTCCTCACCCACGCTGTTGCTCACGTACAGGCCGGCGTAGCGCGCGATCGGATTGAAGCCGTAGTCGACGTCGTAGGTCTGCGTGATCTGCGTATTGCGACCGTGGTTGCCGACCGGCTGCAGCTTGAACTCGCTGCGCTTGTTGTTGCCCGGCGAGCCGGTTTCGATCGCGTAGGCGATGCGCTTGTTGCGCTCGCTCTGGGTGATCTCCCAGCTGCCGTTGCCGACGCCGCGGACCTTGGACTGGTACGCGATCTTGGCGCCGACGCCCTCGTCCTTGCCCGAGGTCTGAACCTGGGCGGCCGGGTCGTGCAGCAGCACGGGGTTCCAGTCGGTGAAACGACGGGTGTTGTTTAGCAGGTCGTACGCGATCGAGACCTTGCGGTTCGACTGGACCGACTCGGACAGGTGACGACTGCTGGGCAGGAAAATGCCCACGATCACGAACAGTGCGAAGACGATCGCGATGGAAATCAGGATCTCGAGCAAACGGGTCATTCAGGAGTTCTCCGGGGCCTGGCCCGCGCCACCCTTCGCAGGACCTAGGCGCAGACCGCCAATCGTAGCAAGACAGCGGCACTGGCGTGAATGCCGAATGCGGATCGAATTCGACGGCGTGAAGCAGGCCGCGTTTTCGGCGTGCCGCTGGCCTGCCGATGTGCCGGGCCACGTTGCGCCCGGCAGCCAAGCTGCTACAGCCGCCTTCACACCTACTCTCGGCGCAAAAGCACCGGATCCGGCGGGCCGGACCGCGGCGCAGGCGAAACGCTGCTAGACCAGCTGCAGCTCGAACGCCTTGAGCACGGCGCGCGTGCGGTCGCGCACGCCGAGCTTGGACAGGATGTTCGACACGTGGTTCTTGATCGTGCCCTCTGCCACGCCGAGCGAATTCGCGATTTCCTTGTTCGAGAACCCGCCCGCCATCAGCCGCAGGATTTCGGTCTCGCGCTCGGTCAGCGGGTCCGGGCGGTCGAGGCTGACGAAATCGTTGCGCATGTGCTCCAGGCCCGACAGCAGGCGCTGGGTGACCGCCGGCTGCACCAGCGAACCGCCGTCGGCGACGGCGACGATCGCGCCGACCAGCTGGTCCAGCGAGACATCCTTCAGCAGGTAGCCCTTGGCGCCGGCCTTGATGCCCGCCAGCACGAGCTGGTCGTCGTCGAAGGTGGTGAGGATGATGGTGGGCGGCAGTTGGCCCAGGCGCGCGAGCGTCTGCACGGCTTCCAGGCCGGACATCACCGGCATGCGCATGTCCATCAGCACGACGTCGGGCTTGATCTGCGGGATCTGCTCGACCGCCTGGCGACCGTCGGCGGCCTCTGCGATCACGTCGATGCCGTCGGCCAGCGCGAGCAGCGAGCGCACGCCCTGTCGGACGAGGTTCTGGTCGTCGACCAGCATCACGCGGATGCGACGATCGGATGGCGCGGTCATGCGGCAACTCCTTCTCGGACGGCCTCGGCGGCCGCGATGGGTAGAACGAGCCGGAGACGGAAGCCGTCACCGGGCCGGGTGTCGATGTCGAGCGTGCCGCCCTGCTGCGCCAGGCGTTCGCGCATGCCGCGCAGGCCGTTGCCCGCGACGAGCAGGTCGGCGCCGCGGCCGTCGTCGCGCGCGGTCACGATGATGTTGGTGCCTTCGCGCCGCGCGGAGATCCACAGGTGGCGAGCGCCCGAATGACGCACGGCATTCGTGATGATTTCCTGCGTGCAGCGCAGCAGCACGTGCGCACGTTCGGGGTCGTCGATCATCAGCGGAGACTCGATATCCATCGCGATGTCGAGCGACGGAACGTTCTCCGCCAACGGACGCAACGCGAGCGAGAGGTCCATGGCACCGCTGTCGCGCAGCTGGCTCACCGCTTCGCGAACGTCGGTGAGCAGTAGTCGCGCGAGCGTGTGCGCCTGCGAAACGTGGTCTTTCGCGCGACCTTCGGCGAGATGGCCCGCGACTTCGAGATTCAGGCTCAGCGCCGTCAGGTGGTGCCCGAGCAGGTCATGCAGTTCGCGCGAGATGCGCGTGCGTTCGTTGACGCGCGCGCTTTCTGCGAGCAGAAGGCGCGTCGCACGCAATTCGGCGTTGAGCCGGCGCTGTTCCTCGCGCGCATCGGCCTGCTGACGCGCGATCAGGCTGGTGGCGAAGCCGAACACCGAGAAACCCGTGTACAGCAGCGACTGCATCAGCGCTTCGAGCGGTGGAAAGTGCAGGCCGTAAATAAATACCGGCATCACCGCGAACTGGCTGACGATCAGCCATGCGATGCCGGCGCGCAGGCTGAGGAGCCACGGCAACAGGCATGCACCGGTCATCAGCAGCACGCTGCCGAGACCACTTCGGTTGTAGTAGCTGACGCCGATCGCGCTTGCAGTCAGCACAAGGAGGCCGGCGACTTCGACAGGCCGCGCGTTTCGGCGGCCAAGCCCGTCGGTCAGCCATGCGTAGCTGACACCGAACAGAAGGTAGGCGACCCAGCCCAGTACCGACATCGCCTGCGGGCCGAACGAGTCGTCGCCCAGTTCCTCGGAGGAGACGCCGGCGCCGAAGGCGACATACACCAGGGGCAGGCCCACCATTGCCCAGGTGGACAGGCCGGCGTACCGCAGGAGTCGGGTGTGGTTCAGTTGGACCGGCATCAATGCATCCTACGCCGCGTTTCCGCAGCGCCCTCCGGCCGAAAGTCATGGCAAGCGGCGCTGGCCCGGCGGGGCGGGCGTGCGATAATCGCGCGCCGCGCCGCACTGGCTCGGCTGCCCTCCCCGGAGCCGGAAGAATGTCGATCGTCGTCCGCGACGTGCGCGAGCACGAGCTGGATTCCGTCCTAGCCCTGAACAACGCCGCCGGCCCCGCGATCCTTCCGCTGGATGCCACCCGTCTTCAGCACTTCTACGAGACCGCCGAGTACTTCCGTGTCGCCGAACGCGACGGGTCGCTCACCGGTTTCCTCATCGGCATGGGCGACGCGTCGGATCACGACAGCTCGAACTTCCGCTGGTTCCGCGAGCGTCATTCGGAGTTCTTCTATATCGACCGCATCGTGGTCGCGAGCCGGCGTCGCGGTGGCGGTGTCGGTCGCGCGTTCTATGCCGATGCGCAGACCTACGCCGAACTGCGCTATCCGCAGATGGCCTGCGAAGTGCTGATGCAGGGTGGCAACGACCCGGTGCTGCTGTTCCACGGCACGTTCGGCTTCAACGAGGTCGGGCAGCACGTGATGGACGAAACGGGCCTGCGTGCGTCGATGCTAATGAAACCGTTGTGCAGCTATCCGTGGGTGCGCGACACGTACGGTCGCGACCTGCCGTCCGAACCCTGGATCCACACGCCGCGCACGCCGATCGCTACGCGTACGCGCGCCGCAGGAGGCCGCGCATGAGCGCGCAAATGGATTTCGAGCCCGCGGGCGAACTGAAGATCGGCCAGGTCGGCATCGCGAATCTGCGTGTTCGCACGCTGGACGTCGAAAAGCTCGCCGAGGAAATGCGCGGACGTGTGCAGCGCGCGCCCAATCTTTTTGCGCGCGCCGCCGTGGTGCTGGATTTCGGCGGGCTGACGCGAACGCCGGATGTCGCCACTGCGCGGGCGCTGGTCGATGCGCTGCGCGATGCGGGCGTGCTGCCCGTCGCCCTCGCCTACGGCACGACAGAGATCGAAGCGCTGTCGCGTGAGCTCGGCCTTCCGCTGCTCGCTAAGTTCCGCGCGCAGTACGAACGCGCCGACGGTGCAGCCGCCGAACCCGCGCCTACGCCGCGTCACGAACGCGCGCCGGAGCCTGTGGCCGCGCCCGTCGCGGCACCCGCAGCAGCGTCGACGTCACAGCCCGGCATGGTGCAGTCCGCGCCCGTGCGCTCGGGCCAGCAGGTCTATGCCGACAACCGCGACCTCACCGTGCTCGCATCGGTCGGTGCTGGCGCGGAAGTGATGTCGGACGGCTCGATTCATATCTACGGCGCATTGCGCGGTCGCGCGCTTGCCGGTGCGCAGGGTTACGAGCAGGCGCGCATTTTCTGTCGCGAATTCCACGCCGAACTCGTCGCGATCGCCGGTCACTACAAGGTGTCGGAAGACATCCCCGCCCATCTGCTCGGAAAGCCCGTGCAGGTGTGGCTCGAAGCGGGCCAGTTGCGGATCGAAGCACTGGACGCGTAAGCCGTCACACATCCGCATGCTTTAGGGCATGCTGTCGCCCGCACCGGCGTTGCCGGCGGGGACCTGAGTACGAATCCGGAGGAACCTCAGTTGGCAGAAATCATCGTAGTCACGTCGGGCAAGGGTGGCGTGGGCAAGACCACCACCAGCGCCAGCCTCGCCTGCGGCCTCGCGCGTCGCGGCCACAAGGTCGCCGTCATCGACTTCGACGTCGGCCTGCGCAACCTCGACCTGATCATGGGTTGCGAGCGTCGCGTGGTGTACGACTTCGTGAACGTCGTCCATGGCGAAGCGTCGCTCAAGCAGGCGCTGATCAAGGACAAGCGTTTCGACAACCTCTTCGTGCTCGCCGCCAGCCAGACGCGTGACAAGGACGCGCTGACCAAGGAAGGCGTGCAGAAGGTGCTCGACGATCTTTCCGCCGACGGTTTCGACTACATCGTCTGCGACTCGCCGGCCGGCATCGAGAAGGGCGCGTTCCTCGCGATGTACTTCGCCGACCAGGCGGTGGTCGTGGTGAACCCGGAAGTGTCGTCGGTGCGCGACTCCGACCGCATCCTCGGGCTGCTGGCGTCCAAGACGCGCCGCGCCGAGAACGGCGAGCGCGTCAAGGAACACCTGCTGCTCACCCGCTACAGCCCCAAGCGCGTCGAGACCGGCGAGATGCTGAGCATCGGCGACGTCGAGGAAATCCTCGGCCTCAAGGCGGTGGGCGTGATCCCGGAATCGGGCGACGTGCTGAACGCGTCGAACAAGGGCGAGCCGGTCATCCTCGAGACCACGTCGGACGCGGCGCAGGCCTACGACGATTCCGTCGCGCGCCTGCTCGGTGAGAGCCGCCCGCTGCGGTTCGTGCAGGTCGAGAAGAAGGGCTTCTTCGGCAAGCTCTTTGGAGGCTGAGCCATGGGCATCTTCGATTTCCTGACGACGAAGAAGCAGACGGCCTCGGTTGCGAAGGACCGCCTGCGCATCATCGTCGCGCATGAGCGCGTCACCCGCGGCGGCCCGGATTACCTGCCGATGCTGCAGCGCGAGCTGCTCGAGGTGATCCGCAAGTACGTCAACGTCGACGCCGAGGCGGTCAAGGTCGACCTGATCGGCGACGGCGACAACAAGGTGCTCGACATCTCCGTCGCGCTGCCGGAAGGCCCCGTGCAGTCCTGATCCACATGTCGTTTCCACTTCGATGCCCTCGCCCGCGCGGGGGCATCGTCGTCTCCGGCCCATGCTCACACTCGCCGACATCGATTTCGACGCCACGTCCGCGCTGCTCGCGCGCTACGGGCTCGAACTCGTGCGCGTGGCCGACGGCGAGCCGATTCCCGGCAGCTACTGGGGCGAGCGCGAGGCCGGGCTGATCGGTTCGAGCGTGTACGCGCGCAGCGACACGCCGGTGCATTCACTTTTGCACGAAGCCGCGCACCTGATCGTGCTGCCGCCGGAGCGTCGTTCGCTGGTGCATACGGATGCGACGGATTCGGTCGAGGAAGAAGACGCCGTCTGCGTGCTGCAGTCCTTGCTGGCGGATGCCCTGCCCGGCGTCGGCGCCGACCGCGTGCTCGCTGACATGGACACCTGGGGCTACACATTCCGGCTGGGCTCGGCGAAGGCCTATGTCGAGAACGATGCCGCGGAAGCCTGGGCATGGCTCGACCGTGCGGGGCTGGCCGACGCCACCACGCGACGTCTGCGCCTGCCGGGCTGAACCGACCTGTCGAACGGCCGCCTTGCGCGGGCGGTTGGCCGCCTCTAGCCTCCGGACACGCCCTACCGGAGTTCCCCCATGAAACCCGTCCGCGCCCTGCTCGCACTGAGCATCGTCGCCGTCCTCGGCCTGTCCGGCTGCAAGGCACCGCCCGGCACGTCCTCGACGACCGCGCCCACCGCGTCCGGCACCGCCGCGCCGCCGGAAAATGAAACCGCCGATCAGTTCGTCGCACGCGTCAACGACGAATACCGCGCGATGTATCCGGAGCTGACGTCGGCGCAGTGGCTGTCCTCGACGTACATCAACGAAGACAGCGAACTCGTTTCGGCGAAGGCGAACGAGCGCTATCTGGCGCAGCTCAACCGCTGGATCGAACAGTCGCGTCGTTTCGAAGGCCAGAAGATGTCGCCGGATACCGCGCGCGCCATCCAGCTGCTCAAGCTGCAGGCCGCGATGCCGCCGCCGAAGGATCCGAAGAAGCTCGCTGAACTCACCGGCATCGCCACGCGCATGGAAGGTGCGTACGGCAAGGGCGAGTACTGCACCGGCGAAGGCCCGGCGAAGACCTGTCGCCAACTCGGTGATCTCGAGGAAGTGCTGGCCAAGAGCCGCGATTACGACGAACAACTCGATGCATGGCAGGGCTGGCATTCGACGGCGTCCGCGCAGCGCAAGGACTACACGCGTTTCGCCAGCCTGATCAACGAAGGCGCGCGCGACATGGGCTATGCCGATGCCGGCGAGCTGTGGCGTTCGGGTTACGACATGACGCCTGCAGAGCTGTCGGCGGAAACCGATCGACTGTGGGGCCAGGTCAAACCGCTCTACGAACAGTTGCATTGCTACGCGGGCACAAAGCTCGACGCGAAGTACGGCGCGCAACGCGGCCACGTCGCCGGGCACATGCTGCCGGCGCACCTGATGGGCAACATGTGGCAGCAGGACTGGAGCAATCTCTGGGACATGCTGGCGCCGTATCCGGGCGCGGGCAGCCTCGACGTCAATGCGTCGCTGGAAGCGCAGTACCAGAAGAACCTGACGGCCGAGACCGCGAAGATCAGCGGCGAGCGTTCGCCATCGGCGACGTCGCAGGCCGAGCACGACGCATTGCTCGTCACCGCGAAGCAGATGAACGAGCGTGCGCAGGATTTCTACACGTCGATCGGCATGCCGAAGCTTCCGGCGAGCTACTGGGAGCGCACGCAGTTCATCAAGCCGCGTGATCGTGACGTGGTCTGCCACGCGTCCGCGTGGGACATGAACATGGCGGGCGACGTGCGCATCAAGATGTGCACGAAGCCGACGGAAGAAGACTTCACCACGATCTATCACGAGATGGGCCACGTGTATTACTACCTGGCCTACAACAAGCAGCCGCCGCTGTTCCAGTCGGGCGCGCACGATGGCTTCCACGAAGCGATCGGCGACACCATCGTGCTGTCGATGACGCCGTCGTACCTGCACCAGATCGGGCTGGTCGACCAGCCGCAGGTGAGCAACGAGGCGCTGATCAACGCGCAGATGCGGATGGCGCTGGCGAAGGTCGCGTTCCTGCCGTTCGGCCTGATGATCGACCGCTGGCGTTGGGGCGTGTTCGATGGCTCGATCAAGCCGGAGAACTACAACACCGCGTGGTGGCAGCTGAAGGCGAAGTACCAGGGTGTCGCGCCGCCGACGCCGCGTGGCGAAACCTTCTTCGACCCGGGCGCGAAGTACCACGTGCCGGCCAACACGCCGTACACGCGCTACTTCCTCGCCGACATCCTGCAGTTCCAGTTCTACAAGTCGCTGTGCGATGCGTCGGGCTACAAGGGCCCGCTGTACGAATGCAGCTTCTACGGCAATCCGGAAGCGGGACGTCGCTACCTGACGATGCTGTCGCACGGCGCAAGCCAGCCGTGGCAGAAGACGCTCAAGGAAATGACGGGCAGCGAGAAGATGGATGCGTCCGCCGTGCTCGAGTACTTCACACCGCTGCAGCAGTGGCTGAAGCAGCAGAACGAAGGCAAGACCTGCGGCTGGCAGCCCGATGCGGTGACGTCCGCGCCGCCTGCACCTGCACCGTCCACACCCGCGACATCGCCTGCCAAGGCGTGATCGAACCGAGGGGCCGGCATCGCCGGCCCTTCTTCGTTATGGGTTACGGCGCCGGCACGTCCGCGCCTTCGCAGCGCAACGCCTGCTTCTTCGACACGGCGACTTCCCAGCTCCAGAACGCGTAGGCGACGAGCGTCATCGTGGTCGCTGCCGCGGCGAGCCACAGCGCGTGATGCGACAGCAGCGGTGACAGCACGCCCGCGACCAGGGCGTTCATCACCAGACTGGTGAATGCCTGCAATGACGACGCCGAGCCACGCTGACGCGGATACATGTCGAGAATCGCTAGTGTCAGCACCGGGAACACCAGCGCGATGCCGAACGCATGCAGCGTCATCGGCAGCACCGCCCACGGAATCTGCGGCACCGGGACGATCGCGTTGTAGGCGACGTTGAACACCATCGCCATCGCGGTCGCGGCGAACCCAATGCGTACGAGGCGATCGCCACTGAGCTTTCCCGCCGCGCGTCCCGATACGAACGCGCCGATCACCATGCCGCCGATGGTCGGCACGAAGAACCAGCCGAACTGCGTTTCGCCCAGGTGCCGGCCGTGCAGTCGCAACATCTCGAGCACGAACACCGGCGCCGACGCGATGTACAGGAACAGCGCGCTGAAGTTGAACGAAGCTGCAGCAGCGAGCCGCTGGAAGCGCGGGTTGGTGAAGATCGCGACGTAGTCGCGCAACAGCGTGCGTGGCACGAACGGGAGTCGCGAGGATGGCGGATGGGTCTCCGGCAACACCGCCGACGTCATCGCCAGCAGCACCAGCGCAAACGCGACCAGGAACCAGAAGATCATCGGCCAGCGGCTCCAGCCCAGCAGCCAGCCGCCGATGATGGGCGCGATGGCGGGCGCGATCCCGAAGATCATCGACACCTGGCTCATCAGGCGCTGCGCATCGGGGCCGTGCAGCACGTCGCGAATCACGGCGCGCCCGACGATGAGGCCGACGCCCGACGACAGCCCCTGCAGCGCACGGAAGGCCAGCAGCGTCGGCAGGTCCTTCGCGAGCGCACACCCCGCCGACGCCGCCGCGAACACGATCAGCCCGCCGATGATGACGCGCCGCCGACCGATCGCATCCGAGAGCGGCCCGTGCACCACGCTCATCAGCGCGTAGGCGATCAGGTAGACGCTGATCGTCTGCTGCATCGCCACGGCGTCCGCGCCCAGCCGCGCACCGATCTGCGGGAACGCCGGGAAGATGGTGTCGATCGAGAACGGGCCGAACATCGCCAGCCCGCCCAGCAGCAGGGCGAGGCGTCGCGTCGAGGGGCGGACGTTCGGCGTCATGGTCGAGGCGCGTGGCGGCGGACTAGGGTAACCGGCGCGACATCGCCAGCCGCCGCGGCGTGCCCGACGGCCGCTTCGTCGCGACCAATGGAACGGGCCGTGGACCGGCCGCGGGTTGTTCCGCCGCGCCCGCGCCCTTACGTTGACCGCATGGCCTCCCCCGACCCCCTGAGCGTCGCCACGCGCGGCACGCAGCGCAGCGATTACGGCATCGTCGCCTCGCTGCTTCCCTACCTCAAACCGCACGTCGCGCGCATCGCGTTCGCGATCGGCTGC
This sequence comes from Lysobacter sp. HA35, assembly GCF_054061195.1. Classification (NCBI taxonomy): domain Bacteria; kingdom Pseudomonadati; phylum Pseudomonadota; class Gammaproteobacteria; order Lysobacterales; family Lysobacteraceae; genus Lysobacter; species Lysobacter sp. HA35. Next base: position 238,744 of record NZ_JBSSDY010000001.1, on the reverse strand, counting down.
CTGCTGGTCGCCAAGCTGCTCGGGCTGACCGTGCCGATGCTGCTCAAGCACATCGTCGACTCGCTGAACATCCAGGCGTCGCTGCGCGTGCTGCCGGTGCTGCTGCTCACCGCGTACGGCGCGGCGCGCGTGGGCGTCAACCTGTTCACGGAATTGCGCCAAGTCGTGTTCGCGCGCGTGATGGCGCGCACCGCGCGCGAAGTCACGCTGAAGGTGTTCCGCCACCTGCATGCGCTGAGCCTGAAGTTCCACCTGTCGCGACGCACCGGCGGCGTATCACGCGATGTCGAACGCGGTGGCACCGCGATCACCGATCTTCTCGACTGGACGATCTACACGATCATCCCCACGGTCATCGAAGTGACGCTGGTCACCGGCTTCCTCGTCTACAAGTACGGCTGGTCGTTCGGCGGGATCACTCTCCTCACGCTGGCCGGCTACATCGGCTGGACGTTCGCCGTCACCGAATGGCGCACGCGCTATTACCGCGCGAAGGTGGAAGCCGACACCAAGGCGAACTCGCGCGCGGTCGACTCGCTGCTCAACTACGAGACGGTGAAGTACTTCAACAACGAGGAGCACGAGGCACGCCGCTACGACGAGAACCTCAAGCACGTCGAGGAAGCGACGGTGATGAGCCTGAAGTCGCTCGCCGTGCTCAATGTCGGCCAGACCGCGATCGTGTCGCTCGGCGTCACCGCACTGATGTGGCGCGCGGCGGCGGGCGTCGTCGCCGGGCAGTTCACGCTGGGCGACCTGGTGCTGGTCAACGCGTATCTGCTGCAGCTCGCCGGCCCGCTGAACTACCTCGGCATGATGTATCGCGAGATCAAGCAGTCGATCACCAACATGGAGCGCCTGTTCGGCCTGCTCGACGAGAAGCTCGACGTGCAGGACAAGGCGGGCTCGCAGCCGCTGCACACGCGCAGGGCGCACGTGCGCTTCGAGGATGTGCGATTCGCGTACGACCGGCGTCGCGAGATCCTCAAGGGCGTGAACTTCGAGATCCGTCCGGGACAAACTGTCGCCGTCGTCGGCCATTCCGGTTCCGGCAAGTCGACGCTCGCGCGCCTGCTCTATCGTTTCTACGACCCGGACCACGGCCGCATCACCATCGACGGCCACGACCTGCGTGACCTGACGCAGGGTTCCGTGCGCGCGGCGATCGCGACGGTGCCGCAGGACACCGTGCTGTTCAACGACACGATCTTCTACAACATCCATTACGGCCGCCCCGAAGCGACGCGCGATGAAGTCGAAGCCGCGGCGAAGGCGGCGCACATCCACGAGTTCATCCTCGCGATGCCGGACGGTTACGAAACCGAAGTCGGCGAGCGCGGCCTGAAACTCTCGGGCGGCGAGAAGCAACGCGTTGCGATCGCGCGTGCGCTGCTGAAGAACCCGGCGATCATGATCTTCGACGAAGCGACCTCCGCACTCGATTCGCGTTCGGAAAAAGCGATCCAGGCCGAGCTGGAACGCATCGCAGAAGGCCGCACGACGCTGGTGATCGCGCACCGCCTGTCGACCGTGATGAATGCCGACCGCATCCTGGTGATGGACGCCGGCCGCATCGTCGAACAGGGCACGCACGACGAGCTCATCGCCGCGCTCGGCCATTACGCGCAGCTGTGGCAGCTGCAGTTGCAGGCCGCGGACGAAGCCGCCGCGGCGTAACGGTTACTCGCCCGGCACGACGGGATCGAACTCGTCGTTGACGGTTTCGAGACAGACCGGCGCGCGCGATTTGAGCGTGTAACGGCGAATGTGCGTGCGGTCGTCTTCGATGCTGCCGACCGTGCGCGACGCCTTGTTGGTGAGCAGGTTGACGCTGACGTCGGTCATCTCGCCGCTGTTGCGCTGCACGCTGTTCTCGTCGAACCCGATCATGCGCATGCAGCCGTCCTGCCAGCGGAACTTGTAGCTGGTATGGCTCATCGTCCACGAGCCGGCGTTGGCGAAGAAGCCCACGGTGACGTCGAGCACGCGGTTCTTCAGTTCGATGCCGCCTTCTTCGAGCGGGTCGTCCAATGTGGGCGTGTCATTGCGGCGGATCAGCCGGTCCGACTGCGCGACGCGCCGCCAACCGCCCGCGGGGTCGGCAACGAGCACGACCAGCAGGCGCGGATTCGTGTCGAGCTCCTGCACGCCAAAGCCGTCGTTGTGCAGGACGTTGCGCGGATCGGCGTTGTGCAGCAGCAGCACGGCATCGGCCTTGGCGTCGGCGTCGATCGGCCCGTCGAGCCTGCTTTCGATCGTCCAGCCGGCGGGCACGAAGGCCCGCACCGTCGAGGCTTTCGCCGGCAACGTCGGCGTCGCGACGTCGGGAATCACGAGTTCCCGTTCCTCGGCGCCAGCGGCACCCGCGATGAGCAGAGCCGACGCCAGCGACGTCACCATGAACCGGGCCATGCGCATTCCCCAATGAGCGGCCGTCAGCGTAGCCCGACGCCTGCGGCGCGCCCAGCCCTCGCGGTACAATTGGCGTCGACGCACCCGGTGGGAGAAGCGGGTTTCGACCCGCTGCCGAAGGCGCAATCGCCCGGAATCGCTCAGGCCCCCACACCGCCGGCTGCACACACTCTGGAGAGATCGGCCTGCCTTCGGGTACGCGCCGGCGCCGAAGGGGCAAGACACGCATCCTCCCCCGCGTGTCCAAACTCTCAGGCAAAAGGACAGAGGGGCACCTTCCCGCGGCCGTGCGCCGCGCACTGATGCCCGCCATGACCCAGCCCACCTCCCTGCGCGCCCTCGAGCACCACGACGGCTTCATCGAACGCCACATCGGCCCGAACGACGCCGAGATCGCGCAGATGCTGCGCACCGTCGGCCACGATTCGCTCGATGCACTGACCGACGCGATCGTCCCCGGCTCCATCGCATCCGGCAATCCGCTCGCGCTGCCCGAGCCGATCAGCGAGGTCGAGGCGCTCGCCAAGATCCGCGCGATCGCAGCGAAGAACAGCGTCTACCGCAGCTTCATCGGTCAGGGCTACTACGGCACGCAGACGCCGAACGTCATCCTGCGCAACATCCTCGAGAACCCCGCCTGGTACACGGCGTACACGCCGTACCAGGCCGAGATCTCGCAGGGCCGCATGGAAGCGCTGATCAACTTCCAGACGATGGTTGCCGAGCTCACGGGCATGGAGATCGCGAACGCATCCCTGCTCGATGAAGCCACCGCGGCCGCCGAGGCGATGACGCTTGCGAAGCGTTCGGCCAAGTCGAAGTCCAACACGTTCCTCGTGTCCGGCGACACGCATCCGCAGACGATCGAAGTGCTGCGCACGCGCGCCGAGCCGCTCGGCATCAACGTCGAGCTGGCCAACGGCAACGACGACTGGAAGGCCGCGCTCGCCAAGGGCGACTTCTTCGGCGTGCTGATCCAGTACCCGGCGTCGAGCGGTTGGCTCGCCGACTGGACGGCTGACGCAGAAGCGATCCACGCGAACGGCGCGCTCGTCGTGTTCGCCACCGATCTGCTTGCGCTGACGCTGCTCAAGCCGCCGGGCGAAATGGGTGCGGACATCGTGATCGGCAACAGCCAGCGCTTCGGCGTGCCGTTCGGTTTCGGCGGCCCGCATGCCGCGTTCATGGCCTGCCGCGATGCGTTCAAGCGCTCGATGCCGGGCCGCCTGATCGGCGTGTCGATCGACACAGAAGGCAAACCTGCTTATCGCCTGACGCTGCAGACGCGCGAGCAGCACATCCGTCGCGAGAAGGCGACGTCGAACATCTGCACCGCACAGGTTCTGCTCGCCGTGATGGCGTCGATGTACGCCGTCTACCACGGCCCGGAAGGTCTGACGCGCATTGCCTCGCGCGTGGCGCGCATGACGGCGATCCTCGCTGCCGGTCTCGCCGAACTCGGCTTCGACCGCCATCACCACAACACGGCGTTCGACACGATCTGCCTCAAGACCGGCGACCGCACCGGTGCGATCGCCGCACGTGCACGTTCGATGGGCGCGAACCTGCGCATCGCGTGGGACGAGTACCTGTGCATCTCGCTCGACGAAACGACGACGCGCGCGGACCTCGAACTGCTGTGGCGCATCTTCGGCGGCGATGACGCGACGCTGCCGGACATCGACACGCTCGACGCGAAGGCGCCGTCGCTGATTCCGGCCGAAGTGCAGCGCACCAGCGCGTTCCTCACGCACCCGGTGTTCAACACGCATCACAGCGAACACGAAATCCTGCGCTACATGCGCATGCTGGCCGACAAGGACCTCGCGCTCGACCGCACGATGATCCCGCTGGGCTCGTGCACGATGAAGCTCAACGCCACGGCCGAGATGATCCCGGTGACGTGGCCGGAGTTCGCGAACATCCATCCGTTCGCGCCGGCCGACCAGGCCGAAGGCTATCGCGAGCTGATCGCCGGCCTCGAGGACATGCTGGTCGAATGCACCGGCTATGACGCGGTGAGCCTGCAACCGAATTCCGGTGCGCAGGGCGAATACGCGGGCCTGCTCGCGATCCGCGCGTACCACCTGTCGCGCAATGAAGGCCATCGCGACATCTGCCTGATCCCGGAATCCGCGCACGGCACGAATCCCGCGTCGGCGCAGATGTGCGGCATGCAGGTCGTCGTCACCAAGTGCGATGCCAACGGCAACGTCGACGTCGGCGACATCCGCGCGAAGGCGGAGAAGTATTCCGACCGGCTCGCGGCGATCATGATGACCTACCCGTCCACGCATGGCGTGTTCGAGGAAGACGTGGTCGAGATCTGCGAGATCGTGCACAAGCACGGCGGCCAGGTTTATACCGACGGCGCGAACATGAACGCACTGGTCGGTGTCGCCAAGCCCGGCAAGTGGGGCTCGGACGTTTCGCACCTCAACCTGCACAAGACGTTCTGCATTCCACACGGCGGCGGCGGCCCGGGCGTGGGCCCGTGCGCGGTGAAGTCGCACCTCGCGCCGTTCCTGCCGGGCGCGCTGCACAAGGACGGCATGCGCACGTCGGGCGTCGGCGAAGGCGGCGTCGGCATGGTGTCGGCGGCGAGCTTCGGTTCCGCGTCGATCCTGCCCATCAGCTGGATGTACGTGACGATGATGGGCGCGTCCGGCCTGCGTCGCGCGACACAGGTCGCGTTGCTCAACGCGAACTACATCGCGAAGAAGCTCGAGCCGCATTACGAGACGCTCTACACGGGTCGCAATGGACTCGTCGCGCACGAGTGCATCCTCGACCTGCGCCCGATCAAGGACGCGACCGGTATCAGCGCAGAGGACGTGGCCAAGCGCCTCATCGACTTCGGTTTCCATGCGCCCACGCTGAGCTTCCCGGTCGCGGGCACGCTGATGGTCGAGCCGACGGAGAGCGAGTCGCTGCACGAACTCGATCGCTTCATCGACGCGATGATCCAGATCCGCGACGAGATCCGTGCGATCGAGGACGGTCGCCTGGATCGCGAGGACAACCCGCTCAAGAACGCGCCGCACACCGCGACGATGGTCGCGGGCAGCGAATGGACGCACGCGTATCCGCGCGAGTTGGCCGCGTTCCCGTTGCCCGTGCTCAAGCAGCACAAGTACTGGCCGCCCGTGGCGCGCGTCGACAACGTCTACGGCGACAAGAACGTGTTCTGCTCGTGCGTGCCGATCGAGGCCTTCGACGGCGAGCCGGAAGCCTTCAGCGAACCAAACGTGATGTAAGCCGGAAAACGGCCGGAAAGAGCCCCGCATCTGCGGGGCTTTTTCTTTGCTGCATCCGTCAGACGACGTCGCCCATCAGCGGGTCGGCCCGTCGTTCGTTCGAGACGATGGCGACTGCCGCGGTGCGTTTACCGCCACCGTGGCTGGCCTCGCCACCCAGCCGGCCGATCTGCGCCATGTGCGCGCGATCGCGACTCACCGCCTCGCCGCCCTTGCGGCCGGCCTCGCGGGCCTCCGCCGAGTCGAACTCGTGGGCGTGGCCGCTCTCGTGTGCGGCACGGCCGCCCATCGATGAGATTGCACGTTGTTTATCCGGATCCATGCTGCCGAAGCCACCTCCGTGGCGGCCGCCGCGGTTGCTGCTGGTCATGTCTGCTTCCTCGATTGGCGGCGGCGCCGTCGTCGACGCCGTTCCATTCCGTGGCTGCTGCGGGGGGCAGTCAGCAACGGTCCGCGCTGCCCGACGGGTCCGTGCACCGGCCGGGAGCGTTCACAGGTTATCGACACGATTGTTATCGGCGCGCCAACCGGACGTTCACATCTGCATTCCGTTCGTCGTCGCGGCGCGCCTGCAGTGCGCATCGCGGTCACGCCGGCTCGGTAGGCTGGTGCGCTTCCGGAGGATCGAATGCCGCAACGTCACAACCTCACCGAAGGCCCAATCGCCCGCACTCTGTTCCTGTTCGCGCTGCCCATCCTCGGCGGCAACGTACTGCAGTCCCTCAACGGCTCGATCAACGCGGTATGGGTGGGTCGGTTCCTCGGCGAGCAGGCGCTCACCGCGACCGCAAACGCCAACAACGTGATGTTCCTCCTGCTCGGCGCGGTGTTCGGCGTCGGCATGGCGGCGAGCATCCTGGTCGCGCAGTCCATCGGTCGCAACGATTTGACGCAGGCACGCTGCGTGATCGGCACCAGCGCGACGTTCTTCATCAGCCTGTCGATCATCATCGCGGCGGTCGGCCTGCCACTGTCGCGACACGTGCTCTCGTGGATGGACACGCCCGCCGCCGCACTGCCGTTCGCCGAGGCCTATCTGCGCATCATCTTCCTTGCGCTGCCATTCCTCTACGCGTTTACGTTCATCACCGCGATCCTTCGCGGCTCCGGCGATACACGCACGCCTTTCATCTTCCTGTTGCTGACCGTCGTGCTCGACATCGGCTTCAACCCGTTGCTGCTGTTCGGCATCGGCCCGTTCCCGAAGATGGGCATCTCCGGCGCGGCGACGGCGACCTTGATCGCGAACGCCACCAGCCTCACCGCGTTGCTGCTGTGGCTGCGCCACAAGAAGCATCGTCTGTGGATCAGCCGCAACGAGCGGCATCTCTACAAACCGAACTTCGAGGTACTGAAGTCGCTGATCGTCAAGGGCATTCCGATCGGCCTGCAGATGATGCTGATCTCGGTCGCGATGCTGGCGATGATGACGATGGTCAACAAGCACGGCGTCGAAACGACAGCGGCTTACGGTGCATCGCTGCAGCTGTGGACCTACGTGCAGATGCCGGCGATGGCGATCGGTGCGGCGTGTTCGTCGATGGCCGCGCAGAACGTCGGCGCGAATCGCTGGGACCGCGTGCATTCGACCGCAAAGTCCGGCGTGCTGTTCAACTTCCTCATGACCGGCGCGCTGATCATTCCGTTGATCGTGTTCGACCGACAGACCTTGTCGCTGTTCCTTCCCGAGTCGAGCCCGGCGCTGGCGATCGCACAGCACCTCGACCCGATCGTGATCGTCTCGTTCCTGTTCTTCGGCGTGACGTTCGTGCTTTCCGGCGTCGTGCGCGCGACCGGCGCGGTGATTCCGCCGCTGCTGATCCTCGCGTTCGCACTGTGGGGCGTGCGCGTGCCATTCGCATCGATGCTGCAGCCGCGCCTGGGTGCGGACGCGATCTGGTGGAGTTTCCCGGCGAGCGCGATCGTCGCGATGCTCGCATCCGGCGCGTATTACCTGTTCGGCGGCTGGCGCAAGGCGAGAATGCTGCCGGCCGGCCATACCGAAATCGCGGTGCCGGCAGAAGTGCCGGCGATGCCACCGTCGCCGGTGGCGGATGTCGCGAGCTGCGACGAGGAAGCTACGGGCGTCGGCGGCCCATGACTTCGGCGAGATAAGGCGCGGTGCGACTTTCAGCGGAGCGCGCGATCTCGGCCGGCGGCCCGCAGGCGACCAGTCGACCGCCCTCCTCGCCCGCGCCGGGGCCGATGTCGATCACCCAGTCGCTCTGCGCGACCACGCGCATCTCATGCTCGACGAGTACGACGGTGTTGCCCGCATCGACGAGGCCGTGCAGCTGCGCCATCAGTCGATCGACGTCAGCGGCGTGCAGGCCCGTTGTCGGTTCGTCGAGTACGTATAGACCACGCCCACGCTGGCTGCGTTGCAACTCGGTCACCAGCTTGATGCGTTGCGCTTCGCCGCCCGACAGTTCCGTCGCCGGTTGCCCGAGGCGCAGATAGCCGAGGCCGATGTCGCGCAGCAGTTCGAGCGGCCGCAGCACCGTCGACTCGTCGGCAAAAAACTCGCAGGCTTCCTCGACGTTGAGCGCGAGCACCTGCGCGATGTTCTTGCCGTTCCACTGCACCTTCAGCGTCGCTTCGTTGTAGCGCGCGCCGTGGCAGGTCGGGCATGGCGCGTAGACGCTCGGCATGAACAGCAATTCGACGCTGACGAAGCCTTCGCCCTCGCAGGTTTCGCAACGCCCCTTGGCGACGTTGAACGAGAAGCGCCCGGCGTCGTAGCGACGACGTCGCGCATCGGGCGTCGCCGCGAACAGCTTGCGCACGTGGTCGAACAGGCCGGTGTACGTCGCGAGATTCGACCGCGGCGTGCGGCCGATGGGTTTCTGGTCGACGCGCACCAGTCGACGGATCGCATCGACGTCGCCACCGAGATGCCCGCGCGTGCGCTGCACGATGCTGGGCCCGTCCTCGGGCTCGGGCTCGTCGTCCTCCGGTTCGTGACCCAGGTGACCGCAGACGAGTTCGACCAGTGCCTGGCTGATCAGGCTGGACTTGCCCGAGCCCGACACGCCGGTCACTGCAGTGAGGACGCCGAGCGGGATGCGCGCGTCGAGACCATGCAGATTGTTGCGGTGCACGTCACGCAGTTCGAGCCAGCCGGTCGGATCGCGACGGACGCGCGCCGGTGCGGGCACACGATCGAAGAGATAGCGCGCGGTTTCCGACGTCGACACCGCTTCGAGTCCCGGCGGCGGGCCGCTGTAGAGCACCTGCCCGCCGCGTTCGCCGGCGGCGGGCCCGACGTCGACCAGCCAGTCGGCGCGACGCATGGTGTCTAGGTCGTGCTCGACCACGAAAATCGAATTGCCGCTCTCACGCAACTGCAGCAGCGCCTCGAACAGCGCTTCGCTGTCGGCCGGGTGCAGGCCTGCGGACGGCTCGTCCAGAACGTAGACGACGCCGAACAGATTCGATCGGATCTGCGTCGCCAACCGAAGCCGTTGATGTTCGCCGGGCGACAGCGTCGGCGTTGCTCGATCCATCGCGAGATACCCGAGCCCCAGGCCCTGCAGCGTGCCGATGCGTGCGACGAGATCGGCCGCGATGCGTTGCGCGGCGATGCGCTTTTCCTCCGACATGTTGCCGGTGCGGTGCACGTCCGGTGCGGCGGCGTGCGTGGCATGGCCGGCCGCCTTGCGCGTGGCGCGATCGCGCTTCGTCGCCTCGGCCCCGCGCGCGTCGCCATGTGCCTTGCGTGATGCGGCTTCTAAGCGGCCTTCCGCGACGGGCCGCAATACGTCGGCCAGTCGATCGAACGACAACTGCGACAACTCGCCGATATCGAGTCCCGCGAACTTCACCGACAGCGCTTCGCGCTTGAGTCGCTTGCCATCGCAGACCGGGCACAACGTGCCGGTGAGATAGCGCGCGACGCGGCGCTTCATCAACGCGCTCTGCGTGGACGCGAACGTGTGCAGCACGTAGCGGCGCGCACCGGTGAATGTGCCCATGTATGCGGGCTCGGCTTTGCGCTTCAGCGCGGCGCGCGTTTCCGCGGGCGTGAAACCCGGATACACCGGCACGGTCGGCGTTTCCTCGGTGAAGAGGATCCAGTCGCGATCCTTCTTCGGCAGGTTCTTCCATGGCGTTTCGACGTCGTAGCCGAGCGTCACCAGGATGTCGCGCAGGTTCTGTCCGTGCCATGCGGGCGGCCACGATGCGATCGCGCGGTCGCGAATCGACAGCGATGGATCCGGCACCATCGAAGCTTCGGTGACGTCATAGACATAGCCGAGCCCGTGGCAGTTCGGGCACGCGCCCTGCGGCGTATTCGCCGAGAAATCCTCGGCGTACAGCATCGCCTGCCGCGGCGGATACGTACCGGCGCGCGAATACATCATGCGCACCAGGCTCGAAAGCGTGGTGACGCTGCCGACGGTCGACCGCGCGCTCGCGGTGCCACGCTGCTGCTGCAGCGCCACCGCGGGCGGCAGGCCTTCGATCTCGTCGACGTCCGGCACGCCCACCTGATCGATCAGGCGGCGCGCATACGGCGCGACGGATTCGAAATAGCGTCGCTGCGCTTCCGCATACAACGTGCCGAATGCCAGCGACGACTTGCCGGAACCCGACACGCCGGTAAACACCACCAGCGCATCGCGCGGGATGTCGACGTCGACATCCTTGAGGTTGTGCTCGCGCGCGCCGCGGACGCGCACGAAGGCGTCGTCGCGCCTGGCCTGCCGCTTGGGAGTCTTGTGCCCGGAATCGCCGTCCATGCCGTGCTCGTCGTGAACCGCCTGAATTGGACGATGCCGCCAGCGCTCGCCGGGTGAAGACGCGCTCTGGTCTAATGCCGCCAGCCCTGTAACCGACCGCCCCATGCGCCTGCCGATCCGCTTCCTCGCCGCGCTCGTACTCGCATTCGCCGCGCTTCCGGCGTTTGCCGCGCAGCCGATCACGGTGTTCGCCGCGGCGAGCCTGAAGGAGACGCTGGACGAAGCGGGCGCGCTCTACGACAGCACGCATGGCGCGACGGTGCGCACGTCGTACGCCGCGAGTTCCGCACTCGCGCGACAGATCGAGGACGGCGCGCCGGCCGACGTGTTCGTGTCCGCCGATCTCGACTGGATGGACGAGTTGCAGACGAAGCGGCTGATCGACGCGAAGACGCGTCGTGATATCGCCGGCAATTCGCTGGTGCTGATCGCGCCGGCCAATTCGAAGACGCCGCCGATTACGCTGAAGCGCGGCGTCGACCTGCGACCGCTGCTCGGCAGCGACGGCCGTATCGCCCTCGCGCTTACGACCAGCGTTCCAGCCGGCAAGTACGGCCGCGCGGCACTCGAATCGCTGGACGCATGGAACGGCGTGCAGCCGCGCGTGGTCGAGTCGGAGAACGTGCGCGCGGCGCTGCAGCTGGTCGCGCGAGGCGAAGCGATGCTCGGCGTCGTCTACGGTAGCGATGCGCTCGCGGAACCGCGTGTCCGTGTCGTCGCGCGGTTCCCGGCGTCCACGCATCCGCGCATCGTGTATCCGGCCGCACGCGTCGCCGACAGCACGAATCCGCAGGCGGCGGGTTTCGTCGCGTGGCTCGCATCTCCGGCGGCGCAGGCCATCTTCCGTCGCCACGGATTCTCGGCACCCAAATGAGCATGCTCACCGCCGACGAAGCCTCGGCGGTCCTGCTGAGCCTGAAGGTTGCGACCGTCGCGACAGTCGCGAGCCTGCCGGTCGCGATCGCAGTCGGCTGGCTGCTCGCGCGACGCCGTTTCCCGGGGCGATTGCTCGTGGATGCGCTCGTGCACCTGCCGCTGGTGCTGCCGCCGGTTGTCACGGGTTACGCGCTGCTCGCATTGCTCGGCCGACGCGGGCTCATCGGCGCGTGGCTGCACGACGCGCTCGGCATCACGTTCGCATTCCGCTGGACGGGCGCCGCGCTCGCATGCGCGGTGATGGCTTTCCCACTGATGGTGCGCGCGATCCGGTTGTCGATCGAAGGCGTCGACCGCCGACTCGAGAACGCAGCGTCCACACTTGGCGCGTCGCCGTGGCGCGTGTTCACCGGCATCACCCTGCCGCTCGCGTGGCCGGGCATCGTCGCGGGCGCTGTACTCGGCTTCGCCAAAGCGGTCGGCGAATTCGGTGCGACCATCACCTTCGTTTCCAGCATCCCCGGCGAAACGCGCACGCTGTCGTCGGCGATCTACGGCTTGTTGCAGGTGCCGGGTGCGGAGTCGCGCGTCTGGTTGCTTTGCGCGGTTTCGGTCGCGATCTCATTCATCGCGATGCTGGCGGCGGAAGCGCTGCTGCAGCGCGGCCGCACGGATCCGCCGACATGACCGGCATCGTCCACGACATCGACGTAGTGCTGCGACGCGGCGGCTTCGAACGACACGTGCGACTGCAGAGCGCGTCGCGCGTGGTCGCGGTAGTCGGCGCGTCCGGAAGCGGCAAGACGTCGCTGCTGCATGCGGTCGCGGGGTTGGTCACACCGCTCGAAGGCCGCGTCGAAATCGCGGGCGAAACGTTGTTCGATTCGTCGCGACGTATCGACGTGCCCGCGCATCGCCGCCGCATCGGATACGTGTTCCAGGACGGCCGCCTGTTTCCGCACCTCGACGTTCGCGCCAACCTGCTCTACGGCGCGAGGCAGTCACCATCGAACGCTGCGACACGCTTCGACGATGTCGTCGAGCTGCTCGCACTCGCGCCCCTGCTCGCGCGTCGAAGCAACGGCCTATCGGGCGGCGAGGTGCAACGCATCGCACTCGGCCGCGCCCTGCTCGCACAGCCGCGACTGCTGCTGCTCGACGAGCCGCTGTCGATGCTCGACGCGGATCGTCGCGACGAACTCTTGCCCTATCTGCAGCGCGTGCGCGACGAGAGCGGCCTGCCGATGATCTATGTCAGCCATGTACCCGCGGAAGTCGCTCGCATCGCGCAGGACGTGCACCGCATCGACGCCGACTAGCGCCGGTTCGACTTCAGCGCGAAGAAGCCCAGGATCGCGACGATCACCACCATCGCCACCACGATGCGCAGCGGATGCATGTCGAACAGTGCGCCAAGCATGTGGCAGCCCGTGCACAGCAGCGATGCCGTCGTCGCGAGCACGAATGCGGAGACGGGAATTGCGGGGCGTTTGCGCATCGGTCGGCTTCCTTGCAACAGGCCGACAGCGTAGGCGCGGGACGTTAGCCGCAGGTGCAGACGGTCACGCGCTCCGAGCCGCACGGTCGGTCGCGCTGCGGTCTGCTTCGGAGACTATGCGCTCGGCATCGGCAAGGCGCAGCAGGTCGCGCTTCTCGTCGCCGATGCGGCGCCGCAGGCCGGGCCATAGCGGCTTGGAGTGCGCGAACAGCGTATCGATGTGCGCGAGCTTGTAGTCCTGCACGGCGGCGACGATCTGCGCGTCGGTCAACGTGGATGCATCCACCGTCGCGCCGAACGCCGTGCGCAGCGCCTTGGTAACGATCGACAGCGTCAGCGCGCCGTATTGCACCGCCGTGCTCCACAGCATGTCGTGCACGGCGTAACCGGCCGCGGCCAAATCGACGCCCGCCTCGCGAAGGCGCGTGAGTTGCGCGTCGTAGTGCGTGCGCCCGATGAAATCGTGCTGGTCCTGCGCGAAGCCCGGTTCGTTGGCAGCGATGCGCTTCCACATGGCATCGAACGCGGGCGTGCCGGGCTTGAGTCCTGCGAAGCGCGGCCCGTAACTCGACTGCGCGAGGTAGGCCTGCAACGTGCCGGCGCGCGATGAGAGCTGGTATTCGCCGTACGACTTGCCGCCCGCATCGCCCTGCCCGGTCGAGATGACACCCGCGCCGCGTCCCGACGACTCGTAACGGCTCGACGTCAGCCCGAGCCGCCACTGCGAAAGGCGCTTGCGCGCCTGCCGGAGATTCATCGACGCCATGCGCGGCCTCGACCGATCGACATCAAGATGACGCTGGCCGCAGGTGTGCTCACGACGCCTTCGTCGCATATCGACCGTGCAGGCCGCATCGACGCGCGCTGAAACGCAACGGGCCGCCCGAAGGCGGCCCGTGTCATGCAGCAAATCGCATCGATCTCAGGCGAACGGATCCTGCAGCACGATGTTCGCGTCGCGGTCGGGCCCGGTGGACACGATGGCGAGCGGGCAACCGGCGAGTTCCTCGAGCGAACGCAGGTAGGCGCGCGCGGCCGGCGGCAGCTTGTCCCATTCGGTGATGCCCGCCGTGCTCTCTTCCCAGCCCGGGAATTCGAGGTAGACCGGCGTGCATTCTTCCCAGCCGCCGGCGTCCAGCGGCGCGTACTCGGTGCGCTTGCCGCGGTATTCGTACGCGATGCAGATCTTGAGCTTCTCCATCCCGTCGAGGATGTCGAGCTTGGTGATGCACAGCCCGCTGATGCCGTTGATGGCAACCGCACGCTTGAGCGCCACGATATCCATCCAGCCACAGCGACGCGGGCGGCCGGTAGTCGCGCCGTATTCCTGGCCGCGGTCGCGGATGCCCTGCCCGATCTCGTCGTCGAGCTCGGTCGGGAACGGGCCGCCGCCGACGCGCGTCGCATACGCCTTGGCGATGCCGAGCACGTAGTCGATCGCGTCCGCGCCGACGCCGGTGCCGGCGAGCGCACCGCCCACCGTCGTGTTCGACGAGGTAACGTACGGATAGGTGCCGTGGTCGATGTCGAGCAGCGAACCCTGCGCACCTTCGAACAGCACGCGCTTGCCCTGCTTGCGCAGCTCGTGAAGGATGCCCGCGACGTCGGCCTTCATCGGCTCGACGTATTCGCCGAACGCGAGCGCTTCGTCGAGCGTCTGCTGGTAGTCCACACCGTCGACGCCGAGATACTTGGTCAGCACGAAGTTGTGATAGTCCAGCGCCGCGCGCAGCTTCTCGGCCATTTCCTGCGGGTAATGCAGGTCGGCGATGCGGATGCCGCGACGCGCCACCTTGTCCTCGTAGGCCGGGCCGATGCCGCGACCGGTGGTGCCGATCGCCTTGCCGCCGGCGGCCTTCTCGCGCGCCTGATCCAGCGCGATGTGGTACGGCATGATCACCGGCGTCGCCGGGCTGATCTTCAGGCGCGAACGCACTTCGACGCCGTTGCCTTCGAGTTCCGCGATTTCCTTCTGCAGCGCGCCGGGATGCAGCACCACGCCGTTGCCGATCAGGCACAGCGCATCGGGACGCAGCACGCCCGACGGGATCAGGTGCAGCACGGTCTTCTTGCCGCCGATGACCAGCGTGTGGCCGGCGTTGTGGCCGCCCTGGAAGCGCACGACGGCGCCGATGTCCTGCGTCAGCAGGTCGACGATCTTGCCCTTGCCTTCGTCGCCCCACTGGGCGCCCAACACCACCACCGACTGACCCATTACCGCTCTCCAGATGCGCTGCATGCAGACGTCCGGCCGCGTGGACACGCGACATCGGCGGCACGCGGCAGCGCGCGTGATGGCGCCCTCGGGCGCACTCCGGCCGACCGATCCACCGTGGCGGATCGCAGACATGGAAAAAGCCGGCGGGTGTCCCCGTCCGGCTTTTGTGCATTATCCGGGTTTCGGTACAGCGGGGCCACCCCGCCTGTCGTTCAGGCGCGCACGGCCCACAGCGAAAGCAGTCCGACGATGACGATCGCGGCGCCGAACGCACGCAGTTGCGGCGTCGTCAGCACGTACAGCCGCTCCACCGTGCGCTTCCAGCCCTCGGGCGTCAGGAACAGGAACAGGCCTTCGAGCACCGCCACCAGGCACAGTGCCGACAGCAACTCCCTCGCCATCAATGGTCGGACTTGAGGTACTGCAGGAACGGATCGTTCTTGTCGACGACGATCACCGTCTGGCCGGTGCCGAACGCGTTGCGATACGCCTCGAGGCTGCGCTGGAACGCGTAGAAGCCCGGATCCTTCTGTGCGGCATCGGCGTACAGGCGCGCGGCCTGTGCATCACCCTGGCCACGCTGTTCCTGCGCATCGCGCTCGGCTTCGGCGACGATCACCGCGGCGTCGCGGTCGGCATCGGCCTTGATGCGCTGCGCGGCTTCGGCACCTTCCGCGCGCAACTGGCTCGCGACCTGCTTGCGCTGCGCGCTCATGCGACTGTAGACGTCGGCGATCACCTTGCTGTCGGTCGGCAGGTCGATCTGCTTGATGCGCAGGTCGAGGATGCGAACACCCAGCGTCGACGCGCCGGTGTTGATCGCTGCCAGCTGCGCCGCAACGATGCGGCTGCGATCGCCCGACACCACTTCCGACAACGTGCGCGTATTGATCTCGTTGCGCAGCGCGTCCTTGATGATCGGCGCGAGGCGTTCGATCGCAACGGATTCATCGCCGCCCGTCGCGCGGTAGAACGCGCGCAGGTTCTCGATGCGGCCGACGCCGAAGAAGTCGACGCTGATGTCCTTGCGCTCGGACGTCAGGTAACGCTCCGGTTCCGCGGGAAGCACGTTGAGTCGACGGTCGAACACCAGTTGGCTTTCGACCAGCGGGAACTTGAAGTGCAGGCCCGGGCCGAGATCGGTGCGCGCAAGGCGACCGAGGTTGAGCACGATCGCGCTATGGCCTTCGGGCACGATAAACACCGAACCCATCAGCGCGAGCAGCGTGGCGACGACCAGTGCGATCAGGACGGGATATCTCATCGTTCGGCTCCTGCGCTGCGCGGCTCACGCGGTGAACGCGGTCCGCGACCGGCGTTCGCGCCCGAATCACCCGATGCGGTGACCGGCGACATCACGTCGGGAATGATCGATGGCGCCGTCTGCGCCTGCGGCTGCGCGAGCAACGGCGGCACGGTCGGCTGCGTCGTGTTCGCATCGGACATCGGCACGTAGATCAGCTGGCGCGAATCGCCGCCGACGATCGTGCGGTTCTCCGACAGCACGCGCTGCACGGTTTCCAGCCAAAGGCGCTTGCGGGTGACATCCGGCGCGGCCTTGTATTGCTCGACGAGCAGGGAGAAGCGGTTCGCATCGCCGGTCGCACGCGCGATCGCCGATGCCTTCTCGCCTTCGGCCGTCGCGCGAACGCGTGCGGCATCGCCGCGCGCTTCGGGGATCACCTTGGCGGCGTACGCGCGCGCTTCGCTGATCACGCGATCCTTGTCCTGCTGCGCGCTGTTGACGTCGTCGAACGCGGGTTTCACTTCTTCCGGCGGACGCGCATTCGGCAGGTTGAGTTCGGTGACCGTCAGGCCGGTGCGATACGCAAGCAGCGACTTCTCGAGACGCGTGCGTGCGGCGACCGCGAGCTGGTTGCGCGAACCGAGCACCGTATCGAGGTTCGAACGGCCGACCATCTCGCGCACCGTCGACAGCGACGCTTCCTTCAGCACTTCATCGGCATCGCGCGTGCCGAACAGGTACTGCTGCGCATCGGCGATGCGGTACTGCACGTTCAAGTCGACGTAGACGATGTTCTCGTCCGACGTAAGCACCGGGACGGTCTGCGTGAATGTCTTGATCTCGGTCGCATTGACCTTGGTCACGCTCTCGATCGGCCACGGCATCTTCAGGTGCGGGCCGGGCGTGAGCACGCGCGCGAACTGTCCGAAGCGCAGCACCACGCCGCGCTGCTGCTCGGAGATCAGCGTGAACGTCGAGAACACCAGCCATGCGCCGAGCACCAGCGCGACCCAGCGCGCCGGGCCGTTGCCGTCGGCCATGCCGCGCAGCCGGTCGAGCAGATCGTTCGGCGCGAAACCACGGCGCGGGCCGCGCGATCGCGGCTCGCGGTCGCCGTTGTCACTGCCGGGCGTGTTCCAGGCCATGCGGACTCCTGAGGGGTGCACCTGCGGGCCGCCGCGGGCGCGTCGATCGCGCCTTCGCGGGCGGCAACTGCCGGCGCGGGGATGTTCGGATTCTAGGTGGGGGGTCCGGCCGCCTCAACCAAGGGGCGAGGCGTCCGTCGGCGGCGGCAGCAGCGGCGCCAGCGGATGACCGCCCGCGCTGTCGGCGATTCGGCGCGCATCGACCTGCGGAAGGTCGACGTCCAGCGACCAGCCGTCGTCCTCGATGCGCTCGGCGCGGATCGCACCCAGTTCGTACAGGCGGCCACGAAGGCGCGCCGATGCGCTGGGCAGGTGGATGCGCCCGGTAACGCGTTCGAGCCCGAGCATCTGGCCGAGCGCTTCGCCCAGCAGGTCGAGGCCGGTACCGTCGCGCGCCGACAACCACACGCGCGGGCGTTCCTCGACGAAGCGGTCGTAACGCGGCGCCATGTCCTCGAGCCGGTCGATCTTGTTAAACACCAGCAGCTGCGGGATGTCGCTGGCGCCGATGTCCTTGAGCACGGCGTCGACCTGCGCGATGCGATCGGTGCGCAGCGGGTCGGCGGCGTCGATGACGTGCAGCAGAAGGTCGGCTTCGCGCGCTTCGGACAGCGTCGAGCGGAAGGCGGCGACGAGGTCGTGCGGCAGGTCGCGCACGAAGCCGACGGTGTCCGCCAGCACGACGCCGCCACCGGCGACATCGATGCGACGCACGGTCGGATCCAGCGTCGCGAACAGCTGGTCGGCGGCGTAGGCCTCCGCACCGGTCAATGAATTGAACAGCGTCGACTTGCCGGCGTTGGTGTAGCCGACCAGCGCGACGCGGGGCAGCTCGCCCTTGGTGCGCGCGCGGCGCATCTGCGTGCGCTGCACTTCGACCTTGTCGAGCTTCTTGGACAATTGTTCGAGCCGCTTCTGCAGCAGGCGGCGGTCGGTTTCCAGCTGCGTTTCACCCGGGCCGCGCAGGCCGATCGAACCACCGCGCTGGCGCTCCAGGTGCGTCCAGCCGCGCACGAGGCGCGTGGCCATGTGCCGCAGCTGCGCGAGTTCGACCTGCAACTTGCCTTCGTGGCTGCGCGCGCGCTGGGCGAAGATGTCAAGGATCAGCCCGGTGCGGTCGACCACGCGACGCTTGAGCAGCTTCTCGAGATTGCGTTCCTGGCCCGGCGACAACGAATGGTTGACGAGGATCAGGTCGGCGCCGCTGGCTTCCGCCGCGGCGAGCACTTCCTCGAGCTTGCCGCTGCCGATCAGCGTCGCCGCGTTCGGGCGATCGATGCGCGCGGTCAGCACCGTGGCGACGGTCGCCCCGGCCGACCGCGCGAGTTCCTGGAACTCCTCCAGCACCGCCTCGTCGAGCGGGCCGGCATGCGGCTGGATCAGCAGCGCGTTCTCGCCCCCGCGTGAGCGTTCAAACACTCCGCACCTCCAACCGCAGTTCGGTCATTCCGATACCGGCTCCGACGACACGTCGCCATCGCCCGGCTGCACGTAGCCGCCGCCCGGGCCCACGCGCACATTGCGGGCCGGCACCACGGTCGAAATGGCGTGCTTGTAGACCATCTGGCTCACGGTATTGCGCAGCAGCACCACGAACTGGTCGAAGGACTCGATGGTCCCCTGCAGCTTGATGCCGTTGACCAGGTACACCGACACCGGCACGCGCTCGCGGCGCAGTGCGTTCAGGAACGGGTCCTGGAGAGATTGCCCCTTCGACATTGCTGTTCCCCACCTTTTGCTCTTGTTGTTATTGGGCGGCCCGCTGATGCAGGCCGTGTCGCCGCGGTTGTCCCCACGGCAGCGACGGCCCGATGGTATCGCAAAGTGGCTGATTTCCCGTGGCGACGGCGTGGACGAACGCGACGATCAGCGCCGTTCGACGAAGTCCGTCACGAGTCGGTCGAGCCGGGCGCGGCCAGCCAGCGGGTCGCCCCACAGCGCGTCGAGCTCGCCGCGCAGCCAGGTGAGCTGCCGCTTCGCGAGCTGGCGCGTGGCGAAGACGCCGCGGTCGCGCAGCGTCGCCGCGTCGAACTGGCCGTCGAGGTGTTCCCAAGCCTGGCGATAGCCGACCGCGCGCATGGCCGGCAGGTCGAGCGGACGCGGGTGCGTGGCGAGTTCCGGCAAGGCGCGAAGGCGGCGGACTTCGTCGAGGAAGCCGGCGTCGAGCATGGCGTCGAAGCGACGCGCGATGCGGTCGTGCAGCACCTCGCGCGACGGCGGTGCGACAACGAGCTTCAGCACGCGACACGGAAAACGATGCGCGGGCCGTTCGCGGCGCCAGTCGGAAATCGTGCGGCCGCTGATGCGCCAGACCTCGAGCGCGCGCTGGATGCGCTGCGCGTCGGTCACGTGGATGCGCGACGCCGCTTCGGGGTCGACCGTCGCGAGTTCGGCGTGCAGCATCGCCCAGCCGCGCTCGGCGGCTTCGGTTTCGAGCGTCGCGCGGACGTCGGCATCGGCTTCCGGCATCGGCGCAAGGCCACGAAGCAGCGCGTGGAAGTACAGACCGGTGCCGCCCGCGAGGATCGGCAGCCGACCGCGCGCGAGGATGTCCTCGACGGCTGCGAGCGCATCCGTCGCGAACTCCGCCGCCGAATACGGCTGCCACGGCTCGCGCACGTCGACGAGGTGATGCGCGACGCCGCCGCGTTCCTCCGCAGTGGGTTTCGCCGCGCCGATGTCGAGCCCGCGATACACGAGCGCCGAATCGACGCTCACCACTTCGCCGCCCAACCGCTGCGCCCACTCGACCGCGAGCGCGGTCTTGCCCGACGCGGTCGGGCCCATCAATGCGATTGCGAGCGGGCGCGGGTCGGCCATCGACGACGTCGCGACGTCAGGCGTGTTCGCCGCGCGCCAGCACGCTGCCGCGTCGACCGAACAGCAGGTACACGACCACGCCGATCGCGTTCCAGATCAGGAACCAGTACTGCGTGCGATGCGGCAGGCTGTAGAACAGATACAGGCAGCCGAGGATCGCGACCGGCCCGACGAGCCACGCCGCCGGCGTGCGGAATACACGCGGGCGCTGCGGATCGCGGCGTCGCAACACCAGCAGGCAGGTCGCGACCGCGACGAACGCAGCGAGCGTGCCGGCATTCGCGAGCGCAGCGATCTCGTCCAGTCGCGCGATGCCCGCAAGCGCCGCGACGATCACCGCGGTGAACAACGTGATCGCAACTGGCGTGCCGGTGCGCGGATTGACCTTCGACAGCGCGCGCGGAAACAGACCGTCGCGCGACATGACGAAGAAGATGCGGCTCTGCCCGTAGAAGAACGCGAGCAGCACCGTCGGCAGCGCAACCACCGCCGCACCCGCGACGATCTTCGCCGCAGCGCCCTGCCCCAGTTCGCGCATGATCAGCGCCAGCGGCGCCGGGCTCTGCGCGAACACCGTGTAGTGCATCGCGCCGACTGCGGCCACCGCGACGAGCAGGTAGATCACGGTGCAGCCGATCATCGAACCGACGATGCCGATCGACAGGTCGCGTCCCGGATTCTTCGCTTCTTCCGCGGCCGTCGAGATGGCGTCGAAACCATAGAACGCGAAGAAGATGATCGCGGCCGCAGCCATCACGCCGCGTTCGACGCCATCCGGCCCCGCCGACTTCTCGAAGCCGTACGGCATGAATGGATGCAGGTTGCTCGCGTCGAAATGCGGCATCGCGATCGCGACGAACACGCCGAGCGCGACGACTTTCACCGCGACCAGGATAGCGTTGAGCGTCGCGCTTTCGCGCGTGCCGACCATCAGCAGGCCGGCGACGACGAACACGATCAGCACCGCCGGAAGATTCACGATGCCGCCCGCGTGCGGCCCGGCGATCAATGCCTGCGGCAGCGCGACGCCGAGCCCGCGCAGGAACTCGACGACGGAGCCGGACCACCCGACCGCCACCGCGCTTACCACCAGCGAGTACTCGAGGATCAGGCTCCAGCCGACGACCCAGGCGATGCTCTCGCCCAGCACCGCATAGCTGTACGTATAGGCGCTGCCGGCGGCCGGCATCATCGTCGCCATCTCGGCGTACGCGAGCGCGGCGCAGGCGCAGACCACGCCGGCGACCACGAACGACAGCAGCACCGCCGGGCCGGCGAGATTCGCCGCGACACCGACCAGCGTGTAGATGCCGGTGCCGACGATCGCGCCGATGCCGAGCGCGACCAGGTGCGGCCAGCTCAGCGTCCGGACGAGGCGACGCCCCTCCTCGTGCACGGTGATGCGATCGATGTCCTTGCGACGGAGCCAGGTCGACATGCATGCCTCGGGGCGGCGAACGATCGCCGAAGTGTGGAGCAAGCGCGACCGCGATGCGATGCGCCCGCCGCCGCGGTCAAAATTTCGCCATGGTGGGGCGCAGCCCCGACGCCATGCGGCTTCGCATGCTTATCCACAATCGACTCCCGCAGGTTATCCACAGCATGTGTGGGTAAGCGGCGTCGCGCCCGTTCGGCGCGATGTTGCGTGGTGCCGAAAGTCAATACGAAGAAGCGATCTCGTCGGTGTCGATGTCGCGCGCGGATGTCCGGCGCGGACAGTCGCTGCGCAGTCTCGCGACGTGCGTGGACGACGGGATCGTCGCCTCAATCCTCGTCCGGCCAGCGGATCGTCGGTGCCGCGCTACGTGCCTTCGGTCGTGGCTGCGAGTCCACCGCGCTCCACACCTTGATCGCATCGACGGTCGCAGCGACGTCATGCGTGCGCACGATGCGCGCGCCGTGTTGCACCGCGATCAGGTGCGCGGCGACGGAACCGAAAATTCGTTCCGCAGGTTTGTCGCGACCCGTGATGTCACCGATCGTGCGCTTGCGCGAGAGGCCGGCCAGCACCGGAACGCCGAGATCGGTGAAGCGGTCGAAATTCGCGAGCAGATGCAGGTTGTGATCGCGCATCTTGCCGAAGCCGAAGCCGGGATCGACGACGATGCGCTTCTTGTCGATGCCCGACATTTCCGCGGCGAAAATGCGTTCTGCGAGAAAACGATGCACGTCCGCGACGACGTCGTCATAGCGCGGATCGTCCTGCATCGAACGCGGCTCGCCGAGCATGTGCATCAGCACGACGGGCACGCCCAACGACGCCGCGGTATCGAGCGCGCCTTCGCGCCGCAATGCATACACGTCGTTGATCAAACCCGCGCCCGCGGCGACGGCCGCGCGCATCACCTCGGGCTTCGATGTGTCGACGCCGACGGGCACACCGGTCTCGCGCACGAGCCGTTCGATGACGGGCACGACGCGGCGGATCTCTTCGTCCGCATCCACTTCATCCGCACCGGGACGCGTCGATTCGCCGCCGATGTCGAGCAGGTCCGCGCCTTCGTCGACCAGCTTCCGCCCGTGCGCGACCGCGGCTTCGAGATCGAAATGCTGACCGCCATCCGAAAACGAATCCGGCGTGACGTTGACGATGCCCATCACGCGCGGCCGATCGAGCACGAGGCGACGGCCGCCGCAGTCGAGTGACGGCGCGATGTCGAACATCAGGGCTGGCCCCGGCGTGCCGCGATACGACTCAGCACCACACCGAACGCGACGCCGAGCGCCACGCCCATGGCGACCTGGTGCATCGCCACACCGATCCCCACGCCGACGGCGATACCAATGGCGAGAAAGGCGCCCATCCGACCCGACTGCTTCATGCGTCACCCAACAAAAAAGGCCAGAGCGGACTCTGGCCTTTTCGGGTGTCGCTGGCAACGCGGATCAGGTGCCGGTGGGCTGGGGGCCGCCGAGCGTGAGGCGCTTGGGCTCCTCGTTCGCCGGGCCGCCACGGCCCCACCCGGACGGCGGCGGTGGATCGCGGCCTTCCATGATTGCGTCGATCTGCGTCGCGTCGATGGTCTCGTACTCGAGCAGCGCCTTCGCCATCGCGTGCAGCTTGTCGACGTTGTCGGTGAGGATCTTCACCGAACGGGCGTAGGCATTGTCGAGGATGCCGCGCACCACTTCGTCGATCTTGCGAGCGGTCTCGTCGGACACGTTCTTGTGCTGCGTGACCGAGCGACCGAGGAACACCTCGTCCTCTTCCTCGCCGAACGTGATCGGGCCGAGTTCCGACAGGCCCCACTTGGTGACCATGTTGCGGGCCATCTTCGTCGCGCGCTCGATGTCGTTCGACGCACCAGTGGTGACCTTGCCCGCACCGAAGATCAGCTCTTCGGCGACGCGGCCGCCGTACAGCGAGCACAGCTGCGACTCGATGATCGTGCGGTTGTAGCTGTAGCGGTCGCCTTCGGGCAGGTACATGGTCACGCCGAGGGCGCGGCCGCGCGGAATGATCGTCACCTTGTAGACGGGATCGTGTTCCGGCACGAGGCGACCGACGATCGCGTGGCCCGCTTCGTGGTACGCGGTGTTGGTCTTTTCCTCGAGGCTCATCGCCATCGAGCGGCGCTCGGCGCCCATCAGGATCTTGTCGCGCGCCTTGTCGAAGTGCTCCATGTGCACCTGCTTGGCGTTGTCGCGCGCGGCGAACAGCGCGGCCTCGTTGCAGAGGTTCGCGAGGTCGGCGCCCGAGAAGCCCGGCGTGCCGCGTGCCACCACCATCGCGTCGACGTCGTCGCCGAGCGGCAGCTTCTTCATGTGCACTTTCAGAATCTGGTCGCGACCGCGCACGTCCGGCAGGCCGACCGTCACCTGACGGTCGAAACGGCCCGGGCGCAGCAGCGCGGGATCCAGCACGTCGGGACGATTCGTCGCGGCGATCACGATCACGCCTTCGCCGCCTTCGAAACCGTCCATCTCGACGAGCAGCTGGTTGAGCGTCTGCTCGCGTTCGTCATGACCGCCGCCGAGACCGGCGCCGCGATGACGACCGACCGCATCGATTTCGTCGATGAAGATGATGCAGGGCGCGTGCTTCTTCGCCTGGTCGAACATGTCGCGCACGCGGCTCGCGCCGACGCCGACGAACATCTCGACGAAGTCCGAACCGGAGATCGAGAAGAACGGCACCTTGGCTTCACCGGCAATGGCGCGTGCGAGTAGCGTCTTGCCGGTACCCGGCGGGCCGACCATCAGCACGCCGCGCGGAATCTTGCCGCCGAGCTTCTGGAAGCGCGTGGGATCGCGCAGGAACTCGACGAGTTCGCCGACTTCCTGCTTGGCCTCGTCGCAACCGGCGACGTCCGCCAGCGTGACCTTGACCTGGTCCTCGCCCTGCATCTTCGCGCGCGATTTACCGAAGCTCATCGCACCCTTGCTGCCGCCCTGCTGCATCTGCCGCATGACGAAAATCCACGCGCCGACGATCAGCAGGATGGGAAGGAAGTTGAGCAGGATCGCCCACATCGACGGGCCGTTCTGCGGCGGCTGCTGGGCGACGGACACGCGGTGGTGCAGCAGGTCGTACATCAGGCCGCTGTCTTCGGGCGCGTAGGTCACGAATTTCGTGCCGTCCTTGCGC
This sequence comes from Lysobacter sp. HA35, assembly GCF_054061195.1. NCBI lineage: Bacteria > Pseudomonadati > Pseudomonadota > Gammaproteobacteria > Lysobacterales > Lysobacteraceae > Lysobacter > Lysobacter sp. HA35. The sequence goes on along the minus strand of NZ_JBSSDY010000001.1, from coordinate 213,942 downwards.
TCGCCGGCGATCGTCGTGCGGTCCTCGGCGATCTGCACCTTCTGGACGCGGTCGGACTGCACCTGCTGGATGAACTGGTCGTAGGCCAGCGTTTCCGTCTGCGCGCTGCGCGGCCCGAAGGCCTGGAAGACCACCATCAATACGACGGCGACCACCACCCACAGCAAAAGATTCTTGGCCAAGTCGTTCATCTTCATACCTTGTGTGTCATTGAAGCACGCACATCCTGTACGCGCCTTCAAGCACGGATCACATCGGACCCGGATCGACAACGGCCGCTTGCTGCACCGCGATCGCATCGCCACGTTTCCGCGGCGCCTGCCTTCGGCCATTAACGGCCTCGAGCCACCTTACTTCATCTCCGATCGTCGACCCTGCGCGAGCGCATAGACCTCCGGCGACCGTTTGCGCGACGCTGCCGGCTTGCGGATCACGACCTTGTCGTAGCGCCGCCGCAGCTCCTTCACGTATTCGTCGAACCCCACGCCCTGGAACAGCTTGATCAGGAAGTTGCCGCCGACACGCAGGTGCCGGTCGGCGAAATCCATGGCGAGCTCCGCCAGGTGCATGGAACGCGGCAGATCCACCGCGTCCATACCGCTCATGTTGGGGGCCATGTCCGACAGCACAAGGTCTACCGGCAGTCCGTTGAGCGAGGCTTCGAGCCGGGCGAGGACTTCGTCTTCGCGGAAGTCGCCCAGCAGGAATTCGACGCCGGCCAGCGTGGGCATCTCGAGGATGTCGAGCGCGATCACGCGGCCCTTGTCGCCCATCGCCTGGCGGACCCACTGCGACCAGCCACCGGGCGCGGCGCCGAGGTCGACGACGACCATGCCGGGTTTGAGCAGGCGGTCACGCTCGACGAGCTCCTCGAGCTTGTACGCGGCACGCGAGCGCAGGCCCTCGGCCTTCGCTTTCTTCACGTACGGGTCGGAGAAATGTTCCTTGAGCCAGCGTTGGCTGGACTTGCTGCGCGTCGGCATCGTCGTGTGCACGCGCCGGAAAAGGCGGCGCAAGGCCGCATGATACCCTGCGCCTCCCCACGCTCCCGGTACCTCCGCTTGACCGCGCCCCGCCTTACGAATGCCCAGATCCGTTTTCTCCGCGGGCAGGCCCACGGCCTCAAGGCGATGTTGCAGGTCGGAGGCAAGGGCGTGACGCCCGCGGTCATCGCCGAAGTCGCGCAGGCGCTCGAGGACCACGAGCTGATCAAGGTGAAGGTCGCCGCCGAGGATCGCGAGGCGCGCGATGCATTGATCGACGCGCTCGCCGACAGCGCCGGCGCCGCACTGGTTCAGCGCATCGGCCATACCGCCGTGCTCTTCCGCCAGAGCCAGGAAAAGCGGCAGATCGTCCTTCCCCGCGCCTGACGCCGCCCCGACGGCGGCGCGTCGACACTCGTCGTAACGAGGAGCCGGCATGCAATTGACGCTCGAAACCCCTGAACACGCTTACGTGCTGCGCAGCGCCGACGGCAGCTCGGCGCTGGTCAACGACCGGCGCCTGACGACGAGCTTCGCCGTCTCGCCCGACACGCTGATCGAGGAATGGCCGGTGGTCGCGGTCGGGCTATTGACGCCTGAGCTGCTGGAACCGCTGCTCGCGCTGAAGCCGGACGTCATCGTGATCGGCAGCGGTGGCCGTCAGGCGTTCGCGCCGGCGGCGACGCAGGCCGCCTGCCTGCAGGCGGGCGTCGGCTTCGAAGTGATGGGGAACGATGCCGCGGCGCGCACCTACAGCGTGCTGGCGGGCGAAGGCCGGCGCGTCGTCGCGGGATTCATTCTGGGCAGCTGATTCGCGCTCGCGCCGACGTAGGCGCCGAACGATCGATCAGCGCGCCGGCAGGTACAGCAGCGGATCGACCGGCTTGCCGGTGTAGCGGATCTCGAAGTGCAGCATGTCGCGCGGTGCGCCGCTGTGGCCCATTTCGGCGATCGCGTCGCCCGCCTTCACCAGCTGACCTTCGTTCACCAGTCGACGCCGGTTGTGTCCGTACGCGGACAGCCATTGTTCGTTGTGCTTGATGATCACCAGCTCGCCATAACCGACCAGCCCGGCGCCGGAATACACGACGGTGCCATCCGCTGCAGCACGCACCGGTGCGCCTTCGCTGCCGCCGATGTCGACGCCCTGCTTCGTCGGCTCGCCGGGCACGAAGCGACCGACGAGCGATCCATCCGCCGGCCATTTCCATGCGAACCCGCTCGCAGGTGGCGCGACCACGACGGGCGGCGGCACCGGACGCGTGTCATGCACAACCGGCGGTGGCGTGGTCGGCGTATGTGCGGTCGTGCCGCGCGAGGGCGCTGGCGTTGGAACCGACGGCGCGCGGGTGCCGCCCGGATACAGGCGCAAACGCTGGCCTGGATAAATCGTGTACGGCGGCGGCAATGCATTCCACGACGCGAGGTCGAGCACGCTGATGCCGTTGCGCGTGGCGATCGAATAAAGCGTCTCGCCGCGCTGCACGATCGTGGTCCCGCCGGGCTTCCCCGTCGACACGTGCGGTGCACTCGACGTGCGCGACCCGGACGACTCGCGCACCACCGTGCTCGAGCAACCGGCGATCAGCGCAACAGCGCTCATCGCCATCAGGGAACGAATGCCAAGACGATTCATGCGCCGTGCGCCCTCCAGACCAGCACGCCGATGCCGACCGCGACGAGCACCATCGCCACCCAGCCGATCGGTTCGATGTAGCGACGCAGCGTCGCTTCCGCACGCTCGCCGCCTACGCGGATCACCGCGGCGACCAGGAACACGCGCTTGCCTCGCCCGATCGCCATCGCAAGGATGAATTGCAGCATCGGTACGCCGACGATGCCCGACGCCCAGGTGAAGATCTTCATCGGGATCGGCATGAAACCGCCCAGCACGAGGAACGTAAATACCGCCCACGGCGATTCGGCGACTTTCGCTTGCACCGTGTGGATGCCCGATTCGATCGCCGGAAGCATGCCCATCGCGGCGAACAACGGTTTGATCGCTTCGAACGCGTAATGACCCAGCGCGTAGCCGACGAGCGAGCCGAGCAGCGAGAACGCGAGGCTCAACCCCGCGTAGCGGAATGCGCGACGCGGCTCGGCGACGCACATCGGCGCCAGCATCACTTCGGGCATGACGGGAAAGATGATCGCCTCGAAGAAACTCAACGCTGCGAGGTAACGCACCGCATGTTTATGACGGGCCCATCCGATCGCGCGGTCGTACAGCGGGGCGAAAAGCTTCAAGCGGTTCTCCGTCTCAATCCACGATGCCCGACAGCAGCGGCACGAACACGACCGGCGCCAGCACCTGCTCGTCGAACGTGCCGTCTTCGCGCTGGCGGATACGCACCAGCGACTGCGCGTTCGCCGGGCCGACCGGCGCGATCAGCGTGCCGCCCGGAACCAGCTGCGCTTTCAACGCATCGACCAGCGCGGGTGCGCCAGCGGTCACGAGGATGGCATCGAACGGCGCGTTCTCGGGCCAGCCGATGCGACCGTCGTCATGCTTCGTTCGGACTGTCAGGCCGAGCTGGCGAAGGCGCTTGCGCGCGATGCGCAGCAGTTCGCCGATGCGCTCCACCGTGTGCACTTCGAGACCCAGCGCCGCGAGCACCGCAGCCTGATAGCCGGAACCGGTGCCGATCTCCAGCACCTTCTTCGGGTTCGTTTCGATGAGCGCTTCGGTCATCCGCGCGACGACCCATGGCTGCGAGATGGTCTGCCCGTGACCGATCGGCAGCGCGGTGTCCTCGTACGCACGCGTCGCAAGCACTTCGTCGACGAACAGGTGGCGCGGCACCGTGCGGATCGCATTGAGCACGCGTTCGTCGACGATGCCGTTCGCGCGCAGGCGTTCAACCAAGCGGTCACGCACGCGCTGCGAGGTGAGCCCGCTGCCCGTCGCCTCGGGTTTGAGATGCATGCGCACCGTCAGGACTCCGTCCGCAGGCGCAGCGTGTCGGCGAGACCACCCACCCAGCCGGCGACCTGCTCCAGCGCCTGGAAGCGCGTCAGGTCGACGTGGATCGGCGTGATCGAAACGCAGCCTCGGCGGATCGCATGGAAATCGGTGCCGGGGCCGGCGTCCTGCTCGGGGCCGGCGGCGCCGATCCAGTACCACTGGCGGCCGCGCGGATCGACCTGCGAGACGCAGGCTTCGGCGCGATGGCGGTTACCGAGGCGCCCGACTTCGAAGCCCGCGAGTTCGTCCCACGGCACGTCGGGCACGTTGACGTTAAGGATGGTGTCGGCAGGCAACGGATCCACCGCCAGACGCGCGACCAACTCGACCGCCGCACGGGCGGCTGTCTCGTAATGACGCCCGACGTGGTCGACGGTCGCCAGCGACACGGCGATCGCCGGCAACCCGAGGAAGCGGCCTTCCATCGCCGCGGCGACGGTGCCGGAATAGATGACGTCGTCGCCGAGGTTCGCGGTGTTGTTGATGCCTGACACCACGATGTCCGGCTCCTCGTCGAGCATGCCGGTCAGCGCGACGTGCACGCAGTCGGTCGGCGTGCCGAACACGCGGAACGTCTCGTTGTCCCGCTGCACCACGCGCACGGGCATGTCGAGGGTCAGGGAATTGCTCGCGCCGGAGCGGTCGCGGTCGGGCGCGACGGTGATGACGCTATGGCCGGCGGCGCGCAGGTGGTCCGCGAGGACGCGGATGCCCGGCGCGTCGACGCCGTCGTCGTTACTGACAAGAACTCGCATTCGGGGTCGTTGCGCCGGTGTGGAGGAACCGCCGGCGACGGCGGGCACTCATGATAGCCGAACGATCAGGGCGCCCATTCGCGCAATGAAGACGCTGTCGCAACGATGCGCACGCCGTCCCGTTACGCTGGCCGCATGGGCGACAACGATCCGCGCGACGAGGACCTCGAACTGTTCCGGCAGGCCGTGGGACCCGTGCGCCCGGTCGATGCCCAACCGCTGCCGCCCGCGGCACCGAAGCCGAAGCCGCGCGCGCGCATGGCCGAACGCGACGAAGCCGCGGCAGCGACCGAGTTCAGGTTGGCGTTGGACGAGCAGCTGCTGGGCGCGGGCGACGTGCTCAGTCATCGCACCGAGCGCCTGCCGCCGCACACCTTCCAGCGGCTCAAGCGCGGCGAGCTGTCCGCGCAGGAAGAGATCGACCTGCACGGCCTGGATGCGCGCCAGGCGCAGTCACTGCTGCGCGAATTCCTTGCGGATGCGCGGCGTCATGGCATCGGCTGCGTGCGCGTGATCCACGGCAAGGGCCGCGGTGCGGACGAACTCGACAGCAGCGGCGCGCCGGTGCTCAAGAATCTCGTCGACCGCGTGCTTAGACACCGCGCGGACGTGCTGGGCTTCCATTCCGCGCCGCCCGCACAAGGCGGGACGGGCGCGGTCGTGGTGTTGCTGGCGAAGCGTTAGCGCGGAGTCTTCGTAGCTGCGTGCTTCAGTGGCGGATTCACCCACTCCACATGGATCCCGCGTGCGACAGCCTGCTGATTGATCCGCGCGATGAACTCGCCGTCCTGCTGCCCCAGAACAGAGCTGGAGGCGCGCGGCGCTACATACGTGGTTGAAGACGAATCGTGCATGCTCGCGCAGCCAGTGGCAGCGCCTGCGAGGAGAACGACCAGGAATGCGGAACGCATTGCGGACATAAACCCTCCTTCGGACGTCGATCGACATCCGCCCCCATGGCGGGCGTCGACTTCCTTATACGCCCGCCACTGAATGCGTTTCGCGCGATTCGCGGGCCGTTCGACGAACGGTCAGTCCAGCCGCCCGGCCGTCGATCGCACGTCGCCCAACGCTTCCAGAACGCAGGTCGCATAAGCGCCCGGCGGCAGGCCGAACGTGAGCTCCAGTGACGTTTTATCCGGACGAAGCCACGTCAGCGCCGACGGCCGCAATCGCAACGCGCGACGTTCCTGCTCGAGCCCTGCCCGTTCGAGCCCGGCCTGCAGCGCCGGACCGTTGTCCACGGCCATGCAGGCTCCTTCCAGCTCCCGACAGTCGCCTGCGCTGCGCAATTCGCCGCGGCCCCACAGCGGCCCGGTCGGATGGATGTCGAACTCGGCGAGCCGCTGCGCGAGTGCGTCGTTGAATGGCTCGGGGCCGAACACGCTGCGGCGGCCGTCGAGCATCCATACCTCACCGTCGAGTGGAGTGTCCCAGCAGCCGCGACGAACGCGTTCTGCAAGCACGCGATTGAACAGCTCCGAACGCGCAGCCGACAGCAACAGGCTGCGTTCCTCGCGACGCACGCGACGCCCCGCGAACATCGCGAGCGCCTGCTCGACGTTGTCGCCGGCGCGACCGAAACGCTGCTCGCCGAAGTAGTTCGGTACGCCGCGTGCCGCGATCGCTTCGAGGCGCGCATCGATCGCCGCGGCATCGCCCTCGACATCGCGCAGGGTGATGACGAAACGATTGCCGGCGAGCGCACCGCGCGGCAGCTTGCGCGCGTGCCGCGTGGACGACAGGACGCGCAGGGAATCGTTTTCGAGCGTCGCGATGTCGGGCGATTCACGACCCGGCAGATGCACGGTGAAGCGCTGTCGCGTCACCGCGTGTCGATCCTTGAGGCCCGCATAGCCGATCGCGACGTCCTTGACGCCCGCCCACTCGGCGATGCGTCGCGCGGCGAACGCGGTGTTCATCCCGCGCTTCTCGATCTCGAGCAGTAGGTGCTCGCCCGTACCCGTCGGTTCGAAACCCGCGATCTCCTCGACGACGAAATCCTCCGGGCGCGCACGGAACGTGGCGGTCAGCACGGCATCGCCGTGCGCACGCGGCAGCGATGTCGTCATGCCAGCGACTCGAGCAGGCAGACCGCCATCGCAGCGATGCCTTCTTCGCGCCCGGCGAAGCCCAGTCGCTCGGTGGTGGTTGCCTTGACGCTGACCGCGTCAATGTCGACGCCGAGATCCTGCGCGATGCATGCGCGCATGGCCTGCGCATGCGGCCCGACTTTCGGGCGCTCCGCCATCACGGTGGCATCGATGTTGACGACGCGAAAGCCGCGGTCCGCAGCGAGCGCGACGCAGTGACGCACGAAAGTGCGGCTGTCGGCGTCACGCCATGTCGGATCGCTCGGCGGGAAATGGCGACCGATGTCGCCGAGCGCGAGCGCGCCGAGAATCGCGTCGCACAGCGCGTGCAGCACGACGTCGCCATCCGAGTGCGCCACGACCCCGTGCGAATGCGGAACACGCACGCCGCCGAGCATCACGTGGTCACCATCACCGAAGGCGTGCACGTCGAAACCCTGTCCGATACGGACCGTCATGCATTGACCTCGCTCGACCGGCGCGACAGCAGGAATTCGACGAGCGCAAGATCCGCGCGCGTCGTCACTTTGATGTTGTCCTCGCGTCCCTCGACCAGACGCGGCCGACAGCCCGCGAGTTCGAGCGCCATTGATTCATCCGTGACATTGACGCGTGCGGCGTGCGCCGCGACGAGGGCATCGCGCAATACGTGCAGGCGCGCCGCCTGTGGTGTGAACGCGCGCCACAACCGCTCGCGTGGCTCGGTTCCCGCGCTGCATCCGTGGCTGTCGGTGCGCTTCAGCGTATCGCGTACCGGGGCGGCGAGCAGCGCGCCGTCGTCGCTGTCGGACGCGGCGGTGATGAGACGCTCGAGATCCGCTGCGTCCAGGTTCGGACGCGCCGCGTCGTGCACGAGCACCAAGACACTGTCGTCGTAATCAAGGTGCGCCGCCAGCGCGTCCAGCGCCGCGAGCACGGACCCGGCGCGATCAGCACGTCCGGTGCAGGTCAGCACCGGCTTGCCGTGCAGCGAAGCCCAGCCCGGCCAGTGCGGGTCGTCTTCCGCGATCGCGGCCATCGCGCCTTCGACGCGCGGATGACGCAGCAATGCATCCAGCGCATGCGCGATCAGCGGCTTGCCCGCGACGTCGAGGTATTGCTTGGGAACCTCGCCACCGAAACGGCTGCCGGTGCCGGCGGCGGGCACGACGGCCCAGATGCGCGTCATGGCGTCGCGGGCGCGGCCGGCGCGTCGGCCGGCTTCTGCACGGGCCGCGTGTTCTCGACCACGCGATAGAACACTTCGCCGGGCTTGATCATGCCGAGCTCGCTGCGAGCGCGATCCTCGACCGCGGCCTCGCCCGACTTCAGGTCTTCGACTTCAGCGGCCAGCGCGGCATTGCGCTGCTGCAGACCGCCGTTGTCGTGTGCGAGCGCGTCGACCTGCAGCTGCAGCGTACCGACCGCTTCACGCCCGCCTTCACCGCGCCACAGCCGCACCTGCAGCACTGCCAGCAGCATCGCCAGCAGGCCGATCAGGATCAGCAGGCCGTAGCGCGTTCGCGCCATCGGTCAGCGCGCCAGCGAGACGAACGCGTCGCGGCCGGCGTAACGCGCGGCGCTGCCGAGCTGCTCTTCGATGCGCAGCAGCTGGTTGTACTTGGCGACGCGATCGCTGCGGCAGAGCGAGCCGGTCTTGATCTGCGTCGCCGTCGTCGCGACCGCGATGTCGGCGATCGTCGTGTCCTCGGTTTCGCCCGAACGGTGCGACACGATTGCCGCATAGCGGGCGGCATCCGCCATCGCGATGGCTTCCAGCGTTTCGGTCAGCGTGCCGATCTGGTTGACCTTGATCAGGATCGCGTTCGCGACGTTCTGGTCGATGCCTTCGCGGAAGATCTTCGGATTGGTGACGAACAGGTCGTCGCCGACCAGCTGCACCTTGTTGCCGACGCGCTCGGTGAGCAGCTTCCAGCCGGCCCAGTCGTGCTCGCCCATGCCATCTTCGATCGTGATGATCGGGTAGCGCTGCGTCCAGTCGGCGAGGAAGTCGACGAACTGCTCGCTGGTCAGGCGCTTGCCCTCGCCAGTGAGGTTGTACTTGCCGTTCTCGAAAAACTCGCTGGACGCGACGTCGAGACCGAGCAGCACATCCTCACCCGCGCGATAACCGGCCTTGCCGATCGCTTCGAGGATGGTTTCCAGCGCTTCCTCGTTGCTGCGAAGGTCCGGCGCGAAGCCGCCTTCGTCACCGACCGCCGTGCTCAGGCCACGACCCTTCAGCACACTCTTGAGCGCGTGGAAGATCTCGGTGCCGGCACGCAGCGCTTCGCGGAAGCTGTCGAAGCCGACCGGCAACACCATGAATTCCTGCAGGTCGACATTGTTGTCGGCATGCGCACCGCCGTTGATGATGTTCATCATCGGCACCGGCAGCGACACGTCGCGACCGTTCGCGAGGTGCTGCCACAGCGGCATCTTCTTCGACGCCGCGACCACGTGCGCATTCGCCATCGAAACGCCGAGCAGCGCGTTCGCGCCAAGACGTCCCTTGTTGTCGGTGCCGTCGAGATCGATCAGTCGACGATCGAGGCCGGCCTGGTCGTTCGCGTCGAAACCGACAAGCGCCTGCGCGATTGTCGTGTTGACGTTCGCAACCGCGTGCGTGACGCCCTTGCCGAGGTAGCGCGTCTTGTCGCCGTCGCGCAGCTCCACGGCTTCCTTCGTGCCGGTGGACGCGCCCGACGGCACCATCGCGCGGCCGAAGCTGCCGTCGGCGAGCGTGACTTCCGCTTCGAGCGTGGGATTGCCGCGGCTGTCGAGGATTTCGCGGGCGTGGATCTTGGCGATCGTGGTCATCGTTGGAACGTCGTCCTTAGACAGTGGATTCGAGGAAGCCGTTGCGCTTGGTCACTTCGTCGAGCGCCTTCAGCGTTTCGAGAAGCGCGCGCATCTTCGGCAGCGGCCAAGCGTTCGGGCCGTCGGACAACGCCTTCGACGGATCGGGATGCGTTTCCATGAAGATGCCGTCGATGCCGACTGCGATCGCCGCGCGCGCAAGCACCGGCACGTGCTGGCGCTGGCCGCCACTCGACGAGCCCTGCCCACCCGGCAGCTGCACCGAATGCGTCGCGTCGAACACGACCGGGCAACCGGTTTCGCGCATCACCGCGAGCGAGCGCATGTCGCTCACGAGGTTGTTTGTAACCGAAGCTCGCGCCGCGCTCGCAGACCATGATGTCGTTGTTGCCGGTCGACTTCGCTTTCTCGACGACCGGCTTCATGTCCCACGGTGCGAGGAACTGGCCCTTCTTGATGTTGACCGGCTTGCCGGCGCTGCAGACCTTGGTGATGAAGTCGGTCTGGCGCACGAGGAAGGCCGGCGTCTGCAGCACGTCGACCACGCTCGCGACTTCGTCGATCGGCGTGTACTCGTGCACGTCGGTCAATACCGGCAGGCCGAGCTGGCGCTTCACTTCCGACAGCACCTTCAAACCTTCCTCGACGCCCGGACCACGAAAGCCGTTGAGCGAGGTGCGATTCGCCTTGTCGAAGCTCGACTTGAAGATGAAGGGAATGCCGAGTTCGGTCGTGATTTCCTTGAGCTTGCCGGCGGTCTCCATCTGGAGCTCCATCGACTCGATCACGCAGGGGCCGGCGATCAGGAAGAACGGCTTGTCGAGGCCGACCTCGAATCCGCAGAGTTTCATGGGGTACTCCAAAGCGAGGCGACGCGCGGTTCGCGCATCACTCGAGACGACGAAGGCGCAGCACGCATCAGTTGCGCACTTCCTTCAGCAATCGACCACCCGCCTGCGCCTTGTGTTCGCGCGCGGCACGGATGAAGCCGATGAAAAGCGGATGTCCGTCGCGCGGGGTCGACAGGAATTCGGGATGCGCCTGGCAGGCGAGGAACCACGGATGCGCGTCGCGCTTGAGTTCGACCATCTCGACGAGTAGGTCGTCCATCGATTTGCCGGACACGACGAGACCCGCGTCCTCGAGCTGCGTGCGGTAGCGGTTGTTGAACTCGTAGCGATGTCGATGGCGTTCGCCGACGACGTCGCGGCCGTAGGTTTCGCGCGCGAGCGTGCCGGGCTTGAGGCGCTGGTCCTGCAGCCCCAGGCGCATGGTGCCGCCGAGGTCGCTGGCTTCGCTGCGACGCTCGACGTCGCCCGTCTGCGTGCGCCATTCGGTGATCAGGCCGATGACCGGATGCGGCGTCGCCTTGTCGTTCTCGGTGCTGTTCGCGCCGTCGAGGCCACAGACATTGCGCGCGTAGTCGACCACCGCGGCCTGCATGCCGTAGCAGATGCCGAAGTACGGAATGCCATGTTCGCGTGCGAACTTCGACGTCGCAACCTTGCCTTCGAAACCGCGATCACCGAAGCCGCCGGGCACGAGGATGCCGTCGACGCCATCGAGCGCGGACACGCCCTGCTTCTCGACATCGCTAGATTCGAGCCACTTCAAGTTGACGCGCGTGCGTTGGCGCAGGCCGCCGTGCTTGAGGGCTTCGGCGACGGACTTGTATGCGTCCTGATGATCGACGTACTTGCCAACCACGCCGATCGTGACTTCGTCGACCGGATGTTCGCTGGCATCCAGCACCGCATCCCATTCCGACAGATCGGCCGGACCGGCCTGCAGGCCGAGGCGACGGATGACGATGTCGTCCAGGCCCTGCTCGTGGAAGAAGCGCGGCAGCTTGTAGATGTTGTCGAGGTCGACGGCCGAGATCACCGCGCGCTCGGGCACGTTGGTGAACAGCGCGATCTTGCGACGATCGGAATCCGGCAGCGGTTGTTCGCTGCGGCAGAGCAGGATGTCGGGCTGGATACCGATCGAGCGCAGTTCCTTGACGGAGTGCTGCGTCGGCTTGGTCTTTAGCTCGCCGGCCGCCGCGATCCACGGCACCAGCGTGAGGTGCATGAACAACGTGGATTCGGGGCCGCGCTCGCTGCGCAGCTGGCGGATCGCCTCGAGGAACGGCAGCGATTCGATGTCACCTACCGTGCCGCCGACTTCCACCATGCCGATGTCGTAGCCGTCGGTGGCGTCGACGATGCAGCGCTTGATCTCGTCGGTGATGTGCGGAATGACCTGCACGGTGCCGCCGAGGTAGTCGCCGCGCCGTTCCTTGCGGATCACCGACTCGTAGATGCGGCCGGTGGTGATCGAGTTCTTGCGCGACAGCCGCGTGCGGACGTAACGCTCGTAATGGCCGAGGTCGAGGTCGGTTTCGGCGCCGTCGTCGGTGACGTACACCTCGCCGTGCTGGAACGGGCTCATGGTGCCCGGATCGACGTTGATGTACGGATCGAGCTTCATCATCGTGACGCGCAGGCCGCGCGATTCGAGGATGGCCGCGAGCGATGCCGCCGCGATGCCCTTGCCGAGCGAGGACACCACGCCGCCGGTGACGAACACGAGCGGCGTTACATGGCTTGCGGAAGTCATGGGCGTGGGGTGCGCTGGAAAGTCGTAGTTTACAGGCGTGACGCGCGTCCCGCGAATCGACCTGCGCGCCATGCACAAAAGAAGCGCCCCGGACTAGCCGGGGCGCTGGTTGGATCAGCCGCGAACGATTACTTGCGCTTGTGCGCGTCGCGCTTGGCCTTGCGCGCATCCGCCTCGGCCTTCGCATCGGCCTTGGCGTCGGCGCTGACCTGCGCGTCGTCCGTCATCTGGCCGGTGCCGGCGAGCGCGTCGTCGGTCGCCGTGGTGGCGGTCGAGGTCGCCGTCTTGCCGGCGGTGACGGCCGAGTGCGTTGCGGCGTTGGCGTTGCCGGAGACGGCGTTGACGGCATTGGTCGCGGCGTTGGTGGCGCCGGCGACCGGCAGCGCCGGCGCGGTCGCGCCGGCGGTCGCACCGGTCGAACCCGTGGCGGACGTGCCCGCGGTCGAGGCGGCGACGTTGCCCGACACCGAACCCGACGAGTCGACGCCCGAGGTGCCGGCGGTCACGCTGCCATCGACGCCGGCGCCGGTGGTCGCGTTGATCGGCGCATGCGCCGCGTCGCTGACGGCCGGGCCGACCTTGTCACCCGCCTTGCGGGCGGTGGTCTTCGCGGTGTGGACCGCGCTGCTGCGCGCCTTGCCGGCGGGGAGCGTGGTGGAGTCGGTCACCGAACCGGTGACGCCACCCGTCGCGGAGCCGGTGGTGGTCGGGACGGTCGGCGTCGTGACCGGGGTTGCCGGGACGGACACCGGCGGCACCGACACCTGCGCGAATGCGGGGATGGCCATCGTGGCCAGGATCGAAAGGGCGAGGATTCGCTTCTTCATGGAGCCTCCATAAGGGAAACCGGGACGGCTCGGGGGAGTGCCGTCATCCGGCCCGCGACCCTACTGGCGGCCTACGTGGGCCGCTCGTGAAAACGGCGCTAAGGCCGCGTTCGGTCGTTCAGGATTCAGCCGTCCAAGCCTCTGCGACGCGCTCTGTTAGCATTTCGACTAATGAACAAGCGATATAACGCCGCCGACATCGAGGTGCTCTCCGGGCTGGACCCGGTCAAGCGCCGCCCGGGCATGTACACGGACACCGCCCGCCCCAACCACTTGGCGCAGGAGGTCATCGACAACTCCGTCGACGAGGCCCTCGGCGGCCATGCGCGGACCATCGAGGTCACGCTGCACAGCGACGGCTCCGCATCGGTCTCCGATGACGGCCGCGGCATGCCGGTCGACATCCATCCTGAAGAGAAGATTCCGGGCGTCGAGCTGATCCTCACCCGCCTGCACGCCGGCGGTAAGTTCAGCGGCAACAACTACACGTTCTCCGGCGGCCTGCACGGCGTCGGCGTCAGCGTGGTCAACGCGCTGAGCACCAAGGTCGACGTGCGCATCAAGCGCGACGGCAACGAATACCGGATGACGTTCAAGGACGGCTTCCGCGATTCGCCGCTCGAAGTGATCGGCACGGTCGGCAAGAAGAACACCGGAACGCGCGTGCACTTCTGGCCTGACGCGAGCTACTTCGACACCGCGAAGTTCAACATCCGCGCGCTGCGTCATCTGCTGCGCGCGAAAGCCGTGCTCTGCCCGGGCCTGACCGTTCGCCTGTTCGACGAAGCGACCGGCGAGCGCGACGAGTGGTACTTCGAGAACGGCCTGCGCGATTACCTGAAGGGCGAACTCGGCGAACGCGAACTGCTGCCGCCGAATCTGTTCTCGGGTTCGTTGTCGAAGGAAACCGAAGTGGTCGACTGGGCCGCTGCCTGGGTGCCGGAAGGCGAACTGGTGCAAGAGAGCTACGTCAACCTGATCCCGACCGCGCAGCACGGCACGCACGTCAACGGGCTGCGTACCGGCTTCACCGACGCGCTGCGCGAGTTCTGCGACTTCCGAAACCTGTTGCCGCGCGGCGTGAAGCTGGCGCCGGAAGACGTGTGGGACCGCGTCGCGTTCGTGCTGTCCATCAAGATGACGGACCCGCAGTTTTCAGGCCAGACCAAGGAACGGTTGTCGTCGCGACAGGCCGCGGGCTTCGTCGAATCCGCCGCGCACGATGCGTTCTCGCTGTGGCTCAACCAGCACGTCGAACTAGGCACGCGCATCGCGCAGCTCGCGATCGAACGCGCTGCGGCGCGCCTGAAGACCGAGAAGATTGTTCTGCGCAAGAAGGTGACGCAGGGTCCGGCGCTGCCCGGCAAGCTCGCCGACTGTGCATCGCAGGATCTTTCGCGCACGGAACTCTTTCTTGTCGAAGGCGATTCGGCAGGCGGCAGCGCGCGTCAGGCACGCGAGAAAGACTTCCAGGCCATCCTTCCGCTGCGCGGCAAGATCCTCAACACGTGGGAGGTCGCGTCGAGCGGCGTGCTCGCGTCGCAGGAAGTGCACGACCTCGCCGTCGCCATCGGTTGCGATCCGGGCAAGGACGATCTCGCGGGCCTGCGCTACGGCAAGGTCGTGATCCTCGCCGACGCCGACTCCGACGGCCTGCACATCGCGACGCTGCTCGCAGCACTGTTCCTCAAGCATTTCCCGTCGCTCGTCGCTGCCGGTCATGTTTTCGTGGCGATGCCGCCGCTGTTCCGCGTCGACGTGGGCAAGCAGGTGTTCTATGCGCTCGACGAAGAAGAGAAGCGCATCCTCATCGATCGCATCGAGCGTGATCGCGCGGCCAAGAAGAAGGGCACGCCAACGGGCGCCATCTCCGTCACCCGCTTCAAGGGCCTCGGCGAGATGAATCCGGAGCAGCTGCGCGAGTCCACCATGCATCCCGATACGCGCCGCCTGGTGCAGCTCACCGTGGATGACCAGGACGCCACCTCGGCGCTGATGGACATGCTGCTCGCGAAGAAGCGTGCCTCCGATCGGAAAGCGTGGCTGGAGAGCAAGGGCGACCTGGCGACGCTCGAGGTCTGACGTCATCGGCAACTCGGCGTTCAAGGCCCGCTTCGGCGGGCCTTCCTTTTGCGCCCCTGCTGAATCGCCTCGCCAGCAAACGGCAAACCGCGTATCCACCTGATTGTCTGAGCGCCTCGACCACGCACGCTGACGCCGCCCGCGGCCCCGTTTAGACTCGACGTGGGGATTTTTCCAACAAACGGGGAAGCACTATGTCGACGTGGGGTCGATGCGCCATCGCTGTGGCGCTCTTGTTGAGCTTTCACGCATCTGCCGATCCGATACGGATCGAAGATCTCGCCCGCCACGCCGAGTTGAACGAGGCAAGCCTGTCTCCGAACGGCGACTACGTCGCGCTGGCCGTGCCGTCGCAGGACGGACGCGAGACGCAGCTCGAAATTCTCAAGCTCGATGGCACGGGTAAGACACAGGTGCTGCGGTTCCCGCAGAAGCAGCACGTCATCAACATCTTCTGGACCTCCGACGAACAGATCGTGATGTCCCGGGCTCGCACGTTTCCCTTCCAGCCGCTGCCGACGAGCTACGGAGAGCTGCTCACTACCGACATTCACGGCAAGAACCAGGACTTGCTGTTCGGGTACCAGCCCGACGGCATGAACTATCCGGGCCGGCGCAAGGACCAAGGGTTTGCCAGCGTCGAGACGGTGCTTCCCGCCGAGCCGGGCAAGATCCTGGTGCGCTTCAATTGCTGGAACTGCGGCGACGAACCCGATAGCACGATCTACAAGGTCGACAGCGTGACCGGCGAACGATCCGAGATCGAGCGGTCCGAGGGACCCGGGGCCTTCATCTTCGACGCCGGTGGTCGCGCCCGCGTGCGTACGACACGGGACGCACAGGACGAGCCCGTGCTTGCCTATCGCCCCACGCCTGGTGCTGATTGGCAGCCGATGCCGAAGTCGATCGCCGGTTATCGCGTATCCGGCGGCGCATTCACCTCGAATCCTGACATCGCATTCCTGGAGATCAGCGACGCAGGCGAGCCACCGAAGTTCTATCGGGTGGACTTCAAGAATGGGACGCGCACGTTCGTGACGTCGAACCCCGAACTTGAGCACTCGGTATTGCTGCGCGTCGGTGACACCGGCGACCCGTTCGGCGTGATCTACACGGCCGGAAAGCCGTCGATTAAATATTTTGATCCAACCTCCGAATGGGCACGGCTCCACGCGGGACTGCTAAAGGCATTCCCGGGGCAGCTGGTGGACATTCGCGACGTCAGCCGGGACGGCAAGCGGTTGCTATTTACGGTGATGTCCGATCGTCACCCCGGCGCCTACTACGTCATGGATCGCACCGCCAACAAGGTCATGCTCATCGGCGAAACGAAGCCATGGATCGCGCCCGACGCCATGGCGACGACGGTGCCCATCGAGTTCGCGGCGCGCGACGGCCGGAAGATCTACGGCTTCTATACCGCTAGCGGGGACGGTCCGCGACCGCTGGTGCTTTACCCGCATGGTGGGCCGTTCGGCATCGCCGACCGCTGGGGTTACGACGCGGACGCACAGTTCCTCGCGAGTCGCGGCTACGGCGTCCTCCAGGTCAACTACCGAGGTTCCGGCGATCGGGGAACGGCGTTCCAACGAGAAGGCTGGCGCCAGTGGGGCGGGCGCCTCATTGACGACATGGTCGACGGCGTCAAGTGGGCCGCAACGCAGAAACTGACGGAACCCGGAGACGCATGCGTGTATGGCGCCAGCTACGGCGGATACGCAGCGCTGCAGGCCGTACGCGTTGCGCCGACACTGTTCAAGTGCGCGATCGGATACGCCGGCGTCTATGACCTCCCGCTCGATCAGAAGCAGGTCACCAACGTCGCATCCAAGCGCTTCTTCGCGCGAACGATGGGCGCCGACGACGCGGAGCTCGCGCGCGTTTCGCCGGCACGCCACGCGTCCGATGTGAAGGTCCCGGTCTTCCTGATTCACGGCAAGGATGACCAGACCGCGCACTTCGATCAGTACAAGGCGATGCTCGACGCCCTTACCGCCGCAGGCAACGTTCCAGAGACATACGTGGTCGCCGGCGAAGGCCACGGCTTCTACAGCCCCGACTCGCAGGCGGAGCTGTACCGGCGCCTCGAAGACTTTCTGTCGAAGCATCTCCCTTCGCCGTAGCTATTGCGACCGCCGAAATTGAGCGCGGGCGGTCCAAAGCGCCCGCGCTCCGTCGCTCAGCGCGACGGATACGTGACGATTGTTGCGCCGGGACATGACGGTCGGGATGCAGCCTGTACCTCCCCGTCATGCCGCTTCATGGAGGGTGACGCCATGGGCACTGCCAACTCCCACCATCACGCCGTCGACGTCAGCCCCGGCGACGCCCGTTCATCAACGGAAGCACTCGCGCTCGACGCGCGTCGTGCGATCACGGCGCTGGGCTTCGGTGCGGGTGAAGTAAGCGAACTGCTGGACGTGGATCGCGACACGGTCGCGAAGATCCAGGCCGGCAGCGCGCGCATCCCGCCGGGCACCGATCCCGCGGCGACGCGCATGTTGTTGCTCGTGCGCCTGCACCGCGGGCTGGGTGACGTCTACGGTTCGACCGAGCGCATGGACGAGTGGCTGGATACGGAAGACCCCACGCTGCACGGCAAGCCGCGCGACCTGATACGTACGGTCGATGGCCTCAAGCGCGTCGTCTCTAACGTCGAGAAGCGTTGCAAGGATTGTCTGTGGTGAGGCTCAGCGCCGCGCGTGGTCGAGCGCAGCGCGCAGGAGCCGTTCCAGCACCGTCTGCAACGCGAGCGACTTGACGTCGTCGTAGGCGAAGCTGTCTTCGTCCATGTAGGTGCGCTGGCTGGTTTCCAGCTGCACGGCATCCACGCCGTCCGCCGGTTGCCCGTAGTGACGCGTGATGTATCCGCCGCGGAAACGTCCATTCGCGACCCAGTCGAATGCGGGCTGTTTGGTGAGCACGTCTTCCAGTGACGATTGCAATTCGGGCGCGCAACTCACACCGCCGGATGTTCCGAGATTCAGATCGGGCAACCGACCTTCGAACAGGAACGGCAGCCTGTCGCCGCGAATTGAATGGCCGTCCCAGAGCACGACGCGACCATGCACAGCGCGCAGTCGCGCGAGTTCCGACTGCAACGCGTCGTGGTACGGACGCCAGTACGTGTCGACACGCGAGTGCACTTCGGCCTCGTCCGGTTGCGCGCCGTCGAGATACACGTCATGACCGGTGAACCGTCGCGTCGGGCATAACCCCGTCGTGTTCTGCCCGGGATACAGCGACGTGTCATCCGGCGGCCGATTGAGGTCGACGACGTAGCGCGAATAGCGTGGAACCAGTACGGACGCACCGAGTTCATCGCGTGCGAACGCGTAGAGACGCGAGACGTGCCAGTCGGTGTCGGGCGCGCGACGTGCTTCCTCGGTCATGCGCGCAGCGAGCTCCGGAGGAATCGCGCTGCCGTCGTGCGGAAGGCTCACCAGCAAGGGCGCGCGGCCGCGATACAGGGTGAACGTGTCGGTGGTCAGGACGTCGTCGCTCATGATCGATCCGCGCGATGCTCAACGCATCAGCACGACTTCCTCGGCGCTGGTCGGATGGATGGCGATCGTATCGTGCACGTCGTCGAGCGTCAGGCCGCGACGCATCGCGACGCCGAAGCCCTGCAGCATTTCGTCGGCAGCATCGCCAAGCAGATGCAGGCCGACGACGCGCCGCTCCTCGCCCGTGCAGATGATCTTGAACAGGCTGCGCTGCGGCGATTCGGCGAGCGCGTTCAACATCGGGCGGAAACCGGCGCGCAGCACGTGCACGTCATTACCGTAGGTGTCGCGTGCCGCGCGCTCGGATAGACCGATGCGCCCGATCGGCGGATGCGAGAACACGACGGTGGGCACGTCGACCAGGTCGAGCGGCGCGCGCGTGCGTCCGCCGAACACACGATCCATCAGTCGACGCGCCGCAGCGATCGCAACCGGCGTGAGTGCGGGCGACGGCGTGACATCGCCGACCGCGAATATCCCTTCGACGATCGTGTGGTTGTACGCATCGACCGGAACGAAGCCCCGCGCGTCGAGCTCGATGCCTGCCGCGTCGAGACCGAGTCCTTCGACGTTCGGCGAACGACCGGTTGCGAACAGCACCTGTTCGACCGGATGGGTCAATGAACCGTCGGCGTTGCGCAGGCGAATGCCGCCTTCGACGCGCTCCAGCGCGGTCGTCGTCGTCGATAGATGTACGTCGACGCCGAGATGCCGGTAATCCTCGACGAGCTGCGCGGTGATCTCGTCGTCGAAGCTCTCGAGCAGTCGGCCGCGCACGCGCAGGGTGACGTGGCTGCCCAGCGCCTGCAGCACGCCGGCGAGTTCCACCGCGATGTAGCCGCCGCCGATCACCGCGACGCTTGCCGGCGGTGCGCGCCATGCGAAGAAGTCGTCCGACACGCCGCCGAGTTCCGCGCCCGGAATGTCGGGCTTCACCGGTCGACCGCCCGTCGCGATCAGCACGTGCGACGCGGTGAGCACGACACCGTCGGACGTGCGCACGCGGCGTGCGTCGAGCATCGTGCCGCGCACCGGCATGAGCGCGATGCCAGCTGCGTCGAGGCGACGTCGATAGCTTGCGTGGATGCCTTCGATGTAGCGCTCGCGATGCGCGATGAAGGTCGGCCAGTCGAGCGTGCACGAGGCTGATTCGAAACCGAGCGATTCGGCGTGACGCAACGTGCTGGCGACGTTCGCGGCGAGCCACATGGCCTTCTTCGGTACGCAACCGACATTGACGCAGGTGCCGCCGAGCGCGTTCGGCTCGAGCAGCGCGACGCGCGCGCCGTGCTCGGCCGCGCGGAATGCACCCGCGAGCCCGCCCGAGCCGCCACCGATCACGATCAGGTCGAAGTCGGTGCGTGCGGGCGTGTCGGTCATGGTGTTCTCGCTAGAAGTGGACGCGCATTAGGCCGCGACGCGCGTTACGTCGCTGCGGTCGTTCAACGCACGAAGCGGTCCGGGCGATACGGCGCGGGATCGATCGCGGTCGCGCGGCCACTGACGAGGTCGGCGAGCAGCTGGCCGGTGCCGGCGCTCATGCCGACGCCCATCATGCCGTGCCCAGTCGCAAGCCAGAGGCCGCGACGCCCCGGCACTGCGCCGATCATCGGCACATCGTCGAGCGACATCGGCCGCCAGCCGAACCAGCGTTCGCGCACTCGCGGGCCGACCGGATCCCGCAGGTATTCGCGCGCGCCGCGTTCGAGCGCACCGAGGCGTCGCTCGTCGAGGCGTTCGTCGTAACCGGAGAATTCCATCGTGCTGCCGAGCCGGTAGCCGCTCGCCCACGCCGTCACGCAGACCGCGCGTTCGCGCAGCACCAGCGGCCGACGCGGCACGAGTGCCGGCGGGTCGTAGGTGATCGAATAGCCCTTGCCGGGCTGGATGGTGCGTGCGAGCCAGCGCAGGCCGAGCGACTCCGCGAGTCGTGGCGACCACGCGCCGGTCGCGACCACGACTTCGCGTGCTTCGATGTCGCCATTCGCCGTGCGTGCGACGTAACCGTTCGCGCCATCGATCAGTCCCGTCAGTGCGCGATGCTCGTCAATC
This sequence comes from Lysobacter sp. HA35, assembly GCF_054061195.1. NCBI lineage: Bacteria > Pseudomonadati > Pseudomonadota > Gammaproteobacteria > Lysobacterales > Lysobacteraceae > Lysobacter > Lysobacter sp. HA35. Next base: position 193,279 of record NZ_JBSSDY010000001.1, on the reverse strand, counting down.
ACGACACCGCGTTGGCGCGCAACGCGTGCGAGTTCCGCGACATAACGATCGGGCCGCAACGCCGCATCGCCATCGAAACGAATCGCGCCTGCAACGCCGGGAAGCATCGACGGCTCGTCGCGTTCGTAGTCCGCACCGTCGAGCAGGGTGACGTCGATGCCGAATTCGCGCAGCAGCGGTACTTCGTGTTGGCCGTCTTCGAACCGGCGCGCATCGCGGAAGACGTAGTCCTCGCCGGTCGGCTGGAACTCGCAGTCGAGCCCGTATCGCGTCACCCATTCCTCGAGGCGATGACGCGAATCGTCGAGCAGCGCGGCTTTGGCGACCGCACTCTCGCGCCAGTGCGCGGGGTTGCAGCGCCCACGCAGCGCCCACAGCCAGCGCCACAACGCCGGATCGACGCGTGGACGGATGTAGAGCGGCGCGTCGGGCGTCAGCATCATCGACAGCGCGCGCCGGACCATGCCGGGCGCCGCGAGTGGTGGCGCATGACTCGGCGTGATCGTTCCGCAGTTGCCGTGCGAGCTGCCGCCGCCGATGCGGCCCGCGTCGATCACCCGCACCGCGCGTCCGCTTTCGGCCACGGCCAGAGCGGAGGCCAGCCCGATGACGCCGCCGCCGATGATCAGAATGTCGGTCGAGGTCGGCGTCGCGTCGGTCACGAAAGGTCGGGTCCTGGGGCAGCTGATCGCGGAACCGGTTGGCGTCCCGCCGAACCGTGCGGCAAGTCTCGCATGGCGTTCGACATGCACCGCCGCGGCCTGCGCACCGGCCCGTTCCATGCCCGAATCGCGCCTTCGCATGCGCTTCACGCGCTTTCGTCGGCCGCCGATGCCGCGAATTTCGTGACGCGGAACAACGTTCGGAACCGGTTCGGACCGCGCACGCTGTCCGCTTCAGCCAGCTTGTTCGACGGCGGTCACAACTTCGAAAAATCGGGGCTGGTCACGCGTCCGGTTTTCATATGTTCGACGTTAGCCCATGCGCCGCGCCGACAGGACGCCGCCGACCCGTGAGGTGACCCGCAGCGTGCTGCGGTGCGTACGACTCATCTCTCTCCCGTTCTCCCGAGGGTTTCCATGTCGAATACGAAGTCCCGCGTCCTCGCCGCTGCCGTCCTGGCCGCGCTCGGTGTCTCCGCCTACTCCATCGCCGCCACCGGCACCTCGCCCGCTGCCGATCGCGCGCGTGGTCTGGTCGATAGCAACCGCGCGCTCGTCGCCGGCGCCGATGGCGACAACTACACGGTTCGCAACGTGGTCGTCGACCGCGACGGCACCGAGCACGTCCGCTTCAACCGCACCTACCTGGGCCTGCCGGTGATCGGCGGCGACTTCGTCACCCATTCGCACAACGGCCAGATGCGCGGCGCGACCATGAGCTTCCGCTCGACGCTGCGTCCGAACATCGCCGCCCGCATCAGCTCCGACGATGCGATCGTCGCGGCGGGTTCCGAATTCGGCATCGGCTTCCAGGGCATGCCGACCGCACGCAAGGTCGTGTACGCACGCGCTGCTGCGCCGGTGCTGGCATGGGAAGTCGTGATGAGCGGCGCCAAGCGCGACCAGACGCCAACCGAGATGCACTACTTCGTCGACGCCAACAACGGCCGCATCCTCGACAGCTGGGACGCGGTGGAAACCGCCGCGGCAACCGGCACCGGCAACTCGCTGACGCTCGGCACCGTGTCGATCAACACCAACTCGATCACCGGCGGCTACGAGATGCGCGACACCGTGCGCGGTGGCGGCCTGAGCGAGGACAACCACAACGGCGCGACGACCTCGACCACCGGCACGATCTACACCGATGCCGACAACACCTGGGGCAACGGCAGCAACAGCGATCGCGCGACGGCGGCGGTCGATGCGGCGTACGGCGTCGCAGCCACGTGGGATTACTACAAGAACACGTTCGGCCGTAACGGCATCAAGAACGACGGCAAGGGTGCGCTGAGCCTGGTGCACGTCGGCACGAACTGGGTCAATGCGTCGTGGTCGGACGCGTGCTTCTGCATGCGCTACGGCGATGGCGACGGCGCGACGTACAAGCCGCTGGTCGCGCTCGACGTCGCCGGCCACGAAATGACCCACGGCGTGACCAGCGCGGTGAACGGGCTCGCGTATTCGGGCGACGCCGGCGGCCTCAACGAAGGCTCGTCCGACATCATGGGCACGATGGTCGAGTGGTCGGTCGCCAACCCGAACGATCCGGGCGATTACCTGATCGGCGAAGAGATCTACAACGTCAACGACGGCACGAAGGCGCTGCGCCGGATGTTCAAGCAGAACCTCGATGGCGCGTCGTACGTCTGCTACACGGCCCGTGGGTTTACCCGTCGCGACGATCCGCATTACACGTCGGGCGTGGCCAACCGGTTCTTCTACCTGCTCGCGGAAGGTGCGGTGGTTCCGGCCGGGTTCGGTGCGGGCACCAGCTACAACCTCACGCCGGCCTCGCTGGTCTGCAATGGCGACACCGGCGTGACCGGCATCGGCCGCACCAAGGCCGCGGCCATCTGGTACCGCGCGATGGACGTGTACTTCACCTCCAGCACGACCTACCCGCAGGCCCGCACGGCGACGCTCAACGCCGCCAAGGACCTGTACGGCCTCAACTCGCCCGAGTACAACGCGGTCGCCCGCGCCTGGACGGCCACCAGCGTCAACTGATCCGCCCACGTCGGCAGTTCCGGAACGGCCCGCTTCGGCGGGCCGTTTTCGTTGGTGCGGCGTCCGACGAACGGGCCCGCAAATGCGGCCGGGACCGACCCGCTGCACCCGCGATCGGGTTATTTTTTGACGCGCGTCACATTCCCGGATCGTTCGTCCGGGCCTGCGCGGATCGGAAGCACATGGATGTTTCCGCGCAGGTCGGTCGCAGGACGCCTGTTCGGGACTGTCGCCGTGCCGGCCATGGAGGCCGGCGCGTTCCGCCTTGCGCGGCCTCCCCCGAACCCACAGGTGCCTGCCATGTCGAACAGCCCGTCCCTCCTCTGCCTTGCGGTCGTCGCAGTGCTCGGCGCCTCCACGCGGGCCGTCGTCGCGGCCGACTCCTCGCCCGTCGCCAGCCGCGCACGCGCGCTGCTCGACAGCCACCACGCCGCGATCGCCGCCACCGATGGCGACGAGTTCGCGGTACGCAACGTCATCGTCGACCGCGACGGCACCGAGCACGTGCGGTTCACCCGCAGCTACCTCGGCCTGCCCGTGATCGGCGGCGACTTTGTGACGCATTCGCGCAACGGCCAGCTGCAGGCCGCATCGCTGACGCTGTCGACGACGCTTCGCCCTGACATCGCCGCACGCATCAGCTCGCAGGACGCCATGGTCATCGCCGGCGGCGACTTCGGCACCGGTTTCCAGGGCATGCCGACCGCGCGCAAGGTCGTGTTCGCACGCGACGCGCTGCCGTCGCTGGGCTGGGAAGTCGTCATGCGCGGCCTGAAGCCCGACAACACGCCGACCGAAATGCATTACGTGGTCGACGCGCGCACCGGTCGCATGCTCGATCGCTGGGACGCCATTGAAACCGCCGCAGCCGTCGGCACCGGCAATTCGCTGACGCTGGGCAGCGTGTCCATCAATACGGATTCGGTTACCGGCGGCTACGAGTTGCGCGACACGGTGCGCGGCGGCGGCACGACGCTCGACAATCACAACGGCTCGACGAGCTCGACCACCGGCACCATCTTCAGCGACGCCGACAACGCATGGGGCAATGGCGCGGTAAGCGATCGCACAAGCGCGGCGGTCGATGCGCACTACGGCGTCGCCGCGACCTGGGACTTCTACAAGAACACGTTCGGCCGCAACGGCATCAAGAACGACGGCAAGGGCGCGAAGAGCCTCGTGCATGTCGGCACGAACTGGGTCAACGCGTCCTGGGACGACTCCTGCTTCTGCATGCGCTACGGCGATGGCGACGGCACGACGTACCGCCCGCTGGTCGCGCTCGACGTCGCCGGCCACGAGATGACGCACGGCGTGACGAGTTCGGTCAACGGCCTCGCGTACTCGCGCGATGCCGGCGGCCTCAACGAAGGCTCGTCCGACATCATGGGCACGATGGTCGAGTTCTCGGTCGCCAATCCGAACGATGCGGGCGACTACCTGATCGGCGAGAAGATCTACAACTCGAATCCCGACAACACCAAGGCGCTGCGCCGCATGTTCAAGCAGGACATGGATGGCGCGTCGTACGCCTGCTATCCGCGCAACCGCCGCTTCACCTTCTTCGACGACCCGCACTACACCTCGGGCGTCGCCAATCGCTTCTTCTATCTGTTGGCCGAAGGCGCGGTGGTGCCGGCAGGCTTCGGCGCGGGCACCAGCTACAACCTGACGCCGGCGTCGCTGGTCTGCAATGCGGACACCGGCATCGTCGGCATCGGCCGGACCAAGGCGGCCGCCATCTGGTACCGCGCGATGGACGTGTACTTCACCTCCGGCACCACCTACGCGCAGGCGCGCACCTACACGCTCAACGCCGCGCGCGACCTCTACGGCGCGAGCTCGCCGGAGTACAACGCGGTCAACCGCGCCTGGGCCGGGGCTAACGTCACCTCGTCCACCCGCTGATCCCGGCGCCGGAAACGCGAAAGGCCCGCCTTGGCGGGCCTTTCGTTTGCACACATATATATATGAGTGCGGTGGCTCAGTGCTGGTGACCGCCCTCGCCGTGCACGTGGCCGTGCTCGAGCTCTTCCGCGGTCGCTTCGCGCACGTCGACGATCTCGATCGCGAAGTGCAGGTCCTTGCCCGCCATCGGATGGTTGAGGTCGACGTCGACCACGGTCATGCCGACCTTCTGGATCGTCACCGCGCGCGGGCCGAAGTTCGTGTTGAGCACGACCTGCATGCCGGGCTGCAGCGGCTGGCCTTCGAAATGCTTCTTCGGGATGCGCTGGCTCAGGCCATCGCGACGCTCGCCATAGGCCTGCGCGGCCGGCACGTCGACGTCGAACTTGTCGCCGTCCTCGTGACCCATCATGGCTTCTTCGAGGCCCGGGATGATGTTGCCGTGGCCGGTCATGATGGCCAGCGGCTCGCGGCCCTCGGACGACTCGATCGACTCCTGGCCCTGCTCGGAGACGGTGTAGTGGAAGCGGACGACGCTGTTCTTCTCGATCTTCATGGAAATCCTGGAACCCGCCGGCGGCGGAAGGGAGCGAAGCCGGCGGCCCGCGCGTGGGCGCGGCGGCTGGCGGGACGAGCGGCATTGAAGCGGCGTGAATGAGCCGTCAAGCTTGCCGACAATGAAACCGCCGCATTATCCCGGCAAGCGTTTGCTCGCGCCAGCGAGCGTGGCGCTGCTGCTGCCCTTGCTGCTGGCCGCCTGCGGCGGAACAGCGCCGGTGGTCCGCCGTGCCTCGCTCCCGCACGTCGTGTTTCCCGCGGTCTGGCCGACCACCACGCCTGATAATCCCGACGCCGCGAATGCCGTGCTCATGCGCGCGTTGTCGCTGGTCGGCACGCCATATCGCTACGGCGGCAATACGCCGGACGCCGGCTTCGACTGCAGCGGTCTGGTCGGCTACGTCTTCCACGACACGCTCGCGCAGCAGCTGCCGCGCAATTCGGGCGACCTCGCACGCCTCGGCCAAGGCGTCGGTTTCGACCGCATGGCGACCGGCGACCTCGTGGTCTTCGGTGACACTGCCAGCGTCAGCCACGTCGGCATCTATGTGGGCGAAGGCCGCTTCGTGCACGCGCCGAGCACGGGCGGAACGGTGCGCCTGGACCGGCTGGATGGCCCCTACTGGCGGGACCATTTCCGCGGGGCGCGACGCGTCCTGATGTGAAAGCCAAGCGGCGGGAAGCGATTCTTCCGTTACTGCCGCCATCACAACGCTGAAGTCCGTTTCTGGGACACGGGCCCCGCGAATTAACGGGCAGCTAACGTCTTACTAACCAAACGGGTCCGTTCGGCGGGCATGATGCCCCCGTGACGAACTAGTGAGGCCCCGGTGATGACCGGAAACATTTTCGACCGCTCCTTCACTCGCGCTGCCCTGGCTGCCCTTTTGGCGCTGGCGGCGGCCCCGGCGTTCGCCGACCCGGCGACCACCGTGGGCATGGGTGCGGACAGCGCCGACGCGCCGGCCGACTCGCGCGCAGCGCTTCCCGATTCGATGTCCCTCTCCGATCGCGCGCTCATGCTCGCCTCGGACATCAACCGCCTGATCGTTCCGGGCTCGCGCAGCACCAGCGCCACTGCCACCCCGGTTACCGGCCGTGCGCAGAGCGTGCTGGCCCGCGCGTTCGCCCTGCTCGGCACGCCGTACCGCTGGGGCGGCACGTCGACTGAAGGCTTCGATTGCTCGGGTCTGGTCGGCTACGTCTTCCGTAACGCCCTCGGTGTCGAACTGCCGCGCGTTGCCCGCGACCAGGCGCAGACCGGCACGATGGTCGATCGCAGCCAGCTCACCGCCGGCGACCTCGTCTTCTTCAGCACGCACAGCAGCGGCGTCGACCACGTCGGCATCTACATCGGCAACGGCAAGTTCCTGCATGCGCCGCGCACCGGTCGCGACGTCACCGTCTCCGAGCTCGACACGGGCTACTGGAACGGCAAGTTCGTGCAGGCGCGCCGCGTCGCCGGCATCTGATCCGCGCGAAGTGATCGTTACGAAGGCCGCCTCCGGGCGGCCTTCTGCTTTCAGGGCTTCGCGGGCGCGCCCAGCACGTCTTCGAGCAGCGGTTCGATGCCGCGACTCAGCGCCATCACCTGCTCCGCATACTCCGCCAGCCGCCGGTCTTCCTCGTCGGTCGGCGTCCACGACGGCACCGGCACCGGCTTGCCTTCGGGCGCATCGAGCGCGACGAACACGATCACGCAGTGCGTGCACAGGCGATCGCCGGTTTCAGGGTCCTTCGGGTCGCGTGCGCGCACCTCGACGGCGAAATGCATGCTCGTCGTGCCGGTGTGCACCAGCTTGGCCTGCAGGGTGACGAGATCGGAGATGCGGATCGGCGCGAGGAAGCGGATGCCGCCGACCGCGACCGTCACGGAGTAGTGCCCGCTCCATGCGACCGCCGCGGCGTAACCGGCCTGGTCGATCCACTTCATCACGGCGCCACCGTGGACCTTGCCGCCGTAGTTGACGTCGGTGGGCTGCGCGAGGAAGCGCAGCGTCAGTTCGCGATCTCTCATGCGCGCCTGTGTAGCACAGCCGCTGCGATCAGGCCGCTTCGGTGTCCGCGCCGAGATTGCTGACGTCCGAACGCCCGGCGTTGTAGACGTCGATGTCGAGCAGACCGGTTTCGCGCGCGCGACGAGCACCGGCACCAGCACCTGCCCGGTCACGTTGGTCATCGTGCGCATCATGTCGAGCACGCGGTCGATCGCATACAGGTAGCCGATGACTTCGAGCGGCAGACCCGCGGCACTCAGCACCACCGTCGCCATCACGACCGCCGTGCCCGGAACGCCCGCGGTGCCGAAGCTGCCGAGCACCGATGCGATGAGCACGATGAAGTACTGATCCGCGCTGAGCGGCGTACCGGTGTATTGCGAGATGAAGAGCGCGCACAGCGCCGGATAGATCGCGCCGCAGCCGTCCATCTTGATCGACGCACCGAGCGGCACCGCGAACGCCGCGTAATCCTTGTCGACGCCGAGGTTGCGCGTGGCCGCATTGAGCGACGCCGGCATCGCAGCGAAGCTCGACGAGCTGACGAACGCGACCTGCATCGCCGGGAACGCGCCCTTGAAGAATCGCAGCGGATTGAGCCGATGCGCGAGCAGCAGCCCGCTGTAGCTGACGACGATGTGCAGCGCGCAGGCGATGTACAGCGCGAGCACGAAGTTGCCGAGCGGCAGCAGCTTCGAGAACCCAAACTCGCCGACAAGCGCGGCGATCAGGCCGAACGTGCCGACTGGCGTCATCTCGAGCACGAAGCGGGTGACCTGCACCATCAGGTCGCGGCCCTCGCCCATCAGCTCGCGCATGCGCGGCACGCGGTCGCCCAGCTTCACCATCGCGAAGCCGAGCAGGCCGGCCCAGAAGATCACCGGAAGGATCGAACCCTTGCCGAGCGCGAGCACCACTTCGCCCGCCGCGTTCTTCTTCTCGCCGATGCCGGTCATCGCCGCGAACGGGTTGTCCGGCACCACCGACAGCAGAACGTTGGCGACGCTCGGCACGTCCTTCGGCACGTAATCGGGGTCGACGGCCAGATGCGCGACGCCGACGCCCGGCTGCATGATCGTGCCGACGCCCAGCCCGATGCCGACCGCGATGATCGCCGTCAGCGCGAACCACAGGAACGTGCGCCCGCCGAGCTTGGCCATCGACTTCTGCCCGCTCAGCGCTGCGACGGCGTTGACCACCGCGAAGAACACCAGCGGCACCGCGATCATCTTGATCAGGCGGACGTAGACATCACCGAGCGGCCCGAACCAGGTCGCGGCGGCCGGGCCCATCGCCCAGCCGGCGAACGCGCCCAGCACGAAGCCGAGCAGCACGCGCTTCCAGAAGCGGATCTTCAGCCAGGCGTGGACAAGGGACATGGGGCGGGCCGGAAAGGTCAGAACCGCACCATAGCGAAGTGCGCGTCGTGGAACGATGCTCCCGATGACGCCTCAGCGTCCCGCTGGCGTGACCGACCGCACGCATCCGTCCGGCCGACACGAATCGACAAGTCGCGTCGGCATAATCGGCCGCCTCACGACTGCCGTTCCGTCCATGCACCGTCTCCTGCCCGCGGGCCTCTCGCTCGCCGCCACGCTTTTCTGCGCCGCCTGCTCCACCACCTCGACCACCGCTCCGCAGTACACCGTCGACGTTCCCGCCATCGACCGCCCGACCGGCGAAACCAGCGCATGGTGGTTCCGCAATGGCGCCTCGCAGGCCGCCGCGCGCGGCGCGATGGGTGGGCATGCGAAGAACGTCATCGTATTCCTTGGCGACGGCATGAGCCTGCCGACGGTCGCGGCCGCGCGCATTCTCGAAGGCCAGCGCCGCGGTCATCCCGGCGAGGAAAACCGCCTGAGCTGGGAAGACTTCCCGTACACCGCGCTCAGCAAGACCTACAACACCGATTCGCAGACGCCCGATTCGGCCGGCACGATGAGTGCGATCGCGACGGGCGTGAAAACGCGCATCGGCGTGATCTCGGTCGGCCCGGAAGTGCCGCGCGGCAACTGCGAGCAGGCCAAGCTGCATCCGACGACGACGCTGTGGGAAGTCGCCGCGTCGCAGGGCATGGACGTCGGCATCGTCACCACCACGCGCGTCACGCATGCGACGCCGGCCGCAACGTTCACGCACGTGCCCGATCGCAACTGGGAAGTCGACGAGGAGATGCCGCAGGACGCGCTGGCTGCGGGCTGCATCGACATCGCGCGGCAGCTCGTGGAATCGCCGCTCGCCGGCCACGTCAAAGTGCTGATGGGCGGCGGACGTTCGAACTTCCTGCCTGCCGCGGATGAAGATCCGGAATATGCCGACAAGCATGGCCTGCGACTCGACGGCCGCGACCTCGTCAACGAATGGTCGCAGCGCCATCCCGGTGGCGCCTACGTGTGGAATGCGAAGCAACTCGCGCAGGCGCCGGCGGACGCGCCGCTGCTCGGCTTGTTCGATCCCAGCCACATGCATTACGTCACCGATCGCGCCAGTGATGCAGCTGGCGAGCCAGATCTGCCGACGATGACGCTGGCCGCGATCTCGCGCCTGTCGAAGAGTCGCGACGGTTACGTGCTGCTCGTCGAAGGTGGGCGCATCGACCACGCGCACCACGAAGGCAACGCGTATCGCGCGCTGACCGAAACCGTCGAATTCAGCGATGCGGTGCGTGCCGCGATGAACGCGACATCCGCCGACGACACGCTGATCCTCGTCACCGCCGACCACTCGCACACGCTGAGCTTCGTCGGTTATCCGGTGCGCGGAAATCCCATCCTCGGCAAGGTGAAAGGCAGCAGCGGCGAAGGCGACGGCAAGACGGAATACGCGCTCGACGCCGCCGGGCATCCGTACACCACGCTCAATTACAGCAACGGGCCGGGCTACGTCGGCGCGACCGACCAGCAGCCCGAAGGCATCAAGCACTACCCGCATCTGGTCAGCGGCGCGCAGGACGCGAAAGAGGGCCGACCCGACCTGACCCACGTCGATACCGCATTACCGAACTACATGCAGGAAGCGCTGGTGCCGATGGCGTCGGAAACGCACGGTGGCGACGACGTCGGCATCTGGGCGCGCGGGCCGGGCAGCGAAGCGGTGCGCGGAAGCCTTGAAGAGAACTCGATCTTCCACATCCTGCTGCAGGCCACGCCGCGGCTCCGCAACGCGGTGTGCAAGGCCGGCGGCTGCGATGCACACGGGGTGCCGGTGTCGATGCCAGCATCGCTCGTTCCATCGCACTGACGATGCACCACGACGGCGGCGCGATGCCGCCGTCGTCGATCAGAACGGCTTGGCGAGCACCAGGTAGACGATCGCGACGAGCAGCAGCACCGGCAGCTCGTTGACCATGCGCAGCGTGCGCGACGACGGAATCGCGTCGCCGGCCGCGGCGCGCTTGAGCCAGCGCCCGCTCATGATGAAGAACACGAGCATCAGCACGACGGCACCGATCTTCGCGTGCAGCCAGCCGTTGCCCGGCGCGAACCACACCGGCGCGCCCGCGATGAATTTGCCTGCCAACGCGAGCAGCAGGCCGAGCACCAACGCGATGCCGAACATCGTGTGGCCGAAGCGATAGAGCCTGCGTCCCATCAGCACCAGGCGCTCGCGCACGGCGGCGTTGTCGCCGGCTTCGGCGATGTTGACGAGGATGCGCGGCAGGTAGAACACCGACGCCATCCACGCCATGACGAACACGACGTGGGCGGTCTTGATCCAGAGATAGGCCATGGCGCATCACGGTTCGGGCGGGGCCGGTAGGATGCCACGCGCATCACGCGCCGATCGACGAGCAGCGAAATGACCAAGCACTACGACCGCGACTATTTCGAACGCTGGTACCGCGACCCCGTGCTCAAGCGCGAGGCGATCGGCGGCGCCGCGCGGCTGTCGCGCAAGGTGGCGCTGGCGGTCGCCACCGCCGAGTACTGGCTCGAACGTCCGCTGCGCAGCGTGCTCGACGTGGGCTGCGGCGAAGGCGCGTGGCAGCCGGCCGTCAAAAAGCTGCGGCCGAAGGCGAGTTACATCGGCTTCGACAGCAGCGCGTATGCGATTGAACGCTTCGGTCGCCGCCGCAACCTGCATCTCGCGTCGTTCGGTGATTTCGCGTCGCTGCGCCCCTGCGCGCCGGCCGACCTCGTCGTCTGCAGCGATGTCATGCACTACCTCGAAGCGCGCGAACTCGATGCGGGGCTACCCGGCTTGGCCGAGCTGTGCGGCGGCGTCGCGTTTCTCGAAACCTTCACCCGCGAGGACGAGGTGGAAGGCGACACCGCGGGCTTCCGTCGTCGACCGGCGCGCTTCTATCGCGCGCGGCTGGAAGGCGCCGGATTCGTGCAGCTCGCCTCGCACCTGTGGCTGTCGCCGGCCCTCGCCGACCAGGCCGCGGCGCTGGAAATTCCGGGCTGAACGAGGCGGACACGCTTCACATTCTGCCGTCAAGCCCCTGCGCTATGCTGCGCTGCGACAGGGGGAATAAATGCTCTATCAGATGCATGAACTCGGCCGCGCCTGGCTCGCGCCGATGACCTATTGGGCCGACGCGATGAGCAAGGCCTTCGGCGCACCCGGCAGCTGGTTGCACGGCATGCCCGGCTCGTCGCAGTTGTCCGCCGGCTACGAGCTGTTCTACCGGCTCGGCAAGGACTACGAGAAGCCCGAATTCGATATCCACGACGTCGAAGTCGACGGCCGCGTGTATTCGGTGATGGAGCGCGAGTCGCTGCGCAAGCCGTTCTGCAGGCTGCTGCACTTCAAGCGCTTCGCCGACGACGTCGCCGGCGTGCAGACGCTCGCAGCGTCGCCGAAGGTGCTGGTTGTGGCGCCGCTGTCCGGCCACCACGCCACGCTGCTGCGCGACACCGTGCGCACGCTGCTGCGCGACCACGACGTCTACATCACCGACTGGGTCGACGCACGCATGGTGCCGGCCTCCGAAGGCCCGTTCCATCTCGACGACTACGTGCTGTACGTGGAGGAGTTCATCCGCCACATCGGCACCGGCAACCTGCACGTGATCAGCGTGTGCCAGCCGACCGTGCCGGTCCTTGCCGCCGTGTCGCTGATGGCTGCGCGCGGTGAGCCGACGCCGAAGTCGCTGGTGATGATGGGCGGCCCGATCGACACGCGCGAGAACCCGACGCAGGTCAACGACCTCGCCACGCACAAGCCGATGTGGTGGTTCGAATCGCAGCTCATCCATCCGGTGCCGCCGCCGTTTCCGGGTGCCGGGCGTCGCGTGTATCCGGGCTTCCTGCAGCACATGGGTTTCGTCGCGATGAATCCGGAGCGGCATTTCCAGTCGCACTGGGACTTCTACGAGAATCTGCTGCAAGGGGATCTCGAAGACGCCGAATCGCATCGCCGTTTCTACGACGAGTACAACGCGGTGCTCGACATGCCGGCCGAGTACTACCTCGACACCGTGCGCGTCGTGTTCAAGGAACACCTGCTGCCGAAGGGCGAGTGGGAAGTGCGCGGCCAGCGCGTGGATCCGTCGAAAATCCACAACATCGCGCTGCTCACCATCGAAGGCGAGCTGGACGACATTTCCGGCCGCGGCCAGACGCGCGCGGCGCAGAAGCTGTGCACGGGAATTCCGGAAGCGGACCGCCAGCACCTCGTCGTCGAGGGCGCCGGGCATTACGGCATCTTCAGCGGGCGTCGCTGGCGCACGCAGGTGTATCCGAAGGTGCGCGACTTCTTCGCGAAGTATTCGACGAACTGATCGCGATATCGCAATGAAAAACGGGCGCCTTCGAGGCGCCCGTTTTGTTTTCACGACGGTGATGCGTCAGGCGGTCGTCGAGGATTCGACCAGCATGTGCTTGGCGATCTGCCCGTGCAGGCGGCCGACGCCACGCGCCAGGTGCAGCGTCGCGAATAGCAGGAACACGCCACCGACGAACACGAACGGCAGGCCCCATGCATCGATGCCGTTGACCTGCACCTCGTTGAACGGCACCCAGCCGAACCATGCGAGCGCGGCGACCACCGGTGCAGCGATGAAGCCTGCGGAGAGCGACAGCAGCGTCACTGCGAGGGTGAAGTAGACGATGCCGATCGGCAGCATCAGCAGCATGTACGCCATCGTGCTCCACGTGCGCGGGTCGGTGAACATGGTGCGGATGCGCTCCAGAAGCGGCGCGTCTTTCGTGATGTAACGCGGGCGACGCGGCATGCGTTCGCCGAGCATCACTTCGACCAGTCGCCCTTCCACCAGCGAGAGCACCCGCACGGATCCGAAGAAGAGGATCGCCAGCGGAATACCGATGATGAGGATGGACATGCCGGCCGTCATCGACAGCCCGGTCACCACCCACGTGAAGTAGAAGATGCCGGTGGCGAGCGAGAGCAGCATGTAGAACAGCGCCGCGTACGTGCGTGGTTCGGCGGCGACGCCGAAGAACCGGCCGAGCGCGGTGCGTCGTTTGACCACCTTCGGCGGCTGCAGCGCGGTCTGCACGCGCACCTCAGTGTCGCGATAGATGTCCGCGACTTCCGACGGTGCGCCGTAACTGCCGGCGACATCCGCGATCACTTCGGCCTCGGAGCGACCGGGGTTCGCGGCCATTTCCGAGCGCAGGTAATCCTCGGCGTCGTAGAGCGCGTCCTGGATCAGCGCCGGGTCGGCGCCGGCGAGCGCGGCACGCAGGCGTTCGAGGTATTCGGCGATGGTGGCCGGCGCGCGCAGGTCGGTGAAGGAGTGGGCGGCGTTCATGCGAGGTCTCCCCGGGAGACGGACGGGAAAGTGGAAGTGGAAGTCGCGCGGGCGAGCGGCCCGAGCACGGCGTCGACCGAATCGCGCGTGCCGCGCCAGGCGTCGGCCCAGCGCATGAGCACGGAGCGGCCGGCGTCATTGATGCGGTAGTAGCGGCGCGGCGGGCCGGACACGGACGGCTCGACGAAGCTCTCGAGCAGCCCGCTGCCCTCCAGCCCGCGCAGCACCGGGTACAACGCGCTCTGCTTGCCGGACAGCACGCCCTCGAGCTGCTCCAGCCGCTTGGCGATCTGGTAGCCGTACATAGGCTCGGTGGCGTCCGCGAGCACGGCCAGCAGCGCCAGCGAGACGGTTCCGGCGCTGAGCTCCTTCTGGAATTTGCGCAGGTGGATGTCGGGATCGATGTCGGGTTGGGCGGACATGACGGAGGCTCGGCCTGGTGTCGAGTTCAATCTAGTGCGAACTCCGCTATAGCGAACCTGCCGGAGGTCATGCGGACCGAAGACAGGGGTCGGCCCACCCTCGAAGCGGCCGCTGCGCCAGAATCGGCCGACCACTCCGGGAAACCCGCCATGCCGACGTCGCGCCCGCTCGCCCTCTCGCTGTCCATCGCCCTCGCCTGCTGTGCGCTCGCCACGCAGGCCGCGACGCCCGCCAAGCCCGCGGCGGTGCGTTCGATGCAGGAAATCATCGACGCGTCCAAGCCGTCCGACTGGCGCGCGCTGGATCCGCAGAACGCGCTGTACATGGATCTCGCGAACGGGCACCGCGTCGTCATCGAACTCGCGCCGCACTTCTCGCCGCAGCACGTCGGCAACGTGCGCACGTTCGCGAAGGAGGGCTACTGGAACGGGCTGAGCATCGTGCGTTCGCAGGACAACTTCGTCGTGCAGTGGGGCGATCCGGAAGAGGACGCCGCCAAGCGCAAGCCGATCGGCAGCGCGAAGGCGAAGTTGCCGGCGGAGTTCACCAGTCGCGACGCATCGTTGACGAAGACATGGACGCGACTTCCCGACGTCGACGGCTGGGCGCCGCAGGTGGGCTTCGCCGATGGCATGCCGGTCGGTCACGACCCCAAGGCCGGCACGTACTGGATGGCGCATTGCTATGGCGCGGTCGGCGCGGGCCGCAACAATGAAGCCGATTCCAGCGACGCCACCGAGCTTTATGTCGTGACCGGGCAATCGCCGCGACAACTCGATCGCAACATGTCGATGGTCGGCCGCGTCGTGCAGGGCATGGAATGGCTGTCGACGATTCCGCGCGGCACTGGCGCGCTCGGCTTCTTCGAGAAGCCCGAACAGCGCGTCGGCATCACGTCGATCCGGCTTGCATCCGACGTGCCGGCGAGCGAGCGCACCAACATCGAGCTGATGCGCACCGATTCGCCGCTGTTCAAGGAACTGGTCGAATCGCGCCGCAATCGTCGCGACGCGTTCTACAAGGTGCAGGCGCACCACATCGACCTGTGCAACGTGCCGCTGCCTTCGCGCGAAGCGAAGAAGTAACGATCAGCGCGTGATCATCGGCGGCGCGACGCTGGCGCGCGCCGCCGGTTGCGTCGGGTGGTCGTTCGCGATTTTGAGCGCGGCCTCCGCGGCCGAAGTCGCGCCGTCGGTTTTCGTCGTCGCATTCTTGGGTGCGGTCGCAACGCCCGGAATCGGCACGATGTCGGGCGTAACGTTCGATGCGACGCCCGTCGTGCGCGGCCTGAGCGGGCCAGCATCCATAGAACGCGGCACCGGCGGTGGATCGTTCGGCCGACCATCGCCGGCGAGGCGCGGCTCATCGCTTTCCGCGGCGATGCGTTCGGCTTCCTGGCTCAGCACCACCAGCGAGATGCGGCGATTGCGCGCATCCGCCGGATCATTGCGATTGAACGGCACCGACGACGACAGACCGACGACGCGTGCGAGCTTCTCCTCGCGCATGCCGCCTTCGATGAGTGCGCGACGTGCGGCATTGGCGCGCTCGGCCGACAGTTCCCAGTTGCTGTAACCGATCTTCGCGGCGTACTGCGCGGTGTCGGTGTGGCCGGTGATCGCGACGCGGTTCGGCACCTGGTCGACGTACTTCGCGAGCTCGACCAGGATCTGCTTCGTGTAGCCCTTCAGCTCGGGCGAGCCCGAGTCGAACATCGGGCGGTTCATCGCATCGATGATCTGGATGCGCAGGCCTTCGGGCGTGATGTCGATCAGCAGCTGATCCTTGAACGGCTTGAGCGCCTGGCTCTGCGCGATCGCCTTCTCGAGTTGCTGCTTCAGCAGTTCGAGCTTCTTCTTGTCCGCCTGTTCGAGCGCCTTGCGTGCGGCTTCGTCGGCATTCTTGCCGTTGCCCAGACCTGGAACTTTCGCAGCGCCCGCGCCGGGCGGATTGCGCACCTGCGAGAACATCTTGATCGGCGTGTCGCCAGCCCCACCGGGGCCCATGCGTCCCTGCACCATCGTGCTGGTGCGGCCCTGCACGGCGCTGGGGTTCTTGAAGTAATCCGCGATGCCGCCGAGTTGTTCCTGCGGCATCTGCGCGACGAGCCACATCACCATGAAGAACGCCATCATCGCGGTCACGAAGTCGGCGTACGCCACCTTCCACGAACCGCCGTGATGCCCGCCGCCGCTCTTCTTGCGACGTCGGACGATGATGATGGGAGCCGGTTGCGCCGACATCGATCAGCCCTTCGCGGCCTTGAGGTCGGCTTCGAGGTCTTGGAACGTCGGGCGCACGTCGGAGAACAGAAGCTTGCGTGCGAATTCGATCGCCACGCTCGGCGCGTAGCCGCGCAGCGACGCGATCAGTGCCATCTTCACCACTTCGAACGCTTTGCCGTCTTCGTGCGCGCGGTTTTCCATCGCGCTGGCGATCGGGCCGACGAAACCGTACGACACGAGGATGCCGAGGAACGTACCGACCAGCGCCGACGCGACCTTCTCGCCGATCTCCGCGGGCGATGCGCTGCCGACGATCGACATCGTATTGATGATGCCGAGCACGGCCGCGACGATGCCGAAGCCCGGCAACGCGTCGCCCACCTTCTGCATGGAATGCGCGGGCTCGAGCGATTCGTGGTGGTGCGTCTCGAGTTCGTACTCGAGCAGCGACTCGAGTTCATGCGGTGCCATGTTGCCGCCGACGATCAGGCGCAGGCAGTCGGTGATGAAGTCGAGGATGTGATGGTCCGCGAGGACCTTCGGATACTTCTGGAAGATCGAGCTGTCCTGCGGCTGCTCGATGTGCGCTTCGATGGCCATCATGCCTTCGCGACGCATCTTCACCAGCAGCTCGTAGATGAGCTTGAGCAGGTCGACGTAGTCCTCGCGCTTGTACTTCGGGCCCTTCATCACGCCCTTGACGCCGGCGAGCGAGGCCTTGATCACCTTGATCGGGGTCGCGACCACCCACGAACCGGCGGCGCAGCCGACGATCACGATGATTTCGTTGAGGTGCCACAACGCGAGCAGCTTCCCGCCCACCATCGTGAAGCCGCCGAGCACGCTGGCGAGAACGACGACGGCGCCGATGATCAGATACATCCGTGTTTGCTCCCGACGCGGCGGATTCGACACCGACCGTATCGGCGATGGCCCGGCGATCTTGAGCAAAGCGGCCGTGGCGCGGGGCCTGCGTCGCATTACGGCCGCTTCGTGTTGGCGCTTCGGTCACGCCCGCGCGGCCAGCATCGGGGCCGGACCCCGCAGGAGCACGCCATGAATCCCACCACCCCGCAGCACGGCCGCAACCGCGACGCCGGCGCCCGCCTGTACGAGGACATGCCCTCGATCACCGACCGTGGCGATGCCGACACCGGCCGCGCCGACGACTCGTTCGGCCCGCCCGAGATCGGCGGCCCCGAGGAACCACGCTACGGCCGCGACGTGCAGAGCGACGAGGACCGCGCGCTGACCCGGTCGACGCACCGCGCCCATGCACGCGCGTCGCGGGCCGAAGAACGCCAGCCGCTCGGACTCGACGCTCACCGAGGAACTCAACGAGCGCTTCATGCACGACGAACTGCTCGACGCGTCGGAGATCCTCATCAGCGTCGACAGCGGCCGCGTGCTGCTGACCGGCGAAGTGCCGCAGCGCTGGATGAAGCATCGCGCCGAGGACATCGCCGATTCCGTCCGCGGCGTGGCCGAGGTCGAGAACCGCATCCGCGTCGACAACGGCGTCGCTTCGTTCGGCACGGGCGGCGCGGTGCGCAGCGGCCTGAACCAGCCGGGCAGCGGGTTTTCCAGCTCGCCGCCGAATGCCGACTGGCAGCCGCGCGACAACCGGGTCGACTGACGCCGCGACCGCCGCAAACGAAAACGCCCGCATCGCGCGGGCGTTTTCGCATCACAGGTACGAGTTGGATCAGAAGGCGAACCACATCCTCGCGAAGTAGGCGCGGCCATTCAGGCCGAACTGCACGCTCTCGTAGATGTGGCCGTTGTCGGTCTCGTTCGGGTCCTGCCGCGTCGGGAACACGTCGAACAGGTTGGTGACGCCGAGCGTGAGCTTGGCCTTCGGCGTGAACGAGTAGGTGCCGCTGATATCGGCCGAGGTCTTGGCGTCGTAGTGCTGGTTCGGAACGCCGGCCTCGGTGCCGGAGAACGTGCCGAGTTCCTGCGGGCCGAAGTGGATGATCTTCAGGTTCGCGTTCCACTGCGCACGCGTCCAGTCGAAACCGAGCACCGCCTTGCGACGCGGCGCGCCGTTCTCGACGAACAGGCGATCACGCTCCGGCAGCAGCGTGTCTTCGCGACCGGCCAGCGATGCCGGCGCGTTCACCTGCGTCACTTCGGTGCGGTTGAAGTTCGCGGCGAGGAACGTGTCGAGCGCACCGCCCCACAGCGTGGCGTGGTTCGACATGGTGACGTCGAGCCCGGTGGTCTTGGTGTCGACCGCGTTGACGAAGAAGCGCGCCACGCCCACGTCGCGTGCCTCGAGGATGGCGCCGATGTTCGGATCGTCGGTGCCGAACTCGCCGGTGAGGATGATGCGGTTGCTGATGTCGATACGGTAGGCGTCGACGGTGAGCGACAGCGCGCGCGACGGCGTCCACGTCAGGCCGAGCGTGCCGCTCTTGGACTTCTCTTCGGTCAGCGCCGGAATGCCCGCGGCCTGCGCGAGCGGGCTGTCGTTCGACGCGATCACGATGTCGACCGGCTGGCCGCTGATGAAGTCGGTGATCGTCGACGAGAAGTACTTCTGCTGCAGCGACGGCGCGCGGAAGCCGGTGCTGTACGAGCCACGCAGCAGCAACGTGTCGGTGGCCTTGAACGCGGCGGCGATCTTGCCGTCGACGGTCGAGCCGAAGTCGCTGAAGTCTTCCCAGCGCACGGCGAGGTCGGTGGTCCAGCGCGGCGACAGGTCGAGCTCGACGTCGGCGTATAGCGCATCGCTTGAACGCGTGCGGTTGGTGACGTCGGCCGGCTGGAAGCCCGGGAAGCCCTGGCTGCCCGCGTTGCCGCCGACGCCCGCGCCGTCCGCATCGCGGTACGAATTCGGTTCGCCCGCGCGGATGCGGTAGCGCTCGTCGCGATGCTCGGCGCCGAACGCGAGGTTCATGCCGTCGAGCACGCCGTCGTAGAAGCGCGAGAAGTCGAGGTTGGTGGTGTTCTGCTCGAACGAGAAGCCGCCGGCGTCGAAGCGCGACGGGCTGATCGCCGGGCGGCCCGCGGTGGCCTCGGCATTGGCGATCGACGCGTTGAGCGTGTGGTTGATGTCGTAGCGCAGCTCGTTGTAGCCATGCGTCTGCGACAGGTCCCAATGCCAGAGCCCGGCATCACCGCGCACGCCCAGGATGCCGAAGCGGTCCTCGATGTCGGCATCGATGAAGGGCACGAAGCCATCGGGGTACATGTCGGGCGAGTTGCGCGACGGGATGTCGTCGCTGCCAACGCCCCCGCGCGCGAACGCGGCCGACGACGCGGCGCGGCTTTGGATGCCGGCGGTGAAGTAGACGGTCGCAGCGTCGCCCAGCGGCTGGTCGCCGTTCAAGAACAGCGTGCGGTTGATCACCTGCGAGTCGCCGATGATGCGCAGCGGGTTCTCGGCGGTGGCGCGATTGGAACGGCCGCGGTCCTGCCATTCACCGGTCACAGCCAGCGTGCCACCGGTCGCGAGCTTCATGCCGCAGTACGCGGACGCCAGCCAGTTCTCGCCGTCCCCGCGCGAGTACTGCCCCCAGCCGAGCGCGGTTTCGCAGCCTTCGCGGCGCTTGAGCGCGATGTTCATGACGCCGGCGATCGCGTCGGAGCCGTACTGCGCCGCCGCGCCATCGCGCAGGACTTCGATGCGGTCGATCGCCATCACCGGGACCGAATTGAGGTCGGTACCCGTGTTGCCGCGGTTGCGCGCGCCGTAGATGTTCACCAGCGACACCGTGTGGTGGCGCTTGCCGTTGACGAGCACGAGCGTCTGGTCGGAACCCAAGCCGCGAAGCGCGGCACCGTCGACGAGGTCGGCACCATCGGCACCGGTCTGGCGCGTGGAAATCAGGGACGGCACCGTGGCCTGCAGGGACTGCGCGAGGTCGAACTGCGCACCGGTCTCGGCCTGGCGTTGCATCGGCAGCACGTCCACCGGCACCGGCGTGGTGGTTTCGGACGAGCGCTGCACGCGGCGCGAGCCGACGATGCTCACGGTGTCGAGCTGCGGCGTGGCGGCGTCGGCAGGTGCGGTGGTCGCGTCCTGTGCGTATGCGTTCGGCATGGCGGCGAGCGCGAGCACGACGGCGATCGTCGAACTCAGAACGGCGCGACGCGGATGGTCGATCGAGTGTCCCTGCATCTGTGTTTCCCCAAGAAGTGATCCCCCGCGCGGAATCTAGCCGGGACGCGTCACCCCGTCTACGCGATGAACCGCTCAGCTGCAGGGCGCAGCCCATCACACGGCCTTTGCCGCTGCGTGCCTAGCCTCGAAATCGCCCCAAACACCGGACGTAAATGCCATGCCCGTGATGCGTATGCGAGTGACAGGCAGCGACCACCACGCCCGCGCCATCGGCAATCTGCTGCAGAGCATCGACGGCATCGAGCACGTCGAAGAAGTGGCGGATCTGATGCCGCATGCCGACGACGACGATTCGAGTTCAGCAGGCCTGCCCGACGACCAGGGCCCCGGCGTGCACGAACTCGAAGTCGAAGCTGGCAACGACTACACCGTGCAGCGCGTGCGCGATGCCGTTGAAGCATTGGCCCACGACCTCGACGTGATGGTCGAGTTCGAGAACGACAACGACTGGAACAGCTGAGCGAACGATGCCCCGTGTCGCGCCCCTGATGCGAATGACGAGCCCGCGCACGATGGTGCGTGAGCCCGCGCGCGTCCACGGCCCGACGGGAGCCTGATCATGCAAGGCCGGCTGCACGAAGCGCTGCTGTCGGACCTCTCTCCGCGGACGAGCACGTATCTGCCCGGCGCACCCGCGATGTTCGGTAGCGGCGTGCCCGCCGTCGACGGCATTCGCATCGGCATCGGTGGCTGGACGTACGCGCCGTGGCGGCACACGTTCTATCCGCCGGGTCTGGTGACGCGTCGCGAACTCGAATATGCGAGCCGCCGTTTTTCGACCGTCGAAATCAACGGCACGTTCTACGGTGCGCGTCGTGCATCCGAGTACGCGCAGTGGCGCGAGCAGACGCCGGAAGGCTTCGTGTTCTCGGTCAAGGCGCCGCAGCACATAACGCAGCGCGGGCCGCTGGCGAAATGCGGCAAGGCCGCGTGGGCGTTCCTCAATGGTGGACTCGCCGAACTCGGCGATCGACTCGGCCCCGTGCTCTGGCACATGCCGCCGAGCCGATTGTTCGACGCCGACGATCTCGCTGCATTCCTCGACCTGCTGCCGCGCACGCTGGACGGGCGACCGTTGCGTCATGTCATCGAACCGGGTCATCCGAGTTTCGTCGACCCGCGCTTCATCGAGATCGCACGCGGCTTCGGCGCCGGCACCGTATTCACCGACGCGCCCGACATGCCGGTGTTCGGCGACGTGACCGGTCGCATCGTCTACCTGCGACTGATGCGCTCGCGCGTCGATCTCGCCGAAGGCTATGAAGGTGCGGAACTCGATACCTGGCTCGAGCGCGCGCGCGAATGGGCGCGTGGCGAAGAGCCGAGCGACGTGCCGCATCTCGTCGAACCGGCAACGCTGCTGGGAAAGCGCGAGGTCTATGTCTACTTCATCGGCGGTGCGAAGCAGCGCAATCCGGCTGCGGGCATGGCGATGATCTCGCGGTTGCTGCGTCGCTGACCTGCAACGCCTAAACGTCGCCGCGTCACCGCCGCACATGGGCGATCGCTGCACTACCCGACATCCACTAGAGCCGCGTAACGACCGCGCTTCGACGAGCCGTCAGGCGTCGATGATCACCAGTGTGCCGTGGCTGCCTTCAGCAACCGCATGCGGAACGTTGGCAGGAACGATGTACACCTCGCCGGCGCGCACGTGGGTGATCGCGCCCCCGATCTCAAGGTTCATCTGTCCTTCCAGCACCAGCAACGCTTCGTCGACCGCATGCGACTCGTTCGGATAGGCACGGCCGTCCATGCGCGTCACCTTGACGTTGGCGCCCGCGGCGCGACCGACGACGGTCGAACACCACGCTTCTGGCAGCGTCGAGGCAAGAGCGACGAGATCCTTATGTACTGCCATCGGAAAGCTCCGTGGTGAATCTTGGATGTTTCGCGAGGGTCATCGCGGGCGTTGACCGAACGATTGCGGCCAAGTCCTCGCCCGATCGACAATGACTGCTCGACGCATACTGGCGGACGCGAACCTTATCGCCGCGTTCGCGTATGCACCGATCGAATGAATCAAGTCGCGATGCTGGTCCCGCGATCCGCCGCAAGCTGCTCCGCGGTGCCGTAACGCGACGCGAGATACGCAGCCGCGAACGTCGACATCAGTTCGCGCGCTGGCTCATCGCCACGCTACCGAGGATGAGCGCACCCGCGATCACCATCCGCAGCGTCGGCACTTCGCCGAGCAGCATCCACGCCCATGCCACGCCGAACAGCGGAACGAGGTAGGTCACTGTCGACGCGCGGCCCGCGCCGATGCGCGCAATCAACCGGTAGTACATGACGAAGGCGATGCCGGTGCACATCACGCCGAGCAGGATCACCGACAGCCACGCATGCGCGGACGGCATCCGCGACGGCCATTGCGCCATGCCGAACGGCGCGACGAGGATCGAGCTACACAGCAGCGTCGCCGGCGCGACCGCACTGGCCGGTAGGCCGGTCAGGTGTCGACGCACGAGGTTGATGCCGACGCCGTAGAGCAACGCGGCGGCCGAACCCGCCATCACCGCAGGGCCGATGTCGGCGCCGGCGATGCGACCGCTCGCCAGTACGACCACGCCGGCGAAACCGGTCGCTAGCGTCACGCTGCGCGCCAAGCCGATCTTTTCGCGGAAGAACATCGCGCCGACCAGCGCGGTGAACAGGACGGTCATCGCATTGCAGATGGCGCCGACGCCCGCCGGCGCGCGTTCGGCACCCCACGCAAACAACAGGAACGGGATCGCCGAGTTGATCGCGCCGATCACCGCGAGCTTCGGCCACATGCGCAGCGGGAAGGATGCCCGCGCCTTCCACAGGAACGGCATCAGCACGATCGCGCCGAGCGCGAGACGCAGCTCGACCAGCGCGGCCGGCCCGAACTCCGATGCGGCGACACGCATGAACAGGAAGGACGCGCCCCAGATCGCGCCGAGCACACCGATCTCCAGCGGCGTCACCCAGGACGCGGCGGATGGGACCGCATTGGCGGTGGCGGATGCATTGGCGGACATGGCGTTTCCTCCGGAAAGCGCAGGCTGGGCCCGGTGCGGCGTCGACGCTATCCGCGTCTTGCGCACCACTGGCCACGAGCGAAGTTGGTGTCGAAGCCTATTGTCCGTGCGACGCGGGGCGGCACAAGCGCATACTTTCGAGGTCCGACCCAAATCTGGCTTGAGGCTCGCATGAGTACCCGCGCGGAATGGCTGTCGGCGCTGGCCGCCTTCGAATCGGCAGCGCGCCACCAGAACTTCGCCCACGCCGGCGAGGAGCTGCACCTCACCGCCAGCGCGGTGAGCCACCACGTGCGCAAGCTGGAATCGCGGCTCGGGCTGCCGCTGTTCCAGCGCCATGCGCGCGGCGTGGCGCTGACCGCGGCCGGGCGCCAGCTGGCCGACGCGGCGAGCAGTTCGCTGGCCGACCTCGAGGACGTGCTGCGCGGGCTCAAGGCGTCGAGCGAGGACCACGACATCGTGCGCATCGCGACGCTGCATTCCTTCACCTGCGCCTGGCTGATGCCGCGGCTGCCGCGCTTCGCCGCGATGCACCCCGGTGTACGCCTCAGCATCGAAACCGGCTTCGCCCTTGCCCGCTTCGACGACAGCGGGCCGGACCTCGCGATCCGTCACGGCGGCGGCCAGTGGCCCGGCGCGCAGGCCACGAAGCTGATGGACGAACATCTCTTCCCCGTCGCCGCACCGACGATGCCCGGCATCGCGGAAACCAAGACGGCGCGCGACGTCGCCAGCCTTCCGCTGGTCGCCGACAACGCACGCCAGGGCTGGCACGACTGGTTCCGCGCGGCGAAGGTGCTGGGCATTACGCCGGACGAGCGCTTCCGCTTCACCGATTCCACCGGTGCGCTCGAAGCCTCGGCGACGGGGCTAGGCGCGGTGCTCGCACGCGAGCACATCGTCGCGCCCTATCTCGCCAGCGGCCGACTGGTGCAGCTGCCGGGACCGTCGCTTACCGCGCGCTGGGCGTACTACGTGGTGACGCCGACGCATCGCCGCCTGCGCCCCGCCGCGCAGACGTTCGTCGACTGGGTGATCGACGAAGCTCGCACACACACCGGCTGAGCCGCGTGTTCCGTGACGACCGCGGCGCGGCGTCGACGCATGCAGCGTCGATAATGGCGCGATGTCGACACCCGAAACCCGCCGCGCCTTCCTGCAGATCCACTCTTGCGTGGTGCTATGGGGCTTCACTGCCATCCTCGGAAAGCTGATCAGCCTGCGCGCGCTGCCGCTGGTGTGGTGGCGCATGTTGTTCGTGGTCGCGGTGCTCGCCTGCGTGCCGCGCGTGTGGCGCGGCCTGCGTGCGATGCCGGGCCGCCTCATCGCCGCGTACGGCGGGATCGGCGTGCTGGTGTCGCTGCACTGGCTGACGTTCTACGGCTCGATCAAGTTGTCGAACGCATCGGTGGGCGCGACCTGCATCGCGCTCGGCACAGTATTCACCGCGATGGTCGAGCCGTGGCTCGCGCGCACACGCTTCCAGCCGCGTGATTTCCTGCTCGGCGTCGCGGTGCTGCCGGGCGTCGCACTCGTCGTTGGAGGCATTCCGCATGGCATGCGTGCGGGTGTCGCAGTCGGCACGTTGTCGGCGTTGCTGGTCGCGCTGTTCGGTTCGCTCAACAAGCGACTCGTCGAGCATGGCGATGCATTGACGGTGACGGCGATCGAACTTGCCGCGGGCACGGTCGCGCTGACCCTGCTGTCGCCGCTCATAAGCGTTCTGATGCCGGGCGAAGGGCTCGCACTCGCCCTGCCCCCGCTGCGCGATATCGGGCTGCTGCTGGTGCTGTCGATCGGCTGCACGCTGGTGCCGTACGCGTTGTCGCTGGTCGCGCTGCGGCACATGAGCGCGTTCGCGGCGCAGCTCGCGGTGAACCTGGAGCCGGTGTACGCGATCGTGCTGGCGATCGTGCTGCTAGGCGAGCAGCGCCAGTTGAGCATTACGTTCTATGCGGGCGTGGCGATCATCCTCGGCGCGGTGCTGGCGTATCCGCTGCTGCATCGGCTGCGTCGCATCGAGCATCCGGAGATGCTCGCCGCATCGGAAGCCAAGGGCGCGGTGGACTGAGCCTCAGCCGCGCTTGCGGCCGGGGCCTTTCGGATCGCCGTCGCGCGCGAACGCTGGCGGGTAGTAGAAGTTGAGCGTGCGCAGCAGTCCGCTGCCGGTATTGCGCACCTCGTGGCGCTCGCCCTTCTCGATGACAAGCAGTCGGCCCGGCTCCAGCGTGATGCGACGCTTGCGTCCGTCGACTTCCACCGTCGCCACACCACGGCCGTCGACCACGTACAGCCACTGATCCGCGCCGCGGTGATAGTTGTCATCGCCACCTTCGGTGTCGCCCGGCGCCAGCACCATCTCCGCGCACTGCGCGCGGCGGACTTCGAACGCGACGCGGAACCCTTCGCCGAACCTGAGCTTCTTCGTGTGCATGGCCGCCTCCTGCACGAAGGCTGGCAGCGCACATGTCGACGGCCGGTCAGTCCCGGAAACGACGAAGGCGCCGCAAGTCGCGACGCCTTCGGGCGACGACGTATCGACGGTCACGCGGCCGGCGCGTGATCCGACTGGTCGAACGTCATGTGGCAGATGTTGAGCTTGTTGCCGTCGAGGTCGCGGAAGTAGCCGGCGTAGAAGCCGGGGAAGCGCTCGCCCGGCGCGCCTTCGTCGGTGCCGCCGAGTTCCAGCGCCTTCGCATGCACCGCGTCGACCTGCGCACGGTCCTTCGCTTCCAGCGCGACCATCACGCCATTGCCGACGGTCGCGGCGTTCTTGTCGAACGGCACGGTGACGCCGAGGCCGGCGCCGTGTCCGCCGGTGCCGTAGGCGATGAAGTAGCCGGGCTGCTCCATCTCGCGCTTTCCGCCGATGAGCGCGAGCAAAGTGTCGTAGTACGCGGCCGCGCGCGGCAGGTCGTTGGTGCCGATTGTGGTGTAGGCGATCATCCATGCGTCTCCGGAAAGCGAGCCGGGATGCTAACCCGTTCACACGATGCGAAGGCCGCCGGCTGCCGGCGAAGACAGGCGCGCGGCGATGCGTCTATGCTCGCCGCGTTCGAACAGGGGGAACGCCATGAACGCCAACACCCAGCACGACATCGCCAAGCTCCTGCTCCGCGTCACGCTCGGCGTGCTGATCCTTTTCCACGGGCTGTCCAAGCTCAACGGCGGTATGGGCGGCATCGTCCACATGGTCGAAGCGCATGGCCTGCCCGGCGCGCTCGGTTACGGCGTGCTGCTGGGCGAAGTGATCGGCCCGCTGATGCTCATCGCCGGCTTCCACGCGCGCATCGGCGCGGTGCTGGTCTTCATCAACATGGTGATCGCCGTGCTGCTGGTGCACATGCGCCAGATCGGCTCGTTCAATGAGCAGGGCGGCTGGGCGCTGGAGCTGCAGGCGATGTATCTCGTGTCCGCGCTCGCGCTTGCGCTGCTCGGGCCGGGGCGCTTCAGCGTCAACGAGCGCTGATCGCATGACGCAGAGGATGGATTTCGAGCTCGAAGGCGAGTTCGTTGAACTCAACCAGCTGCTCAAGCTGGTCGGGCTCTGCGACAGCGGCGGCGCCGGCAAGCAGATCGTCGCCAGCGGCGCCGTCAACGTCGACGGCGCCGTCGAACTGCGCAAGACCGCGAAGATCCGCGCGGGTCAGGTGGTGCGCGTCGGACTGGTCGAAATCCACGTCACCTGACGCGACGCATCGCTCAACGCAGCAGCGGCTGCAGCGACGGCCACACGTGATTCAGCAAACGGCCCTGCACCGCGGCGGTCGGATGCAGGTTGTCGCGCTGGAACGCGTTGCGGTCGAGCATGATCGGCTCGAGGAAGAACGGCAGCAGCGACGCACCGTTGGTCCGCGCGACCGTCGTATACGCATTTGCGAAGCCTTCCGTGTACGCGCGGCCCAGGTTCGGCGGCATGCGCATGCCCAGCACCAGCACCTTCGCGCCCGATGCGCGCGACAGCTTCACCATGCGGTCGAGATTCGCCTGCATGTCGCGCACCGGCAGCCCTCGCAGGCCATCGTTCGCGCCGAGTTCGATCACCACCACCGCCGGCTTCGCGCGCGAAAGCGCCGCCGGCAGTCGCGACAGGCCGCCGGCCGTCGTCTCGCCGCTCACGCTGGCATTGACCACCGACCATCGCCCGCCGTCCGCGCGCAGCCGCTGGCCCAGCAGCGACACCCAGCCCTGCGACACCGCGATGCCGTAACCGGCCGACAGCGAGTCGCCCATCACCAGCACCGTGTGCGTGGTCGCGGGCGCGCGCACGGGCGCCTTCGCCCATGCCGGCGCCACAACCGCGAGGGCGAACAGAAGTACCACCCACCAAAGGCCCTGTTGAACACGGCCCCTCATGCCTTCATATGTCTTGCTCATGCAGTCCTCCGGCCGACCCGGCCTCACTGGAGACATGATGCTCGACGCCACCGTGAACCCCGGCCGAAGGACCGTGCCCTCCGCGCTCGCCGTGGAGGGGCTCGGCAAGCACGTGCCCCTGCCGGCCGGCGACCTGGTGATCCTGCGCGACATCGGCTTCGCCATCGAACCTGGCGAGACGATCGCCGTGGTCGGCGCGTCCGGTTCCGGCAAGAGCACGCTGCTCTCGCTGCTCGCGGGTCTGGATGTGCCCTCGTCGGGCCGTGTGCTGCTCGACGACGCGCCGCTGTCGTCGCTGGACGAGGACGGCCGTGCGCGCGTTCGTGGCGAGAAGGTCGGCTTCGTCTTCCAGAACTTCCAGCTGCTGCCCTCGCTCACCGCGCTCGAGAACGTGATGCTGCCGCTCGAGTTGCGCGGTGATGCCGACGCAGAAGCGCCCGCGCGTTCGATCCTGCAGCGCGTGGGTTTGAGCGAACGTCTCGGTCATTACCCGCGACA
The DNA here is from genome assembly GCF_054061195.1 of Lysobacter sp. HA35. Classification (NCBI taxonomy): domain Bacteria; kingdom Pseudomonadati; phylum Pseudomonadota; class Gammaproteobacteria; order Lysobacterales; family Lysobacteraceae; genus Lysobacter; species Lysobacter sp. HA35. The sequence continues at coordinate 164,769 of NZ_JBSSDY010000001.1, read as the reverse complement.
ACTCTCGGGCGGCGAGCAGCAACGCGTCGCGCTGGCGCGTGCATTCGTCACCCGTCCGGGCTTGCTGTTCGCCGACGAACCCACCGGCAATCTCGACACCCGCACCGGCGCGGCCATCATCGAGCTGCTGTTCGAACTCAATGCGCAGGCCGGCACCACGCTGGTGCTGGTGACGCACGACGATGCGCTCGCCACGCGATGCGGCCGACGCCTGCGCCTCGACGCCGGCCGCCTGGTCGACGACTCGGCGACCGCCTGATGCCGACCGCGCTCGTCCTCGCTTGGCGCCAGCTCCGCCGCGACCTGCGCGCGGGCGAAGTGCGCATCCTGCTCGCGGCGATCGTGCTGGCCGTGCTCGCGGTGACGGCGGTGGGTTTCGTTACCGATCGCGCCGATCGCGCGCTCGCGATCGAAGCGAATCGACTGCTCGGCGGCGACGCGGTGCTGCGCGGCGACGATCCTCCATCAGCACGGCAGCTCGAAGCAGCACGTGCACCGGGATTGCGCGCCACAGAAACACGCGAACTCACGACGATGGCGTCGGTCGGCGAAGGCGATGCTCGGCGCCTGAAGCTCGCCGATCTGCGTGCGCTCGGTGAAGGCTTCCCGCTTCGCGGCAACTTCAAACTCGTCGACGCGCAGGGTCGCGAAACCAGCGCGACCCACGGCCCCGCGCCCGGCACTGCATGGCTGACCCGCAACGGCGCACAGGCGCTGGACGCGAAGCTCGGCGACGTGGTGACGCTCGGCGATGCGTCGTTTCCGATCAGCGCGATCGTCGCGCAGGAACCCGACGCGTCGACCGACATGTTCAACATCGCGCCGCGCGTGCTGATTCCGATGGCGGATCTTGCGCGCACGGGACTCGTGCAGCCGGGCAGTCGCGTCGAATACAAGCTCGTGGTCGCCGGCGATGCGGGTGCGGTCGAACGATTTAGCGCGCTCGCGAAGTCCTCGCGTATCCGCGGACAACGGCTCGACACGATTGGTAGTGCGCGGCCCGAAGTGCGATCCGCACTCGATCGCGCCGGTCGCTTCCTCGGCCTCGCCGCGATGGTGTCGGTGATGCTGGCGGCCGTCGCCGTCGCGATGGCCGCACGCCGCCACAGCGAACGGCATCGCCAGGGCGCCGCGGTGATGCGCTGCCTCGGCGCATCGCAGCGACGCATCGTCGCCATCCATGTCGGCGAGCTGATGCTGCTCGGTGTCGGCGCGAGCGTGATCGGCGTGGCGCTCGCCTTCGTCATGCAATGGGGCATCGGCCTGTGGCTCGCGCAGAGGCTCGGTCTGTCGATTCCACCGGCGGGTTATGCGCCTGCATTGCAGGGGCTGCTGCTCGGCCTCGTCGTGCTCCTGGCGTTCGGCGCGCCGCCGGTGCTGGCGCTGCGTCGCGTGCCCGCGCTGCGCGTGCTGCGTCGCGACCTCGACGGCGCGGAACCCAGCGCATGGCTTGTCGGTGCACTCGGTCTCGCTGTCCTCGGCACGCTGCTTTGGTGGAAGGCCGGTTCGGCGACACTCGGTGTCGCGATGCTGGTCGGTGTCGTCGCAACGCTTGCGGTGCTCGCGCTGCTCGCCGGACTGCTCATCCTTGCAGTGCGCGCGCTTCGATCGCGCATGCGTGGGCCTTTGCGTTACGGACTCGCCAACGTAAGCAGGCGATCAGGTACCAGCGTCGCGCAGGTGTGCGCGCTAGGCCTCGGTCTGATGGCGTTGCTGCTGCTCACGTTCGTGCGTACCGACCTGCTCGACCGCTGGCAGCACTCGCTCGCGACCGACGTGCCCAACCGCTTCATCATCAACGTGCAAGCTGAGCAGGTGGCCGACGTGCGCGGCTTCGTTCGCGGCGAAGGCCTCGAAGCGCCGGTGATGTTTCCGATGATTCGCGCGCATCTCGTAAGCCGGAACGGCGCGGCGGTCGATCCCAAGCATTACGCCGACGAGGACGCGCGACGCTTCGCCGAGCGCGAGTTCAACCTGTCGGTCGCCGACAAGCCCGAAGCGAGCAACCATATCGTCGCCGGACGCTGGTGGACCGGCACGCCGCGCGTGCCCGAACTGTCGGTCGAAAAGCGCTTCGCCGATCGGCTGGGATGGAAGGTCGGTGATCGCGTCGGTTTCGATGTCGCCGGCCAGCCGTTCGAAGCGCGCATCACCTCGCTGCGCGAAGTCGACTGGGAAAGTTTCAAGCCCAACTTCTTCGTCGTTGCGTCGCCGCATGCGCTCGACGGCTATTCCGCGAGCTGGATCACCGCGGTGCGCGTTCCGGCCTCGCAGCCGCGCTTCACCGCGCGCATCGTCGATCGCTTCCCCAACCTGACCGTGATCGACGTCGACGCGGTGCTCGCGCAGGTGCGCGCGACCGGAGACCAGGTATCGACGGTCGTGCAGGTCGTGTTCTGGTTCTCGCTCGCCGCAGGCGTGTTGGTGCTGATGGCCGCGGTGACGGCGAGCCAGGACGAGCGCCTGCTCGAAGGCGGCGTTATGCGCGTGCTCGGTGCGCGACGCGGCCAGCTGCGGCTCGCCCAGGCTTCGGAGTTCATCGCGATCGGGCTGTTGTCCGGGCTGGTCGCTGCGATTGCCGCATCGGTGCTGTCGGGCGTCGTCGCCACGCGCGTGTTCGACCTGCCGTGGCAGTTCGATGCGAAGCCTGCACTCGCCGGCGGCGTGATCGGCACGCTCGCTGCCTTGATTGCCGGTCTGTGGGCCACGCGCCGCGTGCTGGATGCGCCGCCGTCGACGACGCTGCGAGAACTGCAGGACTGACGCCTACATCACCTGCGACGCGATGGCGCCGCGGATCAGCAAGGCATCCTCGCCACGCGCGATGGCCCAGGCATCGAGTCCGATGCCGAGCACGAGGTTGGGGCTGAGCTGTGCGAGATCGACATCGGCGACGCCCATGTCGTGCGCGTCGAGTTCGCGCTGGGCATCGAGTGCGGCGGCGAGTCGTTCGGCCACCACGTGCATCGTGCCGTCGGTCAATTGGAATGCATGGAGACGCATGCATTGCCTCGCGGGCGATCGTGTCGCCATTCCCTGGCCGCATCGGGCGACCGCCGGGTTCGTGGACCCCTTACGAGGAGTCCCCGGCCGACGACGCCGGGGACTCACGCCTCTCAGGAGGCTGGCTCCGCGCTTTGTAGGGCGGAATGCGACGGAGAGCCGTCGCAAGATCACGCTGCGCCGACAGACGTTAGCCATGCGTGATGGGGAAACACGCAGAAAAAACCCCGAGCCAGGGGACTCGGGGCGGAGAGGAAATGACTGCGACCACGGTGGTGCGTGACTACGCGTCGAGGTTTATGCAGCAACCGTGAGATCCCCGTGACGGCCGCTTGCCGTCCGTCGCATCAACACTTCGTGCCGCGATTTTTGTGCGCTGCAGATAAAGAAAGCCCCGGCATGACCGGGGCAGGCAAGCATCGTCGCCGCAGCACACCTGTGCACTCGGTGTGTCGGGGGCCGCGGTCGGTGCCTGTACGGCTTTGCTTGTCGGCGGCCTTGGCGCAAAGGTGCGGCGCTGCGGGTTAACCGACCCTGATCCGCGAATGCACCGTGCGAATGCTGCGCTGCGGCGATGCCGATCGACATACGCATGCCATCGCATCGTGCGTATCCGTGCGCATGCGACACAGCGATGTCGCACAACCCGAACGAGTCATCGCATGTGTCATCGATGCATCGCGCTTACGGCCGGCTTGCCGCCGCCTAGATGTCGCGCTGCATAGCCTCGATGACACGCCCCAGCGAGAGAGACGACTCATGCTTGCGACGACCTACCGGCGGCCCTACAAGGTGCGCGCCGAACAAATGCCCGAACCGCGCATCGAACATCCGAACGACGCGATCGTCAAAGTCACGCGCACCTGCATCTGCGGGTCCGACCTGCACCTCTATCACGGCCTTGTGCCCGACACCCGCGTCGGCCAGATCTTCGGCCATGAGTTCTGCGGCATCGTCGAGGAAGTCGGCTCGTCCGTGCAGAACGTCAAGGCGGGCGACCACGTCATCGTGCCGTTCAACATCGCGTGCGGCACCTGCTACTTCTGCCAGCGCGAGTTGTACTCGAACTGCCACAACACCAATCCCGAAGCGACCGCAGTCGGCGGCATCTTCGGTTATTCGCATACCACCGGCGGCTTCCACGGCGGCCAGGCCGAATACGCGCGCGTGCCGTTCGCAGACATCGGCCCGACCAAGATTCCCGACGGCATGCATATCGAGGACGCCGTGCTGCTGACCGACGTCGTGCCTACCGGCTACCAAGCGGCGGAAATGGGCGACATCAAGGAGAACGACACCGTCGTGATCTTCGGCGCCGGCCCCATCGGCATCCTCGCCGCACGCTCGGCGTGGCTGATGGGCGCGGGCCGCGTGATCGTGGTCGACCACGTCGACTACCGCCTCGACTTCGTCGCCAAGTGGGGCCCGGCCGAGATCGTCAACTTCAAGGAAGTCGACGACATGGTGGTGCATCTCAAGAAGATGACCGACTGGCTCGGCGCCGACGTCTGCATCGACTGCGTCGGCGCTGAAGCCGACGGCTCGCTGTGGCAGTCGATCACCGGCGTGCGCATGAAGATCCAGGCGGGCGCCGCGACTGCGCTGCAGTGGGCGATCAACTCCGTGCGCAAGGGCGGCAACATCTCGATCGTCGGCGTCTACGGCCCGACGGTGAACATGGTTCCGATCGGCAATGCGCTCAACAAGGGCCTCACCATCCGCGGCAACCAGGCGAGCGTTAAGCGCCATCTGCCGCGCCTGATCGAGCACGTCATGGCCGGGCGCATCAAGCCGCGCGAAATCATCACGCACCGCGTGCCGCTGGAAGACGTCAACGACGCGTACCACATGTTCTCGGCGAAGAAGGACGGCTGCATCAAGACCGTGCTGATTCCGCCGGGCATGAGCAGCATCGAAACCGCAACGTCCGGCGCATTGACGCCGACGCAGCACCTGCATTGAGGAGACCGACATGACCTTCGACCGTTCGCAGATCCCCGGTTGGGGCGCCGATCTCGATCGCAAGAACCGCCCCGCGGTGCCGATGGAGCGACAGCCGCCGCGACTCGAAAACGTGCACTGGGAGATTCCCGAAGCACAGCCGCAGACCGTGGAAATCCTGCATTCCATCGAACGCCCGGGCCTTACGCCCGTGTTCGGTAGCGCATGTCCGCCTAGCGGCCTGTCCGGCAAGATCCGTCGTGCGGCTTTTCGCCACAGCGAAGGCCGGCTGCGTCACTGGATGATGCTGCTGCTCGCCGACCGCGTGAACGTGATCGAGGGCCTGTTCGACGATGCACGCAAGTCCAAGCGCGTGCATTCGGTGGCGGCCGTCGGTCTGGTGGGGCTGATCGCGTTCCTGTGGCTGCGCAAGTAACGCGCTGATCAGTGCGTCGTCGCGGGCCGCTTGGATGCGTGGCTCGCGACGAGCACCCAGTGCTTCGCGCGCAGCACCCAGGTGTCGGTAAACGCGAAGTCGGCGGTGAACGCCTGCCCGCCGGACCTTCCGCGGATGTGCGTGATGCCGGTGATCACCGCCGCATCGCCGTAGCGACGGACGACCTGGTCGCTGTTGCGGAATTCATCGTAACGCGGCTCGCGCTTCACCACTTCGTCGAGCGTCTGCTGCAGGTTTTCGACGTCACCACCGGAACCAGTGAGCGTGAAACCGGGATCGAGCGCGCGTCGCAGATACGCCGCATCACCGACTTCGAATGCGTGGCAGACGGCGGCTTCGGTATCGCGCAGCTCGCGCTCGGCATGATCGGCGGCGAACGCGGTGTTCGACATCAGCAGTGCTGCGGGCAACAACGCGAACGGCTTCATACGATCTCCTCAGGACGATTTGCCGTCGGCTTCCCAGTGGAACCGATGCAATAACCGATGCGCCATCGGCGCGACCACCAGGCCGGCGGCGACAAGAAACACCAGGCCGGCGTAAAGCGCATACAGACCCGCGAACAGCTTGCCCGGCTCCGTCTTCGGCGCATCGACCGGGCCCATGCCGCCGAGCAGCATCGACGCGTTGAGGAACGCGTCGGTGGGCGTCAGCGATTCGAAGGCCATGTAGCCGACCATGCCGATGCCGAGCGAGAGCGCGAGCAGCGCTGATGCGACCAGCACGTGCTTGCCGATGCGGCGCAGGAACTGCGCACGCGTGAGGGGTGGACGGCCGCGGTGTTCGTACATGCGGAGGATGCTAGCGCGACCGGCTTCGGCCGCCTACGATCCGGCAGCCATGACCGACGAACGCATCCTTCTTCGCGACGCGACGCCCGACGATCGCCCTGCCCTGCTCGCGCTCAACGAGGCGTCGGTCGCGGTGCTGAGCTCGATGGACGCGTCGCGCCTCGACGCCTTGCTCGCGGCATGCGCGATGTGCCGCGTCGTCGAACACGAGGGCATCGTGCAGGCGTTCGTGCTCGCATTCCGCGAACGTGCCACCTACGACAGCGTCAACTATCGATGGTTCGACGCACGCTATCCGCGATTCCTGTACGTCGATCGCGTGGTGGTCGGTTCACAGCTTCGCGGCGCAGGGTTCGGCCAACGTCTGTATGCGGACGTATTCGACCGCGCAAGATGCGATGACGTCCTGTACGTGACCTGCGAGTTCGATATCGAGCCGCCGAACCCTGCATCCGAACGTTTCCACGCGCGACAGGGTTTCGTCGAAGTCGGGCGTCAGACCTTGCCCGGCGGCAAGCAGGTCAGCCTGCAGGCCGCGGACGTTGCGGCTCAGTCGATGCGGTAGACGCGCGCCTTCGGGTGGTCTTCGTCGAGTTCGAAGAACCAGCGGCCCGCGACGCCCGGCACCAGGCGCACGCTCGGCGAATCGATGGCGTGCGACAGCTTCACCGTGCCCTTGAGCACCTTCCACTGCTGACCGTTATCGAGTTCGAACACGGTGCCCGCCGACCATCCGGACACGCTGCCGCGAACCTTCGCCGCGATCGGCGCATTGTCGAGGCCGATGTACTGCATCGGTGCGGTGCTGGCTTTCGCGACGTCCGCCTCGACGCTTGAAGTCGTGCGTGTCGCCGCGTCGCGCGCGTCCGCGGCTTCGAGCAACGCATCCAGCTGTTCGAGCTGCTGGCGCGTCATGCCGGTCGACGCGATCTGTTCGGGCGTCAGCCGCTTCGAAATCGGGACGTAGCGACCCGCCGCGACAGCGCCGAACGATGCAACGAGCAGCAAGGCGAACAGGGCGCGGCGCATGGTCATGGCAGGTCGATCCCGACGGATTGCCGCCACGTTATGACCAGCGTGTTGCAGTTCGGAGACAGCGATCAGGCGTCGACCGGGAACAGCGGGCCGCGACGCAGGCGGACCGGACCGGTGGCCATCAGCACGCTGGCCGACGGCAACACCTGCTCGCCCTGCGTGACCAGCAATACGCGCGCTTCCGACAGCGTTGCAGCGACGCGACGCACGTCGGGCATCGCAGCACGCCACGCATCTTCATCGTACTCGAGCGAACGTGCGACTTCCGACGGGCAGATCGACGCCGTGGGTGATCGCGCTGACAGCAGCGCGACGATCGTTTCGCGGATCGTCGCGTCGTCCGTCATGTCAGGCACCGAGCATCGGCAGCTTCAGGCCCTGCTCCACCGCGCACTGCTGCGCGATTTCGTAGCCGGCATCGGCATGGCGCATCACGCCAGTGCCCGGATCGTTCCACAGCACGCGCGCCAGCCGCCGGTCCGCGGCTTCGGTGCCATCGCAGACGATCACGACGCCCGAGTGCTGCGAGTAGCCCATGCCAACGCCGCCGCCGTGGTGCAGCGACACCCACGTCGCGCCACCAGCGACGTTGAGCATCGCGTTGAGCAGCGGCCAGTCGGAGACCGCGTCGCTGCCATCCTTCATCGATTCGGTTTCGCGGTTCGGCGACGCGACGGAGCCGCTGTCGAGATGATCGCGGCCGATCACGACCGGCGCCTTCAGCTCGCCGTTGCGCACCATCTCGTTGAACGCGAGCGCGAGCTTGTGACGCTGGCCGAGCCCGACCCAGCAGATGCGCGCCGGCAGGCCCTGGAACGCGATGCGCTCGCGCGCCATGTCGAGCCAGCGATGCAGGTGCGCGTCGTCGGGGATCAGCTCCTTCACCTTCGCATCGGTCTTGTAGATGTCTTCCGGATCGCCGCTCAGCGCGACCCAACGGAACGGGCCGACGCCGCGGCAGAACAGCGGCCGCACGTAGGCCGGCACAAAGCCGGGGAAATCGAACGCGTTCGTGCAGCCTTCGTCGAACGCCATCTGCCGGATGTTGTTGCCGTAGTCGAAGGTCGGAATGCCCTGCTGCGCGAACGCGAGCATCGCTTCGACATGCACGCGCATCGACTTCTTGGCTTCGTCGCGCACGCGCTGCGGATCAGTCTTCTGCGCCGCCTGCCACTGCTCGACCGTCCAGCCGATCGGCAGGTAGCCGTGCACAGGATCGTGCGCGCTGGTCTGGTCGGTGACGGCATCAGGACGCACGCCGCGACGCACGAGTTCCGGCAGCACGTCGGCGGCGTTTCCAAGCAGCGCGATCGACTTCGCTTCGCCCGCCTTCGTGTACTTCTCGATGCGTGCGAGCGCGTCATCGAGATCGGTGGCCTGCTCGTCGACGTAACGCGTCTTCAGGCGGAAATCGATGCTCTTCTGCTGGCATTCGATGGTGAGCGAACACGCGCCGGCGAGCGTCGCTGCGAGTGGTTGCGCGCCGCCCATGCCGCCGAGGCCCGCAGTGAGAATCCAGCGACCCGTCAGGTTGCCGTCGTAATGCTGGCGTCCCATCTCGACGAACGTCTCGTACGTGCCCTGCACGATCCCCTGCGAGCCGATGTAGATCCACGAGCCGGCCGTCATCTGGCCGTACATCATCAGGCCCTTCTTATCGAGTTCGTTGAAGTGTTCCCACGTGGCCCAGTGCGGCACGAGATTGCTGTTGGCGAGCAGCACGCGCGGCGCGTCAGCATGCGACGGAAAGATGCCGACCGGCTTGCCGGACTGGATAAGCAGCGTCTCGTCGTCGTTGAGCTCGCGCAGTGATTTCAGGATCGCGTCGAAGCATTCCCAGTCGCGCGCGGCGCGGCCGATGCCACCGTAGACGACGAGCTCGGCCGGGTTCTCGGCAACGTCCGGGTCCAGGTTGTTCTGGAGCATCCGGAACGGCGCTTCGGTCAGCCAGGACTTGCAGGTCAGTGCGGTGCCGCGCGGGGCGCGGATGATTCGGGACGGATCGACGCGCGTGGACATCGGTGCTTCCGGTGCGGTGATCGCCGGATTATCGCATCGCCGAAAACGACGATGCCCGGCCGGAGCCGGGCGTCGGAGGTCGCGCATGGCGCTCGTCAGTGGATCGACGGATCCAGCATGCGCAGCGCGTCGGCGATGTCGGTCTGGCCGGTATTGCGCAGGTCGTCCTGCGTGTAGACGCGGCCCGGGCCGTTATTGCTGCAGCCGTGATTGCCCGAGCGCGACCGGGCGCGGATCAGGGTGCCGGTTTCGCGCAGGCAGTTCGGATGCGCTTCGGCGTCGGCGATCGCGGCGGCGTTGGCGTCGACAACGGGTGCCGGCATCGCAGCGGGCGCCGGGGTGTCAGGCGTGGCGACAGGCGCGGGCTCGACGGCGGGCGCCGGGGCGGCCTGCTGCGCGAAGGCCGGCAGCGCGGCGAGCACGAGCGTGGCGAGGAGAAGCGGGCGTCGGTTCATGGCGGGTCTCCCGAAAGGTCGACCCGGCCACGATACGCCTCTGCCGCGTGGTCGGCGCATGCGGCCGGAGCGCGGATTCAGGCCCGACTTACGCGCCCGGACACGTCGTCGGGCGCCCCTTGCGGAAGGCATCGGCTTCGGCGGGCTGGACCTCGCGTGGCGGCGTGCCGCTGTCGAACACCACCTGCCAGACGCCCTGCGCATTGCGACGCCAGACCGACTCGAACGTGCCCTGCGTCAGCCGGGTCGCACCGTTCCCGGTTTCCTCGACCAGCGCCGGCCCAGTCGACCACGCGATGTCTCCGACCACCGTCGTGCGCACCGGATACCACTCGAGACGGATGCCGTCGCCGCGCACGATGGGCGCCCATGCGCGGAGGATCGCCTCGCGGCCACGTTGCGGTCGCGGCGAGCCGGCGGCGAACGCGGCATCGGGCGCGACGTGCTCGGCGAAGGCCGCGGCGTCGTGGTCGGCCACCGATTGCGCGAACGACAACTCGCGCGCGAACACGGCGCATTCGTCGGCGGAGAACGGCGCCGGCCGCGGCGGAACGGGCGCGGCCGCGGCGGCGGCGAGCAGCGGAACGAGCGCGAATACGAAGGCCATGGACGGAACTCCGGTGAAGTCCTGCGATGCTGTGCGCACCGCGCGTTCATGGCGAGCGGCTAAAGTCATGGTTTCCGCAGACCTCCACGGCCGTACGTGATCCGACCGCTCGTTGTTGCCCTCGCCGCGGCGTCGCTCGCCGCATGCGCATCGCTCGCTCCGCAGTCCGCCGCACCGGCCACGCCGCCGGTCGCGACCATCCTGATCTCCATCGACGGCTTCCGTGCCGACGCGATCCAGCACGGCCATACGCCGACGCTCGACGCGCTCGCGCGGGACGGCGTGCGTGCCGAATACATGCGGCCCTCGTACCCGAGCCTGACGTTCCCGAACCACTACACACTGGTGACCGGCCTGCGCCCGGACCACCACGGCATCGTGCACAACACGATGGACGACCCGCAGCTCGGCCACTTCAACATGGACGACGTGGTCGCCACCGGCACCGCGGCGTGGTGGGGCAGCGAGCCGATCTGGGCGACGGTCGAGAAGTCCGGCCAGCACGCGGCCACGATGTTCTGGCCCGGCAGCGCCGCGCCGACCGGCGGCGTGCGTCCGTCCGAATGGCGCCTGTTCGACGAGAAGTTCAGCGGCACCGATCGTGTCGACACCGTGCTCGGCTGGCTCGACCGTCCCGAGCCGGCGCGACCGAAACTCGTCACGCTCTACTTCGAGGACGTCGACCACGCCGAGCACGACCACGGCCCCGCGTCGCCGGAAGCGTTCGCGGCCGAAACCAAGGTCGACGGCTACCTCGCACGACTTCGCGCCGGCCTCGCCGCGCGCGGACTCACCGATCGCGTCAACATTGTCGTCGTCTCCGACCACGGCATGGCGCCTGTGCAGCAGGGCCAGGTCGTCGTGATCGAGGACATGGCGTCGCCGGAGATCGCGGCGAACATCACGACGGGCCAGTCGGTGGGCTTCCGCCCTGTCGCCGGTCACGAAGCCGAAGCGACCGCGAAGCTCGTCGGCCGCCACGACCACTACGAATGCTGGACGCGCGAGGCCATGCCGGCGCGCTGGCACTACGGCACCAACGTGCGCGTGCCGCCAATCGTCTGCCAGATGGATGAAGGCTGGGACGCCGTGGCGCGCGCCAAGCTCGCGACGCGTGCGACCGGCATGCGTGGCTCGCACGGTTACGACCCGGCGTTGCCGTCGATGCGCGCCGTGTTCGTCGCAGACGGCCCGTCATTCCGCAACGGCGTGGTGCTGCCCGCGATCGACAACGTCGACGTCTATCCGATGCTCGCGCGCGTGCTCGGCGTGACGCCGATGCCGAACGACGGGAACCCGTCGGCGCTGGCTGGCGCGTTGCGTTCGGACAAGTAACTCGGTGAGTTGATCAAGCCGGTGCGGCTGATGGCCGCATCGGCTTTTTTATGCGTCGCTCGCGCCGACTAGGCGAGCAGTTTCGACATCGCGGCGCGATAGCGTGTCGCGATCGTCTCCGCACCGCATCGACGTGGCGGCCATCGCGCACCACGGCGCGTCCGGCGACATCGACTTCGCGCACCAGCGGTCGATTGCCGGAGAAGATCCAGCGGTCGACGACGTCATCCGCCGTCGCCCCCGCAAGAATCGGCGCGTCCGCATCGAGCACCACGCGATCGTCGTGCATCGCCTGCCCCGACGAATCGCGCGCGCTTTCCAGCACGCGCTCGAGCAACGTTTCGCCGACACCTGTCGACGCACCGACCGCGACATTGCGACGCCGCGTCACCAGTCGCTGTCCGTACTCCAGCCAGCGCAGCTCCTCGACCGGCGACGTCGACACATGCGAGTCCGAACCGATGCCGAAGCGTCCGCCCGCATCGAGGAACGTGCGCAGCGGAAACAGTCCGTCGCCGAGATTCGCTTCCGTCGTCGTACAGATCGCGACCGTCGCACGTGACGCGGCGATGCCGGCGATCTCGCCGTCGTCCAGATGCGTGGCATGCACCAGCGTCCAGCGCGAATCGACCGGTGCATGATCGAGCAACCACTGCACCGGTCGCGCGCCGCGCAACGCGATGCATTCGTCCACCTCGACCGTCTGCTCGGCGATATGGACGTGGATGCGCGAATCGCGCGGCAACGCGGTGAGCACTTCACGAATCGCATCTTCCGGCACCGCGCGCAGGCTGTGCAGCGCGCAGCCGACCTGCAACGTGTCGTCGTGCGAACCACGCAACGTGTCGAGCAGTCGCAGGTAAGTGTCGACGTCGTGGCCGAAGCGACGCTGGCGCTCGGTGAGCGCGCGGCCGTCGAAACCGCCGGTCATGTACAGCACCGGCAGCAGCGTGAGGCGAATGCCGGTCATGCGCGCCGCGTCGATCAACGCACGCGACATCGCGGCGGGATCCGCATACGGCCGCCCGTCGACATCGTGGTGCACGTAATGGAATTCGCAGACGGCGGTGTAACCGGCTTCGAGCATCTCGACGTAGAGCTGCGCGGCGACGTCGCGCAGCGTGTCCGGGTCGAAGCGCGCAGCCATGCGGTACATGGTTTCGCGCCAGGTCCAGAAGCTGTCGGCCGGGTCCGTCTGCCGCTCGGCCATGCCGGCCATCGCTCGCTGGAACGCGTGCGAATGCAGGTTGGCGAGGCCGGGCAGTTCCCAGCCGCGGGCGGTGCGCTGGACGGGCGAGTCGGGCATGGGCGGGCGGCAGGCGTCGGGTGCGCTAGGCTACCGCGGCGGCAGGAGGTCGCACCGCATGCGCATCGTCGAATTCGTGGGTTTCGTGGTCGCCGTCATCGCGCTGTTCGCGTGGATGACGGGCGAGCGGCATACGCTCGCGTCCACCGAACGCGATCGCCAGGCTACGCGCGACGCTGACGACAACGCCGACCGCTGAGGCCGGCCGCACCACGGCCGCATGCGAGAATGCCGCATGGGCCGTTTTCATCATGACGAGGCCGGACTTGCCGTCCTGCTGTCCAGCGAAGGCTGGAGGCGCCGCATCGCGCTGTGGGGCGGCGCGCTCGCCGTCGCACTCGCCGCGATCGTGTTCGCCAAGGCGGCCGACGCCGCATTCGGGCTGTTCCAGCGCGCGCTCGCGTTCTCGCCTTACGCCGCATTGATCGTGACGCCGGCGGTGCTGGGCGGCTGCGCATGGGCGACGTCGCGCGGCCTGCAGGCGACGCGCGGCAGCGGCATCCCGCAGGTAATCGCATCACTCGATCTGCCTGACGAACGCCGCGTCGAGCACGTCTCGTTGCGCGTATCGATCGCGAAACTCGTGTTGACGACGCTCGGGCTTGCAGGCGGTGCATCGATCGGTCGCGAAGGGCCGAGCGTGCATCTCGGCGCCGGCATCATGTATGCGGTCGGGCGTGCAATGGGCTTTCGCGATCCCGAACAGGGCGCGCGGTTCCTGCTCGCCGGCGGCGCGGCGGGCATCGCTGCGGCATTCAACACGCCGCTCGCGGGCGTTGTGTTCGCGATCGAGGAACTCAGCGGCACGTTCGAACATCGCTTCTCGGGCACGTTGCTGACGGCGGTCCTGGTCGGCGGCGTGGTGTCGCTCGGGCTGCTCGGCAGCTACACGTATTTCGGACACGTCAGTACGTCGCTTCCGCTGGGACAGGGTTGGCTTGCCGTCGTGCTCTGCGGCGTGGTTTGCGGGCTGGCGGGCGGTGGCTTCAGTCGGCTGCTGCTCGCCGCGGTCGACGGCCATCCGCGCTTGCTCGGCGCGTTGCGTGCTCGTCATCCGGTGTTGCTCGCGGTGCTCTGTGGACTCGTGCTTGCGTTGCTCGGCCTCGCGTTCGGCAACGGCATGTTCGGCACCGGCTACGCGCAAGCGCGCGAACTGCTGCAGGGCGGCGGCATCGATCGCACGTTCGGCCCCGCCAAGCTGGTCGCGAACCTCGTCTCGTATGTCGCCGGCATTCCCGGTGGCCTGTTTTCGCCGGCACTCGCGGTCGGCGCGGGTTTGGGCCATGACCTCGCGGTGCTGCTCCCCGGCGTCTCGCCGACGGCGGTCGTACTGCTCGGCATGTGCGCTTACCTCACCGGCGTCACGCAGGCCCCGCTGACCTCCGCGGTGATCTGCATGGAGCTGACCGACAATCGCCTGATGCTGCTTCCCATCCTGGGGACCGTGCTCATCGCGCGCGCCGCGTCGTCCCTGATCTGCCACGTGCCGGTGTACAAGGCGCTCGCGCATCGGCTGGCCGCATCGATGGCGCCGGCTGCACCGGCGGAGCCCGCATGACGACGCCGATGTTCGACGGAATGATCATCGGCGCGTCGCTCGCCACGCTCGATGGCGACAACTACGGCGGCATCGAGGACGGCGTCATCGCGTGGCGTGACGGTTTGATCACGCATGTCGGACCGCGCGACTCGCTGCGCGGCGAACCGGCGTTGCTGGCGCGCGAGGTGATCGAAGCGCGCGGCTGGATCACACCCGGCCTCGTCGACTGCCATACGCATGCCGTGTTCGCCGGCGACCGCGCGACCGAATTCGAAATGCGGTTGCAGGGCGCGACATACGAGGCCATCGCACGCGCCGGCGGCGGCATCCTCTCGACCGTGCGCGCCGTGCGTGCCGCAGACGAAGACGCGCTGTACGCGCAGTCGAAGCCGCGAATCGATGCGCTGCGCGCCGACGGCGTAACGACGATCGAAATCAAATCCGGCTACGGGCTGGACTTCGAGAACGAACGCAAGATGCTGCGTGTGGCGCGTCGGTTCAACGATGCGGGCCTCACCGTGCGTGCGACGTATTTGGCTGCACACGCCTTGCCGCCGGAATATGCCGGTCGCGCGGACGAGTACATCGACGCCGCGATCAACTGGCTGCCAAAGCTGCACGCCGAAGGGCTGGTCGATGCCGTCGATTCGTTCTGCGAAGGCATCGGCTTCTCGCCGGAGCAGACGCGCCGATTGTTCGAATGCGCACGTTCGCTTGGCCTGCCCGTGAAGCTGCACGCCGATCAGCTGAGCGACCTCGGCGGCGCCGGCATCGCGGCGGAATTCGGGGGTCTGTCGGCCGACCACGTCGAACACACCAGCGACATCGGTGTCGCGGCGATGGCGCGTGCGGGCACGGTCGCGGTGTTGCTGCCGGGCGCTTTCCACGTACTTCGCGAAACTAAGCTTCCGCCACTCGACGCCTTCCGCGAGCACGGCGTGCCGATGGCGATTGCGACCGACTGCAATCCCGGCACGTCGCCATTGCTATCGCTGCGCCAGGCCATGCAGCTCGCCTGCACGCACTTCCGCCTGACGCCCGAAGACGCGTTGCGCGGCGCGACCGTGCATGCGGCGCGTGCGCTCGGGCTGGCCGACCGTGGCACGCTGCGCGTCGGCCTGCGTGCCGACTTCGCGCTGTGGCGCATCGCGCATCCGGCCGAGCTCTGCTACTGGCTCGGCGGCGATCTGCTCGACGCGCGCTACGTCGCCGGAATACGTTGCTGATCGATCCATCCACCTGCTGGAGAACGCGATGCGCCCTGCCCTGCCCTGCCTTCTCCTGCTGATTCCCACCCTCGCCTGCGCCGCCGACCCGCGCCCGACCGCATCGCAGTTCGTGCAGGACGCGCTGATCGTCGACACGCACATCGATGCGCCGACCGAACTGCTGAAGTCGTGGCGCGACCTCTGCAACGAAATGCCCGACCGCGAGTTCGACGCGACCAAAGCGTCCCGCGGCGGGCTCGACGTCGCGTTCATGTCCATCTACACATCGCCGGAAGAAGACGCGAGCGGTGTCGCGCGACAGAAAGCGCACATGGAGATCGACGCGGTCGAAGCGATGGCGGCGCGCTGCACCGATCGATTCGCGCTCATCAGCGACCCCGGCGATTACCTGCATCTGCAGCAACCCGGCCACCGCGTGCTGCTCGCACTCGGCATGGAGAACGGTGCACCGATCGGCGACGACCTGTCGCAATTGCAGACCTTTTACGACCGCGGCGTGCGTTACATCACCCTCGCGCACAGCCACAGCAATCGCATCGCCGATGGCTCGTACTCGCTCGATCGCCCGTGGCACGGACTGAGCCCGTTCGGCGAGAAGGTGGTCGATGAAATGAACCGGCTCGGCATCATGGTCGACGTCTCGCACCTGTCGGACGAATCGGTCGAGGACGTGCTGCGCGTGACCAGGACACCGGTGATCGCCAGCCATTCCGGCATGCGCCACTTCACGCCGGATTTCGAGCGCAACCTGAGCGACAAACTTGCCAAGGGCATCGCGAAGTCCGGCGGCGTCGTGCAGATAACGTTCGGTAGCGGATTCATCGACCCCAAGGCCGCCGCGGACACCACTGCGTACTTCCGCGAAATGGCGAAGTTCCAGCACGCGCAGACGGAAGCGAAGGCGCGCGGCGAAGCGGTGCAGTCCTTCGACGAGTGGGACAAGGCCTGGGACGCCGCGCATCCGAAGCCGCCGACCACCATCAAGCAGGTTGTCGACCAGATCGACTATGCGATCAAGCTGATTGGCGAGGACCACGTCGGGCTCGGTTCGGACTTCGACGGCGTATCAGGCGCGTTGCCGGATGGTTTGAAGAGCGTCGCCGACTATCCGAACCTCGTGCAGGCGCTGCGCGACCGCGGCTATTCGGACGCGACGATCCGCAAGGTGCTCGGCGGAAATCTGATGCGTGTGTGGAAGGCGGTCGACGCCGCGGGTGCGAAGTTGCGCGGCGAGACGTCGTAACGCGTAAGCCACCTGAAGTCGTCCCGCAGCGGAGGCTGGAACGATTACGCGCATGAGCTGGCGCAGGACGAAAGGCGCGACGTCGACACCCTAGGCGCGTGATTCGGTTTGCGGTATCCGACCGACACACCGCGCGCGTTCGTCGGCCACGCGAGCCGACGGTCAACCGAAGTCCGTGGTGCGCGTTGGACGGAACAGGTCCACTTCGCGGAAGCCGCCGATGCATCGCTGGCGTTACGTCGTGATCGCGCTTCTCCTGCTCGTCGCCGCGGATGTCGTCGCGCAAGCGCGTGGCGGACGCTTCATGCAGATCCTTCGCGCCCGCGCGGCCGAGCGCTCCGCGAACAGTCATGTCGTCAACGGCGGCGACCCACGCGCGACGCTGACCGCGCCGGGCGATTACCTCTACGAAATCCGCCACGACGGCATCGTCCGCATGTACCGCGTACATGTTCCGCGCAGCTATCGACCGGGTCATCCGATGCCGCTGCTCGTCGCGCTGCATGGCGGTGGCGGCGACATGGACTGGCAGGCGGACGATTCGAAGTACGGGCTGATCACGGCTTCCGAAACGCATGGCTTCATCGCGGTGTTTCCCAACGGCTTCAGCCGCATGCCGGGCGGTCACCTCGCGACATGGAACGCCGGCCACTGCTGCGGCGCGGCGCGCGATCGCGACATCGACGACGTCGGTTTCATTCGCATGGTGGTTGACAACGTCGAGCATCAGCTCGACATCGATCGATCGCGTGTCTACGCGACCGGCATGTCGAACGGCGCGATGATGGCGTACCGCCTCGCATGCGAAGCGGCGGACATGTTCCGTGCGATCGCACCTGTTGCAGGTACCGACAACACGACACATTGCACGCCGTCGCGACCTGTCGCTGTCGCGCATTTCCACGCTCGCAACGACGACCACGTGCTGTTCGACGGCGGCGCAGGGCCCGGTGCGTTCCGTGACACGTCGATGGTTACCGACTTCACGTCAGTGCCCGCGACGATCGACGCGTGGTCGCGCCATGACGGTTGCCGCGCACCGCCGCGTCGCGTGCTCAGCGTTCCGGCCGCGTACTGCGAACTGCGCACGCCCTGCGATGGCGTAGCGAAAGTGCAGCTATGCGTCACCGAGACGGGCGGACATTCCTGGCCGGGCGGTCACAAGGACCGCGGCGAAGCGGCGTCGCGGGCGATCTCGGCGAACGACGTGATGTGGCGATTCTTCGACTCGCTCTAACGCGGCGCCCAACGCGATCGACTGAAACGAAAAAGCCCCGCTTTCGCGGGGCTTTCGTGCATCCGGGCGGGGCCGGTGCTTACTCCTTCGACGCGGCCTTCTTCACCGCGACCTTCTTGGTCGCCGGTGCCTTGGACACGGTCTTGGTCGCCTTCTTCGCGACCGGCGCAGCGGTGGTGCCCGTCGCGACGGCGGTCGCCTTCGGACGCGCATTGCCGTAGCTGGAGTTGTAGCGCTTGCCCTTGGCGGTCTTGCGGTCGCCCTTACCCATCGTGGTGCTCCTGGAATCTGAGATTGAAACGTCGGCGCCGCATGTGCGGGCCTGCGGACGAGCCGCGTGAAGGATCGCGCGCTTGCGCGAGGCTGCGAAGCCTAGCACAGGCGGCCGTCGGCCCGGCCGATCAGGGCGTGCAGCAGTCGCCGTCGTGCAGAGACTGCAGGCGCAGATTCGTGACGTGGGCGAGCCCGACCAGCGTGCCGCCGAGCGTCATCGAGATGGCGTGCGCGATGGTCGAATCGTGCAGCGGGGCGTAGGTCACACCCATCCATAGCGCAGCGAGACCCGGCACCAGCAACACCAGCGCCCGAACGATCCGATGGCGCCGGTAACCCCGCACCAGGCTGTAGAGGCCGAGCACGCTGGCGAAGCTGATGAAGCCGAGCTCGAAGGCTTCGTTCCGCCAGGCCGCGAACCCCAGCGTCGGCAGCAGCACGATCAGCACCGGCAGCAGAGCGCAATGGATCGCGCACAGCAGGGAGCCGGTCGCGCCGATCCGGTCGAGGACGGGCCTCGACCGGGGATGCGGCGTCGTGTGCTGGGGAGAAGCAGCCATTTGAAACACTATAACATTCGCCTGCGAACGGCCCGTCAATGCACGGCGACGGGCGCGGCACCCTCACGCCGGCCGCGACGCACCGCCGGAATCGCCTGCGCCAGCAGCGCACACGCCGCGAGCATCCACACGATCAGCGCACCGCTCGGCAGGTCGAGCACAGCCGACAGCGCGAGCCCGGACACGTAGCCGGCGATGCCGATCGCGTATGCGGCGACGAGCTGGCGCTTGCCGGTCATGCCGGCGGTCGCGAGCGCAGGAACGATCAGGCTGGCGAATACCAGGTAGACACCGACCAGCTGCACCGATGCGGTGATCGCGAGCGCGAACAGCGCGTAGAACACCAAGCCGGTGAGCTGGCCGCGGCGCATCCACATGAAGGCGAGCAGCACCACGGACAGGACCAGCGCCGGGATCAGCTGCGCGTAACTCACCCACAGGATCTGCCCGACGAGCAGGTCCTTCAGGTGTTCGCCGCCCTGCGGATTGTTCGCGAGCAGCAGCAATCCACCCGTCGCGGCGAGCGCGAATAGGGTGCCGATCAGCGGCTCCTGGTATTGCGGCCAGCGACGATCGGTCCACGACAGCAGGCCCGCGCCGAGCAGCGCCGCAGCGGCGGCCGCAGCCTGCACGCCGTAGCCGTGCTCATCGATGCCCAGGAACTGCGCGAGGATCACGCCGAGCCCCGCGATCTGCGCGATCGCGAGGTCGATGAAGATGATGCCGCGCGACAACACCTGCCGACCGAGCGGCACATGCGTCGACAGCACGATCAGGCCCGCCGCGCACGCGGGCCCGAGGATGCTGAGGTCTAACCCTTCCCAGTTGAGCGTCACTTGGCGGCCTGCAGCAGCTTGGAAATGGTGGAGTCGAACAGGCCGAACAGATCCTTGGACTGCGCGTCACCGCCGACGGTCAGCGGCAAGGTCACCGCCTTGACGCCGGTGCGCTCGGCCAGCCAGTCGGCCGGCTTCGGGTCCTGGTATGCGGCGCGCACGATGGCGAGCGTGTTCGAACCCTTGGTCGTCGCGATCAGGCTCGCGAGATGCGCGCTGGTGGGCGGCACGCCCGGCTTCGGCTCGAGTGCGCCGATCTGCTGCATGCCGAGCCAATCCCACAGGTAGACCCAGCTGATGTGGTGCACGACGACCTTGCGACCGGCGAGCGGCGCGGCCTGCGCCTTCCAGCGGCCCATCGCGGCAGTCCAGCGCGTCTGGAAGTTCGCGAGGTTCTGCTGGTACGCGGCGGCGTTGCCCGGATCGAGCTGCGCGAGGCGTGCATCGAGACGCTGCGCAACGATCAGCACGCGACGCGGGTCCATCTGGATATGCGGATTGCCTTCCGGATGCACGTCGCCGTTCGCCCGGTCGAGCGCGGTCGGGCGCTCGAGCGTCTTCACCTGCTTCGCGGCTTCGAAGTAACCCGCGCCGGATGCGACCTTCGCATTGCCCGACTGGCGGATCAGCTGCGGCAGCCAACCCACTTCGAGCTCCGCACCGGTGCACACGACCATGTCGGCCGCGCGCACTTTCGCGATCAGGCTCGGCTTGGCTTCGATGACGTGCACGTCCTGCAGCGCGGACGTACCGACATCGACGTCGACCTTGTCGCCGGCCAGTTCGTGCACCAGCGAACCCCATTCGGGTTCGCAGGCGAAGACGCGCATTTTGGCCTGCGCGGGCGCGGCAACCGCACCGGCAAGCAGCACCGCGGAAATGAGCAAGGACTTCATGATTCGGTTCCTCAGAACTTGTGGGCGCCGTGGGCGCCGAGGCTGGTCTGGTACTGCACGGTCACGGCATTGTCCGTGTCCGTCGCATTCGGTTTGTCATGGCTCAGCTGCAGGCGGAACAGGCTGAATTCGCTGTTGCGCCAGGTCGCTTCGACGGTGTGTCGCGTCGGGTCGGTGTCGCTCGCGAACGGACCTTCGCTGGCCGACCACAGGCGATCGAAGCGATAGCCGATGTCCCACTGGCGATTGAGTCGGTATACGGCTTCCGCGTAGGCGCCGCGACGATCGCCGTTCCACGCGAACGGGAGCGTCGAACCGAGCGGATCGGTGACCGTGCCATCGCGATGGTCGATAAGGTATTCGCTGCGCAGCGTCAGGCCGCCATCCTTGAAGTTGCCCTGCGGCGCCCACTTCCACGTGCCGTCGACGATGTAGAGCGTGCCGTCGCCAGTGAAGCCGTCTTCGCCGTTCATCGCGTTCGAACGCAGCATCGACACGCCGGCGAGCCATTCGTTTTCCGCGCCGACGTCACCGCCGAGATGCGCGAACAACGTCTTCGTGCCGACACCGCCGTGCCCCGCGTTCGAACTCGGATAGTTCTCGCCGCGGAACGCTTCGCCACCGACTTCGAAGAACAGCGCGGTCGGCGCGACCCAGCGCACCTGCACGCCGTCGTCGCCGTACTGGTTGCCGAGGAACGCCTGGTACGGCAGCGGGCGATCGAAGAAGTTGTCGGTGTGCGCGTGGTGGCTGTTGAGGTAGCCGATGTTCGAATAGAACCGGCCCATGCGCACGTTCCAGCCCGCGGGCAACGCAGTGGTGTCGATGAATGCTTCCTCGACGCCGATGTGGTCCTGGCCGCCTTCGCTCTCGGCCGTCAGCGTGAGCTGACCGTAGAACTTCTCGTCGATGTTCGCGGCGAACGAGACTTCGCTTTCGCCCAGCGAGAAACCGTTGGGTGCGGGGCCCGCGCCATCGACCAGCGGGAACCCGGCACGCACGTAGTTCGCGGGATCCAGCGAGTGATGCGTGTAGCTGCCGTTGAGGATGATCGAGATCGCGGGATTGAAGACGTTCGCATTCGAGCTGCCGGAGCTACCGGTATCCGCGCTTGCGACGGAAGCAGAAGACGCAGCGGCAGCCGGTGCAGCGGACCCATTGTCGTCCGGTGCCGCGAGCTCGTCGTTCGCGGCAAGGTCGGACGTGTCGGATGCCGCGGCCGGCGCCACAGGCGCGCTCGACGGATGCGTAGCGGCGTCGGTCGCGTCGGTGGCAGGCGCCGCCGCCACATGCGTCATCTCGTCGCGGAGCCGGGCGACCTCGGCTCGCGCCGTGCGCGCCTCGGCATTGGCCTTGTCCGCTTCGGCGCGTGCGGCCTTGGCTTCGGTCGCGAGCTGCGTGACCTGAGCCTTCAGGGCATCGAGCTGGGCCTGCGACACGCCGTCCGCCGCGTGCGCGGTGCCGAGCACGCCCGCAAGCGCCAGGACCAGAAGGGATTTCTTCATCGACGCCGGTTCCGATTTTCAGAAGGTTATAACATTACGTTACGGACCCGGCGGTCATCCCCTCAATAGCCCGGAAGTCACGGATTCAGGCGGCAGCAGCCTCCGCCGCGCAGCTGGCGCACAGGCCGTGCACTTCCAGCGTCTGCGCGCGCGGCGCGAAGCCGAGTGCACGCGCACGCGTGTCGAGCGCGCCGACGATCTGCTCGTCTTCGAGTTCCGTCGCCGCATGGCAGCGGTCGCAGATCAGGAACGGCACAGCGTGCTGCGCGCCACCCGGATGGTGGCAGCCGACGAACGCGTTGATCGACGACAGCTTGTGGATGAAACCGTGCTCCAGCAGGAAGTCGAGCGCGCGATAAACCGTCGGCGGTGCCGCGCCTTCATGCGTCGCCTTCATCAGCTCGAGCAGTTCGTACGCCTTGACCGGGCGGTCGGCATCCGCGATCAGGCGCAATGCGCTCGCGCGCAGCGGCGTCAGGCGAAGGCCGCGTTCCTCGCACGCACGCTCGACCTGCGCGACGAAGTCATCGCCCGTGTGGACGTGATGACGCGGATCGGTGCAGTTGTCGTCATGCGCCATGGGGACCTCAGGCGTGGGCCGGCAGCTTCGCGAGCGCGGCGTCGATGCGGCGCAGTGCTTCGTCGTGCCCGGCGAGATAGATGGTGTGCGCGATGTCGGGGCTCACCTGCGTGCCGGTGATGGCGACGCGCAGCGGTTGCGCGACCTTGCCCATGCCGACGCAGCAGGTCGTGGCGACTTCGTTCAATGTCGTGTGGATCGCATCGGGCGTCCACGCGGCCAGCTGCGCGAGGCGCGAACGTGCTTCGTCCAGAGGTGCGCGCGCGCCAGCGGTGAGGTGCTTGGCCACGGCTGCATCGTCGTAGTTGGTCAGCGGCTGGAACCACACAGCCGCGCGCTCGGCCATGTCCTTCAGCGTCTGCACGCGATCACGCATGGCGATGACGATGTCCGCCGGCGCGGGGCCGTTCGACAAGTCGTAACCCTGTTGCTCGAGATGCCAAACGAGATGCTTCGCCACGTCTTCCGGCGCGTCGCTCTTGAGGTATTGCTGGTTGAGCCAGCCGAGCTTCTGCGAATCGAGGCGCGACGCTTTCGCGTTGACGTCCTTCAGATCGAACAGACGCGTGAGTTCCTCGATCGAAAAGATCTCCTGATCGCCATGCGACCAGCCGAGTCGCACCAGATAGTTCAGCAGCGCGTGCGGCAGGTAACCGTTCTCGCGGTACTGCATCACGTCGGCCGCGCCGGTGCGCTTGGAGAGCTTCGCGCCCTGCTCGTCGAGGATCATCGGCAGGTGCGCGAAATGCGGCACGGGTGCGCCGAGCGCTTCGTAGATATTGATCTGTCGCGGCGTGTTGTTGACGTGGTCGTCGCCGCGCACCACGTCGGTGATGCGCATGTCGATGTCGTCGACGACGACCGCGAAGTTGTAGGTCGGATAACCGTCGGAACGGAAGATCACCAAGTCGTCGAGTTCGCTGTTCGCGAATTCGATGCGGCCCTTGACCTTGTCGTCCCACGCGACGGTGCCGTCCTGCGGATTGCGGAAACGAATCACGCGATTCGGGTCGTCGCGATACGGAAGGTTCGCGTCTCGCGCGGCGCCGCTGTAGCGCGGCTTCTCGCCCGCCGCCATCGCCTTCTCGCGCATCGCTTCGAGTTCGTCTTTTGTCTCGTACGCGTAGTACGCCTTGCCGGCCGCAACCAGCTGCTCGGCGACTTCGCGATAGCGGTCCAGACGCTGCGTCTGGTAGATCGGGCCTTCGTCGTAGTGCAGGCCGAGCCAGTCCATCGCTTCGAGAATGGCGTCGATCGCGGCCTGCGTGCTGCGCTCGCGGTCGGTGTCCTCGATGCGCAGGATGAACTCGCCGCCGCGACGCCGCGCCTCCAGCCAGCAGTACAGCGCCGTGCGGGCGCCGCCGATGTGGAGGTACCCGGTGGGGCTGGGTGCGAAGCGGGTGCGGCTGGTCATGCGACGACTCGTCAGGCGTGGAACCGACGATTTTACGCCTGCCGTCAACGTGGCCGTTCAGCCCGCGGCGGACATCTCCACCATGAGCCAGTAGCCCTCATGGTCGTCGGTCTGTCGCGGCAGTGCTTCGAGGCGCGTCGGCGTCGGCCAGCCGCTGGTGCGGGCTTGCGCCTGCACGGCTTCGCGGATCGCCTGCGTCAATGCGGACAGCCGCTCGGCCTCCGCGGTGCAGGTCGGAAAATCCGGCAGCGTGGCGTGGTAACGATGCTGCGCATCGCGGCGAACAAAAGCGAAATAGCCGCGACTCATGCATGCACCGTGGCGCGTGCGCCGAATGTGTTGTCGTGCGTCCCCATGCCGACCGCCCCCCAAGGCCGTGACCGGTCGGCCGACTATACGCTCGCGGATCGCGGCGTACGCAGGGCGCAGATCGAGACGTGCGGCGCGTCGCATTCATGGAGGCCGGCAGGCCGCCGCCCTGATGGCCGGACGCCTTCGCACCCGCAATTACAATGCCGCGATGACCACCCTCCTCATCTCCGACCTGCATCTGGACGCCGAACGTCCGCAGGTCACCGACCTGTTCCTGCGCTTCCTTCGCGACGACGCACGCGGCGCGAACGCGCTGTACATCCTCGGCGACCTGTTCGAAGCCTGGGTCGGCGATGACGATCCGTCGGAGGTCGGCAGCGCGGTCGCGAAAGGACTGCTCGAGCTCGTCGATAGCGGCACGCCCGCGTATTTCATCCGCGGCAATCGTGACTTTCTGCTTGGCGACGGCTACGCACGGCGTGCCGGCATGACCATCCTGCAGGACCCGTCGGTGCTGATGCTCGAAGGCCGCCCCGCGCTGATCCTGCACGGCGACCTGCTCTGCACTGCCGACACCGGCTACATGGCGTTCCGCGCGCAGACGCGCGACGCGAAGTGGCAGTCGCAATTCCTGTCGCAGCCGCTCGCCGCGCGTATCGCGTTCGCGCAGCACGCGCGCGCACAGAGTCGCGATGCGCAGGCCGCGCTGAAGGACGCCGGCACGATGGAAACGATCACCGACGTCGCGCCGTCAACGGTCGACGAATATTTCGTGCGCTACGGCGTCGACCTGATGATCCACGGGCATACGCATCGTCCGGCGATCCACGAACTCGATGTCGCCGGCCGCGCGCGTCGACGCGTGGTGCTCGGTGACTGGTACGACCACGGGTCGGTACTGCGCGTCGATGGTGCGCGGATCGACTTGCAGGGCCTTGTGTAACCGGCCGCTGCGCAACTCAGTTCGCGAGTGATTCCAAGGACGCGAGCTCTTCGGCGTCGAACCCGGCTTCCAGTCGCGCCTCTCGATTGAATGGCCCGTACAGCACGGCGCGCGCGTATTCGGCGAGCAGTGCCTTGAACGTCGGCTGCGGTTCCAGCCCGCGCTGCACGCAATGCCAGCGGAACCATCGACTTCCGGCGGCAACGTGGCCAACCTCCTCGCGCAGGATGACGTCGAGGATGTCGGCGGTCGCGTCGTCGCCGCGCTGGCGCAGCTTCACGATCATTCCCGGCGTGACGTCGAGCCCGCGCGCCTCAAGTACGCGTGGCACGAGGGCCATGCGAGCCAGGGCATCGTGTGCAGTCTTTTCGGCCATTTCCCACAGGCCGTTGTGCGCGTCGAAATCGCCGTAGTCGTAGCCGAGCTCGCGCAGGCGTCCGCGCAGCATCGTGAAATGACGTGCTTCATCGTTCGCGACGGATGCCCAGTCCGCATAGAACTGCGCAGGCATTTCGCGATATCGGTACACGGCATCCCAGGCGAGATCGATCGCGTTGAATTCGATGTGCGCGATGGCGTGCACGAACGCAGCAAGGCCTTCGTTAGTGCCGAAACCGCGCTTCGGGAGGTCACGTGCGGATACAAGGCGCGGACACTCGGGGCGGCCCGGCATTTCAACCGATCGAGGTGCAGGCGAGTCCGCACGCGGTGCAAGCTCGCCGCTCGAGAAGCGTTCGAACGTTTCGAACGTGCGCGCGACCTTGTCTTCGGGCGTCGCCGCGCGCAGGCAGGCGTGCGCGGCATCGTGCAGGTCCACGTGCATCACGCGTCCGCGTCGTCGCCCGCGTCGTCCGTTTCCTCGGGGCCGGCGGCGCGCGAGCACTCCCAGCCGTCGGGATAGCCGCCGAACGACTCGGCGAGCACGGTGAGGTCGCGCTCGAGCTTGGTGATATCCGCGTGCTTCGCGGCCATGTGGCGGCTCGCGGTGACCTGCCAGATGCCTTCGTCGTCGATCGCCGGCGCGGTGAGCAGCAGGTCCGGTAGTTGATTGGCCGCGTCGGTGAATGCGCGCGCCGCGCTTTCCTCGCCGAACACCAGATGGAAGTCGATCTCGCGCGGGATGGTGAGGTCGTCGCCGTCCTCCACCATCGCGCGCAGTACGTCGCCGTTCTCGTCGTCCGGAATCATCGCGAGTTGCAGCGACTTCATGTCAGGCCACCTTCCGTGCCTGCTTGGCGGCGTCAGAACGCAGCTGCTTGATGCGCTCGAAGTAGCCGGGCTCGACGCCCGTCACGTAGTCGCCGTTGAAGCACGACGAATCGAATGCGTCGATGCGGTGCTTCGGGCCGGACACCGCTTCTTCGAGGTCCGACAGGTCCTGGTAGATCAGCCAGTCGCAGCCCAGCAACTGCTGCACTTCGTCGTCGGTGCGATCGTGCGCGACGAGTTCGTCGGCCGACGGCATGTCGATGCCGTAGATGTTGGGAAAGCGCACCGGCGGTGCGGCGGACGCGAGGTAAACCTTCGCGGCACCGGCATCGCGCGCCATCTGCACGATCTGCTTGGACGTGGTGCCGCGCACGATCGAGTCGTCGACAAGCAGCACGTTGCGGCCGCGGAATTCCAGCGGAATCGGATTGAGCTTGCGACGCACCGACTTCGCGCGTTCGCCCTGCCCCGGCATGATGAAGGTGCGGCCGACGTAACGATTCTTGATGAAGCCTTCGCGGTACTTCACGCCCAGCACGTTGGCGATTTCGAGCGCGGCATCGCGCGAGGTGTCGGGAATCGGAATGACGACGTCGATGTCGTGGTCCGGACGTAGGCGCAGGATCTTCTCGCCGAGCTTCTGGCCCATGCGCATGCGCGCCTTGTGCACCGACACGTCGTCCATCATCGAATCGGGACGCGCGAAGTACACGTATTCGAAGATGCACGGCGTCGCCGCGCGCTCCTCGGCGCAGGCACGCGCATGCAGCGTGCCGTCGGCCGTGACGACAATGCCCTCGCCCGGGCGCACGTCGCGCAGTCGCTCGTAACCGAGCAGGTCGAGCGCAACGGACTCGGATGCGACCGCATATTCGTCGCGACCGTTGCTGGTGCGCTTGCCGAGCACCAGCGGACGGATGCCATGCGGATCGCGGAACGCGACCAGCCCGAAGCCGAGCACGGTTGCGACCACTGCATAGCCGCCGATGCAGCGACGGTGCACGCCTTCGATGGCCTTGAACACAGACTCGGGCGACAGCACGCCCTGCGTGTCGAGCTCATGCGCGAACACGTTGAGCAGCACTTCCGAATCCGATTCGGTGTTGACGTTGCGCTTGTCCTGCTCGAACACCTCACGACGCAGCGCGTCGGTGTTGATCAGGTTGCCGTTGTGCGCTAGCGCGATGCCGTACGGCGAGTTCACGTAGAACGGCTGCGCTTCGTCGCAACCGGCGCTGCCCGCCGTGGGATAGCGGCAGTGGCCGATGCCGAAGTTGCCGTGCAGCAGCTGCATCGCAGCCTCGTCGAACACGTCGCTGACCAGCCCGTTGCCCTTGTGCACGCGGATGCGCATGCCGCTGGCGGTCGCGATGCCGGCGGCATCTTGGCCGCGATGCTGGAGCACGGTCAGCCCGTCGTAGAGCTGCCCTGCGACGTCGCTTTGGCCGACGATTCCGATGATGCCGCACATGATTTCGGTGTCCTGCAGAAGATCAGACGGGAAGCCCCGGTAATGGGGGCGGTTCCGGGAGGTTTCGAGCGGGCGTGGCGCCGTCGAGATCGACGCGTTCGCGTGCCCACGCCGGCAGCCACGTCGCCATCCAGCGCGCGCCAGGTTTGAACAGCGGCACCAGCGCTGACGCCTGCCACGGCCGCTGGCGCGGAATGGCGGTGAAACCGAGCAGCAGCACGACCGCACAGGCCATCGCGATGCCTCGCACGCTGCCGAGCGCGAGGCCGAGCATGCGGTCGACGCCATCGAGCCCCGCGGCCTTGAGCGCGCGTCGCATCAGGAAGGCGATGACCGCGACGCCGATCGACGTCGCGACGAAACAGACTGCGTATCCGGCGAATACCTGCACCGGCGTCGGGCCTGCCGGCCCCGCAATCGCATGCGCGACGCTGCCGCCGAGCAGCAGAGCGACGCTACCGCCAAGCAGCCATGCCGCAAACGACGCGACCACGCCGACGAAGCCGCGCATCAGGCCCGTCAGCGCGGAGACGCCGAGGATCGCGAGCAGCAGCCAGTCGAGCGCGCTCATCGTCAGGGATGCGGTCGCACGATGCCGCTGACCCCGACCTTGGACGCGACCTGCGCGCGCAATGCATCGGCCGCAGCGCGATCCGGAACCGGCCCGACACGAACGCGGCTGAGGTCGCCGTGGTCGGTGTGCACTTTTTCGACGAATGCGGGGAAGCCGGCATTGCGTGCGCGATCACGAAGCCGCGTGGCTTCATCGGCATCGGCGAATGCGCCGAGCTGGACGGCGAAACCGACGCTCGATGCGGCGGGTGCGGTCGTTGCGACGGTCGCGGCCGCGGGCGCTGGCGTTGCGGCCGGCGGTGCTGGCGGCGTCGTGGGCTTGGGCGGTGTGGTCGCAGCGGGTGCGGGGCGCTGCGTGCCGGCGGTGAGCGTGGTGGACGTCGCGTCCGTGGACGGCGTCGTGCGTCCTGGAGTCGCACGTGCGGCCGGCAGCGGCGCGGTGGTCACTGCGGGCGCGGTGGACGCGATCGCTGTGGTCGTCGCCGCAGGTTTGGTCGGCGTCGCGGTGTCGGCATCGAGCACGACGACCTTCGCATTGACGTCGCTGCGCACACGGCCCGCGGCCAGGCGCGCGGCTTCAGCGTCGGCCGAGGTCACGAACGGGCCGATGCGCACACGATGCACGGTGCGCGTGCCGAGTGCGGTCGGTTCCTGGTACGCGGCGAGATGGGCAGCGCCGAGTGCACCGATCACGCGCGCAGCGTCGGACTCCGTCGCGTAGCTGCCGAAGTTCACGGCGTAGTTGCCGGCCGCAGTGGCGGGTGTCGTCAGCGCCGCGGGTGGCGGCGTCGCAACCTCGGGCGCTCCTGCACCCGCCTCGACCGGCGCCGACAACACCGGCTTGCCGGTGGCTTCAGGTGCGAGCGGCAGGTCAAGCGTGCGGGTATCGCCGTTCGCCGCCTCGGGCGCCGGCGGCACCTTGAGCGGAACGCGCGATGCGCCGCTGTC
Source organism: Lysobacter sp. HA35 (assembly GCF_054061195.1). Classification (NCBI taxonomy): domain Bacteria; kingdom Pseudomonadati; phylum Pseudomonadota; class Gammaproteobacteria; order Lysobacterales; family Lysobacteraceae; genus Lysobacter; species Lysobacter sp. HA35. The sequence goes on along the minus strand of NZ_JBSSDY010000001.1, from coordinate 135,051 downwards.
GGGCGCGGGATCCATCACGAGGAGGGGCAGGAAAACCACTGCCAGGGCGACGAGCACCGCCGCGCCGAGCAGCCGCTGTTTCAGGGCAGATTCCATCGCGTCCGCATGCGGCGGGGGTGGCCCGCCTTGTCGCGGCGAATTATACGCGCCGGGTCGGGGCGGCCCCGGCCGCGCGACGACCGTTCAGCCGGCGGTCGCTCCCACGCCGAGCGTCCTTAAGGCGTCAGCCGCCGTGTGGAATGAGCCGAACACCAGCACGCGGTCGCCTTTGCCCGCTTCGATTCCGGCGAGCGCCGACGCAACGTCCGTCCAGCGCGTCGCGATCGAAGCGGCGGTTCCGGTCAGCCGCTCCGCAAATGAATCGACGTCTACTGCGCGTGGGCCGTGACCGGGAAGACCGGCGATGTGCCAGGCGTCGACACAACCGGCAAGTGCATCGACCACACCCGCTGCGTCCTTGTCGCCGAGCGCTGCGAACAATGCGATCACCTTTCCATCGACCGGCGTGCGCTTGAGCCATGCGGCAAGCTCGCGCGCCGCCTGCGGGTTGTGCGCGACGTCGACGACGTACTCGACGCCGTCACGTTCGATCCGCTGCAGCCGCGCCGTGACGCGCGCATGGGCGACGCCCGCCACGATCGCGTCCTCGCCGATCTCCAGCGGACTCGACCGAAGCGCCGCAATCGCCACCGCCGCGTTGCGCAGCTGCGACGGCGCCGCTAGCGACGGCCGCGGCAGCTCGTGTGTTTCGCCGACTGCACGCCACGTCCATGTGTCCCCGCCCTCATTCGCATCGACGAAGAAATCGCAGCCGATCCGCAGCGCCTTGGCGCCGATCGAATATGCATGGCGAAGCACACTCGACGGCGGATCGTCGTCGCCCAGCACGAGCGGCTTCCATGCGCGAGCAATGCCAGCCTTTTCGAAGCCGATCGATTCGACATCCGGACCGAGCCAATCCGTGTGGTCGATGTCGACGGTGGTGATCACGGCCACATCGGCATCGACGAGGTTGGTTGCATCCAATCGCCCGCCGAGCCCGACCTCGAGGATCGCGAGATTCAGCGATGCACGCTCGAACAGCCACAGCGCCGCGAGCGTGCCCACCTCGAAGTACGTCAGAGTAGTGTCGCCGCGCGCGGCTTCGATCGCTTCGAAAGCGTCGATGATCGAAGCGTCATCCACATCATGTCCATCGATGCGGATGCGCTCGTTGTAGCGCAGCAGGTGCGGCGACGTGTACGCGCCGACCCGCAGCCCCTGCGCACGCGCGATCGCCTCTGCAAACGCGACGGTCGAGCCTTTGCCGTTGGTGCCACCGACGGTGATCACCACCGGCGCCGGTCGCGTCAGCCCGAGCCGCGCGTGCACGACGCGGATGCGGTCTAGACCGAGGTCCACGCTGCGCGGATGCTGTTGCTCGAGGCGGGCGAGCCAGTGGTCGAGTTCGGACGTCATGCGCGAATTGTAGGGCGGGTCTTGACCCGCCATCGTCGGACGTACGCGACGGTGGGTTGAAACCCGCCCTACAACGCGCGATGCACGGCTTCGCCGAACAGTGCGGTGTGGTGGCTGCAGTCGTTGAGGCGCACGACGTCGAGGTGGTCGACGTCCGGCCCTTCCAGCAGGTTCAGCGTGGTCGGCGCCTGGCGGAAGCGCCAGAGGTTCGCGAGTGGTAGCCCGAGGATCCGACAGAGCAGCACGCGATTGACTGCGTCGTGCGCGACAACGAGCAGCGTGTCGTCATCAGTGAGACCGTCGCATGCACGCGCGAACGCCGGCCATGCGCGATCGAGCACGTGCTGCAACGATTCGCCGCCGGGCATCAGCACGTCATGCGGCGTATCGCGCCATGCGGTCAGGCGCTCGCCGTCGCGCTCGCGGATTTCGCTGGCGAGCAGGCCTTCCCACTCGCCGTGCGCGATCTCCATGAGGCCGGCGTCCGTCGTGAGCATCGCAGCACGGTCGCCCAGCGCGACCTCGGCGGTGCGACGCGCACGCAGCAGCGGCGACGCGACCGCGCGCGTGATCGGCACATCGCGCAACCGTCGCGCGAGTGCCGCGGCCTGCGATTCGCCGACCGGCGACAGCGGGATGTCGACCTGACCCTGGTAGCGGCCTTCGGCGTTCCACGGCGTTTCGCCGTGTCGGGCAAGAATGATTCGCATGCGTCAGACCTGCTGGATCGAGAACACGCCGGGCGTGGCGCGCAGGACGTCGAGTTGCGCGTCATCGATCTCGCGATCGATGGTGATGGCGGCACGCGCATAGCCATCGCCCGCCGCGCCAAGCGCGAAGCTGATGATGTTGATGCCGGCGGCGCCGAGCTGCGAGCCAACGGTGCCGACCATGCCGGGGCGATCCTCGTTACGCATGAGCAACACATGCGCGAGCGGATCGAATTCGATCTCGACACCATCGAGTGCGACGACGCGCGGTGCACGATGCAGCGTCGCATCGATCTCGCGTCGCACGCTGCGGCCTGCGCTGTCGCCTTCGACCGTCAGACGGACGAGACGGTCGTAACCGTCGCCTTCGCCACCGATCGTTTCGGAGACTTCGAGTCCGCGCGCGCTCGCTTCCTGCAATGCGTTTACCGGAGTGACACGACCCGATGCCGCACCGAGCAACGACGACACGAGCAGTCGCGTCAGCGGCCGCGTGTCGAGCCCGTCCGTGCGGCCCGCGTAGCGGATGTGCAACCGCGTCGGCGCCGGCACGAGGCGCGATGCAACGCGACCCAGCGCCGTCATCAGCGGCATCCACGGCCCGACTTCGAGCGCGGCTTCGGCGGTGAGCGGCGGCAGGTTGACGCAGCCGGCGACCGCGCCTGTCGCGACGAAATCGATGATCTGTCGCGCAAGAATCGTGCTGACTGCCTGCTGCGCTTCGCTGGTGGACGCGCCGAGATGCGGCGTCAGCACCACCTTCGGGTTTGCCCGCAGCGGCGAGTCTTCCTGCAGCGGTTCGGTGACAAAGGTATCCAGCGCGGCGCCGGCGAGATGGCCTTCGTCGAGCAGTCGCAGCAACGCCGCTTCGTCGACCAACCCGCCGCGCGCGGCGTTGATGATCATCGCGCCCGGCTTCATCGCCCGCATGCGCGCTTCCGAGAGCAGGTTGGTCGTTTCCTTGGTGCGCGGAATGTGCAATGTGACGATGTCGGCCCAGGCGAGCAGGTCATCGAGCGTCATCAGCGGCACGCTGCCCTTGCCCGCCGCGGATGCCGGCAGGAACGGGTCGTACGCAGCGACTTCCATGCCGATGCCACGCGCCTTGCGCGCGACGGTGCCACCGATGCGGCCGAGACCGATCACGCCGAGACGCTTGCCTTCGAGTTCGAAGCCCGTGAGCCCCGCCTTCGGCCACTGCCCCGCTTTCATGCCGGCATCGGCGCGTGGAATGTGGCGCGCGAGTGCGAACAGCAGCGCGATCGCATGCTCCGCCGCGGCCAGCGTATTGCCATCGGGCGCGTTCATCACCGCGATGCCGCGCGCGGTGGCCGCGTCGACGTCGATGGTGTCGACACCAGCACCCGCGCGGCCGATCACCTTCAGCTTCGTCGCCTGCACCAGCGCATCGGCGGGCACGCGCGTTGCCGAGCGCACGAGCACCGCGTCGACATCGACCAGCGCGGCGGCGAGTTTGTCGGCGTCCTTGATCGGTTCGGGCGCGACGACCACGTCCCATCCCGCCTCGCGGAACAGTTTCAGGCCGTCGTCATGGATTCCATCGCATGCCAGCACTCGCATCGTCGTCGCGCTCCTTGAATGAGGGATGCGCGGATGCCCTGCCAGCCGGCCGTCGTGCAGGCCCGGACGGGCTGCGACGGTGATGCGGTCTTGCGGTGTTGCATGCATGCGCGGACGCATGCGGACTGCGGGTCGGGAGACGGGGCCGGCTGGCATGGGAATCCGCGACGGGCTGGAGACTAGCAGACGCGATGTGGTCGACAACCGCTGGCCGACCGGCGGCGCGTGCGTGATGATCGGCATTCATTCGATCCGGAGACCGCCATGCCCGTCGCCCAAGGCCGCTTCAACGTGAAGCGAACACCGCAGGATCCGCTGGAAATCGGTGGCGACACGCACGCCATGCATTTGCGCATCGACAAGACGTTCGAAGGCCCGCTGCGCGCGACCAGCGTTGTGCACATGCTCGCGGTCGGTACCGAGGTCGACGGTTCGGCCGGTTACGTCGCGGTCGAACGCATCGAAGGCATCCTCGACGGGCGCAGCGGACATTTCGCAGTGATGCACTTCGGCATGATGCATCGCGGCTCGCCGTCGCTGCGCATCGAAGTGGTGCCGGATTCTGGCGACGACGAACTCGAGGGCATTCGCGGAACGATGACGATCGACATCACCGGCGGCGAGCACTTCTACACGTTCGACTACACGCTGCCCGGCGCGTAACGCTCGAGCGTCGCGCAACGAAAAAGGCCAGCGATCGACGCTGGCCTTTTTCGCATGCGTCAGCGCATCACTTGCGTTCGGGAACGCCGAGCTCCTGCAGGATCTGCGGCGCGGGATAGACCTCCTGCATGATCCAGCGCATGTAGCGCTGATCGACCGAGATCATCCGCGTCATCGCCGGGTCGAACACCCAGTTGCTGCTCACCGATTCCCAATTGCCGTCGAACGCTAGGCCGACGAGCTTGCCTTGCGCATCGAGCACCGGCGAGCCCGAATTGCCGCCGGTGATGTCGAGGTCCGACAGGAAGTTCACCGGCACGGTGCCGAGGCGCTTGTCCGCGAGCCCGCCGTAGTTTTTCGCGCGGATCGCATCGAGCTCCACCTGCGGCGCGTCGAACGGATCCTTGCCGGTCGCCTTCTGCGCAACCTGCTCGAGCGTGGTGAACGACGGCTGCTTCGCGCCGTCGGGCTTCGTGTAACCCGTGACGTGGCCGTAGGTGATGCGCAGCGTCGAGTTCGCGTCGGGATACACGGCTTGGCCGTGCGCCTTGCGGTAGTCGGCGAGCGCCTGCAGGAACTCCGGTCGGGCAACCAGCGCATCGCCGGAACGCGTCTTGGCTTCTTCTTCCAGACGCAGCACGTCAGGCATCACCGCGACGGCGAACTGGATCGCGGGATCCTTCGACTTCTCGAGCGTCGCGCGATCTGCGCTCAGCAGCGCGACACGTGCAATGGTGTCGCCAAGGCGCGTCTTCGTGAGGCGATCGAGCGCACGACCGATCGCCTTGTCGTCGGTACCGCCCAGCCACTTGTCGACCGACGCGATGTGTTCGGTTGCCGGCAGCTTCGCGTACTCCCGTAGCCAGTAACCGATGAGTTCGCGATCCATCTGCGGCTGGTAGCGACGCTCCATCTGGCGCAGCGCGCCTTCCAGCGACGGCAGGTCGCGCTGCATGTAGCCGGCTTCGCGCTGCGCGTCCGGCTTTTCGCGCTCGATCGCGGTGCGATAGATCTGCGTGCCTGCGCCGAGCACACCCGTGCTGCGCAGCTGACCGAAGACGAGGTCACGCTCGCGATGCGCGCGTGCTTCCTCGCCCAGCTGTTCGAGCCGATCGTGCGCGGCCAGACCCGCTTCGCCTCGGGAGCCCTGACTGCGCAGCCATGCGAGCACCGCTTCTTCCTCGCGATGCTTGCGCGCACCCGCATCGATGCGACGGAAACCTTCGAGCTGGCCGTCGTAGTTTTTCAACACGTTCTGCCAGCTGCGCACCGTCGCCGCGTACTTCACCGCGATGTCCGGATTGCGGCGACCGGCGTTGTCGACCAGCGCGACGAGGTTCTTGTAGTGACGGCTGACGGTGGGATACGTCCAGTTCGCGGTCGCATCGAATTCGCTGGCGAGCGCGTAGCGGCTCGTGCTGCCCGGATAGCCGGCCACCATCACGAAGTCGCCGTCACCGAGCGCCTTGTCGGCGAGCTTGAGGAAGTGCTTCGGGCGGTACGGCACGTTGTCCTGCGAATACGCGGCCGGGCGACCGTCCTTGCCGACATACGCGCGATAGAACGAGAAGTCGCCGGTGTGGCGCGGCCACATCCAGTTGTCCACTTCGCCGCCGTAGTTGCCGACGCTGCGCGGCGGCGCGTACACCAGGCGCACGTCCTTGATCTCGAGGTTCTTGAACAGGCGATACGTGTTGCCGCCCGCGAAGCTGTACAGCCGGCAGCGATAGCCCGTCGGCGCCTCGCAGTCGGCGACCAGCTTCTTCTCGATCGCATCGAGCGCGGTCGTACGGCCGAGTGCATCCGGTGCCGCGGCGATCGCGGCTTTCACCGTCTTCGTCACGTCCTGGATCGAATCCAGAGCGTAGATGCGCGCGTTCGGGCCGGCCGAGAGTTCCTGCGCCGGCGTCGTCGCGTTGAAGCCGGTTTCGATCAGGTTGTTCTGCGGCGTCGAATTGAGCTGGATCGCGCCATACGCGCAGTGGTGGTTGGTGACCACGAGGCCCTGCGGCGACACGAAACTCGCGGTGCAGCCACCGAGCGAAACCACCGCTGCCATCGGATCGCCGGTGAGATCCGCGAGCTGGCGCGCGTCGAGCTTCAGCCCCGCCTTCTTCAGCGGCGCGGCGATTTCGGGCAACTGCTGCGGCACCCACATGCCTTCGACCGCGACCGCGCTCGCGGAAAGAGCCGCGAGCGCGGCGAACGTGGCGAGGGCGAGTGGTCGCATGCGCATGGGTGCTCCGGTGTTCGGTTTCGTTGGACGGTCGAGTCTAGCCAATGCACGCGAGGCGACGCGCTTGACGCACGTCACAGCATCGCGTTGCACATCGCGTGTTCATTCGGCGGGAAGTCCCATTTCCGCGAGCAGCTGCGGTGCGGGATACACCTTCGCCATCAGCCAGCGCATGTAGCGCATGTCGACGTGGATCGCGCGCTTGTAGCGCGGGTCGTACATCCAGCTCGCGCTCACCGCTTCCCAATTGCTGTCGAAGTTGAGCGCGATGAGGTTGCCGTTGGCGTCGAGCACGGGCGAACCTGAATTGCCGCCCGTGGTGTCCAGATCGGTGAGGATGTCGACCGTCTGCGTCTTGAGCGTCGGGTCGGCGGTCGTGCCGAAGTCGCCCTTGGCGATCGCGTCGCGCAGCGGTTTCGGCGCGTCGAACGGCTTCACGCCGGTGTGCTTCTCGACGATGCCGGCGACCGTCGTCACCGGGACGTAGTGCACGCCATCGCGCGGATCCATGCCGCGCAGGTTGCCGTAGCTCACGCGCAGCGTGGAGTTCGCATCCGGATACACCGCTCGGCCCTGCGACTTGCGATACGCGATGAGCGCGCGCATGTACGACGGGCGCAGGCGCAGCAACTCGCCTTCGCGTGCCTTGCTCTCGTCTTCGATGCGCAGCAGCGCGGGCTGCAACGTCGCGGCGGCGCCCAGCAGCGGATCGCTTTCGTTCGCGAGCGACGTAGCATCGCGCGACATCATGGCCAGGCGCATGGCTTCGTCCCCCAGTTTCGTACCGGCGTAGAGCGCATCGAGCTTCGTGCGCAGCTCGTCCGGCGTACGGCCGAACACGGCGTCGACTTCGGCGACATGCTGCGCCGCGGGCAACGCCTGGTACTGCGTGAGCAGATACGTCAGCACCGCGTTTTCGATCGCCGGATCGAAACGGCGCTGCACCTGCTTGAGCTGTCCGGTGATCAGCGCTTCGTCGCGCTGCTGGTAGCCGAGTTCGCGTTGCGCGTCAGGCTTGCTGCGCTCATGCGCGAGACGCTGCACGGTGATTGCGGCGCGCAGCAGCTGCGTCTGCGAGCGAATCATGCCGAGCAGCTGGTCGCGATCACGGACGATCGCCGCCTGGTCGAGCAGCTTCTGCACCGCGGCGATGTCGGTGCGCGTCGCGCCGGCCGAGGGCTGCTTCGCGAGCCAGGCCAGCATCTGCGCTTCATCGTTGCGGCGCACGGCGGCGGCGTCACTGCGACGCAGGCCGTCCAGCTCGCCCTGCGCGCGCTTGAGGTTGTTCTTCAGGCTCTGCAGCTGCGACGCGTACAGCACGTGCGATTCCGGCGTCGCGGCGGCCTTGTCGATGGTCTCGATCACGCCCTGGCTCAGCGCGACGCGCGTCGGCAGCTGCCAGCCGATCTGCTGTTCGAATTCGCTGGCCATGCGGTGGCGATAAGTCGTACCGGGATAACCGGCGAGCATCGCGAAGTCGCCTTCGCCGACGTTGCGCGTCGACACCTGCAGGTGCGCCGGCGGGTTGTACGGCACGTTGTCCGCGCTGTAATCGGCGGGCTTGCCGTCGCGGCCGACATAGGCGCGCAGCACAGTGAAGTCGCCGGAATGACGCGGCCACACAAAGTTGTCGACCTCGTCGCCGTAATTGCCGATCGATTCCGGCGGCGCGTACACGAGGCGGATGTCGCGCAGTTCCAGCTGACGGATCAGATAGAAGTCGGTGCCGTAATACATGTTGGCGACGCTGCAGCGCGTGCCGGCATCGCGCTCGCACTCGGCGACCGCCGCCTTGGTCGCGGCGTCCACCGCGTCGTAATACGCACGGCCGCTCTTGCCCTTGGCGCCGGCGAGGATGCGGTCGGTGATGCGGTCGAAGCCGGTGGTCACCAGCACGCGGTAGTCGGGCGCTGCGGGCAGCTCGTCGCCGCGGGTCTTGGCGACATAGCCATTGCCGATCAGGTCGCGGTCGGCGCGGCTGTTGTACTGGATCACCGGGAATGCGACGTGGTGGTTGGTCAGCACCAGCCCGTCCTTGGAGACGAACGCGCCGGTCGCGCCGCCCACCTTCACCACCGCGCTGAGCGGCGGGCGGGTGAGGTCGGCCAGCGCCGCGGGGTCGCCCTCGAAGCCGGCGGCCTTCAGCTGCGGCGCCAGGTCCGGCAGCTGTGACGGCATCCACATGCCTTCGGACGCGACGACCGGGGCGATGGACAGGGACAGGGCGGTGGCGAGCAGACGGCGGCGCATGGAGGTGTTCCCTTCGATCGGCCGCCGACCATAGCGGCAGGACTCCGGAGGCCGCAATCCGGCAAGGCCTTCAGGTCGCCGTCCGTATAATTCGCGTTCCATCGCGCGCCGCGCATTGCAGGCCCTCCCAGCATGTCCGAAACCGTCACCGTTCCCCTGCCCGCGCAGACCATGCGCGCCCTCGTGAAGCGCGAAGCCGCCAAGGGGATCTGGATGGAGGAGGTGCCGGTGCCGACGCCCGGCCCGAACGAGGTGCTGATCAAGCTCGAGAAGACGGCGATCTGCGGCACCGACCTGCACATCTACATGTGGGACGAGTGGAGCCAGCGCACGATCAAGCCGGGCCTGGTCATCGGCCATGAATTCGTCGGCCGCATCACCGCGCTCGGCACCGGCGTAACCGGCTATACCGTCGGCCAGCGCGTTTCGGCCGAGGGTCACATCGTCTGCGGACACTGCCGCAACTGTCGTGCGGGCAAGCAGCACCTGTGCCCGAACACGGTCGGCATCGGCGTCAACCGAAATGGCGCGTTCGCCGAATACATCGTGATGCCGGCCTCGAACCTGTGGCCGATTCCGGACCAGATCCCGAGCGAGCTCGCCGCGTTCTTCGACCCCTATGGCAACGCCGCGCACTGCGCGCTCGAGTTCGACGTCGTCGGCGAGGACGTGCTGATCACCGGCGCGGGCCCGATCGGCATCATCGCCGCCGGCATCTGCAAGCACATCGGCGCGCGCAACGTGGTGGTGACCGACGTCAACGACTATCGCCTGAAGCTCGCCGCCGACATGGGCGCGACGCGGGTGGTGAACGTGTCGAACAGCTCGCTCAAGGACGTGATGAAGGACCTCCACATGGAGGGCTTCGACGTCGGCCTCGAGATGAGCGGCAACCCGCGCGCGTTCAACGACATGCTCGACTGCATGTACAACGGCGGCAAGATCGCGATGCTCGGCATCATGCCCAAGGGCGCCGGCGCCGACTGGGACAAGGTGATCTTCAAGGGCCTCACGCTGCAGGGCATTTACGGCCGTCGCATGTACGAGACCTGGTACAAGATGACGCAGCTCGTGCTGTCGGGTTTCCCGCTCGGAAAAGTGCTCACGCACCAGCTGCCCGTCGATAAATTCCAGGAAGGTTTCGACCTGATGGAAGCCGGCAAGAGCGGCAAGATCGTCCTGAGCTGGAACTGAGGGCGCGGCGATGATCTTCGTGCTGATCATCGCCGTCATCGTGATCGCGGGCTGGATCTATCTCGCGAACAATCAGAACAGCGGCGTTGTGCGTTCGGGCAACGCCGGCTCCGGCGACTACGCGCCGATGAACGCGTACGACAACCCGTACGACACGAACGAGAACAACGATCGCCCGTTCGAACCCGATACGTGCAGCGATACGTCCGATGATTCGTCGTCGGATAGCTCGTGCGATTCGGGCGACACCGGCAGCTCCGACTGAACTTATTTTTGCCCCGAGGGCAGGACCGCATGTCACTCACCGAACGCTACGAGACCACCCTCGACGAAATCCGCGACGCCGGGCTGTTCAAGTCCGAGCGCATCATCACGTCGCCGCAGTCCGCCGAGATCACCCTCGCCGACGGCCGCACGGTGCTGAACTTCTGCGCCAACAATTACCTCGGCCTCGCCGACCATCCGGACATCATCGCGGAAGCGAAGAAGGCGTTGGATACGCACGGTTTCGGCATGGCCAGCGTGCGCTTCATCTGCGGCACGCAGGACCTGCACAAGCAGCTCGAGCAGAGCATCGCGACGTTCTTCGGCAAGGAAGACACGATCCTCTACGCCGCCTGCTTCGACGCGAACGGCGGCCTGTTCGAGCCGCTGCTCGACGAGAACGACGCGATCATTTCCGACGCGCTCAACCACGCGTCGATCATCGACGGCGTGCGCCTGTGCAAGGCCAAGCGCTACCGCTACGCCAACTGCGACATGGCGGATCTCGAAAAGCAGCTGCAGCAGGCAAAGGCCGACGGCGCGCGGACGATCATGATCACCACCGACGGCGTGTTCTCGATGGACGGCTTCATCGCGCCGCTCGACGAGATCACGCGCCTCGCGCAGCAGTACGGCGCGCTCGTGCACATTGACGAATGCCATGCGACGGGCTTTCTTGGCGCAACCGGCCGCGGCTCCGCCGAGGTCAAGGGCGTGCTTGACCGCATCGACATCATCACCGGCACGCTCGGCAAAGCCATGGGCGGCGCGCTCGGCGGCTTCACCACGGCCAAGCGCGAAGTGATCGAACTGCTGCGCCAGCGCTCGCGTCCGTACCTGTTCTCGAACTCGCTGCCGCCGCACGTGGTCGCCGCAGGCATCAAGGCATTCGAGATGCTCGAGCAGGCCGGCGAACTGCGCGAGACGCTCGCCGCGAACACGCGTTACTTCCGCGAGCGCATGACCGCGATCGGTTTCGACATCAAGCCGGGCGTGCATCCGATTAGCCCGGTGATGCTGTACGACGCACCGCTCGCGCAGCGCTTCGCCGAACGGCTGCTGGAAGAAGGCATCTACGCGATCGGTTTCTTCTTCCCGGTCGTGCCGAAGGGCCAGGCGCGCATCCGCACGCAGATTTCGGCGGCGCACACGCGCGAGCATCTCGACCGCGCCATCGATGCGTTCACCCGCATCGGGCGCGAACTGGGCGTGCTGAAAGCCTGACGCCAAACGCATGCGCCGCAGTGTCCGGCGCATGCTCGTAGTCCGGGCACGCGAGGCGTGTAGCGTGCCTGCTCCGATTGGAGATGCGACATGAAGGCGCTCACGTTCGACCGCTTCGGCGGTCCCGAGGTTCTGGTCTATCGCGATGTGCCGGACCCGTTACCCGGCGACGGCCAGGCGCTCGTTCGTCTGCATGCGATCGGCCTGAACTTCGCCGACGTCTATCGTCGACAGGGCCACTACCACCTCGCCGGTGATCCGCCGTGGGTCGCGGGCTACGAAGGTGCGGGCGAGATCGTGTCGGCGCCGGAAGGTTCGGGGTTCGCGGTAGGTGACCGCGTGGCGTTCGCCGATGCGCCGTTCGCAAATGCCGAACTCGCGGCGGTCGACGTCGATCGCCTGATTCCCCTGCCGGACGACATCGCGTACGAAATCGCCGCTGCGTTGTTGCTGCAGGGCCTCACCGCGCAATACCTGATCCGCGACAGCTATGCATTGCGACCCGGCGGCACCGCGCTCGTGCACGCCGCGGCCGGCGGTGTCGGGCAACTGCTGGTGCAACTTGCCACGGCACGCGGTGCGCGCGTGATCGCGCTGGCGTCGATCGAAGCGAAGTGCGACGTGGCACGACACGCCGGTGCTGAAGCGGCATCGACGTACGACGGCGACTGGGTCGCACGCGTCCAGCAACTCGCGCCAAACGGCATCGACGTCGCATTCGATTCGATCGGCCGCACCGTGCACGACTCGTTGCGCGCAGTTCGGGCCGGCGGCACTGTCGTGTTCTACGGCATGGCGGGTGGCGACCCGGAGCCTGTCGATCCGCGCATGCTCATGGACGGCTCGAAGACGCTAACTGGCGGCGATCTCTGGAACGTCCTGCGCACTGCCGACGACCGCCGCACGCGCGCCGCCGAGCTGTTCGACTCGGTGCGACGCGGCGACCTCAAGGTCGCGGTCGATTCGCGCTTCGCGTTGTCCGACGGCGCGGCCGCGCACGCACACCTGGAAAGCCGTCGCGCGCTCGGCAAGGTGCTGCTGATTCCCTGATGCGCCCTGCCCTGCGCCGCCTGTTCCTGCTCGCGCTCGCGACGGACAGCGAGGCACAGCACCATGGCGATGTCTGGACCACGCGTTGCCTGCATTGCCGCACGCGCCTGCAGGTGCGCGACGACGGCGCCGCGCTTGGCGCCAGTTCGCTCGAACACGTCGTGCCGCGCGCATGGTTCGGCAAACGCGCGGCGAACGAGCTCACCGCACGCGTGGGCGACGCGCCCGACGATGCATGCAACCTGGCCATCGCCTGCACGCGCTGCAATCAGGACAAGGGCAAAGGCCCCGATGCGCGCGGGCCGTCGGATGCACGCGCACGCGAGGTCGTCACGTCGTTGCTCGATACGCGCATGGCGCGATGGCGCCTGCCGTTCGACGACGACGTGATGGGCTGACCGGCATGGCATCGCCGACGACGATCGCTTTCGCGATCCTCACGTGAGCGCTTTCGTCGCGCGCGGACTGCGCGTCGACGGACAACGGCACTGCGTCAGTACGAGCAGCGATTTCCGCAGGGGCGTGGCTTGACGATGTCGCTGCCGTCGTCGGCGACCGCAGTCGGCGTGGCCGCGGGCGTCGTGGTGGTGACCGACGGGCTGGGGATCACGCCCCAGTACAGGAGGATGGCGAACAGGATGTCCATGACGGCTCCAGCGGTGCGTGGCGGGACCGCCCGGTGCACCGGCCGTGGCGGTCGACGGACGCTACGCCTGCCGATCTGAAGACGATGTCGACGCGGCCTTCACATCTGCAGCAGCGCGGGTTGGTCCAAGCGCGGCGGCTTCTTCTGCCGTCAACGTCCGCCAGTCCCCCTTGCGCAGTTCGCCGAGCGGAAGCGGACCGATCGCGACACGAACGAGCCGGAGCACGCCGATATCGAAGGTTTCGAGCAGTCGACGGATCTGTCGATTGCGGCCTTCGTCGAGCACGATTTCCAGCCACGCGTTTCGCGCGCCACTGCGCAGCAGCGTGACCTTCGCGGCAGCGAGACGTTCGCCATCGACGTCGACGCCGGCTTCGATCGCGCGCAGCGTCGTGTCGTCAGGAATGCAGTCGACCTGCACGTGGTAGGTCTTGTCGGGTCCGCTTTCCGGATCGGTGAGCGACGAGGCCCAACGCGGGTCGTTCGAGAACAGAAGCAGGCCTTCGCTGGCCTTGTCGAGGCGGCCGACCGGCGCGATCCACGGTAATCCCGCGCCGTCGAAACATCGATAGACCGTGTCGCGTCCCTGCTCGTCGCGCGCGGTAGTTACCAGGCCGCGCGGTTTGTTGAGCGCGAGGTAGATCGGCGATGCGCTGGCGTCATCGAGATCGCGGACGTCGACACGATCGACGTCCATGCGCACGGGAAATTCGGGATCGCGAACGGTGCGTCCGTTGACGGTGACGCGACCGTCGCGAATCCATGTCGCGGCCTGCGTGCGCGAACACAGGCCGCGCTTGGAAAGCACGCGCGCCAACCCGTGGCGCGGCACCGCTCGCGGCATCGACGCTTACTTCTGCGGTGCGTCCGCCGGCGGAGGCGGCGGAGGAGGCGCGGCCTGCGCACCCTTGGCCACGCGCACGCCCTTGGCCTTCATCCACGCGTCGAACTCGTCAGCCGTCATGCGCTTGCCGTTCTGGTTCATGTCGAACCGCCACGGCGTGTTGTCGAACTGCGTCTGCGGTTTGTAGGTGGCCGGATCCATGCCGGGCGTGAACTGGCCGGGTTTGGTCGACATCGCGGTGGCGCGGCACTTGTCGATGCGGATGCGCAGCAGCACGGCGTCGACCGTCTGCGTCTGGTCGAACGCCTGCGCGAGCACGCCGCTGGGCGCTCCGAGTTGCGGCGCGGGCGCGACGAGCTCGGGTGCGAGCGCGGGCGCGGACACCGGAGCTGTCGAAGAGCGCGCGATGCCGGTGCAGGCGTCCTGCGCGAACGCACTTCCGCTGGCCAGCACGAGGGAGATAAGAACGAGGCGACGCATGGTGATCTCCGGCGGCCGAATCGGGCGGACAGCATACGTCGCGATTCGTGAAAGCGCGTTTGTCGGACTCGACAGTTTGCGTTCGCCTGCTTCATCGGCCGACGGGTGCAGCGACATGTCGATGCTTCCGCCGCGCAGCGTCGAATATCGCGCGCAAAAAAGAAGCCCGGCACAAGGCCGGGCTTCGGGTGCAGCGGTGAACCGGACGTCTTACTGGTTCTGGACGTTCAGCTCGGTACGACGGTTACGCTCGCTCTTACACGCCGGCAGGGTCTGCGGGGTGTTCTCGAGCGGACGGCTCTCGCCATAACCGGTCGGGCCGGCCAGACGCGACGCGTCGATACCGTGGCTGGTCAGGTAGTCGTACACGGCGCGGGCGCGACGCTCCGACAGCGACTGGTTGTACGCATCGCTGCCGCACAGGTCGGTGTGACCGGCGACTTCAACGCGCAGCTGCGGGTAACGGCCGAGGATCGAGACCGCCTCGTCGAGGATCGCGATCGCGTCCGGACGCAGCGTCGACTTGTCGAAGTCGAAGTTCACGCCCTTCAGGTCGATCGTCAGCGGCACGGCGCAGCCGTCCGGACCCACGGCCTGACCGGCCGTCGAACCCGGGCACTTGTCGTCGCAGTTGTTCACGCCGTCGCCGTCGTCATCCTTGTCCGCGCAGGTCGGAACCGGAGCCGGGGCGACCGGCGCCATCGGCGGCGGGCCCAGCGGGATCAGCACGCCAACCGAAGCGAGCAGGTCGCCGAAGCCGCTCTTGTCCGGCGCCGCGACGCTCTGGTCGTCGAAGTCCACGCGGTACGCGAGTTCGGTGCGGATGCGGACCGGGCCGGCATCGCCTTCGATACCGCCACCGATCTTGGCGGCGAAGTTGCCGTCCTTACGCTGGCCGGGCGAGTTCGGGCTCGGGAACGCGTCGTACTCTTCTTCCGAGCGCTGGTAGCCGGCGCCGAGAAGCAGGTACGGATCCCACGAACGGCCTTCAGCGCGGAAATGGCGGCGGGCGTCGAACGAGATGCCGTACTGGCTCCACCAGAGGTTCTGGTTGGCGTCGAAACG
Source organism: Lysobacter sp. HA35 (assembly GCF_054061195.1). Taxonomy (NCBI): domain Bacteria; kingdom Pseudomonadati; phylum Pseudomonadota; class Gammaproteobacteria; order Lysobacterales; family Lysobacteraceae; genus Lysobacter; species Lysobacter sp. HA35. The sequence continues at coordinate 119,386 of NZ_JBSSDY010000001.1, read as the reverse complement.
GGGGTTCTGGTAGTTGAGCTGGGTTTCGAACGACCAGTTCGGATTGATGGCCTTGCCGATGCCAATCGCGCCGAACGGCGCGTTGCGCGTGCCGCGGTCGTTGTCCTGGATGTTGAAGCCAGCGTCGGCGGACAGGTACCAGCGGTCGTCGAACGCCTGGGCGTGCGCCGCCTGGCCAAACGCCAGGCCCGCGAGCAATGCGGTACTCAGCATGCGGTTCTTCATGTGGAGCTCCAAAAGAGGTCGGAAACGGCAGCCAGGCCGGTAGTGTCCTGAACAGGCCGAGCTGAATGATTACACGGCCGCTAGGATTTTTTAACATCCCTGAACGAAAGGGCCGACCGGCGGGCCGCAAAAAGAAGCCCGGCGCAAGGCCGGGCTTCGGGTGCAGCGGTGAACCGGACGTCTTACTGGTTCTGGACGTTCAGCTCGGTACGACGGTTACGCTCGCTCTTACACGCCGGCAGGGTCTGCGGGGTGTTCTCGAGCGGACGGCTCTCGCCATAACCGGTCGGGCCGGCCAGACGCGACGCGTCGATACCGTGGCTGGTCAGGTAGTCGTACACGGCGCGGGCGCGACGCTCCGACAGCGACTGGTTGTACGCATCGCTGCCGCACAGGTCGGTGTGACCGGCGACTTCAACGCGCAGCTGCGGGTAACGGCCGAGGATCGAGACCGCCTCGTCGAGGATCGCGATCGCGTCCGGACGCAGCGTCGACTTGTCGAAGTCGAAGTTCACGCCCTTCAGGTCGATCGTCAGCGGCACGGCGCAGCCGTCCGGACCCACGGCCTGACCGGCCGTCGAACCCGGGCACTTGTCGTCGCAGTTGTTCACGCCGTCGCCGTCGTCATCCTTGTCCGCGCAGGTCGGAACCGGAGCCGGGGCGACCGGCGCCATCGGCGGCGGGCCCAGCGGGATCACAACGCCGACCGAGGCCAGGACGTCCTGGAACCAGTCTTCGCCGTCATCATGGTTGTCGTCGTTGAGCAGTGCGCCGACGCTGTCGTTGTCCGCGTCGAGACGCACAGCGAGTTCGGTACGGATCTTCACGCGACCGACGTCGCCCTGCATACCGATACCGACCTTGCCGGCGACATGGTCGTCCTCGCGCTGGCTCGGAGCGCCGTTACGCTCGAAGCGAGCCGGAATACGGGCGTCGGACGGATCGAACTCCTCTTCCGAACGCTGCCAGCCCAGACCCATCACGACGTAGGGGTTCCATGCGCGGCCTTCGGTCACGAAGTGGCGGCGAACGTCGAACGAAACGCCGTACTGGCTCCACCAGAGGTTCTGGTTGTAGTCGGCCTTCGGGTTCTGGTAGTTGGCTTCGAGATCCCACGACCAGTTGGGGTTGAACATCTTGCCGAAGCCGATGGCCGCGAACGGCGCATTGCGCGTGCCGCGGTCATTGTCCTGCAGGTTGTAGCCGACGGAACCGGTGATGTACCAGCGGTCGTCGTACTGCTGGGCCTGCGCGGCCTGCGCCAGCGACAAGCCACCAAGCAGGGCGGCGCAGAGGAGTTTCTTGTTCATCTTGTACTAGCTCCTTGTGGATCGGGAGAGGGGGAGTCCGCGTCAGCGTTTTTTTATTCCGACCGTGCGAGACGGCTAACTGAACAAAGCCATCGGCGCGCAGACTAGAAGCGGCCCTGTGAAGGTGCTGTTAACTGGCCCGTAACAATTTTCGAAGTTCCCGAAGAGCCTTTTTTCAGTGGGTTTCGGTTAATCGCGCACTGCCTTGGCACGAAATCGCCTGTGTTTCGTGAACCGTTTTGCGCGGGCAAATGGGGTTTGCAGGGGCGGATATCAGGGGCCGAAGCGGCTACGCCTTGCCCCGCCCGCGCTTTCCCGGCATCGTGCCCGCACCGTACGCACGCGTATCCACGATGACCGACGCGCCGCACCCGCGCTTTCCGCACCTGTTCGCGCCACTCGACCTCGGCTTCTGCACGCTGCGCAACCGCGTGCTGCTGGGATCGATGCATACGGGCCTCGAGGACCACGCGCGCGACTTCCCGAAACTCGCGGCCTATTTCGCCGAGCGCGCGGAAGGCGGCGTCGGGCTGATGGTGACCGGCGGCTTCTCGCCGAACGTGCGCGGATGGCTCAAGCCGTTGTCCGGGACGTTGTCGATGCCGTGGCATGTGCGTCGGCATCGACAGGTGACATCGGCGGTGCACGCGCACGACGCACGCATCTGTCTGCAGATCCTCCATGCCGGTCGCTACGGCTATCACCCGCTGCAGGTCGCGCCGAGCGCGATCAAGGCGCCGATCAACCCGTTCAAGCCGACAGCGTTGTCGTCGAGCGGCGTCGAGCGGCAGATCCGCGCGTTCGTTCGCACTGCGGTACTCGCGCGCGAGGCCGGCTATGACGGCGTCGAAGTCATGGGCTCGGAAGGCTATCTGCTGAACCAGTTCACCGCGCCGCGCACCAACAAGCGTGGCGACGCCTGGGGTGGCGACGCCGCCAAACGCATGCGCTTCGCCGTCGAGATCGTTCGACGCATCCGCGAAGCCTGCGGTCCCGACTTCATCCTGATCTATCGGCTGTCGATGATCGACCTGGTCGACGACTCGCTCAACTGGAGCGAAGTCGTGCAGCAGGCGCAGGCGGTCGAAGCCGCGGGCGCGACCATCATCAATACGGGTATTGGCTGGCACGAAGCGCGCGTGCCGACCATCGCGACGTCCGTGCCGCGTGCCGCATTCGTCGATGTCACCGCACGACTGAAGCCGCACGTTCGTGTTCCGCTCGTCGCGACCAACCGCATCAACATGCCGGAAGTCGCCGAGCGCGTGCTCGCCAGCGGCGCCGCGGACATGGTGTCGATGGCGCGACCACTGCTTGCGGACCCGCAGTGGCTCGCAAAGGCACGCGATGCGCGCGTCGACGAGATCAATACCTGCATCGCCTGCAACCAGGCCTGCCTGGATCATGTGTTCGAGAACAAGCGCGCGACCTGTCTGGTGAATCCGCGTGCATGTCATGAAACCGAACTGATCTATACGCGTGCGTCGACGCCGAAACGCGTCGCGGTCGTCGGTGCTGGCGTCGCCGGCCTTGCATGCGCGACGGTTGCTGCGCAGCGCGGTCACCACGTGACGCTGTTCGAAGCCGCGGACGACATCGGCGGCCAGTTCAACCTGGCGCGACGCATTCCGGGCAAGGAAGAGTTCGACGAGACGATCCGCTACTTCCGCCGTCGAATCCAGATCGACCAGATCAGCCTGCGTGTGTCGACACGTGCGACCAACGAAGAACTCGATGCGTTCGACAGCGTCGTCCTCGCGACCGGTGTGGTGCCCCGGCCCGTCGAATTCCCGGGAAGCGACGATCCGCGCGTACTTCGCTATGACGATGTGCTCGCAGGTCGCGTTGCCGTCGGCCCGCGCGTCGCGATCGTCGGTGCCGGCGGCATCGGTTTCGACGTCGCGGAATTCCTCGCGCACGAAGGCGTATCGCCATCTCTCGACATCGATGCTTGGCGTCGCGAGTGGGGCGTCGATGTCGAGTACACCGACGTTCCCGGCGGCCTGCGCGCACCCGAGCGTCCGCCCGTCGCACGCGCCATCTGGCTACTCCAACGCACCGCAGGCAAGCCCGGCGCGCGACTCGGCAAGACGACCGGCTGGATCCATCGAGCCAGCCTCAAGTCGCGCGGCGTGCAGGCGCTCGGCGGCGTGCAGTACGTGCGCTTCGACGATGCCGGCTTCCACATCACCGTGGACGGCGAGCCGCGCACGCTCGAGGTCGACAACATCGTGATCTGCGCCGGCCAGCTATCGAGCAATCCGCTGGAAGCACCGCTGCGTGCAGCCGGTCGCGACGTGCATGTCATCGGCGGCGCGGACGTCGCGGCGGAGCTCGATGCCAAGCGCGCGATCGCGCAGGGAAGCCGCGTCGCCGCCACGCTCTGAGCGGCCGCGACGCCATCCGCGCAACCATCCATTGCAGCCATCGCGTTGCCGTAAGGCGGCGCATGGCCGGATAGTCGCCGGTCCCGTCCAATGGAGTCGTCCATGAAGCTCTACACGAAGCCCGGCGCCTGCTCGACCGCCTGCCACATCTCGCTGCACTGGTCCGGTGCGCCGTTCAGCGTGCAGGTGCTGACGGCCGACGAAATGAAGTCCGCGCCGTACCTCGCGATCAATCCGGTCGGCGCGGTGCCGGCGCTCGTCGATGGCGACTTCAAGCTGACGCAGAACGCGGCAATCGTCGGCTACATCGCCGACATGTGTCCCGACTCCGGCCTTGGCGGCGACGGCAGCCCGCGCGAACGTGCGGAAGCCAACCGCTGGCTCGCCTTCTGCAATGCGGACGTGCATCCCGCGTTCCATCCGCTGTTCGGGCCCGGCCGTTTCATCGCCGACGAGTCGCAGTTCGACGCGGTGCGCGCCATGGCTCGCCAGCGCCTGCGTGGCATGTACGAGCGCGCGGAGCGTCAGCTCGAAGGCCGCGAGTGGATCGCCGGCTTCCGCAGCTACGCCGACCCGTATCTCTACATCACACTCATCTGGGCGACGAAGACCGGCGTCGATCTGACCGGTTTCGACAACCTCGCGACGTTCATGCGACGCATGGAAACCGATGCCGGCGTGCAGGCCGCGTTCAAGGCCGAAGGCCTCGCCTGATGTTTGAAGCCCGCGCGGCGGAAACGTCGCGCGGGTTCGTCGTCAGAGATCGTCGCGCCAGTGACGCGACATCTCGAGAAATGCAAACGACGCGGACCAGGCGATCATCATCAGGCCGACCAGCGCTTCGGCGCCGGCGAGCCAGCGGATCGGGCCCTTCGGCGTGAGATCACCGAAGCCCACCGTCGAATACGTCATCGCCGACAGATAGAACGCGTCGAACACGCTGGCGCGGTGCGCGCCGTCAATGCCGCCCGCCTCGGGCACGCGCAGCAGCGCCCAGTAGCCGACGCCGAACACCAGCATCGCGAGTGCGTGCAGCCCGAGCAGCCCGAACACCATCCACAGCATGTGGTGACGCGCGACCGGCCCGCCGCTGCGCTTGCGATGCCGGGTGTACAGCTCCCCGAGCCGCTTCATCCCTTCGAAGTTGATCGCCACCGCCACGACCACCGCGACGATGGACGTCGCGATGGCGATGGCGTGCACCTCGTAGGGCGCGCCGGCGAGCACCGATCAGCGCTTGTCGATCGACACGTACTCGCGGTCTTCCGGGCCGATGTAGTTCGCGCTCGGGCGAATGATCTTGCCGTCCTCGCGCTGCTCTATGACGTGCGCGCTCCAGCCGGTGGTACGCGCGACGACGAAGAGCGGCGTGAACATCGGCGTCGGGATTCCCATCATGTGATAGGCCGATGCGCTGTACCAGTCGAGGTTCGGGAACATCTTCTTGGTGTCCATCATCAGGTTCTCGATGCGCTCGGACACATCGAACAGCGTCATGTTGCCGCCGTCGGCGCAGAGCTTGCGCGAGATTTCCTTGATGATCGGATTGCGCGGATCGCCGATCGTGTAGACCGGGTGGCCGAAGCCGATGACGATTTCCTTGCGTTCCATGCGTGCGCGGATATCGGCTTCCGCTTCGTCCGGCGTCGCGTAGCGGCTGATGATGTCCATCGCCACTTCGTTCGCGCCGCCGTGCTTCGGGCCGCGCAGCGCGCCGATCGCGCCGGTGATGCAGGAATGCAGGTCCGAACCCGTACCCGCGATGACGCGCGCGGTAAACGTCGACGCGTTGAACTCGTGCTCGGCGTAGAGGATCAGCGACTTGTCGAGCGAATCCGCATGCAGCGACGACGGACGCTCGCCGTGCAGCAGGTGCAGGAAGTGCGCGGCGACCGAATCATCATCGGTCTGCACTTCGATGCGCTCGCCGTTGCGCGTGAAGTGCCACCAGTACAGCAGCATCGAGCCGAAGCTCGCGATCAGCTTGTCGGCGATGTCGCGCGCTTCCGACGCGGGATGACCTTCACGTTCCGGCAGCACCGTGCCAAGCACCGAACAACCGGTGCGCAGCACGTCCATCGGATGCGCGTTCGCAGGTACGAGCTCCAGCGCTTCCTGCACGATCGCCGGCAGGCCCCGCAGGCGCTTGAGCTTGGCCTTGTAGGCGCGCAGCTGCGACGTCGTCGGCAGCGTTCCGTGCACCAGAAGGTGCGCGACTTCCTCGAACGTCGACTTCGTGGCGAGGTCGTGGATGTCGTAACCGCGGTAATGCAGATCGTTGCCGCTGCGGCCGACCGTGCACAGCGCGGTATTGCCCGCGGCGGTGCCGGACAGGGCGACGGACTTCTTGGCCTTCGGGAGCACTTGCTCGCTCATGTCATCTCTCTCATGGCGGCTTCCGCGATGCGGAAGCGGGAATTCGTGGGATCGCGACGGATCAGTCGTTCTTCGACGTCGCGAACAGCTGGTCGAGCTTGTCTTCGTAGGCGTGATAGCCGAGGAAGTCGTACAGCTCGGCGCGCGTCTGCAGTGTGTCGACGATGTTCTTCTGCGTGCCTTCGCGACGCACGGTCTCGTAGAAGTTCAGCGCGGCCTTGTTCATTGCGCGATATGCGCCACAGCAGTACAGCGCGATGTCGACGCCGGCGTCGCGCAGCTCTTCGGTCGTGAAGAACGGCGTCGAGCCGAACTCGGTGAGGTTCGCGAGAATCGGCACCTTCACCGCCGCCTTGAACTTGCGGTAGTCGTCGAGCGAATTCATCGCTTCGGGGAAGATCATGTCCGCGCCGGCTTCGACATAGGCCTGCGCGCGTTCGATCGCCGAATCGATGCCTTCGACCGCGGCGGCGTCGGTGCGCGCCATGATCACGAAGCTCGCGTCGGTGCGTGCATCCACCGCCGTTTTCACGCGATCGACCATCTCCGCCTTCGTCACCACTTCCTTGCCCGGACGATGGCCGCAGCGCTTCTGCCCGACCTGGTCTTCCATGTGCACGGCAGCGACGCCGACGTTGATGAACGACCGGATCGTGCGCGCGATGTTGAACGCGCCGCCCCAACCGGTGTCGATGTCGACCAGCAACGGCATCTGCGTGGCGTCGACGATGCGGCGCGCGTCGGTGAGCACGTCTTCCATCGTCGAGATGCCGAGGTCCGGCATGCCCAGCGAATTGGCGGCGACGCCGCCACCGGACAGGTACAGCGCCTTGTAACCCGTGCGCTTGGCCATCAGGCCGGCGTACGCAGTGATCGCGCCCATCACCTGTAGCGGAGTTTCCTCGGAAAGTGCGGCACGAAAACGTGCGCCGGCAGACTGTTGCGTCATTGCGACCTCGTCGATTGCAGCCCGCATCGCGGGCGATGGCGATGCATGCACCGCCGGACCACCAAAGCGACGAAGGCGACCGTGGCCGCCTTCGTCATGCGCGTTACAGCAGGTGCGCGACGCCCTGCCGCTCTTCCTCGAGCTCGGCGAGGGTCTTGTCCATCGCTGCACGGCTGAACTCGTCGACCGGCAGGTCGGTCACGCGGGTGTACTCACCGTTCGCGGTGGTCACCGGCACGCCGTACATCACGCCTTCCGGGATGCCGTAGCTGCCGTCGGACGGCACGCCCATCGTCACCCACTTGCCGTTGCTGCCGAGCACCCAGTCGCGGATGTGGTCGATGGCCGCATTCGCCGCCGACGCCGCCGACGACAGGCCGCGCGCTTCGATGATCGCTGCGCCGCGCTTGCCGACCTTCGGGATGAAATCGTTCGCGTTCCAGTCGGCGTCGTTGATGGTGTCCTTCAGCGACTTGCCGTTGACCGTGGCGAAGCGGTAGTCCGGATACATCGTCGGCGAGTGGTTGCCCCACACGACGAGCTTGTCGATGTCGCCGACCGCAACACCGGCCTTGTTTGCGAGCTGTGACAGCGCGCGGTTGTGATCGAGGCGCAGCATCGCGGTGAAGTTCTTCGCCGGCAGATCCGGCGCCGACTTCATCGCGATGTAGGCATTGGTGTTCGCCGGGTTGCCGACGACCAGCACCTTCACGTCACGCGAAGCGACCTTGTTCAACGCCGCGCCCTGCGCGGTGAAGATCTTCGCGTTCTCGAGCAGCAGGTCCTTGCGCTCCATGCCCGGGCCGCGCGGACGCGCACCGACCAGCATCGCGATGTCGGCGTCCTTGAACGCGACTTCCGCATCATCGGTGCCGACCATGCCGGCGAGCAGCGGGAACGCGCAGTCCTCGAGCTCCATCATCACGCCCTTGAGCGCGGCCTGTGCCTTCTCCATCGGCAACTCGAGCATCTGCAGGATGACGGGCTGATCCTTGCCGAGCATTTCGCCGGACGCGATGCGGAACAGCAGCGAGTAACCGATCTGGCCTGCAGCGCCGGTAACGGCAACGCGGACGGGGGTCTTCATGTACGAACTCCGTGGATCAAGCGTGGGGTTGTCGGAGGAATGTTCCTGGATGCCACCGGTCTTACCGGACGGCTTGGACGCGGAGCTCAACGCTTCCGCGTCCATGTTTCACACGAGCTCGGCGCAGAATTCGCGGAAGCGCTCGAGGCCCGGCAGCAGCTGCGGCGTCGGGCAGGTGTAGCTGATGCGCAGCGCGCGCGGCTCGCCGAACGCCGAGCCCGGCACGCAGGCGACGCCCTTGGTCTCGAGCAGCGCATTGCAGAAGTCGACGTCGCTGTTGATCGCGATGCCGCTGGGGCCATGCGTCTTGCCGAACGCGAAGCTGATGTCGGGGAACACGTAGAACGCACCCTGCGAACGCGGGCACTTGAGGCCGGGGATGCTGTCCATCACCGCCATCACCTGGTCGCGCTTGGCCTGGAACTCGGCCGACTTCTGCTGCGGCACGTCCTGCGGACCGGTGAGCGCTGCGATCGCGGCGGCCGTGGTCACTTCGGGCAAGTTGGTGATGTGGTTCGAGTTCATCGTGACGCAGGCCTGCGCGACGACTTCCGGGCCGGCCATGAAACCGACACGCCAACCGGGCATACCGTACGTCTTCGACAGCGAATCGATGAAGATCACGCGGTCGCGCAGCTCGGGACGGGCATGCACGAAGTTGTGATAGCCGAGGCCGTCGAACACCATGCGGTTGTAGATGTCGTCGGTGATGATCCAGGTGTCCGGATACTTCACCAGCACGTCGGCGAGCGCGGTGATCTCGTCCTTCGAATAGACCATGCCGGTCGGGTTCGACGGATTGTTGAAGAGGAACACGCGCGGCTTCTTCGCGAGCGCGACGTCGAGCTGCCCAGGCGTGAGCTTGTAGTTCTGTTCCGCCGGGCACGGCAGCAGGTCGATCTTCGCGTTGACGATCTCGGCGATGTCGACGTAGCTCGTCCAGTACGGCGTCGGGAAGACGATCGTGTCGCCTTCGTCGAGCAGCGCTTCGGCCAGGTTGTAGATGACGTGCTTGGCGCCGATGCCGGTCGCGCAGTTGGCGCGCGTGTAGCCGGTCATGCCAATCTCGGCCATGTGCGCGAGGAACGCGTCGATCAGTGCGTCGGCACCGCGATTGCTGCCGTACTGGCCGCTGTCGTGCGTGAGCGCGTTGGCCGCGGCTTCGTAGACGTGCGGGCCGGGCAGGAAGTTCGGGACGCCGATCGAGAAGCTGATGATGTCGCGGCCTTCGGCCTTGAGACGCTTGGCCTTTTCGGCGACCTGCATGATCGCACTGGGCTTGGCGCGACCGATGCGCGAGGCGATACGGGGCATCGCGGAACCTCGAAAAGTACGGCGGTGGAGGCCGGCCGAGGCGCGACGGCGCAGGGGCCGGAACAGGTCCGAAATGGTATCACGTGAAACTATCGCGCCGCCGGTGGCTCGGCCGGACGCGACGACGCCCGCCGAAGCTACCGGCGGGCGTCGCGAAGCAACCGATTACGGACGGGCGTCGGCGTCGAGCGTCTTGTTCCACTCGGCCACGCGGTCGGCCTTGGCGGCCAGCACGGCGTCGGTATCACCCTCGATCTTGACCGAGCGGATGATGTCGCCCTGCTTCACCTGGTCGACGATGTCCTGGCCTTCGAGCACCTTGCCGAACACGGTGTGCTTGCCGTCGAGCCACGGCGTCGAAACGTGCGTGATGAAGAACTGGCTGCCGTTGGTGTTCGGGCCGGCGTTGGCCATCGAGAGCACGCCGCGGTCATGCGACAGGCCGTTGCGGGCCTCGTCCTCGAACTTGTAGCCGGGGCCGCCGGTGCCGGTGCCCTTCGGGCAGCCGCCCTGGACCATGAAGTCGTTGATGACGCGGTGGAACGACAGGCCGTCGTAGAAGCCGCGCTTGGCGAGGTTCACGAAGTTGGCCACCGTGAGCGGCGCCTTGTCGGCGGCGAGCTCGACGCGGATCGGGCCGCGGTCGGTGTCGAAATTGGCGATGAGGGACATGGAAACTCCTGGGGGAGGGTCAGCGGGAGGATTTGGACGCAGCGGCGGTCGCCATCGCGTAACGGGCGAACTGCGCACCACAGCCGACGATGCCGAGTCCACCGAGCGCGAGCAGCACAATGTCGGTGCCGGCGGGAACCGACGACGCGTCGATGACACCGTTTCGCAGCAATAGGCCTGCGACGATGAGCAGCGCCGCGACCGTATCGACCGCGATCAGCCACTTCGGAAACGGCAGTACGGACGGCTGTTCAGGCATGGCGGGCGTCGGCAGCAGTTAGACCGCTATAATAGCCGGCTTCCCTTCTCAGCTTGCGCCTTAAGGCGTCTCTTCGCATGTCTATCGAACGCCTGCGCAACATCGCCATCGTCGCTCACGTCGACCATGGCAAGACCACCCTCGTCGATTGCCTTCTCAAGCAGTCCGGCACGTTCAACGAGCGCACCGTGCTCGCCGAGCGCGTCATGGACAGCAACGACCAGGAAAAGGAACGTGGCATCACGATCCTTTCCAAGAACACCGCGATCACCTGGAACGGCAATCGCATCAACATCGTCGACACCCCGGGCCACGCCGACTTCGGTGGCGAGGTCGAGCGCGTGCTGTCGATGGTCGACTCGGTGCTGATCCTCGTCGACGCGATGGACGGCCCGATGCCGCAGACGCGCTTCGTCACGCAGAAGGCGTTCGCGATGGGCTTCAAGCCGATCGTCGTCGTCAACAAGATCGACCGTCCTGGCGCGCGTCCGGACTGGGTGATCGACCAGGTGTTCGACCTGTTCGACAAGCTCGGCGCGACGAACGAACAGCTCGACTTCCCGATCGTGTACGCATCCGCGCTGCACGGTTACGCCAGCCTCGACGACAGCGCGCGCAGCGGCGACATGACCCCGCTCTACGAAGCGATCATGAAGCACGTGTCGCCGCCGCAGGTCGATCCGGATGGCCCGTTCCAGATGCGCATCAGCCAGCTGGATTACAGCAACTTCGTCGGCCTGATCGGCGTCGGCCGCGTGCAGCGCGGCAAGGTGCGCACGAACATGCCGGTGAGCGTGGTCGATCGCGAAGGCAAGAAGCGCCAGGGCAAGGTGTTGCAGGTGCTCGGCTTCATGGGCCTTGAGCGCATCGAAGTGCCGGAAGCCGAAGCGGGCGACATCATCGCGATCTCCGGCGTGCAGGACCTCAGCATTTCCGACACCGTGTGTGCTCTTGACGCACCCGAGGCGCTGCCGGCGCTGACCGTCGACGAGCCGACCATCTCGATGACGTTCCAGGTCAACAACTCGCCGTTCGCCGGTAACAAGGATCTGTCGGGCGGCAAGTTCCTCACCAGCCGCCAGCTGCGTGAGCGCCTCGAGCGCGAGACGCTGCACAACGTCGCGCTGAAGGTCGAAGAAGGTTCGGACCCGGACAAGTTCCTTGTGTCGGGTCGCGGCGAACTGCACCTGTCCGTGCTGATCGAGAACATGCGTCGCGAAGGTTTCGAACTCGCGGTGTCGCGTCCGGAAGTCATCATCAAGGAAATCGACGGCCAGATGATGGAGCCGGTCGAGCAGCTGGTGGTGGACATCGAGGAAGTGCACCAGGGCGGCGTCATGGAAAAGCTGGGCACGCGTAAGGCGCAGCTGAAGAACATGGAATCGGACGGCAAGGGTCGCGTACGTCTGGACTACATGATCCCGGCGCGTGGCCTGATCGGCTTCCAGAACGAATTCCGCACGCTCACGCAGGGTTCGGGCCTGCTGTTCCACGTGTTCGATCATTACGGCCCGAAGGAACAGGGCGCGATCGCCAAGCGCATCAACGGCGTGCTGATCGCCAATGCGCCGGGCGCGACGCCGGCGTATTCGCTCGGACCGCTGCAGGAGCGTGGCCGTCTGTTCGCGGCGGAAGGCGACATGGTCTACGAGGGCCAGCTCATCGGCATCCACTCGAAGGACAACGACCTCACGGTCAACGCCATCAAGACCAAGCCGCTGACCAACATGCGCGCTTCGGGCAAGGACGATGCGATCCAGCTGAGCCCGGCGATCAAGTACACGCTCGAGCAGGCGCTGGACTTCATCGAGGACGACGAACTCGTCGAAGTCACGCCGAAGGAAATCCGTCTGCGCAAGAAGTTCCTGACGGAAACCGACCGTAAGCGTGAGTCGCGCAAGGGCTGAGTCGGTACACTCCCGCCGGTGACGGACCACCCCCGCCCGTACAACACGAATCCGCGCGCCCATCCCGGGTTGCGCGCGATCGCACTGGTCGAAGGCACGAAGGGCCTGCTCGCGCTATTAGCTGCGAGCGGGCTCGAGATCCTGGGCCCGCTGCCGCTGCGCAGCGCGGTCCACGTGCTGATCCGGCATTTCGAACTGAGCTCGACCGACGGCCCGCTGGCCTGGCTCGCGAATGCGATCAGCCCGGGCGCCGTGCATGCGACCGCGGCCATCGCCTTCGTCTACGGCGTGCTGCACGCGGTCGAGGCCTGGGGCCTGTGGCGGGACAAGGTCTGGGCGTCGCTGCTGGGCTGCCTGGCCGCGGCGATCTACCTGCCGTTCGACGTCTACGCGCTCTGGCACCATCCCGGCTGGCCGGCGATCAGCGTGCTCGTCATCAACGTCGTCGTGGTCTACGTGCTCGCGCGTGATCTGATCCGACGCCGAGCCCGCTTGCCCGGCTGACCGCATCGTTGGATGCTGGCGTGTCCCTCTGGAGACCGCCATGCGCCTCGCTCCGCCTGCCCTTCTCCTTGCAGCCGCACTCGCCGGTTGCGCCACCTCTCCGAAGACCGAGCCCGACACGGGCGGCCCGACGATGACGGTCACCGCGCCGTCCGCCACGAGCTTCCATTTCCCGTTCGAAGACGCCGACATCGCCACGCTGTCCGCGCGCATGGCCAAGGGCGAGCTGACCAGCCACGCGTTGACGCAGTCCTACCTCGACCGCATCGCCGCGATCGACGACGGCGGCCCGCGACTCAACGCGGTGCTCGCGCTCAACCCGAACGCACTGCGCGAAGCCGACGCGCTCGACGCCGAACGTCGCGACGGCCACGTGCGCGGGCCTTTGCACGGCATCCCGATCCTGCTGAAGGACAACATCGACGCGACGCCGATGGCGACGACCGCGGGCTCGCTCGCGCTCTCCGACAATCGTCCGTCGCACGACGCGTTCCTCGTCAAACGCCTGCGCGAGGCCGGCGCGGTGATCCTCGGCAAGACCAACCTCAGCGAGTGGGCGAACTTCCGCTCCACGCGCTCGATCTCCGGCTGGAGCGGCGCGGGCGGCCAGACGCGCAGTCCGTATGCGCTCGATCGCAACCCCTGCGGCTCGAGTTCCGGTAGCGGTGCTGCCGCAGCGGCGAGCCTCGCGTCGGCAGCGATCGGCACCGAGACCGACGGCAGCATCATCTGCCCGGCGTCGGTGATGGGCGTGGTCGGTTTGAAGCCCACGGTGGGGCTGGTGAGCCGCAAGGGCATCGTGCCCATCTCTGTCAGCCAGGACACCGCGGGGCCGATGGCGCGCAGCGTCGCCGACGCCGCGGCCGTGCTGACCGCGATCGCCGCACCCGACTCCAAGGACCCGGCCAACGGCGGCAAGTCGCGGCCGAAAGCCGTCGACTACACCGCGCACCTGAAACCCGACGCGCTCAAGGGCGCGCGCATCGGCGTGCTGCGCAAGAGCGCGGGCTACCACCCGGAGGTCGACGCCGCCTTCGATCGCGCAATCGCCGCACTGAAGGCCGCGGGCGCGGTGGTGGTCGACGCATCGATTCCGACCGCAGGCAAATGGGACGACGCCGAAAACACCGTGTTGACCGCCGAGTTCCGCCCCGGCCTCGAGTCCTACCTCGCCCAAGCCGATGCGCCGGTGCGCCACCTGCGCGACATCATCGAGTTCAACAACACGCACGCCACGCAGGAGATGCCCTACTTCGGGCAGGAACTGTTCGAGCAGTCGATGAAGGCGCCGGCGTTGTCGTCGTCGCAATACAAGACCGCACGCGACAACGCGCGTCGGCTCGCCGGGCCGGAAGGCATCGATGCAGCGCTCAAGCGCCAGAAGCTCGATGCACTGATCGCGCCGTCGACCGGCCCGTCGTGGCGCATCGACACGGTACTCGGCGATCACTTCAGCGGCGCAGGCTACGGCGCCGCGGCGGTCGCGGGTTATCCGAGCATCAGCGTGCCGATGGGCGACGCGCATGGTCTGCCGCTCGGCCTTGTCTTCCTCGGCAAGAAGTGGAGCGAGCCACGCCTGATCGAACTCGCGTATTCGTTCGAACAGGCGACGCATGCGCGCACCGCGCCGCGTTACCTGCACACGATCGACGACGTCGCCGCTTCGCACTGACGCGTTAGGACGGGCCGATCGTGCGCCGTGCGCGCACCACGTGCACGACGTTGGCGACCGCAAGCGCGCCGGTGACCGAAGCGGGCACGACCAGCACGCCCGTGCCGTAACGGCCGTACAGCGCAGCGGCCACCAGCCCGCCGGCAAAGAATCCGCTGATGACGGCGACGCAGAGCAACACTCGTCCACGATCGAAGCGTTCGCCGCGCAGCACATGCCCGAGCGCCATGCCGAGGTCGGTGAACATGCCGGACACGTGGCTCGTGCGCACGACTGCGCCGCTGTAGGCCGTCGTCATTGCGTTCTGCAGCCCACACGCGCCGGCCGCGAATGCAAGCGCGGCGACCGGCCAGCGACCGCTCGCGGCATGCGCGAAAAGAAGCAGCATCGACACTGTCGCCAATACCGCGCCCTGTCGACGCCCGAGACGCAAGGCGTCGGGAAGCATCACCGCGCCAGCCAGCGCCGCCCCTGCGACGAACGCGACGACGACGGCGAGCAGCTTGGTGATTTCGATCGCATCACCGGCGACGAGCGACGTCGCGAGCAGCGTGGTCGCACCCGTCAGGTGGGAGACGGACTGACGCGCAACGCTGAGCAATCCGACCGCATTCACCGCACCCGCAGCGAACGCCAGCAACCACGCGACCGGCCAGACCCACCGCGGCAGACGGCCGATCATTCGGACGCCACGACGGTCGCGGCGATCCGACGCGTCACACCGGTGCGGAGATCTGCGTCTGCTTGCGCACGATCAGCATCGCGATCTCCAGCGCCTGCTCGTAGTTGAGGCGCGGGTCGACGCTGCTGCGATACGCGCGCTCGAGATCGATTTCCTTGAGCTCGCGCGCGCCGCCGAGGCATTCGGTCACGTCTTCACCGGTGAGTTCGAGATGCACGCCACCTAGGCGCGTGCCGGCCGCGGCATGCAGGTCGAACGCGGCTTCGACTTCGCCCGCGATGTTCGCGAAGCGACGCGTCTTGTACCCGTTCGCCGTCGCCTCGGTGTTGCCATGCATCGGGTCGCACACCCACAGCACGCGGCGGCCGTCGCGACGCATCGCTTCGAGCAGCGGCGGAAGCTTGGTCGCGATATGCGATGCACCCATGCGATGGATGAACGTCAGGCGCCCGGCTTCGTCTTCCGGGTTCAGCACGTCGACCAGCTTGATCAACATGTCCGGCGTCACCGACGGCCCGATCTTCACCGCGATCGGATTGCGGATGCCGCGCAGGAATTCGACGTGCGCGCCGTCGATCTGCGCCGTGCGCATGCCGATCCACGGGTAATGCGTGCTGAGGTCGAACCAGCCCCAGTTGCGCGGCACCTGTCGAGTCAGCGCTTCCTCGTACGGCAGCAGCAACGCTTCGTGAGAGGTGTAGAAGTCGACGCGATTGAGGTTGTGCACCTCCGCGCCCGACAGCGTTTCCATGAAGCGCACCGCGTCGCCGATCGCGGCGACCATGCGGCGGTACTCGTCGGCGAGCGGCGAATGACCGACCCAGCCGAGGTCCCAGTACTCGGGGTGATGCAGGTCGGCGAAGCCGCCGTCGATCAGCGCGCGGACGAAATTCATCGTCATCGCCGAGCGCGCGTGCGCCTTGATCATGCGGCGCGGATCGGGACGTCGCGCCTCGGGCGTAAATGCCGGCGCGTTGACGATGTCGCCGCGATAGCTCGGCAGGCTGACGCCGTCGATCGTCTCCATGTCGGTCGAACGCGGCTTCGCGTACTGACCGGCGAAACGACCGACGCGCACGACGGGCTTGCGCATGCCGTGCACGAGCACGAGCGACATCTGCAGCAGCACCTTCAGGCGATTGGAGATGACGTCCGACGAACATTCGTCGAAGTTCTCCGCGCAATCACCGCCCTGCAGCAGGAAGCGCTTGCCTTCCTGCGCTTCGGCAAGCTGCTGCTTGAGGCTGAGGATCTCCCACGACGTCACCAGCGGCGGCAGGCGGCGCAGTTCCGCCAGCGCCGACTCGAACTCGCCGGCGTCCGGATACTGCGGCATCTGCATCGCCGGGCGCGCGCGCCACGACTGCGCGTTCCACTCGCGCGGAAGCGACACGGCCTGCAGGTTGTCGTTGCTCGCCATCTACCTCACCTTCGACGGAACGCGACGAACGCGATCCAGAGCGCCAGAACCACGAAACACACCAGCGTCCACACCGGCATGGATTGGCCGAGGAACGTCCATTCGATCTTGGCGCATTGTCCATCACCGGTCAGCACTTTGCGGACGAGCTGGATGAACGGCAGCGTTTCACGCAGGAACGCGAACGGCGGCCCGCATGACGGCACCTGGTCCGGCGGCAGGTGCTGGATCCAGACGTGACGACCGGCGATGCCGATGCCCGCGAGCGCTGGAATCAGTGCGACGAGTCCCCAGGCACGACGCGCGCCCGGCCGCTTGGGACCGGCGAGTCCGCCGATGAGGAAGATGACGCCCAACGACATCACTGCGATCCGCTGGAAGATGCACAGCGGACACGGCTCGAGCTTGAGCACGTGCTCGGCGTATAGCGCGTATGCCATCAGCGCGCAGCAGGCGACGAAACCCAGCAGGAACTGGGTGCGGAAC
Organism: Lysobacter sp. HA35; assembly: GCF_054061195.1. Lineage (NCBI taxonomy): Bacteria > Pseudomonadati > Pseudomonadota > Gammaproteobacteria > Lysobacterales > Lysobacteraceae > Lysobacter > Lysobacter sp. HA35. Next base: position 102,136 of record NZ_JBSSDY010000001.1, on the reverse strand, counting down.
GAAGCGCGGAACGGATTGAGAGCCATAAGGCGACGTGATCCCCGTGATCCGGCCATGGTCGCAGGGCGACGCGCGGGACGCAAAGCGCGCGAGGGAATGAGGTTCATCGTGATTCGTGCAGCGAGGCGAGCCGCTCTGCGCAGAAGGCGTCGCACGCGGGCTTTGATCCACGCTCTCCACAACGCAAAAACCCCGGCGCTAGCCGGGGTTTCTGTCGCGACCGACGACCTTCGTCGTCAATCGATATTTCGGTACTACTTACTGCGCCGCATCCGGACGGTCGACGAGCTCGACGTACGCCATCGGAGCATTGTCGCCAGCGCGGAAGCCGCACTTCAGGATGCGCAGGTAACCGCCCGGACGCTCGCGGTAACGCGGGCCGAGCTCGATGAACAGCTTGCCCACCGCTTCCTTGTCACGCAGGCGCGAGAAGGCGAGGCGGCGATTGGCCACGCCGTCGGTCTTGCCGAGCGTGATGAGCGGCTCGGCAACGCGGCGGAGCTCCTTGGCCTTCGGGAGCGTGGTACGGATCAGGCCCGTCTTGATCAGCGACGCGGCCATGTTGGTGAACATGGCATCGCGGTGAGCGCTGGTGCGGCTGAACTTGCGGCCGGCTTTCTGGTGGCGCATGGCGATCGATTCCTAAGTGAATGTTGGAACTGCTGGATTTCGCTGTCGCCATCCCGGCGTTGACGCTGTGGACTGCGGATGGTCCGGATCCGGTCGTCCTGACCGGATTGCCGCGGGCTTATGCGCCCGTCGGATGGAGCGGGATCCCACCGTTGGGGGTGGGATCCGGTGCTTGGACGCCGGAGCGTCCGAGCGGGTCTTGCTACGTGGCGTCCGAGGTGCAGCGCTACGTCGTGTTGCTTCATCGAAGCTGGAGGAGCGGGCAACGAGGGAAGCTAGTTCTCTCGTTGCCCTGACTGCGCCAGCGGCGCAGGCGTTCGTCGCCGCAGAGCGCGTTCGCGCTCTAGCGGCGGCGACTCACCCCATCATTCCATGCGACGCGATGCCGGCCGGCGGCCAGTTCTCGAGGCGCATACCGAGCGCAAGGCCGCGCTGCGCGAGCACTTCCTTGATCTCGGTGAGCGACTTCTTGCCGAGGTTCGGCGTCTTGAGCAGCTCGACTTCCGTCTTCTGGATCAGGTCGCCGACGTAGTAGATGTTCTCGGCCTTGAGGCAGTTGGCCGAACGAACCGTCAGCTCGAGATCGTCGATCGGACGCAGCAACAGCGGGTCAACACCACCGGTCGCCGGCTTTGCAGCGCCGCGCTCGCGGTGCGTGAAGTCGCCGAACACCGACAGCTGGTCGGTGAGGATGTCGGCCGCAGTGCGGACTGCTTCCTCGGCGTCAATCGTGCCGTTGGTTTCGATGTCGAGAACCAGCTTGTCGAGGTCCGTGCGCTGTTCGACGCGCGCGGCTTCCACCGCGTAGGCGACGCGACGGACCGGCGAGAAGCTCGCGTCCAGCATCAGGCGACCGATGGCGCGGGTCTCCTCGTCCGGACGACGACGCGCGGCGGCCGGCTGGTAGCCGTAGCCACGCTCGATCTTCAGACGCATGTTGAGCGCGGTGTCCTTGGTCAGGTGCGCGACAACGTGTTCCGGATTGATGATCTCGACGTTGTGGTCGGTGCGGATGTCACCAGCGGTGATGACGCCCGGGCCCGACTTGTTGAGCGACAGCATCGCGCTGTCACCCGTGTGCATGCGAATCGCGACGTCCTTGAGGTTCAGCAGAACCTCGAGCACATCCTCTTCGAGGCCTTCGACCGTGGTGTACTCGTGGAGCACGCCATCGATCTCCACCTCGGTAATTGCGAACCCGGGGATCGACGAAAGCAGCACGCGGCGCAGCGCATTGCCGAGGGTATGACCGTAGCCGCGCTCGAGCGGCTCGATGACGACCTTGGCGCGATTGCCGGTGAGGCGCTCGATCTGGGGACCACGCGGGCGCAATACCTGGTTGGCGGTAACCGTCATGTTGTGGCTTCTCCTGGGGGCCGACGTCGTCACGCCGGCCCGGATGAAATTACTTCGAGTACAACTCGACGATGAGCGCTTCGTTGATGTCGGCCGGCAGGTCTGCACGGTCCGGAACCGACTTGAAGACGCCGGCGAACTTCTTCGCGTCGACTTCAATCCACGAGGGCGACAGATCCATCTGCTGGGCGACCGTCAGGGCCTCCTGCACACGGAGCTGCTTCTGCGCGCGCTCGGCGAGCGCGATCGCGTCCCCCGCCTTCACCTGGTACGACGGCAGATTGACGATCTTGCCGTTGACGGTGACGCCGCGGTGGCTGACGAGCTGGCGAGCAGCCGCGCGGGTGACCGCGAAGCCCATGCGATAGATGACGTTGTCGAGACGCGTCTCGAGCAGCTGCAGCAGGTTCTCACCGGTGTTGCCCTTCCGGTTCGAAGCCTTCTTGTAGTAGTTGCGGAACTGACGCTCCAGCAGGCCGTAGATACGCTTGACCTTCTGCTTCTCGCGAAGCTGGGTGGCGTAGTCGGACAGCTTGCCCTTGCGGGCGGTGGCGCCGTGCTGGCCGGGCTTCTGCTCGAGCTTGCACTTCGAGTCGAGGGCGCGGGCCGGCGACTTCAGGCTGAGGTCGGCGCCTTCGCGGCGCGCGAGCTTACAGGTAGGACCGATATAGCGTGCCATGTCTTATTCCTCCTCAGACGCGGCGCTTCTTCGGCGGACGGCATCCGTTGTGCGGGATGGGCGTCACGTCGATGATGTTGAGGATCTTGTAGCCGACGTTGTTGAGCGAACGTACGGCCGACTCACGACCCGGACCCGGGCCCTTGATGCGGACTTCCAGCGCCTTGACGCCGTAATCCATCGCAGCGCGACCGGCCTTTTCGGCGGCGACCTGCGCGGCGAACGGGGTCGACTTGCGCGAACCGCGGAAACCCGCGCCGCCCGACGTCGCCCACGACAGCGCATTACCCTGGCGGTCGGTGATCGTGATGATGGTGTTGTTGAACGAAGCGTGGACATGCGCGATGCCGTCAGTGACGACGCGCTTGATCTTCTTCTTCGGAGCTTTCGCGGCAGGCTTGGCCATGTCGGTTCCTTACTTCTTGATGGCCTTGCGCGGACCCTTGCGGGTACGAGCATTGGTCCGGGTGCGCTGACCACGCAGCGGCAGGCCGCGGCGGTGGCGGAGGCCACGGTAGGAACCGAGGTCCATCAGGCGCTTGATGGCCATGCCGATCTCGCGGCGGAGGTCGCCCTCGACCACGAACTTGCCGACTTCGCCACGCAGGCGCTCGACTTCCGGCTCGGACAGGTCACGGATCTTCGTCGTGGGCTTGACGCCCGCCGACTCGCAGACCTGCTTGGAACGGGTACGGCCGATGCCGTAGATGCTCTGCAGCCCCACCCAGACGTGCTTCTGGGCAGGCAGGTTTACACCTGCAATACGCGCCATGAGGCGATCTCCAAACTGAAATGCGCCCGGCTCGCGCCCGGCGGTGAACTCTCGAGAAAAAACCCGAAATTGGTGTGTCCCGGCTTGCTTGGAGCCGATGCGGCGAACCGCTTCGACCCGGCATGGGGAGTGTGCCCATGCTCCGGCGACGAACCCCGGCTGTACCGGACACTGCGGCGAACCGCCCTGCCCGGCCCCGCGCGCTCCTCAGGCACGCGTATGGCCAAGGGTCCACCCGTGCGCGGGACTGCCGCCCGGGTCGCCCATGTGCGGTGCCGACTCGAGGGTCGACGTACCGCGTCGTGTTTCGTTTCGCCATCCCGGCCGGGATTCAAACCGATCGGCCATCCTGGCCTGGAGCAGCAGGCGCCACTCAGCGCGCCATTATGCCATCAAAACGCGAGCTGTGCAGCCGGCGTGAGGACTGCAAGCGGCCGGGTCAGCGGCCGCGGTTGCCGCCGCGAAGATTCGCCTTCTTGAGCAGGCTTTCGTACTGGTGCGACATCAGGTGCGCCTGGATCTGCGCAATGAAGTCCATCACCACCACGACCACGATCAGCAGCGACGTGCCGCCGAAGTAGAACGAGGTGCCGAGCTGCGTGCGCATGATTTCCGGCAGCAGGCAGACCAGCACCAGATACACGGCGCCGGCAGCCGTCAGTCGCGTCAGCACGCCGTCGATGTAGTCGGCGGTGGCGCGGCCCGGACGGATACCCGGAATGAGCGCACCCGACTTCTTCAGGTTCTCGGCAGTTTCCTGCGAGTTGAAGACCAGCGCCGTGTAGAAGAACGCGAAGCCGATGATCAGCGCGGCGTACAGAATCATGTGCAGCGGTTCGCCCGGCGACAGCATCTGGCTGAGCTTGAGCAGCCACGACTGCGAGTTGTTCTGGCTGAACCAGGTCGCCGCGGTCGCCGGGAACATGACGATGCTCGACGCGAAGATGGCCGGGATGACGCCCGACATGTTGAGCTTCAACGGCAGGAACGACGTCTGGTTCTGGTAGGCGCTGCGACCACCCTGGCGACGAGCGTAGTTCACCGTGATCCGGCGCTGGCCGCGCTCCACGAACACCACGAAATACGTGAAGCCGAGGACCAGCGCGAGCGTCATCAACGCGGCCGGCGCACTGATGTCGCCGTCGCGGATCTGGCCGAACATGTTGATTACTTCGGCCGGGATGCGCGACACGATGCCGGCGAAGATCAGCAGCGAAATGCCGTTGCCGATGCCGCGCTCGGTGATCTGCTCGCCGAGCCACATCAGGAAGACCGTGCCGGCCGTCAATGCGACGACCGCGGTGATGATGAAACCGGGACCACCCGCGTACACGACCGGCGTGCCGCCCGGTGCGGTCGCAGTCTGCAGCCAGGTCGCGATGCCCCACGCCTGGAACACGGCGAGCGGGATCGTGCCGAGGCGCGACCACTGGTTGATCTTGCGCCGACCCGATTCGCCTTCCTTCTGGATTGCCTTCAGGCTCGGCACCATCTGCGTGAGCAGCTGGACCACGATCGACGCCGAGATGTACGGCGCGACGTTCAGTGCGAACAGGCTCAGGCGATGCAGTGCACCGCCCGAAAACATGTTGAACATGTCGACGATCGTCCCCTGACGGGTCGACATGAAGTCGACCATCGCCTGGGGATTCACGCCCGGGACCGGGACGTAGCAGCCGATTCGATAGACGATCAGCGCCGCGACGACGAACAGAAGTCGCTGGCGAAGCTCGGTGAACTTACCGACGCCGCCACCGAGGCCGGCCATCGAATTGCTGCTACGCGCCATCAGGCCCTTACTCCGAAATCGAACCGCCAGCGGCTTCAATCGCCGCCTTAGCGCCTGCCGTTGCCGACACGCCCTTCAGAACGAACGCCTTGGTGACGTCGCCCTTCTTGACGATCTTCACCTTCTTCACGTTCGGCGCCACGAGACCTGCCGCCTTCAACGAAGTGATGCTGATTTCGCCGGCTTCAAGACCTTCCAGTGCGTACAGCAGCACTTCGGAAGATTCCTTCGCCGTGGTCGAACGGAAACCGATCTTCGGCAGGCGACGCTGCATGGGCATCTGACCGCCTTCGAAGCCGGCCTTGATCTTGCCCTTGCCCGAACGCGCGAACGAACCCTTGTGGCCGCGACCACAGGTCTTGCCCAGGCCGGAACCGATACCACGACCGACGCGCTTGCGTTCGGTACGGGCGCCGTCGCCGGGCTGCAATGTATTCATACGCATGGTCGATTACTCCTCGACGCGAACGAGGTAGTGAACCTTGTTGATCAGGCCGCGTACCTGCGGGCTGTCCTTCAGTTCACGAACATCGTTGATCTTGTTGAGACCCAACGCGCGCACCGACAGACGATGAATCGACTGCGTGCCGCGAAGACCCTTGACCAGACGGACCTTGACGGTGCCGCCCTCGACAGCCTGGTTCTTAACCATGGACCAGATCCTCCACCTTCTTGCCGCGCTTGGCCGCGATCTGCGACGGCGACCGGACGTCGGTCAGGCCGCGCATCGTGGCGCGCACGAGGTTGATCGGATTACGCGATCCGACGGCCTTGGCGAGGACGTTCTTGACGCCGGCCACTTCGAGTACCGCACGCATCGCGCCGCCGGCGATGACACCGGTACCTTCGGACGCAGGCTGCATGAACACGCGTGCCGCGCCGTGGCCGGCCTTGACCGTGTGCCACAACGTGCCGTTGTTCAAATCAACCTTCACCATCGACTTGCGCGCATGCTCCATCGACTTCTGGATCGCGACCGGCACTTCGCGCGCCTTGCCGTAACCGAAACCGACCTTGCCGTTGCCGTCGCCCACCACCGTCAATGCGGTGAAGGTGAACTGGCGACCGCCCTTGACCGTCTTGCTGACGCGGTTCACCGCGATCAGCTTTTCGATCATGCCGTCGTCGACTTCCTCGCGGTTGCGATCACGATCGCGACCGCGCTGCTGACGTTCTTCTGCCATGTTGATTCTCTGTAGTGAAAGGATTTGCGGCGTGGCCGCTTATGGTTGTGTGTTATCGCGGGTGCATCGACGGCGCGGGAATCCGCGCCGTCGCCCGGTGCGCGACTGCACCGGCAGGCCGAACGGCGAAGCCGTTCTTAGAACTGCAGGCCACCTTCGCGGGCGGCATCGGCGAGCGCCTTGATGCGGCCGTGATAGCGGTAGCCCGAACGGTCGAATGCGACCTTCTCGATGCCGGCGGCCTTGGCCTTCTCGGCGATCGTGCGACCGACCTTGGTGGCGGCGTCAGCGTTCTTGCCGTTCTTCAGGCCGTCACGGACGTCGGACTGGAGGGTCGACGCGGATGCGAGGACCTTCGAGCCGTCGGACGAGAAAATCTGGGCGTACAGGTGCTGGCCGGTGCGGAGCACCGACAGGCGCGGCACGCCGAGCACACGGATGTGCGAGCGGGTCGACTTGGCGCGGCGAAGGCGAGCGATTTTCTTAAGCATGGTCTTGTCCTCGAAAGCTGAAGGCGGAAGGTCCGGCGCCGCGTTCGGCGGCGCCCGGCCGGATTAGGCCTTCTTGGCTTCCTTACGAATGATCACTTCGCCCGCGTACTTCACACCCTTGCCCTTGTAGGGCTCCGGCGGACGGAAGCCACGGATCTTGGCGGCCACTTCACCGACGAGCTGCTTGTCGGTGCCCGCGACCAGGATCTCGGTCTGCGTCGGCGTGGTGATGGTGATGCCTTCCGGCGCCGGGAACACGACCGGGTGCGAGAACCCCAGCGAGAGGTTCAGGTCCTTGCCCTGCATCGACGCGCGGTAGCCGACGCCGACGAGCTCGAGCTTCTTCTCGAAACCGTCGGAGACACCCTTGACCATGTTGGCCAGGATGGCGCGCAGCGTACCGGTGAGCGGGATCAGCGCGGCATCCGGCGTCGTGAACACGGCGGTGCCGTCTTCGATCTTGACGTCGATGGCGACCGGCTTCGGGACGCTCAGCGAGCCCTTCGGACCCTTGGCACTGATCGACTCGGGCTGGATGTTGAGCTCGACACCCTTCGGAAGGGCGACCGGCTTCTTGGCAACTCGGGACATGTCGATTCCTCCCTTAAGCCACGACGCACAGGACTTCGCCACCGACGCCCTGCTGGCGCGCCTGCGAGTCGGTCATGATGCCCTTCGAGGTGGAGATGATGGAGATACCGAGGCCGTTGAGCACCTTCGGAAGCTCACCCTTGCCGCGGTACTGGCGACGGCCCGAACGCGAGAAGCGCTCGAGACGCTCGATCACCGGACGGCCTTCGTAATACTTCAGCGCGATTTCGAGCTGGGTCTTGCCCGGGCCCGCTTCAGCGGTGCGGAAGTCGAGGATGTAGCCCTCTTCCTTCAACACGCCGGCGATCGCGGCTTTGATCTTGGACGACGGCATCGTAACCGTCTGCTTCCGAACAGCCGCCGCATTCTTGATGCGGACCAGCATGTCGGCGATGGGATCAGTCATGCTCATGAGAGTTTCCTTATGAGAAGCACCGATATCCGCGGGATTGCGAATTTCAGTTGTAAGCCGCAGCGAGTCGCCCCGCCGCGGTGAAGCCGACTATGTTACCAGCTCGCCTTGCGGAGGCCGGGCACATCGCCGTTCATCGTTGCCTTGCGAAGCATGTTGCGGCCGAGGCCGAACTTGCGATACACGCCACGCGGACGGCCCGACAGCGCGCAACGGTTGCGCTGGCGCGACGGCGAGGAGTCACGCGGCAGCTTCTGCAGCTTGACGACCGCGTCCATCTTGTCTTCGTACGAAGCGGTGTCGCTGGCGATGATCTTCTTGAGCTCGTCACGCTTCGCGCCGTAACGCTTGGCGAGCTTCGCGCGCTTGATCTCGCGGTTGACCATGGAGGTCTTAGCCATGTGTGTCGTCCTTAGGGATCAGTTGCGGAACGGGAAGCGGAAAGCTTCGAGAAGGGCCTTGGCTTCGGCGTCGGTCTTCGCGGTCGTGGTGATCGCGATGTCCATGCCGCGCAGCGCGTCGACCTGGTCGAAATCGATTTCCGGGAAGATGATCTGTTCCTTGACGCCCATGTTGTAGTTGCCACGGCCGTCGAACGACTTGCCCGACACGCCGCGGAAGTCGCGGACGCGCGGAAGCGAGATGTTCACAAGGCGATCGAGGAACTCGAACATCTTGGCGCGGCGCAGGGTCACCTTCGCGCCGATCGGCCAGCCGTCGCGGATCTTGAACGAAGCAACCGACACGCGGCTCTTCGTCACGATCGGCTTCTGGCCCGCGATCTTGGTCATGTCCGCGACCGCGTTTTCCAGGATCTTCTTGTTGGTCGCCGCTTCACCGACGCCCATGTTGAGCGTGATCTTGTCCAGGCGCGGCACTTCCATGACGTTCTTGTAGCCGAACTTCTGGATGAGCTGCGGGACGACTTCGTCCTTGTAGAACTTTTCGAGACGGGTGGTCATTTCTGCATTCCTCAGGCGTCAACCGCCTCACCGCTGGAGCGGAACACACGCAATTTGCGTCCATCCTCCAGCACCTTGAAAGCAACGCGCTCGCCCTTGCCCGTCGCCGGGTTGAGGACCATCACGTTGGACGCGTGGATCGGCGCTTCGCGCTCGATGACGCCACCGGGCTGACCCGCCTGCGGGTTCGGCTTGGTGTGGCGCTTGACCACGTTGACATTGGACACGACGACCTTGTCGCCGAGCACGCGGACGATCTCGCCCTGCTTGCCCTTGTCCTTGCCGGCTGTAACGACCACCTGGTCGCCCTTGCGGATACGGTTCATGAATTTTCCTCCGCTCAGAGAACTTCAGGGGCGAGCGACACGATCTTCATGAACTTTTCGGTACGCAGCTCGCGCGTAACCGGTCCGAAGATGCGGGTGCCGATCGGCTCCTGCTTGTTGTTGAGCAGCACGGCGGCATTGCCGTCGAAACGAATCAGCGAACCGTCGGGACGACGGACGCCCTTGCGGGTGCGCACGACGACGGCGTCATAGACGTCGCCCTTCTTCACCTTGCCGCGCGGAATCGCGTCCTTGACGGACACTTTGATGATGTCACCGATGCCGGCGTAACGGCGCTTCGAGCCGCCCAGCACCTTGATGCACATCACTTCCTTTGCGCCGGAATTGTCGGCCACGTCGAGGTAGCTCTGCATCTGGATCATGATTAGCTCTCCTCTTAACCGGCCGCGCGGGTGACGACCTGCACCACGCGCCAGTTCTTGGTCTTCGACATCGGCGCAATTTCCTGCAGGCGGACGATGTCGCCCTCGTTGCAGGAGTTGTCGGCGTCATGCGCGTGCAGCTTGGACGAGCGACGGATGTACTTGCCGTACAGCGCGTGCTTGACCTGGCGCTCGATGAGCACGGTTACGGTCTTGTCCATCTTGTTGCTGACGACGCGACCTTCGACCGTGCGAATTGCCTTCTCTGTATTGTTGTCGGTCATGGCGGGTCCTTACTTCTGGTTCTGGCCCAGCAGCGTCATCGTGCGAGCGATCTCGCGACGGACGCGGCGGACGTTGTGGCTCTTGGCGAGCTGACCCGTGGCCTGCTGCATGCGGAGCGCGAAACGCTCCTTGTGCAGGTCGGTCAGATGGGTATTCAGCTCGTCGGCCGACTTCGTACGAAGTTCCTTGAGTTCCATTAGCGCACCGTCCGGGTAACGAAGGTGGTGGTCACGGAGAGCTTGGCCGAGGCAAGACGGAACGCTTCGCGCGCGACTTCCTCGCTGACGCCCTCGATCTCGTAAATCATGCGGCCGGGCTGGATCTGCGCGACCCAGTACTCGACGTTGCCCTTACCCGAGCCCATTCGGACTTCGATCGGCTTCTGGGTAATCGGCTTGTCGGGGAACACGCGGATCCACATCTTGCCGCCGCGCTTGACGTAGCGGCTGATCGCGCGGCGGGCCGCTTCGATCTGGCGTGCGGTGAGCTGGCCGTGGGCGGTTGCCTTCAGGCCGAACTCGCCGAAGCTGACGGCGTTCGCGCTCCAGCTCAGGCCGTCATTGCGGCCCTTGTGCATCTTGCGGAATTTGGTTCGCTTGGGTTGCAGCATGGCGATTACCTCTGCTCGCGGCCGCGACGATCATTGCGATCGCCACGATCACCGCGGTCCGAGCGCTCGCCGCGCGGCGACGAGTTCTCTTCCTGCTTTTCCTGGCCGACCTGGGCGAAGTCGAAGATCTCGCCCTTGTAGATCCAGGTCTTGATACCGATGATCCCGTACGTGGTCTTCGCTTCAGCGAAGCCGTAGTCGATATCGGCGCGGAGGGTGTGAAGCGGCACGCGGCCTTCGCGGTACCACTCCGAACGGGCGATTTCCGCACCGTTGAGGCGGCCTGCGACGTTGACCTTGATGCCCAGCGCACCGAGGCGCATCGCGTTGCCGACCGCACGCTTCATCGCGCGGCGGAACATGATGCGACGCTCGAGCTGCTGCGCGATCGACTCGGCGACGAGCTGCGCGTCGAGTTCCGGCTTGCGGACCTCCGACACGTTGATGTGCGCCGGAACGCCCATCACGTCGCTGACTTCCTTACGCAGCTTCTCGATGTCCTCGCCGCGCTTGCCGATCACCACGCCCGGACGGGCGGTGTGGATCGTGACGCGCGCGTTGTTGGCGGGACGCTCGATGAGGATCTTCGAGATACCGGCCTGTGCCAGCTTCTTGCGAAGAAGCTCGCGGACCTTGAGGTCAGCAGCCAGGTAACCGGCGTACTGCTTCTTGTTGGCGAACCACTTCGAGTTCCAGTCCTTGGCAATGCCCAGGCGGATACCGGTGGGATGAACTTTATGACCCATGAGTCTGCTCCGCCTTACTTGCCTGCGCCCACGACCACAGTGATGTGGCTGGTGCGCTTGAGGATGCGGGTGCCGCGGCCCTTGGCCCGCGCCATGAAGCGCTTCAGCGTCGGACCTTCGTCGACCATGATGGTCTTGACGCGCAGGTCGTCGGCATCCGCGCCGAGGTTGTTCTCGGCGTTCGAGGCAGCGGAGAACACGACCTTGTAGATCATGCCCGCGACCTTCTTGTCGGAGAACTTGAGCAGGCTCAGGGCGCGCTCGACCGGCAGGCCACGGACCTGGTCGGCGACGAGACGGGCCTTCTGGGGGGAGATGCGCGCGCTGCGCAGGATGGCTTTCGCTTCCATGGTCATCTCCTTACTTCGACTTCTTGTCGGCCACGTGACCCTTGAACGTCCGGGTCATGGCGAACTCGCCGAGCTTGTGTCCGACCATGTTCTCGTTGACGAGAACCGGGATGTGGTTCTTCCCGTTATGGACGGCGATCGTGAAGCCGATCATTTCCGGCAGCACAGTCGAACGACGCGACCAGGTCTTGATCGGCTTCTTGTTGTTGCCCGCGGTCTCCACCTTCTTGATCAGGTGGTGGTCGACGAACGGGCCCTTCTTCAGTGAACGTGGCATGGCCGATTAGCTCCTGCGATCGCGAACGATGAACTGCTGCGTCCGCTTGTTCTTGCGGGTCTTGTAACCCTTGGTCGGGACGCCCCACGGGGTGACCGGATGCGGATTACCCTGGCCCGCCTTGGCCTCACCACCGCCGTGCGGATGGTCGACCGGGTTCATGGCGGCGCCGCGAACGGTCGGGCGAACACCGCGCCAGCGCTTCGCACCGGCCTTGCCCAACTTCTCGAGGTTGTGCTCGTCGTTGCCGACTTCGCCGATGGTCGCGCAGCAGTCAGCGGGAACCTTGCGCATCTCGCCCGAACGCAGGCGGAGCGTGGCGTAACCCTGCTCGCGAGCGACCAGTTGGACGCCGGCGCCAGCGGCGCGGGCCAACTGCGCACCCTTGCCCGGCTTCATCTCGATGCAATGCACCGTGGAGCCGACCGGGATGTTGGTGAGCGGAAGCGTGTTGCCGACGCGGATCGGAGCATCACGGCCCGCGATCACCTGATCGCCGGTCGCCAGGCCCTTCGGCGCGATGATGTAGCGGCGCTCACCGTCGACGTAGCACAGCAGCGCGATGTGCGCGGTGCGGTTCGGGTCGTACTCGATGCGTTCGACGCGGGCGGGGATACCGACCTTGTCGCGCTTGAAGTCGATGATGCGGTAATGCTGCTTGTGGCCACCGCCGATGTGGCGGGTGGTGATGCGGCCGTGGTGGTTACGGCCACCACTCTTGCCCTGCTTCTCCACGAGGCCCTGGTACGGGTCGCCCTTGTGGAGGCCGGGAGTCACCACGCGGACCGCACTACGGCGGCCGGGCGAGGTGGGCTTGAAGGTCATCAATGCCATCTGTCTATCCTCAGGCCGTGGCCATCACGTCGATCGACTGGCCTTCGGCCAGCGTCACGTAGGCCTTGCGCCAGTCAGCGCGGTGGCCCATGCGGAACTTGAAGGCCTTGCCCTTGCCCTTCACGTTGACCACGTTCACCGCGCGGACGTTGACGCCGAAAATCTTTTCGACGGCTTCCTTGATCTCGAGCTTGTTGGCGTCGGTCGCAACCTCGAACACGTACTGGTTCGAGACTTCCTGCAGACGAGCCGTCTTTTCCGAGATGCGCGGGGCGCGGATGATGCTGTAGAGCTTGGCGTCGTTCATGCCAGCCACTCCTCGATCTTCTTGACCGCATCAGCGGTGAACACCACCGAGTCGGCGCCGACGAGCGTCACCGGGTCGAGACCCTGGACATCGCGGACTTCGACGTACGGCAGGTTGCGCGCCGACAGGTACAGGTTCTCCGTCGCGTCCTCGGTCACGAGGAGCGGGCGGCGGCCGGTGCCGAGATCCTTGAGCTTGGTGATCAGGTCCTTGGTGCGCGGCGCTTCCATTTCGAAAGCGTCGACGACCGAGATGCGGCCCTGACGATTGAGCTCGGAGAGGATCGACGCCATCGCGGCGCGATACATCTTGCGGTTGACCTTCTGCGCGAAGCTGCGCGGCTTCGCTGCGAACGTCACGCCGCCGCCGACGAAGATCGGAGCCGTCAGCGCGCCATGACGCGCACCGCCGCCCTTCTGCTTCTTCGACTTCTTGGTGGTGCCGTTGACTTCCGAACGCGTCTTCTGAGCCTTGGTGCCCGAGCGACCTGCGTTGCGGTAGGCGACGACGACCTGGTGGACCAGGTCTTCGCTGAAATCACGACCGAAGATCGCGTCGGAGACCGACAGCTTCTTGTCGCTGTTGTTGATGGCGAGTTCCATCGTGTTCTCCTTAGCCCTTGGTCGTCGGGCGGACGATGACGTCGCCACCCGGCGCACCCGGGATCGCACCCTTGACGGCGATCAGACCGCGCTCGGCGTCCACGCGGACGACCTCGAGGCCCTGGATCGTCTTCGTCTCGGCGCCCATGTGGCCGGACATCTTCTTGCCCGGGAACACGCGGCCCGGCGTCTGGCGCTGGCCGATCGAGCCCGGCGAACGATGCGAGAGCGAGTTACCGTGAGTGGCGTCACCCATGGTGAAGTTCCAGCGCTTGATCGTGCCCTGGAAGCCCTTGCCCTTGCTGACGCCCTGGACGTCGACCATCTGGCCCGGCTGGAAGATGTCGGCCTTGATCTCGCCGCCGATCTCGAAGCCATCGATCTGGTCGTTCTCGACACGCAGCTCCCACAGGCCGCGACCGCCTTCGACCTTCGCTTTCGCGAGGTGACCGGCTTCCGGCTTGGTGAGCAGCGACGCGCGACGCACGCCGACGGTGACCTGCACGGCGCTGTAGCCGTCGGTGTCCGTGGTCTTGATCTGGGTGATGCGGTTCGGGGTCGCTTCGATCAGCGTCACCGGAACCGACTTGCCGTCTTCGAGAAAGACGCGGCTCATGCCGGCCTTACGACCGACAATGCCCAACGAATACTTCTTCGCGGTCATGGTAGGAGGCCTCAGGTCAGCTTGATCTGGACATCAACGCCGGCCGCGAGTTCGAGCTTCATCAGCGCGTCCACGGTCTTGTCGTTGGGGTCGACGATGTCGAGCACGCGCTTGTGCGTGCGGGTTTCGTACTGGTCACGCGCATCCTTGTCGGCATGCGGCGAAGTAAGAATGGTGTAGCGCTCGAGCTTGGTCGGCAGCGGGATCGGGCCGCGCACTTGCGCGCCGGTCCGCTTCGCCGTCTCGACGATCTCGCTGGCCGAGCGATCGATCAGTCGATGATCGTACGCTTTCAGCCGGATTCGGATCTTCTGGTCCGCCATGACGGGATTTCCTTCGGTAAAGAGCGACGGGCGCGGCGGCTTCATGCGCCGGACCCCACGATGACCGCGTATCTCGTGCCTTTCGGCGTTTGACACGCGAAAAACAAAGCGAGCCGGTTTCCCGGCTCGCCAGACAAGAAAGTATAGGACGCGTGAAGCCCGTCGGCAAGCAGCGCTAGCTGCGGCCGGAGCGACACACGACGCTTCCCTGTCGGACGAATACGAGTGGCGTCCTGCCCCTCATTTCGCTGTCGGTCCCTTCAAGGTGACTCGAAGGGACCGTGATTCTAGCCTGTATGCGAAGACCGCGTAAAGAGGCGGCGTCCGAAAAAATGCAGTCTCAGGCGACGAGCGGCAATGCCGGGCGCGCTTGCGGACGTCGCCACCGCGACACCAGCTGTGGTGAACCGGAAATATCGGCTCGCCCTACCCCGTCAGCACCCTGGGGATTCGCCGCCCCTCATAAAAAGGGGCGCCGAAGCGCCCCTTTTTACCCGCCGGCGTTATCCGGCCAAAAGGCCGGATCAACGGCGGCAGTTATCCGAACGCACGTTCGGATAACACCAACTTACTTAACGATCTTCGCCACCACGCCGGCGCCGACGGTGCGGCCGCCTTCGCGGATCGCGAAGCGCAGGCCTTCGTCCATCGCGACCGGGTTGATCAGCTCAACCACCATCTTGATGTTGTCGCCCGGCATGACCATTTCCACGCCTTCCGGCAGCGTCACCGCACCGGTGATGTCGGTCGTGCGGAAGTAGAACTGCGGACGGTAGCCCTTGAAGAACGGGGTGTGACGGCCGCCCTCGTCCTTCGACAGCACGTACACCTCGGCTTCGAACGTGGTGTGCGGGGCGATCGAGCCCGGCTTGCACAGCACCTGGCCGCGCTCGACGTCGTCACGCTTGGTGCCGCGCAGCAGCAGACCGGCGTTATCGCCCGCCTGACCCTGGTCGAGCAGCTTGCGGAACATCTCGACGCCGGTGACCGTGGTCTTCTGCGTCGGGCGGATACCGACGATTTCGATTTCGTCGCCCACCTTGATGATGCCGCGCTCGATACGGCCGGTGACCACCGTGCCGCGACCGGAGATCGAGAACACGTCCTCGACCGGCATCAGGAACGGCTTGTCGATCGCGCGCTCGGGCTCCGGGATGAACGTGTCCAGCGCGTCCACCAGCTTCAGGATCGACGGCACGCCGATGTCCGACTGGTCGCCTTCCAGCGCCAGGCGGGCCGAGCCGTGGATGATCGGGGTGTCATCGCCCGGGAACTCGTACTTCGAGAGGAGCTCACGCACTTCCATCTCGACCAGCTCGAGCAGCTCGGCGTCGTCCACCATGTCGGCCTTGTTCAGGAACACGACGATGTACGGCACGCCGACCTGACGCGACAGCAGGATGTGCTCGCGCGTCTGCGGCATCGGGCCGTCCGCGGCCGAACACACCAGGATCGCGCCGTCCATCTGCGCTGCACCCGTGATCATGTTCTTGACGTAGTCGGCGTGACCCGGGCAGTCGACGTGCGCGTAGTGACGATTCGCGCTTTCGTATTCCACGTGCGCCGTCGAGATCGTGATGCCGCGCGCCTTCTCTTCCGGCGCCGCGTCGATCTGGTCGTAGCCCTTGAACTCGCCACCAAACCGCTCCGCGCCCACCTTCGTCAGCGCAGCCGTCAGCGTGGTCTTGCCATGATCGACGTGGCCGATCGTGCCCACGTTCACGTGGGGCTTGGTGCGCTCGAACTTACCCTTGGCCATTGCAAATACCTCAGTTTTTCAGTTGATCAGTTGCCCCGGGCTCGCGCCCAGGGCGATTGGTTTTCGTCAGTTCTTCTTGATCACGGCTTCGGCGATGTTGGTCGGCGCTTCGGCGTAGTGATCGAATTCCATCGTGAAGGTCGCGCGGCCCTGCGACATCGAACGCAGCGTGGTCGCGTAGCCGAACATCTCGCCCAGCGGGATCATCGCGTTGATGATCTTGCCCGACGGGCTGTCGTCCTGGCCCTGCAGGATGCCGCGACGACGGCTCACGTCGCCCATCACGTCACCGAGGTAATCCTCGGGCGACACGATCTCGACCTTCATCATCGGCTCGAGCAGTGCCGGGCTCGCCTTGTGGAAGCCGTCCTTGAACGCCATGGAGCCGGCGATCTTGAACGCCATTTCGGACGAGTCGACCTCGTGGTACGAGCCGTCGACGAGCTTGACCTTGACGTCGACGATCGGGTAGCCGGCAAGCACGCCGTTGGCGACGGCTTCCTTGATGCCCTTGTCGACGGCCGGGATGTATTCCTTCGGAATCACACCGCCGACGATCGCGTTCTCGAACTCGTAGCCCTTGCCCTGCTCGTTCGGCGACAGCTCGATCCACACGTGGCCGAACTGACCCTTACCACCGGTCTGGCGCGCGTACTTGCCTTCGACCTTGACCGACTTGCGGATGGTTTCGCGGTACGCGACCTGCGGCTTGCCGACGTTGGCTTCGACGTTGAACTCGCGCTTCATGCGGTCGACGAGGATGTCCAGGTGCAGCTCGCCCATGCCGGCGATGATGGTCTGGCCCGATTCCTCATCGGTACGCACGCGGAACGACGGATCTTCCTGCGCCAGACGGCCCAGGGCGATGCCCATCTTTTCCTGGTCCGACTTGGTCTTCGGTTCGACCGCCATCGAGATGACGGGCTCCGGGAAGGTCATGCGCTCGAGCGTGATGATCGCGTCCTGCGCGCACAGCGTGTCGCCGGTCGTGACGTCCTTCAGGCCGACCGCGGCGGCGATGTCGCCTGCACGGACTTCCTTGATTTCGTCGCGGTTGTTGGCGTGCATCTGCAGGATGCGGCCCACGCGCTCCTTCTTCGACTTGACCGGGTTATAGACCTGGTCACCCGAATTCAGGACGCCCGAGTACACGCGGAAGAACGTGAGCGAACCCACGAACGGGTCCGTCATGATCTTGAACGCGAGCGCCGAGAACGGCTCGGTATCGGACGCCTTTCGGCTGTCTTCCTTCTCGTCGTCGTCGATGCCCTGCACCGGCGGGCGATCGGCCGGCGACGGCAGCAGGTTGATGACGCCGTCGAGCATGGCCTGCACGCCCTTGTTCTTGAACGCGCTGCCGCAGAACACGGGCACGATCTCGACGCGCAGCGTGCGCTCGCGCAGGCCGGACACGATCTCGGCCTCCGTCAGCTCATCGCCGCCGAGGTACTTGTCCATCAGCTCTTCGGACGCTTCGGCCGCGGCTTCGATCATGAAGCTGCGCGCTTCGTCGGCCTTGGCCTGAAGCTCCGCCGGGATCTCGCGATACTCGAACTTCGTGCCCTGCGACGCGACGTCCCAATGGATCGCCTTCATCTTGAGCAGGTCGACGACGCCTTCGAAGCCGTCCTCGGCGCCGATCGGCACCTGCATCGGAACGGCGTACGCGCCAAGGCGCGCCTTCAGCTGTTCGACGACCTTGTCGAAGTTCGCGCCGGTGCGATCCATCTTGTTGACGAACGCCATGCGCGGCACGGAGTACTTGTTGGCCTGGCGCCACACCGTCTCCGACTGCGGCTGCACGCCGCCGACGGCGCACAGCACGAACACCGCGCCGTCGAGCACGCGCAGCGAACGCTCGACTTCGATGGTGAAGTCGACGTGGCCGGGCGTATCGATGATGTTGAAGCGGTGCTCAGGCAGGGACTTGTCCATGCCCTTCCAAAACGCGGTCGTAGCGGCCGACGTAATGGTGATGCCGCGCTCCTGCTCCTGCTCCATCCAGTCCATCGTCGCGGCACCTTCGTGCACTTCGCCGATCTTGTGGCTGACGCCGGTGTAGAAAAGGATGCGTTCGGACGTCGTGGTCTTGCCGGCGTCGATGTGCGCCATGATGCCGAAGTTGCGGTAACGCTCGATGGGAGTGGTGCGAGCCACGGGACCCTCTCGTAAATTTTGGGATTCTCAAACGGCCGGACGCCGCCCTGAAGGCGGCCTCCGGTGGAAGGGCGACGCGAACGTCGCCCTGTAGCGCTCGAAGCGCTAGATCACCAGCGGTAGTGCGCGAAGGCCTTGTTGGCCTCGGCCATACGGTGCGTTTCTTCGCGCTTCTTGATCGCGCCACCGCGGTTTTCGCTGGCGTCGAGCAGCTCGGCCGCGAGCTTGCGCGGCATCGAGTTCTCGCCGCGCTTGCGGGCGGAGTCGATCAACCAACGCATGGCGAGAGCCGAACGGCGCGAGGTGCGCACTTCGACCGGCACCTGGTACGTCGCACCGCCGACGCGGCGGGACTTGACCTCGACCGCCGGAGCGACGTTGGTCAGAGCCTTTTCGACGAGTTCGAGAGCGTTGGGGCTCTTCTGGCCGATGACATCCATCGCGCCGTACACGATCTTCTCGGCGACGGACTTCTTGCCGCTCTGCATGACCATGTTGATGAAACGGGCGATCGTCTCGCTGCCGTGCTTGGGATCGGGCAGAACCGAGCGCTGCGGGGTAGAACCTTTACGCGACATTGGCGTGTACCTCTCGTATCAGTCGGCGGCGCGGTGCGCCGTCCGGAATCAGGACTTCGGACGCTTCGCGCCGTACTTGGAGCGGCTCTGGCGACGCTTGGCGACGCCGGCGGCGTCGAGCGAACCGCGAACCGTGTGGTAGCGAACGCCCGGGAGATCCTTGACGCGACCGCCGCGGATCAGCACCACCGAGTGCTCCTGCAGGTTGTGGCCTTCGCCGCCGATGTACGAGATGACCTCGTAGCCGTTGGTGAGGCGCACCTTGGCGACCTTGCGGAGGGCCGAGTTCGGCTTCTTCGGGGTCGTGGTGTACACGCGGGTGCACACGCCACGACGCTGCGGGCAGTTCTGCAGGGCCGGGGACGTGCTCTTGTAGGTTTCAGGGTTGCGCGGCTTGCGCACCAACTGATTGATGGTCGCCATCTGGAGCTCTTCGTTTGGGCGCGGGGCCCGTGGAAAACGGAAGGCCAGCCCCGAGGGACCAGCCAAGACGAAAAAGCCTAGCCCGCGTCCGGCTAAACCGGTCGCGGGCTCGACTTGTGCGACGCGCGACCGCCATAAGGCGCGCGCATCGCGAGATCCCACCCTGCCTTGGGTCCAATACGAGGCACGTCCTGTGACCTCATTTGGTGATCTGGGGCTTGCCCGAAGGCCGCCCGGGTAATGCTTAGCCGGGGAAGTATAGCAGGGCCCGCCTGCCCGAAGGCAAGCGGGCCCGGTGCATCACTCTTCCTCGCCGCCCTCGGCCGCTTCGGCAGCGGCCGGAGCTTCCTCGACCGTCGCCGGCGCGGAGAGCGTCTCGAGTTCCTGATCGGTCAGGCCCGAGGCGTTCTTGCGGCGCTGGCTGTGGTACGCCAGACCGGTACCGGCCGGGATCAGGCGACCGACGATCACGTTCTCCTTGAGGCCGCGCAGCGTGTCGCGGGTGCCGCGGACGGCCGCCTCGGTGAGCACGCGGGTGGTCTCCTGGAACGAGGCCGCAGAGATGAACGACTCGGTCGCCAGCGAGGCCTTGGTGATGCCGAGCAGCACGGGCTCGTACTTCGTCAGGATCTCGTTGCGCTTGCCGAGGCGCTGGTTCTCTTCGATGACGCGCTGACGCTCGACCTGCTCGCCCGCCAAGAACTTGCTGTCGCCGGCGTCCGCGATCTCGACCTTGCGCAGCATCTGGCGAACGATCACCTCGATGTGCTTGTCGTTGATCTTGACGCCCTGCAGGCGATAGACGTCCTGGATTTCCTTGGTGAGGTACACGGCCAGAGGCTCGACGCCGAGCAGGCGCAGGATGTCCTGCGGGTTCGGCTCGCCGTCCACGACCGTCTCGCCCTTCTCGACGTGTTCGCCTTCGAACACGATGATCTGGCGGTACTT
Source organism: Lysobacter sp. HA35 (assembly GCF_054061195.1). NCBI lineage: Bacteria > Pseudomonadati > Pseudomonadota > Gammaproteobacteria > Lysobacterales > Lysobacteraceae > Lysobacter > Lysobacter sp. HA35. The sequence continues at coordinate 81,698 of NZ_JBSSDY010000001.1, read as the reverse complement.
CGGGATCAGCTCTTCGTGCTCTTCGCCGTCGATCGGCTTGATGATCAGGCGCTGCTTGCCCTTGGTGTCCTTGCCGAAGCTGACGATGCCGGAGATCTCGGCGAGGATCGCCGGATCCTTCGGCTTGCGTGCTTCGAACAGGTCGGCAACGCGCGGCAGACCACCGGTGATGTCGCGGGTCTTCGACGCTTCCTGCGGGATCTTGGCGACCACGTCGCCCACGCCGACCGGCGCGCCGTCCTGCAGGTTGACGATCGAGCGCGGCGGCAGCATGTACTGCGCCGGCAAGTCCGTACCCGGGATCTGCAGGTCCTTGCCGTTCGCGTCGACGATGCGCACCAGCGGACGCAGATCCTTCGCCTGCGTACCACGACGCTTCGGATCGGTGATTTCGCTCGAGGCGAGGCCGGTCAGTTCGTCGGTCTTCTGGATGACGGTGACGCCGTCGATGAAGTCGATGAAGCGCATGAAGCCCTTCACTTCCGACACGATCGGGTGGTTATGCGGATCCCAGTTGGCGACCTGCTGGCCAGCCTTGACGTCCGCGCCGTCGCGCACCGTGATCGTCGCACCGTACGGCAGCTTGTAACGCTCGCGCTCACGACCGTGCGCATCGAGGATCGACAGTTCGCCCGAGCGCGAGACCGCGACCAGGTGACCGTTCGCGTGGTCGACGTGCTTGAGGTTGTTGAACTTGACCGAACCCGTCGTCTTGACCGTGATGTTGTCGATCGCCGCCGCACGCGATGCCGCACCACCGATGTGGAACGTACGCATGGTGAGCTGCGTGCCCGGCTCGCCGATCGACTGCGCCGCGACGACACCGACCGCCTCGCCGTGATTGACGAGGTGACCACGACCGAGGTCACGGCCGTAGCAGAACGCGCAGACGCCGAACGGCGTTTCGCACGTGATGGTCGAACGCACCTTGATCGACTGCACGCTGGCTTCTTCGAGCTTGGCGACCCAGGCTTCGTCGAGCAGCGTGTTGCGGGTGACGATCGGATCGTCGTCGTTGCCCGGCAGAAACACGTCCTCGGCAACCACGCGACCCAGCACGCGCTCCTTCAGCGGTTCGACCACGTCACCGCCTTCGACGATCGGGGTCATCATCAGACCTTCGAGCGTGCCGCAGTCGGTTTCGGTGATCACCACGTCCTGCGCGACGTCGACGAGTCGACGCGTCAGGTAACCGGAGTTCGCCGTCTTCAGCGCGGTATCCGCGAGGCCCTTACGGGCACCGTGGGTCGAGATGAAGTACTGGAGAACGTTCAGGCCTTCGCGGAAGTTCGCGGTGATGGGCGTCTCGATGATCGAGCCGTCCGGCTTGGCCATCAGGCCGCGCATACCGGCGAGCTGACGGATCTGCGCCTGCGAACCACGCGCACCCGAGTCGGCCATGATGTAGATCGAGTTCATCGACTTCTGGGCGACCTGCTTGCCGTCGGTCCCTTCGACCATCTCGGTGCCGATCGCGTCCATCATCGCCTTGGCCACGCGCTCGTTCGTGCGCGACCAGATGTCGACGACCTTGTTGTAGCGCTCGCCGGCGGTGACCAGGCCCGACTGGTACTGCTCCTGGATTTCCAGCACCTCGGCTTCGGCCTCGGCGAGGATCGCCTTCTTCTCGTCCGGGATGGTCATGTCGTCGATGCCGATCGACACGCCGGCGCGCGTTGCGTACGCGAAGCCGGTGTACATCAGCTGGTCGGCGAAGATCACCGTGTCCTTGAGGCCCAGCTGGCGGTAGCAGCTGTTGATCAGGCGCGAGATGTTCTTCTTGGTCAGCTCGGTGTTGGCCAGCTCGAACGGCAGGCCTTCCGGCAGGATTTCCTGCAGAAGCGCACGGCCGACCGTCGTGTCGACGATCGACGTCTGCTTCGAACGCGTGCCGTCTTCCGCGATCACGGTCTGCGTGATGCGGACCTTGACCTTGGCGTGCAGCTCGACGACGCGGTTGTCGTACGCGCGCTTGACCTCGGCGACGTTCGCGAAGGCCATGCCCTCGCCCTTCTTGTTCACCAGCGCACGGCTCATGTAGTACAGGCCGAGCACGACGTCCTGCGACGGCACGATGATCGGCTCACCGTTCGCCGGCGACAGGATGTTGTTCGACGACATCATCAGCGCGCGCGCTTCCAGCTGGGCTTCCAGCGAGAGCGGCACGTGGACGGCCATCTGGTCACCGTCGAAATCGGCGTTGAATGCCGTACACACGAGCGGATGCAGCTGGATCGCCTTGCCTTCGATGAGGACCGGCTCGAACGCCTGGATGCCGAGGCGGTGCAGCGTCGGTGCGCGGTTGAGCAGCACCGGATGCTCGCGGATCACCTCTTCGAGGATGTCCCACACCTGTGCTTCTTCGCGCTCGACGAGCTTCTTCGCGGCCTTGATCGTCGTGGCGAGGCCACGGCGCTGCAGCTTGGCGAAGATGAAGGGCTTGAACAGCTCGAGCGCCATCTTCTTCGGCAGGCCGCACTCGTGCAGGCGCAGCGTCGGGCCGACCACGATGACCGAACGGCCGGAGTAGTCGACGCGCTTGCCGAGCAGGTTCTGGCGGAAGCGACCCTGCTTGCCCTTGATCATGTCGGCGAGCGACTTGAGCGGGCGCTTGTTCGTACCGGTGATGGCGCGGCCGCGACGGCCGTTGTCCATCAGCGCATCGACCGACTCCTGCAGCATGCGCTTCTCGTTGCGCACGATGATGTCGGGCGCATTGAGTTCGAGCAGGCGACGCAGGCGGTTGTTGCGGTTGATGACGCGGCGGTACAGATCGTTGAGATCCGACGTCGCGAAGCGGCCACCGTCCAGCGGGACGAGCGGACGCAGATCCGGCGGCAGCACCGGAAGGACGGTCATGACCATCCACTCCGGGCGGTTGCCCGATTCGATGAAGGCTTCGATCAGCTTGATGCGCTTGGTGAGGCGCTTGAGCTTGGTCTCCGAACCCGTCGACGCGATGTCCTCGCGCAGCTGCACCATCTCGGTCTGCAGGTCGATCGTGCGCAGCAGTTCGTAGACGGCTTCGGCGCCCATCGCGGCTTCGAAGTCGTCGCCGTGCTCCTGGCGCGCCTGCAGGAACTGCTCTTCATTGAGCAGCTGGCCACGCTCCATCGGCGTCAGGCCCGGCTCCGTCACCACGAAGGCTTCGAAGTACAGGATGCGCTCGATGTCACGCAGGGTCATGTCGAGCATCAGGCCGATGCGCGACGGAAGCGACTTCAGGAACCAGATGTGCGCAACAGGCGACGCGAGGTCGATGTGGCCCATGCGCTCGCGGCGCACCTTGGCGAGCGTCACTTCCGTGCCGCACTTCTCGCACACGACGCCGCGGTGCTTCATGCGCTTGTACTTGCCGCACAGGCACTCGTAGTCCTTGATCGGTCCGAAGATCGCCGAGCAGAACAGGCCGTCGCGTTCGGGCTTGAACGTGCGGTAGTTGATCGTCTCCGGCTTCTTGACCTCGCCGTAGGACCACGAGCGGATCAGGTCCGGCGATGCCAGGCCGATCTTGATCGCGTCGAAGTCGATCGTCGTGCGCTGCTGGTTGAACAGATTGAGCAGGTCTTTCATTTCAGTCTCCTGGGGAGCGAAGTGCATCGAGAACGTCGTTGAATCCCGGCCGTTCGGCGCGCGTTACCGCGCGCCGCGAAAGCCGGCGTCCCGTTCTCAGATCTCTTCGAGCTCCATGTTGATCGCCAGCGAGCGGATTTCCTTCACGAGGACGTTGAAGGACTCCGGCATGCCCGCGACCATCTCGTAGTCGCCATCGACGATGTTCTTGTACATCTGGTTGCGGCCCTGCACGTCGTCGGACTTCACCGTCAGCATTTCCTGCAGGGTGTAGGCCGCGCCGTAGGCTTCCAGCGCCCAGACTTCCATTTCGCCGAAACGCTGACCGCCGAACTGCGCCTTGCCGCCCAGCGGCTGCTGGGTAACGAGCGAGTACGGACCGGTCGAACGCGCGTGCATCTTGTCGTCGACCAGGTGGTTGAGCTTCAGCATGTGCATGTAGCCGATCGTGACCGGGCGCTCGAACGCTTCGCCGGTACGACCGTCATGCAGGATCGTCTGACCACTCGACGGAAGCTCCGCGAGTTCCAGCATGCGCTTGATCTCGAACTCCGCCGCGCCATCGAACACCGGGGTCGCCATCGGCACGCCGTCGGTGAGGTTCTTCGCGAGGCGCAGCAGCTCCTCGTCGGAGAACTGCGTCAGGTCGACGCGCTCACCCACCACCGCGGTGTCGTGGTTGTAGATGTCGCCGAGGAACTTGCGAAGCTCGGTGACCGCGTTCTGCGCCTGCAGCATGCGGTCGATCTTCTTGCCAAGGCCCTTCGCCGCCCAACCGAGGTGGACTTCGAGGATCTGGCCGATGTTCATTCGCGACGGAACGCCCAGCGGGTTCAGCACGATGTCGACGGTTTCGCCGTTGGCGCTGTAGGGCATGTCTTCGACCGGAACGATCGTCGACACGACACCCTTGTTGCCGTGGCGGCCTGCCATCTTGTCGCCCGGCTGGATGCGGCGCTTAACGGCGAGGAACACCTTGACCATCTTGAGCACGCCCGGAGCGAGATCGTCGCCCTGCGTGATCTTGCCGCGCTTGTCCGCGAAGCGACGTTCGAATTCCTTCTGGTATTCGTCGATCTGCTTCTGCGCGCGCTCGATGGCCTCGACCGCGTCTTCGTCCTTCATGCGCAGCGTGAACCAGTCCTTCTTGGACAGGCTGTCGAGCACCAGCGAGGTGACCGTGTCGCCCTTCTTCAGGCTGCCGCCACCGTTCGCCACCTTGCCCAGCAGCTGGCCGCGCAGGCGGTCGTAGATCGCCGCTTCGAGGATGCGGAACTGGTCGTCGAAGTCCTTCTTGACGCGACGGATTTCGCTTTCCTCGATCTGACGCGCGCGCTTGTCCTTCTCGATGCCGTCGCGGGTGAAGACCTGCACGTCGATGACGACGCCGTCCATGCCCGGCGGAACGCGCAGCGAGCTGTCCTTAACGTCGGACGCCTTCTCGCCGAAGATCGCGCGGAGCAGCTTCTCTTCCGGCGTCAGCTGGCTTTCGCCCTTCGGCGTGACCTTGCCGACGAGGATGTCGCCCGCACGCACTTCCGCACCGATGTAGACCACGCCCGACTCGTCGAGACGGCCGAGCGCCTGCTCGGACACGTTCGGGATGTCGGCGGTGATTTCCTCCGGCCCGAGCTTGGTGTCGCGCGCCTGGACGGTGAGTTCTTCGATGTGGATCGTCGTGTAGCGATCTTCCTCGACGACGCGCTCGCTGAGCAGGATCGAGTCTTCGAAGTTGTAGCCATTCCACGGCATGAACGCGACCAGCATGTTCTGGCCGAGCGCTAGCTCGCCGATGTCCGTGGACGGACCGTCGGCCAGCACGTCGCCACGCTCGATGCGATCACCGACCTTCACCAGCGGGCGCTGGTTGATGCAGGTGTTCTGGTTCGAACGCGTGTACTTGACGAGGTTGTAGATGTCGACGCCGGCGTCGAGGCCTTCGTTGACTTCACCCTCGCTGACCTTGACCACGATGCGCGCGGCATCGATCGCTTCGATCACGCCACCGCGGCGCGCGTTGACGGTCACGCCCGAGTCGCGCGCAACCGCACGCTCGATGCCCGTACCAACGAGCGGCTTCTGCGCGCGAAGCGTCGGAACCGCCTGGCGCTGCATGTTGGCGCCCATGAGTGCGCGGTTCGCGTCATCGTGCTCGAGGAACGGCACGAGTGCGGCCGCGACCGACACGGTCTGCATCGGCGAAACGTCCATGAAGTGGACTTCGCTCGGGGCCTTCAGCAGCGACTCGCCCTGGTAGCGGCAGGCCACGAACTGGGCGGTCATCATGCCCTTGTCGTCCTGCGGCGCATTCGCCTGGGCGATGACGTACTCGTTCTCTTCGATCGCCGACAGGAACTCGACGTCGTCGGTGACCTTGCCGTCCACGACCTTGCGGTACGGCGTCTCGAGGAAGCCGTACTGGTTGGTGCGCGCGAACACGGCGAGCGAGTTGATCAGGCCGATGTTCGGGCCTTCCGGCGTCTCGATGGTGCAGACGCGGCCGTAATGCGTCGGGTGCACGTCGCGCACTTCGAAGCCGGCGCGCTCACGGGTCAGGCCACCCGGGCCGAGGGCCGACACGCGACGCTTGTGCGTGACTTCCGACAGCGGGTTGTTCTGGTCCATGAACTGCGACAGCTGCGAGGAGCCGAAGAACTCCTTGATCGCGGCGGCGACGGGCTTGGCGTTGATGAGCTCCTGCGGCGTGAGGCCTTCGGACTCCGCCATCGACAGGCGCTCCTTGACCGCACGCTCGACGCGGACGAGGCCGACGCGGAAGGTGTTCTCGGCCATTTCGCCGACCGAACGCACGCGACGGTTGCCGAGGTGGTCGATGTCATCGACGATGCCGCGGCCGTTGCGGATCTCGGTGAGCACCCGAATGACGTCGAGGATGTCCGACGTCTGGCCGAACAGGCCACGCAGACGGCCGGACTCTTCGTCCTTGCGGTCCTGGAAGTACTTCGCGTCGTACAGCACGGACGCGCCCTCGGTGTCCTTGCGGCCGAGGCGACGGTTGAACTTCATGCGGCCGACGCCCGACAGGTCGTAGCGCTCGAACGTGAAGAACAGATTGTGGAACAGGTTCTGCGCGGCGTCCTTGGTCGGCGGCTCGCCGGGACGCATCATGCGGTAGATCTCGACCAGCGCTTCGAGCTGCGTCTTCGACGGATCGATACGCAGCGTGTTCGAGATGTACGGACCGCGATCGAGGTCGTTGACCCACAGCGTGCCGACCTGCGCGATGCCCGCCTTGCGGAAGGCTTCGAGGTGACCGTCGTTGAGCTCTTCGTTCGCGTTGGCGATCAGCTCGCCGGTCTTCGCGTCGACGACGTCATGCGACAGGATGCGACCGACGAGGTAGCTGTCCGGCACGGCGAGCGCGGAGATACCGGCCTGCTCGAGCTGGCGCACGTGACGTGCGGTAACACGACGACCGGCTTCGACGATGACCTTGTCGCCATCGGAGAGATCGAAGTCCAGCGTTTCACCACGCAGGCGCTCCGGCACGAGCTCCAGCTGCACACCCTCGGGGAGGATGTGGAACGTGTTGATGTCAAAGAACGACTTCAACATCTCTTCGTTGTTGTAGCCGAGCGCGCGCAGCAGGATCGTCACCGGCAGCTTGCGGCGACGGTCGATACGGCAGAACACCGCGTCCTTCGGGTCGAACTCGAAGTCCAGCCAGGAGCCGCGGTAAGGAATGATTCGCGCGGAGTACAGCAGCTTGCCCGAGCTGTGCGTCTTGCCACGGTCGTGGTCGAAGAACACGCCCGGCGAACGGTGCAGCTGCGAGACGATGACGCGCTCGGTGCCGTTGACGATGAAGGTGCCGTTCTCGGTCATGAGCGGGATTTCGCCCATGTAGACCTCCTGCTCCTTCACGTACTTGATCGCCTTCGTCGACGACTCGCGGTCGTAGATCACCAGGCGAACGGTCACGCGCAGCGGGGCGCCGTAGCTCATGCCGCGCTGGCGGCACTCGCGCTCGTCGAACGCCGGCTCGCCGAGCTTGTAGCCGACGTACTCGAGCGCAGCGTTGCCGCTGTAGCTCACGATCGGGAACACGGACTTCAGGGCGGCATGCAGGCCCTTGTCGTCACGCTTGGTGGGATCGGTGTCTTCCTGCAGGAACTCGCGGTACGAGTCGACCTGGATGGCCAGCAGGAACGGCACTTCGAGGATCGCGCGGCGCTTGCCGAAATCCTTGCGGATGCGCTTTTTCTCGGTGAACGAGTACGTCGTCATGGGGAACTACCGCCTCTCTTGGAGCGGGGATCGGGGATCGGGGATCCGTCGCGTTGTGATGGTTCGGACACTCGATCCGTCAACCCCGTAAGGGGATGAACTGTCAGTTGGAAGCCGCAGGTATTGCCGGCACCTGCACGCCTTCTGAAGCTGCTTCCAACTACCAACTCTCTTGGGTTTCTTTGACACTGGAACCGGGGAACGGAAGGGCTCGGTCCCTCGCCACGGTGCGCGGCGTTTGGACAACGGGCCGGTCGGAACGTTCCGAAAAACCGGGTCCTTCTACAACGGCCAAAGGCCGGGGGCATTCGCCCCCAGCCTTCGGTTGGTCGCCAGTGGAATCCGGCGACGCAAGAGCTGCTTACTTGACCTCGACGGTCGCGCCTGCAGCTTCCAGATCCTTCTTCATCTTGGCAGCGTCGTCCTTCGACACGGCTTCCTTCACGACGCCACCGGCCTCGGTCAGGTCCTTCGCTTCCTTCAGGCCGAGACCCGTGATGGCGCGGACAGCCTTGATGACTTCGACCTTCTTCTCGCCAGCCGACTTCAGGATGACGTTGAACTCGGTCTGCTCTTCGACCGGAGCGGCGGCGGCAGCCGGGCCGGCGGCCATGACCGGGGCAGCGGCGGAGACGCCGAACTTCTCTTCGATCGCCTTGACGAGGTCCATGACTTCCATCAGCGACTTGGTGGCGATGGCGTCGACGATCTGCTCGTTGGTAACGGACATTGTGATTTACCTTTCGGAAATAGGTTTCTAAAGCGGATTCAGGAATTTACGTCGGCGATCAGGCGGTTTCGGCGGCAGCTTCTTCAGCCGGCGCGGCGTCGCCGCCACCCTGCTGATCGGCCACGGCCTTGACGGCACGCGCGAACATCGAGGCCGGTTCGGCCAGGACGCGTGCGAGCATCGCGAGCGCCTGCTCACGGGTCGGCAGCGAGGCCAGGACATCCACGTGGGCGGCCGGCAGCAGCTTGCCTTCCACCGAGACGACCTTCGCCTTGAGCTTGTCGTTGCCCTTGGACGCGTCCTTGATCAGGCGACCGGCAGCGCCGGGCTCCTCGAGCGAAAACGCATACAGCAGCGGACCGACCAGGGCGTCCTGGACGCACGCGAAATCGGTGCCTTCAACGGCGCGCGATGCCAGCGTGTTCTTGACGACCCTGAGGTACACACCCGTTTCGCGAGCCTTCTTGCGCATCTCGGTCATCTGACTGACCGTGGTGCCCGCGTACTCGGCCGCGACCAGGGAGTGCGCCTTACCGGCGATTTCCGCCAGTTCCGCGACGACTACCTGCTTCTGGGACAGATTGAGAGCCATTGCACTCCTCCAATTGAACTCCGCGATGGCATGCGCCACAGCGGGACGGGGCGGCGCCGGATCCTTGGCGCCGGGGATGTCGCGAGGACATCCCGGTGGTGGCCGTCCAGAAACGAATTTCCAGAAGGGCACCATCTACGCAGGCTTGGTGGATTAAGCGATCCCGCTTCGACCGACGGCGATTCCCTGCCGTGTTGAGCTTCCTGCCCGTCGCCGGTCGGCGCTGACCGCACCTGCGGTCTTTGACGGTCACTGCCACCGAAGCGGCAGCGCCTTCAAAAGAGTCGGCCGATGGCGTGAGCCACCGGCCTTGAAACGATTACTTGAGAGCGAGCGACGTCTGGTCGACGATCACGCCGGGGCCCATCGTCGTGCTGATCGCGATCTTCTGCAGGTACTGGCCCTTCGAGGTCGACGGCTTGGCCTTGATCAGGTCAAGCAGCAGCGCCTGGAGGTTGTCCTTCAGCTTGTCGCCGTCGAAATCGGCCTTGCCGATCGTGCAGTGAATGATACCCGCCTTGTCCGTGCGGTAGCGGACCTGGCCACCCTTGGCGTTCTTGACCGCTTCAGCCGGGTTCGGCGAAACGGTACCGACCTTCGGGTTCGGCATTAGGCCGCGCGGGCCCAGCACCTGGCCGAGCTTACCGACGACGCGCATGGCGTCCGGCGTGGCGATGACGACGTCATAGTTGAGCTCACCGGCCTGCATGCGCTCGGCGAGATCGTCCATGCCGACCGCTTCTGCGCCTGCGGCGAGGGCCTCGTCGGCCTTCGCACCGGCCGGCGCGAACACCGCGACGCGAACGGTCTTGCCGGTGCCGGCGGGCAGCACGGTCGAGCCGCGCACCTGCTGGTCCGACTTCTTGGCGTCGACGCCAAGACGCACGGCGACGTCGACCGACTCGACGAACTTCGCCTTGGTGGCGGACTTGACGATCTTGATGGCGTCCTCGATCGGGTAAGCCTTACCCGGGACGACCGCGGCCTTGATGGCCTTCTGGCGCTTGTTCATTGCCATGTTCTTAGCCCTCCACCACGAGACCCATCGAGCGGGCGGAGCCCGCAATCGTCCGCACCGCCGCTTCGAGCTCGGCCGCCGTCAGGTCGGCTTCCTTCTGCTTGGCGATGTCCTCGAGCTGGGCGCGGGTGACCTTGCCCACCTTCTCGGTGTTCGGACGCTTCGAACCCGACTGGATGCCGGCTGCCTTCTTCAGCAGCACGGACGCCGGGGTGCTCTTGGTGACGAACGTGAACGTACGGTCGGAGTACGCCGTAATGATGACCGGGGTCGGAAGACCCGGCTCGAGCTTGGAGGTCGCGGCGTTGAACGCCTTGCAGAACTCCATGATGTTCAGACCGCGCTGACCCAGCGCAGGACCGACGGGCGGCGAGGGATTGGCCTGACCGGCCTTCACCTGCAGCTTGATGTAACCGACAACCTTCTTTGCCACGATCTTTCTCCTGGAGTTCGAACGTCAGCGGTTGCGAACCGGTGACTCCTCCTTTCGTTGAAGTTCGAAACAGGCCTTGGCCTGTTTCGTTCCCTCGGCGTTATCCGGCCGCAAGGCCGGATCGACGGCGAGAGTTATCCGAACCGAAGGTTCGGGTAACGCTTACTTGGCCTTTTCCACCTGGCCGAACTCGAGCTCGACCGGCGTGGAACGACCGAAAATCAGCACCGCCACGCGCAGGCGGCTCTTCTCGTAATTGATTTCTTCGACGACGCCGTTGAAGTCGTTGAACGGGCCTTCGGTGACGCGAACCATCTCGCCCGGCTCGAACAGCACCTTGGGACGCGGCTTCTCGACGCCTTCCTGCACGCGCTGCAGGATCTGGTCGGCCTCGCGATCGGAGATCGGGAGCGGACGATCGGCGGTACCGCCGATGAAGCCCATCACCTTCGAGGTCTCCTTGATCAGGTGCCAGCACTCGCTGTCGATGCGCGGGATGCCGTTGTCGTCATGCACCGCGATCTGCACCAGCACGTAGCCGGGGAAGAACTTGCGTTCGGAGCGGCGCTTCTGCCCGGCGCGCATCTCGACCACTTCTTCCGTCGGCACGAGCACGTCGCCGAACTTGTCCTGCATGTTCTCGCGCGCGATGCGGTCACGCAGCGCCTGCGCAACCGGCTTCTCGAAGCCCGAGTAGGCATGCACGACGAACCAGCGCTTGTTGATTTCCGTCATTTCAACGTCCCAGCAGAAGCTTGACGAGCCACTGGATCACCACGTCGAACCCGGCGAGCAGCAAGCTGAGGATGAGTACGGCGAGCATGACGACCCACGTCGTGCGCATGGCTTCCTGGCGATTCGGCCAGACCACCTTGCGCAGCTCGAACCGCGACTCCGAGAGGAACTCGCGCGTGCGACCGCCGCGTGCGGACGTCGCGAACAGCACGCCGCCGAGCACCAGGCCAGCGACGACCATGAGCGCGCGAACGCCGGTCGCGAGATCGGCGAACCAGTAGAAGCCGAAGACGCCGGCAACGACCAGCAGGACGGCGACCACGTATTTGGCGACGTCGCCGGCGGACACGCCGCCAGCCTGTGCACCACGGTTTTGTACGACCTTGCTGTTCAACCCGCGATTCCCTCGCGAAAGCCCCTGCATCCTTGCCTGGGCTTCGATGATGTTCGGATCGACGGGCATCCGGATGGCCGTCGAGGTGGCACGCCAGGAGGGACTCGAACCCCCAACCTGCGGTTTTGGAGACCGCTGCTCTGCCAATTGAGCTACTGGCGTATCGACTTGTAGGCGTTTCCCGAAAAGGCAACGGCGGCTTGCGCCGCCTGCCTTTCCCGCCCGGTTGTGCGAGGCCGGTCGAAACCGGCTTCGCGTCCCGTGGGCCGGCGCTGGGCGCCGGTCGCGGGTTGCACCGCCGCCCGAAGGCGACGGCCGCAGGTATTACTTAACGATCTTCGCCACCACGCCGGCGCCGACGGTGCGGCCGCCTTCGCGGATCGCGAAGCGCAGGCCTTCGTCCATCGCGACCGGGTTGATCAGCTCAACCACCATCTTGATGTTGTCGCCCGGCATGACCATTTCCACGCCTTCCGGCAGCGTCACCGCACCGGTGATGTCGGTCGTGCGGAAGTAGAACTGCGGACGGTAGCCCTTGAAGAACGGGGTGTGACGGCCGCCCTCGTCCTTCGACAGCACGTACACCTCGGCTTCGAACGTGGTGTGCGGGGCGATCGAGCCCGGCTTGCACAGCACCTGGCCGCGCTCGACGTCGTCACGCTTGGTGCCGCGCAGCAGCAGACCGGCGTTATCGCCCGCCTGACCCTGGTCGAGCAGCTTGCGGAACATCTCGACGCCGGTGACCGTGGTCTTCTGCGTCGGGCGGATACCGACGATTTCGATTTCGTCGCCCACCTTGATGATGCCGCGCTCGATACGGCCGGTGACCACCGTGCCGCGACCGGAGATCGAGAACACGTCCTCGACCGGCATCAGGAACGGCTTGTCGATCGCGCGCTCGGGCTCCGGGATGAACGTGTCCAGCGCGTCCACCAGCTTCAGGATCGACGGCACGCCGATGTCCGACTGGTCGCCTTCCAGCGCCAGGCGGGCCGAGCCGTGGATGATCGGGGTGTCATCGCCCGGGAACTCGTACTTCGAGAGGAGCTCACGCACTTCCATCTCGACCAGCTCGAGCAGCTCGGCGTCGTCCACCATGTCGGCCTTGTTCAGGAACACGACGATGTACGGCACGCCGACCTGACGCGACAGCAGGATGTGCTCGCGCGTCTGCGGCATCGGGCCGTCCGCGGCCGAACACACCAGGATCGCGCCGTCCATCTGCGCTGCACCCGTGATCATGTTCTTGACGTAGTCGGCGTGACCCGGGCAGTCGACGTGCGCGTAGTGACGATTCGCGCTTTCGTATTCCACGTGCGCCGTCGAGATCGTGATGCCGCGCGCCTTCTCTTCCGGCGCCGCGTCGATCTGGTCGTAGCCCTTGAACTCGCCACCAAACCGCTCCGCGCCCACCTTCGTCAGCGCAGCCGTCAGCGTGGTCTTGCCATGATCGACGTGGCCGATCGTGCCCACGTTCACGTGGGGCTTGGTGCGCTCGAACTTACCCTTGGCCATGGTTCCGTCTCGTTGGGGCGCTTCGCGAGAAGCGTTCGGTGGATTGCGATCTTGGTGATTCCGGCCATCAGGCCGGCTTGTGCGGAAACATCCGCAGACAACATGGTGCTCACGAAAGGAATCGAACCTTCGACCTCCTCCTTACCAAGGAGGTGCTCTACCGACTGAGCTACGTGAGCGAAAACTTTGCGGTGTCTGTCGCGGCGTTCAATGGAGCGGGAGACGGGAATCGAACCCGCACCATCAGCTTGGAAGGCTGAGGTTCTACCGTTGAACTACTCCCGCGCCGGACGAACCGCTTGGGCACTGCATCGATGGTTGGTAACGCCATCGACTTGAAACAAAACGCTGGTGGAGGGAGGTGGATTCGAACCACCGAAGGCGTAAGCCAGCAGATTTACAGTCTGCCCCCGTTGGCCGCTTGGGTATCCCTCCGGAGAGCCCGCAATTCTGGCCGACCGTTCGGGGCAAGTCAACGGACTGTTCACTTCTCCGAGCGTGGGCCGGCCGCCGCTCAGACGTTGAAGCGGAAGTGCAGGACGTCGCCTTCCTGGACCCGGTATTCCTTGCCCTCCAGACGCAGGCGCCCGGCGTCGCGCGCGCCCGACTCGCCCTTGTACTTGAGGAAATCGTCGAAACCGATGGTCTCGGCGCGGATGAAGCCCTTCTCGAAATCGGTATGAATGACGCCCGCGGCCTGCGGTGCGGTCGATCCGGCCTTGACCGTCCAGGCGCGGACTTCCTTCACGCCGGCGGTGAAATAGGTCTGCAGGCCGAGGAGCTTGTAGGCGGCGCGGATGACGCGGTTCAGGCCCGGCTCGTCGAGGCCCAGATCGGTCAGGAACGCGTCGCGGTCGGCGTCGTCCAGCTGGCTCAGCTCTTCCTCGATGGCCGCCGACACCGGCACCACCTCGGCGCCCTCGCCCTTCGCGCGCTCGCGCACGGCATCGAGGTGCGGGTTGTTCTCGAAGCCGTCCTCGAGGACGTTGGCGACGTACAGCACGGGCTTGATCGTGATCAGGAACAGGTCGCGAACGGCCGCCTTGTCCTCGTCCGACAGGCCCAAGGCGCGCGCGGCCTTGCCCTGATCGAGGCCGGCGCGAATGCGCGCGAGCACCTCGACACGCACCTTCGCGTCCTTGTCCCCGGTCTTGGCCGAGCGCTCGGCGCGCTGCAGGGCCTTGTCGACCGACTCGAGGTCGGCGAGCGCGAGTTCGGTATCGATCGTGTCGATATCGGCCAGCGGATCGACCTTGTTGTTGACGTGGATGACGTCGGCGTTTTCGAAGCAGCGCACCACGTGGGTGATCGCGTCGACCTCGCGGATGTGCGCGAGGAACTTGTTGCCGAGGCCTTCGCCCGACGCTGCGCCGGCGACGAGGCCGGCGATGTCGACGAATTCGACGGCGGTCGGGATGACCTTCTGCGGCTTCACGATTTCGGCGAGCTGTCCGAGGCGCGGATCCGGCACCGGCACGATGCCGACGTTCGGCTCGATCGTGCAGAACGGGAAATTCGCCGCGGCGATGCCCGCCTTGGTCAGCGCGTTGAAGAGGGTCGACTTGCCGACGTTCGGCAGGCCGACGATGCCGCATTTGATGCCCATGACGGGGCTCCGGTATTCAAACGGAAAAGCGGAAGCGGCCGGTGTCCAGCGGCTTCCGCATGCCCGCTCAGGCTTTCGCGGTGTTGAGGCGCTTCATCGCCTCGTTGACGTCGCCGGCAACCGCCAGCGGCAGTACATCGAGCGCGTCGTCGATCGAACGCAGGATCATGGACTCATCGGCAGGCGACGGCTTGCCGAGCACCCAGCCGACGACCTTGTCCTTGTGGCCGGGATGGCCGATGCCGATGCGCAGCCGGTGGAACTTCGCGTGGCCAAGCAGGCGGATCGTGTCGCGCAGGCCGTTCTGGCCGCCATGGCCGCCATCGAACTTCAGGCGTGCGATACCGGGCGCGAGGTCCAGTTCGTCGTGCGCGAGCAGTGCTTCTTCCGGCTCGATCTTGAAGAACCGCAGCGCGGCGGTGACCGACTTGCCCGAGAGGTTCATGAAGGTCGCGGGCTTAAGCAGCCACACGGAATTGCCGCCGATATCGAGCTTGCAGGCTTCGCCGAACAGCTTGGGTTCGATGCGGAACTGCGCGCCGTACCTGCGTGCGAGTTCGTCCGCGAACCAGAACCCGGCGTTATGCCGCTGGCGCGCGTGCTCGTTACCGGGATTCCCCAGTCCGACGATGAGTTTCAGGCCCGGCATCGCGAGATCCGCAAATACGAACGGGCCGACCACGAAGGCCGGCCCGTCCGCATCACGCGATTACTTCTTGTCGCCTTCCGCAGCCGGCGTCTCGTCTTCTTCCGACGTACGCGCCGCCTTGGCGATGACGACGGCGACGTCGTGTTCCTTGCCCAGCTTCAGCTCCGGCAGCTCGACGCCGTTCGGAAGCTTGATGTCGGACAGGTGGACGATGTCGCCCTGCTTGAGGTCGGAAAGATCGACCTCGATGAACTCCGGCAGATCCTTCGGCAGGCAGCTGACGGCCACTTCGTTGAGCTCGTGCGTAACGACCACTTCGGTCGACTTGCCGGCCGGCGACTTTTCCTGGTTGAGGAAGTGCAGCGGCACCGAGACGCGCAGCGTCTGGTTGGCGTCGACGCGCTGGAAGTCGAGGTGGACGATCTGCTGCTTGTACGGATGGCGCTGCATGTCACGCAGCACGACGCTCTCGACGCTGCCTTCGATGTCGAGCGACAGGATCGACGAGTAGAACCACTCGTTCTGGCTGGCAAGCCAGATCTTCTCGTGATCGAGCTGGACCTGCTTCGGCGCGGACGTGCCGCCGTAGACGATGGCCGGGATGCTCGCGGAACGGCGCAGGCGGCGGCTCGCACCCTTCCCCGCGTCGTTGCGGCCCGTGGCCTTGATGGTGTGTTCGGACATTTCGATTACTCACTTTCTAGCGATGAAATCGCCTCGCGGCGATTGGAGTGACTCACCCGCGACCAGGTGAGCCGGTTGCGGCCTTGCGGCCGCGAAAATCAGTCGACGTACAACGAGCTCACCGATTCGCCGAACGCCACGCGCCGGATCGTTTCGGCGAGCAGCTCGGCGACGCTGAGCTGGCGGATCTTGCTGCAGGCGCGCGCGGCGTCGGTGAGCATGATCGTGTCGGTGACGACGAGCTCGTCGAGCTGCGAATTGCTGACGTTGCTGATCGCCGCGCCCGACAGCACGGGATGCGTGCAGTAGGCGACGACCTTCAACGCGCCACGCTCCTTCAACGCACCGGCGGCGGCGCACAGCGTGCCTGCGGTGTCGACGATGTCGTCGACGAGCACGCAGGTCTTGCCGGCGACATCACCGATGATGTTCATCACCGTCGCGACGTTCGCTTTCGGGCGGCGCTTGTCGATGATCGCGAGTTCCGCGTCATCGAGGCGCTTGGCGATCGCACGTGCACGCACCACGCCACCGACGTCGGGCGACACCACGACCATGTTGTCCGTGCCGTGCGCGCGCCAGATGTCGGCGAGCAGCAGCGGCGACGCATAGACGTTGTCGACCGGAATGTCGAAAAAGCCCTGGATCTGGTCGGCATGCAGGTCGACCGTGAGCACGCGATCGGTACCGACCGCGCTGAACATCTTCGCGGCAACTTTCGCCGTGATCGGCACGCGCGAACTGCGCGGGCGGCGATCCTGTCGCGCGTAACCGAAGTACGGCACGACCGCGGTGATGTTCATGACCGACGCACGCTTGAGCGCGTCGATCAGCACCAGCAGCTCCATGAAATTCTCGGCCGTCGGCGCGTTCGTCGGCTGGATGACAAACACTTCCTGGCGACGCACGTTCTCTTCGATCTCGACCTGCACCTCGCCGTCGGAGAACGTGCCGACCAGCGCCTTGCCGGGCCGCACGCCGAGTTCCTTGCACACGGCTTCGGCGAGCGGGCGATTGGCGTTGCCGCTGAAGACGAGGAGATTGCGATCTTTGTGCATGGCGGCCGGCAATCGGAAAGGAGGTCGGTGTTCGGTCTGACGCACAGGTGCGGACGAAGCGCGTGTCGCGCCGTCATTCGCATCCATATCCATCGCTAATGGCAGGGGCGGAAGGATTCGAACCTTCGCGTGCCAGGATCAAAACCTGGTGCCTTAACCACTTGGCGACGCCCCTGTCGTTGTCGAACGCGATGACGACGCGTGTTACGGCGCCTGGAACCTTTCGAGTGCCCGATGCAGCGGCGACACGCCGGCGCCGGCGACGAGCCGGCATCGGAGGGTCGGCGGCAGCCGACGGAGCGCGGCTTCGGCCGATTCGCGCGTGGCGAATTCGACGAAGCACCCGCTGCCCGAGCCGGTCAGTCGCGCCCTGCCCACCTGCGACAGCGTCGCGAGCACGGTGTCGACCACCGGTTCACGCGCGCGCAGGACGGGTTCGAAGGCATTCCCGAACCGGCCACTCCCGGGGGTCTCCCCCCGCAACGAAGTCCGCCATTTTCAAGGGCGGTGAATCGCGCGTCAAATCGGGAGATGCGAAAAGTGAGGCGGTGGGGCAATGCACACCGGGCTCGGCCACGATGTACCAGGCCGGGCGGAGGTCCATTGGAGTCAGGACTTCACCGACACCCTCGGCCCAGGCGTTGCGGCCGAGGACGAAAACCGGGACGTCGGCGCCGAGCGACAAACCAAGTTCTGCGAGCTTTTCCAGCGGCCAGTCAACGCGCCACAGCCGGTTGAGCGCGACGAGTACGGTCGCAGCGTCCGAGGATCCTCCACCGAAGCCGCCACCCGTTGGGATCTGCTTTTGGAGTTCGATGTCGGCACCTTGGGCGACGTTTGCCGCGCGTTGCAGCGCGATAGCGGCACGAACCGCCAGATCATCCTGCGAATCGACCCCATCGGGACCCTCGCCTACCCGCTCGATTCGCCCGTCGTCACGCAGCCGCAGCCGGATCGTGTCGCCCCAATCCAGCAGCCGGAAGACAGTCTGCAGCCGGTGGTAACCGTCGTCGCGGCGGCCGGTGATGTGCAGGAACAGGTTGAGCTTGGCCGGCGCCGGCCAGGCGGTCCACGCCGTCATGGCGCGTCGGTGCCGTCCGTCCAGCGATCGATGACGAGGCGGACGCGCGCGTCATCGCGGCGGGCCTCGATGCGGCTCGGTCGCGCGGCGGCGGCGTCCGCGGGCCAGGTGTAGTCGATGGTCCAGCCGGATTCGGCAAGGTGCGCGAGGCGGCCGTCCGCGCCGAACTGGACAACGGCGCTACCCGGATCGGCACGCATTCCGCGGACCCAGGCAGGCAACGAACGCACCGGGATGCTCCAG
Organism: Lysobacter sp. HA35; assembly: GCF_054061195.1. Lineage (NCBI taxonomy): Bacteria > Pseudomonadati > Pseudomonadota > Gammaproteobacteria > Lysobacterales > Lysobacteraceae > Lysobacter > Lysobacter sp. HA35. Next base: position 63,139 of record NZ_JBSSDY010000001.1, on the reverse strand, counting down.
CCGGTGGCTTCGCGCAGCAGGCTTTCGGCGTCGCTGCCTTCGCGCGGGCCGCCGGGCAGGCCGTCGAGCGTCGCGCGACCCGGTTCGCCGTGCAGGCGCCAGCCCTGGTGCGTGATCGGTGCGGTCAGTTCGATGTCGAAGCGCTGGCCATCCTGTCGCCATTCGATTCGGCCGCTGCCGGCGTCGCGGGCGTTGGAGATAGCGATGCGGCCCGCGAGGCCCCAGCGTGTCTGCGTGGCGAGTTCGTGTTCGCACTGCTCGAGGCGCCCGGTGGCCGCATCGGAGGCGACCGGCGTCGGCGTGACCTGCGACGTGGCGCAGCCCGCCAGCAGCGTCAGCGCGACAAGGCCCGTAAGCCAGCGCTGCGGGGACGACAGTCGCGTACGGATCGATTCGCGCGCGGCTCGACCGAACCCACTCATGCGAGGCCGCCCTTGCCGCCCGAATTCTTGACCATCGGCGGCTTCGGAGTGGCAGCTGGCGACGCGGCATCGCCTGCAGCACTCGACGCATCACTCTTGCTGCTGCTCCCGGCAGGCGCAGGCGGCAACGTCGCGCCGGTCTTCTGCAGCGCGCGGGCGAGCGAACGGTTTTCCGGGTCGATGCGGCGCGAATCCTCGAAATAGCGGCGCGCTTCGTCCTTGCGGTCGAGCACCCACAGCACTTCGCCGACGTGCGCGGCGATCTCGGCGTCCTTCTGCATCGTGTAGGCGCGCTGCAGTTCGACCAGCGCGTCGGCCGGCTTGCCGAGGCGGTAAAGCACCCAGCCGTAACTGTCGACGATGGCGGCGTTGTTCGGTTCGGCGGCACGCGCACGATTGATCAGCTCCAGTGCCTCGCGATAACGCGTCGTGCGATCGGCCAACGTGTAACCCAGCGCGTTCAACGTAGCGACGTTGTCCGGCTGGCCGACGAGGATGCGGCGCAGGTCGGCCTCGGCGCGCGGGATGTCGTCGCGACGCTCCCAGGTCAGCGCACGCGAATACAGCAGGTCCGGGTCGTCCGGGAATGCGGCGAGGCCGCGCGCATACGCGTCCATCTCGCGCGCGTCGTCCTTGTCCTTCTGCCAGAGGCCGGCTTCGAGCGTGTACGCGGCGCGGCGTACGTCGTCTTCCGCCGACGCGTCCTGCTGCAGGTCGTGCAGCGCATCGATGGCCTGCTTGCCGCGGCCGAGTTCGTGCAGCACGTTCGCCCTGCGCAGGCGCGCCGTCCAGCGCTGCGGGCCGCCCGGCACGGAGCCGTACCACTGCAGCGCAGCGTCGTAGTGTTTGAGGTATTCGGCGATCTGCCCAAGCAGTAGGCGGCGATCGGGCTCGGGGCGCTGCGCATTGCGTGAAAGTTCGTCGTAGAGCTGCTGCAGGCGTGCGCGATCGTCGACTCGCGCATACAGCGACGCACGCAGCTGGTAGGTCTGGTCGTCCTGCGGGCCGGTAGCCAGCGTGTCCGCGGCGGCGACGGGCTCGCCGAGCGCGTCGTATTCGCGGGCGACGAGCAGGCGCAGGTCGGCATCGGTTTCGGTCGCGGCACGCAGCGAATCGATGGTCGCCTTCGCCTCGGCGTTCTTGCCGCTCTCGCGCAGCTGGCTGGCCTTGAGCAGCGTGACGCGCGGATCGCGCGGGAAGCGCGTGATCACTTCATTGACGATGCGGTCGGCCAGCGCGGGCTGCTGCAGGCGCTGGGCGAGGCCGCCGAGCGCGAGCCACGCCTGGAGCGTGGTCGGGACGGCGTTGGCGTCGAGCAGGCGGGTGACGATGCCGGCGGCCTGCTTGGGCGTGGTCGCGCCGCCGGCCAGCGTGCCGATGGCGAGGCGCCAGCCGTCTTCGGGGCGCGCGAACAGGGCGGTGAGTTCGCGCGTCGCGGCGGTATCGTCGCCGCGGTGCAGCGCCAGCGTGGCCTGGGCGACGCGAACGTCGGCGGTGTCGTCGGCCTTGGGGCCGAGCAATTCGCGCCAGAGCTTGAGCGCTTCGGCCGCGCGGCGATCGTTCTTGGCGACCAGTGCGATGCCGGTCGCGCGCTCGGCCAGGGCGACGTCGCGCGCGGCGCGGGCGGCGGCGAGGTAGCCCGCGGCCGCGTCATCCAGCTTGCCGGCCTGCAGGGCGAATTCGCCGGACAGCAGCGGCTGCAGCGGGAAGTCGCCGGGCGTCGCCGGCTTGGCGGCGGGTGCGGCCGAGGCCGGCAGCGCGACAGCGATCGCGAGTGCCAGGCTGAACCGTTTGATCGAACGCAAAACGAGAGGCATGCGCACCCGGGATACTGGTCTCGAAGGTTGCAGCACCCGCACCGGTAGAATGCCGGGCCTGCCGTCGCAGCTTAGCGCACGCCCCTGTAACGAATGGGTTTCCACGTCATCGGCCTCAATCACGCCACCGCGCCCGTCGACGTGCGCGAACGGGTGGCGTTTGCCGGCGATGCGCTGAACGGTGCGCTCGACGAGCTGCGCGCGATGCCGCAGGTCAGCGAAGCCGCGCTGCTGTCGACCTGCAACCGCACCGAGCTCTACGTCGAATCGGATGACGATGGCGATGCGCTCGCGCAGTGGCTGGCCACGCGCTCATCCGTCGGCCCCGATCTTTTCACGTATCTGTATCGACATCGCGATGCCGATGCGGTGCGCCACCTGTTCCGCGTCGCGACGGGCCTGGATTCGCTGGTGCTCGGCGAGCCGCAGATCCTCGGCCAGGTGAAGGACGCCTGGGCGACGGCGCGCGCCGCCGGCACGCTGGGCACGCGGCTCGACCGCCTGTTCCAGCACGCCTTCAGCACTGCCAAGCGCGCGCGCACCGACACGCGCATCGGCGCGAACCCGGTGTCCGTCGCATCCACCGCAGTGAAGTTGGCGCAGGAATCGTTCGCGCCGCTCGATACGTCGACCGTGCTGCTGATCGGCGCGGGTGAAACCATTGAACTCGCTGCGCGACATCTCGTGCAGGCGCGCACGAAGCGACTGCTCGTCGCGAATCGCACGCTCGCGCATGCGCAGGATCTCGCGCAGCGTCATGGCGGTTATGCGCTTCCGCTCGACGACCTCGACAAGCATCTCGCCGAAGCCGACGTCGTGATCAGCGCGACCGCCAGCCGCGAACCGATCCTTCGCGCGGTGCAGGTGGAAGCAGCGCTCGGCGCACGACGTCGTCGCCCGATGCTGCTGCTCGACCTCGCGGTGCCGCGCGACGTAGCCGCGGATGTGGCGCTCTTGTCGGATGTATTCCTGTACAGCGTCGACGATCTCGAACGCGCGATCGAGGACAACCGTCGCAGCCGTCGCGAAGCGGCCGACGAAGCCGAAGCGATCGTCGAACTGCAAGTCGCGCGTTTTCGCGACAAGCTCGAAGCCGGCGCGCGCAGCGAACCGGTCAAGCGCATCCGCTCGCATGGCGAAAACGCACGCGCGGACGTGCTGGCCAAGGCGAAGCAGCAACTCGCGTCCGGCATGCCGCCCGAGGACGCGCTGGAATTCCTCGCGCACACGCTGACCAACCGCCTGCTGCACGCGCCGACAGTGGCCGTGCGCGATGCGGCGACCCAGGGCGATGCCGACCTCGCACGCGCGGTCGAACGCCTGTTCCCGAATGCACCGGGCAACGACGCGGAGCGTTAGCGACGCGGCGCTCTCGTCGCACGGTCGCGCCGCGACCGCCCTGCCCCGTCGCCCGGTCACGCCATGAATCCTTCCCTGCGTCGCAAGCTCGAAGCCCTCGCCGAACGTCGCGAGGAGCTCGAGCGCCTGCTCGCCGATCCTGCAGTCATCAACGACGCCGCGCAGTTCCGTCGCCTGTCGCGCGAGTTCTCGCAGCTCGAACCCGTTGCGAACGCATTGGCAGAGGAACAACGCGCACGTGCCGACCTCGCGGCCGCGCAGGCGATGCGCGACGACCCGGAGATGCGCGAACTCGCGGACGAGGAGATCGACGCGGCGACGCAGCGTCTCGAACAGCTCGAAGCCGAGCTGCTCGCGCACCTGATCCCCAAGGATCCGCGCGACGAAGGCGATCTCTATCTCGAAGTGCGCGCCGGCACCGGCGGCGACGAGGCGGCGATCTTCGCCGGCGACCTGTTCCGCATGTATTCGCGCTACGCCGAACGCCAGGGCTGGCGCATCGAAGTCGAATCGGCGAGCCCCGGCGAGCACGGCGGCTTCAAGGAAGTCATCGCGCGGGTCGAAGGCGCGGGTGCGTATTCGCGGCTGAAGTTCGAGTCGGGCACGCATCGCGTGCAGCGCGTTCCGGCAACCGAATCGCAGGGCCGCATCCACACCTCGGCGGCGACGGTGGCGATCATTCCGGTCGAAGCCGAGGAAGCGCCGATCGAGATTTCGCCCGCCGATCTGCGAGTCGATACGTATCGTTCATCCGGCGCCGGCGGCCAGCACGTCAACAAGACCGACTCGGCGATCCGTATCACGCACCTGCCGAGCGGCATCGTGGTCGAAAGCCAGACCGAGCGCAGCCAGCACGCGAACCGCGACAAGGCGATGAAGCGCCTGCGCGCGATGCTGTCCGACGCGCAGATCGCGAAGGCCGCGGCGGCGCAGGCGGAGACGCGCAAGTTGCAGGTCGGCAGCGGCGATCGCAGCCAACGCATTCGCACGTACAGCTTTCCGCAGGGCCGCATCACCGACCACCGCGTCGAAGGGCTGACGCTGTACGACCTGCCGAACGTCGTCGAAGGCGCGCTCGATCCCCTGCTCGACCGCCTGCAGCAGGAACACCAGGCCGACGAACTCGCGCGCCTGACCTCGTCGGGCTGACGGGGTGTCGCGCCGCGGTGCGAGCGGCGACAATCGGACGACGCCACTTCGACGCATCGCCATGGACGCCCGCATCTGCACCGCCACTTCCGACGATCTCGACGCCGCGGCCGCGCTGTTCGATGCGTATCGCCGGTTCTACGGGCAGACGGGCGACGTTGCGGCCGCACGCGCATTTCTGTCCGAACGCATGTCGCGCAGCGAGTCGACCGTACTTCTCGCTTGGCGCGGCAGCGACGCGGTCGGCTTCGTGCAGATCTATCCGTTGTTTTCGTCGGTTCGAATGAAGCCGGTGCGCGTGCTCAACGATCTCTATGTCGATGCGAGTGCGCGACGTCTCGGTGTCGCGCGTGCATTGCTCGACGCCGCGGCGCAGGCCGCTCGCGACGCCGGCGCGGCGCGCATCGTGCTCGAAACGGCGCAGGACAACGATGCCGCGCGTGCGCTGTATCGGGCAGCCGGCTGGCAGGAAGAATCGACGCAGTGGTACGCGCTCGATCTCACGATCAACGCCTGACGTGTCGATGGACGAACGCCAGCTCGCACGCCTGCAGGTCGATCGTGCGCCGCACGATGCGATCGCCTGGGTGGTACTGGCGGAAGCCGAACTCGATGCGGGTGATGCGATCGCCGGCGAGCGTGCGTCGCGACGTGCGTTGCAATTGCGACCGGGTCATCCCGAAGCGTTGGCTCGACTCGGTCGTGCGCAGTCGATGCTCGGGCGCATGGACGAGGCGGTCGACAGTCTGCTGCGTGCCGCGCATGCCGCGCCGGAACATCCGGGCATTGCCGTGTGGCTCGGACATGCGCTCGAGGACGTGCAGCGCGTCGAGGAAGCCGCCGATGCGTTCGCGCATGCGCATCGATTGATGCCGGATGAGCCGATGGTGGCGTCGTATCTCCTCGCGGCGCGTCGTCGGCTGTGCGACTGGCGTGATGTCGATGCCTTGTCGTCGCAGGTGCGGGGTGCAGTGCTCACGCGGCAGGCGCCGGTGGAGCCGTTTTCATTCCTCAGCGAGGATGCGACGCCAGCCGAGCAGCTGCAATGTGCGCAACTACGCGCATCGATCATCGCGCAGTCGGTGCACCCGCTTCCGCCGGTGGATCGCGCGACACGTGCAGGCGAACCGCTGCGACTGGGCTTCCTGTCGAACGGCTTCGGCGCGCATCCGACCGGATTGCTGACAGTCGCGTTCTTCGAGGCGTTGTCCGGCATCGAAGGCATCGAAGCCCACACGTTCGCATCGACGCCGGATGATTCGAGCCTGATCCGGTCGCGACTCGTCGCCGCCACGCAGCTGCACGACGTTTCGCATCGTTCCCATGGCGAAGTCGCACAGACCATCCGCCACGCCCGCATCGACGTGCTGTTCGACCTGCGCGGCTGGGGTGGTGGCGGCGTGCCCGAAGTCCTCGCGATGCGGCCTGCCCCCGTGCAGGTGAACTGGCTCGCGTATCCCGGCACGTCGGGCGCACCGTGGATCGACTACGTCATCGCCGATCGCAACGTGCTGCCGCGCGAGCTCGTGCTGCACTTCAGCGAGCGCGCCGCATGGATGCCGCATGCGTTCCAGCCGTCCGACACCACGCGCGCGCCGCTGACCGAGCCAAGCCGCGCCGAGTGCGGACTGCCCGAGCACGGCGTCGTGTATGCGTGCTTCAACAACAGCTACAAGCTCAATGCTGCGAGCATGCGCCGCATGTTCGACGTGCTGCGCGCGGTCGACGGCAGCGTTCTGTGGCTGCTGCGCGGACCGGGCCGTGCGGACGACCGCCTACGCGAAGCCGCGCGCGCAGCGGGCGTCGATCCATCGCGCCTAATCTTCATGCCGAAGCAGCCACAGCCGGCGTATCTCGCACGTCTCGGTGTAGCGGACCTGTTCCTCGACACCTCGCCGTACAACGCGCACACCACCGCATCCGATGCGCTGTGGGCGGGCTGCCCGGTGCTTACGCTTCCCGGCACGACGTTCGCATCGCGCGTCGCCGCGAGTCTGCTGCATACGCTCGGGCTCGACGAATTGATCGCGCCGGATGACGCGCAGTTCGTCGCGACGGCTATTGCTCTCGGGCGCGATGCGGATGCACGCGCGGTACTGCGACGACGCCTCGACCATGCGCGGCGCACCTCGCCACTATTCGACATGCCGCGTTTCGCTCGGGACTTCGCAACTCTCGCATCGCGCATGGCAACCACGTGGCGCGATGGCAACCCGCCGCAGCCGATCCTTGCCTAGCCCGCGCCTTCGCGTTCCGCGAGCTTCCGATTGCGTCGATAGATCAGCTGCCCGACGACGCCGGTGAGCAACAGCACGGCATTCGTGAACACGAACACGCCATTTCCGAGCATCCAGCTGTAGATCACGAAGCCGACGCTCGCGCACATCTGCCCGATGAACAGCCAGCGCGACACGCCTTCGGTCGTGCGCTCGCGCCACTGCGTGTAGACCTGTCGCGCGAGCGTGGCGATCAGCACTGCGGACGCGGCCCAGCCGATGGCGTCGGTGAGATTCATGGATGTCGTGGGCGGATTCGCATGCAGCGAGCGTCGCCGGCGCGACGTCGGAACACGGTGAAGCGGAGTCAGCCGATTGAAAAGCCAGCGGGCGTGGACGTCATGTCGAAAGCTTCGCGATGCACTGCTTCGACGCGTGCAAGCGGCGGCCCGTGCGCAAGCCATGCGGCAAGTTCATCGATCGCGGCGGCGTCGCCATGCGCGACCACTTCGACGCGGCCATCAGGCAGATTGCGTGCGTGACCGCTGAGCCCGAGACGCTGGGCTTCGTGCCGCGTATACGCGCGGAACGCCACGCCCTGCACGCGTCCTTCGATGAGGAAGCGCGCCGCGCTCATCCGTTCGCAGCGGGCTTCGCGGTGACGACCTCGTCGATCGCAGCGATCGTCACCGGGCCGAGCACCTTTTTCGCGACGCGCCCGTCCGGCGCGACGATCACGGTCATCGGCAGGCCCTGCGGCGTGTCGAAGTCGCGCGGCGGGCTGAAGGTGTCAAGGATCGCGATCGGATAGGTCGGCGCATGCTGCTTGAGGAAGGCCTGCATGTCCGCCTTGGTGATGTCCTCGTACGCGAGGCCCAGCACGTCGACGTCGCCGCGCTGCGCGAGCTTGGAAAGCTCCGGCATTTCCTTCAGGCACGGGCCGCACCACGTCGCCCAGAAATTGACGACGACCCAGCGTCCGCGATGTTGCGCGAGGTCGTAATGGCCGCCGTCGACGAGGTCGATCTTCAGCTGCGGATGTTCGCGATCGGGCTTCGTTTCGGCGGGCTTCGCAGCTGCGGGTTTCGGCGCGCTCACGGTGTTCGACGCAGGCGTCGTCGACTGCGGGCTGCAGGCCACCGCGCCGAGCGCGAGCAGCAACGGAAGGATTCGACGGTTCATGGCGCGTCTCCGGACCAGACGGTGTTGACGCGACGCTTGAGTAGGTCGCGAAGCGGGATGCGCAGGTCGTCGATGGTGCGCGTGACCTGCGCGCCGAGCGTGTCGTCGCGGCATGGCAGATGCGCTTCGGCGATCGGAATGCGCAGGTTGCAGGCGTCGTAGAGCTCGGCCAGCGTGAGCTCATCGAGGTCACGGGAGAGCAGCCATTCCCCGTCTTCCGCGCGTCGCACCACGTTGATGGTGCAGAGCTGCGCGAGCATCTGCTGCACGAGCGCGTCGGTGAGCATGGGCTCCATGCGCAGGATGTCGTCGGCATGCAGGCCACGCCCGTTGTGACGCGCCTGGTCGAACCGCGCGAGCATGCGCAGCAGGCCGTAGATCTCGTAGCCCGGCGGCAGGCGCTGACTGACGGGCTGATAGCGGAAGGCCGACAGCGACGCTGCGAACGACGCGCCAAGCAGGATCGCCACCCAGCCGACGTACACCCACAGCAGGAAGATCGGGATGATCGCGAGCTGCTGGTAAATGCGCGCGTAGCTGTTGAAGCTGCCGAGATACCAGCCCATGCCCCACTTCGCCATCTCGAAGCCGAACGTGGCGAGGATCGCGCCGGGCAGCGCATGCCGCCATTTGACCGTGCGATGCGGTACGACGCGATACATCGTCGCGAATGCCGCCACTTCGAGCGCGAGCGGCGTGAGCTGCAGCATCACCGACTCGAGCACGTGGCCGGCGCGCGTCGCGAACATAGCCATCGCGAAGAAGCGTGCGGAGATCGCAAGGCTCGCGGCACCGAACAACGCGCCGAGCGTAAGAACCGTCCAGTACACGAGGAAGCGACCGAACTTCGGCCGTGCCGCCTTCACCCGCCAGATGTTGTTGAACGTGCTTTCGATGCTGGTGAGCGTCACCAGCACCGACACCACCAACGCGACCACGCCGGTCGACGTCAGCTTGCCGGTGTTCGCCGCGGCGGTCTGCAGCAGGTAGTCCTGAGCCGCGCGCGCGACGCCCGGAACGTAATTCGCGAACACGTAGTCAGCCAACCCACGCGACAGCGGACGCAGCGCGTCGAACGCCGACAGCACGCCGAACACCACCATCGACAGCGGCACCAGCGCGAACAGCGTGGTGAACGCCAGGGCGCCCGCAGCCTGGAACAGCTCGTCGTCGAGGAACCGACGACCGAGGAACCGGAAGAACGCGATCGCCCGCGCACGATCACGCAGGCGCGGGCTCACGAGACTCAAGAGATAAGGCAGCTCCATCGCGGCGCAGCCTAACCGAACGGCCGGTGGCGCGGCGTCAGGCCACGGCCGCGCTATCCTCCGCGTCCACCAACGCCACGCCTTCCGATGCCCGACGTCCTGATCGTGTACTACAGCCGCAACGGCTCGGTCGCGCGCCTTGCGCGGCATGTCGCCCGTGGCGTGGAAGAGGTCGAGAGCATGCAGGCGCGCTTGCGCACGGTGCCTCCGGTCGCGGCGGTCACCACCACGGCTGCGCCGCCGGTACCCGAAGACGGTGCGCCCTATGTCGACGCACGCGACCTGCAGGACTGCGCCGGCCTGCTGATCGGCAGCCCGACGCGCTTCGGCAACATGGCCGCGCCACTCAAGCACTGGATCGACGGGCTCGGCGGCGACTGGGCCAGCGGCACACTGGTCGGCAAGCCCGCGGGCGCATTCACCTCGTCGTCGACGATGCACGGTGGGCAGGAGTCGACGCTGCTGTCGATGATGCTTCCGCTGCTGCACCACGGTTGCGTGATCGCCGGAATTCCGTACACGGAGCCGCGCCTCAGCAGCACGCGCAGTGGCGGCACGCCCTACGGCGCGAGCCATGTCGCCGGCGTGCGGGACGATCAGCCGGTCGACGAGGACGAAGCGCATCTGGCGCGTGTGCTCGGGCGTCGCATCGCGATGCTCGCGGCGAAGCTCGCATGAACGCGCGCATGGTGCTGATGGTCGCGCTCGCGGCGCTCGCGCTGCTGTTCGCGGCGTGGTTCGGGACTCGCGCCGAATGGGTGGCGCTGGCGGTCTTCGCGATTCCGCCGGTGATGTGCGTCGCGGCGCTGATCGCACGCGGGCGCACCGCGGCGTTCTGGTCGGGCGTGCTGGCGCTGCTCTGGTTCAGCCACGGGGTGATGGTGGCCTGGACCCGCCCGATCGAGCGCGGCTACGCCTGGGGCGAGGTCGTGCTTTCGCTGGTGATCGTGGCGGCCGCGAGCATTCCCGGCCTGCGCTCGCGGTTCGCGCGGCGGGGCTGAGCGGGCGGCGTCCTATAATTCGCGTCCCCGACGTCTGGACCGCGCCATGGATTCGCTCTGCATCGTCACCACCGGCGGGACGATCGACAAGATCTACTTCGACGACAAGTCGGATTTCCAGGTCGGCGAGCCGCAGATCGGGCGCATCCTCGAGGAGCTCGGCGTCGCGTTCCGCTTCAGCGTGATCCCGATCCTTCGCAAGGATTCGCTGCACATCACCGAGGCCGACCGTGAGCTGCTGCGCGCAACGATCGCGGCGCAGCCGTCGCGCCACGTGCTGGTCACGCACGGGACCGACAGCATGGTGCAGACCGCACGCGTGCTGGCGTCGCTGACCGACAAGACCATCGTGCTGACCGGCGCACTGAATCCCGCACGCTTCCGCGGCTCGGATGCCGAGTTCAACATCGGTACCGCGGTCGGCGCCGTGCAATGCCTGCCGCCGGGCGTCTACATCGCGATGAACGGGCGCATCTGGGATCCGATGAAGGTGCGCAAGAACGTCGACGCGAACCGGTTCGAGTCGATCGATTGATCGCGCGAACAAGTGACATAAAAAACCCGGCCGTGTGCCGGGTTTTTTTGTGCCCGTAGCGCCCGGACATCGACGGCCGGATGACTGCAACGCGAGTTCGGTTGCGCGGCGCGAGACGACACGCCGTGTAGTCCACTCGTCGCGTCCACAAAAAAAGACCCCGGCTGCGAAGCCGGGGTCTTGATGTGCAGCGACGGGGCCGGCCGAAGCCGGCGCCCGCTTACATCAGTTGATGGTGCCCTTCAGCGTGACGCCCGAGTACGCAGCGTAGGCGCGGACATTCACGTAGTACGTGCCAGCAGCCGGCGCGTTGATCGTGCAGGTCTCGGCGTTGCCGCTGAGGTACGGACGGCAGGTGTACGACGTGGTCGTCGGGGCGGAACCCGCCTTGACGTACAGGTCGGCATCACCCGTGCCACCCGAGATCGTGAACACGACGCTGGTCTTGCCGGCCGGCACGCTCAGCGTGTAGTTCGACGAGACGCCACCGGTCGCAACGGACGGCAGGCTCACCGGCACGCCGCTGGTCAGAACCGTGCCGCCACCGCCACCACCACCGGTGGTGTAGCTACCCTTCAGCGTGGCGCCCGAGTAGGCCGCGTAGCCGTGCAGCAGGACGTAGTACGTGCCCGCAGCCGGAGCCGCGATCGTGCAGGTCTCGGCGGTGGTGCTGCCTTCCGACTTGCAGGTGTACGACGTGGTCGTCGGGGCCGAACCAGCCTTGACGTACAGGTCGAGGTCGCCCGTGCCACCCGAGGTGGTGAACACGAGGTTGGTCGCACCGCTCGGAACGGCCAGCGAGTAGAACTTGTCGCTGCCGGCGGCGCCGGAGATACCCGTGATCGGCGTGCCGTTGGTCATCGGGGTGGTCGTACCGCCACCACCGCCACCGCCGGCGCAGCTGACGCCCACGACGTTGAACGCCGCGGTGACGTCCGCCTTGTTCAGGCCGAGATCCGTTGCAGCGGTTTCAACACCGCAGGCGCCGGAGTTGAACGTGCTGCTAGCGGTCCAGTACACGGCATTCGCGCGGGCGAACACCTTGAACGCGGTCGGGACGCTCCAGCCGGAGGTCTTCGCCAGGGTGCAGAACGCCTTGTTGTAGACGCCGGACGAGTAGTGGACGTCGAGGCCGCTGTTGTAGTTCGCAGCGTTGTCGATCGAGCCACCGTCCTGCGTCGGGTTGCACATGTAACGCAGCGCGCCGGTGTTCTTGAAGATTTCGGTGCCGACGTTGAAGTCGGACGAACCCTTCCAGTAGTACTCGGTCGCTTCGCCGCCCATGTCGGAGAACGCTTCGTTCATGCCGCCCGACTGGCCGGAGTACGTCAGGTTCGAGTGCTGCTCGGTGAAGCCGTGCGAGACCTCGTGACCGGCGACGTCCGCGCTGACCAGCGGATAGAACGTCGTGGCGCCGTCACCGAACGACATGGTGGCGCCGTCCCAGAACGCGTTCTCGTAGCTCGACGAGTAGTGCACGCGCATGACGAGCTGGAAGTTCAGCGCGTTGTAGCCGGTGTACGCCGGATACATGTTGGTGATCACGCCGCCGAAGTAGTGGGCGTCGTTGATCGGCGAGTACGCGCCGTTGATGGCCTTGTAGGTGTTGCGCGGGCAGGTATACGAATACGCCGTCGTGCTGGTCGTGCCACCGTTGAGGTTGACCGACTTCACGTTGGTGTTGTTCATCGTGCAGGTCGTGCCCGACTGCGCGACGTCGAGGTAGCCGTAACGGCCGCCCGAACCCCACTCGTACTGGCCGGTCTTGGCGTTGCCGCCAGGGCCCGTGCCGACGAGCGCGGTGGTCAGGCCTTCCCAACGCTTCAGCACCGTGCCGGTGTTGGCGTCGACGATGATGAAGGGACGGGTGGCGTCGCCGCCGGTGCCCGAACGATCAGCGAAGTACGACACGACATACGCGCGGTGCGCGTGGCCGGCGTCGTCGACGTAGATCATCAGGTCCGACTTCTCGTTGCGCGTCGCCATCTTGGCGATGCCCTGGCCGAGGCCGACGCGCTTGCCGACGTCGAGCGCCTGCGCGCTGGAGAGCTTGACCGCACCGGCCGGGATTTCAGCGGCGAGGCCGTCGACCTTGCGGCCGAACATCGACTTGACCGCACCGTTCTGCTCGGAGACCGCGATGTTCTCACCGAACACCGGGATGCCGCGGAACGTCTGCTGGTAGCGGTAGTGCTTGGTGCCGTCGCGATCCTGCACGAGGCCGATCTGGTTGAGCGACGACAGCGAATCCATGCCGATCAGTTCGGCGTGGCGATCCTTTGCAGCAGCGGCGACGCCGAGCGTCGCGGTGGCGGCCTTGTACTGGCCGGCAGCCTTGGCGATCGAAACCTTCTGCAGGTCGATCCGGGTAGCGGCGCCTGCGCTGCCCGCGGCGAGCGCGAGGACCAGCGGGGACAGCGCGAGGAGACAGGAGCGGGAAGTCGAGTGCGACATCGGAGAGAAATCCTTGGACGTGGGAACGCCGGAAGGTGGACGGCGAAGCCCCGGGTCTGACTCATACGAAGCAAACTGGGGCACGGGCGGACGCGATCCGTCTGCGTCCGTCCAGCGAAGGTGGATGCGTCCCCGGCCCTTCACGCAAAAAAGTTTGAAATTTTTTGTCCGGTCCGATGAGCGGTTTACGTTCCGAGACGTAACCTGCTGATTTTCAAGACCGTCGCCGCGCCCGTTATGGCTTTGTGAAGCCTTTTGCGCCCCGTTTTATGGCGCGTCGCAGCATGAAATTGCGACAGTAGCGTGTCCGGCGTCCACAAATTTTGCCGTTGTCGTTCCAGATCCGGCGACCGCGCGTCCGGCCGCTCGAGCGCGCTGACGAACGGCTTTATGCCGCCCTTCTGCCTATCCGACGCAAGCCGCGAAAGGCTTTTCGCGACACGGTTACCCCGCCCGCACATCGAGCATGCGCCTTTTGCGTCCGGACGGAGCGCCGCAAAACTGAGCGCACGGGCGACGCGCACGGCGCCACGCCAGCACGAATGAGTCGCGCAGGTACGCTCGGAAATGAATGGATCGCTGCCGGCGTGTCGCCCGGCGGCGTCACTGCCTCAAAGCATCCCGGTCTCGAGGCGCGCGACCTCGGACATCATCGAGCGGTTCCACGGCGGGTCGAACACCAGTTCGACGTCCGCATCGGTGACCGTCGGGATCAACTCGAGCTTGTCGCGGACGTCGGCGACCAGCACGTCGCCCATGCCGCAGCCCGGAGCGGTCAGCGTCATCTCGACGCGCACAACGCGCTCGCCGGGCTTTTCGTCGTTGCGCTCGACGTCCACGTTGTAGACCAGGCCCAGATCGACCACGTTGATCGGGATTTCCGGGTCGAAACACGTCCGCAGCTGCTGCCAGACGAGCTTTTCGACCGCCGCGTCGTCGGCGCCTTCCGCGAGTTCCAGCGGGGACGGCGGCTCCTTGCCGATCGCGTCGGCGTCGCGGCCGGCGATGCGGAACAGGTTGCCTTCGACGAACACGGTGAAGCTGCCGCCCAATGCCTGCGTGATGTAGCCGACGCTGCCGGCCGGCAGGTTCACGGCCTCGCCCTGCGGCACGAGCACGGCGGCGCAGTCGCGCTCGAAGCGGACGGGTTCGCTGGAACGGGAATACATCGGACGTGTCACCTTTTAACTCGGACCATTCTAGTCCACTTTCGCGGCCCTTCCCTGTCCGCCAGCTATCCTGTGCGGCCGCTTTCCAGTTCGATCCGATGCCCCTGCCCCGCTCCGCCTGGCTCGCCTGGTTCCTGCTTCCGCTCGTCGTGTTCGGCTTCGCCGCGCTGTGGACACTGGCCGCGCTTTATTCGAGCCGCCAGTGCAGCTTCATGGCGGTAGTCGGCGCGGTGGACGTGCTGTGGGTGCTCGGGCTCGCGCCGACGCTGCGGCCGGGCATGCGCGCGGTCGCCGCGACACTCGCCACCGTCGTGATGGTCGCGCTCGCGAACTGGGCGATCATCGCCATCAACGTAGGCGTGCCGCTGGGCAGCGGCACGATCGAGGCGCTGGGCAAGCTCGGGGTGCACCACGCGCAGACGCTTGCCGGCCTCGCGAACGACTGGCGCGACGCGGTGTGGGTCGTGCTCGCGCTTGCCGTCGCCTGCGCCTGGCCGGCGATCAGTGCCCGCCGCCGTCCAGCGTCTTCAGCTCACTGACGAGCGCCGCCGCCATCTCGGCGCCGTCGCCGAACAGCATTCGCGTGTTGTCGGCATAGAAGAGCGCGTTCTCGATGCCCGCGAAGCCGGTGCCGCGGCCGCGCTTGATCACCACGACGTTCTTCGCGTCGATGACATCGAGAATCGGCATGCCGAAGATCGGGCTCGCCGGATCGGTCTTCGCCACGGGGTTCACGACGTCGTTCGCACCGATCACCAGCGCGACGTCGGTGTTCTTGAACTCGGGGTTGATGTCGTCCATGTCCGCGATGAGGTCGTACGGCACGCCGGCCTCGGCGAGCAGCACGTTCATGTGGCCGGGCATGCGGCCCGCGACCGGATGGATCGCGAACTTCACCTTGACGCCGCGATCCATGAGCTTCTGCGAGAGCTCCCAGATCTTGTGCTGCGCCTGCGCGACGGCCATGCCGTACCCCGGCACGATGACGACACGCTCGGCGAAACCCATCAATGCAGCGACGTCGCCGGCTTCGATCGGCTTCTGGCTGCCGGTGATTTCCTGCGCTTCGCCGCCACCGCCAAAGCTGCCGAAGATGACGCCGCTGATCGGGCGATTCATCGCCTTCGCCATCAGTCGCGTCAGCAACATGCCGGCCGCGCCGACCATCGTGCCGGCGATGATCAGCGCTTCGTTGCCGAGCACGTAGCCTTCGAACGCGACGGCGAGGCCGGTGAACGCGTTGAACAGCGAGATCACGACGGGCATGTCGGCGCCGCCGATCGGCAACGTCATCAGCACGCCGACCAGCAACGCGCCGACGAAGAACGCGATGATCGGCACGAGGCCGTACGCGGCGCCGTCGACGTTGTGGCCGAGCCACATCACCGCGAGCACGCCGGCTGCGAGCGTCGCGAGGAACACCAGCGCGTTGAACGCCTGCTGGCCCGGGAACGTGTAGCGCTTGTCCATGCGTCCGTCGAGCTTGGCCCAGGCGATGACCGAGCCCGACAGCGAGACCGCGCCGATCAATGCACCGATGACCGCGAGTACGACCGACGTCATCGACGTCGCCGGTTCACCCGCGTTGAGCCGCAGCAGTTCGACCGCGCCGATCGCCGCCGCCGAGCCACCGCCCATGCCGTTGTAGAGCGCGACCATCTGCGGCATGTCGGTGATCGCGACCTTCTTGCCGGATACCCACGCCGCCAGCGTGCCGATCACCAGCGCCAGCACGATCAGCGGCAGGTTGTGCAGGCCCGGCAACAGGAACGTGGCGGCCGTCGCGATGAGCATGCCGGCGCCCGCCCAGCGAATGCCGCTGCGCGCGGTGACCGGCGAGGCCATGCGCTGCAGTCCCAGAAGGAACAGCGTGGCGGCGACGAAGTAGCTGGCGGATGCGAGCAGCACGCGCGGATCGATCGCGCCGCTCATGCGCGGCCTCCGGGCTTCCGCGAGGCCTTGAACATGTCGAGCATGCGCTCGGTCACCACGTAACCGCCGGCGGCGTTGCCGGCACCGAGCAGCACGGCCAGGAAGCCGATGGCTTTCTCCACCGTCGTGTCCGCCTGGCCCAGCACCACGATCGCGCCGATCAGCACGATGCCGTGGATGAAGTTCGACCCCGACATCAGCGGGGTATGCAGGATCACCGGCACCCGCGAGATGATCACGTGGCCCGCGATCGCCGCGAGCATGAAGATGTACAGCGCCACGAACCCGTCGCCCATGCTCCCCTCCACTGCCCCGTTCGTTCCATCATAACGACGGCTGAATTCTTCCGGGCGTTCGTCAACCCGGGTCGAGGCCGGGCGTTTCCGTATGTGCTGCGCGGCACATCACCGGGACGCCGGTCCACGACATGACCAAGGAGAGAACGCCATGAAGAAGATCGTCGCTTACGCCCTGCCCGCGCTGATCGCCGTGCTGCCCGTCGCCCATGCCCAGTCCACCCAGGACCGCGGCGACCGCATCGAACACCGCCTCGACCAGAAGGGCGACCGCATCGAGGACCGCCTGGACGCCCGGGGCGACCGCATCGACCAACGCTTCGACAACAAGGGTGACCGTGTCGAACAGCGCTTCGACAACCGCGCCGCCAAGGCCGAAGCCGCGGGCCACGAGCAGCGCGCCGCGCGCCTGGAGCGCGAAGGCGACCGCGCCGACGCCCGCTTCGACCGCCGCGGCGACCGGGCCGAGAACCGCCTCGACGCCCGCGGTGACCGCATCGACCACCGCCTTGACCGCAAGGGTGAGCGCATCGACCGCCGCTGGGATCGTCACCACGGATGACGCTCCCGATGGCGCAGGCCCTCGACGCCGGGTTGGATGGCGGTGAGCCGCAGACGCTCGATGCATTCCTCGCATCGATCTCCGGCCGCGCCTTCCGCTTCGCCGAGATGGGCCTGCGTCATCGCGACGACGCACTGGATGTAGTGCAGGACGCGATGGTGAAGATGCTCGCCTACGCGAACCGGCCGCCAGCGGAATGGACGCCGCTGTTCTGGAGCGTGCTGCGCAGCCGGATCATCGATCTGCAGCGCCGCCGCACGTTCCGCCTGAAGTGGCTCGCGCCACCGCCGGCGGACGACGATGGACCGATCGACTGGGCGGATCCGGGACCGGATCCGTCACGGGCGAACGATTCGCGCGAGGCATACGAACGCCTCGTCGAAGCCCTGCAGAGCCTGCCCGCGCGACAACGCGAGGCATTCACCCTGCGGGTGCTGGAGGAACTGGACGTCGAAACGACGGCACGCGTGATGGGTTGCAGCGACGGCTCGGTCAAGACGCACCTGTCGCGCGCGCGAGACGCCCTGCAAAAGAAACTGGAGGATTTCCGATGAGCATGCACGGCAACGCCGGTGACGCTTTCGACGCGCGCGCCCGCAGCGTCCATGCGGCGTCGCTCGACCAACTGTCGACGCGCGTCAACGCGCAACTCGCGCAGCGCCGCCGCGCCGCGTTGAAGGGTGAGACGCGGCGCAGTTCGCACGGCGTATTGCGCTGGGCGGGCGTCGCGACTGCGGGCCTCGCGCTCGCACTGGTCGTGCAGCTGCGTCCGCCGGGATCCGCTGCGGGCGGCGTGTCGCATGGCCAGGTCGCAGCGACGAACACGCGCGTTGCGATGAATGCACCGCAGCCGCGCATCGCCGCGGTCACGCCGTCGCCGGCCACGCGCCTGCCGACCGCAACGGACGCGGACGTCGTCGCACCCGACCTCACCGAAGATCCCGAGTTCTACCTGTGGCTGGGCGCCGAGCGCTCGGCACAAACGGAGTAAGCCATGAAGCGTTTCGCCCTTTCCCTCGCCCCGGTCGTGCTGCTTGTCGCCGCGCTGCCGTCGCACGCGCAGAGCACGACGGCCGCACTGCCCGACTGGGATCACCTCACGCAGGCGCAGCGTGACATGCTGATCGCGCCGATGCGCGAGCGCTGGAATGCGAGTCCGGAAACGCGCCAGCGCATGTTCGGCCACGCGCAGCGCTGGAAGACGATGACGCCGGACCAGCGCAAGCAGGCGCGACACGGGCTCGCGAAGTTCCAGGACATGTCGCCCGCCGAGCGCGAGCAGGCGCGCGCCGCGTTCGAGCGCTTCCGCTCGATGGCGCCTGAAGACAAGAAGGCGCTGCGCGAAAAACTGCGCGGGATGACGCCGGATCAGCGCAAGGCGTGGCTGCAGTCTCAGTCGGCGCAGCACTGATGCATCGCGACGGATCGATCGGATCGATCTGTCGCTGATCAGGCTCAGGCCGCGGCGATCGCGGCCTCGGCCGGACGCTCCGGCCATACGGTTTTCGCGAGCAGCTCGTCGCTCCAGTCGAACGACATCGCGCCGCCGTCGAGAAACAGGCTGACGAAGTTCAGCACGTTGCGCGCGTACATCTCGCTCGCATGCACCGCGCCCATGCTGGCAAGCCCGAGCGGCCCGTCGACGACGACGCCGCCGACATCGATGGTCTGACCCGGCACCGTCGCCTCGCAATTGCCACCGCTTTCGGCCGGTAGATCGACGATCACGCTGCCGGGCTTCATGCCGGCGACCATCGTCGACGTCACGATCTTCGGCGCGGGTCGGCCCGGCACCGCAGCGGTACAGACCACGACATCGACCGAGCCCAGATGCGCACCGAGGCGCTTCTGCTGCTCGGCGCGCTCCTCGTCGGTGAGCGCGCGTGCGTAACCGCCCTCGCCCGCGGCACTGACGCCGAGGTCGAGGAACTTGCCGCCCAGCGATTCGATCTGCTCGCGCGTCTCGGGGCGAACGTCGAAACCTTCGACCTGCGCGCCGAGGCGTTTCGCCGTTGCGATCGCCTGCAGGCCCGCAACACCGGCGCCGATCACCAGCACCTTCGCGGGACGGATCGTGCCCGCGGCGGTGGTCAGCATCGGGAAGAAGCGCGGCGCGAGCGTGGCGGCGATCAGCACCGCCTTGTAACCCGCCATACCGGCTTGCGAACTCAGCACGTCCATCGCCTGCGCACGTGTCGTGCGCGGCAGACGCTCGAGCGGGAATGCGACGATGCCGCGATCGCGGATGAGCGTGCCGCGCGATTCCGATGCCTGCGGCGCGAGCAGGCCGACCAGCGTCGCGTCGGGCTTCATCGCAGCGAGCACGTCGTCGCCGGGCGACTGCACGGCGAGCAGCAGGTCGCTGTCGCGCACGATGGATGCGGCGTCGGCGATCGTCGCGCCGGCCTGCACGTAGGCGTCGTCGACGAAGCCCGCACTCGCGCCTGCAGTCGATTCGATGCGGACCTGCGCGCCGCGTGCGGCCAGCTTGCGCACGGTCTCGGGCGTCGCGGCCACGCGTCGTTCGCCGGGTGCGCGCTCGCGCAGGATGCCTACCGTCACTGCCGTCATGCGCATGCTCCGTCGGTGCTTCGAAGCATCCTAGCGGGCAATCGCGGCCGGCGGCAGTTGGGTTCCGACTGCCGCAAAACGAAAGGGCGGCCGAAGCCGCCCTCCGTACCCCGAACTCCGAGGCTCAGTTGCCGCCGACAGCCTGCAGCTGCTGCTGCAACTGCTCCATCGCGGCTTCGAACGGCGACTGGCCGGTCGCGACCGTCAGGCGCCCTTCGGCGCCTAGCAGCGCAAGCTCTTCGACGCTCGCGGCCAGCACGCGCATGCCGCGACGGTTGACCAGCAGCAGGCGCGAGGTCAGCGGGCTGACCCAGGCGACCTTCGCCGAGATCGGCTCGCCCTGCGCGTCGGACATGCGCACCCACGAGCCGACTTCGAGCTTGCGGATCTTCGCCACCCACTGCGGATCGGCGCGCATGGCGTCGGTGCCGCCGGCGAGCCACAGACGCGTTTCCTGCTCGGGCTCGTCACGCACAGGCGCCGGCATGGCACGCACGCGGCGGGAGGCATCGGGATCGGCCAGGCCGCGCACGATGCCGGCCAAGCCGTGGCTCGCGGCGGTGGCGTCGAGACCGGACGACGCGAGGCATTCGGTCAGCGGCTCTTCGAGCTCGAGCAGCTGGCGCACCAGCGCATCGCCATCGGCGCGCGAGGCCAGCATGTCGGCGTGTGCAAGCGCGTCGCCCATCGCGATCGCGTCACGGAAGCGCACGCTGTCCTCGCCGTCACGCAGCAGCGTCTGCACCAGATGGTGGCGCCACGGCGTGACCAGGAAATCGCCGACCGCCTGCGTCAGCGGCGTCTGCGCGAGGCGACGCTGCAGCACCGTGTCGGCACGTGTACGCGCCTGCGCCAGACGCTCGCGACCGTAGCTCGCCTTCGCTGCGCGCTGCTCCTGCAGCTCGACGCGACGACGCTGCTGCGACAGCAGGTCCTCGAGCTCGGCGTAGGCCATCTCGAAGACCGAGAGGTCTTCGTTGAACTCGGCGACGATGCGCTGCGACACGGCCGACGCGCGCTCGAGAAGCTCGCGCTCCTGCGGCGTCGAACCGGTGTTGTCTTCGCAGGCCTCGGTCAGCGCATCGAGCAGTCGACGCGCCGGATGGCTGCGCTCGACGAACATCGAGTCGTCATTGATCGCAACCTTCAGGTACGGCAGCACCAGGCGCGCATAGACGCGACGCGCACGGTCCTGCAGTGCATGCGTGCGGAACAGGGATTCGAACAGCAGCGCGACCATGTCGACCGCGTCCTCGTCCTCCGCCGACAGCGCGGTGTATTCGGGATGCAGGCCCATGCGACGCGCGCCTTCGGCGAGGTAGCTGCGCATCGCATCGGAAAGCTTGCCGGTGACGCCAAGCGCGCGAGCGAACACATCCGGCGGCTCGGCCTGCAGCACCGACGCGATGCTGCTGATCTCGCGCGGCTGGAATTCGCGTAGCGCGGGCGCCGCACCGAAGCCGCCTGCCCCGATGCCTGCGCCAGCACCCGTCGGTGAGAAACCGGGAACGCCGTACTGCAGCCCGACCGGCGCCTGCGCCAGCGTGCGCACGCCGCCATGCTGACGCTCCATGCGCCAGATGCGCAGCTGCTCACGCAGCGGCTCGAGTTCGGTGGCATGGCGATGGCCGCCAAGGCCATCGCCCAGCGCCCGCTGCTGCGGCGCCTGCGAATAGGACGGCGCCTGCGGATGCATCGGCATCTGCGGCGCGTACTGCGGGCTTGCCTGCGGCGCACCGTAAAAAGACGGCTGCGTCTGCTGCGTCTGCTGCGGAGCTTCGACTTCCGGCTCCGGCAGTGGCGCGGGCTTTTCGGCCTCTTCGCGGTCGAACTTCGCCAGCACGGCCGGCGACCACGCCGACATGCCGTAACCGGCGCGCGAAAGCACGGCGCCCAGGTTCGGATAGAGCGCGTCGAGCAGCGGCACGAGCTGCTGCTGGAACTGGCGGAACAGCACGCGGCCGAGCGGTTCGGACACGCCGGCGTTGCTGACGGATGCGATCAGCGTCGAGCACAGCTTGCTCGGCGACACCGGATTAGCACCGGCCGGCACGCGCATGGCGAGCGCGAGCTCTTCCATCTGCGTGCGCAGCGCCTGCAGAGGCTGCTGATAACGCTTGTCGAGGATTTCAGTGAGCGCCTGCGCCTGAAGGTGCAGGTCGATCATCTCTTCCTCTATCAGGCCCAGCGTGATGCCCGACCGGATGAAGGGATTGCGGAACTCGTCGAACGCCTGCGCGATCTGCTGGCGGAAATTCATCGTGTCGGACGCACTACGCGTGCGCAGCACGTTGAGCCCGGCGAGCTCGTGATATGCGTCGGGGCCGGCCTCGGCGAGTTCCTTCTCCGCAGTGACGTAGAGCGCGGTCGGGAACGTTCCCAGGCGCTCGACTGCAAGCCGCTTCAATGCTTCGAGCACGCGCGCCGGGTCATGGCGCGGATCAATTCCCTGATCGAAAAACGGGCTGGTCACTTTTGCTACTCCAGCAGGTGTCGCCGCTGTAACGGGTTCGACTGGATATGCAGGATAGTGGCAATCTGCGTCACTTCCTGACTTCCTTTACCGATCTGTGCGCCATGTCCCAAGCGACCGAAACGACGCCGACAGGCGGTGATTTCCAAGCGTTGAACGTGCTCGACGCGCGACGCTCCGTGCCTGCGATGCAGTTATGTGACCCCGGTCCCGATCATGCGCAGGTGATGCGCATGCTTCGCTCCGCGGTTCGTGTCCCCGATCACGGAAAACGGGTGCCTTGGCGCTTCGTGCGCATCGAAGGCGCGGCGCGCGAGGCGCTGGGCGAGCGTCTTGCCGCGCGAAGCCGCGAGCGCGATCCCGATGCCAGCGATGCGGTGATCGAGAAGGATCGCCAACGCTTCCTGCATGCACCGGTGATCATCGCGGTCGTCGCCGACCAGGGCGAGGACGCGAAGATTCCGCCCAGTGAGCGTCTGCTCAGCGCGGGCTCCGTATGCTTTGCGTTGTTGCAGGCGGCGCAGGCGCTCGGGTTCGGCGCCGTCTGGCTGACGGGCTGGGCCGCTTACGATCCCGCGATGCGTCGCGTGCTCGGCGTGGCCGACCACGAAGTCGTCGCGGGCTTCATCCATCTCGGGTCGATCCGCCAACACGCGCCCGAGCGCGACCGCCCCGACCCCGCGCTTCTGCTCACCGACTGGACACCCTGATGACACCCGCGTCGACGACGCCCCGCACCCTGCATCTCGTCGACGCCAGCGTCTACGTGTTCCGCGCCTGGCATTCGATGCCGAACGAGTTCACCGACTCGGACGGCTGGCCGACCAATGCGGTGCACGGCTTCGCGCGTTTCCTTTTGGAATTGCTCGAACGCACTCGCCCCGAGCATGTCGTCGTCGCCTTCGACGAAGCGCTCGACAGCTGTTTCCGCAATCGCGTCTATCCGGCGTACAAGGCGAATCGCGACCGCGCGCCGGACGAACTCAAGCGCCAGTTCGCGGCCTGCAAGTCGCTGTGCGTGGCGATGGGCCTGACCATCCTTGGGCATACCGATTACGAAGCGGACGACCTCATCGGTAGCGCGTTGCATGTCGCACGTGCGCACGGCTTCCGTGGCGTGATCGTCTCGGCCGACAAGGATCTGTCGCAGTTGCTCACTGACGAGGACGAGCAATGGGACTTCGCACGTGCCCAGCGCTGGAGCGCGGCGGGCGTGCCGGCGCGTCACGGCGTGCGTGCCGACCAGATCGCCGACTACCTCGCGCTCACCGGCGACGCGATCGACAACATCCCCGGCGTGCCCGGCATCGGCGCGAAGTCGGCGGCGATCCTGCTTGGGCACTTCGGCACGCTGGACGAGCTGCTGCGTCGCGTCGAGGAAGTGCCGTATCTCTCGTCGCTGCGCGGCGCCGCACGTTGCGCGCAGCAGCTGAAGACGCATCGCGAGCAGGCGTTGCTGTGTCGCGAACTCACCACCATCGCGCTCGATGCGCCCTGCGAAGGTGCCGACGCGCTGTTCCGTCGCGGCGAGCCGCAACGCGAGGCACTGCTCGATCTCTGCGAACGCCTGCGATTCGGCCCGCTCACGCGTCGCCGCATCCACGCCGCCTGCGGCATCGATTTCATACCGGTGGCATCCGAGACCGTCTAGCATCGGCTGCAGGAATCGAAGCCTGCAGACCATGACCGACGATCGCGACGCCCCGCTCGAAACCCTGCACGAAGGCCGTTGGCTGCGACTGGTGAAGCGCGGCCGCTGGGAATACGCCGAGCGCGTGCACGGCCACGGCATGGCGGTGATCATCATCGCGGCGACGCCTGACGACGACGTGCTGTTCGTCGAGCAGTTCCGCATGCCGCTCGGCAAGTCGACCATCGAAATGCCGGCCGGCCTCGTCGGCGACGTGCAGGACGACGACACATTGATCGACGCCGCGCGTCGCGAACTCATCGAGGAAACCGGCTGGGACGCCGCGCATCTCGAAGTGCTGCTGGTCGGCCCCACCACCGCCGGCATGAGCAGCGAGCGCATCGCGTTCGTGCGTGCCACCGGACTTGTTCGCGTGGGTGAAGGCGGCGGCATCGACGACGAAGGCATCACCGTGCACCACGTGCCACGCACAGAAGCGCCCGCGTGGCTGATGCGCAAGCACGCGGAAGGCTTTGAAATCGACCTCAAACTGTGGGGCGGGCTGTGGATGCTCGAGCGCAATCCGGACGGCTCGCCGCTCGCGCCTTCGCGGGCCGCTGACGATAGCGCCGCCTAGAATCCGCACGCCTCACACGGAAGCGACCATGCACATCCTCGTCTGCGGCGGCGCCGGCTACGTCGGCTCGCACGCCTGCCTCGCGCTCTCGCGCGCCGGCCACGAAGTCACCGTCCTCGACAACATGCTCACCGGCCATCGCGAGGCGGTGCGCTGGGGTCGACTTGTCGACGCCGATATCCTCAAACCGGAAACGCTTGACGCCGCGTTCGATCGCAAGGTCGATGCGGTCATGCATTTCTGCGCGCGATCGCTGGTCGGCGAATCGGTAACAAACCCGTACGCCTACTACCAGAACAACGTGACCGGCACGATCAACATGCTGGAGGCGATGCGCCACCACGGCGTCGACCGACTCGTGTTCTCGTCGACCGCCGCGGTGTTCGGCAACCCGGTCAGCGATGTCATCGACGAGACGCATCCGACCAATCCGATCAATCCCTACGGCGCGTCGAAGCTGATGGTCGAACGCGTGCTCGCCGATGCCGCGAACGCGTACGGCCTGCGCTCGGTCGCGCTGCGCTACTTCAACGCCGCGGGCGCGGCGGCGGACGAAGGCATCGGCGAATCGCACGAGCCGGAAACGCACCTGATCCCGAACGCGCTGAAGGCGGCGAACGGCGAAGGCGCAGGACTCAAGGTGTTCGGCAACGACTACCCGACACCCGACGGCACCTGCGTGCGCGACTACGTGCACGTGCTCGACCTCGCCGACGCGCATCTGCGCGCACTCGACTGGATGGATCGCGAGCCGGGCGCGCACCGCTTCAACCTCGGCAACGGCAATGGTTTCTCGGTGCTCGAAGTGATCGAGGCCGCGCGCAAGGTCAGCGGTCGCGACATTCCCTACGAGATCGGCCCGCGTCGCGCGGGTGATCCGCCGGTGCTGGTCGCATCGAGCGCGCAGGCCCGCGAGAAGCTCGGCTGGACGCCGAAGTTCGATCGCATCGAACCGATCATCGAAACCGCGTGGGCATGGCATCGCTCGCCCGCGTACTGATCGAACGAAAAAGGCGAGCCGTAGCTCGCCTTTTTCTTTGCAGCCGCGATGCAGTCGTCAGCTGGCGAATCGATCCGTCGCCGCGATCAACGCATCGATGTTCTCGACCTCGAACGCCGAATGCCCGGACGCCGGCGTAATCACCAGCTGCGCGAGTGGCCACGCCTGGTGCAGGTCCCATGCGTTCTGCACGGGGCAGACCACGTCGTAACGGCCGTGCACGATCACGCCGGGAATGTGTGCGATGCGTGGCGTGTCGCGCAGCAGCTGGTCGTCGGTTTCGAAGAAACCGCTGTGCACGAAGTAGTGGTTCTCGATGCGCGCGAACGCGAGCGCGAACTCGGCTTCGTCGTGCGCGGCGGTGAAGTCGGGGTCGTAATGCAGGAACGACGTCGCGCCTTCCCACACGCTCCATGCGCGCGCGGCTGCGAGGCGCGTTGCCGGATCGTCGCTGGTCAAACGCCGGTGGTAGGCGCTGATCAGGTCATGGCGTTCGACCGGCGGAATCGCGGCGATGTACTGCTGCCACGCTTCGGGGAACAGTCGCGATGCACCCTGCTGGTAGAACCATTCCAGTTCCCACCGACGCAGCATGAAGATGCCGCGCAGCACGAGCTCGGTCGCGCGATGCGGATGCGTCTGCGCGTACGCGAGTGCGAGCGTCGAACCCCAGGAACCGCCGAACACCTGCCAGCGATCGATGCCGAGCTTCTCGCGCAGCGTTTCGATGTCGGCGACGAGATGCCATGTCGTGTTGTTGACGAGGTCCGCATGCGGCGTCGAACGACCGGAGCCGCGCTGGTCGAACAGCACGATGCGGTACTTCGCCGGGTCGTGGAACTGCCGCATCTTCGGGCTGCATCCGCCGCCCGGGCCGCCGTGCAGGATCACCACGGGCTTGCCGTTCGGATTGCCGCACTGTTCGTAGTACAGCGTGTGGCGATCGTCGACCTGCAGCATGCCGCTGTCGAAGGGTTCGATCTCTGGATACAGGCTGCGCATGGCGATCTGTCTCGGAGGAGTCCGGCAGTCTAGGCGCCCGCATGACGCGGCGGCATGTGCCGTCCGGGCTACGTTGCTCGGCCCAGCGTGACGCGATCGCGATGTTCCAGGTCCTGCGCGGTGTGCACCTCGACGAGGCCTGCGTCGACGAATATCCGGCGCACGGCGTCGCCCTGGTCGTAGCCGTGTTCGACGAGCAGCCAGCCGTCCGCGACGAGATGCGCGCGCACGCCGCTGGCGATCACGCGGATGTCGTCGAGGCCATCGCGGCCTGACGCGAGCGCGGTGGCAGGTTCGTGTCGCAGGTCGCCCTGCTGCAGGTGCGGGTCGCCGTCGGCGATGTAGGGCGGGTTGCTCACAATGACATTGAAGCGCTCGCCCGCCAGCGGCGAGTACCAGCTGCCTTGGCGGAAATCGATGCGGTCGAGCTGCAGGCGTGCGGCATTGCGACGCGCGACGTCGAGTGCATCGGCGCTCGCGTCGGTGGCGATCACTGTTGCGTTCGGTCGCTCGCTCGCCAGTGCTAGTGCGATCGCGCCGCTGCCGGTGCCGAGGTCCACGATGCATGCATTCGGTGCCGCGTGTTCGAGCGCGAGTTCGACGAGGCGTTCGGTTTCCGGCCGCGGGATCAGCGTCGCCGGCGTGACATCGAGATCGAAGGTCCAGAAGCCGCGTCGACCGACGAGGTAGGCGACGGGTTCGCCGGCGACGCGTCGCTCGACCAGATGCATGAAGGCATCGCGCTTCGCGCCATCGATCTCGTCGTCGCCATGCGCGAACAACCACGATGCGGGACGGCCGAGCACGTGCGCCATCAGGTGCTCGGCTTCTCGGGCGTCGAGCCGCGTGCGTGCGTCGCGCAACAGGGCGTCGATGCGCATGCGTCGGTTCCGGAAAAACGGGGGCTTATGGTACGTCGAGCACTACGCCGTTCGCGGCGCCCGCGACCGCCGCGGCCTGCGCGGCGGACATCGCGACCACGCGATTGCGGCCCTCGTCCTTGGCGCGATAGAGCGCGGCGTCGGCGCGACGCATCGCCGACTCCCAGTCCTCGTGGCCGCGTACGAGTTCGGACACACCGAAGCTCGCGGTGACCGCGCGACCGATCGCGGGGATCGGCGTTTCGCAGATGGCGCGACGCAGACGTTGCGCAACCGCGACCGCATCGTCGAGTGATGTCGACGGCAGCAGTAGCAGGAATTCCTCGCCGCCGAGGCGGAACGCGGTATCGACGTCGCGCAGGCCGCACGCCACGCGCACGGCGGTCTCGCAGATCACGTCGTCGCCCGCCGCATGACCGTAGGTGTCGTTGACCGACTTGAATGCGTCGATGTCGACCATCACCAGCGCCAGCGGCGTGCCGTAGCGTTCGCTGCGCGCCTGCTCGCGCTGTGCGTAGTCGAACAGCGAACGTCGATTGAACAGGCCGGTCAGCGGATCGGAATGCACGAGTCGGCGCAGTTCCAGTTCCTTCGAACGGAACATCAGCAGCGCCAGGCCCATCGTCAGCACGGCGATGAACACCAGGCCGAGCACGAAGACCAGCGTCTGGAACGGATCGCGGTCGAAGATGCCTACCGGCGTGCGGTAGACCAGCGCGTGCACGATGCGCATCGCGAGCACCGCGCTGTTGAACAGGAAGGACGCCGCGGCGAGGTTCTGGAAGCGCTCGCCATGCGAGGTGCCGGCGCGCCAGAGCATCAAGCCGGCCACGAGGTCCAGCGCAAGGTAGATCGGCGCCAGCACCAGCACGCGGTTGGAGAGGACGGTCCATTCCTGCGGCGCGATGTAGCCGGCGCTTCCGGTCGCAACTGCGAGCAGCGCGAGCGGGAACCAGTACGAACGCTTGCCGAGGAAGACGCGCACGCCGGCGAGCAGCGAGACATGCACCAGCGTCACCAGTGCATTGGCGACCGCCAGCGACTCGCGGCGCGGCAACTGGATGTGGAAGCCGAGGGTCAGGTGGGCGAGCAGGTGGGCGATGCCCGCGGCCAGCCCGGCGACGCCCCAGAACACGAGGGCGTCGTTGCGCATGCCGGCCGTGCGGATGCCGGCCATGGTCGCGGCGAGCAACAGCCCGGCCAGCCCCGTGACGAAGGCGAGCGTCGCGCTGTCGAGTTGGCCGATCAGGTCCATCCGGCTCCTTGGTTCCCGCCCGATGCGATGCAATGTTTGTGCCGAACGGCTGCTTGACGCGGCATCCGGCGACCTCCGATCGCTAAACGACGACGGGCGACCCGAAGGCCGCCCGTCGCCGGTGGTACTGACGAGCGATCAGCGCGTCGCGAAGTCCAGCGGCATGCCGTTGCGGGCCTTCTGCTGAGCGGCGCAGAGGCGGATGCCTTCGACGGTCTGCTCCAGTTCGCGCGGGCCGCCTTCGACCTGCGCCATGCGCGGCGTGAACTTCGCCTGCAGGGCGTCGGCATCGGCATCGCTGCACATGCCGGCCGAGTACAGACGGACCAGCGACGCACCCGCCGGGGCGAGGCGCGCCTCGAGTTCGGCGAAGTGCGCGTCGACCCAGTCACGCAACGCGGTGCGAGTGGCCACCGTATCGGTCTGCCCGCCCACGATCGGGAAGATCTCGTTGCGACGCAGCAGGCCCTTCTCGAACACCAGCGCGCGGGCCCGGTCGTCAAGCGCCGGCACGTGCGTGGCGCCCATCGCGGTCAGCAGTTCGCTGCGCAGCACCGCGTCCTGGCTGGCGCGGAAGTACTTCTCCGCGGCATCGAACGCGGGGGCGCCGCCCTCCTGCAGGGCGACGACGAGCGCGGTGTCGCGCAGGTCGCGTGCGGCGGCGTCGGCATGCAGCTGGCCGTCCCCGTCGAGACCGAGCACTTGGCGGCCGACGCGGTTCATTTCCTTGCGCACCGCCGGGTCCTTCAGGTTGAGCGCGAAGAAGTCGACGAGCGAGCTGCGCAGCAACGCGTCGTCTTCGGCCTCGCCGGGCTTCGGCGTCAGGCCGAGGCGTTCCAGGCGCGGGCGGTAGATCGCCGCGACCTTGGTGTGGAACGCGTCGCGTGCCTTGTCGTCGCCGAGGAGACGTTCGCTCATCCATTCCGTCGACCCCATGCCGGCGGTCGCGGTCTGGCGCACGTTCGCGTTCGCGAAGCGCGGCAGTGCGGCGAGCAGCTGCGACGGCGTGAGCGTGCCCGCGCCGTACGCGGCAACGGCGGAGTCGGCGACCATGCGCTGCTCGCGTTCGTCGAGCGTGGCGAATGCATCGTTGAGCGACGCCTGCAGCTTCGGCGACAGCGCGAAGCGGTAGTAACCCGCGCCGTACCCGTTCGGCATCACCCACTTCGGGCAGCTCGTGGCTTCGGCGAGTTCCACACGCGACTGCGCGCCGGTGACCAGCGACTTCTGCTCGCGCACGGTCGTGCCGTCGGCGTAGCGGATCGTCATCGGAATGCCCCACTCGCCTGTTGCGCTCGCGGTCGAGCCGATCGGCAGGTAGCGCTGCTGGGTGATCGACAACGCCGGCTTCGCACCCGAGCAGTCGAGGTCGACCTTCACGTACGGCACGCCCGGCTGATCGATGAAGCCGAAGAACGCCTTCGATACCGCGGCCGGATCATTGCTCTGCGCAGCGACGGCGCTGATGAGGTCCGCGCTCGTCCCGTTGCCGCGCGCATGCGCCTTCAGGTAGTTGCGGATGCCTTCGCGGAACTTGTCCTCGCCGATATAGCGCTCGAACATCGCGAGCGTCGCGCCGCCCTTCTGGTAGGTGATGCCATCAAACGCGGATTCGATGTCGCGGTAGTCGCGGATCGGCTCATGCACGCGACGCGTCGATGCCAGGCTGTCCGCACCCATCGCGCCGATCGCGCCTTCCAGCAGGCCGCGGTCGGTATGCGCCTGCGGCTGCAGCTGGCCGTGGATCTTGTTGCCCATCCAAGTGGCGAAACCTTCGTTGAGCCAGATGTCGTCCCACCAGCGCGTGGTGACGAGGTCGCCGAACCACTGGTGCGCGAGCTCGTGCGAGCTGGTGCCCCAGAAGCTCTGTCGACGGCCGACCGACGAGGTTTCGTCGGGGAACATCAGCGAATCGCGATAGACGATAAGGCCCGCGTTCTCCATCGCGCCCGCCCAGAAATCCGGCGCCGCGAGATTGTCGAGCTTGTCGAACGGATACGGGATGCCGAAGTAGTTCTCGAGCGCGGTGACGATCTCCGGCGTATGAGCGAGCGTGTACTTCATCTTGCCGCCCTGCCCGTTCGCGGCGACGCCGCGCAGGTGGACCGGCGCGGTGCGATCACCGTTCGGCGCGATGTCCGGACCCGGCACCACATCCCACGGGCCGACCGCGAACGCGACGAGATAGCTCGGCAGCGCCTGGGTGCGCTTGAACGTCACCTTCTTCCAGCCGCCGGGCAGAGCTTCGGTCTTCGTTTCCGGACCGTTGGCGACCGCGACATCGTCCTGCGGGACGATCAGCGTCATGTCCCAAGGCTGCTTGAAGCTGGGCTCGTCGAACGACGGAAACGCGGTGCGCGCGCCGAGCGGCTCCATCTGCGTCATCACGTAGTCGCGGCCGTCCGGCTTGACCTTGTACGCGCCCTGCAGCTCGCCGAACGGTGCGTCGAAGGCGATGTCGAAGGTCGCCTTGCCGGCGGGTAGCGGCGTCTTCGAGACGAGCTTCAGCACGCCCGACGGATCGGCTTCGGTCACCGTCAGCGGATACGCCTTCTTCCCGACATGCGCCTGCGCGCTGGCGATCTTCAGGCCGCGGCCGTGCATCCACACGGTGTCGGTCGCTTCGGCGATGTCCGCATCGATGTGCGTGCTGCCGCTGAAGTTGGCCTGCTTCGGATCGATCTTCAGTTCGAGCTGCACCAGCGTCGGCACGACGGTACGCGGCAACGGGCCGGTGGGGACGGTCGTGTCGGCCGCCTGCGCGGCGCCACAGGTGGCGAGTGCGAGGGCGATGGCAAGGGCATGGCGGCGCGGTCGGTGCATCGGTGGTGCTCCCCGGAGATGAACTCCCGAGCGTACGGGGCCGCGCCCACCGGCCGCGTAGGTCGAAAGTCCCGGTTTCGCGGCGGCGGTCACGCTTCGAGCGGGCTCATCCATTGCCTGCGCCTATCGGCCGTATCGGATCAATCGATTTGATCGACCATCCGGTGGCCGATACGATGCTCGTCGGTCCATTTCCCCCATCCACAGGAGATCGCATGTCCCTGATCAACAAGAAGGTTCCGGAGTTCAAGACCCAGGCGTTCCACAACGGCAAGTTCATCGAAGTCAGCGACAAGAGCCTGCAGGGCCACTGGTCGGTGGTCGTGTTCATGCCCGCCGCCTTCACCTTCAACTGCCCGACCGAGGTCGAGGACGCCGCGGAGAACTACGCCGAGTTCCAGGCCAACGGCGCCGAGGTCTACATCGTCACCACCGACACGCACTTCTCGCACAAGGTCTGGCACGAAACCTCGCCGGCCGTGGGCAAGGCGACGTTCCCGCTGGTCGGCGACCCGACCCACCAGCTCACCCGCGCGTTCGACGTGCATATCGACGAGGAAGGCCTCGCGCTGCGCGGCACGTTCATCGTCAACCCGGAAGGCGTGATCAAGGCCTACGAGGTGCACGACAACGCGATCGCCCGCGACATGAAGGAAGCGCTGCGCAAGCTCAAGGCCGCCAAGTACGTGGCCGAGCATCCGGGCGAGGTCTGCCCGGCCAAGTGGCAGCAGGGCGCCAACACGATCAAGCCGTCGCTCGACCTCGTCGGCAAGATCTGACCCATCGGGGACGCCGCGCACGTCGCGCGGCGTCCATCGACGGCTGACGGCAGCGGCGTCGCGCCACACGACACTGCCGCCAGCGTTCGACTCCTTCCCCGCCATCGTCGACGCCGTCTTGCACGGCGTTGTGGCGATGTGCGCCCTGTGTTTTCCCGTTCGCCATGGAGCCTCTACCCATGCTCGACGACAGCCTCAAGTCCCAGCTCTCCACCTACCTCGAGCGCCTGCAGCAGCCGATCCGCCTGGAAGCGTCGCTCGACGATTCCGACGCCTCGCGCGAGCTCGAAGGCCTGCTGCGCGACATCGCCACGCTGTCCGCCAAGGTCGAGTACGAACGCACCGACGACTGCGAGCGTCGCCCGTCGTTCGCCATCGTGCGCGACGGCACTGATGTCGACGTGCGCTTCGCCGGCATTCCGCTCGGCCACGAGTTCACCTCGCTGGTGCTCGCGCTGCTGTGGGTCGGCGGCCACCCGCCGAAGATCGAAGACGACGTCGCGCACCAGGTGCGCCAGCTCGAAGGTGAGTTCCGCTTCGAAACCTACATGTCGCTCTCGTGCCAGAGCTGCCCGGACACGGTGCAGGCGCTGAGCCTGATGAGCGTGCTGAATCCGAACATCCACCACGTCGCCATCGACGGCGCGCTGTTCCAGGACGAAGTCGAAGCGCGCGGCATCATGTCGGTGCCCACCATCCTGCTCAACGGCCAGCCGTTCGACCAGGGCCGCATGACGGTCGAACAGGTACTTGCGAAGCTCGACACCGGCGCGGCATCGCGTGCAGCGGAATCGATTGCGAATAAAGAAGCGTTCGACGTGCTCGTCGTCGGCGGTGGTCCCGCAGGCGCCGCGTCCGCGATCTATGCAGCGCGCAAGGGCATCCGCACCGGCGTCGCCGCCGAACGCTTCGGCGGCCAAGTGCTCGACACCATGGCGATCGAGAACTTCGTGTCGATGTCGTACACCGAAGGACCGAAGCTCGCGACCGCGCTTGAACAGCACGTGCGCGACTACGAAGTCGACGTGATGAACCTGCAGCGCGCGACCAAGCTCGTGCCGGCGTCACAGCCGGGCGGTTTGATCACGGTCGAGTTGGAGAACGGCGCATCGCTGCAGTCGAAGTCGGTGATCGTCACCACCGGCGCGCGCTGGCGGCAGATGGGCGTGCCCGGCGAAGACCAGTACCGCAACAAGGGCGTGGCCTATTGCCCGCACTGCGACGGCCCGCTGTTCAAGGGCAAGCGCGTCGCGGTGATCGGCGGCGGCAATTCGGGCGTGGAAGCCGCGATCGACCTCGCCGGCATCGTCGCCCACGTCACCCTGATCGAATTCGATTCCAAGCTGCGCGCCGACGACGTGCTGCAACGCAAGCTGCGCAGCCTGCCCAACGTGGACGTCATCGTCAGCGCGCAGACCACCGAAGTGCTCGGGGACGGCGCCAAGGTGACCGGCCTCGTGATGAAGGATCGCGTGTCCGGCGATGCGCGCACGATCGAGCTCGAAGGCGTGTTCGTGCAGATCGGCCTGCTGCCCAACACCGAATGGCTGAAGGGCACCGTCGAACTCACCCCGCGCGGCGAAATCATCATCGACGACCGCGGCGCAACGAATATTCCTGGTGTGTTCGCTGCTGGTGACGCAACCACGGTGCCGTTCAAGCAGATCGTCATCGCGATGGGTGCCGGTGCAACCGCGGCGTTAAGCGCGTTCGATCACCTGATTCGATCGTCGGCGCCGGCGGAGCAGGCG
This sequence comes from Lysobacter sp. HA35, assembly GCF_054061195.1. Classification (NCBI taxonomy): domain Bacteria; kingdom Pseudomonadati; phylum Pseudomonadota; class Gammaproteobacteria; order Lysobacterales; family Lysobacteraceae; genus Lysobacter; species Lysobacter sp. HA35. The sequence goes on along the minus strand of NZ_JBSSDY010000001.1, from coordinate 28,975 downwards.
CAATCGCAATCGCAGGCAGCGTGAAGCTCTGTTCGAGCTGGGCGCGGGCGCGTTCGTTGCGCCCGATCGACGCAGCGGCCTGACCGTCCAGTCGTCACGTCGCAAGGTGACGTCACGCCAATCGCAGCGGCTTACCGAGCCACAACAGCCGAACCAATCGTGAGACCCGAAGGGCGGCGCGCAGGACGCGCGCCGCCCGCACCCGAGCCAGGATGGCGAGTGTGCGGATCGCGTAAGGCTCGCCCAGTCGCAGGCTGTAGATCCGTCGGGGAAGGTGCTTTCTTTGGTTACTTTCTTTGCACCAGCAAAGAAAGTGACTCGGGCGCGACAGCGCACGAAACGCCTTTGCCCCCAACCCGCCAGGCGACATCGCGCCGCATGCCGCCTATCGATGCAATGAATCGATCCACTGCTTTCGATGGAAAACCGCCCCCAGCGCCCCTACCATCGAGCAATGAACCTGCGTGACCTGAAATACCTCGTCGCCCTCGCCGACCACCGCCATTTCGGCCGCGCCGCGCAGGCGAGCTTCGTCAGCCAACCCACCCTCTCCACCCAGATCCGCAAGCTCGAAGACGAGCTCGGCGTATCGCTCGTCGAACGCGCCCCGCGCCGCGTGATGCTCACGCCCATCGGCCGCGAAGTTGCCGAACGCGCGCGCGGTGTGATCGCCGAAGTCGACCAGATGATCGAACTCGCGCGTCGCAGCCGCGATCCGGAAGCCGGCAGCGTGCGCCTCGGCCTGTTCCCCACGCTAGGCCCCTACCTGTTGCCGCATGTGCTGCCCGGCGTTCGCGCACGTTTCCCGCGCCTCGAACTGTTGCTCGTCGAAGAGAAGACCGACCAGATCCTGCAGCGACTGCGCGACGGCCGCCTCGACGCCGCCATCCTCGCGCTGCCGCTGCACGACGACCAGCTGCGTATCGAGCCGCTGTTCGACGAACCGTTCGTGCTCGCCGCGCCGCGCACGCATCCGATCGCCTCGCGCGGCACGCTGCATGGCGACGACCTGCGCGATGCCGATCTTCTCCTGCTCGAAGAAGGCCATTGCCTGCGCGACCAGGCGCTGGATGTCTGCCGCCTCGCTGGCGCGGGCGAGCGTCAGGGTTTTCGCGCGACGTCATTGGAAACGCTGCGGCAGATGGTTGCAGCCGGCGTCGGCATGACGCTGTTGCCGATGCTCGCGGTACAGCCGCCGGTGCCGCCGTCGCCGGACCTCGTGCTGCTGCCGTTTTCCGGCGACGTGCCACATCGGCGCATCGCCATGGTGTGGAGACGCAGTTCCGCGATGAGCACATTCCTTGAGCAACTCGCGGCGGAATTCCGGCGCCTGCCGGAAGGCCTGCTCACGCCGCCCGCCGCAAAACCCGCGTCGCGACGTCGCAAGAGCTGACGCATGCGTCGCAGCTTGGTCATCGCACTTGCGGTCGTCGCGGTCGGCTGGTGGTTCTCGCCGATCGGGCCGAGTCACCATCGCGCTCGCGCTGCGGAAGCAGTCGGCGCGGTCAGTTGTCCGATGCCGCCGAGCGTCGCTGCGTTCGGCGAGCCGTTGCAGAGCGAGGTTCGTTCCGGTGTCGGACCGTTCCGCTTGCGTGCGGCTACGTTGCAACCGCTCGCGGGTTTCAGCGTCGATGCGCGCGTGCTGTCCCGCGAGGATTATTCGATGGGTCGCGAGTCGGACCTGTCGCCTACCGATCTCGCGCTCGGCTGGGGACGGATGCGCGATGACTCCGTACTCAAAGGCTTGGACATCTCGCAGTCGGGGCGTTGGTATATGTATCGCTGGCGCGGTGATCCGCCGATTCCGGCGGACGAGATCGTGCGATCGAGCGCGAACATGCACATGATTCCGGCGAATCTCGATGCGGCGTCCGCGCTTGCGGATGTGCATGCGGGGGATCGGGTGCGTATCGACGGGTGGCTGGTCGAGGCGGATGCGCCTGATGGGTGGACGTGGCGGAGTTCGATGTCGCGGGATGACAGTGGGGATGGGGCGTGTGAGGTGATTTACGTTTGTTCTTTGCGGAGGGTTTCGCGGTGACTGCGCGCCGGTCACCGTATGACGTCGAAGATTGAGCAAAGGCTTTCGTTCGCTTCGCGACCGAGTCACTTTTCTTTGCGGGCGCAAAGAAAAGTAACCAAAAGAAAGCGCCTTCCCCGACGGATCTACAGCCTGCGATCGGGTTCGCCTGACGCGATCCGCACACTCGCCATCCTGGCTCGGGTGCGGACAGCGCGCGTCCTGCGCGCTGCCCTTCGGGTCTCACGATTCTTGTTGGCGGTTGTAGCGTTTGATGGACTGCAAAACACACTCGCGTTCGGATTCGCGCGAACGAATGCGGGAGCGACTATGCGTGTTGCCAGCACCGCTGCACTCGCATCCCATCAACCCGCTTCAACACCCGAACCAATCGGACAGCTCACACCCGTGCCACCAAGTCCGCAGTACCCGTTCGGAATCTTCGACAGGTATTGCTGGTGGTCGTCTTCGGCGTAGTAGAACTCGGGCGCCGGGTAGCGGATTTCGGTGGTGATGTCCGCGAGGCCGGCGTCGCGCAGTTTCACGGCGTACGCGTCGCGGCTGGCGATGGCGGCGTCGTATTGGGGTTGCGTCGTGCAGTAGATGGCGGAGCGGTATTGGGTGCCGGTGTCGTTGCCCTGGCGCATGCCCTGCGTGGGGTCGTGGCCTTCCCAGAACGCCTTGAGCAATACGTCGAAGGTGACCTGCTTGGGGTCGTAGACGACGAGCACGGCTTCGGTGTGGCCGGTCTGGCCGCTGCAGACTTCGCGATAGGTGGCGTTCGGCGTTTCGCCGCCGGCATAGCCGACGGCCGTCGTGTGCACGCCGGGGATCTTCCAGAACAGCCGCTCGGCGCCCCAGAAGCAGCCGAGGCCGAACTGCACCTGCTCGAAGCCGGCGAAGTCGCCCTGGATCGGGCGGCCGTGGACGTGATGCGCGTTGTGCACTCGCATCGCGGTGTCGCGGCCGGGCAGCGCTTCGCCGGCGCGTGGCAGGCGCTGCTTGTGCGCGCCGATTCCGAGCAGTTTCTCGAGCATGTGGACTCCTTCGACCGGCCCCGCCGGCAATGTGGACAGCGCAGCACCCGCGATGCGAATGCGGCGTCGATGGATACGTCGCGCGCGCGGCGACGGATGCGTCAGATCGGCACGAGGCCGGCGTCCCAGTCGGGTTCGGCGTCGGCATCGGGCGGCGTGCCGAAATCGAGCGCACGCACGACGGCATCCGCCTGCGGCCACGCCACCTCCGGCACGCAGACCTGCACGACGCCGTACAGCGGCAGTTCGCCCATGCCACCGGTCAACGCCTCGCCGCGGATGAACACCGGGATGCCCGCGTCCTCGAGCGCATGGCGCACGAGGTGGGCGTCGATGAGGTTCGCTGCGTCGTAAACGGGCTTCATGGCGGCCTCGCGGCGGGCCGGAACGGCCTTCTTCGTTAAACTGCGGGCTTCCCCACGTGGTTGCAAGCCCGCATGTCCGCATCGCCCGAGAACGCCGCGCCTGAAACCGGCGTCAAGAACGACTTCATCCGCCAGATCGTCCGCGAGGACCTCGCGGCCGGGAAGCACCAGGCGATCCGTACGCGGTTCCCGCCGGAGCCCAACGGCTACCTGCACATCGGGCATGCGAAGGCGATCTGCCTGGACTTCGGCGTCGCGGCCGAGTTCGGCGGCAGCTGCAACCTCCGGCTGGACGACACCAACCCGGCCAAGGAAGACCCCGAGTACGTGCGCGCCATCCAGGACGACGTGCGCTGGCTGGGCTTCGAGTGGAACTCGCTGCGCCATGCGTCCGACTACTTCGAGGTGTTCTACCTCGCCGCCGAGAAGCTGATCGCGCAGGGCGATGCCTATGTCGACGACCTCACCGCCGAGGAGGTGCGCGCGTATCGCGGCTCGCTGACCGAGCCGGGCCGCCCGTCGCCGTTCCGCGACCGCAGCGTCGACGAGAACCTGGACCTGTTCCGCCGCATGCGCGCGGGCGAGTTCGCTGACGGCGCACGAACGCTGCGCGCGAAGATCGACATGTCCAGCGGCAACATCAACCTGCGCGACCCCGCGCTGTACCGCATCAAGCACGTCGAGCACCAGAACACAGGCAACGCGTGGTGCATCTATCCGATGTACGACTTCGCGCATTCGCTGAGCGATTCGATCGAAGGCATCACGCATTCGCTGTGCACACTGGAGTTCGAGGACCACCGCCCGCTGTACGACTGGTGCGTCGACAAGGTCGACCTCGTCAATCACGCCGAACTGCTGAAGCCGCTGCTCGACAAGGGCTTCCCGCGCGAAGCCGCCAAGCCGCGGCAGATCGAGTTCTCGCGCCTGAACTTCAACTACCTCGTCATGAGCAAGCGCAAGCTGCTCGCGATGGTGAACGACGGCCTGGTCGACGGCTGGGACGATCCGCGCATGCCGACGCTGCAGGGCATTCGTCGTCGTGGCTATACGCCGGGCGCGCTGAAGCTGATGGTCGACCGCGTGGGCATTTCGAAGCAGAACTCGCTGCTCGACATCTCCATTCTTGAAGGCGCGCTGCGCGACGATCTCGACGCCGCGGCGCAGCGCCGCATGGGCGTGGTCGATCCGCTGAAGCTCGTGTTGACCAACCTGCCCGACGGGCACGAGGAATCGCTGACGTTCTCCAACCATCCGAAGGACGAATCCGCCGGCGACCGCCGCGTGCCGTTCTCGAACGTGCTGTGGATCGAGCGCGAGGATTTCGAGGAAGTCCCGCCGAAAGGTTTCAAGCGTCTCACCGTCGGCGGTGACGTGCGCCTGCGTGGCGCCGGCATCGTGCGCTGCGACGAGGTGATCAAGGATGCGGACGGCCGTGTCGTCGAAGTGCGTTGCACGCTCGATTCCGAATCGCGCCCCGGCATGGAAGGCGCGAACCGCAAGGTGAAGGGCACGATCCACTGGGTCAGCGCGAAGCACGCGGTCGAAGCGGAGATCCGCCTGTACGACCGCCTGTTCACCGTGCCGGATCCGGACGTCGACGAAGACGGCAAGACCTATCGCGACTACCTGAATCCGGAATCGCGTCGCGTGGTGACGGGCTACGTCGAGCCGTCCGCCGCGCAGGCTGCGCCGGAGACGAGCTTCCAGTTCGAGCGCATCGGTTATTTCGTTGCCGACCGCTACGACCATCGCGCCGATCGCCCGGTGTTCAACCGCAGCGTCACGCTGCGTGACACGTGGTCGGGCAAGGCTTGAGCATTCCCCACCGGAGCATCGCCATGCGCCTGTCCACGTTCGTTCCGATCCTGTGCGCGCTCTTGCTCGCCGCAGGTTGCGCACGTCCGCAGACGGCGAGTGGTGCACCGGAGGCGATGACGTCGAACGATGCGTCGCTTGCATCGCGCGATGCGCCACCCGCGCAGTCGACACCCGCGAGCGCAGCGCAGAACACGGCGCCGGCACATCACCCAATCAAGAGCACTGGCCTGCCGCCCCAACGCGTCGAGATGCACGGCGCGCCGAAGCTGGTGACGAGCTGCGCGAGCGATTCGGATTGCACGGTCAAGAACGTCGGCAGTTGCTGCGGCGCGATGCCGGCCTGCGTCAACAAGAATTCGCCGGTCGATCCGGCGGCGGTACAGGCCGACTGCGCGCGACAGGGCATGTCGTCGACCTGCGGCTTCAAGGACATCCAGAGCTGCAGCTGCGTCGCCGGCACGTGCCGCGATTCGGGCAGCAGCTCCACACCGGTGGCTCAATGACGATGATGCTGTACGCACAGGTGCACCTCACGCTTCCCGCGTGGGTGCATGACGCGGTGGATACCGCACGCGCTTATGAAGGCGACGACGCGAAGGTCGCGCTGGCGATCGATCTGTCGCGTCGCAATGTCGATGCACGCAGCGGCGGCCCATTCGGCGCCGCGGTGTTCGGGCCGGACGATCGCGTCATCGCCGTCGGCGTCAATCGCGTGCTGCCGCATACGTGCTCGGTCGCGCATGCGGAAACCATGGCCTACATGCTCGCGCAGCAGCGCACGCAGCGGCCGCGCCTCAACGAGGACGACACCGGCCAGCGCGTCGGCCCGATCACACTCGCGACGTCCGCGCAGCCGTGCTGCCAGTGCTACGGCGCGACGGTCTGGGCCGGCATCGACCGCCTGCTGATCGGCGCGCGCAGCGAAGACGTGGAAGCGTTGACGGAATTCGACGAAGGCCCGCTGCCGGTGGATTGGGTCGGCGAACTCGAACGCCGCGGCGTTTCGGTGGTGCGCGACGTGCAGCGCGACGCCGCCTGCGACGTGCTCCGCCACTATTCGTCGTCCGGCGGCGCGCGTTACTGACGCCGCCATGGCCGCCTCCAACACGACCGCGATCGCGCAGCCCGCACTGCTTGGCTACTGCCGCGCAGGCTTCGAGCCGGAACTCGCGGCGGAACTGAGCGAACGCGCCGGCATGCTCAGCTTCGCCGGTTATGCGCGCACCGAGCGCGGCACCGGCTTCGTCCGTTTCGTCTGCGACGACGCCGAAGCACTGTCGGACGCATTGCCGCTGCGCGACCTGATCTTCGCGCGACAGAAGCTCGTCGCGTTCGCCGAATTGCCGACGCTCGGTGCGCGACCGGGCGTCAAACCCGATCGCGTCGGCGCGATCATCGATGCGATGGCCGCGACACTCGGCACGCCGGAGCTTCACTTCGGCGAAGTGCATGTCGAGCATCCCGACAGCGACGAAGGCAAGCCGCTCGCCGCACTCGCGCGCGCCCTCGGCAATGCGCTGCGTCCCGCGCTGCGCGAAGCCGGTTGGTTGACCCACATCGATTCGCCCGATCGTCCGCACCTGCACGTGCTGCTCGAGTCGGGCGACCACGCGCATCTCGCTGTGACCGCGCCGAAGGATCGCAGCAGCTTTCCGATGGGTATCCCGCGGCTTCGCATGAATCCGCAGGCGCCAAGCCGCTCCGCGCTCAAGCTCGAAGAAGCCCTGCTGACGTTGCTCGATGCGGAAGAACGCGAGACCTGGCTGCGCGACAACATGCACGCGGCCGATCTCGGCGCCGCGCCAGGTGGCTGGAGCTGGGTGCTGATGCGCAACGGCGTCCGCGTGGTCAGTGTCGACAACGGCCCGCTCGCGCAGCACCTTCTCGACAGCGGTTACGTCGAACACGTGCGTGCGGATGGTTTTGTCTGGCAACCGCGACGCACGCTCGACTGGATGGTCTGCGACATGGTCGAGCAGCCGCGACGCGTCGCCGAACGCATGGCCACGTGGCTGCGCGAAGGCTGGTGCCGCCGCACCATCTTCAACCTCAAGTTGCCGATGAAGAAGCGCTGGGATGAAACGCGACAGTGCCTCGAACTGTTCGAGCGCGAAGTCGGTCGACCGGTCGAGTGGCGTGCGAAGCAGCTCTATCACGACCGCGAAGAGATCACCGTTTTCGCGCGTATCAGTAACTGAGCGTTGCATGACTCCAGCGGCGGTTTTCCCCGGGAAAACCGCGCCGCTTGGACGTGGGCTTGATCACGCGAGGCCTAACGTCGCGCACCTCTCAATGAGGAGCACGACCATGACCATCAAGAACACACTGATCACTGCCGCCGTTTTCGCCACGCTGGGCATTGCCGCCCCCGCGTTCGCGCAGAGCACGTCCGGTTCGACCGGCTCCACGGGCTCCACCGGTACCAGCGGTTCGCAGTCCAACACCGGCGCGCGCACCGGCGTGAGCAGCGCAGGCACGAGCACGAGCGCCTGGGGCACCACCGAGCAGAACACCGACGCGCACGGCCATTCGACCAACGTCGTCGGGCAATCGGGTAGCACCGATGCAAACGGCAGCACGACCGACGCGCGCGGTACGGGTCGCACCGGCGCGACGACTGCGTCCGGCCGCACGTCGGGCACGACATCCGGCAGCACCGCGAGCAGCGGCACCGGCACGGGTTCGGGTTCGGGTTCGATGTCGAATTCCGGCATGAGCAACGGCAGCAGCTCGATGTCGACGTCGGGCATGACCGGCACGTCGGGCAACGACTTCGCGCTGTTCGACGGCAATAGCGACGGTTCGGTCACGCGCGCGGAATACAACGCCGCGTTCAAGCGCATCGACACGAATCGCGACGGCCGCCTGTCGCGCGCCGAACTCGACAAGTTCAGCGGCACCGCGATGGGCAGCGGTCGCTGAGCGCAGGTCACTTGTACTCGATGCCCCGCACATGCGGGGCATCTTTTTTTTCCATGACGAACGCGCGCTTTGGCAACTTGCGATCCGCAGGCGGGGTCAACGAACTCCGGCCAATCGCTCCATCCGCGACCGACCCGGCGCGCCCGCGGTAATTACAGCCCCGCCGCCTCGCGCCAGAGCGCGTGCTGCAACGGCGGGATGCGACCCGCGAGTCCCAGCAACGAGCCGCGCAGCATCGTCGGCACCGGCGCGTCGTTCGAGAACACCCGGTTGATCGCTTCGAACGCGTACGCGGCGCGGGCGCTCGCGCTGCGTCGTTCGCGCGCCCATCGTGCGAGACGCGACGTCGCAGGATCCGTATCACGCCCGGTACGCGGCAGTGCTGCACGCAGCGCAGCGACGTCGCGCAGCCCGAGGTTCACGCCCTGCCCCGCCAGTGGATGCACGACATGCGCGGCGTCGCCGACCAGGAGCAGGCGGCCTTCGCGATAACGCCCGGCGAGCTGGCGTCGCAGCGGAAAAACGGCACGCGGCGATACCGGACGAACACTCCCGAGACGCGCGCCGGATGCATCGGTCAGCGCGACGGCCAGTGCATCGTCGTCGAGATCACGCAGCCGCTTCGCCTCATCGATTGGCGCGGACCAAACGATCGACGCGCGGTGTTCCGCTACCGGCAGGAACGCGAGCGGGCCGGTCGGCAGGAAGCGCTGGTAGCAGGTCGCATCAAGCGGCAATTCGGTTTCGACATACGCGACAAGCCCGCCCTGCGCGTAGTCGTGCACCGGTGCGTCGATGTTCGCGAAGGCACGCAGCGACGATGCCGCGCCGTCGGCTGCGATAACGAGCTTCGCCTGCAGGCGCCGGTCGTCCTCCAACCGCAGCGTCGCGCGTGCATCGTCCTGCTCGAATCCGGCGACGGATGCCGGCACATGCAACGCCACGTCCTCGCGTTGCAGCGCCTGCCACAGGCGATCGACCAGCAACGCGTGTTCGACGATCCAGCCTAGCTCGCGACGCGCGAAACGGTCGGCATCGAAACGCAGCGCGCCGCCACCGGCGGCGTCCCATACATCCATGCCGCGATACGGGTATGCGCGCGCCGCACGGATCGACGTGCCGACGTCGAGCGTGTCGAACAGCGCCATGCCGTCCGGTGCGAGCGCGTAGACGCGCAGGTCCGGCGAGTCGTTGCGCCACGGCGGCGGTTCGCGTGCTTCCAGCAGCGCGATGCTCCAGCCGTCACGCGCGAACGCGAGCGCTGCGGCCGCGCCGACCACGCCACCGCCCACGACTGCGATATCGACCACGTCGCGACGGCTCATGCGCTGCGTCGTCCGTCGTTGCCGCGGCAGAGTGCCGGCACGTCACCGCGATACCCCATCGCACCGCCGACCAGCCACGCCTGCAGCCACGACGGGTGATCGAGCGATAGCAATGCGAGGGATCGCAGCGGACGCATCAGCGCGCCGCGCGCGGTGCCGATGCGCAGCAGCCGGTCGGAAAACGCGAGCGTGCGACGGCGATCTTCGACGCGGCGTTCGGCGTAGCGATGCAGCATCACGTCGTCAGCGATCGAATCGCGGCCGTCGCGCAATGCGGCGCCGACTGCCTCGGCGAGCGTGAGCGCATCGCGCAGGCCGAGGTTGAAACCCTGCGCGCCGAGCGGATGGATGGTCTGCGCGGCATTGCCGATCAACACTGCGCGCGGCGCCACGGTGGCGTTCGCGATCACTCGTCGTGCCGCGTAACGACTGCGTGCACCGCAGCTCAGCAGCCGGCCGTGACGCCAGCCCAGGCGCGACTGCAGGCGCGCGAGGAAGGCGTCGTCATCCAGAGCTTCGACTGCGTCCGCTTCGTCATGCGCGACACCGTGCACCAGCCCGTAATGTCGATCGGCGCGCGGCAACAGTGCGGTCGGCCCGTCGTCCGTCAGTCGTTCGTACGCGGTGCCATCAGGCGCGCGCTCGGTACGCAGGCGCGCGACGAACAGGGCATGGCCGTAATCCGTTTCCGTCGTGTCGATGCCGAGCGCAGCGCGCAGCGCGCTCGCGGTGCCGTCCGAGCCGACGACCAGCGGCGCTGCGAGTTCGACCGTGCCATCCGAACCCTGCAGCGTGACCCGACGCATCGCGCCATCGAGCGACGTTGCAACCAGTCGCGCCGGGCGATAACGCGTGAGTCCGCGCACGGTCTCCAGTCGCGCTTCCAATGCATGTCCGAAATCGCGGGCAACGACGACCTGCCCGAACGCGGTGCGTCCGTAGCGTTCGGCGTCGAGCCGCGCCTGTCCGAAATCGCCCTGCCGGGTGACGACGATGCGGCGGATCGGTCCGCCGGCCGCGCGCAGCTTCGGCATCACGCCGAGCGCGTCCAGCGCGTTGACGGTCGCCTCGGCAAACGACAGCGAGCGCTCGTCGAACACCGCAGGCATTTCGCCAGCCGGCGTCGCGTCGACCAGCGCGACGTCGAGGCCCAGCGGCTCGAGCGCGAGGGCGAGGCTCGCGCCCACCAGACCGCCTCCGACGATGACGAGGTCGTGCGTGCGCAAGGCGGCGTCGTTCATGCGGCCATGATACGGCCTGCCCGCGCGGGGTCCGTTAGAATGCGGGGCTCGCCGGCTCCGAGCCGGCCCCGTTTTCCCGGAGCGACCGATGACTGCCACCGCCCAGCGCACCCTGATCCTCACGCTGCTCGCCGCGCTCATGGCGGCGACGCGCATCAATCATTTCGCGCCGATTCCTGACGCGTCGTGGGCCGTGTTCTTCATCGGCGGCTTCTACCTGTCGACGTGGACGCGCTGGGCGTTCCCGGTGCTGATGGCGCTGGCCGTCGTCGTCGACTACGCGGTGATCAGCAGCAGCGGCCAGAACTTCTGGCAGCACTACTGCGTGTCCGCCGCGTACTGGTGCCTGGCGCCGGCGTACTTCGCGATGTGGGCGGGCGGCATGTGGCTGCGCCGTCGCAATGTCGCGACCGACGTCCGCTCGCTCGGCCTGCTCGCGGTGTCGGTGGTTGCGTCTTCGATCGTATGCCAGCTGATCGCGCAGGGCAGCTTCTACTGGGTGTCGGCCTCGGTGTCGTCGCCGTCGTTCGCAGGCTGGTGGCAGAACTACGTGCAGTACCTGTTCCCGTACATGCAGACGGCCGCGATGTACGTCGCCGGCGCGGCGGTGGTGCACGTCGTCGCGACCTCGCTGTCGCGTGACCGCGCGCTCGCCGCGGGCTGATGGGCAACCGCCTTTCGAAGATCTACACGCGCACCGGCGACGACGGCACCACCGGCCTCGGCGACGGTTCGCGTACCGGCAAGGATTCGCCGCGCGTCGATGCCTACGGCACGGTCGACGAGGCGAATTCCTGCATCGGCCTGGTGCTGGCGGCGCAGCTGCCCGATGAGGTCGCGCAACTGCTGACATCGATCCAGCACCAGATGTTCGACCTCGGCGGCGAGCTGTGCATTCCGGGCCACGCCGCAATTTTCGATGCCGACATCGACCGCCTCGAGCGCGAGCTCGACCGCTTCAACGACCCGCTGCCGCCGCTGAAGGATTTCATCCTGCCGGGCGGTGGCGAGGCTGCAGCGCGCTGCCACATCGCGCGTACCGTCGTGCGACGCGCCGAGCGCGAATGCGTCGCGCTGGCGCGCGTGGAAACCGTGCGGCCGGAAGCGGTGCGCTATCTCAATCGCCTGTCCGACCTGCTATTCGTGCTGGCGCGAGTGCTCGCGCGTGCGAGCGGCCACGGCGAAGTGCTGTGGAACCACGAGCGTCGCCACGGCTGAGCGTCGCTGCATCGACTCCGCGTCTTCCTCAGAGGAACGCCGCCATGGCAGGACCCGCACGCGCCGGATTGTTCGTCTACGCCAAGGATCTCGAACGCGTCGCGTCGTTCTACGAACGGCTGCTCGGGATGACGCGGCTGCATGCGCGCGACGAGATCGTCGTGCTGGATACACCGGACCTGCAGCTGCTGGTGCATCGCATCCCCGACGAGTACGCCGTGGATATCGTGATCACCTCGCCGCCCGAGCGCCGCGAGGACAGCGCGCTCAAGTTCTTCTTCACCATCGCCAGCCTCGAGGCGGCAGCCGGCACTGCGACCGACCTCGGTGGCGCGCTCTTCGACGAGCGCTGGAAGGGCCCCGGCTTTATCGCCTGCAATGCGATGAACCCGGAAGGCAACGTGTTCCAGCTTCGCGAAGCCGTGGCCTGACCGCCCGCGACGCGCGGGAACGTTCGAGCGAGAATCCGCCGATGGCCGACACCCTCCCGCTTCTGCTCCTCACCCACCCCGCCTGCGCCGCGCACGTGCCGCCGCCGGGCCATGCCGAGCGTCCCGAGCGGCTTGCTGCCGTCGTCGACGCAATCCGCGACACCTACCCCGACCTGCCCTGGGCCGAGGCGCCGCTCGCGACGCGGGAGCAGCTCGCGCGCGTGCACGACGACTCGCTGATTGCGCAGGTGCTCGATACCGCCGTCGCGGAAGGCACAGTGCAGCTCGATCCCGACACCTTCCTCTCGCCCGGCGCCGCGGAAGCCGCGTTGCGCGCCGCCGGTGCCGGCGTCGCCGCGGTCGATGCGGTGATGACAGGCCAGGCGCGTCGTGTGTTCTGCGCGGTGCGCCCGCCCGGCCACCACGCCACGCGCGACGTCGCGATGGGCTTCTGCTTCTTCGACTCGATCGCGGTTGCCGCCGCGCATGCACTCGATACGTACGGGCTCGACCGGGTTGCGATCGTCGACTTCGACGTGCACCACGGCAACGGCACGCAGGCGATCTTCGAGAACGATCCGCGCGTCGTGTTCTGCAGCTCGCACCAGCTGCCGCTGTATCCGGAGACCGGGCATGCGCATGAGCGCGGCATCGGCAACATCTTCAATGCGCCGCTGCCGCCGGGCACGAGCAGCGAAGGCTTCCGTCGCGCGTGGAGCGAAACGCTGCTGCCGGCAGTCGATGCGTTCGCGCCGCAGCTGCTGCTGATCTCGGCGGGGTTCGATGCGCACCAACGCGACCCGCTTGCACAGCTCGAACTCGAGGCGGTCGACTATCTGTGGATCACCGGCCAGCTGCGCGAGATTTCGCGTCGCCATTGCGACGGCCGCATCGTCTCGATGCTCGAAGGCGGTTATGACCTGCAGGCGCTCGCCGAATCGGCCGCCGCGCATGCAGGCGCGCTGGTCGCCGATGGCGCGAGCTGGTGACGCTTAGTCCAGCGGCTTGACGTACTTCAGCCACTCCGGCGTATAGCCGACGCGCTCGTACAGCCGGCGCGCGGAGTCGTTCTCCGGCAACACATAGAGCTGGATCAGCGCGAAGCCCTGCGCCTTCGCCCAGTCTTCCGCCGTCGCCATCAATGCACGACCGATGCCGTGACCTTCCGCATGCGGTCCGACGACCACATCGGACACATGCGCGATGTCCGACTGCGTGTAGTAGTCGCGGATGCGGCGCACGTGGATGAATGCGCCGATCGCGCCATCGAGTTCGGCGACGAAGAATGCGCTGCGCCCGTCGGTTTCTTGCAGAGCTTCGGTAACGGCGGCAATGTCAGCGCTGCGCACCTGTTCGGTATCGCGACCGGCCGGCGTTCCGGTTGCCGCAAGTCGCGGAACCAGCGCGAGGATCGCGTCGTGATCGTGTTCCGTCGCGGCGCGGATCGCGAAATCCATGCAATCAGCCGACCTTGCGCGCGTCGGCCATGAAGGCTTCGATCTCGTCTGCCGAGCGTGCGAGTGCATCGGTGAGCACGCGCGGCGCGGATTTCGTCACCAACACGTCGTCTTCGATGCGGATGCCGATGCCGCGCCATTTCGCATCGACCGTCGCGTCGTCCGCGTCGACGTAGAGACCGGGCTCGATGGTGAACACCATGCCCGGCTCGAGAACGCGAGACTGGCCATCGACGCGATAGTCGCCGACGTCATGCACGTCGAGGCCGAGCCAGTGACCCGTCTTGTGGCGATAGAAGCGCTTGTAGCTGCCGTCGGCGATAACTTTCTCGAGCTTGCCTTTGAGCAGACCGAGTCGAAGCAGGCCTTCCGCGAGCGTCGCGACCGCCGCTTCGTGGATCGCATCCCAAGGTGCGCCCGGCATCGCCTTCGCAAGCGCGGCCGACTGTGCATCGCGCACGAGGTCGTGCAGTGCGCGCTGCGCGGGCGTGAAGCGTCCGCTGACGGGAAACGTGCGAGTGATGTCGGCAGCGTAACCGTCGACTTCGGCGCCCGCGTCGATCAGTACGAGGTCGCCATCGCGCGCGCTGCCGCGGTTCGCGTTGTAGTGCAGCACGCAGGCATTCGCGCCGGCGCCGACGATGCTGTTGTACGCGGGCACGGCGGCATGGCGACGAAAAACGTATTCGACTTCCGCCTGCAACTCGTACTCGGTGATGCCGGGCCGCGCGGCGCGCATCGCGGCCTGGTGCGCGGCGACGCTGACGTCGGCGGCCTTCTGCATCAGCTTCAATTCGCCGGCGTCCTTGAACAGGCGCAGCTCGTCGAGCAGATGGCCGAGTTCGAGGAACTCGTGCGGCGGTTGTGCACCGCTGCGCACCTGCGCGCGCACGCGGTTGAGCCAGCCGATGAGCTTGAGATCGAACTCGGCGTCGCGACCGAAGTGGTAGTAGACGCGCGACCGGCCTTCGAGCAGGCCCGGCAGGATGTCGTCGAGATCGGTGACCGGATACGCGTCGTCTAGACCAAATGCATCGACGGCACCATCCGGGCCAAAACGCGGGCCGTCCCAGCCTTCGCGCTCCGGATCGCGCTCGCGGCAGAACAGGATCGCCTCGCCGTGCTTGCGGCCCGGAATCAGCGCGAGCACCGCGTCAGGCTCGGGAAAGCCCGTGAGGTACAGCAGGTCGGAGTCCTGCCGGTACGGGAAATGGGTGTCGCGGCTGCGCACGCGCTCAGCCGCGGCGGGCACGATCACGATCGCATCGTCGCCCGCCATGCGCATCAGCTGGCGACGGCGGCGGGCGAACGGGGACGCGGGCGTTCGCGTCGTCGTGCGGGGAGTGGACGGTTTGGCCATCGCGCCGATGGTAGGTCCAGCGCGGCGCGGATGGCTACGCGGTCAGTTCAGGCGCTGACGATGTTCGCGGGCGAGCACGCAGTCGCCATGCAGCAGCAGCGCGGCCACCCGCACGAACTCCTCGATCTCGACCAGCGCTTCCTCGTCCTCTTCGTCGCCCTCGTCCTGCGGCTGGGCGGCGGCGAGCTTGGCGAGGTCGGCGAGCGCTTCGCTGCTTTCGTCGGACAGCGGCGCTTTCGCGCCCGAAGCCAGCCCGAACGCGCTGACGAAGCCGCGGCACCAGTCGAAGACCGCACCGCTTCGCTCGATCAGCGGCGCGTCGGAATCCGGCAGCAGCAGTTCGAACTCGAAGCTGCGATCGGCCAGCTGGGCGGCGGTGGCTTCGCGGAGGCGATCCAGCGGCGAACCCGCGCCAGGCGCCGGCAGCTGCGGGTCGGCGAAGACGGGCGCGAGCCAGGCGCGTTCGTTCTGGCCGCCACCGGCGAGCCAGCCGCAGAGCGCACCATGAAGTTCAAAAGGCGACGTCGCGAGCCCGTAGCGAACGGATTCGGCATCGATGTCGGCAACGGACGGCAGTTCGGATTCGGACACGGGCGAACGAAAGCGCGACGGGGTTCGCGAGTGTAACAACCCCGACCCGTTTGCCGGTTGAGGCTGCGCGCTGGCGACGCCTACACTGGCTCATCCTCCCGGTCGCGAGTGCCGTGCGCACGCCTGTCACCGTTCGGCTCCGGGCTTTCCTCGCTCCGCTGCTCATCGCCGCGCTGCTGGGTGTGCCGCAGGGGCCGGCTACCGCGGCGACGCGCGAGTTCTATTTCGAACCGATCGGCAGCGACCGTGGCCTGACCCAGAACTCCGTCGGCGCGATCGCGCAGGACCCGCTGGGCTTCGTCTGGGTCGGCACGCAGGGCGGCCTGCATCGCTACGACGGCGAGCGCTATCGCGTTTACCGCCACGACCCGCGCGACCCCAGGAGCCTGCCCGACAGCTTCGTCACCGCGCTCGCGGTCGACGAGTCGCCGGCACTGTGGGTCGGCACGTTTTCGCAGTACGTGGCGCGGCTCGACCTGCGTACCGGCGAGATCCGGCGCTACCTCGGCGTGGTGCCCGATCGTCGCGACGACCGCCAGGTGCTCGCGCTGCATGCGGATCGCGATGCGCTGTGGATCGGCACGGTCAGCGGTCTGGATCGGCTCGACACCAAGACCGGGACGCGTCGACGCGTCCTGGACCTACCCCGCCGCAACCCGGGTGGCGTCGCCAACCAGCGACTGGTGCGCGACCGCGCCGGGCACCTCTGGTACGCGACCGGCGCCGGGCTGTTCCGCATCGACGGCACGCAGGTCATCTCGGTGGCCGGCGCGCAGCCCGCCTATGCCGCGCAGGAAGGCCGCGACGGTCGCATCTGGGTCGGCGGCGACAACGGCCTCGACCTCGTGACCGCGGCCGGCCGCACTCACGTCTGGCCGGCCGACAACCAGCCCGCGCAGATTCGCGCGATGGTGCAGACGCCCGACGGCCGCCTCTGGCTCTCCGTCTACCCGCACGGCCTGCGCCGCTTCGACCCCGCCACCGGCGAGTCGCTCGCACTCAACGAGGATCGCTCCGTCGCGGGCACGCTGCCGGAGAACAGCGTCAATACGATGCTGGTCGACCGCAGTGGGCTGCTGTGGCTGGGCGGGCAGTTCCGGGGTGCGGCGGTCGGCGATCCGCGCGGTGCCGAGTTCGCCTTCATCACTGACACCACGCCGCACAACGACGCCAACGCGGCGGCCGACGACAGCGTGCGCTCGGTGATCGGCACGCCGGGCGCGCTCTGGTACAGCACCGACGGCGACCGCTTGGTCCGCTACGACTTCGCGACACGCACGCCGCAGGACATCACCGACCGCCTGCCGGGCGGGCCGACACGCGTCGCCGCCTTCCTTCGCCAGCCCGACGGCCATCTGCTGCTCGCGGCCGCCAATGGGCTGATGGATCTCGATCCCGCGACCCGGAGCATCCGCCGCATCACTCTGCCGAACGGCGTGCAGCTGGTCGCACGCTCGATCTATCGCGGTGCCGACGGCGTGATCTGGATCGGAACGTCGGGCGACGGCGCTTATCGCTACTACCCCGTCCACGCGACGATCGATCACCTTGCGCCCGGCACGCAGCTCTCGCATCCGAACGTGCATGCGCTGCTGGTCGACCACGCAGGCCGCGTGTGGTTCGGCACCGGCGACGGTCTCGACGTGCGCGCATCTGACGGCACGATCCGTCATTACCGTCACGACCCCGATCGCGAGGATTCCCTGCCGAGCAACGTCGTGCGCGCGTTGTACGAGGACGCCGCGGGACGCATCTGGGTCGGCACGCATGCGGGCCTCAGCCAAGCCGTGCCCGATGTCGCGAACGGCCTGCTGTTCCGTCGGCCGCTCGACACCGCCCTGCCCGACCGGCGCACCGTCACCATCTTCTCGCTGCGCGAGGCGCCCGCCGGCACGCTGTGGGCGGGTACGGACGCCGGCCTGCTGCGCTTCCGTCCCGACCGCGGCGATGCGCGACTATTCGGCCTCGGCGAAGGCCTGCAGGACTTGGAGTTCAACGGCGGCGCGTCCGGCACGCTCGCCGACGGCCGCCTCGCATTCGGTGGCGTGCGCGGCATCAACCTGGTCGACCCACGCCGTCCCGACGCACCGGCCTACGCCGCGCCGCTGCGCCTGCTGTCGGTACGCGTCGGCAATCGCGAAAGCGCCGAAGGCGCGCTATGGCCGCCGACGTCGCTGCACATCGGCGCCGGCGAGGACATTGTGCGCCTGCGCATCGGCGCGCTCGACTTCGCACCGTCGACGCGTCCGCGCTACCGCTACCGCATGGACGGTTTCGACGCCGACTGGATCGACAACGGCACGCAGCGAGAGATCACCTACACGCATCTGCCGCCGGGCCATTACACGTTCCGCGCGCAGGCGACTGATCGCAATGGACGCTGGTCGCCGGGCGAACTCACGCTGCCGCTCGACGTCGCGCGTCCGCTGTGGCGGCACCCGCTGGTCATCGCGTTCGCATCGTTCCTCCTGCTCGCTCCGCTCGTGTTCGCCGCGTGGCAGTGGGTGCAGCGTCGTCGCCGCGAAAGCGTGCACCTCGCCGATCTCCGCGAACGCGAGGAGCGCCTCAAGCTCGCGTTGTGGGCCTCCGGCGAACAGTTCTGGGATTACGACCTCGAACGCGAACTGATGCATCGCACGCAGGCCCGCGTGGGCGACGTCGGCGAAGCGGACATCGGGGTCGACACCATCGAGGAACAGGCGCATCGCATCCATCCGGACGATGCCGAACGCGTGCTCGGCCAGTTGCGTCGACACCTCCGCGGCGAGTTGCCCGTGTTCGAATCGCAGCACCGCGTGATCGGCGAGAACGGCGAGTGGGTTTGGGTGCGTGCACGCGGCCGCGTGGTCGAGCGCGACGATACGGGACGCGCGCTGCGCATCGCCGGCACCGCACGCGACATCACCTCCACACGCCGCGCCGAACGCGATCGCCGCGTCGCCAGCGAAGTGTTGCGCAGCATGGCCGAAGCCGTCGCGGTGTTCGACGACGACTTCAACTTCATTTCGGTCAACCCCGCGTTTACCCGCATGACGGGCTACACCGAAGCCGAACTCGCGGGACAGAAAACCAGCCTCATCGACAGCCGCCAGCACGACGAGATCGTCTACCGGCAGATGCGCGATGAATTGCAGCGCGAAGGCCGGTGGTCGGGCGAGCTGTGGCAGCGTCGCAAGGACGGCAGCGAATTCCTCTGCTGGCTGCAGGCGAGCGTGGTGCTCGACAACGCGGGCCAGCGCGGTCACTGGGTTGCAGTGTTGTCGGACATCACCGACCAGAAGCGCGCCGAGCAGGAACTTCGCTACCTCGCCAACTACGACACGCTGACCGGCCTGCCGAATCGCGCATTGCTACTGGAACGCCTGTCACGTGCGATCGCGCGCGCGAAGCGCCAGGAAACGCGCATCGCGGTGCTGTTCCTTGATCTCGACCGATTCAAGGACATCAACGATTCGCTCGGCCACGCGGCGGGCGACGCGATTCTTCGCGCCACCGCGGGGCGTTTGCGTCATGCACTCGGCGGCCGGCATGTGGTGGCGCGACTCGGCGGCGACGAGTTCACCGTGGTGATGGAACACGTCGAGGACGCCGAGGAAGCCGAAACCGTCGCACGACAACTGCTTGCCGCCTTCGAAGCACCGCTCGACGCAGGCGACCTGCGGGACGTCATCATCTCGCCGTCGATCGGTGTGGCGCTGTATCCGGACGATTCGGACACGCCGTCGGATCTGCTGAAGCACGCCGACACCGCGATGTACCAGGCGAAGGCGCTCGGGCGTCGCACCTACATGCGCTACAGCGGCGCGATGGACATGGACATCCGGCGTCGCGCCACGTTGTCCGCGGCGCTACGCAAGGTGATCGATCGCGAGGAACTGCATCTCGTCTACCAGCCACGGCTGTCGTTGTCGCAACAGCGCATCGTCGGCGTCGAAGCATTGCTGCGCTGGAACTCGTCGGAATTCGGCGCGGTATCGCCCGCGCAGTTCATTCCGCTCGCCGAGGAGTCGGGCCTGATCCTCGAGATCGGCGAATGGGCGCTGCGCAATGCCTGCGAGCAACTGCAGGCCTGGCGCGAAGGCGGTCTCGACATCGCGATGGCGGTCAATGTCTCTGCATTGCAGTTGCGACGCGGACATCTCGCCGGCGTCATCGAACGCCTGCTTACCGACACCGGCCTGCCGCCGGACCGCCTGGAACTCGAGCTCACAGAGAGCGTGATCATGGCCGAGGAAACGTGGTCGGCCCTGCAGGCGATCCGCGACCTCGGCGTGCATATGTCGATCGACGATTTCGGTACCGGCTACTCGTCGTTCGCTTACCTCAAGCGCCTGCCGATCAACGCGCTCAAGATCGACCGCGAATTCATCGGCGATCTCACCCGCGACCCGGACGACGAAGCGATCACCAGTGCGGTCATCGCGATGGGCCATTCGCTGGGCCTTAATGTCGTCGCGGAGGGCGTCGAGACGGACGGCCAGCTCGAATTCCTGCGCCGCCACGGCTGCGACGAGATCCAGGGCTACTGGCTCGCGCGTCCGCTGCTGCCCGACGACTGCGAGCGCTTCATGCGCGAATGGCGCTGGGAAGACGGCGTGCCGCCCGCGCCTTGATTCGGCCGGTCGCGCTGCTATCGTGGCGGCATGGATGACAGGCCCCAGACGCTCGAGCTGATCCACCGGCTGGCCCGGCGCATCGACGAACTCGGCGATCGTCTTCGTCGATTGCAGGACGAGAACCGAAGTCTGCGACATCAGCAGAACGAACTCGTCGCAGAACGCGCGTCGCTGCTTGCGAAGAACGAACAGGCACGCGTGCGCGTCGAAGCGATGATCGCGCGCCTGCGCTCGCTCGAGCAGCACACATGACCGCGAATCCGACAGAGCCGGTCAACATCCGCGTGCTCGATCGCGAGTACACCGTGGGCTGCACACCAGAACAGCGCGAAGGCCTGCTCGCGGCGGCGAAATTGCTGGACAAGCAGATGCGCGAAGTCCGTGGCAGTAACAAGATGGCGGCCGTCGATCGCATCGCGGTGCTCGCGGCATTGAACATCGCGCACGAGCTGCTGCAGGTGAAGCAGGACACGCACAGCGAGCGCGATATCGCGCATTCGCTCGGCATGCTGAACCGTCGCCTCGACGATCTGCTCGATCTTCCGGCCGGTTGAGCGACGGTCATCCCGCGCCGCGCCCGCGTTTCACGACGCGACTGAATTACACCCGAGTCGGTACGACGAATGACCGGTTGCACACGACATCGGGCGGTATACTTCTCGCACGTCCTCTGCTGTGTGCGACGGCGTGTGCAAACATTCGCCTTGGCCCTTAAAAACGACACTGGGAACGTGACCGTCATCCGGAGTGCATGCCCGCCCGCGAGCGGGAAGCCCGAAGGTGACCGAGCGTTCCCACTTGAACCCAGGGTTCAAGGTCGTTTCGCACGCATCGGCATGGTGGAGGACACTCTTTTCCGCTCGTCGCGTCGCGCCCTCCTGGGCGCCGCGCGATGACCGTCGCCACCGACGATCTGCGTCGTCTCCGGCGCGACATCCGCTCACGCCGCGCGGCACTCTCTCCCGCTCATCGCATCGCTGCGGCCCAGCAGGTCGCTGCGCGATTGCGCGCGCTGCCTGCTCATCCGTCGTCGGGTTACGTCGCGGGCTACTGGGCGGTCGATGGCGAAATGCCTTTGCATGTGTGGCAGCTCGGTCTGCCGGCCGACTGCATCTACTGCCTGCCCGTGCTCGGCGACGATTCACGGCTGCGCTTCGCACCATGGTGCAGTGGCGATGCACTCGTCTCCAATCGCTTCGGTATTCCGGAGCCCGACGTTGCGGCATCGTCGCTGCTAGAACCCGCCGACCTCGCGTTGATCGCGATGCCGCTGGTCGCGTTCGATACCGCATGCAATCGCGTCGGCATGGGTGGCGGCTGGTACGACCGCAGCCTCACAGGCCTGCGCGAACGTGCGGCGCGTCCGCTGCTGGTCGGCGTTGCCTACGAGCTCCAGCGCGTCGACGCGCTCACACCCGCCGAATGGGACGTCCCACTCGATGCGGTCTGCACCGAATCCGATACCTACATGGCGCACGAATGACGACCCGCCGCCGACACTGGCTCATGAAGTCCGAGCCCGACGCTTTTTCGATCGACGATCTCCAGCGTGTCGGCACCGAACCGTGGACGGGCGTGCGCAATTACCAGGCACGCAACTTCATGCGCAACGGCATGCGCGTTGGCGATGGCGTGCTGTTTTATCACTCGAATTGCAGCCCCCCGGGCATCGTCGGTGTCGCGACGGTCGCGACGAACGCGTACCCCGACCCGACGCAGTTCGAGCGCAAATCGCATTACTTCGATCCGAAGGCCACGCAGGAAGAACCGCGCTGGTTCAACGTCGACGTGAGCTTCGAGCGCAAGCTTTCGCGCATCATTCCGCTCGACGAAATTCGCTTGCACGCCGAAGAACTCGGCGAGGAATTCGAGCTGATTCGCCGCGGCAGCCGCCTGTCCGTCCTGCCGGTCTCCGCCGCGCAGTGGAAACTTCTTCTTTCCCTCGAGTAAGCCCGTGACCGAAGCGAAACGCCTGGCCGCCGAAAAGGCGATGGACTACGTCGAGAACGGCATGATCGTCGGCGTCGGCACCGGCTCGACCGTCGCTTACTTCATCGATGCGCTGGGCCGTGAGCCCGACCGCATCCGTGGCGCGGTTTCGAGCTCCGACCAAAGCACCCAACGCCTGCGATCCCACGGCATCGAAGTGCTGGATCTCAACGCGACCGGCCCACTCGCGCTCTATGTCGACGGCGCCGACGAGTGCGACCCGTCCAAACGGTTGATCAAGGGCGGTGGCGCAGCGCTAACGCGCGAAAAAATCATCGCCCAGGCGAGCGGCCGATTCGTCTGCATCGTGGACCCGAGCAAGCAGGTCGACGTCCTCGGCCGTTTCCCGTTGCCCGTCGAAGTCATCCCGATGGCACGCAGCCTCGTGGCACGCGCGATCGTCGCGACCACCGGCGGCCAGCCGGTCTGGCGCGAGGGCGTGACCACGGACAACGGCAATTGGATCCTCGACGTGCACGGCCTTCGCATCAGCGACCCCGTCGCGATGGAGACGGCGCTGAACCAGACGCCCGGCGTCGTCAGCGTTGGCCTGTTCGCACGTCGGGCCGCGGACATTGTCATCGTCGGCGGCGAGACGCCGCGCGTTCTCTGACAGCTCTGATCGACTCGGCCTGGCCGCCCGGAGCGCCGGACCCGCGCTAGGCGACGTCTCGTCAAAATCGCGCGCGCTTGGCAATGTTCGTTGCGTAACCATGGTCCACAGCATGCCGGCAGCGGTGCTTTCCGCCGACCGCGCCATTGGCTCGGGCTTTGAGCCAGCAGCTTCATGAGCCTCGGTACGGCTGCGCTGGGGTCTGTTCCGAAGCGTAGTTGCCGCCCGGTAAGACATCGGTGCCGCCGATAGCTCGACGCGCGGTCGAGCACAATGCACGACCAAGTGGCTGAACCGAGAACAGTTAGCTAAGCCGCCTTGGGATATTAGATGCGGCGTCGCCAGCTACCGCGGCGCGTCACAGGCTCAGGACGACATCGGAACCCGTACGCATTACCTAAGCCTGCCGCTCAACATTACTTTTGCCGAGGTAGCCGTTCAACATTTCCGCCCGCGCAAAGACAAACCCCCGCCTGTATGTACAGGCGGGGGTTTGCGGGATAAAGACCCTGGCGATGACCTACTCTCGCATGGGCAAATGCCACACTACCATCGGCGCGGGTGCGTTTCACTTCCGAGTTCGGGATGGGATCGGGTGGTTCCACACCGCTATGGTCACCAGGGAGAGGGTGGAGGGTCGCCTTTCGGCGCCACGCTCTCGACGGTTACCGGACAGACCTTGCGATCTGAGCGGAATAAGTTGGATGTAGCGAGCAGTGAATGTCGTGACGTGTCACGAGGGTAAGGTGCTTTGGTTAACCCAAAGCGTCTTGAGGTTATATGGTCAAGCCGCACGGATCATTAGTACAGGTTAGCTCAACGCATTGCTGCGCTTACACACCCTGCCTATCAACGTCGTAGTCTTCAACGTTCCTTTAGGGGAGTCAAGCTCCCGGGAGATCTCATCTTGAGGCGCGCTTCCCGCTTAGATGCTTTCAGCGGTTATCGCTTCCGAACATAGCTACCCGGCAGTGCCACTGGCGTGACAACCGGAACACCAGAGGTTCGTCCACTCCGGTCCTCTCGTACTAGGAGCAGCCCCTCTCAAATCTCCAACGCCCACGACAGATAGGGACCGAACTGTCTCACGACGTTCTGAACCCAGCTCGCGTACCACTTTAAATGGCGAACAGCCATACCCTTGGGACCGACTACAGCCCCAGGATGTGATGAGCCGACATCGAGGTGCCAAACACCGCCGTCGATATGAACTCTTGGGCGGTATCAGCCTGTTATCCCCGGAGTACCTTTTATCCGTTGAGCGATGGCCCTTCCATACAGAACCACCGGATCACTAAGACCTACTTTCGTACCTGCTTGATCCGTCGATCTTGCAGTCAAGCACGCTTATGCCTTTGCACACAGTGCGCGATGTCCGACCGCGCTGAGCGTACCTTCGTGCTCCTCCGTTACTCTTTGGGAGGAGACCGCCCCAGTCAAACTACCCACCATACACGGTCCCCGCGCCGGATAACGGCGCCAGGTTAGAACGTCAAGCACATCAGGGTGGTATTTCAAGGATGGCTCCACCGAAGCTAGCGCCTCGGTTTCATAGCCTCCCACCTATCCTACACAGACGAACTCAACGTTCAGTGTAAAGCTATAGTAAAGGTTCACGGGGTCTTTCCGTCTTGCCGCGGGAACGCTGCATCTTCACAGCGATTTCAATTTCACTGAGTCTCGGGTGGAGACAGCGCCGCTGTCGTTACGCCATTCGTGCAGGTCGGAACTTACCCGACAAGGAATTTCGCTACCTTAGGACCGTTATAGTTACGGCCGCCGTTTACTGGGGCTTCGATCAAGAGCTTCGCCTTGCGGCTAACCCCATCACTTAACCTTCCAGCACCGGGCAGGCGTCACACCCTATACGTCCACTTTCGTGTTTGCAGAGTGCTGTGTTTTTGATAAACAGTCGCAGCGGCCTGGTCACTGCGGCCCTTCTCAGCTATTAACCAAAAAGGGCGCACCTTCTCCCGAAGTTACGGTGCTATTTTGCCTAGTTCCTTCACCCGAGTTCTCTCAAGCGCCTTAGAATTCTCATCCTGCCCACCTGTGTCGGTTTACGGTACGGTCTGCGTAAGCTGAAGCTTAGGAGCTTTTCCTGGAAGCGTGATATCGGCAGCTTCGCCCTAATGGGCTCGTCCTTAGTCTCAACGTTGCTCCCCCGGATTTGCCAAAGGGAACCGCCTCAACTCTCTCACCCGGACAACCAACGCCGGGCCTGCCTAACCTTCTCCGTCCCTCCATCGCACTTACGCGAGGTGCTGGAATATTAACCAGCTTCCCATCGACTACGCTTTTCAGCCTCGCCTTAGGGGCCGACTCACCCTGCGCCGATTGACGTTGCGCAAGGAAACCTTGGGCTTTCGGCGTGCGGGGTTTTCACCCGCATTATCGTTACTCATGTCAGCATTCGCACTTCCGATACCTCCAGCAACCTTCTCAAGTCACCTTCAACGGCTTACGGAACGCTCCTCTACCGCGCATACAGAAGTATGCACCCCAAGCTTCGGTTCATCGCTTAGCCCCGTTAAATCTTCCGCGCAGACCGACTCGACCAGTGAGCTATTACGCTTTCTTTAAAGGGTGGCTGCTTCTAAGCCAACCTCCTGGCTGTCTGTGCCTTTCCACATCGTTTTCCACTTAGCGATGAATTTGGGACCTTAGCTGTGGGTCTGGGTTGTTTCCCTTTTCACGACGGACGTTAGCACCCGCCGTGTGTCTCCCATACAGTCCGTCTCGGTATTCGGAGTTTGCAATGGTTTGGTAAGTCGCAATGACCCCCTAGCCATAACAGTGCTCTACCCCCGAGAGGATACATATGAGGCGCTACCTAAATAGCTTTCGAGGAGAACCAGCTATCTCCGGGTTCGATTAGCTTTTCACTCCTAATCACACCTCATCCCCTACCTTTGCAACGGGAGTGGGTTCGGGCCTCCAGTCGGTGTTACCCGACCTTCACCCTGGGCATGACTAGATCACCCGGTTTCGGGTCTACTGCCCGCGACTATGCGCCCTTATCAGACTCGGTTTCCCTTCGCCTCCCCTATACGGTTAAGCTCGCCACGAACAGTAAGTCGCTGACCCATTATACAAAAGGTACGCCGTCACCCTTGCGGGCTCCGACTGCTTGTACGCACACGGTTTCAGGATCTATTTCACTCCCTTCACCAGGGTTCTTTTCGCCTTTCCCTCACGGTACTGGTTCACTATCGGTCGGTCAGTAGTATTTAGCCTTGGAGGATGGTCCCCCCATGTTCAGACAGGGTTTCACGTGCCCCGCCTTACTCGATTTCACTGGAAAAGCCTTTTCGCGTACCGGGCTATCACCGTCTATGGCCAACCTTTCCAGGTTGTTCTGCTAAAACTAATCCAGCTTAAGGGCTGGTCCCCGTTCGCTCGTCACTACTTAGGGAATCTCGGTTGATTTCTTTTCCTCCGGGTACTTAGATATTTCAGTTCTCCGGGT